>NZ_JBIUPM010000002.1:0-29373 GCF_044628355.1 Nocardia sp. N2S4-5 | reverse complement strand
TCGGAGAAGTGACGATAGCCGGGTACTTTCCACCGACTCAGGAGAACCTCATGTCCCGGACCCTCTGGGCTGCCGCATCCTTGCTCGCCTTCACCGCCACCGGTATCGCCTTCGCCACGGCCCCATCGCACGCCGCCGCGCCCGCGCCGGTCGCCATGACCCCCGCCCAAGATGTCGCCACGGCCGAGGCGCTCGCCATCATCGCGGGCGACACCCTCATCGGCACCACCGTCGGCGGCGTCACCGGCGCGGTGATGGGCAGCATCGCCTGCGCGCCCACCATCGGCCTCGCCTGCCCGGTCACCATCCCGGTCGGTATCGCCGCCGGTGCCGCGGCGGGCGCGATCGTCGGGGCCGGTGTCGGCACGGCATCCGTCATCGTGATGCCGTCGGCGGTGGCGAGATGACCACTACCGAGAAGGCCAGCGTGCGGGCCGCATTCGACCCCGGCGAACTCAGCTACCTCGTGAACAAGACGGCGCGGACCTACATGAACGGACTCGCGCCGCACCTGGCGCCACTGCGCTGGATGTACGACTACGCCCGCGACGGCTCGCACGATATGAGGCTGGCCGCGATCATCAAGGGCGACGACGCAAATGCCGTGGCCGCACAGTGGGGTGCCGCGCTCGGCCTCGGCCGCCCGATATATCGCCACAGCGGAACACGTCACTGGGTGGGCCGCACTGCGGACGGAACGCAAGTGAACATCTGGTACATCGCCGACCAGCAAGCATGGGATGCCGCCAACGGCAGGACACCGGCCCCATCTGCCGCGTCCACTGAGCCCACACTCTGACCACTCCCCCGCAGAGCCGCCCGGACTTCCCCGCCGGACGGCTCTTTCGCGCGAACGAAAAGCCGCCTCGACCCATCAGGATGAGGCGGCTTTCCTGCGACTATGAGTGTGGGCGTCGCGGATCCCGATTCTATACTCACCACCACCGAATCCTGTACGACTCGCCGAATCGGTCGTAGCCTCGTGGTATGAGTGTGGATTTGGGCGAACGTCTGAGAAATGTGCGAAAGCGCCGCGGGCTCACGCAGCCAGAGCTTGCTGCGGCATCCGGAGTATCCCTGTCAACCATCAAGAAGGTCGAGCAGGGTGAACGCGCCAACGTGAGGCTCGAGACCTTGCGCAAACTGGCTGTCGGACTGCGCGTCCGGACATCGGACCTTCAGGTCCGGCGCGATGCCGAGCATGCCGACACCGAGACCGAGGACTTGTGGGCGCAGGTACGCCGCGCCCTCGTCGGGCAGGATGTGGCACCCGCCGACGAACCTGCCACCAACGAAGGAACACAGGCAGCCTACGAAGAACTCCGGCCGCTGATCGACGCCCACCGCTACCGCGAGATTTCAGCTCTGCTGCCCGCGCTGCTGCGCGACGCCGAGACTCTCACGGACAGCGAAGGGCGCGCTATCCGCAGCCGGTTGCTGAGCATGACAGGCTGGATGCTGACCCAGAACCGTCAGTTCGATACCGCAGCGATGACTCTCGATCGTGCGATCGACATAGCACCGGAACGCGGAATGGCCGTCGCCGCGGTCAACGCGCTGATATGGACCCACATTCGTCAAGGGAATCTGCGGAAGGCCCGTACACTGGCGATCCGGTGGGCCGACGACATCGAGCCGCGATTCTCCCGAGCGACGGCCTCCCAGCTGGCACTGTGGGGACGGCTGTGGTTGTACGTGGCGAACATCGGGGTACGCGACAACAACCCCGGCGAGACCGAGGATGCACTCAGCCTTGCGCGCGCCGCCGCGGACCGGATCGGTCACGAGGTGCTGTACGACCCCAACCCCAACCGGCTGTTCGGGCCTGTCACAGTCGCGCAGATCACCGGCGAATGCCACATCATCGCAGGCAAGCCGGACAAGACCTTGTCCATCGCGAAATCGCTTCCCACGAATGTGCTCTCCCCCATGGCCGCTGGCCGGTTGCGTCACCGGCTGGATGTCGCCAATGCGCACGTCCAGCTCGGGCAGCACGGTGAGGCTGTGGCCGTGCTGCAACAAGTTCGGTCGGTGGCACCCGAGTGGTTGCCACAGCAGAGGTACGCCCGAGATGTCCTCAGGCGCACCATCACCCAGCGACGCACCCTGACCGACGACATGCGCGAACTGGCCGACGCAATCAAGCTCGAGTACTGAGCGAAACCGCAGGCCGAAAATGGCCCTTCCGGTCCGACGGGACCAGAAGGGCCATTGTCTTGTCTCCTTGACCAGGGCTACCCTGAGGTCAGCCCGTGACGCCGGGCGCACTCCCCTCCTCGCGAGGGGGGCACGCCGTCGGCCGAGAATCCGCGAGGGTTCGTAGCCAGAGAGGTCGGCGGCGGTCCGGCGCCACGGAACCCCTGTCGGACTCACCACCCGAGGACACAATGGCCCAGTTCGTCGCTCTCGTCGGCATCGTGGCTGCGCTCGTCGTCATGGCCGCGATCGCCCTCTACGCCCCCGAGCGCCCCTCGCGCTACACACCCACCCCGGCACTCATCCACCCCGCCCCCGAACCGGACATGGACGTCTCGGTCTGGCCACACGGATGGCCCCACGAAGTGCCCGACGAGCCGATGTCGCTCATCGAAGCTCACCGCACGATGCAACGCCACCGCTCCTGCGTCCGCGTCGAATGCCCGCGCAAGAGCATGGCGTACCACCTCCTCGTCGAGGCAGGCCGGATCAGGCCCGACTCCGGGCGGGCCTGATGATCACCCGATCCCTCGCCGACCGATGGGCGCTACGCAACGGCTGCGATGAAGCGCCCCCGGATCTGACGCTGGCTCACGCCCAATACATGCTGTCGACCCACGCCGGACACGGCGGCTGCCGGGCGTTCACCGCTGCGTCCCATCGCATCTGGGAGCCGCTCAAGTGAGCGAACCCGGACACACGTACGACTGGCGGGACCGCGCACCGCACATCGCCAGCGCAGCCCACGCCGCCGGGCTCTGCCTCCGGCCGAAGTCCAACGCCCCGTTCGGGTGGCAGCTGTGCGACGGCTTCCGCGAAGTCGCCTCCGGATCGCTCGCCGACCTCGACACGTGGCTACGCGAGCAGGGCCATGGGTGATCTGCCCCAGCGAATCCCGACCGAACTGCTGTGGGTCCAGCGTTCACCGCGCCCGCACATCACCGTGCTGCTGCGTGTCCTCGCCGGACTCCACCGATGGCGCCCTGGAAACGCCCACCAACACGACGAAATCCGCCCCGGTCCGTAACGGGACCGAGGCGGATTCGTATGCACTGGGCAGGGTCGTACGACGGGAGACACCGAACGCCATGTACCGCAGAGTCGTCGAAGCAATCATCATCACGTTCGGGCTCGTCCTGTTCGTCGCTGGTTTCGCCAGTGGTGAATTGCTGGGCGTGATCGCCGGTCTGTTCATTGCCGTGCTCGGCATCCTCGACGCGCTACCGCGACGCTCTCGCGCCGACCGGACGGAGTCCTGACATAGCAAAACCGCCTCGATCCCTATGGGACCGAGGCGGTTTCGGTTTGCGCCGTCGTGTCACGGCACTGTCGAGTCTAGTTTGATCACGCCGCAGCGGGGACGACGTACGACGCCCAATCGTCCACGTTGCCGCCCGGCTCGCCGCCGCCGCTGACCGCGCTGTCGTCTTCGCCGTGGATCGAGGCGACATGGTTGGTCAGCGGTGCCTGCACGGTGGTGAAGGTGCCCTGCAGCACCTGCGAGCCGTTCACCATAGCTGTGTAAACGGTGCCCTCGGCGCGCAGCTCGACGAGGGCGTTCTCGGCGAACTTGCTCGTGCTGACGTAGTCGGCCGTGCCGGTCGCGGCCACGAAGTTGGTGAGGTCCGTCGTGTAGATGCAGATCCCCATCAGTGTCGCCGTCCACCAGAAATGGACGCCGTGATGGCCGGACGCCGGGTCGGCACGCAGCCCGACCGACATCGACGAGTGCTCCGGATTGCGCGAGTTCCACTTCACCCGGGCGCGGACAACCTGGCTGTCGCTGGGCAGCACGGTGTTGTGGTAGATCACCGAGATCGGCGAGGACGGCAGACCGACCGCCGACAGTTCGGTGCTACCGGCGATGTAGAGGGCGCCACCGTTCTGGCTGGCCTGCGTCCAGTTGGCGCCGAGGCTGGCCCGGTTGAAATTGTCGCTCGCGACCGAGACCAGTGCCGGGGTGTCGTAGGCCTTGAAGTTGTCGAGGCTGTGCGAGATGCCGGTGCCGGATCCGGTGCGCTGCACCCACAGTCCGAGATACTGGTGCGAGCTGTCCGCGTAAGTCGAGTTGGTGAGCGACGGCCCGGACTTCACGCCGTTCACGTAGACGCGGTAGACGTTGTCCTGGTCGACCAACACCCGGATCACATCGCCGGCGGCCAGCGTCGTCGAGAACGAGCCGATGGGCGCGTACGTCCCGTTGATGCCCGTGATCGACCCGAGCGCCCACTGCGTCGATGACGTCGACAGGATGACCATCTGCGTCATGCCGCTGTTGCAGCGCAGCACGGCGCCGGACGACAACGCATTGCTCGGTGTCGTCGCGATCGTGAATTCGACGGTCTGCGCGAAGGTCTGGGTCGCGGTGTTCCAGATCGCGCACCGGCGGCTGTTGGACGTGCCTTGCACGGCAAGCACGCCGGGGCTGGCGATGCCGAGATCGCCGCCGTTCTCGGTCCAAGACGCGCCGAGGGCGGTGCCGGCGGTCCGGTTGAAGTCGTCGACGAACGCGTTGATCACCGCGGCTGTGGCCGCGCTCACCGCCGCGCTCGCGGTGGCGGCGGTAGCCGCGACGGTGGAACTGGTCGAGGCGGCGGACGAGGTGACTGCCGCCTGCGCGGTGGCCGCGCTCGCGGTGGCGGTGGCGCCCGCCGATCCTTGCGCGCCGTTCACGGCCGCGCTCGCGGTGGCGGGTGTGGCGGCGGCGGCCACGGAGCCCTGGCCCACTGCGTCGTAGACGATCGTTCCAGCGGTCGCCGGGGTCGCTACTGCTGCGGCATCGGTGGACGCGGCTGCGGTCAATACCGCGGCGGTCGCGGTGGCGGCCAGAGCGTTCACGTTGACATCGGCCGAGATCTCAGCGGTGGCGCCGTACGCCACCGCGGAAGCCGTCGCGGCGGTCGCCGTCGCAGCCGCGTCGGCGTGCGGCACGGCCGACAGCACGGCCGCGGTTGCCGTCGCTGGAACAACCTGCCCATCGGCTGACGCCGTAGCTGTGGCGGTGCCGGCGACCGCGTTCGCTGTCGCTGCTATCGCCGTGGCCGTGGCGGCCGCGGACGCGACGCCCGGGAGCACGGCGGCCGAGGCGTGAGCGCGCCCGGCCTGCGCGGCCACGGACCGCGTGCCGTCCCACACCAGCTGCTCGCCGATGTATTTGCGCAGCACCGGCTCCGAACCGATGAAGCGCGCGATCGGCTCGGCGCCGCGCTGATACTTGGGCACAGGCCAGGCCCTCAGGCGACCGCGATCGTCGCGATCCCGGCGGCATCGAAGGTGATCGACAGCTGCCCGGACGTCGTGCTCAGTGTGGTATCCGATTCGAGATACGCGATCAGCGGGCGAGCCGCGTCGGTGCCCGGCGTGCTGTTGTAGGCGACGGCCTTGCGTGCGCCGGTGATCGTCGACCCCGGCCAGGCCGGATCGTTGGCGTCCATCTTGATCACGTTCGTTGGCGAGTCGAAGCTCACCGCAGCGCCGGTGAGGATCTGCCCGCCCGCGGTGTAGCCGGTACCGGTCACCTCGCCCGAGATCGAGGACTTGTATTGGTGCGCGTTGCTGAAGGTGTAGCTGTTGTCCAGCAGCATCAGCTTGATCACGTCGGTGTCGAAATCCACCTCCTTGTTCAGGAGGCTTTTGAAGAACAGGGGGTAGAACTTGCCGGTGAAAATGGCCATGGTGGACGTCTCCTAATCGGGGTCGGCGACGAGCGAGTACTCGGTGTCGGGGTCGGCGGTGCCTGCCGCGAGCAGGGCGGCGAAGTCGCTCTCGGTGATGCGCTCCAGGCGCCGGATGCCGATGCCGATCACGGCGCGCGGCTCCTCCTGCGGCGGGATCGGCAGGCCGGCGTCGATGAGCGGCCCGAGCTGGACGGGCGCGGTCGAGTCCGGGATGTCGATCGTGATCTCGTCGCTGCCGATGCGGACGATCGCGAGGCCGGGCTCGAAGTCGTCGGTGGTGATCACGCCGGTCTCGTCCGGTGCGTAGGCGTGGCGGCGGTCGCTGATGATGTCGCCGAGGCCCGGCAGCACCCGCAGTCGCGCCGCCCGGAATATGACGGTGTCGGATTCGCCGACCCCGGCGAGGTCGGTGATTCGTCCGGTCAGCACGGTCATGGGCGCCCCCTGTTCACAGGCCGGAATAGATGCGCAGGTCTTCCCATGCGCCGGAGTTGTTGAAGCTGGCGCGGGACACTCGAGCCCCGGCCCACGAATTCGCCACGGGCACACCGGCGTTGAGGTTCCCGGCGTAGGCGATCGGCGTGCCGTTCCGCTCGATCCAGGCGATATCGCCATACACCGAGAAGGTGATCCGGTCGCCGTCGGCGATCGAGACGCCGGAAGTGACGGCGATGTAGTCGCTCCAGGTCGGCGAGGTCATCGACCCGGACAATCGTGAGATGTAGACCTTGTTGCTGTAGATGTTCGCGGCGACCGCCTGCGTCCCGCCGGCGCCGTTCACGCGGGCGAGCAGCGAGCAGTCGGCCACGCTGTTCGGACCGCGGATGATGCCCTCGACGCGGACGCGGCCGGTGCTGAGGCCGGTGTTGCGGATGATGGCGCGGGAGCCGTCGTCGGTGCCGTTCGTCGCCCATCGGCCGCTGGCGATTGCCGCGGCGGTGCCGAGCTGCGTCCAGCCGTTCCCAACCGCGCCGTCCGCACGGGCGAAGTCGTCGTAGAAGATCGACTGCCACACACCGGCCGACGGGATCGAGGACGGCCGGTCGAACCACTTCACCCACCGCACCCACGCATCGGTCCGCAGCGCGTTCAGGTTGAGGCCGCGGTGCCCGGGACTGGTCTTGTAGGCGTCGGACAGCTGGGCCTGGCAGACGAAGATGTCGTTCATCCAGCAGCGCACCCAGCGGTCCGCCTCGACCCAGAATTTCAGCCGGAAGTAATTGCCGTCGAACGCGACCGGCGCGGCACCGGACCCGATGACATCGCCCGACGCGCCGAGGTTGGGGATCTGATAGACCTTGATCGTGTCGCCGTCAGCGATTTGATGCACGCAACCGATGGCCGTGATCTGCTTGAAGGCCAGCGAGCCGCCGATTTTCGCCCAGTTGTTCATCAGGTAGACCCAGAACGACTGCGCGACGATTCCGAGGGCCGGAAACCATATCTCGGCTTCGAATCCGTAATTCGGCGTGAACGGCTCGAATTCGTAGCTCACACCGCCCGCGAGGGCGGGGTCGCCGTAATTCTGGATGTGCAGTTCTTGCAGCGAATTGAGGTCGCCACCGCCACCGCTCCCGAACCGCTTCCACGGCTGCCGGATCGGGTTCTGGACCGGGCGGTTGAAGTCGTCGATCCACCCGGCCCACGCCCACGGCAGGTTACGGCGTAGGAGGAACACTCTCGTCTTCCATGGCGCCGCTGATCGACGCGTCCTCGTGGTCGGCGAGGGTCGCCCGCAGCTGCTCCAGCACTCGCCGCGACCGCACCAGACCCCCGGCTCGCCGGGAGGCAGCAGGGGCCGCAGCGATTCCGGGTCGTGGTTGAAGCGGGCGATCGCAGCGTCGATCTTGGGTATTGCGGTCGCGGGCGTGTCGAGATCGAACACGTAATCCAGATCGTCGACACCGAACGCCGCCGCCCACAACGCCTCTTTCTCCGGCCGGATCGGCAAGCGTTCCTGCCCGGTGCCCGCGCCGTAGCGGGTCTCGAAATACTTCACTCCATCACCCCAAACAAAAGGACCTGCAGAACATTCGGTGCGTCGGTCCCGGTCACCGAGGTGACATTCAGATAGACCCGCTCGCGGGAATTCATAACGAATCCGAGGTCGGCCCAATTCGCGCGAATCACCCCGGCCGCGAGCGAATACGTTCCGAGCACGGTCGCCGTCGTGCCGGTAGAATTCCACTTCTTCAGCTCGAACGTCATCCCGTTCGGCTGCGACAGCAGCGCAACATGCATATCGGTGATCGTGCGGGTCAATCCGCCGGGGACGTTCTGGCACAACCCGATCAACAATTCATTATCGCCGAGCACCACGGCAGCCGAGGCCACGACGAATTCCGATTCCCAGTACGACGCCCGGTCGCTCGCCAACGCCGCAGTCAACTCCGCGGTCTGGGCGGCGTTCAGCGCCGCCTGCGAGTCAGTGACAGCCTGATCCGCCGACCCCTGCGCCGCGACCGCGATCAGCCGCGCGTTCTCCGTCGGCGAACGAAGCTCTTCGTCGACCTTGTTCTGCACATTGGAGTACGCGGTAATGGCGTTGAGCGCGAGCGCGCTCTTGCCGGAACCCTCCGAAATACCCTGCCCGAACCCACTGCCGATGACGAAGCTGCCCTCGGGCGGCAGGGTTACGCCCGGTGTACTCATCGTTCAGCAGCGCTCTTTCGGCGTCGGCTGCTCGCGTCGCTGACGCTCCAGATCGGCACGCTGCGCAACGAGCTGGTCGCGCTGCACATCAATGGCCGCAGTGACCGTCCGGTAGTGATTCAGCGCGCCGCGAGCGTCCACTCGCTCACCCGGCGCCGGTGGCGTCACCAGAGTTTCGACGAGAGCGGTCATCGCATCGTCGCGCTGATTGCGCAGCTCGTCGTCGCGCGCCTCGAGCGCACGATCCTCGGCAGCGATGCGCCTCAGCTGCACGCTCGTGGACTGGAATTCGGCGTTGCACCCGCGCTGGTGATAGGTGAACTGCACGATCAGCGCCGTGGACGCCAGGAACAACGCGACCACGATCAGCCGGAACGCCCTGCCGTTGAACGGCTTCGGGTCGAGCTGCGGCACCAGCACCGCCCGGCCGCGGGCGTTCACCCGGCGGAAACGGACGAACTGCCCGACCACCACCCCGGCGATGAACGAGATGACCGCGACGACCAGAACTTCGGGGAGGCTATTCGTCATCACGCTTGCCCTCCTCCTTGGAATCGGATTCGGAACTTCCGGCTTTCCGGGCCTTGGAGTAGAGGGTCGCGAAGATGCCGATGATCGCCATCATCACAATGTTCAGCTCCGGCGGCGGCTTGTAGTCCGGCTGCCAGATCGGCGCGAGATACCCCACCAGCCACGCGGCAGTGGTCGCCATCGACAGCACCGCGAATAGCGCCCGCATCCATCGTTCGTCCACGGACCACCGCCTCTCTACACCCGCACCAATGCGCGCCCATACGTCTTCACCCGTGGCTCGTCAGCGGTCGAGCAGATCGGCGCCGAGGTCACCCGCCGCGTCGATGGCACGCTGATTGCGCAGCAACAGCACGCTGATCGCGGTCGCTGTCGCCGCCGCGCTGGTGATCCAGTTCTTCGCGGCACCGTCCGGGAGGATCTCGGTAGTACCGAGCACGACGGTCACCATGCCGCCGATCGCCGCGGCGATGGCCTTCGTGTATTCGCCCAGCTTGCGCAGGTGCTTGCTCATGGCCGCCTCACTTCCCGCCGAGCTGGTCGAGCTTGGCCTCGATACGGTCCAACTGCTCGCGCAGCCGCGTCTGCCGGGCGCCGATGGTGCGGACCAGTCCGATGAGCGAGCGCTTCTCGTCGTCCTTCATGTCGGCCATCTCCGGTGCGAAGTCGTAGCCGTCCCACACGGTTTCGTTCCATTGGTCGGCCCACATGTCGTAGGGCCAGGGCTCTTTGGGTGACCGGGTTGAGGGATTCACGTTCTCCGGGCGGTTGATCTGCCGCAGACGGTCTTCGGTCGGCAGCAGCTGGCCGGCACCGACGGTGATGGGATCGGACACGGGTGTACCTCCTGTGATACCGAGCAGTGCCAGCAGTTCCGGCAGCTCGAGCGGTGAGTAGTTGAGATCGACACCGAACGACCACGGCGCGCATCGACCGTCGTCGGTGAACTGCTGCGCAAACGCGATCTCCTGCATCCACTGCGGCGGTGGGGTCGACGCCCACTCGCCCGGGTTGTGGCTGTAGGACGGGGTCACGAACCGCATGCCAGCGGGTCGTGTGCGCCAAAGCCCCGCGTTGGCAACAGCATTGAGGTAGCCGATCACTCTTGCCGGATTGCCATACCAGCGGCGCAAGCGTTCGACCTCGTCGTTCACCTCGGCAGACTGGTCGCCGCGGATCGCGCCGCCCGCATCCTCGACATCGACCATGGTCACGAGGCGCGGATGCCCCCACAGTCCGCCACCGGTGAGGATGTCGCGGTGTAGATCGCAGTTCGCAGCGCCGGGGCGGAAGAAGTAGTAGGCGATCACGGCGTCGAGACGGCCTGTCTCGAGCATGGCCAGGACGCGGCGGATGTTCTCCACGGCGAGGGTGTCGCGAGCATCGCCGCTGTTGGTGCGGAATGCGAACAGCCGGTGCGGATAGCTGTTGTCGATCGGGATGCCCTGGTGATGGGAGACATCCGCCCAGGTCACTGTCATTGCGGCCACCTACTCGGGGGGATGAGTTGCCAGAACCCGGCGAGCACCTGCGGGTCGGTGCGCGGGTCGTAGACCGGGTCGGGGTTGAGGATCTTCGCGACGATCCGGTCGAGACGCGGATCGCCCTCGGGAATGCCGACCTGGAAATGCATCTCGTCGGGGCGCGACCAGTCCCGGCCCCAGAACACCGCGCCCTCGTACCAGTCGACGAGCGCCTCCACACGGGCCACGAGATCGCCCGGCATCCGGCGCAAGCCCCACGGCCACTGCGGCGCGTTGATGTCGACCGCGGTGCCGGACAGGTGATTCGAGGTGCCAACGTCGTTGTCGCGGGACCAGCCCCACACCGACGACACGACCGGCGCCACCTCGGCGTCGTAGCGGCGCACGAAGTCACCGAGGATGATCGCGGGCGCGCCCGAGCGCAGCGGCGCCGTGTCCATGTGCGGACCGTCGACGAGCACACACTCGTCGCGGTTGCACATCCTCCACCCGTTCTCGCTGTAGAGGTTCCCGTACGCGGTGCGGAAGCTCATCGCCCTACCCCTTCCTGCTGGAAGCGCTTCAGAATCCCGTTGCGCCCCTTGCCATGTCGCTCGGCGTACAGCACGCGGCCACGTTCGACGGGGTCGGAGTCGCCCAGTTCACGCAGGTACGCGCAGACCTCGGTGACGGTGTGCTCGCCGGGCGGGAACCGCGGCGGATCATCGAGCTTGTCGATCTCGAACGCCTGCGGCTCGGGCGGCGGCGGCTTCTCGACCTTGTAGCCCATATAGCGGTACTTCTCGAGCTGCGCCTCGCGGGCATGAACGGTCAGCGTCTCCGGGTCCTGCACGTGCTCCGGCTCGGGCATCGGCGAGCCCGGCGGCACCCAATCCGCGTCACCGTTGAGCGGATGGTTCTGGCCGCGGGTCGGCGGCCTGTACTCCTTGACCGCGAGCGCGGGATCGATTGGCGGACAGCCGCATTCGCTCAGATGTTTGGAGATGAACCGGCAGATCGCCTCGGGCAGCACCATGCGCTGCATGCCGGGTCCCATCGGAATGCATTGCAGCGCAGGGAGAAACCTCTCTTCCGGATTGTCCGGGTCGATGTCCTGGAGCCGCCAGATCTTGCCCATAGCCTTCTCTCCTCAGAGCATTCCGAGATCGCGGGCGATGCTCGCCATGTCCTGCGCCATCTCCAGCGCGGCCTGTACCGGGTCCTCGGGCTCGCGGTGGCCGATGGTGAGTCCCCACCGCACGGCCTTGTCGCGGCCCCACTCGAGGACGATCTCGGTGATGCGGTCGACGTAGACGCGGCCCGACTGCCCCAGTCCTTGACCGTGGTGCCGATGCGAGTGCCCAACCAGGCATTGCCCTTGCCGTTCTGGCCGATCCGCAGCCCCTCGGCACCATCTCGGACTGTGACTTCATGGGTTGTCCGCTCGCGGGTCGACCAGATCTTCGTTCGGAAGGCGATGAGCGCCGACACCCAGTAGGCGCGATCGCCTCCCTCGCAGAAGGTTTCGTGGAAGTGCGACCAGCCGAGATCGGCGACGCGATCGAACAGCTTGATCTTCTGGAATGCGGCTACCACATCGGTGTAGAGCGGCTTCAGAATGGCGTCGGCCGCGCCGCCGACCGGTGGCACGCCGATAGCCATGGCGATCAGGTCGCCGGCCATGTTGATCCCGAAACTGATGGCCTCGTTCACGCCATAGGCGCTGTGACCTCCCGTAATGAACGCGGAGTCGGAGGCCGGTTTCCACGAGAACTTGCTCGAGGTGATGGCGGTGCGCTCACCGTCGCGCAAGATGATTCCGGGCGCCTGCGGCAGCGTGCCCCACCAATTCGGCTGACTCAACTCGTCCGGGAACGCGGGGTCGTCGATGACGTCGATGCCCTCGGTGACGCCGTCCGAGGCGATCGTGGTGAAGCCGCGGACGAGGCCGGTCCAGACGTTGCCGCCGATATTGGTCTCGGTGGTCCATCCGCTGTTGTCGCGCAGACGCCAGATGATCGCGCCGGGCTTGATGTTCGCGCCCGGCCACGGCGGCGGATCATCGGCACGGTGTCGGCGCGGCTCCCACGTCAGCTGCGCGTCGGCCGCGATGTGTTTCTGTGTGTCGAAGAACGTCTTGAACCGCGAGTGCACGATGCACGGCGGGCTCGAATCCTGGAACAGGTCAACAGGTTCCACAACCTGCGACCAGGTGCTTTGGTCGAGGTTGACGTACTGCGACAGGTCGAACGGATTGTCGGGCAGAGTCCAGATTGCGGACTCGAGGCGGAGGATCTGCAGGAACAGGCTCAGCGACAGGGCGAACCGCGACGGCAGCGGGCCCATGATGAACAGCTTCGGGAACTGAAACTCCGGCGGCAGGAACGGGTTGCAGTAGACGATGATGTGCTTGAGGTGCTCCATGTCGTGCAGGAAGGTCGCCCGCACCACACGCTCGCCGGTCTCCGGATCCTTGGTCTGCTCGAGATTGTCGAGCGTCCCGGACCATTGCGCGCCGTCCTTCTCGACGACGGCGATGATGTTCTTTTTGCTGCGCGCATCGGTGTCGGTCATCCACCGCGCGAGGTAGTAGCGCGCGGGCAGCTCGATGACGCCAACGCCAACCTCGTTCTCGGGCAGCGTGAATTTCGCGCTGATCTCGCGGTGCACCTCGCCCGCGAGGACCATGTCGCCGTCGTACAGCTCGATCGTCGGCGGCTTCAGTCGGCGGTCTTCGTCCTTACGGAGGTTCTCGACGATCTCGCCGAAGATGGCGTCAATATCGAGGTCGGGGGCGACGACGGGCATTTAGTCCAGCCCCCATGGCCGCGGCCACTCACGCGGGCAGGTAACCCGGATCTTCGTGCCGATCGGCGCCTTGGTCACGGTCACCGGCACCTGCTGCCGCAGGGTGCCCGACCGAAGCGGATACATCATCCGTTTGCCGTTCATCCGCTGCCCGTACTCGGACCTCGTCGCGGTGACGAACTGGCCTTCGAACGCCATCGGGTCGGTGTTGACCCGCAGGTGCTCGCCGAGGTGCAGCGGCGCGAATACCACCTTGCGCAGCAGGTCTTCCTCGGCGCGCTCGTGAATGTCGTTGCCCCAGCTGTAATCCGGGAGCGTGACAGTCAGACCCTCATAGGTGGCCGTGATCTCCCAGATCGGGTACTGGTCGTAATCCTCGGGCAGCGGGTTGTCGACCCACACGTACCCGGTCTCAGTGCCGCCGCCGGTGGTGTCCGTGGCGGTGGTGAACGTGGACGGCTGCACATTCTCGATCCACCGCGGGTACGCGCCGACCAGCGGCAGCAGGATCAGTGCGCCCTTCTCGGAGTTCGGGTCGTTGTTGGTCTTGATCTTCGGCTTGTCACCGAGCCGCACCGGCAGATGCCGTCGGGAACCGTCCAGCTCCACCCAGATCCGGGATTCCCGCTTGTAGCTGAATGCCTTCCGAAATTCGGAATCGACCAGCCGCCAAGGCTTTTCCTTGGTCCCGACGATGTGGACGGCCAGGATGAAGTCGTACTTCTCCTCACGGATACCGCCGAAGTCCGCGCCCACCTGGAACGCCGTGCTGTTGTACAGCGCGGTCACCGGCGGGTCGTACATGCTGTCGAAGTCGGTCCCGGAGTCCTCGTCGGCGAGCGCGACGTTCTTCGACCACTGATCCGGCCCGGCGAGCGGCCACCACGCCTCGTTGCAGCCCTCGACCTCGATCCGGGCCTCGTCCAAGTCGATCATCGCCGCGGCACCAATCCCGCGACACGGTCGCGCTTGGCGAGGTCGATCATCCGTATCTCACGCCGGAACTCGCCCGCGGACATGCCGGTGTGCAGATTCTCGATCACGGTGCGGCCGTCGATGTGCTGCGTCAGCGCCCGGGCCGCCAGCTGCCCCAGCGCCGCCGGGGTCCGGGCCGCCCGCAGTTCCTCGGGCGACAGCACCCACTCGTCCTTGCCGCTGAGGTTCAATGCCGCGGCGCCGGTAGGCAGCGGGCCGCCCTGGTCGCGGATGAACGTCGGCACCTGGAACGTCTTGAGCAGCTGCTCGAGCCATCCCGGTGTGCCCGGCACGACCGGGCCCTGCTTCGCAATGTCCTCCTCGCTGTACTGCGCCGGTGTCGGATTGTCCTGCGCCAGCCCCTTCTTCGCCTGCTCGGCGCCGAGCGTGATCAGCGCGCCGCCGACACCCTGGATGTCGCCGCCGAGGCCGATCACCTGCAGCAGCTCGCTCGCGGCGCCGGTGACCGCGGTCTTGGCCACTTCGCCGAGCAGCTGCACGGGACTGCCGCCGCCGGATCCGCCGCTGCCGGACGCGCCGTTCAGCTCGTCGCGCTGCTTCTTCTGCTCGGCGACAACAGCATTCATGGCCTTCGCGAGCGCGAGATCGGATTGCCGCTGCTCGTCCGGTGTGGCCTCGGGGTCGTTGTAGGTGTCGTCGCGCTCGTCCTGGGCCTGGCGCACCGCCATCTGCAACTCTTCGAGGCGGATCTGATCGTCGGTCAGATTCCCGTCCAGAGGCGGCGCAGGCGTGACCGGGCCGCCCGTCGAGTTGGCCTCGTCGCGTTTCTGCTCCAGCTCCCGAATCCGCAGATCGGCGCGCTCGACGTCGATCTGCGCCTGCCGCTTGTCGTCCGCGGACTTCTTCGGGTCCTTCAGCGCCTCCTCGAGCTGCGACTGCTGCTTGCCCCGATTCAGCCGCGCCGACTCAAGTTCCAGCTCGTCGGACTGATCCCACGTCTTCTTGGTCTGACGAGACCGGGACGAACGCGACCGCGAGCCGTCATCAGGCGGGTTGAACAGCGTCCCAGGCAGGTAGAACTTCAACGGCAGGTTCCCGCTCGAAGCCGACTGCGCACCCGCACCGACCTGCACGCCGTTGCCGCCGGACTCCAGCGCGACGCCCGCGAGATCGCCGGCCATGTGCGAGTACTGGCCACCACCCCCGCGGTAGACGCCGATGTTCAAGCCGCGGCCGGTCGGGTCCAGACCGGTCCGGAAGCCCAGCGACGCGAAGTCGCTCTCGGTAGTGAACCAGCGCGTACGCGGGTCGAGGCCACGCAGCAGCGCGTATGCCGCGCTGATGAAACCGGAGCAGTCCCACGACGGGTTGCCGACGCCGGCGTATTGGTACGGCTTGCCGGACTCGCCGCGCAGGGACGTCAGCGTGCGGTCGACAGCGGTGATGCCGCCCTTGGCCATCTTCGTCAGGCCGTACCCGAAATGGTCTGCGACCGTGGACAAGATTTCGGTCGAGCGGCCACGCTTCGACTCCGCGAGCGGGATGAATGCCTCGCCGCCTGTCTCCGGCTCGGACACCTGGTAGTAGCGGGTCTGTGGCGACCAGACTGTCGCCTGCCCCGGCAGGTTGTCAATGCCACCCTCGGCGCGCGGCTGCACGGGCTGGGGAGCGATCGGCCCGATGAATCCCTCGGGCCGGTTCTTCGTCTGGTCGTAGTCGTACACGACCTTCTGCGTCTTGGTCGGCAGCTGCTTGTTGATCAGCTCGTCCAGCTTGGTGAGCACCGCGGCGATGTCCGGCGCCGAGATGTGCACGACGCCAGGCTTGCCGTTGACCGCGTCGATCTTGGCGCCGGTCTCCTCCAGCTGCTTGCGGGCATCCTCGGTCAGTGCCTTGACCGGGATGTCGACACCGTTCTTGTTGGCCTGCAGCATCCCTGCGATGACGACGAGCTGCTGCTCAACCGTGTCGGCGCCGCGCAGCTGGGCAAGAATCTGAATATCCGTGGGCAGGAGGCCGAGCTGCTCGGCCATCACCCGCACCTGGTCGGCGGACAGTCCGGTCGCGGTGCCGAGCGCCTGGAACTGGTAGGAGTTCTGCGCCAGGATCGGATCCATGTTCGCGCCGGCCTCGGCCGCGGTGATCGTGGCGTCCCGCATCCGGGTCAGCGTCTCGTAGAGCTTCTGGCCGTTCGCGCTGGCCGTGTCGACTTGGCCGCCCTGGCCCACCAGGGCGGCGCCGAATCCTTGCGTGCGATCCCACGCCTGCTCGGTGGCTGCCGTGGTAGCGCGCACCTGCGCGTTGTATTGGGCCAGCGCTTCCTGCACCGCGATGGGCTTGCCGCTCATGACATCCAGCGCGGTCTTCATCGCGTTGACCCGGTCTGCGGCCGAGCTGGACTCGTTGGCGAGAATCTTCACGGCGGCGGACAAATCGAAGAATCCCGGGCTCGCGGTCTGCGCGGCGGCGGCGGTCTGCGCGAGCTGGTCGTGTACGCCGATCAACGTCTGCGCGACCTGCTTACCGGCATCACCGCTGCGCTGCAGCTGCGCGATCAGGTTGTCGTAGGCGGGGCCGCCCTGCGTGACGGTCTGCCCGACGCCCTGCATGTCGATCTGCAGGTTGCCCATCACCTTGCGCAGCGCGTTGTACTGCTCCTCGCTGGCGGTGACCTTGTCGTAGTTCTTCTCCCACGCGTCGTTCGAGCCGAAGACGTTGCCGGTGATGTTGTCGATCTGGTGACCGAGTTCCTCCATCGGCTTGTGCCCGCGCTCACCGAGCGTGACGATCTCCGCCAGCGCGGATTGCACCGCGGCGTTACCGGCACCGAGCGCCTGATCTGACAAGGCGCCATTCGCTGCGGCGACCGCCTTGCCGAAGTCGGCCTGAGCACGAGCACCCGCCGCTGCCGCGTCAGCGAGTGCCCGTTGCGCACTGCGCGCCGAGTGCGATGCTTCGATGTTCGCGGTCAGCGCGGCGACACCGCCGGTCAGGGCCAGCGCCCATGGTCCGCCCAGCATGCCTACGACACCGCTGGCCGCCGACGAGACACCGCTCGCGGCGGCGGAGACAGTGCCTTGCGTGCGTGCGAGCACGGTCGCTTGCGCCGACGCGTTGCGGTACGCCTCTCCCATGCGGGAGATCACCGGCACCCGCGATTCGAGCGCGGCGACAGCGGAACCGAACTGGCCGATCTGCTGACCCGAGGCTGCTGCGAGTGACTGCTGCACCCGCATCTGATCCCCGAACCCCGTCAGCTGCGTCCTGGCGTTGCCGATCTGCGTCGACAAGGTCGAACTGAATGCGGTCGTCCGAAGCGCGACGAGCGCAGCGGCAGCGGCAAGCACGGGCGTGGGCAGGTCTGCGACCGCCTTAACCGCTGGCGCGATGCCCTGACCGAACCCAACCGCGGCATCCGCAGCATTGTGCAGGCCGTCCACGATGTAAGGGGTGGCGGTCGTGATGGCACCTGCGGCGGTCTTCGTGAACTGCTCGAGCGGGCCCTTCACCAAGTCGTACGTCGCCAGCGCCAGCCCTTCGGCCGCGTTCTGCGCGGCCTGCATGGCGCCGGGCAGGCCCTGCATCTTCGATGCGGCGACCTCGGCGGCCGAGCCCTGGCGGCCCATGGCGTTGCGCATCGAGTCGAACCCGGCCGCGCCCTTCTCCGCGGCGATGGAGGACAGGCGCATCGCGTCCGACCCGAACAGCACCGACGTGGCCGCCTGATACTGCTGGTCGGTCATGCGGCCGGCCGCGGTATCGAGCTGCTCGAACAGACTGTGCAGCCCGACGAACTTGCCTTGCGCGTCGTACACGCTGAGGCCGAGCTGAGAGATGGCCGCTTGTGCCGGCTTCCCGGTGTCGGTCAGCGCGAGCAGCGCCGACTTCAGCAACGTCCCGGCGTCGCTGCCCTTGATGCCGCTGTTGGCCAGCAGACCGATCGCGGCGGCCGTGTCCTCGATGGACAGCCCGAAACCGTGCGCGACCGCCGCACCGGACTGCATCGCGTAGGCGACATCGGTGATCTCGGCACTCGACGCGTTGGCCGTATTCGCGAGGACATCGGCGACGCGACCCGCCTGGTCGGCCTGCAAACCGAACGCCTGCAGCGCCGAACTCTGGATGGTCGCGGCCTCGGCGGCCTCGATGCCCGCGGCGGCCGCCAGCTGCAGCGAGCCTCGCGCCGCGGCCATCGACTGTTCGACCGTGAATCCGCCCTTGGCCAGCTCGAGCATGGCGCTCGCGGCGTCGTTGGCCGAGGTGCCGGGCAGGCTGATGTCGTTGCCGAGCTGGCGGGCCCGCGCCGACACCTGCGCCATCTGATCGGCGTTCGCCGACGCGACCGCCTTCATCGTGTTCAGGGTGACCGTGAAGTCGTTGCCGATCTTGATGACCTGCCCGAACGCGGCAGCGCCACCGATCGCCAGACCCAGCGCACCACCGATCGCGCCCGCCACACCGACCGCAGGGGCCAGCCCGCTCCGCAGCTTGCCCGCGAACTCGCGGGTATCGGGTGCGACGAGGATGTCTATCCGGCCACCGGGCAACGGGTCACCCCCTGTCCCTGTACATTTCGAGCACCTTGGCGAGACGCTGGCCGGGCGGCGGCTGGTCCGCCTGCTCGGTGCGCTTGGTCAGCTCGTAGGGCTTGTGATCGGCGCGGTACCGCTCGACGAGCGCCGCAGTCACCTCCGGGTCACGCAGCGCGACCGGCGGCAGCAGCGGCAGCGGCGGCGGGCGCAGACCGCGCCGCTTGCGTTCCATCCGCTCCTTCTTCACCTCGGGGTCGTCGGGATCGGTGGTCCCAGAGACGTAGTCGAAGGTGTTCAGGAAGTCGATGCGGTCGACCAGCATCGCGAGGTTCTCCGAGTCCCGGGCCGCCTGCTCGTCCCGGGCGTCCGCGTCGTCGATGAGCGCCGCCACATCGCGATACGGCATCTCGGCGAGCGCCCGGCGCAGGCTCAGGCCGTGATGGCGCTGGACTCGGGCGAAGGCAGCGCCCCACCGGCCTGGTTCAGCGATGCCGACCAGGGCACGGGCGCGAACAGTTTTCCCTCATGCAGCCCCGACAGATTCGTGATCCGGTTCAGGGCTTTCGCCGCATGCTCGGGACTGAGCGCCTGGATCTTCTCCCACAGCGCCGGGCCGTCGTCGCCCGCGACGACCGACAGCATCTCCTCGAGCTTGTTCTCGCTCGTGTACTGAAAGAAAGTGGCCGCTTCGTCGCCGGTGAACTGGCGGCGGATATCGGCGTCTACGCCGAGCAGTGTGATCGGCACCGGCTCGCCGCCGTCGACCGCGAGTTCGTCGAGGATGTTCACCCGCGTCGCCGCCGCCGCGGCCGGGGTCGCCGACCGCGCCGGACGGCGCGCAACAGCCTTGGCTGCCGTCTTGCGTGCAGCAGCCTTGGCCGCTGGCTTGCGTGTAGTCCCCGCCACGATCAGCCGATCTGGATCGTGCCGGCCGGGGTGAGGCTCGCACCGTCGCCGGACAGCGTGCCCGGCACCTTCAGGGTGACCGAGTAGGGGCCGCCCGCCGAACCGGTGACCACCGCGTTGCCGGTGCCCACGGTCGACAGCGCCTCGAGCGCGGACTGCACCGCCGACGCCGCAGCGTTGTAGGCGATACCGGTGGTGGTCTGCCCGCCCACCGTCAGCGTGAACGTACCGGCTGTGGTACCGGCAGGCACGGTCACCGTGGTCGACACCCACAGCGGGTTCCACGAGGTGAGCGGCACGAACGGCTCGAGTGCCAACAGCTCCAGCTCGAAGCCGTCGAGGTCCTCCTTACCGAAGGTCCTCGGCGGCGGCGTGGTGAGCGTGACCGACGGCGAGTAGAAACCGGCCGAGGTGCCCTCGTCGCGGATGTTGAGCAGAACGGCGAAGTCCTCGTCGTCGCCCGGGTTCCACTCGAACACACCGGAGCCAGGCGGCACCTCGGCGATGCTGCCGCCCTGCAGGGCGGTCAGCACGGTGGCGACCGAGTAGTCGACCGGGCGCAGCTTGATGCGCTCCTCGGTCGGACTCTTGATCACCTTGTACGGTGCGCGGCGGCGGTTCCACACCTTCTTCGGGGTGACGTCCCGGGTCGGGGTCACGTCGAATCCGGCCTCGATTCCGCCGAACGCATCCCACGACAGCGAGCCGGTGACGGGATTGTCGGCGAACGGATTGGTCGGGCGCGCGGTGCCCTTCGGCGCACGGAACCCGTCGCCGTCGAGCCACACATACGCCTTGTCGGGATCGGCATGAGTGCTCATGATGCCTCCAATGAGATAGACACCCAGCACTCGAATGCTGCTGGGCTGTAATAGTTTTCAGGCGCGCGGTGCGCGCATCTTCATTTCCACGCGGATCGTCGCCCGATACAGCGGGCTATCGACGCCGCGCTTGGTGTCGACGAAGTTGATCGGGCCCTCGAGCCAGCGCGCCCGCCAGCCCGACCCGCGGAACTCCTGAGGTGGCGCACGGTGCAGCAGCTCGCCTGCCAGCCCGGCCACATTCCAGGTCAGTTCTTCCGGATCGGTTGTGCCGCCGAGGATCTCGATCTTCGGCGCCCACACATCGACCTGCACCATCGGCCGCCGCGCCATCGGGTCCTCACCCACATGGCCCGGCGCGCGGATCGTCATACACACGCCGTTGAGCGGATCAGGCAGTTCGCGGGTCGTGATCGCGTCCGCCGGCACCATCGCGGTGATCTTCGGCTGCGCGATCAGGAACGCCCGCACCGCGCCGGGCGCGAACGGGATCGGGGTCACCGGCGGCGACCCTTCGGCTGCCACCCGGAATACCGACCACGGCTTCGCGCCGCGTCGGTCAGTGCGGCGTGCGCCGGGGTGTCGCTGGTCCCGTACTCCTTGTAAACGGCGTCCTCGTCCTCGTCGACCAGCCGCACATCATCGCCGGATGCCTCGACACCGATGCCATCGCGGTATTCGCCGGTGAACACGGGTGCCGACGCGCGAGCGTCCACTGCAGCTTCCTCGGCGGCCTCGCGCCGCTTCGGGGTCGACAGTTTCGCCGCGGCGAAGCGCACGGGGCCGTCGAAGATGGTGAGCCGGACCAGGTTCGCCATGGTCAGCGGGTGCGCTTCGGCCGATCGGTCGCGGCGTCCGCCTCGGCAGACTGCTCGGTCGCCTCGGTGACGGGCGGCCGGGCGTCGACCTCGACGGTCTTGACCACCGCGCCGCCCTCGGCGGGCGTCGCCTCACCCTTGCGGGCGGCACGGTGGCGCTTGTACGCCTTGCCCTGGTCGTCGCCGGTGTGGGTGACACCGGCGTCGTCTTTCCACGAAACGATCATCGGGAACTCCTTCAGTCCATGTCGGATGCGTGCCGCACGATCGCGGCGATGTACGCGGCCCGGCGCGAGCCCCTCGCGGGCCGCCGGACGCGGGGAGTGCCCTGCACGGTGACCTTGCCGCCGACGGGCACGATGTCGGCGTACTCGCCCGGGCCGTCGAACCGCCAGACATCGCGCCTGTTGGTCCCGCCCGGCAGGCCGGGATCGAGCAACAGGATCAGCTCGGAGACGGTCACACCGTCACCGAGGTCCTCCTGCTCGGGCGGGCGGATAAGCCGCTGCTGCAACAAGCCCGTCCACGGCACCTCATCCGGATCGCCCGGAATGTTGTTGCCGGTACTCGGGTCGGCGACCGGATCGGTCGGCCGCAGCAGGGTCCACCGCTCGCGCAGTTTCACGGGCGCGGACCGGGCATGATCGTGAACGCGTCGCTGCCGTCCTCGGCACCCGGCAGCAGGTCGTCGAGTTCGTCGTTGGTCAGATAGATCAGACCGGTCTTCGAGGACGGCGCGTACTGCTCGGAGATCTCCGGATACTCGCTGCGGATGACGTTGATACCGCGGTTCAGTGTGTCCAGGGCGCGCAGCACCATCGCGGCGCCGGTGCCCTTCACGAGGTCGATGTCGAGGGTGCCATCGGCGATTCGCTCGTCGAGACGGCCCACCTTCGACCGCAGCTTGGCAGACGCGATCCGGATGAACGCCTCGGCCTGGGCAGTGTCCTCGAAGGTCTCGCTCGAGATCTCCTCCAGGTACGCCAGGTCGAACAGCGGCGTCGGCGCGGTCACTGCTCGCGCGACTCCGTGATCACGGCGAGGATGTCGGCCTTCTTGGTGGCCTCACCGAGGTCGACCGGGTGCTCCGGATCGGCGGCCCACGCCTTCAACTCGGCGACGGTCCACGCCTCCGACGGATCGCCCGCCGGCGGTGCGGAATCGTCCTCGGGCTCCTCGGCCCACGCCGCAGGGTTGGTGATCTTCTTGACCGCCCACGTGGGAACGGCGTCTGCCGGGGTGAAGATGTGCACCGCGCCGTCGTCGCCGGAGACATGCACATCGGTGCGCAGCCTGCTCACGACAGCACCGTCGCGATCATCGAGGCGTTCGCGTTCAGCAGCAACGGCAGGCCGATGCCGCTGGCCTTGGTCCAGCGCGCGACCGGGTCGTTGTCGATGTAGGACCCGACCACGATGCCCGGCGCCTGGGTCTCGTCGATGCCGTACTCGGCCTCGAGCGCTTCCGCGGTGGTGCCCCAGTCGGTTTCGCCGAGCTTGATGCCGGGGCCAGGGGTGTAGAGCACCACGTTGTCAGGGATGAGCCGCACCGTGTTGCCGTTCGAATCCTCGACCTGGGCGTCGAACACCGTGAACGGCGGGTGGCCGAACGAGGTGAACAACGCGTTCACCTGATCCTTGGTGACCACACCCTGTGTCGAGCCCGGCGGCAGGGCGTAGGCCCGGATCGCGGCGTTGCGCATCAGCGTGGACATGACCCGCTGCGAGGTGATCGCTTCGCCCGGGTTACCACCGTTGAACGGCCGATACACGCCGAACCAGGTGTCCTGGTCGTTGATCGGGTCGGCCGCGCCGCTCCACAAAGTGGCCGCGGTGACGGTCAGGCTCGAGCTGCGCTGGAAGTCGGCGGTCAGATCGAGCCCGTTCTCGGCGAGGTGTACCTTGCCGGTGACGACCGACTCGGCCTTCGCCATGATCAGGCGCGTCCGCAGCGCGTCCGCCAACTCGACCGCGTCGTTGAGGATCGAATCCCGGATCGAGCTGTCCGCCTTACGCATCCGCAGGCGGTCGTACTCACCGAGTCGCCGCTTCTCGCTGAGCGGAGGCAGCTCGCCGGAGATCCGCACGACACCCTTGCGGCCGGTGATCGGCGCCTCGGTGTCGTAGCTGCGGAACCTGCCCGCACGCTTCAATCCGCGCTGGGTGATGTTCGCCCGGAAATCGACGTCGTCGATCAGGGTGTTGGGCAGCAGCTCGTCGATGACCGACAGGTTGTTGACCGGCCGGTCTGCCAGAGCTTCGCGGACATATCCGGTCAGCTCCGCCGGGGTGATGTAGTCGCTATTGATGACTAGTGCCATGACTATTGCACCTCCTCTCAGAAGTAGCGGATCGAAGTGATGGTGGCCTGACCAGTGGCGTTGAGCGCCTGCGGCAGCTTCGCGGCGATAACCGCGCCGTGCCAGTACAGAGCGCCCGACACCTTCGTGACGCCGGCGGGAACATTGACCGGGGTCATGAGGTGTCCTGCGACCGGGAAATTGGTGTCGCCGTTGACGAACGGCGCGTAGAGGCCCGAGGCCACCTTCTTCACCGCGTATCCGGACTTGATGTAGCCGTTCGGGTAATAGGTACCCGCCGTCCACAAGGCCAGATCCAGGGTGATCGTGCGGGCACGATCGGTGCCTTCGGCAGTCGCCATCCAGGTCGGATCGTCGGCGCCGAAGGTTTCGGTCTTGAGACTGATGTCCATCATTCCCCTCCTTTCAGGGGTTCTACTTGCGTGGATTGCGCTGCCGGTACAGGTCGCGCCCGGAATCCATGGACCCTGTCGCGTCCTGCTGGCCGCCGCCCTGCCGCGGATCGGGCTTCGGCGGCGGGGTGCCCGGGGGTGTGGGCGACGGTGCGGCAGCGCCGATTTCCGCCTTGAACACCTGGGCGTCGGCGCGAAGCTCCTCGAGCGTTTTGCCGTTGAGGCGCTGTGCGGAACTGAGCGGTAGTCCCTCGGCAGCCGCGGCCTCGTAGCGGAGCGCCTTCGCGGCGTCCTGCTCGAGTTCGCGGATGCGGTCCGCGGTACGTTCCGCCTCGGTCTTCTGGGCGTCCTCGAACGCCTTGACCTTCGCCTCGAGGGTCTTCTGTGCCTTCTCTGCCGCTGCCCGTGCTTGCCGCTCGGCCTCCAGCGCCTTCTTGCCGCCCTCGCCCAGAACATCGGGATCCGGATTCGGCGTCGGCGTGGATGCGGGCGGATTCGGCGGCGCGCCCGCCGGGGGCGGAGGCGTGGTGCCGGGGGGCGCGGGCGGCGGAGGGTCGCCCTCCGGGGATGCGCCGCGGACCGGCCAGATCGGGGCGCCGTTGCGGCGGATCCCGATCGCCCGCCCGAAGCGGGGATGCGTGGGCAGCAGAGTGTTCACGGGGTGTTGTTCCTCCATCGCGGGGGCGGTCCGGTCGCGCGTCGCGCGCGGCGGAAATCTCAGGGGTTCAGGTAGCCGTTCAGCTGCAGCAGCCGCAGCACGTCGGCGCGGTCCTCGCCGATCTCGTAGATCGCTTCCGGCATCAGCCGCGGCGTCCGCTTCGGGGTCCGGCCACGCTCGCGGATCCGCCGACCGGCCAGACCGTGCTTCGTCACGCCCTCCGTCGTGATCAGCAACTCGCGGCCGTAGACGCCTGCGAGCTTCATGCCGCGCCGGGCGTTCACGATCTGCGCGGGATCTGCGCCTTCACGGATCGCCTCAGCGCCCGCGACCGTGAATATCTCGGTTTGCTGCTTGGTCGTGAGGCTGTCGAAGTAGAGCTGAGGATCCGTCCGCAGATCCCCTGCGCGGTCCTCGGCCGCCGGGATGTGCCGGCAGTCGCAGCCGGGGTGCCGCAGGAAGCTGGCCTTGCGGTACCAGCGGCCCGCCAGGATCGCGCACCGCGAGCAGGACGGCGGATTGAGCATCCGCACGTACCCGGCATTCCGCCGGGCTGTGATCCCGAGTCCGACCGCTGCCCGCGAGGCGTCAGCGATCTGCGTCTGCGTGTAGACCAGCAGCGTCTTCACGCCACCGGCCCACGCCGCCGCAGGCGAGAGCCCCTGCCCGACTTGGTGTTTGGCGGCGATCACCGCGCCGTACAGCAGACCCTCGAGTTCCCGGCCGTCCGAGGCAACCCCGACCAGCGGGCTCGTGTCGATCCCGGCGTCCGGGTCCATCGGTGTCCCGAGTTCGTCCAGCACGTCGCCGACATAGTCGTCGGCACCCTGGACCGCCTTCCGCTGGCCGAGCCTGATCGCCGCGGCCAAGCGGTCCGCATTCGCCGCGAACCAGGTATCGAACTCCGCGGGCGGCCGGGTGCCCCAGATGTCGCGGGCGGCGATGAGCACCCGCGCGGTGATCGCGCGCTGCTCGTCGTAGTACTCAGCCGACGACTGCGGCAGCAGCGGCGCCATCGCTGTTCGGGCTCGGCTCGGTGTTCAGGCTGCGATTCAGCTGGTTGAGCGGATCGCGTTCCGCCTCGGCGTCGAAGTAGCCTCGCTCACGGGCCTTGCGCGCCTCGTCCCAGCCCATGTCGTCCCAGGCACCCTCGCGCGACAGCACAGCGACCCCGCCGGTCTGCTTCTGGATGGCGTCGGCTTCCTCGGCCTTCGTCGGGGTTGCCGGGTTGCGCCAGTCCACGGCGATCGGCCGGCCTTCCGACGGCCATTCGCTCGTGCGGAACCGCTCGTACAGCGCCATCGCCCAGCCGAGCGCGGTACCGACGTGCTCGTTGGACTCCTCGACGTTGGACACGATCCGGGACTCGTCGGCGCGGATAGCGCCCTCAGCGGCCGGGTTCGCGGTGTTCTGGCCGAAGAACCGCACCGGCAGGCCCGTGACGCTCGAGGCCAGCTCGGCGTACATCTTGATCGTGTCGTGGAAGTTCCGCAGGTCCGACCCGGCGAACTGGCCGAGCTGGGCCTCCTTCGGGCCCTTCTGCGTCGCCCAGATCGCCTGGTAGTAGGACTGCCACACCGGCAGCATGTTGCCCTCGCGGTCGACGAAATCGCCCTTGCTCACACCCAGCGCCCACCGCGGCGGCACAGCGTGCGTCTCGACAGCGAGCTGCAGGTTGGTCAGTGTGCGGGCGCAGGCATCGGTGATCGGCATGACACTGCCCATCTCCGTTGCGCCGTTCCACTTCCCGAGCCGACGGCGATTCAGCACCACAATTACCGGCACCTTGCCGAGGTCGTGCCGGTCGGGCTCGCTGTCGCCGCCGGTGGTGTCGATCTCCCACCCGCCCTTGCCGACAACGAGCTGAATTGTCTTGTCGGGCAGGAACAGCGTGCCGACGCGCTCGCCGTTCTCCTCCCGATATTGGCGCAGCGCCGCGTCGATCCGGCGGCGACGCTGGTTGACGATCACCGACATCTGTTTCGGTGACTCGAGAGTGATCAGCGGATGCTCGGCGTCGTCCTCGTTGGTGCCGACCGCGAGGAAACAACGCCCGAAAATCCGCGTCTCCTTGCACAGAACCGGGATCTCGCTCGACAGATTGTTCGCATCGAACCCCTCCTGCAGCGCCTTGTCGAGCGGGTCCTTGCCGTCACTGCCGGGCCGGTAGACCGACTTCACCTTCTGCCGGCGCATCAGCTCGTCGACGTACATGCCGGGCCAATTCGCGATCAGCTCGAACAGCCGCTGCTCCTCCGGCACCGCGAGACCCATGTGCTTGATGCGTTGCGCACCGTCGTAATAGGCGTCGTGCAACCGATCGTGGTGCTGCAGCTTGTGCAGCTTCGAGTTCAGCTTGCCGACGATGTCCCGCTCGTCGGCGGTGAGCGTCGTACGCAGTTCGACCACGTCACCTCCATCAGCTGAAACAGAACATCCGGCCGTCGACGTCGTCCCAACCGGTCTCGCGGGCATCCGACGCCGCCTCGTGCGCCAGGATCGACGCCATTGCCGTGTCGATCTTCTGGTGCTGACTCGGCTTACCGAGGATGTATTTGTCGCCCGGCTTCGGCACCTTGCGGGCGTTACGCATGTGCGCCTCGGCGATCGGGCAGCCATCCTGTGTGATCCTGGTGCGCAGATCGGTTTCGAATCGGCGGATCGCCGCGTGCATGGCGGTAATGCGGTTCGTCGCCCACGGCACCACCCGATCGTCGCCGTACTTCAGCGCCCACTCGCCGCCCTCGGACTGCCAGTCGTACGGGTCGAAGTAGAACCGGGCCACATTCCAGGTCCCGAACAACTCGTCGACCGCGACGTGCACCTCGCCGCGCGGGATCCGCCCGCCGTGCTCGGCCGGGTTCCAGATCGTCGGTCGCCGGTCGGGACCGAACCGCGGGGTGAACAGCAGCCCGTCGCGGGTCTCGCAGCGCAGCGCCGTCCAGTCGTCCGTTTCCGAACCATCGAAACCAGCGCAGACCGCTGTGCCAGCGGGCGGGTTAGGAAGCCACAGCTTCGGCATACCGCGACTCCCACAGCCCCGCGGGCAGCCAGGTTCCGGCCCTCGCGACCAGCCTGTTGCCGAAGAATCGTTCAGCCTGCGCCGGGTCGGTCTCGGCCAGCTCGACCGCCTCGGCCTCCACCGAGTCGATGTTCACCCACGGCGAACCGCGGTAGACATAGCGCAAGATCTTCCGGCGCTCGCGCTTGTTGGACCACGACAGACCAGCCGGGGCATCCGGAAGAACTTCCAGACGTCAGGCGCATTGCTCTCGTAGGTGCGCTGCGCGGTCGAGTTCTCCGCCGGATCCCACGCATTCGAGGTCTCCAGCGTCCGGCCACCCATGCCGGCCGCGCCGCGCCGTTGGGTCTCGGCGATGCCGACCATTTTGTTCTGCTTGGTGTACAGGCCGGTCTCATCCTGCAGCGCGAACGAAATCGGGTTGCCGACTCGGCCTGTCGCGCTGGATGTCACGGCGTCGATGCGGTCGAAATCCACGCCACCGACTTCGCCCATGATCCGGATGAAGCCCTCGCGCACCGCCATCAGGTCCGACAACGGGCCGAGCTTGATCATCGCCGTGAGCGGCCTGTACACGTTGCCGACTTGATCTTCATTGGTCGCTGTCAGCTGGACGACCGGCGACGGATGGCGCATGCCCATCGGCTCGCCCGGGAGATATTCGTACTCCCAGCCGCAGCCGCAACCCCAGTCAGAGCACGCCCATCCGTCGCCTTTACCCGCCCAGCCGAGAAACTGACTCGGCCCGGCAGCCTCGACGCATACGACCGAAGCGCCCCAAGGTCCTTTCCCGGTCTTATGGGGGCCGACGACCTGTGATCGGCGGTAGACGAACGCCTGGTTCAGCAGGGGTTCGTCATCGCTCGGCCACTCGACGCCTGGACGGATCCGGTAGTGGTTCGCCGAGCACCAGAATTGCCAGTCGGACCAGCGGAATTCGCCACCGCGGGTCAGCCGGTCAGGCTGGCGGCAATGCTGACGCACCCACGCATCGGCGACGTCACCGAGCGTCGGGAAGTCGACGATCCAACCGTCGTCGTCAGCTACTCCCACCAGACACCGACCTCAACCGGCGCTCCTGCTTCGCGGCGGTCTGCGGCTTGCGCGCCGTCCGAACCTTCGCGATCTCGTCGGAGGCGATCGCCCAGCTGTTCTCGCGCAGGCCGGCCGGGGTCAAGCCGATCTGGTCGGCGAGCCGGGTTGCCGCGGCGACGGCCGCCGCGGTGGCCTTGGCTTGCTCGGCCTTGACCTTCCAGCGGACATACATGGCGACCGTCTCGTGCCGCCACGACTCCCGCGCCCACGCCGAAGCCTGCGGATAGGTCCAGACCTTCGCCCACAGCGCCCGCTCGCGGGCCGTCGGCCGCGGCAGTGGGAAGTCAGGGACGTCGCCGGAATAGCCTTCGGCGGGCAACTGCGTGAAGCTCAGGCCGCGCCGATCGGACCGGCCGGACGTCGGGTCCGGTTGCGGGCCACTGCGATTCCGCGCACCACCACGGGGCATGTCGGTACCTCCTGCTCGACGGCATCGCGCCGTCCGGACAGATGAACCCCCGCCGGCATCGCGCCAACCGGAGCAGCGACCGCGGTTGCATAACCGCAGGTCAGGAACTTTTGAACTCTCCGCACCACCTAGCGGCC
>NZ_JBIUPM010000001.1:4800000-7934650 GCF_044628355.1 Nocardia sp. N2S4-5 | reverse complement strand
TCGGTGACGGTGTGCTCGCCGGGCGGGAACCGCGGCGGATCATCGAGCTTGTCGATCTCGAACGCCTGCGGCTCGGGCGGCGGCGGCTTCTCGACCTTGTAGCCCATATAGCGGTACTTCTCGAGCTGCGCCTCGCGGGCATGAACGGTCAGCGTCTCCGGGTCCTGCACGTGCTCCGGCTCGGGCATCGGCGAGCCCGGCGGCACCCAATCCGCGTCACCGTTGAGCGGATGGTTCTGGCCGCGGGTCGGCGGCCTGTACTCCTTGACCGCGAGCGCGGGATCGATTGGCGGACAGCCGCATTCGCTCAGATGTTTGGAGATGAACCGGCAGATCGCCTCGGGCAGCACCATGCGCTGCATGCCGGGTCCCATCGGAATGCATTGCAGCGCAGGGAGAAACCTCTCTTCCGGATTGTCCGGGTCGATGTCCTGGAGCCGCCAGATCTTGCCCATAGCCTTCTCTCCTCAGAGCATTCCGAGATCGCGGGCGATGCTCGCCATGTCCTGCGCCATCTCCAGCGCGGCCTGTACCGGGTCCTCGGGCTCGCGGTGGCCGATGGTGAGTCCCCACCGCACGGCCTTGTCGCGGCCCCACTCGAGGACGATCTCGGTGATGCGGTCGACGTAGACGCGGCCCGACTGCCCCCAGTCCTTGACCGTGGTGCCGATGCGAGTGCCCAACCAGGCATTGCCCTTGCCGTTCTGGCCGATCCGCAGCCCCTCGGCACCATCTCGGACTGTGACTTCATGGGTTGTCCGCTCGCGGGTCGACCAGATCTTCGTTCGGAAGGCGATGAGCGCCGACACCCAGTAGGCGCGATCGCCTCCCTCGCAGAAGGTTTCGTGGAAGTGCGACCAGCCGAGATCGGCGACGCGATCGAACAGCTTGATCTTCTGGAATGCGGCTACCACATCGGTGTAGAGCGGCTTCAGAATGGCGTCGGCCGCGCCGCCGACCGGTGGCACGCCGATAGCCATGGCGATCAGGTCGCCGGCCATGTTGATCCCGAAACTGATGGCCTCGTTCACGCCATAGGCGCTGTGACCTCCCGTAATGAACGCGGAGTCGGAGGCCGGTTTCCACGAGAACTTGCTCGAGGTGATGGCGGTGCGCTCACCGTCGCGCAAGATGATTCCGGGCGCCTGCGGCAGCGTGCCCCACCAATTCGGCTGACTCAACTCGTCCGGGAACGCGGGGTTGTCGATGACGTCGATGCCCTCGGTGACGCCGTCCGAGGCGATCGTGGTGAAGCCGCGGACGAGGCCGGTCCAGACGTTGCCGCCGATATTGGTCTCGGTGGTCCATCCGCTGTTGTCGCGCAGACGCCAGATGATCGCGCCGGGCTTGATGTTCGCGCCCGGCCACGGCGGCGGATCATCGGCACGGTGTCGGCGCGGCTCCCACGTCAGCTGCGCGTCGGCCGCGATGTGTTTCTGTGTGTCGAAGAACGTCTTGAACCGCGAGTGCACGATGCACGGCGGGCTCGAATCCTGGAACAGGTCAACAGGTTCCACAACCTGCGACCAGGTGCTTTGGTCGAGGTTGACGTACTGCGACAGGTCGAACGGATTGTCGGGCAGAGTCCAGATTGCGGACTCGAGGCGGAGGATCTGCAGGAACAGGCTCAGCGACAGGGCGAACCGCGACGGCAGCGGGCCCATGATGAACAGCTTCGGGAACTGAAACTCCGGCGGCAGGAACGGGTTGCAGTAGACGATGATGTGCTTGAGGTGCTCCATGTCGTGCAGGAAGGTCGCCCGCACCACACGCTCGCCGGTCTCCGGATCCTTGGTCTGCTCGAGATTGTCGAGCGTCCCGGACCATTGCGCGCCGTCCTTCTCGACGACGGCGATGATGTTCTTTTTGCTGCGCGCATCGGTGTCGGTCATCCACCGCGCGAGGTAGTAGCGCGCGGGCAGCTCGATGACGCCGACGCCGACCTCGTTCTCGGGCAGCGTGAATTTCGCGCTGATCTCGCGGTGCACCTCGCCCGCGAGGACCATGTTGCCGTCGTACAGCTCGATCGTCGGCGGCTTCAGTCGGCGGTCTTCGTCCTTACGGAGGTTCTCGACGATCTCGCCGAAGATGGCGTTGATATCGAGGTTGGGGGCGACGACGGGCATTTAGTCCAGCCCCCATGGCCGCGGCCACTCACGCGGGCAGGTAACCCGGATCTTCGTGCCGATCGGCGCCTTGGTCACGGTCACCGGCACCTGCTGCCGCAGGGTGCCCGACCGAAGCGGATACATCATCCGTTTGCCGTTCATCCGCTGCCCGTACTCGGACCTCGTCGCGGTGACGAACTGGCCTTCGAACGCCATCGGGTCGGTGTTGACCCGCAGGTGCTCGCCGAGGTGCAGCGGCGCGAATACCACCTTGCGCAGCAGGTCTTCCTCGGCGCGCTCGTGAATGTCGTTGCCCCAGCTGTAATCCGGGAGCGTGACAGTCAGACCCTCATAGGTGGCCGTGATCTCCCAGATCGGGTACTGGTCGTAATCCTCGGGCAGCGGGTTGTCGACCCACACGTACCCGGTCTCAGTGCCGCCGCCGGTGGTGTCCGTGGCGGTGGTGAACGTGGACGGCTGCACATTCTCGATCCACCGCGGGTACGCGCCGACCAGCGGCAGCAGGATCAGTGCGCCCTTCTCGGAGTTCGGGTCGTTGTTGGTCTTGATCTTCGGCTTGTCACCGAGCCGCACCGGCAGATGCCGTCGGGAACCGTCCAGCTCCACCCAGATCCGGGATTCCCGCTTGTAGCTGAATGCCTTCCGAAATTCGGAATCGACCAGCCGCCAAGGCTTTTCCTTGGTCCCGACGATGTGGACGGCCAGGATGAAGTCGTACTTCTCCTCACGGATACCGCCGAAGTCCGCGCCCACCTGGAACGCCGTGCTGTTGTACAGCGCGGTCACCGGCGGGTCGTACATGCTGTCGAAGTCGGTCCCGGAGTCCTCGTCGGCGAGCGCGACGTTCTTCGACCACTGATCCGGCCCGGCGAGCGGCCACCACGCCTCGTTGCAGCCCTCGACCTCGATCCGGGCCTCGTCCAAGTCGATCATCGCCGCGGCACCAATCCCGCGACACGGTCGCGCTTGGCGAGGTCGATCATCCGTATCTCACGCCGGAACTCGCCCGCGGACATGCCGGTGTGCAGATTCTCGATCACGGTGCGGCCGTCGATGTGCTGCGTCAGCGCCCGGGCCGCCAGCTGCCCCAGCGCCGCCGGGGTCCGGGCCGCCCGCAGTTCCTCGGGCGACAGCACCCACTCGTCCTTGCCGCTGAGGTTCAATGCCGCGGCGCCGGTAGGCAGCGGGCCGCCCTGGTCGCGGATGAACGTCGGCACCTGGAACGTCTTGAGCAGCTGCTCGAGCCATCCCGGTGTGCCCGGCACGACCGGGCCCTGCTTCGCGATGTCCTCCTCGCTGTACTGCGCCGGTGTCGGATTGTCCTGCGCCAGCCCCTTCTTCGCCTGCTCGGCGCCGAGCGTGATCAGCGCGCCGCCGACACCCTGGATGTCGCCGCCGAGGCCGATCACCTGCAGCAGCTCGCTCGCGGCGCCGGTGACCGCGGTCTTGGCCACTTCGCCGAGCAGCTGCACGGGACTGCCGCCGCCGGATCCGCCGCTGCCGGACGCGCCGTTCAGCTCGTCGCGCTGCTTCTTCTGCTCGGCGACAACAGCATTCATGGCCTTCGCGAGCGCGAGATCGGATTGCCGCTGCTCGTCCGGTGTGGCCTCGGGGTCGTTGTAGGTGTCGTCGCGCTCGTCCTGGGCCTGGCGCACCGCCATCTGCAACTCTTCGAGGCGGATCTGATCGTCGGTCAGATTCCCGTCCAGAGGCGGCGCAGGCGTGACCGGGCCGCCCGTCGAGTTGGCCTCGTCGCGTTTCTGCTCCAGCTCCCGAATCCGCAGATCGGCGCGCTCGACGTCGATCTGCGCCTGCCGCTTGTCGTCCGCGGACTTCTTCGGGTCCTTCAGCGCCTCCTCGAGCTGCGACTGCTGCTTGCCCCGATTCAGCCGCGCCGACTCAAGTTCCAGCTCGTCGGACTGATCCCACGTCTTCTTGGTCTGACGAGACCGGGACGAACGCGACCGCGAGCCGTCATCAGGCGGGTTGAACAGCGTCCCAGGCAGGTAGAACTTCAACGGCAGGTTCCCGCTCGAAGCCGACTGCGCACCCGCACCGACCTGCACGCCGTTGCCGCCGGACTCCAGCGCGACGCCCGCGAGATCGCCGGCCATGTGCGAGTACTGGCCACCACCCCCGCGGTAGACGCCGATGTTCAAGCCGCGGCCGGTCGGGTCCAGACCGGTCCGGAAGCCCAGCGACGCGAAGTCGCTCTCGGTAGTGAACCAGCGCGTACGCGGGTCGAGGCCACGCAGCAGCGCGTATGCCGCGCTGATGAAACCGGAGCAGTCCCACGACGGGTTGCCGACGCCGGCGTATTGGTACGGCTTGCCGGACTCGCCGCGCAGGGACGTCAGCGTGCGGTCGACAGCGGTGATGCCGCCCTTGGCCATCTTCGTCAGGCCGTACCCGAAATGGTCTGCGACCGTGGACAAGATTTCGGTCGAGCGGCCACGCTTCGACTCCGCGAGCGGGATGAATGCCTCGCCGCCTGTCTCCGGCTCGGACACCTGGTAGTAGCGGGTCTGTGGCGACCAGACTGTCGCCTGCCCCGGCAGGTTGTCGATGCCACCCTCGGCGCGCGGCTGCACGGGCTGGGGAGCGATCGGCCCGATGAATCCCTCGGGCCGGTTCTTCGTCTGGTCGTAGTCGTACACGACCTTCTGCGTCTTGGTCGGCAGCTGCTTGTTGATCAGCTCGTCCAGCTTGGTGAGCACCGCGGCGATGTCCGGCGCCGAGATGTGCACGACGCCAGGCTTGCCGTTGACCGCGTCGATCTTGGCGCCGGTCTCCTCCAGCTGCTTGCGGGCATCCTCGGTCAGTGCCTTGACCGGGATGTTGACACCGTTCTTGTTGGCCTGCAGCATCCCTGCGATGACGACGAGCTGCTGCTCAACCGTGTCGGCGCCGCGCAGCTGGGCAAGAATCTGAATATCCGTGGGCAGGAGGCCGAGCTGCTCGGCCATCACCCGCACCTGGTCGGCGGACAGTCCGGTCGCGGTGCCGAGCGCCTGGAACTGGTAGGAGTTCTGCGCCAGGATCGGATCCATGTTCGCGCCGGCCTCGGCCGCGGTGATCGTGGCGTCCCGCATCCGGGTCAGCGTCTCGTAGAGCTTCTGGCCGTTCGCGCTGGCCGTGTCGACTTGGCCGCCCTGGCCCACCAGGGCGGCGCCGAATCCTTGCGTGCGATCCCACGCCTGCTCGGTGGCTGCCGTGGTAGCGCGCACCTGCGCGTTGTATTGGGCCAGCGCTTCCTGCACCGCGATGGGCTTGCCGCTCATGACATCCAGCGCGGTCTTCATCGCGTTGACCCGGTCTGCGGCCGAGCTGGACTCGTTGGCGAGAATCTTCACGGCGGCGGACAAATCGAAGAATCCCGGGCTCGCGGTCTGCGCGGCGGCGGCGGTCTGCGCGAGCTGGTCGTGTACGCCGATCAACGTCTGCGCGACCTGCTTACCGGCATCACCGCTGCGCTGCAGCTGCGCGATCAGGTTGTCGTAGGCGGGGCCGCCCTGCGTGACGGTCTGCCCGACGCCCTGCATGTCGATCTGCAGGTTGCCCATCACCTTGCGCAGCGCGTTGTACTGCTCCTCGCTGGCGGTGACCTTGTCGTAGTTCTTCTCCCACGCGTCGTTCGAGCCGAAGACGTTGCCGGTGATGTTGTCGATCTGGTGACCGAGTTCCTCCATCGGCTTGTGCCCGCGCTCACCGAGCGTGACGATCTCCGCCAGCGCGGATTGCACCGCGGCGTTACCGGCACCGAGCGCCTGATCTGACAAGGCGCCATTCGCTGCGGCGACCGCCTTGCCGAAGTCGGCCTGAGCACGAGCACCCGCCGCTGCCGCGTCAGCGAGTGCCCGTTGCGCACTGCGCGCCGAGTGCGATGCTTCGATGTTCGCGGTCAGCGCGGCGACACCGCCGGTCAGGGCCAGCGCCCATGGTCCGCCCAGCATGCCTACGACACCGCTGGCCGCCGACGAGACACCGCTCGCGGCGGCGGAGACAGTGCCTTGCGTGCGTGCGAGCACGGTCGCTTGCGCCGACGCGTTGCGGTACGCCTCTCCCATGCGGGAGATCACCGGCACCCGCGATTCGAGCGCGGCGACAGCGGAACCGAACTGGCCGATCTGCTGACCCGAGGCTGCTGCGAGTGACTGCTGCACCCGCATCTGATCCCCGAACCCCGTCAGCTGCGTCCTGGCGTTGCCGATCTGCGTCGACAAGGTCGAACTGAATGCGGTCGTCCGAAGCGCGACGAGCGCAGCGGCAGCGGCAAGCACGGGCGTGGGCAGGTCTGCGACCGCCTTAACCGCTGGCGCGATGCCCTGACCGAACCCGACCGCGGCATCCGCAGCATTGTGCAGGCCGTCCACGATGTAAGGGGTGGCGGTCGTGATGGCACCTGCGGCGGTCTTCGTGAACTGCTCGAGCGGGCCCTTCACCAAGTCGTACGTCGCCAGCGCCAGCCCTTCGGCCGCGTTCTGCGCGGCCTGCATGGCGCCGGGCAGGCCCTGCATCTTCGATGCGGCGACCTCGGCGGCCGAGCCCTGGCGGCCCATGGCGTTGCGCATCGAGTCGAACCCGGCCGCGCCCTTCTCCGCGGCGATGGAGGACAGGCGCATCGCGTCCGACCCGAACAGCACCGACGTGGCCGCCTGATACTGCTGGTCGGTCATGCGGCCGGCCGCGGTATCGAGCTGCTCGAACAGACTGTGCAGCCCGACGAACTTGCCTTGCGCGTCGTACACGCTGAGGCCGAGCTGAGAGATGGCCGCTTGTGCCGGCTTCCCGGTGTCGGTCAGCGCGAGCAGCGCCGACTTCAGCAACGTCCCGGCGTCGCTGCCCTTGATGCCGCTGTTGGCCAGCAGACCGATCGCGGCGGCCGTGTCCTCGATGGACAGCCCGAAACCGTGCGCGACCGCCGCACCGGACTGCATCGCGTAGGCGACATCGGTGATCTCGGCACTCGACGCGTTGGCCGTATTCGCGAGGACATCGGCGACGCGACCCGCCTGGTCGGCCTGCAAACCGAACGCCTGCAGCGCCGAACTCTGGATGGTCGCGGCCTCGGCGGCCTCGATGCCCGCGGCGGCCGCCAGCTGCAGCGAGCCTCGCGCCGCGGCCATCGACTGTTCGACCGTGAATCCGCCCTTGGCCAGCTCGAGCATGGCGCTCGCGGCGTCGTTGGCCGAGGTGCCGGGCAGGCTGATGTCGTTGCCGAGCTGGCGGGCCCGCGCCGACACCTGCGCCATCTGATCGGCGTTCGCCGACGCGACCGCCTTCATCGTGTTCAGGGTGACCGTGAAGTCGTTGCCGATCTTGATGACCTGCCCGAACGCGGCAGCGCCACCGATCGCCAGACCCAGCGCACCACCGATCGCGCCCGCCACACCGACCGCAGGGGCCAGCCCGCTCCGCAGCTTGCCCGCGAACTCGCGGGTATCGGGTGCGACGAGGATGTCTATCCGGCCACCGGGCAACGGGTCACCCCCTGTCCCTGTACATTTCGAGCACCTTGGCGAGACGCTGGCCGGGCGGCGGCTGGTCCGCCTGCTCGGTGCGCTTGGTCAGCTCGTAGGGCTTGTGATCGGCGCGGTACCGCTCGACGAGCGCCGCAGTCACCTCCGGGTCACGCAGCGCGACCGGCGGCAGCAGCGGCAGCGGCGGCGGGCGCAGACCGCGCCGCTTGCGTTCCATCCGCTCCTTCTTCACCTCGGGGTCGTCGGGATCGGTGGTCCCAGAGACGTAGTCGAAGGTGTTCAGGAAGTCGATGCGGTCGACCAGCATCGCGAGGTTCTCCGAGTCCCGGGCCGCCTGCTCGTCCCGGGCGTCCGCGTCGTCGATGAGCGCCGCCACATCGCGATACGGCATCTCGGCGAGCGCCCGGCGCAGGCTCAGGCCGTGATGGCGCTGGACTCGGGCGAAGGCAGCGCCCCACCGGCCTGGTTCAGCGATGCCGACCAGGGCACGGGCGCGAACAGTTTTCCCTCATGCAGCCCCGACAGATTCGTGATCCGGTTCAGGGCTTTCGCCGCATGCTCGGGACTGAGCGCCTGGATCTTCTCCCACAGCGCCGGGCCGTCGTCGCCCGCGACGACCGACAGCATCTCCTCGAGCTTGTTCTCGCTCGTGTACTGAAAGAAAGTGGCCGCTTCGTCGCCGGTGAACTGGCGGCGGATATCGGCGTCTACGCCGAGCAGTGTGATCGGCACCGGCTCGCCGCCGTCGACCGCGAGTTCGTCGAGGATGTTCACCCGCGTCGCCGCCGCCGCGGCCGGGGTCGCCGACCGCGCCGGACGGCGCGCAACAGCCTTGGCTGCCGTCTTGCGTGCAGCAGCCTTGGCCGCTGGCTTGCGTGTAGTCCCCGCCACGATCAGCCGATCTGGATCGTGCCGGCCGGGGTGAGGCTCGCACCGTCGCCGGACAGCGTGCCCGGCACCTTCAGGGTGACCGAGTAGGGGCCGCCCGCCGAACCGGTGACCACCGCGTTGCCGGTGCCCACGGTCGACAGCGCCTCGAGCGCGGACTGCACCGCCGACGCCGCAGCGTTGTAGGCGATACCGGTGGTGGTCTGCCCGCCCACCGTCAGCGTGAACGTACCGGCTGTGGTACCGGCAGGCACGGTCACCGTGGTCGACACCCACAGCGGGTTCCACGAGGTGAGCGGCACGAACGGCTCGAGTGCCAACAGCTCCAGCTCGAAGCCGTCGAGGTCCTCCTTACCGAAGGTCCTCGGCGGCGGCGTGGTGAGCGTGACCGACGGCGAGTAGAAACCGGCCGAGGTGCCCTCGTCGCGGATGTTGAGCAGAACGGCGAAGTCCTCGTCGTCGCCCGGGTTCCACTCGAACACACCGGAGCCAGGCGGCACCTCGGCGATGCTGCCGCCCTGCAGGGCGGTCAGCACGGTGGCGACCGAGTAGTCGACCGGGCGCAGCTTGATGCGCTCCTCGGTCGGACTCTTGATCACCTTGTACGGTGCGCGGCGGCGGTTCCACACCTTCTTCGGGGTGACGTCCCGGGTCGGGGTCACGTCGAATCCGGCCTCGATTCCGCCGAACGCATCCCACGACAGCGAGCCGGTGACGGGATTGTCGGCGAACGGATTGGTCGGGCGCGCGGTGCCCTTCGGCGCACGGAACCCGTCGCCGTCGAGCCACACATACGCCTTGTCGGGATCGGCATGAGTGCTCATGATGCCTCCAATGAGATAGACACCCAGCACTCGAATGCTGCTGGGCTGTAATAGTTTTCAGGCGCGCGGTGCGCGCATCTTCATTTCCACGCGGATCGTCGCCCGATACAGCGGGCTATCGACGCCGCGCTTGGTGTCGACGAAGTTGATCGGGCCCTCGAGCCAGCGCGCCCGCCAGCCCGACCCGCGGAACTCCTGAGGTGGCGCACGGTGCAGCAGCTCGCCTGCCAGCCCGGCCACATTCCAGGTCAGTTCTTCCGGATCGGTTGTGCCGCCGAGGATCTCGATCTTCGGCGCCCACACATCGACCTGCACCATCGGCCGCCGCGCCATCGGGTCCTCACCCACATGGCCCGGCGCGCGGATCGTCATACACACGCCGTTGAGCGGATCAGGCAGTTCGCGGGTCGTGATCGCGTCCGCCGGCACCATCGCGGTGATCTTCGGCTGCGCGATCAGGAACGCCCGCACCGCGCCGGGCGCGAACGGGATCGGGGTCACCGGCGGCGACCCTTCGGCTGCCACCCGGAATACCGACCACGGCTTCGCGCCGCGTCGGTCAGTGCGGCGTGCGCCGGGGTGTCGCTGGTCCCGTACTCCTTGTAAACGGCGTCCTCGTCCTCGTCGACCAGCCGCACATCATCGCCGGATGCCTCGACACCGATGCCATCGCGGTATTCGCCGGTGAACACGGGTGCCGACGCGCGAGCGTCCACTGCAGCTTCCTCGGCGGCCTCGCGCCGCTTCGGGGTCGACAGTTTCGCCGCGGCGAAGCGCACGGGGCCGTCGAAGATGGTGAGCCGGACCAGGTTCGCCATGGTCAGCGGGTGCGCTTCGGCCGATCGGTCGCGGCGTCCGCCTCGGCAGACTGCTCGGTCGCCTCGGTGACGGGCGGCCGGGCGTCGACCTCGACGGTCTTGACCACCGCGCCGCCCTCGGCGGGCGTCGCCTCACCCTTGCGGGCGGCACGGTGGCGCTTGTACGCCTTGCCCTGGTCGTCGCCGGTGTGGGTGACACCGGCGTCGTCTTTCCACGAAACGATCATCGGGAACTCCTTCAGTCCATGTCGGATGCGTGCCGCACGATCGCGGCGATGTACGCGGCCCGGCGCGAGCCCCTCGCGGGCCGCCGGACGCGGGGAGTGCCCTGCACGGTGACCTTGCCGCCGACGGGCACGATGTCGGCGTACTCGCCCGGGCCGTCGAACCGCCAGACATCGCGCCTGTTGGTCCCGCCCGGCAGGCCGGGATCGAGCAACAGGATCAGCTCGGAGACGGTCACACCGTCACCGAGGTCCTCCTGCTCGGGCGGGCGGATAAGCCGCTGCTGCAACAAGCCCGTCCACGGCACCTCATCCGGATCGCCCGGAATGTTGTTGCCGGTACTCGGGTCGGCGACCGGATCGGTCGGCCGCAGCAGGGTCCACCGCTCGCGCAGTTTCACGGGCGCGGACCGGGCATGATCGTGAACGCGTCGCTGCCGTCCTCGGCACCCGGCAGCAGGTCGTCGAGTTCGTCGTCGGTCAGATAGATCAGACCGGTCTTCGAGGACGGCGCGTACTGCTCGGAGATCTCCGGATACTCGCTGCGGATGACGTTGATACCGCGGTTCAGTGTGTCCAGGGCGCGCAGCACCATCGCGGCGCCGGTGCCCTTCACGAGGTCGATGTCGAGGGTGCCATCGGCGATTCGCTCGTCGAGACGGCCCACCTTCGACCGCAGCTTGGCAGACGCGATCCGGATGAACGCCTCGGCCTGGGCAGTGTCCTCGAAGGTCTCGCTCGAGATCTCCTCCAGGTACGCCAGGTCGAACAGCGGCGTCGGCGCGGTCACTGCTCGCGCGACTCCGTGATCACGGCGAGGATGTCGGCCTTCTTGGTGGCCTCACCGAGGTCGACCGGGTGCTCCGGATCGGCGGCCCACGCCTTCAACTCGGCGACGGTCCACGCCTCCGACGGATCGCCCGCCGGCGGTGCGGAATCGTCCTCGGGCTCCTCGGCCCACGCCGCAGGGTTGGTGATCTTCTTGACCGCCCACGTGGGAACGGCGTCTGCCGGGGTGAAGATGTGCACCGCGCCGTCGTCGCCGGAGACATGCACATCGGTGCGCAGCCTGCTCACGACAGCACCGTCGCGATCATCGAGGCGTTCGCGTTCAGCAGCAACGGCAGGCCGATGCCGCTGGCCTTGGTCCAGCGCGCGACCGGGTCGTTGTCGATGTAGGACCCGACCACGATGCCCGGCGCCTGGGTCTCGTCGATGCCGTACTCGGCCTCGAGCGCTTCCGCGGTGGTGCCCCAGTCGGTTTCGCCGAGCTTGATGCCGGGGCCAGGGGTGTAGAGCACCACGTTGTCAGGGATGAGCCGCACCGTGTTGCCGTTCGAATCCTCAACCTGGGCGTCGAACACCGTGAACGGCGGGTGGCCGAACGAGGTGAACAACGCGTTCACCTGATCCTTGGTGACCACACCCTGTGTCGAGCCCGGCGGCAGGGCGTAGGCCCGGATCGCGGCGTTGCGCATCAGCGTGGACATGACCCGCTGCGAGGTGATCGCTTCGCCCGGGTTACCACCGTTGAACGGCCGATACACGCCGAACCAGGTGTCCTGGTCGTTGATCGGGTCGGCCGCGCCGCTCCACAAAGTGGCCGCGGTGACGGTCAGGCTCGAGCTGCGCTGGAAGTCGGCGGTCAGATCGAGCCCGTTCTCGGCGAGGTGTACCTTGCCGGTGACGACCGACTCGGCCTTCGCCATGATCAGGCGCGTCCGCAGCGCGTCCGCCAACTCGACCGCGTCGTTGAGGATCGAATCCCGGATCGAGCTGTCCGCCTTACGCATCCGCAGGCGGTCGTACTCACCGAGTCGCCGCTTCTCGCTGAGCGGAGGCAGCTCGCCGGAGATCCGCACGACACCCTTGCGGCCGGTGATCGGCGCCTCGGTGTCGTAGCTGCGGAACCTGCCCGCACGCTTCAATCCGCGCTGGGTGATGTTCGCCCGGAAATCGACGTCGTCGATCAGGGTGTCGGGCAGCAGCTCGTCGATGACCGACAGGTTGTTGACCGGCCGGTCTGCCAGAGCTTCGCGGACATATCCGGTCAGCTCCGCCGGGGTGATGTAGTCGCTATTGATGACTAGTGCCATGACTATTGCACCTCCTCTCAGAAGTAGCGGATCGAAGTGATGGTGGCCTGACCAGTGGCGTTGAGCGCCTGCGGCAGCTTCGCGGCGATAACCGCGCCGTGCCAGTACAGAGCGCCCGACACCTTCGTGACGCCGGCGGGAACATTGACCGGGGTCATGAGGTGTCCTGCAACCGGGAAATCGGTGTCGCCGTTGACGAACGGCGCGTAGAGGCCCGAGGCCACCTTCTTCACCGCGTATCCGGACTTGATGTAGCCGTTCGGGTAATAGGTACCCGCCGTCCACAAGGCCAGATCCAGGGTGATCGTGCGGGCACGATCGGTGCCTTCGGCAGTCGCCATCCAGGTCGGATCGTCGGCGCCGAAGGTTTCGGTCTTGAGACTGATGTCCATCATTCCCCTCCTTTCAGGGGTTCTACTTGCGTGGATTGCGCTGCCGGTACAGGTCGCGCCCGGAATCCATGGACCCTGTCGCGTCCTGCTGGCCGCCGCCCTGCCGCGGATCGGGCTTCGGCGGCGGGGTGCCCGGGGGTGTGGGCGACGGTGCGGCAGCGCCGATTTCCGCCTTGAACACCTGGGCGTCGGCGCGAAGCTCCTCGAGCGTTTTGCCGTTGAGGCGCTGTGCGGAACTGAGCGGTAGTCCCTCGGCAGCCGCGGCCTCGTAGCGGAGCGCCTTCGCGGCGTCCTGCTCGAGTTCGCGGATGCGGTCCGCGGTACGTTCCGCCTCGGTCTTCTGGGCGTCCTCGAACGCCTTGACCTTCGCCTCGAGGGTCTTCTGTGCCTTCTCTGCCGCTGCCCGTGCTTGCCGCTCGGCCTCCAGCGCCTTCTTGCCGCCCTCGCCCAGAACATCGGGATCCGGATTCGGCGTCGGCGTGGATGCGGGCGGATTCGGCGGCGCGCCCGCCGGGGGCGGAGGCGTGGTGCCGGGGGGCGCGGGCGGCGGAGGGTCGCCCTCCGGGGATGCGCCGCGGACCGGCCAGATCGGGGCGCCGTTGCGGCGGATCCCGATCGCCCGCCCGAAGCGGGGATGCGTGGGCAGCAGAGTGTTCACGGGGTGTTGTTCCTCCATCGCGGGGGCGGTCCGGTCGCGCGTCGCGCGCGGCGGAAATCTCAGGGGTTCAGGTAGCCGTTCAGCTGCAGCAGCCGCAGCACGTCGGCGCGGTCCTCGCCGATCTCGTAGATCGCTTCCGGCATCAGCCGCGGCGTCCGCTTCGGGGTCCGGCCACGCTCGCGGATCCGCCGACCGGCCAGACCGTGCTTCGTCACGCCCTCCGTCGTGATCAGCAACTCGCGGCCGTAGACGCCTGCGAGCTTCATGCCGCGCCGGGCGTTCACGATCTGCGCGGGATCTGCGCCTTCACGGATCGCCTCAGCGCCCGCGACCGTGAATATCTCGGTTTGCTGCTTGGTCGTGAGGCTGTCGAAGTAGAGCTGAGGATCCGTCCGCAGATCCCCTGCGCGGTCCTCGGCCGCCGGGATGTGCCGGCAGTCGCAGCCGGGGTGCCGCAGGAAGCTGGCCTTGCGGTACCAGCGGCCCGCCAGGATCGCGCACCGCGAGCAGGACGGCGGATTGAGCATCCGCACGTACCCGGCATTCCGCCGGGCTGTGATCCCGAGTCCGACCGCTGCCCGCGAGGCGTCAGCGATCTGCGTCTGCGTGTAGACCAGCAGCGTCTTCACGCCACCGGCCCACGCCGCCGCAGGCGAGAGCCCCTGCCCGACTTGGTGTTTGGCGGCGATCACCGCGCCGTACAGCAGACCCTCGAGTTCCCGGCCGTCCGAGGCAACCCCGACCAGCGGGCTCGTGTCGATCCCGGCGTCCGGGTCCATCGGTGTCCCGAGTTCGTCCAGCACGTCGCCGACATAGTCGTCGGCACCCTGGACCGCCTTCCGCTGGCCGAGCCTGATCGCCGCGGCCAAGCGGTCCGCATTCGCCGCGAACCAGGTATCGAACTCCGCGGGCGGCCGGGTGCCCCAGATGTCGCGGGCGGCGATGAGCACCCGCGCGGTGATCGCGCGCTGCTCGTCGTAGTACTCAGCCGACGACTGCGGCAGCAGCGGCGCCATCGCTGTTCGGGCTCGGCTCGGTGTTCAGGCTGCGATTCAGCTGGTTGAGCGGATCGCGTTCCGCCTCGGCGTCGAAGTAGCCTCGCTCACGGGCCTTGCGCGCCTCGTCCCAGCCCATGTCGTCCCAGGCACCCTCGCGCGACAGCACAGCGACCCCGCCGGTCTGCTTCTGGATGGCGTCGGCTTCCTCGGCCTTCGTCGGGGTTGCCGGGTTGCGCCAGTCCACGGCGATCGGCCGGCCTTCCGACGGCCATTCGCTCGTGCGGAACCGCTCGTACAGCGCCATCGCCCAGCCGAGCGCGGTACCGACGTGCTCGTTGGACTCCTCGACGTTGGACACGATCCGGGACTCGTCGGCGCGGATAGCGCCCTCAGCGGCCGGGTTCGCGGTGTTCTGGCCGAAGAACCGCACCGGCAGGCCCGTGACGCTCGAGGCCAGCTCGGCGTACATCTTGATCGTGTCGTGGAAGTTCCGCAGGTCCGACCCGGCGAACTGGCCGAGCTGGGCCTCCTTCGGGCCCTTCTGCGTCGCCCAGATCGCCTGGTAGTAGGACTGCCACACCGGCAGCATGTTGCCCTCGCGGTCGACGAAATCGCCCTTGCTCACACCCAGCGCCCACCGCGGCGGCACAGCGTGCGTCTCGACAGCGAGCTGCAGGTTGGTCAGTGTGCGGGCGCAGGCATCGGTGATCGGCATGACACTGCCCATCTCCGTTGCGCCGTTCCACTTCCCGAGCCGACGGCGATTCAGCACCACAATTACCGGCACCTTGCCGAGGTCGTGCCGGTCGGGCTCGCTGTCGCCGCCGGTGGTGTCGATCTCCCACCCGCCCTTGCCGACAACGAGCTGAATTGTCTTGTCGGGCAGGAACAGCGTGCCGACGCGCTCGCCGTTCTCCTCCCGATATTGGCGCAGCGCCGCGTCGATCCGGCGGCGACGCTGGTTGACGATCACCGACATCTGTTTCGGTGACTCGAGAGTGATCAGCGGATGCTCGGCGTCGTCCTCGTTGGTGCCGACCGCGAGGAAACAACGCCCGAAAATCCGCGTCTCCTTGCACAGAACCGGGATCTCGCTCGACAGATTGTTCGCATCGAACCCCTCCTGCAGCGCCTTGTCGAGCGGGTCCTTGCCGTCACTGCCGGGCCGGTAGACCGACTTCACCTTCTGCCGGCGCATCAGCTCGTCGACGTACATGCCGGGCCAATTCGCGATCAGCTCGAACAGCCGCTGCTCCTCCGGCACCGCGAGACCCATGTGCTTGATGCGTTGCGCACCGTCGTAATAGGCGTCGTGCAACCGATCGTGGTGCTGCAGCTTGTGCAGCTTCGAGTTCAGCTTGCCGACGATGTCCCGCTCGTCGGCGGTGAGCGTCGTACGCAGTTCGACCACGTCACCTCCATCAGCTGAAACAGAACATCCGGCCGTCGACGTCGTCCCAACCGGTCTCGCGGGCATCCGACGCCGCCTCGTGCGCCAGGATCGACGCCATTGCCGTGTCGATCTTCTGGTGCTGACTCGGCTTACCGAGGATGTATTTGTCGCCCGGCTTCGGCACCTTGCGGGCGTTACGCATGTGCGCCTCGGCGATCGGGCAGCCATCCTGTGTGATCCTGGTGCGCAGATCGGTTTCGAATCGGCGGATCGCCGCGTGCATGGCGGTAATGCGGTTCGTCGCCCACGGCACCACCCGATCGTCGCCGTACTTCAGCGCCCACTCGCCGCCCTCGGACTGCCAGTCGTACGGGTCGAAGTAGAACCGGGCCACATTCCAGGTCCCGAACAACTCGTCGACCGCGACGTGCACCTCGCCGCGCGGGATCCGCCCGCCGTGCTCGGCCGGGTTCCAGATCGTCGGTCGCCGGTCGGGACCGAACCGCGGGGTGAACAGCAGCCCGTCGCGGGTCTCGCAGCGCAGCGCCGTCCAGTCGTCCGTTTCCGAACCATCGAAACCAGCGCAGACCGCTGTGCCAGCGGGCGGGTTAGGAAGCCACAGCTTCGGCATACCGCGACTCCCACAGCCCCGCGGGCAGCCAGGTTCCGGCCCTCGCGACCAGCCTGTTGCCGAAGAATCGTTCAGCCTGCGCCGGGTCGGTCTCGGCCAGCTCGACCGCCTCGGCCTCCACCGAGTCGATGTTCACCCACGGCGAACCGCGGTAGACATAGCGCAAGATCTTCCGGCGCTCGCGCTTGTTGGACCACGACAGACCAGCCGGGGGCATCCGGAAGAACTTCCAGACGTCAGGCGCATTGCTCTCGTAGGTGCGCTGCGCGGTCGAGTTCTCCGCCGGATCCCACGCATTCGAGGTCTCCAGCGTCCGGCCACCCATGCCGGCCGCGCCGCGCCGTTGGGTCTCGGCGATGCCGACCATTTTGTTCTGCTTGGTGTACAGGCCGGTCTCATCCTGCAGCGCGAACGAAATCGGGTTGCCGACTCGGCCTGTCGCGCTGGATGTCACGGCGTCGATGCGGTCGAAATCCACGCCACCGACTTCGCCCATGATCCGGATGAAGCCCTCGCGCACCGCCATCAGGTCCGACAACGGGCCGAGCTTGATCATCGCCGTGAGCGGCCTGTACACGTTGCCGACTTGATCTTCATTGGTCGCTGTCAGCTGGACGACCGGCGACGGATGGCGCATGCCCATCGGCTCGCCCGGGAGATATTCGTACTCCCAGCCGCAGCCGCAACCCCAGTCAGAGCACGCCCATCCGTCGCCTTTACCCGCCCAGCCGAGAAACTGACTCGGCCCGGCAGCCTCGACGCATACGACCGAAGCGCCCCAAGGTCCTTTCCCGGTCTTATGGGGGCCGACGACCTGTGATCGGCGGTAGACGAACGCCTGGTTCAGCAGGGGTTCGTCATCGCTCGGCCACTCGACGCCTGGACGGATCCGGTAGTGGTTCGCCGAGCACCAGAATTGCCAGTCGGACCAGCGGAATTCGCCACCGCGGGTCAGCCGGTCAGGCTGGCGGCAATGCTGACGCACCCACGCATCGGCGACGTCACCGAGCGTCGGGAAGTCGACGATCCAACCGTCGTCGTCAGCTACTCCCACCAGACACCGACCTCAACCGGCGCTCCTGCTTCGCGGCGGTCTGCGGCTTGCGCGCCGTCCGAACCTTCGCGATCTCGTCGGAGGCGATCGCCCAGCTGTTCTCGCGCAGGCCGGCCGGGGTCAAGCCGATCTGGTCGGCGAGCCGGGTTGCCGCGGCGACGGCCGCCGCGGTGGCCTTGGCTTGCTCGGCCTTGACCTTCCAGCGGACATACATGGCGACCGTCTCGTGCCGCCACGACTCCCGCGCCCACGCCGAAGCCTGCGGATAGGTCCAGACCTTCGCCCACAGCGCCCGCTCGCGGGCCGTCGGCCGCGGCAGTGGGAAGTCAGGGACGTCGCCGGAATAGCCTTCGGCGGGCAACTGCGTGAAGCTCAGGCCGCGCCGATCGGACCGGCCGGACGTCGGGTCCGGTTGCGGGCCACTGCGATTCCGCGCACCACCACGGGGCATGTCGGTACCTCCTGCTCGACGGCATCGCGCCGTCCGGACAGATGAACCCCCGCCGGCATCGCGCCAACCGGAGCAGCGACCGCGGTTGCATAACCGCAGGTCAGGAACTTTTGAACTCTCCGCACCACCTAGCGGCCTCAGCCGGGGTGGCGGTGGGGTGGGGGGTCAGGGGCCCTCCCCCTGGGGTGCATAACCGCAGGTCAGAGCGTTGCCCCTGCGGCCGGTCCGTTTGCGTTTCCGCAGGTCAGAGGGGTCGCGCCCTTGCGGCCGTTGCATGCCGCGCAGAGGATGGCGAGCGGTCCTCGGGGGTCGCCACCGAGTGCGATGGGGGTGATGTGGTCGGCAGTGAGGTCGGCCGCGGGGTGTCCCTGCCGATGCCATCCGGGGCACCAGTGCCCGTGCTGGGCGATGTGTGCTCGGACTGCTGCTGCTCGGCGTTGCCGCTCGGCGTGGTCGCGGGTGGCCTTGGTCGGTGTGGTCCGCTGTCGATGCCGCTCGTGGTCGAGTCGATGCTTCGCGCATCGGGTCTCTGGTTGCAGGGCAGGGCAGCCAGGTACCGAGCATGGACGCATGCGTGCCCGGGCCATCGCCCTACTCGCCGTCCGAACGTCCGACTCGGATCACCGTGCACGGGACGGGGTTCAGGTCTTCGATGAACGTCATCCAATAGGCGGAGCCCGTGTGGTTCAGCGAGGCGGAGCCGTCAGGGTAGCGCTGGACCACGCCCACAATCTCGTCCTCGGGATCCCCGGAATAGCCGAGCCAGCTGATGATCGAGCCGTCTGGCAGGTTCGCTATGTCTGCCGTGGCGGTGAGTGTTTGGCCGGCGGTGACCATTGCTCGATCGCTCATCACCCTGCCGCTTCTGTCTCGTACATCAGCGGCCCGCGTTCGTCGATGCCGCAACCGGATGCGTATCGGCAGGCGAGGCGCACAGCCAGGTCGACTGCGTGCTCCGGTTCGGCATTGAGGTCGAGCGAGGTGTGCATGCTGCCGAGCGCTACGTCGGCGCCGGTGCCGAGCGCCAAGACTCCGGAGTGTGGTCGGCTGGCGGTGTGGGTGTAGATCCACCAGAGATGGTGTCGCCATGCCAGCACGAGCGTGCCGTCGATGGCGGCCGCACCATTGCTCACGGCGGTGGTGACGAGCGGCGGGTTGGCGTCGGCGAGCGCTCCGGTGATGCCATCCGCGATCGTGTCCGCCCATGCGTCTGCGTCGCTGGCGCTGGCAATGTTGGGCGTGTCGGCCAGTTTCACGGCTCGCCGGACGGCCGGTACGAGGCTGGCGTCGCCGGATGCGCCGATGAGCACCCTTTCGCCGTTCGGAGTGCGGAGGATGCCGATCTTGCCTTCGGCGCTGTACATGCCGGTGCCGCTGTAGTCGGTGCGGGTGTCGCATCCCATGATCACGCGGTTGCCGGTTGCGACGGCGGCGATGATGGTCACGCGACCGGCTCGTATTCCTGCTCGAACACGTCGGGCTTGCAGATCACGAACACCCCGGCGCTGTCCCGGATCACCCAGTCGTCGGCGGTGGGCTCGACGGTGCCGCCGCCGGCTTCGATCCACCGGTGGATCGCTGCGGCTTCGGCCTCGGTGAGATTGTCTCGGTATTGGACGGCCTCGACGAGCGCGCCGTCCTTCAGGTAGTGCCGCAGGGGGACGAGGTTCAGCATGGCCGCTCGTACGTCTTCTCGAAGATGTCGGGCTTGCAGGGGTAGAACTCGCCTGCCACGCCTCGGATCACCCAGTCGTCGAGGTCGACCCAGTGCAACCCCTCGAGGGTGGAGATGATCATGCGGCCGTCGCGGGGGTCGATGCTGACGCCGCTGGCCGGGTAGGGCTTGAGGCCCTCGATCACGTCCATGGGCTCGAAAGAGCCGAGCGTGTTCTTCTCAATCCAGCCGTAGACGACCATCGCTTCGGCGGCCGAGAGGCCGCGCGAGAATTGCATGGCTTCGATCTCGACGGGCTTCTTACGGAAGCGCTGGGGCTGCATCAGCCGAGCAGCGCTTCGAGGGCGGTGCCGAGAGCGCAGCCGAGGGCCTGCCAGGGCACGAAGTGCGCGACGGCCGAGAGGGTTTCGATCATGGGGGTTCTCCATCAGGTCGGGTGTGCGGCGCGCAGCAGCACCACCCCGGGTTGGAATCCGAGGCTTGCGGAGCGGGGAGGGTGCTCGTTGGGTGCGCTTGCCGGGAAACGAGTAAACCGGTTTGACGCGCCTGCACGTACACGAAAACCGCTGCTCGCCCGGTTTTGGGGTCGGGTAGTCAGCAGCGGTTTGTAGTGCCACTGTACAGCAAATATCCAGACTGCTAGACAACTTGCCTGGTCACGGCGTGTCGGTGTCCGCGAAGAAGTCCACCTCGCCGGAGCCGAGGTCGAGCCATCCCGCATACTCGCCAGCGTCGATGATGGACAGATTGCCTACGTCGTTCTTGACCAGTGTGGCGTTCGGGTGGCGAGCCGCGACCTGCTCGGCCATCTCGCGCAGTCGCTCCGGCGTGATTGAGGGTCTGGGGCTGTTCACTGGTCCGCCGATCCGGGGTCGATGATCTCCATCGGGTATGTCCGCTCCTCCTCGCCGTGCCGCACGCGCATTACAGGCGGGTCGTCGCCATCCCGCTCGATCCTGACCACGTCACCCTCGGCGATCAGCACGCCACTGACGCGGTACCAGATCCCATCCATGCAGATCTGGTGCATCCACAACCCTCCAGCCGGTCGCCCTGGGTTGACTCGGAGGATCGGGAAGCCTTGGGGCACTTGCCCCGACGCGCTCCATCCGGGTCCGATCATGTCTCTGGGCCGACTAGTAAAGTCTTCGTAGACGCCGACATATGTCACCGGCCGTTGTTCTGCGCCAGCATCGCCGACACTCCAGTCGGCCAAGTGGTCGACGAACGCCCCGTCGGTGTTCGTTGCGTCCTCGTCGGGTCGCAGGTTCACATGGCCGTCGTACTCGCCCGACCGGATGCCCTCCTGCATCTGCCATTCGACCAGTTCGTCGATCGCGTCGAGTACGCGCTGCTCAGGGTTGGACATCGACTCGCCACTCCTCGCGATAGTCGGGGTGCGTGGACCAGATCCACGCCATGGCGCGCAGAGCCGCCGATTCGTCCGGGTGGTTGTTCGGATACTTGCAACTCGCCGCCCGGATCTCGACGGACTCGACGATGGTCATGCCGCTGATCCTCCCTGGTTCCGGCGCGACCCGTACCACGACGCGGTCAGTCCGGATGGCGCATAGCCTCTGATCTCGGTGACATGCCATCCCAGTCGATCCCCGGCGTTCACGACCACTCCGGCCGTAAAGCGGGCGACCAGCGATCCGGTGGGCAACAACAGTGATCGTGTGTCCGGAAAGCTCGATGCCATCACGCACTGGCCGTTGACGCGGGTTTCGATCGTGAGCACGCCGGGTACACGCGGCTCGAACACGGTGAACATCACCTCGTGGATGGTTCCGGGATACCGCACCAGGATGCCGTCGAGCAGCAGTTCGTTCGGGCCGAGCAGCAGGTTGCCGGACGCGATGACCAGTTCGCCTCTTTGGTCGGCCTTGTCGACGCGGTCTTCGAATTCCTGGAGATGTTGTGCGACCTCGATGGGATCGGTGATCATGCTGCGCTGCCTTCCTTCTCGCGCCCGGCCAGCGCGAGCACATCCCCGAGCCGGTACACGCGTACGTCCGCGCCGCTGATTGGATGGTTGGTGATGCGCGTGCCGTATCCGTTGCGGTGCGCCCACCCGCGCGGTTCGATCTTCCGCTCTCGCGCCCACCGGTACAGCGTGGTTTTCGCCACCGGCGTGGCGAATGCCGCTGCGAGGCCGACGATCTCGTACAGCGTGTATAGCCTCTTGCTGGCGTTCGCGATCGCCCCGGCCTTGAGATCAGCGACCTCGTACTGCGTGCGGCAGCGACGGCATCGCGTGTAGGTGGCACCCAGCTCGGCGCGCAGCTCTTGCCCGCACGCCTCGCCGTCCGTCGCCTTCTGCGCGCACAGCCCGAGGTATTGGCGGTCGAGCGGCCAGATCACGCAACTGAGCGCCCTGATCGCCCCGTCGACGTCCCGCGCTAATTCGGCGGCGGCTTCGTGCCGGGCGATCTCGCGCCGATGGTGCGCCAGCCACACAGCGGACTGTTCGAGCGGTGACGCGGCGGCACCGAGGGCGGCAGCATCCGGCCGGTTCGCGGGTCGCAGAGCGAGCCGCCGGTCTTGGGTGAGCTGCACGAGGTACGCAATGTGCACGGCGGGGGTGACCCCGAGGTCCTCGGCGATGACGCGCGCCCACCCGATCACCGTGGTTTCGAGGCGTTGTACCGCGCTCTCGCCGGGCAGGCGGCTGGAGTTGGTGATCCGGATCGGGAGCGGCGGTTCGGCGGGCCGGGAACCGACTGCGGCGGGCCCGGTGCGGCCGAGACCGGCGCGGGTGATGGTCAGCTCGTAGATCAGGGCGGGGACCTTGAGCAGCTGGCCGCACAGCGCGTCGACGCAGTCGCGGCACAGGGCGGCGTTCCCGGCGAGCGGCCGGGAACACTCGGTGCACTGGATGTCGGTCACAGGAACCCACGCCTCTGCGTTCGCCCGCACTTCTCGCAACGCCGTTCCTGCATTTCGCCCTCCTTGCGGATGCCCCGATTCGTGACCCACTCGGCGGCGAAGACCTGCCATTTCGACCATTTGTGTATGTGGATCACATCAGCCCCCGTTCTTGCCAGGTGAGGTGATAGGTGTCAGTGAGCCACCAGTTCGATTGCCCTGCGGTCGGGTTGTGCAGGCAAGTCGGCTGTGGCGGCGAGGGTGTTCAGCTCATCGAGCAGGCCGGCCGCTCGATCGAGCGCTTCCTCTTTGGTGTGCTCGCCGCGGCGCAGTGCCCGCAGCCACGTGCGCTCGGGCTCGGGCATCGGCAACGTGATGCGGCCGGTGGTGAGCAGCTCGACGCCTTGCAGGCCGAGCCGGATCATGTGGTACGCGAATTTCGTGTCGAACCCGTACAGCGCGACCAACTCGGGCCGGTTGGTGTGCTTCTTGGATTTCAGGCCGAGCAGTTGGTCGCGCTGCGAGACGAGATACCCACCGAATCGGGCGGCGACCTGCCGGGACAGGAACCGTTCGGGGTGGGCTTGGAGATCGCGGCCGACCGCGGTGCTCTCGACGATCTCGTGCTCGGGCACGAACAGCAGCAGCAGGACTGTGGGATTGCCGGCCGCGGCGAGGCGCGCCCACTTCCGCAGGCTGTAGATGACGAGGTCGAGGTCGCCGGTGCCGGATCGGACACCTTCGGGCTGGGTGCGCCACTGGAACTGCTCGAATTTGCTGAGGCCGATGACGTACTCGGGTGGCTCGATGCACACGCCCATCTCGTCGCGGTCGTCGTCGCCGGTGGTGACGCCGTGCAGGCCGCTGCCGACCTGTGCGCGGAGGACGGTGCCCGCACGGGCGATCTCCTCGAACTTCAGTCCGCCATGCGGGGTGGCGTGGCGGCGGTCCGGCAGGAACGGGTTCGGCGACATCCGCAGGTTGCGCAGGTTCGAGATTTCGGTCATCGGCTATGCCTCCGTGGGGATTCGGATCGTGTCGAGGGCGGCGAGGTGCGTCTTGGGCATCGGGTCGTCGATCGGGCGGCCGAGCAGGCGGCAGCCGATGGCGGCGAGCACGACGGCGTCGGCGGTGTCGTTGCCGGTGATGGCGATGTCGGCGTATCGGCGCACCGCGGCCGCCAGCACCGCGTCTTTGCCCGCGTTGCCCTTGCCGGTGGCGTATTTCGCGCGCAGATTGGGTCCGACCGGCAGCACCGTGCATCCGCTGCCGACGAGCCTGTCGTGCACCATCCACCACAGGCCGGATCGGTCGTGCTGGGATCCGGTGGTGCGCGAGTAGGCGGGTGCCTCGAGGACGACGAACGCACCTGGGGTGATGGCGGCACGGACTCGGAGGACGAGGTCGCCGAGGCGGCGATAGCGTGACTCCCACGGCGCGTCCGCCTTGCCGCTGGATTCGATGGTCGCGCACCAGGGCCGTCCGGTGCCGATGACGGCGATGCCGGTCGAGGTGAGCGACAGGTCGAGTCCGACGATGTCGGCGTGCTCGCGGCCGGTCACGGCAGCCTCACGATGTCGACCATGTCGGCGAACGTGTCGTACAGCGCACCGCACTTCGGGCAGGCGAGCTGCCGGTACCGCCGCAGGGCTTGCCGGTAGCGGGCTTCGTAGGCGGCGCTGCAATACGTGCACAGAACGGTGTGCATGCAGCCACCGTGAAAAGTCCACTCGAACGTGGCGGGTGTGCGGTGGCCGCGCATCAGGCAGGCCATGCATGGGGTCGGGAAATCGAGGTGCTCGATGTCGGTCACGGTTCGCACCTCAGCCATTGAGCACCTCGCGCAGGTCCTTGCCATACGGGACGAACACGACGCGGCCACCGATACCGGTGGCGTTCGCTGCGCGCAAGGCTTCGATCTCATTGGCGTACGGGGTGGCCATGACGATGCCCTCGTGCGGGTAGTGGTTGGCGTGGATCCACACGCCCTCGGGCTGGTCGTACGGCGTCACGCTCCCCACCCCTCCCGCATGAGCACGACGCCACTGTCGCCCGGCTGGACGTCAAGCCGCAGCACGGGCGCGTCGATGCGGGCGGGCGCGGGGGCCTGGCCGACGGGATAGTGCAGGGCGAGGGCGAGCAGGACGGCGATCAACGGTTTCTCCTCATCAGGGATGCGATCTGCGGACGGCGACGGGCGATTGAAGTGACCTCGGCGAGGCCGGGGCCGCGCGCGAGCTGGTCGAGGTAGGCGTTGAACATGCGGCTCACCTCGGCGCGGACGCGCTTGATCTCGGCCATGTCCTCGCCGGTCCATGCCGGGTCGCGGTCGAGGATCGCGATGCAGTACTGCTCGGAGACGCCGTGCCGCAGGCGCTCGTGCACGATTCGCGTTGCGGCGGAACGGATTTCAGCTGGTGTCTTCACGCGATCACCTCGGCGCGATCGGCTGCGTCGAGCTGGCGCAGGTAGGCGTGCGTCCGGGCGGCGTGCGGGCCGTTGCGCAGCGGGGTGCCGTCCGGGCGGAAGCACGGCGTGCGCCGGGCGGCACCGCAGTACGGGCAGCGGGTGAAGGCGATGTCGGCGCGCATCAGCGGCCACCATCCGGGCTGGCCGCGTAGTCGACCTTCCAGTCGGGCACCGGGATGACGATGACGGGCAGCTGGAGCAGCGCCCAGTCGAACGGCTCGCCGTTGCCGAACAGCACGCCCTGGCCGCTGTGGTGGCGACAGGCGACCGTGCCGACGGCGGACCGGACGACGGTGCCGGCCGGGACAGCGTCCAGCTCCTCGGCGGTCTCGATGCGGCGCGGGGAGGGCGGCAGCAGGTCGCCGAGGTCGTCGGCGATCCGCTGAGCTTTGCGGATGGCCTCGTTCTTGCGCTTGTGCTCGTCGCCTGCTTGCTCCCACGTGGGAGCCGTGCCGCCCCAGCCGTTGTACTGGGCGATTTTGTCGTAGGCCCGCCGCCAGCGATCGAAGTCGGCGCGGGCGAGGCGCTCGACGACCGTCGCGCGCAGCGGGTCGGTGGTCGGTTCAGGCATCCGGGTTCTCCTGTTCGGCCCGCTGGGCGGCGGCGCGGCGGGATGGGTGGACGTTGGTGCTCTCGTAGCGGGTGCCGTCGGCGACCCGGAACGTGCAGGGCTGGCCGATGGGTGCCTGACACGGCTCGTAGGGGCAGGCGACGGTCGCGATGGCGTGCGTGCGCTCGGCGGCCTGGGTCTGGCCGAGGCGCGGGCGGGGCAAGGGGACGTAGTCAGGCATCGGCTGCGCGCTTTCGTTCGCGGTAGGCCGCTGCATGGCCGGATTGGCAGGTCCGGCAGACGCGATGCCCGCGGCGATCGATGTAGACGTTCGCACCGAACAACTCGTGGTCTCTCTTGCAGAACTTCTTGGCCCTGTGGCGAGCGCGGGTTACCTCCGGGCAGACGCCGCGCACCGTGTTCTCCCGGTCCGTGACGGGCTCCAGGTGCGCAGGATTCACGCAGTGCCGCACTCGGCAAAGGTGATCGAGAACTTTGCCCTCAGGGATTTCGCCGCGAGCGATTCGATACAGGACACGGTGCGCCCAGTCGGCTCGCTTCCCATCCCACGCTCGGCCGTACCCGCTGGCCGTCCGGCAGCCTGACCATTCCCAGCAGCCTGTGGATTCGTTGATGGCGATCTTTGCCGCGAGCCTCTCTGGCAGTTCAGTCGTCTGCATTTGCTATCTCCAGTAAGACGGTTGCGTGGCACGGGGAATCGAGCGGGCACCAGCAGGCGAGGTCGTGGCCGCGCAGCGGTGCCAGCCACTTCCGCAGCCGGTCGGGCTCATCGCGCTGGCGGACGTCCATGAGCACCCGGAACTTGTAGACCACCTCGCCGATGTGGATCGGTTGGCTCGACGTGATGTAGGCGTAGATCGGTTCGTCGCGGCTGAGACGGCCCCAGTTGGCGCGCACCACATTCCAGGCGGGACCAACGATGTGGTGCTCGCGGTAGAGCCGGAACGGGTTGCCCCACCGTGACGGCCGGGCGACGACGATTGCGCCCTCGGGCTTGCGCCATCCGGCGGTGCGGCGCAGCTGGATTCGCTCAGGCACGGTTCGCCTCCTGGGCCAAGATGTCCTGCGCGGTGCGGCCGTTGACGCGGATCGTGGGTGCGACGCGGCGGGCGATGTCGAGCGCGGTGTCGAGGTCGAACCGGAACCGGGCCAGCCACTCCTCGGTGCGCTCGGACGGGATGGATTCCCAGTCCCATTCGCCGTCGATGTCGTAGCAGCGCTTCATCCGGCGCACCGCCCACCGCCCGCGTCCGGCGTACTCGACGAAAACAGACCACACGCACAGGTCGTCGTGGTCTTCGGGCAGGCACGAGACGGTGTAGGTGGTGGCGCGGACGGCTGCGCCGGTCGTTGATTCCGGGCTCGATATTTTCGCGGCGTTCGTTAAGGTCGCACCGTTCCGCAGCAGGTCAGCGGCGGCGTCCAGCCGTTCGGTGATACCCCGCTTCCGCGCCTCCCACTCGTGCCACCGCCACGACGGGAGGGCCAGCCAGGAGACGTCGTCGCGGTGCTTGCGCACCAACTGGGCGGCAGTGCACAGCGCAGCGATCTCGACTTCGAGGGCCTTCCGGTGCTCGTCGTGCGCGTTGGTGAGGTACTCGCCGCGGAGGTCGGCGTAGGCGTCGATCAGGTCGGCGAGGGCGGCCTCGATCTGCTCGATGGGGGTCGGGTCAGGCATCGAACACCTCGATCGCGGCGATAGCCAGCGCGGCGGCCCTGACGAGATGCTCTCGACGTGCCGGGACGTCCGCGAGCGCCTTCTCGCATGCGCTGGCCGCGAGCTGCGTCAGGATGCGGCTGTTGGGCGGTCGGCTTGAGGCGGTGTCGGCGTATCCGGACATGGCAGCTACCCGTTCGGCCCGGATCTCGTCGTATACGTCTCGCTCACGGTCCGGCGCGTGATCTTGCGTGCCGATTCCCGGGGCTGTGTGGCCCGTAGGCGGCTCGGCGTGCACCTCCCGGAGTTCGTACACGGCGTACCCGGGGTGGCGGCTGTGCAGCGCCTGCTCGGCCGGGCGGTGGTCGGGCCACACCTCGCCGTCGACCCACATCGTGCCGTCCGGATGACGGCGGGCGAGCACGTACCCGGCGAGCACTTGGGCGTCGACGACGCCGTCGCCGAACTCGATTCGGGCGCCGACGGACTCGACAGCCTGCCGGACGAGGGCACCGAGCAGGGCAGGGAGGTTCTCCGGGTAGCCGTCGAGGCGGCTCAGGGCGTCGCCGATAGCGGTGTCCTCGGCGAGCTGCTGCTCGGCATCGCGACGTAGCCGGTCGAGTCCGTCGATGCCGTAGCCGTTGTTCCAGCGATGTTCGGCCATCCCGCGCACGAGGTCGATGGCGGCGAGTTTGGCTGCGGCGGTGGGGATCTCACGCATGTCTGGCCGCCTCGGTGTCGGCGGGGATCTCGGTGATGCGTTCGGCGAGAAGCACGATCGAGACGAGCAGCATGCCGCCCGTGCCCACCACGATGGCGGCGCCGGGCTCGAGGATGTGCCAGCGCAGCGGTTGCTCCTCGATGGTGAGTTCGCCGCGGGCGTCGATGGTGGCGCGCTCGGCGATGACCGTGATGGCGACTTCTGCCGGCTGGCCGTCGGGGACGGGTGCGACCCAGACGTGCTCGGCGATGTCCCAGGGCAGGCGCTCGCCGTCGATGGTGATGGTGCGCTGGCCGCGGTCGACGACGATGCGCTCGGCGAGGTGCTTCGGGGTGGGCTGGCCGGGCTGCGCGAGACGCTGGCGGGCGGCCAGCAGTTCAGCGGCGAGTTCGCGCGTCAACGAGTGGTGTCCGCCTTTGCTGATCCGGCGCAGGTCGTAGTCGGTGAGTGGGGCGGGGGTCTGGTCAGGCATGGGCGCGGTTCTCCTCGGTGGTGTCGGTGGTCTGGTGGTCGCATTCGGTGCCGTCGGCGAGCAGGCTGGTGCCGCGGCAGCGCTTGCACAGGGCGGCTCGGGCTCGGGCAACGCCGCGGGCGGCCCGGGCGAGCCGGTCTGGGTCGTGATCGCAGATGGCGCCCCCGGGCAGTTCGCCGTCGTCGTCGCACATGCCGCATCCGGCGATGGCTCGGGCGCGGTCATCGGCGGCAGTGCGGGCGGCGTCGGATTTGGCGCGGGCCTCGGCTCGTCGTTGCGCGGCTTCGGCTTCGGCGCGCTGTGCCGCAGTGGCTTCGTAGCGCTTGCGGCGGTCGGCGCATGCCCGGCAGTTGTCGGGGGTGCCGCCGGGGTGGCGGTCGCAGAACGGGGTTGCGGGGATTTCTTCGAGGGTGGGGGGTTCCTCGCGCGTGTGCGCGTCGGGCGCGGGCGTGCGCGCGACCCCCCCAAGGTGACCAACTACGGGGGTTTCACCTACACCCTCACCTTCACCCTCACCGCAGTGATCGGAATGGGATTCGGATGGCATCCCGTTTTCGGGGTGGGATTCGGATGCGTTCGGGATCGTATTCGAATGGGATTCCGATGGGTTTACGTCGGCATTCGAATCCGGTTCCGGTGTGGCCGTGACGGGTTCGGAGTCGGTCTCCGATGGGTCCAGGATTTCGGCGACTCGGGCGGCCTCGGCAGACCGGATCCGGCGCAACTCGACGGCTAGGGCGCGGCGGATCAGACCCGACTCGACGGCCTCGGCCATCTTCAAGGCGTTCTTGAAGATGTACTTGTGCGCCATGCCGCCGTCGTTGCGGATGAACGACCGGATCAGCACTTCCTCGCTGTCGGTGTCGACGATGATGAACGAGGCGTCGACCAGCACGGCCAGGTCGCGGGTAAGTTCCTCGCGGGTGAGGTCGTCGCAGCCCTTCCCCCACTTGGACAGCATCAGCGGCAGCACGCCGGCGTTGTTGACGTTCGGCTGACTGAGCAACTGGATATAGAGCGCCTGCGCGGTGCGGGGCAGGGCGCGAAAGTCCTTGTCCTGCCAGATCTTGCACAGCACCCGGCCGTGATCACGCGCCACTAGGGCACCTCCTTGCTGAGTTCGGCGCCGTCGAAGTCGAGCCCGAGCACGATCGGCTTACTCAGCCGGGCCCGGATCAACGGCAGATAGGTCGCCTCGCGCTCGATGGCGATGCAGCGCTTGCGCTCCAGCACGCACGCCTCGGCCGTCGTGCCACTGCCCGCGAACGGGTCCAGTACGACGCCGCCGGGTGGCGTGACCAGGCGAACGAGCCACCGCATCAGCGAAAGCGGTTTCACAGTGGGGTGACGAACTCCATCCACTTCCGGGCGTTCGTTGGCGGCGGCCTTCGCGGTGTAGAAGAAGCGCGCGCCGTCGAGACCGGCGGCCGATGCCACGTCGAGCACGACGTTCGGGGGCCAGCGGCCCTTGCTCGCGTCGAAATCGGCTGACTCGCTGGGGTTCCCGTACGTGGACACCTTCGATCGGCGAGCTGCGGCTAGCCCGTACTCGGTGCGTTCGCGGCCGTCGATCCGGCACCCGTCAATGTTCAGCGCGCCGGTGCCGTGCTCGGTGACGTTCTGCGCCACCGTGCCCGCCAGCGGTTTGCGTGCGACGACGATCGGTTCGTGCGCGGGTTTCAGTGCGGTGCCCCAGCCTTCCCAACGCCGGGCGGAAGCCGTGACTGCGGTGCCGTCTTTCGCCGACGTGCCTGTCCAGCCTCGGCCGTCGGTCCATGATTCGGCCATGCCGGGGCGTGTCCGGTGTTCGGCGTCGGGTCGCTGGATCCACGCCTCGCCGGGGGTGCCCTTGCGGCCGTTGAGGCGCCGCACTTCAGCGTCCATCGCGTCGCCGAATCCGATGAGTTGGCGCAGCTTCCCCCATTGCTCCCAGGTCGGCACCTCGGCCACCTTGTTGTTGGGCTGGGCAACCCAGTGGTTCGCCATACCGTCGAACCCGAACAATGCATCCATCTGACGGTTGGTTACGCCCGCGCGGTCGCGCTGTGCGCGAAGCCATCCCGTCACTCGGAGCACGTCGACACGGTCGTCGCGTTGCCGGTCGATCGCCTTGGCGACGTCGAGCGATTTCGGGAACCCGTTGCCGTACAGCCACGCGATCGAATCGCGCAGCTCGAATCCGGCATCCTCGATCGCGCAGGCGAGCCGGTGCCATGTGCGGGCGCCGCCGAAGGCGAGCAGGTGGCCGCCGGGCCTGAGCACGCGCAAGCATTCGTGCGCCCAGGATGCACACCATTGTTGGAACTGGCCGGGCTCGTGGGTGTCCCACTCGGCGCCCATGAATCCCAGCGAGTACGGCGGGTCGGTCACGACGGCATCGACGGATGCGTCGGCGATCTCGGCCAGCACCTCGAGGCAGTCGCCCGCATAGACGGTGACCGAGTCGTCGGCGAACCAGGGCGTCATCCGCCCACCCCCTCGAAATCGAGGCCGGGTTGCCGCAGGCGCGTCCGCATCGACAGCTCGAGGTACTCCTCGGATAGCTCGATACCGATGTACCGGCGGCCGTGTCGGGCTGCCGCGAGACCCGTCGTGCCAGAACCGCTGAACGGGTCGAGCACGGTCCCACCCGGCTTGCATCCGGCCTGTACGCACCGCTCGGCCAATTCCAGTGGCATGACCGCGAAATGCGCCTCGGCGAACGGCTGCGCCGAGATCGGCCACACAGAGCGAGAATTGCGGCCGCCCCTGCCTGGGCGGGAGTGGACGCCTGCCGAGTTGTTGTTGCCAGGTTGGCCCGTGGTGGCGGCCCGATCGGCCTGTGCGGCGTACACCTTGGCGTAGCGCTGGTTGTGCGCCTCCTGTTTCGGGTCGGATTCCTCACGGATCGCATCAGCGTCATACCAGTAGCGGGGGCTCTTGGTGAGCAGGAAAACATGCTCGTGTGCACGGGTGGGTCGATCGGTCACGGCTTCCGGCATGAAGTTCCGTTTGGCCCAGATGATCTCGGAGCGCAGAATCCACCCATCACCCTGGAGAGCGAACGCGACGCGCCACGGGATGCCGAGCAGGTTCTTCGGCGGCAGTCCGCTGTCCGGCACCGCCGCGCGACGGCCGCGCCGAGACTCCTGTACGCGTTGCTTCGTGTCGGCGGTGCCGTCGCGGTTCGTGTTCGGCTGGTTCGCGTTGGCCGATGTGCTGTTGTAACTGTCGCCGAGGTTGAGCCACATCACGCCGTCGTCGGCGAGCACGCGCCGCAGCTCGCCGAACAGCACACGCAGCCGCTCGACGTATTCGGCGGGCGATGCCTCGAGACCGAGCTGCCCGTCGACGCCGTAGTCGCGCAGCCCGTAGTACGGCGGGCTCGTCACGATGCAGTCGACGGATCCCGGCGGCAGCTCGCGCGCTACCGCCAGGGCGTCACCGTGGTACAGGGTGGCGCTGTCGTCGGCGAACCAGGGCGTCATCAGCGCACCCCCAGCGATTCGGCTACGACGCCGACGAGGTCCCGCGCGGCGGGCGGGGTGACGGCGTTGCCCGCCATCCGCACCTGCTCGCGGCGGTTGCCGAGCACGACGTACTCGCGCGGGAAGTCCATCGCCGCGACGATCTCGCGGGGTTCGAGCATCCGGAACCGGACATCGTCGATGTCGATCGCTGGGCCCATCGCGATGCCGTCGGTCTCGCAGGTGGTGCGCGTCGGGATCGGCTCGTCGGTGCTGGTCGCCTTCTCCCGCCAGGTGCCGCCGGACGGGGTGATGAGGCCGTGCCGGTCGACGGTCGTGCACGTGGGCAGCGGGTTGGCAGCGGGCACGGTGGCGCCGTTGCCGTAGTAGGTGGTGACGAGCCCGTGGTGGTTACCGGAGGCGGTGACGGTGCACAGCGGGTCGGACACCGGGCGGTGGTTGGATCCGCCGCCACGCAACTCGGCGATGAACGCCGGTGGCGGCGAACACAACCCGTGATTCGCGCCATCGGCGACGACGGTCGTCAGCGGATCCCGGGCCGGATCCAGATCCCGGACACGGTCACGGAACTGAGTCAGGAACGCCATGCCGGTCTCGTTGCGGGTCGACATCGTCCGCAGCGGCACACCGACCGGCCGGGCCTGCTTGCCCTCAACCGGCACCGCGAGCGCGGCCGCCGTCCAGTACTTCGCGATACCGGCCTGGATCCGGGCCATGGTCTTGACCGCCAGCGGCTTCGGCCGGTCACCGATCCGGACACCGAGGTCGGACCAATCGATGATGTCGGCGGCGGGCCGGACCGCGGGGTCGAGGATCCGGTTCCGGCACTGCACGTTCGGGCACCGGTAGACGTACTGCGTGCGGAACCGCGCGACCCGCGAGGCGTCCGGCTTGAACGCCTGCATCGCCAGCACCGGACCGCACTCCGGGCAGATCGCGGGCGGCCGGGTGACGCGCTCGATGTCCGGCCGGCGGTCACCACGCCGCCAGAACACCACGTACAGGCGGTCGCGGCTCTGGGGCGCACCCCGGCCGAACAGCTGGGCGTGCATCGAATTCAGGTAGACGACCTGGTGCTCGTAGCCCATCGCGTCCATCGTCGACAGCCACGACCGGAACAGCGTGCCCTTCTCCGGTGACCACTCCGGTGCCCACTCGACCGCCTCGGCCACATTCTCGACGATGATCGCCTTGTAGCCGTGCGCCTCGGCGAACCGCGGCACATCCCACATCGTGGCCCGGGATCGCTCGGCCGCCGCGTCCGGCAACGGCTCGTCGTCGAACAGGGTCGCGGGCTTGAGCTTCTTCTGCCCCTTCGCCCGCGAGTGGTTCGTGCATTCCGGCGACGCCCACAGAATGTCGGTGGTCGGGAAGTACCGCGGGTTGACCTGGGACAGGTCGGCGCACAGGTGGTCGGTGGTCGGATGGTTCGTGTTGTGGGTCTCTACGGCGAGATCCCAATGGTTCGAGGCGATCCGGACCGAGATACCGGGCACCTGGATCGCGCCGGTCGACGAACCGCCGGCGCCGCAGAACAAATCCGTGACGGTGAGCATCAGCCCGTCACCTCCCGGTTGACCGTGGCCGCCAGCCGCGCGCACAGCCCCAGCTCGATGTACGCCGCGTCGTGCCGCCCACCGCCGACCGGCCGCGGCAGGTACCGCCACGCCTGGTCGATCGCTTCGGTACACGCGATGAGGTTGGTCGCGCTCCACCACTGTTGCCAGCGCCGTGCCTTCGCCCGCCGGACGAGGTCGGTGCCCCACGCGAGCGCGGCCTCGGGTGATGCGAGGCAGAACCATTCGGTGAGATCGGCGAGGCCGCGCAGTGGCGAGCCAGCGGGCAGGCTGGTGATCGGGTCGTCGGGCACGGCAGCCCAGTAGGTGGGCATGCCGGTGATCAGCCCCTCGCCGCTGATCCCGTAGTCCGGTGCCGCCGCCTCGCCGGGCATCCCGGCACCGCGCGGGCGGGCAGGGTCGGCGATGAGCGCGCAGGCGAGCACGTCGAGGTCGGGGTACCGGCCGAGGCCGATGTCGGATGCCAGTGATCCGGCGATGTAGGCGCCCTGGCTGTACCCGCCGATGACGGCGCGGTGCGGGGTGGCGCGCACGGCGGCGGCCAGTGCTCGGCGGCCGACGTGCACCGATTCGATGTAGGAGGTGTGCGTGCCGTAGTCGGCGGGGTACGGGACGGCCTGGAACTGGAAACGTTCCGGGTCGAGGTGCCGGGCGAACTCCAGCGAGACGCCGTCGGGCGTCTGGCCGAAGCCCGTGCCGCACAGCCAGGCGACGGTGATCACGATGCGACCCCCGCCCGCTCGTGTGCCGCCCTGAGGCAGCCCGCACACTCCACGAGGTCATTGATCAGGTGGCGTTCGGTCGACCACAGTCCGCCCTCGGCCCGGCCGCACAGCGACGAGACGTACTCGGACCGCCGCCTGATCACGTAGCTGTCCTTCTCGATCACCAGCGGGACGAGATGCAGCACGCGGCCGTCGTGCTTCACCGCCCACGAATGGCCCTCGACCTCAGGGCGGGGCGCCACACCGTAGCGCGGTGTGTGCGGGCACTTGTCCGAGATCCGGACCTCGCTGCGGCGCTTCATCTCCACGCGGAAACCGCGCTGCTCGTCCCGCTTCCTGACGGCCTTCGTCCGCGCGAAGCTGTCCCACGCCTGGCCCTCGGTCGCGGCGTGGTCCGGGTCCGCCACCGACCAGGCGCATTCACATCCGCACGGCGCGATGTACGCCCACATGCACTCGCGAGCCGGGACGGGTTCCCCGCCGATCTCGTAGTAGATCGCGGTCACGACTCACCGCCGGCGAACAGCCCGGTCTCGTGCCGATGGTCGAATTCGGCGGCGATCTCGCGCAGCCCGTCGGCGAGGTCGGCGAAGGTCGGGCCGCCCGGTACGACGTGCACGTGCGCGCGCAGTTCGTCGGGCCGGGCGGGGTCGGCACCGAGAAGGATGGTGGCCGAGGCGAATTCGGCCACCTCCTCGCGGTCGCGCTGTTCCTCGGCGAGGTCCTCGCGGGTACGGATGAAATGCGGTTCGACGGTCGTCATGACTTGCCCTCGCCGTCCGCTGCGCCGTCCCCGCGTTCCTTGTCGGCTTGGCCGCCGGGCAGGATCTCGCCGGTGTGCGGGTCGAGGCCCTTGAACGCGATGGTGATCTCGTCCTCGAGTTCGATGGGCAGCACGGTGTCGCCGCTGCGCCGTTCCAGCGCGCGGCGTACGAGGCGTTCGGCGGTGGGCAGGTCGTCGCGGTCGACGATTTCGACGCGCCGGATCCGCAGGGTCGCGACCGCGGAGCCGGTGTCGGCGTCGGTGGTGACCTGTTTCGTGTCGAGGATGACGAGCGCGACGTGCTGGCGGTGCGGGTGCTCGACCGCGGCGGCGGCGATCAGGTCGAGGCCGTTGCGGTCGCCGCCGGGCAGGCGCGGGGAAAGCTTCGGCATAGTCAGGCTCCTTCGGTGGTGTCGAGGCCCAGCAGGCGCCGGGCGGCTTCGCGGGCGGGCCGGAGTTCGGCGTCGCTGTTGAGCACGCCCATGCGGCCGGTGGCGTTGAGCGCGTTGGCGATGCGCTGCTGCTCGACCAGCTCGCCGAGGCGGGCCTCGATAGCGAGCAGGGCGTGCGCGGTGGCTTCGGCAGCGAGGGGCACGAATGCGGCGTCGTCTGCCCCGGTGTTCCGCAAGAGGTCCAGAGAGTCCAGCGATTCCAGCGCCGAGGCGCGATGCTGGTCGGCGGTGCTCACTGATCGCCGCCTTCGCCCTCGATGGGCAGCTGCTCGGCCTGATCGCTCTCGGCGGGCGGGTTCTCGAGGAAGTCGATCAGCTCGGACGCTTCCCGCTTGGTCAGCTCCTTGGAGCTGGCGAACGCACGCTTGAACTGCTCGCCGAGGTAGTGGAGTTTGTCGGCGCGCTCGGTGGCGCCGAGCTGGTCGAGCAGCACGTTCAGCTTGCGCACTTGCGCTTGCGTCGCCATCGGCTCGGCCTCGCCCGGCGGTTCGGCATCGTTTTCCGCGGCGGGCTGTTCGGGTTCGCCCGGGGCGGCGGACTGCGAGTTGTCCGGTTCCGCACCGGAATTCGAGGCGGGCTCGGCCGGGGCGCGTCGTGCCCGACCAGCCTTCGTCACGTCCTCGACGGTGATGCCGGTGTCGGCGGGTGTCGTGTCGAACTCGTTGTCGATCGTGGTCTCGCTGCGCTTGATCGACTGGTAGATGACACCGAGCTGCCCGACGTCGTGACCGCTCCAATCGTTCGCTGACCGGCCGAGCTTCGCTTCGAGCTGGGCTGTGGTCACGCCGAGTTGATCGAACAGCCGGATCGCGTCGGCGACACGTTGCGCGAGCGGTCGCCCGCCGCCGCTCTCGATCGTGGCGTCGCAGTTGCTTTTCGCCTCCTCGACGAACCAGTTGGGGAGGATGGCGAGGATCTGCTCGCGCAGTCGGCGGGCGCCGGCGTTGGCGTTGTTCTCGTAGATGTCACGGGTCTCGGTGAGTTTCCTCGCGCCCTGCTTGGTGTCGCGGACGTGCGGCACGATGAACGTCGTCGAGGCGCGGGCGTTGGTCTGCATGTCCCAGGCGTGGGCGAGCATCTCGGACTCGCCCTTGGTGTCGTCGCGGCGCAGTTCTTTCAGCCCGTAGTCGAGGTTGCCCCAGCAGCGGGCGAGTTCGCGGGCGAGATGGATGGAGACGCCGGTGACGTTCTCGCTGCCGCGGCGGTACCGGTAGTACGCCTTCTCGGCGACGCTGGTCTGCGCGGTGGCGTCCCGCATTTCCTCGACGGCGAGTGCCTTGTTGCGGGGCCGCTGCTGCGCGACGAGCACGGCGGCCTGGACTTCGGCCACGGCGCGGGATTGTTCGATCGCGGTGGCCTGTGACAGGTCGGTGCGGGACACGGCGGCCGTCGGGGCGAGTGGTTGGTAGCGGGCGGGTGCGGTCACGAAAGCAGCTCCTGTGCTCGGTAGCGAATGAAGGTGGGGATCGAGACGGAATGGATGGCGTGGCTGTCGTCGGGCCACACGCCGGAGGCGACGCATTCGGCGTAGGTGCGGATCGCCATGCGGTTGAGGTCGTGGCCGAGTGCGACGTCGTCGGGCTCGATCTGCACGACAGTGATCCGATACGGCGGCGTCTTGCACTGGAAGACGAACAGGAAGGCGGGGTCGTCGGCGACGCCGAGGGACCGCAGGCCGTCGGTATAGAACGGGTGCTGGCAGTAATAACCGAACTCGCCGATCGCCTTGGCCGCCGCGCCTGGTCCGCTGCCCTTGCTGGTCTTGTAGTCGACGACCACCGCCCGCCCGCGCAGGCTGGTGTACCAGTCCATCCGGAGGCGCAGGCGCACACCGGTTTCGGCGTCGTCCCACCACCCGGACAGTTCGGCCTCGCCCTCGCCGAACAGTGCCCCGGCGAGGTCGTGTTCGAGGACGACCTTCGCCATGGCGCGGGCGGCGGCGTCCTGCTTGGGCAGCAGCGGCACCTTGCCCGCGGCGTAGGCGGCGGCGCGAGCTTCCTTCGCGGCCTTGGTCTGCCAGCTGTCGGCGTCGACGACTTCGATCTCGGCGCCCTCGCCGAGCACATACAGGTGCGCGGCGTGGCCTTCGTCGTATTCGGTCTTCGGCGGGCGGCCGTGCAGCTGCTCGTGCCGGAACTCGCTGGGGCTGCGGAAGATGATCGACCGCGCGCCCGACGACGACAGCGAGCCCGTGTCACGCTGGTAGGTGGTGTCGGGGATGCCGGCATACAGGCCGGGCGCGGTGGGCACCTTGTTGCGGTGCCGCACGCAATCGCACTCGGCGACGTGCAGGTCGGTGGTCGGACAGATGTCGAGGCTCATGCCGCCCCCTGGACATCTTCGACGAGGGCGGCGATCCGGGCCGCGGTGTCCTGGCGTACCCACGTCTGCGTCCGGATCGCGAACACGGCCTTGGCGTCGTGCAGCCCGGCGCGCTGGCTGATCTCCTTGCACGAGAATCGCTTGCGCAGCACCTCGATCTGCTGCCAGACCGGGCCCGCCGGGACGAGCCCTTGCTGGCAGTTCGGGCACTTGGTCGCGGCCCGCCAGCTGCCGAACGTCCGGCCGCAGTCGGCGCAGGTAATTTCTCGGAATCCGCCGGACGCGGTCGTCCCCGGCACCGGGCGGCCGAGCCACCGGTGCAACGCCCGCCAGTCCTCGGCGTTGGCGGCGAAGAATCCGGCGACGATCGCGTGCCGCTCGTGCCCGTCGGCGGCGGCCTCGCCGCACTCGCGGCGCACCGGGCATTTGGACCGGCAGATGAAGATCGCGCGCTGCGCGGCACCGTCGGTGCGGTGGTGCGGGAACCACAGGTCGGGCTCGGCGTGGCCGCGGCACTTGGCGCGTAACCGCCACTCGGCGTTGAGAGACTCCATCTACGCGCCCCCCTCGTCCTCGCCCGGCAGCAGGCCGAGCATCGCGAGCAGCGCGCGGCAGTCGTCGGTGCCAGTGGCGTAACCGGCGACCACGATGCTCGCCGCGCGTTCGGTCTCGGCGGGCAGCTCCGCGAGCACCATCTCGCCGTCGCCGAGGCTGTCGTAGGTGGACATCAGCGCATCGCCTCCATCCGGCGCCGCGCGGCGATGGTCCCTATCCGCCCGCGCCCGGTGGGGGTGCGCGCGAAGTGGGCGACCCGATGCCTGGCCTCGGTCCGCAGCAGATGCACGGGCACCCCGACGATTTCGGCGAGGGACTCGGCCTCGGCCTCGGAGACGTCGCGGTGCCCGCGCTCGATCTTGCTCACGGTGCCCTGCGGCCACTGGTGGCCGCAGGTCCGCATTCGCATGATGACGTCGTATTGCCGCATGCCCAGCGCCTTACGGGCGGCGGCGAGGTTGCGCGCGAACCGCTGCTCGGCGGTCAGCGGCGGCCGGCCCCTCACAGCCCCACCGCCCGGTCTCGTGCGCGGTCGACCGCGTAGTCGATGCCGTCGCCGGTGCGCGGGCCGTCCTCGAGCCGCACCCCGGCGGCCGGGTCGTCGGCGACGCAGCGCGCGCCACCGCACGCCGGGCAGGGGTCCTCGCCGCCGGGGGCGCGGCCGGTGCCGTCGCAGTCGCCGCAGTCGATCATGATCACGACGCATCACCGCCCATGAAGCGGACCCACAGGCACCCGTCGCTGACAGCGGCTTCGAACTCGCCGGCAGGGAACCCCGTCTTGCGGCCGCCGTTGATGTCGTTCCGGTACGTGTAGCAGGTGGCCTCGCCGATCGGCGTCGGCCACTTCCCCCATCGACGCGGATTCGCCCGGAGGGCATCGCCGAACGCCTTGGCGGCGTTGGACTTCCAGTTCCCCGCCTCTCCCACCGGAATCGGCAACTCGTCGACAAACTCGATCTCGCTCACCACGCCCCCTTGACCAGGTTGCGCAGCCGCTCGGCCCCCTCGGGGTCGGCCACGGCCATCTCGTCGGCGAACTCGAGCACGTTCTTCGCCAGCTCGGCGCACTTCGCTTCGGCCTCGGCGCGGCCGGGCAGGTAGACCACACCGGTCGAGGCGGTCACCGCTCCGACTCCGTTCCGGTTGCGTTCTCGCTGTCGCCGTCGCCACCGAGCGCCCACGCCACGAGTTCGACTCGGACAGCGACGCCGATCTCGCCGAAGGTCGGGGCGTCGCCGAGCGCGCCCGGTTCGAGCGTCACCTCGACCTTGTACTGCGTCATGATCTCGGTGCGCGCCCTGAACTCGTCCGCCAAACCGAGTCGGCCCGCTTCCTCAATGCCCTCGGCCAATGCCTCCTCGGCCCCGGCGTGGTCGAACTGAAGAGGGAAATCCTTGTACGACGCCAGCTCGCCGTTGGGCAGGCGGAGAACCCGATGGGTGGATACCTGCACGGTCATGCCCGCACCGCCTCGGGCACCAGCGGCACCATCGCGCGCAGCATGACCGCCGCGTCGGACAGTCCGGCGCAATCGAATTCGGCGGCAAGGAATTTCAGCCGCCCGGGAGCGTCGAGCTGGAGCCGGTTGCCGATGGCCCGGCCGAGGTGCAGGTGCGCCGACTCGGCGTGCGCCGGGTGCAGGTGCAGGGTCAGGTCGGGGCCGAGGGTGAGCGCGTACTGCTGGTGGGTTTCCAGCCACAGCGCGCCGACCGAGGTGACCTCGGCCGTGGTGGTGATCCAGGAATTCCGAATCATTGGGTAGACTTCCTTCCGGTTCTCTCGATGCGGCCCGGCGAGTTGGTGGCTCCCGGGCCGCAGCCATGTCAGGTGGTGGAGGGCTTGGGCACGACACCCGGGACGTGGAGCGCATCACCCGTCCCGGGCGTCGCGATCTCCTCGTCAGGGCGAGGAGACGAATCGGGGGTCAGGGCGACAGCGATACCGATTGCGTCGCGGGCGATCTCGCGCAGCTCACGCGCACCGAACACGCTCGTGGCCGCGGCGCTGAGGGCCAGGGCAGCGAGCTGGTCGGCAAGCTGGATCAGCTGCGAGCGGGCCAGGCGGCTCATCGCCCGCTCCACTTGCGCGAGGCCTGCCACGCCTTGTCACGGGCTGCCGCTTCGTTGAATGCCGCGAGCATGGAGTCGCTCACCTGCATGAGCGCCGGGCCCTCAGCGGCGGGGCGGGCGTCCTCGCGGTAGCGCGGGGCGATGGCGTCGCGGGCGGCCTCGGCGCGCTGCGCGGCCTCAGCGGCGTCGCGGGCGTTGGCCTCGGAGTCAGTGCGCGCCCGCTCGGCGTAGAACCAGGCGATGATGGCGCCGGTGAGGGCGAGGCCGGAGGCGATCAGGGCGGCGGCGTTCATATCCCCCACTGCCTCTTGATCTGGTCGCGCTCGGTGCGCGCCTGCGCCAGCTGGGTGACGGCGTGGAGGTGGGCGTTACCCCACTCGTCGCCGAGGTGCATGTACATGCCCAGCCGGTCGACGTCCTCTTGCAGCTTGTCGATGCGCTGCACCAGGCCGAGCAGCTCGGCCGCGGCCCGCTCCTCAGGAGTCGGCTCTGCTGCTTCCGGCTGCTCGCCGGTCGGCTCTGCGTCGATCTCGTCGACGGCGGCAATCTCCGGCGCGGTCATCGCCGACCTCCAAACAGTGCGCGGGCCAGCAGCGGGGCGATGATCATCGCCGAGGTGGCCCAGATGATGAGGACTCCGAACATGGCGGTCATGAGGCACCGCCCCGGCCGTCGAAGGCCAGCTCCCACACCCATGCGGGGTAGGAGTTGACCTCGCCGTACAGCGCGTGCGGCACCTTCACCGCGTCGATGCCGCGCGCCTTCGCGATCGCGGACGCCTGCCGGCCGACGCGGTTGAGGAACTGCGTCGAGGTGTTCTCGATCTTCGCCATCCGCGCGTAGCCGAGCGCCGAGTACCAGTCGTGGCGGCCCTCGATCGCGTCGAGGCGCGCGTCGGTCTTGGCGGCGATGGCCTTCGCTTCCTCGGCGGTGCGCTGCGCCGCCTCGAGCTGGTCGATCTGGGCTCGCAGGATGTCGAAGGTGGACACCGCGGCGGGGACCGCGGGGCGGGTCTCGGCGGTGCGGGTCTGGATGGCGAAGTACGCCTGCGCCGCAGCGACTTCCGGCTTGTTCGGGTCGCCGTTCATGGCGACGAGGTAGGCCGCGAACCGGGACAGCTCGTAGTCGATCTGTGCCGGGCCGGATGTGCCAGGATCTTTACGGGATCCCGTAAAGTTGCTGGTCAGATCGTGCGCCTGGTTCTCGGCGGTCTTCATGGCCCGCTTGATCGGGACGTCGAAGTGCTGCCACCGGCTGTAGCCCATCAGCGGCATCAGCTCCCGCGCCGACCAGTACTCGCTGCCATCCGCGCGGGTGCGCTTGATGTGGTCGAAGGGCGAGCCGCCCTGGATCGGGATGAGATTCGCGGTCACGCTGCCGCCCTCCCCCGCTGCGCTTGCTCGCGGTCGGCGCGCTCGTACGCCTTCAGCTGACGGATCGCGCCGTCCATGCATCCGGGCGGGAAGTGCTTCATCTGCTCGTCGATCCATGCCTGCATAGCCGGGTCGACGTTGGGACGTGGGCGGCTCACGATGCGGCCCGCGCCTTCAAATCCCCTGGGGCGGGGACGAACTCGGCCGGCGAAACGCCCAGGAGGTCGGCGATCTGTTCGAGGTCGTCGATGGTGAGCGTGTACTTCGAGTGCCGAACGTTCATCAGCCTGCTGAATGTCGCGTTCGGTCTACCGATCTGGTCGCCGACGTACTCCTCGGTCAGCCCTGCATCCTTGATGGCCTGGCGGACCCGAATCGTGACCTGTTCGCTCCAGGTCTGCCGTGTCTCCATATGGCGACTTTAGCTCTATTTGGAGACGGTTGCAATGGTGTAGCGGGCGGTCGGTTGGGTGAGGAGACCCTTATGTTCCCTGTTGTGGAGGTCTCCAAATGGAATCTAGACTCCTGCCCATGGCTACGAACGCTCGCGAACCGGGGCCGCTCACCCAGGCGGTCGCGGAAGAGATCAGGGTCCAATTGGGCCGACGAAAATGGAAACAGGCGGACCTGGTCAAGGCGACCGGGATGCCCAAGGCAACCATCTCGTCCCTGGTGAACGGCAATTCCGCTATCGACGTCGAGCAGCTCGCCAGCATCGGCGAGGCGCTCAACATAGACCCCGGAGAGATCGTGCGCAACGCGATGAAATCGCCCGACTACGTCGCGCGCCGTCGCGGATCCGATCCGGTTTACCTCCCGGACGGCCGGCTCAACCCCGCCAACACGCGCGGCGTCCCACCCTCCGACGACATCCTCGACGAGGTAACTCGGCGCAAGGGCGATGACAGCTCAGGCTGACGCATCACCACTTCGACAGACCACCCGACCGCCGGCGCATATCGCCATCCGTCCAGACATCCGCGGCCGAACGCCCACACCTGCACGGCTGTCGCACACAGCCGTGCAGCTTGTGATGCCAGGAGCCCTTCGCGCGGAACGACTTCCACATCATGTCTGGTTACGATGACCAGACCGATGATGGCCCACCCGTTGCGGGCGGCCACACTGCCGCACGCTGGCGATACCGAAATCCCCAGCGCGGCGAGATCGTTCGCGAGGCACCTATAGTCGCCTGCGCCCTCATCATCCGGTTGATCCCGCACGATTGACACCCTCCAGTTACACCCCGACCCGCATGTCCCTTATGCCGTGGATGTGACCGACACATTAATAGCCACTGGTCACCAAGGCTGCTGCAACGTTTGATGATCCCAGCATATGTACCGAAACGTTATAAATGATCACGACTCGCAATTTGTCAGCAACACAACAGCTTTCAGCGCTGAAACTCCGGCGATGATCTACACTCACACGCCGCACGCTGGCCGGATGCTGTCACGTGAAACAAACTGGTCTACCGAACCGATCAGGTGTTCGATGAGATGTCAGCAAACGTTCATCTAAGATCACCCCAAGATCGCGCAACTATGCTGAGGATCACCTAACTTCCCTGCGCCGCAACAAGATCTGCGGCGAGCCCGTTCCTCGGCCGCACCTCCACGCCGATCTCGCTATAGCGCCCCTGCTTCCCGATCGGCAGGATCGTCACCGATAGGTGATCACGCAGCAGCGCTCGCTTCTGCGTCAGCGACCGAGCCTCCCATCGACCGCGCACACCAGGACCCGCCAGGTCCAACAGGTTCGGGTCCACCCGGGCCCGCACGGTGTCGACCCGCTCCTGCACTTCGCGGATCTCCGCCTCCCGCGCCTCGACATACAACGCGACCGACCGCGCTGTCATCCGCGTCTTGGCCGCCTCGACGACGAAGATCTCGATCTCGCTGCGCAACTGCTCGATACGCGCGAGTTCCTCGTCAATGGTCGCCTTGCCGTCCTCGTCCTGTGCCAGCAGCAGCGCCTGCGCATCCGGGCTCTCCAGCACCTGGAGCCACAGTTCTTGCACATAGGCATCCACCCGCGCCGCACCGCGCGCCACATGATTCCGGTCGCGGCAGACGTAGGCGTCGTCCCTGTGGCTCCCACTTCGCCGACGCTTGTGGTCGATCACCCCCGGCTCCCCCAGCGACAGGCACACACCGCATTTCGCGATGTGCGACAGCAACCACCTCACCTCCGAACCGCGGTGCGTGAGACGATCCGGATCCTTAAGCACGGCCGTCAGCAGCGGATACCAGTCCGGATCGAGTACCGGATCCCACGTGCCGCGCCCGACGATCTGTCCCCGATGCACTCGGAAGCCGAACACAGTCGGATTCGTCAGATACCGCACCAGGTCCTTGCCGCGGAAAAAGGTCGTTCCTCCCGCGGCGCGCCAGTCCGCCTCCAGTTCGCGCGCCAGGGCCGACATCGACACCGCGGAACCCTGCTCGAGGACCCGCTGCGCGGCAGCCTTCAGTACCGACTGCTGCGCGGGTACGACCCTACGGCCCGCGGAACGCCCGCCCTCGTAGACGATCTCGTATCCAGGGGCCGGTTTGCCGTGCGGCTTGTTCGCGCTCAGGTTCGCCTCCATCGCCCGCAGTACCCGCTTGCGCGTCTTCCCGACCGCCTTCGCGCCGTCGAGGATGTCCTGCCACACGGCGTTGCGGTCGTCATCGTCATCGAGGTTGAACACGTGGCCGTCGTAGTACAGCGGCACATCTCGCGCCGCGAGGATGTCGCAGAAGGTCGCGAACTCGGCCATGTTGCGGGTGATGCGGGACGGTTCCCAGACGACAAGAACGTCACCGCGGCGAAGAACGCCGGGCAGGCGCTTGAAGGCGTCGCGCTCTCGTTTCGAGTGTCGCGAGGCGCCGCGGTCGTTATCCTCGAGGATGTGGCCGATCGGCCACTGTTCGTATTCGCAGTCCGCGGTGCACGCCTCGGCCTGCTCTTTGCAGGATCGGCCTCGGCGCCCGTCGTCCTTGGAGACGCGGACGTAGATGACCGCTCGCCGAATTTGCAGTGGTGACCTGCGAGAACGTGTAGACATGTCGGCAAGTCTAACGGACCCCCTATTGACAAGTCAGCTCGGTGAACGACGCCGGGTCGTTGTAGAGCCACGTCATGAGAAACCCTCTATCGCAAACGTTTTCCGGAATCCGGGTCGAACAGGTAGACACGCTCGGGCGGCGCCGACAGCGCGACGGATTGCCCCGCGTCGAACCGCTCGTCCGCCGGGGTCTCCACCAGCACCGGCGCGTCCACGCCGGGCACGTCCACCGCGGCGCGGCCGAATTCCATCAGATGCTCGAAATACCTTACGGTGCAGGGCAATTCACCAGCATTTCCCGCCGCGAGACGGCAATCCTGCGGACGCACACCCACCTTCACCTGCTGCCCGCTGGAGACCTCCGCCGCGGCCACAGGCAGTGCGGCGCTACCGATCCGGACCGATGTACTCGATCCCTCCCGCCGCACCACTCCGTCGACAATGTTGATCTGCGGCTCCCCGACGAACCCGGCGACGAACAGGTTCGCCGGATCATCGAACACCTCGTCCGGCGTGCCGAACTGCTGGATGACCCCGCCGTCCATCACGGCCAGCCGGTCCGCCAGGCTCAGCGCCTCCACCTGGTCGTGCGTGACAACAATGGTGGTGTACCCGAATTCCCGTTGCAGCACCTTCAATTCGCGGCGCACCCGCTGCCGGGCCGAGGCGTCCAGATGCGAGAGCGGTTCGTCCAGCAACAGCACCGGCGGATTGCGCACCAGCGCGCGGGCGAGCGCCACGCGCTGCTTTTGACCACTGGACAGCCCCGCGGGCCGCAAGTCCAGCAGGTCCGCCAGCTCCAGCCGCCGCGCGATCTCGCCGACCAGCCGATCCGCCCCCGGGACCTTGCGCGCCTTCAACCCGTAGGCCAGGTTCTCCCGCACCGACAGCGGCGGATACAGGGCGTAGCTTTCGAAACCCACACCGACACCGCGCTTTCCGGGCGGCAGTCCGGTGATGTCGCGCTCTCCGATACGGATGGCGCCGCTGGTGACGGTCTCCAGTCCGGCGATCATCCGCAGCGTCGTCGTCTTGCCGCAGCCCGAAGGGCCCAGCAGCGCAACCAGTTCCCCGGGTTCGATATCGAGTTCGATGCCCTTGACCGCCTGAAAACTCTCCCGGCCGCGCGCGGAGTAGGTCTTCGTGAGCCGTTCCAGCGTAAGTCGCTGGGCAACGCTCCGCCCCGGCGCACCAGGCGCGGCCACCGTCGCCTCGGATGTCATTGTCTCTCCTCCGGTGTCGGGACGGCCGCGCCGGTCCGGTGGGCGGTGCTGCTCGCTGTACCCAGCCGCCGACTGTCGGTGCCGGAATCGCCCGCCGCGAACACGTGTACGTCGGCGAGCGGCACGGTCAACGCCACCTCCGCACCTTCGCGGACGTGCGCGCCACCCGCGGACAGCGCGATGAGCGACACCCCGCCGATATCGACCGACACCTCGACATTGCGGCCCAGCCGCTCCGCCAGCGTGATTCGACCGAGGACGGACAGCGCGTCACCGCCGCGCCCGGCGACATAGCCCTGGCCACGCGCGCCGACGGTGATGTCGCAGGGCCGCAGACCCAGTCGCGCGCCACCGCCGGAAACCTCGAGTCCCGCGGGCACCGGGATATCGATCCCCGTGCCCGGCACCGTGATCCGGCCGTCCGTCACGACCGCTCCGACGATGTTCATCTCCGGCTGCCCCAGCGCCCGCGCCACGAAGGTGTCGACCGGCCGCCGCCAGATCTCCTCCGGCGTGCCGACCTGGATCAGGCGACCGTCGCGCAGGATGCCGATCCGGTCGCCCAGAGCGAGCGCCTCCTGGTAATCGTGGGTGACATAGACCGTCGTCGTATTCGACATGCGCCCCAGCTCCCGCAGCTCCGCCCGCATGGCGGCGCGCAGCTTGGCGTCCAGGTGCGACAGCGGCTCGTCCAGCAGATAGACGTCCGCCGGGCGCACCAGCACCCGCCCCAGTGCCACCCGCTGCCGCTGCCCGTTGGACAACTCACGCGGAAAACGCTGCTGCAAGTGGTCGATTCCGAGAGTGCGGGTGACCGCGTCGATCCGCTCGCGCTGCTCGGCCTCGGAGTACTTGCCCGTGCGTCCCGACCGCAGCGGCGACGCCAGGTTCTGCGCCACGGTCTTCTGCGGATACAGCGCGTAACTCTCGAACGCCATCGCGACATTGCGGTGGTAGGGCTCCACCGAGGTCATCTCCGTGCCGCCGATGCGCACCGAGCCGCCGTCCACGTCGACCAGTCCCGCGATCGATTTCAGCGTGGTCGTCTTACCCGCACCGGACGGGCCCAGGATGACGAAGAACTCGCCGTCCGCGATGTCGAGCGACACGTCCTCGATGCCGATGGTCTTGCCGTAGCGCTTGGTCAGCCCGTCGAGTGCCAGCTGTGCCATCAGGACTTCACCGCCCCGAACGACAAGCCGCGCACCAGATACCGCTGAATCGTCAGCGCGACGAGCAGCGGCGGCAGTGCCGCGATCACGGCGGCCGCCGCGGTCAGGTTGTAATACGCCTGCCCGCCGCCGCCGAGAAACTTGGTGATCGCCACGGTGACCGTGCCCGCATTGCTGTCGGCGAGGATCAGCGGGAACACGTAGTTGTTCCAGGCGAAGATGAACGCCAGCAGCGCCGCCGCCGCGATGCCCGGCCGCACCAGCGGCAGCGCGACCATCACGAACGCCCGCCGCCGCGTGTAGCCGTCGAGCAGGGCGGCCTGTTCCAGATCCTCCGGCAGATCCTGGAAGTAGGACCGCAGGATCCACACCACCAGCGGCATGGTCACCAATTGCAGCACCCAGATCATGCCGACCTTGGTGTCGAACAGCCCGATCTGGTTGTAGATGACGAACAGCGGCACGATCACCATCAGCTCCGGCGCGAACCGGAACGACAGCATGGTGAACATCAGGTCGTTGGACCCCTTGTACTGCCACCGGCCCGCCGCGTAGGCGGCCGGAATGCCGATCAGCAGCGAAACCAGCACCGCGCCACCGCAATTGAGCAGACTGGTGAGCAGTGCCGCCTTGAAGTCGACGCTGGTGAGGTCGGTACCGCGCCGACTGAGCACCGTCCCGAAGTTCTCCAGCGTCGGGCTGAAGCGGAAGTAGGTCGTGGTCTGTTCGGCGGGAGTCTTCAACGCCAGCAACACCATCCACACGATGGGAAACAGCGAGAAGACGAACCAGCCGATCAGCACCACGTCGGCGCCCACCGACGCCGCGGTGAATCGTCGTTGTCCGGGAAGAAGTTCTTTGGCCATGAGCTACGACTCCGCTCCAGCGGCGCGACGCTGCGCCTTGCCGAGCACGCCTACCAGCAGGCGTGCGGTGATGAAAACGATCGCCCACAGCAGGAACATGTAGGTGCTGCCGCGGGAGTAGTCGAGATTGATGATGGAGTCCTCGAAGGCCCCGATCTGCAGCGTGCGCGTGGCCACGCCCGGCCCGCCCGCGGTGAGCACGTACACCGCGTCGAACACCTTGAGGTTGTCCATGAATCGGAAGATGACCGCCACCAGAATGTAGGGCCACAGCATCGGCAGCATCAGCTTGCGGAACATGTAGAACCAGCTCGCGCCGTCCACCGCGGACGCCTCGAACGGCTCCTTCGGCAGCGACCGGATGCCCGCCAGCACCAGAATCGCCACGAACGGCGTGAAGATCCACAGATCGACCAGGATCACCGACCACAGCGCGTTGCCGTGCGACAGCCAGTCGAAGGTGGAGCCGAGTCCGAAGATGTGGTTGAGAATCCCGAACTGCGGGTTGAACATCAGTTTCCAGATCACCCCGGCGATCACCGGCGCGATCATCAGCGGCAGGATCAGCACCTTCTCGAACACCCGCCCGATGAGACTGGATCGGTTGAGCAGCAAGGCGATTCCCACGCCGATGACCGTCTCCACGGCGGTCGCGACCACCGCGAAGATCCCGGTCACCCGCACACTGGTCCAGAACTGCATGTCCCCCAGCACGCTGGCGTAGTTGCGCAGCCCGATGAACACCGGATTCGGGTTCACCGCAGCGTAATTGAGCACCGAGTAGTAGGCGCCGATGACGAACGGGTAGAGGATCCCGACGACGATCAGCACCGCGGGCACCGACAGCAGGTACGGTCGCAGTGACCGCCGCCAGCGCGGAACCTCCACGGCGCCGGGCGGTTCCGGCGGACTGACGGCTCGAGTGGTCATCTCGACCTCCCTTTCTTCGACCCGCGGCGGGTCACAGATTGACCTTCGACGAACTGGTCTTGGCCAGACTGGCCAGCCGTGACCGAGCGCTCGCGCCGCCGTAGATGTCCTGCAGGGCGACGGCCCAGTCCTCGGTGGTGTCGAAGAACTTCTTCTGCGGGGTGAACTGGATCTTCGAGCTGCCGATGACGGCCTCGAACGTCTCCAGGTAGCCGGGCATGCCGCCGAGTTGCTGCTTGAACACCCCGTCGAACACCGACTTGCGCACCGGGTCGGCGAAGATGCCGCCCCGCACGGCCTTCGACAGCGCCTCCTTGCCGGTGACCCACTGGATGAGCAGCCACGCCGCCAGCTTGTTCTTCGACATCGAATTCATCGCCAGCGACCAGGTCCACAGGTTGGTGCTGTAGTTGCCTCCCGGCCCCGCCGGACCCGGATACCAGCCCAGGTTGCCCGCCTGCGCGCTGGCGCCGCGCTTGTTCTTCGGGTAGGTCGCGCTGTCGGCGTCGTAGACCATCATCGCCTTGCCGTCGCCCAGATCACCGGTGGCATTCGGATAGTCGTAGGTGGTCCAGGACGTGGGCCCGGCCAGTCGCTGCATCTCGATCCACTTCTCGGTGAACGCGACCGCGGCATCGGAATCCATCGCGGCCCGCAGCTCGCCGCCGGAGAACTCGTAATCGCGAGCGCCCTCCCGGACGAACTGGGTCATGAATCCCGGATGGATGGTCGCCCACGACTTGGAGCCGCGGGTGGCGATGCCGTACCGGTTCTGCGAGCGGTCGGTGAGATCGATCGCGAGCTGGATGAAATTGTCGAAAGTGTCCGGCAGCGCGATCTTTCGCTGATCGAAGTAGGCCTTGTTGTAAGCGACCACGTTGTTCTCGAAGCCCCACGGGATCGCCCACTGCCCGCCGGTGCCCAGCGCGGAGCCGAGCGTGAAATCCCAGCGCGTGGAGGTGCGCAGGCCCTCGTAGATGTCCTCGAAGTCGTACTCGGCGTTGGTCGCCGACGAATTCGCCAGCCAGGGCGCCAGATCCTCCACCCAGCCCGGCGGGCCGTACTGCCAGATGAAGTAGGCACCGAGCATGAACACGTCGTGTTTGCCGGTGCCGCCGGCCAATTCGGTGTTCAGCTTGGTGAAGTAGTCGGCCTCCGGCACCAGGTCGGTGTTCACCGTGATCCCGGTCAGCTGCGTGAATTCGGCCAGCAAAGGCTGCAACGACTGCTGATACGGGTGCGGGGTCTGCAGCAGGTTCAGTGTGGCGCCCTGTGCGGCGCGCCAATCGAACGGCCCCGTCACCTCCGACGCGCCGTTGGTGGCGTGCACGCCGCCGCCGAGGCCGCAGGCCGCGATCGCCGGCAGTGCCGCCGCGGCCGCGCCCGCGATTCCCATCGCCCGCAACATGTTCCGGCGCGACATCTGCGGGCCGCAATACTGTCTGTCCCTCATCGAACTTCCTCGGATTCGCCGTCACCGGCGGCTGATGTTGTCGTCTCTCCTCCGGCGGCCGTCCCCTCATCCGACGGCCGCCGGATCAACCGGCCCCAGCTATCCCGGCCGAAACGTGCCGGGATGACCGGGCATTCACGACGGGATCAGCGACACCTTCACCGACTCGGCGCCGCTCGCCACCAGGTCCAGGCCCTTCTGGAATTCGCTGAGCGGCAGTTGGTGGGTGCAGATCTTGTCCATCGGCAGGACACCGGATTCGAGCATGCGGATCGCCGCGGGCCAGCAGTGCGGGCCGAGATGCGCGCCGCGGACGTCGAGTTCCTTGTCGTCGCTGATGATGCTCCAATCGACGGTCACGTCGCTGCCGAAGACCCCGTACTCGACGTAGGTTCCCAACTTGCGCAACAGGTTCAGGCCCTGTGGCACCGCCGACGGGTGGCCGGTGCCCTCCAGGTACACGTCCGCGCCGTACCCGCCGGTCAGTTCCATGACGATGGCTCGCGCGTCCTGTTCGCGGATATCGACCACGATGTCGGCGCCGCACTCGCGGGCCAGTTCCAGCTTCTCCGGAGCCATGTCGAGCGCGATCACGTGCGCGGGGTTCTTGGCGCGCGCCCCGGCCACCATGCCCAGGCCGATGGGACCGCAGCCCGCCACCACCACGACGTCGTCGAAGGTGATCCCGGCCCGCTCGACCGCGTGCAGTGAGCACGACAGCGGCTCGGTGAACGCGGCGTGGGCGGGCGGCAACTCCTTGGACACCTTGTGCACCAGCGCTTCCACCGGATACACCATGTACTTCGCCATCGCGCCGGGAGTGCGCCGCTTGAAGCCGTAGAGGTCGTGCGGCGCGCACATGTGGTACTGGCCGCGCAGGCAGTAGCGGCACTTCCAGCAGGGCACGATCTGCTCGGACACGACACGGTCGCCGACCGCGACACCCCAGCGCGCGGCGCCCTCGGCGTCGATTTCGACTATCTCCCCGACGAATTCGTGGCCCGGGATCACCTCGGTCTCGGCCCAGGCCGGGCGGTTCTCGTCGCCCCAGAACTTGGCGGCGCCGTGATAGCACTTCAGGTCGCTGGCGCAGATACCGACCGCCTCGACCCGGACCAGCGCCTCGCCCGGCCCGGGAACCGGGACGGGGACCTCCTCGAGCCGGTAGTCACCTGGCCCGTGGCAGATCACCGCCTGCATCTTCTCCGTCATCGCACTGCCCTTCATCCTGTGTCTGCCGTCACAGTAACCCACGCCGTTTACATCTGTCCAGAACGAATGTTCACAGCACCTATGGCGTGAACAAATGTTCAATGGAATACTGCACACATGCCCAGCAGTCCCGATACTCCGGCGCAGACCTCCTCGGACAGCGGCACTTTCGCGCCGTCACAGCTCTACGCGGCGGCGAAGATGTACTACGAGGAGGACGCCACGCAGGCGCAGGTCGCGCAGAAGCTACGGGTCAGCCGGGCGACGGTGAGCCGGCTGCTGTCTCAGGCGAGGCGGCAGGGCATCGTGCGCATCGAGGTGCGGCCGCCGGACCTGTCCGACACCGGCGACCTCGCCGGATCGCTCGCCGAAGCCATTGGGCTGCAACGGGTCTACCTGTCCGCGCCGCTGCCCGCGCCGACCCCCGCCAAGCCGACGGTCGAGGTGATGGGCAGCTTCCTCGCGCCCGCGGTGTCGCGGGCGCTGACGGAGGTCGGCCTGGTCGCGGGCGATGTGCTGCTGGTGTCCTCCGGGCGGACCGTCTACGAGGTGGCCCAGTTCGACCTCGAGCGGATTCCGGGGGTGCTGGTGGTGCCCACGGTCGGCGGCAACGATCAGCCCGAGGGGTGGTACCAGACCAACGAGATCACCCGGCTGATCTCCGGCAAGCTCGGCGGGCGGCCCAATTACCTTTTCGCTCCGGCGCTTCCGGGGCCCGATCTCTACGACACCCTGCGCGCCGATCCGTCCATTCAGCGGGTGCTGGATCTGTGGCCGAAGGCGCGGTGCGCCCTGATGGGCGTCGGCGCTCCCCCGCTGCTGCGCGACGACATACCGCAATTCGTGCCGACCACCTCGGCGTCGCTGCGGGCGGCCGTGGGGGACGTGTGCTCGCGGTTCTACGACCGCTCCGGCGCACGGGTCGACTTTCCCGGCGGCGAACGGCTGATCGCCGTGGAATTGGCGGTGCTGCAACAGCTTCCCGTCGGGATCGCGGTGGCGGTCGGGGGCGAGAAGGTGGCGCCGATTCTCGCGGGCGCGCGAGCCGGGTACTTCAACCGGCTGGTCACCGATCCCGCCACCGCACGACAACTGTTGGAGAGCGCATGAATTCGATCCGGCTCGACGGCAAGAGGGTGCTGATCACCGGCGCGTCCCGGGGCATCGGGGCCGATCTGGCGGACGCCTTCGCCGGTGCGGGCGCGACACTGGTGCTGTCCGGGCGCGATGCCGAAGCGTTGTCGGCGCAGGCTCGAAAGCTACAGGAGCAGTATGGGATTCGGGCCGCGGGGGTAGCGGCGGACCTGTCGGAGCCGGACGCGCCGGCACGGCTGGCGGCCGATGCGGCGGCGGTCTTCGGCGGGCTGGACGTGCTGATCAACAACGCCGGGATCTCCCATCCGCAGTTGGTGACCGACCTGACGGCCGCCGCGTTCGACGAGGTGCTCACCGTCAATCTGCGGGCGCCCGCGCTGTTGGCCGCCGAGGTCGGCACGGCCATGGCCGAATCCGGCGGTGGCGCCATCGTCACCGTCGCCTCCGCCGCCGCGCTGCGCGCGCTGCCCGAGCACTACGCGTACTGCACCTCGAAAGCGGGCCTGGTGATGGCCACCCGGGTACTCGCGCTGGAACTCGGCCCGCGCGGCGTGCGGGCGAATTCGGTCTGCCCGACCGTGGTGCTCACCGACATGGGCCGCAAGGTCTGGGGCGAGGCAGCGAAGTCCGCCCCGATGCTGGCCCGAATCCCCCTGGGCCGCTTCGCCGTCCCCGCCGAAGTCTCGGCCACCACCCTGTTTCTCGCCTCCGACCTCGCCGCCATGATCAACGGCGTGGAGGTCCCGATCGACGGCGGCTACGGGGTGAGCTGATCCGGGCCCCGCGGCGGCGGCGAGCTTGGTGGGATATCCGGTGGCTCAGCCGAATTCGGCTAGGCGGTGGACTTGCTCGCGGGTCGCGGGGTAGAGCTGTAGCCAGGTTTTGTAGAGGTCGTCGTAGCGTTCGCGGTTGGCGGGGTCGGGTGGGACCTCGCGGGCGATGCGGGCCCAATCCGTCTCGGGGGCAACGAGTCCGACGCCGATCGCGGCCAGCAGGGCGTCGCCGTAGCTGGCGCCGATGGCCTGTTCGGGGAGCAGCTGGGTGAGGCCGGTGATGTCGCTGAGGGCCTGTGTCCAGACGGGGCTGCGCAGGCCGCCGCCGACCCCGACCGCGCGGGTGACCGGCGAGTCGGCGTCGTCGAACATCCCCAGGATCTGCCGGATGCCGAAGGAGATGCCCTCGTACGAGGCCCGGAACAGATGTCCGCGGCCGTGCCGCAGCGTCAGGCCCGCGACCACGCCGCGCGCGTCCGGATCGAACACCGGCGTGCGCTCACCGGCCAGGTACGGCAGCACCACGAGTCCCTCGGAACCCGGCGGCACCGCCGCCGCCTCGGCCATCAGTTCGTCGAAGGGCGCGCCGCCGGTGACCTTCTGCAACCACTGGGTGAGACTGCCCGCGGTCGAGGTGCCCGCCGCGAGCGCGAAGGTGCCCTGCTCGACGCCGGTGGTGGTCCACAGCGCCGGGTTGGTGTGGAACTTCTCCAGCACCTGCACCAGGAACATGGTCGAGCCGTACATCAGCATGAGATCGCCGGGATTGCGCACGCCGACGCTGAACGCCTCGGCGTACGCGTCGACCGTGCCCGCCACCACGGGTGTACCCGCCGGGATCCCGGTCTGCTCGGCGGCCGCGGCGGTGACCGTGCCGACTACCTCGGCGGGCCATACCAGGCGCGGCAGCGGCAGGTCGCCGAGAATGCGCGCGGCCCAGTCGGCGTTCCAGTCGAAATCGCGGATGGCGTAGAGCGGGTCGCACTGGCTGGCGGTGTGGTGGTCCTGGACGTATTCGCCGGTCAGCTTGGCCACCACGAACGAGTTCGAGCCGTACCAGCGCCGGGCCCGCGCGAACGCCTCGGGCTCGGCGTTGCGCACCCATTCGATCTTCGGCCCGACGGCCTGACTGGACAGCGACTTGCCCGCGCGCCGCAGGATCTCCTCGCCGCCGAACAGCTCCGTCAGCGCGGCGATCTCGGCGGACGCCCGCGTGTCGATGCCGTAGAGGATGGCCGGGCGCACCGGCTCGAGATCGTCGTCGCACAGCACCAGGCACGGCCCGACGCCGCTGACGCACATCCCCGCGACCCGGGCTCCCGCCGGGGCGGCGGCCACCAGCGCCCGGCTGATCGCGCACACCTCGGCCCACCACATTCCGACCGGATCGACCTCCGCCCACCCCGGCCGCGGCAGCGATATCTCGTGCGCCACCTGATGTTCGGCGACCACCACCCCGTCCGGCCGGACCAGAACGCCCTTACTGCTCCCCGTCCCCAGATCAATACCAACCAGCACATCCACGAAGGTCAGGGTATGCGCTCGGCCGCCGCCGCAGGTGAGTCCCGCGGAATCACCCCGGCCGAACCGGCTCCGTGCCCGCACCGCGCCGGCGGTAGGCCGAACCCGGGTGATCGGGTGCCAGCAGGGGACCCGCGCCGCCGAGTCTTTCCCGCAGGGTGGCGGGGGCGGAGGTTTCCGGGACCCGTCCGCGGCGGCGGAGTTCGGGGATGACGAGGCGGGCGAAGTCGGTGAAGGTGCCCGGGGTGGTCACGTAGGCGATGTTGAAGCCATCGATGTCGGCCTCGTCCACCCAGCGTTCGAGTTCGTCGGCGACCTCGCCGGGCGCGCCGGTCAGTACCGGCCCGCGGCCGCCGATGCCGATCGCGTCCGCCAGTTCCCGAGGTGTCCAGGCTCGATCGGGGTCGGCGGTGGTGAACGATGCCAGCGCCGACCGGTTGGCGTCGGTCTCCACATACCGCAGCGGTTCGTCGTGGTCCAACTCGGCGAGGTCGACGCCGGTCCACCCGCCGAACAGCGCGAGCGCGCCCGCCGAGCTGACGAACTCCCGATAGGACCGCAGCTTGTCCTCGGCTTGCGCGCGCGTCTCCGCCACCACGGGCGTGACCATGGTGAACACCTTGATCGAGCGCGGATCCCGGCCCAGTTCGGCCGCCGTCTCGCGCAGCTTGCGCACCGGTCCGCGCACTATCTCGGGCGTCGGCCCGGAGATGAACACGGCCTCGGCGTGCGCGGCCGCGAACCGGATGCCGCGCGGCGAGGCTCCGGCCTGGAACAGCACCGGCGTGCGCTGCGGCGAGGGTTCGCAGAGGAACGGCCCCGGCACGGTGAAGTACCGGCCCTTGTGCTCGATGTCGTGGACCTTCGCCGGATCGGTGAAGACCCCGCGTGCGGGGTCGCGCACCACCGCATCGGCCTCCCACGACGATTCCCACAGCTTGTAGCAGACCTCGAGGTATTCGTCGGCGACGGCGTACCGCTCGTCGTGCGGAATCTGCTTGTCCAGCCCCAGGTTCCGGGCCGCGCTGTCCAGGTAGGAGGTGACGATGTTCCACGCGACCCGGCCGCCGGTGAGATGGTCCAGCGTCGACATCCGCCGGGCCAGCGCGTAGGGCTGCTCGTAGGTCAGCGACAGCGTGATGCCGAACCCGAGCCGCTCGGTCACCGCGGCCATCGCGGACACCGCCAAGGTCGGATCGTTCACCGGGAATTGCGCCGCGTCGGCGACCGCGGCGTCGCGCGAGCCGCCGTACACGTCGTAGACGCCGAGCACGTCGGCGAGGAACAGCGCGTCGAAGCCGCCGTCCTCGAGCGTGCGCGCCAGCTCGGTCCAATATCCCAGTTCCTTGTACCGGTGCCCCTGGTCGTCGGGGTGCCGCCACAGGCCCGCCGACTGGTGACCGACGCAGGCCATGTCGAAGGCGTTGAGGTAGATCCGGCTCACGGTGTCGCTCCGATCTCGTCCCGGTAGGTTTCCCGCGCCGACCCGGCCGCCGCGAGGGTGAGCACCGACAGCACCGCGAAGTACACGACGATCAGCCACGGGTTCCCGCCGCCCACCGTCAGCAGCGCCGCCGCGATCAGCGGAGCGAAGCCGCCCGACAGCACGGCGCCGATCTGGTAGCCGAGCGAACTGCCGCTGTAGCGCACCCGGGTGTCGAACAACTCGGCGAACCAGGCGGCCTGCGGCCCGTACATCGCGTCGTGCATGAGGTTCACGCCGAGCACGATCACCACCACCACCGCGATCTTCGACCCGGTCTCGACGGCGAGGAAGAACAGCGCGAGCGTCACCAGACCGCCCGCCGCGCCGAAAAGGTAAGGGCGCCTGCGGCCTACGCGATCGGACAGCCACGCCCACAGCGGGGTACTGACCAGGCCGAGCGCCGAGGAGATCAGCACCGCCACCAGCCCCACCGAGCTGCCCTTCCCGAATTCGTCCTGCAGATAACTCAGCGAATAGGTGGTCAGCAGCACGAACAGCGAAATCTGCGACAGCCGTAAGCCGATGGTGAGCAAGACGTTTCGTGGCTGGGTCCGCAGCACCTCCACCACCGGGAGCCGCGCGATGTCGCCGCGTTCGCGCAGCCTGCCGAAGATCTCCGCGTCGGTGAGGCGCACCCGGATCAGCAGTCCGACGATCACCAGCACCGCGCTCAGCAGGAACGGAATCCGCCATCCCGCATCGAGAAACGCGTCCTCGCCGGTGACGGCCCACACCAGATAGAAGACCGCGGTCGCCAGCAACATGCCCGCGGGCGAACCGAGCTGAGTGAAACTGCCGTAGAGCCCGCGGCGTCCCGCTGGCGCGTGCTCGACCGAAAGCAGCGCCGCGCCACCCCATTCCGCGCCGACCGCAAGTCCCTGGAACACTCGCAGCGTCGCCAGCAACGCCGGCGCCAGCAGACCCACCTGCGCGTAGGTCGGCAGCACGCCGATCGCGGCGGTGGTCACGCCCATCAGCAGCAGGGCGCCGACCAGAACGGCCTTGCGGCCCAGGCGATCCCCGAGATGCCCGGAGATGATCGCACCGATCGGCCGCGCCCCGAAGCCCGCGGCATAGGTGGCGAAGGAGGCCAGGGTGCCCGCGGTGGAGGACACGTTCGGGAAGAACAACGGCTTGAACACCAGCGCCGTGGCGGTGGCGTAGAGGTAGAAGTCGTACCACTCGATGGTCGTGCCGACCATGCTGCCGAGCGCGACCGACCGTGGCGACATCGCGGCCGGGGCGGGCTCGGACGGCGAGGTCCGCTGGGTGACAGTCACGTCGGGGCAGCCTAGGTAGCGGTGAGCGGCTCGAGGAGGGTTGTTCTCGCCCTGATCGCAACCGGTTCCGGCCCCGCGCTGTGGCACAGCTCTCGCACTAATAGTTTGTGCACTAACTATTGGCGGCCTAAGCTTTGCGTTGTGAGTCCTGAGCTGACCGAAGACGACGATCCGTTGCGGCTGGACCGGCAGGTGTGTTTCGCCTTGGCCGTCGCCAATCGGTCGGTGCTCGCGGTGTACCGGCCGCTGCTGGAGCCGATGGGGCTCACCCATCCGCAGTACCTGGTGATGCTGGCGCTGTGGGGTGAGACGCCGATGTCGGTGCGGGCCATCGCCGAAGCGGTGCAACTGGATTCGCCGACGTTGTCGCCGTTGCTCAAGCGGCTCGAAGCGGCCGGACTCATCAGCCGCCGCCGGGACCCGCGCGACGAGCGCAATCTCCTGATCGACCTCACCGACGCCGGGCGTGGGCTGCGGCGGCAGGCCGAGCGGATCCCGCCCGCGGTGGTGGATCGGCTCGGTGTGAGCCTCGCCGATCTGGAGGAACTGCGCGACATCCTCACCCGTGTGAACCAGGCCGCCCGCGCGGCCGCCGGAACAGCCGAGGCAGGGAGAAACGCATGAGTGGGCAAACCCCCGACCCGATCCAGCGCGTGCGCTATATCGCCGGCGCGACACTGCCCGAGTCGATGCGCGAGTGGGTGCTCGAGGACCTCACCGGCCGCGGCGCCGGCCGCCGCTACCTGCTGCGCTTCCTCGTCCCCGTGTTGCCGGTGCTGTGCCTGTTCCTGCTGGTACCGGGCCCGCTGTGGATCGGGTTGTCGATGATGGCGCTGCTGTACATCCCGCTGATCTACTTCACCGTCGCGCTCATGTACGTCTACCGCCGCCACCGCCTGATCAAGCACGGACTCGATCCCGAACTGGCCGACATCCGCCAGCGCCGCCGTGCCGAGGCCGAACGGGCGTCCTACGAATCCCGCCACGGGCGGGGATGAGCCGGTCGGGCATGAGTTCCGGCCTGCACCTGCCTGGACGAGGTACGGCTCAGATCAGCCCGTGTAGTGGAGGCGCGGTGTCGTGCAGCAGGGCGCGGCCCAAATGGTGGTACTTCCAGCGCACGGGGTCGTGGAGGGTGTGGGTGCGGGCGTTGCGCCAGAAGTGGTGGAGGTTGAGATCCACTGCGGCGCTGCGGGTTCCGGAGACCTCGAACAAGGCGGCGGAGACCTCGTTGGCGGCGCGGTCGGCGATGATCTTGGCCGCCGCGACCGCGAGCGAGGCGGCCGCGACGGGATCCGATGGGGTGTCTTCGGGCGCCGCCGCGCCGGTGTCGCTCGCACCGACCGCCGCGTCGACCGCGGCAGCGGCCGCCGCCAGCGTCGCCTCGGCGGCCGTCACCGATACCGCCAGTTCGCCGAATCGCTGGATCAGCAGCGGGTCGTCGATCGCCCGCTCGACATTCGCCTCGAACCACGGGCGACTGCTGGTGCGTGCGAAATCCGTTGCGGCGGTGAGGGCGCCGCGGGCGATGCCGGCGTCGATGGCGACGTGCAGCAACTGCGCGAAAGCGCCGTATCCGGTGGGGGCGCGCACGGCGGCCGAGCGGGCCACCAGTTGCTCGCGATCCACCAGCACCCCGTCGAACGAGACCGTGCCGCTGCCGGTGGTGCGCTGCCCGATGCCGTTCCAGTCGTCGACGATACGCACGCCGGGCGACTCGGCCGGCAGATACGCGACGTACTCCCCCGGGGCCAGTCCGCTGCGCTCGTCCGGATCGTCGAGGCGAGCGAGCACGGCCAGCACATCGGCGAAAAGCGAACCGGTGCAATAGTATTTGATGCCGTCGACACGGAAGCGCCCACCGTCCGGCCGCACGGTGGTACCGATCTCGGCGACGGTGGCGCTGGTCCGCTCCGACTGTGCGTTGGCGATGCGGCCGCCGCCGAGCACCTGCCCGAGATAGCGCCGGCGCTGCGCTTCGGATCCGGCCAGCCGCAGCAGATTCACGTACACGAAGTGGCTGTGCGGAATCTGGGCGATATTCGGGTCCGCGGTCGCCAGTATCCGCACCACCTCGGCGACCGCGCTCGGCGGCAGATCCGCACCGCCGAGTTCCGCCGGAACGGTCACGGCCAGCAGGCCGCTCGCCGCCAGCTGATCGATTTCCCGATGCGGCAGTTCACGATCGCGGTCGCGGCGGGCGACGCCCGTCGCGAAGTCGGCCGCCAGCCGCCGGGCCACCGCGCGGGCGTGCGCGGCCGACTCGATGCGCTCGGCGGTGACGGCGGTCATCGGCTCGCGGCCGCGGCGGGTGCGCGGGCGGCCTCCAGCTCCCGCACCAGCGGCAGCACCTTCGCGCCGAAGTATTCGATCTCCTCCTGGAAGTGCAGGAATCCGCCGAGGATCAGATCGACTCCGCGGTCGCGGTAGGCGACGATGCGTTCGGCGATCTGCTCGGGGGTGCCGATGAGTTTGGTGCGGAAGCCGTCGTTGTACTGGACCAGGTCCTCGAAGGTGGAGTCGGCCCACATGCCCGTCCGGTCCCGGGTGGACGCACCGGCCTGCTGCACCGCGTCTCGGAATCCTTCCACCGCAGGGCGATTGGCCTTGTCGATGATCTCGCGGAGGGTGTCGTGCGCCTCCTTCTCGGTGTCGCGCGCGATGATGAAGCCGTTCAGGCCGAACTTCACCTCGCGGTCGTGCGCGCGGGCGATCTCGCGCAGATCGTCCAATTGCTCGGTGACGCCGTCGAAATCCTTGCCGTTGGAGAAGTACCAGTCGGCGAAGCGGCCGCCGTTGCGCCGGGCCGCGGTGGAGTTACCGCCTTGGAACAGTTCGGGATTCGGCCGTTCCGGGGTGTTGAGCGGCTTGGGCTTCAGGGTGAAGTCGCGGATGCGGTAGAAGTCGCCGCCGTAGTTCACGTTGTCCTCGGTCCAGATCTTGCGGATCACCTCGAGGAATTCGCCACTGCGCCGGTAGCGTTCGTCGTGCTCCAGCCATGGCTCGCCCAGCGCCTGGAACTCGCCCGCGAACCAGCCCGACACGACATTGATCGCGAAACGCCCGCCGGACAGATGATCCGCGGTGGCGCCGAACTTGGCCAGCACCGCCGGATGCCACAACCCGGGATGCACGGCCGCGATCACCTTCAGCCGCTCGGTCGCGCCCAGCAGCGCCAGGCTGAACGACGTCGACTCGTGCTGAAACTCGGCGCCGTAGGAGGCGGTGTAGCGCACCTGCGACAGCGCGTACTCGAACCCGTTGCGTTCGGCGGTCTGAGCGAGCTTCTTGTTGTACTCGAAGTCCCAACTCGTACGCTGCTCGATATCACTGGTGACCAGTCCCCCGCTCACATTGGGCACCCAGTAGGCGAACCGCACCTGATCGGCGATGTTCTCGGTCGTCATTGCTGCTCCAGCCGATTGTCGTCGAGACGGGATGTAGGCCACCGGGCGCGGCAACCATGCGCCCGGCGTGCCCCACACTTCAACACCACCCCGCCCCCCGAACCAGGGTTTGAATCGCCCCGATCCGATCCCCGCCGAGATCTCACCACGGGTTCGCGTTTCTGATGCCGATGTCACCGGGTGGTGGACAGGGTTGCCCAGGCCGCGGCGGTGGTGATGGCGGCGATGCCGAGACAGCGGTGCAGGGAGAGGGACTCGTGGAGGACCACTGCGCCGGTGAGGGCGGCGACTACCGGTTCGAGGGTGAGGAGGGTGGCGACGAGGGGTGCCGGAATGCGTTGTAGCGCAGCTAGTTCCAGGGAGTATGGGATCACCGCCGAGAGGGTTGCGACGGCGACACCGGCGAACAGGACGGCGGGGGTGAAGAGGGTTCCGCCGTTCGAGCACAGGCCCGGCGGTAGGCCGAGTACGGCGGCCACGCCGACGGCGAGAGCGAGCAGGGGGCGGCTGCCGGGCCCCGATCCGAGGCGGCGGGAGAGCAGCAGGTAGCTGCCCATCGAGGCGGCCGACAGCAGGGCCAGGGCGATGCCCTGCCAGGCCAGGGGGCCGGAGGCGGGATCGCGGACGAGCAGCAGGCCCGCGACGGCGAGCACGACCGCACCGGCGTCCGCGAGTCGGCGGGAACCGCACAGCGCCACCGTGAGCGGACCGAGCAGTTGCAGCGTGCCGGCCACTCCGAGCGGGAGATAGTGCAAGGCAGGGTAGATCAGGTTCATTCCGGCGATCGCGACGCCGAGCGCCAGCACCGTGCGCAACCGCCGCCAGCACGGCAGGGCGCGCGGGCGGCGGACCGCCACCAGCACCAGCGCGGCGATTCCGAGCCGGAGCGCGACCACGCCGAGCGGGTCCACCCGCGAGAACAGCTGCTTGCCGAACGCCTGCCCGGTCTGCGTCGAGATCGCGGCGGCCAGGACGAACAGTGGAGCGGGAACCATGACCACAGTGGGAGCACGCCCGCGCCGACATCGCCTCCGGCGGCACGGAATTGACCGGCACGCTGCGCTTCACCGGGGTGTCCTCGGCCATCGCCGCCGTCGTTGGTCCGGCCGTGGCACGCCTGCGCGAACAGCATCCGCGAGTCGAATCGACCATGGACGAGATGGAGAGCACCGAGGCCTTTCAGCTCCTGATCGCCGACGCCGCGGACATCTCCGTCGGATTTCCCACGGCCACCACCCCGCCGGTCGACGACCCCCGCTTCGAACAGCACGTGCTGCTCGACGATGTCCAGGATCTCCTGGTGCCCACCGGACACCCCCTGGCACAACAGGACTCGGTCACGCTCCGGGACGCGGCCGCCGAACCGTGGATACTCGACTTCCCGGGCGGCGACACCCACGATGTCGTCTTCGCGGCCTGCGCCACAGCGGGTTTCACACCTCGCATCGCCCACCACGTCAAGGAATGGTTCGCCGTGTCCGCTCTGGTCGCACACGGCCTGGGCGTCTGCCTGCTGCCCCGGCTGGTGCCGATTCCCGACGAGCACGCGGTGGTCCGGGTCCCGCTGCACGGCAGTCCGCGGCCGGCCCGGACGATCATCGGCACCGTCCGCCGCGGCGCCGCCCGGCACCCGCTGATCGCCGCCGGATTGTCCACTGTCGCCGCCGTCGGCCGCGAGATCGCCGCGCGCCGTTGATGTTCAGCGGATGGTGCTGGTGCGGCCGTAGCCTTGCGTGATCTCGGCCAGCTCCGCCGGAGTGAGGACGTCCTCGATCCGGTCGAAGCCGCTCGGGGCCCGTTCCGCGACGGTGCGGAGGATGCGGTCCATCGGCATGTCGCGGTTGGCGAGAACGATCTCGTTGACCGTGGCCAGGCGCGCGGACTCGTAGGCGAGCGCACCCCGCTCCGGATCGCCGGTGCGGGCGAGTTCGGCGGCGAGCGTCCGGGCGTCGAGGATGGCCTGGGAACCGCCGTTGGAGCCGATCGGGTACATCGGATGCGCGGCGTCCCCGACCAGAGTGATGCGCCCGGAAGTCCAGTGCGGCAACGGTTCCCGATCCACCATCGGATACTCGAGGATGTGCTCGGTCGCGCCGATGAGTTCCTCGATGTCCACGGTGTCGAAATGCCAGCCCCGGTAGAACGGCAGCACATCCGCCGCCCGGCCGGTGCGATTCCAGTCCGCCACCTCGGCGCCCGCCTCCGGTAATCGCACCTCGGCCACCCAGTTCACCAGCGCCCGCCCCGCGCGCCGGGCAGCCGCCGAAATCGGATAGGCGACGAACTTCGCCGCGTGATTGCTGCCCGCGAACGCCATCGACGCCCCGGACAGGAACGGCCGGGTCATGGTCACGCCCCGCCACATCCGGATGCCGTTCCCGCGCGGCGGCCCTTCCCCGGGGTGCAGTTGCGCGCGCACGGCCGAGTGCAGGCCGTCCGCGCCGACCAGCAGATCCGTCTCCAACTCGACCGCCGCGTCACTGTCACGATCGCGCAGTCGGCTGCGCACACCCTCGTCCGTCTCGACGGCGGCGACGAAGCGGAGGCCCGTTTTCACCGCGTCCGGACCGAGCCGGTCGTGCACCGCGGCCAGCAGCAGGTCTTGCAGTTCGCCCCGGTGCACGGAGTACTGCGGCCAGCGATGCCCCGCGGCGACACCGCGCGGCTCGCGCCAGATCTCATTGCCGAAGCGGTCGAAGTGCAGCACCTCCGCGGTCGGAATGGCCAGTTCGCCCAGGCGGTCGGCCAGCCCGAGCGCGGCGAGTTCCCCGGTGGCGTGCGGCAGCAGATTGATGCCGACGCCGAGCGGCCGCAGGGTGCGGACGCTGTCCACGACCGTCGCCCGGATCCCCTGCTCGTGCAGGCTCAATGCCGTTGTGAGACCGGCGATTCCGGCGCCGACGACCAGGACTCGCATCAGCCCACCCCGACCGGTACATACGCCGGATTGAACCGCTCGTGCAGGTACGCGACCGCCGTGGCGGTGTGGTCCAGCAGCACGCTTTCCTTACAGGCGCAGGGGACTCCGCACGCGTCGTCATCCGCCGGCCAGATGGTCCGCCCGGCCGCCAGCACCGTGCGCCCGAGATGCCGATTGGCCGCCGCCAGGCTGTGACCGATGGGCATCTGCTGCTGAGCGAGCAGCCCGACGAGTCCTCGGTCGGATCCGGCGATGACGACGGAGTTCGCGGACACGGCAACGGTATCGGCGTACAGCGCCGACCGCCGCACGATCACCTGATCCGTCTCGGCGCAGCTCAGCGCCGCGCGCACCGCCTCGGACAGCTCACCGGCGGCCACCTCGTGCTGGTCGAGCACCTCGACCGACAGCCGCCGCCCGACCAGGGCCTCCAGCAGCAGAGTGGTGGACCCGTCGGCGCACAGCAACATACGGGTAACCGACGGAACAGCGAATCTGCTTGTGTCCGTAGACATCTCGATCACCCGACCGAGCATAAAGGCATTCTCGCCATCGCGCTGGCCGGACGGTGGTCCCGGCGGCGTCGCCGAATGTTCGCCGGCGCTGCGGCTCGACTCCGAAACTACCGCCCCGCGCCGTGCGCCGCTCGGTGGCGATCGCGTGGTTACCGCACCGCCCGGCCCGTCTCTCGCCAGGTCGGCGCGTTACGAAGCCGCAGTTCGGGAGTCGGTCCACGCCCGGACACGGCCGCTCGGCGCGCACCGCAGAACCGGTCGGCGTGTCCGATTCAGTGGTGGATGTCACTCCCGGCGAACAAACGCATGAACGGGCTGGGCACCTCAGCGCGGGCGGAAACAGCCGCAGGTCCCGGAGATGTGCCGCACGAAACTCCGGCACACCCCCGGGTACTCCGGCGAGAGGACTACCTGGAGGCCGTGAGCGCGGCGAACTCCGACCGCGAGAACCGGCCCGCGGGCTCGAAGCGCGCCAGCAGTTCCGACGCGGGCACACCCGTGACCGAGGCGACGTATTCCTCGGCGGCGGACACGGTCTCGATGCCCCGGAACGGCTGCGGCCGGTGCAGCAGCCCGACCAGGGCGGAGGCGAACCGGGCATCGACGGCCGCCGCGGCGAAGAACAGGTTGCCGATGTCGGCCAGTTCCGGGTCGCTGAGGAACAGGCGGGTGACGTGGGCGGCGGCCTCGGCCCGCGCGGCCAGGAAAGCGTTGTGCTGCTCGGTGATCCACGCGTCGTCGAACGGACCGCTGTGCGTCGCGGCGGCCGCGACCAGGCGCTGCGCCTGCACGAGCCCGCTTTGCGCGCCCTGCCCGGCGATCGGGTCGTAGGCGACGGCGGTGTCACCGAGCGCGGCGACGGGATGGCCACCGGCGGTGTGCCCCAGGCCGGCCCGGAACACCGGCCGCACCGCGCCCTTCAACCAGGAGTGCCGGTCCTCCGCGATCACCTGGGTGGCCTGCACCTCGGGCAGGTCCCAGTCGAGGTAGTCGCGGTAGAGGTCCTGCACGATGCGATGCGCCGACTCGGCGGAATCCGCTGCGCTGAAACGCTTCTCCCAGTCGCTACCCGGCCGCGCCCAGCCCAGGAACGCCCAGCTGGGGCCGACGTCCTTGTGCAGGTACGGTCCCCACCAGCCCTCGCCCTGGTCGGCGCGGATGGAGAAGCCGCTGCGCGCGCCGCCGGCGGGGCTGCGGTGGGCGAAGACGTTCTCGTCGAAGCCGAGCCCGGTCACCGTGACCGTCAGCAGGGTGCGCTGCGGGGCGTCGTAGACAGTGCGCGCCGAGTCGATCGGGAACAGCTCCGACAGCCCGCCGCGGCCCGTGGCGACCAGCGTCAGGTCATGCGCAGCGGCGATGCCGTCGAGCTTCTCCGGCGTCACCGCCTCGACCACGAACTGGCCGCCGCGCTCCTGGAAGGCGGTCAGGCGGTCGTCGGCCTTGAGCCGGGTGTCGACGGCGAGACCGGTGTAATCGTCGAAGGCGCCGTCGAATTCGATGAGTTCGGCATCCGGCGCCGCGATGCGGACGGTGAGGCCGGTGTGCAGCGGCGCGCGGTCGGCGTAGCTGGTGAGGCCCAGCGCGGCCTCGGCGGCCTGCGCCTCACCGAAGATCAGCGCGGTCCCGGTGGCGGGCACGTCGTCACGCAGCGACCGCTGGTCGCGGTCGCTGTACACGGTGACATCGAAGCCGGCGTCGAGCAGGCCGAGCGCCGCGGTGACACCGGTCTGCCCGGCGCCGATGATCGCGGCCGAGCGGGTGGATTCGGAGCGGGGTTGTGTCGTCATAGCGAAATCCTCCGGTTCGGGGCGTGCACAGTGGAGTATTGCGATCAGCGGGAATAGATCGGTTCGCCTCGGGTCACGACGAACTTGTTTGGGACGAGCGGCAATTGAAGCTGGGCCCGCCTACTCCGCCGCGAGCGCGGCGCCCGGACGGGACTCGGTGTCGGGCAATGCTGTAGACCCTGGCCCGCCGAGTCGGTATCGCGCGCCGCGATGTTCCGGGGGCAGCCGGTCACCGGCGCCGAACAGCGCGTTGCGCAGCGTCCCCGGCACATACTCCCGCGGATACGCGCCTCGTTCGGTCAGGACCGGGACCACGTGCCGCACAACGTCTTCGAACGAGGCCGGCGTCACGGCGTAGGCGAGGTTGAACCCGTCGACATCGGTATCGGCCACCCATTCCTGCAGCCGGTCGGCGACCGTCTCGCCGGAACCGACGAAGACCGGCCCGATCCCGCCGATCCCGGCCCACCGGCCGATGTCGCGCACGGTCCACTCCCGGCCGTCGTCGTCGAACTCCTGGAAGGCCGCGACCGCCGACCGGATGGCATTGCTCTCCACCTGGCCGATCGGATCGTCGAGGTCGTAGCGGGACAGGTCGATTCCCATCCAGCCCGACATGAACACCAGCCCGCCCTCGATGCTGGCGTAGGACAGGTACTCCTCGTGCTTGCGCCGCGCCTCGTCGTCGGTCGGCCCCGTGATGATGGTGGACAGGGCGTAGACGCGTGCGGCGTACCGGTCCCGGCCCGCCGCCTCCAGCGCGTCGCGGATGGTCGAAACCGTCTGCGTGAGCACGCGTTTCGACGGCGCGGCGACGAAGATCGCCTCCGCGTTCTCGGCCGCGAACCGCACCCCGCGCGGCGACGCGCCCGCCTGGTAGATCACCGGCGTGCGCTGCGGCGACGGCTCGGACAGATGGATGCCCGGCACCGTGTAGTGGCGGCCGCGGTGCCCGATGTGGTGCACCTTCGCCGGGTCGACATAGATCCCCTGGGCGGCGTCGCGGACCACCGCGTCGTCCTCCCACGAGCCTTCCCACAGCTTGTACAGCACCTCCAGGTATTCGTCGGCCTGGTTGTAGCGCTCGTCGTGGTCGAGTTGGTCGGCGGCGCCGAAATTGCGTGCGGCCGAAGGCAGATAGCCGGTCACGACGTTCCAGCCGATGCGGCCGCCGGTGAGATGATCGAGCGTGGACAGCCTGCGGGCGAACGGATACGGATGCTCGAACCCGGTTCCCGTGGTGATGCCGAAGCCGAGATGTTTCGTCGCCGCCGCCATCGCCGAGACCAGTAGCAGCGGATCGGCCACCGGGATCTGCGCGCCCTGCCGCAGCGCCGCGATGTCGTTGCCGCCGTACACGTCGTAGGTGCCGAGCACATCGGCGATGAAGATGCCGTCGAAGCGGCCCTGTTCCAGCAGGACCGCGAGGTCGGTCCAGTAGCTCAGTTCCTTGTACCGGTGCGACTGGTCCTCGGGGTGGCGCCACAGTCCCGGCGACTGGTGGGCCACGCAGTTCATGTCGAACGCGTTGAACCGGATGCGCCGCGTCATCGCGCACCGCCCTCGGTCTTGCGCTCACCGGCACTCCACGCGAACGGCAGGTCCGCACCGTTGAGCAGATGGTCGCCGATGGCACGCGCCTTGAAGATGGCCGGGTTGTGCACGGAGATGGTACGGGCATTGCGCCAGTGCCGATCCAGCCGCAGCCGCTCGGAGGTCACCGACGCCCCGCCCACCTCGAACAGCTGGCTGGTCGCCGCCAGGACCGTGTCGATGACCGTCAGCTGCGCCTGTGCGGCGGCCAGTTCCGCTGCCACCAAACCCTTTTCGTCGCCCGCGCCACCGGCCAGCACCTCGTCGAGCACGTCGGCGACCGCCAGCACGCTCGCGCGGGCGGCGAACGCGGCCGCAGACAGGCGGCCGATCACCTGCTGCACCAGCGGATCGTGCCGGGGCAGGTCGGCCGACGCGTGGGTGTAGGTGCGGGTGCGCTGCGAGACCCATTCGCGGGCATCGCGTTCGGCGCGCTGGGCGATGCCCGCGAGCACCGCCAGCTGCACCAGCTGGAGATACGCCGTCGCGTAGGTGGGCCCCGCGACGCCGTATCCGGGCCCGAGCACATCCTCCTCCGACACCACGACGTCGGTGAATTCCGTTGTGCCGCTAGCGGTCAGCCGCTGGCCGAAGCCGTCCCAGTCGTCGTGCTGGCGCACCCCGTCGGCCTTCGCGCCGACCAGCACGCCGACCCGCTCGCCGTCGCGGTCGGCCGCGGTGAGGATGTGATCGGCGTACAGCGATCCGGTGCTGTAGTACTTGATGCCGTTGAGCAGCAGCCGATCTCCGTCGCGCGTGAGCCGGGTCTGGTAGCGGTCGACGGCCCCGACGCCGGGTTCGGTGATGGCGTTGCCGACGAGCACTCCCTCCCCGGTGGCGCGCAGCCACCGTTCGCGCACCGGGCCCGGCCCGGCCAGCAGTTGATCCTCCACGAACGAGAAGTGCACCCGCAACGCCTGCGGGATATTGGATTCGGCGGCCGCCAGCTCGATCAGCTGTCGGAACAGCTGCCGCACGCTCGCGCCGTAGCCGCCGAACTCGGCGGGCACGCGCAGTGCGCCGAACCGCGCGGCGCGCAACTGGGCCACCTCGTCGTAGGGCAGTTGCCGGTCGACCTCGCGATCGACGGCGCCGACGGCGATCCGCTCGTAGATCGGTGTGAAGACCGCGTCCAGCTCGGCGTCGGTCACGGAAGGCACAGCGGTGGAAGTCATGCTTCACCCTCGCCCACCACCCCCGGTGCGCTCACGGGTTGCGCGCACCGCGATCAAAACACCTCGCGCCGCGCCCGGCGACGACCGCCGCTCAGCCCCGGTAGATCCGGTCGACCGTGGTGGTCAGCAGTTCCTGCAGCGTGGCGAGCGAGGCGTCGGCCCGCTCCGGCCCGCCGCCGAGCACATCGTTGTCGTCCAAGCCGTCCGCGATACCGCCCGCGACCGCGCGGTGCACGGCATCGAGTGCGACCCCGCTGTGGCGGCAGTGCACCGCCGCGTACTCGAACCAGTCCAGCGTCGTCACGCCCGCGGCCTCCGCCGCCCGCACGACCGACAGCGCCGACTCGAAACCCGCACGCACCGTGGCATCGTGGGCGGCATCGGCGGCCCGGCGCACACCGGGACGGGGTCTGCCGTACCGACCCGCATCGTGTGGCTCCGCGCTCATACCACTCCTTCCTCCCCGGCGACACCTTGCCTTCGACGGTACGACACCGTACGCGCGCGACCGCCCGCGAACGCGGAATCGCCGGGATCGTCACCCGTCGCCGGACACGCGGCCTTGTGACCGTTCACAGTCTCCGGCGCACGGCTCCCCGCGCGTTCACAGAACCTGGGCCAGTTGGGTTTTCCGTTGTGACCGGAGCGTTACCGTGAGGTGCTACGCGAGACGCGCGGCGACGGAAGGGATCCACGATGACGGCTACCGGCACCGAGCACCACGACCTGACCGTCTCGGGGCAACCGGTCACCTCGCCACTCAAGGATGTGCGGGCGCTGGCTCGGAAGATGGTAGGCCACTTCGTGGACAATGTCGCGCCGTGCGGGACGCTGCCCGGCGACGCGCTGCGCGGCGATATCACCGCCGTCACCCGCGCCTGCCTGGAGCTGGCGATCAGCATGCTCGACGGCACCGACATCCCCGACAAGACGGTCCGGCTCGAACAGGCCGCCGCCAACTGGGCCCGCGAGGGCATCCCGATCGACACCATCCAGCACGCGCTGCACGAGGGCTTCCGGCTCGGCTTCGACCTCATCCTGGACCGCGCCACACCCGACGACTTCGACAGCCTCAAGGGCGCGTCGCGACGCCTGCTGGACGTCCTCGACACCATCAACGCCACCGTGTCCCGCGCCTATGTCAAGGAATTGCGCGGCGTGGTCGGCGAACACCACACCGCGGTGCACACGCTCACCTCGGCGCTGCTCGCCGGGCACCCGACCTCGGTGATGGCGCGGGAATCCGGCATCGAGATCGCCGCAGCCTATCACGTTGTCGCGCTGGCGGTTCCGGCGCACCCGGACGAACGCAATCCCGCGCTCAACGGTCAGGTGGTGGCGCGGCGCAAGCTGCGGCGGGTGCAGGCGGCGCTGGCCGACCGCTGCGGCGACACCGCGCTGTCGCTGCTGAGCGTCGACGGCGGCACGGTGCTGATCCCGTCGACCACCATCGCCGACGGGGATCTCGACGAGTTCGTGGCGGTGCTCTCGCGCAACGCGCAGGTTCCCGTGACCGCCGCGGTGATCGACGCGAGCGCGGCCGACATCCCCGCGGCCGCCCGGCGCGCCCACGAACTGCTCGACATGGTGCAGCGCCTGCACTGCCAGCCGGCGCTCTACCGCTTCGACAACCTCGCGCTGGAGTATCAGCTCACCCGGCCCGGGCCGGGGCGCGAATACCTCGGCGCGCTACTGGACGTGCTGGACGACCACCCCGAACTGCTCGGCACCCTGCGCAAGCACATCGGCACCAATTTGAACCGGCAGCAGACCGCGCGGGCGCTGCACGTGCACACCAACACGGTCGACTACCGGCTGAAGCGAGTCGCCCAGCTGACCGGATTCGATCCCACCCAGCCGGCCGGGCTGTGGTATCTGCGCTCGGCTCTCGTGGCGCGCACGTACCGCGCCGCCGAGTAGCGGTCAGCCGTTCTCGGCGAGTTCCGCGAGCCTGTCCAGGGACGCGCGCAGACGGTCGGCCGTGGTGGCGCGGGCGCGGACGAGACGCTTCTCGTCGGCCAGCCGCGTCCAGTCGTAGGTGTGGGTGACGCGGGTGCGCGCCGCGTCGAGGGGCTCGACCTCCCAGCGCCACAGGTGCCCGGGCGGCTGCTGACCGGGTTCCGCGGGCCGCCAGGCGATCCGGCGGCCCTCCTCGAATTCGACCACGTGGTTCTCCCGGACCACGCCCGGCTTGGTCAGCGCCGTCACGAAGACGTCGCCGACGGCGTGCGGGCGTTGTCCCGCAGCGGCTTCCGACAGATTGTCGTTGCCGTCCCAGCTCGGCTGCCGGGCCGGATCGGCGATGAGTTCGAAGATCCGGTCGGCGGGGGCGGCGATCTCGCGATCGGCGGACACGATGCGTGCTTCCACGGTGCTGTCGGTCATGCCCCGATCGAAGCACCCGACCACCCGATCGCGCCAGCGGGCCTTCTTTCGGACGGCCGGGCGGTATGCGGGAACGAAGGGCGGGGCCATCCTCGCTGCCGGGCGGTGAGCGGTGGTGGGACGCAGGGTCGTAACACGTTTGTAGCGAATGAGCAGTTACCCTGTTGCGGGAGTGCAGCACTCCGTCCATACCCGAGCGCGGAACGTCGGCGAACTCACAGCTACGGTCCGTGCCGGATTGGACCCTTGTTCGAGCACCGTGGTAAGAGAAATGTCGTGCCCCTTCCGATCGCTGTTCATCCCGCACCGGGCCGCCGTGACACGCTGAGCGACACACGCCCGGCCCCCGGCGCGCGGCGTCTGCGGTGACGGCGCGGCCGGACCGGATGGCGATCGGCGCACGCGGCCAGCAAACCCGGGCGGCGGGACGCTCGGGAGTCGCGGCGTACCGGCACGACCTGGACGGGCTCCGTGGTGTCGCCATCGCACTGGTGGTCATATTTCACATCTGGTTCGGCCGGGTGTCCGGTGGCGTCGATGTCTTCCTGGTGCTGTCGGGATACTTCTTCACCGGACTGTTGCTGCGCCGCGCGGCGGCCGGATCGGTGGGCGTCGCCGCGACCCTGCGCCGCACCGCGCGGCGGCTGCTGCCCGCCTTGGTGACGGTGCTGGCGGCGGTGGTCGCCACGACACTGCTCCTGCGGCCCTACACGCAGTGGAACGAGCTGGCGAGTCAGACGCTGGCCTCGCTGTTCTACTACCAGAACTGGCAGCTCGCGCTGTCGTGGTCGAACTACGCGGCCGCCGATCCGTCGGTCAGCCCGCTACAGCATCTGTGGTCGATGTCGGTACAGGGCCAGTTCTATCTGGCCGCGATCGTGCTGGTCGCCGTGGCGGCGAAGGTCGCGAAACCGGGCACGCTGCCGCGGGTCACGGTCACGGCCGTCACCGTAATGGCAGCGCTGTCGTTCGCGTATGCCGCCCACGGCACCGGCGCGCACCAGGGCTGGAGCTATTACGACAGTGTCGCGCGGGCATGGGAACTGCTCGCCGGGGCCGCGCTCGCCGTCGTCGCGCCGAGGTTGGCCCCGCCGCGCTGGGCCCGGACCGTACTCGCGGTGTTCGGCATCGGCGCGGTCGTCGCCTGCGGCTGGTTGCTCGACGGCGCGGGCCTGTTCCCGGGACCGGCCGCGCTGCTGCCCGTGAGTGCCGCCGCGGCGCTGATCGTCGCCGGAAACACCGCGGAACCGGCGGACCGCCCCCTGCCCAACCGGGTCCTGACCTGGCAGCCCATGATCCGGCTCGGCGACATCGCGTACGCGCTGTACCTGTGGCACTGGCCGATTCTCATCTTCTATCTCGCCGAACGCGGGCGGCCCACGGCCGGAATCGGGGACGGGCTGGTAGTGATCGCGCTGTCGCTGGCGGCGGCGTGGGCGACGTTCCGGTTCGTCGAGCAGCCGCTACGGCTGCGCGCCGGCGCTCCCCTGACCCCGGCGATCTATCGCCGCCGTGCCGGGGCGGCGGTTTCCGCGGCGGGGGTGACGGTCGCGCTGCTCGCCACGGTCTGGATCGTGGTCGTCGGCGCCAATCCGCCGCGTCCGGTCGGGGCGCTCGATCCGGCCCGGTATCCCGGCGCCGAACAGCTGGCCGCCGGCGCCGGGGCCCTCGACGCCCCGATGCGGCCGTCGATCGCCGAGGCGCCCGGGGATCGGGCCTATCCGGCGCGCGACGGATGCATCGCCGACTTCGATACTCGCGACGTCGTGACCTGTACCTACGGTGATCCGGACGCCCATCGGACGTTGGCCGTCGTAGGTAGCTCGCATGCCGAGCACTGGATACCGGCGCTACACGAGCTGGGACAGCAGCACGCGTTCCGCATCGTCGTGTACCTGAAAATGGGCTGCCCGCTGACTGTTTCCGCGGACACCATGTACAAGGGCGAGCGCATCCCGGACTGCCGGGACTGGTCGCGGGAGGTGATCGACCGGCTCGGCGCCGAACGTCCCGACTGGGTGTTCACCACCGGCACCCGGCCCCGCGACACCACCGGTGACGAGACCCCCGCCGACTACCTGGACGTGTGGACCCAGCTCGCGGAGCGCGGCCTCAACGTCGTCGCCGTACGCGACACACCGTGGTTGCGCCGCAACGGAATTCGCTACCGCGCCATCGACTGCCTGGCCCAGGGCGGCGACCGCATCGGCTGTGGGATGCCCCGCACCGACGCCCTCGACCCGGTCAACCCCGCCGCCGTCCCGGCCGCCGCGTACCCGAACGTCTTCCCCATCGACCTCAGCAATGCCGTCTGCGAACCCGAGATCTGCCCGGTCGTGGTCGGCAACGTCCTGCTCTATCACGACGAGCACCACCTCACCGCCACGTATTCGCGGTCCCTGGCGCCCGAACTCGAACGCCAGTTGCAGCCCATCCTCCGGTGGTGGTGAGCGACGGCCCTCACCATCGGATGCGCGCCACCAGGGCCCGATGGTCCGCGCCGGGCAGCGACACCGTCTCCGCCGCGACCGCCCGCCCACCGGCGACGAGGATGTGGTCGATCCCGATCAGCGGCGGCCAGCGCTTGTCGGTGGGGTAGGTGACGAGCAGTCCCGCGCCCGCCTCTTCGGCGGCATCGGCGAAGCGGCCGGTGAGGAACGCCCGGAACTGCGAGTGGTCGTAGGTCGCGTTGAAGTCGGCGCCGACGAGCGCGGGACGGTCCGGCGCGCGGTCGAGAATGGCTCGCAGCCGTGCCAATTCGTCGCCCCAGACCTGCGTGCCGAACACCGGCGGCACCGGATGAAACGCGTACACCGTGACCGGACCCACGTCCGGGATCGTCGCCGTCGCCGAGAGCTGATTCAGCACGAACCCGTCGTATTCGACGGTGTCCGACAGCGGGTAGGCGCTCCAGATCCCGGTACCGGCCGCGTTGCGGCCCGGCGCGACGAATCGGTGCGGCAGCAGCCGGTCGAGTCCCGCCCCGCCCAGCGCCTCGACCGCCGCCGGGGTGAGTTCCTCGACCGTCAGCACGGTGACGTCACGTGACCGCACCTCGTCGACCAGTGCCCGGGGGTCGGCGCCGTCGAACAGCAGATTGGCCTGCATGACCGTGACACCCGGACCGTCGTCCGCGGTCGAGCGCCCGACGAACAGCGGAGCGAGCGTCCACAGCGCCGCAACGACGACAACGACCGCCACGGCCGCGCCGACCCGATTCCGCACCGCCGCGAACCCCACCACCCCGACCAGGGCGGCACACATCAGATACGGCGCGCCCGACGCCGCGAGCACGACCAGCCGCGACCATGACGGGCTGAAGTGCAGCGCCACCCCCACCGCACCGACCAGCGTCGCCACCCCCGCGCACACCTCGACACCGACCCGGACCGCCTTCGACCACACGACGATCAGACAAGCACGCCGTCGCACCGGTTGATCGGCGGCATCCCCAACTGCGGGAAGAGGGAAAATAGGGGCATGCCTGTGGAGTGTGGGGTACGGCAATGGATTTCGCAGACGTCGTCCTGACCGTCGGCCTGCCGGTGGCAGGCGCGATCCTGGTCCCGGGACCGCTGGGCGGGATGATCGGTGGCGCGGTCGGCGGTGCGATCGGCGGGTATCTGAACGCGAAGGTACACGGCGAGAATTCGCAGGACACCTTCACCAGCACCGCGTTCAGCGCCCTGATGGGCGGGCTCGGTGGCCGGCTGGGCGGCAAGGTGGGCGCGAAGCTGCTGGAGAAGGTGGCCCGGGATGCGCGCGCGGGCTGGATACCGGTCAACACGTTCGCCAAGCTGAAGAACACCGTGGGGCCCGGTATCCCGCAGGCCGTGCTGGCCGGCGCCGGCAGTGGATGGGCGCGCTCGATCCTGAACCACGGACCGTCGCGTACGAACGCCGAGGAACTGCCCGCACTGCGCAAGCCGAGTGCGGTGGCCCCGCAGGTGGACAACCTGTACAACCAGCTGCCGGACCTCTTCGGCCGCGCGTCGTCGGTGCTCGGCGGGGCCGGTCCGGCGTCGAAATACGTAGCGGCGCCGGTCGCTTCGACCTCGACACTGCGAGCACCGCAGGAGCGCAGCGGAATTCCCAACTACGACACGGGCCGCCGGTCCCTGGACGACTCGGTCGCCACCACCGCCGCGAACGATCGCCGAGTCGCCGACGCCGTCCGCGTCGCCGCCACGTCCTCGGCCGAAGGCCATACCGCCCTGGCGAATACGGTCGCCACGCTCAATCGCGGCGCCGACGTCCCGGTCGGCGGCGTGCACCGCGACACCTATTTCCTGAACCAGATCGATCGCGCGGCCAGCGGCGCCCAGCAGATCCTCCAACGCACCCAGGACGCAGGCACCCAGCTCGCCCGCTCGCTACCCGCCGCGACCGTGTGACCGAGTGGGCGAGGTCGGGGACCTCGCCCGCGGCGGTCAGTCTCCCTCGGGAGTGTCGGTGTAGCGCTGCAGGTACAGCTGTTCGCCGAGCTTTTCGAGCAGGTCGAGTTCGGTTTCCAGATAGTCGACGTGGTGCTCCTCGTCTTCCAGGATGGCCTCGAAGACGCGGGCGGAGGTGACGTCGCCGCGGGAGCGCATCAGGTCGATGCCGCGGCGCAGGCGGTCGACCGCCTCCATTTCGATCTGCAGGTCCGCGCGCAGCTGTTCGGGGACGGTCTGCCCGATGCGCAGCGGGTTGAGTTTCTGGTAGTTCGGCAGCCCCTCCAGGAAGAGGATGCGGTCGGTCAGCACCTCCGCGTGCTTCATCTCATCGATGGATTCGTAGCGGGTGTGCTTGGCGAGTTTGGTGAAACCCCAGTTCTCCTGCATCTTGGCGTGCAGGAAGTACTGGTTGATCGCCGTGAGTTCGGCCGTCAACTGCTCGTTGAGCAGCCCGATGATTTCCTTGTCGCCTTCCATAGCGTGTGATCGTGTCACAGCTCACAATCGGCGACCCGGTTAGGCAGACCTGAGTGTCGGGTCAGGCGGCCGGCGCCTCCGCCACCGCGGTCACCGGGGCCTCGACGCGGGCTCGGCCGATCACCTCGGCCAGCCGCGCGGTGCACGAACCGCAGCCTGGCTGCCAGCCACACGCCTTCTTCACCTGCCGCGTCGAGCAGGCGCCCGCGGCGACACAGCGGTGCACGTCTTTCTCGGAGACGGCGTTGCAGATGCAGACGTACACGGCGGGCCTCGATAGCGCGGGGGCAGGGTCGGCGAGGTTAGCCTCAACTAAAGAGGTAAGCCTCCCCTAAGGTATAGCATCCCGCCATCGGGGGCTGTCAATAGCCATACCGCCTCGCACCGACACCGACCGATCTCGGCCGAGCGCCGCGGAGCGCGTCTACACCACCCGGCTGGAGTCGGGTTTGATCTTCCCGGCCTCGACCAACGCCTGCCAGGCCGCCGCCTTGCGGCGGCACTCGTCGGTGCTGCCAGCCGCGATGCCGCTGCATGATCTTCTGCGCCTCGTGCACACTCAGCGGGTGGTCGGGAGTCTCGTGCGGCCAGCCGTTGGGCCACAGGCCCGCATCGGCCGCCCGGGCGTCCTCCGCCAGGATCTGCTCGCGTCGCCGCTGGGCCCGCACGCGGTCGGCGTGCTCCGGCTCGTCTTCCGGCTGTTGCTTTTCGGCGTCTTCGCGCCACCAGTCGAACACCACCATCGTCCACCCTCGATCGGTCCGGCCATCGGAGAGCCCACCGCCAGGAAGCAATTCGGCATCGGTCGTGGTGTCGATATCGGCCGGCCGATGCCGTTCGCGGCGTCTTCCTGGCGATGGGCTGCCACCAACGTTATGGGTGACATGTCTTCGGAGGGAAGCTTGTTGCGAAATGTTGCGACAAATGCCTCGCGGGCTTGCGAAACCACGGCGTCGAGGCCCGAGAATGTAGCCGCGACAGGACAACTGGCGTGCCGCGCGCCCGGATGCCGGACAGGTTGACGGGTCTCATCCCGGACGAGAAGATGTGTGGACATTCGCAACATCTCGCAACAAGTAGGTAGGGGCTCGCCATGCGTCTGACGTTTGTTGCCAAGGATCCGGGCTCGAACCCTTCGGGCTCGCCGACGCTCTACCGCACCGACCGCGAGTCCTGGGTGGTGCAGGGCTGGGTCGTCACCGACCCCGAAACCCTCGCCCGGATGGGCATTCCCGAGGGTGAGACGTGCGTCGAGATCCCGGACAGGCTAGTTCCGTTCTTCGGGCAGGGAGATAGTGACCTCGATCAGCGATGACGAATTCGACCGGCTACTAACCGAATTCGAGTCGGATGCCGCCCACCTCGAGACCCGCGACGCCTACGGCACCGCGGTGGAACTGCCACACATGGCCAAGTGGGCGCACGGCGAGCCCGACGACCTCGGCTGGCTGGCGGACTGGTGCGGCACGCTCCGCGGCCACGCGGCCGCCGGGCGGACGGTGCGGCGCGCACGCATCGTCTCCGAACCGCTCAGCGACTATCAGCGGTGGTCCCACAGCATCGCCCAGCCGATGGTGGACGCGGGCGAGGACATCCGCTGGGTCCCCCGTCGGCTGGTGTCCACCGTCGCGATTCCCGGCAACGACTTCTACCTGCTCGACGAGCGCTTGGTGATCTTCCTGCACTACACCGGTGACGGCCACGCGGCCGGCAAGACCACCTCGACCGCGCCGGACGATATCCGCTTGTGCCGCACCGCTTTCGAGACGGTGTGGCGGCTGGCTGTACCGCACCGTGACTACCGGCCCCGCTAGCGGCGCGCAGGAGGCCCGCCGCGCGCTGGGCAGACGACTGCGCGAACTCCGGCACGCCGCCGGACTGACCGTCCGCGAACTCGGCGCCGCCAACGACTGGCATTTCGCGCGGGTGTCGAAGATCGAGAACGGCGTGCAGTCACCCACCGACCGCGACATCCGGCTGTGGTGCCGCGCGTGCGCCGCCGAGGAGCAGATCCCGGACCTGGTCGCCACCCTGCGCACCGTCGACGAGGCGTACGTGGAGTTCCGGCGGCAGAGCCGCGCGGGCATGAAGCGCGTGCTCGGCGCGCACACGCTCGAAAGATACGAGCGCACCAAGGTGTTTCGCGTCTACGAGCACAACGTCGTGCCCGGCCTGTTCCAGACGGCCGAGTACTCCGCGGCGATGCTGTCGTTCTGGGTGCGGTTCCTCGGCACCCCGAACGACGTCGAGGACGCGGTGGCGGTCCGGATGCAACGACAGCGGATCCTGCAGCGCGGCGGCAAGCGGTTCGTCGTACTGCTCGAGGAGCAGGCGCTGCGGACCTGGTTCGGCACCGCGGAGGTGCAGGCCGGCCAGCTGGGCCGGTTGCTGGAGCTGATGGCCCTGCCCAACATCTCCCTCGGCATCATCCCGCTCATGACCGAGCGCGCGGCGGTCGCCTCCACCGGATTCTGGATCTTCGACGACGATCTGGTCGCGGTGGAGACGCCGACGGCGAACATCCAGGTCACCCAGCCCGCCGAATGCGGCCTGTACGCGCGGATGTTCGAGGAGCTGAAGCGCTCGGCGGTGCACGGCCGCCAGGCGCGGCGCCTGATCCTCGACGCGCTCGCCGAACTCAGCCGGTAGCCCGCGGTCCGGCCGCGTCCGGCGCGGAATCGCGGACCACGTACAGCGGCAGGCGCAGGGCCGCGGGTGCGCCGGGGGGCACCACCGGCTGCCGCGGCAGCACCGCGGGGATGCGGCGGTAGGGCCCGCCCATCGGCGGCCGGGTGTCCTCCGCACCGTTGTTCGGCCACAGCGACGCGGCGCGTTCGGCCTGTGCCGCGATGGTCAGCGAGGGGTTCACCCCGAGGTTCGCCGAGATCGCCGAGCCGTCGACGACACTCAGCGTGGGATAACCCCAGACCCGGTGGTACGGGTCGAGGACGCCGTGTTCGGCATCGGCGCCGATGACACAGCCGCCGATGAAATGCGCCGTCATCGGGACGCCGAAGACATCCGGCCAGGTGCTGCCGGGCGTGGCGCCGAGCTTCTCGGAGACCCGCCGGGTCACCTCGTGGCCGGGCGGGATCCACGTCGGATTGGGCTCGCCGTAGCCCTGCTTGCTGGTGAAACGGCGACCGAACAGCCCGCGCTTGGTGTAGGTGGTGATCGAATTGTCCAGGCTCTGCATCACCAGCAGGATCAGGGTGCGCTCGCTCCAGCGGCGAGTCCGCAGCAACCGCACCGTCAGCACCGGATGCGCCAGGGCGGTGCCGAAAACCCTTGCCCAGCGCGGTGTCCGGCGCCCGCCGTCGACGAGGTAGGTCTGCAACAATCCCATCGCGTTGGAACCCTTGCCGTAGCGGACCGGCTCGATGTGGGTGTCGGCGGTGGGATGGAACGACGAGGTGATGGCGACCCCGGCGGTGAGGTCCAGCTCCGGATTCACCTCGGTGCGGCCCGCTCCGAGAATGGCCTCCGAATTGGTGCGGGTGAGTACCCCGAGCCGGGGCGAAAGATGCGGCAGCACACCGGAATCGCGCATCCGGAACAGCAACTGCTGGGTCCCCCAGGTGCCCGCCGCGAGCACCACCTGGCGGGCCGAGAACGTCCGCGGCCGACGGCGGACCCACGCGCCGGTACGGCGGGTGTCTACCCGCCAGCTGCCGTCCGGCTGCGGCCGCAGCGCGGTCACGGTGGTCATCGGGTGTATCTCGGCGCCGGCGCGTTCGGCGAGCCCGAGGTAGTTCTTCACGAGGGTGTTCTTCGCGCCGTGCCGGCAGCCGGTCATGCACTCGCCGCACTCGACGCAGCCGGTGCGCTCGGGGCCGACGCCGCCGAAATACGGGTCCGGCACGGTCTTTCCGGCCTCGCCGAAGTAGACGCCGACCGGAGTGGGGACGAACGTGTCGCCGACGCCCATGTCGCGCGCCACCGATTCGATGATCTCGTCGGCGGGCGTGGTGTGCGGGTTGGGGACCACGCCGAGCATCGCCCGGGCCTGGTCGTAATGCGGGCTCAATTCCGCGTCCCAGTCGGTGATTTCGGCCCACTGCTGGTCGCCGAAGAAGGCCGGGCCCGGCTTGTACAGGGTGTTGGCGTAGTTGAGCGACCCGCCGCCGACGCCCGCGCCCGCGAGGATGAAACAGTCCCGCAGCCGGTGAATGCGTTGAATCCCATAGCAACCCAGCCGCGGCGCCCACAGATAGCGGCGCAGATCCCAATTCGTGGCGGCGAAGTCGGCATCGGAGAACCGGCGGCCGGCCTCGACCACCGCGACCCGGTAACCCTTCTCCACCAGCCGCAGCGCCGTCACGCTGCCACCGAATCCGGAACCGACGATCAGCACGTCGACATCGCACCGCCGCTCTGCGGTCATGGCCACCTCCTGGCACCGACGCTAACAGCCCGCATCCGCGCGAAGACCGCCTTTGTGGTGACTACCAGTGTCCCCGCGAGCGGCCCCCGACAGTTCACAGCACGCTGCCGACCTGCCCCGGCTCGAACATGCGCGCGACGAAACTCGCCCGCAGATACCACAGGTCGGTCGGGGCGTCCGGGTTCAGACCCGTGAGCGCCGCGATCCGGTCGAGGCGGCGGCGCACGGCGCTCACCGAGATGCCCAGCCGCCGGGCCGCGGACTCGCGTTTGCACTGGGACGCGAAGAAGGCGTCGACGGTATCGACCAGTTCGGGTTCGTCCTGCAGCGGGTCGAGCAGCGACCGCAGGTGGCGGTTGGCCGGACCCGGTTGCACCAGTTGGTATTCGCACGCCAGATCCCGGAAGCGGTACAGGCCCGGCCCGCGATCCAACCGCAGTGCCAGGTCCAGGAGTTGGTGCGCGCGATCGGCGGCCCGCGGGATCCGATCGTTCGGCGACGACACGAACGCCGCCGTCACCGGCGCCTCCGCGGCGCACGCCAGCCGGTCGATCAACGCGGCGAGCCGCTCGTCGGCCGCCTCGGCGTCGGCGGACGCCGGGACCAGCGCCGTGCCCCCGTCGACGCTCAGCAGCGCCAGCACGCGCGGTCCGGGTTCCCGCGCCAGCTCGGCCTGCACCCGGCGCAGTTTGCGGCGCGCCACCACTCCGCCGTCCAGACGCGGATCGTGCTCGTCGGAGTGCGCGCCCAGCGCTACCGCCACCACCAAATAGGTCTCGGCCAGCTCGACCTCGTTGCGGCGCACCATGATCGAATCGACGCGGCCGGTCAGCAGCGCCGACACCAGCGTCTGGGAGGCGACCCGCCGCTCGCCGGTCATCGCCCGTACCTCGTGGGCATAGCCGCGCGCGACCGCGGTCGACAAGGTCCGCAGCGCCTCGATCAGCACCACGCCCGCGCCGTACAGGCGGGCCGCGCCGTCGGGCCGGGCGCGGGCGCCGACCACCGATTCGGTCACGGCCTCGGCGGCGGCGTGCACCGCGTGCTGGATCGTCTCGACCGGTAGATCCCGATCCGCCCAGCGAGCCGCGATCGTCTCCAGCCGGGTCGCCGTGCGATCGGGCACCCGCTCGTCCGCGGCGGCCGCCGTCACGATGGCTTCCATACAGCAGCGGACCACCGTGAGCAGATCACCGCGCACACCCGGGTCCGAGCGCGCCCCGTCCGCGACCGCGGACAGGTCCAGGCCGTCCACGATCTTGCGGGACAGCGCCGGATAATTCGGGACGCCGTGCCCCTCGGCGGAAATTCCCGGATTCGCGATACCGTCGGTTACAGTCACAACCGGACCCCCGATTGGGAGAATTCACTATTACCCGCCGAATTTCGCTGTAGCACTTCCCCAACCGGCCATCGATGGATGGTCATGACATTCCCCGTTCGACGCTGCGAGGGCACACAATTGCACGGCGTAATTCGCCAGGGAGAAACTCTAGCCCGAACCGCGCGGCGGGAACAGGTCGAAGTGCACATCGCTGCGCCGGAACGTTGTGCATTGTTGCCGGTGCGCCGCGGCGGGACGGCCGCGCGGCGGGTCAGTGCCCGTCCGCGGGTCCCAGGACACGGACGATCTCCAGCGCCATCGCGATGTGCAGCGGACGCTGTTCGAGCGGGTACGGCAGCAGGGCGCGGACGCGGTCGAGCCGGTGCACGATCGTGTTGCGGTGGGTAAACAGCGCCCGCGCGGTCCGGGTGGTGTTCGAGCCCTCGTGCAGATAGACGCGCACCGTCTCGCGCAGCTCGGGATCGGCGGACATCAGATTGCCCAGCGTGCGGGCGACGAACTCGCGGGCGCGCTCCTCGTCGCCGCCGGTGGCCAGCGCGACCACCTCGACCTCCTCGTAGGTCGCCAGCCGCGCGCCCGAGGGCAGGCGGCGCATGAGTCGTTGGGCCGCAACGGCATCCAGGTGGGCGCGCCGGAATCCCGCCATCCCCGTGCCGATCGAGCCGACCGCCATGCGCACGCCGGGCGCGGTCATCGCGGGCCGCACCTCGGCCAGCGGCGGCACCTCCGCAGTCGGCAGCCACACCCACAGCGTGGACGGGCTGGGCACCAGGGTGAGCGGCCGCACCGATCCCGCGGCCTGCGCGAGCGCGTTCACCACCTGCTCAAGCGGCTCGGGTGCGGCCGGATAGGAGTCGCTCCACACGATCGCCGCCAGATGCGACCGGTCCAGTTCGTACCGCAGCCGTGCCCCGGCCCGGCCCGCGCTGATCGGCGCCCCGCCGAGCACCAGGTTCAGCGTCTCCATCCGCTCGGTGTGGTCGACATCGGCCAGTTCCCGGCGCTCGCGCTGGATCAGCTCGAACACACCGGCCAGGGTGTCGTCGATGAAAGCGAATATCGAACCCATGATGACGTCGAGCAATTCCCGCACCTCGTACGGATCCGGGCTCACGAAGAACGCCAGCTGCGTCCATTTCCGGATGGCCGCGTTCTGCCCGGCATGGAAATTCGTGACCAGCATTTCGTCGAAACCGTGCCGCACCACCGAGCGGGCGATCTCGATGTTCTCCGCGGCGAGATTCGGCGCTACGGGCATTCCCGGGGAGGCGAGATTCGCCAGGCACCAGTGCGTGAGATTCGCGCGCACGCAGGCGCGGACCGCCTCGGCGAGCGCCGGTTCGGCGGCGATGGCCGGGCTGGCGGCGGCCAGCGAGGCGTCGTCCATCGCCTCGTACATCAGCTCGGGGTGGTCCAGCACCATCTCCACCGCCGCCCGCAGCAGCTCGGCGGTCCGTTCCGACGGCGGTTCCCAGTACCGTGAGCTGACACCGAAGGCGTCGCCGACCATCGCGCTCCTCCGATCCGACGCGTCCCTACTGTCGGTCGGCCAGGCTACGACACCGCGGCGATGCCCGAAATGTGCTGCGGCGTCGATGATGACGGTCCACAATCCGGTGCCGGGACCGCGATGACACCTAACGCACCCGGCGGGCCAGCGCGGCCTCGAACATCGGCCAGGAGTTGTGCAGGTCCTGCTGCCAGTAACCCCACGAATGCGTGCCGGTCGGGCGGAAGTCGAAGGTGGCCGGAATGTCCAACTCCCGCAACCGGTCCCGCAACTGGTAGGTGCACACGTTCGCGATCGCCTCGAGCGGCGCGCCGAACATCAGCTGCCAGGTGAGCTGCAGCAGGTCGCCGCGGGTGCCCTCGGGGGTGTCCAGCGCGCCGGGGACGCCGGTGCCCGTGGCCACGTAGATCGCTGTCCCACGCAACCGGTCGGCGTGCACGTAGGGGTCGTGGGCGGCCCACGCCGGATCCGACGGCGGCCCCCACAGGTTGGCGACATTGCCGCGCTGGCGCGCCACCACGGCGGCCACCATGGCCTGCCCGCCGGGGTTGCTGGTCTGGATGCAGCCGCTGTAGGACCCGATCGCCCGGTACAGGCCCGGCGCGCTCAGCGCGAGCTGGAACACCGACGTGCCCGCCATCGACAGTCCGGCGATCGCGTTGGCGCCGTTGCCGTTCAGGGCCGCGTCCACGATCGGCGGCAGCTCCGCGGTGAGGAACGTCGCCCAGCGCTGGCGGCCGAGAATCGGGTCGTCGGATCGCCAGTCGGCGAAGTAGCTGCCCGCGCCGCCGATCGGGATGACGACGTTGACCTGTTTGTCACCGAAGAATTCGGCGACGTCGGTCTCGTCGTACCAGCTGCCGTCCACTCCGCCGTTGGCGCCGTTGAGCAGGTACAGCGTCGGTGCGGGCGTCTGCTCGTCCGGGGCGCGCAGCACGCGGGAGCGGACGACGACGTTCATCGCGGCCGAGTACACGTACAGGTCGAGGTAGCGGCCGGGGTGTGCCTGGATGCGGTCGAGGCGGGAGCCGTCGGCCGACATCGTCACCGGCGGTTGTGCTTGTGCCACAGTAGGATCGGCGAGCTGCGCGACGGCCAGCAGCAGCGCCGCGAGCAGCGTGCGCCGCATCGGTGCGACGCGCGCGTGGTGTCCGGTCACGGTGAGTCCTTCGTTGACGGTGATCGCGCGGCGGGGACGGTCACGGGTTGAGCAGGGAGCAGTCGTAGGCGAGCAGGTCCGCCATGGCGGGGCGGTCCTCCAGCGACACCGTGGTGGTGTGCCGCCGCCACCCCGCGCCGTCGGGCCGGTACTGGGTCAGTCCCGTTCCGGAGTCACCGATCCCGAGCCGGTCCAGCATGGTCGCCACGATCTGGCGGCTCATCACGGCGAGTTCGTGGGTGGGGCGGTTGCGGTGTACCCGGGTGCCGAGGTCCACCTGCCCGATGGCGGACGCGCCGTGGCGGCGCCAGGTGTCGAGCAGCAGGCCGATCTCGACGCCGTAGCCGGGCGCGAACGGCACGGCGGTCAGCAGTTCGCGGGTCGCGGCGTATTCGCCGCCGAGCGGTTGCACGAGGTCGGCGAGGTCGGGGGCGAGCGCGGTCAGCAGCGGCCGGGCTACCAGTTGCGTGACCCGGCCGCCGCCGTCGGCGTCACCGGACGGGTCGTGCCCCAGCGGCCTGCGGTAGCAGCCCTTCACCAACCGCAGCCCGTCATCGAGCAGCAAGGGGGCCACCAGCGCGGGGACGAAGCGCGGGTCGGGGTCGCGCAGGTCGGAGTCGATGAAGACGATGATGTCGCCGGTCGCGACGGCCAGCGACCGCCACAGCACCTCGCCCTTGCCGGGGCGCGGCGGCAGCGAGGGCAGGGCCTGCTCGCGGGTGTAGACCGCGGTGGCGCCGGCCGCGCGGGCGCGGTCGATGGTGGCATCGGTGGAACCGGAGTCGACCACGATGAGCTCGTCGACCAGCGTGCCCACCAGACCGCGAATCGAGGCGAGCACGCCGCCGACCGTCTCCTGCTCGTTCAGCGCCGGGACGACGACCGAAATCGTCCGGCTCCCTTTGTATTCGGTCAGTTCCGGGAGCGACCATTCGCCCCGGAACCAGGTGATGCCCGTGGTGTCGGCCGTGAGCGACATCGAATCTCCTTGTGCGCGTCAGATGCCCGCGTCGAGCACGTTGGTGGTCAGAACCGGCCAGGTCTCGGCCCAGGACCGGGCGGGCCGGTCGCAGCGCCAGACGGTGAGCTTGCGGTCGATGCCGGGGAAACCGAGCGGGTCGTCCAGGCGAGCCACCGGGCGGACGCCGGAGAACGTCCGGCGCAGAGTGGTTTCGGCGGCCGCCGGGGCGACATACAGGACGGTCGTGGCGGTTTCGGGCGGCGTCCCGAAGTAGGCGAAGCCGCGGTCGGGGCTGTACACCGCGGGCAGGTCCGTGCGGTCGAGAGCGCTTGCCTGCCAATAGGTGTGCGTGACGATCACGGTGCGCGCTCGCTCGTCCGGCGGCAGTTCGCGATAGGCGTCGCGCACGGTGGCGGCCAAGCGGTCCCAGCCGCTGGTGCCGAACAGTCGCAGGCGGGCCGACAGCTGGCTCTGCGTATCGGTCGGCTGCCGCAGCTCCCCGGCCGGTCGCGGCAGGAGGGTGAGCACCGTGCCGACGATCGCGGCCGAGAGTACGGCCGACACCATCGCCGCCGCGGGCATCCAGCGGATCTCGCGGTCGAAAAGCCATACCGCACCGGCCGCGAACAGCACCGGGAACAGACCCGCCAGATAGTAGGGCCGGCTCCCGGTGTCCAGCAGGAACAGCAGCTGGCACAGCACGGCCACGGCGACGAACCGGTGGCTGTACAGCCCACGAGAGATCGTCGCCGCCCGGCCCCACGCCCACAGTCCCGCCGCGGCGAGGATCCCGCCGAGCAACCCGACGAGCAGGACCAGTTGCAGCGGCAGTCCGGGGACGCCGCCGGTCGCGGCCTGCTGCTCGGCCCGGATCACCGCGCCCATCGCGACCTGCGGCCAGCCGTGCCGTGCCTGCCAGAGCACTCCCGGCAGCGCCGACCCGGCGACCAGGAGCGCGCCCAGCCACAGCGCGCGGCGGCGCAGCAACTCGCGCGGGCCGCATAGCGCGATCCCCAGGCCGAGTCCGAGCAGCAGCGCCGGCAACAGCAGCTTGACCTGTATGTCGACCGCGGCCACCACCGCGGCGGCGAGCAGCAGCCGATCATCGCGAATCCGGTTCCAGCGCACCAGCAGCCACACCAGCGTCGCGGTGAGGGTGGTGTCCAGCGCGAAGGTCGACAGGGTCGCCGCCTGCGTCACCAGGAACGGGCAGGTCGCGTAGCCGAGCGCGGCCGTCACCTGCGCCGCGCGGCCACCGCCGAACTCCCGCGCCGTCGCGGCGGCCACGACGATCGCGACGACCGTCGCCAGGATTGCCGGGAACCGCAGCACGACAAGCGAATCCGGCACGAGGGCGTCGGCGCATCGCGCCAGCAGCGGTATCAGCGGTCCTTGGTCGACGTACCCGAAGGCCAAGCGCCGTCCTGCTGCCAAGAAGTACAGCTCGTCGCCGAAGTAGTCGTACCGGTCGGCGCGCGCGAACAGCACCGCCGCGGCCACGCCTGCGATCGCGAGGATCGGGCGAAACGCGAAGGGCGGCAGGGCTTCCGAAGCGGTGCCGAGAGCGCCGGACCGATCGGCGGCCTCGGCGTACGCGTTCCCGGACGTCGCCGTCAACGGCTCCTCCGGCTGACACCCGGCACCACCCGTGCCCGGACGCGGTGGCCCGCACGGGTTCCGGCCCGGACGCTCCCCGGCGGACGCGGCGGTCCGCCGCCATGCCGCCGTCTCATGAGCGCGGATCGGCGCGGATGCCGTAGTCCCCCTCGGCGGCGACCGCGGTGATGACCGAGGTCACCGTCTTCACGTACCGGTCGATCGACTCGTGGGCCTGCGGCGTGTCCGGGAACAGCACGCTGAGCTTGGTCTGGTCGTGGAAGCGGTTCACCCATGTGTACACCTCGCCGGCGGAGGAATTGTTGCCGAAGAGACCGCCGTTGATCTGGTCGAACATCTCCGCGCCCGCGATCTTGCGGACATCGACGTAGGACAGCATGGGGGCCGCCCAGCCCCGCCGGGTGCGGATACCGAGGTCGGGCGTGACCAACTCCAGCACCCGGTGCAGTGACACGTCGAGCAGATCCTTCGCGCGCTCGGCGGACTCCTGCGCCGGGCCGACCAGCGTGGTGAAGGTGTCGTCGGGCCGGATGGCCAGGGTGACCGGAATCAGGTTGGTATACCAGCCGATCGAACCGGCCTCCCCCGGCGTACCGCGGGTATTGGCCGGACTGAACCCGAAATACCAGTCCTTGCCGGTCAATTCGAGCTGGGCGATCGCCAGCGCCACGAACAGCCCGCCGTGGAACCGGCCACCGTGATCCACACACGCCTGCTCGAATCGGAGCGCGTCGGTCTCGCTCATCAGCGGCACGGTCACCACCGCGCCGGTGCTGTATCCGCCGCCACCGCCGAGTTCCAGCGGAAACGACGGCACGTCACCGTCGTTGCGCTGCAACAACTCCACCCAGCGGCGCACCTGCGGCGAATCCGCGGTCAACCGGCCGTTGCGCTCCCGTTCCCGGGCACAGTGGGCGATATGCCCATCGACCTCGGCGATCGGAACCTGGCCGCCGGACAGTTCGCGCCCGTACAGCGTGAGCAGATCCACGCACGACAGCGCCTGCGCCACCCCGTCGGTGTGCAGGTGGTCCACGGCCGCGTAGACGGTGAAGGACTGGTCGCGTTCGATGATGCCGAAACTGAAGCAGTCCCAGTCCTCGGGCCCCGGCGTATCGGCCTGCACGTGCGCGCGAATGGCCGCGCTGTCGGTGAATTCGCCGTGATCGGTGGCCTCGAATTCGATATCGTCGGCGTCGGCCACATGGCGCACGAAACGCCCGTCGGAATCGAGGGCGAACCAGCTGGAGAATGTATCGTGCCGCCGCAGAAAGGCATTCACCGTCCGGGTCATCGCCGCCTGGACCGGCGCGCCGGGGATATCGAATGCGATCATGCACAACCGGGATACGCGGAACCCCGCACCGGAATTGCGGTGCGCGGCTTGCAGATACGCTTCCTGCTGATACGACGGCCCGGTCCGGTGCACCGGCGCCCGCCGCACCGAAGCCCGTGACCTGGGCGATGCCGTCCAGCTGGTGAGCCTGCCCGGCTCCGGATGCCAATCGTCGAAGAAACCGAAATTGACCACGGATACCTCGATTCGTGTGGCGCAAGAGAACTCGACGCACCGGCCGTGTAACCCGCCGGTAACGTGGTGACGAGTTAACGGCAGGTGGGCGGGTATCACCACCGTCCGTTCGGAATCTTGTGAGCTTCCCCAGGATCGGGCGAGCCGCCCGACCGGTCGTCCCAATTCGGCGCGTAACCGCTTGTAGGGGTCGAATATCCGGTTCTACGGTGGCATCGAACACGCTCGCACGGAAGTAATGGGAGGCGCGGTGAGAAGTCGTGGCAGACGGTCCACCGGACGGACTCGGGCGGGCCTCAGGCTGCTGCTCGCGCCGCTGATCGTCGCCGGTCTGGCGCCGCTGACGCCCGCCGCCGCGGACGAGCCGGACCCGCTCGACATCCCGGCGCTCACGGCCGCCGCACTCCCGGCGCCCGACGGCTCGCGCCTCGTCGCGGCCACCGAGAGCGCCGACGGCATGCTGGACCTGCGCGTGCACTCGGCGGCCATGACCACCGATCTGACCGTGAAAGTCCGTCCGGCGCCAGATGTTTCGCGCCCGGCGCCGGTGCTGTACCTACTCAACGGGGCCAGCGGCGGCGCGGACTCCAGCAGCTGGACCGAGCAGACCGACATCACCGAGTTCTTCCGCGACAAGCAGGTCACGCTGGTGGTGCCGATGGGCGGCAACGGCAGCTACTTCGCCGATTGGCGCTCCGACGACCCGGTGCTCGGGCGGCAGCGGTGGACCACCTTCCTCACCGGCGAGCTGCCGCCGATCATCGACTCGGCTTTCCGCGGTTCCGGCGCCAACGCCGTCGCGGGCATCTCGATGGCCGGCACCTCGGTGTTCCAGCTCGCGCTCGCCGCACCGGGTCTGTATCGCGCGGTCGGCTCCTACAGCGGCTGCGTGCAGACCAGTGATCTGCAGGGGCAGGCGTTCGTCGACGCGGTCGTACTGCGCTGGCGCGGAAATCCCGCCAACCTGTGGGGTCCGCCGAACGATCCCACCTGGGCGGCCAACGATCCGTTCCTGCACGCCGAACGCCTGCGCGGCACCGCGATCTACGTGTCCACCGGAACGGGCTTTCCCGGACCGCTCGACACCCTCGACGGCCCCGGAATCCACGGCAGCTCCGGCAAACTCATCGGCCAGCTGGTCAGCGGCGGCGTCCTGGAGGCCATCACCAACCGCTGCGCGCTGACCCTGCGCGACCGCCTCGGCGGGCTCGGGATTGCCGCCACCTTCAACCTGCGCCCGGTCGGCACCCACTCGTGGGGTTACTGGCAGAGCGACCTGCACGACTCCTGGTCGGTCTTCGAGCCCGCCCTCGAGTCCTGACACCGGCCGAAAACCACTCGCCCCGCACCGCCCGTCGGCGGTTCACTGGCAGGCATGATCCCCCTCGACACGCGGCCGCTGTTCCCGCGGGAACGGCGCGAACTGATCAGCCTGCTCGAATCGCTCGAACCGGCCGACTGGGCGAAGCCGACGGTGTGCCCGGGCTGGGCGGTGCGGGATATCACCGCGCATATCCTCAACGACTACCTGCGCCGCCTGTCCGGCAGCCGTGACGGGCACGCCGGCGCCGCGGACCTGCTGCGGCCGGTGGTGGTCGCGTTCCTGCACGCCCTGCCCGCCGCCCTGCGCGACCGTCCCCGGCCGCCCGGCACCGCGGTGCTGGTCGAGGTCACCGGCACGGCCGGTGGGCGATGGGCCGTCATCAGCGACGGCACCGCATGGGACCTGACCGCGGCGATCCCCGAGGCTCCGGCAGCGGTCGTGCGAATGGACGCGGACACGGTCTGGCGGCTGGGCAGCCGCGGCCTCACCGTCGACCAGGCTCGGCAGCGCATCCAGTTTGAAGGCGACCACGAACTCACCATCTCCGCAACGACCCTGTTGGCCGTAGTCGCGTAGCCCGCCGTTGGGGGCGCGTAGCCCGCTATTGGGGGCGGGGGCCGTAGGCGGCGAGGAAGGTGCGGACCGCGGCGGTGGCGATGGCGCGGAGTTCGGCGATGCGGACCGTGTGGGTGCCCATTCGGGAGCGGTTCTCCACCGGGGCGGTCAGCAGCGCGAGGAACTGTTCGGCGGCGGTCGCCGGATCCTCGGTGCGCACGTGACCGGAGAGGGTCAGGCGGGCCAGGCGGTCGGACAGAGCGTCGAGCGTGCGCAGCCCGGTGCGCTCCCGGGCGAGTTCGACCAGTTCCGGGTGCACGGCGGCCTGTCCGTAGGCGAGCCGGCGCAGGGCTCGCGACCGATCGTCGTTGCAGATGCGCACCAGCCGGTACGCGACGTCCTCGAGCAGCGCGCCGATATCGGCGCCGGGACTGCGCAGGCGATCGAGCACGGCGACGCACTCCGCCCCCACCTCGTCCGCGACCACGGTGATCGACTCGCGCAGCAGGCTGTGCTTGTCGGTGAGGTGGTTGTACACCGTCGGCTTCGCTACTCCGGCCGCCGCCGCGATGTCCTGCACACAGGCCTGCTCGAACCCCTTGCGCGCAAAGACCTGAAATGCGGCGGCCAGAATCGCCTGCCGCTTGTCGATCCGCCCGCGCGACGCCGCACCCGCCGCCTGTCCCGCTGCCATTCCAGCAGCATATCCGCCCCGTTGTACCCTCCAGTTCAGTCGGGTGTACCTCAGGGCAAATCGTGGGGCGGGAGTGGCGGGAGTTCCAGGTTGTCGCGGAAGGTGTCACCCACGTAGTCGGCGCCGACGATGCGGCGGCGGCGGAGTTCCGGGAGCAAGCCGTCGAGGACGAATTCGCGCGAGCGCGGCTGGTCCAGGCCGCCGAGAGTGAGGACGTCGAGAACGCCGGCGGTGTAGCGCTCCTGCACCGCGTCGGCGATCTGCTCCGGCGTTCCCGCCACCGCCCAGTGTCCGGTGTCCTTCGCGGCGAGGATCAACTCCCGCAACGTCTTTCCCTGCCGGGCGAAGCGGCTGAAGATCTCGACGCGGCCGCGGCGGCGGTTGATCGTGCGGACATCCGGCAGCACATGCTCGGGAATCGACCGGTCCAGCGGTAGCTCGGCGAGGTCGATGCCGCCGAGCATGTCGGCCAGCCGCGCGCGCCCCGCCTCGAAATCGGTGGCCTCCCGTTGTTCGCGCACCGCGCGGCGGACCTCGGCCTCGGTCGCGCCGTAGGTCGCGTGCAGCGAACTCATGATCAGCGGCAGACCGTCCGCCCGGCCGAGTTCCGTAGCGCGGGCCCGGATGCGTTTCGCATAGGTCACCGCGTCCTCCAGCGTGGGCAGCGAGGTGAACACCACCTCGGCGAACCGGGCGCCGAGTTCGATCCCGGCCTCGGACTGCCCGGCCTGGAACTGCACCGGCCGCCGCTGCGGCAGCGCCGGAATATTCAGCGGACCGCGCACGGTGAAGTAGCGCCCCGCGTGATCGATCGGCCGCACCCGCCCCGCGTCGAGCACCGCCCCACCGTGGCCGTCCGGGCTCAGCGCACCGGGCCGCCAGCTGTCGAACAGGGCGTTGACGACCGCGATCGACTCCGCGGCGCGCGCATAACGCTCCTCCGGGCTCGGCAGGTCCCCGGCGCCGTAATTCTCCTCCCCCACCGACGAGGTGACCGCGTTCCAGGCCGCGCGCCCGTTGCTGACGTGATCGAGTGTCCCGAACAGCCGGGCCAGGTTGAACGGGTGGTGGAAGGTCGTGGTCACGGTCGCGATGAGCCCGACGTGCGAGGTCACCGCGCTGAGCGCGGACAGCACGATCAGCGGTTCCTGCGCGCCGATCGCGCCCTGCGCGCCGAAGCTGAGCAGGTCCGCCGCGAACAGCGCGTCGATCTTGTGGGCCTCGGCCAGCCGCGCCACCTCGACCGCGTCCGCGAGCGTCGATCGCCCGGGATCGATGGCGGCGGCGTACACCTCCGGCGACCCGCTCACTCCCGTCACGGTCTTCAACGTCCGGCGCGCTCCGGGCACACTGCTCATGCCGGGACGCTAACCGGGCCGGGCGCCGCGTCCACCAGTTCCGCTCAGCGAGATCCTATTGCCCGCCAACGGATTCCGGCCGCGAGCAACACGGCGGGCGCCGACCCGCGGACCCGCCGCGCGGCCCGTGGCTATGCTGGCTGCAATGACCAACGCGATGGTGACCGTTCCCGCCGACGTGGACTCGGTGACGACGACCGGGCCCGAGGACGATCCCGCCGACGCCGGGGTCACCCGCGCCGCCGTCGAGTCCCTCTGGGCCGAGGTCGTGGACTGGTACCGGCTCGGGACCACGCCCGCGATCCAGGTGTGCCTGCGTCGCAACGGCAAGACCGTGCTCAACCGGGCGATCGGCCATTCCCGCGGCAACGCGCCCCAGGACGAGCCGGACGCGGAGCGCGTCCCGGTGACGCCGGACATGCCGTTCTGCGGCTTCTCCACCGCCAAGGGCGTCTCCGCGACGCTGATGTTCATGCTGCTCGAACAGGGCGTCTTCGCACTCGACGACCCGGTCTGCCGATACATTCCCGAGTTCGCCGCCAACGGCAAGTCCGCCATCACCATCGGCCACGTGCTGTCGCATTCGGCCGGGGTGCCGTTCATCACCCCGCCCTACCGCGGCGCGGAACTGGTGCTGGACGAGGACCTGGCCGCGCGGGCGCTGGCCGATCTGGTGCCCAGCTGGCGCCCGGGCCGCTTCCGCGTCTACCACGCGATGACCGGCGGACTGATCCAGCGGCTGCTGGTGCGTCGCGCCACCGGCCGCTCGATGCGCGAGCACCTGGCCGAGCGGGTGCTCGGTCCGCTGGGCTTCCGCTGGACCAACTTCGGAGTCGGGCCCGACGACGTCGATCTGGTCGTCCCCAGCGTGCGGACCGGGCCGCCACCGTCGAAGGTGTGGAAGTTCCTGGCGCACAAGGCACTCGGCGGCGGGCTGAGTGGACCGGTGTCCGAAGCCGACAATCGCGCCTTCCTCACCGCCGAGTTGCCCTCGGGCAATCTCGTCACCACCGCCGCGGAACTGTCGAGGTTCTACGAGATCCTCACGCGCGGCGGCGAACTCGACGGGGTCCGGATCATCGAGCCCGACACCCTGCGGCAGGCGGTGCGTCCGGCCGCGTGGCTGCCGGGCGTGGCCGGGCGGGTGAGCCGCGCCGGGTTCGAATTGGGCGGGCGCAGATCGAAATTCGGCGCCCACACCCGCTCCCACTTCGGCCGCAGCGGGCTCACCACGCAATACGGCTGGGCCGATCCCGAACGCGCGCTCGCCGGGGCGATCCTCACCAGCGGCAAGTCCGCCACCGATATCGACCGCCCCACGCGGCTGTGCGCGAGGATCTCCGCCACCCTCGACCGGCTGCCGCCCTCGGAACGCGTCTTCGTCCTCTGATCAGTGCCGCGCACGCGGCACCCTTTGGGAATCGGGGCAATTCGCACAGGGAACGGCCTGGGAAGCGCCACAATATCGGTCGCGGCCCCTGGTCAACCCGACCGGCATGCTGTTGACTCGACATGGGTTCGGGGGGCACCTCGCCGTTCGCGCAGCGGCGGCGTGTCACGGCGTCCAGATCGGAGTGCGATGATGTCCGAGCGGCTGTCGCGGGGCCTGCTCACGGCGGCCACCGTGCTCGTTACGGCCTTGAGTGTCAATGGATTCGCCGTCGGCGGCATCGCCGCGGCCGAGCCCGCCGCGGGCGCACCGCTGACCGCCGAGGACGGCACGCGCATCGCCGATATCCGGCACATCTCCGCGCGCGTGCTCGATGTCGGCGTGCATTCCGCCGCGATGAACACCGTGACCCGGCTGACCGTGCTGCGGGCCGCCGATCCGGACCGCCCGGCGCCGACGTTCTATCTGCTCAACGGCGCCAACGGCGGTTCGGACGGCAACTGGCTGGAGACCACCGACCTGGTCCAGTTCTTCCGCGACAAGCAGGTCAATGTCGTGATCCCGTTCGGCGGCGCGGGCAGCTACTTCACCGACTGGCGCGCCGACGACCCGGTACTGGGCCGCCAGCGCTGGTCCACCTTCCTCACCCAGGAACTGCCGCCGATCATCGACGCCGCGTTCCGCGGCAGCGGCGCCAATGCCATCGCGGGCATCTCCATGGCCGGTACCTCGGTGTTCCAGCTCGCCATCGGCGCTCCGGAGCTGTATCGCGCGATCGGTTCCTACAGCGGCTGTGTGCGCACCAGCGACCCGCAGGGACAGGCCATGGTGCAGGCGGTCGTCACCGGCCAGCGCGGCAATGCCGCCAACATGTGGGGTCCGCCCAGCGACCCCGCGTGGGCCGCCAACGACCCGTACCTGAACGCGGACCGATTACGCGGCACCTCCATCTACGTCTCCACCGGCAACGGCCTGCCCGGTCCCCGCGACAATCTCCCCGGCGCCCACGGCGACGCGATGCAACTGATGTACCAGCTGTTCTTCGGCGCGCCCCTGGAAGTGGTCACCAACGTCTGCACCCACCAGCTGCAGGAACGCCTGCGGCAGTTGAAGGTTCCCGCCACCTTCGACTTCCGCGACAACGGCACCCACTCGTGGGGCTACTGGCAGGACGACCTGCACAACTCCTGGCCGATGTTCGAATCGGCGCTCACCCGCGACGACACACCCGCCCCGCCGAGTCGGTAGGTGTCACAACGCGTTGGTCCGGCTCACAACCGCCGCCCGCGCCTGCTGTGTGATCCGGGAATCTTCGCGTGTAAAGGGCGACAGGCAGATTCACCTCTGCCACAGTCCCACTCGGGAAATGACTTGTTCGACTGTCCGGAATCGGAGGCATGGTCGTGACCGAGGCCGATACCACCACCAGGCCCAGCGGCGAGTTGGCCGCCTGGCTCGCCTTCGCCGGCTGCCTGATCTCGGTGTTCATGCAGATGATCGACGTGACCATCGTGAATACCGCACTGCCGGACATCAGCCGCGATCTGCGTGCCTCGCAGTCGGCGCAGCTGCTGGTGGTGGCGGGATACTCGCTGGCCTTCGCGTGCACGCTGCTCACCGCGGCCCGCATCGGCGCGCTGGTGGGCCGCCGCAGGCTGTTCCTGGTGTCGGTGGTCGGCTTCACCGCCGCCTCGCTGTGGTGCGGAATGTCCACCAGCGCTACGGAATTGATCGTCGCCCGGGTCGCCCAGGGTATCACCGGCGCGGGCATGGCGGCGCAGACCATCGCCATCCTGACCGCCAGCTTCCCCCGCGAACGCCATCAGCAGGTCTTCGCGCTCTACGGCGCGACAGCCGGATTCGCGGGCATGCTCGGCCCGATCGTCGGCGGCGTGCTCATCACGATGAACATCGGCGGTTCGGGATGGCACGCGATCTTCCTGATGAACCTGCCGCTCGGGGTGCTGGCATTCGTACTGGCCCACCGGTTCCTGCACCTCGGCCCGGCGCCCGAGCGCGAGGGCCTGGACCTGACCGGCGCGATAGTGTCGACCCTCAGCCTGCTCCTGCTGCTGTCGGCGCTGGCCGACGTGCAGCAGAACGGCTGGCGCCCCGGGCATTTCGCGATGATCGCCGTCGCGCTCGTGGTCGCGGCCGTGTTCATCGCGCAGCAGCGGCGGCGATCGCGGCGCGGTGACGGCCCGCTGGTGCGGCTGGACCTGTTCGCGGACCGCGGTTTTCGGGTGGGTTCGGTGCTGGTGTCGATCTTCTTCGGGTTGTTCACCGCGTTCGTGTTCGCCGCCTCCATCATGTTGCAGGACGTGCTGCACTGGACACCGCTGCGCACCGGCATCGCGATGACGCCGTTCGCGCTGGGCGCCGGTGCGGGAGCGCTGCTTTCGCCGCTGTTCGTGAAGCGGTGGGGGGTGCGGGTACTCGCGGCGGGAATCGCCGTGTTCGGCGGCTGCGTGGCCATCGCCGCGGGTTATCTGTGGGTGACCGACGGCGAGGTGAGCCTGGCGCTGGCGGTGATCCCGGTATTCGTCGCCGGTTTCGGTGTCGGGGCCTTCGCCGCGCTACTGCAGCCGATCATGCTGGCCCGGCTCGACGTCGAGCGCATGGCCGAGGCCTCCGGCGCGCTGCCGACCATCGAGCAGATCGGCAACGCGGTCGGCCTGGCCGTGCTGAGCACCGTCTTCTTCCGCGCCCACACCTTGAACGGCAGCATCACCATGCTGTCGGCGATCGCAGTGGTCGCCTTCGGACTCGCCGTCCTCACCCTGGCCCTCCCGGAACCGCCGGGTGCGGACGAGCCACCGGAACACGTGCGGCACCCCGCACCGGCGCAGCCGGAGAACGACCCGGCCTGACCGGCCCGGCGCGCTATCAGCCCAGGGTGGATCCGGCGGTCATGCCGCCGTCGGCGACGAACTCCGCACCCGTGCAGTAGCTGGACTCCGTGCTTGCCAGGTACACCACCAGGGAGGAAATCTCCTCGGGCGCGCCCAGTCTGGTCAAGGTGTTCGCCGTGCGGTCGATGGCGACCGTGCCCGGCTGGGCTCCGATCATCGGCGTGGCGATGCCGCCCGGGTGTACCGAGTTGACCCGGACGCCGAAGGGCGCGAGTTCCAGCGCGGCCGACTTGGTCAGCCCGCGCAGCCCGAACTTCGACGCCGTGTAGCCGTGCATGCCCGCCACCCCCTGCATGCCCGCGGCCGAGGAGATGTTCACCACCGCCGCCGGAGCGGCCGCGACCAGCGCGTCGCGGGCCGCGGTCAGGCCGAGGAACGGCCCGGTGAGGTTGACCGCCAGAATGCGCTGCCACCGCTCCTCGGTGAAGTCGCCCAGTGCCCCGCCGTCGAGCAACCCGGCATTGTTGACCAGCACGTCGAGCTTGCCGAACGCGGCCACCGCGGCGGCCACCGCGACGTCCCAATCGCCCGAACGGGTGACGTCCAGCGGCACGAACACCGCGCGCTCGCCGAGTTCGTCGGCGAGCTGCTTGCCCGCCTCCGCCGCGATGTCGCCGAGCACCACGCGGGCGCCCTCGCCGACGAAGGCGCGGGCGTGCGCGGCGCCCATCCCCGAGGCCGCACCGCTGATCAGCGCGACGCGTCCGGACAATCGTCCCGTCATATGTGCTCTCCTTCGACGCTGTCCCCGGACAGTGACGGCAGCGGTACCGTGCGATCCGGCCGGTAGACGCAGCGGGTGCGGTCGTAGATCGTCGGCATGCACCGGTTGCAGTGGATGCAGGCCGAGCGGGTGGTCGCGTCGGATCGGATGCGGTGCAACAGATTCGGTTCACGCAGCAGTGCCCGGCCCATCGCCACGAAGTCGAAGCCCTCCGTCCGCGCGGTCTTCATGCCGTCCAGATCCGTGATGCCGCCCAGCAGGATCAGCGGCATCGACAGCTCGCGGCGGAACTGGCGGGCCCAATCCAGCAGGTAGGTATCACGGTACGGGTACTCCTTCAGGAATACCCGCCCGACCGCTCGCATACCCCAGCGCGCCGGAGTGGGCAGGGCCCGTGCGAACTCCCGCCGCGGCGCATCGCCGTGGAACAGCAGCATCGGGTTCAGCAGCGAACTGCCGGCCGTGAGTTCCAGCGCGTCCAGCGCGCCGTCGGCCTCCAGCCAGCTCGCGACCTGGAGCGACTCGGGGACGGTGAGCCCGCCGCGGACACCGTCGGCCATGTTCAGTTTCGCCGTCACCGCCAGTCGGTCGCCGACGGCTTCCCTTACCGCACAGGCGATTTCGCGGGCCAGCCGAGCGCGGGCGGCCGTCGACCCGCCGTAACGGTCGCGGCGCCGGTTCAGCAGCGGGCTCAGGAACGAACTCACCAGATAGTTGTGACCGAAATGGATTTCCACCGCGTCGAATCCGGCCTGCTCGGTCAGCCGGGCCGCCTCGGCGTGCGCGGCGATCAGCTCCTGGATCTCGGCCTCATCGGGAACGTGCATGGGGCGCATGCCGAGCGGGCTGAACAACCGGCTCGGCGCGAGTGCGGGCGCGCGGTTGGAGGCGGCGTTGGCGACCGGCCCGGCGTGCCCGATCTGGGCGCTCACCGCCGCGCCCTCGGCATGCACCCGATCGGTCAGCTTCCGCAGTCCCGCAACGGCTTCCGGTCGCATCCACAGCTGATGGCGATCGGTGCGGCCGCCCGGCGCGACCGCGCAGTAGGCGACGGTGGTCATGCCGACGCCGCCCGCCGCGACCTCCCGGTGGAATTCGATCAGGTCGTCGGTGACCAGCGCGTCGGGAGTGCGGGCCTCGAAGGTGGCCGCCTTGATCACCCTGTTGCGCACCGTGATCGGGCCGAGCCTGGCGGGGGTGAAGATGTCGGTCATCGCTCGCCGCCCGCGGGTGCGGTCAGCCCGGCGATCACGAAATCGCGCAGTGCGGCCACCGATCGCGGTGACGGCGGGCGTTCGTGCGCGCCACCGAACCGCATGATGATCATTTCGAAGGCCAGCATCCAGCGGCGGCCGCCGTCCGCGGCGGGCAGGCCGGGCAGCAGACCGGCCCACGCGTCGATCCGGAACCACGGCTGCCGCCACTCGCCGCCGTGCCGGCCGAGCACGAACTGGGCCAGCAACCGCAGGTGCAGCCGGCCCACCGGATCGGCGGACAGCTCGAGGAACGGCGCGAGCACCGCCTCCACGAGGTCCGGAACCGGTGCGCCCGCCGCGGCCAGCGCCGACATCCGATCCGACCACAGGGGTCCCAGCCGGTCCTCCAGCAGCGCCGTCACCAGCGCCTCCTTCGACCCGAAGTGGTAGTGCACCGCGGCCGGATTCGCCTGTGCCGCAGCGCAGATGGCGCGCACGGAGACGTCGTCGTAACGCTCGGTCAGCAGGAGCCGCTCCGCCGCGGCCAGCAGCCGCTCGCGGGTGCCCACCGCCGAGACCTTCTCGCTCATGCCCGCCAGTCAAGCACATGTTCAATCATTGTTTCAATCACTGATTGAAATCTGTCCGGTCTTACCTCACGGGTAATCGCCTCGGCGCGCCGCGGCGAGCATGCTCGAACCATGACATCGACTCAGGAATCGCGCGCCGATCGCACCCTGGCCGCGGCGCTGCGGGGACTGGCGGCCGGCCGGATCGTGCTGGGTGCGGCGTCCCTGCTGGCGCCCCGGCAGCTCGGCCGCGCACTCGGCATCCGACTCTCCCCCGAATCCGTCTACCTCACAAGGATTTTCGGTGCCCGAGCGGTGGCACTGGGCCTCGGCTACCTGACCGCGCCCGCGGCAGAGCGGCGACGCTGGCAGCGCATCGCCCTCATGGTGGACATCATGGACACCACCCACGGCGCGGGACACCTCGCCCGCGGCGACGTCGCCCGCTCGGCGGCGGTACCCCTGGTCGCCCTCACCGGCAGCTACATGGCGGTCGGAGCGACCCGCCTCGCCCGCGACCTGCGCTGAGCGATCAGCGCCGGGCCGCCGCGGAAGCCCCGCACGGCACCCTCTACTCTTGGGCGCGCAATCGCGGCGAACGTCGGCCGAAAACCCGCTTTACCTGGACAAACGACCGACATCCGCCGCGTCCGATCACGAATTGAGGAGGATATTCCATGCGATTCGTCAAGACCGGCGCCGCCGCCCTCGCACTGACCGGCGCGGCCGTACTGAGTTCCGGAGTAGCCCACGCGGACGAGACCATCACCGTCACCACCAATCTGCTGGGGTGCTCACTCGAGAACAACGTAGGCGTGAGCGTACTGGCCGGCGTGCGGCCCGGCACGGCCCTCACCGTCTCCGACGACGTATACGCCGACCTCCAGACCCACGGCTGCCTGGACTGACCCGGCAAAGACCCCGCCCGCCGCGTGCCGCGGCGGGCGGGGTCGTGCATTGGTGCGGATTGTCGGCCAGGCGGCGAAATCGAGCGAGAGGCTATTGAGAGGGGCGGGCCCCGGGCGACCCGGTTCGCATACGACGTGATCCGCGGCCATTGGCGTATTTCATGAACTGTCAAAATTACTTGTCAGATGGGACACCCATCGAAACACTTAGCCTATACTGTTCCGCCTCGGGCTCAGCAGTGAATTCGATAAGGTGTCCCGCGATCTCCGCGAGTTGGTCCTTGACCTCGAACGGTGTGGCATAGAAGAACTCTCGCCGAAGATTGATGCGATTGACCCTGCGATCCGCGAACCGTCTGTGAAGTTCCGCTTCGACCGTTACGGCATCCTCCGAAAAGAAGAGGGCGTGTACGTCGAACCAGAAGGGTACCGACGCGTCACCCAGTTCGCGGACGCGGTCCATAGGCTCGAGTCGACGGGTAAGACCGATTTTGACGATTCCTGGGCCGAAGGCTCCTAGGTTGCTGATTACGTATACGTAGCCTGCTCGGATATTTGCGATCCGGTAGTCGTTACGTTCAATGGCTGCATCGACGTCGGCGAGCTTCGCTTCGATACCCTGGCGGTCGGGAGCTGACGTACCGAGTGCCGCAAGCACGTTCAAATAATGATGACGTTGCTTGTCGAGTCGTTCTCGTTCGGCTTCCAGCTCCTTCTGCGCGAGCGCTTCCTCTCGCAGCCGTTCCCGCTCTTCCCGAGCAGACTCCTTTTCTTTTTGTTTCTTCATCAGAAACTCGGCGGTGAGAGTGAGTTCCTCAATGCGCAAGTTGTGATAGCCGGGACTGACGCGCATGTCCATCATCGCGCCGAGTCGTGCCACCGCTGTGGCAGATTTCTCCAGTCGCGTGATCGCTGCACGAAGGTTGCCCGCCTTGACATAACGTATACAGTTCTCGGCTTCGGCATTGTACGCGCGCAACATCAACTGAGCCAGGTCGCTGGTCATCTTCTTTCCCTTGGCAAGGGAGTTGTCATAGATGAACCCCGGCGAGGTCTCGATCGCGGCCTTGTTTCGGATCAGTTCTTTGAGCACTTCGCGGATTTTCGCAAGACGTTCGCCGTATGCAGTGGAGCCTTCGAGCGGATGTTGATGCGTATAGAACCCCGCCGCCACAAAGTCTGCGTCATTTTGATCTTCGATCTGTTGCAAGCGCACTCGCAGCTCATGGTTCTCTGCCCGCAGACGGATCAATGCGCCAGATCGGTCGCGCACGGGGTCGGTGGTCATCGCCGGACTCCGCTGGATGTTGCGATCGGAATCAGCGCGAATGGATTTTTCGAGACGAGCGCGCGCAGGCCGGTCAGGGCAGCCGCCGGCTCGACTTCGGCCAGGTTCAAGTCCAGGAACTGCTTCCGAGACACCGCTGCGGCGACAAAAGGCACCTCGGCCGGATGACCGGTCGCCGGATCGACGACGGCAGTTGCCACAGTGAGGGAGATGGATTCGATGCGCTCAGCGCGGTCTGCCTCGAAGATTTCATGCAGTGAACGCAGAGCCACCGACGTCACTGCAGTGTTGTAGCGCAGACGCTGATCTTTCTGCGACACAGGCGTTTCCCTGTTCTCGTCCGATGCAGTGATGTATTTGACCTGCTTGATCGAGGGCACAGAGTCGGGCGCGGGCACGGTGACCGACAGGGTCAATTCACGTAGCCCACCGTCGAAGGTGTAGTCGTAGTCGACGGGGAATCCGTCCGGATACGTCGAGTTGGACAACACAATTCCGACGTATTCGTCAATAGCAGCAGGCTGGTCAGCAGCCAGTCGTGCAATGAGGTCGTCGACACGAGCGTTGTGTTGGGCGATAGCGGCCTCGTGCTGTCGGCACTGCTCCTCGTAGTCGGCGCGGGCTCGGCTCAGCCGCTCATGACGCACGGCTTCCAAGCCTTGATGCTCGGCCTGCAACCGTAGATTCTGCGCAGGAATGTCGACTTGCACGTGGTGCAGCCACGCGGTGTGCTCTCGCTGCCACCGTTGGTGCGCGACCGTGACCTGTTGCTCGTGCTTGCCCCTTCCGAACAGCTTCCCCAGCCCAGCCGGTTCGGGTGGCAGCGTGAACTGTGGCTCGGGTGGTGCTTGCACCCACGCCGGATGAGGGACAGGCTCAGCCAGGATCCCCGGGGCGAACTCGGGGTGTTCAGCGGTGCGACGAAGGGTCTCGAGATCGACGTAATCGTCAACGTCGAGGGTCGCAGCCAGTACGGTGTCGATCTGGTCATAGATTTCCGCATATCGGGTCGTCGCGGCCTCCGCTTCGCTGACCCGCCGGTCACGATATGCCCTTAGCGCCGCTGCCTCCGCTGCACGCCGTTCGCTTTCATGCGCGCGCGATAGCGCAGCGCGCGCCCGCTCTTCATGTTGGCGAGCTCGCTCAGCCTCGCGCACTGCGTGGTTATGCGCGCGCACGGCCGCGGCATGCTCCCACTGCCGTCGCTGCTCCGCAACTCTCGCTTGGTGTTGCATCTCCGCGAAAAAGCCCCGCTTGCGGCCCACAGTCGATCCGCCTCTCATTTAGCGAGCTTCAGACGCACCGCCCCGGACGCGTAAGTCTCGTTACCTCGCTAATTGATTGCCACCCTCGAAACGTTACGCGGACTCGCCGGTGGATCGGCGCCTTCCTGCCTGCGTTCGTCAAAGCGGGTTGGGACCACGCTCCCACGCCAGCCATCTCGAGTTACCACCTCTCCATGCGGCAGCCTCGCTTCGGCCCATCCGGGCAGGACCGAAGTTCTGCTCGACGGGCTATCGACGGGGTTCAGGAAGGGCGGGGCGGGCCCAGCCGTAGGTGAGGGATACGGCGCGTTGCCAGTTGGCGTATTCGGACTCGCGGAGGTGGGGGTCCATGTGGGGCAACCACTGGGCGGCTACTCGCCAATTTCCGCGCAGCCCTTGCAGATCCGGCCAGTAGCCTACGGCCAGGCCGGCGGCGTAGGCGGCGCCGAGGGAGACGGTTTCGGCGACGAAGGGGCGCATGACCGGGGTGTCGAGTACGTCCGCCACGATCTGCATCAGCAGGTTGTCGGAGGTCATACCGCCGTCCACGCGCAGGGCGCGGGCCTGCAGGCCGGAGTCGGCGTTCATGGCGTCGACCACCTCGCGGGTCTGCCAGGCCGTGGCCTCCAGTACCGCGCGGGCCAGGTGGCCCTTGGTGACGTAGGAGGTGAGGCCGATCAGCAGGCCGCGGGCGTCGCTGCGCCAGTGCGGGGCGTACAGGCCGGAGAAGGCGGGGACGAGGTAGCAGCCGCCGTTGTCTTCGACTGTGCGCGCGAGGGTTTCGATTTCCGGAGCGGTCGCGACCAGCCCGATGTTGTCGCGCACCCACTGCACCAGCGAGCCGGTCATGGCGATCGGGCCCTCCAACGCGTACACCGGTTCGTCCGCGATCTGATAGCCGATCGTGGTCAGCAGGCCGTGCTCGGAGCGCACCAGTTCGCTGCCGGTGTTCATCATCAGGAAGCCACCGGTGCCGTAGGTGCACTTGGTTTCCCCACGGGCGAAACAGGTCTGGCCGAACAGCGCCGCGTGCTGATCACCCAGCGCGGCCGCGATCCGCAACCCCGGCACCGGGTGGCGGACGGTGCCGAACGACGCGGTCGAGGGCTGGATGCGCGGCAGCATCGCGGCGGGAATTCCGAAGAACCGCAACAACTCCGGAGACCAGGTACGGGTCGACAAATCCATCAGCAGGGTGCGGCTGGCATTGGTGACGTCGGTGACGTGCAGGCCACCGTCCACGCCGCCGGTGAGGTTCCAGATCAGCCAGCTCTCCATGGTGCCGAACAGCACCTCACCGCGTTCGGCCCGCTCGCGCAGGCCGGGCACGGTGTCGAGTAGCCACCGCAGCCGCGGCGCGGCGAAGTAGGTGGCCAGCGGCAGGCCGGACAGCTCCCGGATGCGCTCCGTCCCGGTCGCGCTCTCGAACCCCCGGACCAGTTCCTCGGTGCGCACGTCCTGCCACACGATCGCGCGGCCGACCGGAACTCCGGTGCGCCGATCCCACACCACGGTCGTCTCGCGCTGGTTCGCGATCCCCACTGCCGCAATCTGTTCCGCACTCACCCCGGCGTCCCGGAGCACCTGCGGCAGGATGCGCTCCACATTGCGCCAGATCTCGGCCGCGTCCTGTTCGACCCACCCCGGCCGCGGGTAGTACTGCCGGTGCTCGCGCTGCGCCACGCCCACCAGCCGGGCGCGCTGGTCGAACAGGATGCACCGGCTCGAGGTCGTGCCCTGGTCGATCGCCAGCACGTATCGCTGCGTCATGCGCGGCCACTTCCTATCGAAACATTCTGAGCGGCAACATATTCCGTACTGGAAACGCCCATGCGGCGGGCCGTCATTGCGCCCCGAGTTCCCGCGACACCGCACCCGCGGCCTCGCGGACGTACCCGACCAGCCGCGCCCGCGGCCGCAGCCGCGCGTCACAGAGCCGGTCCACCACCCCCGCGACCCCGATCGCCCCGACCACGAGCCCGCCGTGGGAGCGCAGCGGCGCGGCGAGACCGGCTGTGCCGGAACGGAACTCCTCGATCTCCGCCGCCCATCCGGCCTGCCGGACCGCGGCGATCTCCCGAGTCAGCGCGTCGGGGTCGGCGAGAGTGCGGTGGGTCAGCGCGACCGGTGTCCCGCGCAGCACCCGCGCGGCCAGATCCGCGTCGGCGGCCAGCAATACCTTGCCCAGCGCGGTGGCGTGCGCGGGCAGTTCCTGCCCTACCTCCAAGGCCTGCTCGGTGTTGTCGGGACGAAATACGTGGTGCACCACCACGACACCGTCCCCGCCCGCCCGCGCCGCGATCCGCACCGCCTCGCCGGTTCGGGCGGCCAGCCCGTCGGCCCAGTTGATCGCCCGCGAGCGCAGGTCGTTCGGATCGAGGTAGCCGGTGCCGACCTCGCGCAGGGCCGCGCCCAGCCGATATTTGCCGCTGTCGTGATCCTGCTCGACGAACCCCACGTCCCGCAGGGTGCGCAGGATGCCGTGCGCGGTCGGTTTCGCCAGCCCGAGCGCCCCGGCGATCTCGCCCACCCCGAGGCGGCCGGAGCGGGCGAGCAGGCGCAGCACGGCCGCCGCGCGCTCGATCGACTGAATCGGACCCGGCATGCACGCAACCTAACTCGCCACCGCGGATTCGGCGGCGCCGAACACGCGCACCGGCCCGGCGTTGCCGCGACCACGCGGTGTGACCTGGGCCGTCCCCTGCTGACCACGGTCGGACGGTAGCCTTCGCGACGAGCACGCTCCACCCGTCCTGTTCGACATTGTCGAACGACCACGGTGTTCGAGGCGGCGCCGCGGCCGTAGCGTCGCGGCCAGGACGGTCGCACCGGGGCGGCCGACGGCGGACGGAGGCTCAACGGTGAACTTCGGGTCGATCTTCCTCAGCGAGGCGCTCGGCACGGGCGTGCTGGCCCTGCTCGGCGTGGGCGTGGTCGCCAACGTGCTGCTCGCGAAGACGAAGGGCTTCGACGGCGGCTGGCTGCTGATCAACTTCGGCTGGGGGCTGGGCGTGTTCGGCGGCGTGTACGTCGCCTACAAGACCGGGGGCCACCTCAATCCGGCCGTCACGATCGGGATCCTGTTCAGCGGCGCGGACGAGTACGCGCCCGGCATCGCGATCACCGCCGCCACCACGATCGCCTATGTCGCCGGGCAGCTGGTCGGCGCGTTCCTCGGCGCGACCGCCGCCTATCTGGCCTACAAGAAACACTTCGACGCCGAGCCGGACGCCGGGAAGAAGCTCGGCGTCTTCGCCACCGGTCCCGAAATCCGTTCCTACCGCTGGAATTTCGCCACCGAGGTGATCGCCACCTTCGTGCTGGTGCTGGTCATCATCGGCATCGGCCACACCCCGAGCGGGCTGGGCCCGCTGGCGGCGGCCCTGCTGGTGGTCGGCATCGGCGCGTCACTGGGCGGCCCCACCGGGTACGCGATCAACCCGGCGCGCGATCTGGGCCCGCGGTTGGCGCACGCGGTCCTGCCGGTGACCCGGACCGCGGCGACTCGGGTTCCCGCCACGGCGGGCGTCGGCGCGCGAGCGACCGGGGAGCCCGCGGAAGGCCCCGCGCCGCAAGGCAAATCCAACGACTGGGCCTACGCCTGGGTGCCCGTGCTCGGCCCGCTGGTCGGCGGCGCGCTCGCGGGCCTGGTCGCCGCCGCCGTCTTCTGATCCCGTATACCCTTCTCCCCCATCACTTTTGCGAAAGGACCCACGATGACCCGGTATGTCGGAGCCATCGACCAGGGCACCACCAGCACTCGCTTCATGGTGTTCGACCACGGCGGCAACGAAGTCGCCCGCTGGCAGCTGGAGCACGAGCAGATCATGCCGCGCGCCGGATGGGTCGAGCACAACCCGGCCGAGATCTGGGAACGCACCAGCACCGTCATCAAAACCGCACTGGCACACGCGGATCTGACCGCCGAGGACCTGGCCGCGGTCGGTGTCACCAATCAGCGCGAGACCACCATCGTGTGGAACCGGCGCACTGGGCGGCCCTTCTACAACGCCATCGTCTGGCAGGACACCCGCACCAACCGCATCGTCACCGACCTCGAGCGCGCCGGCCACGCCGACACCATCCGGCACAAGTCCGGTCTGCCGCCCGCGACGTACTTCTCCGGCGGGAAACTGAAATGGATCCTGGAGAACGTCCCCGGCGTGCGGGAGGCGGCAGAGCGCGGCGACGCCTTGTTCGGCACCTCCGACACCTGGGTGCTGTGGAACCTCACCGGCGGTCCGCGCGGCGGCAACCACGTCACCGACGTCACCAACGCCAGCCGCACCATGCTGATGAACCTCGAGACGCTGGACTGGGACGACGAACTGCTGGAACTGTTCGGGGTGCCGCGCGCGATGCTGCCCGAGATCCGGCCCTCGGTGAATCCGGACCTGTTCGGCACCACCTCCGCCGACGGCCCGTTCCAGGCCGAGGTGCCGATCGCGGGCGTGGTCGGCGATCAGCAGGCGGCCACCGTCGGCCAGCTGTGCTTCCGCCCCGGCGAGGCCAAGAACACCTACGGCACCGGAAACTTCCTGCTGCTCAACACCGGCGAGGAAATGGTGCGTTCGGAGCACGGCCTGCTCACTACCGTCGCCTACCAGTTCGGCGACCAGCGGCCGGTGTACGCGCTGGAGGGTTCGATCGCGGTGACCGGCTCGGCGATCCAGTGGCTGCGCGACCAGCTCGGCATCATTTCCGGTGCGGCACAGAGCGAATCGCTGGCCCGGCAGGTCGAGGACAACGGCGGGGTGTACTTCGTCCCGGCGTTCTCGGGCCTGTTCGCGCCCTACTGGCGTTCCGACGCGCGCGGCGTCATCGTCGGCCTGTCCCGCTACAGCAACAACGCGCACTTGGCGCGCGCCGCGCTGGAGGCCATCTGCTATCAGACCCGTGACGTCGTGGAGGCCATGCAGGCCGACTCCGGCGTGCGCTTGGACGTGCTGCGAGTGGACGGCGGCGTCACCGCCAACGAGTTGTGCATGCAGTTGCAGGCCGACTTCCTCGGCGTGCCGGTGTCGCGGCCGGTGGTGTCGGAGACCACCGCGCTCGGCGCCGCCTACGCCGCCGGGCTGGCGGTCGGTTTCTGGAAGGACGTCGACGAACTGGCCCAGAACTGGCAGGAATCCAAGCGCTGGACCCCGACATCGAGCGAGGAGCAACGCGAACGCGGCTACGCGCGATGGAAGAAGGCAGTGGCCCGCACGCTCGACTGGGTCGACGTCGACGACTGACCCGTACGGAACACGAGAGAGAAATACCGCTGTGACAACACAATTGGACCCGCAGTACCGGGCCGACGCGCTGCGCTCCCTGGGCCGCGACGACATCGACGTCCTGATCATCGGCGGCGGTGTGGTCGGCGCCGGCGCCGCGCTGGACGCCGCCGCACGCGGCCTGACCACCGTCGTCGTGGAGGCCCGCGACTGGGCGGCCGGGACCTCGAGCCGCTCCAGCAAACTCATCCACGGCGGGCTGCGGTATCTGGAGCAACTGGACTTCGCCCTGGTACGGGAGGCGCTGAAGGAGCGCGGCCTGCTGCTGAACCGGCTCGCCCCGCACCTCGTGCACCCGGTGCCGTTCCTGTTCCCGTTGCGGCGGCACTGGGAACGTCCCTACATCGGCGCCGGGGTCGCGCTCTACGACACCCTCGGCGGCGCCCGCGCACTGCCCATGCACCGGCATCTGAGCCGTTCGCGCGCACTGGAATTCGCGCCCGCGCTGCGCGAGGACGCCCTGGTCGGCGCCATCCGGTATTTCGACGCCCAGGTCGACGACGCGCGGCACACCATGATGCTGGCCCGCACCGCCGCCCAGCACGGCGCCACGGTACTCACCCGCACCAAGGTGACGGCATTGCTGCGCGACCACGATCGGGTGGCCGGCGCGACGATCACCGATCTGGAGAGCGGCCGCACCTACGACGTGCGGGCCCGCAGCGTGATCAGCGCGACGGGCGTGTGGACCGACGAGATGAACGCCATGACCGGCGTGGACTTCCCGTTCCGGGTGCGCATGTCCAAGGGCGTGCACATCATGGTGCCGCGCGCGCGGCTGGACCTGCGCACCGGCCTGATCATGAAGACCGAGAAGAGTGTGCTGTTCGTGATCCCGTGGCGCGCGCACTGGATCATCGGGACCACCGACACCGACTGGTCGCTGGACCGCGACCACCCGGTGGCGACCGCGACGGACGTGCGCTACATCCTCGATCACGTCAATTCGCTACTGCGCGAACCGATTTCCGAGGACGACATCGTCGGCACCTACGCCGGGCTGCGGCCGCTGCTGTCGGGCGCCTCGGACGAGACCTCGAAGCTGTCGCGCGAACACGCGGTGGCCGAACCGGTTCCGGGCCTGTTCGTGATCGCGGGCGGCAAGTACACCACCTACCGGGTGATGGCCGCCGATGTGGTCGATGCCGCGGTGGCGGGCTTCGGGCGGGCGGTGGCGCCGTCGGTGACCGAGAGTCTGCCGGTCCTGGGCGCGGTCGGCTATCACGAATTGCGCGCCGACGCCGAGACGGTCGCGCGGCGGGCGGGGTTGCCGGTCGAGACGGTGACCCATCTGCTCGAGCGCTACGGCTCGCTGGCCTCCGAGCTGATCGCGATGATCGACGCCGCGCCCGAACTGGGCATGCGGTTGCCGGGCAGCGGCGACTATCTCGGTGTCGAGGCGGTGTACGCGGTCACCCACGAGGGCGCCCTGCACCTGGACGACATCCTCACCCGCCGCACCCGCATCTCCATCGAGGTACCCGACCGCGGCCTGGCCGCCGCCGAGGTGGTCGCCGACCTGATCGCGAGCCATCTGCGCTGGGACGACGCCACCAAGACCGCCGAACTGGCCCGCTATCGCGACCGGGTCCGGGCCGAACTCACCGCCAACGAGGCGGTCGACGACGTGTCGGCGAACGCGGCTCGGTTGGTGGCGGTGTCCTGACGAGACGGCCCCGACACGAACACATCCGGCCTGGGCGGTCACGAATCTTCTCGTCGCGGCACGTGTTGCCGCGACGGCGCGAAAAGTGTCCGCCCAGGCCGGATGTCGTTGTGCGGCAGGCTCAGTTCACGGTCACGTCGAGCGAGAACTGCTGTGCCGGGGCGGGGTCGCCCGGGCGCACCGACACCAGGGTCAGGTGGCTGGCGCCGCGGTCCCCGGCGGTGAAGGCCCACACCGAGTTGCCGGGGCCGCCGGGCATCAGGTCGCCCGGGTTCTGGCGGAACTGCGGCTCACCCTCCTGGTGCAGCACGGCCTGGTCGATCTCGGCGACCTGCCAGCGGTAGCCGGTGGACGGGGTGTCCGGCAGCGCCACCACCAGTTCCTGGCCGGACGACAAGGTGACGGCCTGGCCGTCGGCGTCCGCGCCCAGCATCACCGGTTCGGCGATCGGCGCGGCGCTCACGCCGGGCAGCGGGTCGGCCGCCGCTATCACGCTCGGCCCACCGGCCGCCAGCGCCAGTCCGAACACAACCATCAGCAAAGGTGTACGCACCACAATCCTTCCAATTACGTCGAGGCGCTCACACCTTACAGTCGCCGCCGCCGCGGTCGGCCGTGGATCCGCGAAAACGACTCGGCACCAATTGCTTCCATCCAGCACGACCGCTCGGACCAGCACTTCCCGCGGTCATTCCTTGCGCGCGAGACCCCCGTACGCGCCGGACATCTCGGGCCGCTCCCCGACGTCGGCGGGGTTCTCCGGCCGCCACAGCGGCAGGTGCACCAGGCCCGGCTCGAGCAGGGGCCAGTCGCCGAAGAAGGCCGCGATCTCGTCCTTGCCGCGCAGCACGATCTCGGTGGAGGTGCGGCCGGAGAGTTTCTGCGCCTCCAGCACCTCCGCGGGCTGCCCGTCCGCGGTGGCGTGCGTGATCGCGATGTAGCTGCCGGGCGCGACCGCCTCCTGCAGCCGCGCCACGCAACCGCCCGGGTCGGCGTCGTCGGGCACGAAGTGCAGCACCCCGAGCAACAGCACCGCGACCGGCTGCGCGAAGTCCAGCAACCGGGTCACCTCCGGATCGGCGAGAATCGTCTCGGGATCGGCCATATCGGCCCGCACGACGCTCGCGCGCTCGTTCCCGGCGAGGATCGCCTGGCTGTGCGCGACAGCGACCGGATCGATATCGACATAGACCACCCGTGATTCGGGATTGCGCGCCTGCGCCACCTCGTGCACGTTGCCGACCGTCGGAATGCCCGAACCCAGGTCGAGGAACTGCGTGATCCCGGCGTCGACCAGATCACGCACGCACCGGCGCAGCAGATCCCGGTTGGCGCGCATGGTCTCGGCGACGTTCGGGGTGAACGACTCGATCTGCCGGGCGAGCACGCGATCGATCTCGAAATTGTGCATGCCGCCGACGAAGAAATCGTAAACTCGCGAGGCGCTGGGCCGGTCCAGATCAATTCCCTCGGGCGCCCAACTCGGTCTGGTCATCGCGCAACCTCTCTGCACCGGAAAACGAAGCATCGCAATCGTATTCGAGCAACCTTCGAAACGTATGCGGTTCACACGCGGCGACGCCGCCGACTAGGATCGAATCTTATGGCGTGGGAAGGGTCCGACGACGTCCTGCACGCCGATCTGGCCGAGCGGTGGGCGGCCGCCCTCGGTGGCGGGGCCCGCGATCACGTCGTGCCGCTGAGCGCCGCCGAGGTACGCGACCTGTTGACCGGACTGGCCGCCGACCTGCACGCGGTGTCCCGCAGCGGCGGCACCGTGCGCGCGGCCGAGGCCGGCGGCCGGCTGGCGCGCGCCCATTTCGTCGGCGACGAGGTGCTGGGCCGCAGCATCGCCGTGCTCAGTGACCACTTCGCGGCCACGGGGGTGAGCGCGCACCGGGCCGCGGAAGTGCTCGCCGCCTTCGCCTCCGGCTACGTGCGGGCCTTCCGGGCGTGGCTGCTGAGCGAGCAGGAGAGCGTGCATACCGCGGTGCTGGCCGCGCGGGAGCTGGCCGAACAACGGTTGCGTACCAGCGAGGCGCGGTTGCGGGCGGTGTTCTCGCAAGCCGGGATCGGCACCGGACTGTCCGATATGACCGGCCGCATCATCGAGGTCAATCACGCCTTCGCCGCGCTGCTGGGCTACCGGCCCGAGGAGATGGCCGAACTCAACGTCGCCGAACTGACCCATCCGGACGACCCGCCGGGCATGTGGCAGCTGTACGCGGGCGTGCTGCGCGGCGACCACGACAACGTGCAGTTGGAGAAGGCGTATCGGCACCGCGACGGCCACACGGTGTGGACCAACATCAACGTGTCGCTCATCCGCGACGAGCAGGGCCTGCCGCAGTACACGCTGGTACTGGTCGAGGACATCTCCGAGCAGCGCGTGCTGCGCGAGCGGCTGCACTATCGCGCCCACCACGACCCGCTCACCGGGCTGGCCAACCGCAGCCGCTTCTTCGACGCGCTGGCCACGGCGTTCGCCGATCCCGACGCCCGGGTCGGCCTCTGCTACGTCGATCTCGACCACTTCAAGAGCGTCAACGACACCTTCGGCCACGCCGCGGGCGACGAACTGCTGACCCAGGCCGCGGCGCGCCTGAGCGCCTGCATCACCGAGCCGGATCATCTGGTGGCGCGCATGGGCGGCGACGAATTCGTGGTTCTCGTGCCCCGCGCGGCCAGCGGCGGCGATCTCGCGCGACTGGCCCGCACCGTACTGGACGCGTTCACCCGGCCGTTCGACATCCACGGCCACCGGCTCAACGTCAGCGCCAGTGTCGGGGTGACGGTGCAGCGCGCCGGGCACACCAGCACCGACGAGTTGCTGCAGGCCGCCGACACCACCATGTACTGGGCCAAGGCCGACGGCCGCGGCCGCTACGCGATGTTCGACGCCGACCGCCGCCGCCGCGAGCACACCCGCGCCGAACTGTCCGCGGCGATGCCCGCCGCGCTGGGCCGGGGCGAGTTCTTCCTCGACTTCCAGCCGATCGTCGCGCTCAGCGGCCGGGCGCCGGTGGCGGTGGAGGCACTGGTTCGCTGGCGGCATCCCGACCTCGGCGTGCTGACCCCGGCCCGGTTCGTGGAACTCGCCGAGGACGGCGGGCATATCGGGGCGCTCGGCGCGGTGGTGCTCGCCGACTCCTGCCGCGCCGCGCGCGACTGGCAGGACACCTACGGGCCGCGCACCCCGGTGCTGAGCGTCAATGTCTCGGCCGCGGAGGTGGCCGACCCGACCTGGCTGGACCGGGTGCGGCGGACCATCGACGACACCGGAATCGACCCGCACCGGCTACAGCTGGAGCTCACCGAGCGGGCGTTCATGCACGCGGCGGGGCGGCCGCTGCAGGCCCTGCGCGCGCTCACCGAGGCCGGGGTGCGCATCGCCATCGACGACTTCGGCACCGGCTACTCGAATCTGGCCTATCTCGGCCGGCTGCCGCTGCACGTGGTCAAGCTGGCCGGGCCGTTCATCCACCGCATCCGCACGCCCGGCACATCCAGCCGCAGCGACCTGCTGGTGCTGCAGAGCATCATCGATCTGAGCCACGAGCTGGGCCTGACCGTCACCGCCGAATGCGTGGAGACCCAGCACCAGGCCGAGCGGCTGCTGGACATGGGCTGCGATACCGCGCAGGGCTGGTACTTCCACCATCCGATGCCGTCCGAGCAGATCGCGAAGGTGCTGGCCGAGACCGAATTCACCTGGCCGCCTGCACTCTTCGAGCCCGGCTTCCCCGGCTCCCCGGACCCGCGGCCCTGACCGCGCGGCCGCGATACTCCGCGAGCCGCGCTGACCAGGGCCGCCCCGGATCTCCCGACCAAACCCGCACCCGCCGGCACGTCGTGTTGCACACTTATTCACTATGCTCACGATCTACTACGGCTTGTTCCTCCTGCTGCTGGAGGGCGAGAAGCTCCTGGAGCAGATCCTGCGGCAGTGACACCGGCTCATACCGCCTCCGTCCGCTCCGGCTCGCTCCCGCCGAGCACGACCGCCAGGTCGGTGCGGCGGGTGACGCCGAGCTTGCGATAGACGCGAGTGAGGTGCTGTTCGACGGTACTGGTGGTGATGTGCAGATCCCGCGCGATATCGCGATTGCGGCAACCCGCCGCCGCCAGCCGCGCCACCTTCAGCTCCGACGGGCTCAGCGTGTCCAGCGCCCCGCGCGGATTATCGGTCGGCGGCACCGAGTGCAGGCCCGGTCCGCGGGCGCCCGCCAGCCGGGCCCGCAGCGGTTCCGCGCCGCACTGCTCGGCCAGCCGCAGTGCCCGCCGCGTCGCGGTGCGCGCCCGATCCCGTTCCCCGATATCGAGATATGCCTGCGCGAGATCGGCCAGCGCCGTGGCCAATTCGAGCATGTCGGGGCCCGCCGCGGCGATTTCGGTCGCCTTGCGCAACAACCCGACCCGCTGCGCGGGCGCGCTGGTGGCGGCGACCAGTCGTAACGAGGTCGCGCCGCTGGAATGACGGGTGGCGCCGCGAATGTGTTGCACGTGCGCCGCCGCCCAACTGCGCGCCGCGGACAGGTCACCGGCCGCCAGATACGTCTCGGCCAGATCGTTGCGCCAGGCCGCGATGCCCGGAATATCCATGCGCCAGGCCCGCATTCGCTCGCCGCACAGGGTGAAGTCCGCGCGCGCCGACTCGTGGTCGCCGATGGCGAGCCGGTAGCGGCCCCGCGCGCGCAGATAGTGCAGGCCGATCCGCGACAGCGGCACCGTGTCGGGCAGTTCGGTGTCGAGGTAGGCGGCGGCCTCGCGATAGCGCCCCGCCGCCGTCGAGGCCTCCACCAGGCTGGCGACCGCCAAACCCGCGTAGGTGCCCAGACTTTCGCCGCGCACCCGGCCCAGCGCGCTGCCCGCGTGACCGATGGCGGCGTCCAGCGAGCCCGCGCGCACGAACATCGCCGACCGCCAGATCGCGAAGATCGACTGCCAGGCCGGCGCCCGCCGCGCCGCCGACTCCAGCATCAGCGACTCGCACCAGATCGCCGCCGAATCCAGCCGATCGCTGTAGACCATGCCGTCGAGCACCATCAGCAGCGCGCCGAAGGTGGTGTCGTCGAGGCGGTGCGCGCGCACCAGCCGCTGTGCCCGCGCCATCGCGTGGTCGCACGCACCGTGGGTGAACACGTCCGACAGCAGGCGGGCGGCGTCGGCGTCGGACTCGGCCCAGCCGCTGCGCAGATATGCTGCGGCACGGTCGGTTTCGCTGCCGCCGATCGGCGCCTCGGAGCCGTCCAGCAGCCCCGGATAGTGACAGGCCAGCCATTCCCGCAGCGCCGACCAGCCCGCGATGCCGGTCTCGTCACCGGCGCGGGCGGCCGACCGTAGTAGTCGCAGCGCCACCGCGGCGTCGTCGGTGCGGCCGTGCCACAGCAGGTATCGGGCCGCCATGGGCAGGCACGCCACCGGCATCGCGCCGCCGCGCACCGCCACCAGCAGCCGCGCGAAGCTGCGGTTGGACGTCGACGGGTTGAGCCGCCAGCGGACCATCGCCAGCATCATCAGCATGACCGCGCGGTCGGCGTCGTCGTCGGAGAGCCGGCAGGCCAGTTCGAGATAGTCGATGGCCCGGTGGATCTCGTCGTCGGCGATGGCGTCCTCGGCGGCCGCGCGCAACACCGGCACCGCCCACGGCATCCGGATATCGTCGGCGCCGAGCAGGTGATCTGCCACCCGCACGGCGGGCGCGCCGCCGTCCTCGAGCACCTCGGCGATCCGGCGGTGCAGCCGCTGCCGCACCGTCACCGGCACCTCGCGCAACACCGCGTCGCGGACGTCGCGCCGCCGGAACTGCGCGTACGCCACCAGATTCGCCGCGGTCAGCTCGCGCACCACCGCGGCCACCGCGGCCGGTTCCGCGTCCAGCACGCGCGCCAGGATCCACAGCGCGGTCGGCTGATCCAGTACTGCCAGCAGTTGCGCCACCCGAACCCGTCCGGCGCCGCCTCGGCGCAGGTAGGCCAGTGCCGCCGGCACCGGCCAAGGTCGACCGCGCCCCCCGACAGAAACGGTCCCACCCGTAATTCTCTGTTCCGATTCTGCGATTCTTTCAACTGCTACCAAGGGAAGCACCCTTACCCAACAGACCAGTCGCGGATTTGTTGCGGCCGGTAACGGATACGGTACGAGGACCCCGGCGTCCACCGTTCGTCATGGTAATCGTGCGAACGACCGAAAGTGTTCACAGCAATGTCCGGTAACCACACCGCGAACGCGGTATCCCGGCGGCGAAATTCGTTGGAACATCCCATGTTTGGGCCGCATTAGCTTGATTTCCCCCCACGCTCCGACCGAGTCCGACAGAACTCGTTCATCGTAAATTATCCACGTCCGCCGGAAAAATGGCGACTCGTACGCACACGCCGATCAGGCGTATCGGAGAATCCGATACGCCCGGTCGGGATCGATATGTTTTCTCGAATTGCGCGCTGTCGGCGTCAGCCGCCCTTCCGACCCGAGCGGCGGTCTTCACCGGCCCCGCTCGGCGCCCTGAAATTCATGCTATGAGTTCGATCACACATGGTCACGGCGCTCCCGGCGCGGGCATCCGCGGGGCCGCACCGTTGGCGGCCACCGGCGCCGCCGGCGAGCCCGTCATCGGCAGGGCCGCCAGCACCACCGGCACCATCGCGGCGGCGGCGAACCAGAACACCGCGTGCAGCCCGTCCAGCCAGCCGGTGGTGATCGTGGTGGTGATCGCCGCGAACGCCGCGATACCGAGGCCACCGCCCATCTGCCGGGCGGTCATGCTCATGCCGTACCCGGAGGCGAACTTCTCCTGCGGCACCGAGGTCGCCGCGGCCGAGGACACCGCGGTCATCAGCAGGCCGATCGCCAGCCCGGACAGCAGGCCGACCGGCAGCCACACCGCCAGGAACCGGCTCTGCTCGTGCAGCAGCAGCGCGAACAGCACCCCGGAGATGCCGAACAGCACCGCACCGGCGATCGTCGCGAGACGCTGGATGTCGGGATGCTTCGACTTGCCGACGACGCCGGCGCCGATCGCGGCGGTGAACGCGCCCGGCGAATTCGCCAGTCCCGCTTCCCAGATCGAGTACTTCCAGACCACGATGGTGTACAGCGGGCAGGCCAGCAGCCACGCGAACATCGCGATGCCGAACAGGAACGACACGGCGCTGGCGGCGGCGAACTTGCGGTCGGCCCACAGGTGCACCTCGAACACCGGCACCCGCTGCCGCATGGAGCGCAGGATCCCGGCGGCCAGCAACACCAGGCCGCCGACCGTGGTGACGATGAATCCGGCACTGAGCCAACCCCATTCGCCGCCCTGGGTGAGTCCGACGACCACCGCGCCGACGCCGAGCGCGATCAGGATCGCACCCACCGGGTCGGGCCGCTCCCGCACCTCCGGCTTGATCTCCGGCAGCCAGGTGCGCCCGACCACGAAGGCCACCAGGCCGACCGGGACGTTGATCAGGAACACCGCCCGCCAGTCCCAGGCCCACACCAGCAGTCCGCCGAGGGCGGGACCGAAGGCGGCGGCCGCGGAGGAGGCCGCCGCCCAGGCCGCCACCGCCGTGACCCGGCGCTCGGGCGGGTAGGCGCCGAGTACCAGGCCGAGAGCGGCGGGGATCATGCCACCGGCCGCAAGGCCCTGCAAAAACCTTGCGCCGATGAGGAATTCGACCGTCGGCGCCGCGGTGCACAGCGCGGAGGCGATGGTGAACGCGAGCAGCGACCACAGGAAGACCGCCTTGCGGCCGAACACGTCGGCGTAGCGGCCCACAGGGGTCAGCACGGCCGCGAAGAACACGGCGTATCCGGACACCACCCACGACAGGGTCGGCAGCGCGGTACCGGGAAAACTTTCGAAGATGTCCGAGAACGCGACGTTCACCACGGACATGTCGAGGAAGGCCACGAAGGTGGCCACCGAAGTAATCAGCAGGACTCGCCGCGGCTCGATCGGCGCGCGGGCTCCTGCGGGGAGGGGGTATGCCGACGCCTGGTTCGAGACCTTGTCGGCGACGTCATCAGTCATCGTCCACCTGCCGGGGAATCACGAGAGGGCACATCGGGAAGACCTCACAGTCTGTTGAACCGAACGTTCGTGCGGGTTCATTAACGCACGATCGTTCGGTCCGGTCAAGGCGGTGACGACCGACGACTCACGAAAGCGCGCGGATTACGGCACGGACCGAACAGTCTGGCCGAACGATCGTTCGGCTACGATGGGTATCGAGGGGTACTCGCCCAGGGGTTGTGAAAAAGGAGACACGGGTCGATGACGGAGACTCGCCCGGCACGCGGCCACGACACCCGCCGTGCCATCCTGCGTGAAGCAGTCCAGGTCGGCGCGGTGGAGGGCCTGGACAGGCTGACCATCGGCCGGCTCGCCACTGCCCTCGGCGCCAGCAAGAGCGGCGTATTCGGGCTCTTCGGGTCCAAGGAGGAACTTCAGCTGGCCGCCATCGAGGAGGCCAAGTCGACCTTCATCGCCGAGGTGATCGGCCCGGCGCTGCGGCTGCCCTCGGGCATCGAGCGGCTGCGTACGCTGTGCGAGGCCTGGCTCGACCACACCAGCAGGGACGCCGCGGCCGACGGCGCCTGCTTCTTCCTGTCGGTCGGCTCCGAGTTCGGGTCGCGGCCCGGCCGGGTGCGCGACGCCATCGTCTCGGTGTGGCAGCAGTGGCACGACTTTCACCGCCAGACCATCGTGGAGGCCCAGCAATTGGGCGAGATCACCGCCGCGACCGATCCGGCGCAGCTGGCCTTCGAACTGGCGGCCATCGAGCGCAGCGCGGTGGCCGACTCGACGCTGCTCGACGAGCCCGCCGTGTTCGACCGGGCCCGCACGGCGATGCTGCGGCTGCTGCGCGAGCACGCCACCGACCCCGACCGGATCCCCGTGCCGCCGCACAGTCGTGCGGCCGAATGACGAGCTTAGGGGACGCGTAGGGGTTACCGCTCCTGGGTGATTGGACAACAGTGGGCCTATGCGCTCAGTGTCCGGCCCGGGTGCCCGCAACCGGCACCGCACGACCGTGCGGCAACGTCCGCGGGTCGGCCATATCGACTTCCTCAACTGGCTCCCCATCATGTGGGGGCTGGCCCGCACCGGCAACCTGATCGAACTGGATCTGGTGCACGGCACCCCCGACGATCTCAGCGACGCGCTCGCCGCCGGATCGATCGACCTCGGCCCCATCAGTCTGGTCGAATACCTGTCGCACACAGACGAATTGGAGCTGCTGCCGGACCTGGCCATCGGCTGCGACGGACCGGTGATGTCGTGCCTGATCGTGAGCCGGGTGCCGCTGGACCGGCTCGACGGCGTCCCGGTGGCGCTGAGCTCGACCAGCCGGACCTCGGTGCGGCTGGCCAGGCTGCTGCTCAGTGACTACGTCGGGGTGCGGCCCCGGTTCTTCGTCAGCCCGCCCGACCCGGCGATCATGTTCGCGCAGGCCCCGGCCGCGGTGCTGATCGGCGACGTCGCGCTGCGCACCGCGCTGTTCGACGCGCCCGAGCGGGGCCTGATCGTGCACGACCTCGGGCAGATGTGGCGCGAGTGGACCGGGCTGCCGTTCGTCTTCGCCGTCCTCGGTGTGCGGCGCGAATTCGCCCTGCGCGAACCGGATTCCGTGCGCCGCGTGCACGCCGACCTGCTGACCGCGCGCGATGTGGCGCTGGCGGAGATGGACGAGTTGTGCGAACGGGCCGCGCGCTGGGAGGAATTCGACGCGGACACCCTGCGGCGCTACTACACCCGCGCCCTGGACTTCGACCTCGGACCGCGGCACCTGGAGGGTATCGCGGAGTTCGCGCGGCGAACCGGGTACCGCACGAATCTGTCTGCCGCACTGCCGGATTCGGCGTGACGCGGCAGCGGAAAGTGATGACAGCGGGAGGTTCGATGACGGCAGCGGTGGATCTCGGCCCGGCGGCTCGCGTGGACGCCCTGGCCCGGCAGGCCGGGCGCCGGGTCGCGGTGGTGTACGAGGGCGGCACCTACAGCTACGACGTACTCGCCGCGCAGGCCCGGCGGCTGGCGGCGGTGCTGGCCGACGGCGGCGCGGGCGACGGCGACCGCGTGGTGTACCTGGGCGGCAACAGCGTCACCTTCCTGGCCACTTTTCTCGCGGCCGCACGGCTGGGATCGGTGTTCGTGCCGGTGAATTCGCGGTTGACCGCGCCGGAGGTGGCGGTGATCCTCGCGGACTGCGCGCCGCACACCCTCGTGGTCGAACCCGGGCACCGGGAGATCGCCGAGGCCGCCGGAAGCTCCGCACGGCTGCTGCTCGTGCCCGGCGACCCGGGCCAGGACCTCGACGAAACCCCCAGCGGCGCTTGGGAAGTGCTACCACCGATGGCCGGCGACACGGTCCCGGAACCCGTACCGTGCCCGGCCGACCGGCCCGCGATGCTCGCCTATACCTCGGGCACCACGGGCAGGCCCAAGGGTGTGCAGCTGACGCACGGGAACCTGTGGTGGAACGGGGTCAACATGGACATGGTGGCGGCCGCCGCGCCGCTGGATGTCACCCTGGTGGTGGCGCCCCTGTTCCATACCGCGCCGCTGGGCTGTTTCACCTTGCGCACGTTGCTGCGCGGCGGAACGGTGGTGCTGCGCCGCGACTTCCAGGCCCCGCGGATGCTGGCGGATCTGGTCGACTACCGGGTCACCACCGTTTTCGCGGTACCGGCCATGTTCGCTGCGGTCGCGGCCCTGCCCGGCTTCCCCGCGGCGGATCTGTCGGCCCTGCGCACCGCGGTCACCGCCGGTGCGCCCGCACCCGCGCCGCTGATCGGCCGATACCTGGACCGCGGCATCGCGCTGCAGCAGGCGTACGGTCTCACCGAGACGCTGTTCGTCACCTGCCTGCCCGCCGATCGCACCGCCGAGCATGCCGCCTCGGCCGGACTCGCGTTGCCCTACACCGAGATTCGCATCGTCGACCCGGCCGCCGGGACACCGGTGGACGCGGGCGAGCCCGGCGAGGTGTGCCTGCGCGCGCCGACGGTGACCGGTGGCTATCGCAATGCCCCCGAGGCCACCGCGGCCGCGTTCCTCGACGGCTGGTTCCGTACCGGCGACATCGGTTATCTGGACCGCGACGGCTGCCTCTACCTGGTCGACCGGCGCAAGGACATGATCATCGTGGGCGGGGACAACGTGTACTCGGCCGAGGTCGAGCAGGTGCTGGCGCGGTGTCCCGGCGTGACCGATGTGGCGGTGGTCGGAGTGCCCGACCCGCATGAGGGCGAGAGCGTCGTCGCGATCGTGAGCAGCCGCGCCGAACTCCGGCCCACCCTGGCCGATCTGCGGCGTTTCGCCGAGGGCGAGCTGGCGCGCTACAAGCTGCCGACGCGGGTGGTGCACGCCGCGCAGATTCCGCGCAATGCGATGGGCAAGATCGACAAGATCGTCATCCGCGCGGCGCTGGCCGACGAGGACCACAGTGTCTTCGCCACGACGGCAGACGATCAGTCTCCGGACGAACAGCGGGCTACGGCAACGCCTTCCGAGCCAGCAGCCGCCCCGCCCGCGTGGTTGCGGGCGCTGCCGTCACTGCCGCCCGACGAGCAGCACCGCGTCGTCTTCGACGTCGTGGCGGCGAGCGTCGCCCGCACCATCCGCGGCGCGCCGCCGGTGCTGGCCGCCGAAGACCGGCTGCGCGACATCGGCCTGGGCTCGCTGGCGGCGGTGGAGCTGGCGCGCCATCTCGGCGCCACCTTCCACCTGGACCTGCCCACCACCACCCTGTTCGACCACGCCACCGTCGGCGCGCTGGTCCGGCAACTGTGCGACCGGATCGCCACGGCCGGCGCCCGCCCGCCGGTATTGGAGCTGGTCGCGGAATTCGAACGCGCACTGCGCGATACCCCGTTCGCACCGGCCGTGCACGCCGAACTGCGTGACCGCCTGCGAGCCTCGCTCAACCAGCTCACCGGCGCGCCCGCCGCCGCCACCGCCGATGTCACCGGGGCCACCGACCACGAGCTGTTCGCACTGCTCGACGCCGAACTCGGAACACGCTGAGCCGCTGCGGATCCCGCCGCGCTCGCCGACCGCCCATGCACCGTCCGGGAGGAGTCCCCCGATGACCGACGAAGCCACCCTGCGCGATTACCTGAAACGCGCGACCACCACCCTGCTGGAGACCCGGGCACAACTGCATCGGCTGGAGTCCGCGCAGCGCGAGCCGATCGCGGTCGTCGGGATCGGCTGCCGGTATCCCGGCGGTATCCGCTCGCCGCAGCAGCTGTGGGACTTCGTGGCCGCCGGGGGCGACGCGGTACGGCCCTTCCCGCCCGACCGGGGCTGGCATCCGGAGTCCCTGCTGGGTGACGATCCCGACCGGCCCGGCACGATCACCGCCGAAGGCGGCGGATTCCTCGACACCCCTTTCGATTTCGACGCCGAGTTCTTCGGCGTCTCGCCGCGCGAGGCCCTCGCCACCGATCCTCAGCAGCGGCTGCTGCTGGAGGTGGCGTGGGAGGCGTTCGAGCGCGCGGGGCTGGACCCGCAGGCGTTGCGCCACAGCGACTGTGGCGTGTTCGTCGGGGCGATGTACCACGACTACGCCAGCCGCCTGCGGACGGTGCCCGGTGAACTGGAGGCGCAGCTGGGCACCGGTAGCGCCGCGGGCGTGCTGTCCGGCCGCCTCGCCTACAACTTCGGCTTCACCGGTCCCGCGGTGACCGTCGACACCGCCTGCTCGTCGTCGCTGGTGGCGGTGCACCAGGCGGTGCAGGCGCTGCGTGGCGGTGAGTGCGGGCTGGCGCTGGCCGGCGGGGTGACGGTGATGTCGACACCGGCCAGCTTCCTGGAGTTCAGCCGCCAGCGCGGGCTGGCCCGCGACGGGCGCTGCAAGGCGTACGCCGCCGCGGCGGACGGCACCGGCTTCGCGGAGGGCGTGGGAGTGCTAGTCCTGGAACGGCTTTCGGACGCACAGCGGCACGGCCATCAGGTGTGGGGACTGCTGCGTGGGTCGGCGGTCAACTCCGACGGCGACTCCACCGGGCTCACCGTGCCCAGCGGCGCGGCCCAGGCCCGGGTTATCCGGCAGGCGTTGGCCGCGGCGGGCGCCACGCCCGGCGACATCGACGCGGTCGAGGGCCACGGCACCGGCACCACGCTCGGCGACCCCATCGAGGTGCGCGCGCTGCTCGAGGTGTTCGGCGACCGCGACGGCGACCCGCTGTGGCTGGGCTCGGTGAAGTCGAACCTCGGCCACACCCAGGGCGCGGCCGGAGTGGCCGGAGTGATCAAGATGATCATGGCCATGCGGCACGGAACGCTCCCTGCCACACTGCATGTCGACGAGCCCACGCCGCACGTGGACTGGACGGCGGGCGCGGTGCGGCCACTGCGCGAGACGCGGGGCTGGCCCGACACCGGCCGCCCCCGCCGGGCGGGCGTGTCGTCGTTCGGCATCAGCGGCACCAACGCGCACGTAGTGGTCGAACAACCTCCCCAACCCGACCCGGTAGCGCTCACCGCGCCGATCCCGTTGCCGCCGTTGACGACCTGGTTCCTGTCGGCCCGCACCGACGCCGCGCTGGCCGGTCAGGCCGCCGAGCTGGCCCGCCACGTCCGCGCCCATCCCGATCTCCCGGCCGCGGAGATCGGCCGCGCGCTGGTGACGACGCGGACCCGTTTCGACCGGCGCGCAGTCGTTTTCGGGCACGATCGCGGCGAGTTGCTGACCGGGCTGGACACCCTCGCCGCCGGTGGACAGTCACCGGCCGTGGTGCGCGGCACGGTATCCGGCGGGCCGGTTCGCACGGCCGTCATGTTCCCCGGACAGGGCGCCCAGCGCGTCGCGATGGGACGACAGCTACATGCGACCAATCCCGTGTACGCCAAGGCATTCGACGAGGTGTGCGCACACTTCGCCGACCATCTCGAGACCGACCTCGCCGAGGTGGTGTTCGCCGAGCCGGGCAGCGCCAACGCGGAACTGCTGAACCGCACCAGTTTCACGCAGGCGGCGCTGTTCGCGGTGGAGGTCGCGATGTACCGGCTGGCCGAATCCCTGGGACTGCGACCGGATTTCCTCATCGGGCACTCCATCGGCGAACTCACCGCCGCCTACCTCGCCGGAGTGTGGCGGCTGCCCGACGCGGCGACGCTGGTCGCGGCGCGCGGGCGGCTGATGGACCGGCTGCCCGGCCACGGCAGCATGATCGCGGTGGCCGCCGCCGAGCACAAGGTGACCCCGCTGCTGGTCGGCCGAGAGCACGCGGTGTCGGTGGCGGCGATCAACGGCACCGCCGCGGTCGTACTGTCCGGCGCGGACGCCGCGGTCGGCGAGATCGCGGCCACGCTCGAGACGCTGGGACGGCGGACCTCCCGGCTGCGGGTCGCGCACGCCTTCCACTCGCCGCTGGTCGAGCCCATGCTCGACGAGTTCGCGCGGGTATGCCGCAGCGTCGAGTACCACGAGCCGACGATCCCGATCGTCTCCAATGTCACCGGGGCGCCGGCGGATCCGGCCCGGCTGCGCGACCCGCAGTACTGGGTCGACCAGGTGCGGCGCCCGGTCCGGTTCTTCGACGGCCTGCGACGGCTGCGCGAGGACCACGACGTGCGGGTGTTCGTGGAGGCCGGTCCCGGCAGCACATTGACCGCGCTGACCCGGGAGGCGTTCACCACCGACGCGGCCGTGACCACCACACCGCTGCTGCCGAGCCGGCGCGCCGAACCCGACGCGGTCGTGGCCGGGCTCGCCGCCGCGCACACCGCGGGCACGCCGATCCGGTGGTATCCGGAGGCCGCCACCCCGCCGGTGCAGTTGCCCACCTACGCGTTCCAGCACCGCCGCTACTGGCTCGACGCCGGGGACACCGTCGGCGCGGACCGCGAACGCACCGGCCATCCGCTGCTGGACCGTTCCCTCGCACTGGCCGACGGCGGATATCTGTTCTCCGGCACCGTATCCGGCGGCACGGTCTGGCTGGCGGACCATGTCGTGCACGGTGCCGCGCTGCTGCCCGCGACGGCCTTCCTCGACATGACGCTGCTGGCCGCCGACCACGCGGGGCTCGACTACCTCGAGGAACTGACCCTGCTCGCACCGCTGACCGTCCCCGACACGGGCTCGGTGGCCGTACAACTGGCGATGGCCGCGGCCGATGCCGCCGGCCGGCGCGCGGTCACGATCCACTCCCGCACCCCGGACGGCGACTGGGTCCGGCACGCTGAGGCCGTCGCGGCGCCGACCCCGGCGGACCGCACGCGCCCGTCGGTGCACGGCTGGCCGCCGGAGAACGCCGAACCCGTCGACCTCGACTCGCGGTACCGCGAACTGACCGCGGCGGGCTACCACTACGGTCCGGCCTTCCGCGGCGCACGGGAACTGTACGCGCGCGACGACGAGCATTTCACGGCCGTCGCGGCCCCGGCGGGCGTACACACCGGCGGCTACCGGATCCATCCGGCGGTTCTCGATGCCGCGCTGCATCCGCTCGCCACCACGTCCGGGCCCACCCGGTTGCCCTTCTCCTGGCGCGGTATTCGATCCTTCGGCCCGGCCACCGGCACGATCCGGGCGCGGCTGACGGGCGGTCCCGAATCCGCCGTGGAGGTATTCGACGCCGCCGATCGCCCGGTGCTGGCCGTCGACGCGCTGGTGCTGCGCCCCGTCGAGGTCGGCACCCTGAGCGCCGGGGACGGCCGCTACCGGCTGGGCTGGATCCGGCCCGCGCCCGGCGGCGGCAGCCTGTCGTGGTCCGAGCTGAACTGGTTCGAGCTGCCCGAATTCGACCTGACGCCGACGGGGGTGCGGTCCGCACTGGAGACGGTGCTGCACCAGATGCGCGACTGGCTGCACGAGTCCGACACCGGAATGCTGGCGATCCGCACGCGCGGCGCGGTCGCGGTGGGCGGCGCCGCCGTCACCGATCCGGCCGCGGCGGCCGTGTGGGGGCTGGTTCGGTCAGCCCAATCCGAGCATCCCGGGCGGTTCGTGCTCGTCGACTCCGATGGCAGCCCGGCCGGACCGCTGCCCGCCGACGAACCCCAGATCGCCACGCGCGCAAGCGATGTGCTGGTGCCACGGCTGGTGCCCGCGTACGAACCCGCGATCGGCACGCCGTGGCGGACGGACGGCACGGTGCTGATCACGGGAGCGAGCGGCGTGCTCGCGGGGCTGGTGGCGCACCATCTCACCACCGACCACGGCGTGCGGCACCTGCTGCTGCTCAGCCGCGGACCGATCGACACGAACGCCCTCGGCCTGCCCGCCGACTGCACCGTGACGACCGCCGAATGCGATGTGTCCGACCGTGATTCGCTCGCCCGCGCATTGGCCGGAATACCGGCGGAACGACCGCTCACGGCCGTGGTGCACGCCGCGGGCAGCGTCGACGACGGACTGGTCGAGACGCTCACCCCGGATCAGTTCGAACGGGTGCTGCGGCCGAAGGTGGACGGCGCCTGGAATCTGCACGAACTCACCCGCGAGCTGGATCTGTCCGCGTTCGTGCTGTTCTCGTCGGTCGCGGGACTGATCGGCGCGGCCGGGCAGGCCAACTACGCCGCCGCGAACGCCTGGCTGGAGGCACTGGCGTGGCAGCGGCACACACAGGGCTTACCGGCCACCGCGCTGGCCTGGGGATTGTGGGCGCGCACCACCGGTGTTTCCGCGGCGCTCGGAGATGCCGACCGCGCGCGGCTGGCCCGCTCGGGAATCCTGCCCCTGTCCGATGCCGAGGGGCTGGCGCTGTTCGACGCCGGGTGCGCCGGAGACGACGCGGTCCCGGTGCTGGCCGCGCTGGACCGCGCCCGGCTGGATCCGGCCGCCGCACCACCGCCACTGCGCGGCCTGGCCCGGCCGCGCCGCGAATTCCCGCCCCGACCCGAGCATGCGGTACCCGACATGCCGGAGTTCCCAGCGCGTTTCGCCGTGCTGGAAGCCACCGATCGGCGGGAGCTGGTGCACGACCTGGTACACGAACTGGTCGCGGCGGTACTCGGGCACACCGGCGACCTGCCGACCACCGACCGGACCTTCACCGAACTCGGATTCGACTCGCTGACCGGGATGGAGTTGCGCACCCGGCTGGCGGCCGCCACCGGACTGCGCCTGCCCGCGACTCTGGTGTTCGACCATCCCACACCGGACGCCCTCGCCGCGCACCTGCACGCCAAGCTGCTGGCGGAGGCCGAGACGCTCGCAGACGGCGACGCCTCGGCCCCGGTGCGACGGCTGCCCGAGTCCGTGCCCGGACCGGCCGACGACCCGGGCGGGGAGTCCGCGTCGATCCTGCACATGGATGCCGCGGACCTGATCCGCATGGCACACGGTGGCGGCGCGATGCGCTCGGGGTCCACCGACTTCTGGACCGACGGCAACGACTTCTTCGACGACGACCAGGGGACGGCATGACCAACCCGAACGCCGAACTGATCGATGCCCTGCGCGCCGCCCTAGTGGAGCGGGATCGGTTGCGGCGGGAGAACTCGCGGCTCGCCGACCGGCTCGACGAGCCGATCGCGGTGATCGGCATGAGCTGCCGCTTCCCCGGCGGCGTGCACGGCCCGGACCAGTGGTGGGAATTCCTGGCCGCCGGCGGCGACGGCATCACCGCCTTTCCCGCGGACCGCGGCTGGCGCGACGACGACCGCGCCGAACGCGGTGACTACCCGAGGGTGGGCGGATTTCTCGACGCCGCTTTGGATTTCGACCCGGATATGTTCGGCATCTCGCCGCGCGAGGCGCTGGCGACCGATCCGCAGCAACGGCTGTTGCTGGAGGCGTCGTGGGAGGCGATCGAACACGCTCGTCTCGATCCGCTCGCGCTGCGCGGGTCGTCGACGGCGGTGTTCGCGGGCGTAATGTATCACGACTACGCCGATCGGCTGGGCACGGTGCCCGAACGCGTCGAGGGACATCTGCGCACCGGCAGCCTCGGCAGTGTGGTGTCCGGTCGGGTGGCCTTCGCGCTGGGGCTGCACGGGCCCGCGGTCACCATCGACACCGCGTGTTCCTCGTCGCTGGTGGCGATGCATCTGGCCGGGCACGCGCTGCGACAGCGGGAATGTTCGCTGGCGCTGGCCGGTGGTGTGACGGTGATGTCGACGCCGAAGGTGTTCGCCGAGTTCGCCCGCCAAGGCGGGCTGGCGGCGGACGGCCGCTGCAAGGCCTTCGGGGCCGGCGCGGACGGCACCGGCTGGTCGGAGGGCGTCGGTGTGCTCGTGCTGGAGCGGCTGTCGGACGCGCGGCGGCTCGGGCACCGGATCCTCGCCGTGCTGCGCGGTTCGGCGGTCAACTCCGACGGCGCCTCGAACGGGCTCACCGCACCCAACGGCCCAGCGCAGCAACGAGTTATCCGGCAGGCGCTGGCGGCGGCGGGCCTGCGACCCGACGACATCGATGTGGTCGAGGGTCACGGCACCGGCACGCGGCTCGGCGATCCGGTCGAGATCCAGGCCCTCCTCGACACCTACGGTCAGGGCCGGACGCGGCCCCTGTGGCTGGGTTCGGTGAAATCGAACGTCGGCCACACGCAGGCGGCGGCCGGAGTGGCCGGGGTAATCAAGGCGATCATGGCCATGCGTCACGGCGTCGTCCCCCCGACCCTGCACGCGAAAATCCCTTCACCGCACGTGGATTGGTCCGAGGGACCGGTGTGCCTCGCCACCCGAACACAACCGTGGCCCGGCACCGGCCAACCACGCCGCGCCGCGGTCTCCTCCTTCGGCATCAGCGGAACCAACGCCCACGTAATCCTCGAACAGGCACCACACGACCCCATGCACACCACCGGCTCGGGTGTGGCACAGCCGGTCACCACGGAGCACGGCGAAGAGATTGCGGTGCAAGGGGTTTCGATTGCCTGGCCGTTGTCCGGCCGTACCGATGCGGGGCTGGCCGGGCAGGCTGCGCGATTGTCGGAATACCTAGAGGCGCATCCGGAGGTGTCGGCGGGAGATATCGGGTTTTCACTTGCCAGCACGCGGTCGCGGTTCACGCAGCGGGCGGTGGTGTTCGGACAGGATCGGGATCGGCTGGCCGAGCGGTTGGATGTGCTCGCCGCCGATGGGCGCTCCCCCGGTGTGGTGCGCGGGACGGCGCATCCGAAGGCCAAGACCGCCTTCCTGTTTCCCGGGCAGGGGTCGCAGCGGCCGGGCATGGGACGTGAGCTGCATGCGCATTATCCGGTGTTCGCCGACGCGTTCGACGAGGTCGCCACGCTGTTGGACCCGAAGCTGGAGCGGCCGGTGCGCGAGATCGCCTGGGCGGCCGCCGATCACCCCGACGCCGCCCTGCTGGATCGCACCGACTTCACGCAGGCCGCGCTGTTCACCGTCGAGGTCGCGCTCTACCGGCTGCTCGAATCCTGGGGCGTGACACCGGATTTCCTGCTCGGCCATTCGATCGGCGAGGTGAGCGCGGCGTACCTGGCCGGGGTGTGGTCGCTGACCGACGCCACCGCACTGGTGGCCGCGCGCGGACGGTTGATGCAGCGCCTGCCGCCCGGCGGCGCGATGCTGGCGGTCACCGCCGACGAGCCCACCGCCGATGAACTCATCGCCGGCCATCGGGACCGGGTCGCCATCGCCGCCGTGAACGGCCCTGCGGCACTGGTGATTTCCGGGGACGAGGCCGCGATCGAAGAGATCGCGGCCGCTGCCGTGGCGCGCGGCCTCACCGCGAAGCGGCTCCGGGTGAGCCACGCCTTCCACTCCCCTCGCATGCGGCCGATGCTCGACGAATTCGCCGATGTCTGTGCGGCCCTGACCTACCGGCCGCCGCGACTGCCGATCGTCTCCGATCTCACCGGGCAACCGGCCGACCCCGCCGCCGTGCGCACCCCGGACTATTGGGTGCGGCACGTCGCCGAGCCGGTGCGTTTCGCCGACGGCGTGCGCTGGCTGCGGGAATCCGGCCGGGTCACCCTCTTCGCCGAGGTCGGGCCGGGCGCCGCACTGTCCTCCCTGGTGGCCGCCGACGCCGACGCGGTGGTGACACCCCTGCTGCGCCCTGACCGGCCGGAGCCGGACGCGGTCACGACCGCCGTGGCGGAGGCGTATGTCGCGGGCGCGGCGGTGGATTGGACCGCCCTCGTACCCGGCGCGCGAGTCGTCGACCTGCCGACATATGCCTTTGCGCACCAGCGCTTCTGGCTCGATCACGTACCGCGGGCCGACGTGCGCGCCGCCGGACTGACCGCGGCCGACCACCCGCTGCTCGGTGCGGTGGTGGCGGCGCCCGACGATGCCGCCACCATCCTCACCGGGACGCTGTCCGTACGGGATCACCCGTGGCTGGCCGATCACCGGGTCGGCGACCGGGTGCTGGCACCGGCCACGCTGTTCGTGGAGCTGGCGTTGCGCGCCGCCGACGAGGTGGGCGGTCACGGCATCGCGGATCTGGTGGTCATCACACCACTCGTGCTCACCGAGGAGCCCGTGCGAGTGCAGGTACGGGTGCAACCGCCCGACGCCGACGGCCGCCGCTCCTTCGCGGTCTACGCCAGAAGCGACGACGGACCGTGGACCACGCATGTCGAGGGCACCCTGGGCGGCGAGCCGTCGGGCGAGACCGCACCGCGTGGCACGGAACAGCCTGCGGTATGGCCGCCGCCTGGTGCGGTCCCGCTCGACCCCGGCGAGCTGTATCAGCGTCTCGCGGATGCCGGACTGCATTACGGACCCCTTTTCCAGGGCATGCGGGAAGTATGGCGCGAAGGCCCCGATCTCCTTGCGCGAGTGTCGCTTTCCAGCGACGTCGATGCTGGGGGATATGGGCTCCACCCCGCGCTGCTCGACGCGGCACTCCACCCGCTCGTGGCGCTCGCCGACGACAACGGGACTCGCCTACCTTTCGCGTGGCGCGGCGTCGATCTGGCCGCCCAGGGCGCGACGGAACTGCGCGTCCGCCTGTCGTCCCCAGCACCGGACCAGCTGGCACTATCGGCGACAGATCCAACAGGGGCGACCGTAATCACTGTGGGCTCCCTCGAACTACGTGCAGCACCAATAGTTTCCGACGCTCCCACCGGCGACCCGCTCTATGCGGTCCACTGGGTTCCCGCCCCCGAACCCGGCGGCGCTCCACTCCCCCTCGATGTCCGCTTCGCCGAACCCGGCCTCACCCCAACCGCATCCGCACGTCCCAAGGACTCCGGGGCCACCGCAGAACACCCTGTCCTGGCCCACCCCGGCGGTTCCGAAACGACACCGGATCACGGCGGCCCCGCGCATATCAGCGCTCCCGAAACCACAGCACAGCAAGCCGAACCCCCCTACGCCAACGGCGTTGCGCCGCAACGCATCGGCAACGGGAAGGTGCTCCCACATCCGAACGGCGCGGACACCACGCCCGATGGCGGGATCGACCGCACCGAAATCGCTCACGCCACCGCCGTTCGCGGCCCGGAAGACGCGGCCGCCGTCGACGCGGCGGGCAGCACCAGCGCCGTACTCGCCACAGGTCCGGCCAGTACCTCCGCCGACCACGCCCTGCCCGGCGTGATCGTCCTGCGGGCCGATGCCCAGTCCGCCGAGCCGATACCCGCTACGGTCCGAAACCACGTGGCCCGCACGCTCGAACGGATGCAACGCCTGCTCGCGGACGAGCCGGACACCTCGCTGGTCGTCCTCACCCACGGTGCCGTCGCCACCGACCCGGCTCGCGAGCGCGCCGACCTCGCGGGCGCCGCCGTGTGGGGGCTGATCCGCAGTGCCCAGGCCGAGTACCCCGACCGGATCGTGCTGCTTGACCTCGACGGCACCGCGCCCACCGACCTCGACACCGCTCAGGTCGGCCCCCTGGTCTCCCGCGCTCTGGCCACGGGGGAACCGCAACTCGCGCTGCGCGACGGCGAACTCCTGGTACCCCGCCTGTCCCGCCTCGCCGCGCCCACCGGGCCGGACCTGCTGCGCGGCGACCCGTGGCGGCTCGTCATCACCGAGCCGGGCACCCTCGACACGGTGAGCCTGCTCCCGGCGGAGGACGCACCGAAACCATTGCAGCCGCACCAGGTTCGGATAGCCATGCGCGCCGCCGGGGTGAACTTCCGCGACATCCTGATCGGCCTGGGCATGTACCCGGACCCGAACGCCGTACTGGGCGGCGAGGGTTCCGGCGTGGTACTCGAAGTCGGCTCGCAGGTCACCGTTTTCGCGCCCGGAGATCGGGTGATGGGCCTGTTCGACGGCATCGGATCCACGGTCACCACCGATCACCGCCTGGTCGCCCGCGTTCCGGACGACTGGACCTTCGCGCAGGCCGCCGCGGTCCCCGTGGTATTCCTCACCGCCTACTACGCGCTGGCCGATCTCGCCGGACTCCGCGCCGGGGAATCGGTGCTGGTGCACGCGGCCGCCGGCGGCGTCGGCACCGCCGCGACGCAGCTCGCGAAGCATTGGGGCGCGGAGGTTTTCGCCACGGCGAGCCCCGGCAAGTGGCAGGCGCTGCGCGACCGCGGTCTCGACGAGGACCATCTCGCCAACTCCCGCACACTCGATTTCGAGGAACACTTCCACACGGTCACCGGCGGGCGCGGCATGGATGTCGTGCTCGACTCGCTGGCCGGGGATTTCGTCGACGCGTCGCTGCGGTTGCTGCCGCGCGGCGGGCGGTTCGTCGAGATGGGCGTCACCGATATCCGCGACCCGGACGCGGTCGGCGAGCACTTCCCCGGCGTCGCCTACTACTCGTTCCTGATCAGCGAGGTCGACCCCGACCGTATCCGGAGCATGCTCACCGAACTGGTGACGCTGTTCGAGACGCGCGTCCTCACCCCGCCGCCGATCACCGGCTGGGACGTGCGGGACGCGGTGACGGCACTGCGCCACGTCGGGCAGGCGCGTCACATCGGCAAGGTGGTACTCACCTGCCCGCGGCCGCTGGACCCGGCGGGCACGGTGCTCGTGACCGGCGGCACCGGCATGATCGGCGCGGCGGTGGCCCGCCACCTCGTGATCCGGTACGGCGTAGGTCACCTGCTGCTGTCCAGCCGTGCGGGCGAAACAGCCTTGGGTGCAACGGAATTGGCAGAGGAACTGGCGCGGTCGGGAGCCCGCGTGGAGATCGTGGCCTGCGATGTCACCGACCGCGCGGCCGTCGAGGAACTGCTACACCGCGTCCCCGAGCCGCATCCACTCACCGCCGTCGTACATGCCGCGGGCACCGTCGACGATGCCCTGTTCGCCGGTCAATCCCCCGAGCGGCTGGAGCGGGTGCTGCGGCCGAAGGTCGATGCCGCCTGGCACCTGCACGAGCTGACCCGTGCCCAGGATCTCGCCGCGTTCATCGTCTTCTCCTCGGCGGCAGGGGTTCTCGGCACGCCGGGCCAGGCCAACTACGCGGCCGCCAACGGATTCCTCGACGCGCTGTCCGCCCGGCGGCGGCACGACGCGCTGCCGAGCAGCTCGCTGGCGTGGGGACTGTGGGACGAACAGAGCGCGGTGAGCGCACATCTCGGCGCCCGCGACCGGGCCCGCATGGAGCGCGGCGGTTTCCGCACCCTCACCACCGCCCAGGCGCTGGGGCTGTTCGATGCCGCGCTGCGCAGCAGTTCGCCGGTCACCGTCCCGATCCGGCTGGACACGGCCGCCGTCACCGACCCGCCGCCGCTGCTGCGCGGGCTCGTGCATCGCCGCCGCACCGCCGCGGCGGCCGCGGCCGAACCCGCCGACTTCGCCGCCCGCCTCGCCGGGCACACCACCGAGGAGCAGCACCGCCTGCTGCTGGAGTTGCTGGCGCAGCACGTGGCCGCGGTCCTCGACCACGACACCGGCCGGGCGTTCGACGGGCATCGGCGCTTCGCCGATCTCGGCTTCGACTCGCTCACCACGGTGGAGCTGCGCAACCAGCTGCGCCGGTCGACCGGCGTGACGATCTCTCCCACAGCGGTTTTCGACTATCCGACGCCGGCCGCGCTGGCCGAGCACCTGCGCAGCCGCATCGACCCGCCCACCGCGGTCGTCGGTGGTCTGGTCGCCGATCTGGAGCGCGACCTGGAGCGGCTGGCCGAATCCGATATTCCCCGCGCCGATCTGGAACGACTCGCCACCAAGCTGGCCGCGGCATTGCATCGCCACCAGCCCGACGCGACCGTCGACCTCATCGAGATCGCCGGGGACGACGAGATATTCGACCTCATCGATCGCCGCTCGGACGGATTGCGCGCATGACACCTCGAAACCCCGATCTCCCAGCGCCGACACGGCCGCGGCCGATTCCACTGCGAGGACGGTGTTTTCGATGACGAGTACGGACCGGTACGACGTGGTGGTCGCCGGGGGCGGATCGGCGGGTGTGGCGGCCGCCGTCGGCGCCGCACGGACGGGTGCGCGAACGCTGCTGATCGAGCGCGGCCCGTGCCTGGGCGGCGCCGCGACGCTACGGAACGTGCTCACCTACTGCGGGATCTACACCCGGGCCGACCCGCCACGCCAGGTGGTCTTCGGCGTCGCCGACGAGGTGCTACACGGGCTGCGCCGCCTCGGCGCGGTATCCGAGCCGACCCGATTCACCTCCGTCGCAGTGGTATTCGATCCCGAATCGGTGAAGCTGGTGCTGGACCGGATCTGCGGCGACGCCGGCGTGGAGGTGCGGCTCGACAGTCAGCTCATCGACGCCCACCGCCGAGGAGACGCAATCGACGCGGTGCACCTCGCCGATCATCAAGGCCTGCACACGATCCGGGCCGCGGCCTACGTCGACGCCACCGGCGAGGCGGACCTGGCGAACTTCGGCGGCGCGGCGGTCCGATACGGCAACGGCGGTCTCGTCCAGAACGGCACGCTCGGCGTGCGGTTCGGCGGCATCCCGCCGGGCGCCCAGGTCACCCGCGATACGCTCGCCGCCGCCATCGCGGCCGCGAAACTGCACGGCGCGCAAGTGCTGGCCGAGCGCGGACTGGTTGCGCGCCTACCTGTTTCGGGCGACATCGTCACCTACGTGGTCGACGAGGGCTACGACGCCCGCGATGCCCGCGAACTCACCCGCGCGCAGGTGCACGCCCGCATCCAGGCCCAGGAATACCTCGCCGTACTACGCACCCTGCCCGGCTGCGCGAACGCCTACATAGTCGCCACCGGCCCGGAGATCGGCACCCGCGAATCCCGCCACATCCTCGGCCACTACCGCCTCACCACCGACGAGGTACTCGGCGCCGCACACCACGACGACGTCATAGCGATGGGCGCTTGGCCGATCGAGTACCACCCCGGACCGGGCGTACTCCCCCAGTGGCAGTTCATCACCGGCGACGCCCACTACCACATCCCCCTCGGCGTAATCCGCAGCATCGACACCCCCAACCTCTTCGCCGCCGGCCGCACAGTAGACGCCGACCGCTACGCCGGCGCCTCCCTACGCGTCATGGGCACCGCCTTCGCCACAGGCCACGCAGCCGGAATCACCGCCGCCCTCCACACCTCCGGATCCGGAGCGACCGCAGCCCACGTGCAGCGCGAACTCCTCCACCAGGGCGCATATCTGGAGATCCCGCACGCCGCCTGAGATCCGGGGTCAGTCGGGGAAAGAGGTTACGAAGGCGGCGGCGATCAGGGCGGCGCTGATCACGGCGATGACGGCGATGCTCCACATGGGGACTCTCTTCGGTTGGGTGGCAAGCGGATTCAACCTAGCGTGAGCTGTCTCACACCGCCACCCGGGCCGCGGCGGTTTCACCGGCCGCGCCGAAGACCAAGCCGTTCTTCCAGGCGTTGCGTTCGAACATCCGGAACAGCGGGCTGGCAACGAATGTCGTCACGATGGTCATGATGGCCAGAATGGTGAACAGGGTGGGGGTGATGAGTCCCTGGGTGAGGCCGATATTGATGAGCACCAGCTCCATCAGGCCACGCGCATTGGCCAGCGCGCCCATCGCACCCGCCTCCCGCCAGCTCAGCCCCTGCCACCGCGAGGCCAGCGACACCGCGCCGAACTTCCCCGCGAACGACACCACCAGCACCACCGCGGCCGCGACGATCGCCACCGGATGCAGCAGCAGACTCAGCTTCGTATTGAGCCCGGCGTACACGAAGAACGCGGGCAGCAACAGATACGCCACCAGCGGCTCGGTCCGCTCCCGCACCCGGTCCAGCCACTCCCCGCGCGGCATCACCACCCCGGCGAGAAACGCCCCGAACACCGAGTAGATGCCCGACCAGTCGGTGAACCAGGCGCACACCAGCACCACCAGCAGCACCACCGTGAACGGCCCCAGCGGCAGCCCCGCGGGATCGGCGCGCATCTCCTTCTCCGCCCAGCCGTTCAGCGAACGCAACAGCCGCCGCCCGACGGTCAGCATGAACAACACGAACACACCGCCGCCGACGAAGGCCAGCACGGCGCTGTTCATATTGCCCTTGGCGCTGGCGACCACGACCGCGAGCAGAATCCACGACCAGGCGTCGTCGAACGCCGCACACGCCAGCGTCATGGTCCCGACCCGGGTGTTGTGCAACCCGGAATCGTGAATGATCCACGCCAGCACCGGAAACGCGGTGATCCCCACGGCCGCCGCGAGGAACAGCGCGGCCTGCCACGCCACCACCTTGCCGGTGAAGAAATCACCGTGCTGGAACAGCACGTAGCCGGTGGCGGCGCCGAACAGCAGCGGAACCGTCAGCCCCGCCGTCGCGGTGGTCCCCGCGACCCGGATGTGATCGGTGAGGATCTTGGTCTGGAACGACGACCCGACCAGGAACATATAGAGCACCAGACCCAGTTGCCCGACCACGTAGATCACCGTCAGCGACGGATGCGGAATGGTCTGCCCGCCGATCCCGAGCGTCGCCGGGAACAACCACCGCTGCGCACCGGGCCAGATCGCGCCCAATACGGAGGGCCCGAGCAGGAAGCCGGCGGCCATGATGGCGACCACCTGCATCTGCCCGAGCCGCTTCAGCAGCGGCCACACCAGCCGGTAGACCGCGAGGATCACCGCCATCTGCAGAAAGAAGTGCAGCGTCAGTTCGAGATACGACGGCATGGGTCAACACCTTTCGCCGCGTCCGTGGCCACGACGGCCACGGACGCTCGAGGGTCCCGAGGGCTAAGCCGGGACCACGGTTCGGGTATCCGCGGTGCGCGGATAGATCGGGCAGTCGGGATACAGGTCGAACGGCGCGAACAGCGACCAGTCCGGCTCGGCGCGCAGCCGGTTCACCAGCGGGCTCTCCTGGGTCCAGAAGTCGCCGCTGACCAGCCGCACATGCCATTTCGGATCGAGGTCGGCGGCCATGTCCAGGATGACCTGCCCCATGACCGGCTGCCGGTTGTCGTAGACGGCGCAGATGAGCCGGTAGTAGGTGCCGTACGCGGTCTTGAAGAACGACTCGTAACTCGTGGTGGCCTCGTCGTCGGACACGGTGCCCGCCAACCGATCCGCGGCCAGCTCGCCCGCCTTGCGGCCGGTCGCCAGGGCCAGCAGCACCCCGCCGGAGAACACCGGGTCCGTGAAGCTGCCCGCATCGCCGACCAGGAAATAGCCGGGGCCGCAAAGCCTTTCGGAGTGATACTCGAAATTCCGCTCCCCCTTCAGTTCCCGCAGCACGGTCGCGCCGCGCAGCCGCTGCTGGATGCGCGGCACCCGGGCCAGGTGCTCGTCGAACACCGCCTCGGGCCGGTCGGACTGCAGGATGGACATGGGCGCCACCGCGCCGATGCTGATGGCGTCGGCGCGCAACGGAATCGCCCACATCCAGCCGTCCTGGTGGATGCCCAGCTGGGTGTCGCCCTCCACGCCGGGGTTCTGGCTCTCGTCGAGATTGCCGTAGTGCTTGAACACCGCGGCCATCTTCAACCGGCTGTCGTGCACCCGCAGCCCGAGCTTCTTGGCGATCACCCCGGCGCGGCCCGACGCGTCGGCGAGATACGGCGCGGTGGCGTGGTGGGTTTCGTCGGCGTAGGTGTAGGTGACTCCGGTGACCCGGCCGTCGTCGGCCACGTCCACATCGGTGACCGTCGCGTCCTCGAGGACGGTGACGCCGGCCTTGGCGGTCTCGTCGAGCAGCGTCTTGTCGAACTCCGCGCGCTCCACCTGAATGGCCCAGGTGCGGCGGCCGTCGCCGATCTCGCCGAAGTCGATGCGGCGGGCGTTACCGGCGATCCCGGTCAGCTCCACCCCGGGCTTGAACGCGTAGGGCTTGGCCATGACCGCGTCCAGCAGTCCGAGCTGGTCCAGGATCTCCACGGTGTAGGGCAGGAACGATTCGCCGATGTGGAAGCGCGGGAACCGCACCTTCTCCAGCAGCAGCACCCGGTACCCGCGCCGCAGCATGGTCAGCGCGTACGCGCAACCGGCGGGGCCGCCGCCGATGACAATCGTGTCGTAGGTCGTGGTTTCGGCCATGATCACTCCATTTTCGTTTCAGCGGAATGTAATTCGGTTCATTGCTGCGGTCAGTTCGGCGCCGGGGTCGGCGCTCGCACCGGCGCTGCGCCACGCCACGTGCTGGTCGGGTCGGACGAGCAGGGCGCCGTCGGGGCCGATCTCGCGCACCCGCGACCAGTCGCCGGAGTCCGGCGCCGCCACCCGCAACGGCAGGCCCGCGCGGTCCCGCAGGCCGCGGGCGGCGTCGGCCCACGACTGCCCGGCGGACCCGGTGACCAGCGTGAACTCCCCCGGGGGCACCAGGTCCAGCGTGGAGCGGCGCGCCCCGTCGTGCGCGACCCAGGCGTGCGGCAGCCGATGTCCCGGCCGCGTGGACGGAAAGTGCTTGTCCCCCATCGGTTCCGGTATCGGCGCGGCGGTGCCGTCGGGCACCAGCGCGCCCTGTTCGTAGGCCGCGCCGATCTCGATGTCCAATGCCTGGCAATCGATCCGATGGGTGCGCAACACCTCCGCGGTCCGGGCGCGGGCGGTGCGGCCGCGCGCGGAGTCCTCGAAGTAGGTGTTGAAGAACGTCGGCCGCATCCAATGCGGCACATGGGGTCCCAGCCCCAGCGCGGCCTCGCTCATCAGTTCCGAGTTGGCGATGATGCTCACCGCCCAGTCGAGATTACGGCGGCCGACCGGGCGGCGCTCGGCGTCGTAGGTGTCCAGCAGGCCCGGACCGGCGTGCCCGCGTTCCACCGCGGCGATCTTCCAGGCCAGATTGTGCGCGTCCTGGATGGCGGTATTGAGGCCGAGCCCGGCCGCCGGGGGCAGCTTGTGCGCGGCGTCACCGGCCAGGAACACCCGGCCGTGCCGGTAGCGCTGGGCGTTGACGGCGTCGACGGTCCAATTGCTGACCTTGTGCAGCCGCACCCGCAGATCCGGGATACCGAGGGTGTCGCGGATGCGGGCCAGCACGGCGTCGCGCTGCGAGCGCGCCGGATCGTCGGGCCCGGTGGTGAAGTGCAGGCCCCACTCCTCGCTGAATCTGCCCCAGGTGGGCCCCATTTCGACGAGGGTGGACCCGGACAGCTCCGGTCGTTTGGGGTTGACGAAGTAGGTGAGCAGCGCGCCGTCGCGCTGCCAGCGGGACAGATCGGCGGTGAAATGCACCGTGGTGACGTGATGGAACCTCGGCCAGCCGTCGAACCGCACCCCCAGCGACGGCCCCAGCGTCCGCCCACCGTCACCGGCGATCAGATACTTCGCGGTGACGGTGCTGTCCCCGCCCTCCGCGTCGCGCACGGTCGCGACGATCCGGTCGTCGCGCTCGGCCCACTCCACCAGTTCGCAGCCGTACCGGACGCGACCGGGCGCCCGCTGCTCGGCGGCCGTGCGCAGCAACGGTTCCGAGCGGATCTGCGGCACATTCGTCGCGGCCACCGGGCTCGCCGCCGACCAGGACTCGCGCAGTTCCCCGCCGCCGAAGGCGTCCATCTCGTAGATCAACCGGCCGTCGAAGGGCCCCTTCCCGGCCAGCGTGGTCTGCCAGCACACCGCACCGAATTTCTCCAGCGGCGCCCCGACCGTCTCGATCTCCCCCGCCAAACCGTACTGGCGGAAGATCTCCATGGTCCGGTGATTGAGGTAGTGCGCCTTGGGCAGTCGCGCCGTGTCCGGGCGCTGCTCCACCAGCAGATGGTCGATGCCCAACTCGGACAAGAAGATCGACGCCGTCAGGCCGCAGCCGCCGGCGCCCACGATCAGCACGGTGGTGTCCATGTCCCCTCCGCGGTCAATGGCCATGGTGCTCGGGTAGATCGGGGCCCACCGAGGTCGGGCCGCCCGGATACGGGAAGGAGCCGGGGATGCCGCCGTCGTGGCCGACGACGACCTGCGCGGTGTTCACCGCGCCCGTGATCGGGGTGTCGCTGCCGGGCACCATCCACACGTGCAGGTCCCACGCCCGCGGATGCACCAACCCCGGCGGGTTCGGCAGCGCCGCGGGGATGGTGCCCGGGTCCTGCCCCACCCACTCCTCGGCCGGCGGCTGGGTCACCATGTCGAAGGTGGGGAAGGCGTGCACGCCGCGTTCGTGGAAGCCCCAGTCGGTCGGAAAGACGCACAGCCCGTTCTCGATCGGCGTCAGGCCCGGAGTGTACACCGCACCGTAAAACCAGCCCACCAGTTCGTAGGGGAACGACGGCATATACGGGTCGTCGTGCACGGCGTTCGGGTTCAGCGAGCGATAGAACAGTCCGGTCGGCTGCCCGCTGGTCACCGCGTCACGCGCGATCGACCCGGCGGTGACGCCCTCGATCCCCTTGGCGATGATGTCCAGTGAGCGCGGCAGATTCAGCAGTCCCACCCCGACCCCGCGATACTGCACCCAGCCGTGCGAGTCCGGACCCCAGCCGCCCAGCGCGGCCAGCGCCGCCGCGTCCTGCGGGCCGTGCAGCACGCGCAGCGAGCCCAGCCGATCCAGCACCCGTTGCTGGTCGGCGGCCAGGGACGCGGCCCGCTGGCCGGCGTCGCACTGCCGGTCCGCGACCGGGACGCGGTCCGGCTGCACGATCTCGTCGGCCGCGACGGCCGGCGCGAGCGCCGCGGCGGTCGTCAGCGCCGCCGCCAGCAGCAGTGGAAGCCGAAGAGCCATCGGTGATCTCCGTTCAGTTGGTCGGGGCGGCCGGCTGGTCGATGAACTCGAACAGCTCGTCGTCGCCGGCGGTGCCGAGGTCGTCGAGGATCTCGTCGAGTTCGCCGCCGCGCAGATGCCGCAGCAGCTCGTCGAGCCGAGCGGCGATGTCGGCCACCGCGTTCGGATCCAGTTCGGCGCTGCCGCAGGTGTCGGTGAGCGTCTGGATCTGGACGCGGATCGCGGCGGCGGGATCCTCGGTGGGCACGATCTCGTCGCGGATGTGGCGGGCCAATGCCATCGGCGTCGGGTAGTCGAACACCACGGTGGTGGTCAGTTTCAGCCCGGTCGCCGACTTCAGGCGGTTGCGGAACTCCACCGCCCCCAGAGAATCGAAGCCGAGGTCGGTGAAGGCCTGGTCGGCGCCGATCGCCTCCGGCGACTCGTGTCCCAGCACGGCGGCGGCGTGGGTGCGAATCGTGGTGAGCACCAATGCTTCCTGGTCGGCGCGGGCACGCCCGGCCAGTGCCGTGGCCAGTTTCGACGACCCGCCCGCGGCCTCGGACTCGGCGGCCCGGCGGGTGCCGCGCAGCAGCCCGCGCAGGGCCGGCGGCAGCGCCTCCGGTGCCTGCGCTCCCGCGGCGCGGATGGTCGGCGCGTCCAAACGCGCTGCGACGGTGAGTGATTGGCCCAGCACCAGCGCCGTGTCGAGCATCGCCAGACCCTCGGCGGTCGGGATGGGCAGCAGGCCGTCGCGGCGCATCCGGGCGAAGTCCTGCTCGCCGAGATGGCCGGTGATGCCGCTGGCCTGTTCCCAGATGCCCCATGCCAGCGACGACGCGGGCAGCCCGAGCCGGTGCCGGTGCGCGGCGAGCGCGTCGAGGAACACGTTGGCGGCCGCGTAGTTGGCCTGTCCCGGACCGCCCAGCACACCGGCGACCGAGGAGTACAGCACGAAGGCCGACAATTCCCGGGAAGCGGTGGCCGCGTGCAGGTTCCACGCCGCCTGTGCCTTCGCCCGGAACACGGTCGCGACCCGGTCCGGGGTCAGCTCCGCGAACAGGCCGTCGTCGATCAGGCCCGCCGCGTGCACGACGGCCGTGAGCGGATGTTCGGCCGGGACGGCGGCGAGGACCGCACGCAGCGCGTCGGCATCGGCGGCGTCACAGGCCGTGATCTGCACGCGCGCACCGAGTTCGGTGAGTTCGGCCGCCAGGTCCTCGGCGCCGGCCGCGGCACGACCACTGCGGCTCAGCAGCAGCAGATGACGCGCGCCGTGCGCGGTGACCAGATGCCTGGCCGCCACGGCGCCCAGCACGCCGGTGCCGCCGGTGATCAGGACGGTGCCGCCGGGATCCAATGCCGTCGGGACGGTGAGCACATTTTTGCCGACGTGCCGGGCCTGGCTGAGGTACCGGAACGCCTCCGGGGCGCGCCGCAGATCCCACGGCGTCACCGGAAGCGGTCGCAGCACACCGGATTCGAACAGCTTCAGCAGTTCCACCAGGATGTCGTGCAGCCGCTGCGGACCGGCCTCCATCAGCACGAAGCCGCGGTACCGCACACCGGCATGCGTCTCGGCGACCTCGCCGGGATCGCGCACGTCCGTCTGGCCCATCTCCACGAAGCGACCGCCGCGCGGCAGCAGCCGCAACGAGGCGTCGACGAATTCACCGGCCAGCGAGTCCAGCACGACGTCCATGCCCCGGCCGCCGGTGGCGGTCAGGAACTCCTGCTCGAAGTCCAGAGTGCGGGAGTTGGCGATGTGGCCGTCGTCGAAGCCCATGGTGCGCAAGGTGTCCCATTTCGGCGGGCTCGCCGTCGCGTACACCTCCAGCCCCAGGTAGCGGGCCAGCTGCACCGCGGCCATACCGACACCGCCGGTGGCCGCGTGCACCAGCAGGGTCTCGCCCTCGGTCACCGAGGCCAGATCGACCAGTGCGTAATACGCGGTCGCGAACACCGCGGGAACGGCCGCGGCCTGCGCGAACGTCCAGCCCTCCGGCATCGGCACCACCATCGAGCGGTCCGAGACCACCGTGTCGCCGATGCCCGCGAACAGGCCCATCACCCGATCGCCGGGCGCGAACTCGGTCACGTCCGGGGCCACGTCGACGACCACGCCCGCGCCCTCGCCGCCGATCGGCGCGTCCGGGTCCGGATACATGCCGAGCACGATCAGCACGTCGCGGAAGTTCATGCCGGTGGCGCGCAGCCGCACCCGCACTTCGCCGGGTTGCAGTGCGGCCGTGGCGTTCTCGTCGGCGCGCAACACGATGTTGTCCCCGTTGAGAGTGCCCTTGCCGAGCGCGCCCAGCCGCCACGAGCTCCGGCCGATCAGTTCCGCGCTGCCCACCGTGTCGGCGCCGGCCCGACCCAGCCGCGGCACGTGCGCGGTCCCGCGCCGCACCACCACCTGCGGTTCGGCCTCGAGCGCCAGCGCCGCCTCGGTGGCGGCCCGATACTCGCCGGGGTCGTCCACGTCGACCAGCACGAGCCGTTCCGGATTCTCCGCCTGCGCACTGCGCAGCAGTCCCCAGACCGGTGCGGCCGCGAGATCGGTGACATCCTCGCCGCCCTCGACCGCCACCGCGCCACTGGTCACCACCACGACCGTCGCGGCAGCGAACCGCTGATCCGCCCACAACGCCCGCACCTCGGCCAGCACCCGATTCACCGTTGCCAGAGCCTGCGACGCGAGATCCGCTCCGCTACCCGTATCCGGGCGGCCATCCGCGACGCCGACGCCAGGGTCGGTCCCGTCGGCGGTCAGCGCCCCTTGTCGCCCGCGTGCGGGAAGGCACCGCAGGACGATCGCCTCGTCGGAGTCGCGGGTGCAGCTCTCGGCCGGAATACCCTGGGCGCCAGCCACTTCGACGGTTTCCCAGGTGCCGGAGGCTCCTGCTTGCTGCATGGCTACCCAGTTGAGCGCGTACAGATCCGATGTGGTCGATGTGGCCGTGAGCTGGTCGGCGGACAAGGCCCGTACCGACAGCGCGGAGACGGCGGCGACGATGGAGCCGCGGGCGTCGGCGGCCGTGATCGACAGCCGATCGGTGCCCTCCGGCGCCAGCCGGACGCGCAGCGCCGTCGCCCCGACCGCCGCCAGCGAGACGCCCTCCCAGGCGAAGGGCAGTTTCACGGTGTCGGTTCCGTCGGTGAGCGCCGCGACCGCCATCGCGTGCAGCGCGGCGTCCAGCAGCGCCGGGTGGATGCCGAAGTCGGCCGCGTCCGCGCGGAGCGGCTCGGGCAACTCGACCTCCGCGAACAGTTCCTCGCCGCGTCGCCACATCGCGGTCAGGCCGCGGAAGGCCGGACCGTACCCGTAGCCGCCCTCGGCGAGGGTGTCGTACACGTCCGCGACCTCCACCGCGGTCGCCCCACTCGGCGGCCACACAGTGAATTCATCACTGTCCGAGGGCGTTTCGGCTCCGCTCAGCGTGCCTGTGGCATGGCACGTCCACGCGGGCTCGTCGCTGCCGTGCGGACGCGAGTACACCGCGATGCTCCGCTCGCCCGCCTCGTCCGCGCCGACGATCACCTGGATGTCGGCGCCGCCGGACTCCGCCAGCACCAGCGGCGCCTGCAAGACCAGCTCGCCGACTCGCGGCGCACCGACCAGATCACCGGCGTACAAGGCGATTTCGACGAATCCCGTCCCCGGCACCAAGACATTCCCGGCCACGACGTGATCGGCCAGCCAGGGCTGCGCCGCCACCGACAGGCGACCGGTCAGCATCACGCCGCCGCCGTCCGCGAGGGACACCGCCGCGGCGAGCAGCGGGTGATCGGCCGCATCGAGCCCGGCGGCGCCCAGATCTCCTGCGCCGGTGGGCTTGTCGAGCCAGAACCGCCGGTGCTGGAAGGCGTACGTCGGCAACTCCAGCGGCCGGGCGCGGGTACCCGTCAGCGCCGCCGTCCAGTCCACCGAGGTTCCGGAGACGAAGGCCGCGCCGAGCGCGGCATGCAGCGATTCGGTCTCGTCCCGCTTGGGATCCAGCACCGGAACGGCGGTCACCTCGTCGATCTCGTCCTCGTCCAGGCCGTCGCGCGTGAGGGCGGTCAGCGTGGTGCCCGGCCCCGCTTCCAGGAACACCGTGGCACCGTGACGCCGAGCCGCCCGCGTCCCCGCGAGGTACCGGACCGGTTCGCGCACATGCCGCACCCAATACTCCGGGCTGCACAGTTGTTCGGGATCGGCCAGTTCCCCGGTCACATTGGAGACGATCGGGACGGTCGGCGGGTGATAGGTCAAACCCGCGCACACACCGGCGAAATCGCCCAGGATCGGGTCCATGCGCGGTGAATGGAACGCGTGGCTCACCCGCAGCCGCCGGGTGTTGTACCCGTCTTTGCCCAGGGCCGCCGCGACCTCGTCGATCAGGCCCTCGTCGCCGGAGACCACCACCGTCGCGGGCCCGTTGACCGCGGCGATGGCGATCCGGTCCTCGTGGCCGGCCAGCAGCGGCGCCACCACCTCTTCGCCGGTCGGCACCGACAGCATCGCGCCGCCCTCCGGCAGCGCCTGCATCAGCAAGCCGCGGGCCGCCACCAGTTTCGCGGCGTCGGCGAGCGACCAGACGCCCGCCAGATAGGCGGCGGTCACCTCGCCGATCGAGTGGCCCATGAGCAGATCCGGCCGCACGCCATAGGATTCCAGCAGCCGGAACACCGCGACCTCGACGCAGAACAGCGCTGCCTGGGTGTAGGAGGTCTGGCTCAGCAGTTCCGCGGTGGGCGTCTCCGGTTCCGCGAACACGACCGCGCGCAACGGCGGATCGAACTGCTTGTCGAATTGCGCGCACGCCTCGTCGAATGCCGCGGCGTACACCGGGAACCGGGCGTACAGGGTCCCGCCCATACCGACCCGCTGGGCGCCCTGCCCGGGGAACAGCAAGGCCGTCTTCGCGCCCGGAACTGCTTGCCCGCGAACGGCATTCGGCGAGGGCCGGTCCGCCGCGAGCGCGTCCAGCGCGCCGAGCAGCTCGGCCCGGTCGGTGCCCAGCAGCACCGCGCGGTGCGTCAGCCGGGCCCGGCCGGTGGCCAGCGTGCGCGCCACGTCGACGGCCGCCTGTTCCGGGTGTTCGGCGACGAAGGCCGCGAGGCGGGCCGCCTGCTCGGTCAGCGCCGCTTCGGTGCCGCCGCTCACCACCCACGGAATCATCGGCGGCACAACGGTTTCGGCGGTATCCTCGGCATCGGCCGGAGCGGTCTCGTCGGCCTCCTCGAGAATGACGTGCGCGTTGGTGCCGCTGATCCCGAAGGCCGACACCGCCGCACGGCGCGGACGCCCGTTGCGCGGCCAGGGCTGCGACTCGGTCGCCAGCCGCACCGCACCGGCCGTCCAATCCACGTGCGGCGAGGGCTCGTCGACATGCAGTGTGGGCGGCACCGAACCGTGCCGCATCGCCATCACCATCTTGATCACGCCCGCGACGCCCGCGGCGGCGCTGGTGTGCCCCATGTTCGACTTGATGGAACCGAGCCAGAGCGGCGTCTGCCGCTGCTGCCCGTAGGTGGCCAGCAACGCCTGCGCTTCGATCGGATCACCCAGCGAGGTACCGGTCCCGTGCGCCTCGACCACGTCCACCTCGGCGGCGCCGAGCCGGGCGCCGGCCAGCGCCGCCTCGATCACCCGCCGCTGCGACGGACCGTTCGGCGCGGTCAGGCCGTTGGAGGCGCCGTCGGAATTCACCGCGGAGGAACGCAATACCGCCAGCACCCGGCGACCGTTGCGCTGTGCGTCCGAGAGCCGTTCCAGCACAAGTATTCCCGCGCCCTCGGACCAGGCGGTGCCGTTGGCGGAGGCGGCGAACGCCTTCGCCCGGCCGTCCGGCGAGATCACCCGCTGCCGGGAGAACGCGATGAACGCCTCGGGGGTCGGCATCACCGTCACCCCGCCGGCCAGGGCCAGCGTGCACTCACCGGACCGCAGCGAGCGGGCGGCGTCGTGCATCGCCACCAGCGACGACGAGCAGGCCGTATCGATCGACACCGCCGGGCCCTCGAGGCCCAGCACGTAGGCCACCCGCCCCGACGCGACGCTGCTGGTCCGGCCGGTCATCATCAGCCCGGCCAGGCCGCTGCGATCCTCGGCGATGGTCGGGCCGTACTGCACCTCGATGATGCCGGTGAACACTCCGGTCGGGGTACCGCGCAAGGCCGTCGGGTCGATGCCCGAGCGTTCCAGCGCCTCCCAGGACACCTCCAGCAGCTGCCGCTGCTGCGGCTCCATCGCGAGTGCCTCCTTCGGACTGATACCGAAGAACGCGGCATCGAAATCCGCTGCGCCCCGGAGGAACCCGCCCTCTCGGGCATACGAGGTGCCCTCGTGGTCGGGGTCCGGATCGTACAACCCGTCCACATCCCAGCCGCGGTCGCCGGGGAAGCCCGAAATCACGTCGTGCCCCCCGGACACCATGCCCCACAGATCCTCCGGCGACGCCACACCGCCGGGGTAGCGGCACGCCATCCCGACGATCGCGATGGGCTCGCTCGCCCGCGACTCCAATTCCTGCAGCCGCTGCCGGGTCCTGTGCAAGTCGATGGCCGCCCGCTTGAGATAGGTGCGGAGTTCTTCTTCTGTCGCCATACCCGTCTCCCGAATTTCGGCAAAGATCGCCACCGCGGCCGGTTACGAAATAGTCTGGCCGCGAACGTCTTCCATAGTTGTCGCGACCGCGATCGGCGGTAACCCCTAGCCTGCCCCTATCCCCGCGTACCGGGGCGGACACCGGCGCAAAGGTCTGCTTATACTCCGGCACAACGTCATTCGTGTTCGGCAACGCCGGAGAACACAGTTAGGTCTCTTCATGAATCGCCTCGGAAATTCGCGCCGCCGTGCCGTTTCCAGCAATGTCCGCAGCGTGGTCTCGGCGCTCACGCTGGCATTCGGTGTCACCGCCGCAACCACCCCCGCCCTCGCCGACCCGCCGGCCTCCGACTGCGCCGGGCCGCGCTGGGTGGGCAGCTGGCTGATCGCCGCCTCGGACGCCACGCCGGTATCGGATATGGCGCTGACCCCGACCGTGTCGCTGTTCGACCAGACCTATCGGATGGTCGTCACTCCGCATCTGGGCGGAGCGACGCTGCGCCTGCATCTGACCAACCGGCTCGGCCCGCTGCCGATCACCTTCGGCACCGTCACCGTCGCCAAGCAGGCCGAGGGCGCCGCGATAGACCCGGCGTCGCTGCGCCCGGTGACCTTCGGCGGGCAGTCGTCGGCGACCGTCGCGCCCGGCGCCGAGCTGATCAGCGATCCGATTCCGCTGTCGTTCAACGCCTTCGAGCCGCTGGCGATCAGTGTGTACGTGCCCGGACTCTCGGCCCCGGCCACGGAGAACATCGTCGGCCTGTCCACCAGCTACTACGGCCCGCCCGGCTCCGGCGACCACGCGGCCGACCCCACCGGCGCTCCGCTGAGTCTGCGAACCACCAGCGTCCTGTTCGCCGGAGGCATCGATGTCCTTGCCGCGCCGGAACATTCGAGCGTGGTGGCGATGGGCGATTCCATCAGCACCGGATATGCGGGAGCGACATTTTTCGAGGGGCCGCAGGATTCTTCCATCGTCGACCGCAACCTCCGGTATACGGATTTCCTGCAACACCGCCTGGATGCCGCCGGAATTCCGCTGACCGTCTTGAATTCGAGTATCTGGGGCAATCGCGTGGTGCGGAATCAGACAATCCCGCAAACCGGTCCGGGCGCCTCGGCCAGATTGCAACACGACGTCATCGAGACCGCCGGAGTCTCCGATGTGATAATCGCCTCGGGCACCAATGATCTCGCATTTCCGCCGACCCAGAATCCCGAACAGCTGGCGGCGGCCTACACCGAAATAATCGGGCGGCTGCACGCCGCCGGAATTCGGGTGCACCTGGCGACGATCCCGCCCTCGGTGCGCTCGTTCATCGCCGGCGGCCTCGCCCCCGACGCCGAACCGGTGCGGCAGCGGGTCAACGACTGGATTCGCGGCCAGCAGCTGTCCGACACCGTCATCGACTTCGACGCCGTGCTGCGCGATCCGAGCGATCCCGGCGCCCAGCGCCCCGACCTCGTCTCCCCCACGCTGGTGCACCCCAACCCGCAGGGGCATCGCGCGCTGGCGGACGCCATCGACATCGGCGCCTTCCAGGGCTCGCCCTGCCGGTGACCAGCGCAACGCCGCGGGCCCGGACCTCGCAGTCTGGACCCGCGGCGGAACGTGTGGCGCTACAGCCGATCGCGCGCGGACGCCTGCTTGCGGAATACCGGCGACATCCGCCGGGCCATCCGGTCGGCGAAGCCCGGGGACAACTGCGTCGTCGCGAACATCGACCGCACCGGCATGCCCATGTCCAGCACCTCGGACTTGTTGCGCCGCACCGCGCCGACGATCTTTCCCGCGATCCGGTCCACGGTGGTAGAGCCCAACAGCGCGCTGGCCTGCACGCCTTGGTCGACCCAGACCTGATACATGCCGTCGCCCTTCACGAAACCGGGCAGCACGACGGAGAACCCGATGGGCGTGCCGTGGTACTCGGCGCGCAGCGATTGGGCCAGCGAGACCAGCCCGGCCTTCGTCGCGGCGTAGGGCGCCTGGAACGCGGGCGCGACCTTGGCGGCGCCCGTCGACACGAACAGCACGTGCCCGGCGCCCCGCTCGACCATGCCCGGCAGTACGCGCCGGGTGAGCAGCATCGGCGCCATCAGGTTGACATCGACGATCCAATTCAGTTCCGCGGGTTCGTATTTCGCGAACGCCGCGGCCACCTCGACACCGGCGTTGTTGATCAGAACATCGATCGGCCCCAGCGCCCGCTCCGCCCGGTCCACCAGATCGTCGAGACTCGCCGCATCGGCCAGATCGCCGAGGACCGGCTCGGCCTTCGCGCCGTTCTCGCGCAGCTCCTCCGCCAGCGCACCGAGCACATCGGCCTGCCGCCCTACCAGCGCGACGCGCGCGCCCTCGGCGGCCAGCCGGCGTGCCACGCGTTTCCCGATACCGCCCGACGCCCCGGTCAGGAGCACCGTCCGTTCCTTGAGATCCTTCACTGCTCCTCCTGGAGTCCATAGGCGGCGGCCCCGATCGGCAGCAGCTACCGCACGACCGTTCGCCGACGCGATCCGAGCCTCCCGCTCATCGACCGAGCAGGTAAACCCCTATCCACGCCCCTATCGCCGGTCGAGGCGCCGCAACCACGGGTACCTTGACCCTCACGCTACTCGCCCGGTAGCGTGAAAAGCACGCACGTTCGTGCGTTTTATGACACCAGCTCTCTGCTCAGCGACCAAGGAGAAGCCCATGACGGAGGCAAGCGGTTCCACCACCGCCGCCGCGGACCGCGACCTCGGCGCACCCCCGGAGCAGGCCTACACCGAGGCCACCGACCCCGATTGCCTCCCCGACGAGGTGGCCGTCGACATGCTGCGCGCCGCGCCGTGGCGCCGCATCGCGCTCGTCGGCGACAGCACCGCGCACGGAGCAGGCGACCCCAGCCCCGGCTACCGCGAGATGTACTGGGCCCCAAGGGTGATTCAGGTGCTGCGCGCCGCGGTGGGCGAGGTCGAGTTCCTCAACACCGGCCGCATCAACGCCACCACCCGCCAGGTGCTCGACGAGCAGCTGGACACGGCGCTGGCCTTCGACCCCGACCTGCTCTACATCGCCTGCGGCGGCAACGATCTGTGGACCGACACCCCCGACTACGACGCCGCCGAGGCCAACCTCGAGCGAATCTTCGCCGCCGGCAAGGCGATCGGTGCCCGCCTCGCCACCATGACCATCGCCGACGCCGTCCCCGAGCACATTCCCCAGCTGCGCCCGTTCCACGAGCGCCTGGACCTTCTCAACCAGGTGATCCGCCGCGTGGCCACCCGCCACGACGCCATCCTGATCGACCTCTGGTGGCACCCGGTCGGCCGTCGCCCCACGGTCATGTCCGCCGACAACATCCACTTCAACATCTCGGGCCACGCCGTAGTAGCGGCCGAGGTGATCAAGGCCTTGGCCGCCGCCCACTGATTCGACTCACCCCGAACACATATCTCGCGCCCACGCCCCAGTGGCCGATACCGTCTTGCCGGCAAGGTGAGCAACACGCCCGGCATCAGCCCGGGCAACGACAACGGGTGCGTCGTGCCGATCAATGTGCCACCTCGCCAGAGCCGCTGACCGGGCCGGGCCTCCAACCCGGTCAGCGGCAAGGGGCTCTGTCAGCGGCGAGCGCAATCGCGCGGCCACGTCCCTTCCCGATCCTTTGCCTTGGTGTTCACTGAGCCTCTGGCCGGCAGGCCGCATCGCCCGGGCCACTCAGAACTCAAATGTTCAGATGCGCATATCCGGGTATAGGTATTTTTTTCTGAGCCAATCAGCGGAACCATCTCGCCCTCATCGGCAGCCCGCACATCGGGGCTGGCTGCTGCGCCGCGCGGCGACCCACGAGTCTCCACACTGCGCGCATACCAAAGCCACACCGGACTTCTTGAATTTCACGACGTCCAGCGACCCGCCCGCAGGCAGCACCCTGAGGAAGTCGTCCAGTGCGGCGATCGGGATGCCGAACTTCTTGGCGTTGTCACTCTTACCGGACCGAGTCGAGACATCCGCCGCGACCAGCAGCTGACACCCCTTCGCGGTGACGGACCGCTTGGGGACCAGCCCGTGCCGCTCGGCCCGTACATGCAGATCGTCACGGTCTATTTCGTTGCCCTGTGAGTCGACGGCCGCGCCGGTGAAGCACACCTCGAGACCTGGCTTCAGGGCGATGCGGTCGGGGGTACTGCGGTACGGGTCCGTTCGTTGCGTGACGATCTCGGAGTCGAGGTCGAGAAGCGCTGCGGCGCGGCGGAGTTGGTCGATCTCGTCGTCGGTCACGACGCCGTCCGCCACCGCGGCGTCGATCAGCGCTCGCAGGAACTCGCGGTGTGCCCGGACGATATGGAGGTCGTCGAGGCCGATGTCGTTGGCGAGGCGGTGTAGCTCGCCGCGCTCCTCGAGGGTGAGCTTCAGATCCGCCATGGCGACGTCGAGAAGACCGACGTACGGGGCGATGTCCGGTTGGACATGGAAGCCGCGGGCCAGCTGCGCCAGATAGGGCGTCGGCGCGTGGACTGCGGGGTGCCCGTCGCGGCTGCGCACCCGAACCGGTGTCACATCGAGTGGGTACGCCCGTGCCGGACTCGACACATGGCCGAACCTGTCCGCCACGGCGACCAACAGTCGCGCTGTGGCGCGGGCGTCGCTGAGGGCCCGATGAGCGTTATCCAGCCGGACACCGTAGTCCGTGCATGCTTGGCCGAGCTTGCAGCCGGTAACCGACAGGGTGTCGAAGCCGGTGCCCCAGTCGATTTCGATACCGGCGCGCTCGAGTTCGGTACCGAGCATGCCCGTGTCGAACCGCAGGTTGTGCCCTACGCAGACAGCCCCGTCGACACGAGCGGCGACATAAGCGGCGACCTCGGCGAACGAGGGCGCATCGGAGACCATCGAAGCGGTAATCCGGTGCAGCCAAGTCGGGCCCACGTCGCGGCCAGGGTTGATGAGGGTGTCGAATTCATCGATCACCTGCCCGCTCGCGTCCATGGTGACCACGGCGATCTCGACCACGCGGTCGGACCGATACAGGCCCGTGGTCTCGACATCGAGGACGGCAACCCGGTCACCGTGGGACAGCAACCGCTGCAGGCCATTCGCAGGGTGGTGTTGTGCAGACGTACTCTTCTCGGGTGCCCGCTCGACCAGGCCCCTCAATTCGATATCCATAGCCGGACATATCGCGGGCGGGGGCGACACGCTACGCGACACTCCGCAACTCGGAAACCCTGGTCCCCTACCGAGTGGTCACATCAATTACCAAGGCAGCTAAGGGGATTCGCCATCGAATGTGGGTCGGGGTCGGCGCTTCCCAACGCACCGACCCCGGCCCAGATGTGTTATGGCTCAACGCTTGCGGCGGTCGCGCTTCTCTCGGACTCGGATCGAGATGCGTACCGGGGAGCCGTCGAAGCCGAATTCTTCGCGCAGTCGGCGCTCCAGGAAGCGGCGGTAGCCTGCCTCCAGGAAGCCGGTGGTGAACAGGACGAAGGTCGGTGGGCGCGTGGTCGCCTGGGTGGCGAACAGCACGCGGGGTAGGCGGCCGCCGCGCATGGGGGGCGGGGTGGCCGCGACGACTTCCTTGAGCCAGGAGTTCAGGCGGCCGGTGGGGATGCGCTTGTCCCACGACTCCAGTGCGGTTTCCATTGCGGGAACGAGCTTTTGCACCGCGCGGCCGGTCTGCGCCGAGATATTGACGCGCTGCGCCCACGGCACCTGGACCATCTCCCGGTCCACCTCGCGCTCGAGTTGGTAGCGCCGGTCCTCGTCGACCAGATCCCACTTGTTGTAGGCGATCACCAGCGCCCGCCCCGCATCGGCGATCATGCTGATCACCCGCAGGTCCTGCTCGGTGATCGGCTGCGAGGCGTCGATCAGCATGACGGCGACCTCGGCCGCCTCGATGGCCGACTTGGTGCGCAGCGAGGCGTAGTACTCGGTGCCGCTGGCGTTGAGCACCTTGCGCCGCAAACCCGCGGTATCGACGAAACGCCATGGCTTGCCGCCCAATTCGACCAGCGAATCGACCGGGTCGACGGTGGTCCCGGCCACGTCGTGCACCACCGAACGCTCGTCGCCCGCGAGCTTGTTCAACAGGCTGGACTTGCCGACGTTCGGCTTGCCCACCAGCGCGACCCGCCGCGGCCCGGCCACGGCGATACCGTCCTCGCGCGGCGTCTCCGGCAGCACTCCGAGCAGGTCGTCGAGCAGGTCACCGGTGCCTCGGCCGTGCGCCGCGGACACCAGCCGCGGTTCGCCCAGGCCGAGCGACCAGAGCACCGCCGCCTCCGCCTCCAGCTTCGCGCCGTCCACCTTGTTGGCGACGAGGATGACCGGGGTCTTGGAGCGGCGCAACACCTTTGCCACCGCCGCGTCGGTCGCCGTGGCGCCCACAGTCGCGTCCACCACCAGCAGAATGGCGTCCGCGGTCTGCATCGCCAGCTCGGCCTGCCGCGCCACGGACTGCTGGAGCCCCTTGGCGTCGGGCTCCCAGCCGCCGGTGTCCTGGACCAGGAACTTTCGGCCGGACCACGAGGCCTCGTAGGAGATGCGGTCGCGGGTCACGCCCGGCACGTCCTCCACGACGGCCTCACGGCGGCCCAGAATCCGGTTCACCAGTGTCGATTTGCCGACATTCGGACGGCCCACGACCGCCACCGTCGGCATCGACAGCTGTTCGTGCGCCTCTACGTCACCGTCGAGATCCGCGATCTCCCAATCGGTTTCGTCGGACCAGACACCGTCGGTGGCGAAGGTCTCCTGCGTCATTGCCCACCTCCAGCTGAAACTTGTTGCGCCACAACCTGGTACAGCTCGTCGATCACCTGTTCGCGAGTAAGTTCACTGGTGTCGACCAGCACCGCGTCGGCGGCCGGCCGCAGCGGTGAGACCGCGCGGGTGGAGTCCAGGTTGTCGCGGCGCTGCACGTCGGCCAGCACCGCCTCGTAGTCGTCGCCGCGGCCCTCCGCGATGTTCTGCTGGTTGCGCCGGAACGCCCGAGCCTCGGCCGAGGCGGTCAGGTAGATCTTGGCATCGGCGTCGGGCAGCACGACCGTGCCGATGTCGCGACCCTCCACGACGATGCGCCCCGCGGCTACGGCGATCTCACGCTGCAATGCGACCAGTTGCTCGCGGACCTCCGGCACGGCCGAGACCGCGGACACCGCCTTGGTCACCTCGTTGCCGCGGATCTCGGCGGAGACGTCCTCGCCGTCCAACTCGATCACCTCGTGGGCGGGATCGGTGCCGATGGTCAGCGGCAGATCCTTCACCGCGGTCGCGATCGCCACCGCATCGGTCAGGTCGACATCGGCGCGCAGCACGCGCAGGGTCGCCACCCGGTACATCGCGCCGGTGTCGAGATAACGGGCGCCCATCCGAGTGGCCAGTTTGCGCGACACGCTCGACTTGCCGGTACCCGACGGGCCGTCCATCGCGACGACCAGCGTCGCCCGGGACAGCTCGTCCGGAATCCGCGTACCGTCCACGACGCTTCCTCCTGCTTGCACACCGTTCACAACGCCACCGCCTCGTAGAGCTTCCCGATTTCGTCTCGGCCGAGCACTCGCAGCGTGCCGGGCCGCTGGTCGCCGAGCGCGACCGGGCCGATATTGGTCCGCACCAGCGCCGTCACCGGGTGACCGACCGCCTCGAGCAACCGGCGCACGATATGTTTGCGGCCCTCGTGCAGAATCACCTTGACCAGCGACTTGCCCTCGCCGACCTCCAGCACCTGGAACTTGTCGACGCGCGCCGGTCCGTCGTCGAGTTCGACGCCGTCGCGCAGTTGCTTGCCGATGCCGCGTTGCACCTCGCCCTGCACGGTCGCCAGGTAGGTCTTGCTGACCTCGAACGACGGGTGCATCAGCCGGTGCGCCAGGTCGCCGTCGTTGGTGAGCAGCAGCAGGCCCTCGGTTTCGGCGTCCAGGCGGCCGACGTGGAACAGGCGCTGCCCGGCCATGACCCGCTCGGCGACGATGTCGCCCACGCAGGGGCGGCCGAGTTCGTCGGACATGGTCGACTGGTAGCCCTTCGGCTTGTTCAGCGCGAGGTAGACCTGTTCGTCGCGCACCACGATGCGCACACCGTCGACGCGGACCACGGCGGTGTCGGGATCGATGCGCAGGCCCTGTTCGCGGACGATGGCGCCGTCGACCTCGACGCGGCCCTGCTCGATCAGTTCCTCGGCGGCGCGGCGCGAGGCCACGCCCGCCTTGGCGAGCACCTTCTGCAGCCGCTCGCCCTCGCCCCAGGGCAGCTTCTTCGGGCCGTTCTCCTCCGGCTCGACATTCTGGTGCCGCGCGGGCTTGGCGAAGCTGAGCACCGTCGGCTGCTTGCGCTGCGGTTTCGGCTTGCGGCTCGGCGCCGGTTTGGGAGTCAGCGGACGACCACCGCCGATGCTGGGTTTGCCTGCGAGCGAACGACTCTCACCACGCCCGGACCGCGCGCCCGGATCCGCGGGACGGTAGCCGCCCCGGCTGGTCCCCGAGCCGCCCCGATCCGTTCCGAATCCGCGCCCGCTCGATGCCGGACGCCCCCGCCCGGCCCCATAACCACCGCGCTCGTCGCCACCCCGGAAGCCGGATCGCTCGCCACCACCACGCGCACCGGAGTACCCGCCCCGCTCTTGCGAGTAACCACGACCCTGCGAACTACCCCCACGATCCTGCGAAAAACCGCGACCTTGGGAACTACCGCCCCGATCCTGCGAATAACCGCGGCCTTGCGAGCGACCGCCCCGATCCTGCGAATAACCACGGCCTTGCGAGCTACCACCACGGTCCTGCGAATAACCACGACCCTGCGAGCTACCACCACGATCCTGCGAAAAACCACGACCCTGCGAGCTACCGCCCCGATCCTGCGAATAACCACGACCCTGCGAACTGCCACCGCGATCCTGCGAAAAACCACGGCCCTCCGAACTACCGCCCCGGTCCTTCGAATAACCGCCGCGCCCTTGGGAATTGCTGCCGCCCGATGCTCCCCCGCGGCCACGCGAGAAGTCGCTCCGATCGGATCGATCCGAACCGGACCTTCCCCCGAAACCGCCGCGATCGTCCTGCCCCGCGCTGTAGCCGCGGGCTTGCCGATCCGAGCTGCCGCGCCCGGAGTAGCCACCGCTCTTGTCCCCGCCACGGCCCGCGTAGCCGCCGCCGTCTCCGCCACGGCTGGAGTAGCCGCCCTCTCCCCCGCGGCCGGAGTAACCGCCGCCGGTGTTCCCGCCGCGGCCGGAGTAGCCGCTTCCGCTGTCGCCGCGGCGACCGTAATTTCCGCCGGAGCCTTCGCCCCCGCGGCTGGAGTTTCCGCTGGGGCCGTCGCCCCCGCGACCCGAGTAGCCGCCACGGCTCTCCCCGCGTGCGCCCTGGGCGCCGCGCCCACGGGCGGAACCACGCGGTGGTTCGGCGCTACGTTTTCTGCGATCCGGTGTGCCATCTCGGCGAGCGGGTGTATTCACGTTGTCCTGTCAATCTTGTGAGCCGAGGTCGATGTCGGCCTCGGCGGGTTTCCTCAGCTTGGTGTACCGAGGGTCGGTGTCCAGGCTGTCGTTGATCTCGTCGATCAGGTCGACGCCCGGCAGCAGGGGCGCCAACGACGGCAGTTCCGTCAGCGACGCGAGCCCGATGCGTTCCAGGAACAGCTCGGTCGTGACGTACAGGGTGCCGTTGGTCTCCGGATCGGTCCCGGCCTCGGCGATGAGGCCGCGTGCTACCAGGGTCCGGATCACGCCGTCGACGTTCACTCCACGCACGGCGCTGACCCGTGCTCGCGTAACCGGTTGACGATAGGCGATGACCGCCAGAGTCTCCAAAGCGGCCCTGGTGAGTTTCGACCGCGCCCCGTCCAGCAGCATCCGCTCGACGTACGGCGCGAAGTCGGTTCGAGTGTAGTAACGCCACCCATCGCCCACGAATCGCAGGTCCATACCGCTGCGCCGCGCCGTCAACTCCGCCGACATCTCCCGCAACACCGACTGCACCCGTTGCTCACTGTCGTCCAGCGCCGAAGCCAGCAAGTCCACCGGCGCCGGCGCGTCCACGATCAACAACATCGCCTCCAACGCCGCCCGAAACTCCTCGTCATCGAGAATTTCCGGCACGCCTTCCCGGTCCTCATCCGAGATCCCGATCGCGCTACCGTTCCGCCCGCGGTCCTCACCATCAAGGTCGACCGCCACCTCACCCGCATCACCGGAATCGACACGCGACTCCGCCCCGACACCCACCTCCACGTCAGCACGCGCCCGCGCCCCGACCTCAACGCTCGGGTCGCTAGCCGCCGTATCGGCACCGGCATCACTCGCAGCAGCGGTATCGGTACCCACAGTCGTATCGGTGCCCGCGGCACGCACAAGTTCCGCCGCGATCTCCCCCGCGGTCTGCCGGAGAGGTGCGGAAGTCCGATCCGCGTCGGCGGGGTTGAAGGCCTCGCTGTCTTTCGTCACCCGTAGTCCTCGTCGATTGTCAGCGGTTGGGCGGGCTGGTCCTCCGGTTCACCGACCCAGCTGACCGCCAGTGGCCCGAGGGGGTCGGGCTGGTCGAATTCGATCGTCTTGCCTCGGTACAGCTCCAGCAGCGCCAGGAAACGGGCGACGATCTGGATCGGTACGTCGCAGTCGGCGCACAGTTCGGGGAAGGTGGTCCAGCCGCCCACCCCGCGGGTCTTCAGCATCTCCAGCACCAGCGCGGCCTGTTCGGCCACCGAGATGGCGTGGGCGTGCAGATGGTCCAGCCCCACCTTCGGCGTCGGCCGTGGCCGGAACGCCGCCGCGGCGACCTCGGCGAAACCGGCGGCGTCGACCCCCAGCGTAACGTCCGGCAGCAGCTCCAGGAATCGCTCCTCCAGCGACACCGCCCGCGGATACCGCCGCAGCGCCGCCTGTTCCAGCTCCCCCAGCAGCTCGGCGACCTGCTTGAACGCCCGGTATTGCAGCAACCGCGCGAACAGCAGGTCGCGAGCCTCCAGCAGTTCCAGATCGTCCTCGTCGGCGACCTCGCCGGCGGGCAGCAACCGCGCGGCCTTCAGATCCAGCAGCGTCGCGGCCACCACCAGGAATTCGGTGGTCTGGTCGAGGATCTTGTCCGCGCGCAGCGTCGGGTCGGCGTCCAGGCTCGCCGTCAGCACCTTGGTGTAGGCGATGAATTCGTCGGTGACCTGATGCAACGCCACCTCGGTGACGTCCAGCCGACGCTGGCTGATCAATTGCAGCAGCAGGTCGAACGGGCCCTCGAAGTTGCTCAGCCGCAGATGGAATCCGGTCGATCTGTCCGGATTGTCCGGTGCGGCCGAATCATCGGCGGAACTCGGCGAATCCTGATCCGGGGCGGGCAAGTCCTGAACTGCTGGCTGGACGGTCTCCGTCACCGGCCCGACCGGTGGATGACTTCCCGTGCCATCGCCCTATACGCTTCCGCGCCAGCGGATTTCGGCGCCCAGGTGGTGATCGGCTCACCGGCCACGCTGGCATCCGGGAAGCGCACGGTCCGGTTGATCACGGTGTCGTACACCAGGTCACCGAACACCTCGACCACCCGGGACATGACCTGCCGCGAATGCAGCAATCGCGCGTCGAACATGGTGACCACGATGCCGGACAGGCTCAGTCGCGGGTTCAGCCGGTCCCGTACTTTCTCCACGGTGTCGGTGAGCAGCGCCAGCCCGCGCAGCGAGAAGTATTCGCACTCCATGGGAATGATCACGCCGTCGGCGCAGGCCAGCGCGTTGACGGTGAGCAGGCCCAGCGACGGCTGGCAGTCGATGAGGATGTAGTCGTAGCTGCCCCGCAGCGACGCCAGCGCGCGGCCCAAGGTCTGTTCCCGGCCGACCTCGTTGACCAGCTGGATCTCCGCGGCCGACAGGTCGATGTTGCTGGGTAGCAGGTCCATGTGGTCGACCTTGGTCTTCATCAGCACGTCGCCCGCGCCCGCGCGACCGCCGACCAGCAGATTGTGCACGGTGAGGTCGAGATCGTGGTGCGCGACGCCCAGGCCCGCCGATAACGCGCCCTGCGGGTCCAGATCGACCAGCAGCACGCGGCGCCCGTACTCGGCCAGCGCGGCACCGAGATTGATGGTGGAGGTGGTCTTGCCGACGCCGCCCTTCTGGTTGCACATGGCGACGATCAGCGCCTCGCCCTCCCCGGTCACGGGCGGAGGTTCCGGAATTTCGCGCAAGGGGCGACCGGTCGGGCCGAGTTCCGTGCCGTCCGCCACGATGTCCTTCGCCTCCCACAAGGTTTGGGCCGCCTGCTCGATGCGCGAGCCTGGCCGGGTCTGTGAAAGCGGTTCTGCCGCAGCTCTGATCGGCGGTTCGGCCGCGTCGGCTGTCGTCATATCCGCTGCTCCTTCAATTTTCCTGCCCAAATGCCCCGCCGAGCGCCGCGGGAAGTCTTTCCCACCCGACGTCACCCAGGGTCGCATCCAGACCCCATAGACGCTACCGCTTGTGAGCGCAAGACCTATGCTCGGACACGCTCTGTGAGCATGCCCGCAACATGGTCCGGCACCGAGTGTGAACATGAATACCGCATCGGAGTCAACACTAATCGTGGCCGCGACCGGCACCGACCGATTCCGGGAGGAGAGACCGGCCGGTCCGTGAGATCAGTCGGCAATCTCCTGCGGCGGCACGATCCAGTCGGGAATGTCCTCGCCGGTGTCCGCCGCGTCGGCGACCGCGCGCTGGGGAAATCCTTGCGGCGCGGCCGGACCGGGCTTCGTGACCGCGCCGTCGACGAGCAGGTCCCAGCGAAAGTGCAGGTCGCTCACCGCGACGGTGGCGAGGTTACGGGTGAATTCGGTGAGATCCTCAGCGTCGCGGCGGGAGGTGCCGACGAGCCGGAACCCGGTGTCGCGCACGTGCTCCGCCGCACGGGATCGGGCGGTGAACAGATTCTCCTGTACCGCCAGCGCGAGCATCGGGTTGTCGGCCAGTTCGACGAACAGGTCCGCACTGTCCGCGGCGGCCATGGTGGCCTGGTCGAACCGCACCCGGTTGCGCAGGTTCAGGAACCAGAATTCCGCCTGCGGCAGGCCCGGCGGCATCCGGCCGCCGATGGTCGAGGCGAACAGCGGCATATCGGAGTCGTTGAAGGTCCACTCGTACAGGTGCTTTCGCACGCCCTCGACGGCGAGCCGCCGATAGGGCGCGACGACGTCGGTGTGCGCCGGATAGTCGACGCGGATCTCCTTGGCGAATCGCGCATTCGCCCGGACGGATTCGATGACCTCCAGCACCGCCGCCCGGTGACCCGAGACCGCGACGATATTGGGCGAGTTCACCACCGACAGTTTCAGCCAGCCGATATTGCGGGCGATGAGCGACTCGCAGGCGGCGACGTCCACCCCGAGCACGGCCATCGTGTAGCCGCGCGGCGCGTGCTCGGCGATGAGGTCGGCGCGCACCTTCGTCGCCACCAGCGCGTCGCGCACGGTGCACATTCCGCACACCACGGCCGCCGCCAGCTCGCCCTGGCTGTGCCCGATCGTCACCGTCGGAGCGACGCCGGCCGCCAGCCACATCGCGGCCAGTCCGAGGGTGTGCATGAACAGCGCCGGTTGCAGCACGCCGATGTCGTCGGTGTACTGGTCGTCCTCGACCAGTAGATAGTGCAGCGGCTCGGGTGCTCCGAGTTCGTCGCCGAGGATGACCGCGCACTCGTCGACGCGGGCGCGGTAGGCCGCCGAGCGGTCGTAGTAGATCCGGCCCATGCCCGGCCGCTGACTGCCCTGCCCGGGGAACACGAATCCGGTCCGCTGTGTGGTGGCCGGCCCCTCGCCGCGCACGACGGCCGGGTCGGCGTCGCCGGACACCACGGCGTCCAGCGCGCGGCGCAGATCCTCGCGACCGGAGACCATGGCGAGCGCCCGGTGCGGCCGTACCGTACGGGTCCGCAGCAACGCCGCGGATATCTGATCGGCGCCGGCGTCGGGATGCTCGTCGAGATAGCCGCGCACCGCGACGGCTTCACGCATCAGCAGGTCGGAGTTCTCGGCGGAGAGTACGACGGGAATCCGCCCGTCCGGCAGCCTGTAGCTGGAAATGATTCTGCCTCCTGATCCGCCGCGAGCTAACCCGAGGAAACAATATGCCACAGGCCCGGCACCGGGATTCGCCAGTCCGGGTAACTTGAACTTCCGTTGAGATTCGGTCCGGGTCACCTGGCTCGCGGGTGCGCCGTTGCCCACACCTCGTGCAGAGTGTTCACCGTGACGAGCGTGTAGATCTGGGTGGTCGTCACCGATGCGTGCCCCAGTAGTTCCTGCACCACCCGGACGTCCGCGCCGCCGTCGAGCAGGTGCGTCGCGAACGAATGCCGCAGGGTGTGCGGCGAGACCGTGGCGCCGATGCCCGCGCGTTCCGCCGCGTCCTGCAGCACCTGCCAGGCGCTCTGCCGCGACAGCCGGCCGCCGCGGGCATTACAGAACAACGCCGGATTTCCCTTGCCGCGCAACGCCAGTGCGGGCCGGCCGCGGACCAGGTAGGCGTCCAGGGCCGCCAGCGCCGGGCGGCCGATCGGGACCATGCGCTGCTTGCCGCCCTTGCCGCGCAGCACGACCGCCCGGTCCGCGGTGTCGATGTCGTCGACGTCGAGCCCGACGACCTCGGAGATGCGGGCGCCGGTCGAGTACAGCAGCTCGAGCAGGGCGCGATCGCGCAGCCCCCGCGGTCCCCCGTCGGCCTGCCCGGTACCGCCGGCCGCCTCCAGCAACCGCGAAACCTGGTCGTATGGAAGGGCTTTCGGCAATCGGCGGGCGGGGGTCGGCGGTTTGACCGCGTGCGCGACATCGCCCGCGGTGATGCCCTCGGCCGCGGCGAACCGGTGCAGCCCGCGCACCGCGACCAGGCCCCGGGCGGCCGAGCTGGCCGCCAGCGGCGGATATCCGTCGCCCCCGGCGCGCAAGGCCACCACGAAGTCGGCGATATCGCTCTCGGTGACCCGGTCCAACCCGTCGATCTCCCGCCCCGAGAGAAACTCCCGATACCGTTCGAGGTCGCGCCGATAGGCGCTGAAGGTGTTGCGCGCCGCGCCGCGCTCGACCGTCAGATGGTCGAGGTACGCCTGGATCTGCCGCTGCAACACCGTCGCTCCCTACTGCCGCGTCCCCCGGTGCGGCTGGACATCCACGGGTCACATCATGGCAGCAGCACCCGGCTCCACGCCGGACGAGACACGCGTCCGCCCACCCCTACAGACTCAGGGCGGCCCGCAGCCGGGTGTCCAGCGCGTCCATTTCGTCGGCGGACAGCTCACCGGCCAGTTCGGCCAGCCACACCCGGTAGACCCGATGGAACTCGAGCGCGTCGGCCCAGCCGTGGCAGGTGTGGATGGTCAGCACGTGCCCCGGGTCGTCCTCGGCGAACGGGACGACATGCAGCCAGCGGTACGGCGAGGTGATCACCGCCGGGTCCGACACCACCACCACGGTGGTACGGCGCGGCGCCGGGGTGCCGTCGGGCAGCACCGGCGCGTACCGCCAGACCTCACCGCGTCTCATACGACCTCTCGCGCCCGGGCGGCCACCCGCGGATCCAGGGTGACCGTCACCGGGTTCGCCTTGCGCATACCCACATGCATACCAGAGCGGCGCGAGACCAGGAACCCGGCGGCAACCCGGATCTGCGAGATTCGGATTGCATGAGTCGCATGCGCTTTCGCCGTCCGGGCCGGACACCGACCGGTTCCGTTACTCCGCGGCGCGCGCCGCCTGCTCGGTCTTGCGTCGCAAGAATGCCGTCGGCATCCCCGGCCACGGCGCGTCGGCCGGGCGCAGCGGAATCTCCCGGGCACGCGCGGTGGACAGCGCCAGCACGCCCGCCACCGCGGTCGCGTTGACGATCTCACCGGCGAGCGCCGCGCGCACCGCGGCGTCCAGCGGCAACCGCACGATCTCGATGTCCGCCTCCTCCAATTCCGGCTCGGGACGGTCGGTTTCGTGCAGTCCGGTGGCGAGATAGATGCGCAGCGCTTCGTCGGTGAAGCCCGGCGACAGGGCCACGTCGACCAGCACCGACCACTCCCGGGCGGCGAGGCCGGTCTCCTCGGCGAGTTCGCGGCGGGCCGCCGCGAGCGGGTCCTCGCCGGGCTGGTCGAGCAGGCCGGCGGGCAGCTCGAGCAGGCGGCGGCCCACCGGGTGCCGGTACTGGTTGATCAGCACCACGTTGCCGTCGTCGTCCAGCGCGGCGACGGCGACGGCGCCGTGATGCTCGATCACCTCGCGTTCGGCGACCCGCCCGCCCGGCATCGCCACCTGGTCCAGCCGCAGCGCCAGGATCGCGCCCGAGTACACCGTGCGGCTGGCGACCGTCTCGAAGTCGTGGCTGCCGGGAGTCTCGGTCACCGGGCGACCCGCTCCCCCTCGTCGACGGTGATGTCACCCTCGATGTCGACCGGAAGCCGTTCGGCCGCCTTGTATTTCAGCGCGGCGTTGACCAGCCCGGCGAACAGCGGGTGCGGGCGGGTGGGGCGACTCTTCAATTCCGGATGCGCCTGAGTGGCAACGAAATACGGGTGTCGGTCGGCGGGCAGCTCGACGAACTCGACCAGATGCCCGTCCGGGGAGGTGCCGCTGAACCGCAGGCCGCTCTGGGCGATCTTGTCGCGGTAGGCGTTGTTCACCTCGAAGCGATGCCGATGCCGCTCGGACACCTCGGTAGCGCCGTACGCCTGCGCCACCACCGAATCTGGTTGCAGCACAGCGGGATACGCGCCCAGCCGCATGGTGCCGCCGAGATCCGCCTCCCCGGCCACGGCCTGCTGCTGGTCGGCCATGGTCGAGATCACCGGGTGCTCGGTGTCGGGCTCGAACTCGGCCGAGTTCGCGTCCTCCAGACCGACCGAGCGGGCCGCCTCGATCACCATGCACTGCAACCCCAGGCACAGTCCGAGCAGCGGAATGCCGCGGGTGCGCGCGTAGTGGATGGCACCGACCTTGCCCTCGATGCCGCGGATGCCGAACCCGCCCGGGATGAGCACGGCGTCCACATCGTGCAGGTGCTGCTGGGCGCCGGCGGGCGTCTCGCACTCGTCGGACTGGACCCAGCGGATATTCACCTTCGCCTTGGCCGCGAAGCCGCCCGAGCGCAGCGCCTCGGTCACCGACAGGTAGGCGTCGGGCAGATCGACGTACTTGCCGACCAGCGCGACGGTGACGTGCTCGCGGGGATTGTGCACCCGGTCGAGCAGATCGCCCCACACGGTCCAGTCCACGTCGCGGAACGGCAGGCCCAGCTTGCGCACCACATAGGCGTCCAGGCCCTCGCGGTGCAGCACGCGCGGAATGTCGTAGATCGACGGCGCGTCCGGGGTCGAGATGCAGGCGTCGACGTCGACATCGCACATCAGGGCGATCTTGTTCTTCAGCCCCGGCGGCACCTCGCGATCGCAGCGCAGGATCAGCGCGTCGGGCTGGATACCGATGTTGCGCAGCGCGGCGACGGAGTGCTGGGTCGGCTTGGTCTTCAGCTCGCCCGACGGCGCCAGGTACGGCACCAGGGTGACGTGCAGGAAGAAGACGTTCTCCCGCCCCACCTCGTGCCGGATCTGCCGGGCCGCCTCCAGGAAGGGCTGCGACTCGATATCGCCGACGGTGCCGCCGATCTCGACGATCACCACGTCCGGGACCTGGCCGTACAGATCCGGGCCGACGGTGGCCAGCACCCGGCTCTTGATCTCGTCGGTGATGTGCGGGATCACCTGGACGGTGTCGCCGAGATACTCGCCGCGGCGTTCCTTGGCGATCACCGACGAATAGACCTGACCGGTGGTGACATTGGCGTCCTGCGACAGATCCCGGTCGAGGAAGCGCTCGTAGTGGCCGACGTCGAGATCCGTCTCCGCGCCGTCCTCGGTCACGAACACCTCACCGTGCTGGAAGGGGTTCATGGTGCCGGGATCGACGTTGAGATAGGGATCGAGCTTCTGCATCGTCACGCGCAGACCGCGCGCGGTGAGCAGTTGGCCGAGGCTGGAGGCGGTAAGTCCCTTACCCAGAGAGGAGGCGACACCACCACTGACGAAGATGAGCTTGGTGGCAGTCTGATGGGGAGAGAGCGCCGGAATCCGTGATTGACCCACGGGACTTCACGTTAACACGAAAAACGCTTGCGAAGCGCACGCCACGCGAGGTAGCCGCGGGATGGCTGGCACTTCTTTCGTCACTTCCGCCCCACCCGGCGCTGCGGGCACATCGACCCCGCCTGCCCCGGCAACGGCCGGGTCGGCCGGGTCGTCAACGCCCCTCCACACGATTGTCCGGATGTGTGCCGCGCGAGGGCCCCGAGCGTCACTGCGGCGCGGCGGCGACGGTCAGCGAACTCGCCCGGTCCCCCGTGCCGTAGCGGCCGATCACGCCGTTCAGCTGCTCGCCGAGCGCGAGTGCCGTTGTGACGCGGCCGATCTCGTAATCGACATTGTCGACCGTGGTGACTGCCGCGCCGAGCTGGGAGTCACCGCGCACGACGGCGATCGGGCCGGACCCCGCGGCGGCGCCTGACCGTCCGGCCAGCACCACACCGGCGGCGCGCCCCTTCAGTCCCCCGGCGAAACGGCCGACGATCGACCCGCGGTTGTTCTCGTCGGCCCGCGCGCCGTCGCCGGTCACCACCACGGCGAGCTGCGCGGGGTGCACCGTGTCGGCGGTGAGGAACCCGCCGCCCCGCAGCGTGTCGAGGATCAGTCCGCGTTCCTGATCGGTGGCGCGGGGCTGCCCGGTGCCGGGATCGGTGAGCAGTGCCACGCCCAGCAGGTCACCGGCCAGGCTGCCTTGATCGACGGCTCCGGTGGGCAGTTGCGCGCCCGCCGGGATCATGTTCGTGAGCGCCGTGCGCAGCCGGTCGCCCTGCCCGGAGTCCACGAACGCGTCGGTCAGCGCGACCTTGCCGCCGACCACCGCGCCCGCGGTCGTCAGCGACTTGGTGACCGCCTCGGCGTCGGCGGCGTCGGCGTCGGGCGTGGTGAACACCAGCACCGTGCGGTCGGTCAGCGTCCCGCCCAGCAACCGTCCCGCAGACCGCGCGATGAAGGCGTCTGCCGCCCGCAATCGGTCGGTGAGTTCGCCGTTCTCGGCTGCCAGCGCCCCGGCTCGCCGGTCACTCCGGTCGGTCTGCAAGGGACCGCCGCGCAGTTGTGCGCCCAGTACCACGCCGACCGCGACCGCGAGCAGCACGGCGGCGAGCGGAACGGCGTGCCGTCGTAGCGAAATCACCTGTCCCCCTTACAGTTTTCGGTCCAGCAGTCCTCGCGCCCAGGATTCGGCGTGCTGCCAGGTGTCGCGCGCCCAGTCCAGCGCCGCGCCGCCGGTGTGCTGCGAGACCAGCAGGGCCACGATCAACGCGATCAGCGCCGCCAGCACCAGCAGTGCCGCCGCCCAGCCCGAGGTCTGGTGCCGGTACAGCGTCGCGACGGCCTTCGCGTCCATGAGCTTCGACCCGGCCTTGAGCCTGGTCAGGAATGTCGCCGGGTTGGATTCGCGGCGGCTGCGGTCGAAGAAGTCGTCCAGCGAGGCGGCCGCGCCGCAGGTGACGATGAGCGACGCGCCGTGGTGGTCGGCGAGCAGCAGCGCCAGATCCGTCGCCGAACCCGACGACGGGAACGTGGTGGCGCCGATGCCCAAATCCTGGATGCGCTCCAGGCCCTTGGCGTGCCCGTCGGTGTCGGCGGGCAGGATCACCTCGGCGCCGCACTTCAGCGTGGTCGCGGTGATCTCCTCGGGATCGCCGACGATCAGGTCCGGCCGGTAGCCGCAGCGCGTCAGCGTGTCGGCGCCGCGGCCCACCCCGACCAGGATCGGCGCGTACTCCTTGATGAAGGGCTTGAGCGATTTCAGATCGTCTCGATGGTCGGACCCGTCGGCGACCACCACGACATGCCGCTTGCGCATGGATAATTCGAGGTCCGGCATGCCGAGACCGTCGATCAGCAAGGCACTTTCGGTGCGGACGAACTCGATCGTGTTGCCCGCGAACGCTTCCAGGTGATCGGCCAGGCCGTTGCGGGCGGCGATCATGCGCTCGGCGATCGCCGATTCGGTCAACTCGAGGCCCTCGACCAGCGCCTCCGGCACCTTCTTGGTGAGCCGGTCGGCGTAGATGACGCCCTCGTCGACCCGGACCTTCACCCCGTCCTTGATCTTGGTGAAGACATCCGAGGACACCGCGTCCAGCAGCAGAATCCCGTTGGCCACCAGCACTTCCGGGCCCAGGTTCGGATAGCGTCCGGAAATCGACGGGGAGGCGTTCACGACGGCCACCACGCCCGCCTCGACCAGTTGGTCGGCGGTGAGCCGATCCAGATCCATCTCGTCGAGCACCACGACGTCGCCCGGTCCGATCCGTTTGAGCAGACGCCGGGTGTTGCGGTCGACCCGGGCTATCCCGGACACACCGGGCAGCGTTTCGGTGCTTCTCGACAGCAGTGCCAGCATCTTCATGACGTCCGATGATGAGCCCAAACCCTCAACCCGTGGTGGAGGCGCGCCGATTTCCGCTACCTGATTCGTCACAGTGATGCCAGCGACGCGCCAGCTACGGGCTCGAGGGGGTACCGATATGCTGTGCCACACGGCACACCGGCGGCCCGCACGGGTACGCACGCTCGAAGGAGAAGTCATGGCAAGCACCACCCTCGACACCGTCGTTCCCGCCCCGCGCGAGGTGGTGTACAAACTGTTCACCGAGCGCGACAGCCTCAACGGCTATCTGCCGGTCAAGTTCACCCTGAAGCAGCCCGGCTCGCCCGAGCCCGCCGGTGTCGGCGCCCGCTACCGCGTCGGTCTCGGCGGCGTCGGCATCACCGAGGAGACCACCGAACTGGTCCCCAACGAGCGCATGGCGTACAAGATCGTCGCCGGCGCGCCCGTCCGCAGCCACACCGGCACCATCACCTTCGCCGACGCTCCCGGCGGCGGCACCCTGGTGACCTACCGCATGGACTCCGACCCCAAGGTCCCCGTCCCCGCGGCCCTCACCCAGCTCCTCCTGAAGGGCCTCATCAGCCCGTTCCTCAGCGCCGCCCGCAAGGCCGCCGTCAAGTAGCGGGAGCTCCTCAGCTGGCGGCGGGTGTGCTGTCCTTCTCCGTGCGGGCGGTCTCCAGGAGTTCTTCGGCGTGGGCGCGGCCGGTTTCGGTGTCGTCCAGGCCGGCGAGCATGCGGGCCAGTTCTTTCACTCGTTCGTCGTTGGTGAGGGCGTGGACGCCGCTGTTGACGCCCTTACCGTCGTCGACCTTGTCGACCACCAGGTGGGTGTCGGCGAAGGCGGCCACCTGCGGCAGGTGAGTCACCACGATGACCTGGTGGGTGCGGGCCAGCCGGGCCAGACGGCGGCCGATCTCGACCGCGGCGCGGCCGCCCACCCCGGCGTCGACCTCGTCGAACACCATCGTGGCGCCGTGCTCGGAGCTGGACAGCACCACCTCGAGCGCCAGCATCACCCGCGACAGCTCACCCCCGGACGCGCTCTTGCTCAACGGCAGCGACTGCGCCCCCGAGTGCGCCGACAGCCGGAACTCCACCTCGTCGACACCGGCGGCCCCGGCGTGTAATTCCTTGCCGTCCACCGTGATCGGGGCCGAATCCTGGGCCGCGGCGGGCACCGGCCGCACCGCCACCTCGAGCTTGGCGCGGCCCATCGCCAGGCCGGACAATTCGGAACTCACCGCCGCGGCCAGCTTCTTGGCGGCCTTGGCCCGCGCGGCGGACAGCTTCTTCGCCGTCTCGCGCACCTGATCCGCGGCGTTCTCCACCTCGGCGGCGAGTGCGGCGAGGGCCTCGTCGGACACGTCGAGCGAGTCCAGGCGGCCCCGCGCCTCCTCGGCCCAGGCGCGCACACCGTCGATATCGGGCGCGTATTTCCTTGTCAGCGTTTTCAATTCGGCCTGCCGGTTCAGCAGCGAATCCAGCGCGCTCGGATCCGACGGCAGATCCGACAGATAGGTGCTGAGTTCGGTGGTGACGTCGACCACCACCGAGATCGCCTCGCCGAGCCGCGGCGCCAGCTCCGCCAGCGCCCGATCCTCCGCCGATTCCAGCCGGGCCCGCGCACTGCCGAGCAGATCCAGCGCCCCCGAGCCCTCACCTGGCGAATCGGCCGGACCGGCCAGCGCGTCGTGCGCCGAGGTCGCCGACTCGCGCAGCGAATCCAGATCCGACAACCGGCGCACCTCGGCGACGATGCGCTCGTCCTCGCCGGGTTCCGGTGCGATGGAGTCGATCTCGTCCAGCGAGTACTTCAGCCGGTCGGCCTCCAGCGCCAGTTCGCGGCTGCGTGCGGTGCGCTCCAGCAGTTCCGCGCGCGCTTGCAGCCAGGTCCGGCGGGCCAGCTGATACTTGCGCAGCAACCCGTCCATCGCCGCCCCGGCGAACTGGTCGAGGGCCCGCAGCTGCTGTTCGGGTCGCTGCAGGCGGAGCTGGTCGTTCTGGCCGTGCACGGTGAGCAGCGGCGCGGTGAAATCGTTCAGCACCGCCGCGGGCACGCTGCGGCCGCCCAGGTGCGCGCGCGAGCGCCCGTCGCTGCCGACGGTCCGCACGGCGATGATGCTGCCGTCGTCATCGCGTTGCGCCCCAGCCGATTCCAGTACCTTCTCGACCTCGTCGCGGGCGCCGTCGTGCACCTCGTCGACGGTGAACCGGCCCTCCACGACGGCCCGCGCGGCGCCTTGGCGCACCCGGCCCGCGTCGGCGCGCGCCCCGCCGAGCAGGTGCAGGCTCGTCACCACCATCGTCTTGCCCGCGCCCGTCTCACCGGTCAGGCAGGTCAGCCCCGCGTGGAATTGCGCTGTGGCGGTGGAAATGACGCCCAGGCCGTCAATCCTGATCTCTGTCAGCACTCGTGCTCTCCGTTCGGCCCGACCGCTCCGGCGACCGACCTCGCCAGCCGGTCACGGGCAGTTGGAATTTGCGCACCATCCGGTCGGCGAAGGGCGCGGAATCCAGCCGCACCCAATGCACCGGCTCGGTCCCCCGCACCGCCTCGAACCGCCCGCCCTTCGGCAGCGCGAGCGTGCGGCGGCCGTCCAGGAAAACGATCGCGTCATGGCCCGTCGCCACGGTTTCCACCGCGATGCGCGACTCCGGGCTGGTCACCAGCGGACGCGCGAACAGGGCGTGGGCGTTGCTCGGGATCACCAGCAGCGCCTCCAGTTCCGGCCACACCACCGGACCGCCCGCGGAGAACGCGTAGGCGGTGGAACCGGTCGGGGTCGCGATCAGCACCCCGTCGCAGCCGAATTGGGACACGGGGCGGCCGTCGACCTCCAGCACCACCTCCAGCACGCCCATCCGGGCGGCGTTCTCGATGCTGGCCTCGTTCAGGGCCCATCCGCGTTCCACGACTACATCATCGACGCGGACACTGACATCTATCGTCATCCGCCGCTCGATGCGGTAATCGCCGCGCACTACCTGGGCCAGCGCGTCGTCGAGGTGCTCGGCCTCGGCCTCGGTGAGAAAACCGATGCGGCCCAGGTTGATTCCCAGCACCGGCACCCGCGCCGCGCGAGCCATCTCCGCGGCGCGCAGGAAAGTACCGTCACCGCCGAGCGCCAGCACTATCTCACAGCCCGCGGCGGCGTCCGGGCCGTGCGAGACGACCTGCACCGGAAAACCGTCGGGGGTGCCGGTCTCGTCGCAGTCCAGCCGGGTGCTGTAGGCCTCGTCCTCCAGCAGGCGCAGCCCGATTCCGGCGTCCTCGAAGATCTTCGCCATCCGGTGCGCGGTCTCGGTGAGTTCCGGGCGGCCGGGATGCGCGACGAGCAGGATGTCCCGTTTCACTGTGGCCCCTCCTCGACCGCCCGCCGCACCAGCGCCGCGACATCCTGCTCCGCGACGTGGCCGCCGGTTTCCTTGCGCAACCACAGGAAGTATTCGACATTGCCGGACGGCCCGGGCAGCGGGCTGGCCACCACACCGTGCGTCGCCAGCCCGAGGTTCGCGGCCGCGGCCGCCACCTCGCGCACCGCCTCGGCCCGCAGTTCCGGATCACGCACCACGCCGCCGGAGCCTACTCGCTGCTTGCCCACCTCGAATTGCGGTTTCACCATGGGCAACAGGTCCGCTCCGGGCGCGCAGCACTGCGCCAAGGCCGGCAGCACCAGCCCCAGCGAGATGAACGACAGATCGGCGACCACGAGTTCGACGGTCCCGCCGATCGCGTCGGCCGTCAACGACCGCACATTGGTGCGGTCGTGAATCCGTACCCGGTCGTCGTTCTGTAACCGCCAGATCAGCTGGCCGTAGCCGACGTCCACCGCCACCACCTCGCGAGCGCCCCGCGCCAGCAGCACATCGGTGAAGCCGCCGGTCGAGGCGCCGGCGTCGAGGCAGCGCCGTCCCGAGACGGTGACGCCCTGCGGTTCGAACGCGGCGAGCGCGCCCAGTAGTTTGTGCGCGCCCCGCGATGCCCATTGCACCTCGTCGGGCTCCTCGCGCACCAGCAGCGGGATACCCGGTTCCACGGCCGTCGCGGGCTTGGACGCGACCGTGCCGTTGATCAGGACGCGGCCCGCGCCGATCAGCTCGACCGCGTGCTCCCGCGACCGTGCCAATCCGCGGCGAACCAGTTCGGCGTCCACCCGCGCGCGCCTGGCCAACTCAGATCTTGTCCACCGTCGCCAGGGCCTGGACCAGCACCTCGTGTGCCTGCTCCAGGATGCGGGCCCGCCGGGTGATGTCGGTGCCCGCGTTCGCCGAGGTCGGCAGCGCGGCCGCCAGGCCCGCCGACTCCGAACTGCGCGCTCCCGCAGACAGTTCCGCCAGCAGGGCATCGATCTCCGTGCGCACCTGCTGGGGGTCGGCGAACTCCGCGGGGTTCGCGCCCCCCACATGCTGACCGGGCAGCGGAACGCCCGGGCGGGGCCCGTGCGACCCGGATTCGTGCGGACGAGACATCGGGGTAGTCATGGTGCCGACAACGCTACCGGAATTCGGATTCGAACACGCGTTCCGACCGGGATTCCGGGCGTGCCTCCGCGAATCACGTTCGTGCCGGCGCCATAGTCAGAGCGATCCGACCCAGGTCGAGGCGACGGCGCCCAGTTCGTCGCTCGTGCGGGTGCGCTACACGCACTGGGGCGGGGTGACGATCGGCGGCGGGTTCATATCGCAGATCCCCGGAAGGTCCGTCGGTGCGCTGTCGAAGTGGGGCAGGAATGCGGCCGGCGCGGCGAACAGCAATGCCGCTGCCGTGCAGAACAGAATTCTCTTCGGATTCACCATGTGGCGGACATTATGTTCCACCCCGGCGCGTCGATATCCGGAGCAAATCTTTCTGCGCTGTACGCGCATGTCAGGACGGGAATTTTTCGCCCGGACCGGATATCCGCGAGATCGTTCGTGAAAAATGGCCGATGACGTCCGGACCGGATATCCCATCCGTGCTGTTCGGGCTGCATTCGAGCAGTTCACCACCGCCGAATCGGTTGCCCGCCAACAATGCCGCCTCTACTGTCGGGGGGCAGATGTGTGGCTTTCGGGAGGAAACATGACGGATTTCGGTCCGGACAATTCTGTGCGTGTGATAGGGGACGATTTTTCGGTGACATTCTCCTCGCTCGCATGGATTTCCGCGCTGCCTGTCGAGAACGTGCCGGTGGAATCGATATCGCTCGAGAATGTGCAGCGGGTCCGTGGCACGACGAGCGGCACCCACGTGAATCTCCTCGCGGAGCTGGCCGAGGGACTACCGCCCATTCTGGTGCATCGGGCGACGATGAGCGTCGTGGACGGGGCGCACCGGCTGCAGGCGGCGGTCGCCTGCCGCCGGAAGACCATTGCCGTCAGGTTCTTCGACGGCACCGCCGACGACGCCTTCGCGCTGGCCGTGCGGATGAATGTCGCGCACGGGCTTCCGCTCTCCCTGGCCGAGCGCAAGGACGCCGCCCGCCGTTTGATGGTCTCTCACCCGCAATGGTCTGATCGCGTCATCGCCGACACGGTCGGGTTGTCGCACAAGACCGTCGGCGCCGAGCGGAGGTGTTCGAGTGGAGAAAATTCCCACTCGAACAACCGGATCGGCAAGGACGGCCGAATTTGCCGCCGCGAAGTCGCGGAGGGCAGAGTCGCGGCCGCCCGGATCATCGCTGCGCGACCCGATGCGTCACTGCGGGAAATCGCCAAGGAAGCGGGGATTTCGGTCGGCACGGCCAAAGACGTTCGTGACCGCATATCGCGGTCGGAGCCTGTCGTTCCGCGCTACAAGAATATCGGCGCACCCGTTCCCACGGGCTCCCACGTAGCGCTGGTACCGCAGTCGACCACGCCCGAGCCGTCCGGCATTCACGCCGACCCCGCGACCACTCGCACCGTGTCGGCGTCGATCCAGAACCACATTCTGCGCAATCTGTACAACGATCCGTCGCTGCGGTTCAACGACCGGGGCCGGCTGTTGCTCCGCCGGATTGCCGCCGCGGTGGTCGACGTCGAATCGTGGGAGCGGATCACCGGCGACATACCGGCGCACTGTCGCGGTTCGCTGGCCAAGCTGGCTCGCGCCAACGCCAGAACCTGGGAAGACCTCGCCGACTGGCTGGAATCGGCGATGATCGCCGACGACGTGGACGTCGCGCTGGGAGGTGGGGCGTGATGTCCGATCCGCACCTGTACCGAGGGCGGCCCTGGGACCGGCCCCTGCTGAATCCGCCGGAACTGATGGAGCGGCTGCGCGCGGCCGCGGCCCGCCACGCCACGCGAACCGCCATCACCGAGGTGACCCCGCGGGGCGAGCCGACGCGATCCATCAGCTACGCGCAACTCTGGCGGGATATCGAGGAGCGTGCACAACGAATCCCGTCGGCCGAGACCGGGATCGGGGGAACACTGGCCACCTTGGTGGAGAACACGATCGACTCCCTGACGACGGTGTTCGCGATCATCCGGGCCGGCGCCGCGGCGGTGCTCATAGATTCCGCCGAAACCGTCGAACGCCGGACCGAGATGCTGGCCGCCCTGGCCTGTCCGCTGGTGGAGACCACGGACAACGGCATGGTGGTGCTGCCCCCGGCCCCGGCGCGGGTCGTGACTCCCGAACTCGCGAGCCCCTGGCGCACGGCGGTCGTGGTGTTCACCACCGGATCCACTGCGGCCTCGAAACCCGTTGCCCAGAGCGGCTATTCGATAGCGGTCAATGCCGAAGCGGTTGTCCGGCACCACCGGCTCGGTGTGGGTACCACGCTCGTCTGCCCGCTTCCCGTTTCTCACGTCAACGGTCTCGAATTCGGTATCGTCGCGACCCTGCTCGCCGGTGGGCATGCGGTGCTGGTGCATCGTTTCGACCCGCTGCATTTTATGCGAGTGCTGGAGCAGTTCCGTGCGACCGTCGCGACGACGGTTCCGAGCATTCTGGGCGTCATGGCCGAGACTCGTGGCGGGAGCATCCCGGCCGAACTGCGATATGTCGTCAGTGCCGCCGCTCCGCTGTATCCGGCGACCGTCGAGTCGCTGTGGGACCGATTCCGGCTACGGGTGGTCCAGGGGTACGGCCTGAGCGAGTGCATGAACTTCGCGACCACCATGCCCACAGATCTGTCCGAGGCGGACTACCTGGCGTTGATGACGAAAACCGAAGCGCCGCCGGTCGGTTCGGCGCTGCCCGGATGCGAGGTGGCGGTGCTGGACGAGCGCGATGCCGAGGTGTCCGAGGGCGAGATCGGCGAGGTCTGCGTGCGCGGCCACTCGATCATGACCGGGTATCTGGGCAACCCGGAGGCGAATGCGGCTGCCCTGCACGGTGGCTGGTTGCGCACCGGGGATCTGGGCAGGCTCGCAGCGGGTCCGGACGGCCGGGCGTATCTCTCGATCACCGGCCGCATCAAACACATCGCGAAGTGTGGCGGGCTGGGTGTTTCGCTGGAGGAGATCGAGCGCGCCGTTCGCCGCCTGCCCGGGGTGCGTGATGCCTGCTGTGTGTCCCGGTCGCATGCCTCGCTCGGCGAGGCGGTGACCCTCTACGCGGTCGTGCGCGGCCCGGGCGAGGGTGGGCCCACCTCGGCCACCTTGCGCGAGCGCGTCGCCACCGTCGTCGATCCGGGTCGGTGTGCGCTCCGCCTGGTTCTGCTCGACGAGTTGCCGAAGTTGCGTTCCGGCAAGCCCGATCGGGTGACGCTGGCCGGTAGAGCGCGGACCGGCGAGGGTGTGCGCTCATGACCCGGCGGGTGGCCGCGGTGAGCGCTACGCCGGCCGTCGACGCCGCAGTGGAAGACATCTTCGGCACAGCAGAACTCGGCACGGGTCTCACGGTCGCCGGAGTGGCACTCGCCGACCGCGCCGCCCGGTACCTTACCGACGAACCGAATACGCTGCGTTATGCCCGAGATGTGCTGCGCGGCACCGATGCTCCCGTGTCCGGCGACGAACTCGTGGATGTGGTCACCTCGCCCGAGGCACTCACCGTCTTGGTCGCGGCCGCCGCCGACCGGCCACCCGAGTACTGCCGGCCGACCAGGTCATCCCGCATGCGTGTGCTGCGCCACGGCGAAGACCGGCTGTATTTCGACACCGACGCGGTGCCCGATCACGTCGTCCGCCACGGTCCCGGGCGCCTTACGGTAGCCGCGATCCCCGGCCCGGATCGTTGTCGTTTCGGCGTCCGATATCTCCGCGAGCTGTGGTATCGGCAACTACGTGCGGAGGGCTTCTCCTGCTTTCATGCCAGCAGCGTCCGAATGCCTTCGGGCGGGGTCGTACTGCTGGTCGGCGACTCGGGAGCGGGCAAGACCACGCTCGCCTTGGCACTGTGCGTCTACGGCGGCGGTGAACTCGTCGCGAACGAACGCACCTTGGTGCGACCGAACGACGACGGCATCGAGGTGGTCGGCCTGCCGTCGGCGATCCGTCTCGACGACCGGACCGTGCGAATGTTCGGCTGGCAGAACTGGATTGGTCAACCGTGCTGGAATCCCGAGCGGAACAGGAAGGCGAAGCTGGAGCGGCTGCCCGGCGAACTGGCCAGGTGGACCGGCATCGGATCGTCGTGCGGGGGTCCGCTCGAGGCCGTGCTGCTGCCGGGTCCGGAGCTGGCCGGAACAGGGTGGATCGAAGGGACCGCGGAGCATGTGCGAGAGACGTTGCGACGCAACTGTTATTCGCCGGTCGATCCGCTCTGGCCGGAGGATTGGCTCGGAATCGGCGACACGAGCACTGCTTCCACAACTACTGTCGTCCCCCGTCTCATAGCGGGCACGCGCTTCATGACCTGCCGCACCGCGGGTCCGCCGAGCACGCTCGTGCGGCACATCGACAGTCTGCTCGGCTGAGGCCGGACACGCCACCCGGATCAGGCCCGACCGCGAGTCAGAGCACGCATGATGTCCCGCAGCCGATCGGCCTCGGTGCGGCGCGCGTCGATGCGGGCGGCCAGCCAGTCCTCGTCCACCGCCGTACCGGCGGCCAGCGCTTTGCGTACCGGAAAGAACAGGTGCGGCGCGGTCGCGGCGCTGAGCCAGGTCAATTCGGGAAGAGGGGCCGAAATCGCTTGTCCCGCCGACGTACTCCGATAGCCCGCCACGACCGCCGCTGCCAGTGCCGGTTCGGGCACGCGCTTCCCGTCGATCTTCCGCTCGCTGAACCAGCGCACCACGTTGGCCAGTTCCTCGGTCGGATCGATCAACGCTATCCGGCCGATGTCGACGGCGCCCACCACCGCGCCGCGCCGAATCAGGACGTTGGGCACGTTGAGGTCACCGTGGCCGGCCAGGCGGCAGGACAGCTCGCCGACCGAATCCACTTGCCGGCGAATGTCATCCACATGCCGACTCATGATTCGGCCGATCGTCGCCGGCACCCCGACGGTCAGTGCGGAGAGTTCGTCGGCCACCTGTCTCGCCCAGCCGAGCAGGCTCTCGGTCCCGAGTCCCTCGGTCCGGGTGAAATCCGTTGCGGCGCCGTGTAGAGATGCGAGCAGCCGTCCGGCGCCGTGGGCAATGGCCTCGGTGGGCGTCTCTATCCCCGGGTCGGCGGGCAGCCACTCGAATCCGACAGCTCGATACCGGGTATCCGCGCCGTGCGCGACGACCCACTCGCCGCCGGACGGGACGCGGCGGGCCGGAAAGGGAATCCGCCGCTGCTGCAAGTGGTCCACGAACCGCAACTGGGCGCTCAGCAGCTCGTCGCTGTACCACTGGTGACCGAGCCACGACCATTCCCGCTCGGCGATCAGCCGCAACACCATCGGATCGCCGCCGGTGTCGACCCGCCAGGCGGGATCGTGATGGTGATCGCCGTCGTCGAGATTCAGCAGGGTGGTCGCCGAATCGGCCGGGATACCGTATTCGGACAGTATGTGCTGCAATACCTCCGGTGCGATCGCACTGATTGCCATGGTTCTCCTGTCGCTGCCGCCTGACGCTGCGAGCGTATCGCGCCGTGTTTTCACAGCGGCGCCCGAGGGCCGTTCGATACCGTCGCGGTGTCGAACGCCATTTGAACGGCCTTGCCTCGGTTTCGGTTTTCGATACCGTTGGTCCAGCGGGTTCGGCCGGCTCGCCGATTATTCGATTCCGACCTGCAAGAGCTGCACGGGGGAAATGTGGAAAAAGTAATGAAGCACGATCCGGACGATGTCGACGAGGTGCACGACATCCGCGTGTTCCGGGATGCCGGCAGCTGCCGTCTCACTCCCGTGGCGCAGTTCGATCCCGATGTCGCGCTCGCGGTCGTGTCCGCATTGGCGGGTATCGTGCGCCGTGCGCATTCCGCACCGGGCGCCAAGCAGCAGGACCGGGACGGTATCGTCCGCGCGCAGATCTTCGAGGAGGGCGACGTCTACATGCTCGACGCGCCCTTCGACGGATTCTTCGCCGACCGCTATCTGATGGATTTCTACGATGTGAACGAGCGGAACATCTGCTCCCGGATGCATTTGCACACCGGCCTTCGATTCGTGCGCATGATGACCGGTCCGGCCACCCGCATTCGCGTGTCGAGTCTGTCGCCGCTGGATATCGTCGGGGTCGACGGCCTGGAATCCTTCGATATCGATCGGTTCGCCGACGCCGTGCCCGACGCGCCGGACGAGATGGAATTGCCGCGTTACAACGCCATCGTCCCGGAAAATTCGTGGGTCGATATGCAGATTCCGCGCGGCGTCTCTCACCAGTTCAACGCTGTGGGGCCGCATGCGGTCATCGACTCGGTGCATCCCGAGGAGTCGATCGAAGTCTTCCGCGAACAGATGTCCGGTTATCGGATGATGGCGCAGACCATTTTCCTCGCGGAGGACAATCCACCCGCCGAAGCGTGTGTGGGTGTTCGCGCCGAGCGAGGTGGGTCTTGGTAGACCTGCCGGAGGGCTGGACCGACTCCGCGCCGTTTCCCGCCACCGCTCTCGACGACCGCGAAATACAGTCATATCTGGACGATCGCCTGGCGGAGATCCCGTCGTGGCACGCGGGCCCGGATGTCGTCCGATTCGGTGTGCCGATGCCCGCCCCGGATCCGCTGGCCCTGGCGGCGATGCATCGGTTCACGGCCCGCAACAGCAACAATATCGGCATTCACACCCGATTCGGCGACGGTGCCGCCGGCACCCGCCGGGTGGAGAAGGAGGCGCTGAGCCTGCTCGGCGGCCTGTTCCACGGCGGCGCGCTCGATGGCTACATCACCTCCGGCGCGAGCGAAGGCGCGTTGCAGGCCGTCCGGATCGGGCGGTCCGTACTGCGTGCGGCCGGTACCGCCCCCGTATTGATCACCTCGGAACTCGCTCACCCCTCCGTGTTCAAGGCGGCGGATCTGGCCGATCTGCGGGTGGAGCGTCTCAGCGCGGCGGGACCGTCACGGACCACCGACCCGGAGGAACTGGCCGATCTGCTGGAACACCTTGCCGCCGAAGGTATCACCGGATATCTGGTCGTCTCGACGGTGGGGTATTTCGGTACCGGCGGAGTCGACGACGTGTCCGCGTTGTGCCGGGTCCTGGACCGGCATCGCGACCGGCACCCGGGCGCGGCGTACTACCACCACCTGGATGCGGCGTTCGGCGGCCTGATTCTTCCGTTCACCGATCCGGCGAACGCGTGGGATTTCCGGAATCGCGGGGTGCATTCCCTCGCCGTGGACCCGCACAAGTCCGCCTTGGTGCCGTACAGCTGCGGGGTATTCCTCTGCCGGAAAGGACTTCTCGAGCACATCGCCTATGTGGCGGAGCAGTCGGGCGTGGTGGACGAAACGGTCTCGGGGTCGCGTCCCGGTGCCGCCGCGGCAGCGCTCTGGGCGGCGCTGATGGCCCACGGCTTCGAGGGATTCCGGTCGATACACACATCGTGCGTGGAATTGCGCGACCGGTTGCGTGCCCGCATCGCCGAGATCGACCCGCAGGCCGAATTCGTCGCGCACCCTCGAATGCCGGTTCTCGCAGTGAGTTTCGGCGGCGACGGCACGCGGCTGCCCGCGACGCTCGAGGATCGGTACCGCCTGCACGCGGCCCGGTTGCCCGGCGTACCCGCCCGCGATTTCTACCACCTCTATGTGGTAGCCGATCATCGCCCGGAGCATGTGGAGCGGCTGGTCCAGGATTTGGACGCGGCGTTGCCGACGGCCGCCGGTTCGCGGCCCCGGTCGGCGGAGCGGCTGGTGACCACCGTCGCTGCGGCCGGTCGCGCTACGGCCTGCCTGCGGCACGTGCTCGTGCATCCGCCGGGACAGCGCGATCCCAGTCGATATCCGAGCGCATATTCCTTCCATACCTTCGTGCCGCGCAAGCAAACCGCCGAACCGTTCCGGTCCATCGAGCTGACGAGATCGACGCTCTGCGATTCGCCGCTCGTGCTGTACGCCCCGGATCTGGACCGTCCCTTCGAGAACGAACTGGGGGGCATCGCGCTGGACGGCCGCTTCCACTTCGAAGTGCTGGATTCCTACCAGCAGCAGCTGTCGCTGATCGGCGCGGCGCACCTCATCCTGCACTCGGACGGAGATTCCGGACGGGCGGTCGCCAACTTCCATGCGGACGGCAGCTTCCGATCCCTCGAATTGCGCACCGGCAATGCGGGATCCGCCGATGAAGTGCAGATCTTCGAGAATCGGGTGATCGTGAAAATGGGGAAGAGTTCGAAGTCCGTCTATCGAGGTTCGAACGAGTACTCCTTCTCGGTGGACACGGCAGCCGAGATACGTGTGGACCTGCGGCCCGGCGCCGCCGCGGCGAAAGTCGTGCACGCGCAGTACAACTACGATCCGCGGCTGCCCCGGCGCCGGCATATGCGGCGCGAGTTGTACCGGCGTTTCCCCAACCGGTTCTTCGGGGAGATTCTCGCCTTCGAGGTGGGCGTGGCCGGGGCACTCGACTGGGCGGCACATCCGTGGCCGCGGCAGCACGGTGTGGAAGCGGGACTGCCGCAGGAATCCGCGGTCGCCGGCTCGAGCCGCACCCGTGTCGACATCGCGGACCGAACGCTGACGCTGCGCGTGGCGGCCTGTCACGGCGACGCGAGTTACCGGCTGCGTCTTCCGCTCGATACCGGCCACCGGCTCGCGAGTTCCCTTCCGCGGCTGGATGTTTCCCATCCGTCAGCGCTGGAACCGACGATAGTCGCGGCCCACGGTGAGGCGCTGTACGCGGCGCTGGACCCGGTCGTGAACAGCCTGCGCGTCACCGCACTCACCGAGGCGAGCTCATGAGCCGAGAGGGCCTGATACCGTCCGCCTACCGTGACGGCCTCGCCCGGGCCTGCATGGTGTCACTGCGCGAGGATCACACCGTGGCCGCGGCCGACCCGTTCGACGCCGACGAACCGATGTCGGCTCGACTCGCCTCGTGGAACGAGGAATCGGCCTGTACCGCACTGATCGAGCTCGCCGGCCACATGGTCGAGCGCCTGCATAGGATGCGTGACCTGGACTGGGTCAGCGCGGCGGGGTGCATGCGTGACCTCGGATTCGTTGCGGCCTCGCTGATCCGCCACGGCGCGCCGATCGAGGCGGTGCCCGGTTTGGAGCCGGCGTTGCTCCGGCTCGGCCGGGCCACCGACGAGGTGCCACGCGACACCGTATACAGCTACGCGACCCGCAACCCGGACGGGCCGCGCCGCCGGACCTTCACGGCGCATCCGCAGGAGCGGCTGTTCATCGACGCGGTGACCGAGGGCATGCATGCGCTCGGGCACACCATCGAACAGCTGGAGTTCGCCGGTGCGATGGCGCTGGGCTCCGACGCCTCCGTCCACCACATCGAACAGGCCGCGGTGCATCTGCGCCGGATGATCCGCGCGATCCGGTCGGTGATCCAGAATTTGAGTCCGGAACTGTTCACCTACGAGCTGCGTCCCTATTTCCCGCCTATGCGCCTGGGCGGCGAAGTGTACTTCGGCCCCGGCGGCGCGCAGATGCCGCTGCTGGTCGTGGACGTCATGCTGTTCGGCTCGGACTGGTCGACCGGACCCGACCTCGAGGCGTATCTCGAAGCGAACGCGGCGTATCTTCCCGCGCCCTATCGCCGCCTGGTGGACGCGTATCTGCATGTGCCCTCGATGTTGTCGGCGTGGATCGTGGAGGCGCGGCGGCAGGCCGCCGCCGGTGTGCCACGGCATCGGCTGCTGGAGGCGCTGCGGGCGGTGGAGGCTCTGCTCAAGGCGCTGTTGCGATTCCGGCATCCGCATCTCAATCTCGCCCGATCGAATTTCAAGATCCGGCCGCCGGAGTCGCTCGGCAGCGGTGGGTACCAGGTGGATTCGCTGACCATGCTCATCGAGCAGACCACACGCGCCCAGGCGGATCTGCATACGACGATCACCGCGTTGGAGGCCGGCTGATGCGCGAGACAACGGCACTTACCCGGGCGTTCTGGGAGCGCCCCGACATCGTCGCGGAGTTCGCCGAGTTGGCGCCGCCCGACTACTGGCGCGTCGAACTGGCCGCGCTCCCGGAGGGAAGCCGAGTCCTCGACCTGGGTTGCGGAGCCGGACGGAATACCGTTGTGGCCGCAGGACTTCCGCTGGTTGTGCACGCATGCGATGTCAGCGCCGGAATGCTCACCGCCGCGCGGCGCGCGGTAGCGGAGCGGGCGCCGGGACGGGTCGTTCGGTTCGAGCAGGCATCGTTCGACGCGCTGCCCTACGACGATCTGTCGTTCGATGCGGTACTCGCGAGCGGTGTCCTGCACAACGCGCCGGATCCGGCCGTGCTGCGAGCGGCGATCGGCGAGATCGCACGAGTGCTCACGCCGGGCGGGAAGCTGCTGCTCAATGTCTTCACCGATGCGATTCACCCGCGGGGATGGCATCGCGTCCCGGGTGAACCGGTGTACCTCGACGGCGGCGGCGCCGCCATGACATTGCTTGCGCCGGAACGCTTCCTGCGTGAATTGAACGATTTCGCGTTCGTCCCGTCGGATTCGGTGACGACCAAGGTTTCGATGGTGGGCTCCGGTCGGCGTGCCGTTCTTCTGGGGGTGTTCCGCCATGACCGCGGATGAGGCTTCGCGCCCTCGAACCCCGCACCGGGCAGAGGTTTTCGGCGACGGACTGTCGTGCGGCTGCACGACCGGCGGCTACGGCGTGCTACTCGACTTCGACGGGCTCGTTCTCGACAGCGAGGGAACGGCACTGTCGGTGCTACGTGCGATGTTCGAGGAGCGCGCCACCGTGCTCCCGGAAGCTTTGCCGCACTTGATGAACGGCGTTCTCGCCTTCGCGCGCTCATCCTTGACCATGGTCGCCGCGGACGACCCCGTCGAGGCGTTGCTCGACGAGTTCGAGCAACGTTGTGTCGAGCGCTGCGGCGAACTCGCGGCCATGGACGGCATCACGAACCTGCTCGACACGGTGTCCGAGCACGGCGACACGGTGGCTGTCGTGACGAACAACGAAGCCGGCTGGGTCATGGACCAGCTGACCAGACTGGGGCTCCACGGCAAGGTGGGCGCCCTCGTCACTCGCGACGGCGACCCCGGGTGCCGGGCGAAACCGAGCCCCGACCTCTATCGGAAAGCGGCCGCGCGAGCGGGACTCCCGGACGGGCGGCTGATCGCCGTCGAGGATTCACCGACCGGCGTAGCGGCCGCCACCGCGGCCGGGCTGGCCTGTGTGGCGGTGCGCAACCCGGCCTTTCGCGGCCTGCCCTTCGACGCCGCCGACCTCGTCGTGGATTCGGCTCGGCTACTGGATTCGTGCACGCTCCGGAACGTGCTCTCGGTTCGTGCCGAGCAGGGGTGGGCATGAAAATATCAGCGAGCGTGTCGGATTCGATCGTCGCCGTCGTCACCGGCACGGCGGAATTCAACGCCGACCCCGGGGCGCAGTACCGGCGGGCCGCCGCCGCAGCGTTCGATCTGGTGTGGCTGGACGAATTCGAGGCCTGGGTCTGCGGTTCGCTGCCCGTCGCCGAGGAGGTCTTGCGGTCGCCGGAATACACCGCGGACCCGTGGTTCGACGTCGCGCCCGAGGACGCCTCCGAGGATGCGCGGCTCCGCGAACTCCGCTCGGGCTGGACAGAGTTCGCCGATCCCCCGCGACACACGGCCCTGCGCGAATCCGTGGCCGCCACCATGCGCCCGGCAGCGGTCGGCTGGAGCGGTCGGTCGCCGTTGGGGCGCGCGGTGACAGCCGTGGCCGGGGATCTGCGGGCCGCCACCGGACCGCTGGACGTCGCGGCGGTACTCGACACCGACCTGTGGGAAGCGCTGCTCACCTCCGGGCTGGGCCTCTCGCCGGCGACCGTGCGTCAGGTGCACGACGGGCTGGATTCGGTGATGACGTGCGTGACCGACGACGGCACGCCGGACCAGCGGGCGTGCGCGGCAGCGACCGTCCGCGCCGTGGCGAATGTGTCGCTGCTCAACGTCCTTTCGGACGCCACACCCCTGCCTGCGGCGGCCTGTCTGGTCCTCCACAACGCGCTGCGGGACCCGGCGGCCGTGGCGTATTTCAGCGACGCGGTCCGCCGGGACGGGGCCCGGAAGCAGTGGCAGCACGTGCGTTCGGGGATCGATGAACTACTGCGCCTGGATCCGGTACAGACCTGGACGATGCGCTTCAGCAGAGGCCCCGGGCAGTTGGCGGGGCGGGACATCGGGGCCGGCGCGCGGATCCTCGTCGTGCCCGGTATCGCCAACCGTGACGCCCGATGCCTTCGCCGCCCGGACGATTTCGATCCCGCTCGCGGCAGCGCCGGAGTCGCCTTCGGCGCGGGCCACCACTCCTGCGCCGGGCGCACGCTGGTGCTCGACGTGCTGGCGGCGCTCGTGCGCGAACTCGCCCCGGTGCTTGCGGACTTCCGGATCGCCGGTGCGTGCACGTGGATCGAGGAACCCGGATTGCGCCGCATGCGGTGCTTTCCCGTTGTCCTCGAATCCCGGACCGGAATGGAGAGCGGCCGCCGATGACGATGTATCTGAGTTCGTTCGGCGTCGCGCTGGGCGATTTCGTACCGCTGGACCGCCTGCCCGGAACGAGTGCGGCGGACGTCGCCGACCATCTCGCCGACGGGCTGTCGGGTGTTCGGGTATCGCACGCGTCGCCCTTCGAATTGGCGACGCGGGCGGTCCGCCGGTCGCTGCGCGGCGGCTCCGCCGAGCCGGTGGACCACATCGTCTTCGCCACGGCGACCGCCAACGCGCGCGACGCGACGTCCTACGAGCTGGCCGACTTCCTGCGCGCCTGTGACCTGGTGGAGACGCCGGTCGTCGGCACCGGCATGAATCGGTGCGCGAATTTCGGTGCGCTGCTGGGTGTGGGCGGCTCGTTCCTGCATGCCGGGACGGCCGGCAAGGTGCTGCTGGTGACCGCCGACGGACCTCCACTGGGTGAGCGGATTCTCGCCGGTGGTATCGGAATCTTCTCCGACGGCGCGGCCGGCGCGGTACTTTCCCGTGCCGCTCCACCGGGTCCGCATTTCGTGGTCCGGGGCCATCGCACCGTTTCCGACGCGCGGCTGGCCACGGCCCCCGACCTGCTTTCCGATCCGCGCGCCGCGATGCGATTTCTGGATCGTATAGACAATGCACTGGATTCCTTGCTGAGCAATTCCGGAACGACGCGGGAGGATATTGCGCTCCTGGTCACCAATAATTATCTGACGAGTACGGTCGAACAGATAGCCGAAATACTGGACGTTCCGAATGCTGCCGTCTTTCGCGACAGCTACGAATTTGGCCACTGCTTTGCCGCGGATCCACTCCTGGCACTGGCCGAACTGACTGCGAGCCAACGTCTTGTCGGCACAAATGTGTTGGTGGCGGCGACGGCTATCAATATCTGGTCGCTTACCCTACTGCAATACGGCCGGAGTGTTCGAGAGCATTCTTGACCGCCGGAGAATACGACTGATATTTTTCTCCGGCGATCGCAACAACCTGTAGAAAACCTATTCAGGGGAGGAGGTTGAAAATGAACACGAAGCGCGGAGTTACCGGTGCCAAGACGTTGTCCCTGGCGGGGCTGCTGAAGGCCCGCCGGACGCAGAAGTAGCGGATGCTGCATCGAGGCATCGGGCGGGCTGTTGTCAGCCCGCCCGATGCTTTTCGTTCATGTCGTGGAATACCTGAGGAATGACCGATGACGATAACGCCCGAGGCGGAGCTGGTACTGCGGCTGTGCCGCCCGCATCCGACCGCCGCGCAGCTCGAGCGGGCCGAAGTGCTGCTCGCCGCAGAATTGGACTGGGGCCGGGTGATCGACCACGCGGCCCGCCATCGCGTGCTGCCCGCCGTGTGGACACATGTCTCGAAGCTCGGCCGCGCGGGTGTGCCGCAGATGCACCGCCACCTGGCACGGGCGGCGATCGTTTACAACGCGCAGCGCGCGCACGCGCTGGAGAACGAATTCCGCGCGCTGCGAGCGGCATTCACCCAGGAGAGCCTGCCGACGATGGTGCGCAAGGGCATCTACCTGGGCTGGGCCGTCTATCCCGACCCGTCGTGGCGGTACATGACAGATATCGATCTGCTCATCGACCGCGCCGATATCGGGCGTGCCAGGGGAGCCGATGCACCGTCTCGGATATCGGCAAGGCGCCGTGTCGGAGGACCATCGGACCGTGACGCCCATCCGCCGCGAGGTCGAAGCGTTCTGGTTGCTCAATGCCTCGTCGCTGCCGGCGTTCCTGCGACCGACCAGCGACTCGGCGATGCGGGTCTTCCACGTGGATTTGCGCCATCACATCCTGGAACCGGCCATGGGTAAGCGCTTCGATATGGCCGAATGGTTCGATCGGAGTCGCACCGAATGGCTGCTCGGCGCGCCGACGCGGATACCGTCACGGGCGGATTTCGTGCTCGATCTGTGCGTGCACCTGTATCGGGAGGCGGTGACCCTGACCACCATCGAGGCGGGCAAGGACATCACTCTCGGAAAGTATGTCGACATCGCGGAGGTGCTGTCCGCTCCCGCCACACGACCCGACCCGCAGGTACTGATCGCCCGCGCCCGCCAGGATTCGATCGGCAGCGAAGTCTATTTCGCGTTGCGGCACACCGAATCTCTGCTGCCGGGATCGGTGGACGCGGCCCTGCTGTCGGCGCTGGCCTCGGCGGACGAGGCGTATCTCGACGAATACGGCCGTATCGACGGCCAACCGGGCCGGTGGCTCGACCCGATCACGGTCCGCGCCTTCGACTACGAGCGACGACGGACCGTGACAGGGCGCTCCCGGCTTATTCGATCGAGTTGACGCGGTAACCGCCGTTCCACGGCCGCGATCGGTAGACGACCATGTCCTCCGCCTCGAAGGCTTTCCGGCACATCTCCAGGTCCTGCCCGATCGCGAAGAACGTGGGCCCGACCGACGAAATACCGAGGAACAGTGTCGTTTCGGCGTACCAGAGCGGCCGCAACCGCTCCGCGAGACGGTCCAGGCCGGGCAGGACGAATGCGCAGTTCGCGATGCTTCCCATGTCGAACCGATAGTCGAAAACCAGTTCGCCGAGCGGACGGACATTGTCGCGGGCCAACTCCGGGAGACAGTGGTGCAGCAGCCGGTAGGCGATTTCCGGGCCGTGTTTCCGGCCGGTTCGCACGAAGCCGTCCATATGCGCCACCTCGTCCGCCAGCAGGTCGTCGGCGGTCCGGTCCAGGAATGCCCGCGGCGTGGCGAGCAGGATATCGACGTCGTCCAGTCGCGCCGTGGCGATGGGTACCCCCGCGCCCGCCAGGACGATCACCGAGCCGGCGACATGACCGGCGGCGGCCGACCCGCCCAGGCATTGCACGGGAACGAGCAGATCGTCTGTCCCGCTTTCTTCCCCGTGATTCTGGGCGAGGTATCGAATCATGTGCTCCGGGCCGATCGGACGGCCGTAGAGTTCGTTCATCGCCGCCGCGACCGCCGCGATGAGCGAGCTGGTGGAACCCAGCCCGGAATGGCGCAGGAAGGGCAATTTCGGGGCGTGGATCTCGAGGCCGTCGTCCACACCGAGCGCAGCGCGCATGATTCCGACGGCGTGCCGTATCACCGGCGGCCGATCGGAATCCGGCCCGATGCTCAGCTCCCCTGGACGACCGGTGCGGATCACTTCCACCGTGCGGGTTTCGGAGATACTGAGCACGACCTCGCCCGCCGAATACCGGTGGTCGTCCGTCGGCGCCACGAGTGCCGGATCGATCGCCATCGCGTTGATTCGCAGCGGGTACTCCAGGCTGATTCGTCCTGCCGGAGGTGCCGTATCGACGGCGAATCCGAGCGGATTCGATACGGTCCCGGGCGGGAACCGAGTGAGCGGCCGTGCGCCGGTGTCAGCGCGCATCGCCGACTCCGTGCCGAGCAGCGGTGCGAGCGCGTCTCGCACATTTCCCAGTGTGCGAAAGAGTTCCCGGTCCAGCAGCTCGTCCGGTATCCGGACGTGGAAACGGTCCTCCAGTTGCAGCAGTACACGCAGCGTTTCCAGCGAAGTCATGCCGAGCATGAACAGGTCGTCGCCGGAACCTATGTCGCGCGGGTTTTCCAAGTCGGTGACGTCGGCCAGTATTGCCCGCAAGGTCGGGGTGATATCCGGGGTGGTCATGATTGCGTGGTCTCTCTCGTCGATAGATGGGTCCGAGCACTCCCCGGGACGATCGGAGTGACGGGCGGGGGTGCGAGCGCGGTCTCGACATACCAGGCGCCGAGCAGCGCGGGATTGGGGACATCGGCGCGGACCACCTCCGGGCGGCCGGTCGCACCGAGATCCAGGTGGGCATCGCCGAGCCGGTCCTGCAGGCCGGCGGTCACAGCCGGCAGACGGCCGCGCGCACCGCCGAGGACGACCACGTTCACGCCGAAGACGCGACATGCGGTGGCCGTCGCCGCCGCGAGCCGGTCGAGCACGACCTCGCAGGCATCGCGCGCGCACCGCGAATGTTCGCCGGCGCCACCGAGTCCCGCGGCCGCCGGGCACTGTCGCCGGACGCCCCGCGCGCTCGCCGCGCGCATCAGATCGGTCGAACCGATCCGCAGATCGGCCAGTTCGAAACTGTGGTGGCCCCGAATCAGGACCTGCTCGTCGATGACCGCAGCGCCGACTCCGGTACCCAGATTCAGGTACAGGAGGGTCTCCCCCGCCGCGGTCTCCCGACGCCCGGCCGCGGCGATCGCGGCGAGATCGACATCGTTCAGCAGCCAGGTCGGCGCACCGGTCACGGCGGCCACATGTGCTCCGGACAGGATTTCCCGGCAGCGCGCCGGAACGGCGTGCGACCGATGCAGCATCGATGTGCGGTAGTCGACCACCCCGGGCACCGCGATGACGACCCGGTCCAGCGGCTCGGCCGCCCACAGTCGCAGCCGGGCGATGACCGGTTCCAGTTCCTCGCCCAATTCGCCCCACGGGAAGGCGATCAGTTCGTCGATGACGTCCGGTCGGCGGACCCGGGCCATTCGAATGCCGCTGCCACCGATATCGAGCACCACCGCTCTGCTTCCAGCGGACAATATCCCCTCCCTGCTTCGGTTGTTCAAAACAACGGATAACAGCGTCGACTACCACGTGTAAAGTGATCGCTCGGACATTGACGATCGATCGACCGGGGGGCTGGATGGCCGACGGTAGCGTGCGCACCGACGGGGACGGACATAATTCTGCGGCGGCGAATTCGGCAGGTTCCCGCGTATTCGTTTTCGGCGCCTCCGGCTGCGGGAAGACGAGATTCGCGAAGCAATTGGCAGAGCGCCTTTCCGTCCCGCACGTGGAATTGGATTCGCTGCTGTGGGGTCCGGCGTGGACGATGCGCGACGATGCCGCGTACCTGACGGCGACGGCGGCAGTGGTGCCCGAGCCCGGGTGGGTGATAGAAGGCACGTTCCGGCCCGATGTCGCGCATACGGTGTGGCCGCACGCCGATACCGTCGTGTGGCTCGATTTCCGGTTCACACTGGTGGCGGCCAGGCTGCTGCGGCGCACCATCCGGCGCGCGGTGACGCGCGAGCGGCTGTGGCACGGAAATGTCGAACCGCTCCGCGATCTGGTCGGCCGCGGGTCGTTGCTGGCATGGTTGTGGCAGAGCTACCCGAAGATTCCCGGTGAAGTTTCCGAATTCGAAGCAGAAATGGAGTCACCGGCCGCTGTATTTCACCGATTCGCGACACCGAAAGAAGCAAAGCAATGGCTCCGGAATGTGCGAGGCGAGACAGCGTGACGGGCTACGAAGTCGTCACCTTCGATCTCGGGGACACCATGGAGTCTCGTGGCTCGAATCTCGGTGACGCGCAATTCCGAATTCGGCAGTTCGTGCGCTGGGCTGCCGATCGGGACCGGGTCGGTGGCGCACGGACCGACGACTTGGCGCTGGCCTTCCACGCCGTGCTGCGTGAACAGCGCATCGGCAGCGATCTGCGGCATCGGGAGGTGCGCGACATCGCCGAGCGCATGGCTCGCGCGGCCGGTTTCGAGCCGACCCCGCTCGATGTGGCCGAGCTGGCGGAATTGCTACAGGATCCAGGGCCCGACGAACGGCTCAGTTGGGCGCCCGGCCTGCCCGAGGTGTTGAGTGCGCTGCGCGCGGCCGGCGTGCGCCTCGGGGTGATCAGCAATCTGCGGTTGACCTCGGGTGCCAACGTACGCCGCGTGCTGCGGCGGGCCGGGCTACTGGAGTTCTTCGATCCGGACGGCCTCACGTTCTCCGACGAACTGGGCGTCCACAAGCCGCATCCCGAGATCTTCGAAACGACGTTGCGACGACTGGGTGCGCCGGCGGCCGCGGCCGTACATGTCGGCGACAACTGGGCGGCCGACGTCGTCGGCGCCCGCGCTGTCGGCATGACGACCGTACGATTCACCGGCCTGCACGACGACGAGCGGATCGAGGGACCGGACGCGGACCATCTCCTCGCGGCGCTGTCCGGCCTACCGGCCCTGCTGGGTATCGAGAAGACACGCGCCGAGGTGACGGGATGATCCGGGGCGCGGCGGCACGAGCGCTGCGGTGGCACGAGCGCCCGGTGCCGCATCTGCTGCGCGCGATGTGGCGGGAGAGCGCGCTGTCGGCCGCGGGTGTCTGGGCGCTCGTCCTGGTCGCGACCGGTCTGGCGTTGTGTTCCGTCGTGGCCGGCGGGCAGCTGATCGGCAAGATCACGCTGGCGGTCCGGGGCGACCAGCCCGATGCACAACACGCGGCGTGGCTCGCGCTGGTCGCCCTGGCCGCCGTGCTGGTGGCCCAGCAGGTGGTCACGTCGCTGCTGTGGCCACTGCTCGCGGCGGTCGGTCGCCGCGTCGAGGGGCGGGTTCGGTCCGACGTCATGCGCAGCGTGCTGAACCGACCCGATATCGCGCACCTGTCCGATGCCGAGATCCGCGACGCCATCGGTGCGGCGACCACCGTCGGCACGGCGCGCTACGGCCCGAGCTTCGCCGTGGAGGGTCTGGCCACGGTCGCCGGCGGCTTGCTGTCCGGAACGGCCATGGCGGTCTTGCTGTCGCTGTATCGCTGGTGGCTGGGCCCGCTGCTGGTCGCGGTGTGGCTGCTCGCCCGCGTGTTCGTGCACCGCGAGCGGATGGAACTGCTGGCCGTCTACGCCCAGCAGGCCGAGGCCACCCGACGTTTCGGCTACTACCGAGACCTGGCATTGCAACCGTTGGCCGCCAAGGAGATTCGCGTCTTCGGCCTGCACGCCTGGTTGGTCGAAGGGTTCCTGTCGTACTGGGGCACGGCCATGCACCGGGTGTGGGATCAGCAGCGCCGGAAACTCACGCCCCTCGCTCGCCTGACCTGTGTCGTAGTGGCGGTTCACCTCGTGGCCGTGCTGGTCGTCGTGCGCGGATTCGACAGTCGCGAAATAGATGTCGGTGAGCTGGTGATACTGCTGCAAGCCCTGATCGGTACCTCGGCGATCAACCTCGCCGACGCCGGAAACGGCGACGCCCATGTCGAATGGGGCGGTTCCACGGTGATCGCCGCCGACCGCCTGCGCGAGCGACTGCCTGTCTCCGCCGGCGCCGCGGGTACCGCCCTTGCGCCGCGCGCGGAGATTCGTTTCGAAGGGGTCGGCTTCCGCTATCCGAACGGGACACGAGACGTGCTGTCGGACATGGATCTTCGCATCGAGGTGGGGAAGTCCCTGGCGATAGTCGGGGAAAACGGCGCGGGAAAGACGACGGTGGTGAAATTGCTGGCGGGGTTGCTGCCGCCCGATACGGGCCGGGTCACGGTCGATGGTCGCGACCTCGCCGGCTTCGATCTCGAGGACTGGCACTGCCGCTTCGCCGCCGTGCTACAGGACTACATCCGACTGCCGGCGACGCTGCGCGACAACGTGACGCTCGGCCGGTACGAACCGGACGACGCGGCGGCGCTGGCCGATATCGCGCGCCGGACCCGCCTCGATCGGGTTGTCGACCAACTTCCGCTCGGCTGGGACACGCCGGCCGGCCGCGACCTCGTCGACGGCACGGAACTGTCGGGTGGACAGTGGCAGCGGGTGGCGCTCGCTCGGGCCCTGTGGTCGGTGCACTGTGGCGCCACCGTGCTCGTCCTCGACGAGCCGACCTCGGCGCTGGACGTGCGGGCCGAGGCTGCCTTCTATGACGACTTCCTCGATCTGACAAGAGATTTGACCACGATCGTGATCTCACACCGGTACTCGACCGTGCGCCGGGCCGATCGGATCGCGGTTCTCGGTGCGGGTGGCGTGACGGAAGTGGGTAGCCACGACGAACTGATTCGGCGCGACGGCACGTACGCACAGTACTTCCGTTTGCAGGCAGGCGTTTTCGAGACGACGGAGGCCGTCGATGCGGACCGTTGAGGCAGTACGCGCCGTCAAGATCTCGTTCGCCACGGCCTACGCGGCCGACCGCCGGCATACGCTCGCGTTGACGATATGCGCGCTGATACAGATCAATTCGGCCGTGATCACCGGAATCCTGCTGAAGACGGTCGTCGGCGCGGCCGTGGACCATCGCGGCGGTCTCGTACTGACCGGCGCCCTACTGATCGGCGCCAACGCCAGTCTTTTGTTCGTGCTCTTGGTAATTCGCAATCGCTTCACCCGAGTGCTGACCGACAGGACCGCTGCGCGATACGACGCCGAGACGATGACCCTGGCCGCGGAGGTGCCGGAGATCTCGCATTACGAGACTCCGGAATACCTCGACCGGCTGGCCGTGATCCGGCACCAACCGACAGCTCTGGCACAGAGCTTCGCGGTGCTGGTGAACGGTGGCGCGATCATCGTTCAGGCCGTCGTGGTCGTCTCGATCCTGCTGTCGCTGCATCCGGTGATGGTGGTGCTGCCGCTGCTGGCGCTGCCCGGGTTCTGGACCATGCGGATGGGACATCGAATCGCCGCGCGGTCGTTCGACGACACCGCGGAGTCGCGCAGAGTCGCCGGACGACTGTTCGAGTCCGCGACCAGCCTCGGAGCCGCGGCCGAGATCAGGCTGTCCCGCCTGGGTCCGGAATTGATTCGCAGGCACGATGTTTCGTGGTCCACCATGCACGAGGGGATTCAGCGGGCCGAATACAAGGCCGCCGCGATCCAGGCCGCCGGACGACTGCTGCTGTTGGGCGGCTACGTCGGTGCTATCGGCCTGATCGTCGCGAACGGCCTGAACGGCTCGGCGTCGGCGGGCGACGTGCTGCTCACCGTGGTGCTTGCGGGCGTGCTCAACCAGCAGATATGGCAGGTCCTCGAAGTCATCCGGCGGTCGATGTACGTCATGATGGTGATGGAGCGGTTCGCCTGGCTGGTCGATTTCGCGCGCAGTCGTCGGGATCGCCCCGCCGTCGCGGCGCCCGCACCGGACCGGTTGCACAGCGGAATTCGACTGCGCGGCATCACCTTCCGGTACCCAGGTACGGAAGCCGAAGTACTGCGCGACGTGGACATCGACTTGCCCGCCGGGTCGGTGGTCGCGCTGGTCGGCGAGAACGGTGCGGGCAAATCGACGATCGTCAAGCTGCTGACGCGGATGTACGAACCGGAGCGCGGCACGATCGAAATCGACGGCATACCCCTGCGCGACTTGGATATCGACGAATGGCGCGCTCGTACCACCGCGGTGTTCCAGGACTTCGGCAAACTCGAATTCGAGCTGGGCGTCTCCGTCGGCGTCGGGAATCTGCCGCTGCTCGGCGATCAGGCAGAGATCGCGAGCGCACTCGATCGAGCCGGTGCCGACAATCTCGCCGCAACGCTCGACCGGGGTTTGGCGACGCCGCTGGGCGACAGTTTCGCCGACGGCGTGCAGCTTTCCGGCGGTCAGTGGCAGAAGGTGGCGCTGGCGCGCGGGATGATGCGTCGCGCCCCGCTACTGCTGCTGCTGGATGAGCCGACCGCGAGCCTCGATCCGGAGTCCGAGTACGAGCTGTTCGCCCGGCACGCCGACCTGGCCCGGGAGACCGCGCGTGCGACCGGCGGCATCACACTGCTGGTGTCGCACCGCTTCTCGTCGGTGCGCTCCGCCGACCTGGTCGTCGTCCTGTCCGGCGGTGCGGTCGCGGAAACAGGGACGCACGAGGAATTGGTCACTCGCGGCGGGCTTTACACCGACTGGTACTCGACCCAGGTGCGTGCCTATGGCTGATATCGCGGCGGTCACGGTGCTGTGCCTCATCGCCGGATGGGGCTGGTGGCTGGTCTTTCGAATGCTGCGAGCCGCTCGCTGGGCTGCTGGGCGGGCAGGTGGCGGTCCGCCGGCACAGCCGGAATGGGCACCGCGGTTCGTGTTCGTCGTACCGGCGCTGCGCGAGGTGGAAACACTGCCGGTGTTGTTGGATCACTTGTGCCGCAATGATTTCGGTGCCGATTCGCTCATCGTCGTCGTGACCTCCGAGCGTGAGGAGTACGAACGGCGGCTAGCGCGCGAAGAACTGCCGTCGGTCGCCGCGGCGTTGTCGGCCGGGGCGGGAGAGCACGACTTCGTTCGGCGGACGGCGGGCATCCTACCGAGCGGCGTCGCCCGCAGGCTCGCCGCCGAACTCGCTACCGTGAACGAGGCGGCCCGGCCGACTGTGCTGGCGGAACGGTACGACGAAATGCCCGGCACCGCTTCGGTTGCCGCCGAATGGGAGCGCCGCTCCAGCTCTCTCGGCAAGACGCTGATACATCTGCATTATCCCGGTACGGACGGCGGAAAATCCGACCAGCTCAATTACGCGCTCGACGTGCTGGTGCGGAAATTCGCGACGGCGGGGACCTGCCCCGACGATGTCTATTTCGTAGTGTTCGACGCGGATTCGACGCCGGATGCCGCGGCCGTGCGCTACGTCGCCCGGGAATGCGCGGACCTCCGCTCCCGCAAGGAGCCGTTGCCCGCATTGTTCCAACAGGTTCCACTGCCACTTCGCCGGCCGAACTGCGCCCGATCTTCGCTCACCGATGGAATGCTGCGGGCCTACGCGTTGGCGCACACGCGCAGGGCCCTCGGCATCGAGATCGATCGCCTGCTGCGGCATGGACGTCTCCGCGCCAGATGTCGCGGCCCGGTACAGCGCACGCTGCGACAACCTATGGTCTATGCGGTCGGTGCGGGAATGTTTCTCCACCTCCCGCCACTGCTCGCCGCCGGCGGTTTCCCCACCACCGTCGACGACATCGCGCTCGGCCACCGATACACGATCGGTGACCTGGACATGCGCCCCATCCCGCACTTCACCGTCGTCGACAGGTACGGATCCGTCACCGCGCTGGCCCGCGCGCACGCACTCGTCTTCTGCGGCAGCGTCGACCTGCCACCCCTGGTCCCGACCTCACCGCTCCCCACCGCGACCCAACGCGCCGTACTCTTCCGCGAAATCTGCGACTCGCTGTGGTGGCTGACCGGGCCACCGATAGCGGCCGCCGCCGTGTGGGCACTCGCCGCATCGGGATCCCCATGGGCCTTGCCGCTGGCAGCGTCGGCGTTCGTGAGCCAGTATCCGGCCTCGCTTATCGCGTCCGCCGTGGCATTGCACTGGATCCGAGTGCGATCCGGCCCGGAACAGGACGACGTCTCCCTCCGCTCCACCGCCGCCCTATGTCTACTCTCTCCAGTAGTACCGTTCCTGCATTGGATAGGCCCCGTACGCGGCGCCATCATCTGGATACACGCACGACTACGCGGCCGAACTCCGAAATTCGGCAAGACGGAGCGGTAACAAACCATCACACTCCACGCCAACTCACCGATTCGAAATCCGGGGAGAAGATTTTCGATGTCCGAGCAAATACGAGTCCGACCGATCGCCTACGTCGACGGCGGAGCTCACGAAATACGCGGCAACAACTGGGGCGACTCCCGCTGCATCATCCGCGTAGACCCTTCGGTACTCCCCGACCAAGCCACCAAGGGCCTCGAAGCGTTCTCCCACCTGGAACTGATCTTCCACTTTCACCGTACCGAACCACTCGGCTCCACCTACCCGCCACGTCGCCCGCGCGGTCACCGGGACTATCCCGAAGTGGGAGTCCTCGCAGTCCGAAACATGCACCGTCCCAACCGCCTTGCTATCTCCCGCTGCCGTCTGCTCCACGTCGACCACAACGACCTGTACGTCACCGACCTGGATGCAATCCACGGCACCCCGATCCTCGACATCAAGCCGTGGCTCACCGAAATGGCCCCGCGCGGTGAGGTTCGCCAGCCCACCTGGAGCATCCGGATCATGAGGAACTACTACGCCCCCGCACCGGATCCCGAGTAAGTGCTGCGGCGGTAGCCGTCCCCCCACGGCGGCGAACCGTGGTATCGGCGGCCCGGTATTTCCGCTGCCTGTGCGGTTGGCACAATGTGGCGGGTGCGAGGTAATCGGCTCGGAGCGAACCGGTGGGCGGCGGTGGGGATGGGTCTTGCCGCGGCGATCGGCGGCGCGATCGGTGCCGCCGAGTTCTTCAGCGGGCGCGCCTCCCGGCAGTACTTGCCGCGCGGCCGGAAGCCTTTCGGCGGGACCGAAGCCGTCGTCGTGCTGGGTTACCCGGCCAAGCACGACGGCAGCACTCATCCGCTACAGCGGTGGCGCTGCCGGATCGCCGCCCGGTCCCTGGATGCCCGCGCCGAGGGCATGCTGGTTTTCACCGGCGGGGCGGTCCGGCGCGACTGGCCCGAGGCCGAGGTCATGGCGCGCTATACCCGCGATACCTTCGGCATCCCCGCCGCTCGGATCGTGACGGAGACCAAGGCCGAAAGCACTTGGCAGAACATCGAATTCACCATTCCGATCATCGAGCACGCCGACCGCATCAAGATCGCCTCGGACCCCATGCACGCCGCCCGAGCCCGCCGCTACCTACTCCTCCAGCGCCCCGACCTCGCCGCACGACTGGTCCCCGCCGCCGACTACCGCTTCGGCGAGAAATGGTGGCTGAAACTTCCCACGACCGCCCACGAGCTGGCCGCCATAGCGCGTCGCCGGGCCGGGGCGCTCGCCAACCGGTCCGCCGCCGCACCCCGCCGCAAGTAGGCGACCGTCTAACCGCCGCCCCCGCTGCCCTCACCCCACGTATCCGCCCGCCTACCGCCTCACATTTTCGCCCGCCTGCTGCCCCGTCTTTACGCCCGAATGCCGCCCCGTGTATCGCTCGAATGCTGTCGCCGTCGGTTTGGGCGGGCTATTGCTCGTGTTGTGCCGGGCGTATTTGGCGGCGGATGTCGAGGAGATGGTGGCGGACCTCGTGGACGGTGTGCACGGCCACCCAGCGCAGCGAGCGCTCGGTTCCCGGCGTGGGGTAGTGGTAGACGACGACGCGATCCCAGGCCGGCGGGTCGAGCCGTTCGAGCACATTCGTGAACATGAGAGCCGCGTCGGTGGTTTGGCGGGCCACGTCCGCCGGGTCCTGGTCGGCGTAGCCGTCGTGGTCGACGCGCTCGTCGCGACCCATCGGCGTGCAGTCGGGCCGGTCGGTGCGGCGGGCGGCCAGCACGCGCTCGCGCTGCACCAGCAGCATGTCGCGGAGGTGGCAGGCGTATTCGAGCGGTGACCACAGCGTGTCCCGCCGTCGCGGCCGTGGGTCCTCGTCCGGCCGCAGCAGCAGTTCCGCGACCTCGGCGATACCGTCTCGAATCGCCTGCGCGGCACCGCTTGCGGCCGTCGGGTCGTAGGTGAATCCGCACTCCGGGCAGTCGGTCATGGGGCGACTGTACGACGCCGCGACGACATACTCACGTGGTCGCCGTGAGCGGCCGCGTACCCGAGACCCACGAAACTTCGGGTTGGTCAACGGGTACACGCCGAGCAAGCCCCTCCGCCTGCGCGCTATCCGGGGTGGCGCACCCCCGACAGCTGGTCAGAGGCGTACCTCAGCCTGCGATCGAGATCGCCCGGCCGGGATACTGCCGCAGGAACTCGGCCAGTCGATCGGCGATGTCACCCTCGTCCGCACGAACCGAAACCTCTTCGAGCACTGGGTGATTCAGCGCGTCGAGCGAGTCGGAGACGTAGGTGGGCAGACGATCGGCCGCCTGCTTGCGCAGATCGGCAAGGGTGCTGACCCCGGTGAGTACCAGCAGCGACGGCAACCCCACACAGTGGGCGCCGTCGATATCGGTGTCGAGGCGATCACCGACGACCAGCGCGGCACGGGTGCCCGCCCGCTCGAGCGCGTCCTCCAGCAACGGCGCGTACGGCTTACCCGCGACGATCGGCTCCCGATCGGTTGCCGTCCGTAGCGCGGCGACCATCGACCCGTTGCCGGGCGCGAGACCCCGTTCGTTCGGCAGCGTGGCATCGGTGTTGGCGGCCACCCACAAAGCGCCGGACCGCAGCGCGTAGGCCGCTTCGGCGAGGTCCGGCCAGGCGGTCACGGGCGAATGCCCCTGCACCACGGCGTCCGGCGGCACGTCCTCGAACCGCCGGATCGGGCGCAACCCCACCCGGTCGATCTCAGCGGCCAGGTCATCGGTGCCGACGATCAGCACGGTCGCCCCCGGCCGCAGCCGCCCGGCCAGTATCCGCGCGGCAGCCTGCGCGCTGGTCACCACGTCGTCCGCGGTCGCCGCGAAACCCAGCTCCGCCAAGTGACCGGCCACGGCGGCGGCCGATCGGCTGGCATTGTTGGTGACATACACCAGCGCCTGCGACGACGCTGACGAAAGCGCTTCCGGCGCACCGGGAATGACCTCGGTCCCCCGATACAGCGTGCCGTCCAGGTCCAGCAGCACCGCACCGAATCGGTCCCTCAACCGCGTCACTTACTCCACCTTCTCTAGGCGTCGACCATCCACTGGCTGTCGCGATCCATCCGGCGAGACCGATCAGGCCATGCGACCAGCCGCGGCGGACGGCAGGACAGCTCGGCTCACTCCGGGCGCTGCCCGTCGTCCTCTGCTTCGAAATCACTTCCGCCGGAGGCAAGTTCGTCGGCGCGCTCCTCGGCGTCGGTCTCGGCATCGAGGTCGGCGGAGGCGGCGTTGAGGAACCAGGTCAGGGCCTCGTCGGCGCGGCCCGCGGCCAGCAGGGCCTCCGCGTACGCGTAGAACAGGCGCGCGGCGGCCGAGCCGGTGCGGCCCGGGTCCAGCTCGGAGGTCTGCAGGGACACGACGGCCTGGTCGTACTGGCCGAGATCCATGCGGGCCCCGGCGACCACGATCCGCAGTTCGGTGGCCTCGTCACCCTTCAACCGGCGCGCCTCGTCGCTGCGGCCCAGTTCGATCGCCCGCTCAGGACGGCCCAGACCGCGTTCGCAGTCCGCCATGACCGCGAGCAGACCGGATCCACCGGACATCCGTCGAGCGGTGCGCAGCTCCGACAGCGCCTCCGCCCATTCACCGGCGTGATAGGCGATGACACCGGCGGTCTCGCGCACCACCGCGATCCGGCCGGCCCGCTGCCGCGCCGCGCGCGCGTGCGACAGCGCCTGCTCGGGGTCTTCCTCGAGGAGACGGGTCGCCATCACCAGATGACGGGCCACCGTCTCGGCATTGTTCTTGTCCAAGCTCAGCAGATCGCGCCGGACCGCCGAATCCAGTTCACCGGCCTCGACGTCGTCGGGCAGCGGCGGCTCTTCCGGCCGCGCCTCGCGCCGATCGGACCCGCGACCGCTCGCGGCCTGCGCACCTTCACCACCGCGCCGGCGCTCCGGGCCGTGCCCGCCGTCGGTCCGGTCGAACTTCCCACCGTCGAACTCGCGCTCGGTTGCTGCACCGCGTTCGTCTCCACCGCGCTCATCTGCGCTACGACCGGCGTCCGCACGGCGGTCACCTCCGCGCCGGAAACCACCGCGATCAGCGTCACCACGGCTCTCCCCCGCAGGACGAGCGAACCCGCCCCGGCCACCGCTCTCGCGACGGTCCCCGGCCGGCCGATCAAAACCACCGCGACTCTCGCCGCGGTTGAATCCACCGCGTCCGCCACCTTCGGTGCGATTGAACCCCCCGCGCTCACCGGGCCGATCCGGTCCTCCACGCCGATTGCCACCCCGATCGAAGCCGCCGCGTTCAGTAGGCCGATCCGCACCACCACGCTGACTGCCACTCCGATCGAAGCCGCCGCGTTCAGTAGGCCGATCCGCGCCGCCGCGCTGACTGCCGCCCCGGTCGAATCCGCCACGGTTGTCACCGCCGGAACGCTCCGAGCGCCGGCCCTCTCCCCGATCGGGTCCGCCACGCCTATCGCCGAATCCACGGTCGGAGCCACCGCGATTCTCACTCCGGTCGGCGCCGCCGCGCCGGTCGCCGTACGGGCGGTCCGAACTCCGGTCCCCGCGATACGGACGATCGCCACCTTCGCGCCCGTCGTCACCACGGTCGGATCGTCCGCGGTTCTCGCCGTACGGGCGATCCGACCCTTGGCCACGGTTGTCCCCGAAGCCGCCGCCGCGCTTGAAACCGCCACGGTTCTCCCCGGCGCTACGGCCGGAATCCGGTGCGCCGCGGCCTGATTCGCCTGGGCCACCGCTGCGGCGGAAACCTCCGCCACTGTTCGGACGGCGGTCCTGACCGCCGCGATCGACATCACCGCGGCCGGACCGAGGCTCGGATGGCCGGTCGTCGCCGGATCGGTCGCCCGACCGCTCGCGCGCGGATCGCCCGGAGCCAGAATCCTGGCCGGACCCGCTGCTGCGGCGGAAAGGCTTCCGACCGTCGTTCTGCTCCGACACGGTGATCCCTTTCTCTGTTCATGCTTCGTTGCCCGGCCGAGCCGTCGCCGTGGGCGGGTGCACCCGCCTACTCGAATTCAACCATGTGCCGGCGATCTCGCCGCCACTCGGCACTGGCCCCGGAACGACAAAAAGGGGACCCACGGTATGGGCCCCCTTTTCGGGAAGTATGTTCCGGCGGTGTCCTACTCTCCCACACCCTGTCGAGTGCAGTACCATCGGCGCAGGTGAGCTTAGCTTCCGGGTTCGGAATGGGACCGGGCGTTTCCCCACCGCTATAACCGCCGTAACTCTATGAAACTATCCACACAATCGTGTGTTGTTTCAGATACCGCACAGTGGACGCGTAACATCTTCGTTGGTAAGCCCTCGGCCTATTAGTACCGGTCACCTCCACACATTACTGCGCTTCCAGTTCCGGCCTATCAACCCAATAATCTGTTGGGGGCCTTACCCACTCGAAGGTGGTGAGAAACCTCATCTAGGAACAGGCTTCCCGCTTAGATGCTTTCAGCGGTTATCCCTTCCGAACGTAGCCAACCAGCCATGCCCCTGGCGGAACAACTGGCACACCAGAGGTTCGTCCGTCCCGGTCCTCTCGTACTAGGGACAGCCTTCCTCAAGTTTCTAACGCGCGCGGCGGATAGAGACCGAACTGTCTCACGACGTTCTAAACCCAGCTCGCGTGCCGCTTTAATGGGCGAACAGCCCAACCCTTGGGACCTACTCCAGCCCCAGGATGCGACGAGCCGACATCGAGGTGCCAAACCATCCCGTCGATATGGACTCTTGGGGAAGATCAGCCTGTTATCCCCGGGGTACCTTTTATCCGTTGAGCGACACCGCTTCCACACGCCGGTGCCGGATCACTAGTCCCGACTTTCGTCCCTGCTCGACATGTCTGTCTCACAGTCAAGCTCCCTTGTGCACTTACACTCAACACCTGATTACCAACCAGGCTGAGGGAACCTTTGGGCGCCTCCGTTACCATTTAGGAGGCAACCGCCCCAGTTAAACTACCCACCAGGCACTGTCCCTGAACCGGATCACGGTCCGAGGTTAGAAGTCCAATACGACCAGAGTGGTATTTCAACGACGACTCCCACGACACTAGCGTGCCGCTTTCACAGTCTCCCACCTATCCTACACAAACCGTACCGAACACCAATACCAAGCTATAGTGAAGGTCCCGGGGTCTTTTCGTCCTGCCGCGCGTAACGAGCATCTTTACTCGTACTGCAATTTCGCCGAGTCTGTGGTGGAGACAGCAGAGAAGTCGTTACGCCATTCGTGCAGGTCGGAACTTACCCGACAAGGAATTTCGCTACCTTAGGATGGTTATAGTTACCACCGCCGTTTACCGGGGCTTAAATTCTCAGCTTCGCCCCCGAAAGGGCTAACCGGTCCTCTTAACCTTCCGGCACCGGGCAGGCGTCAGTCCGTATACCTCGTCTTACGACTTCGCACGGACCTGTGTTTTTAGTAAACAGTCGCTTCTCTCTGGTCTCTGCGACCCAACCCAGCTCGAGGAGTAAATCCTGTCACCGGACCGGGCCCTCCTTCTCCCGAAGTTACGGAGGTATTTTGCCGAGTTCCTTCACCACAGTTCTCTCGATCGCCTCGGTATTCTCTACCTGACCACCTGTGTCGGTTTGGGGTACGGGCCGTGTACCAACTCACTAGAGGCTTTTCTCGGCAGCATAGGATCACTGAATTCACCTCAACGGCTACGCATCACCTCTCAGGCACATGCTGTGCGGATTTGCCTACACAACGCCCTACAGGCTTACACCCGGTAATCCACCACCGGGCCCAGCTACCTTCCTGCGTCACCCCATCGCTTGACTACTACCACAGGGGTCCCATGCATCCCCCTCCAGCTTCCCGAAGGAAGTCCATTGGGTTCAGGATGGTTAGCACCATGGATTCGCCATTGGGCGCGGATACACGGGTACGGGAATATCAACCCGTTGTCCATCGACTACGCCTGTCGGCCTCGCCTTAGGTCCCGACTCACCCTGGGCGGATTAACCTGGCCCAGGAACCCTTGGTCATCCGGCGGACGAGTTTCTCACTCGTCTTTCGCTACTCATGCCTGCATTCTCACTCCCACAGCCTCCACACCTGGATCACTCCGGCGCTTCCCCGGCTGCAGGACGCTCCCCTACCCACCCCGACCACTACCCATCACTGGGGATGTACATGTCGGAGTGCCGCGGCTTCGGCGGTGTACTTGAGCCCCGCTACATTGTCGGCGCAAGACCACTTGACCAGTGAGCTATTACGCACTCTTTCAAGGGTGGCTGCTTCTAAGCCAACCTCCTGGTTGTCTCAGCGATCTCACATCCTTTTCCACTTAGTACACGCTTAGGGGCCTTAGCCGGCGATCTGGGCTGTTTCCCTCTCGACTACGAAGCTTATCCCCCGCAGTCTCACTGCCACGCTCTCACACACCGGCATTCGGAGTTTGGCTGACTTCGGTAAGCTTGTAGGCCCCCTAGGCCATCCAGTAGCTCTACCTCCAGTGTGAAACACGTGACGCTGCACCTAAATGCATTTCGGGGAGAACCAGCTATCACGGAGTTTGATTGGCCTTTCACCCCTACCCACAGCTCATCCCCTCAGTTTTCAACCTAAGTGGGTTCGGGCCTCCACGTCGTCTTACCGACGCTTCACCCTGGCCATGGGTAGATCACTCCGCTTCGGGTCCATGACATGCGACTCAGGACGCCCTATTCGGACTCGCTTTCGCTACGGCTCCCCCACACGGGTTAACCTCGCCACACACCGATGACTCGCAGGCTCATTCTTCAAAAGGCACGCCATCACCCCACAACAAAGGAGGCTCTGACGGATTGTAAGCGTCCGGTTTCAGGTACTATTTCACTCCCCTCCCGGGGTACTTTTCACCTTTCCCTCACGGTACTAGTCCGCTATCGGTCACCAGGGAGTATTCAGGCTTACCGGGTGGTCCCGGCAGATTCACAGCAGATTTCACGGGCCCGCTGCTACTCGGGTACTCACTACGAGAGAGCACGTGTTTTCGTCTACGGGATTCTCACCCTCTACGACGGACCGTCCCAGGCCACTTCGACTAACACGAACTTTTCTGACTCTCGCTCCCCACGGCAGTAGGAAGAAAATGAGCCCCACGACCCCACACGTGCAACCCCTGCCGGGTATCACACACGCATGGTTTAGCCTCATCCGCTTTCGCTCGCCACTACTCACGGAATCACAATTGTTTTCTCTTCCTGTGGGTACTGAGATGTTTCACTTCCCCACGTTCCCTCCACACCGTCTATATATTCAACGGCGGGTAACACGACATCACTCGTGCTGGGTTTCCCCATTCGGAAATCCTCGGATCTCAGCTCGGTTGACAGCTCCCCGAGGCATATCGCAGCCTCCCACGTCCTTCATCGGCTCCTGGTGCCAAGGCATCCACCGAACGCTCTTAAACACTTACAAACAAAGATGCTCGCGTCCACTGTGCAGTTCTCAAACAACACACCCGAATCAGACAAACCCACCACCACGACCACTCCGAAGAGCGCGGTCTGCGTAGCATCCAACCGGATCGTTATCTTTCGCCTAGAAAGAAACACTCGCGTGTTCTTTCAGGACCCAACAGTGTGCCGATATATCCCCACCGAAACAGGGAAGTAGCCAGTGTTCCACCCATGAGCTTCCGCAGTCCCACAGTCGGGGACATGAACGGTCTCTGACGCGGTCGAGGACGACTCTTCGAACCGACCAGCGTAGAAGTGCTCCTTAGAAAGGAGGTGATCCAGCCGCACCTTCCGGTACGGCTACCTTGTTACGACTTCGTCCCAATCGCCAATCCCACCTTCGACGGCTCCCTCCCACAAGGGGTTAGGCCACCGGCTTCGGGTGTTACCGACTTTCATGACGTGACGGGCGGTGTGTACAAGGCCCGGGAACGTATTCACCGCAGCGTTGCTGATCTGCGATTACTAGCGACTCCAACTTCACGGGGTCGAGTTGCAGACCCCGATCCGAACTGAGACCGGCTTTAAGGGATTCGCTCCACCTCACGGTATCGCAGCCCTCTGTACCGGCCATTGTAGCATGTGTGAAGCCCTGGACATAAGGGGCATGATGACTTGACGTCGTCCCCACCTTCCTCCGAGTTGACCCCGGCAGTCTCCTGCGAGTCCCCACCATGACGTGCTGGCAACACAGGACAAGGGTTGCGCTCGTTGCGGGACTTAACCCAACATCTCACGACACGAGCTGACGACAGCCATGCACCACCTGTACACCAGCCACAAGGGAACCGACATCTCTGCCGGCGTCTGGTGTATGTCAAACCCAGGTAAGGTTCTTCGCGTTGCATCGAATTAATCCACATGCTCCGCCGCTTGTGCGGGCCCCCGTCAATTCCTTTGAGTTTTAGCCTTGCGGCCGTACTCCCCAGGCGGGGTACTTAATGCGTTAGCTACGGCACGGATCCCGTGGAAGGAAACCCACACCTAGTACCCACCGTTTACGGCGTGGACTACCAGGGTATCTAATCCTGTTCGCTACCCACGCTTTCGCTTCTCAGCGTCAGTTACTGCCCAGAGACCCGCCTTCGCCACCGGTGTTCCTCCTGATATCTGCGCATTTCACCGCTACACCAGGAATTCCAGTCTCCCCTGCAGTACTCTAGTCTGCCCGTATCGCCCGCAAGCTTGGGGTTGAGCCCCAAGTTTTCACGAACGACGCGACAAACCGCCTACAAGCTCTTTACGCCCAGTAATTCCGGACAACGCTCGCACCCTACGTATTACCGCGGCTGCTGGCACGTAGTTGGCCGGTGCTTCTTCTACAGGTACCGTCACTCACGCTTCGTCCCTGTCGAAAGCGGTTTACAACCCGAAGGCCGTCATCCCGCACGCGGCGTCGCTGCATCAGGCTTCCGCCCATTGTGCAATATTCCCCACTGCTGCCTCCCGTAGGAGTCTGGGCCGTGTCTCAGTCCCAGTGTGGCCGGTCGCCCTCTCAGGCCGGCTACCCGTCGTCGCCTTGGTAGGCCATTACCCCACCAACAAGCTGATAGGCCGCGGGCCCATCTCGCACCGATAAATCTTTCCACCACAAACCATGCGATTCGTGGTCATATCCGGTATTAGACCCAGTTTCCCAGGCTTATCCCAGAGTACGAGGCAGATCACCCACGTGTTACTCACCCGTTCGCCGCTCGTGTACCCCGAAGGGCCTTACCGCTCGACTTGCATGTGTTAAGCACGCCGCCAGCGTTCGTCCTGAGCCAGGATCAAACTCTCCGTTGAAGACTCACAAATCGAGAAGCCGATCTCTCGGCACTCTCAATCAGAAGTAATCTCGAACCAGAGTCCGAAAACCTAACTTAAACGCCAGCCGGAAAAATAGCTGACAAAAAATACCCGACCCTCACACGGGGGTGTAGAGAGCCGGAACCAAAATAATTGGCACTGACATTCATCGACACACTATTGAGTTCTCAAAGAACACACGCACCCAAGATCCGGCCGATTTTTCTTCGACCTTCTCTAGAGGCAACTTTTCCAGCCTAACCACTCCCACCTACCGAGTCAAGCTCAGGGGCGTCGAGCAGTCTTGCCAGCCGCCAGGCGCTCCCCGTCCTACCTCGTGGCCCCAGGCCTTGGTGGCTCCGGGTCGGCGTCCGTGTCGCTCTGACTTGGAATAAGTTACGTGTCGGATAACGGATCGTCAAATCCCCAAGACACTCGACATTCTCGCAGGTCAAGAGCGCGGGATCAGAGCGCCGCCCGACCTGAATCACAACGATGTGACTCAGGTCATGATGATCTTCATCGACCGGCGCGCCGCGCTCCCGCGAAGTTCTTCTTTCCGCGCCGCAGCACCAGCCAGCTCCCGTGCAGGTAGTCGGAATCGGCGGCGGTCCACTCCGGGTCGGAGATACGGGTGTTGTTCACCGACGCGCCGCCTTCGTTCACCGCGCGCCGCGCCGCGCCGCGACTGTCCGACAGGCCCGACGCCACCAGGAGATCCACGATCGTCGCGCCCTCGGCGGCCTCCGCGACCGTGCCGTCCACCGCGGCCTCCGAGAGTGCTGCGGACAGCGTTGATTCGTCCAATTCCTGCAGGTCACCGCGTCCGAACAGGGCCTGGCTGGCCAGCTGGACCGCGCGCGTGTTCGCCTCGCCGTGCACCAGTGTGGTCATCTCGGCCGCCAAGCGGCGCTGCGCCTCCCGGGCGTGCGGGCGTTCCTCGGTCGCCCGCTCGAGTTCGTCCAGCTCCTCGCGGTCGAGGAAGGTGAACCAGCGCAGGTACCGGACCACATCCGCGTCACCGGTGTTGACGAAGTACTGGTACCAGGCGTACGGGCTGGTCATCTCGGGGTCCAGCCATAGGCTCCCACCGCCGGTGGACTTGCCGAACTTCTTGCCGTCGGAGGAGGTGACCAGCGGCGTGGTGAGGGCATGGACGTGCTCGCCGTCCAGCCGTCGATTCAGCTCGACGCCCGCGATGATGTTGCCCCATTGGTCGGACCCGCCGACCTGCAATCGGCAGTCGTGCCGGCGGCGCAGCTGCACGAAGTCGTTGGCCTGCAACAGCATGTAGCTGAACTCGGTGTAGGAGATGCCTTCGCCGTCGAGGCGGCGCTTCACCGTCTCGCGGGCCAGCATGACATTGACGGAGAAGTGCTTGCCGATGTCGCGGAGGAAGTCGACAGCGCTCAGGGGCCCCGTCCAGTCCATGTTGTTCGCGATGATCGCGCCGCTCGGCGAATCGTCGAGGGCGACGAAGCGTTCGAGCTGACCGCGGATCCGGTCGGCCCAGTCGGCGACGGTGTCGGTCGAGTTCATCACCCGCTCGCCGACATCGCGGGGGTCGCCGATCAGCCCCGTGGCGCCGCCGGCCAGCACGATCGGCCGATGACCGGCCTGCTGGAATCGTTTGAGCGTCAGCAGCGGCACGAGGTGCCCGGCGTGCAGGCTCGCCGCGGTCGGATCGAAACCGGCATAGAGGGTGATCGGTCCCTTCGCCAGATCGGATCGCAGCTCGTCCAGGTCGGTGGACTGCGCGATCAGCCCACGCCAGCTCAGTTCATCGATGATGTCGACGCTCACCGCCCCCATCTTTCCGCACGTCCCGTGGATGTCCGTGCACAGGTCCATCACACCGAAATACGGTCGCGCGCGAACGGTGCGCGGCGGGCGCCGGAGCGGACTCAGGCGAAGGCGTCTTTCAACGAGGTCAGATGCACCCGGCTCGCCGTGGCCGCGGCGGCGCCGTCGCGGGCCCGGACGGCGTCCAGCAGGACCTCGTGGGCGCGATGGTCGGCGCGTTCGTCGGGCAGCGGGCGCAGGCGCAGCATGTCGATCATGGCGTGCCGCGAGCGCGGGACGAAGGCGTCGAACATGCTGGTGAGTACGTCGTTGTGGGCGGCGGTGACGACCGTGCGGTGGAAGGCGGTATCGGCGTCCACGAGGTGCTCGACCGACGGGCCGGCCTCGGCGCGGGCGGCCAGTGCCCGCCACATGGCGCGCAGGTCCGCGGGCGTGCGCCGCTGGGCCGCGAGCGCCGCGGCCTCCGCCTCGATGGCGATACGAGCCTCGATCACGGTGACGATGTCGGCGCGGCGCAAGAGCGTGTCCCAGTCCTCGGTCACCTCCAGCGCGGTGACGAAAACCCCTGCGCCCTGGCGGCTTTCGAGCACACCCCGGCCCGCCAGCTCGCGGATAGCCTCGCGCAACGTGGAGCGCCCGACGCCCAGCTGAGCGGCCAGGGTGGTCTCCCCCGGCAGCTTGTGGCCGAGCAGCCATTCGCCGGCGCGGATCCGGTCGAGCAGCACCTCGGCGGCCTGAGCCGCCAGCGGATGCCTTTGCACGTGCGCCAAAGCCCGCCCACCTCTCTGCTTGTCTGAGGAGTTGTTTCTGGCTAGTCTATGCCACATGGGACAGGGACTGCCTCTCCTCGGCCGCCGCGGCGGGGTCTGATCGACCGGCACCCTGCCCGCGGGTTGCTGGGCTGCGCCGGTCACACCTCCGACGCGAAAGCAACGCCACTCATGTCCTCTCCCTCCTTCCCGTGGAATCGCCAGCGCCCGTCCGTCATGCCGTCGCATCGGTATCGCCCTGTGCACGAACGGGTTTCGATCCCGGAGTTCGATCGTCGATGGCCGTCGAACCGGATCACCGAGGCGCCGCTGTGGGTGCCCGTGGACCTGCGCGACGGCAATCAGGCCCTCGCCGAGCCGATGGATCCGGCCCGCAAGCGCCGGTTCTTCGAGCTGATGGTGGCCATGGGCTACACGGAGATCGAGGTCGGGTATCCGAGCGCCTCACAGGCCGATTTCGACTTCGTCCGGCTCATTCGCGATGCCGATCTGGCGCCCGCGGACGTCACGCTGGTCGTGTTCACTCCGGCGCGCCGCGATCTGATCGAGCGCACCGTCCAGGCGATCGACGGCATCGCCAACGACGTGGTGATCCACATGTACACGGCGACGGCGCCACAGTGGCGGGACGTGGTGCTGGGCCGCACCCGCGACGAGGTGGCCGCGCTGATCCACGCCGGTGGGCGCGACGTCCTGGAGCTGGCGGGGCACCTGCCCAACGTCCGGTTCCAGTTCTCCCCGGAGGTCTTCATGCTCACCGAACCGGATTTCGTTCTGTCGGTGTGTGATTCGATGACAACGCTGTGGGATGCGACGCCGCGGCGTCCGGTGACCCTCAACCTGCCCGCGACCGTGGAGGTGGCGACGCCGAACGTGTACGCCGACCAGATCGAGTACATGCATCGCAACCTGTCCCGCCGGGACAGCGTCGTGCTGTCGGTGCATCCGCACAACGATCGGGGCACCGGCATCGCGTGCGCCGAACTGGCGGTGCTGGCCGGGGCGCAGCGGGTGGAGGGCTGCCTGTTCGGTAACGGGGAGCGCACGGGCAATGTCGACATCGCCACGCTGGCGCTGAATCTGCATGCCCAGGGCGTGGATCCGCGGGTCGACTTCTCCGACATCGACGAGGTGCGCCGGACCGTGGAGTACTGCACGCGCCTGCCGATCTCGCCGCGGCATCCCTATGTGGGCGATCTGGTGTACACGGCCTTCTCCGGGACGCATCAGGACGCGATCAAGAAGGGGTTCGCCGAACATCGCGCCCGCGCGGCCCGGCAGCAGCTGAGCGAGCGCGAAATCGATTGGGAGGTACCGTATCTGCCGATCGACCCCGCCGATGTCGGCCGCTCCTACGAGGCGGTGATCCGCGTCAATTCGCAGTCCGGCAAGGGCGGGATCGCCTACCTGCTGGAGACGGAGTACGGCGTGACTCTCGCCCGCGACGAGCAGATCGAGTTCGCCCGCACGGTGCAGCGCTACACCGACGAGACCGGGGCGGAGGTGTCGGCGGAGATGCTGTGGAAGCTGTACTCCGAGTTCCGTCCGGAGGCGGCGCTCAGGCCGGACGTTCCAGCTTCGGCGCCCGCGGGCTGCGCCGATAGGCCGACACGGCCGGGGAATCCGTGAGCCACAGCCGCCACGGCCGGTCGGCGGCCAGGCTGACACCGACGCGCGGCCCCACGGCGACGGCCGCGGAGTCGGTGATCTCCGGTCCCAGTTCCAGGCGGATCGCTGCGCCCGGATCGAACAGGGGCGTGCCGTAGTCGGCCAATGTGATGCCGAGCGCGCTGCCGAGATTGCCCGGTCCCTTGGCCAGGCCCGCGTCGGTGCGGGCGGCCGGGCGGCGGGCGCGGGCGGTCTCGTGCCCGGCGATCACCTCACCGGCCCGGATCAGCACGGCGCTCGCGACGCCGTCGGGTCCGCTGGTGACGTTGACGCAGGTGTGCATGCCGTAGCTGAAGTAGACGTACAGCACACCGGGCGGGCCGAACATGACGGCGTTGCGCGGCGTCCGGCCGCGGCCGGAGTGCGCGGCCGGGTCGTGCCACGGCCCGGCCGGGTCCCCGCCGTACGCCTCCACCTCGACGATTCGCACGGCGACGGGACCGGACCACAGGGTGGCGCCGAGCAGGCGGCGCGCGGCCGCGGGTGGTTCGACGGCAAGTTTCTCGGCAGACACAGCGATCCATTGTGCAGAATCGGCCCGGCACCCCGCGTGCCGGGCCGATCCCTCATCGCGTCCCTATTCGGGCCGGTTCACAGCCAACGGCTGACGCCGTCGTGCCCGGAGCAGGTGCCCCGGCGATGCTGGCTGAAGCTGTAGGTGCCGTCCTTGCACTGTGCGGTGGCGCCGTCGGGCGGCGTCGAACTCTGCTGCGGGCGCTGCACGCAGGCCTGGTCGACATTCTCGTACTCACCGGCGCCGCACACGTACTGGACGGGACCGGCGGCCGCGGTAGGCGCGACGAAGGCGGAGGTGGCGACGGCGGCCGCGAACAACAGCGGCGCCAGTCCGAAGGCGGCCCGCCCGGCGACCGCGGGGCGAGCCCGCCCGACGGCGCGGCGCATACTCATGAGCATTTCGAAATTCCTTACCGCAGAACACTTCTCATCAGGAGTGAGGCAATTTCCCCCAGTGCGGATCACCCTAACTCGGACGACCGGCATAATCCGAGCGATCTTCCTCGGAGAGGACGAAAGACCCTGCGCCCCAATGACCAGCGTCATCCCTCTACCCGATGCACACCCCGGGCTCAGCCCCGCCTTACCCGCGACAACCCCGTCACAGAACGGCATCCCCACTGCCGCGCAGGCCCTGCAATTTGTCCGGGTTGACCTGGAAACGGATGTTCTCGACGCGACCCTCGAGGATGTCGTAGCTCAGCGCGCCGATCGGCTGATCGCCGACCAAGACCAGCAGCCCTAGTTCACCGTTGATGATGGCCGGTTCCATCCGTGCCCCGGCGGAGGTGGGCTTGGCCATGGCGCCCAGCATCCAGCGTGCGACATGGTCGGGACCGTGTAGCGGGCGGCGGGCCGCGGTGACCTTGCCGCCGCCGTCGTTCCACAGCGTGACATCCGGCGCGAGCAGTGCCATCAGCGCGTTGACGTCGCCGCCGTGCGCGGCCGCCAGGAATTTCTCCGTGACTTCGCGCCGTGCGGCCTCGTCGGCGTCGTAGCGCGGGCGCCGGGCGTGGACGTGCCCGCGGGCGCGGTGGGCGATCTGGCGCACGGTCGTCTCGGGCCGGTCGAGGAAATCGCCGATCTCGGCGTGCGAGAAACCGAAGACCTCGCGCAGTACGAAGACGGCGCGCTCGAGCGGGCCGAGGGTTTCCAGCACGACCAGCATCGCGGTCGAAACACTGTCGGCGGTCTCGGTTTCCGCGGCGGCGTCGGCCGTGGTGAGCAGCGGTTCGGGCAGCCACGGTCCGACGTAGGTCTCGCGCACGGCGCGGGCCGAGGTGAGGCGATTCAGGGACAGATTCGTCACGGTACGCACCAGATATGCCTTCGGGTGATCGATCGCGTCGCGATCGGCGGCGTGCCATTTCAGCCAGGCGTCCTGCAGCACGTCCTCCGCGTCGGCGACGCTGCCCAGCATCCGGTAGGCGGTGCCGAACAGCAGTCGCCGGTGCGCGTCGAACGGGTCGGTGCTTACGTGGTCCGGCATGGTGTCATATTTTCCCGGCGGCGGCCGGTCGGCAAGGGTCAACGGGTCGCCCGGCCGCCCTTGGACAGCGCCACCCGGACATTCACACGCTTGCTCATCGCGTAGAAGGGGATCGGGCTGCTGCTGACGCTCTCCTTGTAGAAGACCGCCGCGCGACCGGTCAGGTACCAGCGCTTCGGGGTGTCGTCGGCGTGGGTGAACTGGATGACGGCGTCCCGGCGGCCCAGGCTGACCGGCTGGTGGAAGTAGCCGAAGCGGAACGGCTTCACCTTCTTGCCGCGCAACCGCCGGGCGATGGCGTCGGCGGCGTAGGCGGCGGTGGGCATCCCGCTCTGGCAGGTGCCGTGGATCTCGCCCCAGGCCTGGCGTACCGCGGCGGCGTCGCCGACGGCGTACACGTCGGGGTGCGACACCGAGCGGAGAGTGTCGTCGGTGACGATCAAACCCTTTGTGTCGGTGGCGATTCCGGCGTCCGCGGCGAGGCGGGGCACGCGCACGCCGGCGGTCCACAGGGTCAGGTCCGAGGCCACCAGTTCGCCGGTGGTCAGGCGGACGGCGTCGGGCAGCACCTTGGTCACCTGCACGCCGACCTCGCGGACGATGCCCATGCGATCCAGTGCCGCGTCCAGGTAGGCCCGCGCCCGATCGCCCATCATCGACCCCGGCTCACCGGCTGCGATCAGAGTGACCGTCAGTTCGGGATGGCTCTCGGCGAGTTCGGTGGCGGCTTCGACGCCGGTGAGACCGCCGCCGACCACGGTGACGCGGCCGCGGTCCGCCGCGACCTCGGCCAGGCGCCGCGAGAAGCGGTGCGCCAGGCGCGGATCGTTCAGCGTCCACGCGTGCTCGGCGGCGCCCGGCACGACGGTGGTGTCGGTGGCGCTACCGAGGGCGTACACCAGGGTGTCGTAGGTCAGATCGGTGCCGTCGTCCAGCGTCACGCGGTGCCCGGCGGGATCGATCGCGGTGGCGGCGGCCCGGCGGAAGTCCACCCCCGTCCCCTCGAGCAACTGCGGAATACGGTGATCGCCCAGCTCCTGACCTGCCGCCACCTGATGCATCCGCAGCCGCTCGGTGAAGCGCTCCGAAGGATTCACCAAGGTGATACGCACATCGCGACCCCGGGTGCGATGCGCCAGCCGGACGGTGGCCAGCATGCCGGTGTATCCGGCGCCGAGGACAACGATCTGGTGGATGTTCGCGGTGTTCATGATCGGCTCCAAGGGGGACGTCGGTGATGAGTCGCCCATGAGACAGGACAGCTACGAAAAACGTGACAGCCTGCAATTGTGATCCACGTCACCACCCATTCGAAGCCGCGCAGTAGAGGTTCCGGTCGCGCTTCGTTGGCGGCTGCCCGTCACGCACCCACGTGTTTGCGCAGGAACGCGGCCAGGGGTGTCAGGACGGCCTGGGGGTTGTCAATGAAGGGCCAGTGGCCGAGGCCGTCGAGAATGTGAATTTCGGCCTGGGGGAAGTGGTTTCGCTGTTGTTCGGCGAAGCGCACGGGGATGTAGCGGTCGCCGGCGCCCCAGATCACGCAGGTCGGGAGGGTGTCGGCGGTGAGGCCGAGGTGCCGTTCGGGGAATGCGGCGGCGGGGTCGCGGGAGTTGCGGTAGAGCTGGAGTACCGCGCGCTTGTGTGCCCAGTCCGCGTAGGCGGCGATTCGGTCGACATAGGAGCGGGGCAGCGGGACGGGGTTGTCGCGGTTGAGCGCGGCGTGCATGGCGCGTGGGGTGCCGGCCAGCTGGAACAGCTCGCCGAGCACCGGGGTCTGCCAGATCTTCGCGTACCGGTGCCAGCGATATCCTTCGAGGACGCCGGTGTTGATCATGGTGAGTCCGGCCAGCCGCTCGGGGTGGTCCAGCGCCCAGCGGAGTCCCCACGGCCCGCCGAAGTCGTGCAGCACCAGATGCGCCCGCTCGACGCCGAGGTCGTCCAGCAGCAGGCCGAGAAACCGCGCGTGCCCGATCACGCTGTGCTCGAACGAACGTGGCCGCTCCGACCGCCCGAAACCGGGCATGTCCATGGCGATCACGCGCGCGAATCCGGCGATCGCGGGCGCCAGCTCGGCCCAGTCGTCCATCGGCCCCGGATTCCCGTGCACGAACACCACGGCCTCCGTGGACCCGGCGGGCCCGCTGTCGTGCACGGCACACCGCACACCGTCGACCAGGCGTTCGGTCACCGCGAGCAGCGGTGCGGTTCCGGTCATCGAGTACTCCCCCTCCTCCGTGCGCCCGTCGGTCACGCCACGCGACCGGTCACGCCACCGACCGTACGTCGAATCCGTCCATCGTGCGCTCGCTTCGGCGGCGGCGCTGACCGGTCCGGCGAAACCCCGGCGCTCGCGGCCACCGTCTCGGGGGCGAACCCGGGACGAAATCCGGGCGCTTCCCGATTACGCGCGGCGATGCTCGGCTCTAGCGTCGAGACATGTCCTCCCGGCCGTCGCGAACGCGGCGAATTCTGTTCTGGCTCAGCATATTCGCCGTCCTCGTCCTGGTCGGAGCGACGGGAGTGACGGCCTGGCGGTACTCCGAGGCGAAGGTGTCCACGGTCGGGACGGTCGCCTTCACCGAGGAACTCACCGTCCCGTCGTTGGCGCGGCCCCGCACAGAGCCGGACGGCACGCGCGTGTTCGATCTCGAAATGAGTTCGGGAAGAAGGGAATTCCAGCTCGGCCAGGTCACCGAGACGTGGGGTTTCAACGGCGACTACCTCGGCCCGACATTGCGAGCGCGGCGCGGCGAGAAGGTACGCGTCGAGGTCCGCAACACCCTCGGCACGGCCTCCACCGTGCACTGGCACGGCATGCATCTGCCCGCGGCGATGGACGGCGGCCCGCATCAGCCGATCGCGCCGGGCGCGCTCTGGGCACCCGCGTGGACCGTGGACCAGCCCGCCGCCACACTCTGGTATCACCCGCATCCGCACGGCGCCACCGAAACTCACGTCCAGCGCGGGCTGGCCGGAATGTTCCTGATCGACGACGAGTCCGCGGACCTCCCGCTGCCCAGCGCCTACGGGGTGGACGACCTGCCGGTGATCGTCCAGGACGTGCGATTCCGGGGCGCCCGGTTCGACCATAGCCACGGATTCCTCTCCGACACCGGCTTTCTCGGCGATCGAACGATGGTCAACGGCACCCTCGCACCGTACCGCGAGGTCGGCGACGAGCTGGTCCGGCTGCGGTTGCTCAACGCCTCGACCGCCCGCGTCTACAACTTCGGCCTCGCCGACGACCGGAGATTCACGCTGATCGGCACCGACGGCGGGCTGCTGACCCGCCCGGCCGAGTTGGACCGGGTACAGCTGTCGCCCGGTGAGCGCGCGGAGATCGTGGTGCGGATGCGGCCCGGCGAGCGGGTCACGGTGCGCGGCTACCCCACCGACCTGGGCCTGAACTTCTTCAACAATCAATTCAGCGGTGGTGACGACACCTTCGACCTCCTCGAGCTGCGCGCCCGTCCGACGCTCCGCACCGCGTCGAACATCCCGGACCGCCTGGCCGGCACACCGCTGCCCGACTCCGCACCGGTCCGCGAGCGCACGTTCGACCTGCAACTGCCGGGCATCAACGGCAGGCCGATGGACATGGACCGCATCGACGAGACCGTCACCCGCGGCGACACCGAGACCTGGGTGGTGCGCAACACCGACGGCATGCCGCACAACTTCCACATCCACGACGTCGAGTTCACGGTGCTGGAGGTGGACGGAGCGCCGCCGCCCCCGGCACTCACCGGCCCGAAGGACACCGTCCTGATCCGCCCGGAAAGCACGGTCCGGCTCGCGCTTCGATTCGACGGACCCGCGGATCCGCACACGCCGTACATGTATCACTGTCACCTGCTGTGGCACGAGGACCAGGGCATGATGGGCCAATTCGTCGTCGTCGACCCCGGGGTTGCGCCGGATCCGCATCGGGCGCACAATTCATCACACAGTGAATTCAACACACGATGAATAAGAGGGTGACCCATGACGGCACCGGATCCGTCCCCCGCCATCGCGGTCGAACACCTGCGGGTGCACCGCGGGGGACGTGAAGTCCTGCACGACGTTTCACTCACCGTGCCCCGCGGCTGCATCACCGGACTGCTCGGCCCGTCCGGTTGCGGCAAGACCACCCTGATGCGCAGCGTCGTCGGCACGCAGCTGATCGAGGCGGGCAGCGTGCGAGTGCTCGGCGAGGAGGCGGGCAGCGCCGGGCTGCGGTCCCGCGTCGGATACGTGACACAGGCGCCGAGCATCTACGACGACCTCACCGTCTCCGACAACGTCTCGTATTTCGGTGCGCTGTACGGACGTTCGGCCGAGGACGTCGCGGCCGCCATCGACGCGGTCGGACTCACCCGGCACGCCCGGCAGCGCGGCAACCAGCTGTCCGGCGGCCAGCGCACGCGCGCCTCGCTGGCCTGCGCCCTGGTCGCCGATCCGGAGGTACTGGTGCTCGACGAACCGACCGTCGGGCTGGATCCCGTGCTGCGCGTGGAACTCTGGGAGCAGTTCCATGCCCTGGCCGCGCAGGGCCGGACGCTGCTGGTGTCCAGCCACGTCATGGACGAGGCCGAACACTGCGACCGGCTGTTGCTGATGCGCGACGGACAGCTGCTGGCCCAGCTCACCCCGGACGAACTGCGCGCCGACACCGGCGAATCGAGCCTGGAGAACGCCTTTCTCGCACTGATCAAAATGGGAGAGCCCCGATGACGACGACGGCCCCGCTGCGCTGCTACACCGCCACCTCCGCGCGCATCCTGCGGCAGTTGCGCGCCGACCATCGCACGGTCGCCATGCTGCTGCTGGTGCCGGCGCTGCTGATGTTGTTGCTGTACTTCGTGTATCGCGATACCCCGGCGATGCCCGGCGCGCCGCGGCTGTTCGACCGGGTGGGGATCAGCATGCTGGGCATCCTGCCGTTCATCGTGATGTTCCTGATCACCGCCATCGCGATGCAGCGCGAGCGCACCTCGGGAACCCTGGAGCGGCTGATGACGACGCCCCTGTCGAAACTGGACCTGCTGGCCGGGTACGGCACCGCCTTCTCCACCGCGGCCGCCGCCCAGGCCGGGCTCGCCTGCCTGGTCTCCTTCGGCCTGCTGGGGCTGAGCTCCGAGGGCAGTGTGTGGCTGGTATTGCTGATCGCCGTGCTGGACGCGATGCTCGGAGTGGCGCTGGGCCTGCTGGCAAGCGCCTTCGCGCGCACCGAGTTTCAGGCCGTGCAGTTCATGCCGCTGGTGGTCGGGCCGCAGTTCTTCCTGTGCGGGCTGCTGGTGCCGCGCGGCCAGCTGCCGGACTGGCTGGAGGTGATCAGCAACCTGCTGCCGCTGAGCTACGCCGTGGACGCGCTGCAGCAGGTGTCCCGGCATCCCGGCGTGACCGGCGAGATGTGGCGGGACCTCGGCGTCGTGGCCGGATTCGCCGCTGTCGCACTGGCTTTGGCGGCGGCGACGCTACGACGGCGGACGGCGTGACGGTGGGCGACCACGACGCCGCGCCCGGCCCCGCCGCGAACGGCAACGGCGGGTCCGGGCGCAGCGGACGGCGGCCCGGCCAGTCCGGGACGCGGGCGGCGATCCTGGACGCGGCGCGAATCCGGTTCGCGGAGGTGGGTTTCGACAAGGCGTCGATCCGGTCCATCGCCGGGCAGGCGGGTGTCGATCCGGCGCTGGTGCACCACTACTTCGGCACGAAACAGCAATTGCTCACCGCCGCACTGGATCTGCCGCTCGACCCGGCGATGATCCGCGACCGCATCGCCGCGGCGCCGGCCGAGCAGCTGGGTGTGACGATCGTGCGCACGGTGCTGGGCATCTGGGACTCTCCGGTCGGCGTGCACGCGGTGGCGACCCTGCGCAGCATTCTGGGCGGTGGCAACGACCCGGCGCTGGCACGGGCGTTCCTGCTGGAGGTGGTGCTGCGGGATGTGCGGGAACGCGCGGACAATCCCCCGGGCACCGGCGTGCCGCGAGTGTTGCTGGCCGCTTCGCAGATGATCGGGTTGCTGATCGCCCGCAAGGTGGTCTGTGTGGAACCGCTGGCGTCCATGACCCCGGACGAACTGGCGGTCGTCGTCGGCCCGACGATTCAGCGCTATCTCACCGGCGACCTGGAGTTGCCTCCGGCGGCGGGGTAACAGCCTTGCGGCAGTGTCAGCGCTGGGCCGAAAAGGCCTCGTGCTCTTCGGCACTCGCCTCGCGCGCCTCGTCGACGAGCAGCACCGGGATGCCGTTGTCGACGGGGTAGGCGCGCCGCAGGCGCGGGTTGTACAGCACGGTGTTGCCGTCGCGATCGTGGACCAGCGACAGCGGCCCCTTGTCCTGCGGGCAGGCGAGCAGGCTCAGCAGGGTGGGGTCCAAGGTTTCCTCCGGCATGATCGACAACCTACCCGGCGGACGACGCGGGGCCGCGCCGTGGCCGCCGGAACGAGAAGTGCCGGTGCCCGAAGAAGCTCGCGACCGCCACCAGACCCATCACCACCACGGTCGCCGGCGTCTCCGGCAGATCCAGGACACCGACCGCCAGTTGCACACCGGCCATGTTCAGCACCATCCCACCGGAATTCACCAGCACGAACCGGACGAAGTCGCGCAGCGCGTGCCCGCGCACCCGGAACACCAGCGTCCGATGCGCGACGAAGGCGAACACGATGGTGATGCAATAGGCCAGCGCCACGGCCGTCGCGGGCGGCCAGCTGTCGGGCAGCACCTTCAGCCACACCACGGTGAGCACCATGCCCAGCAGCGTGTTGACGCCGCCGACAGCCGCGAAGGCGATCTCCTGGCGCCGGATCAGCCGCAGCAGCAGTCCGGGCGCGAGCGTCTGCGCACCGGACGAGTGCGGCTGCCCGTGCGCCTCCGGGCTCGAACCGTCGTCGGCAGACGAAGTGCCGGACTTCGGACGGCGCGGCAGACCCGAATCACCCTCGGGCAGCAGCTGCGACACCTGTGCGCGTCCTTTCGAGCCCGTCATGCTCACGGAAGCGCTTCCGTCCGTGCGGAACCGGCAGTCGTCGGTGCGCCGGGCTCGTCCCGTCGCCGCGACCGCAGGTAGAGCCATTGGAGCACGCCCAAGCCGAGCAGCCCCAGCACCGCGGTGCCGATGCCGATCTTCCAGCCCGGCGGTCGCCAGGTCACGTCCAGTACCGCGTTCTCGGTGCCAGACGGGATATCCACGGCCACAAAGGATTTCGCGACGGTCGTGAACGGGATCTGCTTGCCGTTCAGCGTCACCCGATACCCCGGCCAGCCCAGCCGCGCGAACACCACGCGCCCGCCCGCCGCCGAGGACACCCGCACCTCGCTGGAGGTCTCGGACTCGGACAGGGAGGTGGCGGTGACCTCGTGCGCGTCGGCGACGCGGCCGTTCACCGTGGAGACCGGCCCGCCGGTCCGTTCGAGCACCCAGATGTACTTCTCGTGCCCGGGAGCGTCCACCCACGTCCAGCCCTCGGGCGGGGGCTGATTGCCCGCATCGGGGAACATGGCCTTCTGCAGCACGACCCGGTCCAGCTTCATCAGGTCCGCGACGGTGCGCCCGGTGCTCGGCTCGGGCGTGAACAGCCGCCGGTAGGCGTCGGGGCAGACACTGGAATCCCAACGCATGCACAGCATCTCGCCGAACCAGTAGTGCCCGTTCGGGGTGTAGCCGTTGACGTAGTGCTGCTCGACGTCCTTGGCGTAGTTGCCGAACGCCAGCGAGCCGTACGCGCCGTCCAGCGTCCGGTCCCCCGGCTGCAGCAGGCCGCGGTCGCCGAGTTGCAGCGTGATGCCGTCGAACTTCGGGAACGCCGCCTTCGCGTCGGAGCGGTTGGTCGGCAGGTGCCAGCTCATCGGATTCGGCTGGACGCTCTCCACCTGGGCGTAGGCGATGGGGAACATGGCGACCATGGTCAGCAGCGCGGCGGCGGCCGTACCGCGGCTGCGCGCGAGCCAGACCACGGCGGCGCCCACCGCGGCCACCACCACCGCGGACAGCACATGCCACAGCACGGCGTGCGGATGCGCCGAGAACGTCCGCACCCACAGCAGCCCGATCAGCACGGCGCCCGCGACCGCGCGATTACGCCAATTCGACGTGGTGCCGAAGCGGCCCAGCAGCACGCACACCAGCACCAGCAGACCCAGCGCCAGCATCGGCAGCACCCGGGCGGGCCAGCGCAGCGGACCCACGGTGCCCGGCCCGGCCGCCCACATCAGGAATATGACCGCGAACAGCGCCACCGCCGTCAACTCGCGCCACGCCGCCCGCGCCCGGCCCCAGTCGACGAACGCCAGCGCCGGGATCAGGAACCAGGCGATATAGGTCATCGGCAGCGGCTGGATGTAGCCCCACCACGAGTTGAGCGCGGGCACCGCCGAGGGCAGGCTCGCGTTCAGCGATTCCGACCAGGGCACCGTGAGGAACTGGTCGTTGTTGATCTGAGAAGTTCCGCGCCAGCTCACCTTCGCCGACAGCATGCTCGGCAGGTAGGTCAGCAGTCCCGCCAGGCCCGCGCACAGCGCGACCGCGGTCAGCCGCGCGACCGGCCGCCACTTGCGCTGGTACACGATCTCGCCGACGGCCACCGCCACGAGCATCAGCGCCGATTCCACCGCCGGGAACACGTATTCGACGGAGATCGCCAGATATAGGAACACGAAGACCGGAATCGGCCCGGACCGGCCCCGCGCGTACCGCACCGCCGACGCCCACGCATGCACCATCCACGCCGTGCCGGTCAGCGAGGTCATCCAGCTGGCCTGGTCGAAGAACAGGAACCACCCCGTCAGCGGGAAGGCCACACCGGCCACCGCCGCCCACTGCGGCCGGCCGCCGTAGGCCAGGCACACTCGGTACACGCCGAGCGCGGCGATGATCGCGAAGATCAGCTTCACCACCGTGGCGTAGACCGCGAGATTGTCGACCGAGGGCGCGATCAGATCGATCAGCAGCTGCGGCGGGTTGAACAGCCCCGCCTCCTCCATCGTGTAGTTCCCGGTCATCCACTGCTCGGGAATCAGTACCGGGAGCTTGCCCTCGCGCAGATAGCGGCCGAGCATCACCCACAGCGGGGTGTATTGGGATTCGGTGTCGTCGGTGAAGAAGTGGCGGGCATCGGCCAGCAACACCGCCACATAACCGAGAATCACGCCGACCGCGGTGACCGTTCCCCACCGGTAGATATCCCGGCGCGGTCTGCCGCTCGGGGCCGATTCCGGAGCCACGGAAGGTTCTGCCGCCGCAGAGGGTTCGGCCGGCGCCGTCGACACTGCACTTTGCACCACGAGTTCCAGACCCTACAGGGCGGCGTAACGGTTGGCATGAACCTGTTCGGGGGCGATGATGTCGGGATGCCTCGCCGCACCGGAGACCGCACCACGCTGCGTGTTAGAGTTCACCGCGATTCGGGCTCTGTACTGAAACGAGGAGTTCCGGCGCGCACCGTCGTCCCCGAAAGTCGAACCAGCTGATGCCGATTCCCTCTGCCGCTACCGAACCGGCGCGGTCCAACGGTCACCCCGGCCGGGCGCACGCGGTCTCGGTCGTCGTACCGGTGTACCGGGGCGAGGAGACCATCGCCGGACTGGTCGCCGAATTGCACCAGTTGGCCGAGCCCACCACCACTCCCGCCGGAGCGACCTTCACCGTCACGGAGATCGTGCTCGTCCACGATCACGGACCGGATCGCTCGGATGTGGTGCTGCGGCAGCTGGACAGCGACTACGAGCGGGTGCGGGTGGTGTGGCTGAGCCGCAACTTCGGCCAGGACGCCGCCACCATCGCCGGTATGGCGGCCGCGCGCGGCGAGTGGATCGTCACCATGGACGAGGACGGCCAGCACGATCCCGGCTTCATCGGCTCGTTCATCAATACGGCGCTGGCGCAGCGCGCGGACCTGGTCTACTCCAAGCCGACCAACACCCGGCCGCACGGATTCCTCCGCAATCTCACCTCGCGCGGGGCGAAACTGGTGCTCGCCACGGTGTTCGCCTTCCCCGATTCCACCCGGTTCGAGAGCTACCGGCTGATCCGCGGCGACATCGGGCGTCAGCTCGCCGAGGTCGCCTCCAACGGCGTGTACCTGGACGTGGCGCTGACCTGGGTGGTCGACAACGCGGCGCAGGCGCCGGTGGTGCTGCGATCCGAAGGGCGGGAGGAGTCCGGCTACAACTACCGGCGGCTGTTCTCGCTGTTCTGGAAGATGGTGCTGTGCAGCGGGACTCGCGGGCTGCGGCTGGTCAGCATGCTGGGTGTCACGCTGGCGCTGGCCGGGCTGGTGTACGCGGTGATCATCGTGTCGCAGGCGGTCTTCGGGCCCGGCGACAACCCCGAGGGCTGGGCCTCGACCATCGTTGTGCTGCTGCTGGTTTCGGGGGCGATCCTGTTCTCGCTCGGTCTCATCGCCGAGTATCTGGGCGTGGCGCTGCATGTGCTGGTGGGCAAACCCCTTTACCTGACGGTAGATTCGCCCACACCGCGCCCGGACGCCGGCACCGCCGAGCATCGCGCGCCGGCCCTGTCCACGACCGCAGCGATCGGGGGGAACGACCCGGGTGAGCACTGACCGCATCATCTTCAGCCGGCCCTACCGGGCCGCCCAGGAACTGGCCAATCTCGAGGCCGTGCTGTCGTCGGATCAGAGCCACGGCGACGGCCCGTTCACCGCGGCGGCCACCGCGAAGCTGAAGACGATCACCGGGGCTCCGCACGCGCTGCTGACCACGTCGTGCACGCACGCGCTGGAGATGGCGGGGCTGCTGCTCGAGCTGGGGCCCGACGACGAGGTGATCGTGCCCAGCTTCGCGTTCACCTCGACCGCGACCGCGATGGCCTTGCGCGGGGCCGTGTGCGTCTTCGCCGATATCGATGAGCGCGGCAATCTGGACGCCGACTCGGTGGCCGCGGCGATCACCGCGCGCACCAAGGCGATCGTGGTCATCCATTACGGCGGCGTGGCGGCGGAGATGGACCGGCTGCTCGCGCTGGCCGACGCGCACGGGCTGGCCATCGTCGAGGACAACGCGCACGGGCTCGGCGGCACCTGGCGCGGGCGGCCGCTGGGCAGCATCGGCACCGCGGGCGCGCTCAGCTTCCACGACACCAAGAACGTGCACTGCGGCGAGGGCGGCGCGGTGCTGCTCACCGACGAGATCCTGATGGGACGCGCGGAGATCATCCGGGAGAAGGGCACCGACCGGGCCCGGTTCCTGCGCGGCGCCGTCGACAAGTACTCCTGGCAGGACATCGGATCCAGCTACCTGCCCAGCGAACTGAACGCAGCCGTGCTGGACGCGCAACTGGCGGAGTTCGACCGGATCCAGGCGGGCCGGTTCCGGGTGTGGAACGCCTATGCCGCCGGACTGCCGGACTGGGCCGCCCGCAACGATGTGCGCCTGATGGAGGTGCCGGCCGACCGCGAGCACACCGCGCATCTGTACTACCTGCGCACGCCGACCGAGCGGCGGCGCGACGATCTCATCGATCACCTACGCGCACAGGGCATCTCGGCCCCGTTCCATTACGTCCCGCTGGACTCCAGCCCCGCCGGGCTGAAACTCGGCCGCACCCCGCACCCGTGCACGCGCACCGCCGAATTCTCCGGCACCCTCATCCGCCTCCCGCTCTGGCCGGGCCTCAGCGACACACAGGTCGCTCGGGTGATCGAGGCGGTCACGGCGTTCCAGGTCTGACGCCGGCGCCGTCAGGAGGGGAGGTCGCGGCGCATGCAGCAGCGGGGCCAACGGTCCAGGCCGTGGTCCGCCTCGGCGGCGCGTAGAGCGCGCAGGCCGGGGGTTTCCTCGTGGGTGGCGAGGCGAATCGACCTTCCCGCTACGCCAAGCTTCGTCATGGTCTCGTCCACACCTTCATGCTGGCGCATGGAGATCGACCGATTTCCTCCGCCCCTCAGGCGAGCAGGGTTTCCAACGCCTCGGGGGTGAGCACCTCGTAGGTTTCGGTGGCGCGGTCGTACCACCAGGTGTTCCCCCCGGCTCCAGGCGGACGGCGGCTTGGACCGCGCGGGTGGAGGGGCGGTAGGTGGAGCTGCGGGGGATCTCGTCGACGACGAAGACGAGGTCGGGGCGCTGGGCGGGATCCAGCGCGCGCAGGCACTCCGTGACGTCCTTGGGGACCAGGTGGTAGCCGCGGCGGACACTGACGGCGGCCACGGCCAGCATCCGCTCGGACGCACCCGTTCCGGCGCGCAACCCGAAAGCCACCTCCAGATCCACCGCGGCGATGTCGTTGAGGGTGTCCACGATGGGCTGGGTGAAGACCGGCCCGCGGGCAGTAGTGATGACCGTGTCGCGGCGATCCATCAACCAGTAGTCGCCGTCGCGGTCGCGCCGGAACAGGTTCTCCGTCGGCACCCAGGCGTCGCCGGGCGTGAACACGCCGCGCAGACCGCCGCGCGAGATGTCGGCCGTGTCGGCCGCCTTCCCGATCAGCAGGCCCACCTCGTTGTCGGCGGCCCGGCGCGCGAAACCCTGTGCGTCGGTGCGGATCTCGTCCGTCTCGGGGTCGTAGCAGACCAGCTCCACCCGCGCGGCGCCGGGCACCGGGCGGCCCTTGCTGCCGATCTTGGCGCCCGCCACGTTGGCCAGCACCACATCTCCCTCGATGGACGCGTAGAACTCGAGAACCCGTGCGGGAGCGAATCTCTCGGTGGTCCGCCGCCACAGCCCGGCCGGCATGCCGGAACCGATGAACAGCCGGATCGGATGCGAATGACCGTTGGGGAAGGTGTCGGCGTCGAGGATGTCGCGCAGCATCGTCCAGGTGTAGGTGACGACGGTGACGCCGTATCGGTGCACCTCCTCGGCGAAACGCGCCGGATCGAGCGAGCGGGCCAGCGCGATCCGGCTGCCACCGGCCACCGCACCGCCCAGACTCACCAGCAACCCCGACGAATGATGCAGCGGCGCCAGGCAATACACCGTGTCGCCGCGGTCCAGATCGGCCGAGCCGGCCGTGCCGAACGCCGACACCGCCCAGCGGTGGTTGGTGATGTATTTGATGTCCAGCTTGTCGCCGGTACCCGTCACCAGGACGAACGCCAGCTCCCGCGCGAGCCCCGGATTCGGGCGGAACCAGCCGGGCAGCACCACCCGCGACGGGTCGATCTGCTCGAGATCGGTGACCTCGCACCCCGGCGGCACATCCAGGCCGCGCGCGTCCCCGCCGCCGAGCACCAGGACCCGGGCGCCGGTGTCGGTGGCCGCGCGCAGATTCTCCGGATCGGCGAGGATCGTCTTGGCGCCGGTCACCTCGACCGCACGCCGTAACTCGCTGCCGGGCGCGAGCAGCACGGCCACCGCGCCCAGCCGCGACAGCGCCGCCACCGCGGCCAGCGCGCTCGGCCTGGTCTCCATCAGCACGCCGACCCGGGTGCCCGGCCGCACGCCGACCGAGATCAGGCCGCGCACCACATTGTCGATGCGCACGTTGACCGCGGCGTTCGTATGCACGCGGTCGTCGAAGAGGAACAGGTCGCGCAGCGGCGCACGGCGCGCCTGCTCGGCGAGCAACCGACCCAGCGAGATCCGGGTGTGCGGCTGGATCATGCCCAAACGGGTCAGCCGCGGCAGTGCCCGCGCCGCCTCGCCGGTCAATTCCATCGAGCCGCGCAGGGTGCTGCCCGCGATGCTGCCGAGCACCGCGCCCAGTCCGGCGCCGGCCTCGGCGAGCCCGGCGGCGGTGTGCACCACGCGGGTCGCCGCCGAGCGCGGGCGGTTGACGGCGGCGTGCTCGTACATCGGCGCGATCTGGTCGGGCAGGTCGCCGCGGCCGCTGAGCCAGCTCACCCAGTCCCGCACCAGCGGCCAGGTCTGGGTGGTCGCCGTCGACCCGGCCACCAGGCCGAAATGCCCGGCGACCAGCGTGGCCTCGTAGACGTCGGCGTTCGGCGCGGCGCGCAGGACGCCGCGCACCGCGGCGGGCTGGCCGATGTCGTCCACCTCGCCGACGAAGGCCAGGATCGGGCACCGCAGCTCGGCCAGCGACACCGGATGGTCGCGAATCACGAAGCCGCCCAGCATCATCCGGTTGTGCGTCACGAACTGCTTGAGCAGGTCGGCGGCGGCCGGACCGGAGTAGCCGACCCAGCCGTCGTGCTCGAGGAACCGGCGCTGGCGCTCCTTGGGCAGCAGCGCCTCCCGGTCGTGCAGCTGGCGCAGGAAATCTATGCGGGCCTTGGCCGTCTTCACCGGGTCCAGCATCTGGAAGCCCAGGCGCACCATGGAGTCGGTGATGGGCAGCCGGGTGAGGACGTGGTCGGCGACGAAATCGGCGACGTCGGACACCAGCCCGTGCGGCAGCCCGAACGGCAGGCCCGCCACGATGTCGACGGGGCTGCCGAAGGTGACGATGCTCTCCACGCCCTTGCCGTAGCGGTAGGCGGCGGTCTGGTAGGCGAACATGCCGCCCTGCGAATAACCCATCAGGTGCACGCCGTGGCCGGTCAGCTCGTTGACCGTGTCGATGGCGCTGTCCAGGGCCAGCACGTGGTCGGCCAGGTCGCGCTGCCAGCCGCCCTCTTCGCTGGCGGGCGACCCGAAATCGATGACCCAGCAATCGATTCCGGCGCGCTGCAGGATGCCGACGGCGCCGCCCTCGGCGTTCACGTCGTAGATGTCGGCATTGACCATCAGCGGCGGCACCAGCAGCGCCACGGGACGGCCGGGGGTGGTGTCGTCGGGGAAGTAGTGCCGCAGCCGGTACATGCGCTTGCGCTCGGTGACCTCGTACGGCGACGACTCCACGTCGTGCGCCAGCCCCCCGAAGCGGATCACCTCGAGCCCGTTCTGCGCCGTCGCCACCAACCGTTGCACCGACCGCGCGACGAACCTCGTATCGAACTTCACGGAAACTCCCAGCCCTCGCCCTGCACGTGACACCCGTCACAGACCCCTGCGCGTCCAGATGAGCTTGCCACATCATCAGCCTACTTCGCGGGCATCGGACCCGACGCATCCGGCAACGAGCGGTTCGCCCGTTCGTTACGAGCGGTTCGCCGGTTCGTTGCGCTGCCCGCAGGGACTCCTCGCCCTGTCTCCGCACGCGGCGGTTCGTACCGCCCCCGACGCGCCGAGGGCATTCGACGCCGACGCGCCGAACAGCTGAATGGACGGCCGAACGATCACCAATCGTTATGGCACAAGGTTTTTCACATCGTTCGCGAATTCCGCCACATCCTGTCGGTGCCGGGACTTACTATCAATTCGCTGGAAACGCGCTGTCGCGCATTTAGTTTCGCTCGAGTGTCAAGTTGAGCAGGCCCCCGGCCTGCCGTATCGACCTGTCTCCACCACCGGCGCCGTCGCCGTCGCCGTGGCAATTACGAGGTGAGGACCGCAGCATGACCATCGAACTGCCGGCACAGACCGAGAACCACGTGCAGAAGAGCCTGTCCACCAGTGCCGCACACCAACTCGCGCACACCACAAAATCCGAACCGCAGATGCAGGGCATCAGCTCCCGCTGGCTGACCCGCATGCTGCCCTGGGTCCAGGTGCACGGCGGCATCTACCGCGTCAACCGCCGCCTGACCCACACCGTCGGCAACGGCGAGGTCGAATTCGTCGTCGACGGCGGCCAGGCCCGGGTCATTCCCCTGGAGCTGCAGGAACTGCCGCCGCTGCGCGGTTTCGACGACGAGGAGGCGCTCGGCGCGCTTGCCCGGCAGTTCGAGCAGCGCGACCTGGAGCCGGGCACGGTCGTCGCCGAATTCGGCAACCCCATCGACCAGCTCCTGCTCATCGTGCACGGCAAGCTGAGCAAGCTCGGCACCGGCGAGTACGGCGAGACCACCCGGGTCGGCATCCTCGGCGGCGGTTCGTATTTCGGCGAGGACGTGCTCACCGACGACGACGCCATCTGGCCGGTCACGCTCACCACCGTCACCCGCACCACCCTGCTCGCCCTCCCCCGCGCGGCGTTCGAGCGCACCCGCGACGAGATACCGGCGCTGAGCGAGCAACTGTCACGCTTCGCGTCGGCGCAGTCGCGGCCCCAGAACAACCACGGCGAGGCGAATATCGAGATCTCCTCCGGGCACGCGGGCGAGCCGCTGCTCGAGGGCACCTTCGTCGACTACGACGCCGCCCCGCGCGAGTACGAACTGGGCCTGGCGCAGAGCGTGCTGCGCGTGCACACCCGCGTCGCGGACCTGTTCAACGAGCCGCACAACCAGATCGAACAGCAGCTGCGGCTGACCATCGAGGCCCTGCGGGAGCGCCGCGAATACGACCTGGTCAACAACCCCGACTTCGGCCTGCTGCACAACTGCGATCTCAAACAGCGCATCTACACCGAGTCGGGCGGCCCCACCCCCGACGACATGGACGAGCTGCTGAGCATGCGGCGCAGCACGAAATTCTTTCTGGCACACCCGAAAGCGATCGCGGCGTTCGGGCGCGAATGCACCCGTCTCGGCATCTATCCGGACCCGGTCGAGGTCGACGGCAACCGCCTCCCGGCCTGGCGCGGCGTACCCATCTATCCGTGCGGCAAAATCCCGGTGAGCGACAGACACACCACCTCGATCCTGGCCATGCGCACCGGCGAGAAGGAACAGGGCGTGATCGGCCTGCACCAGACCGGCATCCCCGACGAGTACGAGCCGAGTCTCAACGTGCGCTTCAAGGGCATCGACGACCAGTCGATCATCTCGTACCTGGTCAGCTGCTACTACTCGGCGGCCGTGCTGGTGCCCGACGCGCTGGGGATCCTCGACAATGTCCTCGTCGCCCGGCACGACTGACGGGAGCGAGCAGCCATGTCGGTGCTGTCACGCGCCGCGGCCCCGCCTGCCACCGGCGAGCTGGCCGCGGTCGTCGCCAAGCTTCTGACCAATCTGGACCACGCTCCCCCGGCCGTGTTACCGCTGCCGGACAACTCGGAAAGCCCCTCGGAAAGCCCTGAGCCCCAGTCGGTTTCATCACCATTCGCGGACATGGTCGACGCCGTCACACCGCATCGCCTCTTGGGGCCCACCGGGCTCGGCGCGTCCGGCCTGCTATTACGGCCGCGGCGCGACGCGGACGACGGCGAGCGCCCGCTCGGCTCCGGCCCGCCCGGCCCGCCCGGCCCGCCGGAGTCCACGGGCGAGCCGGGCGAGTCCCGGTTGAGTCGCCTGCTGTCGGGGCACACGGATCTCACCCGATTCGCGCACCGGACGGCGGCACCGGCGCACGCCCTCTCGGACGCCGAGCCGCCGGCGGAGGCCCGCGACATCCCGCCGCTGTACTGCCCACCGCCGCTGCGCGACGTTCCGGCACTCGCCACGGCGGTGAACGAGGGAATCATCGTGTGGGCCGAGAGCATCGGCCTGTACGAGGGCAATCTGGACGAGCTGCGAAAAGCCGATTTCGGGCGGCTGATCATGCTCGCGCATCCGGACTGCGACGACCCGGACCGGCTGCTCGCCGCCGCCAAATGCGCGGTGTCGGAATGGTCGGTAGACGACTATTACTGTGAGGAGGACGCCGACGACCGCGCCCCCGACGGCAGCCCGTCCAGCGCCGCGGCGGAGCTGGGGCCGCGACTCGAAATGGCCGCGGCCGCAATAGATCCGGTGCACCTACCGGCGGAGTATCAGGAGCGTTTGGAGCGCGCGCTGCAAGCCGATCCGATTCTGCGCGCGTTCCGCACCTCGTTCGAGCACCTGTCGCACTACGCCACGCCGGCGCAGCTGGCGCGGCTGCGCACCGAGATCGGTGGCTGGTTCATCGCGCTCGGCGCGGAGGCGGGCTGGCGGACGGCCGGGCGGATGCCACCGGTGTGGGAGTACCTGGCCAACCGGCAACCGCACAGCTTCCTGCCGTGCATGGCCCCGATCGACGTGCTCGGCGGCTACGAGCTGAGCGCGCCGGAGTACACCGATCCCCGCGTCCGCCGCGTGGTCACCACGGCCGCGCTGGCCGCGCAGATGGTCAACGACCTGTACTCGATGGCCCGCGAGGACCTGTCGAACGGCCGGGAGTTCAATCTGCCGACAGTGCTTGCTGCGGAAGAGAACTGCCCGCGCCGGGAGGCGGTGCGGCGCACGGCCGAGATCCACGACGAACTGGTGCACCGCTTCGAAGGGGAGGCGGCGGTGCTCGCCGCCGCGGCCACCCCGCAATTGCGGCGCTTCCTGGGCGGCCTGTGGGGCTGGATGGGCGGCAACCGCGCCTGGCACGCCGACAGCCGCCGCTATCACGACCAGAGCTGACGCACCCGTATTTCGATATCTCATTCGCGCACGACCCGGCACAACCAGGTTCGAGAGGATGATCTGCGATGACGATGCTCGACCGCGAGACCGATGGTGTCCTGCACAGCAGTTACCAGCGCTCGGTCGCCGAATATTGGAACAACAACCCCAATGACGACCGGGTCAACACCAAACTCGGTGACGTCGACGGGCTCTACCACCACCACTACGGTATCGGCGAGCCGGACTGGTCGGTGCTGGAGGGCCCGGACGACACCCGGCAGGACCGGATCGTGCGCGAACTGCACCGGCTCGAAACCGCCCAGGCCGACCTGCTGCTCGACCATCTCGGTGACGTCCGCCCCGGTGATCGGCTGCTCGATGCCGGCTGCGGGCGCGGCGGCACGAGCATCATAGCCAACCAGCGCTTCGGTTGCCGGATGGACGGCGTGACGATCTCGGAGTACCAGGTCGGCTTCGCCAACGATCAGGCCCGCAAGCGCGGTGTCGCCGACATGGTGCAGTTCCATTTCAAGAACATGCTCGAGACCGGTTTCGACTCGGGCAGCGTGCGCGGGATCTGGACCAACGAGACGACCATGTACGTCGATCTGCACGATCTGTTCGGCGAATTCGCGCGCCTGCTGGAACCGGGCGGGCGCTACGTCTGCATCACCGGCTGCTCCAACGACGTGACGGGCGGCAAGTCGTCCTCGGTGAGCTGGATCGACGCCCACTACGGCTGCATGATCCACCCACGCGGCGAGTACTTCCGGGCCCTGGCCGCGAACGGCCTGGTCCCGGTCGGCGTCACCGATCTGACCCCGGCCACCATCCCCTACTGGGATCTGCGCACCCATTCCGAGCTGGCCACCGGTGTGGAGAAGCCGTTCCTCACCGCCTATCGGGAGGGAAGTTTCCAGTATTTGCTGATCGCCGCGGATAAGGTAGGTAGGTGACCATCGACTCGACGATCGACCGCGAGGCCCTGCCCGTCGAACTGGTGGACGACCAGGGCCGCGCGGTCGGCGCGTGCCCGGTGGCCCAGGCGCACGCCGCGCCGGGCCGCCTGCACCGCGCATTCTCAGTGTTGTTGTTCGATGCCGACGGGCGGGTGCTTCTGCAACAGCGCGCCGCGGTCAAGACCCGATTCCCGCTGTTGTGGACCAATACCTGCTGCGGCCATCCGGCGCCGGGCAGCGACCTGGCCGAGGCCGCGGCGGAGCGGCTCGTGGAGGAGCTGGGGATCTACAGCACGCTGTCCGAGGTGGGCACGTTCACCTACCGGGCGGCCGATCCCGGCACCGGCCGCGTCGAGCACGAATGGGATCACGTGCTGGTCGGCCGGTTCGACGGCGCGCCCCCGCGTCCCGATCCGGCGGAGATCGCCGACTACGCCTGGGTGTGGCCGAGCGACCTCGCCGACGCCATGGTCGCCGATCCGCAGCGTTATACGCCCTGGTTGTCCGGGGTGCTCGGGGTGGTCGAGAGCGTCGAGGTCGAATAGCGCCCGGGGTGCCGCCGCGCTAAGGCCATGCGAACGAGACGCCGTCCGGTGGTGCGAGGAGGCCGGTGTCGGTGGGCAGTGTCGCCAGTACCGACTCGAGCCGGGAGTGGTGGCGTTGCGCGACGGTGAGCAGTCGCTGCACATCCTGGGCGAGGAAGGCGTCCAGCATGAGCGCGTGGTCGGTGTGCAACCGCACCCGGTCGGCCCGCGACACATGCACCATCGACTGCACGGGTTCGGTGATGTTCCAGGCGGATTCGAGCAGATGCAGCAGCCGGAACATGCGGGAGGGCCGGGACAGGGCGAGGTGGAACTGACGAGACCGGCGGTGGTAGCCGACCGGATCGTCGTCGCGGATGGCCTGTTCCAGCGCCGCGTTCACCTCCAGCAGCGCCGCTCGATCCACGGAGGTGGCGTGGCTGACGGCCGCGGCCAGCGACGCCTCCTCCAGTGCCTGGCGGACCAGGTACATCTCGCGCAGTTCGCTCGCGGTCAGCTGTGCCACCGTGTATCCCGAATGCGGCTGGTGCGCGACGAGGCCCTCACCGATGAGTATCTTCAGCGCCTCGCGGACCGGGATGTGGCTGACGTCGAACAGTTCGGCCACCTCGCGCAGCGGGATCACGGTGCCCGGCGGCACCGCGCCGTCGAGAATCACCCGTCGCAGTTCCCCGAGGATGATCTGCGGCCGGCCCGGTTCGTCGACCACCAGCTTCGCGAGTAACGCCGAGCGTCGTCGTGGAGGCATGTCGTGACGGTATGGCGGCGGTGTTTTCGGCAGCGGTCGCCGATGTGACGATCACGAAACGATCGGCAATCGTCTGGCAGCATGTCGGCCATGGAATCGATCGGGCTGGACCACATCGAGGCGGCGGCGAAGCAACTGGCGCCGGTCATCCGGCGCACGCCGCTCGTGGCCTCCCGGGTGCTGTCGGAGAGGACTGGCCTCGAGGTACGGCTGAAATGCGAAAACCTGCAGCGCACGGGCTCGTTCAAGCCGCGCGGCGCCTATCACCGGATCGCGAATCTGCCCGCGGCCGACCGGCGGCGCGGCGTGGTGGCGGCCAGCGCCGGTAACCACGCGCAGGGGGTCGCCTGGTCCGCGACGACGCTCGGCATCGACTCGACGGTGTTCATGCCCATCGGCGCCTCGCTGCCGAAGTTGGCCGCCACCCGGGCGTACGGCGCCACCGTGCACCAGGTCGGCGACAGCATCGACCGGTCCCTCACCGCGGCAATGGATTTCGCGGAACAGACCGGGGCGACGTTGATCCATCCCTTCGACCACCCCGATATCGTCGCGGGCCAGGCCACCGTGGCGCTGGAGATCCTGGAGCAGTTGCCGGAGGTGGGCACCGTCGTCGTGCCGACCGGTGGCGGCGGGCTGCTCGCCGGGGTGGTCGTCGCGCTGCGCCACCTGGCCCCCGAGGTCCGTGTGATCGGCGTGCAGGCCGCGCAGGCGGCGGCCTGGCCGGAGTCGCTGGCGGCGGGTAAACCCGTTGCGCTGGAACGGATGTCGACCATGGCCGACGGTATCGCGGTAGGCCTGCCCGGCGAGGTGCCGTTCGCGCATGTCGCCGATCGGGTCTCGATCGTGACCGTCGACGAGGACGCGCTGTCGAGCGCGCTGCTGCTGTGCATGGAGCGCGCCAAACTGATCGTCGAACCGGCCGGGGCCGCCGCGGTCGCGGCGCTGATGAGCCGCGCCGACGAACTGGATCTGCGCGGCCCGGTGTGCGCGATACTGTCCGGCGGCAATGTGGATCCGCTGTTGCTCACCCGGCTCATCGGGCACGGGCTGAGCGCGGCCGGGCGTTATCTCGCTGTGCGCGTGACGATCTCGGATCGGCCCGGGAGCCTGGGCAGGCTCCTGGCCGCAGTCGGCGACACCGGGGCGAGCGTGCTCGATGTCGTGCACTCGCGCACCGGGGCCTGGCTGGCCATCGACGAGGTCGAGGTGCTGCTCACCCTGGAGACCCGCGGCGCCGCCCACCGCGACGACGTACTGGACGCCCTGGAAACCGCGGGATACCCGGTGCGCGTACAGGATTGAGCGATCAGTGCGCGGCGCCCAGTTCCAGGGCGAGCACGCCGAGGATCACCAGCCCGATCCCGCCGATCTGCACCGGGGTCAGGCCTTCGTCGAGGAACAACGCCCCGATGGTGGCCACGGCCGCCACCCCGATGGCCGACCACACCCCATAGGCGACGCCGATGGACATCCCCCGCTTCAATGCCTGCGACAAGAAGAAGAACGCGCCCGCATACCCGACCACCACCACGATCGAGGGCGCCAGTTTGCTGAACCCCTCGGACAATTTCAACGACACCGTGGCCGTCACCTCGGACGCGATGGCCAGCACCAGCAGCAGGAAGGTCATGGCCGCAGGATAACCGGCGCGCCTGTCAGGACAGCCAGGCGCGGGCGGTGGCGGTGGCGGTGCGGACTTCCTCCAGTTGCCGGGCGACCTGTTCGCCCGCCGTGCCGCCGCGGGCGTTGCGCGAGGCGATGGAGCCCTGGACGGTGAGGACCTCGCGCACCTTCGGGGTGAGGGCGGGGTCGACGGCGGCGAACTCCTCGTCGGTGAGTTCGTCCAGACCCACGCCGCGGGCCTCGGCGGCGCGGACGCAGCCGCCGGCGGCCTCGTGCGCCACGCGGAACGGAACGCCTTGGCGCACCAGCCATTCGGCGATATCGGTGGCCAGGGTGTAACCGGCGGGGGCCAGTTCGGCCATGCGGTCGGTGTGGAAGGTCAGGGTCGACATCAGGCCCGCGATGGCAGGCAGCAGCAGCTCGAGCTGGGCGACCGAATCGAACAGGGGCTCCTTGTCTTCCTGCAGGTCCCGGTTGTAGGCCAGCGGCTGCGCCTTCAGCGTGGCGAGCAGGCCGGTGAGGTTGCCGATCAGGCGACCGGCCTTGCCGCGAGTCAGCTCCGACACGTCCGGATTCTTCTTCTGCGGCATGATCGACGACCCGGTGGACCACGCGTCGGCCAGCGTGATGTAGCCGAATTCCGGTGTGCTCCAGATGATCACCTCTTCGGCCATCCGGGACAGGTCCACCGCGATCATGGCGAGCACGAACGCCGCCTCCGCGGCGAAGTCCCGCGACGAGGTGGCGTCGATCGAATTGGCCGCGGCCGCATCGAAATCCAGGTCGGCGGCGATCGATTCCGGATCCAGGCCCAGCGACGACCCCGCCAGCGCGCCGGAACCGTAGGGGGACACGGCCGCTCGCTTGTCGAAATCGCGCAGCCGGTCGACGTCGCGCAGCAGCGGATGGGCGTGGGCGAGCAATTGATGCGCGAGCAGCACCGGCTGCGCGGCCTGCAGGTGCGTCTTGCCCGGCATGACCGCCTCCGGGTGCGCGGCCGCCTGTGCCACGAGCGCGTCCACCACGTCCAGCACCCCGGCCGCGACCCGGCGCACCGCGTCACGCAGCCACATCCGGAACAGCGTCGCCACCTGGTCGTTGCGCGACCGCCCCGCCCGCAGCCGCCCACCGAGTTCGGTGCCGACGCGCTCGATCAGCCCGCGCTCCAGCGCACCGTGCACGTCCTCGTCGGATTCGGCCGGACCGAACGCACCCGACTCGACGTCCGCGGCGAGCCGGTCCAACCCGGCGAGCATGCCCGCCAGATCACCGTCGGACAGCAGCCCGGCCTTGTGCAGCACCCGCGCATGCGCCTTCGACGCCCGGACGTCATAGGGCGCCAGCACCCAGTCGAACTGAGTCGACTTGCTCAGCGCGGCCATCGCCGCCGCCGGCCCGGACGCAAACCGCCCACCCCACAGCGCCCCCTCATTGGTGCTGCCGCCCTGCGTCATCGCTCGTCGTCTCCTCGTATCGCGATCATCGGAATGTGCCCGCGCGGATCTCGGGTGGCGCTACTTCTTCTTGCTCAGGTCTCGGCGGGCGGCGACCTTGGAGGAGAGGCCGTGGATCTGGACGAAGCCCTTGGCCAGGGACTGGTCGAAGGTGTCGCCCTCGTCGTAGGTGGCGAGGTTGAAGTCGTAGAGGGATTCCTCGCTGCGGCGGCCGTTGACGACGACGTTGCCGCCGTGCAGGACCATCCGGATCTGGCCGGAGACGTGCTCCTGGGTGTCGCGCACGAACGCGTCCAGCGCGCGCTTGAGCGGCGAGAACCACAGGCCGTCGTACACCAGCTCGCCCCAGCGCTGCTCGACCTGACGCTTGTAGCGGCCCAGCTCGCGCTCGACGGTGACGGCCTCGAGTTCCTGGTGTGCGGCGATCAGCGCGATGGCGCCGGGCGCCTCGTAGATCTCGCGGCTCTTGATGCCGACCAGCCGGTCCTCCACCATGTCCAGCCGCCCGACGCCCTGCCGGCCCGCGCGCGTGTTCAGCTCGGTGATGGCCTCGAGCACGCTGACGGGGCGGCCGTCGATGGCCACCGGGATGCCGCGGTCGAAGGTGACGATCAGCTCGTCGGGGGCCTCGAAGTTGACCGTCGGATCCACGGTGTAGTCGTAGACGTCCTTGGTCGGCGCGTTCCACAGGTCCTCGAGGAAGCCCGTCTCGACCGCGCGACCCCACAGGTTCTGGTCGATGGAGAACGGCGACTTCTTGGTGACCGTGATCGGCAGGCTGTTCTCCTCGGCGAAGGCGATGGCCTTCTCGCGGGTCCAGGCGTAGTCGCGGACGGGTGCGATGACGTTCAGGTCCGGCGCCAGCGCGCCGATGCCGACCTCGAAGCGCACCTGGTCGTTGCCCTTGCCGGTGCAGCCGTGCGCGACGGTGGAGGCGTTGTGGTACTCGGCGGCCTCCACCAGATGCTTGACGATCAGCGGGCGGCTGATCGCTGACACCAGCGGGTAGCGGCCCATGTACAGGGCGTTGGCCTGCACGGTCGGCAGGCAGTACTCGTCGGCGAACTCGTCGCGGGCGTCCACCACGATCGCCTCGACGGCGCCGCAGTCGAGCGCGCGCTGCCGCACGAGCTCCATATCCTCGCCACCCTGGCCCAGGTCGATCGCGACCGCGACCACCTCGGCCCCGGTCTCCTTGCCGATCCAGCTGATGGCAACGGAGGTGTCCAGCCCGCCGGAGTAGGCGAGTACGACGCGATCGGCCATTTCTGTAAGCTCCTCAGGTTTTCGTGCGTATCCAAGTCTGCATGCCCGCCGCCTCCCCGGACGGCTCCCGCCACTGACAAATGATTATGCATGATGATGCAATCCCATGCATAACCGGGGTCAGGCCAGTAGTTCGATCTTCGCGGCCAGCTCCGCGCCGGTGAGCGGTTCGCGGGCGATGACGGCGACGGTGTCGTCACCGGCGATGGTGCCGACCACCTCGGGGAGAGAGGCGCGGTCCAGGGCGCTGGCCAAGAAGTGCGCGGCGCCCGGCGGGGTGCGCAGCACGGCGATGTTGCCGCTGTGGTCGGTGGAGACCAGCAGATCGCCGAGGAGTTTCGACAGCCGGTCGGTGCCGCCCGTGACGCCACGGACCGGGCTGCCGTCCTCCGGAACCACATAGATGCCCGCGCCGCCGTCCGCGGCGCGCAGTTTCACCGCACCCAGTTCGTCGAGATCGCGCGACAGCGTGGCCTGCGTGGTCTCGATGCCCTCGGCCGCCAGCAACGCCGCCAGCTCGCTCTGACTGCGCACCGCGTTGGCGGACAGCAACTCCACGATCCGCTGCTGCCGCCCGGCCCGGGTCCGCGCGATCGCGGGACCCGCTTTGGCCTTCCCCGCTCTCATACGGTTCGCTCGATCATCGGGCGCCGCCGGCGCGCTGGGATAAGAGCCACACCAGCAGGGCTTTCTGCGCGTGCAGGCGGTTTTCCGCCTCGTCCCAGACCACACTGTGCGGGCCGTCGAGCACCTCGTCGGTGATCTCCTCGCCGCGATGCGCCGGAAGGCAGTGCAGCACAACGGCATCCGTGGCGGCGCGGGCCAGCAGCGCGCCGTCGATCCGGAAGCGGCGGAACGGGCCGATCCGGTCCAGGCCGTCGTTCTCCTGGCCCATCGACGTCCAGGTGTCGGTGACCAGCGCGTCGGCGCCGGTCGCCGCCGCCACCGGATCGTCGGTGACGGTGATCGTCGCACCGGTCTCGGCGGCGCGCTTGCGAGCCGCCTCGACCACCTCCTCGGCGGGCGCGAAACCCGCGGGCGCGGCGATCGTCACGTGCAGCCCGGCCGTCACGCCGCCCAGCAGCAGCGAGTGCGCCATATTGTTGGCGCCGTCGCCGAGGTAGGTGAGCCGCTGCCCGGCCAATGCACCCTTGTGCTCGGTGAGCGTCAGCAGGTCCGCCAGCACCTGACAGGGATGGAATTCGTCGGATAACGCGTTGACCACCGGAACCGTTGCGGCCGAAGCCATCTCGTCCAAGCGCCGCTGCTCGAAGGTACGCCACACCACCGCGTCCACGTAGCGCGAGAGCACCCGGCCGGTGTCCGCCAGGGTCTCCTCCCGGCCCAGCTGGGTGTCGCGGCCGTCCACCACCACGGCGTGGCCGCCGAGCTGGGCGATACCCACCTCGAAGGAGAACCGGGTGCGGGTCGAGTTCTTCTCGAAGATCACCCCGACCCCGCGCGGCCCCTCCAGCGGCCGGTGCGCATACGGCGACTTCTTCACTTCCGCTGCCAGGGCGAGGATTTCGGCCTGCTCGGCGGGCGTGATGTCGTCGTCGCGGAGGAAATGGCGGATGCTCACAGGTCTGCCTCCCGTAGCGCGGCGTCGAGGATCACGGGCAGATCGGACAGGAAGTTCTCGGCCTGGCCCTCGGTCAGCACCAGCGGCGGCGCCAGCCGGATGACGTCCGGCTTGGCGGGATTCACCAGATACCCCGACGCCCGCGCGAACGCCTCCACCTGCGCCGAAAGGTCTTGTGTCAGCTGGATTCCGATGAGCAGCCCCGCGCCGCGCACGTGGTCGATCAGCGGGTGGCCGAGTTCGTCGATGCCGTCGATGAGCGTCTTGCCGACCGCTTCCACGTGCGCGAGCAGGCCGGTCTCATCGATGGTGCGCAGCACCGCCAGCGCGGCAGCCGCGCACACGGGATTGCCGCCGAAGGTGGTGCCGTGCAGCCCCGGAGTGAACAGTTCGGCCGCGGGCCCCTGCGCCAGCACCGCGCCGATCGGCATCCCGCCGCCCAGACCCTTGGCCAGCGTGATCACGTCGGGCACCACCCCCGCGGCCTGGTGCGCGAAGAACGTGCCGGTGCGCCCGATCCCGGTCTGCACCTCGTCCAACACCAGCAGCGCCCCGAAGTGCGAGGTGATGACGCGGGCCTCGGCCAGATAGTCCAGCGGCGGCACCACGACGCCGCTCTCGCCCATCATCGGTTCCAGGAACACCGCGGCGGTGTCCTCGTCGACCGTCGCGGCCAGCGCGTCGGCATTGCCGTACGGGACGTGCACGACGCCCGAGGGCAACGGCTCGAACGGCGTCCGCTTCGACGGCTGCCCGGTCAGGGCCAGCGCACCCATGGTGCGGCCGTGGAAGGCGTCGTCGCAGGCGATGATCTTGCGGCGGCCGGTCAGCCGGGCGATCTTGAACGCCGCCTCGACGGCCTCGGTGCCGGAGTTGCAGAAGAAAGCGCGGCCGGTGCCGTCGCCGAAGTGCGCCAGCAGCCGCTCGGCCAGCTCGATCACCGGCTCGGTGGCGTACAGATTCGAGACGTGCCCGAGCGTGCCGAGCTGCTGGGTGACCGCCTCGAGGACCGCCGGATGCGCGTGCCCGAGGCTGTTCACCGCGATGCCGCCGAGCAGGTCGACGTAGCGGTTCCCGTCGGCGTCGTAGACCACCGCGCCGGCGCCGCGCACCAGCGCGAGCTTCGGGGTGCCGTAGTTGTTCATCAGCGCGGACGACCAGCGCTGCTGCAATTGCTGTGTGCTCATGGCCTTGTCGTTCCTGTGTCGGGCGGGGTCACCATCGTTCCGATGCCTTCCCCGGTGAACAGTTCCAGCAGGACCGCATGCGGCACCCGCCCATCGATCACGTGCGCGGTCGGCACGCCTCCCTGCACAGCGCGCAGGCACGCCTCCATCTTCGGCACCATCCCGGCGTCCAGGCTCGGGAGCAGGGCCGCCAGTTCGGTGCTGTCGATGTGCGTGGTCAGCGAGGACCGGTCGGGCCAATTCGTGTACAGCCCTTCGACATCGGTGAGTACCACCAGCTTCTCCGCTCCGATCCCTTCGGCCAGTGCTGCCGCCGCGGTGTCGGCGTTGATGTTGTGTACCACGCCATCGGCGTCCGGGGCGATGGTCGACACCACCGGAATGCGCCCGGCCCTGATGAGATCGAGTACCGCGTCGGGATCCACCGAGGTGACGTCGCCGACGAGGCCGATATCGGTGGCCACGCCCTCGACGGTGACGGTGCGCCGCGTCGCGGTGAACAACCGCGCGTCCTCCCCGGAGATGCCGACCGCGTACGGGCCGTGCGCGTTGATCAGCCCGACCAGTTCGCGGCCGACCTGACCGAACAGCACCATCCGCACCACGTCCATCACCTCGGGGGTGGTGACGCGGAAGCCGCCGCGAAACTCGCCCTCCAGGCCCAGCTTTCGCAACATCGCGCTGATCTGCGGGCCGCCGCCGTGCACCACCACCGGATGCACGCCGACGGTGCGCAGGAACGCCATGTCGGCGGCGAAGGCCGCTTTGAGATCGTCGTCGACCATGGCGTTGCCGCCGTACTTCACCACGACGATCTTGTCGCGGAAATTCTGCAGCCACGGCAGCGCGCCGGCGAGCACGTGCGCCTTGTCCAGGGCCGAAAGCCCTTCCGTCAGTGGCGTGCTCATGAGCTGTACGCCGAATTCTCTTCCACGTACCCGTGTGACAGGTCGGTGGTGCGGATGGTGGCCTCGCCCGCGCCCTGCCCCAGCTCGATCACCACGTGGATATCGGCCCCGGACAGGTCGACCTCGCGGGCGCCGGGCGCGCCCATGCCGTCGACGCATACCGGATTTCCGTTGAACGACACCGAGATCCGGTGCGGGTCCAGGGTGATCGGCGCCATGCCGATCGCCGCCAGCACCCGGCCCCAGTTCGGGTCGGAGCCGAACAAGGCCGTCTTGACCAGCGAGTCGCGCGCCACGGTGCGGGCGCCGACCAGCGCCTCGTCCTCGTCGACGGCGCCGGTGACGGTCACCAGTACCCGCTTGGTGACGCCCTCGGCGTCGGCCATCAGCTGCGCGGCCAGATCGTCGCACACCGCCAGCACCGCGGCGTCGAGTTCGGCCTGGCTCGGTGCCACCTCGGCGGCGCCGTTCGCCAGCAGCAGCACGGTGTCGTTGGTGGAGCAGGAGCCGTCCACGTCGAGCCGGTCGAAGGTGCGCCGGGTCGCGGTGCGCAGGGCATGGTCGAGTTGCTCCGGCGTGGCGACGGCGTCGGTGGTCAGCACCACCAGCATGGTGGCCAGCGAGGGCGCGAGCATGCCCGCGCCCTTGGCCATGCCGCCGACGTTCCACTTGTCGCGGTGGTGGAAGGCGGTCTGCTTCGGCACGGTGTCGGTGGTCATGATGGCGTGCGCCGCGTCGGTGCCGCCGTTGAGGCCACCGCCCATCTCGCGCACGATCTCGGTGATCGCCGGGAGCAGCTTGTCCATCGGCAGCCGGTCGCCGATCAGGCCGGTCGAGCAGACCGCGATCTCCCCGGCGCCGGTCTCGGTTCCCCAGTTGCTCAACGCCTTCGCCAGTTCCTCGGCGGTGGTGTGGGTGTCCTGGAAGCCGCCGGGTCCGGTGCAGGCGTTGGCGCCGCCGGAGTTCAGGATCACCGCGCGCAGGTGGCCGCCCCGCAGCACCTGCTGCGACCACAGCACCGGCGCCGCCTTGACCTTGTTGCTGGTGAACACGCCCGCCGCGGCGTACTCCGGGCCCTCGCTGAAAACCAGTGCGAGATCGGGGTTTCCGCTGGCCTTGAGGCCCGCCGCGATACCGGCGGCGCGGAAGCCGAGCGGAGCGGTCACACCCTGCGTGCGGACCAGTTTGCCGCCGGCGATGTCGGTCGATGTCACGGTGCCACTCCTACGGTGGAAAGTCCGGCGGTCTCGTCGAGACCCAGTGCCAGGTTCATCGATTGCACCGCGCCGCCCGCGGTGCCCTTGGTCAGATTGTCGATCGCGCCGACGACCACCAGCAGCCCGGCGTCGGTGTCGACGGCCACCTGCAGCGTGACCGCGTTCGAGCCGAGCACCGAACCGGTCTGCGGCAGTGCGCCTTCCGGCAGCAGGTGCACGAAAGGCTCGTCGGCGTAGGCCTTCTCGTAGACCGCGCGGGCCTGCGCGGCGTCGACGTGCGTGACGGCCGTGCAAGTGGCGAGGATGCCGCGCGGCATCGGCGCGAGCACCGGGGTGAACGACACCCGCACCGGGCCGCCACCGGCCGCGCTCAGGTTCTGCGCGATCTCCGGCGTGTGCCGATGCGCACCGGCGATGTTGTAGGCGCGCGCCGAACCCATCACCTCCGAACCGAGCAGGCCGACGTCGAGCTTGCGACCGGCGCCCGAGGTGCCGGTGACCGCCACGACGTGCACGGTCGGCTCGACGATGCCCGCCGCCACCGCGGGGGCCATGGCCAGGCTCGATACGGTCGGATAGCAGCCGGGCACCGCGATCCGGGTCGCGCCGCGCAGCCGGTCTCGCGCGCCGGGCAGCTCCGGCAGCCCGTACGGCCAGCTTCCGGCGTGCGGGGACCCGTAGTATCGCTCCCAGGCCTGCGCGTCGGTGAGCCGGAAGTCGGCGCCGCAGTCGATGATCACGGTCGATTCCGGGAGCGCCTGCGCGATAACCGCCGACTGCCCGTGCGGGAGTCCCAGGAAGACCACGTCGTGCCCGGCGAGAACCTCCGGAGTGGTCTCGGCCAGGACGCGACCGGCCAGCGGCAGCAGATGGGGCTGCAGCTCGCCGAGGGTGGCGCCGGCGTTGGATCCCGCGGTCAGCGCCCCGATCTCGAGGCGCCCGGATCGGTAGGCCGGATGCTCCAGCAGCAGGCGCAGCACTTCGCCGCCCGCGTATCCGCTCGCACCAGCCACCGCGACCCGCAGCACGGGCCCCTCCGAGGTATCCGCCATGTGATGATTATGCACGATCATGCAAGCTCATTCACGGGTGGGTGGGCACGGGCAGTTGATATGCGCGCTTATTATTACTAGCCTCGGCCTCGCAGTCAGCGAACGACCAGGGAGCCTCCATGTCCGTTATCACGACCCGGCCCGGTGTCCTGACACTGATCATCACCCTGCACGTCCAGCCATCGAACTGCGATGCCCTGCTGGCCGAAATCCAAAGCACCACTGCCGATTTCATCGCCCGGCAACCCGGTTTCGTCTCGGCGAACCTGCATCGCACGGCCGACTCCACCCGCCTGGTGAACTACGGGCAGTGGGAGAGCCGGGAACTGTACGACCAAGCACGCGCCCGCCCCGAATTCCAGGCCTTCTCCGCCCGGGTGAACGAACTCGCCGACCGCGTGGACCCGGTTGCCTGCGAGGTGGTCTTCACCCAGGAAGCCCGGCACTGATCCGGGGCGGTCGGCGGCGGCTTCGGCGGGATTGCCCGAAGGATGCCGAAACGTAACGGCGAAAGCGGTAACGACGATCTCGGTGTTTCGATTCATCTCCTGACAGGGAATCAAGAAGTGAATCCCCGTCGCCACCGGGACGTCCGCCGAGTTTGCCGGCGGCGTCCAGCTCGCAGCACTGCCAGGAGAGTCCGTTGCTGTTCCTACGCCTAGCCGTCCTCATCGTCGCCGCGGTCGTCCTCGGCATTCTGCTCACCTACCGCGCGGGGAATCGCCGCGTTCCCTCCTCCCCTCGCACCACGCCGCACCGGCCGCGTACCTCCGTCACGCGCACTCGTGCACCGGGCAGGCGTTCCCTCTCGCCGCGTACCGGGCGCCGCGGCCCGGTACAGCGGCCGGGCGCGCACTTCCGCAGTTGCAGGAACACAGTCGCGACTCGCGAGGACACCGGCGCGACGCTGGGCTGACTATCGCGAGCGTCAGAAGAAGGTGTGCAGCAGGTCCACGACCCGCGGCCGCGCGGCTTCGGCGTCGTCGATCACCGGGATCAGCCGCCACTTGTCGAACGCCGTGCACGGATGCGAAAGGCCCAGCCGCACCACGCTTCCGACCGGCAGCGCACCACCGGCGGGCAGCCGCAGGAAAGCGTGCTGGTCGTTGAGGGCCGACACGTACGCGCCCGGCGGCACCTCCGCTCCGCCCGACACCCGTTGCGGTACCGGCAGTCCCGCGTCGAAAGGCAGGTCGCGCCGTCCGGCGTCCAGCAACGCCAGCCCGTGCTCCGGACGCGACACCGTGCGCGCCCAGCCGTGCATGGCCGCCCGGAGCGGGCGGTCGGCGTGTGGCGCGGTCAGCGGCGAGATGCCGGAGTAGAAGCCGTCGTCGTGGATCAGGTAGGCCCCGGACCGCAGGACCACCGTCACCGGAACACCTTGTGCGCCCGGCTCGTCGGCGAGCCCGGCCAGCCGCTCGACCACGAGGTCCGGGAAGGCGCTGCCGCCCGCGGTGACGATCGCCGGACGTTCGTAACGACTCGCGAGCGCGCCGTGCAGCCGGGCCAGTTCGTCGAGATAGCGGTGCACGGCGCCGACGGCGTCGCTCGTCCGGTCGTGCGCCAGCGCGCCCTCGTAGCCTCCGACACCCGCCAGTGCCAGCCGGTCCGAACGGGATACGGCCGCGGCGACCGCCATCGCCTCGTCCAGGCCGCGCGCGCCGGTTCGCCCCTGCGGGCCGCCCAGCTCCACCAGGACCGGTATCCGCGCACCGGCGGGCAGCGAGTGCACCATCCGCTCGACGGTGGGCACGCTGTCGACCCAGCTCACGAGCTCGAAATCCGGATCCCGGCGCAATTCCGCTGCCAGCCAATGTAATCCGACCGGATCGACCAGCGCGTTGGCGAGCAGGATGCGGCCGACGCCGAACGAGCGCGCCACCTGCGCCTGCCATCCGGTCGCCAGCGTGATCCCCCACGCTCCGGCCGCCAGCTGTTCGGCCCACAGCTGCGGGGACATGGTGGTCTTGCCGTGCGGCGCCAGCCGCACACCCGCGGCGGCCGCCCACTCGGCCATGACCGTCAGGTTCGTATCCAGCGCCGCCCGCTCCATGGTCAGCACGGGAGTGGCGAAGTCATCCAGATACGGTGTGCCGGCGAGGAATTCGCGCGCCGTACGACCCCAGGCCGCGGGCGGTACAGATTTGTACTCCGGCCCGAGCACACGATCGCCGAGCGCATGGACCGCCGCCGCGTCGATGCCGCGCGGCGTCATCGGTCGGCGAGGATGCCCAGCACCTGCTCCGAGACGTAGAACGGCTCCAGCCGCTCGCGGATCAGCTTGGCCAGCACGCCGTTTCGCTTGGCCGCCTCGATCACCGCGGGGCCGTAGGCGAGGATCTCCTCGGCGATGTCGTCCGGCGTCACGCCCAGTTCGGGGAGCAGTCCGGCCAGGGTGTGGTCGCCGTACTTCTCGAAGAACACCTCGACGGACTCGTCCAGCAGCAGCCCGACGTACTCCTTGTTGCGGGTGGTGACCACGATCCGGTGCACCATCAGCACGAGTTGTCGCAGGTCGCCCTTGCTCAGATAGTCCCGCAGGCCGCTGACCGGCTCGCCGGCGTGCACATCCCAGAATTCCATGGCGGCGCCGTGCACCGGCGCGTCGCGCAGGGTCTCGCGGATCGCGTTGGTCACCCGCTTCAGCGCGTACAGCGTGCCCTTCTCGGCCAGCGCGCCGACCCGGCTGCCCTCGGCGGCCTTGCGCGCCGACTTCACCGCCGACTGCCCGATCGACATCAGTGAGTTCACGCCGGGCACCTTGCCGACGATCTTCTTGTTCGCCTCGAGGATGTCGTCGATGAGCATGTCGGTGAACTTGGCGGCCACCGGGCCCGCCGTCGGCGCCTCGCTGAGGCGGTCGAGCAGCCGCTCCTGGGCGCCGTGCATGCCGAGAATCTTCTCCAGCAGCGCCTCCACCGGCTCGCGCTCGACCACATCACCGAGCGTGTAGTCGTGGTTGGCGGCGATGTGGTCGTAGAGCGCGTCCGACAGCACACCGACCAGATCGCGCGCCAGCGGGCTGTCGCTGCGGTCGACCACCTTGCGCACGGTGCGCTTGGCCTGGTCGAGCGTCACCACGTCACGGAAGACGATGGTGTCGGCGACCTCGATCACCGCCGTTACGTCCCGGGCGACGACCTCGGCGAATCGTTCGCCCGACACCTCCCCGATCAGGAAGTCCACCTGCGCGTCGAGCAGCCGTTCGGCGATCTCCCGCGGTTCGGTCATCGCATCCACCCTCTATCCGTTACCGGCTCGCCCGGTCACCCGGAATCGTTGCGGCGCACCGACTTCCGGATCCGGTCCAGGCGTTCCCGCGCGGCCTTGTCCCGCGCCTCCCATTGTTCCTCGACGCTGCGGCCCGCCGGTGTCTGCGACGAAAGCTCGTCCATCCCCTGCGCGGTGCCGAAACGCTGCTCGACCTTATCCCGAACTGACTCGAAAGTAGGGACGCCGGATCGCGAGTAGCCGCCGACCTCCGCATTACCCGTGGTCGGTAGGGGTATCTCCGCACTCGGCACGACCTGGCCGAATGTCTCAGACACCGGCGGCACGTCCGGCAAGGTGGTGTCGGACGTCACATCGAAGTCCGCTTCGATATGACCGCCGCGTGCGGCCAATTCGGCGGCTACCAGGTGAAGCTGCTCGAGCCCCGGCCGCCCGGTGGTCGCAGCAAGCACCACCGCGAGCAGGTCCGCGTCCGGCAGAGCTGCCAGCAGGGCCGCAATATCACTGGTATCCGACATGAATCCAAGGGTACGTGCGCCGACGTTCGTGCGAGTGCGGGAACGTACGGCGACCTGCCATTCCGCGCAGGTGACTCAGGAGCCTGCGGCGGGGCGGTCGAACGTCTCGATGGTCGCTTTCGAAGTGGACCGATCCTGCAAGATCAGTTCCCACGGGCCGACATTCACGTCGAAGTTCTTGCCGAACCCCAACCACTTGCCCGCCATGCGAGTACCGGTCAACTCGATCAACAGCTGAATGGCTCCGTGATACTTCGCGCCACGGTAGTAGCCCTGGCTCGCGGTCCGCTCGCTCCAAGTACCGGTAGCCACATGGCCATCCACCGTGAGATCGAGCTCGAGCGACGACTTGGCCGACCCCGGCAAGCTCCGCACGGTCAACTGGCTGTCGTGCTGCAACACGATCACGTAATGCGACGACGTGAATGTCTGCTCACGGCCGCTCGAATAGAACTCGTAGCGCGACAACCAGATTCCCGAGTAGGTGCCCGAGTGTTGCGGCGGGCGGCCGGAAGCCGGGTGGTGTTCGCGCGGCACAGCGCCGATATCCGAGTCGACTTCGTGCCCTGCGTCGTTTCCGCCGGACAGGCTTCGGCCGGCCATCACCGCACCGAATCCCAGCGACTCGATCGGCAGGCCCATGACCTTCTCCAGTGCCCTGGCGTGCGAGGGGCGGGGGTTGGTGGTGTAACCGGATTCCCAGCGTTGCACCAGGCGTTTGGTGGCGCTGACGCAGCCGACGTCACGGAGCGCGCGAGCGAGGTCGTCTTGGCTCATGAGACGCGCGTTCCGCGCCGCGCGCAAGGCCGCATTCGGTGTGCCCATAACTCCACACAGTAGCGTTTGGACGCCTAAATGTCGCCCCCGAAGTGCGCGGATTGACGCCCCCCACTGTCATCGCTTCGACCAAGCCTTTCAGCGGATGCTGAGGACGGCCCTACCGCCAGGATGGCGCCGACCTCCCACCCGGTTTCCTCAGCGATAGCGCCTTCCAATCGACCGAACCGGGCGCTCATGTGCATTACCGACATCGAAACCGCTTGCCCCCGAATAAGTTTCGCACGCTGGGCGCACTTCACCTTCGAGACGAGTCAAGCATGAACAAATTCGACTGGACGCATGACGCCCCCCGCCGCACCGATCACCGACCAGCACGCCCACACGATCATGCAGATGCATCGCGCCTGCTCGGTAGACGACTGCCCGCGCAAGCGCTTCGCCTGGACCAGGCTGATCGAGGCGAAAAAGATCAAGCCCGACAGCTCCCGCACCTATTGAGGCCGAAAGAAGTGCACACCGCCGGGCTACGTCCGTAGCCATCGAGAGGCCCGGCGGTGTGCCTGACATGGGCCAGGCAATGTTGGAGGGAAACGGCAGGTACGATCCACGCTACGTTGCTACCGGCGGTGCGGTGCAGTACCGCCCGCCCGGGACCGAGGGAGGTCGATGAATATGACCGTCACCGGCTGTATTTCGCGTACCCTCGTCCGGCCCGCCCACTACTGACTCGCGGGCCGGATCGTTCCCTCACGATCTGGAGAGACAACGTGTCCAGCAATATTTCCTCCGTCGCCGACCTCATCGGCGAACACGTCCTGCTGCGCCTCTGGAGCGAGTCCGACCTCGCCGCCGTTCGGGACGGGATCCGGCGTGCGTCCTGGGCCGCCGACTTCCCCGCTGACGGCGATCGCGTGATCGCCGGGATGATCGCCGAAACCCCGGAGTGGCAAGGCGAATTCGGGCACAGGCTGATCTTGGAGCGCGACAGCGGGCTGGTGGTCGGCTCGATCGGCCTGTTCTGGCCGCCAGAGCACGGCGCGGTCGAGATCGGCTACGGCACAGTGCCTTCGCGGCGCGGGCGCGGGTTGGCGGCGGAGGCCACCCGGCTGCTCACCGCGTTCGCGTTCACCGAACCACGAGTCGACGCGGTGTTCGCCACTGTGGAGACGACCAACCCCGCCTCGATCCGGGTACTGGAGAAGGCCGGGTTCGAGCGGTGGTCGGTGTCCGCGGCCGACGGCACCGAGCGCTGGGGATGCCGACGCGACAGTGCTAATCCCTTGTCGCGGTAGGGTTCTGCGCCAGTACGCCGCGGGCCCAGGTCGCGATGTCGGTGCTCCAGCCCGGGATCATGATCAGGTCGTTGTGCCCGGCGCCCGGGTAGATCTTCAGCGACTTGGGTTCGGCGGCGGCCGCGTACAGGGCACGGCCCATCTGCACCGGCAGCAGTTCGTCGTTGTCGCCGTGCATGATCAGTGCCGGGGCGCGTAGTGCGCGGATCCGGCGCAGGCTCGGAAAGGCGTTCGGCACGAACGGCTTCGGCAGGAACGGGTACACCGCCGTCGCCGCGTCACGCAGGCCGGTGAAGGTCGACATCAGGATCAGGCCCGCGGGCGGGAACTCGGTGGCGAGCTCGATCATCACCGCGCCGCCGAGCGACTTGCCGAGGTAGAACACCTTGTCCGGGTCCACGCCCGGACGGTCCAGCAGGGCCGTCCGGGCGGCCCGCGCGTCCAGGTAGACGCCGTGCTCACTGGGCCGTCCCGCGCTGCGGCCGTAGCCGCGGTAGTCGAAGACCAGCACGTCGAACCCGGCCGCGGCGAGCAGCGCGAGTATCGGCGACCGGTCGCCGATATTGCCCGCGTTACCGTGCGCGAACAGGATGTGCCCCACCGGCTGCTTCGCCCGCACGAACCAGCCGTTCACCCGCACGCCGTCGGCGGCGGTGAAGTACAGGTCGTCGTACTCGAGCCCCAGCCGGCGCGGTGTCACCGTGACCTGCCGTTCGGGCAGGAAAGTCAACGCGTTCAGCAGCGAGGTGGCCGGGTGTCGCATAGTTCCCTTCTACCTCACCGTCCCGCCAGACCGGCGGTGGCGATCCCCCGCACGAACGCCTTGTTGGCGAAGGCGTAGACGACCAGCATCGGCGCGAGCATCAGCAGCGAGGCCGCCATGAACACCGGCCAGTGCGCGGTGTACTGGCCCTGCATCCACACCAAGCCCAGGTTCAACGTCGCGATACTGGTGCGCTGCAACATGATCAGCGGCCACAGGAAGTCGTTCCAGACCGTGACCCAGGTGAGTACCGCGAGCACCAGGACCGCGGGCTTGGTGTGCGGCAACAACACTCGCCAAAAGGTCTGCCAGACGGTGCAGCCGTCCAGAATCGCCGCTTCCTCCAATTCGGCGGGGAGCGTGAGGAAGAACTGCCGCATCAGGTAGGTGCCGAAGGCGCTGCCGAACAGGCCGGGCACGATCATCGACAGCGGGCTGTCCACCCAGCCGAAGGTGCGCATCAGGATGAACTGCGGGATCACGGTGACGGTCAGCGGCACCATGAGGGTGCCCAGATAGGCCAGGAACACCACGTCGCGCCCCTTGAACGGCAGGCGCGCGAACGCGTAACCGGCCAGCGAGCAGAAGAAGACCTGCCCGGCGGTGACGCAGCCCGCGTAGAGCACGGTGTTGAGGAACATCCGGCCGAACGGCACGAATTCGAAGACCGAGCGGTAGTTCGACCACTGCGGTTCGGTGGGCAGCAGCGCCGACCCCGTCACCTCGCCCTGCTTCTTCAGCGAGCCCGACAGCGCCCACAGCACCGGCACCAGCGCACACCAGGCCATCACCGTCAGGGCGAGATAGATCAGCAGTCCCCGCGCGGTACGACGAACGATCACCCGCCGCGACCGGGCCGCGGTGCCCATCAGCCCTCCTCCGTGTCGCTGCGCCCCAGCCGCAACTGCAAGTAGGTGAGCGCCAGCAGAAGCAGGAACACCACCCACGCCAGGGCGCACGCGTAGCCGAGGTCGTTGAACGCGAAAGCGTTCTGGAACAACATGATTCCGAACAGACAGGTCCCGGTCTCGGGCCCGCCGTTGCCGCCGGTGAGCACGTAGGCCTGATCGAAGGCCTGGAACGAGTTGATGACCGAGATGACGAAGACGAAGCCGAGTGCCGGGCGGATCAGTGGCAGCGTCACCGACCAGAACCGCCGCGGCCCGCCCGCCCCGTCGATGCGCGCCGCCTCGTGCAGATCCTCGGGCACGCCCTGCATCGCCGCCAGCAGCACCGCCGCCGCGAACGGCACGCTCTTCCAGATACTCACCAGGCACAGCGACGCCAGCGCCCAGCCGGGATCGCTCAGCCAGCGCACCGGTCCCACCCCGAACCAGCCCAGCACCGTATTGAACAGGCCGCCGTCGGTGTTGAACATGAAGCCCCACACGATGGTCATGGCCGCCGTCGAGGCCACCAGCGGCAGGAACAGCACGCTGCGGAAGAAGCCGATGCCCTTGACCTTCGCGTTCAACGCGCCCGCGACGGCGAGGCTGACGACGATCGTCGGGACGATCGTGGCGACGGTGAAGATCACGGTGTTCGCCAGTGCCCGATAGAACAGCCCGTCGCCGGCGAACAGCCGCCGATAGTTCCGAATCCCGATGTATTCCGGCGGATCGAACATATTCCAGTGGTGGAAGCTGAGATACAGCGAGAAGGCCAGCGGGAACAGCAGAAAGACCAGCACCGCAAGCAGATTCGGGGCGATGAAGGCGCGGCCGGCCGCAGCCTTGCGGCGGGTGAGCGCGGACCCGCGACGAGCACGGCCCGCCTCCGCGGTCACGACACCGCTCCCGTGAGCAGCCGGTCGAGTTCCGCGGCCAGGCCGTCCTGGAACCAGGACGCCGGGGCCGCGCCGCGCAGCACCCGGTCGGTGGCCCGCTGCCAGGCCGCGTCGACCTGCGGCCAGCGCGGGCTCACCGGCAGATGGTGCGAGTGCGCGGGCCCGCCGGTGAGCACCTCGAGATTGCGGATTCCGGTGTGCGCCGCGGCGAATTCCGGCGACTCCAACGCCGAACGCAGCGCGGGCACGAACAACCCGGACGCCGCGACCGCCCGCTGCCCTTCCGGACCGGTCGCGAATTTGACGAACTCCCAGGCCAGATCCTTCTTCGCGCTGGACGCGGCGATGGCGAGGCCGGTGGTGCCGATATCGGATTTCGCGGCCTGGCCGTGCGGGCCGACCGGCAGCACCGTGACATCGAAATCCAGATCGGGCGCCGCGGCGAAACCGCTGTACTGCCAATGCCCCGTCAGCACCATGGCGGCCTTGCCCTGCGAGAAAAGGTCCAGCGCCGACATCGACGCGGACGCCGAGAGCATGTCCGCGGCCAGCGGCGCGACCCGGTGCCGCACGGACAGATCCGCGTAGAACTGGAATCCCTCGATGAACCGGTCGTCGTCGATGTTCGCGCGGGTCGGGTTGATCGGGGGCGTGAACCATTCGGCGCCGTTGTTCATCCCGAAGATCGCGCCCGACCAGCGCGGCACCGGCCACGCGTCCACGAAGCCCCACTGGGTGGTCTTGCCGGAGGCGTCGCGTTTGGTCAATGCCGTTGCGGTGTCCAGGAATTCGGCGAAGGTCCAGGCGTCTTCCCAGCGCGCGGGAGGCGGCGCGATCCCGGCCTCCTCGAAGAGTTTCCTGTTGTAGTACACGAAGATTCCGGCCCACTGTTCCGGCAGCGCGTACTGGCCGCCCTCGAAGCGGAACGTCTCGTACAGCTGCGGAATGCCGTCGGCGCGCAGGCGGGCCGCGTACTCGGGATCCTTGTCCAGCATGACGGTGAGGTCCTGGAGCACCCCGAGTTCGGCGAACCGTGAATACGACTCCCACTGCATCAGCACGTCCGGGCACTTCCCGCCGGCGCAGTAGGTGAGGATCTGCTGTTGCGGATCGACGCCCGACATCTGCACTCGGATGTCGATGTCCGGCCGGACCTTCGCGAACGCCTCGATGATCCGCATCCGCACCTTCGCCTCGTCGGGCGCGGCCTGGAAGAAGAACGTCAACGCGTCCGGATTGTCGGAGCAACCGCTCAGGGCGGGGACCGCCGCCGACGCACCCGCCACCGCCGCACCCCGCAGCAGTGCGCGCCGGCTCAGCATCGTCGCCCTCCGAACAGTCGCCCTTCGAAACCCGTTGAGACGAAACGCCGATCACGGTAGCGGAAGGTGCGCGCGATCACACCGGGAATCGCCGAAGCGAGTTCGGGGTGGTGTATGCGGCCCCCGAGGTCCGGCCTACGCGGACACTATCCCGCTCGACACGGCACTATCCGCCGTCTCGCTGCGGATAGTGTCCACACAGGCCGGGCGATCACGAACGGAACGGCCGGGTCACCAGCAACTATGCGCGGATGACGGCCCCCACCGCGTCGGAGGCCGCGGCCACCGCGGCGTCGCGGGCGGCGCTGGCCTCGTCCTCGGTGAGGGTGCGGTCGACGGCGCGGAAACGCAGGGCGTAGGTGAGGGACTTGCGGCCCTCGCCCGCTTGCGCGCCCTCGTACACGTCGAACAGCGCGATGTCCTCCAGCAGGTCGCCCGCGCCGGTGCGCAGCGCCGACTCCACCGAGGCCGCGGGGACCGTCTTCTCGACCGACACCGACACGTCCTGCAATACCGCGGGGAACGCGGAAACCACTGGCGCGGGACGGGTTTCACGCAGCGGCAGCGCGTCCAGGTCGAGTTCTAGGGCACAGGTGCGCGGCGGCAGGCCCGAGCGCTCCAGCGCCGCGGGATGCAACTCGCCCGCGTGGCCGACGACCGTGCCGTCCACCACGAGTTCGGCGCAGCGGCCCGGGTGGAACGGCAGATAGGCCGCGGCCCGGCGTTCCAGGGTCACTCCGGCCGCGGCGGCCACGGCGTCGGCGAGCGCGAAGGCGTCGGCGGCCTCGGCGGCGCGGCCGGGACCCCACGGTCCACGTGGCTCGCGTCGACCCGTCAGCACCGCCGCCACGTGCACCGGCTGGTCCGGCAGCGATTGCACCAGGGTCGCGATCTGCTCGTCGGTCGGCCGTCGATCCACCGGCAGCGGCTCCACGGCGCGGGTCTCGCCGGTCGGCAGCACCACCTGCGCGATGCTGTAGATCGCGAGGTCGCGCTCGCCGCGGGAGATGTTGCGGGCGGCCACTTCCAGCAGGCCCGGCAGCAACGTGGTCACCAGTTCGGCACGCTCCACGTCGAGTGGGTTGAGCACGCGCAGCGTCCGGCGGCGCGGATCGTCGGCGTCGAGCCCCCAGGCGTCGAAGACGTTGTCCTGCATGAAGACCGGGGCGGGCACCTCCACCGCGCCGGCGAACGCCAGCGCCCGGCTCACCGCGCGGCGGCGGCGCTGGGCGGGGGTGAATCCGCGACCGGCGGGCGCGGTCGGCAGCACCGAGGGGATCTGCTCGAGCCCCTCCAGCCGCAGCACCTCCTCCACCAGGTCGGCGGGCTGGGTCAGGTCGGGCCGCCAACTCGGCGGGGTGACGACGATCTGCCCGTGCCCGGACTCGCTGACGTCGATCTCGACCGTGCAGCCGACCTGCGCCAGCCGCCGCGCCGAGGTGCCGGTGCGGTAGACGACGCCCGCGGTGCGGTCGGCCAGGTCCAGATCCATCCGGATCGGCTCCGGCGCCGGCGTCGCAATCCGTACGTCGGTGAGTTCGGATTGCACTGTGCCACCGGCGATCTCGGCCAGCAGCGCGGCGGCCCGGTCCAGCGCGGCGACGTTCAGTTCGGGGTCGACGACGCGTTCGAACCGCCGCGACGCCTCCGAGGACAGCTTGTGCCGGCGCGCGGTCCGCGCGATCGCCACCGGGTTCCAGGTCGCCGCCTCCAGCAGGATCTCGGTGGAGGCGTCGCCGACCTCGGTGGTCGCGCCGCCCATGATGCCGGCCAGCGAGATCACGCCGGAATCGTCGGCGATCACCACGTCCTCGGCGTCGAGCACGCGCTCCGCGTCGTCCAGGGTGCGCAGCGTCTCACCGCGGTGGGCGCGGCGAACCACCAAGCCGCCGTGGAGCTTTGCCGCGTCGAATGCGTGCAGCGGCTGGCCCAGCTCCAGCATCACGTAGTTGGTCACGTCGACGGCCGGGGAGATCGGCCGCACGCCTGACAGCAGCAGCCGCCGCTGCAACCACCACGGGCTGACCGCCGCCGGGTCGACGCCGGTCACCCGGCGCGCGGCGAAGCGGGTGCACAGCGACTCCGGTTCGAGCCGGATCTGCCAGGCGTCGGCCTCGTCGTCGGGCAGCGTGCGCACGGCCGGGTCGGCGAACTCCAGGTCGAAGCCGCAGGCCAGCTCGCGGGCGAGGCCGCGCACCGAGAAGGCGTAGCCGCGATCGGGCGTGATGGCCAGTTCGACGATCGTATCGTCCAGTCCCAGCACATCGTTGGCGTCCGCGCCCGGCTCGGCCGTACCGGGCTCGAGCACCAGGATGCCCGAATGGTCCTTGCCGATACCGAGTTCGGCGACCGAACAGATCATGCCGTGGGACACGTGCCCGTAGGTCTTGCGCGAGCTGATCTCGAAACCGCCGGGCAGAACGCCGCCCGGCAGCACCACCACGACCAGGTCACCGACCGCGAAGTTGGTTGCGCCGCAGACGATCTCCTGTGGTTCCGGGCGGCCGATGTCGACCTTGCAGAACCGGATCGGCTTCTTGAACTCGGTCAGCTCGGTGATCTCGGCGACCCGGCCCACCACCAGGGGACGGTCGGGACCGCCGGTGATCCGCTCCAGGGTGTCGATCTCCTCGACCTCGAGGCCGACCCGGACGAATCCGGCGTCGAGTTCCTCCGGGGTCACCGACCACTCCGGGGTGGTGCGCTGCAAGACTTCGGTCAGCCAGGACTGCGCTACTCGCACGTGACGTTTCGCTTCCTCGTTGGTGAGACTCCCGCCGCGCGCGGGGGCGGCGTCGCTCGAATCGGGACGGTCAGGACTGGACGCCGAAGGGCAGCGTGAATCGCACGTCGCCTTCGACCATGTCGCGCATGTCGGGGATGCCGTTGCGGAACTGCAGGGTTCGCTCCATGCCCATGCCGAACGCGAACCCGCTGTACTCCTCGGGGTCGATGCCGCTGGCGATGAGCACCTTCGGGTTCACCATGCCGCAACCGCCCCACTCGACCCAGCCGGCCCCGCCCTTCTTGTCCGGGAACCACACGTCGACCTCGGCGGAGGGCTCGGTGAAGGGAAAGAAGCTGGGGCGCATGCGGGTTCGGGTGTCCGGGCCGAACAGCGCCCGCGCGAAGGCGTCCAGGGTGCCGCGTAGGTGGGCCATCGTCAGGCCCTTGTCCACGGCCAGGCCCTCGACCTGCGAGAAGATCGGGGTGTGGGTGGCGTCGAGTTCGTCGGTGCGGAAGGTGCGCCCCGGGCACACGATGTAGATCGGCAGCTCCCGCTCCAGCATGGACCGCACCTGCACCGGGGAGGTGTGCGTGCGCAGCACCTGCCGCGAACCCTCGGGCGCCACATAGAAGGTGTCCTGCATGGTGCGCGCCGGATGATCGGGCAGGAAGTTCAGCGCGTCGAAGTTGAAGTGGTCGGTCTCCACTTCCGGTCCCTCGGCTACCTCCCAGCCCATGCCGACGAACACGTCGGCGATGCGCTCGGACAGGATCGTGATCGGGTGCCGCGCGCCGACCGGCCCGCGCGGGGCGGGCAGCGTGACGTCGATCGCCTCGGCCACCAGCACCGCGGCGTCGCGCTCGGCGAGCAGTGCGGCGCGCCGGGACTCGAACGCCTCCGACACCCGCGATCGGGCCACGTTGACCCGCTTGCCGGCGTCGGCCTTCTCCTCCTTGGGCAGGCTGCCCACGGCCCGCTGGGCCAGCGCGATCGGCGACTTGCCGCTCATGTGCTCGGTCTTGGCGGCCGCGAGCGCATCCAGGTCGGCCGCCGCGGCAAACGCCTTCTCCGCTGCTGCTGCGGCGGCGGACAGCGATTCCTCGCTCAGTGCCGCGGTCTGCTCGGCTCGTGCGTTCTCGTCGGCCACGATGCTTCGTCTCTCCCCTGGCTGGTACGGGTATCGGAGGTTTACCTACCCCACATTGTTGCTGGTCGAATCGTACGCAATGCACCCAGCCCGGCTCACGGGCATTTTCGCCCGCGTCCACCAGCCCGGATGCCCGCGGCGCACGACACCCCGCAACGCGCGGGGCGTTGCGGGGTGTCGTCATGCTGCCGGGCCGGGGACCGCTATTGCACGGGCTCGATCCGGCGCGGCAGCAGCGCCGAGACCAGCGCGCCGAAGCCCACGACCGCCGCGCCGACCCAGACCGCGGGCACCAGGCCGTCGACGTAGCTCTGCGGGGAGAGGTAGGACCCGCGCGAGGCGAACACCGAGGCCAGTACCGCCACCCCCATCGCCACGCCGACCTCGCGAAGGGTGCTGTTGGTGCCCGACGCCATCGCCTGGTCCTGCGGTGCCGTGCTGGCCATCACCACGGTGGCGCTAGGCGCGAAGGTCAGGCCCATGCCGATCCCGGCGAGCACGAACGGCCCGACGTAGGAGCCGTAACCGACGTCGACGGTCGTGACCGCCGCCATCCATGCCAGCGCCACCGCCAGCAGCACCTGACCGCTGGTGAGCAGCGTGCGCGCACCCACCCGGTCGACGATCAGCCCCGCGATCGGCGCGACCACCATGGGCGCCAGCGTCCACGGCAATGTGCGCACACCGGCCTCCAGCGGCGAATAGCCCTGCACCACCTGGAAGAACTGCGCGAGCAGGAAGATCGAGCCGAAGACCCCGACCGAGAAGGTGAAGGTGGTCGTGTTGCTGACCCGGAACGCCCGCGACCGGAACAGCCGCAGCGGCAGCATCGGGTCCGGTGTGCGCAGTTCCCATCCGATCAGCGCGGCCAGCAGCACGCCGCCGCCGATCAGCGCGGTCAGCACCGGCACCGAGATCCAGCCGTCGTCGGCGCCGTGGATCACGCCCCACACCAGGGCCAGCACTCCCCCGGCCGCCAGCACCAGTCCCAGCGGATCGAAACGCCTACTGCCGCCGAAGGATTCGCTGAGCACCCGCGCGACGAACGGCAGCACGACCAGGCCGATGGGCACGTTCAGCCAGAAGATCCACTGCCAGCTCAGTCCGTCGACCACGGCGCCGCCGACCACCGGGCCGACCGCCACCCCGAGACCGGTGATGCCGCCCCAGATCCCGATGGCCGCGCTGCGCATCCGCGCGGGCACCGCCACCGACAGCAGGGTCAGCGACAGCGGCATGACGCCCGCGGCGCCCAGGCCCTGCACGGCGCGGGCGGTGATCAGCATCCACGGATCGGTGGCCAGTGCGCAGGCCGCGGAGGCGACGGTGAATACCGCGATCCCGACCAGGAATACGCGCCGCCGGCCCAGCCGGTCGCCCAGCGCGGAGGCGGTGAGCAGCAGCGACGCGAACGCCAGCGTGTAAGCGTTGACGAACCACTGCAGATCGCCGAGCGAGGCGCCCATCTCGGTACGGATCACCGGCAGGGCGTTGGTCACGACGAGGTTGTCCAGCGTGACCATGAACGTGGGGATGCCCACCGCGGCGAGGACCGCCGCCAGCGGTGGCTTGCGGCGCGACGCGGCCGGGACGGCGGTTGCCGCTTCGGTCGTCTCGAAGGTGCTGGTCATGGCGCTTCTACTCCTTGTTGTTATCCGCTGATAACTTGATGAGTGAAGAGTATGCATCGGCTGATAACATGTCAACAGCTACGCTTCCGCCCACATCGGAGCGCGGCAGATCCGAGCCGAAACACCCCGAGGAGGACGACGGTGACCCCGAGCCGAACCCGGCTGACCGCGAGCGAGCGCAGCGTGCAGGTCCTGGATGCGGCCGTCCTCGCATTCGCCGAATCCGGTTACGCCGCAACGAAAACCGACGAGATCGCGCGACTGGCCGGAGTATCGCAGCCCTACGTCATCCGGCTTTTCGGCAGCAAGCAGCAGTTGTTCGTCGCCACCGCGCACCTGGTCTGCGACCGCATCGAGGAGGTCTTCCGAGCGGCACACGCGGGCGTCGAGCCCGGAGCAAGCCCGGATGAGGCGTTGCACGCGCTCGCCAACGGATACGGTGCCTTCCTGGCCGACCGCTCCCTGCTACTGGTGCTGCTGCACGGCTTCGCCGCCAGTTCGGATCCGGCCATCGGCAACGAGGTGCGCGACCGTTTCGGGCGTATCTACGGCCTGATCCGCGACCTGACCGGCGCCTCGCCCGACCACGCTCGGCAGTTCATCGCCAACGGCATGCTGCTCACCGTCATGACCGCGATGCAGGTCGTGGGGCCCGATGCGGTTCCGGCCGGGTGGGCCGAGGAACTCCTGAATTCCTTCGGGAACGACTGACCACCGCGCCGCGGCCTAGGACACACCCACCCCACCGTGACAGCGGAGGCCCTCTCCGCTTATAGTTAGATGCAGCAAGCAACTTATTGCTCTTGTCTACTTGATCCACCACACAGCTTCGACGCGGTCACGGTGGGCCCCGCGGTACTCGCCCGGCCACCGCATGCCCGTGTCCGGAAAGAGAATCGATGGCAACCACCACCGCGCACGACGCCGCCCCCGGCGTCGCCGCACCGGACGAGGCCGCGATGACGCACCGGCAGATCATGGAGGCCCTGTCCGGGCTGCTGCTGGGCATGTTCGCCGCCATCGTCTCCTCGACGATCGTCTCCAACGCGCTGCCGAAGATCATCGGCACCCTCGGCGGCGGGCAGACCGCCTACACCTGGGTCGTCACCGCCGCCCTGCTCGCGATGACCGCCACCACCCCGCTGTGGGGCAAGCTGGCCGACCTCTACAGCAAGAAGGCGCTGGTCCAGATCGCGCTGCTGATCTATATCGCCGGTTCGGTGGTGGCCGGTCTGTCGATGAACGCCGGGATGCTCATCGCCTGCCGCGCCGTGCAGGGCATCGGCGCGGGCGGACTCTCGGCGCTCGCGCAGATCGTGATGGCCGCGATGATCGCGCCCCGCGAACGCGGACGCTACAGCGGCTACCTCGGCGCGACCTTCGCCGTCGCGACGGTCGGCGGACCGCTGCTGGGCGGTGTCATCACCGACACCAGCTGGCTGGGCTGGCGCTGGTGCTTCTACGTCGGCGTGCCGTTCGCGCTGATCGCGCTGGTGGTGCTGCAGAAGACGCTGCACCTGCCGGTCACTCGCCGCGAGGTGAAGGTCGACTGGCTCGGCGCGTTCCTGGTGACGGCCGCGGTGTGCCTGCTGCTGGTCTGGGTCAGCTTCGCCGGGGACAGGTACGAGTGGATGTCGTGGCAGACCCTGACCATGGTGCTCGGGTCGCTGCTGCTGGCGGTGGTGTTCGTCCTCGTCGAGTTCCGGGCCGCCGAGCCGATCGTGCCGATGCGCCTGTTCCGCAACCGGACCATCACGCTCGCCTCCGCCGCCTCGCTCATGGTCGGCACCGCGATGTTCGCCGGCACCGTGTTCTTCAGCCAGTACTTCCAGCTGGCGCGCGGCGAATCGCCGACCATGTCCGGCGTCATGACGATTCCGATGATCGGCGGCCTGTTCATCGCCTCGACGGTCTCCGGCCAGGTCATCACCCGCACCGGGCGCTGGAAGGCGTGGCTGGTGTGCGGCGGCGCGCTGGTCACCGCCGGTCTGGGGCTGCTCGGCACGATCCGCTACGACACCGACTACTGGCTGGTCGCGCTGTACATGGCGCTGATGGGCCTGGGCATCGGCATGACGATGCAGAACCTGGTGCTGTGCACGCAAAACCAAGTAGCGCCGAGGGACCTGGGAGCCGCGAGTTCGCTGGTGGCGTTCTTCCGCTCGCTCGGCGGTGCGATCGGCGTGTCGGCGCTGGGCGCGGTCATGGCCAACCAGGTGCGCGAGCACATCACCGACGGCGTGTCCAAGCTCGGCCCCGCCGCCGCGGGCGCGATGGGCGGCTCGGGCAACGAACTGCCGAACCTGGCCGCGCTGCCGGGCCCGGTGCGCACCGTCGTCGAGGACGCCTACGGGCACGGCATCGCGGATGTCTTCCTCTACGCCGCGCCCGTCGCGTTCATCGCGTTCCTGCTGACCCTGTTCATCAAGGAGGTCGCGCTGCGCACCTCCGGCCCCGCGCCCACCGCGCCGACCGCCGTGACCGAGCTGACCCAGGTCGGCGACGCGGCCACCATGCCGATCGAATCGGTGCGCGACGCTGCGGTATACGGACATGTCCGCGCGGGCGACGACGCTCCACTGCCGGGCGCCGCGCTCACACTGATCTCCCCCACGGGACGCCAGGTCGGCCGCGCGCTCGCCCACCCCGACGGCCGGTTCGGGCTCGACGCCCCCGAGCCCGGCGCCTACGTCCTCATCGCCTCCGCCGACGGCTTCCAGCCGCAAGCCGCCCCCATCACCGTCAACGGCAGCCCACTCGCCTACGACTTCCAGCTCAGCGGCATGAGCGGCCTGGCAGGCACCTTGCGCGCCGCCGACGACCGGACCCCCGTCCCCGACGCCGTGGTCATCGTCACCGACAGCCGCGGCGAGGTAATGGCCGCCGGTTCCTCGGGCCCCGACGGCGGCTACGACCTGGCCGACCTCATCCCCGGCCCCGTCACGGTGGCAGTGAACGCCACCGCCTTCCAGCCGATCGCCGTCTCCGCCCAGGTCCACGGCCAAGGCATCACCCGCCTCGACCTCACCCTCTCCCGAGGAGCCCGCCTACACGGCACCGTCTACGCCGCCGACCGCCCCCTCCCCGACGCCCGAGTCACATTGGTAGACACCGCAGGCGCGATAATCAGCACAGCCACAACAGCTTCGGACGGCACCTACACATTCACCAACCTGGGCAACGGGGATTACACACTCATTGCCTCGGGCTACCCGGCGACAACCTCAACCGTCGCCCTGCGCTCGGGGGAGTCGGGTGGGCACGATATCGAACTGTCCCACCCGAGCGAGTAGTCCGTAATAACCACGGCACCAAGACATTCCGTGGTCCGTATAACCGCAACGTGCCCGGGCGCAATCCGCCCGGGCACGTTCACTCTCTCCCGCCACTCGACTGACCGCCTTCGCAATTCGCACCGAAAGGCGATCTTCGCCGTCTCGATAGAAGACCCATTGGTCGCCAATTACCTATTCTCACAAATGATTTCGCGGTAGCGCACATGAAACAAAGAAAATCGACACGGCGATAGGTGATTGCAATGCCCCAGGTGGCCGCGGAGGAGATGGGCATGATCGACGGAACAACGATCGCCAACTATTTGGCCTCGGCGTTAGAGGGAGCCGGCGACAGATGGGTGGACCACTCACTGGACAAGGGATTGGCCGCGCTCACCCAAGCAGTGACTCGCAGGCTCGGACGTGGGCCCGTCGATGACCTTGCCGAGAATCCGGACAGCATCCGGGCCCGGCAGCGGGTAGCGACCGCAATCGAGCGGGCGGCCGAGGCCGACGAGCAGTTCGAGCGCGAACTGGCAGGCCTGCGGGATCAACTCGATCGAGCCAGGAGCCAGACCACGGTGAACCACACCGGCCGCGGCGGCCGGACGGTGCTGCGCGGAACCGGCGACGGCCATACCGCCGCAGGCGATATCTGGATCTACGACCACTACGCTCCCCCGCCGGACGACCTTTCCGGAGCACCGGCCTGGACGAAGATATGCCTGTGGATGGGCGGCGCGATCGCCGCTTTCGGCTGGGCGATCATGATGATCGGCATCGCCCAACACACGTCCCAGAGCACGCCCAGCACCGGATTCGCGATCTTCGCCATCGGCGGTTTGATCATGGCCGCAGGGGAACTCGGGGCTCGCACTTCACCTCCCAAGCGCCGCCGCTGATGCGGGGAGTGCCGGACAGCCGCCAAATCCCGTTGTGCTGGCCCCCTTGACGACGCGACACTTCCCGGTCGAGTTCACCAACCGACCCGCCACACCCGCGGGATGGGTCGGCGCGCGGTAACCGGTGGGTACAGTGCTCGGACATGCGCAACCGGCTGCTGCTGTCCGCTGTCACCAGGCTCGTGAGTTCGATCGTGGCGGGAGTCCTGGTGGGCGCGGTCGTCGGGGTTTACACGGCCGGGCCTCTGGGCGTTACGGCCGGAATTGCCATGACAGCAACAGTTTTCGTCGCGATGGGCTGGCTGGCCCTGTGGCCGCTGGATGCCGACGAGACACGGGCGTATTCACGTCGCGAGGACTTCCGGCCGGTCGTGGAGGAACTGGCCGTGGTGGCCGCCGCCCTGAGCGGCCTCGTCGGCACCGTCATGATCCTCGTCCTCCGCCACTCCGAAGAAGGCCCCGCCGCAGCCGCGACCTCACTGTGCGGAGTCTTCATGGCATGGGCGGGCCTACACCTCATGTACACCACGCGCTACGCCTACCTCTACTACGAAGACCCCACCGGCGGAATAGATTTCAACTCCGACGCACCCCCGTCCTACCGCGACTTCCTCTACTTCAGCTACAACCTCGGCATGACCTACCAGGTCTCCGACACCGCCGTCTCGAACCAGCACATCCGCGCCGTAGTACTCCGCCACACCCTCCTCTCCTACGTCTTCGGCACAGTCGTCCTGGCAACAACCATCAACCTGGTAGCAGGCTTCGCCAGCGGGTAGACGCTTCCCTCAACCCTCCGTATCAGCCGAATGATCAGATCGGTAAGGAATGGACCACGCCGACCTAGCCTCCCGACCGAGAACGCTCGCACAGGTCGCTGAGAACCGCACCCGTCACCGCAGTACAACCACGACGAATCCACCACCACAGCAGCGACGAATCCACCACGACCACAGCGACCAATCCACCACCGACTATGCGACGAATCCACCACCAAACGAGCGACGAATGCACCAAGCACGCACATATCAGCCCCGTTAGCCCCCGACATACGGTTCGTGTCAAGAGCCGTTCACGCAGGTGAGCGACTCAGAGAGAGCCGGACTCGGGACTGTCGGAACAACGGCGGATCTTGATCTCGGTCCGATCGGCCGGACCTGATGGTTCGGCAGGAAGGACCGACTGATGTCGGAGACACTGGCTGCCGTGGCGAAAGACGCGGTGGACACCAAGAAGCTGGCCGAGCAGCTGCTCGCGCAGGCCAAGGAACAGGGTATCGACCTGGTCGGGCCGGGCGGGCTGCTCAACCAGCTGACCAAGACCGTGCTCGAAACCGCGTTGGAGGCAGAGATGACCGAGCATGTCGGCTATGAGAAACACGACCCGTCCGGCCGTGGAACGGGCAACTCCCGCAACGGAACCCGAACGAAAACCGTGATCACCGAGATCGGCCCGGTCGGCATCGACGTGCCGCGCGACACCAATTCCTCGTTCGAACCCAAGATCGTCAAAAAGCGGCAGCGGCGCCTGTCTGGGGTCGACGAGATCGTGTTGTCGCTGACCGCGAAAGGCCTGACCACGGGCGAGGTTTCGGCGCATCTCGCCGAGATCTATGGGGCTTCGGTGTCGAAGGACACGATCTCGACGATCACCGAGAAGGTGGTCGCGGAGATGACCGATTGGTGCAACCGGCCCCTCGACGCCGTCTATCCGGTCTTGTTCATCGATGCCATCCACGTGAAGATCCGCGATGGTCAGGTGGCCAATCGACCGGTCTATGTGGTCATCGGTGTCACCACCGCCGGGGAACGTGACATTCTGGGGTTGTGGGCCGGCGATGGCGGTGAGGGAGCCAAGTTCTGGCTGCAGGTGTTGACCGAGCTGAAGAATCGTGGCGTGGCCGATGTCTGCATCGCGGTCTGCGACGGACTCAAAGGACTGCCCGAGGCGATCAACACCGTCTGGGCGCAGACGATCGTGCAGACCTGCGTTATCCATCTGCTGCGCAACAGTTTCCGTTATGCGGGCCGTCAGCATTGGGCCGAGATGAGCCGCGATCTCAACCCGGTCTACACCGCTGCGACCGAGGCTGCGGCTCGCGAACGGTTCGGCGAGTTCGCGGCGAAATGGGGCGAGCGTTACCCCGCGATCGTCAAACTCTGGGACAACGCCTGGCCCGAGTTCGTGCCGTTCCTCGACTACGACGTCGAGATCCGGCGAATCATCTGCTCCACCAACGCGATCGAGTCCCTGAACGCTCGCTACCGGCGCGCGATCCGCGCCCGTGGCCACTTCCCCAGCGAGCAGGCCGCGTTGAAATGCCTGTATCTGGTGACCCGTTCCCTGGACCCGACCGGGAAGGGTCGGGCACGATGGGCGATGCGGTGGAAACCAGCATTGAACGCCTTCGCCATCACCTTCGAAGGCCGGATCCACCCGACCGGGAACTAACCCACACCGAGGTCGGATCCGCCGTTAAACCGACAGTCCCCCGGACTCAGGCGGCATCGATATGATGGCCGGTGAATTGCACCCGAATATCTTCGGCGTCGACGGCAATGTTGAGGGTGGCGTCCAAGGCACCGGCGAGTTTGGCGAGCAGTGGAAGGGTTGGCACGGTGTCAGAGCCTTCGATGCGCGAGATCTCGGCCTGGGTCAGGCCGGCACGATCAGCGAGATCCGCTCGAGTGAGTCCGAGTCCGGTTCGGCGGTCGTAGACCGCTTTGGTCAGCGCCATTGAGAGCTGGATTTCGCGACGGGCCTCGGTGACATCGTCGGGTTCCGTGTAGCCCTCGGCAAGTTTGCGTTCCCGGAAGGTCTTCCAGCGTGCGTGGCTCATCGGTCCAGTTCTCCTCTCTCGATGACACGGACGAATTCTTAGTGGGCGGGTTCGTACTCCGCTCGGCAGGTCTGTTGGGCGAGTTTCGCCCGTTTGACCTCGATGTCTTCTCGCATTCAGGTCTTTCGAAACAATGGCTCCTCGTCCGGGCGCGAGCCAGTACGTGATGCGGATGGCAGCCGATTCTTCGGCCCGTTCCCCCGGGCGGCGGCGTCATGCAACGCCGGGCACCGTTTGGCTAACTCGTTCGCACACTCACCGAAGGCTTCATGCAGATCGGCCCGTCCGAGTATGTTCCCGCCATGTCCGCCACCAGCCAGACCGCCTGTGGCTAGCCCGAGGCGTGTCGGCAACTCAACCGCGGTGCTGCACCCGCGAACTCGCGTAAAGGCAGATGGCCGCTGCGGCGGCCAGGTTCAAGCTTTCCGCTCGGCCGTGGATGGGGATTCGGATGCGGTGGTCTGCTTGGGCGGCTACGGAAGGGGGGAGGCCGTGGGCCTCGTTGCCAAAGAGCCAGGCGACGGGGTGGCGGAGGATTTCGTCGGCGTCGTCTAGGTCTACCTCGCCTCGGGCTGTGGTGGCGAGGATGGTGATTCCGGCGGTGCGGAGGTCGGTCAGCACGGAATCGGTGTCGCGCTCGCGGGCGAGGGGGACGTGGAAAAGGCTTCCGGCGCAGGCTCTTACGCACTTGCCGTTGTGTGGGTCTACCGAATCGCCTGCCAGTACAACGCCGTCCGCGCCTACAGCGTCGGCGACCCGGATCAGGGTTCCCGCGTTGCCGGGGTCGGAAATCTCCACGGGTACCGCCAGCAGTCGCGCCCCGGCGAGTGCCATATGGCGGTGATCCACTGTGGCAGAACGGCTTTCCAGCTGAGTGGTGACTGCCATTGCCGTGCCCGCGTGTTCGCCCGAGCCGCCTCGAGGTTCGGCGCCCGCGCCCGAATCGGAACCCGCGCTCAGCTCTGACCGAAGTACTTGCCCGAGTGGCACATCCACCTGACGGCACACAGCGACCAGCCCCGGCGGTGTCACCGTCTCCCCCAATTGCTCAGCGGCACGGTCGTTTACGAGCGTAGTCCGCACCCCCGACGCCGCGGCCGAAGCCACCAGCTCATGCTCCCGCTCGGCAGCCCGACCGGAGAAGAACAGCTCCTCCACTCGCCCCGTATCCAACGCCGCCGCAACGGAATTCGAACCCTCGGCGAGAAACAACCCGGTCTTGCGCCGCTGCGCGCCCCGATGCAGCTTGACAGCCGAAACGACCCGCGGATTGCGCTCCGAGAGAGGCGCGTCCGCGGGTCGTTTCGAAAAGTGCTGTGTCAAGCCCGGATCAGGCGGCGGGGGCGTTGACGTCGGCCGGGAGGGCCGCCTTCGCCACTGCGACCAGGCCGGCGAACGCCTCGGCGTCCGACACTGCCAGCTCGGCGAGGATCTTGCGGTCGACCTCGACGCCGGCGGCCTTCAGACCCTGGATGAAGCGGTTGTAGGTGATGTCGTTGGCGCGGGCCGCCGCGTTGATGCGGGCGATCCAGAGCTTGCGGAAGTCACCCTTGCGCGCCCGGCGGTCCCGGTAGGCGTAGGTGAGCGAGTGCAGCTGCTGTTCCTTCGCCTTTCGGTACAGGCGAGAGCGCTGGCCCCGGTAGCCCTTGGAGGCCTCGAGGATGGAACGGCGCTTCTTCTGAGCGTTGACGGCCCTTTTGACGCGTGCCACTGGTCAGTCCTTGTTCGATCGTGGGGCGCTCGCGGCGCCCGAGTGGTCGGGGTTGGCGGGGCTTACTCAGATACCGAGCAGCTTCTTGACGCGCGGGACGTCGGCCTTGGCGACAGACACGGTGCCTTCCAGACGACGAGTCCGGCGGCTGGACTTGTACTCGAACAGGTGGCGGCGGTTGGCCTGCTGGCGCAGCAGCTTGCCCTTGCCCGTCACCTTGAAGCGCTTCGACGCGCCGCTGTGGCTCTTCATCTTCGGCATGGATTCCTCAATCTGTCTCGTGCCGGTGGCAGCGCGAAGCCGCACTACCACCGGTGCTGTTCGGTTCTACTACGGGGCGGCCGCTTCGGCTTCCGGCGCGGGCGCCGGTCCGGGGCGGGCCGCGCCGGCGCCGGACCACCGGCGGAACCGCCACCGGCCACGGTGCCCTGCTGCGACTGCGACGCCGTCTGCTGCGCCTTCACCCGCGTCTTCGCACCCTTGTGCGGCGCGAGGACCATCGTCATGTTCCGGCCGTCCTGCTTGGCGGAGGTCTCCACGAAGCCGAGGTCGGCCACGTCGGAGGCCAGCCGCTGCAGCAGCCGGAAGCCGAGCTCGGGCCGCGACTGCTCGCGACCGCGGAACATGATCGTCACCTTGACCTTCGACCCGGCCTCGAGGAACCGCATTACGTGGCCCCGCTTGGTGGCGTAGTCGTGGTCATCGATCTTCGGACGGAGCTTCTGCTCCTTGATCACGGTCTGCTGCTGGTTCTTCCGGGACTCGCGCGCCTTCTGCGCCGTCTCGTACTTGAACTTGCCGTAGTCCATGATTTTGCAGACCGGCGGTCGCGCGTCCGGCGCGACCTCGACCAGATCGAGATCTGCCTCCTGCGCGACGCGTAGTGCATCTTCAACACGCACGATCCCAACCTGCTCGCCGCCGGGTCCGATGAGCCGAACTTCGGGCACGCGGATGCGATCGTTGATGCGGGTCTCAGTGCTGATGGGGCCTCCTAGGTCAAGCGGTGTCGTCCAACGACCGCGCGCTATAACTGCAACCCCATATCCAACACGAAAGCCCCGGTGCGGTATTTCACCGCCACGGGGCCCGATGTCGACCGGCCGCCGACGCGAGACATCTCGCATCGACCCCACGCTGGGGAAACCCCGCGCGAGGAACCCATCGGCAACGATGGGCGACCGGACCGTCGTGCCTGGCGTGTCGCCGGCCGGCGGTGGGAGTCGGGCTCCACTTATGGCCCCGAACCTGTTGCAATAACACGACCGGGGCGGTCGTCGGCTGCCAGCTTAACATCCGGCGACCCGCAACTCCCAATCGGCCGCCCCGCGACCAGGCACGTCGGTCTCGGATGCGATGCTACCGGGCATGAGTGAGGCGTCGTCGAACGAGCCCGTGCGGGAGCTGGCGGATATCCCCGCGGTCGAGGTGATCAGTCGCGCGGCCGTGATGCTGATGAGTTCGGCCGCCGAGAAGCTCGGCCTGGCCGACGACGACCCGGACACCAGCGCGCGCCTCGACCTGGACGAGGCCCGCCGCGTCATCACCGCCCTCGCCGGTCTGGTCAGCGCGTCGGTGGAGTATCTGGGCCCGCACGCCGGGCCGATCCGCGACGGACTCCAGTCGCTACAGCGCGCGTTCCGCGAGGCCTCGGCGCACCCCGACGAGCCGGGTAAGGGGCCGGGCGAGAAGTACACCGGCCCGGTGTACTGAGCAAGTGGTTCTGCGCGCCGCGTCGCCGGGGAGCGCGATCGAGATGATCTCCGTGCCGAGCGGGCGGGTGACACTGTCGGATCGGCGCACGCAAAGCACGTGGTCCGTCGACGTGGCCGGGTTCACGCTGGCGGCGTTCCCGATCACGCAGTCACGGTTCGCCGAAGTGACCGGACGCCGGCCGAGCGCGGTCCACGGCGACGAGCTTCCGGTGGAGAGCGTGTCGTGGTGGGACGCGATCGAGTTCTGCAACGCGCTGTCGAGACAGTACGGTGCCGTGCCCGCCTATCGGGTGGACGGCGAGACCGTCGAATGGGACCGCACCGCCGACGGCTACCGGTTGCCGACCGAGGCCGAGTGGGAGTACGCGTGCCGCGCCGGAACCACGGGCCCGCGCTACGGCCCGCTCGACGATATCGCTTGGTACCGCGGCAATTCCGACGGCCGGATGCACGAGGTCGGCGGCAAGCGCCCCAACGCCTGGGGCCTCTACGACATGCTCGGCAATGTGTGGAACTGGTGCTGGGACGTCTACGACCCGCAGGTCTACGGCGAGTACCGGGTGCTGCGCGGCGGCGGATGGTTCGACGAGCACTGGAGCTGCCGGGCCGGGGTCCGCCGCCGCAGCCACCCCGCCGCTCGGATCGACGACATCGGATTCCGGGTCGCGCGCTCGCCGGTCTGATCCCGCCCGGACGCGAACGGCCCACTGGTTCAAGTCAATACAAAATCTCCCGTTTCACACACACGACCGGGGACCGCCCATATGATTCGACGGATGTCCGCCAGAAACGACCTCGAGCGAGAATTGCGCGGCCCGACGGCGGCTTTGGATCTCCTCTCCGACGGGGAGATCGCCGACCTGCTCACGCTGTTCCGTTCCGCCCGGCAGCAGGAACGCACCGCGCTCGCGGAATCCATTGACGGCATGGTCGGCGCACTGCCGAAGCCGCTGCGCGGGGTGACGAAACGGATCATGTTCGGAGACGCCGTCGACTGATGAGTGAACTGGTCACCCGCGCCCAGATCATCCTGCTGGCGCGCACCCTGCACGTGTCGCCGCACCGGCTGGCGCATCTCGAGCGGCTGGGCGCGGACCATCTGCACGAACTGCAACAGCGGATGGCGGCGGTCATCTTCGACGAGCATGCCGAAACCTTCCGCCGCATCAGCAAGTTGGTCCCATTCATTCCGTTGACGATCTCGATGCCGCTGGTGCAGCGGATCGTGCCGCCGACGATGACCGGCCGTGCGGCGGGGGCGGTCGGTGTCGACCATCCGAAGAAGGCCGTCGAGACGATGTCGCTGCTGGGTACGGAATATGCGACCGACTGCACGCCGTATCTGGATCCGGCTACCGTCGGCCTGCTGGCTTCCGACGCGCCACCCGAACCGGTCGTCGCCGTCGTCAACGAGATGTTGCGCCGCCGCGACTACGTCACGGCCGGGCCGTTTCTGGGCTATGCCACCCCGTCGTTGATCCGGGCGGTCGAGCAGGGCGTGCCCGACGACGAGGGACTGATCTTCTCCGCGGCGTTCGCCTACTCCTCGGCGAGCGTCAGTGCCGTCGTGCGGCAGTTGCTGGACGGGCCGGCGCAGCGCATTCCGCGCATGGTGCGCACCGTGCTGAGCGGGTCGCCGGATCTGCAGTCGGCGGCGCTGTCGGTGTTCGCCCGGTGCGATCCCGATGTGATCGCCGCGGTCGGCGACATCCTGTTCGGCATCGGGTCGCCGGAGTCGCTCGGCGCGCTCCTCACCAATGCCCGGCGCACGGGTGTCACGGCCGAGTTCCTGGCGTTCACCGCCTCGCTGAGTTCGGCGGCGCTGGGCCGGCTGGTGACGAATCCGGTGCTGGCCGAGCGGGATACGCTGTCGGGCCTGGTCGCCGCGTTGGACGGGCCGGTCGGGCCGCGCAGCTGGCGGGGACTGTTCGAATTGACCGCGCACGGCGATATCGACCTGCGCCGCGACGTCGCCCGGCTCCTGGCCGAGGTGTCCGCGGCCATGGTGGCGCAGCTGCCGTCGCAGGCCACCGAGGCGGGGGTGTGGACGGCGCTGCTGGATATGGTCGCCGACTCCGACGCCGACGTCCAAGCCCACATCGGCGGGGTGTGGGCCGCCCTACCGGACGAACGCCGCGTCGGCCTGCAACGTCACCTGGACGAACGCACCGCCGATCCCCGCCTGGCCGTGCTCCGCGCCGCCATGCCTTCGGTCTCGGTGGAAGAGGTGTTCTTCCGCCGCCGCCAGCTACGCCGTCACGGCTCCGGCGGCCCCGAATTCGGCGCCGCCGCAGGCGGTTTCGGCGGCTGACGCGCCCCCTCAGGAACGCGCTTGTTCCCGTTCGATCCAACGCATGCCCACCAGGGCCGGATCAGCGCCCAATCGCGCCGCGCCAGCGCACGCCCGCCGCATGAATCAGCGCACAATCGCGCCTGATCCGGCACACGGCTGCGCCCGGTCAACACACCGGCCCCGGGTCTGTGCGTAATCGCGCTCGACCGACGCATGCCCACGGCATGGATCAGCGCACAGTCGCGTCTGGTCCTACGCCCTGCCGTGCTCGGTTCAGCGCACTGCGGTGCTCGGTCAGCGCAGGGCGGCGGCCTTGCGGCGGGCGGCGGCGGCGCGTTTGGGGTCGGCGTCGGCTGGTTTGCGGGGGGCGGATTTCTTGGCGGGGGTCTTCTTGGCGGTCTTGGTGGGGGCGGGCTCGTCGGGGGTGGTGGAGAGGACGGTGCGGAGGAACTGGCCGGTGTAGCTTTCCGGCACGGCCGCAATGTCTTCCGGGGTGCCCTGGGCGATGACGGTGCCGCCGCCGGAGCCGCCCTCGGGGCCCATGTCGATCACCCAGTCGGAGGTCTTGACGACATCGAGGTTGTGCTCGATGACGATGACCGTGTTGCCCTTGTCGACCAGGCCGTTGATGACGCCCAGCAGTTTGCGGATGTCCTCGAAGTGCAGGCCGGTGGTCGGCTCGTCGAGGATGTAGACGGTACGGCCGGTGGAACGCTTCTGCAACTCGGCGGACAGCTTCACGCGCTGCGCCTCACCGCCGGACAGCGTCGGCGCGCTCTGCCCCAGCCGGACGTACCCGAGACCGACGTCGACCAGGGTCTTGAGGTAGCGGTGAATCGAGGTGACCGGCTCGAAGAACTCGGCCGCCTCCTCGATGGGCATGTCCAGCACCTCGGCGATGGTCTTGCCCTTGTAGTGCACCTCCAGCGTCTCCCGGTTGTAGCGGGCGCCGTGGCACACCTCGCACGGGACGTAGACGTCGGGCAGGAAGTTCATCTCGATCTTCAGCGTGCCGTCGCCCGAACACGCCTCGCAGCGGCCGCCTTTGACGTTGAACGAGAACCGGCCGGGCTGATAGCCGCGTACCTTCGCCTCGGTGGTCGCCGCGAACAGGGTGCGGATCTTGTCGAACACGCCGGTGTAGGTGGCCGGGTTGGAGCGCGGCGTGCGGCCGATCGGCGACTGGTCCACCTGGACCAGCTTGTCCAGGTGATCCAGGCCGTTGATCCGGGTGTGGCGGCCGGGGACCTGCCGGGCGCCGTTGAGCTTGTTCGCCAGCACCGTCGCCAGGATGTCGTTCACCAGCGTGGATTTACCCGAACCCGACACGCCCGTGACGGCCGTCAGCACGCCCAGCGGGAAATCCACATCGATGCCGCGCAGATTGTGTTCGTTGGCGCCGACGACGGTGAGCTGCTTCTTCTTGTTCACCGGCCGCCGCACCATCGGCACCTCGATGCGCTCGCGCCCCGCGAGATACGCGCCCGTCAGCGAGTTGCGGTCGGTGAGCAGGCCCGGGTACGGGCCGCTGTACACCACCTGGCCGCCGTGCTCGCCGGCCATCGGGCCGATGTCGACCACCCAGTCGGAGGCGTGGATGGTGTCCTCGTCGTGCTCGACCACGATCAGCGTGTTGCCGAGATCGCGTAGCCGCGAAAGGGTTTCGATGAGCCGCCGGTTGTCGCGCTGGTGCAGCCCGATCGACGGTTCGTCCAGCACGTACAGCACGCCCACCAGGCCCGAACCGATCTGGGTGGCCAGCCGGATGCGCTGCGCCTCGCCGCCGGACAGCGTGGCCGCCGCCCGCGAGAGCGTCAGGTACTCCAGGCCGACATCGAGCAGGAAGCCCAGCCGCGCCTGGATCTCCTTGAGCACCTGTCCGGCGATGGCCGCCTCCCGCTCCCCCAGTTCCAGCGAGTTCAGGAACTTGGAGCAGTCGCGGATCGAGAAGTCACACACCTCGGCGATGGAACGACGGCCCTCGCCGGAGTTGAGCGTGACCGCGAGGATCTCCGGGCGCAGCCGCGCACCCCGGCACACGGGGCACGGGATGTCGCGCATGTAGCCCTCGTAGTGCTCCTTCATCTGCTCGGACTCGGTGTTGTCCATGCGCCGCTGCAGGAACGGCATCACGCCCTCGAAATCGGCGTAGTAGGAGCGCTTGCGGCCGTAGCGGTTGGTGTAGGACACGTGCACCTGGTCGGTGCTGCCCTCCAGCACCGCCTTGCGGGCCTTGGCGGGCAAGCGATTCCAGGGCGTGTCCATGGAGAAGCCGATGGACTCGGCCAGACCCGACAGCAGCCGGGTGAAGTATTCGGCCGTCTGCCCGCGCGACCACGGGGCGATGGCGCCCGCGGCGAGGCTCAGGTCGGGATCCGGCACCACCAGGTCCGGGTCGACCTCCTTGCGGATGCCCAGACCGGTGCAGTCGGGGCAGGCGCCGTAGGGCGAGTTGAACGAGAACGAGCGCGGCTCGAGATCCTCGATGTCGAGCGGATGGCCGTTGGGGCAGGCCAGTTTCTCGGAGAAGCGGCGCTCGCGGTCGTGGGCGTGCTCGTCGCGGTCGACGAAATCGAGCACCACGATGCCGTCGGCCAGGCGTAGCGCGGTCTCGATGGAATCGGTGAGGCGCTGTTTGGCGCTGGGCTTGGCGGTGAGGCGGTCGATGACCACCTCGATGTCGTGCTTCTCCTGCTTCTTCAGCTTCGGCGGTTCGGTCAGCGGATGCACCACGCCGTCCACTCGCACGCGCGAATAGCCCTGTGTCTTCAATTGATCGAACAGGTCGACGAATTCGCCCTTGCGGGTGCGGACCACCGGCGCGAGCACCTGGAACCGGGTGCCCTCCGGCATCTCCAGCACCTGGTCGACGATCTGCTGGGGCGTCTGCTTGGCGATCAGCTCACCGCAGACCGGGCAGTGCGGGGTGCCGGCGCGCGCGTACAGCAGGCGCAGGTAGTCGTAGACCTCGGTGATGGTGCCCACCGTGGAGCGCGGGTTGCGGTTGGTGGACTTCTGGTCGATCGAGACCGCCGGCGAGAGGCCCTCGATGAAGTCGACATCGGGCTTGTCCATCTGGCCGAGGAACTGCCGCGCGTAGGCCGACAGCGACTCCACGTAGCGGCGCTGCCCCTCGGCGAAGATGGTGTCGAAGGCGAGGCTCGACTTGCCGGACCCGGACAGTCCGGTGAACACGATGAGACTGTCGCGGGGCAGGTCCAGGTCCACTCCCTTGAGGTTGTGCTCCCGCGCTCCGCGCACCGTCAGGCGATCCGCCACAGGCCGTCCCTTCTCCATCGTGTTTCGGCGTCCAGAAGTACCCCCGCCGTCATGCTAGGCACACCCACCGACAAGTTCGCTCGCCGAGCGGGCATCGCGGCGCCGACCAGGGATTTCGACGGTCACCGACGGGAGCGACGGGGCCGCGGCGACGCTCTGCGTCGGCTCGCGAGGCCCCCTGGCACCCTGCCGGGCACCGCACCCGTCCAGAGTACGTGCCCCCTGCCCGGCGGCCCGTGTGAGACGCCGGACATCATCCGGGCGACGCCGCGTCGATCAGACCGGTCCGAGCACGAGGACCGAATTGTGGCCGCCCATGCCGAGCGCGGTCTTCACGGTGAGCCCACCCTCGAACGGCGTCGGGCCGTCGAGCAGCCGCGGGTGCGGCGCGGCGACGATGGGCGGCGCCGGGACGATGCCGCGCTCGTAGCCCAGGGCCGCGGCTGCCAGCTCCACCCCGGCCGAGGCGCCCATGCAGTGCCCGGTCAACGGTTTGATCGAATACACCTGCGGGACATCGTCGAACACCTCGCGCAGCAGCGTCGTCTCGGCGACGTCACACTGGCGGGTGCCCGGCCCGTGGGCGTTGTAATATGCCACGTCGGCGGAGTCGACGCCCGCGAAATCCAAAGCGCGGCGGGTACATTCGAAGATCTGGCTCAGGCTCGGCTCGACCGACACGACGTGGTACGCGTCGTTGGTCATGGCGCCGCCCAGCACGGTCGCGTACGGCCGCTGCGCCGACCGCGTCAGCACGAACGCCACCGACGCCTCGCCGAAGCTGAAACCGCGGCTGCCCTCCTGGAACGGGCGGCACGCGTCCAGCGGGTCGGCGTCGGCCACCGCGGCGCCCATCCGCACGAAATGTTCGACCATGTCGGGGCTGCCCGACAGATCGGTGGTCACGCAGACCACGTCGTCCGCGAAACCCTGGTCCAGCCACAGCTTCGCGGTGATCAGCGCGACGTTGGCCGAACTGCACGCCGCCGACACGTTCATCGACGGACCGTGGAAGCCGTACTCCTGCATCAGTACCGAGATCGGGGTCGAGGGTAATAATCGCAGGTAGTCGCGGGACCGCCGGTGGCCGTCGTCGACGAGGTAGAAATCGTGCCAGTCGTAGACGTCGCCGAGCACGATCGCGTGCAGCAAACCCACGGTGCGCCCTCGGCGCCATCCCCGCTCCGTCGCGTCGGCGATCGCCTCGCGCGCCGACTCGTGCATGGCCCGCGCGTAGCGGCTGGGGCTGACGGCGGGGTCGCCGCCGTCGGGTAGTAGGGCAACCCACGCGCGCTCATCGCGGTCGGGGCCGTACCCTGGATGCAGCCGGGCCGCGGGTTTTCCACTCAACAGACCCTGCCAGAATGTCTCGCGCCCCCAGCCGTAACCACTGACGACTCCGATACCGGCGATCGTCATATGATCTTGATATTGTTCCGCGGGCCGCGGAGTGGTGGTGCTCGACATCGCATTGCTCCTTCACCGGTCGCGGACCTGATAGCGAATAATCCGCCATCACTGAGCAAACCGGTAGCTGTAATGATCGCCAATCAGCACCCGACGAAGCGCCCGGACAGTGACAGATCCAATACCGTCTCTGCTGTGATCTGATATACGCCGGACAACAGAATGATCCCGTGTGCCATTGACGCAAGTCTTCGATGATCAGGGGGTACGTGTGGTTGAGGTGGGTGGCGACCGGGACGACCCGGTCGATGCCGAACAGCTTGCCCAGCGGTACCGCACCCTGGTCGAGCACAGCCCGGACGGGGTGGTGGTCCACGAGCGCGGCATCATCGTATTTGCCAATCCAGCAATAGTGCGGCTACTTGAAGCCGAGGATACCGATCAGGTTGTCGGACAGCCGGTCACACGCTTCGTCGACCCTCGATCGATCCCCGGAATGCTCGAGCGCATCGGCCGGCTCGAGGCCACCGGAGATGCCTCCGAGCCTGCGGAGATGACCCTGATCCGCTGCGACGGGCGACCGGTCGATGTGGAGACCGTGTCGGTGCTGACGGCGTGGCACGACCATCTCGCGTATCAGGTCGTCATCCACGATCTGACCGCGCAGCGGCGCGCCGAGGCGGCCCAGCGGCGCGCCGAACAACACTTCACCACCGTCGTCTCCCAGCTGGAGGAGGGCGTCGTGGTGATCGATCGCGACGGGCGCATCGAATCGATCAATCCCGCCGCCAAACGGATCTTCGGCCACGACGGCGACGATCTGGTGGGCACCCGGATCGACGCGCTCCCGCTGGCCCTGCTGGACGCCAACGCCCAGCCGCTGCCCCCGATCCGGCATCCGGTCGCGCGCACGCTCGCCACCGGCGAGACCATCACCCGCTACGTGTTCGGCGTGGATCGCCCGGACGGGCAGCGGCGCTGGCTGTCGGGTTCGAGCCGGCTGCTCAATCCCGCCGACCCGGATTCGCCCGCGGTGTCGTCGTTCAACGATGTCACCGAATTCCGGGCCAGCCGAAGGCAATTGGAGTATCAGGCGACGCACGATCCGCTCACCGGGCTGGCCAACCGGTCGCTGGTGCTGTCACGGCTGGCTGCGGCGCTGGGCACCAGCGAGGACCTGCCGGTGGCCACCGTGCTGTTCATCGATCTCGACGGTTTCAAGAACATCAACGACACGCTCGGGCACGCCATCGGCGACACGGTCTTACAGATCGTGGCGCAGCGCCTGCAGCGCAGCCTGCGCCACGACGACGTGGTCGGACGGCTGGGCGGCGACGAGTTCCTGGTGCTGCTGTCCGGCCACACCCTGCCCGACGATCTGGACGCGCTGGTGGCGCGGCTGCGCCAGAGCATGGCCGAGCCGATCATCGCGCGTGGGCACCGCATCCACGTCGACGCGTCCATCGGCGTGGCGCCGCTGCATCCCGGCGACACCCGCACCCCGGAAGCCGTTCTCCACGACGCGGATGTGGCGATGTATCGCGCGAAGCCGGCCACCGGCCGCGAGAACAACACGATCGGGCGGCGCCCGAACAACACGCACGCCTCCTGAGACACCGGACCGGACCGGGCGCGTGCCGAACACCTCACCTGCGATTACGGCGCGCTCGCCGAACCCGAACTAAACTCGACAACTCTGTTTTCCTTTGCGCGGCCACACCCGGCCGACCGTGGTGACAAGGAGTTGACGTCTTGCCCGACCGCCTCACCGAGGATCGCCCGGCAACCGACCGCGCAGCCGAACTCGACCGCGAACAGCACCATCTCGCCCTGCTGTACCAGCGCCTGGACGCGATGCGCGAATACGCTCAGCGCCGCCTGAAAACAGTGCTGCTGGAATCCGGCGGCACCCCGCAGGCCCGCAGCGAACGCGAGTCGTTCACCCAGCTCTACAGCGAGGACCTGGCGAAGTACGACGCCGCCGAGCACGGCCTGTGTTTCGGCCGGATCGACCTGGCGGACGCCGAGGGCGGCGCCGAACAGCGCTACATCGGCCGCCTCGGCATCCTCGACGAGGACGACGACTACGCCACCCTGCTGCTGGATTGGCGCGCACCCCTGGCCCGCCCGTTCTATCTGGCGACCACCGCCCAGCCGGACGGCGTGACGCGCCGCCGCCACATCCGCTCGCGCAACCGCGAGGTCACCTCGATCACCGACGAGTACCTGGACCTGGAGACCGCGCGGCAGGCCGGGGCGGTCGAGTCCGACGAGACCGGCGTCGGCAGCGAGAGCGCGCTGCTGGCCGCCCTCAACGCCGCCCGCACCGGGCATATGAGCGACATCGTCGAGACCATCCAGAGCGAGCAGGACGCCATCATCCGCTCAGAGCACAAGAGCGTGCTGGTGGTCCAGGGCGGGCCGGGGACCGGCAAGACGGCCGTCGCACTGCACCGCGCGGCCTACCTGCTCTACACCTATCGCCAGCAGCTGGACAAGGCCGGTGTACTGATCATCGGCCCGAACACCACCTTCCTCGACTACATCGGCCAGGTGCTGCCGTCACTGGGCGAGACCGGGGTGCTGCTGTCCACGATTGGCGACCTGTACCCGGGAGTGCGCGCGGCACTGGATGATTCGCTGCGCGCCGGCGAGTTGAAGGGCTCGCTGGAGATGCTCGAGGTGCTCAAGAAGGGCGTCCGGGACTGGCAGCAGATCCCGCGGGAACCGATCCGGCTGAGCTTCGACGGCTACGACCTCACCCTGGACCGCAAGATCGTCACCAAGGCCCGCGGCCGCGCCCGTTCCTCGCGGCGCCCGCACAACCTGGCCCGCCCCATCTTCGCGGCGTCGGTGGTGGACGCGCTCACCGATCAGCTGGCCCAGGTGCTCGGCCAGGACCTGACCGGCGGCCGGAACCTGTTGAGCCAGGCCGATTTGACCGAGATCCGCGACGAGATGCGCGCCGACGCCGACATCCAGCGTGAGATCGCCAGGCTGTGGCCCATCCTCTCGCCACAGGAGGTGCTGGCCGGACTGTGGGCCGACCCGGACCGGCTGACCCGCGCCGCCGCGGATCTGTCGCCGGAGGACCGCAAGGAGCTGTACCGGCCCGACGACGGCCGTTTCAGCGCCGCCGATGCCCCGCTGCTGGACGAACTGGCCGAACTGCTGGGCGTCGACGACGCCGAGGAACGGGAGCGCGCTCGTCGCCGCTGGCGGGCCCAGCTCGCCGAGGCCCAGGACGCCCTCGACATCCTGACCGGTTCGGCGCCACAGGATCTCGAAGACGAGATGGATCCGGAGATCCTGATGGCCTACGACCTCATCGACGCGAGCCAGCTGGCCGAGCGCCAGAATGTCGGCACCCGGCAGACCACGGCCGAACGCGCGGCGGGCGACCGCACCTGGACCTACGGGAACGTGATCGTCGACGAGGCGCAGGAGTTGTCGGAGATGGCGTGGCGGATGGTGATGCGGCGCATCCCGAATCGCTGGGTCACCGTCGTCGGCGATGTCGCGCAGACCGGCGATCCGGCGGGCGCCTCGTCGTGGCAGCGGATGCTGGAGCCGTATGTGGCCAAGCGGTGGAAGCTGACCGAGCTGACCGTCAACTACCGCACCCCCGCCGAGATCATGGCGGTCGCCGCCGACGTGCTGGCCGCGATCGATCCCGATGCCGCGGCGCCTCGGTCGGTGCGCGAAACCGGTTACGCGCCACACGCTTTCCGGGCGGACGCGGACGACGCGGTGGGCCGGGTCGCCGCACTGGTCGCCGCGGAGGCCGAACGCCCCGGCATCACCGCGGTACTCACTCCGCACGATCGCCTGGCCGACTACGCCCACCTGACCGGCGACTCGGTGCGCGTGCTGACCGTGTCGGAGGCGAAGGGCCTGGAGTTCGACGCGGTGATCCTGGTCGAGCCGCAGTCCGTGCTGGACGAGTCGCCGCGCGGGCTCAACGACCTCTACGTCGCGCTCACCCGCGCCACCCAGCGCCTGTCGGTTGTCCACACCGCGGACCTTCCGGACGTGCTGAGCCGCCTCGAAAGGGCCTGAAAACGCCTGTGCCGCCCCACCGGACGGGCGGGGCGGCACACGCGGGTTACTACGCTCAGCGCACGGTGTGCACGATGAGCACGTCGGTGCGGGACTTGCGGGCGACGTCCGAGGGCACCGAGCCGAGCAGGCGCCCGGTCAGGGTGTTGAGGCCGCGGTTACCCACCACCAGCAGGCCGGCCTCCACCTCCTTCGCCAGTGTCAGCAGGCCCTCGACGGGCTCGCCGACGATGGCCTTCTCGACGATGTTGGCGGCACCGGCCGCGGTGGCCCGGTCCCGCGCGACGCGCAGGATCTCGTTGGTGGGCGCGGAGCCGCGCACCTGGTAGGCCTCGTCCTTGAGCACGTCGGCCGCGGCGGCGACGTCGCGGTCATCGGTCGGGTAGTACGCGCAGGCGACGTACAGGGTGGCACCCGCGTCGCCGGCCAGCGCGGCGGCCTTCTCGACGGCGACATACGACGAGTCCGAGCCATCGGTACCGACGACAATGGACCGGTAGGCGGTCATCTCTCCTCCAAACGTGCAACGGGTCGGATGCCGGCGCGTTTCGCCCGGGAGTGCGGGCGCCGCGCGGCAACTGCGCTAGACAATAACCGGTGTCAGGCCGGGATTATCCGAAATCGCAACACATCACACTCGCGTGCCGAGTAACCCGCGGCACACATTCGCCGGGCGGCCGCGGGAAAAGGCCCGCACTACCAGCGTCGATTCCGGGATCGGTTACGAATCGGCATGATCCTCGACACGGACCGAACGGTCTTGTGCCCCTGGGATTTTCGTCACAACCACATATTCTCGGCCCCGGCCCCGGCCCCGGCCCCGCCGTTCCCGACCCGGCGCAGGTCGGGAACGGTTGGTGAGGTTTCACAATTGCGCGGCGACGGCCCGCGCTGGTAGTTCGCCCGGAAATCCGACTATTGCCACGAATAGCGGTGCGGCGGTCAGCCGAGATGGAAAAGCGGGCCGGTGATGGTCAATCCGAGATCCGATACGTGCGCGAAGAAGGAGAACAACATCAACGCCGCACCGGCGAGCGCCAGATCCTTGTTGAATTGGATCATCTCGGTCTGCTTGGCCTGGGGATCGGTTTCCTTCCAGAACGGATGCATCAGCACCGCGGTCAGCACCAGGAAGACCAACAGCAGCAGCGCGCCCAGGTCGGCCCAGATGCCGAGCAGGATGCTCAGCCCGCCGATCAACTGCACGACGCCCGAGCCGAGCACCGCGAGTTTGGCCGCCGGGACACCCTTGCTCTGGGCGTACCCGGCCATCCCCTCGGCCTGGGTGAGATGCCCGGCCGCGGACGCCAGGAACAACACGACGAAGAGAATCCGTCCGATCAATATCAGAACGCTCATTGCCAACTCCTCCGGTCGTCGGCAGGGCGGCCATGCCGCACGGCAGGTCCCTGCCGAGCTGGTAATACAGCATTCAACTACTTCGCTCGCCGGGTATTCCCGGCCCCGGCTGCGACACCAACGAGGTGCGGGCGTATTCCAGCGGCGCCATCCCGACCTCCTTGGCGAATTCGCGGCAGAAGTGCGGCTGGTCGAAGTAGCCCAGATCCAGCGCGAGCGACGCCAGATCCGCGGTGCGGCCCTCGGCCAGCAGTTGCGCGCCGTCCTGCAGACGGTAGCGGCGCAATACCCATTTAGGGCCCGCGCCCACATACCGGCGGAAGAGTCGCTGCAGGGTACGGATCGGTACGTCGAAACGCTCGGTCACCTGCTCGACCCGGGTCAGGTCGCGGTCGGACTCCATCTCGGCGACGATGCGCAGCACCATGCGGTAGGCCGCGTCGTCCCCGGCGTGGCGCACAGCGTCGGCGAAGAAATCCTCGACCAGGTCGCGACGTTGCTCGTCGGTCGGCGCGGACAGGACGCGCTCGGTGAGACCGGCGGCCGCGGGCAGCACCTCGGTGAGTTCCACCGCGGTGTCACGCAGCGCGCCGACGTCGACACCGGTGCAGGCGCCGAAGCCACCGACGCGGAACTTCAGCGCGAACGTCTCCCCCCTGTCGGCGAGTTCGCGGGTGAACTTGGTGGTGCAGACGCCGTTGACCCAGCCACCGGACCGGCTGTGGCTGCGCTCGAAGGTGACGTTGACGCACGGATAGGGCAGCACCTCGGCCATATACGGCGCGCGGCCGCGCAGATCCCACCGCACCGACCAATACCACTCGGCGAACGTGGCCGTCCGCGGCCCGGCCGGCAACCGCACCAGGCTGCGGTGCCGCTCCTGCTCGCGCGGGTGCAGGATGCCCTTGGTGACCTCCGGCGGCGGCACCGGAACAGCTTCCGGCACAACCGATTCCGAGCGATCTACCGTTCCCGTCACGACCGCGCTCCGGGCTGTCGCGTTCTTACAAGATCCGCGCGGCCCGACCGGCGAAAGTAGTGGTCATGACGAACACCGTGCATCCCGTTCCCGAGGGCTACCACTCCATCACCTGCTTCCTGGCCGTCCCGGACGGCAACAAGGCCCTCGACTTCTACTCCGCTGTCTTCGGCGCCGAGGTGCTCAGCCGCAACGACCTGCCCGACGGGCAGCCCGCGCACGCCGAGTTGAAGATCGGCGACTCGACGATCCAGGTCGGCATGCCGGTGCCGGAACACGGCCTGCGGCCCCCGAACGGCGAGTGGGTGCACACCAGCATCGTGCACTACTGCGACGACGTGGACCTGGTGGCGAAGCGGGCCCGCGAGCACGGCGCCCGCAGCGTCGACGACCCGCAGACCTTCGTCACCGGCGACCGCTACGGCGCCGTCATCGACCCGTTCGGCCATCGCTGGGTGTGCATGACCCGCGTCGAGGACGTCCCGCGCGAGGAGGCCGAGCGCCGCGTGAACGAGTGGATGGCGACCCAGAACTGAACTCATTTCAGCCCGGCGGCATCCATGCCCCGTAGCTCCTTCTTCAGGTCGGCGATCTCGTCGCGGAGCCGGCCGGCCAGCTCGAACTGCAGCTCGCGGGCCGCGTTCATCATCTGCGCGGTCATCTCCTTGACCAGGTCGGCGAGTTCGGCGCGCGGCATGTTGGCGATATCGCGGCCCTCGTAGACGCCCGCGCTGACGGCGCGCCCGGGTTCGCCTTGGGCGCGCCGGCCGCGGCTGGCGTTGCGGCCGGATCCGCCGACTTCGACCTCCGTCTCGTCGGCCTCGCGATAGACCTGATCGAGGATGTCGGCGATCTTCTTGCGCAGTGCCGTCGGCTCTATCCCGTTCGCCTCGTTGTAGGCGACCTGTTTGGCGCGGCGGCGCTCGGTCTCGTCGATGGCCTGCCGCATGGAGTCGGTGATTTTGTCGGCGTACATGTGCACCTCGCCGGAGACGTTGCGCGCCGCGCGGCCGATGGTCTGGATGAGGCTGGTGGAACTGCGCAGGAAGCCCTCCTTGTCGGCGTCGAGGATCGCCACCAGCGACACCTCCGGCAGGTCCAGGCCCTCGCGCAGCAGGTTGATGCCGACCAGCACGTCGTACTCGCCGAGCCGCAGCTGCCGCAGCAGCTCGACGCGGCGCAGGGTGTCGATCTCGGAGTGCAGGTAGCGGACCCGGACACCGAGACCGAGCAGGTAGTCGGTCAGGTCCTCGGCCATCTTCTTGGTCAGCGTGGTGACCAGGACGCGTTCGTCGCGCTCGGTGCGCTGGCGGATCTCGCCGAGCAGGTCGTCGATCTGGCCCTTGGTGGGTTTGACCACGACCTGCGGGTCCACCAGGCCGGTCGGGCGAATGACCTGTTCGACGAACTCGCCGCCGGTCTGCCCCAGTTCGTAGGGGCCCGGCGTCGCGGACATGTAGATCGTCTGCCCGATGCGGTCGGCGAATTCCTCCCACGTCAGCGGGCGGTTGTCGACCGCCGAGGGCAGCCGGAAGCCGTACTCGACCAGATTGCGCTTGCGCGACATGTCGCCCTCGTACATGCCGCCGATCTGCGGGACGGTCACGTGGGACTCGTCGATGATCAGCAGGAAATCGTCGGGGAAGTAGTCGAGCAGCGTCGCGGGGGCCGAACCGGCCGGGCGGCCGTCGATGTGGCGGGAGTAGTTCTCGATACCGGAGCAGAACCCGACCTGCCGGATCATTTCCAGGTCGTACTGGGTGCGCATGCGCAGGCGCTGCGCCTCGAGCAGTTTGCCCTGCCGCTCCAGATCGGCGAGGCGCCCCTCCAACTCCGCCTCGATGTCGCGCACGGCGCGTTCCATCCGCTCCGGGCCCGCGACGTAGTGCGTGGCCGGGAAGATGCGCACCCGGTCGACGCGGCGCACCACGTCGCCGGTCAGCGGGTGCAGATAGTAGAGGGCCTCGATCTCGTCGCCGAAGAACTCGATGCGCACGGCGAGTTCCTCGTAGGAGGGGATGATCTCGACCGTGTCGCCGCGGACCCGGAACGAGCCGCGGGTGAACGCCATGTCGTTGCGGGTGTACTGGATATCCACCAGCAGCCGCAGCAGGCGGTCCCGGTCGACCTCGCCGCCGACCTCGAGCTGGACGGACCGGTCCAGATAGGACTGCGGCGTGCCCAGGCCGTAGATGCACGACACCGACGCCACGACCACGACGTCGCGCCGGGACAGCAGGTTCTGGGTGGCCGAGTGCCGCAGGCGCTCGACGTCGTCGTTGACCGAGCTGTCCTTCTCGATATAGGTGTCGGTCTGGGCGATGTACGCCTCGGGTTGGTAGTAGTCGTAGTACGAGACGAAGTACTCGACGGCGTTGTTCGGGAGCATCTCGCGCAGTTCGTTGGCCAGCTGCGCGGCCAGCGTCTTGTTCGGCGCCATGAGCAGGGTGGGGCGCTGCACGCGCTCGATCAGCCAGGCCGCGGTGGCCGACTTGCCGGTGCCGGTGGCGCCGAGCAGGACCACATCGCGCTCCCCCGCCTCCAACCGGCGTTCCAGCTCGGCGATCGCGGCGGGCTGGTCGCCCGCCGGCTGGTAGTCGCTGACCACCTGGAACCGGCCGTCGGCCCGCTCGATCTCACCGATAGGCCGGAACTCCGAATGCGCCAGCGGTGTATTGCCCTCGGCGGGGACCTCGGTTGCGAAAGCCATGGTTACCAGACTAGGACGAGGCACCGACAACAAGCACCCGCGCGACGCCACCGTGGCCCACGCCACCACCGACACGCCGACACGCTGCCCCGGTCGCGGAATCGGACGTGACGGAGCGCACCCGGACCAGCCCGGCGAGCGAGGGGACAGACGATGCCGCGGGATGTCGGACCAGACGGCTACCACCCCGCAACGCACCGGCAGCGCGACGCCGCCCAGTCCGCGCTACCGAGGCCGACCGTCTCTCACGGTCTCTCACACGGTGACCGCCGGGCGGCTGTCACATCGACTCAGCGCCCACTACGTGAAAGCGAGAACGTTTGTCCCGCAGACTATTACAGCGACACGGCAAGCAATTCACGCAACGACCTCGGGATGTCGAGGGACGGCACAGGTTTCGGCAGTCGATCAGTGCGCGATCGAAAAGCACTACACCACAACACTATTCGACAAGAAGCAAACCCCAGCGACCCCGGCGCACAACGCTTCCGAAGCCTGGCAAGCACTCCCGAAACGCACCGCGCCCGCCCGTTTGCTGTGAGCCGCGGACACCACCCGGGCAACTTCCGCGCAGCGCTCCGGACCGATCCGAGAATGTCCGAAATGTCCGGTGCCACAAGGAAGCTCATCGATGGTGGCGAAAGCGTGACAGGACAATTCCGGTCTGTTCACGAGCCTCCGCGCGGGGTTGCCCGGGTGTACTCTGATCCGGTCCGACAGTCGAGAAGGGCAGTGTCATGGCCGGTTTCCTCCCCTCACGCGTCGCAATGCCCGCGAGCAACGCCGTCGCGAATCCACTTCGGGACCGGCGCTCCACCGCGCTCAACGGAGTTGCCCCCATGCAGTTCAAACGCCGCAGCATCCCCGGATCCGACTCCGACGCGACTCCCGCCCCGGCGAGACCACCGCATCGGCCGCACACCGAGTATTTCGACCTGGCAGACCTCACCAAGACCGACGCCCGCGGCTTCGTCCATTCGGTCGAGCACTACCACGCGGAGCCGTGGGGCCTGTATCTGGTGCGTGCCGCCGACACCCCGCCGGACCGCTACACCGAGACGTGGCTGCTACCGCAACTGTCGCTGCGGGTGAGCATGAACCACGTGAACGCCGCGCACGACCGCAACCCGCTCTACCACATCCATATCGGCGAGTTCTCCCGGATCGAGCCGAAGCGGTGGCGGGCGATCTACCACTATCTGGACATCGAGTCCCGCCACGGCCGGATCTGCGAACTACGCGGCGTCGACGAGCTGTTCGCCGCCCACGCCGCGGGATACATTGATGCGGCTACCGCCCAGCACGCCTTCGAGCAGGCCACCGCGGTGGTCGACGGAATCGCCTCGCACGACCACAACTTCGGGCACTGGCTGGCCTCCCGCGGCATCACGCTGACCTGGTTGTGAACCATCGGTAGCGCGGTCCTCGCGCGGCGCGAGCGATCGGACGGTAAATTCGGGCTGTGTCCCAGGCACCAGTTGTGGATCTGCACCGGCCCAAGGTGGAGTATTTCGACCTGGCCGCACTGACCAACACCGACCCCAAGGGGTTCGTGCGGCCGGTCGAACGCTATCGCCTCGAGCCGTGGGGCCTGTACATGGCCCGGACTGCCGACCATCCGCAGTTCCACTACCTGGAGTCGTGGCTGTTGCCCCGAGTGGCGTTGCGCGCCACGGTATTCCACTACAACCCCGGGCACGTCCGCGACCAGGACTACTACCTGGACATCGGCGAGTTCGGCGAAACCGACGCGGGCACCTGGAAATCGGTCGACCACTACCTCGACATCGTGGTGCGCACGGGCCGCGACGCGGAACTGCTCGATGTCGACGAGCTACTCGCCGCACACGCCGCCGGCTACCTGGACCTGCCCGCCGCGCAGCGGGCCGTGGAGACCGCCACCATCGCCATCGACGGGATCGCGGGTCACGGCTACGACTTCGACCGCTGGCTGCGCTCGCTGGACATCCATCTCACCTGGCAGTAGCGGTCACTCGCCCGGCCGCGCGGCGATCACCCGCGGGTAGACCTCGTCGAACCAGGGCGTCTTCACGTCGAGGTAGGCCTGGATCGCCGGCTCACCGGTGAGACCGGCCGCGGCCGCCACGGCCTTCTGCTTGACCGCCAGGTACTCCTCCCGCGCCGCCGCGTCCGAACGCAGCCAATCCCGAAAAGCCAGGGCCCACCGCTGGTTGGGCCAACCGTCCACCCGCAGATGCACATTCGCCGGACGCCCGGGATCGGCGTTGGCGTGCACGCGTTTGCCCCACTCGGCGGGATCGGCGCCGGGCTTGGGGTCGTCGGTCAGGTACTCGACCCACGGGAAACCCGCGCCCTCCAACGCCTCTCGCAGCCCGTCCGCCGCAGCGAGATCGGCGACGGTGATCTGGATGTCCAGCACATCCTTCGCGGGCAACCCCGGCACTGCGGTCGATCCGATGTGGTCGATGCGCCGGGCGGCGCCGCCGCACACGACCGCCAAGCGCGCGATCAGCCGCTGCGCCTGCGCATCCCACGTCGGGTCCGGCCCGACCAGCTGCACCTCGCCGCGCGGCGCCCGGGTCCTGGTGCGCAGATTGTGTTCGAACGGCACCAGCCGGTGCTCCCACAGCGCGTCCACCTGGCGCTCCAGCTCGGCGGCGCCGGCGTTGTTGTCCAGCAGCACGTCCGCCGCGGCCCGGCGCTGCTCGTCGGTGGCCTGGGTCTTGATGCGGGCCAGCGCATCCGCGCGCGCGATGCCCCGGAACTCCTCCAGCCGCCGCACCCGGGTCTCGGTCTCGGCCATCACGACGACCACCAGATTCGTCACCGCGCCCAAACCGTTCTCGACCAGCAGCGGAACATCCTGCACCACAATCGCGTCCGCGGGCGCGGCGGCCATCAGCTCGGAGGTCCGCCTGCCCACCAGCGGATGCGTGATGCCGTTGAGGGTCCGGCGAGACTCGTCGTCGGCGAAGGCCCGGGCCGCGAGCGCCGGACGGTCCAGGCTGCCGTCCGCGGCGAGAATGTCCCGGCCGAACGCCTCGACCAGCGCCGCCAGCCCCTCGGTGCCGGGCGCCACCACCTCGCGCGCGATCGCATCGCTGTCGATGAGCACGGCGCCCAGCTCGACCAGTCGCCGCGCCGCCGTCGACTTGCCCGCTCCCATGCCTCCGGTGAGACCGATACGCAACATTCGATCAGTCTCGCATCCCCGCCCGGGCCCGGCGTGCGGTGGCCCGGCAATCCGGGCGGATTACCCACGGTGGCAATAACTCCCACCTCGCCCCGGGCAATTTTCTCAATCCGTGATGGCGGTGATATCAATTCGCAACTTTTTCCATCGGTTCCGGACCTGCGGTTGGCAACTTTCCGACACGCCGGGACGAAAGTCGCGCAAAATACGCAGCCGCACACTTTTGTTCCGCTACTGTTTCGCCGCAGGCGATCCAGGCCGTACCAAAGCAAGCAAAGGAACACCATTGGGCACCAGAAACATCCAGACGGGTCGCCACCGGCTGGGCAAGGGCGGCACGATGCACTGCATCGAGATCCCGGAGGTCGCGGCCGCGCTGGCGCAGTTCCGGCGCCCGTGGCTCACCGCGCTGATCAGTCCCGCCCGCCACAGCCTGGCCGCCATCCGCAAGCGGACGGCCGACGCCGCGGCCCACTGGGTGCCCGCTACGGCCAGTTGACCTGACGCCCTAAACCATTCCGCTCGGACGGCGGCGCGTGCCCGGCTCCTGCACCGGCATGCTGTTGGGCGGCACCGGATAAGGCGCGCCCTGCCCCGCCGTACCCAGCGCGATATTCGGGCCGCATTGCGCGAGCGCGGCTTCGGTCCGGGAATTCGGATCGGTGATCCGCGGCGGCGCCGCGTCGGGCGCGGAACCGAAATCGAATGCCGTCGTCATATCGCCGGTGACACCGCGGCGCCAGGCCGTCACATTGGGCACGTCCACGCCGAAACGACGCTCCAGCAAACGCAATTGCGAGGTGTGATCGAAGGTCTCCGAACACACCAGGCCGCCACGCGAATACGGTGAGACGACCCAGCACGGTACCCGGTAGCCCAGGCCGATCGGACCGGCGATGCCCTTCGCGGCGGGAACCCGGTTCAGATCGACGGTGAGAAATTCCCCCGGCGTGCCCGGCGGCGGTGTCGGCGGGGTGACATGGTCGAAGAAGCCACCGTTCTCGTCGTACATGACAATCAGCGCCGTCTTCTCCCACACCGCCGGATTCGAGGTCAGGATGTCGAGTACCTGCATGATGCCGACCGCGCCGAGCGCCGGCGGCAGCGCCGGATGCTCGCAGTTGAACAGCGGCGGAATCACCCACGACACCGACGGCAGCCGGTTCGCGGCCACGTCCGCGGCGAAGTCCTGCGGATAGACCGGGACCTTACCGCGTTGCGCCAGTTCGGAATTCGGGTCGGCGGCCTGGGTGAAGCAGCCCATCATGCCGTCCAGGATCACCGAGGAGATGGGGCCGACGTCGCGGTTGTTGTAGATCTTCCAGCTCACGCCGGCCTCGGACAGGTTCTCCGGAAACGTCCGCCAGCTGTAGGCGTTCTGCGGGATGAGCGACGGCGTCTCCACCAGCGGGCCGCCCGCGTAACCGTCCGGATCGATGGTGGCCGAGATCCAGTAGAGCCGGTTCGGGTCGGTCGGGCCCAGTACCGAGCAGTGGTAGTGGTCGCAGAGGGTGAAGGCGTCGGCCAATTCGTGATGGACGGGGATGTCCTGGCGGGTGTGGTAACCCATTGCGGCGGGCCCATTTCCGGCCCCGACGCTCGCGATCGACATGGGCATCCAGCGGTCGTTCGCCCCGCCGTTCCACGCCTCGTGCATACCCGCCCAGCCGTGGTCCGGATCGTTGACGCATTCACCGTCGAGGCTGGGGCCGCGGGTGGTGTCGAGCCGGAACGGCAGCAGATAGCCGTCGGGAGTGGGGCCGATGCCCGGCGCGTACCCGTACTGCTGCCAGGCGGGCGAGGGATCATCGAATCCGCGCACTCCGGAGAGCGTGCCGAAATAGTGGTCGAAGGAGCGGTTCTCCTGCATCAGCAGCACGAAGTGCTCGATGTCCCCGAGCCCGCCCATTCCCGCCGGATCCGCGGCGTAGGCCCGCTCGATGATCGGATTCGCCCACCCGGCCAGCGCTCCCACCCCGCCGGCGGCCAGTGCTTTCGCCAGGAACTCCCGCCGATTGACGCCTTCGAACAGACCCATGCCGCCGACTCGACCTTTCCGCCGATTCGATAAGGACAGTTGCACCGATGTCGTGGAGCATAACGGCTCGCCGCGGACGCGCCGGTGACGCACGGGTGAACCGTACCTGACAGTCACTTGCACCGTGCCGTCGCGCACACCTAGACTCGCGATCACTACCTGATAGTGACTATCAGGTAGTGATTTCATCGGGAGGGGCCCATGACACAGTCCGCGACAACCGAGCGAGCGCACCCGCCTCGGCCCGCTCCCCCGCTGCGCCTGGTGGGCCGCTGGGGTGTGCTGATGGCCCGGCATCGGAAAATCGTTCTGGGCGTATGGCTGCTGCTCGCCGTGCTGTGCGGATCGGCGTATCCGGCCCTGCACGACAAACTGGGCGCGCCCGACTACGGCGTCCCCGGCTCGGAGTCGAGCGCCGTCGATTCCCTTGTCTCCCAGCACTTCACACAATTCGGAGTGGAACAGGATCTGCTCGTCTTCCACTCCGAGCAGTACCCGGCGGACGCACCCGAATTCCGCGCCGTGATCGACCGCGCGCTCCGCTCGGCTCGCGCCGTGGACGGTGTCACCGGAGTCGTCTCGCCGTTCGAAGGCAATGCCGCCCTGCAGATTTCCGCGGATCGTCACACCGCGCTGGGCATCGTCGGCATCGAGGGCGGCATGTCGGAGCGGGTCGCCGTCGCCACCGGTGTGCAGTCCGCGGTCGCCGCCGCCTCCGACGCCGCCGTCGAGGTGACGAGCACCGGGTACGCTCCCGTCGAAGCCGAGATGATGCGGACCGAGACCGCCGACATGTCGCGCGCCGAGGCCATCGGGGTGCCGGTGGCGGCGGCGTTCCTCGTCCTCGCCCTGGGCGCGGTGGTGGCGGCGACCGTCCCGATCGCGGTCACCGCGGCCGGGATCGCGGTCGCGGTCGGAGTTCTGTTCGGGCTCACCGCCTTTCTGACCTTCGATTCGCTGATACTCTCGGTCGCCACCATGATCGCGACCGGGACCGCGATCGACTACGCGATGTTCATCGTGAGCCGCTGCACCGAGGAACTCGCCCGGCGCGGCGTCCGGGACCGCCGCCGGCGTGCCGACATCGAGCAGTCCGTGGGCGCCGCGATGGACACCGCCGGCCGCACGGTACTCGCCTCCGGCCTCATCGTGATGATCTCGCTGTGCTCGCTCGCCGTGGTCGGGCTGCCGATGCTCGACGGGATCGCCGTCGGTGTGGTCACCGCCGTGATCGCCACTCTCACAGCGGCTTTCACGCTGCTCCCGGCGCTGCTCGCGACGCTCGGCCCGGCGGTGAACCGGGGCGGGCTGCCGCCGCGGCTGCGCCCGGCACAGACCCGGACCACCGCGGCGTCGAGCGCCTGGACCCGGTGGGCGCACACGGTGATGGCACGGCCGATCCGGTTCGCGCTGGCCGGAGTGGCGCTGCTGCTCGTCGCCGCCGCCCCGCTGACCGGTATCCGCTACGGCATCGACATGGGACTCGGCGCGCTCACCGGAACGCCGACCGGGCGAGCGAACGAACTGGTGCGCGACAACTTCGGCCCCGGATTGCTGGCGCCGATCCAGGTGCTCGCCACCGGCCCCGGCGACACACCGCTGACCCCGGAGTCCCGTGCGGAGGTCACCCGATTCCTCGGCGGCCTGTCCGGCGACCCCCGGGTCGCGACGGTGCTGTCCCAGCCGACCTCCGGACGGGTCCTCGCCTCGGTGGTCGCGAAGGATGCGTTCGATTCCACCACGGTCTCCGATCTGACCGCCGATATCCGTTCCCGCGCAACAGCTCTCGACGCCGCCGAGGTGCGCGTCGGCGGCACTTCGGCCACCTTCTCCGACGTCTCGCGGCTCATCACGGCGCGGCTGCCGTGGGTCGTCGCGCTCGTGCTCGCCGCGTCCCTGGCCTTCCTGATCGTCGCGTTCCGCAGCATCGTGCTCGCGATCAAGGCGATTCTGCTCAATCTGCTGGCGACCGGCGCGGCGCTCGGGCTCACCGTGGCGGTGTTCCAGCACGGCATCGGCGAATCGGCGCTCGGGTTCCACAGCACCGGCTTCCTCCAGGTGTACCTGCCGATGCTGGTGTTCGCGGTGCTGTTCGGGCTGTCGATGGACTACGAGGTGTTCCTCGTGCGCCGCATGAAGGAGGCGTGGGATCGCCACGGGGACAACACCGCCGCCGTCGCGGAGGGACTACAGCACACCGCCCGGCCGATCACCGCGGCGGCGGCGATCATGGTGGCGGTCTTCGCGAGCTTCGTGACCGCCGACGTGCTGGAGTTGAAGCAGATCGGTTTCGCGCTCGCGGTGGCCATCGCCATCGACGCGCTGCTCGTGCGGTTCGTGCTGGTGCCGGCGTTCATGCGACTGTTCGGCCGCTGGAACTGGTGGCTGCCGCTGTCGCGCGGCAAAACCCCTCGCGCTCAACCGAACAGCGACTCGATCGCGTCGACGGCCGATCCGATCTCGTCGACGTAGATGTCCTGGAGGCGGCCCGCGAAACCCGCTTCCGCCCAGTGGTCCAGGGCCGCCATGCTGCCCCAGACCACGAACGCCGCGGCCATCCGCACCTTCAAGTCGTTGGGGTCGCGGCCGGATCGCTGCGCGAACAGCACCCGGAACTGGTCCTCCAGATCCCGCATCTGACGCACTTGGCCGTCGCGCACCTCCGGGATCGTCCGGACGTAGTGCATGCTGCGCCGCACACGTCGTTCGGTATCCGCGGTCAGCAGCGCCTCGGCCATGATCGGCACCAAGGGGCGCGCGATCGCGATCAGCTCGGTGATCTCGAGGGTTTCGCCGCCGCCCGCCGTCCGCAGCACGTCGATGACCTTGGGGTCCGCTTCGTCGTAGAGGACCAGCATTTCCTTGGTGCCGAAGTACCGGTAGATCGAACTCGGCGAGACCCCGGCCGCCGCGGCCACCCGCTCCACGGTGACCTGGCGATACCCGTGCGCATCGAACAGATCCAGCGCGACCTGCTGGATTCGGCTCATGGCCGCGAGCTTTCGGCGTTCCCACTCGGTCGCGGACGCGGAAGACGCAGTGGACTGGGACATATCAACACCGAGGATACCCGCACGTCATCGGCCCCGGAGCAGAGGACGAAGGCCCCCGGTCCGAGCGGACCGGGGGCCTTCGTCAGCTGTGCGAATTACGCGTTGCCGGACAGCTTCTCGCGCAGCGCGGCGAGCTGCGCGTCGCTGGCCAGCGAACCACCGGCCGACTCCGGCTGCGAAGAGGAGGACGACGACGACCGCTCGCCACCACTCTCGGAGGAGTAGTTCGACGAGCCACCACCGTTCGCGGCCTCGGCGGCGGCGTCGGCGGCCATCTTCTCCATCTGCGCGGTGTGCATCTTGTGGCGACGCTCCGCCTCGGCGTAGCGGTTCTCCCACTCCTCGCGCTGCTTCTCGTAACCCTCGAGCCATTCGTTGGTCTCGGGGTCGAAGCCCTCGGGGAAGATGTAGTTGCCCTGGTCGTCGTAGCTGTCGGCCATGCCGTACTTCGACGGGTCGAACTCGGCGTGGTAGTCCTCGTTGGCCTGCTTCAGCGACAGCGAGATGCGGCGGCGCTCCAGGTCGATGTCGATGACCTTGACCATCGCGTCGTCGCCGACGGACACGACCTGATCCGGCACCTCGACGTGGCGCTCGGCCAGCTCCGAGATGTGCACCAGGCCCTCGATGCCCTCCTCGACACGCACGAACGCGCCGAACGGAACCAGCTTGGTGACCTTGCCGGGCACGATCTGGCCGATGGCGTGGGTGCGGGCGAACTGACGCCACGGGTCTTCCTGAGTCGCCTTGAGCGACAGCGAAACCCGCTCGCGGTCCAGGTCGACGTCGAGCACCTCGACGGTGACCTCCATGCCGACCTCGACAACCTCGGACGGGTGGTCGATGTGCTTCCAGGACAGCTCGGAGACGTGCACCAGGCCGTCGACACCGCCGAGATCGACGAACGCGCCGAAGTTGACGATGCTGCTGACCACACCCTTGCGGACCTGGCCCTTCTGCAGCTGGTGCAGGAACTCGCTGCGGACCTCGGACTGGGTCTGCTCCAGCCAGGCGCGGCGGGACAGCACCACGTTGTTGCGGTTCTTGTCCAGCTCGATGATCTTGGCCTCGATCTCCTTGCCGACGTACGGCTGCAGATCGCGGACCCGGCGCATCTCGACCAGCGAGGCGGGGAGGAAGCCGCGCAGCCCGATATCGAGAATCAGACCACCCTTCACGACCTCGATGACGGTGCCCTTGACGGCCTCGTCCTTCTCCTTGAGCTCCTCGATGGTGCCCCACGCCCGCTCGTACTGAGCCCGCTTCTTCGACAGGATCAGCCGGCCTTCCTTGTCCTCCTTGGTGAGAACAAGGGCCTCCACCTCATCGCCCACGGAAACGACCTCTGCCGGGTCGACATCGTGTTTGATGGACAGTTCGCGGGAAGGAATGACGCCTTCGGTCTTGTAACCGATGTCGAGCAGGACCTCGTCGCGATCGACCTTGACGATCGTGCCTTCGACGATGTCCCCGTCGTTGAAGTACTTGATCGTCTTATCGATGGCGGCGAGGAAGTCCTCGGCGGAGCCGATGTCGTTGACGGCTACCTGCGGCGAGGTGACAGTGGTGGGCATGTGTTGGGTTGCTCCGGACGGATTGTGGTCGGTAGTGGACATGTGGGCTTTCGGTTTTGCTGTGAACTCACAGCGATGGAACTAACGTCGGCGTGTACAGCACATCGCTGCGACACAGCACAACGCTGTACTCATTGCATAAACTCACAGCAGCGTGCGCCTCGGTACGCAAGTACGGCGGGCACTCGCGGGAATCAGCGTACGCGACGTGAGTTGTGGCAAGCAAACAAGGGTCCCCCTGCCCGCGTGGCTACTCTGACATGATGCCCGAAGATCATCCCGATGTGCACGCCGTGCGCGAAACCGTGACCGCACAGGGAGTCGATACGGCCGGTGAAGACCGCCATGCGCAGGCGAATGCGCTGCTCGGCACGGTCGCGGTCACCCGCGCCGAGGTGGGCTCGACCGAGAGCCAGCGGGCCAGCCGGCGATGGTGGGACGCCGACGCCTCGCAATACCACGACACCCACGCCGAGTTCCTCGGCGTCGATTCCCCCGACGGCGAATTCATCTGGTGTCCGGAGGGACTGCACGAGGGCGACTGGCATTTGCTCGGCGACATCACCGATAAGCGGATATTGGAAATCGGCTGCGGCTCCGCCCCGTGCTCGCGCTGGCTGGCGGCAAATGGCGCGCAACCCGTCGGTTTGGATCTGTCCGCCGGAATGTTGCGGCGCGGACTGGCCGCGATGGCGCGCGGCGGCCCGCGAGTGCCGCTGGTGCAGGCCGGGGCCGAGGCGCTGCCGTTCGCCGACGCCTCCTTCGACCTGGCGTGCTCGGCGTTCGGCGCACTGCCCTTCGTGGCCGATTCGGCCCGGGTGATGCGCGAGGTGGAGCGGGTACTGCGACCGGGCGGCCGCTGGGTCTTCTCCGTCAATCACCCGATGCGCTGGATCTTTCCCGACGATCCGGGCCCGGAGGGCCTCTACGCCAGACTCTCCTACTTCGACCGCTCCCCGTACGTGGAAGTCGACGGCAACGGCGAGCCCACCTACGTCGAACACCACCGCACCCTCGGCGACCGCATCCGCGAAATAGTCGCGGCGGGCCTCGTCCTGACCGATCTCGTAGAACCCGACTGGCCGGAATGGCTGGACCGCGAGTGGGGCCAGTGGAGCCCGCTCCGCGGCCAGATCTTCCCGGGCACAGCCATTTTCGTCACCGAGAAACCACCCCGCAAATAGCAGCGGGCAGGTGGCGTGCGGGGCTCTCGTGTCGCGGGCAGGTGGTGTGCGGGACTCCCGTGTCGCGGGCAGGTGGCGTGCGCGCTGCCGCCGGTAGTGGTTGGGGTCAGCTCTTGGGTATGGGGCGAGTTTCGGCGCCGGCGGAGACGGTTTCGGGGGAAGCCGGGTTGTCGTGGTCGTAGGCGGTCGTGCGGGTGGAGGGCAGGGCTGTTGTTTCGTCCGCTCCGGACGTGAAGTGCTGGTGGGCGTCGGTGCGGGAGGCGTCCGGGTCGCGCGCGGGGCGGGTGGGGATCGCCGTCGTCTTGTCCGCGGGCAGCTTCGATTCGGCTGACGATTCCGGGATGTGCCATGGGTTTTCGGGATTCGGCGACCCATGAGCGTCGTCCGGCTCGGGTCCGGTGGACAGCACGGTCGTCTCAGCGGGATTGTCGGACGTGCGCAGGCTACCCAGGGGGATCCCGGCAGGCATCGCGGTGGTCTCGGCGGCGTCCGAGGTGTTCCCGTTCGAGGACGACGGCTGCGCGCCGTTCTCCGGCGTGGCCCAGCCATTGGCGGTGCTCCCGGAGATGTCCGTCGCGGGCGGCTGCGAGAAGTCCACCGACGCGGGTATGGCCGTCGTCTTCGCCGCGGCGCTGGGTGCCGCGGCGTAGGCGGCGGCGCTGGCCGGGAGACGGGGAATGCTGCCCGGCGTCGGTGTCGTAGGCGCGGGCGCGGCGGGCTTGCGCGGCGCCTTGCCCAGCGCCGAGGCACTCGGGATCGGCGCGGTCTCCGCCGCGGTCGCGGCAGCCGGTGACATCGGCGCGGGGGCCGACGGTACCGGAGCCGACGGCGCATGACCCGACGGTGCCTGAGCCGACAGCGCCGGGGGCGATGATGCCTGAGCCGATGACGCCTCAACCGACGATGCCGCAGGCGACGATGCCTCTTCCGCGAGGGCCGACAGCTCCGCGAATTCGTCCGGTGCGGCCGGTCCGGTGAACGGCGGCAGGGCCGCGAACCGCGGATCGATACGGGCCGTGCGGCTGGCGAGGGAGATCCAGCGGCGGGCCCGGCTGAGCGGATGGTCGGGGAACTGCGAATCCCACTGCGCGTCGTCGGCGACGTTGTAGGGCAGCTTGCCCCGCACCTCGGGCGCGTAGGGGTGCGGCCGGAACATGTTCTGGAAGCCGACCTTCGGCACGATCGCGGCCTCCCGCGTCCCGGAGCGCCCGGTCTCGCGGCACATGATCTTCAGGATCGCGCTGCAGGTCGCCTTCGGCACCACGATCCCGGCGGTGAAGCCGAGCCCGGCCCCGTCCCCGAGCGGGAACTTCTCCAGGCGTAGCAGCGCGGGCTGGCCGGCCACGGCGATGGTGTACGCCTCGATGAGACAGCCGAACTCGGCCTGCTGTTCGGTGAGCTTGCGGCGCAGGGCGTCGATGTCCTCCAGCGGAGCCGGGAGGTCGGGGACGGCATCGACGTATACGAGCGTGACGAGGTCACCGGTCGCCGGATTACCCCATGTGCTCGGATCGAGTTGCTGCAGTCCGCCGGTTTCGAACGCGATAGGCACGCCAACACGTTACCGAGTCGACGCATAATCGCACGTCCTTGTGCGTTTTGTAGTCAATACGTGACTTGTTGGTGATCTATACTGGGCAAAACAGGCAGTCGGTCTGTTTCTATCCCCGCGGCTTCGGCGATCGCCCGGCCTGCTCCAGCGCCAGCCGCAACGCGTACTCGATCTGTGCGTTCACGCTACGCAGATCATCGGCCGCCCACTTGGCCACGGCCTCGTGGACGGCCGGATCGAGCCGCAGCAGCACCTTCTTCGGCTCGCGCTTGGCCATTACGAATACAGCGATCCGGTGTTGACCACGGGCTGCACGGAGCGATCCCCGCACAGCACCACCAGCAGGTTGGACACCATCGTCGCCCGGCGTTCCTCGTCGAGGTCGACCATGCCCTCCGCCGTCAACCGCTCCAGCGCCATGCCGACCATACCGACCGCGCCCTCGACGATGCGACTGCGGGCCGCCACCACCTGCGCCGCCTGCTGGCGGACCAGCATGGCCTGGGCGATCTCGGGCGCGTACGCCAGGTGCGTGATGCGGGCCTCGAGGATGTCGATCCCCGCCAGCGCGGTCCGCTCGCTCAGTTCGGTCGTCAGTTCCTCGGCGACCTCCGCGCCGTTGCGCAGGCTGGTGCGGGCCGGGTCGTCGGAGTCGTACGGATGCACCGTGGCCAGATGCCGGACGGCGGCCTCGGACTGGGTCTGCACGTACTCCTCGTAGTCGTCGACGGCGAAGGCGGACTTGAAGCTGTCCACCACCCGGTAGACGACCACGGCCGCGATCTGCACGGGATTGCCGTCGGAATCGTTGACCTTCAACGTCTGGGTCTCGAAGTTGCGCACTCGCAACGAGATTCGGCGCTTGCTGGTCAGCGGCACGACCCAGAAAAAGCCCGGGTCGGCGACCGAACCGATGTAGCGACCGAAGAATTGCAGCACCTTGGCCTCGTTCGGGCCCACGGTGATCAGTCCGGTCAGCAGCACCAGCGCGATGCCCGCCACCACGAACCCGGCCACCGCACCCGCGGCGGCCCCCGCGCTGCCGTCCTCGGAGGCGACGCCGGCCGCCGCGATGGCGCCGATCAGGGCGCCGCCGCCGACGACGATCAGCGCCAACAACATGAGGAACCCGTTCACCCGGAAAGCCGGACGAAGCTCCATGACATCCTCCCAATATCTAAGTGATATCACGACAATAGCATGGAGCCGGGCCACGCCTCAGGCCGCGGGAACGATGTTGCGGTTGAGGCGGAACAGGTTGGCGGGATCGTGCTCGGCCTTCAGAGCCGCCAGCCGGTCGTAGGTCTCCGGCCGGAATCCGGCGCGGGTCTGTTCCGCGCCCGCCCACTCTTGCGCGCCATAGAGGAAGTTGAGGCTGTGGCCGATGGTCCACGGCGACAACGCCTTCGCGATGAGATCGTGCCGGTCGCGCACGGCCGTGCCGCCGGACTCCGGCGCGGTGATGAACCGCGCGATGTACTCCGCCTCGCGGTGATCCACGGCGATATCGGCCGGGCCGGGCCGGCGCAACGCGCCGCCGAGGTGGCGGAAACCGGCGACCACCGGCACCGGCGACTGCGGGCCGGTCGTATCCAGGAAGGCGGCGGCCGCGTCGGCGGTCAGGTCCGACAGCAGCGCGTTGGTGGCGGCATAGGCGTGCGGGAAGTCCGGATCCCGGTAGATGCCATGGGTTTCGGCGTAGGGCATCGAGCGCAGGTCGTCGGTCAGACGCGGGCCGATCCGGCGCAGCGGCGCGACCAGCCGTTCGCCGTCGGCCGCCGAGCCGGTATAGGCGATGTTGACGGTGGCGAGGTAGCGGCCGCGGACCGGTTCCGGAATGGCGGGCACATCGGGCATGGTCATGATCGTGATCGCCGAGGTCATCTCCTCGGGCAGGTCCTGGGTCCACAGCCGCCAGCCCTCCAGCGCGGGCTCCACGAGGTGGGTGTCGAAGACCAGCTGACCGCCGAACACCGTGGTGACCGGCACCAGCTCGATCTCCAGCGCCGTGACGACGCCGTAGTTCCCGACGCCGCCCAGCACCGCGCCGAACAGCGGGTCGCCCGGCGTCAGGCGGCGCAGCCGACCGTCGGCCGTCACCATCTCCATCGAACGCACGTGGTCGGCGGCGTAGCCGAAGGTCCGGCCCAGTAGGCCGAGACCACCGCCCAAGTGGTAGCCGATCACGCCGACCGAGAGCGACGAGCCGTTCAGCGGGGCCAGCCCGTGCGCCACGGCGTCGATCAGCGCACCGGCCCGCACCCCGGCCGCCACCCGCGCGGTGCGGGCCGCGGCGTCGACGGAGACGGCGGTCATCCGGCGGGTGCTGATCAGCACGCCACCGTCGGCGGCCACCGACAGGCCGTGACCGGTCGCCTGCACCGCGATCGGAAGGCCTTGGCGCGCGGCGTATTCCACCGCGGCACGGACGTCCTCGGCATGCGCGGCGCCGACGACGACGGCCGGGCGGTGGTGGTAGGCGGTCTGGAATCCGGCGATCTCGGCGTCGTATCCGGCATCGCCGGGACGGAAGACCGGACCGGTGAAAGTGGGAAGATCCGCGTTCGTGTTCGTCATACCTCCGACGATGCCGCGTTTGTGGTGAGAAGTGAAACAGATAGTTCTTCTCGTAGCTAGAATAATCAGTTATGGAACTGCGGCAGCTGCGCTACTTCGTCACCGTGGTCGAGGAGGCCAACTTCACCCGGGCCGCAGCACGACTGCATCTGGCCCAGCCGGGGCTGTCCGCCCAGATCCGGCAGCTGGAACGCGAACTCGGCCAGCAACTGCTCGACCGGTCCGGGCGCACCGTGACCCCGACCGCGGCCGGTGCGGCGGTGCTGCCACACGCGCGCGCCGCTCTCGCCGCCGCCGAGCAGGTCCGCCACACCGCCGACGAGTTCACCGGGCTGCTGCGCGGGCACATCCGCCTGGGAACCATCTCCGGCGCGGCCACCGAGGAATTCGACCTCGCGGCGAACCTGGCCGACTTCCACGACGATCACCCGCAGGTCGAAATCACCCTCACCGAAACGAATTCCGATCTGATGCTGGACGATCTGGAGCGCGGCGCGCTGGATATCGCACTGGTCGGGCTCACCGGCGCGGACCTCGATCCCCGCGTCGGCCTCGAGGTCGTGCTCGAGACCGCCGTCGTCGCCGCGGTAGCGGCGCACACACCGGATCCTCCGGATGTGCTCCCGCTCGCCGCGCTGCGCGACCGGCCGCTGATCTGCCTCGTGCGCGGCACCGGAATCCGTGGCGTACTCGAACGCCATTGCGCCGCAGCGGGGTTCGAACCGAATGTGGCCTTCGAGGCGGCCGCTCCCCCACTGTTGCTGCGACTGGCCGCCCGGGGGCTGGGGACGGCCGTCGTGCCCGCGCTCACCCCGGAAGAGGCCGACGCCTTCGGCGTGCGCACGATCCCGATCGTCGAGCCGGAGCTGCGCGGACAGCTCGCGCTCGCGTGGCGCACCGACCGCCTGACCGCGCCCGCCGCGAAAGTCCTACTGGGCCAACTGCGTATCGCGCTGGCGCGGCAGCGGGAACGCGCTACCGCAAGCACCGCACCGGACTGACGCGCACTCAGCGCAGGCCCAGGACGGGCCGGAGGCCGCCGTCACGTACGGCTTGCACGGCGACCAATCCCAGCAGCACCACCCCGGTGACGATGTGCTCGATCGCGTCCATGTGGTGGTGCGGGAAGCTGAACATCAGGACATGGTCGGAGAACAACGCCCAGAAGCCGACGCCGAACCCGCCGCCGAGCGCGGCGATCACGCAGTACCACGCCGCCCACGGTTTACGCAGCGCCGCGAGCAGCGCCGGACCGAACAGCAGCAGCCCGGCGACGGCATGCCAGCCGTTGTAGTCCATGCCGAGCACCGGCGTCGCGGGCGCGTGCTCCCCGACCGCGAAGCTGGGTTCGGCGATCCATCCCGCGATCGCCCACACGATGTGCGCGACCCCGACGACGAACACCGCCCATTGCAGAAAACTCCACCGCGCCATGGCGTTTCGGCCCACTACTCCAGCTGGTGCGTGCACGGCGTCCTCCCGCTGACTCGCCCGAAACTTCTACTACATAGCGTAGTTGAAAGCCCGGTCGCGCGGAAGGCCCGGCACTACAGAATGCGCGACAGGAACGCCTGAGTACGCTCCTGCCGCGGGTTCGCCAGCATCTCGCGCGGCGGCCCCGACTCCACCACCACACCGGCGTCCATGAACACCAGATGGTCGGCGACCTCGCGGGCGAATCCCATCTCGTGGGTCACCACCACCATGGTCATGCCGGAGGCGGCCAGTTCGCGCATGACCCCGAGCACCTCACCCACCAGTTCGGGATCCAGCGCGGAGGTCGGCTCGTCGAACAGCATCAGCTTCGGATCCATCGCCAGCGCGCGGGCGATGGCGACCCGCTGCTGCTGCCCGCCCGAGAGCTGCGCCGGATAGGCGCCGGCCTTCTCCGCCAGACCGACCCGGTCCAGCAGTTCCCGCGCCCGGCCGACCGCATCGGCCTTGCGGATCCGCTTCACCCGGGTGGGCGCCTCGATGACGTTCTCCAGCACGGTGCGGTGCGGGAACAGATTGAAATGCTGGAACACCATGCCGATGTCGCGGCGCTGGCGCGCAGCCTCGCGGGGATGCAACTCGTAGAGCCGCCCGCCCTTCTCGCGATAGCCGACCAGTTCGCCGTCGACGTAGAGCCGTCCGGCATTGACCTGCTCCAGATGATTGATGCAGCGCAGAAACGTCGACTTGCCCGACCCGGACGGGCCGACCAGGCACATCACCTCCCCGCGCGCCACCTCCAGCGAGATGCCCTTGAGCACCTGCAGCGCGCCGAAGTTCTTGTGCACCTGCTCGGCGCGGATCATCGGGGCGGAATCGGTTGCGGCAGTGCTCATTTGCCCACCTCCAGCTGGGCGGCGGCCAGCGCCCGCAGCTGTTTCGCGGTCAGCTGGCGGCTGGCTCCGCGCGAGTAGTACCGCTCCAGATAGTGCTGCCCGATCATCAGGATGCTGGTGATCACCAGGTACCAGGTCGCGGCGACCAGCAGCAGCGGGATGGGTAGCAGGTTCACGGCGTAGATGTCGCGCGCCCGGCCGTACAGGTCGGTGGTCAGCGGGATCGCCGCCACCAGCGAGCTGGTCTTCAGCATGCTGATCAGCTCGTTACCGGTCGGCGGGATGATCACCCGCATGGCCTGCGGCAGCACCGTGCGCCGCATCGTCTGACCCCACGACATGCCCAGCGCCAGCGATGCCTCCCGTTGCCCCTCGCCGACGGAATTGATTCCGGCACGGACGATTTCGGCCATGTAACCGGCCTCGTTGAGGCCGAGGCCGATCATCGCGAACAGGAACGGCGTCCGCCAGTCCTGAATATTCAGGTGCAGTAATTGCGGCCCGAACGGGACACCGAGATCGATGATCTTGTACAGCGACGGGAACAGTCCCCAGAACACCAGCTGCACATACACGGGCGTGCCGCGGAAGATCCACAGGTACACCCACGCCACCGAGCGCAGCACCGGATTCGGCGACAGCCGCATGACCGCCAGCACCACGCCCAGCACCACGCCGATGGCCATGGCCAGCACGGTCAGCTCCAGCGTGATCAAGACGCCGGACTCGATGCGGGAATCGAACAGGTACTTCCAGTAGATGTCCCACCGGTAGGCGTGGTTGGTGGCGGCGCCGTATACGAACAGCGCCACCAGCGCCAGGATTATCACCGCGGCGAACCACCGGCCGGGATGTCGCAGCGGGACCGCCTTGATCGGCGACGGTTCGGCACTCGAATCCGCTACGGCGCCAGCGTCTTCCGACCCGGACGCGGCGGTGTCGCGCTCGCTCACGCCCTCACCTCGCGGATGCGGGACGGCGTAGGCGAACCGCGTCGTCTCGGTGCGCCGGCATCAGCCCACCGCTCCGTTGATGGTGGCCTTGGTGAGGGCGCCGTCCTGCACGCCCCAGTTCTCGGCGATCTTGCGGTAGTCACCGGAATCGATCAGGTGCTGCACGGCCTCCTGCAGCACCGGTCCCAGCGGCGCGCCCTTGGGCACCGGCCAGCCGTAGGGCTGCGACTCGAACAGCGGGCCCGCCGCCTCGATCTTGTCCTGGTTCTGCTTGATGGCGTACGCCGTCACCGGGGAATCCGCCGACATCGCGTCGACCTGGCCGAGCACCAGCGCCGTCGCGGCCGCGCTCTGCTCGTCGAAGGCCACGATCTCGATCTTGGGCTTGCCCGCCGCCTCGCACGCCTTGCTCTTGCCGGGTACGTCCTCGGTCTCCTCGATGGTGGTGCGCTGCACCGCCACTCGCTTGCCGCACGCGTTGTTCGGGTCGACCGGTTTGCCCGGCTGCTGCGCCCACTGGATGCCCGCGCTGAAATAGTCGACGAAATCGACGGTCTGCTCGCGCTCCTTGGTGTCGGTCATCGAGGACATGCCCACGTCGTAGGTGCCGGCCTGGATCGAGGGGATGATCTTCTCGAAGTCCGATTCCTGGTAGTCGGCCCGCACACCGAGCACCGCCGCCACCGCGTCCATCAGGTCGACGTCGTAGCCGACGATCTTGCCGGAGCCGTCCTTGTATTCGTTGGGCTGGTAGGGCACATTCACCCCGACCACCAATTTGCCGGACTGCTTCACCTTGTCGGGCAGCTTCGCCGCGATCGCGTCCACCTTGTCGACCTGGACCTTCTCCGCGGTCGGTGCGGTGTCCTCAGTGTTCTTCGTACAACCGGCCAGCACCAGCGTCCCGCCGGCCAGTACACACACCGCCCGCAGCGCCAGCCCGCGGGCACCGATTCGAACAGACACAGCAGCCCTCCATGTTCTGGTGGGCGACATCCGGCATTCGCCCGCCGTTCGAAATCTAGGCGATGGGGACCGAGCGCGTCGGTCGGTTACCGAAGGTTAATGCGCGGCCGGTGCGGACGCCGCCCGCACACGCCGAGTCCGCGAACCCCTCAACGACGGTGCAGGCGGGCGCACACCTGTTCGGTGAATTCGCGGGTGGAGGCCAGCCCGCCCAGATCCGCGGTCGCGATACCGGCGGCGAACGTCCCCGCCACGGCCTGCTCGATGCGCTCGGCCGCCCGCGACAGCACGACGTCGCCGCGACGGGAACTCAACCAGCGCAACAGCATTGCCGCCGACAGCTGGAGGGCGGCCGGGTTGGCGCGGTTGTGCCCGGCCAGCGCGGGCGCCGCGCCGTGCACGGCCTGCGCCATCGCCTGGGTCGCCGAGCAGTTCAGGGAGGCGGCGAGGCCGAGTGATCCGCTCAGCTCGCCCGCCAGGTCGGAGAGGATATCGCCGAACAGATTCTCCGTCACCAGCACGTCGTAGTCGGCGGGCGCGCGGACCAGGTGCGCGGCCGCCGCGTCGACATGTTCGTCGTCGACGCGCAGCCGCGGATAGTCGCGGGCCGCCGCGTAGCAGGCGTCGCGGAACAGGCCCATGGTCAGCGGCAGCACGTTCGCCTTGTGCACGATGGTCAAGCGGCCGCGCCGCGCGGCGGCCAGCTCGCAGGCCTCGCGGGCGATCCGTTCGCTGGCCGTGCGGGTCACCACTCCGACCGAGAGGGCGATGTCCGCGGTGGGCGCGAACTCGCCCGACCCGGCGGCCATATTACGGTCAGCGTAGAAACCCTCGCTGTTCTCCCGGACGATCACCAGATCGATGTCGTCCGCGGCGGCCCGCACACCCGGAAACGCCCGCGCCGGGCGGATATTGGCGTACAGGCCGAATCGCTTGCGGATGGCGCCGCCCGGCGGGGCGCCGACGCGATGCTCCGGGGCATAGGAGGCGTTGTCGTGCGGGCCGAGGATCCAAGCGTCGAGCTGTTCCAGCCGGTGCACCGTGGACTCCGGCAACGGTTCGCCGAATTCCGCGATCGCGCTGTGCCCCATCGGCAACGGAATCCACTGCACGGCCGGCGCCGCGAGCACGGCCAGCGCCTCGTCGACCACCTCCCGCGCCGCGCGCACCACCTCGGGACCGATGCCGTCGCCCTCGATCAGGCCCAGCCGCAGCTGTCCGTTCGCTCCACTCACGCCCCCATCCTCGGTCCTCGGATTTGCGGGAAGATCACCGGGGTTCCGGCGTATCTTGTCCCAGGTCATGGTTCAGTCGGTCGAATTGCTGTTGGACGAGCCCGCCGAGACGGAGATCCGGCGGCAGTGGGAACTGCTGTCCGAGGCCGGAATACCCAGCCCGTCCGCCGACCACCGACCCCACATCACCGTGGCCGTGGCCCGCCAGATCTGGCCCCGCCTGGACGAGGTACTAGCCGCCCAGGAGTTCCGCCCCCTCCCGATCCGCCTCGGCGGCCTCCTGATCTTCGGCGCACGCAATCCCATCCTGGTTCGCCTGGTAGTCCCCACCGACGCACTGCTCACCCTCCAGCGTCGCGTGTTCTCCGTGATCGAGAAATGCCCCGGCATCCCGGCCAATATCCACCCCGACGCCTGGACCCCACACGTCACCCTGGCCCGCCGCCTCAAACCCCACCAACTCGGCGAGGCCGTGCACGCGGTGGCGGCCGACCGAGATTTCGCCACTACGGTGGTGGGTATTCGTCGGTGGGACGGCGATCAGCGTCGTGACTGGCCGGTCGCACGCGGAAGCGGAAGATAACGGAGTTGCCCGGCGTTGTATCGGGGCAACCCACGAGACGAGAGGATCCCATGGCCACCCAGACCCTGACCGCGCAGAACTTCGATGAGATAGTCACCGGGAACGATGTCGTACTCGTCGACTTCTGGGCCGACTGGTGCGGTCCGTGCAAGCAGTTCGCTCCGACCTTCGAGGCGTCGTCGGACAAGTATCCCGATGTCATCCACGGCAAGGTGGACACCGAAGCCGAGCAGAGCCTCGCCGCGGCCGCCAACATCCGCTCCATCCCGACCATCATGGCGTTCCGCGAGGGCGTGCTGGTCTTCGCGCAGCCCGGCGCGCTGCCGCCCGACGCGCTCGAGGACCTGGTCACCCAGGTGAAGGGCCTCGACATGGACGAGGTCCGCAAGCAGCTCGCCGAGCAGCAGGCGCAGCAGGAACAGGCCTGACGACCGAGCGCCGCCGCATCGCCTCCGATTACCGGAAGCGATGCGGCGCTTCGTGTTTCGGGGTCAGCTGCCGAGCTTGTTGGTGACCGCGATCATGGCGCGGGCGGCGGATTCCGCCCCCTCGGCGGCCATCGCCGCAGCCCAGCCGCGGCGCCCGTTGAACTCGCACTGCACGAACGTGGCGGTGCCGACCGCGGTGCGCCGCTGATGGAAGCGCAGGATCTCGATCGGATAGCCCTCCTCGTAGAGGGCCGAGGTGAGCGCGGCCACCGGGCTGCCGGCCGACACCACGGTCCGCAGCCGGTCGGTGAACTCGAGCGTCGCGGTGTACTCCGCCCCGTGGCGGTGCCCGGCGCGGCTCCAATCGCTGAGCTTCACCGGGCCGGAGTGCTCGCAGTAGCGGTCGAGGAATTCGGCGGGAGACAGTCCCGCGCATTCGGTCCGCAGGCCCTGGGGCGCGGCGGTGAGGATGTCGTGTGCGTCGATAGTGATGGTCATTGAACCAGGTCTTCCCGAAGTCTCGTCGTGTCGCAGGACAGTCGCGTCTGAGCTGAATGTCTGAAATGACAGAGGGGACCAGCGCAAGAAATCTGTATGGCCGCAGCGAGGAGGCCAGTCCGAATCAGACCCCGCTACGGCGGGTTACTACGAGAAGTCGCGCAGCAGCCACCATCGCGGTTAGCGGAAGGTGCGCGGCGCGGTCGCGGTCGGCGACGAGCTGCGCTGCGCTGCGGCTTGCGGCGGGATTCGGCACGGCACCGAGAATATGGACTAATCCACGCCTTGGCAACCACATTGGCCCGGAACCGATGGGTAACTTCGTCACAATGGTTGGTGAACGGCGTACCAACATCCGATGCGCGGTCCAGCAATCGCCTTCGGCGAGCTTCCAACCAGGTCACAAAGCCTGATCACTTCTTCGGCAAACGACGGGAAACCCTTCGCGGACCCCTCGAATATGCCAGGCTCGAGCCGAGAGGAGGCACCGATGACCGACCCGAGTGTCCAGGCGGCGATCAATCATCTGCTCGGCTGCCACCGCCGCTGCGAGCACCAGATGCGCGACTCGCTCGACCGTGGCGGCGAGCACGCCACCGCCCACCACATCGCGACCCTGCGCGACTGCTCGGACCTGTGCCGCCTCACCGGCGATCTGCTCGACCGCCACTCCGAGTGGGCGCACCGGCAGTGCGAGCTGACCGCGCGAGTGTGCACCGACACCGCAGAACGCTGCGACCGCCTCGGCGAAACCGCGTGCGCCTCGGTGGCGCGAGCCGCAGCCGCGGCCTGTCTGTCGCTGACCGAGGTGCTCGCGCGCTGAGGTACAGCGCCGCCCTCAGTGGGCGGCGGCGTCCCAGCTGCGGCCGACGCCGACGGAGACCTCCAGCGGCACCGACAACTCGATGGCCTTGGACATGTGGTCGCGGGCCAGCGCCTCGAGGGATTCGCGCTCGCCCGCGGCGACCTCGAAGACCAGTTCGTCGTGGATCTGCAGCAACATGCGGGAGCGCAACCCGGCCGCGCGAATCGCGCTCTGCACGTTGATCATCGCGACCTTGATGATGTCGGCGGCGGTGCCCTGGATGGGGGCGTTGAGGGCCATACGCTCGGCGCCCTCGCGACGCTGGCGATTGCTGGAATCCAGATCCGGCAGGTAGCGGCGGCGGCCGAACAAGGTCTCGGTGTAGCCGACCTTGCGGGCCTGGTCGACGGCGTCGTGCAGGTAGTCGCGGATCGCGCCGAAGCGGCTGAAGTACACCTCCATCTGCGCCTTCGCCTCCTCGGCGCTGATCTTCAGCTGCTGGGACAGGCCGTAGGCCGACAGACCGTAGGCCAGCCCGTACGACATCGCCTTGATCCGGCGCCGCATCTCCGGATGCACCTCCGACAGCGGGATGTCGAAGGCCTTGGAGGCGACGAAGGTGTGCAGGTCCTCACCGGAGTTGAACGCCTCGATCAGGCCCGCGTCCTTGGACAGGTGGGCCATGATGCGCATCTCGATCTGGCTGTAGTCGGCGGTCATCAGCGACTCGTAGCCGGGGCCGACGACGAAGGTGTCGCGGATGCGACGGCCGGTGTCGGTGCGGATCGGGATGTTCTGCAGATTCGGTTCGGTGGACGACAGCCGGCCGGTGGCCGCGATGGTCTGGTTGAAGGTGGTGTGAATGCGGCCGTCGTCGGCGACCGACTTCAACAGACCGTCCACGGTGACCTTCAGACGGGTGGCGTCGCGGTGGGCCAGCAGATGTTCGAGGAACGGGTGCCCGGTCTTCTCGAACAGCGACTCCAGCGCGTCGGCGTCGGTGGTGTAGCCGGTCTTGGTGCGCTTGGTCTTCGGCATGTCCAGCTCGTCGAACAGCACCACCTGCAGCTGCTTCGGGGAGCCGAGATTGATCTGCTTGCCGATCACCTCGTAGGCGGCCTCGGCGGCTTGGGCGACACGGTCGGCGAATTCGGATTGCAACTGCTGCAACTGATCACCGTCGACCGCGATACCGGCCTCCTCCAAATCGGCCAGCACGCCGAGCAGGGGCAGCTCCATCTCGGTGAGCAGCTTGGTGGACTCGATGCCCTCGAGTTCGGCGTCGAAGGCGTCGGACAGGTCGGAGACGGCGCGGGCGCGCAGGATCTCGGCCTTGGCCAGTTCGGCGTCGACCTGGTCCTCGTCGTCCAGCAGCGAGAGCTGGGTGTCCTCGCCGGATTCCACCCGCAGCTCGCGCGACAGATACCGCAGCGAGAGGTCGTCGAGGTTGAAGGTGCGCTGGCCCGGCCGGACCAGGTAGGCGGCCAGGGCCGTATCGCTGGTGAGACCGGCCAGCCGCCAGCCGCGGGCGCGCAGCGCGTGCTGAGCGGATTTGGCCTCGTGCACGGCCTTCGGGGTGGCGGGATCGGCCAGCCAGGCGCCCAGCGCCTGCTCGTCCTCCGGGGTCAGGCCGATGACGTCGAAGTAGCCGCCCTCGCCGTCGGCGGCGGCGATCGCGATCGCCTTCACGTCGCCGTTTACCGGGGTACCGGTGCCCGCGATCGAAATACCATGGCGCACACCGGATTTCGCGTGCTCGGCGAGCCAGTCGGCGACCGCGCCGGGCTCCACCGCGCCGCCGCTGATCTCGAAACCGCCCTCGGCCTCCGGCTCCGGCGGCGCCAGCGTCTCGAACAGGCGGTCGCGCAGCACCCGGAACTCCAGGTCGTCGAACAGGCGGTGGATCCGATCGCGGTCCCACGGCTGCTGGGCCAGCTGCTCGGGGGTGTAGGGCAGCGGGACGTCCTTGACCATCTCGGTGAGCTGCCGATTGAGCACGACGCTGGACAGGTTGGCGCGCAGCGCGTCACCGACCTTGCCCTTCACCTGGTCGACCCGGTCCACTAGGGTGGCCAGGTCGCCGAATTCGCGCACCCACTTGGTCGCCGTCTTCTCCCCCACGCCCGGAATGCCCGGCAGATTGTCGCTCGGGTCGCCGCGCAGGGCCGCGAAATCCGGATACTGCGCGGGCGTGAGGCCGTACTTCTCCGAGACCGCCTCGGGTGTGAACCGAGTGAGCTCGGAGACGCCCTTCTTCGGGTACAGCACTGTGACATCGGGATTCACCAACTGCAGCGCGTCGCGGTCACCCGTCACGATCAGGACGCGGAAGCCCTCCGGCACCGCCTGGGTGGCGAGGGTGGCGATGATGTCGTCGGCCTCGTAGCCCTCCAGGGCCATGGTCGGGATGCCGAGCGCGGCCAGCACCTCCTGGGTGATCTCCACCTGGCCGCGGAACTCGTCGGGCGTGGTGATGCGGTTGGCCTTGTAGTCGGGGAACGCCTCGGTGCGGAAGGTCTTGCGGTTGACGTCGAAGGCGGCCGCGACATGGGTGGGCTTCTCGTCGCGCAGCAGGTTGATCAGCATCGCGGTGAACCCGTACACCGCGTTGGTGGTCTGGCCCGTGACGGTCTTGAAGTTCTCGGCGGGTAGCGCGTAGAAGGCGCGATAGGCCAGCGAATGCCCGTCCAGCAACAACAGCGTGGGCCGCTCACCGGCGGAACTCGGGGTCGCTGCGGACACACTGCGCGGGCGCTGATCGGTGGTCGCTGGAGTCACGGCCCCGAGTCTATGTACCGGCACCGACAAACGGGCGCACCGGGGATGACGTGGGCTACATCGACTAGGCCACGCCCAGGTACGCCGACTTGACTGCGGGGTCGGTGAGCAGTTCCCGTCCCCGCCCCGTCTTGGTGACCTCGCCGGTCTCCAGGATGTAGGCGCGGTCGCTGCGGGTGAGCGCCTGCTGGGCGTTCTGCTCGACCAGCAGCACCGTGGTGCCCTGGGCGTTGATCTCGCCGATGATGCGGAAGATCTGCTTGATCACCATCGGTGCCAGGCCCATCGACGGCTCGTCGAGCAGGAGCAGCCGGGGCCGGGCCATCAGCGCGCGGGCGATGGCGAGCATCTGCTGCTCGCCGCCGGACAGCGTGCCGCCGACCTGTTTGCGCCGCTCGGCCAGCCGCGGGAACAGCTCGAGGATCCAGTCCAGCGTCTCGGTGTACTGGGCGCGCTGCTTGAACGGCCGGGCGTGACAACCCATGTCGAGGTTCTCCTGCACCGTCATGCCGGGAAACACGCCGCGCCCCTCCGGCGCCTGGATCAGGCCCGCCACCACCCGTTCATGGGCCTTCATCCGGGTGATGTCCTTGCCCTCGAACATAATTCGCCCCCGGGTGAGCGGCAGCAACCCGGACAGCGCCCGCATGGTGGTGGTCTTGCCCGCGCCGTTGGCTCCCAGCAGGGTTACCAGTTCACCCGGTGCCACCTGGAGCGAAACGCCATGCAGCGCTTCGATCCTGCCGTAGTTGACCACCATGTCCTCGACTACGAGCAGCGACTCCCCGGCCGCATCGACGCCCGACGACGCCGATCCCGCCGGAGCGAACCCGGTTGCGACACCGGGCAATTCGTCCGCAGATTCCGGAAGGATCGCCGATCCCGCATCGTCCGATGATTCCGGAGATCCCGGAATACCTTCGCCCCCAGCCGCTTTCACCACATCCTCGACCTCGTCGTCGGGCACGCCGAGGTACGCCGCGACCACCGCCGGATCGTCGCGGATCTCCTCCGGCAGCCCGTCGGCGATCTTGCGGCCGAACTCCAGCACCACGATGCGGTCCGTCACGCCCATCACCAGCCGCATGTCGTGCTCGATGAGCAGCACGGTGAACCCGTCGTCGCGGATCTTGCGGATCAGATCCATCAGCGCCGACTTCTCGCTCGGATTGAATCCGGCGGCCGGCTCGTCCAGGCACAGCAATTTCGGCTCGGTCGCCAGCGCTCGCGCGATCTCCAATCGGCGCTGATCGCCGTAGGAGAGGTTGCGGGCCTTCTCCACCGCGTGTGGCGCGATGCCGACGAACTCCAGCAGCGCCATGCCGCGCTCGATGGCGTCGTGTTCCTCCCGCCGATGCCGCCCGGTCCGGAAGATGGCTCCCGGCACCGAAGTTCGGTGCCGGGCGTCGGTGCCGACCACCACGTTCTCCAGCGCCGTCATCTCGCCGAACAGCCGGATGTTCTGGAAGGTGCGGGCGATGCCGAGACGGGTGATCTCGTTGCGCTTGGTCTTGGTGAGCGGCCGGCCGTCGAAGAACACCCGGCCCGCCGACGGCCGGTACACCCCGGTGATGGCGTTGAAGCAGGTCGTCTTACCCGCGCCGTTGGGTCCGATCAGTCCGAGGATCTCGCCGCGGCGGATCTCGAAGGTCACGTCGTCGAGCGCGGTGAGACCGCCGAACCGCACCGTCAGCCCCTCGGTGCGCAGCAGCGGCGCCCCGATCTCGGTCTCGATCGCCCGGGTGGGAGCCACCACCTCGGCCACGGTCTCCGTGTCGGCCAGTTCCGGCAGCACCTCGCCGACGTCGACCACGCCCGCGCTCGGGGCCGCCTGCTCGGGCTCGGCGTATCCGGCGGCCATGTCCTCGTTGTCGAACAAGGCGCCGCCCGGCCCGGTCATCGGCCCGCTCCGGTCGCCTCGGGCCGTCGCACCGCCTGATACACCTGACGACCGTAGGCGAGGAGTTTCTGCCGCACCGGGAACAGCCCTTGCGGACGGAAGATCATGACCACCACCAGTGTGAGACCGAAGAACAGATACTTGTAGTCGCCGAGCGACTGCCCGCCCACGTTCACCGACATGAACCGGTTGGGCAGGTACACGATCAAGAATGCGCCCACGAGCACGCCGAGCTTGTTGCCCTGGCCGCCCAGCACCACCGCGCACAGGAACAGCATCGAGTTGATGATGTTGAACCCGGCCGGGTTGATGAACTGCACCTGACCGGCGTAGAGCGCGCCCGACAGGCCACCGATCGCGGCGCCGATGGTGAACGCCCACAGCTTGAACTTGAACGTCGGCACGCCCATCATCTCCGCGGCGTCCTCGTCCTCGCGGATCGCCACCCACGACCGGCCGACCCGGCTGCGCTCCAGATTGCCGACGACCAGCAATACGATGATCACCAGCACCATGCCGATCCAGAACCACCAGGTCCCGGAGTTGGCGCGGTCCAACGGATTCCACGAATGCGAGTCGCCGAGATTGCCGGAGGAGAAATAGCCGCCGGGGTGCTGCTGCGACTCCCCCACCCGCGGATACGCGATCCCGGCCAGGCCGAGGCTGCCGTTGGTGATGTCGCCGAGATTGTCCGCCAGCAGCCGCACGATCTCGCCGAATCCGAGGGTGACGATCGCGAGATAGTCACCGCGCAGCCGCAGCGTCGGGGTGCCCAGGATCAGCCCGGAGAGCGCGGTCAGGACGACGGCCACCGGCACACACGCCAGCCACGCCCACCGAGGATCCAGGAAACCACCCGCCGTCTGATTCCACGGGCTGTTGGGACTGGTGAGCAGGCCCACCGAGTAAGCGCCGACGGCGTAGAACCCGACATATCCCAGATCCAGCAGACCCGCCTGTCCCACAACGACATTGAGGCCGATCGCGATCAGCGCGTACATGGCGAACTGCGCCATCACCCCGCCGAAGCTGGTGCCCGGGGTGTCCAGCAGCGGCGGCGGGAACATCGGCAGCAGCGCCAGCACGGCGATCGCCGGTATGCCGACGGCCCATTGCATCGGCCGGGACAGGCCGTTCCACCAGGAGCGGATTGCGTCGCCGAAGCCGTGCATCGGTCTCGAGGTCGTCATGCCCGCGCCCTCCCCAGGCTCTCGCCCAGAATTCCGGTCGGGCGGATCATCAGCACGGCCACCAGCAGGACGAACGCCACCACGTCGCGCCATTCCGTGCCGAACAGGATCTGCCCGTAGTTCTCCGCCAGGCCCAGCAGCAGCCCGCCCAGCAGCGCGCCGCGCAGATTGCCGATGCCGCCGAGCACCGCGGCGCTGAACGCCTTGATACCCAGCACGAATCCGCCCGAATAGATGATGCCGTTGGGAATCTTGAGCGTGTACAGCAGCGCGGCGGCGCCCGCGAGCAGGCCGCCGATGAGGAAGGTCAGCATGATGACCCGCTCCCGCGACACTCCCATCAGCGTCGCGGTGTCCGGATCCTGCGCCACCGCGCGGATGCCCCGGCCGAATTTCGTTCTGTTGATGACCAATTCGGTGAGTACCGCCAGCGCCACCGCGGACACCACGATCACCAGCGCGACGTTGGTCACCGCGGCATCGAAGAGGTGGAATTCGTCGGTGGGCTTCACCAGGATGATCGGCTGCTGGGCATTGGTGCCGCCGAGGTCCGGATCGATCTTGGGCAGCACGTAGTGCACGAATTCCTGCAGCACGAACGACATGCCGATCGCGGTGATCAGGAAGATGAGCCGCTTGGCGCCGCGCTGCCGCAACGGCCGATAGGCCACGCGTTCCAATCCGACCGCGGCCCCGCCCGACACCAGCATGCCGATCACCATCGCCACGCCGAGATAGATGACGGTGAGAAATGTGCCCTGCGAATAGATGTCGCCACTGGCCGCGAAGCCGAGCAGCATCAACCCCACCAGCTGACCGAACATGCCCAGCATGAATATTTCCGAATGGGCGAAATTGATGAGCAGCAGCACCCCGAAAACCAGTGTGTAGCCGACCGCCACCAAGGCGTAGATCGAACCATAGGTCAGGCCGTCCACGGTGAGTCGCCAGAATTGGTCGACGACACCGGAGACGTTGAAATCGATGGACCCGCTGGCCAGCAGGGTCGTGACTGAGGAAGTCATCGTTACTCTCGCCGTCTGGAAAACAGCGTGCGCCGGCGAATCGCCGTACTCCGGTCGCTCCGGACGTCAGCGTGCCGGCACACGCTGTTTTGTTCGGAGGATCGCTACTTGACCTGGTACATCCAGATCAGGGCGTTCGACAATTCGCCCGTCGCGTCCCACTGGTAATGCCGGGCCACACCCTGCCCGTCATAGGTGCGCACGAACTCCACCAGGTCGGGGCGCGTCACCTTCCCCTGCGCCAGACCCTTCAGCACGATGGTGGTCAGGTCGTAGCCCTCGGTCGAATAGGTGCCCGCGTCGAATCCGTTGAGCGCCTTGTAGTCGGCGGCGAATTTGTCCGGCGCCGGGCCGCACGGGCAGGACAGCACCGAATCCTTCGACGCGTTTCCGGCCTGCTTGACGAATTCGACGTCCTTGGTCCCGTCGTCGGAGATGAATGTCGAGGTCACGCCGCCGGAACGCAACTGCTGCACGAACGGCGCCGCCTCGGCGTAGTAGCCGGCGTAGAAGATGGCGTCCGGCTTCGCCGAGGCCAGCTTGGATACCGCGGCCGAGAAGTCCTTGTCGCCTTCCTTGACGTTGACCGCGCAGCTCGGATCGGCCACCGGGCCCAGCGTCTCGGTCAGCGATTTCGCCAGGCCGGTGCCGTAGTCGGTGTTGTCCTGCGCGACGCAGATCTTCTGGTACCGACCGGTGCCGATCAGATACTTGGCGACCGACGGCCCCTGAATTCCGTCGTTGCCCAGGCCGCGGAAGAAGGTCTTCCAGCCGTTCTTGGTCAGGTCGACATTGGTGGCCGACGGGGTCAGCGACAGCAGTCCGGTATCACTGATGCGCTGCCCGGTCGCCTTCGTCTCACCGGAGAACGTGGGGCCGATCAGGGCGACAATGGATTGGTCGCCGAGAATCTTGTCGATCACCTGGCTGGCCTTCTGCGGATTGCCCTCGGTGTCGAATTCCTTGAGTTTGACCTGGCAGTCCGCGTTGGCCTTGTTGTGCTTGTCCAGCGCCAGTTTCACGCCGCGGACGATATTGAGGCCGAGATTGGCGTTCGGCCCGGTGAGCGGGCCCGCCATGGCGATGGTCGTCTCCGGGGCGCATTTCGTCTTGCCGTCGCCTGCCGGATCGGCGGCCGCGGAGGTATCGGCCGCGGGGACCTCCTTGCCCTCACTGTTCACCTGCACGAGCGGGGTGATAGTCAGCCCGCCGCCGGTGCCGGTGCTGTCACCGGAGCTGTTGTCTGTCGATTTGCTGCTGCACCCGGCAACCGCGAGCACGGCCGCAGCTCCGATCACCAGCGCGCATCGCGTCACACGGCTACGTGTGGCCCTCCGCGTCATTGAACCAAGCACGGTACACCTCTATGTCCTGCTGAACCCTCGGGATCGCCGAGGAGGCCGACCACGTCGACCCGGCTCAGAACTTAGCGGCGTCACGTTAGCTCTGCATCACATTCGAGTCATTTGCATGACTTCGATTCCGAGTATTTACACAGATGTGTTGCACCGGCGTTAATTCTCCGCAATCCGGTGCGCGGGCGGTGAACCCGTCCGCGGCACCGGAGTTCGGTATCAGGACTTCGGCGCGAGGTTTTCCAGCACCACCTCGGCGACCGCCTTCATCGTCGTGCGGCGATCCATCGCGGTGCGCTGTATCCATTTGAACGCCTGCGGCTCGGACAGCCCCTGCGTCTGCATCAGCACGCCCTTGGCCCGCTCCACGAGTTTGCGCGTCTCCAGCCGATCGGAGAGGTTCGCGACCTCGTCCTCGAGCGCGGTGATCTCGTGGAAGCGGCTGGCCGCCAACTCGATCGCCGGCACCAGGTCCGACTTGGTGAACGGTTTCACCAGATAGGCCATCGCGCCCGCGTCACGCGCCCGCTCCACCAGGTCACGCTGGCTGAAGGCGGTCAGAATCACCACCGGCGCAACGCGTTTCGTGGCGATCTCGGCCGCCGCGTCGATCCCGTCGCGGCGCGGCATCTTGACGTCCATGATCACCAGATCAGGGCGCAACTCCTCGGCCAGGTCGACCGCCTGCTGGCCGTCACCCGCCTCGCCCACCACGTGATAACCCTCCTCGGAGAGCATCTCGACCAGGTCCATCCGGATGAGCGCTTCGTCCTCGGCGACCACCACCCGCTTGGCGGCGGTCGCCGCATCCTTCTTCGCGCCCGCGCCCCCTGCTGTCGTTCCCATAGATAGACCCCTCGTGATTCCGATGCCAAATACCCGAAGCGCGCGCCCGTCCGCCCCACCCTTAGCCGGACCGCCACACTCTCCCGAGTGCCCTAAAGCGTACCGTTCAACCTCGCACAGAACCCATCTACCCAGCGAGAGTTCGGCCACCCCGACACCGATTCGGTCAACCGGCCCCCCACCCGCTATCATTTTCCACCGGTGCGCCGAGTTGGCGGAACTGGCAGACGCGACGGTCTCAAAAACCGTTGTCCTCACGGACGTGTGGGTTCGAGTCCCACACTCGGCACCAGGTTGGGGGGCTATTTGGTCTCCGTTGGGCGGAATTCGGGGTGGTCGGTTCGCGGCGGGCCGCGGGCTTCTCTGTCGATCCCATCGGCCATCGAATCCCAGGATGACCGTAGAGATCGAGCGTCATGGTCCCCGGTCATGTGCCCGAGCATCTTTTGCACAACCTTGATATTCGCGCCGATCTGATTGCCGTCGACGCCGCTGTACGCCGGAACCAGTGGGGCACAAAACTTTTCATCTCAGACGCTTGCGCCGCCCAGTCGAACGCCCAGCTGAACTCGATCGATTCCAGGCGCCTTGGGGACCGGAGAGCATCAGCTCCTGGACCGCGCCCCGCAAGCGCACTAGTGCTTTCACCAGCCCGCCAGGAATCCAAATGGACCGATTTGCGTGGTTCGTCGTATCGCTGACCACCGTCCCCAGCCTCTTATCGGCATGGCGCTGCTACCACCGTCCGACGACGTGTAGTCGCCTCATGCTCTGGGCGTCGGGTCGTCCATCGTCAGCTCAGGGCCCAGAACTGCGCACGGTCTTCCAGGTTCCACCACGAGACGAATTGTGCGTCTTCATCTTTCAGATCCCACCGTGCGGCGAGCGCATCGAAGAACGCGTCATCACCGGTCTTCCCGCCTTTCGGCTCACCGATGTAGACCAGCCGCTCACCACCCGCGGCCTCGAACGCGGCAACCGCTTCCGACGCCATCGTGTCGCCCCAGCCGGGAGGCCAGCACAGAAACAGCACATCATCAGAGCTGAACGACCGTGACGCGAACTCGTCCAGATCACCGACCCCGTGCCACACATCCGACTGTCCCGCCGCCCGGCCGAACGAAGCATTCTCCGCTCTGTCCGGCGGTTCCGAGTCATATGCCTCGACCCGCAAACCTGCACCGGCCAGCTGAGCCGCCCAGTAACCCCGCCCAGCACCCAACTCCACCACCGTGCGACCTTCACAAACTCGCGCCAACCAGGCAATCGTCTCGGGCGACGGAATCGCATACGCATAGGCACCTTGCAACACAGTCTGCGCAAACCCAAGCCGCCCACTCCCAGTCGGCCGGCCACCATTCACCACCCGCCGCCCCTCACCCTCGACCACAGACGGTGCAACGACATCCCAGTACGGATTCGCACTAACCGACCGCCCACCGGTCATGTAATGCACCAACCGCAGATCAAACGCAGCATCCGCTTGCTCATCCCCTGTCCCCGGCAACATCGGCGCGGTATCCAGGTAATCAGCCACCGTCGGATACTTACTCCGCAAAAGTTGCTCATCCTCCAGCAGCACAGCCAGCTCTCCACGTCGCTCCGCCGTCAACACAAGCTCAGCCATACCCCCAATTCTCCCCTCCCGCAGCCTAGTTCGCGATCGCTTCCGCCAAGATCGCGCATCACGCGGGTACTCGGTCTTGGCTCGTCGACAGGAGGTGAACCGCCCTGCTGGCGTCAGTACGGAACGCCAGCAGCGCGGATGCCACGGAGTACTGCCGAATTCAGCCATACAGGATCAAGGGCGGGCGCTGGCGCACCCGCGCAAACCGCCGACCTACGCAAGCTCCGGCCGGCGGGCCCGTCGGACGCGTCGGCGCCGCTTTGGCGACGTGGCAAAACGCCAACCATTCCTGTCTGACCACCTTCTCAACAACCGAGCAGTGCTGGGCACGACGCCAGCCGTACCCGGCTTACCTCCCGCAGTCGAGCCCGAAACGGCCGGTCGACCAGCCCGGTCGACTGCCTGTCGTCACCTTCTGGTCAACGGCCTTCAGCAGCGCGGACAGCGAGCAGTCGCGCCTTCGCAGCTTCATATTCCGCCTTGGCCTCGGCCAACTCTGCGACCGCACGCAGCTGATCGGCGTGTGACGAAGCAAGGGCGTTGTGCTTCTCGACCAGGTTATCGATCACCGCACCGGCCTTCTCCAAGATGTCCAGACGTCCTAGCGCGCTCGCCGTGGCGATCGTCTTACGCGCCTCAGCGATAAGTCGCTCTGTCTCACCGCTGTTCAACATGGCCTCGCTGGTAGCGAGGATCTCTTCGTTGGTCGGATTACCTGCCGAATCATTCGTCATGCGCAGCCACGCTACTTTTGTGCAACCGATCTCAATAGGGACGAAGGACCCCCGTAGGACGTGAGCAACCCCCCACCTTCCTGATGGCCCAATGGTTTCGCTCCGGTCGAACGAGTCAAGGACCACCTCCGGTGTCCGCTACGCGGTGGCTTCGCCATCCTTGACACACCCATCCTCCACTGAGAGATGGCCATTATGAAAAAGGACGGCGAAAGAAGTCAAGGGCAACTACACTGCACGCCATGAGATCTGCATATCAGCCTCCAGAGCAGTCGCTGCACCGCGGGTTCTTCTATCTTAACGACGAACTTGTTACTAACTCCTTATCCTCACTTGAGGCTGGGAGGATTGATGACATAGTTTCCAAGGCCGTAACAGCGCGAGAAGGAGGTGGAGCTCTCGGCGGTGGCGTAACCGTTGGGCCAGTAACCGCTAAAGGCGACTATTCGAAAAAGGGCTCCACAACCATGGAGGAGTCACTAACTAAGACTCGAACCAGGTTTTCAATCTTCCAGATTTGGTACGACCTACTCAAAGAGAAGAATGCACTTGGCGCCTTCAGTGGATGGGGTCCTGAAGCGCTCAGGAGTGTCGAACCGGGCCATACCCTCGTGTTGCATGCAGTCATCGATGTGATACCCATTTACGCATTGATGCGTATGTTCCTCTGGTACTCCGAGGAGTTGGAGAAAGGAAACCCACTTTTCATCGAAGGCGCTGCACAGGCGGCCGAAGAAGCTGCACGAGCAACAGGGGAGGCTGTGCAGACCATATCGACGGAAGAGACTATGCACAGCGCTTCTTATGTGCGTTCTTTGTTGGGCGGTAATGAAAGAAGTACTTTTACTGTCCTTGCGGATCCTGTTGGCGAACCTGGCCCGGCGGTCGGAATGGAGTTGAATGATCGTTGGCTTGTAGGTAGTACAAGCTCTCTCGGGGGAAGTTATACGATAGTCGGGCAAGTTCACCGCGTCCTGACTCCTGACGAGTGGATGCAAACGTTGCGCCTAGTCAATGAGGGCCCCACAACTGAACTCGAAAGAACTGCGATGCAAGAGGCGATATCTCACTTTATTGAGCCAGCAGCGGGGTTTGGCATGACCGTCCGACCTGACGATGGAGAAATCCATGGCCCGGCGCTCTGGCTGGAGCCGATTGCAATCTTTCGATGATCTTATTCAGCCTGGGATCCGCTACTCAGGCTCCTGGCCCGCGCTAGACTGCTCACTCCTGGCAGTGTGGGAACCCCAACCGCCATGCCGTTCGGCCGAGCCTCGTGCCGCACACATGCCACATGCCCAGGTCAACAGCGGTAGATCTGGGCATCTACCGTGCACCCGCTGACCTGGGTAAGCCCTGGCTACGCGCTCATCCCCCTGATTTCCCAAGCTGATGTCACGGCCCAAGCGTCGACATGAGTAGCTGTTACTTTGGCCGTACAAACGTCCGCATACGAACCCGGATTGTGGCGAACGATGCCAGACCGTTGTTGCCGAAACCTACTGCCGCACAGCGTCCTGACGAATACTCCCGGACAACGACGTACGCAGAAATCAATCAGAAGGTTGGGAGTTCGAGTCCCCTTCGGGCACTGTAGAACAGACCGCCACGTCGCCAGTTGCCTCTGTGCCGCTGACCTGTGCCATACAAACCCGAGCAACAGCGGAATCAGGGCGCTCAGGCGCATCCGGTGTTCTGGGTAAGCCCTGGCTGCCAACCAACCCCCTGGTTCCCAAGCTGATGTTTCGCTCGCCATTGGTCCGCAGCTGGTCCGCAGCAGCGCACAGCACACCCAACGATCACCAACGAAATCAACGTACAAACTCGCAGGTCAACCGTGCATTGCGGACGACACCAACGAGACCCGATGGCCCCAAACGCCGAGAACGACAAGCTTGAAAACCGTTGTACCCACGGGACTGCGAGTTCGAGTCCCACACTCGTCACCACGGCGAGATCCTCTCCCAACCCCACCACCATCGAACCCCCACCCCCTCCCACCCGTACTCCCCACAGACGGGCACTACGTCCCGTCATCTAGTGGAGGGCGCGTATGCGGGTCAATCGGCTGACCGCGGACCTGTCGGAGTATCCGGATCTGGTGGTCATTTATCTCGGGATGCGGGTGCGTAGGCCTCGGGGTGTGTTGCGGCTGCTGGGGTTGGGGCCGAAACTGTATCGGTCGCATAAGGATCGGCCTGAGGGGCTGTTGTTGCACGAGGACATCATCTGGTCGTTGTTTCCGCCGCACTGGGGGGCGCGGCAGTACTGGCGGGATCTGGACAGTCTGGAGCGGTGGACTCGGTCGGATCCGCATCGGCAGTGGTGGCAGCAGTTTCTGCGGGATTCGGGGGGACCGGGTTCTGGCACGAGGCGTACTTCCTGCGCGGCGGTATCGACACCATGTACGACGACATGACCGTGCCGACCGGGCTGGGCAGGGTGGCGCCTACCGTTGCGATGCGCGGGCGTCTGTTCTCCGCGCGGGGCCGGGTGCAGCACGACGAGCCGAAGGTGGCGCCTGTCGTCCGGGAGAAGTCGTATTACCCCGATAATTCCGAATGAGAACAATTACCGATCTATACGGACAACATCGCCGCGGCGAACTGTCGCCGGCGACCCGCTACGCACGGGTGAACATCTGACGAAATAGGTCGGTTCCGGACTTTGCGTACTATTGGTTTTGTTTTCGGCGTTCTACCGTACCTGCCATGCACGTCCTGTTCGTCTGCAACGGCAATGTGTGCCGGTCGGTGATCGCCGAGCGGCTCACTCACGCTGTCGCGGCCGAATACGGCTTGCGGGGGCTGACCGCGGAGAGCGCGGGGACGCGCGCGCTCGTCGGTTTCGGCGTGGATCCTGTTGCCGCCGAGACGATCAGCGGGCTCGGTGGCAACCCGTCGAATTTCAAGGCCCGTAAACTGAAACCCGCCTTGGTGGAACGCGCCCATCTGGTGCTCGCGATGACCGAGCAGATCCGCGACGAGATCGTCGCGCTGGCGCCCACCGCGCGCGGGCGGACCTTCACGCTGCTCGAGGCACACCGCATCGCCAGGGTCAGCGGCGCCCGCACCGTCGCCGAAATCGACCGCGCCCGTGACGATCTCGCGCTGGTCGGCCGGGAGAACATTGCCGACCCGGTCGGGCTGTCGGCGCAGAAGTACTGCGAGGTCGGCGACCATATCGCCGAGGCGCTGGTGCCGCTGCTGCTGGCCCTGCACACCCAGCGGGACCGCGGCACCGACGACCGCGGCCGGCCGCGACTGGTGCTGTTACCGGGCGGGCGGCGCGAACCGCCCCGATATATCGTCGGCGACCGCATCGGACGGCACGCCTGAGGTCTCGGCGAAAACGCCGAACACGGATGCGTCCTCCCCATTTCGCGCATACAGGGACTACACTCCCCGCCGGGATACTCCACCACCGAAGGTCGACACAAGAACAGGAACTCAGACATGCCGAAACGCATTTCGGATGTTTCGCTCCATGTTTATGTGACACCCGAAACACTCGAACGAGTCGTGAAGACGGTGCGCCGCGTGGTCGACGACCATGTCGGCGACAGCGACGTCTTCGCTTGGCGCTTCACGCTTCCGGTCGAATCCGACCAGCCCGCACACACCCTGCTCGAAACCCAGTGGCTACTGGACCATCCCGGCGCCGACCCGAGCGACCGGCGCACCTACGAGATCGCGCTGAGCCTGGTCGGCGACCAGAGCCTACTCACCGAGGCGAACCTGAACACGCTCGAACAGCAACTGATGCAAGACATTTCGAACGAAGACGCGGTCCCCTACTCCATCCACGCGCTGCAGCGTGAAAGCTTCGACCTGGAAGAGAACCGCGAACTGATCTGACCCGGCGGGTCAGCGGCGCGGCGGGAAGTGGCGAATGATGCCTTCCTGCACCACCGTCGCCAGCAATTCGCCCGCGCGCGAATAGAAGTGACCGGTGGCCAGGCCGCGCGAGCCAGCCGCCACGGGCGACTGCGTCGCGTACAGCGCCCACTCGTCGAACCGGAACGGGCGGTGGAACCAGATCGAATGATTCACCGTCGCCGCGACGATGCGGTCGAAACCCCAGGACAGCCCGTGCGTGGTGATGATCGAGTCCAGCACCGTGGTGTCCGACGAATAACCCAGTGTCGCAACGTGAATCAGCGGATCGTCGGGCATCTCGCCGTCGGCGCGCATCCACACCCGGTTGTAGTCGAGGGTGCCGCCGGTGCCCTTGAGGATCCACGCCGGATCGTTGGTGTAGCGCATGTCGATCGGGTGCGGGGCCTGGACGAACATCTGCAGCCGGTCCTCGAGGCCCGCGAAGGACTCCTCGACGCGGGGCAAGCCGTCGGGATCGGGCACCTGCGGCTGCGGGGCGGCGTGCTCCAGGCCCTTTCCCCAGTCCTGGAAGGCCGCCAGCATGACGAACAACTCCTGATCGTCCTGCAGGGCGGTGACGGTCCGATTCGCGAACGAGCGGCCGTCACGGTGGCGTTCCACCCGGTACTCGATCGGCTTCTTCACGTCACCGCCACGCACGAAGTGGGCGTTGACCGCGTGCACCGGGCGCCCCGGTCCGACGGTCCGGCCGGCCGCGACGATGGCCTGCGCCACCAGCTGCCCGCCGAAGGTCCGGCTCCACACCTTCTCCGGGTGCTGCCCGACGAAGACGTCCTCGCCGGTCTGCTCCAGATCGAGCAGCCCGAGCAGCACTCCCAGGTCACCCGTTGCGGTGTCGGACGGTTCGCCCAGCGACGTACTCACCTCAGTGATCCTCCTCGCCGATTCGGTGCACATGGATGAGGTTGGTGGAACCGATTGTGCCAGGCGGGGATCCGGCCACGATCACCACCAGGTCACCCTTGGCGTACCGGTTCAGCGACAGCAGCTCCTTGTCGACCTGGCCGATCATCTCGTCGGTGGTGCCGACCGGCGGCACGATGAACGTCTCCACGCCCCACGTGAGCGCCAGCTGGCTGCGCACCTCCGGCAGCGGCGTGAACGCCAGCAGCGGCAGCGTGGTGTGCAGGCGGGCCAGGCGGCGCACAGTGTCGCCGGACTGGGTGAACGCCACCAGCGCCTTGGCATTGAGCCGCTCGCCGATGTCGCGGGCGGCGTAGGAGATGACGCCGCGCTTGGTCCGCGGGACGTGCGTCAGCGGCGGCACCTGCGCGGAGGATTCGGACTCCACGGCGTGCACGATGCGCGCCATCGTCCGGACCGTATCGATCGGGTACTCGCCGACCGAGGTCTCACCCGACAGCATCACCGCGTCGGCGCCGTCGAGCACCGCGTTGGCGACGTCGGAGGCCTCGGCACGAGTGGGCCGGGAATTGGTGATCATCGACTCCAGCATCTGGGTGGCGACGATGACGGGTTTCGCGTTCTCGCGGGCCATTTGGATCGCGCGCTTCTGCACCAGCGGCACCTGCTCGAGCGGCAGCTCCACGCCCAGATCGCCGCGGGCGACCATGATCGCGTCGAAGGCCAGCACGATCGCCTCGAGGTTGTCGATCGCCTCCGGCTTCTCCAGCTTGCCGATCACCGGCACGCGGCGGCCGACGCGGTCCATGATGTCGTGCACCAGTTCCACATCCGACGGGGAACGCACGAACGACAGCGCGATGAAATCGACGCCGAGCTTCAGGGCGAATTCCAGGTCGGCGATGTCCTTTTCGGACAGCGCGGGAACGGACACGTCCATGCCGGGCAGCGACACGCCCTTGTTGTTCGAGACCGGGCCGCCCTCGGTGACCCGGCAGACCACGTCGTGGCCGTCGACGCGGACCACGGTCAGGCCGACCTTGCCGTCGTCGACGAGCAGGCGGTCGCCGGGCTTGGCGTCCTCGGACAGCTGTGCGTAGGTGGTGGAGACGCGGTCGTGGGTGCCCTCCACGTCGTCGACGGTGATACGCACCTCCTCACCCGTCGCCCACATGGTCTTGCCTTCGATGAACCTGCCGAGCCGGATCTTCGGCCCCTGGAGATCCGCGAGAATGCCGACGGCACGGCCCAATCGGTCTGCGGCTTTCCTGACCTTCTGATAATTCTCGGCATGGTCGGAGTGCTCGCCGTGACTGAAGTTCAACCGGGCCACGTCCATGCCGCTTTCGACGAGTTCGCGGATCCGGTCCTCGGAGGCGGTAGCCGGGCCGAGGGTGCAAACAATTTTTGTTCGTCGCATCACGAGTCGAGCCTAGTCCTGCCGCGCGGCGGCCGCTGACTGGGCATACCCTCCGCTATCAATCCTCCGAAACATGACGCGCGTCACCGTGCGACATGCCGTGCCAAGCGGGTTTCCAGGCGTGTTTGGGCAAATCCGAGTATCAAGCAGATGATCCAGTAGTAGACCGCCGCGACCCCGTAGAGGGCGAAGAAATCGAACGTGGGCGCGGCGGCCAATTGAGCAGTCCGCAACAACTCGGTAACCAAGATCGTGGACGCCAGCGAGGTGTCCTTCACCAAGGAGATCAGCGTGTTGGACAACGGCGGCACGGCGATCCGCGAAGCCTGCGGCAGGATGATCGAACTCAGCGTCTGCGGGTAGGACAGGCCCAGCGCCTGCGACGCCTCCCACTGGCCCTCGGCGACGGAGAGAATGGCCGCGCGGATCACCTCCGCCGCGTAGCCGCCGACATTGAGACTGAACGCGATCACGGCGGCCGGGAACGGATCGATCACGATGTTCAGCTGCGGCAGCGCATAGAAGACGATGAACAACTGCACCAGCAGCGGCGTGCCGCGAATGATCGAGATGTAGAACCGGGCCGCCGCCGATACCGGCCACATCTTCGACATTCGCGCCAGCGCTACGAACAGCGCGAGCACCAGGCCGATGGCGAAGCTGATCGCGGTGAGCGGCAGCGTCTTGGTGACCGTCGCCTCCAGCATGGGCTGGAGATTGTGCCGGATCAGCTCCCAGGTGGCGGAGTCCATGCGTTATTTACTGACGTCGGTTCCGAAGTACTTGTCGGAGATCCTTGCCAGGGTGCCGTCGGCGCGCAGCGCGTCGAGGGCGCCGTTGACCTCGGAGGTCAGGGCGCCGGAGTCCTTGCGGGCGGCGAAGGCCTGGTGGCTGGTCTCGCCCGTCTTGCCGGAGACCTTGACGCTGGTGTCGCTGGTGGTCTTCGTGTATTCGCCGACGGCGAGGGTGTCGTTGACCGTCGCGTCGACGCGGCCGTTCTTCAGTAGCTGGATGGCCTGCACGAACCCCTCGACGGCCTCGACCTTGCAGCCCGCGCCGGACGCGACCTTGCTCCAGTTGCTGGTCGAGGACTGCGCGCAGACCTTGCCGTTCAGGTCGGGCAAGGTGGTGATGCCCGGTTTGTCGGCGCGGGTGACGATCACGCCGTCGGAGGTGGTGTAGGGCTGGGACAGCGAATACTTCTGCTCGCGATCGGGATTCACGGTGACCTGGTTGGCGACCAAGTCGAAGCGCTTGGACTCGAGGCCCGCGAAGATCGCGTCCCACGGGGTCTGCACGAATTCGACCCGCTTGCCGAGCTTGCCGGCGACGGCCTGCACCACCTCGACGTCGTAACCCGTGAGTTTCCCGTCGGGACCCTGGAAGCTGAAGGGCGCGTAGGTCCCCTCGGTCCCGACCTTCAGCACGTTCGGATCGTTGCTACCGCAGCCCGCGGCAAGCCCGCTGACGACGGCGACGGCGAACACGGCGGCGAACAGCTTGCGGCGCAATGATCTACCTCTCCAGCGGGCGCGGATGCCTCGCGCGCACGGCACACAACACCGCCACACACTACGACATGCGGGTATACCCACCCAGCATTACGCGCGCGGCGATCCGAACAGCCGCAACATGACCCCGGACTGCCGCTCCTGTCCTACCGGCTCGCCTTGCCGAACCGGCAGGCCACCGTCCAGGCAAACCGACTGGCCAACCCTCGCTGTACCGGCAGGCCGCCCTTCGGCCATCCCGCAGACCCACATTCCCGTCATCCCGGCACGCTTTTCGCCGGGATGACGGGGGGCGGAGCGGGGTCAGTTTTCCTGGAGTGGGCGGCCGTACTGGTCGCGGACCTTGCCCGTGAGGATCATGATGCCGTCGATGAGGGGCCAGATGCCGCCGATGCCGCAGGTGAGCCATGTGACCGCGATCTGTCCGACGGCCAGGCCGGGGTAGCCGAGGTAGAAGCGGCCGACGCCGAAACTGCCCAGGAAGATCTGCAGGAGTCCGGCCACCATCTTCGACTTGTCCGAGTACGGCTCGCCGTACATGTTGCGGCCGAAGGGGGCCTCGGGGTCCATGCCCGGCGCGCCGTACGGGGCGGGCGGGTAGCCGCCCGGCTGACCGTAGGGCTGGCCGTATTGTTGCGGCTGGCCATACGGGTTCGGCTGGCCGTATGCGTCCACGGGCGGTTGCTGGCCCATGGGCTGCCCCGTGCCCGGCCCGGTTCCGGGCGCGCCGTACTGCGGCCCGTACCCCGGCTGCTGCTGGTATGGGTCGGTCACTCGGTTCCTCCTAGTTCACTCGGGCCCGCCTGACCGGCCCGGTCTCCCCGCCCCGCCGCGTATGTGCCGCGGACCGGACTCAATTCTTGCCCGACTCCGTCGATTTCGTCGCATCGGACGTTGCGGAGTCTGCCGCATTCTCACTGTTATCGGTGAGGGATGCGGTTTCGTTGCCGGTATCGGCCACGGATTCACCCGCGGGCTTGCTGACCGCACCCTCCGTAGACGCGCCTTCCGCGCTCTCAGCGGACTTGCCCGCCGCACCCTCGGCAGGCTTGCCTGCCGCGTCCTCAGCGGACTTGCCTGCCGCGACGCCCGCGGGCTCGCTCGCCGCACCCTCCGCAGACTCGCTTGCCGCGTCCTCAGCGGACTTGCTCGCGGTACCGTCGGCGGGTTTGCTCGCCGTCGTCTCCGGGGACTCGCTCGCAGGCTCAGCAGCCGCATCCGTCGACGGCTCGCCCGCGGCGTCTGCGCTGGGCTCGGTCGATGTGTTCTTCGCTTCTGCCGCAGGGGTTTTCGTGGCGGTGGGCTTGTCGTCGGACTCGGATGCCGTTGGGGCGGCGTCGGATTCCTCGGACGGGTCGGTTTCCGTAACTGCGGTCGCGGCCGGGGTGGCGGATTCCGCGCCTGCCCGGCGCAGTGCGCCGAACTGCCAGGGCCATGGGCGGTGTCCGCCGGGCTGCAGTTGTTCGGCGGCCTCACGTCCCTTGGTGGCGAGCAGGAAATAGGCTATGGCGCAGAGGAATACGACCGCGGAGGTGAACGAGTTGATCCGGACGCCGGCGATGTGGGTGGCCTCGTCGTCGCGCAGCAACTCCACCCAGAACCGGCCGAAGCAGTAGAGCGCGACGTACAGCGCGAACAACCGGCCGTGGCCGATGCGGAAGCGCTTGTCCACCAGGACCAGCACCAGCACGCCGATCAGGTTCCACACCAGCTCGTAGAGGAAGGTGGGCTGCACCACCTTCTCCACCACGCCGGTGGACACGCCGTTCATCATGTCGAGCTGACCGTCGGAGTCGAAGCGCAGATAGATCTCCAGCCCCCACGGCAGATCGGTGGCGCGGCCGTAGAGCTCCTGGTTGAAGTAGTTGCCGAGGCGGCCGATCGCCTGCGCCAGCAGGATCGCCGGAGCGATCGCATCGCCCAACGCCGGCAACGGAATTCGATACACCCGGCAGCCGATCCACGCGCCCACGCCGCCGAGCAGCACCGCGCCCCAGATGCCGAGGCCGCCCTCCCAGATCTTCAGGGCGTTCATCGGATGGCCGCCGTCGCCGAAGTACTTCTGCCAATCCGTGGCGACGTGGTAGAGCCGCCCGCCTATCAGTCCGAACGGCACGGCGAACATCGCCACATCGAGCACCGCGCCGGCGGGCCCGCCGCGCTCACGCCAGCGCCGCTCCCCCCACCAGATCGCCGCGACGATACCGACGATGATGCACAGCGCATACGCCCGCAGCGGGAACCCCCCGATGTACCACACCCCGCGCGGCGGACTGGGAATCGAGGCCAGCACCGCCGCCTGTGCCCCACCGTGCGAAACAACACTGTCTGCCAGGACTGCAAAAGTCACGCGCCCACCGTAACGGAATACGGACGAACCGTAGTCGCCACCCACCACCGGGCGGGTTTCGCGACCAGGGTTACGAGGCGACCGGGGTGGAGCGGACGCCCTGGGCCAGTTCGGCGGTGAGGGCGCGAACCTGGTCGAGGCCTTCGGCGACGGCGGAGACCAGGGCCGAGCCGACGATCACGCCATCGGCGTAGGCGGCGATTTCGGCGGCCTGGGCGCCGCTGCGGACGCCGAGGCCGACGCCGATCGGGATGTCGGAGTGGGTGCGGATGCGGGCGCACAGGGCGGGGGCCGCCGAGGAGACGGCGGCGCGGGCGCCGGTGACGCCCATGGTGGAGGCGGCGTACACGAAACCGCTACTGGCCTCGATGGTCTTGGCGAGTCGCTCCTCGGTGGAGGACGGCGCCACCAGGAAGATGCGGTCGAGATCGTGCTCCTCGGCGGCGGCGATCCATTCCTCGGCCTCTTCCGGAATGAGGTTCGGGGTGATCAGGCCCAGCCCGCCGGCGGTGGCGAGATCCCGCGCGAAACGGTCGACGCCGTACTGCAGCACGGGATTCCAGTAGGTCATCACGACGGCCTTGCCGCCGGAATTGCTGATCGCCTCGACTACCGAGAAGACGTCGCGCACCCGCACGCCGCCGCGCAGCGCCTGTTCGGCGGCCGCCTGGATGGTGGGCCCGTCCATCACCGGATCGGAGTAGGCGATGCCGACTTCGATGATGTCGCAACCGGATTCGACCATGGCGGTGCAGGCGGCGATGGAACCGACGAGATCGGGGTAGCCCGCGGGCAGGTAGCCGACCAGTGCGGCGCGATGCTCGGCGCGGCAGTCGGCGAAGGTACTGCCCAGGCGACTCACTTGTCGTCCTCTCCGTACAGGCCGAACCACTTGGCGGCGGTATCCATGTCCTTGTCGCCGCGACCGGACAGGCTGACCAGGATGATCGCCCCCTCGCCCAGTTCACGGCCCAGTTGCAGCGAGCCCGCCACCGCGTGCGCCGACTCGATGGCCGGGATGATGCCCTCGGTGCGCGAGAGCAGCAGCAGCGCGTCCATCGCCTCGGTGTCGGTGATCGGCCGGTACTCGGCGCGGCCGATGTCCTTCAGGAACGCGTGCTCGGGGCCCACTCCCGGATAGTCCAAACCCGCTGAGATGGAATGGGATTCGATCGTCTGGCCATCCTCGTCCTGCAGCAGGTACGAGTACGCGCCCTGGAACGCGCCCGGCCGTCCACCGGTGAAAGTCGCGGCATGCCTGCCGGTTTCGACGCCGTCACCGGCCGCCTCGTAACCGATCAGCCGGACCTCGGGGTCGTCGATGAAGGCGTGGAAGATCCCGATGGCGTTGGAACCCCCACCGACACAAGCGGTTACGGCGTCGGGCAGGCGCCCGGTCCGGTCCAGCACCTGCGCCCGCGCCTCCAGCCCGATCACGCGCTGGAAGTCACGCACCAGCAGCGGGAACGGATGCGGCCCGGCGGCGGTGCCGAAGCAGTAGTAGGTGTCGTCGGCGTGGGTGACCCAGTCGCGCAGCGCCTCGTTGATGGCGTCCTTGAGCGTCTGCGAGCCGGTCGTCACCGACACCACCTCGGCGCCCAGCAGCCGCATCCGGGCCACGTTGAGCGCCTGCCGTGCGGTGTCGACGGCGCCCATGTAGACGATGCACTCCAGGCCGAGCAGCGCGCACGCGGTCGCGGTCGCGACGCCGTGCTGACCGGCGCCGGTCTCGGCGATGACGCGGGACTTCCCCATCCGCTTGGCCAGCAACGCCTGGCCCAACACATTGTTGATCTTGTGAGAACCGGTGTGGTTCAGATCTTCCCGCTTGAGCAGGATGCGCGCGCCACCGGCGTGCTCGGCCAGCCGGGTGCACTCGAACACCGGCGACGGGCGACCGGCGTAGTCGCGCTGCAACCGGTCCAGCTCGCCCAGGAAGTCCGGGTCGACGCGGCACTTGTCGTATTCGGCGGTGACCTCCTCGATCACCGCCATCAGCGCCTCCGGCACGTGCCGGCCGCCGTACGCGCCGAAGTGGCCGCCGAGATCCGGTTCGTGGCTGCGCTGGGTGACACCGACGCTCGCCTGCGGCAGCTCACCCGCGCCCGACTCCCGGGTCCGGGTCATCGTGCCGCACCCCGGCGCAGCGGCCGCGGGCAGGACGGGTGCGTCCCGGCGGTCGCCAGCTCGGAGACCGCGGCACGCGGGTCGCCGCTGGTCACCAGGCTCTCGCCGACCAGCACGGCGTCGGCGCCCGCACCGGCGTAGGCGAGCAGATCGGCGGTGCCGCTGATGCCGGACTCCGCGACGCGGATGACCTCGGTCGGCAGACCGGGCGCGATACGGGCGAACACGTCGGTGTCCACCTCGAGGGTCTTGAGGTTGCGGGCGTTGACCCCGATGACCGAGGCGCCGGCCTCCAGCGCGCGGTCGGCCTCCTCCTCGGTGTGCACCTCCACCAGCGCGGTCATGCCCAGCGATTCGGTGCGGTCGATGAGCGAGGACAGCACGTCCTGCTCCAGCGCCGCGACGATCAGCAGGATCACGTCGGCGCCGTGCGCGCGGGCCTCGTGGATCTGGTACGGGCCGACGACGAAATCCTTGCGCAGGATCGGCACGTCGACCACCGCGCGGACCGCGTCCAGGTCGTCCAGCGAGCCGTTGAAGCGGCGGCCCTCGGTCAGCACGCTGATGATGCGCGCGCCGCCGTCCTCGTAGGCCTTGGCCAGACTGGCCGGGTCGGTGATGTCGGCCAGCTCGCCCTTGGAGGGGCTGGCCCGCTTCACCTCGGCGATGACCCCGACACCGTCCTGATGGAGTGCGGCGTACGCGTTGCGCGGCGAGGGCGCCGCGGCGGCGGCCTGCTTGACCGCCTGGAAATCCAGGAGGGCTTCCCGAGCGGCCACATCCGCGCGGACCCCGTCGAGAATCGAGTCGAGTACCGTCATCTGGCTCGAATCCTTTCTGGGGAGACGGACTTGCTGCCTGAGAATCCCCCCAGGCGCTGTCTCACCGATGCTGATAAAGGGTAAATGGCTGTGCTCCAAGTTCTGACGCCGGGGTGTTCTGCGTCGCATCCGCCCGGAAGGGGATAATGCTCACCTTCCCGGCTCGTCGTCGGTGGGGTCGGTGCCGGCGTCGAGGGCATCCCACAGCACGCGCTCGGACAGTTGGTCGGGGGCCGTCGAGCCCGTGCCCGACGCCGCAGTGGTCGCGTCGCCCGCCGCGCGCTCCCGGGCCTGTTGCGCCGCAACCTGATCCGCCGCCGCGGCGCGTCGGAACACCGGGTTGTCGTACTTGCCGGACAGCCGCGCGGTGGTCTCGGGCATCCGCGCCAGCAGCACGCCCGCCACGAAGGCCGCCAGCGCGCCGATCAGGGTCAGCACGGCCGGGAACGTCGAGGTCGTCACCTGGTCCACGTGTGCGCGGGCCGGTAACTCGGCCAGCCGGGCGGCCCGCTCGGCCGTCGCGGTGTGGCCGGTCAGCAGCGCGAAGCCCGGCACGGCGGCCACCGCGGCCAGCACCGCCACCACCACGCCGAGCAGCCGGCGCAGCCAGCCCCGGCCGGCGAGGATCGCGGCGATCGCCGCCAGCAGCACCAGCGACAACGGCGTCAGCGCCCCGAACCAGACACCCCCGTTGAGATGCTGAGTGCGCGCCTCGGTGAGACCATCGGAGGACTCCAGCGTCACCCACGTCATCCGCGACGCGGCCCACAGCGCGGCCGCGCCCACGAGCAGCAGCAGCGCCGGGCCGACGGGGTACTTGCGCTTCTCCGTAACAGGTTGGGCGGGTTCGGATTCCGGAGAACTCATCGCGGTGCACCGTCGGGATGGTCGGGGGTGCAGGCACGGACGGTCTGGGCGGCGGCGATGGCCTTGAGGACCGCCATGGCCTTGTTGCGGGATTCGGCGTCCTCGTACTCGGGATCCGAGTCGGCGACGATGCCCGCACCGGCCTGCACGTAGGCGGTGCCGTCCTTGAGCAGCGCGGTGCGGATGGCGATCGCGGTGTCGGCGTCGCCCGCGAAGTCCAGATAGCCGACCACCCCGGCGTAGGCGCCGCGGCGGGTCGGTTCCAGCTCCTCGATCAGCTCCATCGCCCGGACCTTCGGCGCGCCGGACAGGGTGCCCGCGGGGAAACACGCCCGCACCGCGTCGAGCGCGATCTTGCCCGCCGCCAACCGGCCCGACACGGTCGACACCAGGTGCATGACGTGGCTGTAGCGCTCCACGTGCCGATACTCGGTGACCCGCACCGACCCCGGTTCACACACCCGGCCGATATCGTTGCGGCCCAGGTCGACGAGCATCAGATGCTCCGCGTTCTCCTTCTCGTCGGCCAGCAGGCCCTTCTCCAGCAGCAAGTCGTCCTCCTCGTCGGCGCCGCGGGGGCGGGTGCCGGCGATCGGGTGCGTGGTGGCCACCCCGTCCTTCACCGTCACCAGCGACTCCGGGCTGGAACCCACGATCGAGAAGGCGGTGCCGCCGCTGCCGTCCGGGATGTGCATCAGATACATGTACGGACTCGGGTTCGACGCGCGCAGCATGCGGTAGAGGTCCAGCGGGCTGCCGTCATAGTCCATCTCGAACCGCTGCGAGAGCACCACCTGGAACGCCTCGCCGGCCTCGATCTCCTTGACCAGCCGGCGGACGCCCGCGCCGAACTCCTGGGCGGTGCGCTGGCGGCGGTATTCCGGTTCGGGCCGGTCGAACACCGATACCGTCGACTCGGCGGGGGCGGCCAGCGCCGCGGTCATCCGGTCGAGGCGGGCCACCGCGTCGTCGTAGGCCTCGTCCACGCGTTCGTCGGTGCCGTTCCAGTTGACCGCGTTGGCGATCAGCGTGATCGCGCCCTCGTGGTGGTCGAAGGCGGCGAGATCGGTGGCCAGCAGCAGCACCATCTCGGGCAGCCGCAGATCGTCGACGGTCAGCTCGGGCAGTCGCTCCATGCGCCGCACGGCGTCGTAGCCGAGGTAGCCGACCAGGCCGCCGGTCAGCGGCGGCAGGCCGGGCAGCCGCTCGGTGCGCAGCAACTCCAGGGTGTCGCGCAGCGCGGCCAGCGGGTCGCCGCCGGAGGGCGCGTCGGCGGGGGTGGCGCCCAGCCAGACGGCCTCGCCGTCGACCACGCTCAGCGCGCTGGGACTACCGGCGCCGATGAACGACCAGCGCGACCACGATCGCCCGTTCTCCGCCGACTCCAGCAGGAACGTGCCGGCTCGTTCGGCACCCAGCTTGCGATAGGCCGACAGCGGAGTCTCCGAGTCCGCCAAGACCTTTCGGATCACCGGTACCACCCGGTGCTCGGCCGCGAGCGCGCGGAACTGCTCGCGGGTGGTGGTGTCGGTGGTCCCCGGACGGTCGGTCGCTGCGCCGTGCATCCGTCCATCATTCCAGGTTGGAAAGGACACGATATGGACACCCCGGCCAGCCCGGTCGCGGGTCGCCCCGAATAACTTCGGCGAAGAGCAACCGTGGACCCGGCACCCGGGTACCCTCCGGGCTCGAGTCGCACGCGGTATTCCCCATTTCGAGAGGAGTTCGACACAGATGTACCCCTCGCAGCCGGTCGCACCGGAGGGTTCACGCCACGGAGGTCACCCGATGATGCACGGTTCCGCGCCCGGCCAGCCGCCTCGGCCCGGGAATGCCGGCCAGTACTCCAGCGGGCAGAATCCGAGCAAGTACAACGCCCTGGCCTCCTTCGTCACCTATGTGAAGGCGATCGAGAACCTGGACCGCCACCGTTTCCCCGACGAGTACGCCGAGCACTCCGATCGCATCAAGGAACTGCGTCCGTTCCTGAAGGCACACGGCATTCTCGACGTCATGGCGGTCAAGAATCCCGAAGTCGCCGCGCTCCTCGGCGTCTGAGCGCACGCCTCGCGCGGTACCGGGCGCCCACTGTGCCCGGTACTGTCGCATCCTATGAAGGAAGGCCAGCGCGCTCCCCAGTTCGATCTACCCGACCAGTCCGGAATCTCGCGGTCCCTCGACACCCTGCTCGCCGACGGACCGCTGGTGCTGTTCTTCTTCCCCGCCGCCAACACCCCGGTCTGCACCGCGGAGGCCTGCCACTTCCGTGATCTGTCAGGCGAATTCGCCGCCCTGGGCGCGTCCTGCGCGGGCATCAGCACCGATTCGGTGGACACCCAGGCCGGCTTCGACGACAAGCAGCGGCTGGGCTACCCCCTGCTGTCGGACAGCGACGGCGCGGTCGCCGAGCGGTTCGGCGTCAAGCGCGGCCTGCTCGGCAAGCTCATGCCGGTGAAGCGGCAGACCTTCGTCATCGACACCGATCGCACGGTCCTGAAGGTGATTACCGGCGAACTCCGGGCGAACGTGCACGCCGATACCGCCCTGGCCTTCCTGCGTTCACGAAACAGCTGATCCGAAACGCCGGGGCGAGTCGTTCCCCGGCACCCGGCCCTGCACATACGCTGTTGCTATGACTTCGCGGAGTGTGGAGCAAACGGCCGGCCACAAGCCCGCCTCGACCACCTGGCGCAATCGGATCCTGGCACTGCTGGCCGTGGCCGTGGTGCTCGTCGTCGCCTATTTCATCCTCGCGGCGTTCATTCCACGCTGGTGGGCGCAGCGCGTCGCGAGCATGTCCGGCCACGGCAGTTTCGCCCAGGGCATCTGGTCCGGGCTGGCCCTGGGCTTCCTGTGCACCCTGATCCCGCTGCTTCTTCTGTTGTTCGCCGTGCTGTCCTGGCGGCGGCGCGCGGGACGGTTCCTCGCCGGAGCGGCCGCGGTGCTCGCGCTCGTCGCGGCACTGCCGAATCTCATGACGCTCACCATCGTGCTCGGCGGCAGCAGCGCCGCGCACGCGGGTGAGCGTGTGCTGGACGTGGACGCGCCCGGCTTCCGCGGCGCGTCGCTGACCGCCGCGATCGTCGCCGCGGTCCTGTTCGCGCTCGTGGTGTTCATGGTCCTGCGCCGCAAGTACCGCACCCACCGCGCGGCCAAGCGGTCCGGGCTCGCGCAGCCGGTCGACACCACACCGGCATCGCCGCGACCGGGCCCGCCCGGCCCGCGCGAGGACCCTCCCCTGCACTGAAGCCACGTGATAGCTGTCACGTCATAAACCTGAGCCGTGACCATCGAGCGAAATCATGGCAAACTTGGTGCTCTGCCGGTGACCGATTTGAAGTTTCAATGATCGCTAGCTCAGCTAACGAAGGTTTGTCACGCGGCTGCAGTGAGAGGGCGCGATGTGACGAAGTGGCTGAATCCCACCGAACAGCGAGCTTGGCGGACTCTTGTCGCGCTGACGACTCGGCTACCAGCGGCGATGGATACCCAGCTGCAACGCGAGTCCGGCGTAACGCATTTCGAGTACTTCGTCATGGAACTGCTGACCCAAGAACCCGGCCATCGCCTGCAGTTGAGCGAACTTGCCTCTAAGGCAAATGCATCGCTATCTCGACTGTCGCACGTGGTCACCAAATTGGAACGGCTCGGCTGGGCGAAACGCGAGTCCATGCGCGGTCGGCGCGGCGCTCACGCGGTGCTGACCGAAGCGGGCTACCGGAAGGTCGAGGAGGCCCGTCCCGGCTATCTCGAGGCGGTGCGCGGCCTGGTGTTCGACGGGCTCGACGACACGCGGACCGAGGAATTGGTGGAACTCGGCGAGTTGCTGGTGGCGCAGCTCGACGCCGGACTGGCCCGGGGCATCGGACGATCCGGCCGGACGAGTCCGGACGACGGCGAGGAGTAGGCGCGGGTCAGGTCTGGTCGGTCAGCAGCACATCGCCGTCCCAGCAGGTGTGCGTGCCCGTGTGGCAGGCCGCGCCCTCCTGGTCGACGAGCAGCAGCACGGTGTCGCCGTCGCAGTCCAGGCGCACCTCGTGCACGTACTGGGTGTGCCCGGACGTCTCGCCCTTGACCCACAGTTGCTGCCGCGAACGGGAGAAGTAGGTCGCCTTGCGGGTAGCGAGGGTCCGCGCCAGCGCCTCGTCGTCCATCCACGCCATCATCAGCACGTCCCCGGAGCCGCGCTCCTGCGCGATCGCGGCGACCAGCCCGGCCTCGTTGCGCTTGAGGCGGGCGGCGATGGCGGGATCCAGACTCATGCAGACCTTTATATCAATGCGGCCGGGTATATCGACGCGGCCCTGCCCGCCCGTCAGCGGACGACGATGCCCTCGGCCCGCATCGCGTCCTTGACCTGCGGGATGGTCAGATCGCCGAAGTGGAAGACGCTGGCCGCCAGCACCGCGTCGGCGCCGGTGCGCACGGCCGGGGCGAAGTGCTCGACGCGCCCCGCGCCGCCGCTGGCGATGATCGGCACCGACACCGTCTTGCGGACCGCCTCGATCATCGGCAGGTCGAAACCGCCCTTGGTGCCGTCGGCGTCCATCGAGTTCAGCAGGATCTCGCCCACGCCCAGTTCGGCGCCGCGCAGTGCCCACTCGATCGCGTCGAGGCCGGTGCCGCGCTTGCCGCCGTGCGTGGTGACCTCCCAGCCGGACGGCGTCGGCGCGGTGCCGTCGGGGACCCGGCGCGCGTCGACAGACAGCACGATGCACTGCGACCCGAACCGCTGCGACATCTCGCGGAGGATCTCCGGGTTGGCGATGGCCGCGGTGTTGACCGACACCTTGTCCGCGCCGGCGCGCAGCAGCCGGTCGACATCCTCGACGGTGCGCACGCCGCCGCCGACGGTGAGCGGGATGAAGATCTGCTCCGCCGTGCGGGTCACCACGTCGATCATGGTGCCGCGGTCGCCCGAGGAGGCGGTGACGTCCAGGAAGGTCAGTTCGTCGGCGCCCTGCGCGTCGTAGGCCGCGGCCAGTTCCACCGGATCGCCCGCGTCGCGCAGGTTCTCGAAGTTCACGCCCTTCACGACGCGGCCGGCGTCGACGTCCAGGCACGGAATCACGCGTACGGCCAGTGTCATTGCGCCCTCTCCGAAGGTCCGGCAGTGCCGCCGCCCCGACGGGTGGCGACCGCGCTGTCGATCAGTTCCAGCAGTTCCCCGTGCACCCCGGGCGCCGCCGCGAGCACCGACTTCGAGGTGATCGTCCACGGCTCGCCGCGCAGGTCGGTGACCACTCCCCCGGCGGCGCGCACCAGCGCCACGCCCGCCGCGTTGTCCCACGGGTGATGACCGAACACGACCGCCCCGCCGAGCACGCCGGAAGCGGTGAACGCCAGGTCGATTCCCGTGGAGCCGTGCATGCGCAGCCGCCCCGACAGCCGGCTCAGCGCGCCGAGCAGATCGAACCGGAAGCGGCCCGGGATGCGGCCGTGGCTGTCGATGTTGAACGCGCCGAAGCCGATCATCGCCTCGGACAACCGGCCGGACTCCAAGGGCGGCAACGGTTTTCCGTCCAGCAGCACCGGACCGCCGACGGCGGCGGCATAGCGGCGGCCCAGCAGCGGCAGCCAGGTCAGGCCCAGCACCGGCTCGCCGCCGTCCACGAGCGCCAGCAGCATGCCCGAGAGTGGGTGTCCCGCAGAGTAATTGAAGGTGCCGTCGATCGGATCGAGCACCCAGGCGGTGCCCGAGGTGAGTTCGGGACCACCGAATTCCTCGCCGTGCACCGGGATTCCGGTCTGCTCCCGCAGCTGCGCCGAGAGAGTGCGTTCCAGTTCGAGATCCAGTTCGGTGGCGAAGTCGCCGCGCCCCTTGCTGACCGCGCTGGGCGCGCCGACGCCCTCGACGAAACGCGGGGTGACGGAATCCAGTATGTCGCCGGCGACGGCGAGCAGCCCGGCCCGATCGATACTCATCGCCTCAGCGCACCGCGTCCAGCGCCTCGGGCAGCGTGAAACGCCCGGCGTACAAGGCCTTTCCGACGATCGCGCCCTCCACGCCCTCGCCCACCAGACCCGCGATGGCACGCAGATCGTCGAGGGTGGACACGCCGCCGGAGGCGACCACCGGGGCCTCGGTCGCGTTGGTGACCTCGCCCAGCAGCTCGAGATTGGGGCCGGTGAGAGTGCCGTCCTTGGTGACGTCGGTGACGACGTAGCGGGCGCAGCCGTCGCGCTCCAGCCGCTCCAGCACCTCCCACAGGTCGCCGCCGTCGCTGACCCAGCCGCGGCCGCGCAGCCGGTACTCGCCATCGATGAGACGCACGTCCAGCCCGACGGCGATGCGGTCGCCGTACTCGGCGATGGCCCGGGCGCACCACTGCGGGTCCTCCAGCGCGGCGGTGCCGAGATTGACCCGGGCGCAGCCGGTGGCCAGTGCCGCCTTCAGCGAATCGTCGTCGCGGATGCCGCCGGACAGCTCGACGCGCACATCCAGCTCGCCGACGACCTCGGCGAGCAACTCCCGGTTGGAGCCGCGCCCGAACGCGGCGTCCAGATCGACCAGATGGACCCATTCGGCGCCGGCCCGCTGCCAGGCCAGCGCCGCCTCGCGCGGCGAACCGTAGCCGGTTTCGCTGCCGGCCTCCCCCTGAACCAGGCGCACGGCCTCACCATTGGCGACATCGACGGCGGGTAGCAAGACAAGACTCACGCTCGCAGCCTACTGGGCTGCGCCCGAGGTCCCGGCGCCGGGATGGCGCAAATAGGACGCCGGTCGCGGCCGCGTGGCGACAACCGCGAGGTTTGCCCCGCCCGTCGCCGGGCTATACGAAGATGACTGTGCCGACCCCGCGAACGAGAGGCCGATCACACGCCGTGCGTGCGTAGGCTGGGTCGCGGGCACGCCCAGTTCCCGTTCACCGTCGACGAGCAAGGATTCCCGTCATGTTCCGGATCACGCTGCGCCACTTCGCGATTACGCTGCCACCGGCGGCGGTCGCGGTGTCCGCGCTGGTCGTGACCCCGCCGGTGGCCGCGGCACCCACGGATCCGGTTCAGCTGGCCGCCTGCGACTTCGGCCGCCAGCTGACCACTTTCGACTTCAACCGCTACGACGAGTACGACCAGCGGGTGCTGGACCGCTCCACGGGGCCGTTCCGCGAGCAGTTCGAGAGTTCCGCCGCCGACCGCCGCGCGCGGGCCACCGGCTCGCACACCATCGCCGAGGCGAAGACGGTCGAATGCCGCACCGAGGCCTCCGACCCCGAGCACGCGGAGATCCTGGTGACCGTCGACCAATCCACCCGCAGCGACGTCACACTGGGCCTGCCGCAGCCGACCCGCTCCAGCATGCGCGTCTTCCTGGACAATGTGGACGGCCGCTGGCTGGCCGGGCGAGTGGATCAGATCCAGCCGGCGAGCTGAGCGCTCAGGATCCGGCCGAGCCGCTGTCGGCCCAGCCGGCCGACCAGTACCGCAGCCAGGTCGGGAGATCGAACGCGGTCGCCAGCAATGCCGGAATGTCGCCCATCGCAGTCCCTTTCCACCGTGCCGAGATTCACGTCGTTACGACGATAAGCGGTGGTTGCCCGATATCCGCCCACGCTGTGGTATCCGGCGTGCCGGGCACGGAACTGCCGGGACCTACAGGGACCCGATCCAGTTGCGCAGCAGTTGCGCGCCCGCGTCTCCCGACTTCTCCGGGTGGAACTGGGTCGCGCACAGCGGGCCGTTCTCCACGGCGGCGAGGAACGGGCCACCGTGCTCGGCCCAGGTGAGTTTCGCCGGGGCGAGCGTGCCGTTGTCGGGAAGTCCCCAGGTGCGTGCGGCGTAGGAGTGCACGAAATAGAAGCGGGTGTCGGCGTCCATTCCCGCGAACAGCACGGTGTCGGCCGGCGCTCGCACGGTGTTCCAGCCCATGTGCGGCAGCACCTCGGCGGGCAGGCGGTCGACGGTTCCGGGCCATTCCGCGCAGCCCTCGCTCTCGACGCCGAATTCCACGCCGCGTTCGAACAGGATCTGCATGCCGACGCAGATGCCGAGTACGGGGCGGCCGCCCGCGAGTCGCTTGCCGATGATGCGTTCCCCGCGCACCGAGCGCAGGCCCGCCATGCACGCCGCGAACGCGCCGACGCCCGGCACCACCAGGCCGTCGGCGGCCAAGGCGATCTCCGGATCGGCGGTCACCGTGACGTCGGCACCGGCCCGGATCAGAGCGCGGTTGGCCGAGTGCAGATTGCCGGACCCGTAGTCCAGCAGCGCGACCGAAACCGTCACAGCGTTCCCTTCGTCGAAGGCACCCCGGTCACCCGGGGATCGATTTCCACGGCGGCGCGCAGCGCCCGCGCCACCGCCTTGAACTCGGCCTCGGTGACGTGGTGCTGGTCGCGGCCGTAGAGCACCCGCACGTGCAGCGCGATGCGGGCGTTCAGCGCGATCGACTCGAAGACGTGACGGTTCAGCACCGTGGAGTACGGGGCGCCGGGGCCGTTGGTCGGAATCACGGTGTGCAGCAGGTGATCCGGTTCGCCGGTGTGCACGCAGTAGGGCCGCCCGGAGACGTCGACCGCGGCGTGGGCGAGGGTCTCGTCCATCGGGATGTAGGCGTCGCCGAATCGGCGGATGCCGTGTTTGTCGCCGAGCGCCCGGCCCAGCGCCTGGCCGAACACGATCGCGGTGTCCTCGACGGTGTGGTGCGCCTCGATCTCGATGTCGCCCTCGGCGCGCACCGACAGGTCGAATCCGGCATGGGCGCCGAGCGCGGTGAGCATGTGGTCGTAGAAGGGCACGCCCGTGGCGATGTCGGTCCGGCCGGTGCCGTCGAGATTCAGCTCGACGACGATACTGGACTCTTTGGTGGTGCGCTCCACCCGCGCGGTGCGGTTCATGGTCGTCGTCATTCTCCGATCAACTCCGTCGCGGCGAGTTTCTCGCTCACCCGCAGGAATTCGTCGTTCTCGGCGGCCAGGCCGATCGTGACCCGCAGGTGCGCCGGGATGCCGACGTCGCGGATCAGTACGCCCTGGTCCAGGTATTTCCGCCAGGCGGCCGGGGCGTCGGCGAAGCGGCCGAACAGCAGGAAGTTCGCGTCGCTCGGGGACACGGTGAAGCCGAGTTCGCGCAGCGCCGCCGCCACCCGATCGCGCTGGGCCGCCAGTTCCGCGACGCTCGCGAGGGTTTCGTCGGCGTGCCGCAGCGCCGCCCGCGCGGCCGCCTGGGTGACGACCGACAGATGGTAGGGCAGCCGCACCAGCAGCAGCGCGTCGATCACCGCGGGCGCGGCGGCCAGGTAGCCGAGGCGGCCGCCCGCGAACGCGAACGCCTTCGACATGGTCCGGCTGACCACGAGTTTCGCGGGGAACCGGTCGATCAGCTCGATGGCGCTGGGGGCGGCGGAGAATTCGGCATACGCCTCGTCGACCACCACCAGGCCGGGCGCGGCGTCCAGGATCCGGACCAGGTCCGCCTGCGGGATGCCGTGCCCGGTCGGGTTGTTCGGACTGGTCACGAAGACCACGTCGGGGCGGCGCTCGGCGATGGCGGCCAGCGCGTAGTCGACATCGAGGGAGAAGTCGGCATCGCGCTTGGCTTCCAGCCACTCGGTGTCGATGCCCTCGGAGATGATCGGGTGCATCGAATACGAGGGCACGAAACCGAGCGCGCTGCGGCCGGGCCCGCCGAACGCCTGCAACAGCTGCTGCAGGATCTCGTTGGAGCCGTTGGCCGCCCACACGTTGGTCACGTCCAGCCGCACGCCGGTCTGGCGGGTCAGGTACGCGGCCAGGTCGGTGCGCAGTGCGACGGCGTCGCGGTCGGGGTAGCGATGCAGATCGGCGGCGGCGGCGCGGACCGACTCGGCCACGTCGTCGACCAGCGCGCGGCTCGGCGGATGCGGGTTCTCGTTGGTGTTGAGTTGTACCGGCACCGTCAGCTGCGGCGCGCCGTAGGGGCTCTTGCCGCGCAGGTTGTCGCGCAGCGGCAGGTCCGCCAGGGTGATCCGGGACCCGGGCGCGCCGGCCGCGTCGATTTGTGTCATGGGGGTGTGAAATCCTTCGGTTTCGACCGCATCGATCCAGCTACCAGCCTATCGGTCCACCGCCGGCGGATTTGCGGCGCGGCCCCGACTGCGGGTGGTGGGCAGCCGGAGCTGAGAGCGAGGGACCGGGAAACGCGGAGTCTCAGCCGAGCTGCTCGAATCGGGCCCGCACGGCCTGGCCGTGGGCAGGGAGATCCTCCGCGTTCGCCAGGGCCACCACATGCCCCGACACATCCTTCAGCGCCGATTCGCCGTATTCCACGACGTGAATGCCGCGCAGGAAGGTCTGCACGCTCAGGCCCGACGAATGCCGGGCGCAACCCGCGGTCGGCAGTACGTGGTTGGATCCGGCGCAGTAGTCGCCGAGGCTCACCGGCGACCAGGCGCCGACGAAGACCGCTCCGGCGCTGCGGACGCGGGCGGCGACCGCGGGCGCGTCGGCGGTCTGGATCTCCAGATGCTCGGCGGCGTAGGCGTTCACGACACGCAGGCCCTGATCGATGCCGTCGACGAGCACGGTGCCGGATTGCTTGCCGGACAACGCTTCCGCGACGCGCTCGTGGTGTTTGACGACGGCCAGCTGGGCGTTGATCGCGGTGTCGACCGCGTCGGCCAGCTCGGCGCTGTCGGTGACCAGGACGCTGGCGGCGAGCACGTCGTGCTCGGCCTGGCTGATCAGGTCGGCGGCCACGTGCACCGGGTCGGCGGTGGCGTCGGCGAGGATCGCGATCTCGGTGGGTCCGGCCTCGGCGTCGATGCCGACCAGGCCGCGGCACAACCGCTTCGCCGCGGTGACGTAGATATTGCCCGGGCCGGTGATCATGTCGACCGGGGCCAGCGGGGCGCCGTCGGTGTCGGTGCCGCCGTAGGACAGCAGCGCGACCGCCTGCGCGCCGCCCACCGCCCAGACCTCGTCGACGCCGAGCAGACTCGCGGCGGCCAGGACGGTCGGGTGCGGCAGGCCGTCGAACTGCGCTTGCGGCGGCGAGGCCACCACCAGCGATTCCACCCCGGCGGCCTGCGCCGGGACGACATTCATCACGACGCTGGACGGGTAGACGGCATTGCCGCCGGGCACGTACAGGCCGACCCGCTCGACCGGCACCCAGCGCTCGGTGACGGTGCCGCCGGGCACCACCTCGGTGGTGGTGTCGGTGCGGCGCTGGTCGGCGTGCACGCGGCGGGTGCGCTCGATGGCGACCTCCAGCGCGGCGCGTACCCGCGGATCGAGTTGTGCCAGCGCCCGATCCAGTTCGGCCGCCGGGACCCGGATCGCGGCGGGGGTCACGCCGTCGAACTTCGCGCTGAACTCCAGGGCCGCCGAGACGCCGCGGTCGCGGATCGCCTCGACCACCGGGCGCACCTGATGCAGCACCGAGTCGACGTCGACTCCCCCGCGCGGCAGCGCGGTGCGCAGCTCGGCAGCGGAGGGAGTACGACCGCGCAGATCGACGCGGGCGAGCTCGATGCGGGAGGTCATAGCGGCGCGGAGTCCTTGTCTGTGGTCGGGTTGTGCCGGTGGTCGTCCGGCCGGTTACCAGACTATCGGGTCGCGGCCAGCGATTTTCCGGCCGCCCGCCGCGGGCACCGGGGGAACTCGTTGTCCGGGTGTGTTCAGCCGAGACGTTCGCGGAGGACCGGGACGCCGTCGCCCTCCAGGTCGGCGAGGGCGGCGGGCCGGCCGACCATAACGAGGGCCAGCGCCTCACCCGGCCCGCGAATCTCCGGGCCGTCGCCGCGCGACCATTCCAGGTCGGTGGCGACGAACCGCAGCCCGCGGGTGTAGCGGCGCGGGAAGGCGAACGGATCGGGGTGCGACAGCACCGCCGCGAGCCGCTCGGCCGGCACCTCGCGCGGTCGCCCGAGCGGACGTCGAATGTCCTGCTGGTGCACGAACATATCGGCCAGGGCGAGCGTGGGGGCCACGCGCGAGAACCACCCGCCCGGTCCGTCGAGCCGGTCCACCAGTTCCTCGGTAGGCCGCGCTCCGAACTCACGCACCAGCAGCCCGTTGATCCCATCCACCGACCGCCCCCGCACCGTGAACCCGAGATAGGTCACCAGCGACACGGTATCGGTCTGCAGATGCGCCACCACATCCCGAACCCGCCACCCCGCACACAGCGACGCCGTCTCCCACTCCCCCTCCGACAACTCACGCAACAGCGAAACCAGTTCGCCCCGCTCCGCCCTGAGCATCTCCCGTGTATTCACGCCGAAAGCCTATTCGGCACAACACCTTCGCGGTACCCCGTGCGTCAGGCGCGAGTGTCGCTGTCGATCAGCAGCTTTCCGTTGCTCGACTTGACCAAGCGCAGGGTCACGGAGTTGTTCTGCCCGCTCTTGTAGGTCACGCTGGCGACTCCGATATCGACCGAGCCGTCGGCGTTGGCGCTACCGCTGCCCTGCACGTCGATGGTGTTGAAGCCGATCACCCGGTTCTGCTGCCAGTAGGTCCGGAACTCCTGTTGGCTTCCGTACACCTGCTGCGCGGCGGGGGTCAGCTGGTTCCAGGCACTGCTCGGATCCGACGTCGTCAGGGTCTCGTAGAAATCCTGAGTCGCATCGATGGCCTGGGTCGAGTTCACCGCACCCGCGCTCTTGGTCTGGCCGAGGGCGCCGGTATTCGGCTCGCTGGTGCGGGCCGGGGCGGAGGTGGAGACCGAACCGGCCTCGGAGGAAGGAGGATTCGTGCCGCCGGGGGAGAACAGGAAGTACATGGCGGCGGCGACGATGGCTACGCCGGCGGCGACGCCGCCCCAGACCAGGGCCTTGCGGCCGCCGGACGACGCGGGGGGCTCGGCGGAGCGGACGGGATGGGAGCGGGTGTCCGGATGGGAGCCGTTGGGAATCGGGCGGACGCGCGGCAGATCGGGCTCGGAAACCGCTGCGGCCGTTGCCATCATCTCCGCGGTGGAGATGTCGGCCTGGGCGGAGCGGCGGTCCAGGGTGCGGGTGGCGCGACGGGCGGCGGGCCGGTGCGTGGCGAGCATGCGGGTGCTCTCGGCGCCGTCGCCGAATTCGGCGAAATCGGCCAGCTGGTCGCGGACGTCGGTCATGCTGGGCCGATCCTCGGGATCGAAGCTCAGCAGCGACAGCAGCAGATCGGTCAGCGGCCCGGCGTTGCGCGGCTCGCCCAACTGCCCGTTGGCGGCCGCGTACAGCAGCGCCAGCGGGTTCGGGTTGGTGCCGTAGGGCGGCTCACCCTCGAGCGAGTGGAAAAGCGTTGCGCCGAGGGCGAATACGTCGGCGGCCGGGGTCGGCTCGGCGCCGCGCGCCACCTCGGGCGCCAGGTACGCCGCGGTGCCGGAGATCAGTCCCGTCGCGGTCAGGGTGACGTCACCCTTGGCCTTGGAGATGCCGAAGTCGGTGATCTTCACCGTGCCGTTCTCGCCGAGCAGCACGTTGCCGGGCTTGACATCGCGGTGCACGATGCCCGCCCGGTGCGCGGCCACCAGCGCCGACGCCACCTGCTCGCCGATGCGGGCCACCTGCGGTAACGGCAGCGTGCCCTGCGAGGACAGCACCACCGCGAGGCTCTGCGACGGTAGGTATTCCATGATCAGGCACGGGTCGCCCGCATGGTCGGTGATGTCGAAGACGACGATCGCGTTCGGGTGCTGGAAGCGGGCGGCGTTGCGGGCCTCGCGGGAGGCACGCTGCCGCACTATGTCCTTCTCGCCCGCCGGCAGGCTGGGCTGAGTGAGGATCTGCTTGATAGCAACCGAGCGCTCCAGTCGCTCGTCGACGGCACGCCAGACGACGCCTGTGCCGCCGCTACCAATCCGCTCGACCAGGCGGTAATGCCCTGCGATCACTTGGCCGGTTTCGATGGCACTACTCCGAGTTTCTGCGCGATCCGTGACTTACCGAGCGCGGTTGCCCGCGCGTTCCTCGGGCAAGTGTAGCGGGCCGGACGGGCGGGTCTGCCGCCGGAGCGAGATACGTGTGAAATATGTACGAATGCCCTGAGATGCGGGTGAGATCACGGTGCAATCCGCCTGAGACACACTGTGTCCGAGATCACTTTCCGGTCACCGTCGCTCTGGTGTCCGCACCGTCACGGCCGGGCCCGCAGGAACCGTCCCGCGGCCTCGACGGCCGGGCCCGAACTGCCCGCGTCGCTGACGAATACGGCCAGCGCCAGATCGCCGCGGATGCCGACGAACCAGCCGTGCGCGTGCTTGTCATCGATGTACTCGGCGGTGCCGGTCTTGCCCAGCAGGTCCGGGATATCGCGCAGTTGCGTGGCGGTGCCGTCGGTCACCGTCTCGCGCATCATCGTCTTCACCTGATCGGCGACGGCGGCCGGGAGCGGCTGCGGGGTGTGGTCCGGGGTGCCCGGTTTCCCGGCGACGATGGTCGGGGCGGGCACCGAGCCGTGCGCAAGCGACGCGGCGACCAACGCCATCCCGAACGGCGTCGCGGTCACCTTGCCCTGTCCGATGCCCTCCTCGACGCGCAGTGCGGGGGTGTCGGCGGTGGGCACCTTGCCGGTGACGGTGGTCATGCCCGGCGCGGTGAAGTCGATGCCGAGGCCCAGTTGCGCGGCCGCCGCGGTCAGCCCGTCGGGTGGCAGACCCGCCGCGAGCCGGCCCATCGTGGTGTTGCAGGACCGTGCGAACGCGGTGTGCAGCGGCACGGTGCCGAGGTCGAAGTTGTTGTCGTTGGGAATCTGGCGGCCCTCGATGTTCTCGGTGCCGGGGCAGGCGACCGGGCTGTCGGGGGTCACCTGACCGGCTTGCAGGGCCGCGGACACGGTCACCGTCTTGAAGGTGGAGCCGGGCGGGTACAAGCCGGTCAGCGCGATGGGACCCTGCGCGTCGGCCGCCGGGTTCTGTGCCATCGCGAGCACGTTTCCGGTGGACGGCTGCATGACGACCATGGCCGCCGGGGTCGGGATCGGCTCCAGCGCCGCGTCGGCGTCGCGCAGCATGCCGATGTCGAGGGTCGCGGGGATGTCGGTCAGCGGACGCGGGTCCTGGCCGCCGACGCGCTGGGGGCCGCCGGGCGTCTGGGCGCGCACCACCCATCCGGACGCGGCGTCGGTCTCGGTCTGCCACAGCTCCGACAGTCCGGACAGGGTCGGCGAGGTGAGCGCCTTGTCGGAGGTGAGCAGCCGGGTCTGCGGTGCCAGAGTGACATTCGGCAGCGCCGCCAAGCGGTCCTGGATCGGGTCCAGGTCGGCCTGGCGCAGGGCGATGGCGGTGACCGATTTGCCTTGCGCCCCAGCCAGTTCGGTGTCGAGCGAGCCCGCGGTGAGGCTGGGTTCGATCGGGTTCAGCAGGGCCGCGAGGGCCGCGGTGTCGGCGCCGGGCGCCACGTTGACGAGGGTGACGACCTGCTGGGTCAGCAGGTCGGCGCCCGTGCGGTCGAGCACGCGGGCGGCCGGGTCCGGCGCCACGCTGCCGTAGCCGAGCGGGCCGGTCTCCAGTCCCGGCGCGACGGTCGCCGGATTCCAGCGAATCTTCCAGGTGTCGCCGGATTCGGTGGCGTTGCCGGTGGTCTGGTACGCCCACTGGTTCTTGCCGCCCGGGCCGAGCTTCCAGGTGGCGAGGAGGGTGAAAGTGGCGCTGTCGTCGGTCTTGTCGACCATGTCGACCTCGAAGTGCACGTCCTTGCCGAGCGAGTCGTACAGCGGGCCGAGGACGCCGGACGCCTGCGCCGGGTCGCTGGTGACGGCGGCCGCGGCGGGGATGTCGTCGCGGTTGAGCGCGTCGGCGAAGGTGTGCACCGTACTGTTCAGCCGGTCGGTGGACTTGTTGCCCGAGCAGGCGGCCAGAGCCAGGACCGGGGTGGCGAACAGGGCGAACAGTCTCATACCGGTACGCACCCGCCCGACCCTACCGGCTGGGAGCATTCGTCCGCGGAAATGCCGGAGGTCCTGCGCGCCGTGCCGGTTCAGTGATACAGCCACGGCGTGGCCGCGAGCGTGGCGAGGTCGGCGGGGTCGAGTTCGATGTCGAAGACGTCGGCCAGGGTCTTGGGCAGTTCGGACGGCTCCAGTTCGCGCGAATGCGCAGTGCCGTCGGGGTATTCGGTCAGCCAGGCGGTGCCGTCGAGGACGTGGTGCACCTCCGGACGGAACCGCTGCACGTATGGGCGCGTGACGAACGGTGATCGCGGTGAGGTGGAGACGAAGTGGTTACCGACGGCGTAGTCGATCCGATACTGCGGGTTCATGGTCACGGTGTGGCGCAGGGTCCAGCCGTCGCGCGCGAAGTGGTACGTCGTCCACAGTTCGCTGCCGAGTTCGCCTTCGGAGCGTTCGAGGCGGAAGCGCCAGTCACCGGCGCGCACCTCGCCCGCGTCGGGGTTCAGCTCCAGCGGGGCGGACGGGCCGCCACCGAAACCGATGTCGCACAGCCACACCCGGTCGTCGTCGGACGCGGTGACCCGCAGCATCGCGTGTGACGCGGGGCGCAGGCCGCCGGGCGCGCCCATCACGACGCGGCCGTGCAATCCGGTGACGCCGAAGCCGAGACGTTCCAGCGCCGCCGCGAACAGGCCCACGTGCTCGTAGCAGTATCCGCCGCGGCGCCGCCGGACCATCTTGTCCTGCACCGTCTGCAGGTCCAGCGGGACCGAGCGCCCGAGGATGATCTCGAGGTTCTCGAACGGGATGGTCGTCGTATGCGCGTGCTGCAGCCCTCGCAGCGTCGCCAGCGTCGGGACGCGCTCACCGCGGTACCCGATGCGCGCGAGGTACGCGTCCAGATCCAGCGCATCGCCGTCCCAGTGATATGCCGGATCCGCGGGCTTGCCCATCACGCCTCCTCGTCACGTCGGCGGCAGCGCCGCCCTCCGCGTGCATCAACCACATCGGTCCCGAACCTGTTCCACGATCGCGAAACATTTCGGACCGCTGTCGTGCGGCCCGCGACGCGCCGTCCGGCGCGCGGCGCGAAATCCGTACGGCGGCAAGGCAGGATCCGTGCGAGTTCGCCGACGGTGCAGGTGGATTGGTCAAGCGGCGCACTTCGCGCCGGGCGGGGCGGGTGGTGCGATCGCGATACCTCGCGCGACGTCGACGACGTAGTCACTGACGGGTCCGTCTATCGGCTCCGTGTCGGCGAGCAGACGCTCCACGACGCAGCCGCCTTCGAAGTAGGCCGGGCCGATGGAGTGGTCGCCGGGGACCACGGCGCCTTCGAGGTTGCGGCCGGTGGCGATGGTGTACATGGAGAACGGCTTGCCCGCCGCGGTCAGCGCGGCGCGCATCTCCACGCTCGTGGGGAAGGGGACGACGCGGTCGGCGACACCGTGGATCAGGAAGCTGCGGCGCACGGTGATGCCGGACGCCAGCAGCGCGGGCGACCGCCGTGCGTAGGCCTGCGGGCAGACCACCGGCGAGCAGCCGCCGGCGTCCCGCTCGATCTGACCGCGCAGTTCCGGACCGGCCAGGTCGGCGCCCAGCCATGCGGTGAAATCGTCCGCGGGACCGAAGTTGTCGACCCAGTAGTCGTACAGTCCGGGCGGTGCGGCCGCCGCGACCAGCCCGCTGGTGATGCCGCCTTGGCTCCAGCCCCACAGCACGGTGCGCGTGACCGCCGGGTGCTCCGCGCGGTACCAGTGGGTCGCGGCCAGCACGTCGTCGCGTCCGGCACGCAGGTTCCACGCGCCGGTGACCCAGTCGCTGTCGGCGGCGCGCATGTCCATGACCAGCACCGGGGTGGCGGTCCGGCGCGCGATGGCGGTGAGGTAGCCGCCGAGATCCGCGGAACTGCTGTTGTGACCGTGCACCCCGACGATCAGCGCGCGCGGTTCCAGATCGCCCGGCGCGCACCGATAGGGGTCGTATACGAGTCCCGTCGCGGCCTCGCCCTCGACGGTCAGCGTCACCGGCCGCACCGCGACCCGCACCGGACACCCCGGCTCCCCCGAAGCCGGTTGCGCCGCAAAGATTGTCGACGCACCCAGACCGAGTAGTCCGAGACCCAGCCCCCACCAGCGGTTTCGACGCCTCATGGCCGCATCATCGCACGCCGAAACCGGTGATCGTCGCAGCTTCGAGCCACCGTTGCCGATTCTCCTCCGACCTGTGGTGATCGAGCGGGTTGAGCAGTGGTTCGTCATACGGGCGTGACCGCCGCACGGCGCTAGGGCGCGAGTCCGACGATGGCTTCCAGGTCTTCGAGGCCGGCCAGGTGCGCGCCGAGTTCGTGGCGTTCGGCTTCGGTGAGGGGGACCACGCGGGCGCGGGTGAGGGCATCGACCGCGGCGGGGGTATCGTCGGCGCGGAGGGCGAGTTCGGCGCGGTAGGCCAACGCCTCGACCAGTTCGGTGGCCGGTGCGCGATCCTGCTCCCGGGCCAGCGTGGCGTCCAGGATCTTCGCCGCCTGCCGAGTGTCGCCCTTGGAGTCGCCGAGCACGACGGCGGTCTCCAGCGCCCTGGCCAGCTTGCCGACCGCGGGCGCACCGGCGCCACCGGTACCAGGGGACGCGAAGAAACGGATCCAGTTCCCGCCGGGATCGATGACCGTGAACCCGGAGTAGTTGTCGGCGTTCTTGCGTTTCCGCGGGCGGGTCATCCGCGGGATCCCGGAGACCAGCAGCTTGCCGTGGACCGCGCGCATGCCCGCGGCGAACGCCTCGAACAACTGCTGGGTATCGGGCACGAGGACAACACAACTGCCGTAGGAGTCCTCGGGTCTGAAGTCCGGCAAACCGAAGAACTGCAACTGGAGGTCTTCTCGCCGCAGGCCCACGCACGGGTACGGGCGCAGCTGGTAGTAGGTCCGGGTGAAGCCGAGCATGGTGTAGAACTCGACGATCTCGTCGATGGATCCGCACGGCAGCAGCGGGACGGTTATCTCGTGGGCCATGGCATTGCTCCGTCTCGAAGGGAAGTTTCCGCCGCCGCTCGCCGCCGCTACTCGGCCGGTGGTGCGGGGCGGCGAGTGGGGGAACCGGGCTCGCCGGCCATACTGAACGCGCCCTCTTCCAGGCGGTGGATCAGCCGCCGGGTCCACTCCGCGCCCGTATCCGCGGTCGCCAGCCACAGCGAGATGACCTCGCCCACCGGACCCCACGCGTCCAGCTCCGTATCCGCGGGCACGTACGCGGTGATGCCGGCGCGCCAGTCGCGCATCGCGTCGGCCCGGGTGCGCAGGACCTGCAGGGCCTGCTCCCGGGGCAGATCCTCGATCAGGCCCACCGCGGCGCACAGGACATCCAGTCTCGGCTCGCGGTCGGCCAAGGCCCGGCGCAGGAGGCCGAGGTACTCCTGCTCACCGGTGTCCGTCAGCTCGTACTCGATCCGCGGCGGGCCCCCGGCGGCCGAGGGATCCGCATCCGACGTCGCCGCCAGCAGACCCTGTCCGGCCATGCTCTTGAGCGCGTGATACACCGAACCCGATGTGGCGGTGGACCATTCGTGTGCGCCCCAGGATTCCAGATCCGCGCGGATCTGATAGCCGTGTGCGCGACCGCGCCTGCGCAACGCTCCCAGGACCAGAAGTCGTACCGGCTTCATCGAACCCCTCCCGCCTGGATAGCCAAATTTGGCTACTGCGGGAAACATACGCCTCTCCGGGCCATTAGCCAAATTTGGCTACTGCGGAGGAATGCACTTCCCTTCGAGGCGGATAGGATTCGTTCATGCGTTCGATAGATGCGGCGGAGCGGCGGGCTCGGCTGGGTGTTCGGCATCGGTTGGCTCCGGCGGTGCGGGGGAAGAGGTCGCCGGGGTGGTCGAGGCGATGGTGGCGTTGCATGCCACCGATCCGGCGACGGTGTTCCTGTCCGTCGCGGCGCGCAGTCGCGGGCTGGAGCCGGCGGACGTGGAGCGGGCGCTGTACGAGGACCGGACGTTGCTGCGGCTGCTGGCCATGCGGCGCACCATGTTCGTGGCGCCGGTGGATCTGCTCCCGGCGTTGCAATCGGCGGTGGGCGACGCGCTGGCCGCCAAGCAGCGCCGGACCTACAGCCGCTACCTGCAAGAGGTCGTGGACGGCGACGTCGCGGCGTGGTGGGCGGAGGTGGAGCAGGAGACCCACCGCGAACTGCTGGCGCGCGGCAGCGCGACCGGCGCGCAACTCGGCGCCGCGGTGCCCCGCCTGCGCACGCAGGTCGACACCGCCCCGGGCAAGCCCTATTCCAAGCCCACCAACATCACCACGTGGGTCCTGGTCACACTCGGATGCGCCGGGCACATCGTGCGGGGGCGGCCCAACGGCAGCTGGGCCAGCAGCCAGTACCTCTGGGCGCCGATCGAAAAATGGCTGCCCGGCGGGATTTCCGCACTGCCGATCGACACCGCCCGCGACGAACTGGTACGCCGCTGGCTGCGCACCTTCGGCCCGGCCCCGGTCACCGATCTGAAATGGTGGACCGGCTGGACCGTCGCCGAGGTGCGGAAGACGTTGGCGCGGTTGGATATCGAAGAGGTCGATCTCGACGGCATCACAGGCGTCGCACTCGCCGGAGACCTTGAGCCGGTGCCCACCCCCGAGCCGTGGGCGGCGCTGCTCCCGGCGTTGGATCCCACGCCGATGGGCTGGCAGTCGCGGGATTGGTTCCTCGGCCCGCATCGCCCGGCACTGTTCGACAGCAACGGCAATGTCGGGCCCACCGTCTGGTGGGACGGCCGCATCGTCGGCGGATGGGCGCAGCGCACCGACGGCGAGATCGCCTGGCGGCTCTTGGAAGACGTCGGTTCGGAGGCGCGCGAGCTGATCGCGGCGGAGGCGGAGCGGATGCGAACGTGGTTCGGCGATGTTCGCGCGATACCCCGGTTCCGCACCCCGCTGGAGCGTGAACTCAGCGCTTGAGCGCGCCGGACATCCCCACAAGATCGGGGGCTGTCGCGGCCGCCGATCTCTGTTAGCGTCGGCCTGTTGTAGTTCGGGTCCGACCGGACGGGGCCAGGGGGTTCACCGATGTCACTTGCCGACGACCGGCACCATATGCCGGACACGTTGCGCGACAGCGTGTTTCGTGATGCCGCGGTGGGCGTGTGCGCACTGGTGAGCGCCGGCGGCGCGGCCGACCCGTCCGAGCGCACGCGCGTCGCCGACCGCATCGGCGCGAGCGGTGTGATGTATCACTTCCCGCCACACGAACTGCGAAACCTGTTCGAGGACAACTGGCATCGGCTCACCCTCGACCCCGCCTTCGGCCGCGCCTACGTGCTCCAGCAGGTTGCACGGGCCACCGACCGTCCCGCACAGGCCCGCGCCGCCGTGCGGGTCGGTCTCGAAATCGCCGGAGCCGACGGCGGATTCGACCTCCGCGAGGCCGCGGCCCTGCGCGAATGCTGCCGGGTGCTGCGGTTGCCGCCCGCCGAGTTCGGGCTCTAGTCCGGCCTACATGTCCAGACCGAGATCCAGGACCCGGACCGAGTGGGTGAGCGCGCCGACCGCGAAATAGTCGACACCGGTGCGGGCGTAGTCGGCGGCAGCGTCCAGGGTCAGCCCGCCCGAGGATTCGAGCTTCGTCCGCGGCGAGCGAGCGTCGCGGCGCTGCACCGCGGCCTGGGTGGCCCACAGCGGAAAGTTGTCCAGCAGCACGAGTTCCACGTCTTCGGCCAGCACGGCGTCCAGCTGGTCGAGGCTGTCCACCTCGACCTCGCAGGCGATGTCCGGCGCCAGCTCGCGCACCGCGCGCAGCGCCGCGACCACCGAACCGGCGGCGACCACGTGGTTGTCCTTGATGAGCGCCGCGTCACCCAGCCCCATGCGGTGGTTGACGCCGCCGCCGACCCGCACCGCGTACTTCTGCAGCGCCCGCAGGCCGGGCAGGGTCTTGCGGCTGTCCCGGATGCGGCAGCGGGTACCGGCCACCGCGTCGACCCACGCGGACGTGGCGGTCGCGATGCCCGACAGGTGGCACACCAGGTTCAACATGGTGCGCTCGGCGGTCAGCAGCGCGCGCGTCGGCGCGACCAGACGCAGCACCGCGTCACCGGCCGCCACCCTGGTCCCGTCGGCGACGCGCTCGGTCACCTCGTAGTCGCCCGCGCCGATCACCTCGTCCAGGACCAGCAGGCCCACATCGAGTCCGGCCACGGTCCCCGGCTGCCGCGAGACCATCGCGGCCTTCACCGTCGCATCGGCGGGAACCGTTGCGGCCGTGGTGATGTCGGGACCGTACCGCAGATCCTCGTCCAGTGCGGTGCGGATCAGCCGCACGACTTCCGCGCGGTCGAGTCCGGCAGCCAATGCCATGATGTACTCCTGTTCCGGGTCTCTCTCGCGGACGGGCGGTCCGTCCGCGAGCCGGGTCGATAACGTTCCGGCCGTTCGCATTCCGCGACAATCCGCGCCCGCCGTCCCGCTGTCCGCCCGACGCCGTGCTGCGGTTGCTCGGCGGACCGCATGCGGGATGCGGGCCGTGCTCCCGTGCGGTGCCGGTGTCGGACTGATCGGTAGCGCGGTTCTCATGACACCGGCGCTCATGACACCGGCGCCACGGCGAATGGCACCGGCGCGTCGGGCGACTCGGTGACCAACTGCGGACGGCCATCGGCACCCAGCCGGACAGGAAGGCTGCGACGCAGGTCGTCGCGGGTTTCGGGATGATCGGAGCGGGTGTGGCAGCCGCGGCTCTCGGTCCGCGCGGTCGCGGCGACCAGGAAGGCGCGGGCGGTGAGGGTCAGCGCCGCGTCCTCCAGCACCGCGACGCACGGCGCGGCGTCCCCGGCGGGCTCCCCCGCCACCTCGGCGACCCCCTCCCGTTCCGCCGCGGGAACGGGCGACCCCGCCGCGCCGTCCGCACGCCCGATCGGATCGGACAGCAGTTGCAGCAGCCGCAGCACCGCCGACCGCAGTCCCTCCCCGTCGCGAACCACCGCCGCGTGGTCGGACATGATCTCCTGCAACGCCTTCCGGTCCGCGCGCGGGAACGTCACGGCGCCCAGCTCGGACACCCGCGCACGCTCCCCGAGTCGTTCGGCCGCCGCCGCCCCTGCCCGCTCGCCGACCACCAGGCCCTCGAGCAGACTGTTGGAGGCGAGCCGGTTCCCTCCGTGCAGCCCCGTGCGGGCGACCTCACCCGCCGCGTACAACCCCGGCACGGCGGTGCGGCCGTACGGGTCGGTGACGACGCCCCCGCACTGGTAGTGCGCGGCCGGCGCCACCGGGATGAGATCCGCTCGCGGGTCCAGCCCGGCGGCCACGCAGGACGCGGTGATGGTCGGGAAGCGCCGGGCGAAACCCTCGAGGGCCCGCGCGTCGAGATACACGTGGTCGGTGCCGAGCGCGCGCATCCGGGCGGCGATGGCACGCGACACCACGTCACGGGGCGCGAGGTCACCGCGCGGGTGCACCCCCGCGGTCACCGACCGGCCCTCCGCGTCGACGAGGATCGCGCCCTCGCCCCGCACCGCCTCGCTGACCAGTGGCCGCCTGCCGAGGCCGCCGGGCGTGAACAGCACCGTTGGATGAAACTGCACGAATTCCAGGTCGGCCACCAGCGCCCCGGCCCGCAGTGCCAGCGCGATCCCGTCCGCCGTGGCGCCCGGCGGATTGGTGCTGCACGCGTACAGCTGCCCGAGACCACCGGTCGCCAGCAGCACGGCCGGTGCGTGCACGACACCGAATCCCTTGTCCGACACCGCGATCACGCCCTGCACACCAGCGGGCCCGGTGACGACGTCGACCGCCGCGGCGCCGAACAGCACCGGCAGCCCGGCGGTGTTCAGCGCGCGCTGCACCTCCGCGCCGGTCGCGTCACCACCGGCGTGGATGATGCGGCGCGTGCTGTGCCCGCCCTCCCGAGTCCGGGAGACCTCGCCGTCGCGGCCGAGATCGAACACCGCCCCGAGGTCGGTCAGCGCCGCGACCGCGTCCCGGCCGCCCTCGACGATCGAGCGCACCGCGGCCGGATCGCACAGACCCGCCCCGGCCTCCAGCGTGTCCTGCACGTGCGCGTCCACCGAATCACCGTCCGGCGCGACCACGGCGATACCGCCCTGGGCGTACTGCGTGGAGGTGTCGGTGGGGCCGCCCTTGCTCAGGGTGAGCACCCGCAGCCCGCGCAGCGACGCGGTCCGCGCGGCCGTGAGACCGGCGACGCCGCCACCGATCACCACGAGATCGGCGTCGGCTTCCCACGCGACCGTCGGCGTGCTGGAGACCGCGGTGCGCGGTCCGGTCATTCGCCCCCGCCCGAATTACCGATGGCGATCATGCGCTGTACCGAATTGCGGGCCAGCGCGGCGGTTTCCGCGTCGACGTGCACCTCGTCGAGGTTGTCGGTCAGGCAGCGCAACAGCGCCGCGGGCGTGATCATCTTCATGTACTTGCAGGACGCGCGGTCGTTGACGGCCTGGAAGTCGATGCCCGGCGCGGCCCGGCGCAGCTGATGCAGCATGCCGATCTCGGTGGCGACCAGGACCTGGTTCGACTTGGCCGCCTTGGCGGCGTCGATCATGCCGCCGGTGGACAGGATGTGCACCCGGTCCGCCGGGAAGGCGCCCTCCCCGGCGAGGTACAGCGCCGAAGTGGCGCAACCGCATTCGGGGTGCACGAACAGTTCGGCGTCGGGGTGGGTGCGGGCCTGCTCGGTCAGCTCGTCACCGTTGATGCCGGCGTGCACGTGGCATTCGCCGGCCCAGATGTGCATGTTCTCGCGCCCGGTCACGCGCTTGACGTGCGCGCCCAGGAACTGGTCCGGCAGGAACAGCACCTCACGGTCCGGGTCGACGGAGGCCACCACGTCGACGGCGTTGGACGAGGTGCAGCAGATGTCGGTCAGCGCCTTCACCGCGGCGGTGGTGTTCACGTACGAAACCACCACGGCGCCGGGGTGTTCGGCCTTCCACGCGCGCAGGTCGTCGGCGGTGATGGAATCCGCCAGCGAGCAGCCCGCCCGCTGGTCGGGGATCAGCACCGTCTTGTCGGGGCTGAGGATCTTGGCGGTCTCCGCCATGAAGTGCACGCCGCAGAACACGATGGTGTCCTCCGGGGCCTCGGCCGCGATGCGCGAGAGCGCCAGCGAATCCCCGACATGGTGGGCCACGTCCTGGATCTCCGGCAGCTGATAGTTGTGCGCCAGGATGGTCGCGTTGCGCTCACGCGCGAGGCGCTGGATCTCCTGCGCCCATTCCGGGGTGGCCGCTACGCCCGTGTACCCCGTCGGACCGTCCGTGACGTGCCCGGCAAACGTCATGGTCGCCATGGCATGACTCCTTCCTCATGCGCTCGGCAACTTCGCCGATTCGCATCAACCCGGTTTTCGACTTACAATCGAAAACGTGGCCCATAGTAGCACCATTCACGAATCGCTCACCGCGGTGTTCCAGGTTCGCCGCTTCCCGGACACCATCTCCGCAGGTCAGATCGTTAGTCACCCGGTTGATCCGCAATTGCCGCGGTGCGCACCGGGTTGGCACACCGAACTGGCGGTGTTGCTGTGGGAGCGCGCGATGGAGCCACAGACCGGCACCTGGTCGCTACCGGGCGGGCGCCTGCGCGACGACGAGGATCTCGACATCTCGGCGCGCCGGCAACTCGCGGAGAAGGTGGACGTGCGCGAGCTGTGGCACATCGAGCAGCTGTCGGTGTTCAGCGATCCGCACCGGGTCCCCGGCCCGCGCCGCATCGCCTCGGCGTATCTCGGACTGGTGCCGCTGACCGCGGATCCGCACCTGCCGCCGGACACCCGCTGGCATCCGCTCTCGTCGCTGCCGGACATGTCCTTCGACCACGGCACGGTCGTCGACCATGCCCGGACCCGGCTGGCCGCGAAGCTATCCTACACGAATATCGCCTTCGCCCTGGCCCCTTCGCGATTCACAATGTCGACACTGCGCGAAATCTATTGCGCCGCCTTGGGGTACGAGGTGGACACCACCAACCTGCAGCGAGTCCTCAGCCGCCGCAAGGTGATCACCCCGACGGGCGATACCGCGACACCCGGCAAGACCGGTGGCCGTCCCGCCGCCGTCTACCGATTCACCGACGACGAGATCCGGGTTACCGACGAGTTCGCGGCCCTGCGTCCCCGTGGCTGAACAGCACCGAGTTCGATCCTGAAAACCGTTTCAGCTATCTTCAGGTTGCATTCAGTAGGATGCTGCGAGAGTGCTGGACCATCGAGAAAACAACTCCCACAGGAGATTCGACCGTTGCTGCCGCTTCCCCAACCCCCGCGAACGCCCTTTCTGCGCAGGATCGCCACCGCATCGACGCTGGCGATAGCCGTCACCGGACTCACCGCCGGAACCGTCGGCGCCGCACCGCAACCCGACAGCAGTCCGGCCGTCGGCTACACCGCCACCACCGCCGATGACCGGGCGATCATCGAGATCGACTCCGGCGCCATGGAAGTCGAGCACGGCGTGTTCGAGATCGAAGCCGCCGACGGCACCGTGCTGGCGGGCACCCCGCTGGAGTTCCGGGTCGACGATTTCGTCTTCCCCATCGCCGCCGACATCCAGGGCCGGACCGCCACGCTGACACCGCAATTCGACCTCGCGCACGCCGCCTATCGGCCGGTGGCGCTGCCGTTCGAGGACCAGGCGCAGTGGGCGACACCCTACGACCGCGAGGTCGCCGCCTTCACCCGGTTGAAGGACACCATCGCCACGGGCGCCGCGATCGGCACCACGGTCGGCGGCATCGGCGGCGGCATCGTCGGCTGCGTCCTCGGCGGAATCGCCGGTGCCACCGTCGCTTCCGCCACCATTATCGGCCTGTTCGGCCCGATCATCCCCGCCGCCGCGGTGGGCTGCCTGGGCGGCATCATCGCGGTCGGGGCACTCGGCACGCTCGCGGGGCAACTCCTCGTGACGGCGCCGATCGCCATCGCGGCCGTCGCGCAGTACTTCACGACGATCAATCAGCCGTTCGTCCCGCGCCCCCCGCAGCAGGCCAGATAACCACGCGCACAACGCGACAGGTTGTCGATCGGAAGCCGCCCGCGCAACCGCGGGCGGCTTCGGCGTATTCAGGCGCTTCTCGGACAGCCGCGGGCGCACCGCGGAAACCGGGACGGTTCAGTATTCGCGCTGCCGGTGCTTCGGCGTGCGCTCGTAACGGCGCTTGCTCGGGACCGGTTGCGCGGCATTGGATCTGCGCAACTCGTGGCGGCGACGCCAGGCGGCGAGATCGGCTCGCTCGGCCGTCTTCTCGTCCCGTGCATCCGCCGCTCGGGATGTGCTGTCCATCGCCGCCCTCCTTCCGCTTCGATCACCTCACGGTAGCGGCGGAGCCGGTGGACCGGCCAGCGAATTTCCGCCCGGCCCTGCGGCACTCAGGTGGTCATCTTCACCTGTGGTTTCGGGGCCGGTCCGGTGGGCCGGCCGACGACCCGGCTGGAGGTCCAGAACACGGCCTCCACGACCCAGAACAGCAGCAGCCACAGCTGCACGATCACCACCGGGACCGCCAGGAAGACCACCGCCGGGACGGCGACGAGCAGGAACTTCGCGATATCGCCCACGGTGGCGCCGCGCAATCCGGAACCCAGCCGCACCGCGGCCCACATCATCCACCGCTGCGGCACCGAGACGCCCTGTTCGTGCAGCACGCGGCGGAACAGGCCGTCGGCGTCGGCGCGGCTCACCTCGGTGCCGCGGGACAGATAGTCGTGCAGGATGGCGGCCTTGGTGAAGGCGCCGTAGCGCGGGATCAACCAGACCAGCGCGCGGGGCACCGAGGCGAAATCGGTCCGGAATCCGGCCGGGACCACGAAAGACTCACGGTCGCCGCGATATTCGATGGGCTCGCGCACGCACCAGGACTCGGCGTCGAGCTCCTCGACGACGAGTGCGCCACCAGTGAATCCCAACCCGCCGCCTCCTCTGCGAACCCGGCGCGTTCAGGGCCGGAAGGACTTCAGCTTACGGCGGGCGGGGAAATCTTCGGCAACGCTTCGGCTTCGGCCCGGCGTCAACGTGGCGAACCGGAATCGGCGCCCTCGAACGGGCCCGGCTGCGCGGTCGGTGTTCCGTAGGGGCCGTAGCTGATTTCCGAGGCGTACGCGCGGGCGCCGTGGGACTCGGCCTTGCCGACGACGGGCCCGGCGCCCAGGTCCTCGGAGGTGCTCAACGCCGACAGCACGAGCACCACGAGCGCGGCCACCAGCGGCTGCACCACCAGCTGCGTCCATCCGGTGAACTCCGACGGTGAAATCAGCGGGGGCAGTTCGATGATCGTCCGCACCGGCGGATTCGACACATGCGGATACCGCCACTCGGCGACCCGCTCCCCCACCCAGGCCATCAGCCAGGCGCCGGCCAGCGAACCGAACAACAGCCCGCCCTGCAGCAGCGGACCCCGGATCCGGCGCACCCGCCACGCGGCGGCGGCCGTGAGCAACCCGGCGATGACACCGACGCACACGAAGATCGCCACCGCGTCGAACCGGTGCGCGCTCTCGCCGGTCAGTGCCGCGCCCCGGCCCGGCTCCACGACGATCACCTTCTCCGGGGGCGCCAGCAACGCCCAGACCACCCCGCCGAGCGCGCTGACCACCAGCACGGCGGCCACCACGCACAGCACGGCGCGCACCTCGCCGCGGCCCGCGCCGGACGGCACGGCGGCGCTCTGGTGGGCCATCAACGATGGTCCAGGCTCTTGGAATCGATCACCCCGTGGCGCGAGCATTTCGCCCACCAGCCGTCGGGGCTCACCTGAACGATCATGCGCCGCCCGCACTGCTCGCAGAAACGCGGCGGCTCCAGGCCCAAGACGGCCGCGGCCGGGACCGCGTCGGCCAGGTTCGGTACCACCCGCTTACCCGTGAAGGGGTTGTAGCGCTCTTCCATGATGTCCACGACCACCTCGAAAAGTGCAGCTCCTGGGCTGCCGACAATACCCGACCGGGTCCCGCCCGCCGGGTAGCGGTGCCGTCCCGGCGGGTGGACGGTTGCCGCTCAGAGGGTTTCGTTGAGTGCCTTGATGGGCATCTTCAGCTCGCCCAGCAGATCCAGGTCCTGCTCGGCCGGGCGGCCCAGCGTGGTCAGGTAGTTGCCGACGATGACGGCGTTGATGCCACCGAGGATGCCCTGCTTCGCGCCGAGGTCGCCGAGGGTGATCTCGCGGCCGCCGGCGAAGCGCAGCATGGTGCGGGGCAGCGCGAGCCGGAACGCGGCGACGGACTTCAGGGCCTCGGCCGCGGGCAGCACCTCGAGATCGCCGAAGGGGGTGCCCGGGCGCGGGTTGAGGAAGTTCAGCGGCACCTCGTCGGGCTCCAATTCGGCCAGCTGCGAAGCGAATTCGGCGCGCTGCTCGATGGTCTCGCCCATGCCGAGGATGCCGCCGCTGCACACCTCCATGCCCGCCTCGCGGACCATGCGCAGGGTGTCCCAGCGCTCCTCCCAGCTGTGCGTGGTGACCACGTTCGGGAAGTGCGACCGGGCGGTCTCGAGGTTGTGGTTGTAGCGGTGCACGCCCATGGCGGCGAGCTGGTCGACCTGGTCCTGGGTGAGCATGCCCAGCGAGCAGGCGACCTGGATGTCGACCTCGTTGCGGATGGCCTCCACACCGGCGGCGACCTGCGCCATCAGCCGCTCGTCCGGGCCGCGCACGGCCGCGACGATGCAGAATTCGGTGGCTCCGGTCTTGGCGGTCTGCTTGGCGGCCTCCACCAGTGAGGGGATGTCCAGCCAGGCGGCGCGGACCGGGGACTGGAACAGCCCGGACTGCGAACAGAAGTGGCAGTCCTCGGGGCAGCCGCCGGTCTTGAGCGAGATGATGCCCTCGACCTCCACCTCCGGGCCGCACCACTTCATGCGGACCTCGTGCGCCAGCTCCAGCAGTTCCTCCAGCCGGTCGTCGGCGAGGCGCAGCACCTCGGCGGTCTGCTGCTGGTCGAGGCCGACGCCGCGGTCGAGCACCTGCTCGCGGGCGATCGCCAGAATGTCGGTGTCGGTCCTGACGGGTGCCTGGGTCATGCGCACGAATCCCTTCGTCCGGCCGGGCTGCGGCCGTGCAACTTGAACGGTGTTCAGGCTAGGGTAGCGTGGGGATCGAGTCAAAGCACGAAAGGGTTGTCGCCAAGTGCAACTGCACCGCACGGACGTCGTCGACGGGGCCATCGCCATCCTCGATCAATTCGGCCTGGCCGATCTCACGATGCGCCGGCTGGCGACCTCGCTGCACGTCCAGCCCGGCGCGCTGTATTGGCACTTCCCCAACAAGCAGGCGCTGCTCGGCGCGGTCGCCGACCGCATTCTGGCGCCGCTGGACGAGCCGGTCGCCGCCGACGAGTGGTCCGCGCAGGTGGGCGAGCTGGCGCACCGGATGCGCTCGTGCCTGCTCGCCTACCGCGACGGCGCGGAGCTGGTGTCGGCCACCTACGCCTCGCGCCTGACCACCAGCAAGGGCCGGGAACGGGTGGCGGGCGCGCTGATCCGCGGCGGCATGGGCCGCGAGGAGGCCGACCTGGCCGCCTACACGCTGTTGTACTACGTACTCGGCGAGACCGTCGACGAGCAGTCGCGGATGCAGATGGATTCGGCGGGCGCGCTGCCGGAGGAGTCCTCGCCGCTCTACGAGAACACCAGCGCGACCGACCGTTTCGACTTCGGGTTGCAGCTGTTCGTGGGCGGGGTGCGGCATCTGCTGGGCGACCGGGTGCGCTGACCGGACAAACCGGACGGTAGAGTCCTCTTCGTCATTCCCGGCGGGTGCGGGAATCCGGTGGAAATCCGGAACGGTCGCGCCACTGTGACCGCGGCGGGCTCGGGCCCGTCACGGAAGTCAGACCTCCCTCGCCGGGGTACAGCTCTGAGGTCGCGAGGTGCCCATGGAGTATCGGCGATGAGCCGCGCGCGGACAGCGGTGGTCATCCCCGTCGTCGCGGTGGCGCTGGGGTGCGCCATGGTGGCGGCGACCGGATGCGGGGCCGAAACCGTGCCGCCCGCAACCGTTTTCGAGGTGCTGCGGGCGCGGGTGACCGGGGCCGCGTTCGCGGATCCCGGCCTCGACACGATCATCTGGCAGTTACGGGTGCCGCGTACCCTGCTGGCGGCCGTGGTCGGCGCGGGCCTGGCGCTGGCGGGGGCGGCCATGCAGACGCTCGTGCGCAATCCGCTGGCCGACCCCTATCTGCTCGGCGTGTCCTCCGGGGCGGGAGTGGGCGCGGCGGCGGTGATCACCTCCGGGTTCTTCGCCGGGGCCGGGGTGTGGGCGCTGTCGGGCGGCGCGCTGCTCGGCGCGTTCGCCGCGGCGGCCATGGTCTTTCTGATCGCGGTCGCGCAGGGCGGGCTCACGCCGCTGCGGCTGGTGCTGACCGGGACCGTGCTGGGGTCGGCGTTCGCGGCGCTGAGCAGCTATCTGATCTTCCGCAGCGCCGACCCGGCGGCCGCCCAGGCCGTGCTGTTCTGGCTGCTCGGGAGTCTCGCGGGGGCGGATTGGACGCGAATCGCGTTGCCCGCCTGCGTGGTCGGAGTCGCGGCAGTGACACTGGCGGCGGCCGCGGGCTGGCTCGACGCGCTGAACGTGGGCGCCGACACCGCCGCGTCGGTCGGAGTACCGGTGCGTGCCTTGCGGATCGCGTTGTTCGCCGGGCTGGCCGTGCTGGTGGGTGTCCTGGTGGCGGTCTCGGGCGGGATCGGTTTCGTCGGACTGGTGGTGCCGCACGCGGCCCGACTGCTGGTCGGCTCGCCGCATCGCGCGCTGCTGCCGGTGAGTGCGCTGTGCGGCGCGCTGTTCCTCGTGGTCGCGGATGCCGCCGCCCGGATTCTGGTGCGGCCCACGGAAATCCCGGTCGGCGTCCTCACCGGCTTGATCGGCGCACCGGTCTTTCTCCTCTTGATGGGCCGCCGCCGCTACCGATTCGGTGCGTCGTGAAGCGGCTGCGGCATAGGAACGGTGCGTCCTTGTCGACTCCGGCAGAAGAACAGACAGCACCCTGCCCGGCCTGCGGTTCTGTGCTGGAGGTTCGGGGACTGACGTGTGGGCCTGGGCGGCGGACCGTACTCGCTGAGGTGTCGTTCGCGGTGGAGGCCGGGGAGATCATCGGGGTCGTCGGGCCGAACGGTAGCGGGAAGACCACGCTGTTGCGCACGCTGGCCGGGTTGCTTCGGCCGCAGCAGGGGCAGGTGTTCGTGGAACGCCTTGATCTGCAAGGTCTTTCGGCGCGACGGCGGGCACGGGCGATCGCGCTGGTCGCGCAGGACGAGCAGCCGCCCGACGATCTGCGCGCGGGTGAGGTGGTGGCGCTGGGACTCACCCCGTATCTGCCACCTTGGGGGCCGGGCGGCCCACGGGAGCGCGCGGCCGTCGAGAGTGCCTTGCGCGCAGTAGATCTCGAAGGGTTCGCCGATCGGCCCGTACATCGGATGTCCGGCGGTGAACGGCAGCGGGTGCTGCTGGCCCGGGCTCTCGCGCAGGACACTCCCCTGCTACTGCTCGACGAACCGACGAACCACCTCGACGTCACCCACCGGCTGGCGCTGCTGACACTGGCTCGCGCACTGGACCGGACCGTGGTGCTCACCCTGCACGATCTGGATCTCGCCGACCGCTTCTGCGACCGCGTCCTGGTGCTGGACAAGGGTCGCGCGGGTGCGCTGACACCACCCGAGACCGCGCTCACCCCGGACGTTCTCGCCACGGTGTTCGGGGTGCGCGCCGCGCGCGTCCGCCATCCGGACACCGGGGAATCCCACCTGCTGCTCGACACGATCGAAGGACGACGATGAGACGCTCGGCTTCCATATTCGCCACTCTGGCAACGGCTCTCACCGCGGTCGCGTGCGGCGCCGCACCCGCCGTCGACGGCAATCTCACGCTGCGCAACTGCGAGCGGGACGTGTCTTTCCCCGCACCCGCCGAGCGGATGTTCGTCAACGACAGCAACATGATCTCGATGGCGCTGGCCCTCGGCGCACAGGACGCCGTGACCGCGGTGTCCAGCCTGCAAGCCGACGACACCGCGACCCTGCGCCGCCACTACGGCGACGCGGTCGATCGCCTGCGCGTGGTGTCCCCCGAGTCGCCGTCCCGCGAGACCGTGCTCGCGCAGCGCCCCGACGTGATGGTCGCCGGATGGAACTACGGCTACACCGAGGCCAAGGACCTCACACCGGATTCTTTGCGCAAGAACGGAATCGCCGCCTACGTACTCACCGAGAGCTGCCGGCAGCGCGACGGCGAGCAGACGCGCGGCATCGTCGACCCGTGGACCGCGCTGCGCACCGACCTCGACAACCTCGGCGCGATCACCGGCCGCACCGAACAGGCCACCCGCCTGATCGCCGACCTGGACGCCCGCCTCGACGCCCTGCGCCGGGCGCCGCAGGCCGGTCGGCGACCGCAGGTCTTCGTCTTCGACAGCGCGAGCGACACCGTCTTCTCCAGCGGCAGATTCGGTGGGCCGCAAGCGATCCTGGATGCCGCGGGCGCCCACAATGTCCTCGAGGACGTGGGCGACTCGTGGACCCGGGTGTCGTGGGAGCGACTGGCCGCCGCGGATCCCGACGCCCTGGTGTTCGTCGACTATCCGCCGCAGACGTTCGCCCAGAAGGTGGAGCTGCTACGGGCCAAGCCCGGCATCAACCGGCTGCGCGCGGTGACCGAGCAGCGGTTCTTCAACCTGCCGTACGCCATGTGGACCAGCGGACCACTCAATATCGACGCCGCCGAGCAGGTCCGGGCTCAGCTGGAGGCGTGGAAGCTGTTGCCGCCCTCCGGGATCCGGCCGCGCAGCGATGACGCGGTGCGCTGAACCTCGATCACCGCGCCATGACCAGCTCTTGATTGCGCACCAGCCGCACGAACGGCACCACCTGCTGCGCGATGACCTTGTTGTATTCCCCCGGCTGCTGCACGGGATTCGCGTGCCCCGTGCCGTGCGCGAGCACCGTCAGCAGCGTCCCGTTCACGCCGCCGACCTGCTGGATCAGCACCCGATGGGTGTATTCGACATCGACGATCGGATCCCGCTCCGGATTGTTCGGGCGCAGAAAGACCACCGCCGGGCGCGACTTGCCGTTCACCGGTTTGACCAGGGCACGCAGATCGTCGACCGCACCGCCCGCCACGATCGCGCGGAATTGGGATTCGATCAGCCCGTTGCTGGCCGCGTCGCGGTTGCCGATCTTCTGGCGCAGCACCTCCCCCACCGTCGACCACAGCCGGTCACCGCGGATGCCCGGCGGGGTCGTGTCGCGGTCGAGGAAACGGTCACGGCGCGCGTAGGTTTCGGCGAACAGGCGCAGGCTGCGGCTCTCCCGGATTCCCGGCAGCCAGCCGGTCCAGCGCAGCAGATCCTCGCCCTGATTGCGGCTCTCCGGCCGCACCGCGTTGAGGTCCATCGGCGTGCAGTCCAAGACCACGGCGGCCAGATTCTTGGTGGAGCCGGTGTGGATGTGCTTGCCGATCTCGAGCGCGATCACGCCGCCCATGCTGTGACCGACCAGCACCACATTGTCGATCCGCGCGGCCTCGGTGACCCGGATGATCAGATCGCTGATCACCTTGGTGTCGATACCGGTGTTGTCGTAGCGCACGGCCCACACCGAGCCCATCCGGTTCAGCGACGGCAGCGCGCGAGCCGTGGGGGTGGCGTCCAGCGCGCCGAGACCGACCAGGTCGAACACCGCGGTGTTGCGGGCATCGGGGGCGGGGGCGGCGACCGGCAGCACCGCGGGCTCGGTGCGCGCCAGCCGGGCCCGCTCCGGCGCGATGTCGACGGCGAGGTACTGAGCGAACACCACCAGCAGCAAGATCGGCGCCAAGGCCAGCCGCAGGAGCGCCTTGCGAGTGCGCCGCAACCGCACCCAGCCGTGCCCCACACCGGTTTCGGCCAGCCGGGCGCGCCGCCGCGCATCGTCGTAGTCCGCGACGGTGGTCGGGTGCCGGTCCTCCAGAAGCATCTCCATCCACTGTAGGACGGTCCCGGCCGCATGATCATCGGCAGCGGCCGGGGCGGTGGCCCGTTCCACACTCTCCGCCCGGCGGCTATCGTGTCCCGTCCGGGTCAGGCATCGAACGCGCGGCCGCTTCGTCTTCGGATGCGGAGAGGTCCGGGGTCAGTACAGATAGCGTGCGCGCCACTCCGCCTGGAACCAGGTCGGTGCGGCGGCGGCGAAACGCTGTGCGGGCCAGCGCCCGGCGCCCTCGGGGATAGCGCCGACCAGGCGCTGGCCGGTTACCTCCGGGAGGTCCGTGCGATTGCAGTCGGCGGCGAGATCCGGTGTGCCGGGCCAGGATCCGATCACCAGGCCCGCGCAGGGGACGCCCGCCGCGGCCAGCGCGCGGGTGGTCAGTTCGCTGTGGTTGAGGGTTCCCAGCCCGGCCGCGGCCACCACCAGCACGGGCGCCGCGAGCTTCTGGGCGAGGTCGAGGAGGGTGAATTCGCCGAGCCGGACGAGCACGCCGCCCGCACCCTCCACCAGCGTCAGGTCCGCGTCCGACAGCGAGTCGACAGCGGCGACGGTGTCCTCGAGCGTCAGCAACGGCTGTCCCGCGCGCCGGGCGGCGGTGTCGGGGGCCAGCGGGTCGGGGTAGCGAGCCAGCTCGAGCGTGCGATCGACCCCGGCCAGCCGCTCGATGTCGGACAGGTCGCCGAACTCGCCCGGCCGCACGCCAGTCTGCGCCGGTTTGCACACGGCGACCGACCGTCCGGCGGCCCGCGCGGCGGCGGCCGATGCCGCGGTCACCACCGTCTTGCCGACCTCCGTGGAGGTCCCGGTCACGATCAACACACCCACAGCCGTCTTACCTCCCGCTCATACCGGCAACGGTCCCCGCGCGTCGGCCAGCACGGCGGCGAGAGTCGTTGCGATGAAATCCATTTCGGCGTCGTCCAGATCGGCGCGGGCGGTGAGCCGCAGCCGCGAGGTGCCCGCCGGGACCGACGGCGGCCGGAAGCAACCCACGCTCAGACCGCGAGCCCGGCACGCCTGTGCGGCGTCGTAGGCGAGCTGCGCCTCGCCGAGCACCACCGACACCACCGCCGAATCCGGCTGCGGCGCACCGGACATGCGCGCGATGGCGGTGGCGCGTTCCAGCACCCGGCCCGCCATCGCCGGGTCGCGGCGCAGCACGCGCAGCGCCGCCCGGGCCGCCCCGACCGCCGCGGGAGCGAGCCCGGTATCGAAGATGAAGGTGCGGGCCGCATTGATCAGGTGCGCGCGGACCCGTTCGGCGGCCAGCACCACACCGCCTTGGGCGGCAAGGGCTTTCGACAGGGTCGCGGTGACGATCAGGTCCGGCTGCCCCGCCAGGCCGACCTCGTGCACCAGCCCGCGGCCGCCGTCGCCGCGCACGCCGATCCCGTGCGCCTCGTCGACGATCAGCACCGCGCCGTTCGCGCGGACCACGCGGTGCAGCTCACGCAGCGGCGCCAGATCCCCGTCGGCGCTGAACACCGAGTCGGTCAGCACCACCGCCCGCTCCTCGGTGCGCGCGGACAGCAGCCGATCCACGGCGAGCACGTCGCGGTGCGGCGCGATTTCCACCCGGGCCCGCGAGAGCCGGCAGGCATCGACCAGCGAGGCGTGACTCCCCGCGTCCGACACCACCAGTGCGCCGCGGCCGGCCAGCGCCGTCACCACCCCGAGATTGGCGGCGTATCCGGAGGCGAACACCAGCCCCGACTCCGCCCCGGTGAATTCGGCCAACTCGTCCTCGAGCTGCTCGTGCGCCACGGTCGTGCCCGTGACCAGCCGCGATCCGGTGGACCCAGTCCCCCAGGTCCGCACCGCCTCGACCGCGCCCTCGATCACCTCGGGATGCCGCGACAACCCGAGATAGTCGTTCGACGCCAGATCGATCAGCCCGGTCCGTGGCGCCCGAGCCCGCAGCTCCCGCCGCAGCCCGGCCCGCACCCGCTCCCCGGCCCGCACATCAATCCAGCCCAACGGATCCACACTCACAGCCCAGCAGCATACTTGAACACCGTTCAGGAGCAAGAGGCGGCCGCGGCTACCACGGCGGCCGCGATCGCGGCCACGTCGTCGGGCGTGCTGATGAACGGCGGCATGGTGTAGATGAGGTTTCGGAAGGGGCGGAGCCAGACCCCGGATTCGACGGCGGCGTGGGTGGCCTTGCGCATGTCGACGGGGTGGTCGAGCTCCACGACGCCGATGGCGCCCAGGACGCGCGTCTCCACGATGCCCGGGACTTGTTGTGCCGCAGCAAGTCCCGCCTCGAGGCCCGCTTCGATTCCGGCCACCTCGCCCTGCCAGTCCCGGGAGAGCAGCAGTTCGATCGAGGCGACCGCGACCGCGCAGGCGAGCGGATTGGCCATGAAGGTCGGGCCGTGCATCAGCCCGCCGTGCGCAGCGCTGACGGTCTCCGCGATCTCGGTGGTGCACAGCGCCGCGGCCAGCGTGAGATAGCCGCCGGTGATGGCCTTGCCGACACACAGCACGTCGGGCCGCACGTCCGCCCGGTCGGCGGCGAAAAGTGTTCCGGTGCGGCCGAATCCGGTGGCGATCTCGTCGAAGACGAGTAGCACGCCGTACTCGTCGCACAGCCGCCGCAGGTCGTTCAGATATCCCGGATGGTGAAAACGCATGCCGCCCGCGCCCTGCACGATCGGCTCCACGATCACCGCGGCCGTCTCGTCGGCGTGCGCCGCGAACAGCCGCTCCAGCTCCCGGACATATTCGGGCACATAGTCTTTCGGCGGCACGGGCGCGAAGATCTGCTCGGTGAGCACGTCGGTCCACAGCGAGTGCATGCCGCCGTCGGGGTCGCACACGCTCATCGGCGTGAACGTGTCGCCGTGATAGCCGCCGCGCCAGGTGAACAGCCGCCGCTTGCCCGGTCGCCCGCGCGCCCGCCAGTACTGCAGACACATCTTCGCCGCGACCTCCACCGACACCGAACCGGAATCGCAGAGGAACACCTTGTCCAGGCCCGCGGGCGTGATCTCGACCAGCAATTGCGCCAGCCGCGCCGCCGGCTCGTGAGTGAGCCCCCCGAACATGACGTGGCTCATCCGCTGCGCCTGCGCGGTCAGTGCCGCGTCCAGCACCGGGTGCCGGTAGCCGTGCACCGCCGCCCACCACGAACTCATCCCGTCGATCAGCTCGCGGCCGTCGGCCAGCCGCAGGCGGGTACCGGCGGCGGACGCGACCACCAGCGGCTCGGTGCTCGCCGGGAATCCGCCGTACGGATGCCAGACGTGCGCGGCGTCGAGTGCGGTGATCTGGTCGGGTGTCAGGGCCACGGGATTCCTTCACGCCGGGAGCTTGAACGCCGTTCAAGTTACACGACGACCGGATCGTCTCGCCGAAAACCTTTCCCCGAAGCGCGGTCGACGTTAATCTTTGACTTTGTCAAAGGTTCGTGGCGGACAAGCCACCGGAACACCGAAAGGCACAGGTCCATGAGCACCGCCACCACCGCGTCCGTGACCGCCGAGCACATTTCCGCGGTCCGCGAATTCAATCGCCGCTACACCCGCCTGATCGGCGTGCTGCACGAACACCTCGTGGACACGGATTTCTCGCTCACCGAGGCGCGAATCCTGTTCGAGCTGGCCCATTTCGGCCCGGTCGAGGTGGTCGCGCTGCGGCAGGGGCTCGGGCTGGACCCCGGTTACCTCAGCCGCATCCTGTCCCGGTTCGAGGACGCCGGGCTGGTGTCGCGGCAGCGCTCCGAGACCGACGGACGTCGCCAGCTGGTCCGGCTGACCGAGCACGGCGAGACGGCCTTCGCCGACCTCAACGAGCGCTCCAGCCGCGATGTCGCCGGTTTGCTCGGCACCCGGGCCGCCCATGACCGCGATCGCCTGGTCAACGCGATGCGCACCATCGAACGCATTCTGGACGACCAGGCGGGCGCGCCGTTTCTCCTCCGCGATCCGCGGCCCGGCGATTACGGCTGGGTGATTCAGCGCAATGCCGCCCTGTACGCCGCCGAGTACGGCTGGAACGCCGACTACGAGACGCTGGTCGCGCGGATCGTCGCCGATTATCTGGAGACCCGCGAACCGCAGGCGGAGCGGGCCTGGATCGCCGACCAGGACGGCGAGCCGATCGGCTGCGTGTTCTGCGTCCGCGAGGACGACACCACCGCGCGACTGCGCCTACTGCTGGTGGAACCATCCGCGCGCGGCCTCGGCGTCGGCTCCGCCCTGGTGGACGAATGCCTGCGCTTCGCCACCGCGGCCGGTTACCGCAGCATGGTGCTGTGGACCAACGACGTCCTCGCCTCCGCCCGCCACATCTACGAACGCGCGGGCTTCGACCTCGTCGACACCGAACCCCACCACAGCTTCGGCAAGGATCTCACCGGCCAGACCTGGCGCCGCGCCCTGCGCTGACCCGCACACCACTTCGGCCCTCCGGCAGGGCCCTCACGTGCGCGAACCAGCGGCTCCTTCCGCGCCGCTCACCCCGCTCGGGACGAACGCGGCGCCGGCGCGGACGAGCAGGCGGCGGAGGTCGGCGAGGCCGTCGGCTCCCAGGTGCTCGCCGAGGCGGTGCTCGATGGTGGCGAGGTGGCCCGCCGCGGTGGTCAGTGCGGCTCGGCCCGAGTTCGTGACGACCACCAGCCGCGCGCGACGGTCGGACGGATCGACGCGGCGTTCGACGTAGCCGCGGCGCTCCAGATGGGTGACGAGTTCGCCCATCGACTGCTGGGTCATGCCCGCGGTCTCGGCGAGATCGCCGATGCGGGAACCGGCGGGATCCAGATAGCGGAAGACGGCGTAGTGCGCGGGGCGGAGGCTGTCGTCGAGCACCGCGCGCAGCGCGCCGTTCAGCTCTCCCTCCACCGCTCGGGCCAGCAGGGTGAGCTGTTTCAGCAGGCTGTCGCGCTCGCCGGGTGGCGGAGAAACCATTGACACAATAGGAAGGTTACCTTTATATCTGGTGCATGGGAACCACGCTGACCTTCCGCAACGGCCACCGCGTCACGCTGGTCGAGGAAGGCGCCGACGAGCGCGGCGAGTACCTGCGCCTCGAACATCACCTGCCCGCACCCGGGCGCGAGGCGGGCCCGCACTGGCACCCGGTCCTCGCCGAACACTGGACCGTGCGCCGGGGCCGCGTCCGGTTCCGCATCGACGGCACCGAAGTAATTGCCGCCCAGGGTGATTCGGCCACCGCCCCGGCCGGTGCGGTGCACGAGTTCTGGACCGACGCCCCCGACACGGTCATCGATCACGAGATCCGGCCACCGCTGCGACACTGGCAGATGTTCCGGCTGTGGCAGGCCCTCGACGCCGCCGGGAAAACCAGTGGCACCGGCGTTCCGCGCAACCCTCTGGCCCTGGCGCTGCTGTGGGATTACCAGGACGGCTATCTCGCGAACATCCCCGCCGGACTCCAGCGCCTCGTCCTCGGCGGCCTGGCCCGGCTGGCCCGCCGCATCGGCTACGAACGCCGCTGGCTGGCGGACTGAGCCCGGCCTGAGCGGACACTCATCCGCCCGACGCGGCAGAATTCGCCACCTCGAGTCCGAAAGTGCACGTGTAGGCCGGTCAGGTCGCCCTGGGGACCTCGCGGACCGGCACTCGAGCACCGCCCCGGACCGCGCTGCGATTAGGGTCGTGGGCATGGTTCAGCCCAACCCGCCCGGTGACGCGGCACCGCTGGGCGTGTGGCCCGGCACCGCGTACCCGCTGGGCGCCACCTACGACGGGGCCGGCACCAACTTCTCGGTGTTCTCCGAGGTGGCCGAGCGGGTGGAGCTGTGCCTGATCGACCGCGCGGGCACGGAGACCCGCATACCGCTGGAAGAGGTCGACGGCTACGTCTGGCACGCCTATGTGCCGACCGTCGCGCCCGGTCAGCGGTACGGGTTCCGCGTGCACGGGCCCTACGATCCCGGGCGCGGGCTGCGCTGCGACGCGAGCAAGCTGCTGCTCGATCCCTACGGCAAGGCCTTCGCCGGGGAGTTCGGCAACGACCCCACCCTGTACACCCACGGCCGGGATTCCCTGGGGCACACCATGACCGGCGTCGTCATCAACCCGTTCTTCGACTGGGCCGACGACCGCGCGCCCCGCCGCCCCTACCACGAGACGGTGATCTACGAGGCCCACGTCAAGGGCATGACGTACACCCACCCACAGGTGCCGCCGGAGGTGCGCGGCACCTACGCCGGCCTCGCCCATCCGGCGATCATCGAACATCTGAAGTCCCTGGGCGTCACCGCGCTCGAGCTGATGCCAGTGCACCAGTTCCTGCACGACCGGCTACTGCTCGACCGCGGCCTGCGAAACTACTGGGGCTACAACAGCTTCGGCTACCTCGCCCCGCATCACGAGTACGCCGCCGACCCCCGGGCCGGGGCCGCGGTCACCGAGTTCAAGGCCATGGTGCGGGCGCTGCACGCCGCGGACATCGAGGTCATCCTGGACGTGGTCTACAACCACACCGGCGAGGGCAACCATCTCGGCCCGACGATCTCCCTGCGCGGCATCGACAACGCGGCGTATTACCGCCTGCGCGAGGACGACCCCGAGCACTACATGGACTACACCGGCACGGGCAACAGCCTCAACGTCCGCCACCCCCACACGCTGCAGCTGATCATGGACTCGCTGCGGTACTGGATCCTCGAGATGCACGTCGACGGCTTCCGGTTCGACCTGGCGGCCACCCTGGCGCGCGAACTGCACGACGTCGACCGGCTGTCCACCTTCTTCGACCTGGTGCAGCAGGATCCGGTGGTGAGCCAGGTGAAGCTGATCGCCGAACCGTGGGACGTCGGCGAGGGCGGCTACCAGGTCGGCAACTTCCCGGGCCTGTGGACGGAATGGAACGGCCAGTACCGCGACACCGTGCGCGACTACTGGCGCGGGCAACCGGCCACCCTCGGCGAATTCGCCTCCCGCCTCACCGGCTCCTCCGACCTCTACGAAGCCACCGGCCGCCGCCCCGGCGCCAGCATCAACTTCGTGACCGCCCACGACGGATTCACGCTGCGAGACCTGGTGTCCTACAACGACAAACACAACGAGGCCAACGGCGAGGACAATCGCGACGGCGATAACCACAACCGGTCCTGGAACTGCGGCGTGGAGGGCCCGACCGATGATCCGGAGGTCCTCGAGCTACGAGAACGCCAGAGCCGCAACATGATCGCGACGCTGGCGCTGTCGCAGGGCACGCCGATGCTGCTGCACGGCGACGAGCTGGGCCGCACCCAGCAGGGCAACAACAACGCCTACTGCCAGGACTCGCCGGTGTCGTGGATGGATTGGTCACTGGCGCACAAGAATTCGGAGCTGGTCGAGTTCACCGGCAACGCGATCGGCCTGCGCACCGCACACCCGGTGTTCCGGCGGCGGCGCTTCTTCGACGGCCGCCCCGCCCCCGGCGCCGACGCCGACATCGCCTGGTTCACCCCGGCCGGCGAGGAGATGACCGCCGCCGACTGGGAGTCCGGCTTCGCCCGCTCGCTGGCGGTGTTCCTGAACGGCGACGCCATCGCCGAGCCGGGACCGCGCGGTGAGCGCGTCCGCGACGACTCGTTCCTGCTGTGTTTCAATGCCCACGACGCCCCCATCGACTTCACCGTTCCCGGCCCGGACTACGGCGCCGAATGGTCGACCGCGCTCGACTGTTCGACACCCACCGGACTCTCCAGCGCCACCCATACCGCGGCGAGCACGGTCGAGGTGCCGGCTCGCTGCCTGCTCGTGCTCCGCCGTACCGCATGATCGAAATCGAGATGACAGAATTCCCCGCCACTCCCGAACACCGCACCGGCCCGATCGCCCGCAACACCCCCGTGCGCAGCACCTACCGGCTGCAACTGCGCCCCGACACGCTGACCTTCGCCGATGCCCGCACCATCGCCGAATACCTACAGCAGCTGGGCATCTCGCACCTGTACCTGTCGCCGATCATGACCGCGATGCCGGGTTCGCCGCACGGGTACGACGTCACCGACCCGACCACGGTGTCCGCGGCGCTCGGCGGCCCGGGCGGGCTCAAAGCGCTGTCGGACGAGGTGCGCAGCCGGGGCATGGGGCTGATCGTGGACCTGGTGCCCAACCATGTCGGCGTCGGCGACCCGCGGCAGAATCCGTGGTGGTGGGATGTGCTGCGGAACGGCAAGAAGTCGCAGTTCGCGCACTGCTTCGACATCGACTGGAGCCCGAACAACGGCGCCGGCGGACGACTGGCGCTGCCCGTGCTGCAGAGCGAGAACGATCCGGCCGCCCTCACGGTCGATCGCTCCGGCCCCGAACCCATGCTGGCGCTGCATGATCTGCGCTTCCCCATCGCCCCGGGCACCGACGGCGAGAACGCGCTGCGCATCCACGACAAGCAGCACTACCGCCTGGTCAGCTGGAAGGCCGGGATCTGCACCTATCGCCGCTTCTTCGCGGTGTCGAGCCTGGCGGCGCTGCGGCAGGAGGACCCGGCGGTCTTCGAGCTCACCCACCGCGAGCTGGCGGCCTGGTGCGAACACGATCTGGTGGACGGCGTCCGGGTCGATCATCCGGACGGATTAGCTTATCCCGCAGTGTATCTGGCGAAACTGCGGCGGCTGATCGGCCCGCACCGGCTGCTGCTGGTGGAGAAGGTGCTCTCCACCCGGGAGCCGCTGGACGCGACGCTGCCCATCGACGGCACCACCGGCTACGACGCGCTGGGTGAGCTGAGCGGGGTGCTGGTCGACCCGTCCGGCGAGCCGACGCTGACCGCGCTGTCGCGGCAGTACTGCGGGCACGGCAGCAACGGCGCGTGGTTCGGCAACAACGAGCACCGGATCAAGCGGGCCGTGGCCGAGCGGCTGCTGGTGCCGGAGGTGCGGCGCCTCGTCGCGGCGATCAAGCGCGACGCGGCGATCGGCGGCTTCGACGCGGCGGCGACCAGCGATCTGGCGCTGACCAACGCGACCGTCGAGGTGCTGTCGTTCATGCCGGTCTACCGCACCGACTACGCGCCGCTGGCGGGCATGGCGGGCAATATCGTCGCGAAGGTCGGCAAGCGCAATCGCGAACTCACCGTACCCCTGTCGGTGCTGGTGACGGCGTTGTCCGCGGGCGGGGAGGCCGCCGTGCGGTTCCATCAGGTGTGCGGGGCGGTGAACGCCAAAGCGGTCGAGGACACCATGTTCTACCAGGCGGCGCGGCTGGTCTCGCTGCAGGAGGTGGGCGGCAACCCCTCGCGCTTCGGTCATTCGCTGCTGGAGTTCCACCTGGCCAATACCGAGCGCGCCAACCGCTGGCCCGCGACGATGACCACGCTGTCCACCCACGACACCAAGCGCGGCGAGGACGTGCGGGCGCGGATCGGGGTGCTGTCGCAGTTCGCCGAGACCTGGGCGAAGGCGGTGGCGGCCTGGAACGAGATCACCCCGCCGCCCGACGGCGCGACGGCATTGTTTCTGTTGCAGAACATGTTCGGCGTCTGGCCCGCCGACGGCCGCCCGGCCGCCGCGGTCCCCGGGCTACGTGAGCGGCTACACCTGTTCGCGGAGAAGGCCGTTCGGGAGGCGGGCACCCAGTCCTCCTGGGAGGAACCGGATTCCGACTTCGAGTCACGGCTGCATCGCTGGGTGGACGCGGTGATCGACGGGCCGGTCGGCGCGGAACTCGACGCCCTGGTGGCCAAGCTGTCACACCATGCCTGGTCGGACGCGCTGGCACAGAAGCTGCTGCAGCTGTGCGGGCCCGGGATCCCCGACATGTACCAGGGCTGCGAGCTGTGGGAGGACTCGCTGGTCGATCCCGACAACCGTCGGCCGGTCGACTTCGGGCATCGGCTGGCTATGCTGCAATCGCTCACCGGCACACCGGAATTGGATTCCTCGGGCGCTGCCAAGATGTGGGTGGTCGCGTACGCGCTGTGGCTGCGCCGCGAGCGGCCGGACTGCTTCGTCGGCGGCACCTACACCCCGCTGTTCGCCACCGGCGACGGCGCCGACCACCTCGTCGCCTATGCCCGCGGGCGCGCGGGCGGTGCGCCGCAGGTGATCGTGGCGGCCACCCGGCACAGCGCGCGCCTGGCCGACACCGGCTGGGGCGACACCGTTTTGGACCTGCCCGAGGGCAACTGGACCGATCGACTGACCGGCAACGCCTTCTCCGGCCGGGCGCGGCTGGAGAAGTTGTTCACGCGGTTGCCGGTGGCCCTGCTGGTGCGCTGATCGGCGGCCGCCGCCGGGACGGGTCAGGCGCTGACCGGCTGTTCGAGTTCCGGGCGCGGGTCTTCCACGGGGTCTTCCACCACGTTCTCCACCAGCTCGCTCGGCAGTGACCTGCCCTGCTCGCTCAATTCCTGTTGCCACCGTTCGAGATTCGGCGGGCGGTAGTCGTCGCAGACCTCGACCGTCGAGGACAGCGACACCTTCTTGTCGTCGGGCGCCGACAGGCGGCGCCAGAAGTCCGGGTAGTAGCGCTGGTTGCGCGGATTCACCAGCAGGCCCAGCAGATTCATGATCCGGTACGGGAGGGGCAGCGCGTTGTGCGGTCGCACCGCGTTGTCGAAGGCCGGCGTGCCCATCAACTGCTCGAGCCGCTCGCGATCGAACTGCAGCCCTTGTGCGGCGGCCTCGTCCACCATCCAGCGCAACGTGAGATCGGAGAGGCGGCAATCGGCATGGCCGCCACCGATATCGGTGTGGCCACCCTTGAACCACACCTGCTTGACCCGATCGGCACGCTGATGCTCGACGCCCGCCTCGTCGGTGACCTCCCACAGGCAGGGCGCGAAGATGCGGCGGCGCTCGTCGATGGCCAGCGCCTGCCGGGCGCAGTGCACGTGCGGCGACAACCGCATGTCGTGGAAGCGGTACCGCCACGACGTCACCAGCGGCACGCCCATCGCGCCGACGGTGTCGAAGACGCCGACGAACTTGATCGGCACCGGATAGTGGCAGTGCTCCTCGCGGAAATCCACCCACTCCTGCGGATCCGGCTCGTCGAGATGCCGCTTGCGCTGCCGGTAGATGCGCAGCGCCTCCGGGTACTGCTTACCGATCATGGCCTCCGGCTTGAGCAGGCCCAGCCGATGGATCATCCCGGTGAGGCTGCGGGCGGTGTAGGCGCCGCGGCTGAATCCGAAGACGAAGATCTCGTCACCGGGCTCCCAGTTCAGCGCGACCTGCCAGTACATGGTGGACAGGTTCGCGTTCAGGCCGAGCCCGAACGCGCCGCCGAGCAGCTTGTCGGCCAGGTAGCCCTGCGAGCCGGGGCCGTCGGCGTAGAACACTCGCTGTCCCACATGTTCGCCGGTGTCCAGGGTGGTCCCCAGGCGCACCGACTCCGCGATCTTGACGACGTTACTGACCGCTGGATTGCTCTCGGATCCCCACGTGCCGTCGCAGCACACCACCAGACGTTTCATATCACGATCCTCCCGCCCCGTATTTCACGGATCTCGCGTAGCCGACTACTCGATTCATCGCCGCGGAGCCGCGCAAGCGTTAATAATTCCCGCATATTCGTCTCATCGCGGGCACCGTTGCGCAAGTACGGTGCCACCACCTCGTGCGCCCGGTCCCGACATCGAATCTTCGGGCCACCGGTTGCCGACGGGCCGCCGACCGACGGATTCGCGGTGAACTCGGCGCGAACAACGGCGATCGGCGGGCCGAAGTAGACTGCCGCCCAGCAGTTCTCGCACCGTGTGGGCGGCGACGACAGCCCACGCACCGGCGAGCAGCAGGTACAGGGCGACAGCGGATACGGCGAACAGTACAGCGCCGGTGTGGTGGTACAGCGCGGCGCAGCCGGTGACGCAGGTACCCACCGGGAACGTGAAACCCCACCAGGTCAGGTTGAATTCGAGCGCGCCGGCGCGCAGCGTGCGCACGGTGATCGCCAGGGCCAGCGCCAGCCACAGCATCGCGAAGCCCCACGCGAGCACCCCGTAGCCGATCGAGAACACCAGCAGCCCTTCGGCTTCCAGGCGCGGCAGAGCGGCGGGCGCGGCATCGGCGAGCAGACCCGCGGCGGTGATCGACTGCCCCAGTGGGCTGAGCACGATCCACAGTGTGGGCACCGTGGCGGACGGTGGCGCACCGTAATGCACCAGCCGCGACCAGATCATGGTCGTCGTGATCAGCGCCGCGATCAGGCTCAGCCCGAACATGGCCAGGCACGCCAGCAGCAGGGTCAGCCGCCACTGCCCGGCGGGCGTGTGCGGTACCAGCAGTGCGCCGGTGGCGGCCGAGACCATCGGCGGCACCACCGGCATCAACCACCCGCCGAACGCCGCGTCCGGGGCGAGGCGATGCCGGGTGATCATGCGATAGGGCACCACGACCGCCGTCGCCAAGCCCAGCACGGTCCCCACCGACCACAGCGCCGCATCGATCGCGACCGCCGCCGTCGCACCGATCACGTCCGCCCCGAGCAGCAGCGTGCCCGCGCCCACGGTCAGCAACGCCATCGGCGGCGCACCGAGAAAGTGGGCCATGACCGGGTGATCCTGATGGCCGCGCAGGACGTCCGGATGTCGCCGCCACTGCCACGCGAACGCCGCTGTCAGCACGATCAGCAGCACCGCCGCCACGGCCCACACCACCGTGGCCGCCTCCCACAACCCCGGCAGCCGCACCGGCAGGCTGGGCACCGCGGTCCCGACGATCCCGGTCCCCATCACCACCGCGAACCAGTTCGGCCCGAGCGCCCGCAGCGCGGACCCGTCCGCCACCCGCGCATCGGGCCGCGCCTGCACCGCCGCGGTCATCGGGACACCACTCCGCCGAACTCTCGCCACCGTTGCATGCCTCCACCGTCCTCGGCCGCGCTCTCCCTCAGTAGTCACCTCGTCCCGATGGGTACATAGAACGGCCCTATGCCCATGGCGGGCTCATCGGCGGACGTCCCAGCCGACCGAGACCACCGCCATGGTCGCCGAGGCCGAGCAGCCGCAGCGCGTGCGGCGCGTCCAGCGCCGGTTCATCGATGCGCTGCTGTGGGCCGGTAGCGCTCCGGACGGTGGCGGTCAGCCGCATACTTTCCGCGAACACATAGGCTCGTCCTATGCCGCTGTCGCCACGGGTCCCGGATCTGGCCGCGCTCGATCTGCTGCTGTCGGTGATCGAGCTGGGCAGTCTGGGTCGGGCGGCGCGGGCGCACGGGATCAGTCAGCCGTCGGCGTCGTCGCGGATCCGCTACCTGGAGAAGCTGGTGGGCGTGCCGGTGCTGGAGCGGACCACGCTGGGTTCGCGCCCGACGGCGGCGGGCGCGCTCATCGCGGAATGGGCGCGCGGGGTGGTCGACGCCGCCGCCAGGCTGGACGCGGGAATCGATACCCTTCGCGCGCAACGGGATTCGCGGTTGCGGGTGGCCGCCAGCCAGACCGTGGCGGAGTATCTGTTCCCCGGCTGGCTGACCAGGATGCGCGCCGCCGCGCCGGATACCACCATCGCGCTGGAGTCCGGGAATTCGACCGAGGTGGGCGCGGCGGTGCTGGACGGCCGCGCGGGAATCGGTTTCGTCGAGAGCCCGCGCGCCGCCCGCGGCCTGCAGAGCCATCCCGTGGCACGCGATCACCTGGTGGCCGTCGTGCCCCCGAACCACCCCTGGGCCCGGCGCGGCTCGGTGACACTACGCGAACTCGCCGCCACACCGCTCATCCAGCGCGAATCCGGATCGGGCACGCGGACCTGGTTCGAGCGCGCGGTCGCCGCGGCCGTCCCCGGCGCGCGACCGGCGGTCGCACTCGAGCTCTCCTCCACGACCGCCATCAAGTCCGCCGTCGCCTCGGGCCTGGCCCCGGCGGTCCTCAGCTCATTGGCCGTCGCCGGTGAGGTAGACGCCGGCACGCTGGTCTCCCCGCGGATCACCGATGCCGATCTCACCCGCACGCTCCGCGCGGTCTGGCCCGCCGCCCAGCAGCTGACCGGGCCCGCGCGCACCCTCTACGCCATCGCCCGACAGCGGTGATCAGCCTTGCGTCACAATGGTTCTCAGCCCTCGTAAGGCCGGACGGTGAAGTGGAGTTCGCCGGGCTCGGGGACATGAGCCGCGCCGACGGTGACGGTGCCGACGAAGTCGCCGTAGCCCGGGGAGAAGATCGCCGAGCGGCCGTCGTTGCTCCAGAACCCGGGACCGTTGGCACGGTGCGTCTTGGTGCCGGTTTCCCCGGTGGCGACATTGCGCCAGTTCAGGGTGACGTCGAGCGAGCAGCTGCCGACCCCGATCAGGGTGACCGCGGCGGTGAAACCCGCGGCGCCGGGATAGGCGTTGCCGTTCACCGAAGAGTCGACGATCGCGCCGCAGGGGCCGTTCGCCAGCGAATACACCCTGGTGAACTGGCCGCCGTCGGTATCGGCGGATGCCGGTGCGGCGGCGGCGATCACGGAGGCCCCGGCGACCAGGGCCGCCGCGGCGAGTGCTGTTGTAGATCCAATCGAACGCATCAAAACCCCCAGGGGTGGACGGTGACCATCACGGATCCGATGCCAAACGACGCTACCAGTCCGGTGCGACACGGACTCGGCGCTACCACATGGGCATTCGCGGGGACCCGCCCCGGGTCGGTCAAAACCTGTCGGAGGCAAGGCATAATCTCATGCCGTGTCAGCCTCGGGATTCGTTCACCTCCACAATCACACCGAGTACTCGATGCTCGACGGCGCGGCCAAGATCACGCCCCTGTTCAAGGAGGCGGAGCGGCTGGGCATGACCGCGGTCGGCATGACCGACCACGGCAACATGTACGGCGCCTCGGAGTTCTACAACTCGGCCAGGAAGCAGGGCATCAAGCCGATCATCGGCATCGAGGCCTACATCGCGCCCGCGTCCCGCTTCCAGACCAAGCGCGTCCAGTGGGGCGACCCGAGCCAGAAGAGCGACGACGTCTCCGGTTCGGGCGCCTACACGCACATGACGATGGTCGCCGAGAACGCGACCGGCCTGCGTAACCTGTTCAAGCTGTCGTCGCTGGCCTCCATCGAGGGCCAGCTCGGCAAGTGGGCGCGCATGGACGAGGAGATCATCGCCCAGTACGCCGAGGGCATCATCGCCACCACCGGCTGCCCGTCCGGCGAGGTGCAGACCCGACTGCGCCTGGGCCACGAGCGCGAGGCGCTGGAGGCCGCCGCCAAATGGCAGGAGATCTTCGGCAAGGAGAATTTCTTCCTCGAGGTGATGGACCACGGCCTGTCCATCGAACGCCGGGTCCGCGAGGGGCTGCTCGAGGTCGGCCGCAAGCTCGGCATCCCGCCGCTGGCCACCAACGACTGCCACTACGTGCACGAGTCGGACTCGGGCAACCACGAGGCGCTGCTGTGCATTCAGACCGGTAAGACGCTGTCGGATCCGACCCGCTTCAAGTTCGACGGCAGCGGCTACTACCTGAAGTCCGCCGAGGAGATGCGCGCCATCTGGGACGCCGATGTGCCCGGCGCCTGCGACAACACCGTCCTCATCGGCGAGCGCGTGCAGTCCTACGAGGAGGTCTGGACCCACCGCGACCGGATGCCCCTCTTCCCGGTCCCTGCGGGCGAGGATCAGGCCAGCTGGCTGCGCAAGGAGGTGATGCGCGGGCTGGAGTGGCGCTTCCCGAACGGCGTGAGCCAGGAGTACATCGACCGCGCCGAATTCGAGCTGAACGTCATCATCCAGATGGGTTTCCCGGCGTACTTCCTGGTCGTCGGCGACCTGATCAACCACGCCCGCGAGGTCGGCATCCGCGTCGGCCCGGGCCGTGGTTCCGCGGCCGGTTCGCTGGTCGCCTTCGCCATGGGCATCACGAACCTGGACCCGATCCCGCACGGTCTGCTGTTCGAGCGGTTCCTCAATCCTGAGCGCGTCTCGATGCCCGATATCGATATCGACTTCGACGATCGCCGCCGCGGTGAGATGGTCCGCTACGCCACCGACAAGTGGGGCACCGACAAGGTCGCCCAGGTGATCACCTTCGGCACCATTAAAACCAAAGCGGCGCTGAAGGATTCGGCCCGCGTGCAGTTCGGCCAGCCCGGCTTCGCGATCGCCGATCAGATCTCCAAGGCGCTGCCGCCGCCGATCATGGCCAAGGACATTCCGCTGTCGGGGATCATGGATCCCGAGCACGAGCGGTACAAGGAGGCCACCGAGGTCCGGGAGCTGATCAACACCAACCCGGACGTCAACAAGATCTACGAGACCGCCCGCGGCCTCGAGGGTCTGATCCGCAACGCCGGCGTGCACGCCTGCGCGGTCATCATGTCCTCCGAGCCGCTCATGGACGCGATCCCGGTCTGGAAGCGGGCCCAGGACGGCGCCATCATCACCGGCTGGGACTACCCGTCGTGCGAGGCCATCGGCCTGCTGAAGATGGACTTCCTGGGCCTGCGCAACCTCACCGTGATCGGTGACTGCCTGGAGAACATCAAGTCCAACCGCGGCATCGATCTGGATCTCGAGAATCTGCCGCTGGAGGACGTGCCGACCTACGAGTTGCTGGCCCGCGGCGACACTCTCGGCGTATTCCAGCTCGACGGCAGCGCCATGCGCGACCTGCTGCGGCGCATGCAGCCCACCGGCTTCGAGGACATCGTCGCCGTGCTCGCGCTGTACCGCCCCGGCCCGATGGGCATGAACGCCCACAACGACTACGCCGACCGCAAGAACGGGCGGCAAGAGGTCAAACCCATCCATCCGGAGCTCGAGGAGCCCCTGAAGGACATCCTGCGCGACACGTTCGGCCTGATCGTGTACCAGGAGCAGATCATGCAGATCGCGCAGAAGGTGGCCGGGTACTCGCTCGGCCGAGCGGATATTCTGCGCCGCGCCATGGGCAAGAAGAAGGCCGAGGTGCTCGAGGCCGAGTTCGAGGGCTTCGAGAAAGGCATGCAGGACAACGGGTATTCCAAGGCGGCCATCAAGGCGCTGTGGGACACCATCCTCCCGTTCGCCGGATACGCGTTCAACAAGTCGCACGCCGCCGGCTACGGCCTGGTGTCGTTCTGGACCGCGTACCTGAAGGCCAACTTCAAGGCCGAGTACATGGCGGCGCTGCTCACCTCCGTCGGCGACGACAAGGACAAGGCCGCGGTGTATCTGGCCGACTGCCGCCGCCTGAACATCCAGGTGCTGCCGCCCGACGTCAACGAGTCCGAGCACAACTTCGCCTCGGTGGGCAACGACATCCGCTTCGGCATGGGCGCGGTCCGCAACGTCGGCGCGAACGTGGTGGCGTCCATCATCGCCGCGCGCAAGGAGAAGTCGAAGTTCACCGACTTCTCCGACTACCTCAACAAGATCGACACCGTCGCCTGCACCAAGAAGGTCACCGAATCCCTCATCAAGGCAGGGGCTTTCGACTCGCTCGGGCATCCGCGCAAGGGCCTGATGCTGGTGCACTCCGACGCCATCGACTCGGTGATGGCCACCAAGAAGGCCGAGGCGATCGGCCAGTTCGACCTGTTCGGCGGCCTCGACGACGGCGACGACAGCGTGTCCTCGGTCTTCGACGTGAAGGTGCCCGACGAGGAATGGGACATCAAGCACAAGCTCGCCCTGGAACGAGAGATGCTGGGCCTCTACGTGTCCGGGCATCCGCTCGACGGCGTCGCCCACGTGCTCGCCGCCCAGGCCGACACCCCGATCCCGGCCATCCTCGAAGGCGATGTGAAGGACGGCGCGCAGGTCACCATCGGCGGCATCCTCGCCTCGGTCACCCGGCGCATCAACAAGAACGGAATGCCCTGGGCCTCCGCGCAATTGGAGGATCTCACCGGTGGCATCGAGGTGCTGTTCTTCCCGCAGTCCTACTCGGTGTACGGCATGGACGTCGTCGAGGACGCCGTGGTGCTGGTGAAGGCCCGCGTCTCGGCCCGCGACGACCGCGTCTCACTGATCGCCAACGACCTGGCCGTGCCCGACCTGTCCTCGATCGGCGTGGAGAAGCCGCTGTCGGTCACCATCCCGACCCGGCTGTGCACCCCCGACAAGATCACCGCCCTCAAACGAGTCCTCACCAGCCACCCCGGCACGGCCAACGTCCACATCCGCCACGTCGGCTCCCGCGAGAAGACGACCATGCTCAAGGTCGCCGACAACCTGCGGGTATCCCCGTCGTCGGCGTTGATGGGCGACCTGAAGGCGCTACTCGGGCCGGGGTGCCTGGCGAGCTAGGGGGCGGGGGCTCGCTACTGCTCGTTCGGATCCTCGTCGCGGAGGATCGCTCGCCCCTCCTCGGCATGCGACCGCATCAACGCCGCGATCTGCGAACGCAACCCGTACGGCCACTCACCGCTCGCGACCTGCTCCAGTAGCCACTCGGTGTCGTGTACGTCGAGGCGCGCGACCGCGAACATTACGACGTCGTCGTCAAAGTATTCCGGATTCCGGTCCGGCGTCAGTTCGCCGCGCAGGTATGCGGTGACGACTCGACGCGCACGATCGATCTGCTCCGTGTCTACCAAGACAATCCTACTCTCGTCGAAGCCTTACCATTTATTTCGATGTGGTCTGCGAGGATCCACTCCGGCCCGATCCATGGCTTCCAGCGCATTGTCTCGGAAGGCGGTGAAGTCACCACCTTGCGCCCGTGTGGCGTGCAGCGCCTCGAATAGCGGATTCGCCCGCGCGATACCGAAACTGGAACCGCCCATACCCGCAGACGGCTCCGCACCAAAGCCTACGCCCGGCAGCACCTGATAAGTCATAGCAGGAACCTCCCACATGAACGCATCCGGGTTTCTGGCCTGGTATTCCGCCAGCCAGGCCACCACTCGCTGCGCCGTTTCGTCGCCGGACGTGTAGATCACCAGGCCGTCCGGGCGCGCGGCGGCCGCACCCTCGACCTTCGCGCTGTAGATGCCGGGGAACGCGCGCGGATTATCCACGATCTCACGCACGATGTCGTGCATCAATCCCGCTGCCGCATCTGCTCGCGGATTGACATATACCCGGCCGTCGACCTGATCGGCTTCCAGGCTCGCGTTCTCACGATGATAATGCACGAAATGAATATCCGCCGGATTGAGTTCTCCGACATTTCCTTCGTAGAAGGGCGGCCAATTTCCACCACGCATCTGAGCTACGCCGACCCGGGAGTCGGGCGTCCGGCCCGCCAAGATCTGTGCGAGATCTCGTATATGGCCGCGCGGGTCCGAAAAGTAATTCGGAACATCGGAACCCGCGTACATCGAATAGACGTCCCTCGCGCTACCGATGTCGTCGCGGTTATCCCACAGCTGCCGCATGAATCCCTCGAGGTTCTCCCTCGCGAGATTCGGAGGCGGGTCGTAACCGTTCTGGCGATACGATTCTTCGCGAATCGCGAGCAGGTCTTCGAACGGCGTATTCGAATCCATGAGCTGCCGCAGCTCGTCCAGCGAACGAGGCTGCTCGAACATGTCCGGGAACTCGTTCAGCACGCGATCGGCAGTTTCCGGACTCAACGTACCGGAATATTCGTCGAATGCCGGCGGCCGGTTCGGCGCGGCCACGTGCTCCGGCGGGTAAGGATCAGTCGGATCCGGTCCGTGCTCGGGCTCCGGGACTCGCCCCGGCCCGGTCGTCCCATCGTCCTCGTTCTCGGGTACCCGTCGCGGTTCCTCCTGGGGTTCTTCCCTGGGCTCGGGTCGCGGTTCTTCCCTGGGCTCCGGTCGTGGCTCTTCCTTGGGCTCCGGTCGTGGCTCTTCCTTGGGCTCCGGTCGTGGCTCTTCCCTGGGCTCCGGTCGCGGCTCTTCCCTGGGCTCGGGACGTGGCTCTTCCTTGGGCTCCGGTCGCGGCTCTTCCCTGGGCTCCGGTCGCGGCTCTTCCCTGGGCTCGGGACGCGGCTCTTCCCTGGGCTCCGGACGCGGCTCTTCCCTGGGCTCCGGACGCGGTTCCTCCCTCGGCTCCGGACGCGGCTCCGGACCGGCCTCACCGTCGGGCTCTCGCGGAGTCGGCGGCGGCGCGCCTTCCTCCGGTGGTGGGGTGCCACGTTCCGCGGGCGGGGCGCCGTCGTCGAGAGCGCCGACACGCAGCCCGTCGACGAAGCCCTGCATGTCGCCTTGGAGTGCCCGCATGACGCCTGCCCCGCGCTCCGCGACCGCCCGCATCCCCCGGGCCGCGTTGCCGTAGGCCTCGCGCCGGGCCGCTTCGTCACCGCGCTCGGGGGCGGTCACCTGGGGCCGCTGGGACGGGTCCCCGCCCGTCGCGGGCGGCAAACCCTCGTCCAGCGCGCGAACGCGGGCGCCGTCGACGAAATTCTGCATCCGATCCTGCAACGCCCGCATGCCTTGTGCGGCATTGCCGTACGCCTCCTGGCGGGCGGCCGCGGGCTCGGGCGGCGTCGCACCGTCCGTGGCCGGCGGCATGCCTTCCCCCAGCGCACGAACCTGGGCACCGTCAACGAAGCCCTGCAACCGATCCTGCAGCGCCCGCATACTCTGTGCGACATTGCCGTACGCCTCCTGCCGGGCAGCCGGGTCGCCCGAATCGTCGCCGGCTCCGGGATCTCGCCCGGTACCCGGGCCGTCCCCGGAACCCGAATCGTCGCCGGAACGCGGGCCCGAACCGGAGTCATCGCCCGGCGCATGTGGACCACCGCCGCCCTCACCCGACCCGGGATCTCCCCCGGGTCGCGGCCCGTCACCATCGGGCAGCGGCGGGACCACCGCACTTGCCGGGCCGCGCAGCGCGTGCGGCATGGCACCCAGCACACCGCCGACAACGCCGGGCAGAATGTGATCCCAGCCCAGGTCCAGCTCCCCGGTGAACGGCACCAACGACGCCACCCCGGCCGCGGCGCCCGCGGCACCCGCCCCAGCGGCTCCGGCGAAACGGACACCGGCCCGTCCCAGGAAGCCGGGCACACTGCTACCGAAGAAGCGGCGCTCCAGCCCCATCATGGCGCGCACACCCACGAATTCACCCGCAGCACCGGCCGCGGCGCCGGCGAGCACGCCCAAACCGATCTGGTCCCAGTTGAATTCGCCCGCCTCGCGGTTGCCCTCCATCATCTGCACGGCCTCGGCGCCGAACGGGATCAGACCACCCTGGATCGCACCCAGCGTCACGCCCTTGAAGAGGATCGTCGTCACCAATCGGGCCGCGGCCGCCCGGGCCGCGTCGGTGCCGAGGTTCATGATCAGCTCACGGAACGCTGCCCGCACGGTCAGGCGGGTCGCCGCGGTCGCCGCGGCGCCATGGACCTGGCCGACGCCCGGAACGAAGGCGTCGATCGACAACTGCACCACAAGCGCGGCCAGGGAGCCGATGATCACGTACTTGCTGTACTCGGTCTGCAGCGCATCGCTGAAACACTGCTCGGCAAGTCCGTAACACGCTTTCACGGCACTGTTCAGGCCGTCGTCGAGATCGATGCCGTGCCGCTTCAACGCCTCGCCGGTCTGGCCCTCGATCGACCCGGCAGCACGATAGCGCGCCTCGCCGGACAGTTCCGCCGCCCTTGCTACCGCGTCACCGATCTCGTTCCAGGCATGCCCCAACCGGCGCAGTGCGTCCTCGTCGCCCTCCGGCCACGGCCCCGCCACCGCAGCCACGACCCAGGACGGAATTTCCGGGGGTATCTGCAGCCCCATCAGCAGTCGAGGAAATACGCGTCCACTACCCAGCCCGGCAGCAGGTGGATCGCGCTCACCTCATCCTCCTCCGACATTCTCCGGTCGTGCGAACGCCGCACATTCCGTCTGCGAACGCTGTTCAGTCCTCCGGTTCGGAATCGCGGTCGCGGCGGACATCAGGGGCGGTACGCGCAGCCGCGCTGACGATCTCGCGAACCTCTCGCAAGCTCGGCGCCCCTGGGAAGAGATCGGGAAGGTCGGGCAGCGCCCCGGCGGTGTCGGTGATGGGCGCGAGGATCTCCGCGCGCCGATGCTGTGCGGCCTCGGCCGCCGCCCGGGCGGCTTCGGTGATGGAGCGGGCGAGCCGGGCGGGTGGTCCCGCTTGAAATGCGTGTGCCGTCAACTGCACGTCGACGACGATTCCGTACGCGTCGACGGTGACCTCGACCAGCTTGTCCGACGACCATGCCGACGTGCGCGACTCCGACAGGCGTTCACAGACACCCGGGAGGTCGGCACTTTGCTGGTCGAGACCGTCCAGCAACGAGTCGACAAGCTTCTTCATCTCGTTGTTGGCCGAGCTCATCGCTTCGAAATCCGGACGATCCATCCGCGGCATCCTTCCTAGGCATCGACATTTCGGACCTCATCCGATGGGCGACTGCGTTTCGACCAAGGGGTTCTGAAAGTTTCGGCCGATTGTCGACGCACCGGCGTGACCGTCGGGTCGTCCTCCACCACGGGTGGACGATCCGCTGTTTCGGGAGGCACGACCTGCGCGGGTTTCTTCCGGGCCTTCTCGTCCTTCTTGCGTTCGCGGCGTTGCTGTCTCGGATTCTGCGCCGGAGACTGCGGCTGCTGGCCGCCACCGGGACCACCCGGTGGGCGGGCGCTCGACTGTGGCTGAGCCGTCTGCTGTTCGGGCCGGTAGCCGCCGCTCGGACCCTGAGCCGGAACTGCCGCCGCCGGGCCGGACGACTCGTCGGGCCCATACATCGGCGGCTCCTGCGGGCTCGTGGGCGCGACACTCACTCGCGGCGACTCGAAGGACTGTTCCTGCGGCGAGGCACCGGCAGCCGATTCGTCGGGCGACGCCGCGCTCTTCGAACCCGGCGAACCCGACGAACCGGTGGGCGATCCCGACGAACTCGGTGTGCCGGAGGACTGTTGCGCCGCAGCGTGGTTCGAGGACGTCGGCTGCGAGCCGGGCTCGGCCCGGGAACTGCCCGGCGCGTCCGGACCGGACGGTGAACCGGCAGCGACCGGAGACGACCCCGTCGCCGTCGGCGTTGCGGTGGGCACAGGAGTGGGCACGGCAGTCGGCTGTACACCGGCGTCCACGGCGGGTGGCGAACCCGTCGGGGCGAAGGTGGCCGGCGTAACTGCGGAGGTACCGGTCTTCCCCACGTCCGCAGCTGTGTCCAAGTCCAGATTGTCGAACTTGTTCGCCGAGTGATTCACGACGTCACTGGTGTACCGCAGCATGGCGACGAGCGTCTCGAGGTTCTCGACCGTCTTATCGGCGTCCGGACTGTAGGTCTGGGCGAATGCCGCTCCCGGTTCATCGGCGCCCCAGCACCGGCCCTCGCCGGTCAGTACCGACCGCAGATTTCGCAGAGCAGCCGCCAACTCGTTGCCCGCGGTCCGGTAAATCGATGACTGCCCGGAGAATTGGTTGGCATCGAACGAAAACGACGGACTCATGCCGGTCGCTTCGACTCGCTCGAGCGACAATTGGCCCGAGCATGACTCCCCACTGTCCTCATCTGCTCATCCGGTTCACTCGATGTGCTCGTTTTGTCCCAGTCTCTGCTATTCCCAGGATAGGGAATAGCACGAAGGCGGACGGATGGAGAGGTTCACAGCCGGGTCGATGCCCACTCGGATCTCCCGAACGGCCGCCTATCCCGGCGCCGCCGTACTCCCGCGAACGACCAGTGACGGTATTACCGGCGACGGCACCGGGACCGCGCCCTCGGACTCCACCAGGCGTAGCAGCAGGCCGATACTGCGCCTGCCCACCTCGTCGAAGTCCTGGCGCACCGTGGTCAGCGGCGGCGATAGATAGGCGGCCTCGGGGATGTCGTCGAACCCGATCACCGAGACGTCGTCCGGGACGCGAATCCCCCGTTCGGCGAAGGCGCGCAACAGGCCCAAGGCCATCTGGTCGTTGGACGCGAAGACCGCGGTGACGCCGGGTTGCGCGGCCAGCATCAGGCCTGCCTCGTATCCGGAGCGCGCGCTCCAGTCGCCACCGATGGGCGGGGGGACGGTGGCGCCCGCCGCGGCGAGGGTGTGCCGCCAGCCCTCGATGCGGTCGCGGGCTTCGAGCGAATCGCTCGGTCCCGACACGTGCCAGACGGTCTCGTGCCCGAGATCGAGCAGGTGCCGCACGGCCAACCGGGTGCCCTCGAACTGATCGACGGCCGCCGACGGCAGGGGCGCGTCCTGACCGGCCTCGACGGCGACCGCCACCGGGCGCGCGGGCAGGTTGTGCAGGGCGGCCGCGGCGGCTATCTGGGGGGCGATGATGATCACGCCGTCGACGCCCTGATCGGCGAGTGTGTCCACGGCCGCCAGCACGCCGGCGCGGTCGACCCGTTCCAAGGTGACGATGCTGACGCCGTAACCCGCTGCGCGCGCGGCTCTTTCGATGCCGAGCAGCGTGCAGGCCGGGCCGTACAGAACGGTGTCGAAGGTGACCACGCCGAGCACCTTGGATCGCCGGCTCACCAGTCCGCGCGCCATCGCGTTGGGGCGGTAGCCGAGTTCGGCGACCGCGGCCAGCACTCGCTCCCGGGTCTCCGGGCGCACCTGCGGACTGTCGTTGAGCACGCGCGACACCGTCTGGTGCGAGACGCCCGCCAGCTTGGCGACATCGGTCATCACGGCCGGCCTGTCCCCTGCGCCCCGAGTGGTGCGGGTCTTGCTGTCGCTCACGGCATCACCTCGCCGATACTCGCCGCCGCGTTCGGCATCGGCGCTCGGCTCGCAAGCTCACTCACATTCCCGCTTTCCGGGCCACTGTGCGGACGCGGCCCCGATCGTTCCGAATTCAGGTTAGCGCTCGCGCGGCCGCTCTCGGCGGCCCCCTCATCGGCCGCCGAAAGCGATTGCCCGTCAACGGCTGTCGGTGGTATCGCGGTCCCCGACAATTATTGCCGCACCGTGTTAACGCTAACACGCAGGCATGACGATCGGCGACGGTTTCCGTGAACCAGAGCATGCGCAGACGATCGGATTCCCGGATGCCGACTTCATCGGAACACCCGGCCTTCAGCGGGAAGCTAGGGCCGCGTGGTGCGCACCGCGCCGACGACCCAGCGAACCGTCGCGACCGCGGCACCGGCCAGCACCGCGATCTGCACGGAACCGGTGACCAGGGCGAGCACGGATAGGATCAGCAGACCGAACGCGAGGGCCTCGAGTTTATAGAGCGGCCAGGGCGTACCCGCGATATCGATCGTCCGCCGCGAGGTGACCGCGGAGCGCGAGATAGGGTCGACCACTGCCATGTCGACAGGTTACACGGATCGGGAAGTTCGGGCCACCGAACATTTCCACCCAGGAATATCCGAAAGATAGCCGGGCATTCTCCAGGGCATGCCACTCACCGGAGAGTACGAACCGAGCACCTCGGGCTGGGCCCGCGAACAGGCCGAGCGGTACGAGGCCACGAACGGCGCCGAGGCCGACACCATCAAGGGCTTGCCGATCATCCTGCTGACCACCCGCGGCGCGAAGACCGGCAAACTGCGCAAGACGCCGCTGATGCGCGTCGAGCACGACGGCGAGTACGCGGTGGTCGCGTCGCTGGGCGGGGCGCCCAAGCACCCGGTCTGGTACCACAACATCAAGGCCGACCCGCATGTCGAACTGCGCGACGGCGCGGTGGTGAAGGACTACACGGCACGCGAGGTCGTCGGCGACGAGAAGGCCGTGTGGTGGGAGCGCGCCGTGCGGGCCTACCCCGATTACGCCGACTACCAGAAGAAGACCGACCGCGAGATCCCCGTTTTCGTGCTGACCCCGCGCTGATCGACTCGTCGACCGAGGCGTAACCCGGCCTGGGCGGACACAATCCGGCGGTATGCGGCAATATTTGCCGCGTCGGGCGCGATCGTGACCGGTCAGGCCGGGACCACACCCCGGAGAACCGTGGGCATCCCCAACCGAAACGACGGGCTAGCATGTTCGGGTGTCCAACCCGCTTGATGTCGCTGAGAAAGTAACCGGCCCGCTGCCCGAACTGAGCGCGGACGAGATCGATGCCGCCACCAAGCGAATTTCCGACATCATCGAGCCGACGCCGCTGCAGCGCATCGAGCGGCTGTCGGCGGCCTCCGGCGCGGAGGTCTACGTCAAGCGCGAGGACCTCACCGCGGTCCGCTCCTATAAGCTGCGCGGCGCCTACAACCTCATCGTGCAGCTGTCCGACACCGAGCGCGCGGCCGGCGTGGTCGCGGCCAGCGCCGGTAACCACGCCCAGGGTGTCGCCTATGCCTGCAAGGCGATGGGTATCCAGGGTCGCATCTATGTACCCACCACGACGCCGAAGCAGAAGCGCGATCGGATCCGCGCGCACGGTGGCCCGCTGGTGCAGTTGATCGCCGTCGGCGACACCTACGACGCCGCGGCCGCCGCGGCCGCCGACGATGTGGCGAGCACCGGCGCGACGATGGTGGCGCCGTTCGACGACCCGCGCACCGCCGCCGGTCAGGGCACCATCGCCGCCGAACTGCTCGAACAGCTCGGCGGCACACCGGATCTGGTGATCGTGCCGGTCGGGGGCGGCGGCTGCCTGGCCGGGATCGGGACGTACCTGCGCGAAAGGTCCCCCGCCACAGCGATTCTCGGCGCGGAGCCGGCGGGTGCGGCCTCGATGACGGCGGCCCTGGTGGCCGGTGGCCCGGTGACGCTGCCGGAGATCGACCCGTTCGTGGACGGCGCGGCGGTGCGCCGCATCGGGCAGTTGCCCTACGACGCGGTGTCGAAGTTCGGCGGGCGGGTCCGCTCGCACGGCTCGCTGCCGCTGCTGACCGCGACCGAATCTCCCAGTGGCGCGGGCTCTTTCCGCCTCATGCAGGTGGACGAGGGCGCCATCTGCACCGCCATGCTGGAGCTGTACCAGAACGAGGGCATCATCGCCGAACCCGCGGGTGCGCTCGCGGTCGCCGCGCTCGCCGAGATCGACGTGCCGCCCGGGTCGACGGTGGTGTGCCTGGTATCGGGCGGCAACAACGACGTGTCCCGCTACGGCGAGGTCATCGAGCGTTCGCTGGTGCATCAGGGGCTGAAACACTATTTCCTGGTGGACTTTCCGCAGGAGCCCGGCGCGCTGCGCCGCTTCCTCGACGAGGTGCTCGGTCCCGACGACGACATCACCCTGTTCGAATACGTCAAGCGCAACAATCGCGAGACCGGCGCCGCGCTGGTGGGTATCGAACTCGGCTCCCCCGAGGGACTGGAGCCGCTGCAGAAGCGCATGCACGACGCGCCCATCCAGTGCGAGCGGCTGGATCCCGGCTCCCCCGCGTACCGCTACCTCACCTGAACCGGTTCCGTTACGGCGCAACCACTCTCACCGCGGCCGAGGATCCACTCCTCGGACCGCGGTGGGCGCGCGCCGTCCGGTCAGTCGTAGTACGGCAGGAAGCACGCCGGGTCGTTGCTGGACCCGAACTGGCAGTGCCAGTTGGCGGCGGTCGATCCCGTGCCGATGTCACGCAGCTGGTCGGCGATCTGCTCGAGAAGGCCGGGCTGCGGAGTGTCGGCATGGGCAGTGACGGTGGCCGTGCATAAAGCTGCGGCGATGATCGAGCCGGCGGTGACGGCGCGAATCGTGGTACGCACGAAATATCTCTCGATCCATGGCGGCTGCGCCGAGGCGGCGCAGCGAGCGGACAATCAGTTCCCCGGCACTGTATAGCCACCACGCCGGGCGGGCCTCCGCTTCACCGGCACACGACCACAACCCGCACCCTCGCGCTACGCCGCCTGCCTGCGGCCGCTGCGTGCCGCGCGCCGCCCGGCGACCTCGGCGCCGCGCACGGCGAGCGGCAGCACCCAGCCCGAAGCCACCTGGTCCCAGGCGAACTTGTCCAGTGTCATGCGGTTGTGGACGTAGCCGACCGACAGGCCGAGGCGAGGTTCCGCCCAGCCGAACGAGCCGCCCAGTCCGATATGGCCGAACCCCGTGCGGGCGCCCGGGACAGGCAGCGAGTGATAACCCAGGTGCCACAGCAACGGCAGATAGAACAGGGCACGGTCGAGCCGGTAGCGCTCGACCCGTCGCAGCGCCCCGATCGTCTCCGACGAGAGGTATCGCCGACCACCCGCCATGCCGTCGCAGGCCAGCGCGCCGTACATGGTGGCCAGTGCGTCGGCGGTGCAGACGCCGTTGCCGGCGGCCAGTTCCGTGCCGAGGATCGACGGATCGTCGCCCTCGAGCAGCGCCTCGACCCCGGGCAGGAACAGCGATCGGGCCACCGCGCCGAGGGCGCCCGGGATCCGGTAGGCGCGGCCGAGTACCAGCGCGCCCAGTGGCGTACCGACCACGGCCAGCCGCGAACCGGCGATCGACGCGACGGTGGTCGGCGCGCCGGCGGGCGGTCGGCCGAGATGAATGCCGTCGACGCCGAGAGGTCCGGCCACCTCGGTGCGGAACAGTTCGGTCATGGTCCGGCCGGTGATCGCGCGGGCCAGCCCCGCCAGCAGCCAGCCGAACGTCAACGCGTGATAGGCCGGAGTGCCCAGCAGCGCATCGGGTTCGGCGGCAGCCAGGCGCTGCTGCATCAGCTCGTGATCGAGTACGTCGTCCAAGCCCGCGGCGATGGTCGGCAGGCCGGACAGGCCCGCGCTGTGCGTGAGCACCTGGCGCACCGTGATCCGGTCCTTGCCGGCGGCGCCGAATTCCGGCCAGTACTCCGCGACGGGGGCCGCGTAGTCGAGCAGTCCGCGGTCGGCGAGCCGGTGGATGACCGTGGCCGCGACGCCCTTGGTCGCGGAGAACACGATGGCGCCGGTGTCGTGCGTCCAGGCGGTGGTGGGCGTGGCGTTGCCGGTCCAGATGTCGACCAGTGGCTCCCCGTGCCGGTGCACCGCCAGGGCCCCGCCCGCGCCCGGCCGGTCACCGACGAATCGCGCGAAGGCCCGTACCAGGGGTTCGAAGCCGGGGACGGCGTGACCGGCCACCCCGGCGGGAAGATCCGCGGGATCGGAAGGGAAAGCGACACTGCTCACATATTCCACGGTACGGGTGCGCCGCGGCCGCGGCAATGATGTTGTCCGAGTGGTGATTTCCCTTCACCGCGCCGATATCTCGCTGGTGAGGCCGCCGCGGCCCGGCAATCCTGCGGTTTTCCCGAAGCTACTCCGGTCGTGGGGCCCGCAATGGCTATCGTGGGTTATGCGATCGTTGCGATCATTGGCATTGCTGCTGCTCGTCGTCGCGATGGCCGGGGCCTGCTCGACCGCCGGGGCCCCGACGCCCGTGCCGAGCGCGGCGGATCGGTCGCTGGCGGGTGACTGGCACGCGACGCTGCCCGTCCCGGAGCATCCGGTCCCGCTGGGAGTGACCTTCGGCGACGACGGCGACACCGTCTCGGTCCCGGTGCAAGGCATCTACGCGCGGCGTTTGGAGCAGGTGTCGCGGATTCCGGACGATGTCCGCTTCACCATTCCGCGTTTGCCGGGCACACCCATGTTCCAGGGACGATACGACCGCGCCGCCGACACGATCACCGGCACGTTCACCCAGTCCGGCGAGACGCTGCCGCTGACCTTCGTGCGGGGGACGGTGCCCGAGGTGCCCCGGCCGCAGGAGCCGCGGCCGCCGTTCCCGTACCGGTCCGAGGATGTCCACTACACCAGCGGCGCCGTGACCATCGCCGGCACCCTCACCCTGCCCGCGACGCCCGGCCCGTATCCGGCCGTCGTGCTGATCAGCGGCAGCGGGCCGCAGGACCGCAACGAGGAGTTGCTGGGCCACAAGCCGTTCCTGCTGCTCGCCGACACTCTCACCCGCGCGGGATACGCCGTGCTGCGCACCGACGACCGCGGGGTGGGCGGCACCGGCGGCGCTCTCGACCGAACCAGTTACAACGATCTGGCCGACGATGTCGTGGCCGGGCTGGACCACCTGCGCGGCCGGGCCGATATCGACAAGAGCCGGATCGGGCTGCTCGGGCACAGCGAGGGCGGATACCTCGCGCCGCTGGTGGCGGCCCGGCCGGGCGCGGACGTGGCGTTCGTGGTCATGATGGCCGGTCCGGCCGCGGGCGGCGCGGAGGTGCTGATGGAGCAGAACCGGATCAAGCTGGCCGCCGAGAACGCCTCGGCGGAGGAGATCAGCGATCAGATCGAATTCGTCAGCACTCTCACCACGCTGTCGCGCACCGGCGACACCGAGCAGGTGCGCCGCTACCTCACCGACCGCAACGCGCAGCGGCCGCCGGACCAGCGGCTGTCACCGGCTCAGATCGACGAGTTCACCAGCGTGTACTTCACTTCGTTCGTCTCCTACGATCCGGCGCCCGCGCTGGCCGCGCTGCGCATACCGGTGCTGGCGTTCTACGGCGGCAAGGACTGGCAGGTGCCACCGGCGCAGAGCGAACCATTGGCGCGGCGCTACCTGGCCGCCGCGCCCGATGCCGACATTCACGTCTTCGACGGGCTCAATCACCTGATGCAACCGGCCGAGACCGGTAACCCCGCCGAGTATCCGGCCATCGAAACCACCATCGCTCCGGAGGTACTGGACTACGTCGGAAATTGGCTGACGCAGCGGGTGCGGTAGGCCCCGTCGTCAGGTCTCCAGCACGGCGAAGGAGTGACCGGGAACGGTTGTGACATCGGCGGTTTGGCGGATCGGCGCCCAACTCAGCAGCGGTGTGCCGGTGAACGGGATGGGAACCGGGTCGGGTGAGAGGTTGCACAGGAGGTGAATCCTGTTGCGGTGCAGCGCGATCCAGCGTGATTGCTCATCGACATCGATGGACAGGTGCGGTAGCCACGGGTCGGTGATCTCGGCGCGGGTCCGGCGCAGGGTGAGCAGGTCGCGGTAGCAGGCCAGCAAGCGGGCATGCGCGGGCTGTGCGGGCTCGGTCCAGTCGAGTTTCGAGGCCGTGAAGGTGGCGGGGTCCTGGGGGTCGGGGATGTCGGTGGCGGGCCAGCCGTGGTCGGCGAATTCGGACCGTCGTCCCTCGGCCACGGCGGCGGCGAGTTCGGGTTCGGGGTGCGAGGTGAAGTACCGGAACGGCGTCCGGGCGCCCCATTCCTCGCCCATGAACAGCATCGGCGTGTACGGCGACAGCAGGACGAGCGCGGCCTTGACCGCCAGTTGACCCTCGGTGAGGTAGGCGCCGGGACGGTCGCCCAGGGCGCGATTGCCGATCTGGTCGTGGTTGCAGGTGTAGGCGAGCAGGGCACTGGCGGGCGTCGTATCGGTCCGCAACGGGCGTCCGTGGGTGCGACCGCGGAAGCTGGAATATGTTGCGGCGTAGAAGAATCCGTGCCGCAGAGTGTCCGCCAGGCAGCGCAGCGAGCCGAAATCGCGGTAGTAGCCCTGTCGTTCGCCGGAGACCGCGGTGTGGACGGCGTGATGCAGATCGTCGTTCCACTGACCGTGCAGGCCGTATCCCCCAGCGGCGCGCGGGGTGATCAGGCGCGGATCGTTCAGGTCACTCTCGGCGATCAGGGTGAGCGGACGCCCCAGACGCGCTGAGAGACTGTCGGTTTCGATGGACAGCTGCTCCAGCAGTGGAACCGCGCGATGGTCGGCGAGGGCGTGTACGGCATCCAGTCGCAGTGCGTCGATGTGGAATTCGCGGAACCAGCGCAGGGCATTGTCGATGATGAAGCGGCGCACCTCATCCGAGCCCGGACCGTCCAGATTGACGCGCTGCCCCCAGGTGTTGCGATCCTCGGTGAGATACGGGCCGTAGCGGGGAAGGTAGTTGCCCGAGGGGCCCAGATGGTTGTAGACGACATCGAGAGCGACCGCCAAACCCTTTGCGTGGCAGGCGTTCACGAAACGCTGCAACCCGTCCGGGCCGCCGTACGCCTCGTGCACGGCGTACCAGAGCACCCCGTCGTAACCCCAGTTCCAGATTCCGTTGAACGCATTGACCGGCATCAGCTCGACCGTGGTGACACCCAGCTCCACCAGATGGTCCAGCCGGTCCACCGCCGCATCGAACGTGCCCTCCGCCGTGAACGTGCCCACATGCATCTCGTAGAACACCGCCCCCGCCAACTGCCGCCCCGTCCACGCGCCATCGGTCCACCCGGCCGGATCCAACCGATGCACCGCGGACCGCCCGTGCACGCCCTCCGGCTGCCGGGTGGACCGCGGGTCCGGCAGCACCTCCGTCCCCTCACCCAGCACAAACCCGTACCGCGCCCCCACTCCGGCCTCCACCTCGGCCTGCCACCACCCACCCCCACCAGGCCCCATCGCATACATCACCCCCTCCACCTCGACCCGCACCCGATCCACCCCCGGCGCCCACACCTCGAACCTGGTCACAGCCCCAGCATCGCACGAGAGTCCGCGAAACCCAGCCCGCGAGAGTCGGCCTCCGAAGCACAAGCCCCACCGGCCAAGATCGCGAGAGTTCAGTACGCGACGATTGCCCATTCCAGCGTGTCCCGAAAGGTCGGAATGTCCTGGAAGAGACGGTGCTGTGGTCGTCTCGATGTCACGGATTCACTCGCGACGCTGGATTGAAGGTGCTGCGATATTTCGCGGGGCTGATTCCGACGTGGCGGTGGAATACCGCGCGGATGTTGGCGGGACTGCCCAGACCTACTCGATATCCGATCCGGTCGACGGGAAGTAGCGTCGTTTCGAGCAGTTCGCGCGCGAGATCGATACGTGCGGCGGTGAGCCAAGTATGTGCTGAGGTGCCGGTTTCGTCGCGGAAGCGGCGGATGAAGGTCCGGCGCGAGCATCCGGCTCGGTGCGCGAGTTCATCGAGCGTGTGACGGTGGTGCAGGTTGGCCAGCATCCACTCCCGGATGTCGGCCAGCGTCCCCGCGGTCGCCTCGGGCCGAAACTGCTTGGTGTACTGGGCCTGGCCGCCCTCGCGGACGGGCGGTGCGACGAGGTCGCGGGCCCGCTCGTTCGCCGTCGCCGCACCGAAATCCTTGCGCACCACGTGCAGACACAGGTCGATACCGCTGGTGACCCCGGCGGATGTCAGCACGTCACCGTCGTCGACGAACAGCCGATCCGGCCGTACGTCGATGTCCGGGTATCTGCTTTTCAACAACGATGCCGCGCGCCAATGCGTCGTCGCCGGCCTGCCGGCCAACAGGCCGGCGGCAGCCAACGTGAAGGCACCGGTGCAGATCGACAGCAGCCGCGCACCGTGGTCATGTGCTCGGCGGACCGCGGAGACGACCGATTCGGGTGGTGCCTGTTCGAACGAGCCGTGTCCCGGAACGACAACGAGGTCGGCCCCCGCGGCGGCCTCGAGACCATTGATCGTCCGACAGGCCAACCCTGCCACGGCCGTCGTCACCTGCGGGGCCGCCGAACACACGAGCACGTCATAGTTCGGATCGGAACCGAACACATCGACCGGAATAGCGAGATCGAGAACGACGACATCCGGCACCGCGATCACCGCGACCTGCCGCCGGTCCCCTCCACGCCGCATGGCCCGATCCTAGCGGCACACGGCACTCGGGCTACTCCCATCACACGCGCATCGTCAATACCGTTGCCGCCATGAGCTTTTCCCTCGAACTCCCGGCCACCCCGATTGCCGAGGCGGCGCTGGCAGCCGTGCGCACGTCGGTGGCGGAACCGATCATCAACCACAGCATCCGGAGTTTCCTGTTCGCCGAACTGCTGGTCCGGCACGACGACCTCGCCGCGGAACCGGGCTATGATCGCGACCTCGTCTTCGCCGCGACCGTGATGCACGACCTCGGAACGGGAACCGGCGCACCAGGGCAAGCACGGTTCGAAGTGGAGGGCGCCGACCTCGCAGCACAGGTACTCACCGATATCGGCCTCCCCGCCGCGGCCGTCGACCGGGTCTGGGAAGCCGTCGCGTTCCACACCTCGCCCGGAATAGCCGAACGCCGGGGCCTGCTGGCATACCTCACCGCCGAAGGCAGCAAGATGGACATCGGCTTCAACGCGCACGTCACCGCGGCCCAGCAGGCAGCGATTCACGCCGCGTACCCACGGAACCACATGGTGCAGACACTCGTCGATGCCGTTGTCCGGCACGCGAACCTCTCCGACACCGCCGCGCCCCTGTACTCGATGGCCGATCTGTTCAGATCCGAACGCGAAACCACGGGGCGTACCCAATTGGAAGCCCTTGCCGCGGGCCGATCGCCGTGGGGCGAGTAACGGGATCCCCGGGACGTTCTTCTCTCCCGAGCTGGCAGCCGACCTCACCGCGGCATTCGCCGCCGAACTCGGGGTGGCGCCCACGACGGCCGGGCTGTCGACGGTGCCGCCGGACCTGCTGACCGCCGCCGGCGACGCGGTCTTCGCCAAGATGGACCAGTGGCGGGAGCGCTGGGGGCAGATCACCCACCGGCCGATCCCGTATGCGCCGGTGGTCGACGGCGACGTGCTGCCCACGACCCCCTGGCAGGCGCTGGCCGAGGGCAGGGCCCGGGACATCGAGTTGCTCGTCGGGCACACACGCGACGAGCACCGGTTGTTCAGCTTGATCGACGGCGTGCTCGGCCAGGTCACGCCCGAGCAGACCGAGGCCGCGCTCCACGTTCTCGCCCCCGGGCCGGACGGTGCGCGCCGGTACCGGGAGGCGTTCCCGGCCGCGACCGACGAGGAGCTGTACGAGCTGGTCAACGCGGACTGGCTGTTCCGCATGCCGAGCGTCCGGCTCGCCGACGCGCAGCTCGCCGGCGGCGGTCGAGCCCATCTCTACGAGCTGACCTGGACTGCCCCCGGCATGGACGGCGCGCTCGGCGCCTGCCACGGGCTGGACGTGCCGCTCGTCTTCGGCAATCTGGGCAGCGGGCGGACCGCGATGCTGATCGGCGACCCGCCCTCGCCGGAGGCGGCCGAGCTGTCGGCGCGCATCCGCAGGTCGTGGACCGCTTTTGCCGCGCACGGCGACCCGGGCTGGCCCGCGTACGACACCGACCACCGCCTCGCCCAGCTCTTCGACACACCATCGACGGTCGCCGCCTACCCGGAGGAACCGCGAGGCTACTGTGGCGCGATTTCACCTTCCCACCGCTACCGCTGCTCGCACCGGGAACCTAGTCACGGGTCGAGATCCATGATGGAAGATCGCGGCTTCCGCCGGATCGGCTGCCGCATTCGGGTGGTGCGGGGCGGCAGGTGTTGCCAGAGTGGTGCGGTGGGAATTTACAGCGAGCGGGTGTTGCCGCGGATCATCGATAAGGCCTGTGGGCTTCCGGCCAATGAGCGGATGCGGCGGCGGGTGTGTGCCGGGCTGAGCGGGCGGGTGGTGGAGATCGGGTTCGGGTCCGGGCACAACGTTCCGTATTACCCCGCCGTGGTGCAGGGGGTGACCGCCGTGGAACCGGCCGACGCGGGGTGGCGGCTCGCGGCGGAGCGGGTGGCGGAGTCTACGGTTCCGGTGCGGCGCTCGGGACTGGATGGGCAGGAACTTCCCTTCTCGGACAACAGCTTCGAGACGGCGTTGTCGACGTGGACGCTGTGCACCATTCCCGACCTCGAGGCCGCGCTGAGCGAGCTGCGGCGAGTCTTGGTGCCCGGTGGCACGCTGCATTTCGTCGAGCACGGGCTGGCGCCGGACGCCAAGGTGCAGGCCTGGCAGTATCGCCTCAACCCGGTGCAGAAGGCGCTGTTCGGCGGTTGCCACCTGAACCGCGACATCGAGTCGGCTATCGAGAGTGCGGGTTTCGAGATTCGGGAGCTGGACCGGTTCTACGAGGAGTCGGCTCCGAAATTCCTCGGCGCGCAATACCTCGGCGTCGCCGTCTCCGCCTGACGGCCCCGCCGGTCACCTGTTGCGGGGCGCGGCGGAGTATTCCTGTTCGGGCCGTCCCGTGCTGCCGTAGCGCAACTGCATGCGGAGCGCGCCGGTGGCGACCAGGTTCGCCAGGTAGCGCTGCGCGGTGGCGCGGGAGACACCGGTGGCCGCGGAGACCTCGGCGGCCGACAACGCCGCATCGGATTCCCGGATCGCTTGCAGCACAAGTTCTTTGGTCGGCGATGCCGTCGCGGTCTGCGGTCCGGCCGGTCCGGCGGGACGCAGCGCCTCGACGGCGGCGTCGATGTCGCGGGCGGTGACCACCGGGGCGGAGAGCAGGCGCCGATAGCGCGCGTATCCGGCCAGCCGCGTCGCGAGCGCGGCATGGTCGAACGGTTTGACCAGGTAGCCCAGCGCGCCCGCGGTGAGAGCCGACCGCACCGTGTCGGCCTCCGTCGCGGCGGTGAGCACCATCGCGTCGAAGTCGATCTCGCGCACCAGTCCCAGGCCCGAACCGTCGGGCAGATACACATCGACCAGCGCGAGGTCGAACGACGCTCCGGCGATCGCGGCGCGGGCGGCGGCGAGAGTGGTGGCCGTCGCGCCGACCGCGAAACCCGGTAGCGCCGAGACGATTCCGGCATGCAGGTCGGCCACCCGGAAGTCGTCATCGACGACCAAGACGCTCAGATCGGTTGTGCCCATACGGTTTCTCCCTCTACCAGCACCCCGGGCAACCGGGCAATGAACTCCGCGCCACCCAGCGGCGTCCCGTTCCCGCCCGGGCTCGACAACACCACGTCCCCGCCCAAAGCCCGCGCCAGCTGCCGCGACAGCGCCAAGCCCACCCCGCGCCCGCCAGGCACGCCATTGTCCGGACGAGTGGAAACCCCTTCCGCGAAAACCGATTCCACCAACTCGGGTGCCACCCCCGCCCCGCTGTCGGTCACCGCAATGTGCAGCGTCGTTCCCTCCCCCACCAGCTCCACCTCCACCTGCGCGCGCAGTACATTACCGGTTGCCTCAACCGGAGACGCATCCTTCGAGGCAGGGTTGCCGGTGCGCGCCGCTTCGATGGCATTGTCGAGCAGGTTCCCGAGGACCGTCGTCACATCCACGGGGACAACGAGATTGGCGTCTACCCAGGTGTTGGGGCCGAGCCTGAGATCGACTCCGCTCTCGCGGGCGTGGGCGGCCTTGGCGGCCAGGAAGGCTTGCAGGTACGGGTCGTGCACGACGTCCATGCCGGGGAGTGCCGCGCCCAGCGGGCCGGAGCCGAGCAGTTCATCGATGTACTGGGCGGCCTCCTCGGGACGGCCGCCGTGCAGAAGGCCGCTGAGCAGATGCAGGCGGTTGGCGAATTCGTGACGCTGAGCCCGCAGCACGGTGCTCATGGACCGCACGGCATCCAATTGCCTGGTCAGCGACTCGATGTCGGTGCGGTCGCGCACGCTCAGCACCGCGCCCAGCTCCCGCCCGTCGCGGCTGACGGTACGCGCCGTGACGACCACCAGCCGATCACCGACCGCCGCCGGAACCGGCCGTCCGTCGGCCGCGCGGAACACCCGCAGCACCCGTGGCGTCAGACCGATCTCGTCCACCGCCCGTCCACTCGCACCATCGATGCCGAGCAGCCGCCTCGCCTCGTCATTCACCACGGTCACTCGCCAGCGCGTGTCCACGGCGACCACCCCTTCGCCGATCCCGTGCAGCACCGCGGCCTGCTCGCGCACCAGCTCCGCGAGTTCCGGGGGTTCCAACCCGAGCGTCAACCCATGCCAGCGCCGCGCCAGCAGCATCGACCCGATCACGCCCGCGACCAGCGCGGCCGCCGCGAGCAGCCCGGCCCGCCCGAGATCGACCCACAGCTGCTGCCGCACGGCGGCCGTGGAGATCCCCACACTGACCTCACCGACGACACTCTCCCCGTCGGGCCGCAACACCGGAACCTTCGCCCGCACCGATTCCCCGAGCGTGCCCCGCTCCTGAATCACCACCTCGGCCCCGGCCAGCGCCGCCGACGGATCCGTGCTGACCATCTCCCCCAGCCGCGCCGGATCCGGATGGGCCAGCCGAATCCCGGCATCATCGGTGATCACGACGTACAACGCCCCGGTCCGCCGCCGGGTCTCCTCCGCGATCCGCTCGAGCTGCCCGGCGGCGAGTTCGTCGCGCAGCGCACGCGGATCGGTGACGGTAGCCGAGGTGTAGCGAGATGCCTCGGACCGCACCTCGGGATCGATCGCCACGGTGCGCGCAACGGCCAACGCCCGCTGCCCGTACTCGTTGGACAGTCGCTGCTGGCCCACATACGCGAACACGCCGAACGCGATACCCAGCGTCAGCGCGACCAGCACAACCTGCAGCAACACGATCTGCGTCCGCAACCGCATCCCGCGGCCGAACACGCTCATCACCGCAGTTGTACACCCATGAGCGAAATGATCACAACCCTCTGCCCAGCTATCCTCCCGCCGCTGCGCAGAATGAGCACAACGCCCGAATCGCAGCTTGCGCCAGTAGTGCGCACAACCTCACCCCGTGTGACCAGTCCCACTTATGGTCGACCAGCGGCCCCACATCACACGGCGCCGCCCGAAGGAGAACGTCATGCCCAACCTCATGGAGCGCCCCACGGCCGCCCCGTGTATCGAGTTCCGCGCCGCGACCAAACGCTTCCCCGGCTCCGACGGCGGCATCCACACGGCGGTGAAAAACCTCCACTTCACCGTCGCCCCAGGTGAATTCGTCGCCGTGGTCGGCCCCACCGGCTGTGGCAAGTCCACGACCTTGTCCCTGGTGTCCGGCCTGGAGAAGACCTCCGCCGGACGAACCCTGGTGCGCGGCAAGGACGTCCACGGCATCCCGGACGGCATCGGCTACATGTTCCAGCAGGATGCCGTACTGCCGTGGCGAACCGTCCTCGACAACGTCGCCCTGGGCCCGCGCCTCCAAGGCGCGACGAAACGCGAAGCGCGCCACCGCGCCGCGGAGTGGGTGCGCAAAGTGGGCCTGGCGGGCTTCGAGAAGTACTACCCGCACCAGCTTTCCGGCGGCATGCGCAAGCGCGTGGCCCTGGCCCAGACCCTGGTGAACGAGCCGGAGATCCTGCTGATGGACGAGCCGTTCAGCGCCTTGGACGTGCAGACCCGCCAGCTGATGCAGGACGAGTTGCTGCGCGTGTGGTCGGGCACGGGGACCAATCGCGGGCACAGCGCCGCGGTCGTCTTCGTCACCCACGACCTGGAGGAGGCGATCGCGCTCGCCGACCGCGTGGTCGTGATGACCGCGAGCCCCGCCACCGTGTGCGGCGATTTCACCGTCACCCTGGATCGCCCGCGCGACGTCGAGGAGGTCCGCCTCACCGACGAGTTCCGCCGGTTGTACACCGAGATCTGGGGCACGCTGCGTGACCAGGTCGAGGCCGCCCGCGCGAAGGGAGCGAGCCGTGTCGCCTGACACTCTCACCGAAACCGCGTCCGCCGCACCGGAAGTCGAGGCGGAGACCGAGGAGCAGATCCTCGCCCGCGCCCGTGGCCAGGCCCGTCGCACCCGCATCCGGACCTGGGGTCTGCGGGTCGCGCTGATCGCGCTGTGGCTGGGTTCCTGGGAGCTGACGGCGACGGTCTGGATCGACCCGTTCTTCTATTCGAAACCGTCGCTGATCTGGCAACGTATCGTCGAATGGTTCACCGAGGGAACCCAATTCGGCTCCATCTGGCTGCAGATCTTCACCACCGTCGAGGAGGCCGTACTGGGCTTCGTCATCGGCGCCGTGGCGGGTGTGGTGCTGGGTGTGCTGCTCGGTCGCAGCCGCTATTGGGCCGAGGTGCTGGCGCCGTTCATCAAGGCGCTCAACGCCGTTCCCCGCATCGTGCTGGCGTCGCTGTTCATCATCTGGTTCGGCCTGGGCTTGGAGTCCAAGGTGGCCACGGTCGTGGTGCTGACCTTCTTCGCGGTGTTCTTCAACGCCTTCACCGGCGCCCGCGAGGTGGACGGCAACGTGATCAACAATGCCCGGATCCTGGGTGCGAGCCGCTGGCAGGTGCTGTCGCAGATCGTGTTGCCCAGTGCCACCACCTGGATCCTGTCCAGCCTGCACACCGCGTTCGGTTTCGCGTTGATCGGCGCGGTGGTCGGCGAATACGCCGGCGCCGGTAAGGGTCTGGGACTGCTGATCTCCAACGCGCAGGGCACGTTCGACGCGGCGGGCATCTACGCGGGCATGATCATCATCACGGTGGTGGCGTTGCTCGCCGAATGGGCCATCGGCATGGCCGAGGGGCGACTGCTGAAATGGCGTCCGTCGCAGTCACAGTCGGCACATGAGGTGTGAGTGATGAGGTATCGCAAGCATATTGCCGTCGTACTGCTGGCGGTCTGCACCCTGCTGCTCGCGACGGGCTGCCGGGACTCCCGCCGGATCCCGATGGCAGACGGCCGCCCGCAGATCACCATCATGGTCGGCGGCCTGGAGAAGGTGATCTACCTGCCCGCCATGCTCACCGAACGGCTGGGCAACTTCGCCCGCAACGACATCGACGTGAAACTGATGGGCGAGCAGTCCGGGGCCAGTGCGGAGACGGCGTTGCTGACCGGCGATGTGCAGGCGGTGGTGGGCTTCTACGATCACACCGTCGATCTGCAGGCCAAGGAGCAGTGCCTGCGCACCGTCGTCCAGTTCTCCGACGTGCCGGGTGAGGTGCAGTTGGTCGCGAAATCGCAGGCGGCGGAGATCCGTTCACCGGCGGACTTCCGCGGCAAGAAGCTGGGCGTGACGTCGCTGGGCTCGTCCACCGACTTCCTCACCCAGGCGCTGGCCGGTCAGGCGGGCATGACCACCTCCGATTACGACCGGGTGAAAGTCGGTGCGGGACAGACGTTCATCGCCGGAATGAACCACGGCGGCATCGACGCCGGAATGACCACCGACCCGACGGTGGCGCAGATGGTGAAATCCGGTGACGCACAGGTCCTGCTGGACATGCGTACCGAGGCGGGCACCCGGGCCGCGCTGGGCGGGCTGTATCCCGCGTCGTCGCTGTACATGAAATGCGACACGGTGCAGGCACATCCGGACATCGTGCAGAAACTGGCCACCGCGTTCGTCCAGACGTTGCAGTGGATCGAGACGCACACACCGGAGGAAATCGCGGCGAAGATGCCGTCCCAGTACGCCGCCGGCGGCAAGGACCTGTACATCCAGTCGATCCGCGACTCGATCGGCATGTTCAACGGCGACGGCCTGATGAAACCCGAAGGAGCACAGAACGTCCTGAACATCCTCGGCCGGTACTCGCGCAATGTCGCCCCCAAGCGCGACAGCATCGTGCTCGAGGACACCTACACCAACGAGTTCGTGGACAAGGCGCTACAGGGCAGGCAATAGCAGCCCGCGCGGAATGCCCGGCCGCATGAGGGGCGGCCGGGCACCCGCACTCTCAATCGGCCCTCGGTGGTATTTCGGGAGCGAGCCCCAGCCGCCACGCCAGTCCACGCAGGTTCCGCCCGCCCGCGTCGCGGCGCGCGGTGCGCAGTTGATCGGCGACGGCTTCGCGGACGAAGAAGTCACTGCGGACTCGTTGGGGGGCAAGCTCTTCGGCTTTCAGGAGTAGAGCAAGGCCTTTGTCTCGATACTTCGGCTCGGCGAGGAGTGTGCGGCCCGCTTCGGCGTAGTAGTTGGCTTGGCGTACCGGGCTGGGTATGGCTTGGACGGGCACGTCGGTGGCCTGTTCCACAGCTCGTACGCCGTCACCCAGTTCCAGCCCGAGCGACGAGCGCCAGATACTGACGTTTACGCGCCCGAACCAGAATCCGCCGAATGTGCCCACCTCGTCGTCCATCCGTCTCGCCGCGGACTCCGCCTCATCGAGATGTGTTGCGGCAGTGGTGCGGTCGGCTCGCACCGCAGCGGCGAGCGCGGCGTTCAGATGAAGCATTCCGTAGCACTGCAACACCTCCGGGTCGTCGAGATGCGGCCCGAGCCGATCGGCGGCGGCCACCGACCGTTGATACTGCTGCGGCCGCGACACCTCACCGGCGACGCTCCCCCGCAGCCACACCGAAAACCCCAGCCATGCCGGAGATTCCAGAGCCTCGGCACACTGGTGTGCCGTCTTGGCCGCCAAGAGCGGCAGGCCACGGCCACCGAGGCGTTTCGTGGCCCATGCCATCGCGTCGTAGCAGGTGATCAGCGCGACGAGCGACTGCTCGCGAAGGGCGGGATGACGCACGTACGCCGCGTGTAATTCACTCAGCAATCCGGGCGTCAACCGGCCCTGAGCCGCATAATCGGCCGTCTGCCGATAGATCTTCAACTGCCGGAGGTCGGCGGCGATCTCGGGCCACGGCCGCACCGGCACGCCGGTGTCCTCACCGAGTTCGCAGGTATCCAAGGCGTTCTCGAACTCGACCAGCGCCGCGTGCGTCTCGGAAACAACACCGTCGCCCGTCTCCCACGGGCGGCCGGTGAACTCCGACGGCGCCACCCGGAGCGCACGCGCCACCGCCTCGAGAGTTCCCCGATTGGTCAGCGCTTGCTCCCCGCGCTCCAGCCGACCGAGGTACCCGTACGAAATACCCGCGAGCCCGGCGGCGGCCTCCAAACTCAGCCCACGCCAGGCGCGGATCTCACGCAATCGGCGGCCCATATCGTTCGGCGGGATCTCGCTCATCGGCCTCTCCTCCGCATCCGGAGCGTATAGGCCCAGCGTAGCGCCGGGCGGTAGCGGACATCGGTGATCAGGGTGGGCGCTCGCCCTGCTGCCGCCTGTCCTTTGAGGACAAGCGAGCTGTGATCCGGCTCATAACGTGCTGTCTTCCAGCATCACAGCGACTTCGAGGGGCGGCGATGAGATCTGTGCCTACCGCATTCGGTTTGGATACACCACGATGTCAGCACCACGCCGGAATGGGACGCGGCCCAGGTCCGGCGGCTGGCCAGGACGCTCGGGTATGCGCTGATCTGGCCCACGGCGGTCAGCGTGCTGCCTCTGGCCGATCAGGTTCGCGCGGCCGACGCGGACGTGGTGATCACGCCGACGCCGCTACATCTGGACGTGCTCACGCTGCATGCGCTGATGTATGTCACCGATGTCGAAACAGTGTGCCCGCGAATGAGTTTCGCGCGGTGGTCGTTCATCTCACCGTGGCGTCCGGCCGGATGACCGGGTCCGGAGACGTTCACCACCACACCGAGATCGACGGCCTGCGCGGTCACAAAACGAACCGGCGCGGCAAGTATCGCCGTGCCAGTTCGATTTGCGTCCGCGTAGGCCGGGGGTGCTACTCCGGCCAGCCTCCGTACGGGACGGTCAGCATTTCCATGAAGTGGCCGTCGAGATCGAGGAAGTAGACCCCGCGACCTCCGTCGTTGTGGTTGATCTCGCCCTCGTGCTGCTGGCGGGGATCGGCCCAGTAGGTCAGGCCGCGTTCGCGGATTTTCGCGAGTCCGGCGTCGAACTCCTGCTCGGAGACCAGGAAGGCGTAGTGCTGGGGCTGGATCTCGGTGACGTGCGGCGGGACAGCCGCGAAGTCGAAGGTCACGCCGTTGGCCATGGTGAGCGGAACGAACGGGCCCCACTGTGTACCGGCGGTGAGACCGAGAATGTCGGCCCAGAATTCGGCGGACTTCCGATTGTCCCGGCATCCGACGATGGTGTGATTGAACTGAATGGACAAAGGATTTCTCCTGAGTTCGTGGCGGTCCCGACCCCGGACCGGTACCAAGTTCGGCCTACGGGAGCACCGCCACGACTCGTAACGTATACCGACGGCGGCCGGGTCGGCAAACTCCCCGCTCGCGGTGCGTGAGTCAGGTTGCGGCCGGGGACGTTTCGGCAGTCCGCCGGGCACGGCGCAGCGCGTCGGCGGTGAACACCGCCAGGGCCAGCCAGATCAGGCCGAAGCCCGCCCAGCGGGAGGCGGGCATGGCCTCGTGGCCGACCAGCACGCCCCACGCCATCTGCAGTGCGGGAGTGAGGTATTGGAGAATTCCCATGGTCGACAGCGGCACCCGCCCGGCGGCGAAGGCGAACAGCAGCAGCGGGATCAGCGTGACCGGACCCGTCGCCATCATCAGGGCCGTGTGCCCCGCGCCGTCACCGAAGGAAGCGTTGCCGGTGATCCCGAACGCGATCGCCGCGGCCAGCGCGAACGGCGCCGACACCACGCCCTCGGCGGCGACGCTACGCATGGGATCGAGCCGGATCACCTTCTTCACCAGACCGTAGGTGGCGAACGAACAGGCCAGGACCAACGCGATGACCGGCGGCTTGCCGTAGTCCACGGTCAGCACCACGACCGCCGTCGCGCCGAGTCCCAGCGCCACCCATTGCGGCAGGGCCAGCCGCTCGCGGAAGATCACCACGCCGAACAACACCGTCACCAGCGGATTGATGAAATATCCCAGCGCGCACTCGACCACGTGGCCCGAGGTGACCCCGTACACGTACACGCCCCAGTTGAGCGCGATCGCCGCGCCCGCGACCGCGGCCAGCCGCCAGGTGCGGGCATTGATTGCGGCCATCTCGCGAATGCGCCCGGCCACCAGCAGCGCGGCCGTCACCACGACCAGGGTCCACAGGATTCGCTGCGCCAGAATCTCGACCGGACTCGCGAACTCGAGCAGCCCGAAGAACGCCGGGAACGCACCCCACGACAGATACGCCCCCGCCCCGACCGCGACGCCCCAATTGGCGGTCCGCGCCCGCCCGGTCTCGCCCCCGGAATCCGGTATCACCTGCGCTGATGGCCTCCGAAACTGCACTGGAGAGACGGTACTTCCGATCGGCACCACCTGTCGAGCGGCTTTCGGACGCGGCCTTCGGAAGCCGATTCAATCCGGCAGGCGCACAACCCCGTCCATGTACCGGTGGCAGCGGCCGGTCAGCAGAACCCGGTTTTCCGACAGGGCACAGCGCAAGCGCCCGCCGCGACGGGAGAGTTGGCGGGCGGTGAACTCCGTGCGGCCGAAGTGCCGGCTCCAGATGGGCGTCAATTGCGCGTGGGCCGAACCGGTGACCGGGTCCTCCGGGATGCCGACGCCCGGTGCGAAGAAGCGGGAGACGAAGTCGGCGCTGTCGCCGGGGGCGGTGAGGACCACGCCGCGGGCCAGTTTCGGGAAGGCGGACAGGTTCGGGCGGGCCGCGCGGACCTCGCGCTCGGACGCGACGACGACCACCTCGTCCTGCCCGGTGAGGGTGCGCAGCGGGCGCACGCCCAGCGCGTCGATCAACTGCGGGTCGCCCACGACGTCGAGCGAGGCGACGGCGGGCAGATCCAGCACCAGCTCGTCGTCATCGGTACGGTCGACGGTCAGCCAGCCGCTGCGGGTGTAGAAGTGCACGCGGTCGGCGCCGGGGTGCATGTCCTCGAGGATCTGCGCGGCCGACGCGAGGGTCGCGTGCCCGCACATGTCGACCTCGACCGCGGGAGTGAACCAGCGCAACTGGAATGCCGGACCACCGTCGGGCGCCGGCTCGGCCTCGGGCGGCAGCGACGAAGTGTAGAAGGCGGTCTCCGCGAGATTGTTCTCCTCGGCCAACTGCTGCAGCAGCCCATCGGGCAACCATGCCGGTAACGGCATCACCGCCGCCGGATTGCCCGTGAACGGCGCATCGGCGAATGCATCGATCTGATGCAGCAGGACCTCCATACAGCCGAAGGTACCCGTGTTTCCAATCGACACACGAGACAACGCCGTTCACGGCGCGCCATAGCAGACGACCAATTCGGTCCCGCGAAAAACCGCTGACCTCAGCCGTTTTCGACCGGCGCGGGCTTCGAGTCGTCCCCTCCCGGCGAGTCGGGCATCAGCTGCCGCTTCTCCCCCGCCAGCGAGGCGCTCAGCCACCAGGCCACCTCGACCAGCACGATGCCGATCACCCCGCAGATCACCGCGGTACCGGTCAGCGCCGCGTTGGACGGGTCGAGTTTGAAGAAGTGCCTGGTGAACGGGATGCTGAACAGGATCAGGTACCCGCCCACCGAGCCCCCGATCAACACCGCCTTCCACCACGACCAGGGCCGCGCCACGATCGCCAGCACCCACACCGCGATGATCAGCAGCGTGATCAGCGCGGTGGTGCCCGCCTGCACCTTCTGGGTGTCGCTCTGCTCCGGACCCTGATACGCGATGAGGTAGGCGATGAAGGTCATCACGCCGATCACGGCGCCGGACGGGATCGCCAGCCGCAGTACCCGGGGCACGAAACCCGTTCGCGCCCTTTCGTTGTTGGGCGCCAGCGAGAGGATGAACGCCGGAATGCCGATGGTGAACCAGGCCGCGATCGTCACGTGCCGCGGCAGGAACGGATACGGCACCGGCTCGTAGTGGAACAGCTGCGACCCGATGCCCGCGACGCCGATCAGGAAGGCCAGCAGCACCGAGTACACCGTCTTGGTGAGGAACAGATTCGAGACCCGCTCGATGTTGCCGATCACCCGCCGGCCCTCGCCGACCACGTATGGCAGCGTCGCGAACTTGTTGTCCAGCAACACGATCTGCGCCACCGCCCGGGTGGCCGGGCTTCCCGCGCCCATCGCCACGCCGATGTCCGCGTCCTTGAGCGCGAGCACATCGTTGACGCCGTCGCCGGTCATGGCGACGGTGTGCCCGCGCGACTGCAGGGCACTCACCATGGCGCGCTTCTGATCCGGCCGGACCCGGCCGAAGGTGGTCCGGTTGTCGAGCACATCGGCGAGTTCGTCGCGGTCCTCGGGCAGCTTGCGGGCGTCGACGGCGTGGTTGCCGCCGGTCAGGCCCAGCGAGGAGGCCACCGCGCCCACCGACACCGCGTTGTCGCCCGAGATCACCTTGATCGAGACGTCTTGGCTCGCAAAGTAATCCAGCGTCGAGCGGGCATCCGGGCGGACCTTCTGCTCCAGCACCACCAGCGCCTGCGCCGTCACCGTGCCGGGCGCGTCGGGAGCGTCGACGGGGCGGTCGCTGGTGGCCAGCAACAGCACCCGCAGGCCCTGCGCGCCGATCTCCTGAGCGGCGGCCGCGGCCTGCGATTGCGGGTCCAGCAGCACATCGGGCGCACCGAGCAGCCAGTTGCCGTGCTCGCCGTAGGAGAAGCCGCTCCACTTCTTCGCCGAGGAGAACGGGGCGATCCCGGTCGTCGGCCAGCCGGGTGTGTCGGGCAGCGCCTCGGCGATGGCCGCGACGCTGGCGTTCGGCCGCGGGTCGTCGGAGGCCATGGCCGCCAGCACCGTTCGCAGTTCCGGCTCCGCCACATCGCCCACGACGCGCAGTTCCGACAGCCGCATGCCGTTCTCGGTGAGGGTGCCGGTCTTGTCGGCGCACACCACGTCCACGCGCGCCAGGCCCTCGATCGCGGGCAGTTCCTGCACCAGGCATTTGCGCTGGCCCAGCCGCACCACGCCGACCGCGAACGCGATCGACGTCATCAGCACCAGGCCCTCAGGCACCATCGGCACCAGCGCCGCCACCATGCCGTTGAGCGCGGCGCGCCAGGATTCGTGGCTGGAGAACAGCTGGTTGTAGATCGTCACCAGGCCCGCCGGGATCAGCAGATAAGTGATCACCTTCAGGATGGTGTTGATGCCGTTGCGCAGCTCCGAGTTCACGAGCGTGAACTTGCTGGCCTCGGCGGCAAGCTTGGCGGCGTAGGCGTCGCGACCGACCTTGGTGGCACGGTAGGTGCCCGCGCCGGACACCACGTAGCTGCCCGACATCACCTGTGCGCCAACCGATTTCTCGATCGGGTCGGCCTCGCCGGTGAGCAGTGACTCGTCGATCTCGAGCAGTTCGGACTCGACCACCTCGCCGTCGACGACGATCTGGTCGCCCGGGCCGAGTTCGATGAGATCGTCCAGCACGACGTCGGAGGGCGCCACCGTGTCCGCCCGGCCGTCGCGCCGCACCGTCGGACGGGCCTGGCCGACGATGGCCAGCTTGTCCAGGGTCTGCTTGGCGCGGATCTCCTGGACGATGCCGACCACGCTGTTGGCGACGATGAGCAGGCCGAACATCCCGTCGATGATCGATCCGGTGGCCAGCACCAGGATGAACAGCACGCCCAGGATGGCATTGATCCGGGTGAAGACGTTGGCCCGGACGATGTCGGCGACCGAGCGGCTGGCCCGGTCCGGCACGTCGTTGGTCTGCCCGTCGCGGACGCGTTGCTCGACCTCGGCCGCGGACAACCCCGGGGCGCGCGCCGCCTGCTCGGTGATCGACATGCCGACAGCCTAGAACGTCGCACGGACACCGGTCCGGCATCCCTGGCGCGTCCTGCGACTTCCCGGGCGTTTCCGGCTATCGCGGACCGCGGGAGCGCATGATGAGCGCCGCGACGTAATAGGTGCACGGCTCGCCGGTGTGGTTGGCGTAGCGCAGGGTGCTGTCGGCGGCGAGGTAGATGGAGTCGCCCGCGGCCAGCTCCACGACCCGGTCGCCGTCGACGGTCAGCGTGACGGTACCCGACTCGACATAGATGAACTCGTGTGAACCCGGTGCGTAGGAAGGGTATTCGCCGGGAACGCTGCCGGGCGGGAGAGTCGAGCGGATCCATTCGAAGTTCACGCCGGGCACCACGGGCGTGAGAATGGTTCGCTCCCAGCCCGATTCGCTCACGACGTCCTGGTCGGCGGCGCGGCGGACGATCATGCGCTCGCCGTCGGGCTCGGAAACCAAGGCGGACAACCGGATTCCGAGACCCTTCGCCACGCGGTCCAGCACGACGACCGTCGGCGCCTTGTCCCCGCGCTCGACGGCCGAGAGCATGCTCACGCTCACCGACGACAGCTCGGCCAAGGCCTGCAACGTAAGCCCGCGGTCGCGGCGGAACCCCTGAATGCGCTCGCCGAGCGCGACCAGATCCATCTACACTATAGTAGTGACAGATTCCTCTATAGCGAAATGCCGGGTGGTGCGGGCAGGTGTGGCGGCCGACCTGCCCGCGATCACCGAGATCTACGCGCACTATGTGCTCGGCACCGTCGCCACCTTCGAGATCCACGCTCCCGATGAGGCCGAGTGGCGGCATCGGTTCGACGCGATCACCGCCGCCGGGCTGCCGTTCCTGGTCGCCGAGGAGGACGGCCGCGTCGCCGGGTACGCCTACTGCTCGCCGTGGAAACCGCGGCCCGCCTACCGGCAGACCGTGGAGAACTCGATCTATCTCGCGCCCTGGGCCGTCGGCCGCGGTCTCGGCGGCCGCCTCTTGGACGAACTGCTATCGGCCTGCCGCGCACTGAACCTGCGCGAGGTCATCGCCGTCATCGCCGTCATCGCCGACACCGGAGACCCGTCCTCCCCCACCCTGCACCGCAGCCGCGGCTTCACCGACGCGGGCCGCCTACGCCACGTCGGCCACAAACACGACCGCTGGATCGACACCCTCCTCCTACAACTCAGCCTCCATTCCGGCGAAAAGCACGCCGGAAAATAGGGAAGTGCGCCGACGGCCGGAAATAGGGAAGTGCCCAACGGCCGGAATGGGGAAGGCATCGTCAGGGGTTGGGGATGGGGCCGTCGTCCGGGCCTGGGGTGATGGTGTCGAGTTGTTCGGGTAGCAGGGGGGCTACCGCGAAGGCGCCTGCGGCGGCGTCCGGGGGTAGGGCCTCGACGGCTCGGATTCCGGTGTGGGAGGCGAGGTCTCGGAGTTGGGTGAGGCGACCTCGGACGACCACGCCGACTGCGCAGGGGCAGTCCGCGTGGAGGCGGGCGGCCACCACGGCGGCGGTGCGGGCGGCGCGCTCGTCGGCCGGTTGGGCGTAGTCCATCGCGCCCGCGGCGGCCCGGATCGACCCGATCGCCGCGGCGTCACCGGCGGGGACGGGGACCGCGGTCACCGGCGTGTACACCCGATCGAGGGGGACGTGGTACAAGACTTGCGAAATCCGCAGTCCCGCAGCCTGTTCCGGCAACCGGTCGGCGGCCGTCCCGGTGTCGAACGACGCCAGCGCCCAGTGCTCGGTGGTATCGGCCCCGGTCAGCGAATCCCTCGCTCGCGCAAGGTAATCGGCGACCCGCTCGCCCGACTCGGGCCCCAGGCGATCGGTGGACACGATCGCGGCGCGGGGCGGAATCGCCCAGCCGAGCACCACGATCAGCACGACGGCGGCGACCACCGCACCGGCTATCGCGGTCCGGCGCAGGCTGTTACGCATTGCGCAGGACGCCGAGGGCGTGCTCCAGATCCGCGGGATACTCGCTGGTGATCTCGATCCACCGGCCGTCGGCGGGATGCGCGAAGCTCAGCGCGCGGGCATGCAACCACTGCCGTTCCAGTCCCAGCCGCTCCGCCAGCCGCGGGTCGGCGCCGTAGGTCAGGTCGCCGCAGCAGGGATGGCGAATCGCCGAGAAGTGCACCCGGATCTGGTGTGTGCGACCGGTTTCCAGGTGGATGTCGAGCAGACTCGCCGCCTGGAACGCCTCCACGGTGTCGTAGTGGGTGACGCTCGGGCGACCGTCCGCGGTCACCGCGAACTTCCACTCGTTGCCGCGGGCCCGCCCGATCGGCGCGTCGATCGTGCCGCTGGACGGATCCGGATGTCCTTGCACCAGTGCGTGATACCGCTTGTCGACCGTGCGCTGTTTGAACGCCCGCTTGAGCACCGTGTACGCGTGCTCGGACTGCGCCACCACCATCACCCCGGAGGTGCCGACGTCGAGCCGGTGCACGATGCCCTGGCGTTCGTGCGCACCCGAGGTGGAGATGCGGTAGCCCATCGCGGCCAGCCCGCCCACCACGGTCGGCCCGGACCAGCCGACGCCGGTGTGAGCGGCCACCCCGACCGGTTTGTCGACCGCCACGATGTCGTCGTCGGCGTAGAGGATTTTCATCCCCTCGACCGGCGTCGCCTCCACCCGCAGCTCCCGCTTCGGCTCGGGGAACTCGACCTCCAGCCACGTCCCGCCGACCAGCCGATCCGATTTGCCCGCCGGCACACCGTCGATCTGCACCGCCCCGTCCTCGGCGAGCGAGGCGACGGCCGTGCGCGACAAGCCCAGCAGGCGCGACAATCCGGCGTCCACGCGCAGGCCGTCGAGCCCGTCGGGCACCGGCATGGCCCGGGTCTCCCTCATGCCTGCTCCCCCGTCGTCGACTCGGCCTTGCCGTCCGAGTGCCGGGCGCGGGTGCCGTCGGGTTCGAAACCGAACAGCGTCAGCGCCACCAGCAGGATCGCACCGCACACGATCGCCGAGTCGGCCACGTTGAACACCGGCCACCACTTGGTGACGGAGATGAAATCCACGACGTGCCCCTGCAGCGGACCGGGTGCGCGGAACAGCCGGTCGACCAGATTGCCGAAGGCGCCGCCGAGCACCAGTCCCAGCCCGATCGTCCAGCCCAGCGAGCGCAGCGACCGCCCGATGCGGATCACGCCGATCACGACGCCCGCCGCGACCAGCGTCAGCAGCCAGGTCATGCCGGTAGCCATCGAGAACGCGGCTCCCGCGTTGCGCACCAGGGTCAGCCGGACCACCTCGCCGATGACCGAAATCGGCTCACCCGGCGTCATCTTCGCCACCACCAGCGCCTTGGTGCCGAGATCGAGCGCGAAGATCACGGCGGCGACCAGCAGCAGCGCGGGCAGGCGGCGGGCCGGCGCGGGGACCGCGGTGGCGGCCACGTCCCGGGGCGACTCGTCGTGCTCGTCGGGGTGTTGATCGCTCGGCCGGTCGGTATTCACAGCTGACATCATCCCCTATAGGAATAGCGGCCTCGTCGGTCGCCGGGTGCACCGGGTCCGGCCACCGGTCCGGTCCCAGCTGATTTTCAGGAACCGGTCGTACTCTGTTCGGCGTGACGGTGTTGTCTTCTCCCCCCTCGACCGCCCGGTCCGTCCGGTCGGGCGTGCTGCTGGTGGTGCTGTCGGTCGCACTGTCGGCACTGGGTGTCGGTTGCAGCGACAGCACGGAGTCCACGGCCGACCCCGATGTGGAGCCGACCGGACTCGGCAAGGAGGTCACCGTGCCGATCTCCGCGACGGTGACCTCGGTCGTCGATCCCGGCGCCGAACCGCGCTCGCTGCTGCGGCCCGGCTACGAGATCGGTACCGCCCAGCAGGTGACGCTGCGCACCGACCATCACATCGAGCAGCAGATCAACGGCCAGGCGGTGCGCGACTTCTCGCCGCCCGCGGTCACCATCCCGCTCACGGCGCAGACCAGCCGCAAGGGCGTGGATCTGACGCTGGGCGCCGTCACCTCCCCGGATCCGTCGCTGGCGCAGGAGTTGCAGTCGGCCGACGGCTCGCACGCCGGGTTCGACATCAACGCGGAGGGCGCCATCACCCGGCTCCGGCTGGAAACCGCGCCCACCACCGACGACGCCGCCCGCGCGGCCCTGGAGCGGACCTTCTACCAGACGGTGTACCGCTCCATAGCGTTCCCGCCCGACCCGGTCGGCGTGGGCGCGGTGTGGACGGTGCGCCAGCAGGTGTCCAACGATGTGCAACCCAACGAGGTCGACCAGGTGACCACGGCGACGCTCACCCAGCGCGAGGGGAACCTGCTCACGATCGCTCTCGACATCACCCAGACCCCACAGTCCGACGCCTGGCAGCTGCCCAACAACACCGGTTCGCTCGACATCGTCGACTACCTGATGCACGGAACCGGCACCATCACCGTGGATCTCGGTCTGCCGCTGCCGGTTTCGGGCTCGGTGAACATCGGCGGCCACCTCTCCTACCGCGAGCCGCGCACCAAAGTGCTGCTCCGGCAGAACATCCGCACGCAGGTGCGATGGGGCGACTGACGCGAGCCGGCGCCCTGCTGGCGGGTGCGGCGCTGTGCGCGGCCGGATGCGGCTCCCAGCATGCGGATTCGGCCTCGAACCCGATTTCGGCGGTGACGCCACCGTCGATCACGGCGCCCGCCATCACCGATTCCGCGCAGTTGCAGGCGAGGCTGCTGACCGTGGCCGACCTGCCTCCCGGATACACCCGTCTCGACGACGGCTCACCGGGTAACGGTGCGACGCCGCAGGATCGGTCCCGCACCGAACCGCCCGAGTGCGCCAAGGTGCTGGCCGCCGTCGGCGAGCAGTTCGCCGGAGCGAGCGCGCGCGGAGCGGCCGGTTACGCGACCGCCGATTTCGCCAGTGTCGACATCGACGCCGCGAGCTACCCGGACAACGGTGCGGCCCAAGCCTTCTCCGCGGTGCAGGACCTGCTGCGCCGGTGTACCGCCTACTCGGGCACCGACGCGGACGGTGTCGCCGTCGACTACCGCGTCAGCGCCCTCGAACTGCCCCGCACCGGCGACGCCTCCGTCGCCTTCCAGGTGCGAACCACGAGCGAGGGCATGACGCTGTACTCGTCCGCGGCCCTGATCCTGGTGGGCAGCACCGTGGCCCAGCTCGCCGAGACCGCGCCCCAGCCCATCGATTCCGCCGCGTTCGCCGACCTCACCGCGAAGCAGGCGCAGCGGCTCCAGGACCGTCCGGTGCGCTGACGCTTCTTCTCCGCGAGGACGCGTCCGGAGACCGGCTACTTGCACAGGTCGGGATTCACGTATCCGCCGTGCTCGGATGCCGTCTTCTGTGCCTTCACCCTGGCGTCCTGCACCGCCGCCCCCGTGGTGTCGCCGGTGCCGGTCGACTGGATAGCGCCGCCGGGCTGGCCGAACGTGTTGAGGAAGACCGGGCAGGTGACCGTGACCGTGACCTTCGCGGCGGCCACGCCCGTGCCGACGGTCCCCAGCACCCCGGCGGACAGGACCGCGACGACGACCGCCTTGCGGGCGGCAGACGACATTGCATTGCTGCTGTACATGGTTGACTCCCCTTCTCTGTCAACAACTTCGACGCACGCGGTGGCCCTGCGGTTCCCGCGGCGGCGAAATTCTCGAGGGGAATTACCAGGCGGTGTTGATGTGGCCCGGGTTCCACAGGCCCGAGTGGGTGACCTGGGTGACCGCGGGGTCGGCGAGGGCGGCGGCGGGGTCTCGGGGTGTCAGGCGCTGGAGTTCGCCCCAGTCCTGGCTCCAGTCGTCGCGGAGGTAGGTGGCCAGGGTTTCGGTGCGCAACAGCTGCTGGCTCCAGCCGAGCGGGCCGCCGCCGTCGTGGCTCTCCCACAGGTTGGTGTCGTGGGCGGCGGGGCGGTCGGGCAGGATGCGCCAGCCCGGGATCTGTGCGATGCCGTCCTTGTGGTCGAACGGGCGCTGGCACGGAAACTGCAGGCCCACCGCCCAATCCAGCAGCACCGGATCGTTCGAGCCGATCAGCTGATCGATGGTCTGGGTCCGCGGTATCCGCGGCGGGGTCAGCGCCATCCACTGCTTGGGGTCGAGCGACTTGTCCTTGGCGACGATGCGGATCACGTCGGCCTGCGCCGGGATCTGGTCCAGCGGCACCCGCAGATTGCGCCACGACGGGGCCGGACCGATATCGATCGGCGTCACCTTGCCCAGCGCCTGCGCGGAGGCCGTCGAATCCGACGTGCCGTATTCGATCTCGACCGGCTGCCCCGGCATGATCGAACCGTCCTGGGTGATCGCGCGGAACCGGCCCGCCGCGGTGATCGCCACGATGCCGCTGCGGTCGGCCGGATCAGGCAGCTTGTACCAGCCGGTGGTCAGTTCGGCCGAGGCCCGCTGACCGGCGGTGCCGAGCTCCGGCGTGCCGTTCGCCAGCCCGAAAGGCAGTGGCGCGCCGCCGAGTTGGGTGCCGGCGCTGCCGTCGGACTTGTCGTTGAAGGCGTTGGCGATACTGCTGCTGTTGCCCGCGGGCTGGTCGTCGGGGGTGAGATCGCCGACGCCGTTGGGCAGGAATTCGGTCGAACTCCCGGCGAACGTGGTCATCGGGTCGCCCGAGAGCGGCGCCAGCATGGAGGCGTTGGGGTCGGTCTCGACCAGTACGTCGTTGGCCAGCCCGCACGGCTTGCCGAGCACCGCATCGACGTTCGAGCGCGCCAGCGAGTACGCGGGATACTGCGTGACCGCGCCCTTGGCGAACGACGCCACCTCGAACAGCACGATCAGCGCCGCGACCAGGGTCAGCGGCGGAATCTTCGCCAGCCGCCAGGCGCGCGGCGAAATGCGGTGCGGCGTACCGGGTTCCGGCGCCCGCACATGCCACCACGCGGCCAGCGCCAGGCACAGCACGGCGATGATCAGGAAGATCTTGCTCAGCCCCACGCCGAACACCGACGGCGCCTGATCCCACCACGGAATGCCGTAGCTGGAGACGTACCACCACTCGTTGACGCTGGTGAAGATCTGCGCCATCGCGATGGCCACGATCGCCGCGAACAGCGCCCGGTACCGCGGCGCCCGCATCACCCGCGGCCCGACCGCCACCGCGGTCACGACCGCGACCGCGCCCGCCAGGCCGGCATAGATGCCGTTGTGGTGGGTGAACTTCGTCGGGACGGTCGCCATCAGCACCATCGCACCGAAGGTGATGCCCAGCAGGCGTTTCGCCGGTCCGGCCGCGACGAACGGGATCCGCCCGCCCTTGCGCAGCACCACGAACGCGCACACCAGCAGGCCGAGCCACATCGCCACGATGCCGAACCGGCGACCGATCGAGCCGTCGGCGGTGGGCATGAACAGCCACTGGTAGGTCAGGTAGTCGTCGTACCACGGCACCGACGGGCCGACGGCGTTGTGCACCCGCTTCATCTCGAACATCGCCGACAACGGCTCGACGCCGAAGGCGAAGACCAGCACCAGCGTTCCGGCGGCGGCCAGCGGCGCCAGCAGCGCGCCGTACGCCTTGGTCCACGACCACCACGAGACCTTCGAATCCCCCGGTACCCCAGTGGGATTCGCGAGTTCACGGGCCCGGCCGACGCCGAACCGCACCACCGAGCGCGCCCCGGCCAGCAGCGGCGCGAGGCAGATGACGCCCGAGGGCGCCGCGGTGAGACTGAATGCCGCGATCAGAATGGCGATGGCGTAGGGCAGCAGCCGTCGCGTCGCGATCGCGCGCTCCACGAAACACCAGGTGAGCAGCACCGCGACGGCGATCACCGGTTCCGGGCGCAGGCCGTTGTTGTAGGGCAGCCACACCGCGAGGAAACCGAGCGCCCCCGTCCACACCGCCACCTTGTCGTGGCGCACGGCTACCCCGAGCCGCGGGATCACCTCCCGGCTCAACGCCAGCCAGGTGATGACACCGGCCAGCAGCGTGGGCAGCCGCATCCACGGACTGGCGGTGCTGATCTCGGTCATGTGCGCGATCACGTCGTACGGCGGTGTGCCGACCGGGTTTTCGGGCACGCCGAAGAACCGGAAATAGTTCGCCATGTAGCCCGACACCAGCGAGGTGCGGGCCATGCCGAACTGATAGCCGTCGTCGGAGGTGGTGGAACCGATGAAATGCCACACCACGAGCGCGCCGAGAACGACGGTGTCGACGCGGGTGAACGTCCACCACCGCTGCGGCAGCAGCCGGCGCACCCGGCGTCCGTCGAACCGGTCCAGCCGGAACAGCGCCGCCAGCGCGACCAGGGCCAGCACCACCGCCAGCACCGTGGCGGCCCGCTTGGCGATCGTCGGCACGACCGAGAACCGGCTGTCGACCTCCGCGGTGACAGTGGTGCCGCCCGCGGCGGGCAGATCGCTGAACACCCCCACCAGCTGCGGCCGGAAATCGCCGTACAGCACCGCCGGTTTCGCGCCGGTGCCGCGCAGTTCGGCCGTGGTCGAGGAGTGGTCGGAGTGGACGACCAGCGCCGCGTCGGAGAGTTCGGCGAGCGGCACGCTGAACATCGACTGGCTGCGCAGTATCACCTCGAACAGCGCCGGCCGGTCGTCCTGTGCGGGCCGCACCCGCGCGACGAAACCGTACTTCTCCAGGTCGGGCGCGGTCGCGGGCATGGTCGCCGCGGCCAGGCCGCCACGTTCGGCGAGTTGCTGCAGCGTCGCGCCGGGAATGGTGGCGTCGAAGGTCAAGGGCGCGTAGGACACCAGCGGCGCGGTGATGCTGCGGGTCGAATCCTGTTGCGGCCACGACAGCGTCGTCTTGTCCACGTGAACGGGCAGCAGCGGCACCGCGACGGCGAACAGGGCCGCGAGCACACCGGCGATCAGGGCCACCGGCTGGGCCCACCCTCCGTGTCGCGGCCGGGTGGCCCGAGGTTGCTCGCCCGCTGCGGGCGCCTCGTCCGCCCTCACCATCGTGTCCGTCACGGGGGCCGATCGTAGCGTGACGCATTCGTGACCGGAGAAATCGCGCACGGGATTCTCAGCCTGCGCTTAGCTTCCCCGCACGCTCGGCGGACATGCGAACGGGGCCGATGCCACGCCGGACATCGGCCCCGTCGGGCGACGGAAAGTTACGAGCAGGCGGGCGAGGCCTGGCCGAGGTTCTGGATTCCGGCGCAGGCCCAGCTCTTCTGCAGGACCCACTTGCCGTTCTGCGCGATGAACGGCACGCTGGCCTCGCTCGGCGCGCCGTCGTTGACGGAGAAGTTGGCCTTCGCGGTCAGGGTGTCGCCGCCGAGGTATGTGACGTTGGTCACCTCGATCTTGGCGTTGTTCTGCTGGTACGCGTCGGTCAGCTTCTTGATCATGTCAGGGTCCTTCTGCAGGGCCTCCTGACCGTCCTCGAGGTACTGGATCTTCTCTTCGGCGGGAACGTTCGGGTCCAGCGCCTGCGACAGCTCGGTGTTCAGCTCCTCGACGGTCGGCACCGGCGGCACGTTCTGCACCGACGTGGCGGCCGCTTTGCTCGAGCTCTTCGGCTTGGAACCCTCGTTCTTGTCGCCGCTGCCGCAGGCGGACATGCCGAGCGCGGCCACGACGGCCAGCGTGGCGACCGCGATGCGTCCAGTCATCTGAAGCTTCAATGCTCGTCCTTTACGTTCGAGGTTGGTCTGTACCGTGCACGTGACAGCAGCCGCCCGACCGGCGGCTCCGCACGAGTGGCCTCACGCTACCCGCCGAAATTCAACGAAGACTAAGGAGCGGGTCGGCCGGGGCGAGGTCGATATCGTCGGCGTGAAAGGTATACGCCGGACCCGGTCCTGTCGAGCGTGTCTCGAAACGGACCGTGACGCGGCCGTGTCCGGAGCCCTGCACCCAGCCGTGCCCGTGCTCGCGATGGGCGACATCGCGCCCGGGATACCAGAATTCGGTGGTATAGGAACGGGTGGCGGGCGGAACCGCGGGCTCGGGTGCCACGAATTCGTCGAGCGCGCTTGCCGAATCGGGCTCGCGCGCCGCGCCGGGGCTACCCGACGCCGCCAGCGCCTGATCCAGTTCGGGGAACAGCGACTCCTGCCGGACCGTGGACAGGCCGCCGAAACCCACGCCCACCAAGCGAATCGGGCCCAGCTCGCCCGGATCGATGGCCGAGCGCAGCGCGGCCGCGGTGAGCGTCGCCGGTTCCTCGGTGGCGTAGGGCAGCGTGAACGAACGCGTCACGATGCTCATGTCGGCCTTCTTCAGCTTCAGTACCACCGTGCGCGCGGCGCGGCCGTCGGCGATCAGGCGCCGGTGCGCGGCCGCGGCCATCGCCTCGATCGCCGGGCGGAGCTGGGCGAGGGTGACTATGTCGCTCTCGTAAGTGGTTTCGGCGCTGATCTGCTTGGCCTCGGCGCGCTCGGCGACCGGGCGGTCGTCGAGGCCGCGGGCCAGGCGGTGCAGGGCCGCGCCGACACTGCCGCCCAGCAGCGACACCGCCTCCTGCTCGGGCAGCGCCGCGAACGCGCCGACGGTCTCGATGCCCAGCGAACGCAGCCGCCCCTCGGCCACCGGGCCGATACCCCACAGCTTGCGCACCGGCAGCGCGGCGAGCAGCTGCTGCTGCTCGGCCGGTGAAACCACCCGCACCCCATCGGGTTTCGCGAGCCCGGAGGCGATCTTGGCCAGCTGCTTGCCGGTGCCCGCGCCCACCGACGCGACCAGCCCGGTGCGCTCGCGGACCAGCGCGCGCAACTCCTCGCAAAATTCCAGCACCCGCGCGGCGGTGGCGCCGACCAGCTCGGCGGGCTCGCCGAATGCCTCGTCGAACGACAGCGTCTCCAACACCGGTATGCGCGAGCGCAGTGCCTCGAACACCTGCCCGCTCACCTCGCCGTAGACCACCCCGCGCGGCGGCACCACCACCGCCGTCACGCCCACCAGCCGGCGCGCCTGATGCATCGGCATGGCCGACCGCGCGCCGAACACCCGGGACTCGTAGCTGGCCCCGGCCACCACGCCGCGCGCGCCGATGCCGCCGACCAGGACCGGCCGCCCGCGCAGCGTGGGACGGGTGAGCTGCTCCACCGAGGCGAAGAAGGCATCCATATCAATGTGCAGCACCCAGCGCCGCGCCGACGCCTCGAGAGCCGCACGGCCGGATGCCAGGGTGGTTCCCCGGACTGGCAAATTGCTGGCGGGTTCCTGCGAATCGCGGCCACGCCCGGCCGCGCCGCCGGGACCGCGCACTACCCCGGCAGATGCCCGCTGACCAGGCACGAGCCATGCCGTAGCCGAGTCGGGGGCAGCGTCCATGACAGGGAATCTACGCGCGGCTACCGACATGATCGGCGACCCGAGTATGTGATGATCGGATCATGAGCATCCGAAAGGCCGTGATCCCGGCCGCCGGTATCGGTTCCCGCCTGCTCCCGCTGACCAAGGCCATCCCCAAGGAGATGCTGCCCGTCGGCGACAAGCCGGTGATCGAACACACCGTGCGGGAGCTGGTGGCCTCGGGCATCACCGACATCACGATCGTGGTCAGTGCCGGAAAGTCGTTGATCCAGGACCACTTCCGGCCCAATCCGGCGCTGGTGGCGCAGCTGCGCGCCGATGGCAAGACCGCCTACGCCGACGCGGTGGAGGAGGTCGGCGAACTCGGCCGCCTCGGCCACATCACCTATCTGGACCAGCACGGTCCGTACGGCAACGGCACGCCGGTGCTCAACGCCGCCCGCACCCTGGGCGACGAGCCGATGCTGGTGCTGTGGCCCGACGACGTGTTCGTCGCGGACGTGCCGCGCGCGCAGCAACTCATCGACGCCTACAACAAGACGCACTCCCCGGTGCTGGCGCTGCTGCCCATGGATGCCGCCGATTCGACGCGCTACGGCGTGCCGGTGGTCGAGGAGACCTTCGACAACGGGCTGATGCGCATCACCGGTCTGGTCGAGAAGCCGAAGCCGGAGGACGCGCCCTCGGCCTACGCCGCGATCGGTGGTTACGTCGTCACCCCGGGCATCGTGGAGGAGCTGCGCAAGCAGGTCGCCGAGTGGTACACCCACCGCAGCGGCGAGGTCTACCTGACCGACGCGATCAATGTGTTCGCCGCCTCCAACGCGGTGTACGGCCAGGTCATCCAGGGCAACTGGTACGACACCGGCAATCCCGCCGACTATCTGGTCGCCCAGTTCGCCTCGGCCCTCACCCATCCGGAGTACGGTCCGGTGCTGCGCGGGCTGGTGCACGACTGACGTCAGTAGAACCGGCGGATCGCGTAGATGTCGAATTCGCTGAGTGGCGTCAGCACGACCCCGACGCCCGCCGAGTGCGCGTTGAGCAGCTGCCCGCCACCGGCGTAGATGCCCTCGTGTGATCCGTCGGCGTTCACGATGACGATGTCGCCGGGCTGAATCGAGCCCAGCGGTACCGCGCTGCCCGCCGCCGCCTGCTGCCAGGTGGTGCGCGGCAGCATGATGCCCACGTGCCGGAACGACCACACCGCCAGTCCGGAGCAGTCGTAGGTGAGGGGTCCGGTGGCGCCCCATTCGTACGGCTTGCCGACCTGGGTCTGGGCCAGGTTCAGCGCGATCATCGCCCGGGGGCTGGCGAGCGGCAGGGTCGCCGAGCCGCTGGCGCTGCCGGAGGCCGAGCCGGATCCCGAGCCCGAGGCGCTGCCGGAATTGCTGCCGATGTCGTCGGCGCCGGTGGCGGTTCCCGCGGCGACCGAGACGGCGATCAGGCCGGTCAGCGTGGTGAGAAGTAGTCGAACGATGCTGTTGCGCGATGGAGTTGTCGCCATGGCTCGCCCTTCGGTTCGGCGCACACCACCCCGACGGCGAGCGACCGGCGACTACTCAGCACACACGAAGTGCACGGGATGACCGCTTCCCCACGGGCATCTCATCCGGACAGCTTGCCTGGCAGTGCGGTTTTCTCAGCGTGGTCGAACGGACAGAACACAGAAGCTCAACGAGACATTTAAAGTTGCCGTGACATAGCTGTTGTACCGCAATTCACATGCGCCCCACAAGAACTAATTCTCCCCCCACACCTCCACCCCAGGTCAGGGGCGTGTCGACACGAAAGAAGGGCGCGTCGCCGCATTGCTCACACGGCGTCGAGCTGCCGGTGCCGCGTCTCGGGCAGCGCGGCGATGGACACCAGCGAGATCGCGGCCATGGCGGCCATGAACCAGCCCACCGCGACCGTGCCACGCGTCTCCCCCACCTGGGCGACGATCAGCGGCGCGGCGCCGCCGCCCAGCACGCCACCGAGGTTGTAGGCGATGCCGGCCCCGGTGTACCGCACGTCGGTACCGAACAGCTCGGGCAGGAACGCGCCCAGCGGCCCCCACACGATCCCCATGCACAGCAGCGCGCCGGACAGGCCGACCACGATCAGCACCGGGTCCCCGGTATTGAGCAGCGGGAACAGCACCAGGCTCCACACCAGCCCGAAGGCCGCGCCGCCGAGCATCAGCACGCGGCGGCCGACGAGATCGGACCACCGGGCCACCGTGAACGTCGCGGCGCCCAGCACGACGACCGCGATCAGGGTCAGGCCCAGCATCGTATTGCGGGGCACCCCCAGGGTTTTCGTCGTGTAGGTGAGGCAGTAGGTGGATGCCGTGTAGAACATCACGTACACGATCACGATGCTGCCCGCACCGAGCAGCAATTCCCTTGGATAGCGCCGCAGCACCGCCGCCATCGGCACCCGGGTGGCGTGCCGGGCCGCCACGAAGTTCGCGAACGCCGGGGTCTCGGCCACTCGCAGGCGGATCCGCAGCCCGACCGCCACCAGCACGAACGACAGCAGGAACGGTATCCGCCAGCCCCACGCGTCGAACGCGTCCTTCGGCAGGCCCTCCGACAGTGCCCAGAACACCGCGGTCGCCACGAAATACCCGACGGGCGAACCCATTTGCGGGGCGGCCGCGAACAGCCCGCGCCGGCCCCGCGGCGCGTGCTCGGTGGAAAGCAGTGCGGCGCCGCCCCATTCGCCACCCAATCCGATGCCCTGCAGGACGCGCAGCAGTACCAGCAGCACCGGCGCGGCCACCCCCAGCGTCGTGTATCCCGGCAGCAAGCCGATGCACGCGGTGGACAAGCCCATCAACAGCAGCGACACCACCAGGGTGGCCTTGCGTCCGATGCGATCGCCGAAGTGGCCGAACACGATCGCGCCCAGCGGACGCGCGACGAAGCCGATGGCGAAGGTGGCCAGTGACGCCAGCGTGCCCGCCACCGACGACAGGGTCGGGAAGAACATCTTGTTGAGCACGAGCGCGGCCGCGGTGCCGTAGATGTAGTAGTCGTAGAACTCGATCGCGGTGCCGATGAAGCTGGCGGTCGCGATGGTCCGTCCCGTGGTGGCCGCGGGGCGGCCGGACAGGGCGGTGGGTGCGGGGTCGGTCACTGCGGTCCTCATCGTCCGGTGCGAATCGCGGTGATGCTACGCGACCTCGTCAGGTCGTCGTCGCGGCCGACCGGAGGAAGAACATGAGGTTTGCCGGGCGTTCGGCGAGTCTGCGGACGAAATAGCCGTACCACTGGTCGCCGAAGGGGACGTACACGCGTAGGTGTTGTCCGAGGCCGATCAGCCGGGATTGTTCGGTGGGCCGGATGCCGTACAGCATCTGGTATTCGAGGTCGTCGCGGTCGCGCCCGGCGGCTGTCGCGAGCAGCGCGGCGGCCTCGATCATCGCCGGGTCGTGGGTAGCGATCATCGGATATCCCTTGCCCGCCAGGAGGATTCGCAGGCACTCCAGGTACGAGGCGTCCACCTCCCGCTTGTGCCGGAAGGCCACCGATTCCGGCTCGCTGTAGGCGCCCTTGCACAGGCGGATCCGCGCGCCTTCGTCGGCGAGGACGCGGCAGTCGCCCGCCGTGCGCCGCAGGTATGCCTGGAGCACGGTGCCGACGGTCTCCGGGTGGTCGCGGCGCAGTTCGCGCACGATGGCCAGCCGCGATTCGGTGGTCGCGTGGTCCTCGGCGTCGATCGTCATCCAGATACCCGCGGCCGCGGCGGCGCGAGCCAGGACGCGGGCATGGCCCAGGGCGGTCTCGTGACCGTCGGTGGGCAGCGCCCGGCCCAGCGCCGACAGTTTCACCGACACCTCGAGCGGGCGTGGTCCCGCCGCGGCGCCGGTCGGCAGTTCGGCCAGTGCCGCGATCAGCCCGAGATACTCCCGCACGACGCGGTCCGCCTGCGCGGGGTCGGCGGTGTCCTCGCCGAGGTAGTCGACGGTGACGAACCGATTGCCGCGCAACAACTCTCGCACCGCGGACAGCGCCGCGTCCCGCGTCTCCCCCGCCACGAAGCGATCGATCATGCGACCGGTGGCGGGCAGCCGGGTGAGGCCGCGTTCGACCCGACGGGAGCGGGCCGCCGCCAGCAACGCCGGGCGCAACGGGTTGGACAGCGCGGACGCGTTCATCGTTCCTCCACGGGTATCCCGGTGGCCGTACTCACGACCGCTCCGAATCCGGTGCCTGGTGCGGGTATTCGTGCGTCACGGGCGGGACGAACGTCTCCTTCATCGATCGCGGGGAGACCCAGCGCAGCAGGTTCAGCGGCGAACCGGCCTTGTCGTTGGTGCCGGAGGCGCGGGCGCCGCCGAACGGCTGCTGGCCGACCACGGCGCCGGTCGGCTTGTCGTTGACGTAGAAGTTGCCCGCCGCGAAACGCAGGGCCCCGCTTGCCTTCTCGATGGCCGCGCGGTCGCGGGCGATGATCGCGCCGGTCAGCGCGTAGGCGGCCCCGGTGTCGACCAGGCGCAGCGCCTCGTCGAAGGCATGCGGGCGGGAATCGTCGTATACGTGCACCGACAGGATCGGGCCGAAGTACTCGGTGCGGAACATCTCGTCGCCGGGATCGTCGCCGAGCAGCAGCGTCGGTGACACGAAATAGCCGACGGCGTCGTCGTACGAGCCGCCCGCCGCGACGGTCACGCCCGGCGTCGCCTTGGCCCGCTCGATCGCGGCGGCGTTGCGGTCGAAGGCGCGCCGATCTATCACTGCCCCACCGAAATTCGCGAAATCGGTGATATCGCCGTAGGACAGCGACTCGATCCGGCCGATCAGCTCCTCCCCGACGCGATTCCACACCGAGCGCGGGACGAACGCGCGGGACGCGGCCGAGCACTTCTGGCCCTGATACTCATAGGCGCCGCGAATCAGCGCCGTCATCAGCGTCTCCGGGTCGGCCGAGGGATGCGCGAGCACGAAATCCTTGCCGCCGGTCTCCCCGACCAGCCGCGGATACCCGTGGTAGCGGTCGATATGGGCGCCCACCTCCCGCCACAGGTGCTGGAAGGTGCGGGTGGAGCCGGTGAAGTGGATACCGGCCAGCCGCGGGTCACGCAGCGCCACCTCCGACACCTCCGGGCCGTGCCCATGCACCAGATTGATCACACCCGGCGGCAGCCCGGCCGCCTCCAGCAGCCGCATCGTGTAATAGGCGGCGAGGGCCTGGGTGGGCGAGGGCTTCCACACCACCGTATTGCCCATGAGAGCCGGTGCGGTGGGCAGGTTTCCGGCGATCGCGCTGAAGTTGAACGGGGTGATCGCGTAGACGAAGCCCTCCAGTGGCCGGTAGTCGCTGCGGTTCCACACACCCGGGCCGGATTCCGGCTGACCGGCCAGCAGTTGCCGCGCGAAATGGACGTTGAAGCGCCAGAAGTCGACCAGTTCGCAGGGCGCGTCGATCTCGGCCTGATACGGCGACTTGGACTGGCCCAGCATCGTCGCCGCGGCGACGGTCTCGCGCCACGGCCCGGCCAGCAGGTCCGCGGCGCGCAGGAATACCGCGGCGCGCTCGTCGAAAGGCAGTGCGCGCCAATCGGATGCGGCGCGCACGGCGGAGTCGACGGCGTCCCGGGCGTCGGCCGATTCTGCGACGCCGAAGCTGCCGAGCACCGCCCGGTGCGCGTGCGGCTGCACGACATCGACGCGGGCGCCACCGCCGGGGCGGTGCTCGCCGTCGATCACATGACAGATGTCGGTGGGGGTATCGGCCAGTTCGCGCAGTGCGGCCCGCAACCGGACGCGTTCCGGGGTGCCGGGCGCGTAGGAGTTGACGGGTTCGTTGGACGGCGCGGGGACCGTGGTGATCGCGTCCATGCAGGAAATAAACCCCATCCACGCCGGGAGCGGATTGTTCGATCGGACGAATTGCGCCGGATACTTTCGTCCGATTGAATGAAGAACGTGACCCACGCCATACCGCTGTCGGACGTGCTGACGGCGCTGACCAGCTCCGTCGTCACACTGGTGGACGCGCCCGCCGGCGAGGACGTGCTGGTCGGTTCCGTGGCGTTCATGGACATCGACGACCTGACCATGGACATGCCGCCCGGCCGGGCACTGCCGGAGGTGTACCTGCAGGTCGGCGTGGGTGACGACGATGCCACGCGCTGGGTGCGCGACCTGGGCGAGCGCTGCCCGGCCGAGCACCGGCCGCGGGTGGTGTTCTCCAAGAGCGTCTCGGCGCGGTTGCGCGAAGCCGCCCACGAGTCCGGGATAGCGCTGGTCGAGGTCCATGCCCATGCCCGCTGGGAGATAGTCCACGCGCTGATCGAACGGATCACTGGGCACGGGCCACGGGCCGCCGTGGAATCCGTGCCCGCGCTCGACACCGACCTGTTCGGGTTGGCGCAGTCGGTGGGCGAGTCGACCGGGGGGCTGGTGACCATCGAGGACGACCAGTCCCGGGTGCTGGCGTACTCGGCCGACAGCACGGCCTCCGCCGACGCCGTGCGCCGGCTGTCGGTGCTGGGGCGGCAGGGCCCGGCCGGGTACCTGCACTGGTTGCAGCGCGCGGGCGTATTCGATCGCCTGCGCAATTCCGGTGAGCCCGTGGAGGTTCCGGCCCAGCCGGAATGGGAGACGCGGCGGCGCTTGGCGATCGGGATCCGCGAGCCGGGGCGCGACGGGCCGCGCGCACCGGCCGTACTCGGCACGATCTGGGTACAGGAGGCCACCGAGCCCCTGCGCGCGGACAGCGACCGGGTCCTGCGCGGCGCGGCTTCCATTGCGGCACGGGTGATCTGGCGTACGCGCCACGCTCCGACGACCGACGCGCTGCTGATCCAGCGGCTGCTCGGCGCGCACGGCGGCGACGTCGACCTCGCCGCCTTCGCCGAGACGTTCGCCATGGCGGCCGACGGGCAGGCCGCCGTGGTCGGGTTCGCCCCGCACGGGTCGAAGAACGCGGCGGCAGCGCTGCCTCGCGGCACGGTCACACTTCGCTTGCACGCCAGTGCCTTCCGGCAGGACTGTGTGACCACCCGGATCGGCGACCGGCTGTACGTGCTGTTCCCCGAGCACCGGTCGGTGGACCGGGTGACCTCGTGGACCCGGCAGGTCATCGAGCAGCTCGCCGAGGGGTCCGGGCTGACGCTGCGGGCAGCCGTCGCCGCCCCGGTCGCCGGACTCGCCGACGCGGCCCGGGCGCGCGCCGAGGTGGACCGCGTCCTGGACCGCACCGCGAATCTGCCTGCGGCCGAGCCGGTCACGACGCTGGCCCGGTCTCGCACCACCGTGCTGCTCGCGGAGATCCTGACGTTGATCGCCGACCGTCCGCAGCTCCGCGATCCCCGCCTGGACACCCTCGTCGACTACGACACCACCTACTCCGCCGAGCTGCGCGCCAGCCTCGACACCTACCTCACCCACCGCGGCGACGTCCGCGCCGCCGCCGCCGAACTACGCATCCACCCCAACACCCTCCGCTACCGCATCCGCCGCGCCACCCAGCTCATGGGCATCGACCTCGGCTCCGCCCCCGACCGTCTCCTGCTGGAAATCCAACTGGCCGTGCACCGGTCGGGCTGACGACATCGGCAGCAGGCCGGGACCGCGCGAACCGGCCTGAGCGGACGCAAATCGTTGCCGCGCGGCATTTTCCGCCGCGGCGAACTCGACTGTGTCCGCTCAGGCCGGGCCTCACGCCTTGGTGATCGAAACCCGCACGCCCCCCGCCACTTCGGCGGCGTCCGGGCCCGGGTCGCCGAAGGTGAGAGTGGTGGCGAGGACCTCCCCGGCGATCAGGTCGCGGTGGGTTTCGGCCCACTGCTTGTGCGCGGCGGGGACGTCGAGGACCAGGGTGATGCGGTCGGAGACGTCCAGGCCCAGGGACTTGCGGGTCTCCTGGAGGTCGCGGATGAGGTCGCGGGCCCAGCCCTCGGCCTCCAGCTCCTCGGTGACCTCCGAGTTCAGCACCACCAGACCGGCATTGCCGGGCAGCGCGGCGGTGGACTCCGGCTCGGCGGCCACCAGCCGCTGGGTGTACTCCTCGGGCAGCAGTTCCACGCCGGCCGCGCTGACCACACCCGCCGGACTCTCCGACCACTCCCCGGCCTTGACCGCCTTGATCACCGTCTGCACGGTCTTACCGAGCCGCGGCCCGGCCGCCCGCGCGTTGACGACCAGCTCGAACCGGCCGTGCGCGGCGACATCGGTGGTCAGATCGACCCGCTTGACGTTCACCTCGTCGGCGACCAGGTCCGTGAACGGCACGAGCCGGTCCGCGTCCGGCGCGGCGATGGTCAGCTCCGACAACGGCAGCCGCACGCGCAGGTGCTGGGCCTTGCGCAGGCTCAGCGCCGTCGAGCACACCGCACGCACCTCGTCCATCGCCGACACCAGCTCCGGATCCTTCGGCAGCTCGGTGGCGGCGGGCCAGTCGGTCAGGTGCACCGAGCGGCCGCCGGTGAGTCCGCGCCAAACCACCTCGGTGATCAGCGGCAGCAGCGGCGCGGCCAGCCGGGTGGTCACCTCCAGCACCGTGTGCAGGGTGTCTATGGCGTCGCGGTCCTCGTCCCAGAACCGCGAACGCGACCGGCGCACATACCAATTGGTGAGCGCGTCGGCGAAGGTGCGCAGTTCGTCGCAGGCGGCGGCGATGTCGTAGACCTCGAGCGCCTCGGTCATCGCATCCCGGGCCGCGGCCAGCTTGGCCAGGATGTAGCGATCCAGCACATGCGGTGAATCCGTGCGCCACACACCGGGTTTCGACGCGTACAGCTGCAGGAACGTCCACGCGTTCCACAGCGGCCGCAGCGCGTGGCTCACGCCCTCGCGGATGCCGCGCTCGGTGACGATGAGGTTGCCGCCGCGCAGCACCGGGGACGCCATGAGGAACCAGCGCATGGCGTCGGAGCCGTCGCGATCGAACACCTCGTTGACGTCGGGATAGTTGCCCTTGGACTTGGACATCTTCAGCCCGTCGTCGCCGAGCACGATCCCGTGCGCCACCACGGATTTGAACGCCGGGCGGTCGAACAGGGCCGTGGACAGCACGTGCAGGTTGTAGAACCAGCCGCGGGTCTGCCCGTTGTACTCGACGATGAAATCGCCGGGGCTGTGCGCCTTCTCGTCGTGGGTGCCCTCGAACCACTCCTTGTTCTCGAACGGGTAGTGCACCTGCGCGTAGGGCATCGACCCGGACTCGAACCAGCAGTCCAGCACCTCCGGCACCCGCCGCATCATCGACTTGCCGGTCGGGTCATCGGGATTCGGCCGCACCAGCTCGTCGATCGCGGGGCGGTGCAGATCCTTCGGCCGCACGCCGAAGTCGTGCTCGAGCTGATCCAGCGAGCCGTACACGTCCACGCGCGGATACTCCGGATCGTCGGACACCCACACCGGGATCGGCGCGCCCCAGTAGCGATTACGACTGATGTTCCAGTCCCGCGCGTTCTCCAGCCACTTGCCGAACTGGCCGTCGCGGATGTGCTCGGGCACCCAGGTGATCTGCTGGTTCAGCTCCACCATCCGGTCGCGGAACTTGGTCACCGCGACGAACCAGGACGGCACCGCCATGTAGATCAGCGGCCGGCCGGAGCGCCAGCTGTGCGGGTAGGAGTGCTCGATCGTCTCGTGCCGCAACAGTTTTCCGGCGGTCTTGAGGTCCTTGATGATGACCGGATTGGCGTCGAAGATCATCTGGCCCTCGTACGGCGGCACCATCGAGGTGAACTTGCCGCCCTGGTCCAGCGGCTGCACGAGCTCGATGTCGTTGGCCGCGCAGACCTCCATGTCCTCCTCGCCGAACGCCGGCGCGAGATGCACGACGCCGGTACCGGAGTCGGTGGTCACGTAATCGGCCTCGAGGACGCGGTGCGCGTTCGGGTGTCCCAGGAAGAAGTCGAACGGCGGACGGTAGCGCAGGCCGACCAGCGCGGCGCCCGAATACTCCGCGCGCACCCGCGGCTCGTCGCCCAGTTCGCGGGCGTAGTGCGAAACCCGTTCCGACGCCAGCAGATACCGCTTGCCGTCGCCGCCCTCGACGTGCACATAGGTGATGTCGGGATGGACGGCGACCGCCAGGTTGGACGGCAGCGTCCACGGCGTGGTGGTCCAGATCAGCGCGTGCGCGCCATCCAGCTCGTGCAGGGGGTGGTCGGCGGGCACGGTCAGCGTCATCTCGACCGTGACGGCCGGATCCTGCCGCATGCGATAGGCGTCGTCCAGGCGGGCCTCCTGGTTCGACAGCGGGGTCTGCTCGTACCAGCTGTAGGGCAGCACCCGGAAGCCCTGATACACCAGCCCCTTGTCGTACAACGACTTGAACGCCCACATCACCGACTCCATGAAGTCGGGATCGAGGGTCTTGTAGTCGTTGTCGAAGTCGACCCAGCGGGCCTGACGGGTCACATACGCGCGCCACTCGTTGGTGTAACGCAACACAGACGATTTGCACGCGGCATTGAATTCCGCGAGTCCCATCTCATCGATCTGTGATTTGTCCGTGATACCGAGCTGCTTCTCCGCTTCGATTTCCGCGGGCAGTCCGTGCGTGTCCCAGCCGAAGCGCCGCTCGACCTTCTTGCCGCGCATGGTCTGAAAGCGCGGGATCAAATCCTTCACGTATCCGGTGAGCAGATGGCCGTAATGCGGCAACCCGTTGGCGAACGGTGGTCCGTCGTAGAAGACGAACTCCGGTGCGCCGGAACGATTCTCGACGCTGGCTCGGAAGGTGTCGTCGGCGGCCCAGTAGTCGAGCACGCGCTGCTCCAGGTCGGGGAACGACGCCTGGCCACCGGAACCGAGAGCGGCGCGCGGATAGGCGGGGACGGGCTCGGGGACGGCGTTGCTGGGGGATGTCTGATCCGCCATGTCGGGCAGTGGTCTCCTCGTGCCGACGCGCCGGTGGGGCGCGTAACCGGTGGGCACGGGGACGATTCCGGCGCCGGTGCGCCGAGACCGCGGTACCACCCCGCTTGTCCGGGCGTCGCGCCGTCGTGCGGCCCGCGCCGAGACCTCTCGTCGTGAGCTGTGACGGGCTCACCCGTTCGGTTCTACTGAGCGCCGAGACCGGGCCGTAGGCCGCGGCCGATGCTGTTCTTCCGAAGGCTCCCCGGTGATCGCCGGATCAGTGCCGATGTTCAGGTTTGATTGTAGCCAGCGTGGGCAATGTTATTTCCGGGCCCCATCGGCGTGGCCCGTCCCCCATGCTCATCGCCGGGCGTGGCGACCGGGACGCGAGGACTGATCGTCGTCGTCGGAGTCGCGCATGGACAGCGCGCTCACCAGCAGCAGCACGGCGCCGACGACACACACCACGATGCACCCCCAGGCCCAGATCACCGAGCCGGTGGTCAGCGCCGTCACCAGCAGGGCGAATCCGATGGCGGCCAGGACGAGCGTCAGGACGAGCATGGTCACCCCCTACGCGGGCCAGGTGGCTCGACGAGCTTGCATACCACACGACAGCACGGCACCCCCGAATCCGGCACAGCCGCGGAGCCGGCGGAAATCCGAACGGAACGAAACTACTTGCCGCCCTGGGCGAACGACGCGGGCGCGTGGTTGTTGGCGCCGTCGAAGGTGTCGCCGCCGTCCACCGGAACCGCCGAACCACGGTTTTCCAGCTCCTCGAGCTGCGACTCCAGGTAGGACTTCAGCCGCACCCGGTACTCCCGCTCGAAGGTCTTCAGCTGCTCGATCCGGCTCTCCAGCACGCTGCGCTGCTGGGTGATCGTCGCCATGATCTCGGTGTGCTTGCGCTCGGCGTCGGCCTGCAGGGCGTCGGCCTTCTCCTTGGCCTGACGCAGCTGGTTGTCCGAGCGGGTCTGCGCGTCGGAGAGCATGGACTCGGCCTTCTGGCGCGCCTCGGCGATCATGCCCTCGGACCGGGTGCGGGCGTCGCTGACCAGTCGCTCCGAATTTGCCCGCGCGTTCGACAGCAGGTTCTCGGCCTCGGTCTTGGCGTCGCTGGTGAGCCGGTCGGCCATCTCCTGCGCCAGGCTCAGCACCTTCGCGGCCTGTAGGTTCGCGTCCGCGGCGTCCTTCGGCGAGGCGGGCGGGGCGGCCTGCACGACCGGCGCCGGCGGCGGCACGGGGACCGGTTTGGGCGGTTCGGGCTGCGGCGGAGCCGGTTTCACGGCCTGCGGCGCCGGGCGCGGCGCCTTCTTGGCCTCGGCCAGCTCGGAATCCAGCTCGGCAACCCGCTGGCGCAGGTCGGCGTTCTCCTCGATGAGGCGTGAGAGCTCCTGCTCGACCAGGTCGAGGAAGGCGTCGACTTCATCCTCGTTGTAGCCGCGCTTCCCGATCGGCGGTTTGCTGAACGCGACGTTGTGCACATCGGCTGGGGTCAGCGGCATGGAAGGATCCCTTCACGCTTCGTACGGAGATCTAGCGGTAGATCTGGCAAGCTATTGTTCTCGGCCCATTCTGTCACACCTAGGCGACCGGCTGCCCGAGCCTACTGGTCACCGACATCAAGATGAACACGATGAAAAGCAGCACCATAATCGACAGATCGAGGCGAATTCCACCCAGGTTCACCGGCGGTATCAAGCGCCTCAGGAGTTTCACCGGTGGGTCGGTGATCGTGAAGATCACCTCCAGGACGACGGCAACTACGCCACGCGGATGCCAGTCACGCGCGAAGTTGCGGATGAACTCGACGATCACTCGGCTGATCAACAACAGCCAGAAGAGGAACAGGAGTACATACAGCACCTGGAACAAGGCCACGTGACCACTTTGCCTCAGAATCGGTGTCCTGCAAACTCCCCGCGCCGTCGGACCGCGGCGTCACTCCCCCGATCGCGGCGTGTCGACCGGGGGCGCGGCCGCGACGCGACTCCCCGGCGGCAACGCTATTTCTGGTTGTAGAAGCCGGTTTCGGCGATCCGGCGGCGCTCCTCGGCCGATACGTCGACGTCGGCCGGTGAGAGCAGGAACACCTTGGTCGCGACCTTGTCGAAGGAGCCGCGCAGCGCGAACGCCAAGCCGGCGGCGAAGTCGACCAGGCGGCGGGCGTCGGCGTTGCTCATCTCGACCAGGTCCATGATCACCGGCGTGCCGTCGCGGAAACGCTCACCGATGATGGCGGCCTCGGCGTAGGTCCGCGGGCGCAGCGTCGTGATCTTGGACAAGGGGCCTCCGTCCTCGAACACCGGCGCGCGGCGCGGTGCCGGCTCGAAACGGGCCTGTTCCTCCAGTCGCCGCTCCTCCATCCGGCGCTCGACCTCCGGGTCGACCGCCAGCGCGCCGTGCGTGGTGCCGCGCACCATCGGCGTGCCGCCGCCGAGCCGGTCCATCCCCCGCCCACGGCCGGACGGACCGGCGTCGATGCGGGTGGGGCGGCGCGGCGGCTCGTACCGGTCGTCGGCGTAGGAGTCCTCGACGTAGTCGTCGCGGCGGGCGACGGTGTAGCCGGGACGGTAGGGCGCCTTGTACGACGGCTCCGCGTAGCCGGGCTCGTCGTCGTAGCGGTCGTCGCCGAACCGGGAACGACCACTGTCGTAACGGGATTCGCCGAAGTCGCGCGGCCGGCGCGCGCTTCGGTCCTCGATCCCCCGAGGGCCGCGGTCGTCGACGTAGTCGTCTTCGTATTCCTCGAGCGGAACCATGCCGAAGTAGGCCTTGAACCTATGCAGCGTGCTCATGCGTCCACCTCGCTTGCACTCGACCCCAGCACGAGCACGCTCGTGGCTGCGCTGACATCTCGCTCGCTGCGCTCGCTCATCCTGGTCGACCTTCCTACGGCACCCGGTTGGCGTGGGGTGTTGAAGTCCTGCTCAGTTCTCGTCAGTCCCCAGCATAATGTTTCGAATGTGACTGATGAGGTTTGTTTGCTATCCCGAGGTTATCGGTCGAGCGCCCATCAAGGCGGTACCGACACGCACGCACGTGGAACCGTGTCGGATTGCGATCTCCAGGTCACCGGACATGCCGGCGGACAGTTCGGTGGCCTCCGGATGGTCCGCACGCAGCCGGGCGTGCAGTTCGGCGAGGCGGGCGAACGCGGGCTCGGGATCGGCGTCCAGCGGCGGAATCGCCATCAATCCGGCCAATCGGAGGTGCTCCGTCTGGGCCACCTGTTCGGCCAGGCGCGGCAGGTCGTCCGGGGCCACGCCGCCGCGGGTCGGATCGCTGTCCAGGCTGACCTGGAGCAGGACCCGCAGCGGCGTGTCGCGCTGTCCGGCCTCGCGCGCCGCGGCGGTCCCGCTGTCCAGCGCCGCGGCGAGCCGTTCGCTGTCCACCGAGTGCACAGCATGGGCCCAGCGGGCGACGGATTTCGCCTTGTTGCGCTGCAGGCGGCCGATCATGTGCCAGCGCACGCCCGAAAGCCGTTGCAGGTCGGCCGCCTTCGCCGCCGCCTCCTGCTCGCGTGACTCCCCGAATTCCCGTCTACCCAGGGCATATAGGTGCTCGACATCCGACGCCGGGAAGAATTTCGTTACCGGAAGCAGCGTGGTCTCGCCCGGATCCCGCCCCGCCGCTCGGCTCGCGGATTCGATCCGCTCCGTCAACTCGGCCAGGGCCCTCGACAGTTCGGTGGCCCGGACGGATTCCGCGGCGGCGGTGCCGGATTCGGCCGTCATAGAACAACTCCCTCGAATGCGAAACGGATCACGAATGTGCCGGGCGTGTCGATTGTCCATTTTCCGCCCATTTCACGGAATCACCTTCGATGATGCCCCCAAAAGAAGGGGCAGCCAGTGATACCGCGTTGCGGTGGGCAACCAGTAGCAGGCCCCTATTCCGATGAACCCGCGGACTCCATCCAGATGACGCCCGCGATGCGGCCGGTGGGCGCGCCGCGACGGTGGCTGAACAGTGTCCGGTCCTCGATGGTGCAGCGCGGGTCGACGGCGACGGCGCCGACACCGGCCTCCTCGAGCTGACGGCGGATGCCCGCGCGCAGATCGAGGCCGGGGGTGCCCTTCGCGGTGGTCGTGGCGCTGCCCGGCAGGTGGGCCGCCACGTCGTCGCGCATGGCCGCCGGGACCTCGTACTGCCGTCCGCTCGCGGCGGGGCCCAGGAATGCCCCCACCCGTTCGAGTCTCGCGCCCGCGCCGACCATGACCTCCAGAACCCGGGGCACGATGCCGATACGCGCGCCCATCCGGCCGGCGTGCACGGCCGCGATCACCCCGGCCTCGTCGTCGGACAGCAGGATGGGCACGCAGTCGGCCGTCAGCACCACCAGCGCCAGGCCGGGCACGGTCGTGACCAGCGCGTCGGTCACCGGCACCGGCTCCGGGCGGGGACCGTCCACCAGCTCGACGTTGCGCCCGTGCACCTGCTCCATCCAGACCAGCCGCTCCGGCGACAGCCCGATGCCCTCGGCCAGTCGTAACCTGTTGCGCCGCACCGCCTCCGGATCGTCGCCGACGTGGTCGCCGAGATTGAACGAGTCGTAGGGCGCCCGCGAGAAGCCACCGGCGCGCGTGGTGGTCACCCGCCGGGTCCGGACCGAAACAGTCGTCATACCCCTGAGGTTAGTAGCCACGCCGCGGCAACCATCCCACGTGCGCCGCCCCGCTCCCGCGAGCCGGATGCGACTCGCCACGAACCGGTGTCCGGTCCGGACAGGTCGCCGACACGAACACACCCGCTCCGGGGTCCGGAGCGGGTGTGTGGATCGGCGGAGCGGTGCCGGGATCGAAGGCTAGCGCCGCATGAACGAGGGCACGTCCACGTCGTCGTCGGTGTCCTCGTCCGGGGGCTGGATGTGCGTGCGGGAGTTGTGCGCGACCGTCGGATCGCTCGCCGGGCGGGACTCGTAGGAGGGCGCGGGGCCGCGCTGCACGGGCGCGGCGGCCGGGGCCGGTTCCGTCGACCGGGTGGATCCGAAGTCGGTGCTGCTGCGCGTCGCGGTCTGGCCGATCTCGCCCGCACGGGCCGAGCCGATGGTGGAACGGCCGGAGGAGTCGATGCGCCGAGACGGGGTGCCGCCGTCGAAACCGGCGGCGATGACCGTCACGCGCACCTCGTCACCGAGCGAATCGTCGATCACCGTGCCGAAGATGATGTTGGCCTCGATATGCGCGGCCTCCTGCACCAGCGAGGCGGCCTCGTTGATCTCGAACAGACCGAGATCCGAACCGCCCGCGATCGACAGCAGCACCCCGTGGGCACCGTCCATCGACGCCTCCAGCAGCGGCGAATTGATCGCCGATTCGGCGGCCTTCACCGAACGGCCCTCGCCGCGTGCGGATCCGATGCCCATCAGCGCCGACCCGGCACCCGACATGACGCTCTTGACGTCGGCGAAGTCGACGTTGATCAGGCCCGGGGTGGTGATCAGGTCGGTAATGCCCTGCACACCGTTGAGGAGCACCTCGTCCGCGGAACGGAAGGCGTCCATCAGGCTGACCGCGGCATCGCCCAGCTGTAGCAGTCGGTCGTTGGGGATCACGATCAGCGTGTCGCAGGATTCCCGCAGCCCCTGGATGCCGTTCTCGGCCTGGTTGCTGCGGCGCTTGCCCTCGAACGAGAACGGGCGCGTCACCACGCCGATCGTCAGCGCGCCCAGCTTGCGGGCGATGCTGGCGACCACGGGGGCGCCGCCGGTACCGGTGCCACCACCCTCGCCGGCGGTGACGAAGACCATGTCGGCGCCCTTGAGCACCTCTTCGATCTCGTCCTTGTGGTCCTCGGCGGCCCTGCGGCCCACCTCCGGATCCGCACCGGCGCCCAGACCGCGGGTGAGCTCGCGGCCGACGTCCAGCTTGACGTCCGCGTCACTCATCAGCAGCGCCTGCGCGTCCGTATTGACCGCGATGAACTCGACTCCCTTGAGTCCCTGTTCGATCATCCGGTTGACGGCATTCACGCCGCCGCCGCCGATACCGACGACCTTGATCACTGCAAGGTAGTTGTGCGGGGGCGTCATGGGCTCTCGCCTTCCTTCGATCTAAAGCCTGTCGTTTTCGGATTCTCGGCAGAACACCAACCGTTCGGTTCGAGCTAACCCGGGCTTTTCGATCGGGCAAACCCTAAACCTCAACAATAGGGTTAGCGTTATGTCAAGTATCCGACTGCTGCGGAACGCTATTCGCACCCGCCGCAATCCGCGCGCAGGCGCGCCGAAACGAGCGTGAGAATCTTGTGTGATCCGTCTCGTCCGAGCCCGCCCCGCATCGTATCGCGAACGGCCGCTCCGTGCGCCGCGAATCGTTCCCGGTGCCCGCGGAATTTCGGCGGCTGCCGGTGACAGTCACCGAAAACACCGAAGGCACAACGGGTATCACTCACTTTACCGTTACCAGATCGGGGCTGGACACGTCGAACACCGTGCCCGGCCGCGTCAGCACCGGCAACACCACTGCGGCCTTGCGCGCCGAATCGTCCGCACCACCCCACAGTACGGTGCGCCCGTCGGTGAGATTCAGTTCGATGTTCGAAACCGACCGTGCCACAACCTCTCCCACCTGCGCGCGCAGCTCCGGCGGAGCGGCGTCGAGCACCGCCACCGCCGCCCGAGTGACCGGGTCGCTACCACTCGGATGATCGGTCGAGAGCTTCGGCACGCCCGGGGGCGGCGGTTCGACCGCGTATTCGACGCTGTCGACGTCGAGCAGATGCGAACCCTGCGGGCTGTCGTAGAACAGCACCGGAGTGCGCTCCTCGACGGTGATCCGCACGGTTCCCGGAAACTCTCGTTGCACGCGAGCGGAATGAATCTTCGGAATGCCCGCCACCCGCCGCGCCACCGCGTCGGTATCGATGCGCAACATCGATCGTCCCTCGGGAATTCGCACCACCTCCCGCACCTGCTCCTCCGGAACGGTCACGAGGCCCTCGATGCGCACGGTGCGCGCCGAGAAAACCGGCGTGAAATAGGCGACGGCTATCGCGACGATCAGCAGCGCCACTACGGGCAAGCCCCACAGCACAATTCGCCGGACCGGCAACTCGCGCAGCCGGTCCGCGCCGCCGATCCGCCCGCCGCTCACCGTCCCGCCGGCGGCCGCACCCGCAGCCCGTCGAGGATCTGTCCCCCGAGCATGGTCACGTCGCCCGCGCCCATGGTGATCACGACGTCGCCGGGGCGGGCCAGGCTCGCGGCCTGACGCCCGACCCGCGACATGTCCGGCTGATAATGCACCGGCTTGCCGACAGCCTGGGCGACCAAGGCGCCGTTGACGCCGGGCAGCGGCTCCTCGCGGGCGCCGTAGACATCGAGCACCACCACCTCGTCCGCCAGGTCGAGCGCGGCGCCGAATTCGGTGGCGAAGGTGGCGGTGCGGCTGTACAGGTGCGGCTGGAACACCACGATCACCCGGCCCTGGCGGGAGCGGGCGCCGTCGGCGGCCTCCTGCCGCACCAGTTCGGCGGCGGCGCCGAGCACGGCACGCACCTCGGTGGGGTGGTGGGCGTAGTCGTCGAACACCCGCACCCCGTTCTCGCGGCCGACGAACTGAAACCGCCGGTGCACTCCCCCGAAACCCTCCAGGCCCTGCAGCAATTCGTCGACCGCGGCCCCGGTCTCGCGGGCGGCCAGCAGCGCGGCCAGCGCGTTCAACGCCATGTGGCGGCCGGGCACCGCCAGCCGCAGCGTGCGCGGCGCGGGCTCGTCGGAGAACTGGAAGGTGACCACGCCGCCGACATCGCGCGGCTCCCACGACAGCATCCGCGCACCGGCCGAGACGGGCGCGCCGGGCAGCTCGCCGGAACCGTAGCCGAGCACGCGGATATCCAGGTCCCCGGCCGCCTGCCGCGCGGCGACCCGCTCGGCCAGCGCGTACGAGCCCGGATCGTCCAGGCACACCACCAGCAGCCCGCCGGGCCGCAATCGCGCCACGAAATCGTCGAAGACCTGGACGTAGGCCTCGTCGGAACCGAAGAAGTCCAGGTGGTCGGATTCGATATTGGTGACGACCGCGACGTCCGGGTCGTACTGCAGCAGCGAGCCGTCGGATTCGTCGGCCTCGGCCACGAAGAAACCGCCGCTGCCGTGATGGGCGTTGGTCCCGGCCTCGTTCAGCTCGCCGCCGACCGCGAAGGACGGGTCGAGTCCGCAGTGCTGCAGGGAGACCACCAGCATCGAGGTCGTCGAGGTCTTGCCGTGGGTGCCCGACACCAGCAGCGTGCGATGGCCCCGCATCAGCTCGGCGAGCACGGTGGGGCGCAGCAGCACGGGCACCCCGCGCCGCTTCGCCTCCACCAGTTCGGGATTGGTCTTGGGGATGGCCGCGTAGGTCGTCACGACCGCCGTCGGCCCGCCGGGGAGCAGATCGAGGGCGGAGGCGTCGTGTCCGATGCGCACCTGGGCGCCGCGGGCCCGCAGTGCGAGCACGCCGCGACTCTCCTTGGCGTCGGATCCGGAGACCGCGCCGCCGCGCGAGAGCAGGATGCGGGCGATGCCGGACATCCCGGCGCCGCCGATGCCGACCATGTGCACGCGCCGCAGCAGCGGCGGTAGTTCCTGTTCCGTCACCGGCCGGCCACCTCCACCACAATCCGCGCCACCGTGTCGGCGGCCTCGCGATGGCCCGCCCCGGCGGCCGCGGCCGCCATGCCCGACAGCCGCCCCGGATCGGTGAGCAGCGGAATCACCTCGTCGATCACGTATTTCGCGGTCAGTTCCGAATCCGGCACAATTCTGCCACCACCCTGGGCCACGATCGGGCGGGCGTTGAGTTCCTGTTCGCCGTTGCCGTGTGGCAGCGGGACGTAGAACGCGGGCAGGCCGACCGCCGACACCTCGGCCACGGTCATGGCGCCGGATCGGCACACCGCCGCGTCGGCGGCGGCATAGGCCAGGTCCATTCGAGACAGATAGGGCAGCGCCACATACTTCGCCGCGCCCTGCGGATCGACACCCGTGATCTCCAGGGTGTTCTTGGGGCCGTGCGCGTGCAGCACCGACACCCCGGCCGCCGTCAGCTGTGTCGCGGCGGCCGACACCGCCTCGTTGAGCCGTCGCGCTCCCTGCGAGCCGCCGAACACCAGCAGCACCGGACCCTCGGCGGGCAATCCGAAATGGGCGCGGGCCTCCGCGCGCAGCGCCGCCCGGTCCAGGGTCGCGATGGTCTCGCGCACCGGGATTCCCACGATCTCCGCGTCGCCGCGGCCCCGCGCCCGCACCCCGGAGTTCGCCACCGCGGCCAGCACCCGGGCGGCGCGACGCGCGCCCACCTTGTTCGCGATGCCCGCCTTGACGTTCGCCTCGTGCACCACCACCGGCACGGACCGCCGCCGGGCACTCCCGAGCGAAACACCGCGCCCGGCCGCGAGATACGCGGGCAGCGCGACATAGCCGCCGAAACCGACGATCACGTCCGCCTCGACCTCCTCGATCACCGCGCGGGTGCGCGCCACCGCCGACCGCACCCGCGCGGGCAGCCGCAGCAGATCGCCGGACGGCTTGCGCGGCAACGGCACCGGCGGAATCAGTTCGAGGGGATATCCGCGTTCGGGGACCAGCGCGGTCTCCAATCCGCGTGCGGTGCCCAGCGCGGTGATCCGGATCGAGGGGTCCACCCGGCGCAGCGCGTCGGCGACCGCCATCGCGGGTTCGATATGGCCGGCGGTGCCCCCGCCCGCGACTATCACCGAGAGTGCCCGTCCCCCAGGTCTTTCCGTCTCGGACCTGACGCTCCCGCCGGTTGTCACCTCGAATTACCCCGTTCTCTCGCATGTGTCATCGGATAGCTCGGTTCCCAGGCGCGCGTCGAGCGCCACGAACTCGTCGTGCGGCTCTCGCGCCGGCCCGTATCCGCCGCCCGGCGCCGGGCGGAATCCGAATCTATCGAGCGGCGCTGCGGCGGTTCCGAACCACCCCGCCGACCGCTGCCGCGCCGGTCGCCCGGGGCCAGTTCGCGCCGTGGCGGCGCGGCGCGCAGACCCGAGCGGCCGCGCGCGGCCTGGGCCCGCGCCGCGGAGTACATCTCCGGCCTGGGCAGCCGCAGCAAGCGGCTCATCCGGCCGTCCTGTCCGGCGTGCAGCGCCGCCACCGCCTCGGGTTCGTGCCGGGCGGCGCTGGCGATGATGCCGAACATCAGCAGCGTGATGGCCAAGGACGACCCGCCCGCCGACACCAGCGGCAACTGCAGACCGGTCACCGGGAGCAGCCCCACCACATAGCCGATGTTGATCAGGGCCTGCCCGGTGATCCAGAAGGTCGCGGTCGCGGTGAGCAGCCGTAGGAACGGATCCACCGAGCGGCTCGCGATCCGCAGCCCGGTGTGCGCGAACAGCGCCAGCAGGCCCAGAACCAGTGCGCAGCCGAGGAATCCGAGTTCCTCGCCGATGATCGCGAAGATGAAATCGTTGTGCGCGTTGGGCAGATAGCTCCATTTGGCGCGGCTCTGCCCGAGCCCGCGGCCCCAGATGCCGCCGTCGGCGAGCGAGAACAGCGCCTGGCGCGCCTGATAGCCGATACCCTGCGGATCGTCGCCAGGATTGAAGAACGCGCGCATGCGGTCGGAGCGATACCCGGCCGACAGCGCCAGCACGCCCGCGGCGATCACGCCCGACACCGCGATGGTCACGAACAGCCGCACCGGCAGCCCGCCGAACCACAGCAGCGCCGCCAGGATCAGGCCCAGCGCGATGGTCGTCGACAGGTTCGGCTCCAGCACCACCAGCAGGCACGCCAGCAGACCGGCCGGCACCAGCGGCACCATGATCTCTTTGTAGTTCGCCTGCTCCGAGCGCCGCGCCGCGAGCAGGTGCGCGCCCCAGATGATCAGCGTGACCTTCACGACCTCCGACGGCTGCACCGAGGCGAACCCGAGATCGAACCAGCGCCGCGACCCCTGCACCTGCGAGCCGATGCCGGGAATCAGCACCAGCACCAGCAGCAGCACCGACCCGGCGAACAGCGGGAACGACAGCTGCCGCAGCCGCCGCAGCGGTAATCGCAGCGCCAGATAGAACAGCACCGCGCCGATCGCCGCGAACAGCGCCTGCTGGATGAACAGCTTGTAGGCCGACCCGCCGTCGGCGTAGGACTCGACGCTGGACGCCGACAGCACCATCACCAGCCCGAGCGTGGTCAGCAGGGCGGCGATGGTGACGATCAGATGGAAGTCGGCCAGCGGGCGCGCCAGCCAGGCACCGAACCAGGTTGCGGTGGGCTTGCGCGCCTTTTCGGTCACTGCGGGCTCCCGATATCTTCCTCGTCGAGCGCCTGCACCGCCGCGACGAAACTGCGTCCCCGGTGGGTGTAGTCGGCGAACATGTCCAGTGAGGCCGCGGCGGGCGCCAGCAGCACCGTGTCCCCGCGGCGGGCGTAACCGGCGGCGAGCCGCACCGCCCGCGCCATCACCGCGTCCGCCCCATTGATCTCGGACGTGAGTTCCACACCCATCACAGCATCGTCACCCGAACCCAGCTCGACCACGGGGACATCGGGCGCGTGTCGCGCCAACGCCGCGGCGACGACCGGGGCGTCCTGCCCGAACAGCACGGCCGCCACGAGCCGATCCGCGACCTCTTCGACCAGATCGTCGATGTGCGCGCCCTTGAGCTGACCACCGGCCAGCCAGACCACCTGCGGATGCGCCAGGATCGAGGAGCGCGCGGCGTGCGGGTTGGTGGCCTTGGAGTCGTCGACGAAGGTCACCCCGACCAACTCGCGCACCAGCGCGGCGCGGTGCGGGCCCACCTTGTGCTCCTGCAGGCCCTCCTTGACGAATTGCGGTGCCACGTCGATGGATCGGGTCAGCGCCGCCGCGGCCAGGGCGTCGGCCACGCCGGCCGGTCCGGCCGGGCTGATGTCGCCGGTCTCGGCGAGGATCGCCGCCTTGGTGAACGCGCGGTCGAGCAGCTTGCCGTCGACCACACCGAGTTCGCCGTCGGCGGGCACGCCGATCCGGAAGCCGACGGTGCGGCGCGCCTTGGACTTTCGGGCCAGCGCGGCGGCCACCGGATCGTCCAGGCCGACCACGCCGACGCGGCCGGTCAGCGCCCGCGCCTTGGCGGCGGCGTAAGCGTCCAGGCCGCCGTGCCAATCCAGGTGGTCCTCGGCGACATTGAGCACCACGCCGGCCTCCGGGCGCACCGACGGCGCCCAGTGCAGCTGGAACGACGACAGCTCCACGGCCAGCACCTGCGGACCGGGGTTGCGCCGCAACGCATCCAGGATCGGCAGGCCGATGTTGCCGCAGGCGACGCTCGGGATACCGGCCGCGCGCAGGATGGCGTGGGTCATCTGGGTGGTGGTGGTCTTGCCGTTGGTGCCGGTGATCACCAGCCACTTGCGCGCCGGGCCGTACAGCCGGGCCTGATCCACCCACCAGGCGAATTCGACATCGCCCCAGACCGGGATGCCCTCGGTGACCGCCGAGACCAGCACCGGCGAGTCCGGCCGCCAGCCCGGGCTGGTGATGACCAGCGCGAACCGGTCCAGCGCGGCGGGCTCGAGCAGTTCGTCGCCGGTGGCGGTGGTGAGTCCCAGTTCGGCGGCCTCGGCCATCGCCTTCTCACCGGCGTCGGTGACCACGGGCCGGGCCCCGATATCGCGCAGCGGCTCGATCAGCGACCTGCCCGACACCCCCCATCCCGCGACGAGAACGTCACGGCCACGCAGGAATTCGAGCATGGGGCCCGGTGAACGCAGGGCCCGCGGAGTGTGTTCGACCATCGCTGCTTTACCCGACCTGAGAGAGATATTCGCTGTAGAACAATCCCAGTCCGACTGCCGACGCTATGGCCGCGAGCAACCAGAACCGAATGATCACCGTAGTCTCTGCCCATTTGCTGAGTTCGAAGTGGTGGTGGAACGGCGCCATTTTGAACAATCGGTTCCGGGTGGTGCGGTACACCGCGACCTGCAGCACCACCGACGCCGTCTCGGCCACGAACAGCGCGCCGATCACGATCATCAGCAGTTCGGTGCGCGTGGTGATGGACAGCCCGGCGAGCAGGCCGCCCAGCGCCAGCGAGCCGGTGTCGCCCATGAAGATCTTGGCCGGAGCCGCGTTCCACCACAGGAATCCGATGCAGGCGGCCGCTCCGGCGGCACAGACCAGGGCCAGGTCCAGCGGGTCGCGCACGTTGTAGCACCCCGCCTCGGCGTGCGTCGAGCAGGCGTTGCGGTACTGCCAGAAGGTGATGATCACGTAGGAGCCCAGCACCAGGCTCATCGACCCCGCCGCCAGTCCGTCGAGTCCGTCGGTCAGGTTCACCGCGTTCGACCAGGCGACCACCACCAGGCAGACGAAGGCCAGGAAGATGATGACACCCATCGACACCGTGGTGATGTCGCGGACGTAGGACAGGTGGCGACTGGCCGGGGTCTGCTTGTTCGCGCCGGGGAACTGCAACGCCAGCACGCCGAAGATGACCGCGGCGGACAGCTGCCCGAGATACTTCCCCGCCGCGGTGAGCCCGAGATTGCGCTGCTTGCGCAGCTTGATGAAGTCATCGATGAAGCCGACCGCGCCCAGCGCCGTGGTCAGCGACAACACCAGCAGGCCCGAGACGGTCGGCCCCTCGGCCTCGTACCCGATACCGATCAGGTGCGAACCCCAGTACCCGGCCCACAACCCGACCAGGATCGCCACGCCGCCCATGGTGGGGGTGCCGCGCTTGGCCTGATGGCTCTCCGGCCCGTCGATGCGGATCTCCTGGCCGAAACCGCGCCTGGCGAACATCCGGATCAGCAACGGCGTCAGCAGGATCGACACCGCCAGGGCGATCGCCGCCGCGAACAGGATCTGTCTCATACCGCCGCCTCCGTGCCTGCCCCGGGAGCCGCGATGAGGTGTTGCGCGACCGCCCACAGCCCGGCCGAGTTCGACGCCTTCACCAGCACCACATCACCCGCCGCGATCTCGTCGTCCAGCACCGCGATCGCGGCCTCGATATCGGGGACGAGGACCGATTCCTCACCCCACGAACCTTCCATCACCGCACCCTGGTGCAGCGCGTGCGCCGGACGCCCGGTGCCGACGACGATGAGCCGATCGACGTCCAGGCGCACCGCCAGCCGGCCGATGCGGTCGTGTTCGATGACCGATTCCTCGCCCAGCTCGGCCATCTCGCCGAGCACCGCCCAGGTCCGGCGGTCGGTCTCCTTGGCCATGCTCACCAGCGCCTTGAGCGCCGCGCGCACCGAATCCGGGTTGGCGTTGTAGGAATCGTTGACGACGGTGACGCCGTCGGCGCGGGTACGCACGTCCATGCGGTGCGCCGAGGCGATCCGCGCGCCCGACAGCGCCCGCGCCACCGTCTCGGGGTCGGCGCCGCACTCCAGCGCGACGGCCGCGGCCGACAGCGCGTTGCCGACCTGGTGCTCGCCGTGCACGGCCAGCCGGACCGGCACCTGGAAGCCCTTGGCGTGCAAGGTGAATCGGGCCCGCGCGTCGCCGTCGAGGGCGACGTCGGTGGCCCGCACGTCGGCGCCGGTCGACTGACCGACGGTCACCACCCGAGCGTCGGTGCGGCTCGCCATGGCCGCCACGTTCGGGTCGTCGGCGTTGAGCACCGCGACGCCGGACGGCGGAAGCGCCTCCACCAGTTCGCCTTTGGCCTGCGCGATCGCCTCGCGGCTGCCGAACTCGCCCAGATGCGCGGTGCCGACATTGAGCACCACGCCGATGGTCGGCGGGGCGGTCTCGGTGAGCGCCTTGATGTGTCCGGGTCCGCGCGCGGACAGCTCCAGCACCAGGAACCGGGTCGCGGCGTCGGCACGCAATGCCGTCCACGGGTGGCCCAGTTCGTTGTTGAACGAACCGGGCGGGGCGACGACCGGGCCCAGCGGGGCCAGCACGCTCGCCAGCAGATCCTTGGTGGAGGTCTTGCCCGACGACCCCGTCACGCCGACGACGGTCAGCCCGCCCGCCACCAGCCGGTCGATGTTCGCCCGGGCCAGCTTCGCCAGCGCCGCCAGCACGGCCGCACCGGAACCGTCGCGGTCGTGTGCCAGCGCCATCGCGCGGCTCGGCGCGGCGCCCGCGGGCGTCACCACGATCGCGGGCACACCGACCGGGCGCGCCGCCAGCACCGCCACCGCGCCCGCGGCCACCGCGGCGGCCGCGAAGTCGTGGCCGTCACTGTGCTCGCCCGGCATCGCCAGGAACAGGTCGCCGGAATTGATTCGGCGCGAATCGAATTCGACCGCACCGGTCACCGTCACCGCGGGGTCGGGTACATCGTGCAGCGTGCCGCCGACGACGTCCGCGATCTCCCGCAGAGTCATCTCGATCATGAAACCGTCAGGTCCTTCGCTTTCCGTGAAAGGGCCTCCGCCAGCACCTCGCGGTCATCGAACGGATACTTCACACCCGCAATCTCCTGCCCAGTCTCGTGTCCCTTGCCCGCCACCAGCACGACGTCACCCGGTCGGGCCCAGTCCACGGCGGCGGTGATCGCCGCGGCGCGGTCGCCGAGCTCGACGACCTCGCCGCGTTCGGCCTCCGCGATGCCCAGCGCGCCACCGCGAATCGCCTCGCGGATGACCGCCGGATCCTCGCTGCGCGGATTGTCGTCGGTGATGATCAGCAGATCGGCGCCGCGGGCCGCGGTGGCGCCCATCAGCGGGCGCTTCCCGGCGTCGCGGTCGCCGCCCGCACCCACCACCACGGCCAGCCGCCCGCCGGAACCCTTGATGTATTCGCGCAGCGTCGCGATCACCGACTCCACCGCGGCCGGCTTGTGCGCGTAGTCCACGACGGCGAGGAAGTCCTGGCCCCGGTCCACGCGCTGCATCCGACCCGGCACGTCCACGTGCGCCAGCGCCGCCGCCGCGGTCGCCGCGTCGACGCCCGCCGCCTCGCACACCGCGACCGCCAGCAGGCCGTTGGCAATGTTGTAGCTGCCCGGAAGCCGCAGTCGCACCGGGATTTTCACGTCCTGCCGGGCGGCGGTGAAGGTCTGCTCGCCGCCGTCGGCCGACGCACCGAGCGCGAGCCAGTCGGGGGCGGCCTCACCGGTCGGGCTCGCCGCCGTCGCCACGGTGACCACGGGCGTGCGGCCGCCCACCTCGCGCGCCAGGCGGCGGCCCCACGCGTCGTCGACGCAGATCACGCACTGCTGGGCGGCCACCGGCGACTCGGGCTCGAACAGTCGCCGCTTGGCCGCGAAATAGTCCTCGAAGTCGGCGTGAAAGTCCAGGTGGTCCTGCGACAGATTGGTGAACGCGCCCACCGCGAACCGCACCCCGTCGACCCGGCCCAGAACCAGCGCGTGGCTGGACACCTCCATCACCACCACCTGCACGCCCTGCTCGACCATCAGCGCGAACATCGCGTGCAGCTGCGGCGCCTCGGGCGTGGTCAGCGCGCTCGGCACCCGGCGGCCGCCGATGCGGGTCTCGATGGTGCCGATCAGCGCCGTCTGCCGGCCGGCCGCGGCCAGGCCCGCCTCCACCAGATACGACGTGGTGGTCTTGCCGGAAGTGCCGGTGATGCCGAGTACTTGCAAGCGCTGTGACGGGTTGCCGTAGATCGCCGCCGACAGCTCGCCCAGTATCGCGCGCGGATCGTCGTGGACCAGCACGGGCACATCCAGCGCGCCGATCTGTTCGGCCCCTGCGGGATCGGTGAGCACCGCGACCGCACCCTGTTCGACAGCGGCGGCGGCGAATCGGGCGCCGTGCGCCCGCGCCCCGGCGAGACCGGCGAACAGATCGCCCGGCCGCACGGCGTTAGACCGCTGTTCGATGCCGGTGACCGCGATGTCGGCGAGATCGCGACTCGGGCGCGCGCCCGTGAGCTCGACGACCGTTCGCAGCGCGGTGGACGGCGGCGCCGCGGGACGCAGGACCTGCGGGCTGGGCTGCACGGGCACGAAGCTCCTCTCGATGTATGCGGTTCTGCGGTGCCGTCTCCCCCGGAACGGATCGGATCGACGTGTCAGGTTACCGCCAGGCCGACGCTGCGGGTTCCCGGCCATACCGGTTCGGTCCGCCCGGCTCGGTCACCGGTCCTGTTCCCGGTGCCGGAACGGGTTCCGAGCCTGCTCCACGGGTTGCCACCGCCGTCCGGGCAGGCTGCGGAGCACACCTGGCGCATCCCGTCCGACCCGTTCGGGAGGCATGCGGCGACCGCGTGGCACGCGGGGCGCGCCGAGGGGGTCCGCCGATCCGGCCGACGGGTACCGTTGCATCAGGCGAACCATTCTCACATCGCTTGCAGGACAAGGGGCTTGGCGGGCGGGGAGGGCGGGATCCGGTCGCGCTGCAGCGCCCAGGAGGCGATGTTGTGGAACAGCGGCGCGGCCGACTGCCCGCCGCTGCCGTCCGAGCTGCGGATCGGCGCGTTCAGCATGATGCCGACGACGTAGCGCGGGTTGTCGGCGGGGGCGATGCCGGCGAAGGTGATCCAGTAGCGGTCCGCGGAGTAGCAGCGGCAATTCCCGTCGATCTGCTGTGCGGTGCCGGTCTTGCCCGCCACCTGGTAGCCCTCGACGCCGCCGGAGGGCCCGGTGCCCTGTTGCACGCCCATCGGATCGCGCTGCACCACCGACTGGAACATGCCGCGCAGGGTCCGTGCGGTCTGCGGGCTGACGACGCGCACACCGTCGGGCTGCGGCTCCTCCTCGCGGTTGCCGCCCGGGCCGATCTCGGCCTTCACGATGCGCGGCGGCACCCGTACGCCGTCGTTGGCGATCGCCTGGTACATGCCCGTCATCTGCAGCAGGGTCATCGAAAGGCCCTGGCCGATAGGCAGGTTCGCGAAGGTCGAGCCCGACCACTGGTCGCGGGCCGGGACGCTGCCGCCGCTCTCGCCCGGCAGGCCGACGCCGGTGCGCTGCCCGAGCCCGAACCGCTTCAGCATGTCGGCGTAGCGGTCCTCGCCGACGCGCTGCGCCAGCATCAGGGTGCCGACGTTGGACGACTTGCCGAAGACGCCGGTCGTGGTGAACGGGGTGACGCCGTGGTCCCACGCGTCGTGCACGGTGACACCGCCCATGCTGATCTCGCCGGGAACCTGGTGCACCTCTTCCGGATTCGTGAGGCCGTACTCGATGGCCGAGGCCGCCGTGACGATCTTGTTCACCGAACCCGGCTCGAAGACGTTGGTGACCGAGGGGTTGCCCATCTGGGCGGAACCCCAATCCTTCGCGCCCAGTTCGGGATTGAACGTGTTGTCGTTGGCCATTGCGAGCACCTGGCCGGTGTGCGCGTCGAGCACGACGGCGGAGGCGTCCTGCGCGCCCGACATCTGCTTGGCCTGCTGGACCTGCTGCTGCACGTAGTACTGCAGATCCGAATCCAGGGTCAGCTCCACGGTCGCGCCGTCGACGGCCGGCTGGCGGTCGCGCTCGCTGCCGGGGATCACCGCGCCGTCGGAGCCCTGGTCGTAGGTGTGCGAACCGTCGGTGCCGGCCAGCTGCGAGTCCATCGAGGACTCCAGGCCGATGGCGCCGTGCCCGTCCCAGCCGGTCGCGCCGATGACGTTGGCGGCCAGCGAGCCGCCGGGGTAGTCGCGGCTGTCCTGGCGGTCCACCGTGATCTCGGGGTACTTCTCCTTGATCTCGGCGGCCACGCGCGCGTCGACATTGCGCGCCAGGCGGACATAGGTCTCGTCGCTGCGCAGCATGGCCAGCAGCTCCGATTCCTTCGGGGCGGCCGGGCCGAGCTTTTCGTGGATCGTCTTGGCGATCGCCTGCAGCCGCTGATCCGGCTCGGGGGCCTTGGCGGATTTCGCCCGCGCCTCGGCCAGCTCCTTACGCACCTGCACCGGCAGGAAGGTGAGTTCCTTGGTCGCGATGGTGAAGGCGAGCGACTTGCCGTTGCGGTCGGTGATCGGCCCGCGCAGCGCCGCGTCGGCGACGTGCACAGTACGCTGCCCGGCCGCCTCCGCCGACAACGACGGCGCGGAAACGGTTTGCACCCAAAGCAATTGGACCGCGACGACCAGCAGCGCCGCCATCATCAGAATCCGCCCCACCCCGAACCGAATCCGAGCCGAGGCATCCGCCGCAGTCTCGGCCACCCTCCTCGAGCGTTTGCGCGGCCCCCGCGCCGGCGCCCGCCGAGCCGCCGAGCGCCCACGAGCCGGACTCATCGCACCGCCCCACCCGCCGCGGGCGACTCGACGGACTCGGCCTCCGGCGCTCCGGCTACCGCCGGACCCTGCTGCCCCGCAACAGCTTCGGCTCCCGGCGAGGTACCGCTCGCAGCCGGTGCGGAATTCGCGGAATCGGTCGACGACCCCGGGACCGGCACGGCCCGATCAAGCGGCCCGGAAGCCGGAACTGTCTGTCCCGGAACCGAACCCGCAGACTGCGGGGTCGATTGGTCCGAAGCAACGGGCGCCACCGAGCCCTGCTCTGCCCCTACCGGGCTCCCCGTGGCCGGTGCGGCAGGCAACTGCGCCGGGGCGGGCTCGGCTGGGTCCTGCTGTTCCTGGTTACCGCCCGCCTGGGTCGGCGTTGCGGCCGCGTCTTCTGGTGCGGTGACCTGTCCCGCGACCGGGGCCTGATTCGCCCCGGGCGCCTGGTTGGCGCCCGCATCAGGGTTGGTGCCCGCACTCGGATTGGTGCCTGCAGCTGGGCTCGCGCCCGCGGGCTGGTTGGTGCCCGGGGTGGGGGTGGTGGTTACCGGGACGAGGCGTTCTCCTTGGGCCTGGACGAGTTTGGGGACGGCCGGGGAGGCGGAGGGGGTGGTGTTCAGGGGTGGGGCGGGGGCGCCCTGTTCGGGGGTTTCCTTGCCTATCACCGTGATTGTGCCGTCGGGGGCGATGAGCAGGCGCGACGGGTCCTTCGCGGGGATCATGCCGAGTTCGCGGGCTCGGTTCGCCAGTTCGGGGGCCGAGTCGGCGGCGGCCACCTCGCGCTGCAGGGCCGCTCGCTCGTCGCTGAGCTGGCGGTTGATGCGGCGGGCGTCGCCGAGCTGGTAGCTGTCCTCGGCGGCGTGGGTCGTCAGGAGCAAAGTGACCATCAGGCCGCCGGCCAGCAGGGCGATGATGCCGGTGACGAACGGCAACCGGCCCGCCATCGCGGACGCGGCCCGGCCCGGCAGCGGCGGCAGGCCGCCGCCCTGGACGCGGTTGCGGCGCCGGGCGTAAGCGCGCTGCGCCGCACCGGATTTCACCCGCTCGGCCTGCTCCACCCGCTGCGGCGCGGCCTTCTCGCCGCGCCGCGGCATGACCTGCGCGGCTCGCTGCTCCGCGGTCTTGGCCGCCCGCCGGGACGACTCCCGCCGCGGTGCGTCCACCCGTGTGCGCACGCTCATATCTCCGCCTCCCCTACTGCGTTCAACCCCGTCGGCCGGCTCGGCGCGACGGCAAGTCCGGTACGCCGCGTGGTTTCCCACGAGGGCTGTCCCGGCCGCACCGATCGCGCCATGTTCATTCGGCCTCCGCTATCCGTTCCGCGGCCCGCATCCGTACCGGTGCGGCCCGCGGGTTGTCCTCGATCTCGCCTGCGGAAGCCTTCTCCGCCCCCCGAGTGAGGATCCTGAATTCCGGCCCCATGCCGGGCAGTTCGACCGGTAGCCCCGCGGGCGTGCGCGACGTGGAGCGCCGCGTCAGCACCTGCTTGACCACCTTGTCCTCGAGCGATTGATACGACATGACGACGATGCGCCCGCCCACCTCGAGCGCGGCGAGCGCCGCGGGCAGCGCGGCCTCCAGCGACTCCAGCTCCCGATTCACCTCCACGCGCAGCGCCTGGAAAGTGCGCTTGGCGGGATGACCGCCGGTGCGCCGGGTCGCGGCGGGAATGGCGTCGTAGAGCACCTCCACCAATTGGGCGCTGGTGGTGAACGGCCGCTGCTGCCGCCGCCTGAGGACCTCGCTCGCGATGCGCCCCGCGAACCGTTCCTCGCCATAGGTTTTCAGCACCCGGGCCAGCTCGCCGTGGCTGTAGGTATTGAGCACGTCGGCGGCGGTGAGTTCGGCCGTCGGGTCCATGCGCATGTCCAGCGGGGCGTCGATCGAGTAGGCGAAGCCGCGTTCGGACTCGTCCAGTTGCATCGACGACACACCCAGGTCCATCAGGATCGCCCGGACCGAACTCGTCGCGGACAGCCCGGCGGACTGCAACGCCTCGGCCAGACCGTCGTATCGGGTGTGCACCAGCGTGATCCGGTCCTCGAACGGCCGCAGCCGCTCACCGGCGAGCCGCAGCGCCTCGGTGTCGCGGTCCAGACCGATCAGCCGGATCGCCGGATACGTGCGCAGGAAGTGCTCGGCATGACCGCCGAGACCGAGGGTCGCATCGACCAGGACGCCACCGGAATCCAATGCGGGACCGAGGATTTCGTCTGCGCGGCGCAGGAGGACCGGAACATGGCGGGGAGTCTGGTTCGCATGATTCACCTCGACCTCCCGGATCCTGCCTCAGGGTGTCGCCGGCGGTGCCAGGCGTGGCGCACACGCCGCAGGGGCCGCCCGCGAATGGACTCACACGTCGTGTGGTGGATGCCCCGTGGTCTCTGACCGACCATCGGCACCTGGCGTTGGGGAAGTACGTCAGGGTCCTGGTCGGGCAGAGGCCGCGGGGCACTCGCCTCGTCGGGGCTAGAAGATTCCGCCCAGCGACTCGTCTCTGGCCTGCGAGTAATCCTCCTCGTGTTCGGCGAGGTAGGACTCCCACGCCTGTTTGTCCCAAATCTCGAGGAAGTCGACCGAGCCGATCACCACGCAGTCCTTGGTGAGGTTCGCGTAGCGGCGGTGCTCGCCCGACAACGTGATCCGGCCCTGTCCGTCCGGACGCTGCTCGTCCGTGGAAGCCGCCAGGGCTCGGACGAAAGCCCGTGCCTGCGGATTGTTCCGGGATGCCGCGGCGGCTCGTCGCGCCAGCGCGGCGAACTCCTCCTTCGGATACACGGCAAGGCTGTGGTCCTGACCTTTCGTGACCATCAACCCTCCCGCCAGTTCGTCCCGAAACTTCGCAGGCAACGTCAGTCGCCCCTTGTCGTCCAGTCGAGGCGTATAGGTACCGAGAAACACCGTCTCGACACCTCCTGCTGGATCACCTCGTCTGGTCGGCCTCCATCAGTGCGCGTCCCACATTACCCCACTTTCCCCCACTTTCAATCGAAAGCGGGGGCGATCTCGGTCGGCCCGCGGCGGATTGCCCAGCTCATGTCAGCTATCACCGAGGTGGGGAGTTTCCGCCGAGTTCCCCCGACGCATGTCGCCGATGCGTCCGGCGACCCGACAACCACCAGCAAACCCGCAGATCGGGAAGGCCCTTTCGGCGCGGTGGGCGGAAGTGGGGGGCCGGGGTGGGTGGATGTGGGGAGTTCTGGAAAGTAGGGGTGCGGCGATACCCGGCGGCCCCGGATGAGATGCACACAACAAAAACGACACGCCGTGCATCGCACGGCGTGTCGTGAAGCTTCGGGGCGCTAGTTGTCCTGTTCGAACCGGCGCCTGAACCGGTCCTCCATGCGGGCGGCGAACCCGCCGGACTTGCGCGACTTGCCCTTGGGAGCGGCGGAACCACCGCCGCCGCCCGGCCCCGGCTGCGCGTCGCCGTCCCCCTTGCGGCCGGTGCCCGGCAGACCCGAGCCACCCAGCAGCAGCAGGACGCCCGCGCCGAACATGACGATGAAGCCGAGCAGACTGATGATGGGGAACCCACCCGGCTTCACGGGCAGCGCGATACCCGCGACGAGAAGAACCAGGCCGAGGACGAACAAAGTCGCCGATTGAAGTCTGCGTCTGCCCGTGGCAGAACGTAGGCGTCCGCCACGGACGGTCGAGGCGAACTTGGGATCCTCAGCATAGAGAGCGCTCTCGATCTGTTCGAGCATGCGCTGCTCGTGCTCGGAGAGTGGCACGGTACCTCCCCCGGCACTTGTCGTGGTAGTCGTCTCCGGGTAGACGACAAGTAGCCGACCTTGGCGGCTACCTGCCCTCAATGATACGAGTTCGATCAGTGCACTACCACCTACTCGCCGATGTTCAGGCCGTGCCGTCGCCCAGGCGGGCCTCGGCGGGGCGCAATCGGGCCGCCGTACTGACCAGGTCCTCCACGTCGTGCAGGAATGCGCCTACCCGAGAAGCGAACTCGTCGGCGCGCGGCGCGTCGACCGGACGATCCAGCCCGGCCTCGATGGCCGCGCGGGTCTCGGAGAAGGAACTGAAGTAGTCCGCCCACATCACGAACTCGGGCGCGGCCTGCTGCATCAGCACCCAGGCGTTGCGCGAACGGGCCCGCGGCGCGCGGTCGGCGCCGGTGATCGCCAGCACCGCCCCCGCGCCTCGCAGGGCCGCCAGGTAGGCGGTGCGGAACCGTTCGCGCGGGTCCCCCTCGGCGGCCGACTGCATCAGCAGACCGTCGGCGCGGTCCAGCAGACCGCCCGCTCGTCCGGGACGTCCGGGATACCCGATCCGACCAGCCATTGCGGTACCTCCAACCCTTCGCACACCCTTGGTCCGCCGAGTGCATCGCCGACCGGACGGACCGAACAGGTATTCGAACGTTTCAATTGAGTGTGAATATAGAGACGACCACCGACAACTTTCCGCGTTCGAACGAGAGCCGCGCCGCCCTGACATGACCGCCCTCAGACCGCACCACACCCCCGCCCCCGTCGTCGTCGACCTGTCGGTGGCCGCGCTACGCGCCCGGCTGCACGATGCGCTGGCGGTGTATGTGGCGGCCATGGACTATCCGCGCGGCACCGAACACCACCGCGCGCCGATGTGGACCGAGCACACCACCCGGCCGGGCTGGCAGGCGGTGGGCGCGGTGATCCCCGACGACAACGGCCGGTTCGACCTGCGCACCGCGCCCCTGGTGGCCGTCGCCTACGGCTACAGCGGGGCGGCGCACCAGTGGTGGCATCAGCAGGTGCACAACGGCATGCGGCGGTCGGGCTGGCCCGAGCACGCGGCGCGCGAATTGCTCTCGGACTACTTCGAACTCACCGAACTGCACGTCCATCCCAGCGCCCAGGGGCGCGGCATCGGCGAGACGCTGCTGGTCCGGCTGCTGAAGGATCGGCCCGAGCGGGCGGTGCTGCTGTCCACGCCCGAGGTCGACCACGAGGCCAACCGGGCCTGGCGGCTGTACCGGCGGCAGGGATTCACCGACGTGGTCAGGAATTTCGTCTTCTCCGGTGACACCCGGCGGTTCGCGGTACTGGGCCGCCGGCTGCCGCTGGAAACTTCGTGACCGATGTGAACGTGGTGGTCGTGGGATCCGGCCACAACGCGCTGGTCGCCGCCTGCTACCTGGCCCGGGCCGGGCATCGGGTGGAGGTGCTCGAGCGGGACGAGGTGCTGGGCGGGGCGGTCTCGACGGTGCCGCGGTTTCCCGGTCACCAGGTGGATCGAGGTTCCTCGGCGCACATCATGATCCGGCACACCGGCATCGTCGAGGAACTGGCGCTCGACCGCTTCGGACTGCGCTATCTCGATTGCGACCCCTGGGGTTTCGCGCCCGCGCCCCGCGGCGACGGGACGCCGCTGGTGTTCCACCACGACCTGGACCGCACCTGCGCGTCCGTCGAGGCGGCCTGCGGCGCGCGCGACGCCGCCGCGTACCGCCGCTTCGTGGAGGTCTGGGGTCCGCGCTCGCGCCGGGTGATGCGGGCGTTCGCCGGCCCGCCGGGACCCACTCGTTTAATACGTTCGTTCTGGGGACTTGACGCGCGCGCGGGTGGCAGCGCCCTGTCGCGGGATTTCCTGCAGTCCGGAGACGCGCTGCTGGACAGCTGGTTCGACGACGAGCGGCTGAAGGCGGCGCTGGCATGGTTCGGCGCCCAGTCCGGACCGCCGATGTCGGAGCCGGGCACCGCGCCGATGGTGGGCTTCGCGGCGCTGATGCACACGCTGCCGCCCGGTCGCGCGGTCGGGGGCAGCGGCGCGCTGACCACGGCCCTCGTGAGTCGGCTGCGGGCCGATGGCGGCGCCGTCTCGTCCGGCGACGCGGTCACCGAACTGCGCCGCGAGGGCGACGGATGGCGGGTGCGCACCGAATCCGGCCGAAACCTGCCCGCGCACACCGTGATCGCGGGCACCCACATCCTGACCACGCTGGAGTTGTTGCGCCGGGGCGACTTCGACCCCGCCGTGCTGGACGACTGGCGGCGGCGCATCCGGGTCGGCCCCGGCATCGGCATGGTGGTCCGCGCCGCGACCGACGCGCTGCCCCGCTACCCCGGCGCGTCGATCGAGGAGTCCACCCGCGGCCTGCAACTGCTGGTCACCGACCGGCGGCAGCTGCGCCTCGCGCACGGCGCCGCCCTGGCCGGGGAACTACCGCCGCGCCCGGTAGTGCTCGGGATGAGCTTCAGCGCGCTCGACCCGTCCATCGCGCCACCCGGACAGCATCAAGTGTCGCTGTGGGCGCAGTGGCACCCCTACCGGCTCGCCGACGGCAGCGCGTGGAGCGCGCACGCCGAGCGCGAAGGGGATCGCATCATCGCCGAGGTCGACTCCGCCGCACCGGGTTTCGCCGCCTCGGTGCGGGAGCGGTTCGTGCAGACGCCCGCCGATCTGGAACGCGAGCTGGGGCTGGTCGGCGGCAATGTGATGCACGTGGAGATGTCGCTGGACCAGATGTTCTTCTGGCGGCCGCTGCCGGAGCTGTCCGGCCAGCGGGTGCCGGGCGCGCCGGGACTCTATCTGACCGGCGCGTCCACCCATCCCGGTGGCGGCGTGTCGGGGGCCTCCGGGCGCAGCGCCGCCCGCCTGGTCCTGCGCGATCTGCGGCGGTCCCGGCTGCGGCGCGGCCGGGGATGACGGTCCGGCGATTACCGGCGGTCACGGCGATCGCGTTGATCCTCGCCCAGATCGCCTATCCGCTGACCAGCGGCATAGGCCGGGACCGGGTGACCGTGGTGGTGGTCGTGCTCGCGGTGGTCACCGCCCTCGCGCACGCCGGGTCGACCCGCGGCCCCCGCTTCGCCGCCGGGTTTCTGCTGATCGTCTCGGGTATCGGACTGGTCGCCGAAATCGTCGGCACCGCATACGGATTCCCATTCGGCTGCTACGGGTACGCGCAGGGCCGGCTGGGACCGGCGGTGGCGGACGTGCCGCTGCTGATACCACTGGCCTGGACCGGCGGGCTGTACCCGGTATGGGTGGTGGCGAATCGGCTGAGTTCCGTTGCCGCCGTACGCATTCTGCTCACGGCCGTCGGTGCGGTCGGCTGGGACTTGTTCCTGGATCCGCAGATGGTCGCCGACGGCCAGTGGACCTGGTGCTCCCCGCAGCCGGGACTGCCGGGCCTGGCGGAGATTCCGTACACCAACTATCTCGGCTGGTTCGCGGTCGCGACCGTGATGGCCGCGCTGCTCGAGTTGCTCGGCCGCCGCTACCCCGCGACGACCGGCACCCTCACCGTCCCCGTCGTGGTCTTCCTGTGGACGTGGCTGGGCTCCGCGCTGGCGCACGCGGCGTTCCTCGGCCTGCCCGCGTCGGCGGCCTATGGCCTGCTCGGGCTGGGAGTGCTCGGAATACCTCTGTCGGCGAGCGCATTCCGCACTGCCGCCCGCTCGCCGGGCTGATTCGCCGGCCGGGACGCTGCGTACCGCCGCCCGAACAGCGCGTCATCTCACCCGCCGCGCGGCTCCCGGCCCGTCGCATGCCGGGGCAACCGGCGTGCCATGGCACGATGTGAGCCGTGCAGCCGAGTCCGACAACCCCGAAGCCCGACGGCACGAGCCTTCGCTCGCCACGCCGGCGCCGCCATCGTGCCTGGTCCCTGGTGATGCTGACGGTATTGCTGATGCCGTTGCTGGCGGGCTGCCTGCGCCTGCAGGTGTCGATGGGGGTGTCGTCGAACGACCGGGTGTCGGGACGCATCGTGGTGGCCGCCGTGCCCGCCAACGACAAGGACAAGGGCCCGGAGCTGAAGGTTCCCGAGACGCTGGCGAGCAAGGTGCGGGTGGAGTCGTACACGCAAGACGGCTATAGCGGCAGCCAGGTCTATTTCGACGACCTCACCTTCGGCGAGGTGCAGCAACTCGGCCAGCTGTCCGAAGAGACGCAGGGCATGTTCAACCTGCAGTTCATCCGCACCGGCGACCTGGTCACCCTCAGCGGGCGCGTCGATCTGCGCACCGTGCCGCCGCAGGGCTCGGACGTGCAGTTCACCGTGGCGTTCCCGTCCCGGGTCGGCACCACCAACGGCACCAGGGAGGGCGACTCGATCGTCTCCTGGAAGCTGCCGCCCGGTGATGTCAGCACGGTGCGCGCCGAGGTGAAGTACGCCGACCCGAACACCCGCTCGTTCGCGGGGTGGGCCGGTATCGTCGGCGGCATCACGCTGGCCGTCGCGGCCGTCGTCGCGGTGCTGGCGTATCTGGGCCGCAACCCCACACCGCCGTGGGCGCGCACCGACACGTAACACCCCGCCGCCGAATCCCCTTGTTCCGGTCCGTGTTTCGGGCCGGTCACGGTCCTCCCCGGTGGCGGTGCGAGGACGGAAACGGGCGAGACAGCCGTCGCCGCGTGTGAAAGGCTGGATGTCACATGAACAGGACACGTGAGAAGGCGGCGCGGGCGGGCGTCGCGAGTGTGGCGAGCCGATCCGGCGGCGCGCTCCACGGTCCGGTGCTGGCGGGTACCGCGCTCGCGGGCGCCGGCGCCGGGCTGGCGGCGCTCAACCGGTTGACGGTGCGGCAACTCGACGCCGTGCCCACCACCGTGATCGAGCCGGTGACGGTGTGCGTCCCCGCTCGCGACGAGGTACGCCGGTTGCCCGCGCTGATCGCGGATCTGCGTGCGCAGCAAGGCGTTCCGCGGCTGCGGGTGCTGATTCTCGACGACCGTTCGGCCGATGCCACCTACGAGGCGGCCGCCGCCGCGGCGGGTGGCGACGAACGGTTCACGGTGATCTGCGCGGAGACCGAACCCGAGCCCGGCTGGACCGGCAAGGCCGCCGCCTGCGCGCGCCTGGCCGACATCGCGGGCATGACGGTCGGTTCCGACGCACCGGCCGGGGCGCTGGTGTTCCTGGACGCCGACGTGCGGCTGCGGCCGGGTGCGATCGCCGCCGCGGTCGGCGAATTGCGCAGGGCCCGCGCGGCATCGGTGTCACTATGGCCGCGGCAGCGGGCGGGGACGCTCGCCGAGGCGCTGGTGCAGCCGCTGCTGTGCTGGTCCTGGGCGGCGTCGCTGCCCATCGGGATCGCCAACCGGAGCCTGCGACCGTCCACGGCCGTCTCGTGCGGGCAGTTCCTCGTCTTCGACGCGGCCACCTATCGCGCCGTGGGCGGGCATGCCGCCGTCGCCGCGGACGTCACCGAGGATCTGGCGCTGTCGCGGGCGCTGCGCCGGGCCGGGCACCACACCGCGCTGGTGGGCGGCGGCCGGGTCGCGAGTACCCGGATGTACCGGGGCGCGGCCGATCTCGACGCGGGATACACGCGGTGGCTGTGGTCGGCCTACGGTTCGGCGGGCGGCAGCGCCGCCGTCGGCGCGGTGGCCGCGCTCGCGTTCCTCGCGCCGCCGGTGGCCGCGCTGTGCGGGCGCGGGCGCACCCGCACCGCCGGGCGTATCGGCTACGCCTGCGCCGTCACCGCTCGGCTGCTGGCCCGCTCACTGGAGTCGGGCGGCGGTCTGCGGCCCGCGGATGTTGTTGCGGCCCTGGCCCATCCGCTGTCGATCGCGGCCTATCTGCGGCTGTCGGCGCGCTCACACCGCCTGCACCGCGCGGGCGCGCTGAGCTGGAAGGGCCGTCCGCTGCCCGCCCGCGCCGTCTGAACTCAGGACACCGGGACGATCCCGACCGTCGGCAGGAAATAGCACGTGCGCTCGCCGTTGCGGACCGAGCCGAACACCGCAGCCAGCACGGTGCCGGAACCGGTGTTCACCGGCACCGCGCGCACGCCTCCCGCGGGCATGGCGGCGGCGAAGAAGTTCTGCACGGCCTGCTCGGCGAGCGGGCGGACCTCGGCGGGCACATTCGGCGGCACCATCGCCTTGACCACCTGCGCCAGCGGGTTCATCGCGGCGAAGCCGCCGCGGCCGGTGGCGGTGTTCAGCCACGCCACCTGCATGCCGGAGGTATCCGCACCGTCGGCTTCCAGGCCGTACGGCACGAAGGCGAACATGGTCTGGCCGGACTTCACCGCCGCCAGGTCCAGGCCGGGCGTCGGCACCGTCGTCTTCGGCCACGGGCCGGGCAGCGCGCCGGCCAGAGCGGGCACCAGCCCCGCGGTGGTGCCGTCGTGGCACAGTGCCGAGGCCGAGGGGTACAGGAACGGCTGCACCCCCAGCCGCTGCAGGCTCTCCACGGCGGACTGGTAGGCACTCAGCAAATCATTGGTACCGGCTGCCTCCACGCGCCCGGCACCGGCGACCGCGGCGCCGGGGTCCAGCGGAGCGGCTGCCGCCGACCAGGATCCGGCGCAGGCCAGGGCGACCGAAACGCCCATCGCACCGGCGATACGAACCAGACTGCGCAACACGGCCATCGGAGTTCTCCTCGTCGTCACGGTCGGACGTGAGGGTACTCGCGCACGGAGCACACACTCGGCAATCGAGCCGCGAAACGCCGATCAGGCGCTCACGGGGGCGGCCGTCACGGTGTAGCCGAGGTTGGTGAGCACCTCGGTGGTGGCCTTGGCGAAGTTGAGGGTGATGAAGTGCAGGCAGGGCGCACCCTCGTCGATCAGGCGCTGACCGATCTCGGTGGCGATCTCGATGCCGACCGCGCGCACGTCGTTGCGGTTGGCCTCCGGATCGTTGCCCCCGGCGCGTTCGAGCCGCCGCATCAGCGCCGGCGGCACCGGCCGGCCCGACAGTTCCTCGGCGCGCTGCACGGTGCGCAGCGAGGTGATCGGCATCAGTTCCGGGATGATCGGCTTGGCGCCCTCGACCGCGTCGCAGGCCGCCACCCGATCCCGCAGGCGCAGGTAGTGCTCCACGTCGAAGAACATCTGGGTGATCGAATACTCCGCTCCCGCACGCAGTTTCGCGCACAGGTAGGCGGTGTCGTGGTCGAGGTCCGGGGAGCGGTGATGCCCCTGCGGGAACGATGCCACACCCACGTGGAAGTCGCCGAGGCCGCGGACCATGCGCACCAGGTCCTCGGCGTATTCCAGGCCGTCGGGGTGCTTGCGCCACTCGCCCAGCGGGTCGCCGGGCGGGTCACCGCGCAGCACCAGCAGATTGCGGATACCGGCGTCGGCGTAGGTGCCGACGATCGAACGCAGTTCCGCGACGCTGTGCTCGACCGCGGTCAGATGCGCCACCGTGAGCAGGGTCGTCTCCCGGGCGAGCTGGCCCGTCACCCGGGCGGTGCGGTCGCGGGTCGACCCCCCGGCCCCGTAGGTCATCGACACGAACGCCGGATGCATGCGCTCGAACTCGCGGGCGGCACGCCACAGCCGCGCCTCGGCGGCGGCGTCGCGCGGCGGATTGAACTCCACCGAGAACGGAATGGTCCCGTCGGGACGCCTGACCAGCTGCCCTACGACGGACGGAGTTCCGGAAACCTGCGGCGTCCGGGTCGTTCGGCCTGGGGTCGAGCGTCCCCGTACGTTGTCGAAACTCACCGAACCAGTGTAAGTGGGGTGGCGCCGCTCACTGCGGCCCCTGGGCGCATCGGCCGCGAATCGGTAGGTCGGTAAGGTTCCATCCGGGGTGCGGTCGTGCCCCGAATTACCTATAGCCGCATAAACGGCTCGCCGACGCGTCGAACCACTGGGAGGTTCCTATGTCCGCCGGACCGACCACCCCGACCAGATCGGCCCCGATCGCTCCCGCGGCGCTGGTGGCGGCCGTCGATACCGCGCTCACCGAGTTCTTCACCGACCGCCGGGACCTGGTCGGCGAGCTCGGCCCGGTATTCGTCGACGCGGTCGCCGAACTCGAGGATTTCGTGCTGCGCGGCGGCAAGCGCACCCGCCCCTCGTTCGCCTGGACGGGCTGGCTGGGCGCGGGCGGCGATCCGGCCGGACCGCAGGCGGGTCCGGTGCTGACCGCCTGCGCCGCTTTGGAACTCGTGCAGGCGTGCGCGCTGATCCACGACGACATCATCGACTCCTCGCGCACCCGCCGCGGCTTTCCGACCGTGCACGTGGACTTCGAGAAGCGCCATCGCGAGCGCGAATGGCGCGGCGACTCGGGGCATTTCGGGATCAGCGTGGCGGTGCTGATCGGTGACCTGGCACTGGCCTGGGCCGACGATATGGTGTCGGCGGCCGGGCTGGACCCGGCCGCGCGGGTCCGGTTCGCCCCCGTGTGGGCGGCGATGCGCACGGAGGTGATGGGCGGGCAGTTGCTCGACATCCACGGCGAGGCGGGCGCCGACGACTCGGTGGAGGCGGCGCTGCGCATCAACCGCTACAAGACCGCCGCCTACACCGTCGAGCGGCCGCTGCATCTGGGTGCCGCGCTGGCCGACGCCGACCCGGCGCTGATCGCCGCCTACCGCGAGTTCGGCACCGATATCGGCATCGCCTTCCAGTTGCGCGACGACCTGCTGGGCGTCTTCGGGGATCCGGCGGTCACCGGCAAACCCTCGGGCGACGACCTGCGCGAGGGCAAACGCACGGTCTTGGTCGCCGAGGCGCTGCGCCGCGCCGATGCCACCATCCCGGCGGCGGCCGAACTGCTGCGCTCGTCGCTGGGCACCGACCTGTCCCCCGACACAGTGACGCGGCTGCGCGCGCTGATCACCGAACTCGGCGCGGTCGACGAGGTGGAACGCCGCATCGCCGACCTCACCGACCGCGGGCTGGCGGCGCTCGAGCACAGTTCGGCCACGCCGGAGGCGAAGGAGCGGCTGCGGGCGATGGCGCTGGCCGCCACCAAGCGCGTCGCATGACGCGCCCGACGACCATAGGAGCCTTCGCGTGAGAACCGTTGCCGGACCGACCGATCGGATCGTCGTGATCGGCGCCGGGCTGTCGGGACTGTCGGCCGCGCTGTACCTGGTGGGTTCCGGGCGCACCGTGACCCTGCTCGAACGGGCCGACCATCCGGGCGGCCGGGTCGGCGTCTACCGCGGTCCCGATTACGAGATAGATTCCGGCGCAACCGTTCTCACCCTCCCCGGCCTGATCGACGAGGCACTGGCCGCGGCCGGGGGCACGGTGCGGGGACCGCGCATCCACCACCTCGCCCCGGCCTACCGAGCCCGCTTCGCCGACGACTCCGTGATCGACGTCTTCGACGACCCCGACGCGATGGCCGCGGAGGTCACCCGCGCCTGCGGGCCCGAGGAGGCCGGGCGCTATCTGCGCCTGCGCGATTGGCTGGGGCGCGTCTACACCGGCGCGTACGCCGAATTCATGGACACCAACTTCGATTCGCCGCTGGACCTGATCCGGCTGCCCGCGAAGCGGCGAGCACTGGCCGAGCTGGTCCGGCTGGGCGCGTTCGGGCGGCTCGGCGCACGGGTGCGCCGGACCCTGGACGACCCCAGATTGGCGCGGCTGTTCACCTTCCAGGCCCTGTACGCGGGCATGGCGCCGGCACAGGCGCTGGGCGTGTACGGCGCGATCCCGCACATGGACACCTGCCTGGGCGTGTACTACCCCGAGGGCGGCATGCGCGCGATTCCCGCGGCCATGGCCGCCGCTCTCACCGCCGCGGGCGGACGTCTGGAGCTGAACACCGAGGTGACGGGCATCGACTACGCCGACGGCCGGGCGCGCCGCGTGCGGACCGCCGACGGCCGGACCTTCGACTGCGACGCGGTGGTACTCACCGCCGACCTGGGCGCGCTGGAGCGCTTCGGCATTCGCCGCCGACGGCCGCTGCGGGCCTCGCCCTCGGCGGTCGTCGCGCACGGCACCGTCCCCGCCGAGATCGCCGCCGCCTGGCCGGTGCGGGCGCACCACACCATCGACTTCGGCGCCGCGTGGGACGCCACGTTCGCCGAGATCGCCGCCCGCCGTGGCCGCGGCCGCCCGATGCGCGACCCGTCGCTGCTGCTGACCCGTCCCGCGCTCACCGATCCCGGCCTGTTCATCGACCGCCCCACCGGCCGTCACGAGCCGCTGTCGCTGCTGGCGCCGTGCCCGAATCTGCGTGCGGCGCCGTTGAATTGGACCGAGATCGGCCCCGCCTATCTGCGCGAGCTGCTCGCTGTCCTGGAACGCCGCGGCTACCACGGCATCGCCGAGCACTTCACCGTCGACCACCTCGACACCCCGCACACCTGGCAGGCCCAGGGCATGCTCGCGGGCAGCCCGTTCTCCGCGGCGCACCTGTTCCGCCAGACCGGCCCGTTCCGCACCCGCAATCTCCCCGGGACCCCCGCCAATGTGGTGCTCGCGGGCTGCGGCACCACTCCCGGAGTCGGCGTGCCGACCACCGTCCTGTCCGGAAAACTGGCCGCTCAGCGCATCATCGGCACGGGTCCGGCACGGCTCGGGGCGACCGCGGGAGGTGACCGGCACGGCCGCGTCGCCTCCGCATGACCGAGTCCGGCGGACGGCGACAACGCGGTCGCCGACGGAGAAGTGCCGGGCTCCGAAATAGGACACGGAGTCGTCGCGGGGCGGCTCCGACGTGATACCGGCCGACCGACGCGCTAGTGTTCCCCGCAACCAATTAAACTAGCGGCCGACCTTGTAGACAGCGGTCCCGACCGCACCGACTTCCCCGGGGGGACCCGACGACCTATGCCGACCCCCGACACGAACACCGCCACCATGGCGGACACAGCAATCACCGAGGCACCGGCTCTCGCCGCCCCGGCGGTACCGCGCACCCTGCGCTGGTGGCTGCACTTCTCCGCCGATTTTCTGCGTAGCCCCGAGGGGCACGCGGCGCTGCTGGGCTTCTGGGGCGCGCTGATGATCACCTGCGGCGGCCTGGGCGCCGGCGCGGTGCGGCGCAGCGATCCGCTGCTGGAGGCGGCGCACCTGTCCTGGTTGCGGTTCGGGCACGGCTACGCCCTGGCGACCATCGGGGTGTGGATCGGCGTGCTGGCGATGATCGTCGCGTGGGTTCGGCTGGGGCGGATCACGATCGGCACCTCCGAGCGCGGTAGCGCGGTGACGCTCAACGAGTTGCGCGCGGTCGTCGGCATCTGGATCTTCCCGCTGTTGTTCGCCGTGCCCATGTTCAGCGCGGACGTCTACTCCTACCTGGCGCAGGGCGCGCTGCTGCGCGACGGCTTCGACCCGTACACGGTCGGTCCGGTGGTGAATCCCGGTGTGCTGCTGGACAATGTGAGCCCGGTGTGGACCACCACCACCGCGCCGTACGGCCCGATCTTCCTGCTGCTGGGCAAGTGGATCACCACGGTCACCGGCGACAACGTGGTGGCCGGGACCTGGGCGATGCGCCTGGTGATGCTGCCCGGCCTGGCCCTGATGATGTGGGCGGTCCCGCATCTGACCAAGCACCTGGGCGGCAAGCCGACGGTCGCGCTGTGGCTCGCGGTGCTCAATCCGCTGGTGCTGATCCACCTGATCGGCGGCGTGCACAACGAGATGCTGATGGTCGGGCTGATGGCCGCGGGCATCGCGCTGGTGCTGGAGCGCCATCACGCGGCGGGCATCGTGGTGGTCGCGATCGGCGTGGCGATCAAGGCGACCGCGGGCGTGGCACTGCCGTTCCTGGTGTGGATCTGGATGATTCACGAACGGGAGCGGCGGTCCGCCGAGGACAAGGGGCCGCTGCCGCATCCGCTGTGGACCTTCGCCAAGATCGGTGGTCTCGGGCTGTCGGTGTTCGCGGTGGTGTTCGCCGCGGCGTCGGCGGTCGCCGGGGTCGGGATCGGCTGGCTCACCGCGCTGTCGGGTTCGAAGAAGATCATCAACTGGCTGTCGCTGCCAACCATCATGGCGCACATGGTGACCTGGGTGACGCCGCTGCGGGTGGAGTCGGTGCTGACCTGGACCCGCGGCCTGTGCGCGGTGGCGCTGGTCGCGATCCTGATCTGGACCTGGTGGCGGTTCAAGCACAGCGAGCGAGAGGCCGTGCTGGGCATCCTGATCGCCTTCGTCGCGATCGTCATCCTCTCCCCCGCCGCGCTGCCCTGGTACTACTCGTGGCCGCTCGCGCTGGCCGCCGGATTCGCGATGTCGACCACGACGCTGATGGTGCTGGTGGGCCTGTGCACCTGGCTGATGCTGGTGTTCCAGCCCGGCGGCGCGATCGGGCTGTACAACCCGGTGCACGTCGCCGCGGCCACATTCGTCGCGGTGGTGGCGGCGCTGTCGTTGCGCACGGTGGATCCGCTGCGGCTGCGCGCCGACACCGGCAGAACCCGGCAGTGACGCCCGGCGGCTTCGATGCGTCGACCGCCTACCGGTACTGCCGCACGGTCGCGGCCGCCCACGGCCGCACCTATTTCCTCGCCACCCGCCTGCTCTCCGCCGAGCAACGCCCGGCCGTGCACGCCCTCTACGGCTTCGCCCGCACGGTCGACGACATCGTCGACCACGGCGCGAGAGACGCTGCGGCACAACTGGATCTGATCGAGCAGCTGCTGCGCGAGCGGCTGGCGTTTCCGGCCCGCGACACGACAAGGCTCGAGCGCGTGACCGTCCGGCCGGAGTGGGAGCCGGTGCTGTGGGCGGTCGGCGACACCATCGACCGGTTCGCCATTGCGCCCGAACACTTCTGGACGTTCCTGGACGCCATGCGCATGGACGTGCCGGGTTCACCGCTGTTCCGCAACCGCTACGCCACCATGGCCGAGTTACGCGGCTACATGCGCGGGTCGGCGGCGGCGATCGGGTTGCAGTTGCTGCCCGTCCTGGGCACGGTCGGCCCGCGCGCCGAGGCCGAGCCCGCCGCCGCGGCGCTGGGCGAGGCCTTCCAGCTCACCAACTTCCTGCGCGACGTGGGCGAGGACCTCGACCGCGACCGGATCTACCTGCCCGCCGACGAACTGGACGCCTTCGGCGTGAACGCCGACCTGCTCGCGCACTGCCACCGCACCGGCCGCACCGATGCGCGCGTGCGCCGCGCCCTGGCGCACTTGATCGCCACGAATCGCGCGCTGTATCGCCGCGCCGAACCCGGCATCGACCTGCTGCACCCCCGCGTGCGACCGGCCATCCGGACCGCCGCCACGCTGTACGCCGGGATCCTCGACGAGATCGAGCGCTCGGACTACGCGATATTCGCCACCCGCGCCGTGGTCCCCCGACACCGGCGCCTGCGGGTCGCCGCCAGCGAATTCGGGCCCGTGCTCGTGCCCTTCATTCGAGCCGGTCGGTAGCCCACCCCGGCTATTCGTGCCTGGCCTAACGGGCGCGCGGCCGCCCGCCGCCGTGTCGATGGCGGGCGGCGTCGATCCGCGTCAGAAGGGCTCGGCCGCCGCGCGGCGGACCACCTCTCGGGCGAGTGGGCCGTGGATGGCGTCGACGGGACGGCCGGGAAGACTGTCGTCGTCGGTGTAGAGCCACTCGAGAATTTCCTCGTCGGTGTATTTCGCGTCGCGCATCACCGTGATCAGGCCGGGCAGGGGCTTCACGATGGCGCCGGTGGGGTCGAAGAAATCCTTCGGGACTCCGGCGACGCCTTTCCGGCGAATCGCCAGCAGATGGTGATCGCGCAACATCTGATGCACACGAGTCACGGCCAGGCCGAGTTGCTCGGCCACCTCGGGCAGCGGGAGCAGGGTCACCGACTCCGGGACGACATCGTCGCTGCAAGGGAATGCACTCACCCGGATAACGGTAGACGGTTCGTCTCCGCACGTCGTGAGACACCCGGACGGTAACCGCCTATACCATCGACACCAGCCGCCACGGGGGCGGCGTTCGCTTGTCGCAGCCGAGGCGAGAGGTGAGAGCTTTGTGAAAGTCGGAGGACATCTGTTGATCGGCCAGATGCTGGACGGGCGCTACCGGATCGACGCGCCCATCGCGCGCGGCGGCATGTCGATGGTGTTTCGGGGGGTGGATACGCGGCTGGACCGGCCGGTGGCGATCAAGGTGATGGACCCGAAATTCGCCGGCGATCCGCAATTCCTGAGCCGGTTCGAATTCGAGGCCCGTTCGGTGGCCAAGCTGAAGCATCCGTCCCTCGTCGCCGTGTACGACCAGGGCATCGACGGCGAGCACCCGTTCCTGATCATGGAACTGGTCGAGGGCGGCACCCTGCGCGAACTGCTGCGCGAGCGCGGCCCGATGCCGCCGCACGCCGTCTACGCGGTGGCCGAACCGGTGCTGCAGGCGATCGGGGTGGCGCACGCGGCGGGCCTGGTGCACCGCGACGTCAAACCGGAGAACGTGCTGATCTCCGATGCCGGCGAGGTCAAGATCGCCGACTTCGGGCTGGTGCGCGCGGCCGCCGGATCGAATATGACCTCGGCGAGCGTCATCCTGGGCACGGCCCACTACCTCTCGCCCGAGCAGGTCACCGACGGCAACGCCGACGCCCGCAGCGACGTGTACTCCTTCGGCGTCCTGATCTTCGAGATGTTGACCGGGCGGACCCCGTTCACGGGCGACACCTCGCTGTCGATCGCGTACCAGCGGGTCGAGAAGGACGTGCCCAGCCCGAGCCGGTTCATCGCCGGGGTGCCGCCGGAGATCGACGAACTGGTCGCCCACGCCACGGCGCGCGAACCCGCGCACCGTTTCGCCGACGCCACCGAGATGGCCGGCGAACTGCGGCGCATCGCCGGCGAGCTACACCTGCCCGCGTACCGGGTGCCCGCGCCGAAGGAATCGGCCGAGCACCTGTCGTCGCGGTACCGGATCGGCCCCACCCCGGCGCCCGCGGCGAGCGCACCCGACGCGACGACTCGCTTCGCCGCCGAGCAACCGGCCCCGCAACCGCAGCACACGCGGGTGATGACCGCGACGCAACCGCGGCCCGAGGACCACTACCCCGACTACACGAGCCCGCCGCCGCCCCCGCAGCGCTCCTACGTCGACGATTTCGAGGCCGACCGCGACAGATCCCGGCGCCGGATGTACATCTGGGCCGCCATCGTGGTCGTGCTGGCGCTGCTGCTCGGTCTGGGCGGCTGGTGGCTCGGCGTCGGCCGCTACGCCGCCGTGCCGCCGATCGCGGGGATGGACACCGACCGTGCGACGGTGGTGCTGCAGAACGCCGGATTCGATACCACGGTGCGCGACAAGGCCTCCGACACCATCCCGGTCGGCGGCGTGGTCGGCACCGATCCGGCGGCCGGCGCCCGAGTGGTGAAGGGCTCCACGGTCGCGGTGCTGGTCTCCAGCGGCAAACCCCAAGTGCCGCAGGTCCAGCCCGGCGACAATATCGACAAGGTGCGCCAGGCCATCCGAGACGCCGGACTGAAACCGGTCGACAGCGGCGAGAAGCCCAGCACCGCACCGAAAGGCACACTGGCGCAATTGGATCCGGGTCCGGGCACCGTCCTGCCGATGGACGCGACGGTGAAGGTGTACCGCAGCAAGGGATCCACGCCGGTGAAGCTGCCGGACGTGCGCGGCAAGACCGTCGACGAGGCCCGCGCGACGCTGGACAAGGCCGGAATCACGGTGCAGGACACCAGAACCGAGTTCGACGCGCGTATCCAGTCCGGTCAGGTCGCCGGGACCGATCCCGAGGCCGGTACCAGCCTGCTGTCCGGCGCCTCGGTCACCCTGATCGTCTCGAACGCGGTGAAGCTCCCGGACGTGGGCGGCAAGAGCGTGTCGGCCGCGCGCAGTGAACTCGAGGCGCTCGGGCTGCAGGTCGTCCTGAGCAATATCTTCACCGGCAACGACCGCGGCACGATCCGCGGCCAGACGCCGATCGCCGGTGCGAGCGTCGAGCCCGGCAGCACCGTCACACTGGTCGTTCTGCCGTTCTGACCGGACCTTTCCGGTCCGGCCGCGCCAGTGACAGATCCGCTCCCACACTCGCTCCGCCGAGCACCTCGGCAACGCTGAGTCCGACGCGCGCCGCGACCAGATCCAGTGCCTGTTCGAGGACCTCGCTCGCGCTGGTCCCGACCACCTGCGACTGCTCGAGCCGTCCGATGCCGCGGGCGATCCGCACCCGGCAGCGCCACGCGTCGGTGGCGCGCTCGGACTCCGGCCGCTCGATCACCACCGACGCGGGCACCCCGTCGATCACCAGTTCGTGCTGCACCAGGGCGGCCCGATCACGTCCCGCGAATCGACCGCGGCCGGAGCCCGGTCGATCGGCGCCGGTTTGCAATCCTCCGGCTACCGTTACCACATTCATCGGTCCTCCCAGGGCAGATCTCAGAATCACCATTGCCGCTGGCAACGGGTACCTGAGAACCTAACCCAACCGACCGAAGTCAGCAACAGCTCAGCTAACTTTTAACCCGGTGTCCTTCCTCAGGCCACCGCGAGCAGCGGCGTCCCGGTTTCCGGATCGTTGATCGCGACCACGGCCGACGTGCTGAACACATCCACCGGCATACCGCCGACGCTCGGGCTGATATTCGTCGTGACCTGCGCGGATTCGGCGGACGGATCGAAGCCCCAGGAGATGTTGAAGATCAGCAACCGGCTGCCGTCGCGCAGCACCACCTCCGACGGGATCCCGTCGCGGTCGCGGTCACGCAGCAAACGCAGGATATGGCGATCCGCGGGACCGACGCGCAGGGTCCCGAACTCACGAAAGACGACGTTCAACGCTCGATGTCCGTCGTTCTCACCGCAGCATCTCCGCGACCAGGAAGGCCAGCTCCAGCGACTGCTGGGTGTTCAGCCGCGGGTCGCATGCCGTCTCGTACCGGTCCTCGAGGTCCAGGTCGGAGATGTCCTGGGCGCCGCCGAGGCATTCGGTGACGTTCTCGCCGGTCAGCTCGATGTGCAGGCCGCCCGGATGGGTGCCGAGCGCGTGATGCACCTCGAAGAAGCCCTGCACCTCGTCGACGATCCGATCGAAGTGGCGGGTCTTGTAGCCGGTGGACGACTCGTGGGTGTTGCCGTGCATCGGGTCGCACTGCCAGATCACCTGATGGCCGGTGGCCTGCACCTTCTCGATGATCGGCGGCAGCACGTCGCGCACCTTGGTGTTGCCCATCCGGGCCACCAGGGTCAGCCGGCCCGGCTCGTTGTTCGGGTCGAGCCGCTCGACGTACTCCATCGCCTGCTCCGGCGTGGTGGTCGGGCCGATCTTGAGACCGATCGGGTTGGCCAGCAGCTCGGCGAACGCGATGTGGGCGCCGTCGAGCTGGCGGGTGCGCTCACCGATCCAGAGGAAGTGCGCGGACAGGTCGTAAAGCACCGGGTCGCCCGACGCGTTCTCCGCCAGCCGCAGCATGGCGCGCTCGTAGTCGAGGACCAGCGCCTCGTGGCTGCAGTAGATCTTGGCCGACTGCAGACTCGGGTCCTGCACGCGGCAGGCGTTCATGAACCGCAGGCCGCGGTCGATCTCCTCGGCCAGTTGCTCGTAGCGGGCGCCGGCCGGGGACTTGGCGACGAAGTCGCGGTTCCAGTCGTGCACCTTGTGCAGGTCGGCCATGCCGGCGCCGGTCAGCGCGCGCACCAGGTTCATCGCGGCGCTGGCGTTGGCGTAGGCGCGGACCAAGCGCGACGGGTCGTGCTCGCGCAGCGCGGCGTCGGCGGCGATCGAGTTCACCATGTCGCCGCGGTAGGACCGCAGGCCCAGCGCGTCGGTGTCGGACGAGCGAGGTTTGGCGTACTGCCCCGCGATCCGGGCGACCTTCACCACCGGCAGACTGGCGCCGTAGGTGAGCACGACGGCCATCTGCAGCAGCGTGCGGATGTTGCCGCGGATATGGGGTTCGGTGTTGTCCGCGAAGGTTTCCGCGCAGTCGCCACCCTGCAGCAGAAACGCCTCGCCGCGAGCCACCTCGGCGAGGTGCTCGCGCAGTTCTTCCACTTCGGCGGGCACGCTCAGCGGCGGCACGCTCTCCAATACGGTGCGCATTTTCGCCGCGAGGTCCGGATCCCACGAGGGCTGCTGCAGGGCGGGGCGCGTGAGCGCGTCGTCGAGTCGCCGACGAAGCTCGGCAGGCAGCGGAGGCAGTTCCGGCAAGCGGTCGATCGGTACGTCGACGGTCCAGTTCACCTGCTCAGGATAATGACCCACCGCGACCCTGTGGTAACCCGGAGGTAGGGGGCGTGCGCGAACACCCTCGCCCGGCCCGTAACCTCGATAAGCCCCGGGGCGAACCGCGCGGGGCTGCCGGTGCCCGGCGGGGACCCGTCCGGCCGACCACGAGGAGCGATCGCGCTGAAATACTTTTATGACTGCGAATTCATCGAGGACGGGACGGTGATCGATCTGGTCTCGATCGGCGTGGTCTGCGAGGACGGGCGCGAATATTACGCGGTGTCGAGCGAATTCGATCCGGGGCGGGCCGGGCCGTGGGTGCGGCGCAACGTGCTGCCCAAGCTGCCCTCCCCCGCCTCGCCGCTGTGGCGCAGCCGGGCGCAGATCCGTGACGATCTCTACCGCTTCCTGGTGCCGCGCCCGAGTGTGGAACCGCAGCTGTGGGCGTGGGTGGGGGCGTACGACCACGTGGTGCTGTGCCAGTTGTGGGGGTCGATGGTCGATCTGCCCAGCGCGTTACCCCGCTATACCAATGAGCTTCGCCAGCACTGGGATATGGCCGGGCGACCGCCGTTGCCGCCCGTGCCGCCGGACGCTCACGACGCGCTCGCCGATGCCCGCCACAATCTGGCGAAGTACGAGGCGATCGAGGCGTATCGGCGGCGGCAGGCGTCCTAGCTCGCCAGCGTCTCGGGGACGCGGTCGGCGTCGGGGCGGCTGCCCGACGGCACGTCCTTCTTGAGGCTCGCGGCGTAGACGTCGACGTACTCCTGACCCGACATCCGCATCAGCTCGTACATGATCTCGTCGGTGACGGCGCGCTCGACGAAGCGGTTGCCGCCCATGCCCTCGTAACGGGAGAAGTCGATCGGCGCACCGAATTTCACCGTCACCTTGCGGGGACGCCACCGGAACGGACCGGGCGGGCACACCTCGTCGGTACCGATCAGCGCCACCGGGATCACCGGGACGCCGGTCTCCAGGGCGAGGCGTGCCACCCCGGTCTTGCCCTTGTACAGCCGGCCGTCGGGCGAGCGGGTGCCCTCCGGGTACAGGCCCACGAGCCGACCCTCACCCAGCAGCTTGCGCGCGGTGTTGAGGGCGGACTCGGCCGCGTCGGCGCCGCTGCGATCGATCGGGTACTGACCGGTGCCGGAGAAGAAGAACTTCTGCAACCGGCCCTTCAGCCCGGGGGTGGTGAAGTATTCGGCCTTGGCCAGGTAGGTGATCCGGCGGGGGCTCAGCAGCGGGGTGAACAGCCAGTCGGTGAACGACAGATGGTTGCCGGCGAGAATGGCTGGGCCGCTTGTCGGGATGTTCTCCACACCTTCGACCTCGGGCCGGTTGATCAGGTGCAAGAGCGGTCCCACCAGAACGAACTTCAGCAGCCAGTAGAACATCGCGTCCTTTCCCAGTGATCTTGTACGGGACCGGCCTCCTTGCAGGCACCTCCGTCGATGCCGACTCTACCGCCGCCGCCGAGTTGTGACCAAGCCCGCACGCACGAATTCACACGGCCGGAACTCACACCGTCGAGCCTGCTCGTCGGCACCGACCGGTGAGGGGTCTCGTGGCGAGCCCGTCCGATCCGGGAGCCGCATCCGGCCGATTCGGCACGGTCGCACCCGGCCCCCCGGACCGATGGCCCGCCGCGAGACGCCTCTCCTCCCGCCATACCCGCCTCGCGGTCTCCGAAGCACCTGTCGGGGAATCGATTACCGACGCCGCGTCCCGGTCTTGGCGCCCGGACCGCGGGCTCCGGCGTTCGCGGAACCACGGCCCGAGGATCCATTGGGCTGTGCGCGAGTTGCCTTGGCGCTGTTCGGCTGTGGTTGCGCCGCCTTGACACTGTTGCGCTGCGCGCGGGAGCGAGCAGCGGTACGGGAGCCTCGATCGTCAGGCTCGCCGGAGCCGGATTCGTCATCCACCCCCGAACCGCTGCGCGAGGCGGAGGTGGCGGGTTCCAGGGCCGAGCGGGCCAGTTCCGCGGCGCCGATCATGCCCGCGGCCTCGCCCAGCTGGGTGGTGCGGATGCGGGCGAGCGGGCGGTGGCGGGCGCCGGTGACGGCGGCGGCGTAGTGCTCGCGGGCATCGTCGAGAAACAGTGCCGCCGAGGAACTTACGCCGCCGGCGATCACGATCAGGTCCGGGTCGAAGATGTCGCCGACGAACGCCAGGCCCAGTCCGAGCCAGCGGGCGAAATCGGCCATCACCTGCAGTGCCACCGGGTCGCCGTCCTGTGCGGCGCCCGCTACCTTGCGACCGGTCAGCGCGCCCGGATCGGCGAACACCTCGCGCGCGAGGATGGTGGAACGCATCGGGTCGGTGGCCAGCATCTCGATCGCGGTGTCCACCAGAGCCGTTCCGCTGCAATACCTTTCCCAGCAGCCGCGTTTGCCGCACGGGCAGGCCCGGCCCTGCGGCACCACCTGCAGGTGGCCGAGTTCCGGTGCGACACCGTAGCTTCCGCGATACAGCCGCCCGTCGACCAGCAGCGCCGCGCCGATCCCGGTGCCGATCGCCACCAGCACGCCGTTGTGCGCGCCCGCCGCGGCGCCGAACCGGTACTCGGCCCACATGGCGGCGTTGGCGTCGTGCTCGAGGATCACGGGCAGGCCCAGCCGCTCGGTGAGCCGGCCCGCCACGGCGCTGTCCTCCCACGGCAGATGCGGGGCGAAGCGCACCGACGATCGAGTCTCGTCGACGAATCCGGCGACCGCCAGCCCGACCGCGCCGATCTCGTGCCGGGACCGCAACTCGCGCACGGCCCGCGCCAGGCCGTCCTCCAGGGCGCGCGCGGCGTGCGGGGTGGGGGCCTGCACGGTGTCGAGCACCTCGCCGGAGCCGTCGACCACCGACGCGCGGATGTTGGTACCGCCGACATCGATGCCGACGGTCAGCGGGGCCTCCCGCCCGTTCCGTGTCGTCATACCTTGATCTGCACCGGAATCGAGACGTACCCGGGGCGGGCGCCAGGGCCGGGCGGCTGTTCCGCGCGCGAATCCTCCTGCGGCGCATCACTTTCCGGCTCCGGGTCCGGCAAGACAGGTTCCACCGGGATCCCCGCCAGCGCCTCCCGCAACACCGTCACGATGGCCGTGCCGTGCTCGGCCAGCGTCGCGACCACATCGTGATGCTCCCCCCGCACCAGCGCGGCCGCCGCGCAGATCGGACACCAGCTACACCCGTCCCACTCCACCCGCCCATCCACAGCGGCCCGCCGCAACACCGGCTCCACCCGCTCCAACATCGACTCCGCGAGCATCCGCAACTCCTCGACCAGCTCCCCCAACTGATCCTCATGCCGATGCTCCCCCGCAAACCCACGCGCCCCAGCCGCTTCTCGCTCCCCCTCGCCTGCCCCATCACCTGGTGAACGGACACCCGCAAACCCACGCGCCCCGGCCGCTCCCCCGTCCCGCACCCCCGACCCGGCATCTCGCGCACCACCCGAATCATCGTGCCGCGAGTCCGTCCCCGAATCGCCTGACTGCCTTCGTGATTCGCTGTCCTGCGCGTCCCGCGAACCACCGTGCGCGCCGGATACTTCGCCGCTCCACGGGTCGCTCCCGCTACGCCGCCGGTCTCCGCCGCGCGTTACGTCGCCGGGCGGTGTGCTTGCTGCTGCACCGTCCGGAGTGCGCGGGGATTCCGCGGTCGGTGCGGGTTCCGGGTCGCGGGGGCGGGTGAACTCGCGGTCGGGGCCGCCGGGGGTTACGCGGTCGGACCACGGCCTTCTGCGGGCTGTGCGGCGGGGGCGGTTCGTGGGCCTGCCGCGGGGGTTGTCCGGGGTGTGGCCGTCGGGGTAGTCGTTCATTCCGGAACCTCGTTGGGTGCGCTCATCGCGGCCACACTTCGGGATCGGGGCGGAAGCGGACGACCAGGTGGTCGCCGTCGAGTTCGGCGCCGTCGACCGTGCATCGGCGCAATACCGGGGCCAGGCGCATGCGGCGCCGCACTCCGTCCGCTCCCACGATCAAATCGTCCTCCACTCGTCCCAGTCGCAATGTCGCCGGGTCGACCACGGGTAACCGCATCCGCAGCGTGAACACCGACCGCGGTCCCGCGCCCGACTCCAGCCGCACCACCGGCTCGCCGGGACGGGAGTCCGCGATATTCGCATCGCCGAGCTCCGTGGTGTTCGTGTCGCCAAGCATAGGGTCTGTCTCCGGTATTGCCCGGTTCGCGCGCGAATCCACCGCGTACGACAAATCGGTCAGCTGATCGATCCCGACCGGCTCGGGCCCGTTGTGATAGGACACCGAGACCGGGACGCCCGCCATCCGGCGCCGCAATTCCTCGATCACTTCCGATTGTTCGGCGCGCCGCGCCTGGTACCACTGCACCGCGGGATGCGCCGACTCGGTCTCGGGCGCCGGCGGCAGCACCTTGTTCACGATCACCTCGTCCAGGCGCAGGCCGAGTAGCGCGGCCGCCGAACGCACCCGCGCGGTCTCCGCGAGCGCCACCCGCTGCGCGCCGGTGATCAGCCGGGCCCCGGTGCGGCCGCGATCGGCCAGCAGATCGCGGACCTCGGCGACGGCGGTCGCGATCCGTTCGGCCGTCACCGCCAGCACCGCGCGGCGCAGGTCCCGCCCGGCCGCGCTGAGGGCGCGGGCGTGCGCGGGCCACACCCGATCCAGATAGTTGAGCAGCGTCTCCGGCGCGGTGATCAGACGCAGCATGTCCGCCGAGGGCGGGCAGTCGACGACGATCACGTCCCAGTCGTCCTCGTCCGCGAAACCCGCGATCTCGGTGAGCATCAGCAGTTCCTGCACGCCGGGCAGCCCGGTCAGTTCCGCGGGATCCAGCGTCGCGAGGTCGACCCCGTGGTCGTGCGCGGCGCCGTTGCCCAGCAGGCGCAGCACGTCCCGGAAGCGATCCTCCAGCAACTCCAGCGAATCGATCTCGATGACATCGAGCCCGGGCAGCACCGACGCCACCCCGGCGACGGTGCCCGGATCGTGCCGGAAACGGAACCCGAGCGCGTCACCGAGCGAATGCGCCTGATCGAGCGAGGCGACCAGCACCCGAGCGCCGGACCTGGTGTGCGCCATGGCCGTCGCGCACGCGAGCGTCGTCTTACCGACCCCGCCCTTGCCGATGAACAGTTCGAGGCGGGTCCGTCCCGCCGATCGGTCCGCCGTCACCGGGCCCGTCAGCCTTCGACCCGCTTCTTGAGTTCCTTGAGCGCCGTATCGGTGATCACCTTCTCGGCTTTGCGCTTGAACATGCCGATCATGGGGATCGTCAGGTCCACGGTCAGCTCGTACACCACCTGGGTGGTGCCGTCGGGCTGATCGATCAGTTCGTAGGTGCCGTCCTGCGCCTTCTGCAGTTCGCCGCTGATCAGCTGCCAGCTCACCGCCTTGCCGTCGGGGCGCCAGGTGTAGGAGAGCAGATAGGTGTCCTTCACGACACCGGCGTCGAGTACGAAGCGCGCGGTGCGGGCCCGCCCGTCGGGGAACTTGTCGACGACCTCCACCGACCGCGCCGCGGACACCCACTCCGGATACGACTCCAGGTCGGCGATGACGCTCATCACCCGATCCGACGGCGCGTCGATGATGATCGACCTCTGGGTCCGGTCGGCCATGACTGGCAGCGTTTCCTTTCCGACTCGCGGTGCGGGAGAACAGGTTTCGAGCGACGGACTAGCGGGAATCGTGTGCGGGGGCGATTCCGGCGGCGCGACCGGCCTCCAGCCGCGCCTTGATCTCGAACGACATCTTCTTGCCGGCGACCCGACGCGCCCGGTTGAGCGCCGCCATGTCCCGCCGCGACAACCGGGACGCGTCACCGGGTTCCGCGTGCAGGAAGTAGTGCAGGATCACGCCGTCCAGGCAGGGCTCGAGCCATACCTCCATGGTGCCGTCCATCGGACCCGCGACGGTCCAGCGAAATCCCTTGTCGCCGCGGTCTTCCCGGACGTCGAGGGTGAGATCCGGCCACCACAGCCGCCACCGGCCGCGGTCGGACAGCACCTCGGCCACCGCGGTACCGGGCGCGGCGACGAAGGTCTGATCGGCCACCTGGACAGTGCTCATGCCGGTGAGCCTAACCCACCGGCTACCGGCGGCTCGATCGCACGCTCCCATCCAGCAGCGCGCGCAACCGGCCGCCGAGCACGTCCCAGCGCCATTGTTCGGACACCCACGCGCGGCCCGCGGCGCCCATGCGAGCGGCGGCGTCGCGGTCGGCGAGGATCCCGACGAGGGCGTCGGCGATCTGGCTCTGCGAACGCCCGTCGACCACATGGCCGGTGCGTCCCTCCCGCACGGTCTCGGGCGCGCCGCCGGAATCACCGGCCACCACGGGCACCCCGGTCGCCGAGGCCTCGAGGTAGACGATGCCGAGGCCCTCGACGTCCAGACCGGCGCCGCGGGTGCGCGACGGCATCGCGAACACGTCGGCGAGGGTGTGGTGCGCGGCCAGTTCCGCGGACGGCACCCGGCCGGTGAACACCACGTCGCCCGAGAGGTCGAAGGCCTGCGCCAGTCCGCGCAGCTTCTCCTCGTAGGGGCCACCGCCCGCGATCACCAGCACCGCGCCGTCGATCCGCTCCTTGATCTCGCGCATGGCGAGGATCAGCATGTCCTGTCCCTTGCGCGGCACCAGCCGGGACAGGCACAGGATGGTCGGCCGGTCGCCCAGTCCGTAGCGCGCCCGAAGTTCTTCGCGCGCTGCCGGATCCGGGCGGAACACCGTGGTGTCGACGCCCGGCGGCAGGTACTCCAGCGCCGCCTGCGGACCGAACGCGGCAGCGAACCGCCGCCGCGTGTACTTGCTGACATAGGTGATCACGTCCGTGTGGTCACCGATCGCCCGCAGCGACTGGCGCGCCGCCGGTAGCATCGACCAGCCCACCTCGTGCCCGTGCGTGCTGGCCACGATCCGATGCGCACCCGCCCGCCGCAGCAGCGGAGACATCAGCGCCAGCGGTGCGGCCGCGCCGAACCAGACGGTGTCGCACCGCTCGTCGCGCAGCAGTTTGGCGGCTCGCCGCAGCACCAGCGGCGTCGGCAGCATCAGCGTCGTCGGATGCCGGACGACCTGAAACGGCTGCTCGGCGTCGAAACGCAGATGGCTGTCGCCGCGCCAGCGCGGCGCGTACACCACCAGCTCGTCCGGCGGTAATTGCAGCGCCAGCGAATGCACGTACGACTGGATACCCCCCGGCCGCGGCGGGAAGTCGTTGGTAACCAGCAGGGTGCGTGCCATGGGCCCCGAGTCTATTGCCGCACGACCGCCCCCCATCCCCGGGGTAGGCGACCACGAAAACGCCTCAGCTCCAACCACACTCACGCACCCGAGGGGCGAATCACCGAGCCCGAGAACAGCCACCGGACAGATCACCGATCCCCTCGGGCGCCATCGACACACCGACTACCAAGTCCCAGACACCACCTACTGGCAGACACCGCGCACCGAACACTCGATACCTGCGCTGGTCAGGAGGTGATGCGGGACTCGAGCCAGTCGCGCCAGCGGTCGACGAAATCGCGGTAGCCGAGGCCGAGGCAGGCGCGCAGGGTGCCGTCGAGGGCGTCGGCGTCCTTGGGGCCGGTCGCCATTCGGCGGTACAGCTCCACCAGCTTGGGTTCGCCGAATTCGCCCGCGGCGAAGGCATTCGCCGACCAAGCCTGCTCGTAGGCCAGGGCGGCATCGTTGCCCGCCGCGGGAGCGAAGGTCGCGTCGGCGGGCAACTCGGTGGGCAGTTCGCCGGATTTGGCGCGCGCGGCCAGCAACGGCGCCTGCTGGGTGAACGACGCGCGTTCACCACGGCGGGCCGAGTACTCGGCGAAACCCTCGAGCATCCACTGCGGCGACCCGTCGACGGTCCTTGCCCGAGCGGCGACGTGAGTCAGCTCGTGCCGCAACGTATCCCGCAACCCCTGCGGGCCGAGCCTGCGCGCGGCATCGGGTCCGAACACCACCCGCTGCCCGGTCGGCCGGGCGCCCGGCAGGAACGGGTCCGCCACCGAGGCCGCCGCCACGGCGGGCGACACCAGGCCCGTCGCATGGGTCAGCGCCGCGAATTCGGCCGGGCCGGACGCGATCGCCACCACCGCCGTCTGCGCCCAGTCCGGGCCCCACAACTCGGTGATCTCGCTGACGGCCGGACCGATCTCGCGGGCCAGCGTGTCGATGTCGCCGCGCTGACGCGGATGCCCGAGTACCGCGGACAGCCGACCGTCGTCACCCGAAACCTGCTGCGTCACAACGGGCCCGTAGGACTCCATCACCCGGCGCAGCTCCGCCAGTTGCGGATCCGGGTCGATCGGCGCGGCGGCCTCCGCGACCGCCGGCGCCGGCCGTATCCGCGACAGGGCCGCCTTCGGTAGCAGAATCAGCGCCCCTACCGCCGCGGTCAGGGCGACCACCATCGCGACGGTGGCGACGAACTCGAATCGCCGCCGCGCCCCGAACCAGCCACGGGCCCGCCCCCAGGCGGTCACCCCGCGGCCCCGACGGCGGCCGAGCGCACTACTCGCTCTCGCCCGCACGCGGCGCTGTTGTTCCGGCCGTGGCCGGTCCCCCGGTTACTCGCTCGCTCGCTACGCTCGCTCACGCTCACCTCGGTGTGATTACTGCATTCCCATCCAGTATCGACGCGCGGAGTGGTACGGGGTCGAGTCCATCGGAGCCACCGCGACCGGAACGCCGAAGGTCGAGGCGTGCAGCATCAGGCCGTTACCCGCGTAGATGCCCACATGCGAAGCGTCGGAATAGAAGAACACCACATCGCCGGGTTGCAGCTCCTGCCGCCCCACCGGTGTGCCCACTCCCGCCTGCGCCTGGCTGGTGCGCGGCAGGTTGATGCCCACCTGATGGAACGCCCACTGCACCAGGCCCGAGCAATCGAACTGATCGGGTCCGGTGGCGCCCCAGACGTACGGATCGCCGACCCGGGTGAGACCCGCGGCCAGCGCACTGGTGCCGCTGCCGGGAACCAGGCCGCTCAGCAGCCGGTCCCGGTCGAAGCCGGGCGGGAACAGCGTGCCCGACAGTGCCGACTTGTCGCCGGCGGACAACTGACCCCACGCCCCGATCACCTGCGCGATGGAACCCTGCAGGTCGGCACGCTTGCGTTCGAGCTCGGCGCGGACCGTGTCGGCCTGCTGCGCGGCGGCGCGGGCGGAGTCGGAAGCGGTGCGGGCCACCGATTGTGCGGCGGTGGCCGCGTCGGTCGCCTTCTTGTACTGCGCCACCTGTTCGGCGGTCTGGGTGGACATGACGTCGAGGGTCGACATCTGGTCCAGCAATTGCTGCGGCGAATCGCTGACCAGCACCGAGAACAGCCGGTTGGTGCGCGCGCCCTGATAGGCCGCGATGGCGGTGCGGTCGATCGCCGGTTGGTACTTGCGGACCTCGGCCAGCGCGGCGTCCACCGCACCGGTCGCGCCCGCCAGCTTCGTGTCGGCGTCGCGGGCGACGCCCTGCTTGACCTCGAGATCGGACTGCGCGGCCAGCGCCTGCTGGTTGAGCTGCTCGGCCTGGTGCGACAGCTCGATCAGCCGCTGCACGGCGTCGCTGGCACTGGCCGGCTGGGCCACCGGGTCGGCGCCTGCCCCGCCGCCGGAGCAGGTGCCGAACATCAGGACCCCTACCGCCAGCGACCCACCCACCAGGCGTCTGGTTCGGTTGTTGCGGTGCGCTGTCACTGCCTGCCGTGCCCCGTTCTCGCTGAAGTCGAATCCGCGGGTGACCTGCTACGCGGAGGTGGAACTCACGAAGGTCTCGGTAAGGTTACGGAACGGCGACCGTCTGTGTCCAGTAGGCCACAAAACGATCACAGGTTCCGGCCGCGCGAGAACTCAGTAGCGGCGGGCTCCGGCGTAGGGCATCGACGAGATCGGCGCGACGGACACCGGCTGGCCGTAGGTGGAGGCGTGCACCACGTTGCCGTCGCCGACGTACAGACCGGAATGGCTGCCGCCGTAGAACGACACCACGTCACCGGGCTCCAGGTCGCCCTCCGACACCGGCGATCCGGACTCGAGCTGGGCGTAGCTGGTACGCGGCAGATCGACACCGGCCTGCTGGTAGGACCACTGCACCAGGCCCGAGCAATCGAAAGCGTCCGGTCCGGTGGCGCCGTAGGAGTACGGGGTGCCGACCCGGGTCAGCGCGGCGTCGGCGGCGCGCTGGCCGACCGACTGCTGCGGCGCGGGCGCGGGGGCGAAACCGGGCAGTTCGATGCCCGGCGGAAGGACACCCGGCGGAATCTGGGCGAGAACCTCGTCCGGCACGTCGAAGCTTCCGACGCCCGGGACGGTGACCGGCGCGGCCGAGGCGGGCGCCGAGGGCAGCAGCAGTGCGCTGAGGGTTGCTGCGCCAAAGGCTCCGGCCGCAACGGCTCGCTGGGCCGTGCGAGGCAGCCCCTGAACCTGTCGCTTGATCGCCATGATGCGGTACTCCTCATCTGCCCCACGACGCCGCACCCGGTGGTGCGTCGGACTCCGTGAGGTCTCAGGAAGATTACGAGGACATAACGGTGCGTTGTAAAGCCGCGACCGGGCGGACCGAGTTCGATTCATGATTTCGACGCCCGCGCACTGTGACATATCTCGCACCAATCACGAAAAGATAACGCGATGCGGCTACCAGCGGCTTTGTCTCTACAGGCGAGTACGGTCACCGGCCGGTTCGATCTTGTGTTTACGCGGCGTTAATTAGTGGAATCGGCACGTCGACAGTGCCATTCGGCCAGTAAGACAACCGATCGGTTTGCCTAGCGTGATCTGCGCCGTCGACGCGCGGTGACACGCCCGAATCCGTGTCGGAACCTTGACGGCGGCGCGCCGATGATTTATTCGTTTTGTAAATCAATGTGACTCCGGTCACATTTCCGCATATCCCCGCAATCCGAACCTCGCACCTCGAAACCTCGAGGTTGGTCGAGACCATTCCGCGCACCGCGGCGTTCCTGTCGGACCCCCGCCTTACGCTGCACGCCGTGCCCCCGACCGCGTTCGATGCGACGCCCGGCGGTCCACGTCCGGCGCAGCTGGCCTTCGACGATCTGGATACGCCGCTGTTCGACGTCACCTTCGTCGTCGTCGACCTGGAGACCACCGGCACCAGCCCCGAACGCGACTCGATCACCGAGATCGGCGCGGTGAAGGTGCGCGGCGGCGAGGTGCTCGGCGAGTTCGCCACGCTGGTGAATCCGGGATGCGCGATCCCGCCGCAGATCATCCAGGTCACGGGGATCACGACCGCGATGGTGATGGACGCGCCGCGGATCGAGGCGGTGCTGCCCGGATTCCTCGAATTCGCCGCGGGCGCGGTCCTCGTCGCCCACAACGCCCGCTTCGACACCGGATTCCTGAAGGCGGCGGCCGCTCGCTGCGCGGCCGTGTGGCCCGCGTTCCAGGTGCTGTGCACGGTGCAACTGGCCCGGCGGATCCTGGCCCGCGACGAGGCGCCGACCGTTCGCCTGTCGGCGCTGGCGCAATTGCTCGGCGCGTCCACCCGACCGACCCACCGCGCGCTGGACGACGCTCGCGCGACCGTGGACGTGTTGCACGCGCTGATCGAGCGGGTCGGCAATCTCGGCGTGCACAGCCTGACCGAACTGGTCGACTATCTGCCCCAGGTGAGCCGCCGGCAACGGTCCAAGCGCTTCCTGGCCGCCGACCTGCCGGCGGTTCCCGGGGTGTATCTGTTCCGCGGGCCGTCGGACGAAGTCCTCTATATAGGGACAGCGGTGAATCTGCGGCGGCGCGTGCGCAGCTACTTCACCGGCTCCGAAACGCGCACGCGCATGCGGGAAATGGTGGCCCTGGCGACCCGGGTCGACCACGTGCCCTGTGCGCACGGCCTGGAGGCCGGGGTGCGGGAGCTGCGGCTGCTGGTCGCGCATACGCCGCCGTACAACCGGCGCTCGAAATTTCCCAAGCGGGCCTGGTGGCTGACGCTCACGGCCGAGTCCTTCCCCCGGTTCGCGATCACCCGCACGCCGACGTGGGATGCGCTGGGCCCGTTCAATTCCCGCGCCGACGCCGCGGAGATAGCGGCCATCGTGGCCGAATACTGCGGCCTGCGCACCTGCACCGCGCGTCTCCCCCGGCACGCCCGGCACGGCGGCGACTGCCCGCCCGCGGCGGTCGGGGGCTGCCCGGCGAGCGCCGACGGTCGACTGCGGGACGCCGAGGAGTACGCCATTGCACCGCGCGCGGCACGCGACCTCTTCGCCGGACGCAGTGACGCACCGTTGCGGTTGATCCGCGACCGGATCGAAAACTATGCCGCCGCCGAGCATTTCGAGGGTGCGGCCCGGCTACGCGATCACCTGGCCGCCCTCGTGCGCTCCCTGCGCCGGACGCAGCGCCTCGCCGCCCTGGCCCGCATCGCCGAGCTGATCGCCGCCCGCCCCGACGGCTCCGGCGGCTGGGAATTCGCGGTCGTCCGCTACGGCCGCCTGGCCGCCGCAGGCACCGCCGCCCGCGGCATCGCCCCCATGCCGGTCGTGGAGTCCTTGGTCGCGTCCGCCGAAACCGTCCTGCCCACCAGATCGGACGCGGCCACCGGTGATCCGGCAGGCCCGCGCCGCACACCGGACAGGTCGCCGGGGCCCTCACCTCTCCCCCAGTCGGACGCGGCCACCGGCGATCCGGCAAGCCCGCGCCGCACACCGGACAGGGGACAGGAGCCCTTACCTCTCCCCCAGGCTGAAGGCTCCCACCCACCCCTCCAACAACGTCGCGGGCCCGCCGGACTCGACCTCACTCCGCACTCCGACCAACTCGCCGACCCGCGCTACCCACCCCTGCGCGGCGCCTCACCGGAGGAAACAGCCCTCATCACCCGCTGGCTCGACCAACCCGGCACCCGCATAGTCCGCACCACCGACGGCTACCACGAGCCCCGCCTCGGCGCAGGCGCCTGGCTCTCCTGGCTCGACAGAGCCGAATCCGCCACCCGCACAGAATCCCTCGCCCACGACTACACCTCCCGCACCTGACAGGCCGCGTCACGATTCCGGTGCCTGACTCTTCCATTGCGACTCGGACCGCCGGCCCCTGCGGACACAAATCGACTCGAGACGGCATTTCTCGCCATCTCGAACGCGATCGTGACCGCCCAGGCCCGGCAAGTTCAGGCGGGGCCATCGGCCGACCGCCGTGGCGTCATCAGTGACCCCTCCGAGCGAGATAGCCCGTGCCACTCACCCCGTTCCGGAGCCCGAGACCTCCTCCATGAGCATCCGCAACGTAAGCGAGTGCTTCTCCGGGGGAAGAGCATTCAACGCGCCACGCGCCACCCGCACACCCTCAGAGCGATCTCCCGCCCGCACCAACATGAGCCCGCGGTGCATCTCCAGATGAGTCGCGAACCGCGGCAACTCCGAAGGCAGTTCAGCGCGCGCATCCTCCTGCGCCCGCACCGCCAACTTCTCCTCCCCGAGACGCGCCGCCAGCAGTGACAGGAAGACATTCACTCGCCACCACGGAACCGCGTAGTCCGACGTCTGCTCCTCGGAGTACGACCGATCGAATTCGCGACGCCCGGTATCGATCAGCTCCCGCGCCGTCGCTCGATCCCCGCGGATCGCCGCCACGTGCGCCTTTCCCCAAATCGAATTCAGCCGTCCGAGACTGTGCCGCTCCGAAATTCCCAGCGCCTGATCCGCGAAGGCATTCGCCACCGGCAACGACGCGCCTTCATACCCGAGCGCGATGGCGGCCCGCCCACGCACCCACACCCGAATGTCCGTCTCCTCGGACCGGTCGGCAGCATCAGCCGCCATCCGATACCAAGAAATCGCCTTGTTCCCATCGCTCCCCGGATACGTCTTGGCGAACAGAGTCATCAGCCGAGCGGCCACCGCCCACATGCGCGGAGTATCCAACTGCTGTTGCAGGACAACCAGATCAGCCGCCAGCCGCTGTCGAATCCGCGCCGCCCCTTGGCTCATATAGTCCGTCCCGTACTGCGCCAGCTTCGCTTCCCACTCCTCGACAGCCGGTCCCGTGGAATGCAGTCGCGTCGAAAAGCCTTGGGAGAGAAGCTCAGACGCGACAACCGGCGCTATCGACGTAGCCGCGAGATGCGATAGGAATTCACGACGATTCACGTCAGCCTCCAATAGCTCGAGCGGACAATCCAGCACCGTCGCGAGGTGACGCAACCAGAACGGTGAAGGCTCGGTCCTGCCCGACTCCCAATGCCGCGAGATGTATTCACGCGTCATGTTGTAGCCGGACACCTTGGTCAGCTCACCGGCCAGCCTCCCTTGGCTCCACCCTTTGGCAACGCGCAGTTGCTTGATGAGCCTTCCCATGTCCGCCGACATGCCATCCAGCCTGCCACCCTCGTGCCCTCTGTGCGGCGTTGCGGACGGTGATGCCACCCCCGATGCCACTAGCCCGTTCGCAGTGCTCGCACCACCGGGCGACGGGAACACATGCCACCCCACTGCCACTCCTGTGGACCGTGCCCAACGCCGAGTCTGGAGACGGCTCCGCTGTGGAGTTTGTAGCCGACAAGGAAGGCAGCATCATGCGCCACCAGCCGACTGCGTTGGGTTGGGTTGTTCCGGAAGTATCCGACGCGATGTTGTGGGACCGAGCCCAGGTGCAGCGCCTAGCGCGGCATCTCGGATATCTGGTGGTCTGGCCTGAACCATCGTTGATTCCGCTTGCCGACCAGGTGCGAGCAGCCGATGTAGATGTTGTGATCACGCCGTCCCCTCAGCATTTGAGTCCGCTTGCGCTGAACGCGGTGTTGTACGTGGCTGAGATCGAGACTTTGGACCTTGGTCGATGCGGGCCGGATCACGCCCGACTCGGGACGGATGCGCTGAGCGGCGGTGCCCCGGTCCACCTACCCCGGCGCGCAATAGACTCGGAGGCATGATTACCGCGATCGTGTTGATCCATGCCGAGGCTGCTCGGATTCCGGAGACGGCGCAGGCGCTGGCGAGTCTGGAGGGTGTGGCGGAGGTTTACTCGTGTGCGGGGGACGTTGATCTGATTGCGGTGGTGCGGGTGCGCGACCATGAGCAGATTGCGGAGGTGGTGACGGGGCGGATCAACAAGACGGGGGGTGTGTTGCGTACCGCGACGCATATCGCCTTCAAGTCCTATTCGCAGGCGGATGTCGAGGCGGGGTTCTCCATCGGCGAGTGAGTCGACGGCGCTCTCCTTCAGTGAGCAAGCCCGGCGCAGGACACCGTGCGAGAGTAGACCCGCAAAGAAGAACCGGCCCCGAGTCGAAGGACTCGGGGCCGGTTCTCGTTGCAAACCTCAGTGCCCGTGCTTGTCACCCTTGCCGCCGGCCTGCTCCTGGTACTCGGCCAGGATCTCCAGCTGCTTGTGGTGCTCGCCCTTCTCGTAGGCGGTCAGCTCCTCGGCCTGCTCGGCGGGGTCGGCGCGAAGGAACGAACCCAGGCCGGGCTTGCCGGCCGAACCGAGCTTGTTCATCTTCTTCGGCACCGGCGCGCCCTGGTACTCCAGCGGGATCGGGTGGCCGTGGCCGTCGACGGGGCCGAGCGGCTGGTGCACCTCGATGTACTCGCCGTGCGGCAGTCGCTTGATCACGCCCGTCTCGATGCCGTGCTCCAGCACCGCGCGGTCGCTGCGCTGCAGGCCCAGGCACATCCGGTAGGCCAGGAAGTAGGCCAGCGGCGGGGCGACCAGCAGCCCGATGCGGAAGATCCACGTCGTCGCGTTCAGCGAGATGTCGAACTTGAAGGCCACGATGTCGTTGACACAGGCCAGAGTCAGCACCAGGTAGAACGCGATGGCCATGGCGCCGATCGCGGTACGCACCGGCACGTCGCGGGGACGCTGCACGATGTTGTGGATGGCGTCGTCACCGGTCAGCCGCTTCTCGATCCACGGGTAGGCGATCAGCACGGTGAACACCAGACCCATGATCAGCGCCACCCAGAACACCGCCGGAATGGTGTAGCGACCCAGGTACAGCTCCCACGGCGGCATCAGGCGCGCCATGCCGTCGGTCCACATCATGTAGAAGTCCGGCTGCGAACCCGCCGACACCTGAGAGGGGTTGTAGGGACCCAGGTTCCAGATCGGGTTGATCTGCAGCACGCCACCCATGATCGCGACCACGCCCAGGGTGAACATGAAGAACGCGCCCTGGTCGGCGGCGAACACCGGCACGATGCGCGAGCCCACCACGTTCTTCTCGGTACGGCCGGGGCCGGGGAACTGGGTGTGCTTCTGGTACCACACCAGCGCCACGTGCGCCGCGATCAGCGCCAGGATGATGCCCGGGAACAGCAGCACGTGCGCGATGTACAGGCGCGGAATGATGATCTCGCCCGGGAAGTCGCCACCGAACATCAGCCAGTGCATCCAGGTGCCGATCAGCGGGATGCCGATCGTGATGCCCGAGAACGCCGCTCGCAGACCGGTACCCGAGAGCAGGTCGTCGGGCAGCGAGTAGCCGAAGAAGCCCTCGAACATCGCCAGGATCAGCAGCAGCGACCCGATCACCCAGTTCGCCTCGCGCGGCTTGCGGAACGCGCCGGTGAAGAAGATGCGGAACAGGTGGATGATGATCGACGCCGCGAACAGCAGCGCCGCCCAGTGGTGCACCTGCCGCACGAACAGCCCGCCGCGCACCTCGAAGGAGATGTCCAGCGCGGTCTCGAAGGCGCGCGACATGGTGACGCCGCGCAGCGGCTGATAAGCGCCGTCGTAGACGACCTCGCTCATCGACGGGTCGAAGAACAGCGTCAGGTACACACCCGACAGCAGCAGGATGATGAACGCGTACAGCGCGATCTCACCGAGCAGGAACGACCAGTGGGTCGGGAAGACCTTGTTGATCGACCGCTTGACGAACGCCGCCGCGCGGTAGCGCTCGTCCATCTCATTTGCCTGGGCGGCAATTTTGCTAGGACTCATGAACGACGCTCCCAGTAAGCCGGTCCGAGCGGCTCGATGAAGTCGCCGTTGGCGACCAGGTAGCCCTCGGAGTTGACGGTGATCGGCAGCTGCGGCAGCGCGCGGGCGGCGGGACCGAAGACCGGCTTACCCCACTCGGTGGCCGAGAACTGCGACTGGTGGCAGGGGCACAGGATGCGGTTGGTCTGCTGCTCGAACAGCGAGGTCGGGCAGCCCAGGTGGGTGCAGATCTTCGAGTAGGCGAAGTAGTCGCCGTAGTTGAAGCTCTCCTGGCCCTTGCGCTTGACCGCCTTCTGCGCGTCCTCGGTGCGCAGCCGGATCAGCATGACCGCGTTGCGAATTCCGCGCAGCGACTGCAGGGTCTCGTGCTCGTCGCCCCGCCACTCCTCTTTCCAGGGGAAGACGGTCTCCATGGCGCCCGCGTCGAGATCCTCCGGACGCACCAGCACGACGTCCTCGGGACGGCCGGTGTCCTTGCGGATGTAGATGGTCTGGCCCGGGTAGTCCGGCGTCCAGCCCGACACCCACAGCGGCGACTTGTCGCCCTTGGCCCACGGGTTCTTGATCATGCCGCCGACGAACAGGAACAGCGCGCCGACGCCGAGCACGCCCGCGCCCAGCCCCGCGGTGCGGGTGATCATCTTGCGGCGGCCCAGGGTCGAGGTCTCCCCCGCGTCCTTGAGCTGCGCGACCAGGGTGCGCCGCTCCACCTCGGGCGATTTGCCGTCGTGGCGGTCCTGGATCGAGATCTCCTGCGGGATGAACTTCTTGCGGATCAGCACGACCGCGACACCGATCGCCAGCACCGCCACACCCAGGGTGATGCCGTAGAGCGGAGTCGTGAGCGAGTAGATGCCCGCGCCGTCCTCGTGGCGACTCTTGTACTCCCAGGGCCAGAACAGGAACACCCCGATGAGCGCCAGCGCGGCGAGCGTGGACACCGCGAACCAGAACGCCACCTGCCGCTCGGCCCGCTTCTCCGCCTTGGTGCCCGGAACCGGCCAGCGCGGCGCGCGGTAGACGACGTCGACGCCGTCGCGCTTGGTGCCGAGTGCGACCAGCTCCTCCTGCGACATCGCGTCGAGCTGTTCCTCGGTGGGGTTCAGGTCGTCCCCAGGCTTGCCGTCCTCAGGCCGCCCCATGTCGTTTCGCTCCTGTTCGTTGGTCTCGCGCTCGCTCATGAGCGGGATCCGATCCACATCGCCGAGCCGACCAGGGCCACGATGCCGACGACCCAGATGGCCAGGCCCTCGGTCGCGGGGCCGAAGCCGCCGAGACCGTAGCCGCCCTCGGGCTTGGACTCGGTGCGGTCCTTGACATAGGCGACGATGTCGCGCTTCTCCTCCGGCGACAGCTGCCGGTCGGAGAACTTCGGCATGTTCTGCGGACCGGTCAGCATCGCGGCGTAGATCTGCTGCTCGCTGGCGGGACCGAGCGGCGGCGCGAACTTGCCGGACGACAGCGCGCCACCCTTGCCGGTGAAGTTGTGGCAGGACGCGCAGTTCATCCGGAACAGCTCACCGCCGCGGCCGAGGTCGGCGTTGTCGATCAGCGACTCCTGCGCGATCTCGCCGTTCGGGTCGCGCACCACGGTGGGGCCGCCGCCGTTGGCCGCGACGTAGGCGCTCAGCGCGTCGGTCTGCCGGGCGTCGAACTTCTCGGGCTTGCGCTGGATCTGCGAGCTGTTGGCGGCGGCGGGCATGCGACCGGTGGAGACCTGGAAGTACACCGCCGCCTCGCCGACGCCGATCAGGCTGGGGCCGCGATCCTGGACGCCCTGCAAATTCGCGCCGTGGCAGGTGATGCAGGAGGTGTCGTAGATCTGCTTGCCCTCGCGAATCAGCGCGGACTGGTCCTCGTTCGCCGTCGCAACCTGCGCGCGGGGAGTCAGCGCCGACGCCGCGAACCCGGCACCGACGAGACCCATCAGCAGCACCAGACCGCCCGCCAGCCGACGGCGCATCCGGCGCTGCTTGCGGGTCTTGGTGGCCTGGCTGTCCCGAGCGCTGCCGACCCCAGGGCTGGCGGGATCTGGCGCTGACGGAGGAGATGAACTCATCTGTGTCCCTTTGAAGTAGACGGAACCGACTGATGCTGAGGCTGGTGCTCGTCGAAGACTAGGGGGTCCTAGCGGACGAAGTAGATCGTGGCGAACAAACCGATCCACACGATGTCGACGAAGTGCCAGTAGTAGGAGACGACGATCGCCGCGGTGGCCTGGGCCGGCGTGAACTTACTGATCTTCGTGCGGACCAGCAGGAAGATGAACGCGATGAGACCGCCGATGACGTGCAGACCGTGGAAACCGGTGGTGACGTAGAACACCGAGCCGTACACGCTGCTCGAGATCGACGTGCCCTCCCTGACGAGGTTCATGTACTCGTAGCCCTGACCGCCCACGAAGAACGCGCCCATGATGAAGGTGAGCACATACCAGCGCCGCAGCCCGAACACATCGCCCTTCTCCGCCGCGAACACGCCCATCTGGCAGGTGAACGACGACGCGACCAGCACGGCCGTGACCGGGACGGCGAGCTTCAGGTTCAGCTCGGTCGGTTCCGGCGGCCAGTTGCCGTGAGCCTGGGCCCGGGCGACGAAGTACATGGCGAAGAGGCCGGCGAAGAACATCAGCTCGCTCGACAGCCAGATGATGGTTCCGACGCTGACCATGTTGGGCCGGTTCAGCGAGTGCACACGCTGAGTAATGGCCGATCCTGGGGTCCCTACTGCGGTCGTCACGCGGGTAAGTATGACTCGTCGTAGTACGACAGGCTAAGCCGGGTACGAAACTTCCGGTCGCGTGTCGGAAATCGCACGGCGAGACGAGGTCTCGCCACCTCCTCGGCGTGTCCCGCGAATACCCAGTTCGGGAGCGGTCCGACCCGCTCGCGCACCTGCCTTCACCAGGTTTCCCGGGACGGCGACGGCGGGAAAAGAAATCGCCGCGCCCACTAGGCTGCTACCCAGCACTGGATGTGTGAATCCGGACAGGAGACGTTGATGAGCGCGCGCACCTGGCCCCAGATCCTCGGGGCCCTCACCGATGGGGTCGATCTGACCACGGAGGAGGCCGCGTGGGCGATCGATGAGATCTTCTCCGACAACGCCACCCAGGCCCAGATCGCCGCGTTCGGCATCGCGATGAAGATGAAGGGCCCGACCGCTTCCGAGCTGTCCGGCATGGCACAGGGCATGCTCGGCCACGCCCGGCGGGTGTCGCTCGATGTCGGCGCGGTCGACATCGTCGGCACCGGCGGCGACCGGTCTGGCACCGTCAACATCTCCACGATGTCGGCGATCGTGGTGTCCGCGACCGGGATTCCGGTGGTCAAGCACGGCAACCGGGCCGCGTCGTCGAAGAGTGGCGGCGCCGACGTGCTGGAGGCGCTCGGGGTGCGGATCGCGCTGGGCCCCGACGCGGTGGCGCGCTCGGTGCACGAGGTCGGGATCGGATTCTGTTTCGCGCCGCTGTTCCATCCCGCGCTGCGGTTCGCCGGTCCCGCGCGCAAGGAGATCGGCATCCCGACCGTGTTCAATGTGCTGGGCCCGCTGACGAATCCGGCCCAGCCGGGCGCCGGGCTGATCGGCTGCGCCTTCGCCGACCTGCTGCCGGTGATCGCGGGCGCGTTCGCCGAACGCGGCAACAACGCGCTGGTGGTGCGCGGCAACGACGGCCTCGACGAGATCACCACGGCCGACACCACCGACGTCTGGGTGGTCGCGGCCGGGCATCTCACCGAGACGACCATCGATCCCACCCGGATCGGCATCCCCCGGGTGCCGCAGGAGGCGCTGCGCGGCGGCGACGCCGACACCAACGCCGTCATCGCCCGCAACATGCTGGCGGGTCAGCCGGGGCCGGTTCGCGATGCCGTGCTGGTGAATTCGGCGGCCGCGATCGTCGCCTACGAGCTGACGCCGGAGACGGCCGGTAAGGACATCCACGACGCCCTGGGCGCCGCCCTCGAACGCGTCGCGCGCACGGTCGACTCCGGCGCGGCCGCGCAACTGCTGGATCGCTGGGTCACCTTCACCAATCAGTTCGGGACCGACTGACGTCCTGGGCCACCACCTCAGGTCAGGTACCGGACGATGCTCTCGGCGACGCAGGCCGGTTTGTCGGCGCCCTCCAGTTCCAGGGTGACGGTCCGCTCGGCCTGCACCCCGCCGGTGATGTCGCGCACCGAATCGAGCGTGACGCGGGCGCGGATGCGGCCCCCGACCGGTACCGGGGTGACGAAGCGAACCTTGTTGAGCCCGTAGTTGATTCCCATGCGGATGCCGCCCACGGTGGCGGCCTGATTGGTGAGCGGCACCAGCAGCGACAGGGTCAGGAAGCCGTGCGCGATGGTGCGTCCGTAGGGGCCCGTCGCGGCGCGGGCGGGGTCGACATGGATCCACTGGTGGTCGCCGGTGGCGTCGGCGAAGGTGTCGATGCGGTCCTGCTCGATCGTCATCCAGTCGCTGACACCGATCTCGGTGCCCACCGCTGCCCGCAACGCGTCCAGGTCGGGGAAATCGGTCATGAGTGGCGCTCCTTCAATTCATGGTCGCGAACCTTCGCGTCAGCACTTGTACCGTGCCACATCCGTAGGGGCGGAAGCGATCACCTGTCCGAGCCCGGCCGGTACAACCCCCAGATGTTTTACTTGTAAAACACCTGCTAACCTTTTGGAGTGAGCGCCGCCGAACCCCTCCGACAACCCCGTATCCGCCCCCTCCCGCTGTCCGGCGTGCTCCGCGTCAACCGGCCCTCCGACATCTGGTTCAAGCCCGCGACCAGTGTCGCGGTCGCCTTCACGCTGGTGTTGCTGCCGCTGCTGCTCGCCGGGCGCGGCGAGCTGGCGGTCTACGTGATGCCCGGCGCGTTCTGCGCCCTCTACGGACACCAACTGCCCTACGCGGCGCGGATCCGGACCACCGCCTGGGTCGTGGCCGGCATGACCGCGAGCATGGCGGTGGCGCTGATCGGGGCGTCGCTGGTCGACAGCGTGGGCGCGCTGATCGCGATCGCGGCGGTGGTCGCGGGCGTCCAGAAGGCCGTGTGCGATGCCACCCGGATCGGGCCGCCCGGTCACGTGATCTTCGTCTTCGTCGCCTCGGGCACCCTGTTCGCCCCGCAGGAGTTGCGCGAGGTTCCGTTTCATCTCGCGCTGACGATCGCCGCGGGCTGCGTCGGCGCGGCCGTCGCGCTGGCGCCGGCGCTGATCCGGCGTGAAGGTCCCGAGCGCCGAGCGACCGCGCGGGCGCTGGACGCCGCGGCCGCTTACCTCGAGGCCACCGATGACGCCGGATACCGCGCCCGGCACGCCGCGGCGGCGGCCGTGCAGGGCGCGTGGCAGTCGGTGCTCGCCGGCGGGCAGCGCACGCCCGCGCGGCGCACCCTGGAACGTCTGGTGCTCCGCGCCGAGGCCGCGCTCGGATTCGCGCCCGGCACTGCGGATTCCGGGCAACTGCGCGCGTGGGCGCGTCAGGTGCGCGGTCACGGTCCGCTGCCCGCGGTGACATTGCCCGCGGGCAGCGGCGACGAACTGCTGGGCGTGCACGCCGAGCGGGAAGGCCGCCGAGCGCTGCCGCCAAGTCGACTGTTCTCGATGCTGTTGCGGCCGGGGTCACCGCTGCAACCGGTCGCGGTGCGCTGCGCCGTCGGGTGTGCGCTGGCCGGTTACGCCGGGCTGGCGCTCGGCGTCGGGCACCCGTACTGGGCCGTCGTCTCCGCGGCGGCGATCTATCAGGCGAATGTCACGCTCACCTGGCACCGGGTGGTGCAGCGCCTGGTCGGCAATCTCTGCGGGGTGGCATTGTTCGCGGCGGTCGTTCCGCTGGCACGGGTGAGCGTGGTGGCGCTGGCGGCGCTGTGCGTGTTCTTCAGCTTCTGCAACGAGGCGCTGATCACCCGCAACTACTGGCTCGGCTCGGTGACCGTGACCCCGATGGCGCTGCTGGTCACCGAGTTCGCCGCGGCCCGGCCGCCGGTCTCGGAGCTGATCTCCGATCGCGTCCTGGACACCCTCGCCGGTGTCGTCGTCGGCATGGTCGTCGCCGTGCTGATCACCAATCGGCGCTCCGGCGGACGGATGGAACAGGCTCTCGACGCCACCGAGCGCACCACCGACGCCGCCGAGCGCGCGCTCGCGGCGGCCCCGCCCGCCGAACTCGCCGTCGCGCGCCGCCGTCTCACCGCGGCACTGGTGGAGCTGCGCGAAGCGGCCGACACCGCCGCCGGCGAGTGGTGGCAGCGGGCGCTGCCCGAGGAGAGGCTGCTGCGCGCCGAGCAACGCGCCCACCGTACGCTCGCTGCGACGATACGACGGCAGGAGCCGGTGCACGGGTTCCTGCGCGAGGAGCAGCAGGCGTGACGGACGACACCGTAGCCGCGGTGGTGCGGCAGTGGCAGGCCATCCACCCCGAATTGGACACGGCGCCAATGGAACTCATCGGCCGCATCAACCGCTGCGCCGCCCTGCTGCACCAGGCCGAGAGCGCCGCCCTGCGCGATGCGAAGTTGTCCCGCCCCGAATTCGACCTGCTGGGCGCCCTGCGTCGCACCGCTCGCGACCTCACCCCCAGCGAATTGGCAAGGGAGACTTTCTCTTCCGGCGCCGCGGTCACCAAGCGTCTACGCCAACTCACCGACCGCGGCCTGGTCGAGCGCCGCACCGACGATCGCGACCGCCGAGTAGCCCACGTACGCCTCACCACCCGAGGCCGCAACCTCCTCGACACCATCCTCCCCGCTCAACTGGCCTTCGAACGCACAATCCTCGCCGGGCTCACCCAGCAGCAGAGTCAAGCCCTCGCCACCCGACTGGGCGAACTATTGATCCAGCTCGAAGGCCGCCTGGGCGTCCACCGCCGCTGACCGGCCGCGGCCGATGAATTCCGGACGGCCCGGCAGTCTGTACGTCATGGGCAAACTGACATACGGCATGAATATCTCGGTGGACGGTTACATCGTGGACAGCAACGGGGATTTTTCCTGGTCGCAGCCGGACGATGAAGTGCATCAGTTCTGGAACGACCGGGTGGGCGAGACCGCGGTGTCGCTGTACGGGCGCAAGCTGTACGAGCTGATGTCGACGTACTGGCCCACGGCCGGACAGGATCCGGACATCACACCGGTGACGGCGGAGTACGCCCGATTGTGGCTTGCGATGCCGAAAGTGGTGTTCTCGCAGACCCTTTCGTCGGTGGACTGGAACTCTCGCCTGGAGCGAGGCGATGTGGTCGAGGTCGCCAAGCAGCTCAAGGCCGAGACCGACGGCATCCTGGACGTCGCGGGCGCCACCCTGGCCGCACCGCTGATCCGCGCCGGCCTGGTAGACGAGTACCTGGTGGTGGTCAGCCCCGTAGCGGTCGGCAGTGGCACGCCGTTCTTCCCCACACTCGACCGGTGGGTCACTCTCGACCTGGTGGAGAACCGCACCTTCGCCGCAACAGGCTCGGTCCTGCTCCGCTTCGTCCCAACACGCGACTAGGGACACCTCGCCGATCCCGCCCCGCTTCCTTCCGGCACACGACCACAGACGCTTACTCGGACCTGCCCCGATTTGTCGCGGGAGCACGACCGGGGCGCCTACCCGGCGTCGTGGGCGGAATGCCCGGTGCGGAGGTGTTCGGCGGCGGTGTCGAGCCCGGCGGCGTCCAGGTATGCCTCGGTGGAGATCTCGAACAGCCGCCGCCACCGATCCACGCGGGCGTGCCAGTCGATGGGCGGGTCGGTGGGGCGGGCCTCCGCGAGGGCGACCTCCATGGCGGCGAGTTGGTGCCTGCAGTACTCGGGGTCGTACACCTCCGCCCGCAGTTCGGCGGCCGCGACACGCAGCGCCCGCAGCTGCTCGCGATGCTCCTCGCCGATACCGGCCTGCGGGCTCTCACCGTAGGTGTCGGGGTCGAGGTCCGGCCCGTACGCGGCATCGAGGTCGAGTGCCCGGGGGACCTGATCACGATGGCTCGTGCCGCCGGGGTGGCGCACGCGTTCGATGCGCAGGCGTTCGTCGGCGACGGCGATCTGACCGAACGTGACCGCGGCGTCCACGACTTCGTCGTCGGTGACCGGCTGATGGTGCAGCAGTCCGGTCAGGACCGCGACCGCGTTGTCGTCGGCGTCGTGAACCGTGGTGGTGACCGTGACGGGCGTGACGGGGTCGGGCAGGCCGTCGACGCGGGCGTCGAGCACCGCGTCGCGGTGGTATTCGACCACCTCGCCGCACACGTCGGCGAATACCGTCGCGGCGAGGTCGGTGTGGCTGTCGTGGATCCGCGCGGTGTAGGAGTCCTCGGTGTCGAACCGGCCCGCGCCGGACCGGGGCGGCTGTTCCTGTCCGTCGGCGTTGGTCACGATCGTCGTCCACCGGTATTCCACCGATTCCGCGGTCTCCGCGTGCACGCCGGTAGAAGTGGTGCTCGTCTGTGACATCGGGGCTCCCCTGTTGTGCTCGGCGCTGTCGGCCTGACAAGTCACCATGGTGGCAGCCCGCGAGCCCGGCCGCCGAACATTTTGTCTCGAAGACGCTTGACTCTCACGCTACGTGAGGCCCGAGGGTGGGGCTCATGAGTGATTACTACAACGCCTTCGAGGTGAGCCCGGTGCCCGATCCGGGGCCGGATGCGGTTGCGCCGGAACTGTTTCGGGGGATCTACGGCATGCCCGCGTTCGTGACGATTCCGACGAGCGATCTGGCGGCGTCGGTGGACTTCTGGACTCGAGGGCTCGGGTTCTTCGAGTTGTTCGCCATCCCCGGCCGTCTCGTGCACCTGCGCCGATGGGCGTTCCAGGATGTCCTGCTCGTCGCGGCGGCGAGCGTTCCGGCGCAGGCCCCGGCGCTGAGCGTCAGCTTCGCGTGCGTGCTGAACCAGGTCGACTCCGTTGTCGAATCCTGTCGTGCGGTGCGTCCGGATTCGGTCGACGGTCCGCGGGACACGCCGTGGAACACCCGTGATGTCGAGGTGGTCACCCCCGAGAACGCGCGGATCATCTTCACCGCGGCGAAGCCCTTCGATCCGGAGAGCCGGGAGGCGCGGGATCTCGCGGCCATCGGAATCACCCCGCCCGACGGCGGCGACAATGGGGACCATGCCTGATGCCACCGACGCCGAGGGCCTGACCGTCGGTCAGGTCGCCACGCGGCTGGGCGTGACGGTCCGGGCGCTGCACCACTGGGACGAGATCGGCCTGGCGCAACCGACGCTGCGCACGCCCGCCGGCTACCGGCTCTACACCGCCGACGATCTGGAACGCCTGCACCGCATCGTCGTCTACCGCGAGATCGGTCTCGGCCTGGACCGAATCGGAGCCGTCCTGGACGACTCGGCCGCCGACGTGCCGGGTGCGTTGCGCGCGCAGCGCTCGCAGCTCGCCGATCGGATCGCCCACCTCCAGCGGCTCAACGCCGGACTGGATCGGATGATCGAAGCCCACGAGCGCGGCCTGCTGCTGACCGCCGAGCAGCAGGCCGCGATCTTCGGCCCCCGGTGGAACCCGGACTGGGCGGCCGAGGCTCGCCGGCGCTACGGCGACACGACCCAATGGCAGCAATACGCCGAACGCTCGGCCGCCCGAGGCCCGGCGGAATGGCAGGCCGTCGCCGACACCGTCACCGACCTCGAAAACGCCCTGGCCGCCGCGATGGACGCGGGCGTGACCCCCGGCAGCCCGGAAGCGAATCGACTCGCCGAGCGCCACCGCGAGGCATTCACCTCGTCGTACTTCCCCCTCACCCGGCAGATGCAGGTCTGTCTCGCCCGCACCTTCGAGACCGATCCCGGATTCGCCGCCTACTACAACAACATTCGCCCCGGCCTCCCTGTCTGGTTCCGCCGCACCATCGAAGCCTGCGCCCGCGCCCACGGCATCGACCCGGACACCGCCACCTGGCAGTAGCGCCCACTACCCGGGCGCCGTGGTGCGGTAGCGGCCCGGGGGCATGGTGTATTCCCGTTTGAAGGCCTTGGCGAAGGCGAATTCCGAGGTGTAGCCGACACGTTGGGCCACGGCGCGCAGTGGGGTGTCCTCGGCGCGCAGGAGGCGTCCGGCCAGGGTCATGCGCCACCAGGTCAGGTAGGCGAGCGGGGCACGGCCGACCAGGGTGGTGAAGCGACGGGCGAACGCGGCGCGTGACAGGCCGCCGAGAGCGCCGAGTTCCTCGACGGTCCAAGGATGTTCGGGGTTGGTGTGGATCGCGCGCAGCGCCGCGGCGACGGGGCGATCGACGAGCGCGGCGGCCCAGCCGTGGTGCGGGGTTCCGTCGTCCTGAGCGCCCAGCCACCAGGCCCGCAGGATGTACAGCAGCAGGGTGTCCAGCAGCGAGGTGATGATGGCGTCCGAACCCGGTTGCGCCTCTTCGAGTTCCGTGCCGAGCAGTTCCACCGCCGCGCGCAGCGATCGATGCGTGCCGACGCGCGGGGTCAGGTGCACCACATCCGGCAGGTCGGCGAGCAGCGGATGAGCCCGCCGCCGATCGAGTTGATATGCGCCACAGAGCAATACCGTGACGGGGGCGTCCGGCGCGTGCGGTTCGGGTACGGGCCGCGGCCAGGTCCCGTCCGGCAGCGGCCGAACCTCGCGCAGCGGCACGGCGGGATCGCTGGCCAGCGCGTGGCCGAGCCCGTGCGGCAGGAAGACGATATCGCCGGGACCGAGCGGAATCGGCTCGCCGTCCGCGCGCGGCGGCAGCAACCATGCCGAACCCTGCAGCACCACATGGAATCCCGCGCCCTCCGACGCCGGGAAGCGCATGCCCCACGGGGCGAACTTGTCCTGGCGCGACGAGTGCGGCCGCCCGGTGCGCATGGTCGCGACCGCACCGCTGAGCACATCCAAACCCATAGCCACAGGTTATCCGTTGTCGTTGCCACAAGACGAATGGATATTTCTCCGAGACGTCGACGCATAGATCATCTCTCGACAGGGACATAGCGTCGGTGTCATGACAACCGACACGATCTCCGCACGCACCGTCGTCTTCCACGAACTCGGCGATCCCGACGTCCTGACCATCGAGAACCTCGAACTGCGCACACCCGGACCGAGGGACGTGCTCCTCCGCATCGAAGCGCTCGGCCTCAACCGCGCGGAGGCCCTGTTCCGGGCGGGCACCTACTACTACCTGCCGACGCTACCGGCCTCCCGGCTCGGCTACGAGGCCTCCGGCGTGGTCGAGGCGATCGGCGCGGAAGTCACCGAATTCGCTGTGGGAGATGCGGTTTCGACCGGACCGAATATCGAGATGAGCGCGGCGGGAGTGTACGCCGAGCGCGTGGTGCTGCCGGTGGAATCGGTGGTCCCGCGCCCGGCGGGCCTCGACGCGGTCACCGGCGCGGCGACCTGGCTGACCTACTCCACCGCCTACGGCGGAATGCTGGAAACCGGCGGCCTGCGGCCCGGCGACCACGTGCTGATCACCGCGGCCTCCAGCGGCGTCGGCATCGCCGCGTTGCAGACCGCCGCCCGCATCGGCGCCATCCCGATCGCGGTGACCAGGACCGGCGAGAAGCGGCAGCACCTCCTCGACAACGGCGCGGCGCACGTCCTCGCCGCGGCGGACACCGACGTGGTCGCCGAGACCCGCCGCCTCACCGACGGCGTCGGCGTGCAACTCGTCTTCGACGCCGTAGGCGGGCCCGGTCTGGCCGAATTAAGCACTGCCGCAGCGCATAACGGCACCATCGTCGTCTACGGCTGGCTCGATCGACGGCCGATGGCGATGCCCATGAACTGGCCCCTGCACATACACGGCTACGCCAATATGGAACTGTCGGCCACCGCCGACGGCCGCCGCCGCATCGACCACTGGATCGCCTCCGGTATCCGCGACGGTGTGCTGCGCCCCCACGTCGGCGCGGTCTTCGACGGCCTGGACAGCATCCGCGACGCCCATCGGCTGATGGAGTCCAGCACCCACACCGGAAAGATCGTCGTCAAACTCTGAACGCGGTCGGCTCGAGGTAGTGGGACCGACCGGTTGTCAGGCTGGTTCGCAGCGAAGCGGAGGAGCGGATTTGTCCGGGCAACCATGTCGGCCTGCGGGGATTGCGCGCCAAGTTCATCGCACGGGCGTCCGAATCGTCGCGAGCGGTGGAGTGACTCTGCGACGAGAAGGCCTACGGGCGAGCGTATTCGGTGATCCGCGTGAACCGGTCCAGCATCATGTCGTGCCAGTCGCCACGTCCGAGCCGCTCGAACTCGGGACGCAACTCCAGTAGCCGGTCGCGGAACCATTCGAGTTCCGGCGCGGTGACGTCGTGCGCGATGAATTCGACGGTTCGATCGGCGTGTACTCGCAGGAATCGTCGCGCGAATCTGCTCACCGTCGTCGATGAAAGTCTGGTGGCCAAGAACGCGTGGTGCTGATTACTCCAGGCGACCTGTGTCGAGCGATCGGCCATCACCCGATTACCGTCCGGAGAACCGGTCAGCGCATCATGCAGACCCAGACCGACGGAACCGAAGTCGGCCCGCGCGAATTCGGCCTGTAGCGCGGGCGATACCGGCTCGCAGTACACGAGGTGACCGTCCGCGACGATCCGCGGCATCGGCAATCCGAACGCACGGCCCAGCCGGGACGACAGCACCGCGGCGTGTGCATCATGGGAATCTCGCAGGGTCGCGCGCACATAGGTCGCGTCGTCGTCGAAGGTGACCAGTTCGACCTTCCGCACCCCGGGAACCGTCGTCCCGGAATGGAGGAATTGCACTGATCGCTCGCCACTCGCGCGTGCCGCCTGCACCTGTTCGGCGAACCGACGCACGCCCCGGGCGGCATCCCAGGCCTTGCCGTAAACGTCCCGGTAGCGTTCCCCTTGCACGACATGCGATTCCACTTCCGGCCGCAGCGCCGCCAGACCGGCGTCGTTGGATATTCGGTCCAGGACCGGCAGGAACCGCTCGGGAACCATTTTACCCGTCAGGCCCATGTTTTCGACCAGTTCCGCGCGGGCCCGATAGTAGGCCTCGGTGTAGGCGCGAAGGCCCACCGGCTCCGGGACCGCGTATCCGGCGTTTCGAAGTTGTATCGAGGCAATAATTTCCATTGCGTGCGCGCGCGTCTCCTCGGCTGTGCGGAGGGCGATATAGGACTCTCGCGAGAGGGACAGCTGCTCGCGCACGAATTCGATCGTCTCCCGGTCCCGAGCCACCGCGACGTGAATCGCATGGTGCACCAGCTGGGCCATGTGTTGTCCGTCCGACATCCCGATATCGAGTACCAGCCGGCGACGGACCGGTTTGAATCCCGCCGCGGCGGGATCGGCCGTGTGCACGATCTCCACATCGTGCAGCGTGTCCAGCGCCCACGCTCCCACCGCGATGCTGCCGAGTTCGGCGCGAATGCGCTCCATGCGTTGACGAGTCGCTGTCTCGGTGAGATGGAGCGGGGTCGGCCGCGGCGGTTTCGGAGATTCGACCGGTCGTGTGGTCGTCCAGACGTACGACTCACCGTCCGAACGCACCCGCACATGACAGTATTCGACCTGTGCGCCCCGGGCCGCGGCAGCGACCCGGGGATCGGACAACACGATTTGGTGCTCGCCCGGTTCGCTCACGATCACCAGCCGCGCCGGTGCGCCGGGCAGTAGCACCGCGGCACCCGAAATACGTTGCGCTTGCGCGACATTGCTCGTCATCCGGTCGACGACATCGGCGACGACTATGTCCCGCATCGCTTTCAGCCGACCACTCCGGATCGAAGCCTCGGTCTTGTCGAGTTCATCGGCCAGGTCCGACAGTTCCCGCAACTTGTGCTGCGCACGCCGGAGATCCGGTCGCCGTTCCGGCACTCTCGCCAGTTCCGAGTCCAGCGTCGCGATATCGCGCGCGACGTGAGCCCTGATCACCGACGTGGCACCGGCGGCGATACCGTATTCGGCCGCCATTTCCGACAGCCGCCGGGAGAGTTGCCGTTCCATGACGACATCGCTGTCGTGTCGCAGAACAAGCTGCCGCATTCGTTCCGCACCCGCCGGTGTCAATTCGTAACGCCGGGGCTGACCGGCACGGACAGCATCCGCCCGGGACGGGCGGGTCTGGCCGTATTGCTTACGGACCGAAGCTCGGTCCCAGATCTCCCGGTAGTGCAAGCGATAGTCGCGGCGTCCGTCGTTCCAACGGGCGGAGCCGACAGCCTGCTCGGCTGCTCGCATAGCGGACGCATGGGCCTGCTCGTGTATCCGAGCGGGCGTCAGCCCGAATTTCGCGCGACGGGCGACCGCCCTGTCATACGCCGCATCGTAGGCGTCTTCGCTCGGCGCCCGCGGAATTTCGAACCCCAGCGACCGCAACTCGGCCGCCAACTCCATCGACCGCCGGAAGCACACCGTCTCCTCCGCGACCATTGCCCGCACATATTCCGCGCGCGACATCGACAGCGGATCGCGAACCGAACGATTCCGGACGAAATACTCGGCATGCACCGACTCGTGGGCCAGAGTCAGTGCCTGGTCGACATAGTCTCTCCCCGATGTGAAGACGGTGGCAGCATGATATTTACTCTGCCAAGTGCCGAGGACAGAACGATCCTCACCCATGAACACGAAGCGTTCATCGACCCGCATCGATTCGAGCGACGCCAACACCCGGCGACCGACCTCGGTAAGCCGCAGCAACTCCCTGACTTGATCCGATATCGCGTCCACGGCATGACCGCCATACGCCCGCCATTTATCGGAACCGGTCCGTAGATCGTCGGCGCGTTCGTCGAGGTGTGAGTAGGAGTCGACATGCTCGGTCTTCCTTTCCAGCTCGCTATCGCGCGACAGCCGATCGGCGGCACCGCCCGAATCCGCCAGCAGCAGGGACCGCACGAACTCTTGCTGGTTCATCGTCAACGCGCGGAGGTCGATGTCGTGCGGGATGGCCGGCACTCGGCCGAGCCGGTATGCGGCGACGGCCGCGAGAAAGGTCCTGATCACCGAATCGGAGCCGTTCAGCCGCTGCGGTGCCTGAAAAAGCTGATAAGCGACATGCGCCCATGTCTCGACGGTGAAAGCACCGGGCCGGGCGATTTGCTCGAACGCATCTCGGAGTATCCGGTTCCGGTTGGCCTCCGTCGCCGGGACCACGACGACACGCCGAGGGGTCAGGGCCGACCATTTGCCGACCTCGAGGCCGCGCGCCAGGTTCCGCCGCTTCTGATCGATCACTGCTTGTTCGGCGAGCGTGCCGCGAAGGATTCGGTTCCCATCCACCGTCCCGTCGGACACCAGAACCTTGTTCTGCAATTCATCCCCGGTTACCCCCTCCACCCGAAACCGGTCCAAGGCTCGCGCACCGGTAACCTCGTAGATTTCGCTCGCCGGCGTCGGCAGCCCTCCGATCCACCGTCGTTCGCGAGGGTCCCATACCGCCCCGTCGCCAGGAACGTTGTCTCCGAAGACATCGATATTGAAGTCCGCGTCGGTGACAGGAGCATTCAACCTGCTGTTGCGATGGAGGGTGGGTCCCTCGGACCTCGCATCCATCAGATCCCGATACTCCGTCAACCAATCCTCCGTGACCGGCCATCGACCCAGCGCACGCAGGCGGTCGATCAAGGAGTTCGCTGCCCCTGCTTGCCATCCGGCGAACCTTCGAAGTTCAGCGATAACCTTCGCGGCCTCTTCCGTCAACGGCGCGGCCCAGAGCTGAGCCCGCGCTGGAAACGGAAAATCCGACTCCTCGACAATCGCCACGGGTGCGTCGCCCGGCGATTCGAAGCCGTCGCCGCCGTCTTCGCCCGGTCGGGTGCCGATGGGATACTCCGGACCGTCACCGCCCGATTCACTGTCGTCGGACAAACCTGCCTCATCCGGCTGTGGTGTCGAGTCTCCTTCCCGGCTCTGACGTCTCGAGACTTCTCGGCTCGTCTGCGTCCACGGTGTGGGCCGCGGCTTGTCCGGCACCACGGGGGGCGTCGTCGGGAGGCTGAAGCGGTAGCCGGAATCGGCCCACTCGATCAGGTCATTGCCCTTCTCTCCCAGCTTGTTTCGCAGGTTGTTTACCTGGGACTCGAGGCGGTTGGGCTTCGGCGAGACATCACCCCACACCTTGTTTTCGATCTCCTCCCTCGACAGGATGCGGCCGGCGGCCGTCATGAGAGTCGTCAACAGATCGAATTCGGTTCGGGTGAGGTCTATTTCGTGATCCCCGACCCACACCCGGCGTGCACTCGGCGACCACCGGACACCGCCCCGGTCGAGCATTTTCGGATCCGCGGCGGCGTTTATAGCGACCGCATCGGTGTCGTCAGCCTTCCGGGCCTTCTCCGCCGCCGCGCGCTGGTCCGGTCCGCCGCGCTCCGCATCGATGAGTTCGGCCAATCGGCGAACGGCGGACAATTCGAAAGCCGCCAGGAACTCCGGGTCCTGTCGGAAGCTCCGTCGCCGCATCGACCCTCGGCAGTCCACGCAGGAAACGTCCCGTCAAGCACCTCCGCGCCGCGGGAGTCAGACCCAGACGACCGCTCTCCCATTCCGCCGGAGTCATCGTTTGCAGCACCCGCCCGGCAACGTCACGCTCGACATAGGCGGTGTGATCGGACCGGATACCTTCCCGCAGCCGCTCGACCATCACAATATCCGCCACCGCGAAGATATCGTCCACACTGCTCCGGCCACCGGAGACGATCCCGTCGCGAGCCACCCGGTCCATCACCTCGCCGGTGATCGCCTGCGCCACCGCACCATTCGCCACAACACGCCGCACCCGCCCGAAAACAGCGCGCCGGAGCAGATCATCGGTGCCGTGCCGCTCATCCGACCTCTCCGCCTCATCGTCACCACCAGTAGTGGTCGACGGATCATCGGACTCGTCCGCCTCGGCCGACACGACATCGGGCGAGGAATCGAATGACATGGCGATTCGGGCATCGATCAGTGGACTCAGATATCCGACGTTACCGGGCCATTCCGCGATGGGATCGGGGCTGACGTCGCCGTGCCCATGGTCCTCGACGGCCGAGTCCCGGATATCAGCCAGGCACCGTGCCAGCCGATCAACATACTGCCCACGATAACGCGGATCCTGCAGCGCGATAGAAAGCGTACTCCTCGCCCACTGCAACTCTTCTTTCGATGCCGGCCACGCGGTTTCAGCATCCCCACCCCGCGCACTGCGAGTATCGGATCCCACCACCCAGTCCGGAAGCAACTTCCGGGCCCACTCCAGATCCTCTTTCTCCTTTTTCGACCCTCCTTCCTCCGACTCCGTCTGCCCAGGGTCAGCGCCCCGGTCGAGCACACTTCGCGCCCCGGACCCCGCCGCGCCCTCAACGCCCACACCCTGCCACTGGGCCACAGATTCGCCCGTTCGCAGCGCGACCGTATCGCCGAGCAGGGCATCCAGGTCGCGGCTACGCCCGAGCAGATCGAGATCCTCCATCATCTTCCCGGCCAGCACAGTCAAGAAATTGCCCAAGGTGATGGTGTCCAACCGCGACACCATCCGGTTCTCGGGATCGGGCAAATACACACCGTTACGCGCCGCGGAGAGCATCAGTGAGGTGTAGAGCAGCCCGGTGTAATCCAGGAGTTCGTGAGATTTCGGATCCGCAGCCACGATGGGCAACTCGGCCACGACTCGCGCGAACTCACAGTACTGCGGATCCAGCGGCGTGCGTTTCTCCTCGGGGAACAACGCCTCCAATCGCAGCTCAGGGGGAAGGTATCTGGCCGCATAACGATCCACCATCTCCAGCTTGCCGATTGCCACCACGCTGCGTTCATGCCATTTCAGGAATGCTGCCGCCGCCTTACCGGCACGCTGCTCGGGTTCGAGTTTGTAGAATCCTTTGGTGATCGAGGCGATAAAAGCGTCGAACAACTCTGGAGAATCCTTCGACGCCATCAGTCGACCGAACCGCTCCAGCGCAATGCTCGAGTTCTTCTTGCCCGCGCCCTGCTTCATCAACTCTTTGTATACGGCGGCAGGCGACACGGCACCGGAGAGGTCCGGATAACCTGCCGGATCGATCAACTTCTCGGCGGCACCGAGCAGAGATCTCGCCTCGGCTACCTGCTCCACTACTACATCTGTAATTCCATCGACATCATGTGCGCCTTCTTCCAACTCTATCGCATCGTTGATCTTCGTGTCTTTGATAGACTTATACTGATCGAATATTTCTTCCGCGAACGAACGCACTCCATTGGTGATGGGCGACAAGAACCTTTCGAAGAAATATGCCAACCCCGCCCCCGTGGGGACCAGGAATGTGCCCAGTATGGTGAACGGGAGTTCCGCGAGCGCCTGGAACAATCCCTTCAGTGTATACGGTGCGGCGCCGACCCACTTTCGTCTCGCATCGGGCAGCGGGTCCGGCAGATCCAGCCATGCATCGAACAGTTCGATTGCCTGTCGCATGGCGTCGTCCCACTGCTTTTCCTCGTAATTGTGATTTCGCTGCGTCCGAGTAGCTCTTTCCACGCCCGTGTAACGGGACGAAATACGATTCACTTTGGACGAGACAAGGTGCCACCACACCCATACTGCGCCCAGCAAGCCCAACCAAGGGTCACCCAACGCCCACGTGATCAAGGCGCCGGCGCCCGCCGAGCCCACCGGTGACATCCAACCGGTTTTGAGCACCGTCGCATTGCTGGGTGAGTTCACCGGCGATTCATCGGTACGCAACGCGGCAGCCCCGAATCCGTGCCGTTCGATCAGGTCAGCCAACGCACGCATGATCTGATACAGGTCGTAGAGGCGGTCGACCAGTTCGGACAACGCACGCTTATCGGAAACGCCCTGCTCCAGTTCCTTCTTTATCTGCCGAGCCAACAGGGAGGTTTTGCCTCGCAACTCGATGTATTCGTCGAAGATCTCGCCGCGGGCGGCCACCGCTCGTGTCATATTCGTCAGATCGTCGGGGGCCGCGTACAGGGGCTTCATCTCCGCTGATCGCCAACCGTCCAGGACGCCCTTGATGATATTCCGAGCACCCATCCCACCGAGCAGCGCGACGTTGATCGGAATTTCGAACATCCCGAGCGCCAGACTCCCTCCTAACCGCGCCACCGTGTCGAACGTCCTCCCCAGGAAAATTGCATTGAAATTCTTCCGGCGGTCCATCTGGTAGAGGAAATGCAGAGGAGCGGTATCCTCGGCGTTTCTGCGGTGCATATGGCCGTAGTAGGTCCAGTACCGAGAGCGGGCAAGATAGATTGAACCGGTCACACTTCCGGTCGCGCCGCGAAGTTGGTAGTCCATATTATGGGCCAAAAATGCGGTAAGAGAATTGGATGCCGATGCCCCCAGAGCAAACCAGTAATGCAGCACGAACCGCGGTGCGGCTTCGGGATGCTGAGTTTGAGGGGACCGGATTTTGACGGGGCCCCAGTGCCGTTGTATCGACTCCTCGAACCGAGTCGATTCCGCACGTAGCGCAGCGAGGCGTTCTTTCCGCAGCGACAACGGTCCGCGTGCGTATTCGAGCCGACGCAGGACCTCGCGCCGCTGGCGGAAGAAATGCAGCTGTTGCCGGTCCGCTCGCGGCTTCCTTGCCAGCATCGTGTCGTAGGCCTGCCGTATCGCACCGTCCACACGGCCGGCCCAGGTAACTTCGAGCGTTCCTTGCGCGTCACGCGTGTACCGCGGATCCTCCGGCCACACCTTCCCGTACCCGAGATGAATGCTCACGGCCTGGACGAGCACCTTCACGAGCGACTCTGACACCGCGTGCTCGACTTCGAGTGTGAGCGCGCCACGTGGTGCCAGAATCTGCTCGTCCAGAAGCAGCCCGGCGGGCGAACTCACTACCAGCCGACCATGCCTCGGATCGACCCGGATATCGAACTTGGCCTCGGGTGCGTCGGTGAACGTCATTGACACCGAGCGGGCCACATTCTCATGCAGGAGCGGGACTTTCCGGGTCCCTTCGACAGTACGGACCTCCACGCCGTCGCCGTATTGCACGGCCCCATACTCGACGCCCACGGTTGTGACGCCCAGCAGTCGCAGACTCACGTTCGCCACGCTCAGCGCGTATCCGATCAGACCTTGCGCCTTCTCAGGATCGGCGGCGGCTTCGGGCAGCAGCGATTCTTCCCACAACGCGGGATCCCGCCTGGTGGAAACTCCGACCACCGCACCGATCCAGTCGCTACCAGGGGCCGGTTTCGTCAGCCGGACCAGGACCTCGGTGAACTTCGGCTGACGCCGCCCCACTACCGCCGGGTCCGGTTCGTACAACAGAGCCGAGCCGGGCTCGCCCCCGACAGCCGAGTCGGGTTTATCGTCGACCGTGCGGTCGTTCCTGCGCTCGAATTCCCGGAACGCGAAAGTCCGTACACCGCTTCGACGTTCCTCCTCGGTGGTCACCTCTGTACATTTCGGGTACCGATGCAGTATCGGCATGACCCGAGGATCCGTCTCGATCTCCCCGAGGTCGGCGAACGCAGCCGTCTTCCGATGTGCGTTCCCGAGTTCGGCGAACGAATCGGCACCGGCCACGACGGCCCGCGCGAGATCATCGGGATCCGACAGCGTCGCCGTGTCGTGTAACCGCACCCAACCCGGCGAGGAAGCCCGCGGCCACACCACTGACGCCCGCCTTATCTCCGGCCAGCGACTGATTCCCCAACTGGACTCCGGTTCGAGACGCGCGTTCTCGGCTGCCCGCCGCGCTGCTGCGGCACCGATTTCGGGGAACGCTGCCACGCATTCGTCGATAGTAACGCCATTATCGGAATATTTGTCCAGGAACTCTTCCAGGTAGGCGCCCACTGTCTCCATCGATGGCACGACGAGCCCCGATTCGTGGTCATCCATCATTGCGGCGGTCATCTTCGCCGCTGCCGCAGCCTCAGCCAGCGGCGCACCGGATTTCTGCCGAATATATTTCAGATACTCCCCGGTCCGGCGATATCCCTCGGGGAAACGCGGTATTCCCGGTGACAATGCCCGCACATACGCCTCGACGTCCTCCATCGTCGGGCTCTCGACCCCCGCCTCGATCCGTTCGAGCCTACCCGGCTCCCACCCGGTCTTCTCGGTGACAAAGCCCGGTTCCAGCCCGGCACCGAAACGCAACGCCGCCAGACACACCCCCACCCCACCAGCGTCACCACCCTGAATCGCCGCACCCAACTGCGCACGCTCCACCACCGAAGCCGGCAACAACGACGCCAACCCCCGCAGATACCAGAACAACTTCTTTTGCGACAACGGCACAAGCTCCTGGACCCTTTTTCCGGCCTCCGGCCCGATCCCCCATCCGGTCTCCAGCCCGGTCTCCCACGCATCCAACTCCGTCACCGACAATCCCAGTCGTGCCGCGAGCTGTTCGGGCTCGATCCCGGCCCGCTCCCGCACCGACCGCAGATTCAGACCCACCTGAGACGAGGGGCCGGCCAACTCGGGGAAGAAACTCGCGGCGAGAGCCGAATACCACTTCCTGGCGCCGGGCATATTTCGCAACAGTGCCCGCACCTGACCGATGCTCAGCTCCGCCCCGTTTTCCACGTCCTCCCAGGTACCATCAGGTGCGTCGATCAGACGATCCATCCGCTTGAGACTCTGCGTACCGCGAACAGCACGCGCCCAATTCGCGACGGAATCATGGGAATGCGGATGCCGTCGCAGAGCAGCCTTCCGCTGCTGCTCCGCTGTCTCCGCCGGCCGCTGCAGCACCAGATCACCGTCCACTTCAGTGAAGCCGCTGACCCACAATCGCTGCCGGCGGCCGAGCAAACCCGCCTCGGAACGCGGCCCCTCATACAGGACCGTCCCCCTCCCGCCGCCGAGCGGCCGGAGGTTCAGGCCACCCACCTGCTGAGCTATCGCAATCGCGGCCTGGTCCTTCGCCGGATCGACCAGCACACTGAATCGGGTTTCCGGCCGATTCAGCAGGAATGTGCTCAGCAACGCCTCCCCGATACCGAACCCGCGCATGTTCTCATCCACCAGCAGGGTCGTGATATGGACATTGGGCTCCGAACGGCGGGTATCCAACGCACGCCGCCCCTCGGAGTCACGCAGGTCGGAATATCCTGGGAATTCTTGCTTCCGCTGCCCGAGGCACATTCCGACGAGCCGCCCACCGGACACGGCCACCATCGCCCCCCAATGACCCGCCGCATCCGCCCACTCCCCCACATCGAGTCGGGCCAGGTCGTCATCGCCGCTACTCCGGTTCAACTCGACCGCCGAAAGCGCCAGCGAGGTGAGTTCTGCGCCTGTCACGTACCGGAAAGCCACATCGCCCGGGAGTTCACCGAGCGGACGAGCAGACCCGGCCATCTCCGCCTCTGTCCCCGCCCGCCGCCGCAGCACCAGATTCCCGTCCACGGTGGCGAATCCACGCTCCGCCAAACGCCGTTGCCGACCCTGTAACTCTTCGACAGACCGCGAGCCCTGGTACAGCCGGGAGTCGTAGGGTATTTCGTCGTCCCGGTCACGGTGCCCGAACTCACCGAAATCCTCGACCCCTACTCGTTCCACCACTGCGATCGCCGGCTTGTCGGCCAAGCCCACGTACACACTGAACTGCGATTCATCCCGGTGCAACAGGAATTTATTCAACATCGCATCAGCAATACCGAGTCGCCGCATACCCTGGTCCACCACCATCGCGGTGACATGAACATTCGACTCTTCGAAACGAGGCTCCACCACGCCATAATTAGCCGTCGATGTTTTGGATTTCCGCAAAGCCAGATGCGTTCCACTGAGTTCCTGCTTGCGCTGCCCGAGACAGAATCCGACGAGCCGCCCACCCGGACCACCCGCTTCGGCCACCACCGCCCCCCACGCCTCCGCCTCCACTGTCCACGACTCCAGACCGAGCCGCCCCGGACCACCCTCCCAGTTGTCCCTGTCCAGATCCACCACGGAATCCCGCAGCTCAGCAAGCTCCGGACCCGTCACATACCGGAAAACGACATCGTCTTCGGGCCGCCGCTCCGCCTGTGGCGAACCGGGTACGTCATCCTGGTCGACATCCCCGTTCGGCCGCGTGCCGATAGTTCGTCCTTGGAGGCCATCTTCCGGCGAATCATCGGGCGGTGCCGAGTCGTGGGGCGCGTCCTCCTCCGCCCGGACGGTCCCACGACCGTCGAAGCGCCAACCTCCGTCCTCCGATGCGATGAAGCCGTCGTCGCGCAGCAGGCCGCGCAATATCGAGACATAGGAAATGACGGTTGCCGAGCGGATCGTGTTGTGCCAGACACGTTCCCTGAGTTCTTCCACGCTTACGCGCGCCCCGGGCCGCTTCATGAAATACTCCAGCAACTCGAATTGCTTCGGAGTCACCCGCACTTCGACATCGTCGACCCACGCCATTTGCGCCGCCCTCGACCGTTTGACCCGCCCCTCCGAAATCGCATCACCCGGCGGGCTCCTGACCGTCCCGAAGCGGTAGCCTCCCCCCGGCACCGCAGTGATCAATCCGTCTGTGCGCAGCTTGTTCTTGAGTCTGCGCACGAGCACACTGAGCGAATTCCGGTTGAGAAGCGGTTCGCCCCATACCGCCTCCTCGATCTTCCTCCGACTTACCGCGTGCCCCGGTTCCCGGGTCAGGATATCGAGTAGCGCGAATTCATTGCTGCTCAAGCGATTTTCGATGACATCATCGCCGTCGACAACCCACACCCGCCGTCGCGCCGAATCCATCCGGACAGGGCCGACACTGAAGATCGCGGAACCCCACGGCGCATGCCGCTGTGCATCCAGATCCGCAGCGAACGGCATCGAGGTGAGACCACCCGGGCGTGCGATCGTATGGGCCGCGGCCGACAGGGCGGCTCGGATTGCCGCGTCGATGGAGTCGCCCGATTCCAGACGCACGGCGAGTGTCGCGGTGAACGAGTCACTCGCGCCGATCGTTTCCACTACGGCATCGACCGGGTGTGCCGGGTACAGGTGTGTGCGTCCGTCGTGCCACACGGCGCACCCCGCCGCACCGAGGGTGACGACGATCGTGGGTACGCCGAACGCTTGGAACAGGCGCTGGGGCAGCTGTTGCGCGGGGATCGTGGCCGCGTCGTCGTCCACCGCCGCCAGCAGTGTCCGGGCCTCGATCTCGTTGGGCACGAGCACATCTGCCATGCTCACCGTGTCGGTCGAGAACCGTTCGGGCGCCGGTGCCGGTTGCAGCACGACTCTCGTGCCGTTGCGCCGTGCCATCGCGCAGACTTCCGCGATCACGGCGTCCGGAACTTCGGCTGTGATCACCGCGACATCGGCGGCGGCGATGGCCGAGGCGGCGCGCTCGACGTCGGCGGCGGTCAGTTTGACGCCTGGCGAGGTGTGCTCCAGGAACGACGCATCACCGGCCGCGGTATCGAGCAGGCAGACGACGGTTTCGGTCGGTGCCTCGTCTTCGATCCGTACCCAGTCGGCTCCGATGTGCTCGCGCCCGAGCACCTCCTCGATCTGGGTTCCCGGAATGTCGCGGCCGAAGGCTGTCACCAATTGCACCGCGGCACCGAGGCGCGCGGACTGGGTCGCCAGATTCAGCCCTTTCCCGCCCGGATTCATACGCACGGATTCAGCGTCGGCCGAATCACCGGCCCCGGGGAATTCGTGGTAGCCGACGATGAAATCGGCCACGGCGCTACCGAATACGATGAGCCGCGGCTGACCCGACGCTTGGCGGTCCACTTCCGATGGGGCTGTGTCGGTGTCGGGCTCCATCCGGATCGGAGCGTCGTCCGGAAACTCCAGTGGGCGTTCGGGATCCGATTCGGTGGCGGTCGGGCCGATGGCTGCCCAAGTCGGCAATACCTCCGAGAGCAGGGCCGCAGTCTCGGTTACATTCGGAACCGCCGTGCTGCCCGGTTGCGCCAGCCGATGCACCACGACGTCGCGCTCATTCGCCTCGACCGCATCATTGATCGCCCTGACCACATCGTCCGACACCTCGGGTGCGATCAATACCGCGTCGGCGGCCTGGAGGTCCGCCAGATTCTGCTCGATATCCTCGACGGTGACGTCCAGCGCGGAGGGCGCGAACCGCAGCACGGATTCCCGGCCGTCCGCCAAGACGATGCGGATGAACCCGGCGGACGAGGCGCCCGGCGCGACCCGGACTCCGCCGGAACCGATTTCGTGCCGGACGACAGCCTGGGTAGCTTGCCCGAACGCGTCCTCACCGACCGCACTGATGACGGAGACCACCGCGCCGAACCGCGCCAGCGCGACCGCCTGGCGCAGCGCCACCCCGCCGGGAGCGACACGCATCGCCTCGGTGAGAGCCGCCGCGCCGGGCCCCGGCAACTCGTTCGCCTCGATGGTGCATTGGTAGGCAGAGGAGCCGACAACGACAATGCGGGGGTTCTCCGGCTCGACAGACGGGTCGGGCTCGTCGTCCGGCAGGGCAACCGCCAGTTCGGGGGTGACATTCGGCCCGTTGAATCTTGTGACGAGATGTTGAATCGCCCACTGCGGACTGCCGACTTCTACGCCGTTGACCTCCGCATCGGCGAAACCTACGGCCAATGCTTCGACCGGGTCTAGTTCGATGGTGTCCGATATTTTGAGCGCATAGCCGGGCAGTCGCCCGATCCAGAGTTGATAAGGCTCTCGGACCAGACCCAGGCGCTGCAACTCGGCGTGCGTCTCCGCCAGCACCGTCGGCAGCTTCCGTGTGAGTAGACCGCGCTGCGCGTGGTCGATCGCGTGCACGAACTCGTGGATGACGATATCGCGGAATGGTCGATTGCTGACTACATTGTAATTCTCCTGCCTGTCCTCCTCCAGGGCGCTCGCCAAACGGGCCGGATCCGCGGCGTAGTCGAAGGATATTGCTATCCATTCGGTTCGCTCGGGGGCACCTTTCGGGCTCGGAGCAGCGAGCCCGTATGTTCCCGGCCGATCGAGTAGATCGATCCGAAGTCCACGGATATTGGACATCACCTGCAAAGCGTTGTCGGGCGATTGCGCGAACCTGGTCAGCAGATCTTCCAGTGTCGTGACGATCTCCTCGACCACCTCGGCAGCCACCGCGGGGTGATCGAATCCGGAGATGGTGAAGTACGGATGGGCCTGGTTGAAATCCTCGACCAACCGCGCCTTCCGCTGCGACTCCTCGGAGAGCCCGGCGAAGTGCAGTGACTCCTCCGGGTCGACCGGGCCGTGCCGTTCGACAGCGGCGAGCCAGGCGGTAGCCCGATCGTGTACATCGGTCAGGTCGTAGGAATTGAATTCTTCCCGCCATGACGCCAAAATGCGCCGCAGGTCGAGGAACTCGGCACGGGGGATGGTGTGATCGTGCCAGACCGGGCTGCCTCGGTCGTCGAGAGTAACGAACATCGCGGCCGCCGGACCGTGATTTCCGGTGAGCGCGTGCAGGAGTTGTCGCAGTGCCGCGGATCGAGACTCTGGCTCGTGCGTTGCGGTAACGCGTTCACGCACAAGGGATCTGTCCGAGCCAGGGTAGTAGTGGGGCCACGTGACCGGAGCCTTCATCTGCACACCGATCCGCCCGAACAGCCACGCCTCGCGCGCACGCTCGGCGTCGGGATAGGTCTCCCGAATGAGTTCGGTGCCGTTCGCGAACGTCACCGATTCGACCGTCACTTCGGGCGTGCTCTCGACCACTCGGGTCTCGACAATCTCGTGCCGGAGGGCTGCTTCGACACGACCGCCCCGCCCCTGCCCCGCGGACTCATGCGTGTCCCGAACACTCGGAGTCGGGTCGCCTGCGTCGGGCTTGTTTCCGATCCGCCGATCCGGCGCCCAGGAGGGGCCGTCATCCGACAGTGCGACGTCGAGGTCGGGGGCTATCTCCGGCGCTTGGAGGGTGGTGACGAAATGATGGATCGCCCATTGCGGGCTGCCGATCTCGGCATCGCCGGCCTGGGCGAAACCGGCGGCGAGCGCCTCGGGGAGATCGAGGTCGAAGCTGTTCTGGTCTTCGAAGACGTATTCGGGCAGGCGGGTGATCCATTTCTCGTACCGCTCCAGAACCAGGCGCTGGGCCTGGAGTTCGCTCCACGTTTTCTCCAGCATTTCTTGCAGCCGTCGGGTGAGCCGGTTGTCGTGTATGTGATCGATCGCGTACGCGAACTCGTTGGTGACGAGGTCGCGGAACGGGGAGTCATGGCCCTGTTCGAGGTAGGTTCCCCGACTTCGCTGTCCGGATCGCATCCGGGGTACGAGGTCGGATGCGTAGTCGAAGGACAATTCGATCCATCGGGGGCGCCCGCCGGCCCCCGGCACCGCCCAGCCGAAGGCCGGCCGTTCCTCGAAGAGATCGATGCGCATTCCGCGGATACGGGATATCGGTTGTTCACGACCACTCGGTGTCCGCGCGTACCGCGTGAGCAACTCGTCGAGCGTCGTCAGAATCTCGTCGACAGCTTCGGCCGTCAGGTCCGGGTGATCGAGACCGGCAAGGGCGAAATTCGGATGGCGCAGAGCGAATTTCGCGAACAGGCCGGCCTTCTCGTGCTCCTCGCCCGTGCGCCCGTCACGGGTGGACACCTCGGCTCGATTGTCCGGCGAGTGCCGTTCCGCGGCGGCCAGGCCGGTCAGGAGGCGGTCGTAGGTCTCGGCCGATCCGTAGGCGGCGAACCGTTCCTGCCACTGTCGCAGACTGTTCCGGAGTCGTGCGATCCGCGGGCCGGGCACGGTGTGATCGAATTCCGCCGAGTCGGGCACGGACCCGGCCGCCACGGCGTGGAACAGTTCGAGCAACTGCTCGGACTCGGGATTCGACTCCGATGGCCCGGGGGCGGGTTCACCGAACAGCGAATTGCCCGCATCGGGGAACCCGCGGCGCACTCTCGTCGCCAGGCCGGCGTCGTGCGCGACCTGCGTGAGCAACCACGCCAGTTTCGCGCTCCGGGAGTCGGGATACGTCTCCCGGATCCGCTCGGTGCCGTCGGCATAGGTGACCGCCTCCACGGTCATTTGCGGCGAACTTTCGATCAGCCGGCTTCGGACCACAGCGGCCTGGGGAGGCTCGTCACTACGATCTCCGAATATCACCTCGACTCCGCTGGGCAGTTCGATTTCGAGTTCCGGGTTGATCTCCGGCGGCACGCCGGCGGTGACGAAATGGTGGATGGCCCATTGCGGGCTGCCCACCACCGCGCCGTTGACTTCCGCGTCGCTGAAGCCCACCGCCAGCGCCTCGGCCGGATTCAGATCGCGAGGGCGTGATTTCTCCATCGCATATCGCGGCAGGCGGGCGATCCACTGATCGTAGCGCTCCGGCATCATGCCCGCGGCCCGCAATTTCTCCCAAATCTGCTCGAGCATCTGCGGCAGCTCCTGCCGGAGTCGCTCATTCTGCGCTTGGTCGACGGCGTGCACGAACTCGTGCACGATCAGGTCACGGAATGGCTGATCGCTGCCCACATCGTAATGCGTACGCCGGTGTCTCTCGGATTGCCGCAGCGCCCGGTCCCGGTCGAGGGCATACTCGAACGCGATATCTATCGATTCGGTCCCCCTGCCGCCACGGGTTATTGCGTGCCCGCTCACCGGTCGCCCCGAATCCAGAAAATCGATCCGTAATCCGCGAATATTGGTCATCACCGACCCGCGGCCATCGGGTGTCTGCGCGAACTTCGTGAGCAATCCGTCGAGCGTGCGCACGATTTCCTCGACCACATCGTAGGCGATATCCGGATGATCGAATCCTGAGATGGTGAAATAGGGGTGACTCGAGGTGAAATCCTCGACCAGCCGCGCCTTCCGCTGCGCTTCGATCGTGAGTCCGGCGAGGTCGAGCACCTCGCCCCGGTGCGAATGCCGCCCGGCAGCGGCCAATTCGGCCATGATCCGGCTGTACACATCAGTCATTCCGTGCCTGGAGAATTGTTCCTCCCACTGCCCGACCGAGAGCCGCATCTCGGCGATGCGGCGGCTCGAAATACTGTGGTCGAGCCAGGTACGACCACCGCCGTCGTCCGGCACGACGAACTCCGCCGCGCCCGGGCCGAAGCCACTGGTCACCGCATGGAACAGCCCGAGCAGCTGTGCCGCGTCGGTACCCGTCTCGGGATTTTCGGCGACTCCACGGAAGAGGGAATCCTCTTGCTCGGCGATTCTGACAGCCGGTGCCACCGGAGCCCCCATCGCGCGACCGACCTCAGCGAGCAGCCACGCCTCCGTCGCTTGCCAGGGATAGGGGTACGTTTCCTTGATCAGTTCGGTGCCGTTCGCGAAGGTAACCAGCTCGACCGTCTTGTCCGGCGTCCGCTCGATCGTCCGGACCGTCACGACATCGTGCCGGAGGGCTTCGGCGGCCCGGTCGGAGAACCGCTCGGCATCTCCTGCTTGCCGACCGGAAGAATTCCATGGTGTCGGCAACGGATCGCTTGGTCGTGTGCCTATCGGGCGATCCGGTTCTGACTCCCGGTCGTCCGGCGCGTCCGTCGTCGTTGCCCGCGTGGCGTCCGCGGTCCACGGCGTCGACGGAAGAGGAGTGGTCGGCATCCGTCGAGCTTCGGCAGACGGCTCGTCGGCAGCAGGTCCCTCGGCGTGATTTCCGTCGGGAAACAGCTCCATCGCGGCATTCAGCGCATCCGCCGAGATACGGCCGGCCTCGTGGAGCCTCCGCAAGTAGAAGTGGCCGAGACGGTTTCTGCGCCAGGTCGATGCGGCGCGGGTGGGCCCGCCCGCCGGGGCCTCGAACTCCGCCCACGTCATCCGTCGATACAGGCGAGTGGCGTCGATCCACGCGTGGATCGACCGCGACACGAACTCGGCGGGATCGGGCGGTTCCTCTCCGGCCGGATTCATCCGATACGTGTATCCCCACGCTTCGGCGATATCGTTCCATGGAGCAACCTGATTCAGCACCCGATCGAATACTCGGAGCACGGTCAGCTCGGCAACCGGCTGTGAATAATCTACGACGGAACGTTCGAATCCGAATATTCTGTCCGTTTCCCCGCGGGTGGTGCCGTTCGCCTGCTCGAAGGCCCGCATGTACTCGCGCAGCGAGCGGGTGCCTCGAATTTCCGGAAAGACGAAGGACGTGCGAGGCGCACTCTTCCTCTCTCGGATCGAACTCGACTCGATATCAGGGAAAGACTCGACGACCTCGTCCACGCTCACGTCGCCGTCACCGTACTCGTCCAGATAGAACCGGACCATCTCCGGCGACGGCGTCACATTTCCCAGTTCACGATTTCGCACCATGACGTATGTCATGCCGGTCCCGTCCGCAGCTTGCGACAGCATGGCACCGGCCGCTTCTCGCAGCATTCTGAGATAGCTGCCGATGTCGAAGTGCCCCTCGGGGTAGCGCGGAATACTCGGGGCCAAAGCAAGCAGGTAGGCCTCCACCGTGTCCTTCGACAGTTCGGACTCCGAGTCTTCGATCGCCGCTACCGCCGTCCGCGACGTGCTCATTTTCCGAGCGATCTGTTCCTGCGTCAGACCGGCATCCGACCGGAACGCGGCGAGGCACGCACCGATGGACGCATCCGCCCCCGGGGCGCGGGAAGTACCGGCGGCCAGTGCTCGCAGATGCGCCTCCCAGGCCCGCCGCACAGGTGGCAGGTGAACACTCGCCTCGCGGGCGCTGACCGTCGCCGGCTGCACACCGGCCACCGCTGCGAACCGCTCGATAGTCGTCCCGGCCCGAACCCGCCGCAAGCTCGGGCCGACCGCATGGGGAGCCATCTCGAGGCCGGGAAAATAGCGCCGGGCGACAGCGGAGTACATGCGTCGTGCCGCGCCGATACCCCGCAGCACCGCGCGCATCTGATCGAGGGTCAGGTCCGGGACACCCGCGTAATCCCCTGCGGCGACGCCGTTTCGGAGCCGAGCGCCCCACGGGGCGCCGAGAATGTCGTCGATCCGATCGGGCTCCAGCGACAGCGCATGACACAGAGCGCCGACCCATTCGACTGCCCGCTCGTAGTTGTCGGGATGCGGAAGGGAATGGGTCACGCCCTCGGACGACTCCTCGCTCTTCTCAGGCGGCCGGGTACCGATCGGACGGTCCGGCCCACTGTCCGGGACCGCCTCCGCCGACCGAACGGTGATCTCGGCCGCCACCGATCCCAAAAGCACGTCGAGCCGGGTATCCACCGCCCCTCGTTGGGCCGGGGGCTGTGCCGCCCGCGCGTCCGCGAGCGCGTCGAGCGCACGGCATCGGTCGGCCAATTCGCGCAGCCGCGCGGCCGTCTCGTCGTGCGCTGTCATCACATCGGCCAGTTCCTGCAGTGTCCGCCGTCGATCCTCCGTGGCACCGGACAGGGCGGCACGCACGCGCGCCGTCGCATCGGGGCCGGGCCGGAGCGCCGCCTCGTCTTGCGGATACCGCTCGAGGTGTGCTCGGCGCATACCCTCGACCTGCGCCTCGGTGATGGCCTCGCGCCAGCGGAGGTCGGTCAGGGCGTTGTCCACCGCATCGATCGCGCGAGCCCAGGCGTCGTACCGATGGAATTGGCGCACGTTGGTGAGCAGCGACTCGAATGTCTGGAGGGCGACTATGTCATCGGCCTCGGCGAGGGATCCCGCCGCGGGCGCTCCTCTCCGCGCCACTTCCTCGCCTGTCACCGAGGCCGGTTCGATACCCCACAGGTCGGCGAGTTTGTTGCGTAGCCGGTCGATTTCCGCGAGTAGCCGGGCTTCGCCGGGCGAGCCGGGGCGGGCCTGCCAGACCGAATCGACGCCGTAGAACGACCCGATGGGCCCGATTCTCTTGACCGTACTCGCACACGAGTCGACGGCCATGAATCGGAGGCCGGCCAGGTTGCGGCCCAGCAGCGCAATTCTTTCCTCGTCCCGTGTGCCCGGGTAACCACTCCGATCTTGCGCGCCGTCGAAACTGGACCGGGCGACCACGGGCTCTCGGACGGCATCCCTCAGAAGGCTGTCCATTTCGGCCTCGAGTTCCCGTTCCCGGTCGGCCAGTTCCGCGTACTCGGACAGTTGGCGGAGTTCCGCGAATTCGCGCGTCGGCGCGGCCATCACGTCGGATACCTCGGGCTGCGCGGGCACCCACACCCGGCCTTCCGCGCGGGGTCCTTCGACGGCACGCCGCATCAGCTGTTCGCGTTCTTCGGCGGGAAGGTCCGTCCAGTCGGTCACGCCGAGCAGCCCATCCCGGGCGCGCCTCATCGCATTCCGCAGCCGCTCCCGCTCCGCCGGGTCCGAACGGAGCCGCCATAGTAGATAACCATGCTTCTTCGCCGGCGAATAGGCGTCCGGCAGCGCGACTGTCGCCGCGATGAACTGTCGAGCGGATGTGTCGAGCCGCTGTGCCAGATCGGCCAGCCGGTGATACACGCGATCGAGAGCGGCGATCGAATCTCCGGTCGGCGGGGCTCGTTCCCGCCAGGCGGCGAGATCACGAAATGCCGCATCCAATGCGTCGATGCGGCGGGCCCGCTCGTCCAATCGGTGAATCTCGTGCACGAGACCCATCACCTCGGCCATGCGGCGAAGCTCCGGAAAAAGCGTCCGCACCGCCTCGGGCATCCCTTCCCGCGCGAATCGCTTCGCCAGGTCCTCCAAAGTCATCTCCAGCTTGTCGAACGGCTCCAGACGCTCGGCCGGAATGTCGAGAAGCCGCCCGAGTTCACTGCGGTACTCGGCGAATTCGGCGTTCCACCGGCGCCAGACCGGAGACCCCTGTTGTAGCAACTGTTTTACTTCGTCGCCCGCCCCACCCAACGCAGCGAACAGGTCGCTGCGCAGATGCCGAGACCACTCGTCCGCGCTCTCACGGAGTTCGATGAGGCTTTCGCTGCGCAGTGCGGTATCGAAGTCGAACCACCGCATCATTCCACTCAGCATGCTGTCCAAATGCCCTTCGAAGTCCTGCGACTCCTCCCCTGTCCTCGATCCGTTCACCTCCCGGGCAGCGCGCTCGATGCTCCGGGCGTGCTCGGTCAACTCCGCGAGACGTCTTGCGTGGTAGCCGAACTCGTGGGCAGCCCTGACAACGTCATCGAGGCGCCACAGTCGCTGGGCGGCATCGGTGATCGCCGCGCTGTGCAGCGTGGTCGGGAATCTCAGATCCTCGGCCCGTTCGATCCGCCCCTCTTGTGCCAGCAGTTCCTCGAGCGCGGTCCGGGCGGTGTCACGCAGGCGGACGACCCGCCGAAGTGCCTCCGGGTCGAGTGACGCCATGTCGTCATCGAGGTCCGGGCACTGGTCGACGGCCGCGGTGAGCAGCGCGGCCGATCGCCGCTGCTCGATTCGCGCGGCGTTCAGACCGGCCATGAACCTGTCGATGCGATCGATGCGATCGAGCAGACGGCTCCGGATGGCGGCTTCGTCCTCCCCTTCCGAACCGCTACCCGCGGCCGCGTCGTTGTCGAAGCGATGTTCGAGGTCCACCACCGCTCTACTCCGAACCTGAGCGAGGTGTTCGCTCGATTCGTCATCCGGCGGCCGACTCCCGATAGGCCTGTGAGGCACGTCCGCTCGCGCGTTGCCCGCGATGACATCTGCCACGTAGCCACGGGGTGGCAGCTCCGCGTCGAACTCCCGTCGGTTCGGCGCTTCACGTTCCGGACCCTTTGCCACTTCGGGCGAAGTGAATGTCACGACGACGTTGTGGTATTCGCCCCGGGCGCCGTCGAGGTGGTCTATTCGGACGTGCGTGAATCCGCGGCGGTACGCCATGCGCCCGGTGAAGGTACGGGCGGCGGCCTCCTCGGGCGACAGTTCCGGGTTTTGCCGGAGCAAGTCGTTGAACATGTCGATGTTGGTGGTCAGACCGTCGAACGCAGCTGTCCAGAAGTCCTGGATCCCGGTGACCAGATGACCGACCTCGGCCTCCATCTGCGCGACCATCGCAAACCCGCGCGGTGTTCGTTCGCTCGCCCGCACCTGCATGCGGAGAATGCCGTCGGCATCGACCGACGCGAAAATGCCCTCCGGCGGCAGCGGCCGACCGTCGGCATCGACAGGGGGCGACAATCCGTAGTCGTTGTCGTACCGCCGGACGGCTTGCATTCTGCGAGTGTTGTATTCGACTATCGGATCGCTGCGGTGCGTGCCGTCGGGCGCGTCTTCGTCCACCTCCGAGACCAACCGCTCGTGCCGATCGGTGTAGTGGAGCAGGAAATGGAGCCGTCGCCATCGGATGGAAGCCGCTCTCTCGGGAGCTGTCGCGTGCTGTAGGCGGTCGGTAAGCCGTGCGAATTCCGCACGCAGGTGCCCGATATCACGCGCACCGCCGACTCTTCGGTCACCCAGGTCGCTCAGCGGTACCCGGCACAACTCGGCCCACCGATCGCGCAGCTTCTCCACCCGCGCCAACTCGTCGAGCAGACGCCGTGCCGCCTCCGCATCGTCAGGCTGATCCGCGGCGGGCTTTTCCGTTTCCGTGTCGATTTCCGCGATGCGACTCGACTCCAGATAGGAGAGCACCGCGGTCACGAGTTGTTCGAGTGCGGACCCGGTCGCCGCCGTCTCCCCGAGCAACCGCCATTCGGCGAGCGCGTCGCCGTCTCTTGTCGACACCACCGCCGCATCGCCCGCCCCGGTTGCGGGCATGCTCATCAAATCAGCGGCCTGCGCAGCGGGAGTGATATCGAGTTGCTCGCCAATATGCGGCAGATCCGGGCGCGTGGGTTCGCGCAGCAGGATTCCGCGCAGGACCCAGGAGCCGAGCCACGGAAGCTCGGTGCCATGCATCCGCTGCCAACCGTCGCGGTCCAGCGACCGCAATCGGCCCAGGAGCGGTTGCAGCACTCGTTCCACACGCCGGTGCCCGTCCGGCTCTTGCCCGTTCCAACGGGCGAGTTCGGCCTCGAGTTCGTCGCGTTCGCGTTCCCACTCCTCGGAATAGCCCGGATCGGAGACCGATTTCGCCGTGTCCTGGCGGACCGCGTGGGCCAGCAATCGACTCAAGTTCCGCACCGAATCATCGCGGCGCCGTTGCCATTTCATCGACGGTGCGGAGCCGCTGTCGGACTCGTCATCGCCGTACAGGAAGGGGAGGTGGGCCAGCTCCTTGTCCAGCCGGGTGAGCGGTCGTGGCCCGGCGTGCTCGTCCGACCGGCTGCGCCGCGGTTGGCCGTCGTCGGGTGGGCGGTGGCCGGCGCGGGCGAACCGGTCCGATTGCTGCGGTGGTGGCGATTCCCGTTGCCGCCGCTGGGAAATCGACACAACGTTGCCGTGCGGCAGGGCTTTGCCTTCGTCATCGAATTCGATGGTCCAGACCCGACTGTCCTTCTTGCCGAGTCCTTCGATCTGCCCTTGCTTCTCCTTCCACTTGTCGAACGGGACGGCTCTTTTCAGCAATGCATTCGGTCCCGCCAGGTCCTCCGGCGTGATCGCCGTGCGCTTGGTGCCGGAATTGATGTCCAGGACAACCACTTCCGGTGTGCCGGAGGCGCCGATTCTGCTGTGCATCAACACCAGATGCGTCCGGACTTTCCCGGCGTATCTCTCGTCGGCCGACTCGTTCGGCAGCTGGGGCAGGCCCGACAGCGCCTGCCGCAGGTCGGCATGCTGGGCGGCGGCTCGCACCCGCGCGATGCGCCGGTTGTAGTCGGCGAGGTCGAGCAGGCCATCGGCGAGGTGGCGGGCCAGCCGTTCGGCCGCGTCCTTGCGGTCCCCGTCGACGACGCGGGTGTCGAGCCAGTTGTAGACAACCCAGCTGGCGGCTCCCGGTCGTTGCGCCAGCGACGCGGCTACCGTGTCCAGATCACCGGAGGAACGGAAAGTGCCTCCGCCAGAAGCCCGTTGGACGTCCTCGTTGCCATGGCCTGCCAGCGGGGAGTAGCTCGGCATCTCATACGGACTCGCGTGGGGCTCGTACTCGTACAGCACCTCCATCATCGTCACGGCGTTGTTGACGCAGCCGTTCGGGTTCCGCCGGTGAACGCCGACGACAAGGTCGAGCAGGGCGGTGAGGGCGAGGTATGTCGATGCCGCCGCGACCACGGGCCCGGCGGGCTCGGCCTTGTCGGAAGATCCCACGAGCTGCGCCGCCGCGTCGGCCACCACCGCGCGAGCGATGGCGGCATCGGCCTCGGCGAGCGGCCGGACCGTCGGCGGCAAGGCGTCGGTGAAATTCTCGCGCGCCTCGTCCACCTTTTCGCCGACCCGGCGTATCCCCTCCGCGCCGAGAACCTGATCTCGCTCCAGTCCGAGCTCGTCCGCCAGGCGGTCGCGCCGAGATTCGAGCCGCTCCAGCGCTTGCGCGTCGGAGAGCATCGGGTCCAGGACGATCGCTGCGGGCGCCGCGTCGTCGAGATGCTGGTTCAACGCCTCCACGACGGCAGTCGGGAGGCCCGCCTGAAACCGGTTCAGCGCCTGTACGGCGGCCGAGGTGTCCGCTGGCCGCGGCGATGATTCATCGTCCTCGTCGTCTTCGGCCGCCATGACGACCGGGACCGTCACGGGGATCCCCAGCCACCCCGCGAGCCGTGCGTAGCGATCTTCCGGACGTTCCGGTCGGACAGTGTCTACGCCGTCGCGGGCTCCGGGCGCGAGCACGGCCGAGTGGGCCGGTTCGGAGGTGGGAAGGTCAGCCGGGGCCTGCGGAGGCAGGTTGGCGTGCTGTGCGCGACCGGACGCCATCAGGTGTTGTTCGACCGCGCGCATCTGCGTCGGCGCCGCGTCTTCCCGCAGGACGCGTTCGGCCTGTTCGACAGCGCGGTCCGCCCGGTCCAATTCGGCGCGGCTGGCGGGGGTGTGCTCCGCCGCGTGCGCGACGGCCGCCGCCCGCCGCGCCGCGACGGCGTCGGTGAACATGACGACCTGGTCGGTGACGCCGTGATTCTCGACGACGCCGTAGTAGTCCTCCGGCGAGAGGTACTGCATGAACGTGCCCGGTGTGCCACCCTCCTCCCGGTCGGTGGTCGTGCCGCCACGGGACGCACGGCCCACGCCCTGTTCGAATGCTCGTTCCCCGCGGGATGGCCCACCATCCATCCGGCCCAAGGTCCCGCCCAGCGCAATGGATTCCGGCGTGGGCTCCCAGTCGGTGCCGCGCATGGATTTCTTGTTGACGAACGCAAGGCTGCCTTCCTCGCCCCACATATGCTTGATGAGATGGTTGTTCAGTTTGTCGGCGAACAGTTTTGTGCCGGGCTCGCCCGGCACAGCGCCGTGGCCGCACTTCTCGACCAGCAAGTCCGCCAGACGTCGAACAAACGTCCGGCTGCCAGATACGCCCCAGCCGTCGACCGGATGGCCGGAGAGGCGTTCGGCAAACACGGCGCTGCTCCGCTCGCCGAGCGTGTCGACCAGCAGTTCAGCGACCTTTTCGGGCGTCGACTGATTGGCGAGGTCGTCGTCCCAGCGGGCGTCCATAGCCAGATACTCGAGCTTGATCCTTTCGGCGGCCTGTAGCTCGGGCACCGAGTCGAAACGCTGTTCGACTCCATAATGGGCCGCCGCCGTATCGAGCATGGACCTGATCACTTGGGCCGGGGGTGCCTGCGTGATCCGTTGCCGCAATGCCGCCACCTCGTCGGCCGGGGCACCGGCGCGCTCGAACGCGTCGAGCATCGGATACGCCCGCTTCATGGCCTCCACATGTTCGTGGGTGAACTGATCGACCCAGTCGACCAGGCCCTTCTCGTGGTCGTCCTTGTCCTGCCATCCGTGCAGCCGGATCCGTTCCCCGTTCGCTCCTTCGCGGACATCGTCGCCGCGGATGTTCCGCTGGTCCATGTGCTCGTTCAGCTGTGGACGACCGTGCTGTTCGACTCCGACGATCACGCCGTTCTCATCCAGGATCGGCGTCAATCGCAGTTCGCCGACCACGTCACGGCCCATCTGCGCGAGCTTGCCGTGCCGGGTATCGTCGTTGAGCGCGTAGTGGCGTTCCAGCTGCGACACGTAGTAGGGCGGATTCTCCGCCACGCCCGGAATCCCGTACCGCTCGTACAGCTCGCCTTCGACGATCTTGAGCGTGCCGGAGTACCCCGTCGGCCGTCCCAGGTAGCTACTGCCGATGAGCTGGTCCACCGAGATGTACATGGCTTCCTCTGGCAGGTTGGCCTTGACCGGCACTCCCTCCTTGAGGTCCATGAACTGGCCTACCAGACCCTGCGTTCGAGTCTCGGTACCCTCCTCCCGGTTGGCCTGCAGCTGATCGTTGGTGTCCGACGCCAGCAGTAGGACCCTTCCCGGTTCCCCCGGGGCGTCACCGCGGCCTTCGATGTAGTCACTGTTTCTGACCCGTGCCCACTCGGCCAGCGCGGCACTGGTGTACATCTCGGCGTCGGCCGCGGTCACGGGTTCCCCGGACACCCGGTTGAGCTTGGCGATCGCCGCCGGGGTCAGCGTCGCCTGCCAGAACCCGCGGGTGCCCTCCGGCCTGCCGAAGTCCTGCGCGGTCAACCCGTGCGGCAGCCGCTGCGCGGTCTTGAAACGCTGCCAGACCTCTTCCAGGCGAGCGACCACCTCGGGGCTCTCGTCGCCACCGGCGCCGGGCGACAGCACCGCCTCGCGGCCGTCGACCACCGTATCCATCTCGTCGAGCGTGTGGACCTTGTTCCCACGGCCACCGGGCAACGGCTCGAACCGCTCCCGCAGACCGTATCGCTCCGCCGCCTCGTCGAGGATCTCCTTGATCCGATCGAGTTGCGGCCGATCGCCTTTGAGCCGGGGAAACAGACTCTCACGAAGCGCCTTGATCGTCTCATCGGATGCTCCCGCCTCGTGCAGGCGATCGAGAAACGCCTTGCCCCTGCGCAACACCAGGAACTCGGCGTTCTCCGGTGTGCCGACGAACATCTGGCCCACACCGGGTTTCGGCTCCGGGAACTCCCCGTTCTCGGTCATATCGGCCAGCCGGTAGGTGTCCACCGGCAGATCGCCGTGCTCGGACCTGGTGACCTGCTCCACCGACGCGATCGTCTCCAAGACCAGTGAATCGCTGCTGGTCCACACGTTGGCGACGCCGTGCTGGATGGCGTCGTCGATCGTTTTCACGGTGGTGAGCAGCGTCTTGCCCTCGCCGGTCTTCATGTCGGCCAGCTCGAGCCCCCACGCGATACGCTGCGTCACACGCATGTCTTTGCCGGTGGTGAGTTCGGCCCACTTGCGCATGGCGAGATAGCGCTCCGCGCGGGTCCCCCCGACGATCCCCTTCAGCAGTGCCTCCGGCGACATCGGAACCGTCACCGGGTCGGCCGCATCTCCCGCGGCCAGCATCTCTTCGTAGTAGGAGGTGGCCAGCTCGTCGGTCGACATCATGGCCCGCAGACGTTTGTCCGAGGCGGCTCGGAACGCGTCGGCGCGGTCGACCACTCCCGCCTCGTATGCCGCGATATCCGCCGCGCCCGCCTCCGCCGCCGAGCGGAACCGGGCATCTATCGCCCGCACCCCGTCCGACACCAGGCTCCGGTGCGCCGCGCGGTAGGCCGTCGTGCACCGCTCCAGGTCATCCGCCGCCGTCCGGACGTTGGCCTGCGCCACCTCCGCGTGTTCGGCCAGCGCATGCCGCCAATACTGTTCCCGAGCGGCCACTTCGGAACGGAAAGCCCTTCTGCCCCACCGTGATACCACCTCATTGCGGGCGGTCTCGGCCGCCCGCAGTCGGACCGCGTGGTCATCCCGCCCCGGCACGGCGCCCTGCCCGATCACGGCCCGCAGCAAGGCCTCCCGCTCGACCATCGCCACCCGCAACCGCGTCCGTGCCCGCTCGATACCTTGCTCCAGCCCGGCAAGGTGCGTGGCCTCCGGCTCCGCGCCCTCCCGATAGCGTCGATACTCCTGCCTGCTCTTTTCCAGGGCGGCGCCCGCCGCGTCGACCTTGTCCTGCACTGACCGGATGCTCTCATCCACATGACCGCGCACACCCGCCTCGTAGGCGGTGACCGCCGCCTCGTGGGCATCGCGACTCGCCGCCCAGTGCGTGCGCGCCGTGGCCACCGCGTCGCGGCCCGCCCGCATGCGCTCACCGGTCTCGGCCTCGACACCGCGCCGTTGTTCGTCGGCCGCCGCGATCGCGGCTTCCGCTTCCGCCCTTCTCTCGTCGACGCGTTCCTCGACCGCCTCCCGCACCGCGGTCTCGTGCGCCGCCCACGCTTCCGCCACGGCATGCCTGGCCACCTCCGACTCGAGCGCCGTACCGCCCTTCTCCAACTCCGTCAGCGCCCCGTCCAGGTGTTTGCGGGCATCCACCACACGCTGGTCGTCGACGGTCACCTGGTGGGTCAGTTCGGCCCGCAGCTTCGCCGTCGGCGTATCCGTCGCCACGGAGGGAACGCCGCCGGAACGGGAATTCGCTGCGGCAGAACGGTTCTCGGGCAACGCCGGGCGCGGCGCGTCCGAAGCGATCGGCGCGGGCTGCCCGCGCGTGACGGCCTGGGCCGCGAGCCGGTCCAGGATCGCTCGATCCGCCGACCGGCTGTCCCGCCCCTCTCCGGCATCGGCGATCGTTTCGTCACGCGAGTCCTGACCGAAGGACACATCCGGCCGATCGAAGCGGCCACTGCCATCGGTTTTCGGCGCTGCGAGGGCTTCGGCTCGCGCGTGCGCGCCGGCGTGCATGGACATCGCTCCGCCGACCGCACCGTTGAGCAACTCGGCGAGCGCCTGGTCGAAATGTTCGGGCCAGCCGGTGATCAACGCCGCCGCGCCCAGGCCCGACACCGCACCCGCGGTCCCGTGCACCAGCCCCAGCAACAACCGGCTGTCCCCCACCCGGGGAAAGATCTTCGGCACGTACCGACCGGCCAGCACACCACCGACCGCACCACCGGCACCCCCCGCGCCCATGGCGACGATCGACGTCAGGTCGATGCCCCTCGGATTCTCACCATTGGCACCGATCAGGCTCCAGTCCCGGTCCCCCGCCGCGACCTGCAACAACTGGACACCCCCGTCGACCGCCATCGGGAACGCGGCGGATTTCCCCACCACGGCGGCGAGCTGAAGCGGCCCCAGCCCCGTCAGCCTGGCCACCGCGTTCGCCGCGCGCTCCGCGAAACCCCGCTTCAGCGCCGCCCGCATCACCTCGACCTCGGCACGCCCGGTGACCAGCATGGACTCCACGGTCGACGCCGCCGCCACCTGTCCGGCGGGACCGGCCGCGGCCGCTACCGCCAGCGCGCGGTAGATTTGCCAGGCCAGCTGTGCGCCGAACGCGAACATCACACACAGCGTCTTCTCCGCCTCGTTGGCTGCCCCGTCCGCCTGATCGGCCAGGATCAGCGCCTCGTCGTGCAGCCGGATCGCGCCCTTACGATGCAGCAGCAGCATCTCGCGCACCTGGTCACCGAACGTACCGACCGCGTCGAGTTGCGCCAGCACCCCCGTCGCGTCATCGGCGTGACCGAGCATCGCCGCGGCCTTCTCCCGCAACTGGGCGGCCATCCACCGCATCCGGGACACATCGGCCCGCGGCAAGTCCCCGCCGAATACCGCCATCTCGACCGGCCACCGCACGAAGTCGGGCAGGCCTTCGAACAACTCCCGCGCCTGCACCAACGGATTCGACGACAAGATGTCAACCACCGGCACCGCTCCGCCCCGGCGGGGACGCCGCGGCCACCAGCGCCGAATGCAGAACCTGTGCCTGCGCGCTCGCCCGGACGCCGTGCAGCACGACATCGGCGAACGCGCAGCCCAATGCCCGCTGTCCGTCGAAATCGTCCGCACCGCCGAAGATTTCGTTCAGCTCGTCGCGCCAGCGCCGGTATCCGCGCACGACCTCGCCGAGCGTGGTGTACCGCCCCGCCGCCCGGCGCAGATATTCGGCGATCAGGATCCGCTGCACGCGCCGCCCGACAACGCCCGCACCGACCGAGTCGAGCGCCGAGGCCAGTTCGCGCACCGTCGCCGCGTAGACCTGCAGGTCCGGCGGTGCCGACGCGCGGGCCACGCTCTGGTCCAGCGTGATCGACCGCACGGCGGGCGTCCGATCGTCACGTGACTCGCGCTCCCATCGCACCGGAGATCCGTCGCCACCCAGGTCGGCCACGGCGACACGGTCGAGTACGACAGCCGGGTAGTCGGTCAGCACACGATCGACGGCTGCCGCGAACTCACGAACAGCCGTGTCTTCCAAGCCTGGGAGGTCGAACCCGGTGACCTGGACACCGTGCCGTTCGGCCAATGTCCGCGCCAGCCATCCGAGCACCGCCGACGCACCGGACCTGCCGACCGGCCGTTCCGCGGTCCGGTCCCGGCCGGGTCGACCCTGTCCTCGCTCTCTCGGCGGCGGAGCGTCGGACCGAGGGGCCGGCGGGCGACCCGACTCCTCTGCCGCATGCGCGCCGGGCGCTGTGCGCGGTGGCGTGGTCCACGGTGTCGCCTGCCGCCCTGCCCCGGCCGCACGACGAGAATCGCCTGCGGACAAGCCATCCCGTGCCCGCGGGGAGTTGTTCTCGGCGAGCGGAGGCGGTACCGCGGCGGGCAACCCGCTACGTTCCTCGGGTCGTCTGTCGCCGGTGGCCGGGCTCGCGGCGCCCGGGGACGGGTGCGACGAATCGGAGCCACCTCGCGGAGTGGCCTGCTCGCCCGCCTCGTCCGATCCCGCATCCGGGGTCGGCTGCTCGGTGCCGGCCGGCTGACCCGAGGGGTCGGAAAGCGGCCCGCCGGAAGAGTTTTCGACTTCGGTGGTTGCGGTTTGCGGTGGCGCCGGAGGCGGGGACGAAGCGGGCGTCGCGGCAGGCGACACGTTCGCACCGGATGTCAGGGGCGGCGCGACCTGTGACGGCTGCGGTGCGCCGACCGCGGGACCCGGGTCGCCGCGGCTCGACTCGCCGGGGTCTCGATCTGTCCGGCCGGCGATGTTCTGGTCCGCGTCCTCGACACTGTGCGTGGCGTCGATGAGCCCCCGGGCTGTCTCGCGCAGACTCTCCTGCATCGCCCGAAGGTTTGCCAGCAACTGATCGGCGCCCGGCGTGAAACTCTCGGCGAACGCCACGCCCAGGTCGTCGTCACCCCAGCACCCGTCGACCTCGGCCAGGCTGTCCCGCAACCCGGCGTATGTCCCGCCGACGCGGTCACCGAGATCACCCAGCAACGCCCCCTGCCGGCGAATACGGTCGGGGTCGAATTGGAACTCGCTGTGCGCCATGCCGATTCAGACGCGGTCGTCACGGCGATGCCAGTACCGCTGCTCGAACCCGGCCACGTACTCCGATATCGCGACCGACTCGGTCGACTGCTCCACGACACCGTCGTCGGCGACGTAGAACACCGCACGGTCCAGAACGAATTCACCGTCGGGCACCGGCGAATGCACTATCCACCCGACGCCGAGCCGAACGGCCGTCAACGCCGACAGCGAATATCCGGTGACGTCATGGCCCCGGCCCCGGATGTGATCTCGGACCAGGGCGATCGCCTCCGCCTCGGAGAGGAAGCCATCGCCGACTGCCCCCAAGCCCGCGATGACGAACTGGAACAGCGCACCATCGAGATCGAGCCCGGCGCCGTCACCGAAAACGCTCCGAATCTGCTCCCGAGTCACCGCGCCTGCCTGTGCCGCGGAAATCAACGGCTCTATCGACTCGGGCACCGCGCCCGGCACGTCGCTCAGCAGGTCGGAAATTACGCCTGCCGCGGTCTCGACAGTCCAGACCGCGGGAATCGCCTCCGCACACTCCGGCACCGGAGCCGACCCGCCCCGGTACCACCGCCCCGCGTCCCACCAGTAACAGAACGACAGCGACCCGGTAGCCACGCGGGCGTTGAGGACCGGGTCCGCCACCCAATACGGCGCGCCCGCAAAGATTTCCGACATGTCGCCGCCATCGTTGTAGGCGGCCTCCAGTACGGGCGCATTCCACACGCCACCCGACAGCACCGCCCGCCCGCCCGGCAACAGCGCCAGGGTCGAACCGCTACGCCGTGCACCTTCGAACACACCCACCGACGGGCAGATCCGAGGCCCCCGCGGGGACCCCACCGCCACGAAAGCCGCGGACAACACCGCCCACCGAGCCCACAGCTCCCGCAGATCCAGCAGCTCGTTCACCGGTACCGGCCGCACACCCATCGTCCGGTCCGCCCGTGCGCTCTCGGCAGCGCGGCCAGGCGGCCGCGACAGCGGCTCACCACGCCCGATATACGCCGCCAGCCACACCGGCAGGCGATTTCGCGGATGGCTTTCCAGGTCGGCGAGATACGCATCAGGTGCGAACAACTGCTCGCCGGGAAACGGCTCCGCACCGCGGTCGCACTCGACCTCGACGTGGGCATCGTCCGCCCGCACCAGCAAGCGCCACCACGGTCCGTCCGCGGATCGAGCCGACAACTCACGGTGCCGACGCACCGCACCCCACACCTCGGGTGGCACCTGACACCGCACCGACCGCGTCCCGTCGTCGACAACCAGCACCGCGGACTCGCTGACGACCGTCATGGCGAACGACGCCTCCAACTGCCGCCAGCCGGGCGGAGCGGCCGCACGTAGCCCGCGCACGATCTCACCGGTCAACTCCACAGACGCCTCTTCCTTCCACCCCGCCACTGACGACCCGCTCCTCGAACATGAAGTCGACCCAGCTCTGTCGCTGCGATCCTGTCCCACCGCGACGCATCGCGAAACACGCAAATCGCCAGTCGCCGAGCACACATTTGCGGCGATCGACAAGCCGTCGGACGATGTGTATGAATACAGGTCATTGACGACACGTCGAGGGAGGCACCGTGGACGTCAGCGTGACCGAGCCGGACAGCCCACTCGCCGAAGCGCTTTCGTTCGTGATCGAGAAGGGCCCGTATTGATACAACGCCTTTCGCCTCGGCGGCGCAGCGCCGGACATCGAGAGCGGGATAATGCCTGTCGAGCCGGCCGCGGACCCCGGATCGGTTCATCAGGCGCTCAGTCTGCTGGCCGTCGCGGAGTACCGGCTGATGTACGAATTGTTCTGGTTCTGGCCGGCGGGCCCGGACGACCCAGCTTTGGAGCGGCTCGCCGACGGCGATCCGGCGGCAGCGCGAGAGATTTGGGAGACCGACCGCCACGACTCCGGCCCCGCCGCGGTGCTGGCGACCCATAATCTCGCCGTCCTGAATCAGATCGAGGCCTCGGAGTCGCCGGCCGGGAACACTTTTCATCCGTGGCTGGACGGGATCGATCTGTGGGACGAGGCGTTGCGGACGGACACTTTCTGGCAGTACCTGGAAGACCGGATGGGCGCGATCGACGAACAACCGCCCCGCCACGGCGTCGCTGAGCTGCGTCGTCTCCTTCCGGATGCGCTGCTCGAATTGTTCGCGCGATTCTTTTCGCGGTCGGCTCGGCAGCACGACGCGGAGGCGCTGAACGCCCAGTTGATAGCGCTGGACGAGCTGATCCACCGCGACAGCGATCCCGCGAGCGTGTTCTCCGCACAGCTTCTCGACAAGGCAGCGCAGGCCGTCGCCCACCAGCTCGCCGACGCACTGGTGGACACCGTGGAGAAGATCGCCGACCTCTTCATCGCGACGACCACCGATCACAGCCGCATCGACCAGGCGATCGCCGGTGCCGGGTTCCTGCCCGCGGGAATCCGGGATGATCTCGGCTTCATTCGCCGGGAGGTGACCGGCGCCGACCCCATCTTCGACCGAGAAGGCTTGGGAGAGTTGACCGCCCGGGTTCTTCTGGATATCGGACAGGCGGTGCTGGAACACGCGGAACCCGTCCTCGAAGCGCTCGCCTATCTCGGTGGGCGTTCCACCGTCGCCGCGGCGTTCCGATGCGTGTGGCATATGACGATGTGGTGTGATTCCGAGGCGGCCCGCGGTGGCGAGGTCACCGTGTTCCGCGAAGGACTGCTGGCCCGCGCCCGGGCCTTGGACGCGCGGATGGGCGCCGAGGCCGCGCCGCATGCGGCCGTAAGCGATTGCGCGCCGGTCGAAGTCGTACTCCATATCACCGCGATCGATGCCCTGATCTACATGTCGCGCAACACGTATGTGCATGCGCCGGAGGAGTACGCGCGCGACGCGGCCGACAAGATCGCACTCATGACCGATCTCTGTGCCATTCCGGTCCGGGAGCTACGTGGGCTCGGGCACCCGGGCGACGAACGCATTCGGCGGGTAATCCGAGACCTCGCCCTCGACATGATGGTGACGCTCGCCGGCTATCTCGGTGTCGTCGGGAACAACAAGGAATACGCTCGGCTCTATCACCGCGCGGAGTCACTTGTGGATGTCGCTCCGATGCGGGACGCGCTCGATACGCTGAACGCCACACTCGACTGGGGCAAACGAACGCCACTGATCGACGCGCATCGCCGGGCAGTCCGTGGTGGGATATTCGGGATACGGCGCGGGCGGGGATAGCCGTTCCAGCGCATCAGTTCAACAGATCCGCCACCGCGCGGCTGTCGGCCACCGCCGCCGGGCGCCGCCGCATCAACCACTGGATCTCCTCCGGTATCCGCGACGGCGTGCTGCGACCGCGCGTCGTCGAACTCTGACCGCGACAGCGTATTTCACGGGATACGGCACGGCTCCGGAGCAATTGCAGGCGCGCCGGAGGTCTTGCGTGTCGCAATGCCGGGGGTTAGCCTGCGTCACCGACGAAAGGAGCCTCCCGCGTGCGAGCCTCGATACGGACCGCGGTGGTATGTCTTGTGGCGACACTGCTCTCGTTCGCGGGAAGTGCGGCCCAGGCCGACGAGACCTCATCGCCGGATGGCTGTCGATCCTTCTTCGTGCCGGTTCCGCAGGGGCAGTTGGCCGCGACGCTGTGCCTGCCTACGGACTCGCCGACCGATACGGTCATGGTGTTGATGGCCGGGTCCAATTACAACGGCACCTATTGGGATTTCGCGTACCAACCGGAGACCTACAATTTCCGGCAGGCGATGAATCGCGCCGGATACGCGACGCTCGTCGTGGACCGGCTCGGCAATGGGGCCAGCACCCGGCCGCCCGCCCTCTCCCTGACGGCCTCGGCCACCGCCGACGCCCTGCACGGGATCGTGCAGGGATTGCGGCAGGGTCTGGCCGGAGCCCAGCCGTTCGGCAAGGTGATCACCGTGGGGCACTCGCTGACGTCGGGGACCTCGGTGATGGAGGCCAGCGCCCACCACGACGTCGACGGTGTCGTGCTGACCGGATATTCGCATTCGCTGAACATCGGCGAGACCCTCGGGGTCATCTCCACCTATCACCGGGCCACCGAGGAACCCGAATTCGCGGGCCGCGGTTACGATTCCGAATATCTCGTCTCCCGGCCCGGCGCCCGGCTGCACGACTTCTACGCGCCCGGCAATGTCGATCCGGAGGTGCTGGCGCTGGACGAGAAGACCAAGGAGGCCTTCTCGCTCACCGAATATCCCGACGGGCTGCTCTCCACCCTGCCGGGTATGTCGAGCCTCATCAGCGCACCGGTCCTGATCGTCAACGGCGGCCTGGATCGGTTGTCCTGCGGCATCGACTACGCGGTCTGCGCGAATTCCGCCACTCTGCAAGCCTCGGAGGCGCCCTTCTTCGCCCCGGCCGCCCGGTTGAGTACCTTCGTGCTGCCCGGCAGTGGGCACGCCCTCAATCTCGCCCGCAATACCGTCGAATATCAATCGGCAGTGATCAATTGGGCGAATTCGACGATCGGGCGCTGAGGGTCACTTCGCGCGAGAGAGTACCGCGACGAGGAAGCCGGAGTCGTCGGTGAAGGGGCGCAGGTCCCAGGTCGAGAGCCGCAGATCCGTTGTGAGCCCAGCGGTTTCGGCATCGGCCAGGAATTGCGGGAACTCGTAGCCGCGGTCCGCGCCGAAGCCCACGACGACCCGACCGGCCGGTGCGAGGTGGCGGGCGAACCCTTCGAGCACTGCCTCCCGGGTAGTCGGCGCCAGAAATGTCATCACGTTTCCCGCGCACACGATGACATCGAATCCTTCGGCAATTCCCCGGGCAGTCAGATCCAATTCGGCGAGATCTCCGACCATCCAGGTCGGACCGGGATTATCCTGCTCCGCCGCGGCGACCAGCACCGGATCGACATCGACACCCACGACGACGTGCCCGGCGCGATGCAAATACCCACCGATCCGCCCCGGCCCACACCCCGCATCCAACACCCGAGCCCCCCGCCCCACCATCGCATCGACCAGCCGCGCCTCCCCGAAAATATCCCGCCCCTCCGCCGCCATCCCCCGAAACCGCTCCACATACCACGCCGAATGCGCAGGATCAGCAGCAGTAATTTCCTCCCACTGACTGGGCGTACGTCGACTCATCGACCACTCCTCCTCGCTCGACCCCCACTCACGATTCACTGTGCCACCGCCGCCCCGAGAATGATCACGCACCCTCTCAGCTCCTGCGGCTCTCGGTGCGGCGACTCGATTCCAGGCGTGGGCCGACTGACCCGCAAGAGATCGAGCACCTCACGAGACATATCGCCACGTTCACCTCTTTCCTCGACCTCCCGTGCCCACCGCGCGCGCTCCGCGAGCCGATCCGCCGCCTCACGCTGCTTCAGCCGCGCCCTCTCGTCGGCCTGATCACGCTGCCCTTGCCTCGACCTCTCGACTGCGTCGGCTTCGTCGCGCTGACGTACGGATTTTCGACGGTTTCCTTCCGATCCCGAAACAGCAACTCAGATCTCGCGAGCATCGTCTCTCGAATCGACCTGATGTGTGAACTTGTCCGGATAATCCCGCAGCAATCCATCGATCAGCTCTCGCGCCGGTCTCGAGATCTCTTCGCCTGCAACAGTTCTCAGTGTGTGATGATTGATATCTCCACGGTCGATCAGTTCCCTGACTATCCGGCCGTCCCGGCCTTCGTAGACGCGGGAGTCGCGCATATAGCATCGCCCTTGGCGGGCACCCCCCGAAGGACGATAAATCACAGAAATGGTGCTGTGTCCCTGAAGAAGTCAGGCACTTCGGAGAACGGAGCAGTGTCGGGCTTGTGGAGCCGCGAGTAACCCACAGCGACCAGTTCGGCCATGTCCAGAATCTCGTTTTCGACAACGGATGCCACGAACCGGTCGGCCGTGCACGCTCGCCACCCCGGATACGGGAACGTCAGCGCTGGTGTGAAGCCGGTGTAGAGGGACACACGGTCCGTGTCGTTGATCCCGGCGATCGGCGGGAGAGCGTCTACGTCGATCCACTTCGCATCAAGGTATTTCGTGAACCATTGCCCGATGAGGCAAGCCAATTGATCGGCGTCGTCCGGATTGCTGGTCACGGCATCTAGGTCCGGAAACAACCCCATCAGGAAATCGTTCAGCTGATGTATCTCGTCGTTTTTGTCGTAGTCCCAAGGCTCCGTGGGCAATCCGGGCAATCCGGCACGAGCAAGAAGTTTCCGAGTCTGCGCATGGTGCCGTTGCGGGTCGACCCAAACTTGCCACGGTGTCATTTCAGCAGTGGCGTCGATGTCGAACCCGAGTTGATCGTCGTTCACGTGCGACTTCCTCTCCTCGCGATGGTCGGGACCGGGGTGGAAGCCTAATAGTTCCGTCCGCTGTCCGGCTTGATCCGCCCGGCTTCGACCAGCACCCGGTACGCGGCCCATTTGCGCGGGCAATCGTCCACTGAGCAGTCCCGATGCTGCTGCATGATCCAATGCGCGTGTTTCGTAGTCAGTGGCTCAGCCGGGGCCTGATGCGTCCAATCAACTGCCTGCTGCTCACGCGCGAGCCGCTCTCGGATTTCGTCCACGGTCCGACCGGCCATGTCCTTGCGCCACCAGCCCATGGCCCGCCCTACCCCTCGGAACCTGGCGACAAGCGAACCGAAGACACATGTTCTTCCGCATCGGCCGCCAGCCCATCGAGCACGGCTATCAACATCTGAACATCAACGCCGGACGGCGGCAACGATGCGTCCGACGACCAGTACGGGATACCCCGTGCCGCGGCTCGCTCCCGCAGCGTCTCCACCGGCGGGACGATCTTCCCCTCCCGCACCAGGCACCTGTACGCGCTCGACTTACGCCGACAGGAATCAGCACGACATCCGATGTGCTGCTGCATGATTCGCTGTGCTTCGACCACGGTCAGCGGATGATTGGGATACGTGTGCTCACGGTCCGCGATGCTCGGAAATGCAGCCGGCCACGTATTCGGCGGGCGGACCGTTTCCAGGACGAACAACTCACAGACCCGCGACGGCATATTGTCAACAGTGCCAAGGTCATACGCGACAATCGCATCCGCGCCGAGGCCTGCGGCGATACCCAACCCATACCCGATCGGATCCGAGTGATCCGCGGGTGGACGCACCGTGTACAGCCAGACATACCCCAGCTCGGCCGCGTGACGCTGCGCGAGCGTCGCGTGCAGGGGTGCGTCACGGCCCGACACGTCGCCCCGGACCAGGCATACCGCGGTGAGCCTGCCAGCATTCTGTTCATCGGAACCCATGACTTCCTCTCAACTCGGCGTGTTTCCGGTGTCCGCCGCCGGGGAACTGTGCGGCGTCGATCAGTTGGAGAGGTTTCGTTGACCGACGTGCAGAGAAGGGCTTGCGTCAACCCGGCCGCAGGGCCGGTTAAACCTTGCGCGTCCGAGGTGCCGTCCAGGGACAGGGAAAGGACAATCGACGCGCGGCCGGACGAGGAAGACCTACCCTCGGGGTATGACCTCTGCGGGCGAAGCGATAGCACGGGAGCGGAAGTTGGCCGGGCTCACCCAGCGCAGCTTGGCGAACCGGATCACCTACAGTCTGAGTCTCGTCAAGGCCGTCGAGCAAGGGCGTGAGCCGGCCAGTCCCGGCATGATTTCGGCTGTAGCAAGGGCACTCCGAATACTCCCGGAGCAACTGACGGGAGCGCCCTATGACGATGGCAAGCCGATGTCCGACGCTGTGAACGGGCTTACCGTGCTGCTCGCGGAGGGCCGCTATGCGCGAGCGGAGGAGCCGCTGCCGCCGGATGTCATCGAGGCGAAGCTGAACGAGACCCGACGCCTGTATCGAGCGGATCGCACGCGGCAGACGATCGAGGTGCTGCCGGGCATCATTCGCCGGATTCACGGAGTCGTTCAGACCACGACAGGCGATGCCCGCAGCCGGGCATACTCGCAGCTCGCGTGGGCATACATCTTCGCCGAATGGGCGGCGCGGCGAGTGGGGCAAACCCACCTCACCATTCCGGCGCTGGACCTGGCCGATTACTACGCGCCGATGGGGGACGACCCGCACTACGGCGACTTCTCGATGCTCGCCCGTGCCCGCGTGCTCACCCACATCGGCGAGTCGGGCGTAGCGGGTCACCTGATCGACACCGTGATCAATCGCGCGGAAGCAGACACCACGACCGCCGGGCTCGTCATGACCGGCTATTCACATCTGGCCGCTTGTATCAACGAGGCGCGGAAGCTGAACTACGCCAACGCCGTAGCGCACGTGGACGCGGCACGGGAGTACGCGGATCGCACTGGCGAGACCGACGTGTACATGACCTCGTTCGGGCCGATGAACGTTGAATTCCACCGGCACGCAATCGAACTCGAGTCCGGTGACCCACACAAGGCAGCCCGCGAAGGAACACAGCTGACCATCCCGAGCGGTTACGACAAACCGACCCGGATCGGTCACCATTGGCAGGACAATGCCCGTGCGTGGTTGATGGCCGGCAATCCCGACCGAGCACTGATGGCGCTGAACAAGGCGCGGGCCGCCGCACCGCAACAGACACGACTGCATCCATCGGTACGGGAGACCCTGCACGGGATCGCCGCAGCCCAGCGACGGCGAAGCGACTCGCTGGTGGGCTTCGCTTCGTGGCTGAGAACCTCCCTCTAACAACTATGACGTGCGGAAATGGGCCTCCACCTCATCCTCGCTCAGCCCATAGTCGGCTAGGGAATACCGATGCGCGGGTTTGCGGTCGCCCGTGCGGCTTTCCTGGTCGAGGGCGGTCATGGCGGCGCGGGCTGGTTCGGTGAATTCGATATCGAAGGAGCGGTAGATCGACTCGACGGTGCCGAGGGGGTCGGCGCGGAGGTCGGCGAAGTCGATGTCGAGGAATTGGGCTTGGTCGTAGCGTTTGCGGGCGGCGGTGAACTCGTGCAGGCCGCGGGACCATAGTTCGAGTTGGGTCTCGCCGATGCGGCGGCCGGTGAAGGTGTCGGACCAGCCGCGGGCGGCGTGCTCGGACAGGCTGCAGACCGAGGCCAGCACCGTAGCGGGGGCGCGGTGGGTCTGGATGACCAGCGCGTCGGGGTAGACCGCGAGCAGCGCGTCCAGGGCGAACAAATGGCTGGGGTTCTTCAGGATCCAGCGGCGGTCGTCGCCCAGGCCGATCAACTGCAGGTTCTTGCGGTGCCGGGCGTAGGCGTCGGTCCAGTCCTGGGTGCGCAGCCACTGCGAGTAGGTGGGCAGGTACGCCAGGCATTCGTAGGACACCGACTTCACGGTCTGGCGCAGCAGCTGCCAGCACTCCTCCACCTCGGCGGCGGTCATGTAGTGCAGGCCCATGAATTCGGGATTCTCGACGTGATGCTGGGCGAACCCGGCGTCGAGCTGCCGGTATACCGGATTGTCGGCCCAGGTGTCGCGGGGCGGCCGCGGCTGCGGGAACTCGGCCAGCCACATCTCCAGCGCCTGGTGGCGCGGGTCGGCGGCGAGCAGCCGGTGCAGCGCGGTGGTGCCGGTGCGCGGTAGGCCGGTCACGAAAATCGGTCTGGTGACCGGTGTTTCGGCATACTGCGGGTTGGCCTTCCAGGCGGCCTCGCTCAGCGCGCGGGCCACCAGGGCGCCGCGCAGGAAGTAGCGGTTCATCTTGCTGCCGAGTTCGGTCAGCTCCGCGTCGCGCTGGTAGGACTCCAGCAGCACGCCGAGCGCCTCGCGGTACTCGTCGGAGCCGAAATCGGTGAGGCCGCAGGCTTTCGTGGCCGAGGCGTGCAGATCCTCGACGGTGCCCACGTCGGTGCGAATGATCATGAGAATAGATCCTCGAGGTTCAGGCGTGGTACTCGCCGCAGTTGACGTCGAGGGTCTGGCCGGTGATGGCGCTGGACCAGTCGGACGCCAAAAACACTACGGCGCGGGCGATTTCGTCGGGCTCGGGCAGGCGCTTCAGATCCGACCGGTCGGCGGTCTGCTGATACACCTGCTCGGCGGTGATCCCGTACTTCTTCGCCACCTCCCCGAAATACCACTTCAGCTGATCGCTCCAGATGTAGCCCGGCGCAACGCTGTTGACTCGGATGCCCTGCTTGCCCAGCTCGGAGGCCAGCGTCTGCGACATGGCGAGCAGGGCGGACTTCGCCATCTTGTAACTGCCGTACCGGGGTTCGGAGTGCCGCAGCACCGCGGAGTTGATCATCACCACCGCGCCCTTGGACTCGGCGAGCGGCTCGGTGAACGCCTGCGTCATCCGCAGCCCACCCAGCACGGTGAGATCGATGCTGTCGCGGATCTGCTGGAAGTCGGTGCGCGCCAACGGTTTCATCGAGGGCACCGCGAAGGCATTGTTGACCAGCGCGTCGACCCGGCCGAAGGTGTCCAGGGTGCGCCGCACCAGATTCGCCACCGCCTCGCCGTCGGTGATATCGGCGGGCACGCACAGCGTTTCGCCGCCCGCCGCCTCGATCTCCGCGGCCACCTCCTTCAACCGCGACTCGGTGCGCGCGGCCAGCACCACCTTCGCGCCGGCCGCGGCCGCCTCGGTACAGATGGAACGGCCCAGTCCGGGCCCTACGCCGCTGACGACGACGACCTTGTCGGTCAGTAGTGCGGTGCTCATCGATGTTCCTCTCATCCCAGCATCCGTTGTGCGAAGCCGCGCTGGCGCGCCGCGATGCGCTCCTGCCAGCCCGCCTCGTCGACGGAGTTGTATTCGTAGTGCGGCAACAGATCTCGGACCTTCTCGAACGGCACCAGCTCGATCGCGGGTCCGTCCACGGCGGTCAGCGGCCGGTCCACGCGCTGCCAGCGGAGCTGCAAGATGCCCCGGGTGCAGCCGGTGGTCTCGATCCAATTCGCGATGCCCGGATCGCGCGCCGCGACCACCATCCGGATCATGCCGTCCGGGTCGACCTGCGCCTGCGCGGAATTGAGGCTGGTCTGATGGTTGACGTAGTCCAGCGAGATGTACCACCGGCTGCCCAGCTGGAAGCCCTGGTAGGGCATATCGGATTTGGGCACGGTGATGACCAGCGCCTGGTCGTCGGCGAGATCGAAGTGCCCGACCGAGGAGTACTGGGTGCTCAGGCCGCCGGGAGTGAGCCGGGGTTCGGTGAGGGTGTTCACCGGCAGATCCAGATAGAACCACTTCGGGAAGTTGAACCAGGTATGGATGCGCTGCAACAGCATTCGCCCGGCCGCCCGATAGCGCTTGCGCAGCTGATCGACCGTCGGCGCGGCGGGCGCGGTGCCGAGGGTGTCGACGCGTTCGATGCGAATCGTGCCCCGGCGCTCGGCATTCCAGTCGCCGTACACCTCCCGCACGGCGAGCGTCGACGCGCCCTCCCCCAGCACGAAGTAGTTCGGGCCCGGATCCTCTTTCGGCGGACCGAATCTCAGCTGATAGCTGCCGTCCGCGGCGATGTCCAGCCGGCGGTCGTCGAAGGCGTCGTCGCCGTTGGGCACGTCGGTGGCGCTGTAGTCGCCCTTGAGCACCTGGAAGCTGAGATCGACGGTATTGCCGCGGGTGCCGGTGATCAGGTACTCCGCGCCCGGCTCGACATTCGCGTGGTAGTAGAGCGTGTCGGGATTGTCCAAGCCCATCTTGGTGTAGGGACCCGTGGAGGTGACGAAGTACGGGTGGCTGGTGCCGTGCGCCCGCGACAACTGCATCACGGCCTGGATGCTGCCCGCCAGATAGTCGTAGCCCTCGGCCAGATCGCGCTCGTCGCGGATGAATTCGGCGGTGGCGACCAGGTTCTCGGCCTCGGCGATCGCCGCGCGCAGCGGTTCGGTCAGGTCCGCGGCGGGCTCGGTCGGTGGTTGTGACATCAGCTTCCTCGGTGTCGATACGGAAAAGGCTTGCGGCACTGTCACAGTCGCAGTTCGCGCCGGATCAGCGCGGCGATGTCGGCCGGGTTGCCGTGGTCGGGGGTGATGATCAGGTCGGCGTGCTGGGGGCGTTCGTACGGTGAGTCGATGCCGGTGAAATCGCGGAGTTCGCCCGCGCGGGCACGGGCGTACAGCCCCTTCGGGTCGCGGCGCTCGCACACCTCCAGCGGGGTGTCGACGAAGACCTCGTGGAACGGCAATCCCTTGTCCCCGTGCACGGCTCGGGCCAGCTTGCGCTGCGCGGCGAACGGGCTGATCACCGAGACGATGGCGGTCACCCCGGCATCGGCGAACAGCGCCGCGACCTGGGCCACCCGCCGGATGTTCTCGCGGCGGTCGGCATCGGTGAACCCGAGGTCGGCGTTCAGCCCGTGCCGCAGGTTGTCGCCGTCGAGCAGATACGCCGGACGGCCCGCAGCCACCAGCTGCCGCTCCAATTCCACTGCGATGGTGGACTTTCCGGAGCCGGACAGGCCGGTAAGCCAGATCGTCGCCCCCGCGTGCTGCCGTTCGGCGCGCGTGACCGCCGAGCTGTGCCACACCACGTCGGCGGTGGTCGTCGCGGTATCGCGCGGCCCGGTGTCGCGGGCCAGGATCATTCCCGCCGCCACGGTCTGGTCGGTCGCCTCGTCCACGAGGATGAAGCTGCCGGTCCGGCGATTGTCGCGGTAGTTGTCGAACATCAGCGGCCGGCGACTGCGCAAGGTCAGGCGCGCGATGTCGTTGAGCGCCAGGCTGTCCGCGTCCGCCACGCGGTGCAGCGTGTTCACGTCGAGTCGATAATCCAGTTCGGTCACCCGGACCCGGCTGGACTGCGCGGCCGTGCGCAATTCGTATTCCGCGCCGGCGCGCAGCGTGGTGTCGTCGGAGAACCAGCACACCATCGCGTCGATATCGCGGTCGAGGTGCGGGCGGTTGCCCGGACGGGCGAGCATGTCGCCGCGGCCGATATCAATGTCGTCGTCCAGGGTCAGCGATACCGCCATGCCGGTGAACGCCTCGTCCACCTTGGCGCCGCCCGGCCCCCAGATGCGCGCCACCCGCGTGCCGCGGCCCGACGGCAGCACGACCACCTCGTCACCGAGCTTGAAGATCCCGCCCGCGACCGTCCCCGCATAACTTCGGTGCGCGATGTCGGCCGTCGACGAGTCCGCCTCGGCCACAACGGCATCCGCGACATTCACGCCGGAGGGGCGGATCACGTACTGCACCGGCAGCCGGGCGTCGATGAGGTTGCGGTCCGAGGCGATGTGCACGTCCTCGAGATGGCGCAGCAGCGGCGGGCCCGCGTGCCAGGGGGTGTGCGGCGACGCGTCCACGACATTGTCGCCGTGCAGCGCCGAGACCGGGATGAAACTCAGATCGCCGACGGTCAGTTTGGCCGCGAAATCGGCGAATTCCGTGCGGATTTCGTCGAACCGGCGCTCCGACCAGTCCACCAGATCCATCTTGTTGACGCACACCACCAGGTGCGGCACCCCGAGCAGGGTGGCCAGGAAAGCGTGCCGCCGGGTCTGCTCGACCACGCCCTTGCGCGCGTCGACCAGGATCAGCGCCAGGTCCGCGGTGGACGCGCCGGTCACCATGTTCCGGGTGTACTGCACGTGGCCCGGAGTGTCGGCGATGACGAACTTCCTTCGCGGCGTGGTGAAGTAGCGATAGGCCACGTCGATGGTGATGCCCTGCTCGCGTTCGGCGCGCAGCCCGTCGGTCACCAGCGCCAGATCCGTCGCCGCGTCGCCGCGCTGCGCGCTGACCCGCTCGATGGCGGCCAGCTGATCGGTGAACAGGGTCTTGGAGTCGTAGAGCAGCCGGCCGATCAGCGTGGACTTGCCGTCGTCGACGCTGCCCGCCGTGGCCAGCCGTAACAGGTTGCGGCTCATCAGAAGTAACCTTCCCGCTTGCGGTCTTCCATGCCGGACTCGGAGATCCGGTCGTCGGCACGCGTCGCGCCGCGCTCGGTCAATCGGCTGACGGCGGTCTCGGTGATCACCGACGCCGGGTCGGCGGCCTCGCTTTCCACGCATCCGGTGCAGGTGGCGTCGCCGACCGTGCGGAAACGCACCGTCGCCTCGAAGGTCCGCTCCCCCTCGCGCGGTGCCAGGAAACGGTTGGCGGCCAGCAGCATTCCGTCGCGTTCGAGCACCGTGCGGCGGTGCGCGTAGTACAGCGACGGCAGCTCCACCGCCTCCCGGTCGATGTACTCCCAGATGTCCAGCTCGGTCCAGTTCGACAGCGGGAACACTCGAATGTGTTCGCCCGCACGGTGTCTGCCGTTGTACAGGTTCCAGATCTCCGGCCGCTGGGCGCGCGGCTCCCAGGCGCCGAACTCGTCGCGGAAGCTGAACACCCGTTCCTTGGCGCGGGCCTTCTCCTCGTCACGGCGGGCGCCGCCGAACACCGCGTCGAAGCGGTGCTCGCGGATGCCCCGCAGAAGCGTCGTGGTCTGCAGGCGGTTGCGGGTCTCCCCCGGTCGTTCGGTCACCCGCCCGGCGTCGATGTCGTCCTGCACCCGCGCGACCAGCAGCCGGGCCCCGAGGCGGGCCGCGGTGCGGTCGCGGAAGTCGATCACCTCGTCGAAGTTGTGCCCGGTGTCGACGTGCAGCAGCGGGAACGGCAGCGGCGCGGGCCAGAACGCCTTGCGCGCCAGCTCCAGCATCACCGCGGAGTCCTTGCCGCCGGAGAACAACAGCACCGGCCGCTCGAAGGTCGCCGCCACCTCGCGGAAGATGTGCACCGACTCGGCCTCGAGGGCCGCCAGATGCGACAGCTCGTATCCCGTCCGCATCACACGCTCACCCACTCACCGCGCCGAATATTCGCTGCCCGGCAATCCGCCGGGTTGCAGTGTCGAATATTCGACGCTATCGTTCGATATTGTGACACCGACGATAGGCCGCGCCGGCCGCGCCGGTCAAGAACCTGTTTCAGAAAATGGGTCCGCGGCCGCCGCCTCCCCGCCCACGCACCGCGTGGTACGAGTGATCGAGCTGCTCTCCCGGCACCCCGCCGAACATCTGTCGCTGGCGCGGATCGTGCGCGACACCGGCCTGTCCCGCGCGACCGCGCACGCCGTGCTCACGCAGTTGACCGCCGACGGCTGGACCGCGCGCGACGACGACGGCAACTACGGCTTGGGCTTGAATCTGCTCACGGTCGCCCGCCGTGCTGAGGCAGCATTTCCGCTGCGTCGGTTGGCCGCCGAGCCGATGCGCGAATTGTCAGCGCGCCGCCGCACTCCGGTGTTCCTGGCCGAGCGCGACACCGAGTCCATCCTCATCACCGAGGTCGTCGGCACGCCGTCGGTGCCCTGGATCCGGGCGGGCAGACATCTCCCCCTGGCCCCGCCGGTGGCCCGCGAATTCGTCGCGTGGGCAAGCGATTCCGAGCGCACCGCCTGGCTGAACCGCGCCGACCCCGCCCATCACGACCGGCTCGAGGCCGTGCTCGCGGCCGTCCGCGACCGCGGCTACTCGGTGGAGCGCCTGGCCGACGAGTCCGCACCCATGCTGGAAGCCCTTGCCGCCCTGCGCCATTCCCCCGTCACCGACCCCCTGCGCAACCGTCTCGGCGCCATGATCGCCGACCTCATCACCATCGATTACCTGCCGGACGAACTCGGCGACGAGAACGCGGTGGTCACGGTGGCGGCCCCGATCCGCCTCGGCGACACGGTTATCGCCGCGCTCGTCACCTGCCCCGACACGCGTCTGTCCGCCGCCCAGCTGGCCCAGTTGGGTACCGCTACCGCCACCGCGGCCGACACGATCTCGGCCGCACTGGTTTCCGCGCGCTGAGGCTCAGCCTTCGGTTTCCGGCCAGGTCGACAGCGTGTGGTGCAAGGCCTCGAGGACGTTGCGCCAGGTGGCGTCGGTAGGGCGGGTGTGAGCGAAGCCGCCCGCCGCCTCGAGGGTGGCGAAACCGTGGAAGGTGGCGCGGAGGAGCCGGGCCGCGTCCAAGCCCGCGGTGTCGCCGAGGTCGTAGCCGCGCAGCATGGCCGTGGTCAGTTCGATGCTGCGCAGGAGTTCGGGTGCGTCGCCGACTTCGGCCGGGTCCATTCGGATCTGGGTCGCGGCGTACCGGCCGGGATGCTCGAGGGCGTAGGCGCGGTACGCGTCGGCGAAGGCGATGAGCGCCTCCTTGCCGGATCGGCCGGCGATGGCCGCGCCGATGCGGTCGTTCAACTCGGCGCCCGCGCGCAGCGCCAGCCGGACCCGCAGGTCGTGCAGGTTGCGGACGTGGACGTACAGGCTCGGATCCTTCACGCCGAACTTGCGCGCGACGGCCGACAGGGTGAGTTTCTCGAAGCCGATCTCGTCGGCGAGTTCCGCCGCCGCGCCGACGACTCGTTCCACGGTCAGGCCCGCCCGCGGCGACATACCTCCACCTCCCTACCGGCATCGAGTCGGAGCCAACCCTAGTACGGCCGCCGACCGGAACGAACTTGCGCCTAATATTATTAGATTTTAGCCTTCTGGTCGAAGGAAAGGAGGTCTCATGCGATCCGAGACCCTGGCCGTCCCCGGCTCGACGCTGTACTACGAACGGCGAGGCGACGGCCCGCTACTGCTGCTGATTCCCGGCGGAGGCGGCGACGCGGGCGTGTTCGACGCCGCGGCGGAGGTGCTGGCACGGCATTTCACCGTCGCCGCACTCGATCCGCGCGGCTGCTCGCGCAGCACCCTCGACCCCGGCGAGCCGGCAGGCCAGCGAGTCGCGGTGCAGAGCGACGACGCGTACCGGCTGCTGGCCCAGCTGACCGACGAACCCGCCTTCGTGTGCGGCACCAGCAACGGGGCCATCGTCGGCCTGGATCTGTTGACCCGTCACCCCGATCGGATCCGCGCCCTGGTCGCCCACGAGCCACCCTGTTTCGCGGTATTGCCCGACGCCGCAACACATCTCGCCATGGTCGAGGAGGTCTACACGCTGTTCCGGACCGAAGGGCTCGCCGCCGCCTCCGCACGTTTCCTCGCCGGAATCGGCGGCGCGATGAAACCGGCGCCGGACGTGTCCGAGTTGCCGCCGCGCACCGCCGAGCTGTGGCAGCGGCTGGCGGCCAACGCTCCGCGCATGTTCGCGCACGAACTACGCCAATTCACCGCTTACACACCGGATTACGCGGCGCTGGCACGAGTGTCCGATCGGCTGATACCCGCCGCCGGTCGCGAGACGCGCGGCAGCCTGCCCTACCGTCCGATCGCGGAAATCGCCGCCCGGCTGGGCCTCGAGGTCACCGAATTCCCCGGTGCGCACAACGGACTGCGCACGGACGCAGTCGATTTCGCGCGACAGCTGATCGAAATTCTGACTCCCCGGACTCGTCAGGACAACTCGTTCTCGTCCAGCACGTCACGCAGGGCGCGGCCGAAGGCCTCGGGCTGTCCCGGATAACCGGACTCCGGACCGAGGAAACCGCTGTGGTGACTCGGGAACACGGCCGCGGGCTGCCCGAGGAACTCGGCGGTGGCTACGGCGGTGCGCCCGGTGAACACTCCGGCCGACTCCTCGCCCACGGCGATCACGATCCGGGTGGAAGCGGCGGTCAGCGCGTCGGCGTCGGGCAGATAGCCGCTGACCGCCGAAGACCGATCCGACAGCAGCGGATCGTCGCGGGAACCGTCGTCCTCGCCCGGCAATCCGAACATCGCCGGGTCCGGGGCGGGCTGCGCGAAGAACTCCTCGGTGAACTCGCCCTGCCACGACGACATGGCGATGAACGCCGCCATCCCGGCCCCGGAACCCTTGGCGTCGTAGGCATCCCGGAAATAGTTCATGGCCCGCTCGGCCGCCGCGGCATCGGGCAGGACGGGAATGATCGGCGGCTCGTGCGCCACCAGCGTGCGTACGTCACCGGGGTGGGCTGCCACCAGCGCGAGCGCCGTGACCGCGCCGCCACTGCTGGCGAACATGTCGACCGGGCCACCGACGGCCTCGATCACGGCATGCACGTCACCGGCCTGCACGGTCGGGGAATGGTCGACCCGGGCGTCCTTGCGCACGCTGCGGCCGAGGCCGCGCGGGTCGTAGGTGATCACGGTGCGATCGGGGAATTCGGCGGCCAGCGTGCGAAAACCGCTGGCGTCCATGGGCTGTCCGATCATGAACAGCGGCGGGCGCCCACCGGCGGCGGGCAGCGGGCCGAGCACGTCGTAAACCAGATCGGCCTCGGGCGTCACGAGCGTATGTGTCGTCATGTCACTACAGACGGTGTGCACGCACCGAACTCATCGACCGCATCGCGCTCCGGCGGCACCGAGCCGCCGGAGCGCGATGCTCGCCGATCACTGGAACGACGAGAACCTGATGTCGATGATCGCGCCGGTCAGCGTGATCGGCACGCCGGGGGCCTCGTTCGGGTGCAGCCGGGCCAGCACCGGGCCACCGCACTCGCCGCCGTTCTCGGCGCGGGTGTAGATGGTGGCGTAGTACGGGGTGGTGTTGCGCCAGTACATCGTGCGCGGGGCCTCGGCGGTGATGACACCCGGGTAGCAGGTGTTCTCGGCCGGGTCGTCGACGTGGGCGGTCGCCGCCAGGTTCTCCATCACCACGAACTGGCTGACCGGTTCCTGCGCCCAGGACTGGCCGAAGGCGAAGAGCGAGGCCGCAACTGCTGCCGTTGCCGCAGCGACGGTGCGTTTCATCATCAGGCTGGTTCCTCTCGAGAAGCGGGCTTTCCGCCTCGTACCCTTATCACGGAAAACCGTTCCGTGGCATGGTGCCACGAAGTTACTCCGCGGTGAAGATGCGGGCCTGGGACCGGTCGTCGGTGGCGAGTACGGCCGGCAGATGCACCACCTGGCCCGCGTAGGCCAGGCCCGCGCCGAAGCCGAGCAGCAGCGCCGTATCGCCGGGCCGGGCGGCGCCGGAGCGCAGCAGCTGTTCCATGGCCATGGGGATGGACGCCGCGCTGGTGTTGCCGGTCTCGATGATGTCGCGGGCCACCGCGACGGAGTCGGGCACGCGCAGCGCGCGGACCAGCGCGTCGGTGATCCGGATATTGGCCTGGTGCGGCACGAAGGCGTCCAGGTCGTCCACGGTGACACCGGCGGCGTCCAGCGCGTCGCGGCACGCCTTCTCCAGAAAGGTGACCGCCCAGCGGAATACGGCCGACCCGTTCATCCGGATGTAGGGCCGCACCGAGGTGCCGCCGACGGCCTCCGCGGCGGCGACCTCCGCGAAGTACTCCTGAAAGTCCTTGTCCTGCTTGATGGCCGCGGTCTGGCTGCCGTCCGAACCCCACGCCGCCGGGCCGATGCCCTCCGCCTCGGCCGGTCCGACGACGACCGCACCCGCGCCGTCGGCGAAGATGAACGCGCAGCTGCGGTCGGCCGGGTCCAGCAGATCCGACAGTCGCTCCACGCCGATCACCAGCACATACCGGGCCTGTCCCGCCCGGACCAGGCTCGCGGCGTCGGCCAGGGCGTAGCAGAAGCCCGCGCACCCGGCCGAGACGTCGAAGGCGGGGGTGTCGTGCAGGCCGAGTTCGGTCGCCACCACCGCACCCGCCGACGGCCCGAGCACCATCTGCGAGGAGGTCGCCAGCACCACCGCGTCGACCTTCTCCGGCGCCAGTCCCGCCGCGGCGAGCGCGTCGCGGGCGGCGGCGGTGCTCATCGAGACGATGGTCTCGTCGGGCTCGGCCCAGCGCCGCTCGGCGATGCCGGACCGGGTCCGGATCCACTCGTCGGAGGAGTCGATGCGATCGACGATCTCGGCGTTGGGGACGACCCGGCGCGGGCGATAGGCACCGAGGCCGAGCATGGCGGCGTGGGTGACCGGGGCGGCGGTGGCGATGTGGGCGGGCATGGGGCATCCTCTCCGGGTGAACCAATCGGTCCACACGGGATTACGTCTAGCATGGACCGAACGGTTCACACAAGTCCTGAAGGAGATCCGTTGACGAGCGGACCGCGCGGCCGGCTGATCGCGAGCACCATCGCCACGGTGCAGGAACACGGCGTGCACGCGGCCGGGCTCAGCGAACTGCTGAAACGCAGCAACGCCTCACGTAATTCGCTGTATCAGCATTTTCCGGCCGGCAAGGGCGAACTCGTGGAGACCGCCGCCCGCATCGTGTCGCGCGTGGTGTACTCGCACGTCAGCGTCGCCGCCGAGGCGCTGGCGCAGGCCCCGTCGGTGCCGCGGTGGCTGGACGAGTTGTTCGCGTTCTGGCGCGATCCGCTCGAGTCCAGTGAATACCGCGAGGGCTCGTTCATGATGGCCGCCGCCCTGGACGAACTCGATCCCGCGGTGCAGGCCGCCGCCGGGCAGGCGTTCACCGACTGGACCGGCCGCCTGGCCGCCGGGCTGGTCGCCGCCGGCGCCGCGCCGCAGGCCGCCGACGCCCTGGCCGGCGTGCTGCTCTCGGTCATCGAGGGCGCCATTCTGCAGAGCCGTGCCCTCAAGAGCGCACGCCCATTCGACGACGCCCGCACCCAACTCACCCTGCTCCTCGAACACCAGCTGCCACAGCGAGCCCACGCAGCCCTCGACGACGCTGCGGTACTCGATTGAGGGCGGGCTCAGGCGCCCTGTAGCCGGATCTCGGTGTTCAGGGTTTCGGCTGCCACGGTGAGTTCGGCGTCGGCGGGGTTGTCGCCGATCTGCCCGGCCAGTTCGCCGCGAGTGATCAGGGAGAGGCCGTCCGCTTCGTCCGCGGCGCCTGGCACGAGCTGAATTCGCCCCTCCAGCAGGACTAGTCGGGTGCCCGGACTGCCGCTCTGCAGCAACTGCCGCAGGTCGCTCTCGGTGACCTGCGACGGCGAGCCCGCGGACCGTGGTTGCGTGTGATCGTCGGGGGTCATACGGCCCGGGTGCCCGCCCGCGGGAGCAACAAACACCGGCCCGCAGAACGACGTTGCTATCGTGGAAGCGCGCCCGGGGTCGGCGCCGATTCTTGTAGGGGGCCTGCGGACTGTGGACGAGCGACAGCAGGACTCGCCTTTCGTCCGCTCGATGTCGACGCGGGTCGAGCGCCGCGCCACCTCCTACGCCGCCGCCGTGGACCAGTTCCTCGCCGGCGCACACACCGAACAACCGCGCCTCGACGAACCGCAACTGCTGGATTCCTTTACCGCACATGTCGAATCGGTCGTCGCCCGCTACGACCCGCCCGGAATCCGGCGCAACAGCGACAGTCTCGTGTTCCGGCGCATCTACGCTGCCGCACGGCAGCCGCGCACCGCCCGGCCGCGCGGCGGCGATCGGATCGTCTCCCCCGAACTGCTCAGCGCCTTGCTCGCCGCCGAAGTCGAGTACCGGGGCCCGCTGCGGTTGAGCCGGGCGCAGACCAGGAACCTCGCCGAGATCTACGAGCGCCTCGGCGACACCCTGACCACGGTGCTACCGGCCCACGCCGCCTTGGCATTCCGGCGCGCGGCGAGCTTGTACCGGCAGGACGAGGATGTCGACGGCGAGGACCGGTGCAACCTGGAATTGGCCCGAGCCCGCCGCCGCGCGCAGCCGGTCCGCTGGCGCCGGGCCGCGAGCATGTTCCCGGATCTGTTGTGCGGCTACGGGTATCGGCCGTTCCGCATGTTGATCTGGATGGCGTTGCAGCTGCTCTTCTTCACCGCCGTCGTGCGGCTGCTGTCGACGCAATCGACGATGACCATCGTCTACGAATGCCTGACCAACTACCTCAACCCGCTCGGCCCCGACGACACGGCCGGACTCGCGGGCGCGAAGCGGCTGGTGTTCGTCCTCGAGGCGTACACCGGACTGCTGACGACCTCGGTCTTCTTCGCCCTGCTGGTGCGGCGCTGGTTCCGGCTGTGATCACCAGTCGTTGCTGCTGATCTTGGAGTTGCGCAGCGCGTTGAGCGTCGCCGTCATCATCCGGTCGCGCAGCTGTTCGGCACGCGCCGTCCACTGCCGGGTGAACCCCGGGGCCGCCTCCAACTCCGCCCAGAGCGGACGCAGCGCGGGCGGCGTGTGCGCGCCCGGCATCCACAGCGGCACCAGCTGTTCCAGCATCGGCGCGAGCAATATCGAAGCGTCGCTGGAGGATTCGAAGCGGTCGGCGTCGCGCAGCAGCTGGGTGATGGTGGTGAGCAGCCAGTCGTGGACGGCGAGATCCTCGCAGAACCGCTGGGCCGCACCGACATCGCGCGCCGCGACGGTGACGCGCACCGAGCGCGACGTGTCGTTGTCCAGCCGGAACGAGAAGCTGGGCGGCTGCTCGGGCGCGGCCGCGATCTCGACGGCCCAGCGCAGTCGCGTGGTCGCGGCCCGGATCGGGACCTGCTGGTCGAGCCGGGTGTCCATCCGGATCAGCGTCGCGAGCCTGCCGCTGATCGCCGCCAGGTCGAGCCGGTCGGGCCCGTTGCTGCGCAGGTAGCCGTCGGCGAGCCGGCGTCCGGAGTCGGCGCCCAGCTCCGTCACCGCCTCGACCGTGCCCGCGCGCGCGAGGTAGTGCACCCACGACTGGCGTTGGTTCACGCTCGCCTGGGTCACCGCGGTCTGAGTGGAACTCTGCATCACCCGCCCGCCGATCACGATCACGCGCGACAGCACGGTGCCGATGCCGTGCACGGCCCGGCCCGACGCGGTCGCCAGCGTGCAGTCCACGCCCTCGACTCGCGGCGACGAAATCGCCAGGGGCACCGGGCGTTCCAGCGACGTCACGCCACTGCCGGGTTTCACCGCATCCAGCACCTCGACCACGGCCGACGTGTCGAGCACGGTCCGCGACGGTAGCAGGCAGGTGTGGATGTCGCCGAGTAGGGCGACGGGCGTCTCGGCCGACCCCGCGCCGGAGGGAGTCATGCGAGGCACCCGTCCAGCAGGACATGGGAGAGTCGCTTGCTGGTCTCACGCGGCACCTCGATCGGAACCCGTTCCCGCCCACCGCGGGCCGAGATCAGTTCCCAGACCTGCTCGTCGAGCTCGAGGTGGTCGAGGATGACGTGCACCGCGTGCTCGATGCCCAGGTAATCCTGCGGGAGGATGGACAGCGAACGGTACGCGGCGAACGGTTTCGCGTCCGGGTTCAGCTGGATCACCGCCGGCATCTCCCACCAGTGGTCCTCCCACCCCTCCCTCCTGCTGCGGAGCTGCGGATGGAACGGCGCCGCCCCCTCGAATCGCACCATGCCCAGCCGCAACAGCTGCCAGATGGACGCCAGGAACGGGCACGACCAGCGGGTGTGCTTGTCGTCGACACCTTCCATCGGGCTGTCCCACATCTCGGTATCGAGAAATATCGAATGCACGCGGCGGCCGTACGCCAGAGGCGGCCGGTAGTCCTGCGCGCGCATCGCCTGCGCGGGATCGTGGTCGGAGGAACGGCGGCCGTTGCACAACCAGCCGGACTCCACGTCCGGCGGCCGCCGGCCAGTGGTGTTGTCCGACGGCTCGGCCACGACCCGCGCGGCCATGGTCTCCGCCAGCTTCACCATCGGCCCGGTGGGAACGCCGTCGACGTACACCGGATATTCCCAGCACCCGGCCTCGCGCGCGAGGTAGTCGATCCGCAGCCCGCAGTCGTCGGCCGCGTTCAGGAGTTTGTTCAGGATTTCGGTCGGGTTCGTGTCCGGGGCGAAGTAGTCGTCGATCAGGAAACAGGTGCTGACCCGCGCGGCGGATCCGAATCGCTTGCGCGCCGAGGCGGTGTAGAACTCGACCTGATCGACCACCTCGCGAAATTGCGCGCGAATGTTCTGCTGCCCGTTGATCAGCTCGTTCATATAGAAATGGCCGGTCTCGATGGACAGATGCGACAACGGCACCTCGGCGACCCGGATCTCCGCGGTCGCCTCGCTGTATACGGGTGACTCCGGCATTGTCAGACCCCTTCCCAGACCGCGTCGTCGGTCAGGCCACCGGCCAGCTCTTGGAAAGCGAGGACCGTCTTCTCGTTCGCGATCTTCGCCGAGACGTCCGCATCGAGGACGACCTGCTCGCGCCACTGCAACATCGGCTCCATCGGCGTCGAACCGAGCACCACACTCCACCCCAGCTGATTGGCCGTCGCCAATTTCCGCAATGCGTCGTCCTGCGCGCGCAGCCACGCCGCCTGCGGCCCGCTGTCGGCCGACGCGTGATCGTTGGCCGAGGGCACCGCGGTGCGCACATAACGGATCGCGGCCGCCAGCCGCCTCTGATCGTGGCCGCACTCGGCGCCCGTGGCCAGTAGGCCGTGCTGGCCGTGCACCAGGCCGTTCGTCGCCAGAATGTGCTGGCGGGTCCAGCGATGGAACACCAGCCAGCGCGTCACCGCACCGCGTAGTTGCTTCTTCCCGGTGGCGCGCAGGGCGATTTCCAGCGCCACCGAGCGCCCGGCGCTGAGATCCACGATGGTCACGTCGAATTCCTGCTCGCAGGCCACCAGCAATTCGACGCAGCGTTTCACGGTCCGGTCGTCGGCGGTCAGGAATTCCGCGCCGCCGCGATCGCCGGGATAGAGCATCAACTTGTAGGGATGACGCGGCTCGCGCAACTCCGCACGGCCCGTTTCCGAGCGGACATTACGCGGGGTGAGAATGGTGCTGGAGCCCAGGAGATAACCGTGCAGCCCGTCGTTGTCGGGGGTGCCCCGCTCCATCCGATTGACCTCGAACAAGGCGCCGGACGTCGGCGATCCGAAATCGAAGTCGAGGTAGGCCACGTTGCGGCCCTTGATGCTCAGCCGATACGCCACGTTGCAGCTGGTCACCGAGCGTCCGGTACCGCCCTTGTCCGAGGTCGAGAAAACGAGCACGGCGCTACACGCTCCTTTTCGCGTCCTGGTCGGCGAACACCAGTCCGTCCAGCTCGCGCAGCGCCTCGGCGCACAGGCTGTGCGCCGTGCCGGGCCGCTCGTCGATCACGGCCCGCGCGCGTTCCAATTGCTGATGCACGGTTTCCAAGGCGAGGCGATTCTTCGTCATGTCCTGTTCGCTGAGCTGGAGCAATTTCTGATTCAGCAGATGCTCGGCCTCGTTGAGTAATTCCAGCGCGCGCACCGCGGAGGTGATGGACCGCAGCGGCGGCTCCCGGAAGGTGAGGTCGGCGGCGACGAGGCATTCGATCACGCGCTCGGTGAGATACCACGACGGTTTCGGCCCTGTGCCGTTCGGCTCCGGGGACGGCGGCTCGTTCGACAGGTCCGGGGCCGCGCCGGGCGCCCACTTGATCTTGAACACCTCGTCGGCGTTGTCCCACAGGCCCTCGGCAGACCCCTTCTTGAAGGCGCGGCGCTCCAAGTGGTCCATCGTCGACTGCGCGAGTTCCAGCAGGCGGTCGCGGGTCGTGAGAGTTCCGGAAAGCCTGGCCGCCTGCAGGGTTCGCTTGAGCAGGACCGGCGCGTAGTCCGACACCGTCCACTCCAGCAGCGGGCCCTCGTCGAGCGTCTCGGTACCCAGCAGCGACAACCGGACACCCGGCACGTGCAGGTCGCGGGCGCGATCGTCCTCGGTCAGCCGGCGGATGATCCGGCCGCGGCGCGCCAGCTCGTCGAAAATCGGTGTGGCCCTGGTGAGATCGTCGTCGCTGGCTTCCCGGTTGATCAGGTCCTGGATCAGCACCGCGGACACCGACAGACTGAAGTAGTCCGATTCCTCGCCGTCGGAGGTGCGCCACGGGATGTCCTCGAGCGGCCAGCGGCCCTCGCCGTAGCGCGCCATGGCCGACCAGTACCGCTGCGCCAGATCCCACCGCAGTTGCAGCGCCTCGGCGAGCCGCCGCTGCTGCCCGTCGAGCAGGTCCAGTTCGCGGGTCCGCGGTGAGGTCAGGTCGTTGATGCCGTCCAGCGCGACCACCGTGAAGTACAGGTAGGGCCGATCGATCGCGTAGCCGGGCTGGGCGCCGATCGCCGCCGCCACGAACTCGATGGGCGCCGCCTGCCGGGCCACGCCCCAGCTCCAGCCGCATTCGAACAGCAGCGTCTCGTCTTCGAGGTCGATGTCCGGGGTCTGGCTCAGGGTGACGTCCCGGCGCAGCCGCACGCGCAGTCGATCGAGCCGCCGGTTCACCGTCGTGACCACCGCCTCGTCGGAGGCGCCGGTCTGGTTGAACATGGTCAGCATGACCTGGCCCGCTTCGGATTTCGGGTCCACGGTGTTCACCACGAAACTGCGCACCAGACCGGTCATCGCGGCCGTCAGCCGCGCGGTGACCTGCTGCTCGAGCGCGTCGATGCGGGCGTCTAGCGACGTGGCCGGGGTGGGACGGGTCTTCACCCACCGCCGGAACGCGCGCAGGAACTTCAACGTCGCCAGGCACAAGGTCAGCGACATCGAGTAGGAGTCGACCACGTCCAGGCCGCGCTGCCGCTCGGTCGGCGGGCGCGTTTCCTCGCTCGACCGCAGGTAGGTTCCCGCCGAGAAGATCGGCTCACCGTCGGGCGCGGTGTAGCGGGCCCAATAGTCCTCCAGCACCTCGACGAGCTTCAGCCCGATCTTCGGGCCCCGGCCCAGCGGCGCCATCACCACCTCGACGTCGTCGGACAGCTCGTCGGGATTGTCCAAGGCGAAGCTGGCGATCTCGGTGGCGGGGTACAGCAGGCACAGCAATTGCTCGGCGTCGCTGATCGAGTTGGAACCGTCGCGCCCGCCCCAGACCCACGTGCCGTCGGCGTAACAGGTACGCAGCAATGACCGCCAGACTGCCAGAATCTGCCGCCGTGGCTGAATTCTCATCGACCGCCGTCCCCTTCACCGCTCGTGGTAAGCGTGTCGCGCAGGCGGGCGTGCGTCGGTCCCGCAGCGGCGATGCGAGGCGAAATTAGCATGTGTCGCGACCTTTCGCTGACATTGGCGCCGCTGCGGCCGACGTCGTCCGCCTTGCGCGGTAGGACTCTATTGTCCGTTACGACAGGCAAATCCGGAATTCGGCGGACCCCTGTCTCACCGACCGGTACGCGGCCCGGCCAGTCCCTCGTACATGCGCTCGGTGGCCTCGGCGCCGTACCCGTCGGCGATCTGGCGATCGACGAGCGCCTGCACCGGCCGCAGGACGTCCAGCGACACCCCGGCATCGCGGCCGGATCGCACGATCGCGTCCAGTGCCTTCTTGGTGAACCGCAGGTCCTGTAGGGGCCGGCTGTAGTCGCCGCTGTCGATCACGCGGCCCTGGGACGGCAGCGTCGATGTCACCGCCGAGAACCAGGCCGCGGCGCGGGCGCCGAAATCCTCCGCGGAGCCGCCCGCCGAGCGCACCATCGCCGCGCCGTGCTGGAAACCGGCGAACATGATGTACATGCCGGCCAGCAGCGCGAAGTCGTAGAGCGAGGCGATGCCCGCGTCGTCTCCGAAATACTCTGCGGCGCCGAGCAGTTCGAGCGTCGGACGATGGGTGTCGAATATCGGGCGCGAGCCGCTGTAGAGAATCGAGGACCCAGGCCGGCCGATCATGTCCGGAACGGCCATGATGCCGCCGTCGAGATAGTCGATGCCGTGCCCCGCCGCCCAGCGCGCCAACTCCCGCGCGTCCTCGGGCGCGGTGCTGGTGAGGTTGACCACCGCCCGCCCGGCCAGGGCGTCGGCGACCGGGTCGAGGGTCTCGTGCACCGAGGCGTGGTCGAGCAGCACCACCACGACCAGTTCCCCGGCCGTCACCGCCGCGCGCACCGAGTCGGCCCGCGCCGCGCCGGCCGCGACCAGCTCGATGTCCTTGCCCGCGCTGCGATTCCACACCGTGGTCGGGTGGCCGCCGGCGAGGAACGCCGCGGCCAGCGCACCGCCCATCGCACCGAGGCCCAGTACCGTCACGGGAGTCCGCGAGGTTGTCGTCATTTGCCGGTCAGCTCCTTCGAAAACGAAACGATGGGTTTCGCGCGCGCTGATATTCAGGCTGTCCGACACTGTGGCTCCGGACAAGTACTTACAAATTTGTGGGGTACTCACCGGAAGGTATGTGAAGAGGTGGGGCGAAACACGGACCAAACCGTTTCGCGAGCAGGTTCGAATACTGGGTGGTGTCCGGTGGTTGCCTCGTGGCCTGCCGGGCACTGTCTCGGATACAACCGGCGCCGAGGGACAGACGCACCATGAGCCGCTTCCGTCCCTCGGCGTCGGCCTCGAAAGGTCTGGGCGGCTTCAGTTCTGCCGCGGCAGCAGTTCCGCGGTGAAACGGTCGATGAACTCGCCGGTCAGCGGCTCCCCGACCGTGCCGACGACGAACTTGCTGAGACCGGCCTCGAGATAGCCGTCGATCAGCCGATGCAATTCCTTCCAGCTGCCCGCCACCAGATCCGACGGGTCCACGCCGGGCCTGCGGCGAACGATGCCGGCCGCCAGATCATCGGGCAGGCCGTCCGGGGCCAGCACCAGACTGATACCGAAATGATCGGCCTCGATCTCGCGGCCCGCCTCGGCGGCCGCGGCCTGGATCGCCCTGCGGCCGTCCGCCGCCTCGGCGGGCGTCAGGAAGCTGCCGAGCCAGCCGTCGGCGAGACGGCCGATCCGGCGATACGCCGCGGGCGCGGAACCGCCGAGCCAGATATCGAGGGGACGCGCGGGGCGCGCGCCGAGACCGGCGTCGCCGACGGTGAAAAACTCACCCTCGAAGGCGAATTCGTCATGGTCGAGCGCGGTCCGCAGCAGCCGCAGTGATTCGTCGAAGACCGCGCCGCGCTTACCCGGCGGCACCGGAAACAGGTCGCGTTCACCGGCGCGCGCCGGTTGCAGGCCGAAGACCGGCAGCACCCGTTTGGGCGCCAGAGCGGCGAGCGAGGCCAGCTGCTTGGCCACCAGCACGGGATGGCGGCCCGGGAGAATGGCCACCGAAGTACCGACCTTCAGCCGCGTCGTGCGGGCCAGCGCGAACGCCATGCCGACGAACGGGTCGACCGACTTCGAATACACCAGCTCGGACAGCCACAGCGAGTCGACCCCGGCCGACTCGAGCCGGTCCACGAGTGCCGCGAACTCCTCCGGACCGGTGCCCGAACTCGTGCCGACGCCGAAACGGATCTTCATGCGCGTACTCCTCCGCCCGTGGGGTCGATCGTGCCAACCGTGCGCGGCGCACAATCCATTCCCGGACGGCGGGAACCCGCGCGGGCGGGGCCTTGGCGGCCCGCCCGCGCGGGTCGGAGTTGGGGAAGTATCAGAAGGCGCTGCCGGTCGACGGGCCGCGGCCGTACCAGCCGGGGTTGTAGCCGCCGCCGTACCAGCCGCCGTGGCCCCAGCCGCCATGGCCCCAACCGCCGTGACCGCCCCAACCGCGGTGGCCCCAGCCGCCGTGGCCGCCCCAGCCGCGGTGGCCCCAGCCGCCTCGGCCGTGGATGTCCTGTGCGGCCGCGTCGCCGGGCGCCGCGGCGGGCTGCTGCTCGACCACGAGCGGCACCCCGGCCTCGGGGGCGGCGAAGGCGGGCGCGGCGACCACGATGGGTGCGGCGACGACCGTCAGAGCGGCGACGACCCGGAACAGACGCTGCCGGGAACGTACGGGTGTGTGAGTCCGAGACATCGGAACGTCCTAACCTGCAATAGTTTTCACGGATGGGCGACCGCCGCGGCCAGGCAGCCGCACGAGCCATCCCTTACCCTGAACAATGTACCGTTATTTAACGGCACGTTCAATAGTGGGCTACCGCGAACCCTCGCCCGGCCGGTTACCCGCGCCGCCCCCGCAGGTAGTCGCTGACGACGGCCGCACCCAGCCCGTCGAGATCGGGCGCCACCACGCGCCCGCCGCTGCGCCGCGCCATCAGATCCACGAACGCCGCCAGCCGCGGATCCTCGCCGAGCATGAACACGGTGACCGACGCGCCCAGTTTGGCCAGCGCGTCCACCTGCGCCATCGTCACGCCCAGCGTGCGCGGGTCCGGCGGCCAGTCGAAGTAGGCCTCGCCGTCCGGCTCCAGATGCGCGGTCGGCTCGCCGTCGGTGACGACCAGCACCACGGGCACCGCGTCCGGATGCCGGCGCAGGTGCCGACCGGCCAGCAGCAGCGCGTGGTGCAGGTTGGTGCCCTGCTCCCAGACCGGTTCCAGCGCGGTCAGCTCACCGAGGTCGACCGGGGTGGCGTAGCGCCCGAAGGTGATGAGATCCAGTGCGTCGGAACGGAATCGGGTGCCGATCAGGTGGTGCAGCGCCAGCGCGGTGCGCTTCATCGGCACCCACCGGCCGTCCTGCACCATCGACCAGGAGGTGTCGACGCACAACGCCACCGCGGCCCGCGCGCGCTGCTCGGTCTCCATGATCTCGACATCCGAAACATCCAGCGCCACCGCGCGACTGCCCGTCGAGGCCGACCGCAGCACGGCATTGCGGACGGTGCGCGGCATGTCCCACGGTTCGGTGTCGCCGAACTGCCAGGCGCGCGTGGAACCGGTCGGCTCGCCCGCCGCACCGGCCAGCGCGGTGTCGCGCTCGCCGCGCCGGGAACGCAACTGCCCCACGACATCTCGCAGCGCCGTCTCGCCGAGTCGCCGCAATGCCCTGGGCGTCAAGCGAAGTGAGCCGTCGGGCGCGCGCTCGAACAGGCCCTGGCGGCGCAGTTCCCGCTCCAGCTCGGCCAGCCGGGCGGCGTCCACCCGCGCGTCGTCGCCGAGGTGGCGGGCCAGGGCGTCGAGGTCGATGTCCTCCAGCCGCGCGCCGGGATAGGACTGGCCGAGTTGTTCGGCGAGAGCGTCCAATTCGGCCAGGTCCTGCAGCGCCTGGGCGCCCTCGCCGAGCCCCAGCGGGTCCTCGCCGCGGAACCGCTGCGCCGATTCCCAGTCCTCGCCCGGGCGCAGCGAGCGCAGATTGGCGTCCAGCGCGGCGACCTGTGCGGCGATGCGCGGATCCCCGAACGCCTGCCCGGCCAGCTCGGACAGCTCGGCGCGCTGCTCGGCCGACATCGAGTTCATCATGCGCTGGGCGGCGGCGGCGCGGGCGGCGAGCGCATCGATCAATTCGTCGGTGTCGCGCGGATTCTCGGGGAAGAATTCACCGTGCCGCTCCATGAAGTCGGCGAACTGCCGCGCGGTGTCGTCACCGCGCGCGTGCGCCGCGAGCAGGTCGTTGAGATCCGACATCATCTCCCGGATGCGCTCGACGTCCTCGGGCGTGGTGCTCTCCAGCGCCTGCTTCATGCCCTGGAAACGCGATTCGAGCAGATCCCGGCCGAGCAGGTCGCGAATCTTCGCGTAGTTCTCCCGGCCGGTCTCCGAACGCCAGGAGTATTCCGACAGTTCGCCCACCGCGGCGGCCGTGCTCGACGGCAGCGCGTCCAGCTGCGCCTCGGCGAAGCGGGCGTCGTCGGACGGGTCCGGGAACAGAGCGCGGCGCTCGGCCTCCAGGGCCTCGTCGAGCAGCTGCCGGACCTGCTGCAACGATCCGTCGAGCCGGTTCCGACGGGAGATCTCGGACCGGCGCTGCCACAGCCGCCGGGTCAACTCGTCGAGGCCGCTGGTGCTGCGCATGCCGCGCCGCAGCAACTCCTCCAGCGCGGAACGCGGTGAGCTGCCCTCCATGACGTCGCGGCCGATCTGGTCGAGCGCCTCGCGCAGGTCCAGCGGCGGCGCCAGCGGATCGGGGCCCTCGTGGTACGGGCCGTAGGAATAGCGATCGGGCAGTGTCATGACGCCTCATCAGCTGGAACGGTCACCGGCCGTACACCGTGGTGCCCTCGTCGGAGTCCTTGGCGATCTGCCGGGCCAGATACAGCGACTCCAGCGCGAATTCGACGGCCGCGGCGATGCGGGTCGGCGAATCCTCGGCACCGACCCCGAGCCGGGTGGCCACCTCGTGCAGCACCGGCAGTTCGGGCAGTGCCGAGAGCACCTCTTGACCGGGCACGCGCTCGCCGGTGGTGACGAGGTGGCCGTCGCCGATCGCCTCGGCCAGCGGCCGTAGGTTCAATCCGCCCAGCCGCTCGCGCGCGGTCTCGGCGAACGAGCGCCGGAGCAGATGCGTGAGATGCTCCTGCTCGCGCCCCTCCTCACCGGACTCGAATTCCAGCTTGCCGCGCAGCACGGCGGGCACGGACTCGAGGTCGACCGGACGGGCGACGGCGGGCCGCTCCCCCGTGATGGCGGACCGGCGCAGCGCGGCGGCCGCCACCGTCTCGGCCGCGGCGACCGCGAACCGCGCGGAAACGCCGGAACGCTGATCGATGGCGGCCGATTCGCGCAACTGCCGCACGAACCGGGCGAGCACCTCGATCAGCGGATCGCCGACCTCGGCCACCAGGTCGGCCTCCTGCCGGACCAAGTCCACCTCGGCCTCGATGCTCAGCGGGTAGTGGGTGCGGATCTCGGCGCCGAACCGGTCCTTCAGCGGGGTGATGATGCGGCCGCGGTTGGTGTAGTCCTCCGGATTCGCGGTGGCGACGAGCAGCACGTCCAGCGGCAGGCGCAGGGTGTAGCCGCGCACCTGGATGTCGCGCTCCTCCATCACGTTCAGCAACGCGACCTGAATCCGCTCGGCGAGGTCGGGCAGCTCGTTGATGGCGACGATGCCGCGGTGGGCGCGCGGCACCAGCCCGAAGTGAATGGTCTCGGGATCGCCGAGGCTGCGGCCCTCGGCCACCTTCACCGGGTCGACGTCGCCGATCAGATCGCCGACGGAGGTGTCGGGGGTGGCGAGCTTCTCGGCATAGCGCTCCGAACGATGCCGCCACGCGACGGGCAGGTCGTCACCGAGTTCGGCGGCCAGCCGGCGACCGGCCGGACTGATCGGGTCCAGCGGATGCTCGCCCAGTTCGGCGCCCGCGATCACCGGCGTCCACTCGTCGAGCAGGCCCGCGAGGGTGCGCAGCAATCGGGTCTTGCCCTGGCCGCGCTCGCCCAGCAATACCACGTCGTGCCCGGCCAGCAGCGCACGCTCGAGCTGTGGCAGCACGGTGCGGTCGAACCCCACGATGCCCGGCCATGGATCGCCGCCGGAACCGAGCAGGGCCAGCAGGTTCTCCCGGATCTCGGTCTTGACGCCGCGCGGCTCGTATCCGGCAGCGCGCAGCTCGCCCGCGGTGGCGGGCAAGTGTTCTGGAGCAGTCACGACATCGACGCTACGACGATTTCGCCCTCCGGTCGACGTGGAGTAACTCCAGGAAACCGCTCACCCGGCCTCGTCCACCAGGTTTCGCGGTGCGGCCAGCCGCCACGAGTCGGTGACGATGGCCGCCAATTCGTCGCGATCGTCCAGGGCCGCGAGGCGTACCCGGACCCAGGCGTTGTTCGCCTCGTGCGCGGCGATCCAGAACTTGGCGGGCTCGGCGACGACCAGTTCGTCGCGGTCGACGATCGGGCAACGCACGGCCATCGACGTCTCGTTCTCGGGGAGGGTGAGAAACAACTTGCCCGCCACCCGGAAAATCGGCATCCCCCAGGCGAATTGCTCCGACACCTCCGGCAACGACAGAGCAAAGGCGCGGACCTCGTCCCCGGTCGTACTCATGCTCCGCATCTTTCCAGGCGGACGGCCGAGACCGCACAGCTCGTTTCCGCTGCAGGACAACGCGACTTCCAGGCTTGCACGAACAGCAAGATCACCGTGGAATTTTCGGGCGAATTGTGAGATTTTTCAAGGCCGCCGAAAACCGGCACGGGCGATCGTGCGCCGCTGTAGGTTCGAGCCGCAAACGATCGGACTCCACGATCGGCGCGGTCGTCGGGTGAGCCGGAAGGCGGTTGGAGATGCAGCACACTGCCGAGGTCAGCGGATGGGCCGTCGCCGGGGCGATCGGGATGGTCGTCTGGATGGTGGTGATGTGGGCGGGCGTCGCCGTCCTGTTCGTGGCGTTGCGTAAGCCGTTGCGGCCGTGGATGTTCCAGACCGGGCTCGGGGTCGTCGGATTGGGTGTGCTGGCGCAGCTCGGGCACTTCCAGGAGCATGTCGCCCAGGTCGTCTACTGGATCGGCCATTCGAACGAACCCGGCTGGATGACGCCGTGGGGCACCGCCCTGGCCAACGGCTTCGGCAAGGTGGACCATACGAAACCCGCACTGGGCATGGAGATCCTGCACCTGGTCGGCAATTTCCACTTCCTCGCCGGACTGGCCGGTCTCGCCCTGCTCACCCAGCACGCGGTCCGGAGCCGGGCGCGGCGATGGGGACGGATGGGCGTGCTGATGCAGGGCATCCACGGGCTCGAGCACATCGCCCTCACCGTGTCGGTGCTGTTCGGCGCCAAGGCGATCGGCCTGTCCACGTGGTTCGGCCTGCTCGACGCCGGACCCGGTCTCTGGACCTACCGGGTCTGGTGGCACTTCTTCGCCAACGTCATCGGCACCACGATCTTCGCCCTGGCCCTCTATCACCTGTGGCGGGAGCGGGCGACGATCGCCGCGTCCTACTACGCGACCACCGACAAGGCCGCGCCCGCGACCACGGCCGACGAGGCGGTCCCCGCCCTCACCTAGCCGGGGGTCTGCTCCAGGCCGAGCAGCCGCGCCAAGACGGCCGTCTGATCGGCGAAATGCGCGAGGAATTCCGGAGATCGGGGATCCACGCCGCACACGCCCTCGATCACCTGCGGCAGCGTGGTCGGTGCCATCGCGGCCGCCATCAGCATGATCAGCAGGCAGGCCGGGTCCACCTCCTCCGGCAGGCGGCCCGAATCCCGCAGCGCGCGTAGCTCGCCGACGCTCTCGGCCAGTATCCGCGCGCGCGGGGCGTGGTCCGGGTCGCCGTCGGGCCCGGTGTACTGCAATCCGCTCCAGGCGAGCAGGCGGGCGCCGTCGGGATTGTGTACCGCCTCCATGGCGTAGCGGCGCAGCTGTTCGGGTAGCGGCGTGCCGGGCGGCGCCAACTCACCCCGCCGCTCCTGCCACTGCTGCGAAACAGCCTGGTACAGACCCTCTTTGCCGTCGAAGTAGTAGGAGATCAGCTGCACGTTGACCCCGGCCCGGGCGGCGATGGCGCTGATCCGCGCGCCCGCGTACCCGTGCGCGCCGAATTCCGCCACGGCCGCGTCCAGGATCAGCGCGCGCGTGCGCTCCGGATCGCGCTGCCGCTCCTGCGGCTTGGGGGATCTGCGGGGTTTCGACACGGACACAGCTCGGATCATACATCCACCTGCAATTATCAATCGTCAGCATGACCTAATCAAACAAACACTTGACAGAGTTGCCCGAGCGCTTGACGATGGAGTCGTGACGCGGCGGGCGGCAGGACTCGCCGGACGACGAAGGATCGCGAAATGCCGGATACACCAAGGGTTCTCATCGCCGGCGCGGGCGTCGGCGGGCTGACACTGGCCCAAGCGCTGCGGTGCGGCGGGCTGGAGGTCGCCGTCCACGAACAGGACCCCACCCCGCAGACCCGCAATCAGGGCTATCGGCTGCACATCGACGCCGACGGCAATGCCGCGCTGCGGGCCTGCCTGCCGCCGGAGACGTTCGACCTGGTGCGCCGCACCAGCGGCCGCAACGACGACGTGCTGGGCATGTACACCCATCGCCTGGAACAGGTGACGGTCCAGCACTTCCCCGATCTCACCGACGACGAGATCACCAATGTCGACCGCAACGTCTTCCGCCGGGGACTACTCACCGGCCTCGACGGCGCCGTCCGGTTCGGGCACACGCTGACCGGCTACGAGATCACCGAATCCGGCCGCGTCCGAGCGCATTTCGCCGACGGCGGCACCGACGAGGGCGATCTGCTGGTCGGCGCCGACGGCGTGGGCTCGGCGGCGCGGCGGCGGTTGCTCCCGCACGCCACGGTGCGGGATCTGGGGATCCGCTGCGTCTACGGCCGGATGGTGCTGACGCCCGAGACCGAGGCGCTGTATCCCGCCGCCCTCCGGCGCGGGTTCAACTGGGTCTCCGACGACACCGGATTCGGGGCCGGTTTCGCGCCGGTGCGCTACCGCTCCCCCGTCGACGGCGCGCCGGACTACACGATGGTCACCCTGCTCGCGCGCCCGGAACGGTTCGGCGTGCCGGACGCGGAGCTGCTCACGTTGCCTCCCGAGGAACTGTGGAAACTCACGGTCACCGCCACTGCCGGGTGGCATCCGGAACTGCGGGAGATCTTCGCCCGTGCCGAGCCCGGCACGTTCTTCACGATCGCGCTGCGGGCCGGTCGGCGCGTCCCAGCATGGCCGTCCGGCCCCGTCACCCTGCTCGGCGACGCCATCCACACCATGCCGCCGACCGGCGGCGTCGGGGCGAACACCGCCCTCCAGGACGCGGCGACCCTCGCCGGAGCGCTACTCGACGCCGCCCGCGGCGAGCAGTCCCTGACCGAAGCGGTCGCCGCCTACGAAAACATCATGCTCCCACGGGGTTTCGACACCATCGACGCCTCGCTGCGGATGGCGGACCAACTCTTCGGTGCGCAGCCGGGGGCTCTCCAGGGAGAAGGTTGCGGGCCGTTCACCTAATATGGACGCTTGTTCGAATTGCGGTGTCCCGCATCGCGTCTCCAGACACGTCGCGGTTTATCGAGACGTTCCCTACCGAAAACGTGTCGAACATGTATTCTGTTCGGGACGAATTCGGTTGTACTTCTTGTACTTTGCGCATCATTCCGGACCTTCGGTCGATGTTGTCGTTCGGGGGCGAGTCGTCCCGGCACATTTCCATCCAGGGCAGGGGGAGATATGTGCCGAGGACCTAACTCGTCCGTGGTGGGAATAGGACACACCAATCAGCAGTGACCGGGGAAGGCGAAACGGGAAACCGTTCGGATCCGGCCGAAAGCCCAGCACGTGTGCCGAATTTCGTGCCGGAGTCTTCCCGAATCTGCAACACCGGACGATCCGAAAGGGGACGAATCTATGGGGGACAGCAGCATCACCCGCCGTGAGCTCGGTCGGCTGCTCCGCGAGGCGCGCGAGGCGATCGGACTGACACTGGACAGCGCCTCCCGGCTCCTGGATTGGGGCTCGAGCACGCTGCAGCGATACGAGAAGGGCCAGAATCAGAAGATTCGAGACCGCGACCTGGACGCGATGATCGAGATCTATCGCATTGATCCGGAACAGGGCGAGGCACTGCGCGGCCTGGCCAAGGAAGCGGCGGAGAAGGAAGGCGTCGTGCGACGGTATTGGGAAGCGTACGAACGTATCCGGCAGGTAGCGTTGGACGAGATCGGCAACACGGGCACTGTTGCGCAATAGCAAGGGAGTACCAGCGTGAACGTTGATCTATCCGGAGCCCGATGGTTCAAGAGCAGCCGCAGCGGGGCCTCCAAGGACTGCGTCGAGGTCGCCTTCCTCGATCAGGGCCTGGTCGGTGTCCGAGATTCCAAGAACCCGTCCGGCCCAGCATTGGTCTTCACCCCGGGCGAGTGGGACGCCTTCGCGGCGAGCGTGCGGGGCGGCGCGTTCCCCGCGTCCGGCGAGTAGCTCCGGCGCACACCCGACCCGTTCAGGTTCAGTGATGCCGAGAAGTACACGGGCGTTATGCCGTATCCGGCAAGTAGCGTTGGACGAGGTCGGCAGCAGGGCGCTGTTGCGCAATATGGCAAGGGAGTACCAGCGTGAACGTTGATCTATCCGGAGCCCGGTGGTTCAAGAGCAGCCGTAGCGGTGGGTCCAAGGACTGCGTCGAGGTCACCTTCCTCGATCAGGGCTTGGTCGGTGTCCGAGATTCCAAGAACCCGTCCGGCCCCGCACTCGTCTTCACCCCGGGCGAGTGGGACGCCTTCGCGGCGGGCGTGCGGGGCGGCGCGTTCCCCGCGTCCGGCGAGTAGCTCCGGCGCACACGCCCGACGCAGCGAGTACCGGACGGCCTCGTACCGAACAGGATTCGGTGCGAGGCCGTCCGACCCCGCCGGAGCATGCCCCGTGGGTCAAGCCCGGCGAGCCGAGCGGTTCAGGTTCAGCGGCGCGGACGGGGGGAAACTGACCGGCAGTGCCGTCAGCGCCCGGTGGAACGGGCCCGGCCGCCAGTCCGGCGCGCCCTCCGAGACGTCGAGGGTGATCTCGGGCAGGGCGTCGAGGAGTTGATCGATGGCGTCCTGCGCGATCAGGCAGGCCAGGGATTGCGCGGGGCAGGCGTGCGGGCCGATGCCCCAGGCCAGGTGGGAACGATTGCCCGTCAGATCACCGGTCCGGATGGCGGGGTCGTTGTTGCAGGCGGCCATGCTGATGACGACCGGCTGGTGGGCCGGCAGCCAGACGTCGTCGATGAGGATCGGCTGGCGAGGATAGGTGATCAGCAGATTCGCCAGCGGCGGGTCGTCGAACAGCACCTCGTCCAGGGCGTCGCGGGAGGACAGGCTCCCGCCCAGCACGCTGTCACCGAATCGATCGTCGGTGAGGATCACCAGCAGCGTATTGGTGATCAGGTTCAGTTCGAATTCGATGCCCGTCCCGTAGACCTGAGACACGTGATGGGAGACCTCCACATCGTCCAGCGCGGACGAATGCTGTTGCAGCACAGAGGTGATGTCGTTACCCGGCTCCGACCGCTTGAGAGTCACCAGACTCATCAACGCCTCGCCGAGTATCCGGCTCCCCTCCTCGGCGTCGACTCCCTCGAGCAGTGCGGCGGTACCCGCGGCGACCTGCTGCCCGATCGCGGGCGGGCAGCCGAGCATGTAATTGACGACCTCGAAAACCAGCGGATACACGTACTGGCTGATCAGTTCGGCGCGACCGTCCTGGCAGAAATTGTTGATCAGGGGAATCGCGATGTCCTCCACGATCCCGTGCAGGGCATAGAGATCCACCGTATTGATGCTCGCCGTGATGGCCTGCCGATACCGCACGTAATCCGTGCCGGTACTCCGGCTGGCCATCGGCCGCCATTCCAGCAGCGGCAGGATCGGGCAGTCGGCGGGCACGGATTGCTGCCAGACGCGCGGGTCCGCGGGAAAATGCTCGGGATCGTTGAGAATTCGCACCGCGGCGCGATAACCGATCACCAGCGTGGCCGGCACGCCGGGCGCCAGCTCGACCGGCGCCAACGGGCCGTACTGCTCCCGCATCTCGCGGTACACATCGTGCGGATCGGCGGCGAACTCGGGGGAATACAGCGCCACCCGCGGGCCGTCGGAATCTATCGGTGAATTATGAATGACGGGACAGGCGTGCGTGTGTGTCCCGGACTGCGATGTACTCAACAGACAGCTCCAGACTGTTACATGAAGGCGTGCTTGTGCCGTCGATCAGACGCCGAGGGCGGTGAGCGAATCGTGATCGTCGATCGCCGTGGTAATGCGCTTCAACAAAGTCAGACAGGTCTCGGTGGATTGCATCTCGGGCTGATACGCCGCCCGGCCGATCGTGAAAGCCCATGCGGCATAGGCGAACATCGACTGCTGCCGGTAGAGCAGCCAGGCGTCGTCGAAGGACGGGGCCGCGCCGCCGGCCTGCCCCAATTCGTCCAGGTAGGCCGCCAGCAGTTCGCGGTCCCACGCGCGGCGGTCCTCGGGCTCGCACCCGGAGTTCACGGCGTAGGCGAAATCGTGTGCCCAGCCACCGCGCATCACCACCTGCCAATCGACATGACCCATCCGGCCGTCGCGAGTGACATAGGTCTGCCCGATGTGCGGGTCGCCGTGTAGCAGAGTGGGCGGAATGTCATGGGTGGCGATCTCGATCGCGCGCTCGACGCCCGCCCACAGCCGTTCGCTCTGCCCGTGCAGCGCCTCGGGCACAACCTCTTCCGCCCGTCGCAGGCCGACCTCGCAGCGCTTCTTCATATTGATCGCGGCGAGATAGGCGTCGAGCATGTACGCGGGGGTGTTCAGGACCGCGATGGACGGATCCGCCCAGAACGTGCCGTGTAGTCGGGCCAGATTGCGGACGAGGTCTTCGATCTGCTCGCGGCCGATGGGCGCGGTCGGCTCGCTGAACACGGCCCCGCGCGTCGCCCCGATGTCCTCCATCAGCGCGATCGAACGCCACGACGACGGATCGGAGATACCCCAGTAGCCGGTGGGCGCCTCCATGTCGACTCGCGGCCGGAAGTCCCGGAAGAAGCGGGTCTCCCCCTCGATCATCTGCCCGCCGCCGAGCAGGATGCGCTGGCTGAACGCGGTCGTGGTCTTCGCGAAGAGTGCGGTGGGCAGATTCGCCTCGGCGCCCGCGTCGTTGTACTCGACGTGGATCGCGATCCGGGTGGACGTGCCGCGGCTGCCGTCGGCGGTATCGAACGACAGCACCTCCGCGCCCGGAACCTCGCGGCACAAGACCGCCGTCAGCCATTCCGGGGTGATCGTCTCGCCCGAGACCGGAACGTCGTCGATGGTCCGCGCCTTCGGCCGGGTGATTTTTTCACCTAGTAGGTGAGCACCGACCACGACGGATCGCCCGAGCAACCAGAGCTTGTGGTTCATGTGCTTGCCTCTATTCCGAAGTACGACAACACTGTCCGAGCCACCCGCGGCTGGATCACAGCGGCGCGGGGCTCGGACATGGTAGCCCGTCGGATCGACCGTTATGCCCGCAGTCGATAGGTCCGGCCCGGGTCCCCGGCGACATACCCAGCCCAGGTCTGGGTGCCGTCGGCGTGGTCCGGGCAAGTGTTGGCACCGGCGCGGAAACCGCGAGCGACCTTGCCCCACAGCGGAACCCGCAGCGTCCGGCGGGGCCGGCCGCGCGCGGCGCGCCACTGTTCGGCCAATTCGGCCAGGGTCAGCACCTCGGGGCCGCCGAAATCCGGTGCCCGCCCGAGCGGTTCGCCCTCGATCAGATCCGCCACCCGCACGGCGACGTCCTCGGTGGCCACCGGCTGGAAACGGAAATCCAGCGGCAGCGGCGCCAACGGCAGTCGCTCGACCGCACCGAGCGCGGCGGCGATCAGGTCGTGGAACTGAGTGGCCCGCAGAATCGTGTGCGGCACACCACCATTCGCGATCAACTTCTCGCACGCGAGCTTGTTGCGATAGTAGCGGAACGGAATTCGGTCGATCCCGACGATCGACACATACAGCACATGCCTGGCCCCGCCCGCCACCGCGAGCAGATTGCGCGTCTGCGCCGCGTCCGGACTGCCGAACCGCCGGAAGTCCGAGGCGGCATGCACGATCAGCTCGGCGCCCTCCGCCGCCGCCCGCAGTCCCTCCCCCGTCGCGAGATCACCGACGTGCGTCCCGGCGCCCTCACGTCGCGACAGGACCCGCACATCGTGTCCCCGCACCGACAACCGCGCCACGATGTGCCTGCCGAGCGCCCCACTACCCCCGGTAACCAGAACCGTACTCATCTACCCGCTCCCGATTCCGCCGCGGCCACGCCGCCGAGCCAACCCACGGACCCCTCCTGGTTACTCCCCTCCAGCCCACACCACAAGCACTCCCTTCCCGGTTCCGCGACCTGTCGCGGGCGACGCGCCGGGATCCCCCTCCGCGACGCGGGCTCGGGGCAGACGAAAGGCCGCGACTGTGGTTAGCTGTGGGGCCATGAGCGTGCGCAGCGAGCGAGTCCTGAAACACCATGCGCCCGTGCGCATGCCGGAGCCGAACAGCAGCGAGGCGACGGCATGAGCACCCCTTTGGCCGATCTGCCGGAAGAATACCTACCCCGCGACACCGCCGACGTCGTCCGCACGGTGCGTGACTCCCGGCCCCAGCCGCTGACCGTCCGCGGCGGGGAGCGCGCCGAACACGGTAGCGACTACGAGGACGAACTCGCCCCGCCGGACCGCCGCGTCGTGCTGTCGCTGCGGCGGATGAACCGCGTGCAGGCCGTCGACGCCGACGCGCGGCTGGTCCGGGTGCAGGCCGGCGCACGCCTGTCCGATATCGACCGCACGCTCGCCGCGCACGGCCTCGGGCTCCCGGTAGTCGGCGACCACCGCGAGATCACCGCCGGCGGATTCGCCGCGGTGGGCGGCCTCAGTGCCGCCTCGCACCGCTACGGCATGTTCAGCGACAACGTCGTGGCGCTCGAATACGTCGATCCGGAGGGCAGATTCGGCACCTGCGGGCGCACCCATCACGCCGACCGCTTCCGCCGCATCCTCGGCGGCGCGGGCCGCACGGGCATCATCACCGCCCTCACCCTGGAGGCCGTCGAGGTCGACAAGGACCACACCTGGCTGGCCTCCGACCCGCACCGCTTCCTCGACTTCGACACCTTCGTCGAACACTCCGTCGCCGAGATCCGCAACCCCGGCGACGCCATGCTCCAGGTCGGCCGCTGGGTGGACACCTCGCCACTGCGGGTCTCGCGGCCGGTCGGCACCGGGCACGTGCAGCTGGGCACCGTGCGGTTCGGGCAGTGGTCGAGCCTGCACCCCACCACCGCCACGCCGTCGCTGCGCGCCCGCCGCGAACTCGGCGCGCGGGCCCGGAAGTCGCTGGGCGCCATCGCCTCCGCCGCCCGCGGTCCCGCCGGGATGCCGGTGCGCAACGCCGCCGCCGGCGCCCTGATGTTCGCGCCGAAGGTGCTCACCCTGCGCGACGCGGAGTTCCTCGCCGACACGGTGATCACCTCCGCCGAACGCGGTCCGGCCCACCGGGTCGCCGTCTTCGCCCCGCTGTCGACCTACACCGCGGTGTTCCACCGGCTGCACGACCTGTTCACCGACTATCGCGAGCGCAGCGGCTGCTTCACCGTCATCTCCGCCATGACCTACGGTGTGCGGTCGCCGTACCTGCACGAGTTGTCCGGCGAGGACCACGGTTTCATCACCTTCACCTGCCGCGTGCGGCCCACCGGTACCTACACCGGCAAGTCCGGCACCCCCGAACTGCTGCGCGAGATCGACGCCGCCATCGAGGACATCTGCCGCTCGGAGCGCGCCCGCCGCTACGACACCGAGTAACCCGCACGGCGCACACAGCACGGCGCCCCGGTCGGAATTCCGACCGGGGCGCCGTGCTGTTGTCGCCTAGTGCTTCTCCGGACCCAGGTGGTACTCGAAGACCAGTCCGCCCACCGCGACCAGGATGCAGACCACCCCAATACCGATCAGCCAGAACTGGAAGAACGCGAAACCGATCGCGGTCACCGAGGCGGCCGCGGCGATCAGGATGGGCCAGAAGCTACCGGGCGAGAAGAAGCCCAGGTCACCGGCGCCGTCCACGATCTCGGCGTCCTCGTAGTCCTCCGGCCGCAGATCCAGGCGGCGGGCCACGAAGCGGAAGTAGGTGCCCACGATCAGGGTCAGGCCCGCGGTCAGCACGATCGCGGTGGTGCCGGCCCATTCGACGCCGGTGCGCGACTGCGCGGTGAAGAAGGCGTAGACGATCGCCACGATGATGAAGAACACCGTGAGCAGCTCGAAGATGCGTGCTTCGACCTTCATGTCAGTTCTTTCCTCACTTGCTCTCGGCCTGGGCGGCTTCGCGCGCGGTGCGGCTGCTGTCGAACGGGTGCGTCGTCACGGCCACCGGCGACTCACCGATGCTCGCCAGCGCGTCGGCGTTGGTCGCGCCCTTCTCCCGCGCCTGCAGGTAGCGCTCGAACTTGTCCGGGGAGACGGCCCGGACCTCGAAGTTCATCATCGAGTGGAAAGTACCGCACATCTCGGCGCACCGGCCGACGAAGGCGCCCTCCTTCTCGATCTTGGTGATCTGGAAGGTGTTGTCGGAGTGGTTCTGCTCCGGGTTCGGCATCACGTCGCGCTTGAACAGGAACTCCGGCACCCAGAACGAGTGGATGACGTCGGCCGCGGCGAGCTGGAACTCCACGACCCGGTTGGTGGGCAGCACCAGCACCGGGATCTCGTTGGTGGAGCCGATCGTCTCGACCTTGTCGTAGTGCAGGTAGGAGATGTCGTTGGCGGGCAGGCCGTTGTTCGGGCCCGGCTGCGCGTGGCCGTCGACCTTGCGCTCCTTGTACTCCTCGACGATCTCCTCGTTCAGCGCCTGGCGGTTGGCGTCGACACCGTCGTAGACCTGGCCGCCGGACAGCGTCGCCTTCTGGTAGCCGAACTTCCAGTTCCACTGGAACGCGGTCACGTCGACCACGACGTCCGGGTTCTCCACCTTCTCGTGCACGTAGTTCTGCACGACCACGGTGAAGTAGAACAGCACCGCGATGATCACGAACGGGATCGCCGTGTAGGTGAGTTCCAGGGGCACGTTGTAGCCGGTCTGCCGCGGGAACTCCGGGGAACTCGACTTCTTGCGGTGGAAGGCCACGGTCCAGAAGGTGAGGCCCCACACCAGGACACCCATCGCCAGGGCGGCGACCACGGACCAGGTCCACAGTTCACGCATCCGGGTCGCCTGCGGGGTCACGCCCGTGGGCCAGCCGAACCGAAGCACGGGGTTGTCGATCGAGCAGCCCGAGACGAGCAGCACGGTGATCCCCAAGGACACCGCCAGCCCGGCCCGCCGAAGGATGCGGCCCCGCCCGGCTCGGGCGGGTCGTGCCCCTATCGCTTCGCTCGCCTTGTGCGCCACGCTCAACGCCTTCCTGGTCGTCTCTCCGACTCGCCGCCGCCCGGGTGGGGCCGGACAGCGTGTATCCAGCATGTTCGGGTGGCCCGGAACCGGACCGGCACAAACGCACGATCCGGGCCGGGAGTTCCCGAGTACTACGCAGCGTAGACCAAACCGGGTACCGCGTTGTGCCCGGGTCGCATTCGACACACCGGGAAGTGGCCGATGACCGGGACAGCACGCCGGAGCCCGGTACGGCATACTCGGAGACTGGGTTTCGCTCCTCCTGCCCGCACCCGATCCCGGAAACGAGGTTCTCGACGCAGTGTGTGGACTGCTCGGATTTCTGACAGCTGACGTGGCGACCGACGACATCGTGAAGCAGGTGTACGACGCGCTGCAGTGTGGCCGTCACCGCGGGCCGGACGAGCGCGGTACCTGGCACGACGAACACATCATCCTGGGCTTCAATCGGCTGTCGATCATCGACATCGAGCACTCGCACCAGCCGCTGCGCTGGGGGCCGCCGGACAGCCCGGAGCGTTACGCCCTGGCATTCAACGGGGAGATCTACAACTACCTGGAACTGCGCGAGCAGCTGCGCGAGGAGCACGACGCGCGGTTCACCACCGAGGGCGACGGCGAGGCGATCGTCGCGGCCTACCACTACTGGGGCACCGACGCGTTCGCGCGACTGCGCGGCATGTTCGCCTTCGCGATCTGGGACACCGAGACGCGGCAGCTGGTCCTCGCGCGCGACCCGTTCGGCATCAAGCCGCTGTTCCTGGCCACCGGCCCGAACGGCACCGCCTACGCCAGTGAGAAGAAGAGTCTGCTGGAACTGCTTCCGGCGCTGGGCCTTTCCGACGATCTGGATATGCGGGCGCTGGAGCACTACACGGTGCTGCAGTACGTGCCGGAGCCGGAATCGCTGCACAAGGACGTCCGCCGCCTGGAGTCCGGGTGCTACGCCACCCTGGAACCCGGTGCGGCACCGCAGATCACGCGGTATTTCGAGCCTCGGTTCCGGGTGCGTCCGTTCGCCGCGGGCAGCGAGGAGCGGCGTTATCGCGAGATCGCCGAGGTGCTGGAGGACTCGGTCGCCAAGCACATGCGGGCGGATGTCACGGTCGGCTCCTTCCTGTCCGGCGGCATCGACTCGACAGCCATTGCGGCACTGGCGATCCGGCACAACCCGAATCTGCTGACGTTCACCTCCGCGTTCGAGCGCCAGGGGTACTCGGAGGCCGACGTGGCCGCCGAGACGGCCGAGGCGATCGGCGCGAAGCATTACATCCGCACGGTGAGCCCGGAGGACTTCGCGGGGGCGATCCCCGAAATCGTCTGGTACCTCGACGATCCCGTCGCCGACCCGGCGCTGGTGCCGCTGTACTTCGTGGCCAAGGAGGCCCGCAAGCACGTGAAGGTGGTGCTGTCCGGGGAGGGCTCCGACGAGCTGTTCGGCGGATACACGATCTACCGGGAACCGTTGTCGCTCAAGCCTTTCGAGTATCTGCCACAGGGCGTGCGCAGGCTGGCGGGCAAGTTGTCGGAGCGGATTCCGGACGGCACCCGCGGCAAGAGCCTGCTGCACCGCGGCTCGCTGCCGCTCGAGGAGCGGTACTACGGCAACGCCCGCAGTTTCAGCGACGCCCAGCTGCGGGCGGTGCTGCGCGATTTCCGCCCGGAGTGGACGCACCGGGACGTCACCGCGCCGATCTACGAGCGGTCGCGGGGCTGGGACCCGGTCGCGCGCATGCAGCACCTGGACCTGTTCACCTGGCTGCGCGGCGACATCCTGGTCAAGGCCGACAAGGTGACCATGGCCAACTCGCTGGAGCTGCGGGTTCCCTTCCTGGACGCCGAGGTGTTCCGGGTCGCCGAGCAGATCCCGTTCGACCAGAAGCTCACCAAGGAGACCACCAAGTACGCGCTGCGCCGGGCGCTCGAGACCATCGTCCCGCCGCACGTGCTGCACCGCCCCAAGCTGGGCTTCCCGGTCCCCCTGCGGCACTGGCTGCGCGGCCCCGAACTGCACGACTGGGCCGCCGCCCAGATCGCCGACTCCCAAACTGATCACCTGCTCGACAAGTCCGCGATCAAGGCGATGCTGGAGGCCCACCGCACCGGCGCCTCCGACCACAGCCGCCGCCTATGGACCCTCCTGGTCTTCATGATCTGGCACGGCATCTTCGTCGAGAACCGCATCAAGCCGGAGATCCAGGAGCCGACGTACCCGGTACGGCTGTAGGCGGGGCTTCGTGTCCGACCTCGGGGCTACGCTCGGGGCATGTGTAGAAACATCACCGCGCTGCGGGGGCTGGAGCCGGAGGCGACGCCCGAGGAGATTCACGCTGCCGCGTTGCAGTACGTCCGCAAGGTCGCCGGCCTGTCCAGCGTCTCCGCCTCGAATCGGGCGGCGGTGGAGGCCGCGGTCGCCGATATCGCCGCTGCCACCACCCGTCTGCTCGCCGACCTGCCTGAGCGCAAGGTGCCGCCGAAATCCGTCCCACCGCTGCGCCGTCCCGAGGTTCGCGCCCGCATCGAGGCTCGCTCCAGCTAGGACGCCTACGCCCGAATCACGTCCGCTTGTCCGATCGCCAGGGCGTCCCGGTGGCTCGTGGGTCTATCCGCACGAAGCGATGACTGCGGTGCAGGTGACCGTCAGCTCCAGGGCCGCGCCGAGGACGTCACCGTTCAGGCCGTCGAAGCGGCGTACGCAGTGTCGGACGAATATCCACGCGATAACGAGACTCGCGGCTACGGCGAGCACTCCGAGCCGGCGATGGCCGGGTGTGGTGAGAACGCCCGCACCGAGCGCGAGCAGCGTCCAGAGGCCGATCGTCGGCAGCGACTGTGTCCCGGCCACCAAGCTGCCGAATCCGGCTCCCGGCGCGGCCGGGATTCCGCGGCGGCAAGCCAGAACGACCGCGACCCGTCCCGTCGCGACAGCCAGCGCGATCGCGAACCACCGGCCGTCGGCCGCCAGCGCCGCGAACGCCAGCGCTTGTGCCCCGATCGCGAACACCAGAGCGGCGACGCCGAACGGCCCCGCCCCGCCACTCTTCATGACTTCCCGCGCCCGCTCGGGCGGCCCGTAACTCCCGAGCCCGTCCGCCGTATCGGCCAGCCCGTCCAGATGCATCCCCCGCGTCGCCAACGCCAACGCCCCCACCCCCAACAGCCCCGCCAACCCGAAACCCATTCCCGCCGTACCCAACACCCACATCACCCCGGCAACACCCGCGCCGAGCACCACCCCCACCACCGGCGCAAGACCGATAGCCCTTCCCGCCCCCACTCGATCCACCGTCTCCGGCCCCCGCACCGGAACCACCGTCAACCAGGAGACCACCAACCGAACCGAATTCACCCCCACCACACCCTTGCGGTCGACCCACCCACAGCGCACCACGCCGCCACCGCCGAACACTTCACCGCCCGCGGCCCCGCTCCACTCACCAACCGCTGCGCCGACTCGCCCGCAGAGCGCCGACTCGGAGGTCGGGGCCTGACGTGGTGCCGCCGTTCGAGGCGCATGGTCAGGGAGTGAGTTCGGAAGGGACGAGGGTGGTTTCGTCGGCGGTGCTCACACCCGCGTCGGCGAATGTCGCCATATCCGTGAGGGCGGAGACGGCGGCGCGGAGGACCGGCAGTGCGGTGAGCGCGCCGGAGCCTTCGCCGAGGCGCATACCCAGGTCGACGAGGGGTTCCAGGCCGAGCCGGTCGAGGGCCCGGGCGTGCGATGGTTCGGTGGAGCGGTGTCCCGCGACCCACCACGCCTTGGCGCCGGGGGCCAGCATGTCGGCGAGCAGAGCGGCGGCGGTGATCACCACGCCGTCCAGGATGACCAGGGTGCGGCGGGCGGCGGCCTGCGCGAGATAGCCCGCGGCGGCGGCCAAGTCGGCGCCGCCCGCGACGCGCAGCAGCGCGGCCGGGTCGTGGCGGTGCGACCGGGCCCGCCACATGGCGTCGCGCACGGCGGCGGCCTTGCGCATCCATCCGGCGTCGTCGATACCGGTGCCGCGGCCGACCGCCAGCACCGGCTCGGTGTCGGTGAGCGTGGCGATGAGAACCGTTGCGGGAGTGGTGTTTCCGATCCCCATGTCGCCGGCGATCAGCAGGTCCGCGCCGCCGTCGATCTCCTCGTCGGCGATCGCTTTCCCCGCCGCCAAGGCGGCGTTCACCTCGGCCTCGGTGAGCGCGTCCTCGCGGTCGATGCGACCGGAGGAGCGCCGGATCTTGTACGTGGACACCGACGGATCGGTATCACCGTCGACGGCGATGTCCACCACCCGCACGGTCGCGTCCGCCAGCCGCGCCAGGACGTTCACGGCCGCGCCGCCGGCCAGGAAGTTGGCGACCATCTGCGCGGTCACCTCGCTCGGATACGCCGAAACCCCATGCCGCGCAACACCATGGTCCCCCGCGAACACCACCACCCGGGCCCGCTGGAACTGCCGCGGCGGACACACCCCCTGACACGCCGCAACCCAATTCCCCAGCGTCTCCAGCCGCCCCAGCGCCCCACCCGGCTTGGTCAACTCCAACTGCCGCGCCTCAGCCTGCCCGCGCACCTGCGCATCAGGCGCGACGACGGGCCCGAATTCCGGTGCCGCACCTGAGAACTCGCTCGTCCTCTCCCCTGTGTCGACCCCATCGACACCACCAGCGGTCTGGACCTCGCCAGCACCCGACGAGCCGGACCCCGTCACCACTGTCCGCGCGGAGGCGTCGGTCCCGCCATCATCGTGCGCCGAGCCAGCAGGGCCGACACCTTCGCCGCTGGACGGGGATTCACTTACCGTCCGGGCAGCGTCGTTTACGACACCACCTGGGGCCGCCGCGCCCACCAAGGCACCGGGCGCGCCTTCGACGGTCGCGTTCGGCTTGATCCTGGTCGGGATCCCGGCCACCACGAGGTACACCTCGTCGCAGACCGCTGCCAGGCGCTGATTCAGCTCGCCGAGTTCGTCCTGGAACAAGCGGCCCGATCGGGTCGCGGGGAGTACTCCGAGTCCGACCTCGGGGCTCACGATGATCAGTCGGTGCTGGTAGCCGGTCACGGCCGCGACGAGATCGTCGATGTCGGGACGTACGGTGCCGCGAGGCTGTTCCCAGGCCGCCCGCGCATTGATGCGCCCGGTCAGCCAGGTACCGAGGTCGTCGACGAGCGTCACCGGCGCGGGTTCGGCAAGCAGCGCCACCGGGTCACCCTCGACCACGTTCCACACGCCCGGCCGCCGAACCCGATGGGCCGCAACACGTTCGGCGAAGTCCGCATCGGACGGATCCACCACGGCCGTCGCCACGTACCGCACCGCCCCGGCCCGCCCGGCCAGCTCCTCGGCAAACGCCGACTTCCCAGACCGCGCCCCGCCGAGCACCAGCGTCCGCACCCCAGCATCCTTCACCACGCCAGAACGGTACCAACCCACCCCACCCAGATACCCGCACGCCCGCCCCAGCGCCACAACCCCTCGCCCGGCAGTATCCGCACCACGCTCATCGAGGTGACGACGCCCGCGGCGCGTAGAAGAATTGTCCGGTCGGAAACTGGTGGGTCGCCCGTACCCTCAGGCGCCGAAGCGGCGGCGGTAGTCGGTGGGGGCTATGCCGACGAGGCGTTGGAAGTGGTGGCGGAGGAGGGCGGCGGAGCCGAAACCGGAACGGGACGCGATGGTTTCGAGGTCGAGGGTGGTGTCTTCCAGGAAGTGTTTCGCGAGCAGGACGCGCTGGTTGGTGAGCCATTTGACGGGCGTGGTGCCGGTTTCGGCGACGAAGCGGCGGGCGAAGGTGCGCGGCGACATGGCCGAGCGGGCGGCCAGGTCCTCGATCGTGTGCGGGAGGTCGAGGTGCTCGGCCAGCCACAGGAGCGTGTCGCGCAGGCTGTCGGTGGTGCATTCGGGAACGGGCTGCTCGATGAACTGCCGCTGCCCGCCGTCGCGCTGCGGCGGCACCACCATGCGCCGGGCGATCTTGTTGGCGACCGCACTGCCCAGCTCGCGCCGCACCAGATGCAGGCAGGCGTCGATGCCCGCCGCGGTGCCGGCGCTGGTGATCAGAGTGCCTTCGTCGACGAACAGCACGTCCGGGTCGACGGTGGCCGAGGGATACCGTTCGGCGAGCTGCCCGACGTAGCGCCAGTGGGTGGTGCATTTGCGCCCGTCCAGCAGCCCGGCCGCCCCGGCGAGAAAGGCGCCCGAGCACACGGTCAGCACGGTCGCCCCGGCGTCCGCGGCCGCGCGCACCGCCCGCACCACGCGCGGATCGAATTCGTGGTCCGGCGCGACCGGAAACGCCGGAATCGCGACCAGGTCGGCGTCGCGCAACTCGTCCAAGCCGTACTCCGGGGTGAGGGTGATCCCGGGCGTACTGGACTTCAGCGACCGTCCCGGCTCCGCCCCGCAGACCCGGAAGTCGAAGGGCGGCAACCCGTCGTCGCGGCGATCCAGCCCGAAAACCTCACAGACGACGCCGAATTCGAACATGGCGACGTTCGCACTGAGCACCGCGGCGACCTTGGACAGCATCCGCCGAGTCTACTTGGCCGGATATTTACGAACAATGTCGTTACTGCCACTGGTGGCAGAAAGTAGTTGGTAGAAAACTTACTGCCATGCTCACCTTGCTGCTCACCTTCCTCTTCGTCCTCCTGATCGTCCTGGCGGTGCGAGTGTTCCTGCACCACGGACTCACCCTGCCCCCAACGGGTTCCAGCGCCGTCGACGATCGCGACGCCCAACGCGTGGATCTCGAACTCCGTGCCATCACCGCAATGCGCGAACACGGCTGAACCGCACCGGAACCCGCGCGACCGTCCAGCCCGGCACGTTTCGACCGTCCGGTCCGGCCACGTTTTTCGGCCGGAGCGCTAGACCGCATCCCCCGGATTCACCCGCGGCTTCGGCGCGCGCATGCGGCGGATCTGCGAGGCGCGCACGAACGCATACCAACCCAGCGACCACGACGAGGTGGTGTCCTCGGGGAACCGCTCCTGCACCCGCTTGTTGATGGTGCGGCCGATCAGGAACCCCTCGCCGACCATGAACGCCATCATCACCAGCATCGCCAGCGTGACGTAGGCCTGCACCGCCGGTGTCAGGAACATGGTCAGGATCAGCACCAGCGCCAGCGGCATGAACAGACCGACCAGATTGCGGCGCGCGTCGACCAGATCCCGCACATAGGCGCGGACCGGTCCGCGATCGCGCGGCAACAGGAACTTGTCCTCCCCGGCGAGCATGCGGGCGCGCCGGTCGGCGGCGGCGGCGCGGCGCTCGGCCGAGGCCACCTTGCGATCGGCCCGCGTGCCGCGCGTGGCCTTGCGACGGGCGCGGGCTTCCTTCGAGGTCATCGGCGCGGGCGCGACCGGCCCGCGGCGTCTGTTCTCGGCATCCCGGCGCTTGGGAGTGGGCCGCCCCTTGCCGGTGGTGGCCGTGGCGGCCGGCCGTTCGGACGGGGTGGCCGAGTCGCCGCCGGACGCGCCGGCCTGGTCGGCCGAGGTCTCGTCGGCGAGGTCGTCGGTCTTGCTGGCATCGCCGCGGCGGAGGAACTTCACGCCGACCAGGCTATTCGATGGCACATCGCCCTGGAAATCCGGTTCGCCGAGTTGCTGTGTCCTGTGCCATAGTCGACTGTTCACCCCCCGCTAACCGATCGTTTCCGGCCGCGACAAGAGTACGGTCGATAGCGGACAGCCACATCCGGCAGGCATACGGCCGGGGTGCGGGTGGGTATCCGGACTAGGGCGCCATCGAGCGCGAGTGGCAAGATTGGAATAGCCACCCGCGAAGTGGCGTTGACAGCTTCCGAGCCGTGCGCTGTTCACGGGTTGAACACGGGTCCCGAGGAGACTTCATGACTGTGCAGAACGAGACCACCACCACTCACGGTGTGGCGCTGACCGACGCGGCCGCCTCCAAGGCCAAGGCGCTGCTCGACCAGGAGGGCCGTGACGATCTGGCGCTGCGGATCGCCGTGCAGCCGGGTGGCTGCGCCGGCCTGCGCTACCAACTGTTCTTCGACGACCGCACCCTCGACGGTGACCTCACCGCCGAGTTCGGCGGCGTCAAGCTGACCGTCGACCGGATGAGCGCCCCCTACGTCCAGGGCGCCGCGATCGACTTCGTCGACACCATCGAGAAGCAGGGTTTCACCATCGACAACCCGAACGCCACCGGCTCCTGCGCCTGCGGCGACAGCTTCAACTGAGTCGGCCCTCTCAGCGCGGGATCCCGGCGGGATTCCGCGCTGTCTGCTGCCCGGGCGAGCTGAGATCGATTGCCGCACAAGCGGAGTGGCGACCCAGACACTCCGGCGCGCGGGGGTGGTGAGGTCGTAGTTCGACGGTGTACGTTACGGACGACTGATTTCGCGCGTTCATGGGTAATACACCAGTGCGCCCGAGACCCGGTCGCTCCCCGCCGGCCCGCTACGCGTCTGTCGAGCAGCGACGAGGCGTGCGCAGCGCACGACACCGAAGGATTCCCGTGACCATCGCCGTGTCCGCATCCATTGCGACGGACAACCTCATGCACTTCCCCGGACGTTTCTCCGAGGCATTGCTTGCGGATCAGCTCCAGCACGTCTCACTGAGCTTTCTCGTCGACGATCTGGCCATCCGCCGCGGCGGCGTGGGCGGCAACATCAGTTATGCCATGGGCCTGCTCGGCAAGGGACCGCTGTTGCTCGGCGCGGTCGGCGCGGATTTCGCCGAGTACCGCGAGTGGCTGGAGCGCCACGGCGTCGACTGTTCGGCGGTGCTGACCTCCAGCACGGCGCACACCGCCCGCTTCATCTGCACCACCGACACCGAGATGGCCCAGATCGCGACCTTCTACCCGGGCGCGATGAGCGAGGCCCGCGACATCTCGATCGCGGAGGTGTCGCGCACCCGCGAGCTGGAGCTGGTGCTGATCGGCGCCAACGATCCCGAGGCCATGCTGCGCCACACTCGCGAATGCCGCGAATTGGGCATCCCGTTCGCCGCCGACCCGTCCCAGCAGCTCGCCCTGCTCGACGGCGACCAGGCCCGACAGCTGATCGAGGGCGCGGCGTACTTGTTCACCAACGAGTACGAGCTCGGCCTGCTGCGCCAGAAGACGGGTCTGACCCTGGACGAGATCGGCGCGCAGGTCGGCATCCGGATCACCACGCTGGGCGCGAAGGGCGTGCAGATCGTCGACCGCGACGGCACCGAGGTGAACGTCGAGGTGGTGCCGGAGCGATCGAAGGTGGACCCGACCGGCATCGGCGACGCGTTCCGCGCCGGATTCCTCACCGGCCACACCGCTGGGCTCGGCTTGGAGCGCGCGGCGCAGCTGGGTTCGCTGATCGCGGTGCTCGTGCTGGAGACCGACGGCCCGCAGGAATGGACGCTGGAGCGCACGGAGGCGCTGGATCGGCTGCGCGGCGCGTACGGCCCGGCGGCCGCCGACGAAATCGCGCCACTGCTGCGCTGACCGAGCCGAAATCGCCTGCGCCGCCGCGAAAGTCGGCGCGGCGCAATTTCGCAATCCGCAATAGGTGAACCGGCGATTCCACCGTGCATGTTTCGTATCGACCGCGCCGCGGTATGCGGTGACGAGTCACAGTCGGTCGAATGCACGCCGATCGCCACCGAGCCATAGGGTATACGCATGGGATCCGACCGTTTGTATTTTCGTCAGCTGCTGGCCGGCCGGGATTGGGCCGTAGGCGATCCGATCGCCACGCAGATGCGCAATTTCGCGTATTTGCTCGGCGACAGAGACAGCGGTGAGTGTGTGGTCGTGGATCCCGCGTATGCCGCAACCGATCTGGTCGATATCGCCGAAGCCGACGGACTGCGCGTGAGCGGCGTGCTGGCCACCCATCACCATCCGGATCACGTGGGCGGGACAATGCTCGGATTCACGCTGCGGGGCGTGCGTGACCTGCTGGAGCGGGTCCAGGTCCCGGTGCACGTCAATGCCGAGGAATTGCCGTGGGTCGCCAATGTCACCGACATCGCGCCCAGCGAACTCACCGGGCATCAGCACGGCGACAAGGTGACCGTCGGCGGGCTCGAGATCGAATTGCTGCACACTCCCGGGCACACCCCCGGCAGCCAGTGCTTCCTGTTCGAGGATCGGCTCGTCGCCGGTGACACGCTGTTCGTCGACGGCTGCGGGCGCACCGATTTCCCGGGTGGCGATTCCGACGCGATGTTCCGCAGTCTCCGATATCTAGCGGGCCTATCGGGAGACCCGATCGTTTATCCGGGCCACTGGTATTCGCAGGAGCCCAACGCCGCGCTGTCCACCGTGCGCGACAGCAACTATGTGATGCGGCCGCAGACTCTGGAGCAATGGCACATGCTGATGCCGGGATAGTCCGGTCCGGCTCAGATCAGCTTGCGCATCCAGCCGTGAATATCGGCGAACGTGCCGCGCTGAATTCCGGTGAGCGTCTCGCGCAGCGCCATGGTGACCTCACCGGGTTCGCCGTTGCCGATGGTGAATTCGCCCTCGGCCGAGCGCACCGACGCGACCGGGATGACGACCGCCGCCGTGCCGCAGCCGAAAACCTCGGTGATCTCACCCGATTCGACGCCCTTGCGCCATTCGTCCACCGAGATCTTGCGCTCCTCCACCTGGTAACCGGAATCGGCGGCCAGGGTGAGCAGCGAGTCGCGGGTGATGCCCGGCAGCAATGAACCGGAAAGCTCCGGGGTCACCAGCCGCGCCTGCGAGCCCGCGCCGTACACGAAGAACAGGTTGTTGGTGCCCATCTCCTCGACGTAGCGGTGTTCGCAGGCGTCCAGCCACACCACCTGATCGCAATCCTGGTCGGCGGCCTGCTTCTGGGCCAGCAGCGAGGCGGCGTAGTTGCCCGCCACCTTGGCCTCGCCGGTGCCGCCGGGCGCGGCGCGCACGAACTCGGTGGACAACCACACCCGCACCGGCTTCAGCCCGCGCGGAAAGTACGCTCCCGCAGGCGAACCCAGCAGCAGATACTTGTAGGCCTCGGCCGGTTTCACGCCCAGGCCCGCCTCGGTGGCGAACATGAACGGCCGCAGATACAGCGAATCCTCGCCACCTGCCGCGGGCACCCAGTCGGCGTCGACCTCGAGTAGTTGGCGGATCGACTCGATGAACAGTTCCTCCGGGAGTTCGGCCATCGCCATGCGCCGCGCGGAGCGTTGGAAGCGGCGGGCGTTGGCGTCGATGCGGAAGGTCGCGATGCTGCCGTCGCCGTGCCGGTAGGCCTTCAGTCCCTCGAAGATGGCCTGACCGTAGTGGAACACCATGGTCGAGGGGTCCATCTGCAAGCTGCCGTACGGCTCGACCCGCGGATTGGTCCATTCCCCGCTCACATAGTCGATCGACACCATGTGGTCGGTGAAGAAGCGCCCGAAACCCGGTTCCACCAGCATCTCCTGCCGCCGCGCCGCCGGGGTGGGCGAGGGATGCGGGATACGGGTGAACTGCGCGGCAACGGTCATGAATCCGATCCTAGAACCCGGCGTTCCGCCCGCGATGCCAGGTCCGGCATCCCGCCGGCCTCCGGGTCAGGAGGTATGCGGGGTGACGAAAGGCGGGCGGGTCACCTCGGCGCGGAGGCGACGGCCGCGGACGTCGACCTCCACCTCGTCGCCCGGCGCCAACCCGGCCGCGGTGTCCAGCAAAGCCAGGGCGATGCCGACCTTGAGGGTCGGCGAGAAGGTGCCCGAGGTGGTCTCGCCGACGGTCTCGTCGCCGCGCAGTACCGTCTGGCCCTGGCGCAGCACGCCGCGGTCGAGTGCCTTGAGCCCCAACAGGTTCCGGCGCGGGCCCGCCGTCTTCTCGGCCGTCAGGGCGTCGCGGCCCCAGAACTCCGGCTTCTTCCAGCCGACGGCCCAACCGCAGCGCGCCTGCACCGGCGAGATCTCCGGGGACAGTTCGTGGCCGTGCAGCGGATAGCCCATCTCGGTGCGCAGGGTGTCGCGCGCGCCCAATCCGGCCGCCTGGCCGTCGCGGGCGCGGACCTCCGCGAGCAGCGCCCGGAACAGCGGTTCGGCGTCGGCCCAGCGCGGCAGCAGCTCGTACCCGTGCTCGCCGGTGTAGCCGGTGCGGCAGACCCGGACCGGGCGGCCGTCCCACTCGGCGTCGGCGAAGGCCATGTACTCCATGTCGGTCGGCAGGCCCAGCGCGGCCGGCACCTCCGCCGAGCGGGGGCCCTGCACCGCGAACACGGCGTATCCGCGATGCTCGTCGGTGACGGTGATGCCGTCCGGCGCCGCCTTCCGCAGCTCGGCCACCACGGCGGCGGTGTTGGCGGCGTTGGGTACCAGGAACAGTTCGTCGTCGCCGACGTAGTAGGCGATCAGATCGTCGATCACGCCGCCGTCCGGCGTGCAGCACAGCGTGTACTGCGCCTTGCCCGGCCGGATCCGGCCCAGATCGTTGGTGAGCGCCGAATTCACGAACTGCGCCGCACCCGCGCCGCGCACGGTCGCCTTCCCCAGATGACTCACGTCGAACAGACCGACCGCCGTCCGCACGGCCGTGTGTTCGGCGACCGTCCCGGCGTACTGCACCGGCATCTCCCACCCGCCGAACGGCGCGAAACTCGCCCCCAGCTCCACGTGCACGTCATGGATCGGGCCCTGCAGCAGATTCGAGTCGGTCACCCGAGCGAGCTTATCGACCTTCGCACCGCACGCCCCGACAGCCCGGGCTCAGCCGGCGAACCACATGGGGTAGAGGGTGGGGCCGTTCTCGGGGAGGACGATCGGACCGCCCTGATGGGCGAAACCGTGGCGGGCGTACAGCCGCGCGGAGCGCTCGGTGCTGGCCTCGAGGTAGGCGGGCAGACCGTCGTCCGCGGCGGCCTTCACCCGGGCCTCGACGATGGCTCCGCCCGCGCCCGAGCCGCGGTGCCGCGGGAGGGTGACGATCGCATGGAGGTAGCGGTGCGGGAATTCGGTGGGATGACGCTCGGCGATCGCCGCGGTGACGGCCGCCATGCGGCGGAACGGTGGGAGCGCGGTGCTTTCGAACAAGTGCCGCGCCTCCTCCGCCTCCTGCCGGATACGGTCGAGGTTCGGCACCGTCTGCCACAGTGACACCGACCAGATGTCGTCGGCTGCACCGGCTACCCAGATCTCGTCCTCACGCAGGGCGCGGGCGACCACCTCGGGCGCGTACTCGGCGCGGAACCGCTCCGCGATGTCGGGATGGCCGTCCATCACCCACGCCGAGACCGCCTCGTCGGCGCTCGCCTCGGCGAATACCCGCGCCACCGTCTCGGCCTCCGCCGGTTCTGCGCGGCGCACCGTCAGCTGTGTCTGCATGTGACCTCCCGATAGTGAACACTGTGTCTGGCTGCCAAGGTATGGGTCTGCTGGCGGAGATACGAGCATTTCGTCACACTGCAATGTGTGATGAAATCCGGACCGGCCTGCGTCGCGTGCGGCGCGGCGATGACGCAGCCGCAGCGTGGCCGCCGACGCCGGTACTGCTCTCGCGCGTGCCAGGCCCGCGCCTACCGCGCCCGCCGCGACACCGTCGAGATTCCGCCTCGCCGCGCCCGGCCGCGACGGCTCACGTCGGTCGGAATCGTCCGAGCCGCAGTGGAATTGGCCGACCGCGAGGGCCTGCGAGCCCTGTCCATGCGCCGGCTCGCGACCGAACTGCGGGTGGCGACCGCCGCCCTGTACCGGCACTTCTCCGACCGCGACACTCTGCTCGCCGAGATGGCGGAACTGGTCATCGCCGAAAGTCCGCCGCCGCCAACGGATCTCACGGGCTGGCGGGACCGCATCGGCTACGAGGCCCGTGCGGAATGGCAGCTCTACCGGCGGCATCCGTGGATGCTGGCGGTCCTCGCGCAGACCCAGCCGCCGGTGGGCCCGGCACTACTCGACAGTTTGGAGAGGTTCTTCACCGCCCTCGCCGGGGCGGGCGTCGACCGCGACGGGGTGCTCTCGATCTACTTGTCGGTCTCCGGTCTGGTCCAGGGCCTCGCGCTGCTCCCCGGTTCCGAACACTCGCCCGACCCCGCCGGGGCCGAGGCATTCCGCGCCACGGCCCTCGAGCTGGTCTCCGCACACACCTACCCGACCCTGTCCCGCTACTTCGCCGCGCCGGCCGACACCATCGACCTGGATTTCGATCGGCTGCTGGAGAACGCCCTCGCCCTGCTTTTCGACGGAATCGCGGCCCGGCACCCGTACCTCGGAAACGGCCGATCGGAGCCTTCCACCGCGGCGCTCGACGGCTCCGCCGTGACGCCACACGTACCCGGCCCAACGCTCACAAATCCGCCCGACCAGTAGCCTTGTCCGCATGACAGCTGTTGCAGATCGTTCGCTCGGACCGGAATTGGCACGCACCGTAGACATCGGCGCCGACACCGATGTGCTCGTCATCGGGCTCGTCACGACCGACGACGGACCGGCGGTCGCTCCGGACGACGCGTTCGACGACGTGCTGAGCGCGGAGGTCCGCGCGGCGCTGGCCGAGCAGTTGCGGGCCGTCGGGGCGAAGGGCAAGGCGGAGGAGCTGACCCGGATCCCCGCGCCGGCGGGCCTGGATGTCACCAGCGTGCTCGCGGTGGGTCTGGGCTCGGCGGACAAGCTCGACGCGGAGCAGATCCGCAAGTCGGCCGGGGTCGCGGGGCGCGCGCTCGCCGGGGTGGGCACCGCCGTCACCACCCTGTCGGGGCTGGATCTGGGCGCCGCGGCCGAGGGCTTCTATCTCGGCGCCTACACCTTCACCCCGTTCCGATCGGGGAAATCCGCGCCCAAGCCGGACGAACAGCCGGTGCGGCGCGTCGAATTCCTGGTCCCCGAACCGGGTTTCGGCGAGGAGGCGCTGTTCCGGGCGCAGAGCACCGCGGAGGCCGTCGCCACCGCCCGCGACTTCGTCAACACCCCGCCCAGTCACCTCTACCCGGCCGAATTCGCCGCGCGCGCACAGCAATTGGCCGAGGCTGCCGGGCTGGAAGTCGAGGTGCTCGATGAAAAGGCGCTGGAGGCACAGGGTTTCGGCGGCATCCTCGGGGTCGGCAAGGGTTCCTCACGACCGCCGCGGCTGATCCGTATCACCCACCGCGGCGGGGCCAAGAAGGTCGCCCTGATCGGCAAGGGCATCACCTTCGATACCGGTGGCATCTCGATCAAGCCCGCCGCCAACATGGAGAACATGACCTCGGACATGGGTGGCGCGGCCGCGGTCATCGCGACCGTGCTGCTGGCGGCGCGGCTGAGCCTGCCGATCACGGTGACGGCCACCGTGCCGATGGCGGAGAATATGCCGTCCGCGACCGCCCAGCGTCCCGGCGACGTGCTGACCCAGTACGGCGGCACCACCGTCGAGGTGATCAACACCGACGCCGAGGGACGGCTCATTCTGGCCGACGCCATGGTGCGCGCGGGCGAGGACGAGCCCGACTATCTCATCGACGTCGCCACCCTGACCGGTGCGCAGTTGGTCGCTCTCGGCACCCGGACCCCGGGCGTGATGGGCACCGACGAGTTCCGTGACCGCGTGGCCCGCGTCTCCCAGGAGGTCGGCGAGAACGGCTGGGCCATGCCGCTGCCCGCCGAACTGCGCGCCGACCTCAACTCGAAGATCGCCGACCTGGCCAATGTGACCCCGCACCGCAACGGCGGCATGCTCGCGGCCGGGCTCTACCTCAAGGAATTCGTCCCCGAGGGCGTGCAGTGGGCCCACCTCGACGTCGCGGGCCCCGCCTACAACACCGGCGGCCCCTTCGGCTACATCGGCAAGGGCGGCACGGGCGTCCCCGTCCGCACCCTCATCGCGGTCTTGGACGACATCGCCGCCGAGTAGGACCGCCATCCGGCCTGTGCGGACACGATCTGTGTCGTCACGGCGGATTCGGCCGTGTCGACTGGGATTGTGTCCGCGCAGGCCGGGGTTTCAGGAGGCGGGTTGGCGGCGGGTGGTGCGGTAGGCGGTGGGGGCTTGGCCGTGGATGCGTTTGAAGGCGCGGGAGAAGGCGAATTCGGAGGCGTAGCCGATGCTGCGGGCTACCGTGGCGACGGAGTCGGGGCTGTCGCGGAGGCGGCGGGCGGCCAGTTCCATGCGCCAGCGGGCGAGGTAGGTCAGGGGTGGTTCGCCGACGAGGGTGGTGAAGCGGCGGGCCAGGGTGGCGCGGGAGATCCGGACCCGGTCGGCCAGTTCGGCCAATGTCCAAGGGTGCGAAGGGTTTTCGTGTAGCAGGGCCATCACCCGGGCGATCTCGGGGTCGCGCAGCGCCAGCAGCCAGGACGCCGCCGCCTCGGTGCGCGACTCCGTCCACGCCCGCAGCGCGTGAATGAACAGCACGTCCACCAGCCGGTCGACCACGGTCTGCGTGCCCGGCCGCTCGGCGCCCACCTCGGCGCCCAGCAGCGTCAATGTCGCGGCCAGTTCGGGCCGGTGCGCGGCCTGTTCGGCAGACAGGTGCACCACCGGCGGCAGCAGCGTGAACAGCGGATGGGAACCGTAGTCGTCGTAGTGGTAGGCGCCGCAGACCGTACGCGTGCGGGGCCCGGGCCCGTCGAGCACGATCGCGCGGCGGCCGGGCGGCGGGGCTATCTGCCCGTAGGGAGTCAGCGGTGCGTCCGGCGTGCTCGCCAGCGCGTGCCCGCCACCGGTCGGCAGCAGCACGAAGTCGCCGGTCGCCAGCCGCAGCGGCGGCGCCTCGGCGCGCAGCAGCCAGCACTCACCGTCCACGACGGCGTGGAACGCGGCCATCGGCACCTCGTCCAGCCGCACACCCCACGACCCCGCCGCGGTCAGCTGGGCCATCACGACACCGGCGACACCCGTCGCGGCCAGCACATCGGTCAGCACATCCACCGCACCAGTGTATGAGACTTCCGGCTATGGATTCGCGACGTCCGGCCATGGTCGCGGCGGCACCGCCCCCTTACTCTCGTCTACATGCCAGAAAGCTACGCGCACAACCTGATTCGATTCGAAGAACAGTACGCCGGACTGCTGCCGGAGGACCTGCTGAAGCGGGCGCAGGACCATGCCGGGAGTCTCAGCGACCTCGGCTCCGACGCTCTCACCGCGGGCGCCCTCGCTCCGGACTTCACCCTGACCGACCAGCGCGGGGCGCCCTTCCACCTCGCGGCCGCCCTACGCACCGGCCCGGTCATCGTGTCGTTCTATCGCGGCGGCTGGTGCCCGTACTGCAACGTGCAACTGCACACGCTGCAGCAGGCGTTGCCCGAATTCCGCACCCACGGTGCACGACTCGTCGCGATCTCCCCGGACCAGCCGGACGATTCGCTGTCCACGGCCGAGCGCCACGCCCTGGAATTCGATGTGCTGTCCGATCCGGACAATCGCGTCGCCCGCGCCTACGGACTCCTGTTCACGGTGCCGGAGAACGTTCGCGACATCTACCGCACGGCGGGCGCGGACCTCACGGCCACCGACGCGAAGCTGCCGATCCCCGCTACCTACGTCGTCGGCACCGACCACCGCATCCGCTACGCCCACGTCGACGGCGACTATCGGCAGCGAGCGGAGACCGCCGACCTCCTCGCCGCCCTGGGCGACCACGCGCCGACGGATGCCGCGGGCTGATCGGCGACCACTGAAACGGCTTGCGGCACCGGACCGTCAGGGGTTGGGTTCGCCCAATTCCCGTTCCAGCGCCCGCTTCCGCTCGATGCGACGGCGGGCGTCGAAGTCTCGCATGCGCTGCGGGTAACCGGTGCGGCCGACGTCGTAGACGGGGATGCCGAGGCGGCCGGACAGCCGCCGGGCGCCTTGCTCCCCGACTATCCGCCGCGTCCATTCACCATCCGTGGCAACAAGAACCACCGTGACATCGGTCACGGTGGTTTTCGGCTCCACGTAGGCCTCTACGCCGATATGGGTGCGGACCCAATCGTCCAGATAGCGGAAATCGCCGGCACCGGAACCACCCGGCCCGCTGCGGCGGAAACGATCCAGCAAACCCATCTCCGCCCCACCTCCTCGCTCCAAGAACCGGACACGCTCGGACCCGGTCCATCGATACTGCCAGTAGGACGGCGTGCGCGGCGGGAGCCGTGTCCGCCCGCCGCGAACACCGCCGCCCGGAACGGGGTAGCACCCCGGACACGGCACGCCCTGTGCTACGCGCCGCGGCGGCGAGTGCAAGGATGGAGACTCGGAACATGAACCACACACGGATCTCCGGTGCCACACAGAATATTCGGTGGCAGTTCGGGCAGCCGCCGCCATCGCGGTGGGCGTCCGCCGAGAGACGAACTGTTGTAGACCCGTCGAGCAGTTAGAGGAGTCAACGGACATGGCCTTCTCCGTCCAGATGCCAGCGCTTGGTGAGAGCGTCACCGAAGGCACCGTGACCAGGTGGCTGAAGCAGGAAGGAGACACGGTCGAGGTCGACGAGCCCCTGCTCGAGGTCTCCACCGACAAGGTCGACACCGAAATCCCCTCACCGGCGGCCGGCGTGCTGACCAAGATCGTGGCTCAGGAGGACGACGTCGTCGAGGTCGGCGGCGAGCTCGGCGTGATCGGCGAGGCCGGCGAGGCCCCCGCATCCGAGCCGGCCCCTGCCCCCGAAGCCGCCGCCCCGGCGCCCGCCCCCGCACCGGCCCCGCAACCGGCCGCCCCCGCTCCGGCTCCGGCGCCCGAGCCCGCCCCCGCGCAGTCCGCCGCGAGCGGTACCTCCGTGAAGATGCCCGAGCTGGGCGAGTCGGTCACCGAGGGCACCGTGACGCGCTGGCTGAAGCAGGTCGGCGAGCAGGTCGAGGTCGACGAGCCGCTGCTGGAAGTGTCCACCGACAAGGTCGACACCGAGATCCCGTCGCCGGTTGCCGGCACGCTGCTGGAGATCAGCGCGAACGAGGACGATGTCGTGGCCGTCGGCGGTCAGCTCGGCGTCATCGGAAGCGGTTCCCCCGCTGCCGCTCCCGCGCCCGCACCGGCACCGACCCCCGCGCCCGAGCCGGCCGCTCCGCAACCCGCCCCGGCCCCCGCACCTCAGCCCGCACCGGCCGCTCAGCAGGCTCCGGCACCCCAGCCCGCGCCCGCCGCCCAACAAGCCCCGGCTCCCCGGCCCGCCCCCGCCGCTCAGCAGGCGCCCGCGCCCGCCGGAAACGGCGAGGCGCCGTACGTCACCCCGCTGGTCCGCAAGCTGGCCGCGGAGAACAACGTCGACCTGGCCGCGATCAAGGGCTCGGGCGTCGGCGGCCGCATCCGCAAGCAGGACGTGCTCGCCGCCGCCGAGAGCCAGAAGCCCGCGGCGCCGCAGCCCGCCGCCGCACCGGCCGCGGCCCCGGCCGCGCAGTCCGCCGCCCCCGCCGCCTCGGTCGGTGTGCGGCCGCAGCTGCAGGCCCTGCGCGGCACGGTCCAGAAGGCCAGCCGCATCCGGCAGATCACCGCGGTCAAGACCCGCGAGTCGCTGCAGACCACCGCGCAGCTGACGCAGACCCACGAGGCCGACGTCACCAACATCGCGGCACTGCGGACCCGGGCCAAGGACGCGTTCAAGGAGCGCGAGGGCGTCAACCTGACGTTCCTCCCGTTCTTCGCCAAGGCCGCCGTCGAGGCGCTGGGCGTGCACCCGAACGTGAACGCCTCCTACAACGAGGACACCAAGGAGATCACCTACCACTCGGCCGTGCACCTGGGCATCGCGGTGGACACCGAGCAGGGCCTGCTCTCCCCGGTCATCCACAACGCCAGCGATCTGTCGCTGGCCGGGCTGGCCCGTGCCATCGCCGATATCGCCAACCGGGCCCGCACCGGCGGCCTGAAGCCGGACGAACTGGCCGGCGGCACCTTCACGATCACCAACATCGGCAGCCAGGGCGCGCTGTTCGACACCCCGATCCTGCTGCCGCCGCAGTCGGCGATGCTGGGCACGGGCGCGATCGTGAAGCGGCCGGTGGCGATCGCCGACAACGGCAACGAGTTCATCGGTATCCGCTCGATGTGCTACCTGCCGCTGACCTACGATCACCGCCTCATCGACGGCGCCGACGCGGGCCGCTTCCTCACCACCATCAAGCACCGGCTCGAGGAGGCCGCGTTCGAGGCCGACCTGGGCCTGTAACGGGAGAACTCGGTTACCGCATGAAGGTTGTGATCGCCGGATCCTCCGGGTTGATCGGGACGGCGCTGGTGGCGGCCCTGCGACGGGACGGGCACGAGGTGGCCCGCCTGGTGCGCCGTCGCGCGGCCGGTCCCGACGAGTTCTCCTGGGATCCCGTCCGCGCCCGGGTGCCGCAGCCGGCGCTGCGGGGCGCGGACGCGGTGGTCAACCTCTGCGGCGCCGGTCTCGGGTCACGGCGCTGGACCGGCAGCTTCAAGCAGGAGCTGCGGGACAGCCGCCTCACACCCACCGACGTGCTCGCCGAGGCGGTCGCCGCCGCGGGCGTGCCCACGCTGGTCAACGCCAGCGGCGCGCACTACTACGGCGGCGGCGCCGGCGACCGCGTGATGACCGAATCCGATTCCGCGGGAACGGGTTTCCTCGCCACGCTGTGCCGCGACTGGGAGGGCGCGACGCGACCGGCGGCGGACGCGGGCGCGCGCGTGGTGTTGCTCCGCAGCGCCATCGTGCTCGCCCGGCGCGGCGGCATGCTGGGCATGCTGCAACCGCTGTATTCGCTGGGCCTGGGCGGCCGGCTGGGCGACGGCCGCCAGTACCTGCCGTGGATCTCGCTCGACGACGAGATCGGCGGCATCGTCTTCGCCCTCACCCACGACGCCGTATCCGGCCCGGTGAACCTGACCGGCCCCGCCCCGGTGACCAACGCCGAATTCAACCGCGCGCTCGGCCGTGCCATCCACCGCCCGGCCCCGTTCGTGGTCCCCGCCTTCGCCCTGCGCCTGGCCCTCGGCGAGTTCGCCGACGAGGCGATCCTGCACGGGCCCCGCGCCATCCCCACGGCCCTCGAATCGGCCGGATACCGCTTCCAGCACAACACGATCGGCGAGGCCCTCACCGCAGCCGTAGGCAAATCGTCCGCCTGACCGGACGACGACCGGCCTGGTTCTCCGGACGCCGCCATGCGCCGCTACCGTCGTCCCGTGGGCGAGAACGGAACGGTCGGTGTGGTGATCCGGGACGCGCGGGAGACCGATCTGCCGGAGATCCTGGCGATCCACAACAACGCCATCGCCGCGACGACCGCGATCTGGGATACCGAAACGGTCGGACTCGAGGAGCGGCGGGCGTGGTTGCGGGACCGCCGGGCCGCGGGCTACCCCGTGCTGGTCGGGGAAATCGACGGCGCGGTCGCGGGGTACGCGAGCTACGCGCAGTGGCGGCCGAAATCGGGATACCGGCAGACCGTGGAGAATTCGGTGTACGTCGCCGACAGCTATCAGCGCCGCGGCGTCGCCACCGCCTTGCTGACGGAGTTGCTGACGCGGGCCGAGCGGTCCGGCCGAGTACACGCGGTGATCGCCGCGATCGAGTCCGCCAACACCACCTCGATCACGCTGCACGAGCGGTTCGGCTTCCGGATCGTGGGTGAGCTGCCCGAGGTGGGCCGGAAGTTCGACCGCTGGCTGGACCTGACATTGATGCAGCTCACGCTGCCTGTCGACCCTCTCCCGGAGCCCGGTAACCATGGCGTAACCTCGCTCTGGTGAGCGAGCCTGCCAGCGCACCTTCTTCTCGGGGCGAGCCTACGAGCAAACCTGCGTCGACCAGCGGCCCCGGCGGCCACCGCGCCACAGGCTCGGCCCGCTACGACGACACCCCCGTTCTCGTCGAAAACCTCGGCCTCATCGACTATCACAGCGCCTGGGACATCCAGCGCGCCATCGCCGCGGAGCGAGCCGAGGGCCGCGGCCAGGATCGGCTGCTGTTGCTCGAGCACCCCTCGGTGTTCACCGCCGGCCGCCGCACCGAGGCGGGCGACCTGCCACTCGACGGCAGCCCGGTCGTTCAGGTCGACCGCGGCGGCAAGATCACTTGGCACGGTCCGGGGCAATTGGTCGGCTACCCGATCGTGCGGCTGGCCGAGCCGCTCGACGTCGTCGATTACGTGCGCCGTCTGGAGGAGGCCCTGATCACCGTGTGCACCGGCTTCGGCGTCGGCTGCGGCCGCGTATCGGGCCGCTCCGGCGTCTGGGTGCCCGCGACCGCCGCCCAGCCGGAACGGAAGGTCGCGGCGATCGGCGTGCGGGTGCAGCGCGGCGTCGCCCTGCACGGCATCGCCCTGAACTGCAATTCCGCCCTGGAAGGCTTCGAAACGATAGTGCCCTGCGGCATCCACGACGCCGGGGTGACGACGCTGAGCCGGGAGCTGGGCCGCGAGGTCACCGTCACCGAGGCGCTCACCCTGGTCTCCGACGCGATCCTGCGCGCACTCGACGGCACGCTGCCCGTCACCGACCACGATGTCGCCCGGGTCACACCCCTCGGCAACGGGAACGGAGCACCCGCCGCAGCCGAATGATCACGGCGTAGCATCGGTCCGGTGACCTCCGTCGACACCCCGACATCGAACCGCTCGGCACCACAGAACGCCGCAGCGCCCAACGGCCGCAAGCTGCTTCGCATCGAGGCCCGCAACGCGGAGACCCCGATCGAGCGCAAACCGTCGTGGATTCGCACCCGCGCCACCATGGGCCCGGAGTATTCGGAACTCAAGGGCCTGGTGAAACGCGAAGGGCTGCACACGGTCTGCGAAGAGGCGGGTTGTCCCAACATCTTCGAATGCTGGGAGGACCGCGAGGCCACCTTCCTCATCGGCGGCGAGCAGTGCACCCGCCGGTGCGATTTCTGCCAGATCGATACCGGCAAGCCGGCCGCGCTGGACCGCGACGAGCCGCGCCGGGTCGCCGAGAGCGTGCATACCATGGGGTTGCGCTACTCCACCATCACCGGTGTCGCGCGCGACGACCTCGAGGACGGCGGCGCCTGGCTGTACGCGGAGACGGTGCGCGCCATCAAGCGGCTCAACCCGCACACCGGCGTGGAGCTGCTGATCCCGGACTTCAACGCGATCCCCGAACACCTGGCCGAGGTGTTCTCCGCCCGGCCGGAGGTGCTGGCGCACAACGTGGAAACGGTGCCCCGGGTCTTCAAGCGCATCCGCCCCGCCTTCCGCTACGAGCGGTCGCTGCAGGTCATCACCGCCGCCCGCGAGGCCGGGCTGGTCACCAAGTCCAATCTGATCCTCGGCATGGGCGAGACCCCGGAGGAGGTCACGCAGGCGATGCGCGACCTGCACGAGGCCGGTTGCGACATCCTCACCATCACCCAGTACCTGCGGCCCTCGCCGCGGCACCACCCGGTCGAGCGCTGGGTGAAGCCGGAGGAGTTCGTCGAGCACTCCCAGGCCGCCGAGGAGATCGGGTTCGCGGGTGTCATGGCCGGGCCGCTGGTTCGCTCGTCCTACCGCGCCGGCCGGTTGTACGCCCAGGCGATGAAGCGCCATGGCCGCGAACTGCCCGCCGAGATGGCCCACCTCGGCGACGAGAGCACCGCCTCCCAGGAGGCCACCTCGGTGCTGGCCCGCTTCGGTTCCTGACCTCTCCCGGGACGCGTCCCGGGATCTCACGAATCGCTGACAGGCCGCGGCCTCCGGTGGGAAGCTCGGATAACCGCAGGTGTCGACTCCGGGAGCGAGGACACACATGGCCGAGAGAGCGAGCACATCGGCAGGCGCCAACGGCACGACCATCACGGCCGCCCGCCCCGACGCGATCCGCAATGTCGTCCTGGTCGGCCAGAGCGGCTCGGGCAAGACCACGGTGGTGGAGGCCCTCGCGGTCGCCACCGGCGCGGTCGCCCGGGCGGGCCGGGTCGAGGACGGCACCTGCGTCTCCGACTACGACGACATCGAACAGCGACAACACCGGTCCGTCCAGCTGTCGGTGGTACCGATCGGCTGGGACGGATTCAAGATAAACCTGCTCGACACACCGGGTTACGCCGATTTCGTCGGGGAGCTGAGGGCCGGTCTGCGCGCCGCGGACGCGGCCCTTTTCGTCGTCTCGGCCGCCGCGGGCGCGGCGGGTGTGGGCGGGCAGACGATGGCGCTGTGGGAAGAATGCGCGAGCGTCGGCATGCCGCGCGCGCTGGTGATCACCCACCTCGACGCCGCCCGCGCCGATTTCGACGAGATCACCGCGACCTGCCGCGAGCTGCTCGGCGGCGGCGCGGCGGAAAGCATGCTGCCGCTGCACCTTCCGGTGTACGGGCCGCGGGGCGCCGACGGGCACCGGCCCGTGACCGGCCTGATCGACCTGCTGAGCACACATGTCTTCGACTACTCGGCGGGGGCGCACACGCAGGCCGAGACCACCCCCGACCAGGCGGCGCTGATCGACCAGGCCCGCGGGCGGCTCATCGAGGGAATCATCGCCGAGAGCGAGGACGAGACCCTCATGGACCGGTACCTCGAGGGCGCGGAGATCGACCTCACCACCCTGGTCACCGATCTGGAGCGGGCCGTCGCCCGCGGCACCTTCCACCCCGTCCTGATCGCGGCGCCGCCGCCGGAGGGCGCCCGCGAGGGACTGGGCATGGTGGAGATCCTGGAGCTGATCACGCGCGGATTCCCTACTCCCGCAGAGCATTCCGTGTCGGCGTCCCGAGTCGACGGCGCACGTCCGGTCCCGCTGTCCTGCGATCCGGACGGCCCGCTGGCGGCGGAGGTGATCCGCACCGCGTCCGACCCGTACGTCGGGCGGCTGTCGCTGGTGCGGGTGTTCTCCGGGACGCTGCGCGCCGACGACACGGTGCACGTCTGCGGGCACGGCCCGGTCGAGGAGCGCAATCACGACATCGACGAGCGGGTGGGCGCGGTGTCGCTGCCGTTCGGCAAGCAACAGCGTCCGCTGGGTCAGGCCATCGCCGGGGACATCGCCTGTGTGAGCAAACTCGGGCACGCCGAGACCGGTGACACGCTGTCGGCCAAGGACGCCCCGCTGCTCATCGAGGCGTGGCGGATGCCGGAACCGTTGCTGCCGGTCGCCATTCGCGCGCACGGCAAGGCCGACGAGGACAAACTCTCGCAGGGGCTGGCCCGGCTGGTCGCGGAGGATCCGGCGGTGCGACTGGAGCAGAACGGGCAGACCCGTCAGCTGGTGCTGTGGTGCCTGGGCGAGGCGCACCGCGAGGTCGCGCTGGAGCGGCTGCGGTCGCGGTTCGGCGTGCAGGTGGACACGGTCGAGCACCGGGTCGCGCTGCGCGAGACGTTCGGCAGTACCGCGACCGGGCGCGGACGGCACGTCAAACAGTCGGGCGGGCACGGCCAGTACGCCATCTGCGAGATCGAGGTGGCGCCGCTGCCGGAGGGCTCGGGCATCGAGTTCGTCGACAAGGTGGTGGGCGGAGTCGTGCCGCGGCAGTTCATTCCGTCGGTCGAGAAGGGCGTGCGGGCGCAGGCGGCGAAGGGCGTGGCCGCCGGGTATCCGCTCGTCGATGTGCGGGTGACGCTGTTCGACGGCAAGGCCCATTCGGTCGACTCCTCCGATTCCGCCTTCCAGACCGCCGGTGCACTGGCGTTGCGGGAGGCGGCCGCGACCGCGCGCATCAGCCTGCTGGAACCGATCGCCGAGGTGGCGGTCACCGTCTCCGACGACTATGTCGGCGCCGTGCTCAGCGACCTGTCGAGCCGCCGCGGCCGGGTGCTCGGCACCGAACCCACCACCGCCGCGCGCACGGTGATCCGCGCCGAGGTCCCCGAACTCGAACTCAGCCGGTACGCCATCGATCTGCGCTCCCTCGCCCACGGCAGCGCCCAGTTCACCCGCGCCTACACCCGCCACGAGCCGATGCCCGCGCAGCGCGCCGACGCTCTGCGAGCCCAGTCGAACGGTTCGGGCTGAGGCCGCCCACGTCCCCCCGCCGAAGCGACCGGGCATCCCCGATATCCTGGTGACCATGGCAGCAGGTAAGGGCGGGAAGCCGTCCAAGGAAGCGAAGGCCGCGGCGAAGGCGGCGCGCAAGCAGGCGTCGAAGGAGCGGCGCCAGCAACTCTGGCAGGCGTTCAACATGCAGCGCAAGGAAGACAAGCTGCTGCTGCCGCTGATGCTCGGCGCGTTCCTCGGCATCGCCGTGGTGCTGTTCGTGATCGGCCTGTTCGTGCACCTGCAGTGGTTCTTCCTGCCGGTGGGTCTGCTGCTGGGCGCGCTGGTGGCGTTCATCCTCTTCGGGCGCCGGGTGCAGCGCAACGTGTATGCCAAGGCCGAGGGCCAGGCGGGCGCGGCGGCCTGGGTGCTCGACAATCTGCAGGGCAAGTGGCGCGTCACCCAGGGTGTCGCCGCCACCACCCAGCTCGACGCCGTGCACCGCGTGATCGGCCTGCCGGGTGTCATCCTGGTCGCCGAGGGCTCCCCCTCGCGCCTGAAATCGCTGCTGGCCCAAGAGAAGAAGAAGACCGCCCGGCTCGTCGGCGACACCCCGATCTACGACGTCGTCATCGGCAACGAGGAGGGCCAGGTGCCGCTCAAGGGCCTGCAGCGCTACCTCACCAAGCTCCCCCGCAACATCGACACCAAGCGCATGGACCTCATCGAGGGCCGTCTCTCCGCCCTCGCGACCCGCGGCGGCCCCGCCCTGCCGAAGGGCCCGCTGCCGGCCGGCGCCAAGATGCGCGGCATGCAGCGCACCATCCGCCGCCGCTGAGTATTTCGCGTCAGGCCCGCGTCCCCCGAGGCGCGGGCCTTTGTCGTCGCTAACGCGAACGGACGAGGGCGGTGCCGGTGGCGCGGTCGTGCATGCCGCGGCCGTCGGAGTCGGTGAACAGGGCGGGGACCACGAAGATCAGCAGCACCTGCCGCGCCAAGGCGCGCACGACACCGACCGTGGCCTCGGCATCGACGCGAATCACGCGCAGGCGCAGGAAGTATTGGCCCGGAGTGAACCCGAACAACGTCACCGTGACGACACCGATCACGAACCACACCAGCAGCGTGAGCGTGTTGATCGAGCCGCCCCGCGCGATGATCGCGGCGATCCCCATCGCGATGAACCAGTCCACGAACAGCGCGACGATCCGCCGCAGCAGCGACACCAGCGACCCGGCGCCGGATTTCGGCAGCCCCAGCAGTTCGCCCGGATACTCGCCCGTGCCCGGCTGATCCGGGTCCGCCGCATTCGGTCCGGACAGCCAGGAACCGGTGATTCGCGCCATGCCCCCAGCTTAGGCGGCGGGTTTCTGCCGACCACGTCACACCCGGGACCGCGGCAGCGTCACCGCGCTATTTTCGCGCGACCGGAAAGCATGCGGGTTGCGCGCGGGAAACTCTCCGCCCCGAACACCGCGCGGTGGGTGGCTTTTAACACATGTTTGCGGGGTCTTCACGCCCACCGGCATCCCGGTAGTGGCAGGATATGCGTGCTGGTCGGGCGACGATCGGCCCCGGGCGCGGCAACCAGCCGGTCGGCGCGAGGTCGACGCCTGCGGCCGGCGGTACGTGTAACACTGGCGAAACACAGTCTTGATTGTCGGGAAACACCGCGTCCATAGCGTTCATCTGCGACACCCAGCAATCGGCACAGGCTGGGAACCGATCCGTAAGGAGTACTAAGTGGCGTTCAGCACGGCCGACGAGGTCATCAAGTACATCAAGGAGGAGGAGGTCGAGTACGTCGACGTCCGGTTCACCGACCTCCCCGGTGTGCAGCAGCACTTCTCGATCCCGGCGAAGGCGTTCACCGCCGACCTGGCAGAGGAGGGTCTGGCATTCGACGGATCGTCGGTGCGCGGTTTCCAGTCGATCGACGAGTCGGACATGTTGCTGCTGCCCGACTTCAGCACCGCGCAGATCGACCCGTTCCGGGCCGCGAAGACCCTGAACCTCAACCACTTCGTGCACGACCCGTTCACTCGCGAGTCCTACAGCCGCGACCCGCGCAACGTGGCCCGCAAGGCCGAGGAGTACCTGCGCAGCACGGGCATCGCCGACACCGCGTACTTCGGCGCCGAGGCGGAGTTCTACATCTTCGACTCGATCCGCTACGACTCGGCGATGAACGGCTCCTTCTACGAGATCGAGTCGGTCTCGGGGTCCTGGAACACCGGCGCGGAGTTCAACCCCGACGGCACCCTGAACCGCGGCTACAAGGTCCGCAACAAGGGCGGCTACTTCCCCGTCGCGCCGTACGACCACTACGTGGACCTGCGCGACAAGATCGCGACCAACCTGCAGAACGCCGGTTTCGAGCTGGAGCGCGGCCACCACGAGGTGGGCACCGCCGGCCAGGCCGAGATCAACTACCGGTTCAACACCCTGCTGTCCGCCGCGGACGACCTGCAGCTGTTCAAGTACATCGTGAAGAACACCGCGTGGGCCGAGGGCAAGACCGTCACCTTCATGCCGAAGCCGCTGTTCGGTGACAACGGCTCGGGCATGCACGTGCACCAGTCGCTGTGGAAGGACGGCAAGCCGCTGTTCCACGACGAGGCGGGCTACGCCGGCCTCTCGGACCTGGCCCGGCACTACATCGCCGGCATCCTGCACCACGCGCCGTCGCTGCTGGCGTTCACCAACCCGACGGTGAACTCCTACCACCGCCTGGTCCCGGGCTTCGAGGCCCCGATCAACCTGGTGTACTCGCAGCGCAACCGCTCCGCGGCCGTCCGCATCCCGGTCACCGGCAACAACCCGAAGGCCAAGCGCCTCGAGTTCCGCGCGCCCGACTCCTCGGGCAACCCGTACCTGGCCTTCGCCGCCATGATGATGGCCGGCCTGGACGGCATCAAGCGCAAGCTGGAGCCGGCCGCCCCGGTCGACAAGGACCTCTACGAGCTCCCGCCGGAGGAGGCCAAGAACATCCCGCAGGCCCCCACCAACCTGGCGTCGGTCATCGACAAGCTGGAAGAGGACCACGAGTACCTCACCGAGGGCAACGTCTTCACCGAGGACCTGGTCGAGACCTGGATCTCCATCAAGCGAGAGCAGGAGATCGCCCCGGTCAACCTGCGCCCGCACCCCTACGAGTTCGAGCTGTACTTCGACGTGTAAGTCGCAGCACCGCAACCGTTCTCCCGGAGCCTCAGCCGAGTTCGGCTGGGGCTCCGGCCTTTCCGGGTCGTTCCTATGCGGTCCTCACGTGGTGTAACATGTTGAACATGAGTACACAGAGCTTGAAGGATCTGCGTGCCAAGCTCGGCGCTATCGTCCGCGAGGTCGCCGCGACCGGCGAGGAAGTCGTCATCACCGACAGCGGCACCGAGGTCGCCGTGCTCATCAGCATGGCCGACTATGAACGTCTGCATGAGCACGCCGACGTGGCCGACGCGCTTCGCCTCCGGCACATGCGGGAGAACCCGTTCGAGGCGATGACTCTTTCGGAGATGATCGAAACACTGGGCGTCGACCCATCGACGGTCCTCGCGTCGTGAAGATCGCTTTTCATCCCGAGACTCTCAAACAGCTGCAAAAGCTGCCACGCGACGCCTTCGAGGCCGCGCTACAGGCCATCATCGCGTTGAGTCACGAACCGCGGCCGACCGGCGCGAGAAAGCTCGTCGGCAGCCACAGCGACTGGCGGGTCCGCATCGGCCAGTACCGCATCGTGTACGAAATAGACGAAGCAGCGCAACTGATTACGGTCTACATCGTCGCGAAGCGATCCGACGCCTACCGATAACGTGCGCAGCCGGGCTCCGGCCCCCGAGTAGCACTACACGGAAGTCCGCGTCGACGTCAGATCCTCGGAAGCTGACCACAGGGCGGCCTGGAGGCGCTCGTCGTGGGAGCGCGCGCTCGAGGTCACCGGTTCCGGGTGGCCCTGGATCTCGAAAAGCCCTCCCGGGCCGTAGTATTCGCCGCCGTGCGCGGTGGGGTCGGTGGCGGCACGCAAGGTCGGTAGAGCGCCCATGGCGGGCGTACGCCCAAAAGCCTTGGCAATGGCCAGGTTCGGGATCCGGAACCACGGCGGGGAGTAGCGGAAGACCTCCGTGCTCGCCCCGCCCGGGTGGGCCGCCAGCGCGAAAACCGGGGCGCCCGCGGCCCGCAACCGGCGGTCCAGCTCGTAGGTGAACAGCAGATTCGCCAGCTTCGAATCTGCGTACGGGCTTGTACCGCAAGGCTTTCCGGTCGCGTCGAAGCGTCCGAAGCGATGTCCGATGCTACTCACGGTGACGACCCGGGCATCCGGCGCGAGCATGTCCAGCAGCACGGCGGTGAGCGCGAAGTGGCCGATGTGGTTGATGCCGAACTGGATCTCGATGCCGTCGGCGGTATGACCGTCCAAGCCCGTGACCCCGGCATTGTTGATCAGTAGATCGATGCGAGCATGGCGGCGGCGGACGTCCGCGGCCGCCGCGTGGACCGATTCCAGGGACCCCAGGTCGAGCCGCACCGTGTCGACCACCGCGTCGGGCACCGCCGCACCGATGCGCGCCGCCGCGTCCGCCGCCCGCTCATCGTTCCGGCAGGCCAGCAGGACCGCCGCGCCCCGGGCCGCGAGCGCCCGCGCTGTTTCGTATCCAATTCCGGTATTGCCGCCGGTCACCACCGCGACGCGGCCGTGTTGATCCGGTATGTCCGCCTCTGTCCACATGTCCGCTCCTAAGATGAACTACCTGTTCACATTAAAAGTGAACCACTAGTTCATGTACTGTCAAGAGGAACCGACGAGACGGGAGCTTCCGATGACCGCACGAACCCCCCGCCGAGCCGACGCGCAACGCAACCGGGAGGCCATCCTACAAGCCGCCCGAAACCTCGTGATCGCACGCGGACCGGACGTCGGCATGGACGAGATCGCTTCCGCCGCAGGCGTTGCCGTCGGAACGCTGTACCGGCACTATCCAACGAAGAAGGATCTGATCGACGCGATCGTCACCGAACTCGAAGCCCGGATCACCGCCTCGCTGGACGCCGCGTCCGCCCGCGTCAAGGCCCGCGAATCCACCGCACTGGACGAGATCGTCCGCCTACTTCACCAGGTCACGGTCGAATTGCGCGAGGAACGACTCCTCCGGCACACCGTCACCGACCACGCCGGCGACGCCCTGCGCCGACTCCGGGACAACGCCGCCGCGGCGGTCTCACAACTGATCGCCGCCGCCCACCGCGAGCACAGCCTCTACACCGACATCACGGTCGACGACGTGGTCCTCCTACTCACCACCGCGCCGGACGACAACGCCACGCCCCCAACACAATCCCGCTGGCTGACCCTCGCCCGTCGCGCACTCTCCCCCGAGCCGGGCAAGGCTTCCGGCACGCGGCGCCGACGACCTTGAAACAGACAGGCGGCGGATTCAACGGTCGAGGTGCGGGTGGCAGCCGAGGGAGGCGCTGTACACCGCCGGGCGGCGATCGGCGGCGGGGCGGTGCGCGTGCTCGGCACCGCGAATACGGCCGAGCGCACGGCGGGCGCGGTCACCGAACGTGGGCAGCAGAGGTCGGTTGTCGAAGCGGGGAAGATGAACGCGGATCACAACGGAACTCCTGAAACTTTCGCGGCGCACGCGACATGACGCAGCGTGAGACCCTCATTCTTCCACCGAAAAGCCGCCCGCACCGTTAATTTTCCCGCACGCTTGCCGACCCCACGACATGATGAGATGATTCGGCTGTAAGCCTCTCATATTGTCTAGTGGTCAGAGGAGATCACCATGACCGCGTCGGTAGCCCGGATCGACCGCACCGCCAGCCAACTTCCGCCCCGGCAGCCCTTCCGCCCGGGCACCAAGATGTGGGACGAGACGGGGCTGATCACCTTCTCGCTCACCGCGGGGTCGGCGTTCCTGCTGCAGACCATGGAGCCCACCATCGCCGCCGTCGTGGACGAGCACTCGACCTTCCGCACCGATCCCATGGGCCGCGCCATGCGCAGCCTCGCGTCGGTGATGATGTGGATATACGGCGGTGAGGAGGCGCTGGCCGAGGCGGATCGGCTACGCAAGAGGCACGCGACGCTGAACACGGTCGATGCCGCGGGCGTCCACCACAAGGCGCTCTCGTCCGGCCCGTGGGCGTGGGTGCTGCACACCGGCACCTTCGCCTTCACCGAGGGCAACCGGTACTTCACCCGCGAACCGCTCACCGCCGCGGAGAAGAACGCGTACTACGACGAGGTCGTGCAGTTGATGCGCAATTTCTCGGTACCGCCCAAGGAGATTCCGGCGACCTTCGACGACTGGCAACGGTGGTTCGACGAGATGGTCGACAACCATCTGGTGGCAACGAATGTCGCGCACGACTACCTCCGGGTGATCCGCAACATCGCCCCGCCGACCTTCCTGCCACGGATACTGGCGCCGCTGTGGCGCGCCGCCACCGCACCGATCGGCCGCATGCAGTACTTCTGCACCGTCGGCACCACACCGGAATCCGCCCGCCGCAAGCTCGGCCTCACCTGGACCCCCGCCGACGAGCGCAAACTACGCGTACTGGGCTGGGTAATCGGCCGCACCATCCCCATGCTCCCCGAGCGAATCCGCTACTTCCCGATCGCCTACGAGGCCCGCCGCCTGGAACGGGACCGCGCCCGGCTACGTAAGGTGATCGATCTCCGCCCGTTCTGACGGGGTCCGCGGCGATTCGTCGCCCCGGGGACGCACGTGCTGAACAATGCAACGGTGACCGTTTCCTCTCCCGAGCGTGGTGACCGATGACCAGCAGCGCGCAGGCATCGACCGGCGTCGACGATCGGACCGCCGAACGGCTGGCGGCGGCGCTGCGCTGTGCCACCGTCTCCTCCGACACCGGTCCCGCGTCGTCCGAGACCGCGGCCGAATTCGACAAGCTGGCCGCACATCTGGAGCGGTGTTTCCCGCTGGTGCACGCCGAACTGGAGATCACCCGCTTCGGCCACAGCCGCCTGTACCGCTGGTCGGGCACCTCACCTGGCACGGCGGCGATCCTGCTGGCGCACCTCGATGTGGTGCCCGTGGACGACGAGCAGCGCTGGACCCACCCGCCGTTCGCGGGCGCGGTGGACGACGAGTTCGTGTGGGGTCGCGGCGCCATCGATGACAAGAGCCGGGTGCTGGCGATCCTGGAGGCCGTCGAGACCGCGCTCGCGGAGGGCCGGCGGCCGGACCGGACGATTTTCCTCGCCTTCGGTCACGACGAGGAGGCGCTCGGCTGCGACGGCGCCGCCCGGATGGCCGCGCACCTACGTTCTCTGGAGGTGCGGGCCGATCTGCTGCTGGACGAGGGCGGCGTGGTGACCGACGGCATCGCGCCGGGCGTGCGACGTCCTACCGCATTTCTGATGCTCGGCGAAAAAGGCTGGGCGACAGTGCGTTTGGCCGTCACCGATCCCGGCGGGCATTCATCGATGCCCGGCCGCCAGACCGCGGTCGGCCGGATCGCGCGGGCCGTGGCGCGGCTCCAGGATCGGCCGATGCCGCTGCGTATGCCGCCCGTGACCGCGGACATGCTCACCCGCATCCGCCCCGCCCTGCCCGCGCTCCCCCGCGCGGCGCTGGGCCTGCTGCCGCGGGCGAACGCCGCGGTGACACGCCTGATGGCGGCGCAACCACAGACCGAGGCCCTGGTGCGCACCACCACGGCGCCGACCGTCATCCGCGGCGGCGTCAAGGCGAACGTGCTGCCGCAGTCGGCGGAGGCGCTGGTGAATTTCCGTATCCTGCCCGGTGATTCGGTGGCCGGGGTGCTCGAGCACTGTCGGCGGGTAGTGCGGGACAACGGAATCGACCTCGAGCTGGTCGGCATGTCGTCGGAACCGTCGGACATCACCGGCCCCGGCCCGGCATTCGATATCGTCGCCGAGATCACCCGCGCCGTGGTGCCGGAGGCGATCGTCACCACCGGAATAGTCCCCGGCGCCACCGATTCTCGCTATTACGACGGCCTCGCCGCCACCCGCTGCAATTTCGCCCCCATCGTCCTGGACGCCGCAGACCTGAAACGCATCCACGGCACGGACGAACGCCTCTCCCGCACCAACTACGGCCGCCTCATCGACTTCAACCGCCGCCTCATCGACCACTACACCCACCAGCCCTGAACACCGTCATCCCGACAACCCACTCAGAAATCGCCGGCCGACCGACCACCATTTGTTGCCACCCGCCTGATATGCCGCCCGTATCGAATCGGCAGCGACCGGCCAATCCACTGTGGGCCGAACCGACAGGTGGTCTGCCGGCCCCGCGGATTTCGGCAGGCCCACATGCCACCTGAGCAGTCCGGAAAGTGCGAGACTGGGCGACGGTGTACGTGGTGGCGGACGGAGGAACGATGGTGCGGACCGAGACCGGCGAGTTCGAGGGGCGGGGCGGGAACGTCTTCTGGCGGGCTTGGCTGCCGGAGGAACAGGTGCGGGGTGTCGTCGTGCTCGTGCACGGCGTGGCCGAGCACTCCGGGCGGTACGAGCATGTCGGGAAACGGTTGGCGGACAATGGGTTCGCCGTGTATGCGCCCGATCACATCGGGCACGGGCAGTCTTCCGGTAGCAAGGCGAATATCGATTCGGTCGACGGTGCGGCCGACAATGTCGCGACGCTGCTCGATTTCGCGGCCCATACCCATCCGGGCGTACCGAAATTCCTTGTCGCGCACAGCATGGGCAGCCTGATCACGCTGTACCTCGCCACGCGAGCGCCACTGGACGTGGCAGGCATCGCGGTCTCCGCACCACCGCTGGTCATCTCGGCGGGCAACCCCGTGCAGCGGCTGCTCGCGCCGATCCTCAGCCGATTCACCCCCGGACTCGGTGTGCTGCAACTCGATTCATCGGCCATCAGCCGCGACCCCGAGGTTGTCCGCGCCTACGACAACGACCCACTCGTCTTCCGCGGCAAACTCCCCGCCCGCACCGGCGCCGAAATCCTCCAGGCGACCGAAACCATCACCCGACGCCTGGATCGCCTCACCGTCCCCACCCTCGTCCTACACGGCACCGCCGACGCCCTCGCCGCCCCGGCAAGCTCCGACCTCATCGAACAGCGCGCCGCCACCTCCGACCTCACCGTCAACCGCTACCCAGGCCTCTACCACGAGATCTTCAACGAGCCAGAACAAGCCACCGTCCTCAACGACCTCACCACCTGGCTGAACCAGCACCTACCCGCCTGAGCACGGCCCACTTCAGCCAGCGGCGGCAGTCCATCAAAGAGGCGGTCACGGGTCATCAGCACATCGAACGTTGCCGACTGAGCCCTGCACCGCTACCTTCGGCGACAGCTCGGCGGGCGCGAGCTGCGGGACGCGGTGAATCGGGTCAAGGGATACGACGACGAGTTGTCGATGTGGGAGTACTGGGCCCGCTGATCCCGACCGGCCCGCAAGGTGACCGGAATTGTTCAGCTGGCGGCAACCGGGCGCTGCTAGCGTGCGCGCGTGCCTGCACGCTTGGTGGTGAGTATCCATGACGTGGCTCCGGCGACCGCCGCCGAGACCGAACGTTGGTGCGCGGATGCCGATGCGTTCGGAATTCCCGTGTCGCTGTTGGTGATTCCCGGGCCGTGGCGGGGAACGAGTTTGGCCGACGCGCCGGAGTATGCGACGTTCCTGCGGGCACGACGTGCGCACGGTGACGAGATCATGATGCACGGCTGGGAGCATCGCGCTCCGGGAACGGGTGCGTTGCCTCGGCGCGCGATCGCCCGGCTGATCGCCCGTGGCGCCGCCGAGTTCGCCGCGTTGGACACCGAAGCGGCCGATACGCGGCTGCGGCGGGCCACGGCGGTGATGAACGAACTCGGTTTGAGCACAACCGGGTTCACACCGCCCGGTTGGCTGGCCTCACCTGCCGCCGAGCGGGCCTTGCAGCGGGCGGGATTCTCACACACCACGGACCATTTCGGCGTCCGAGACCTGCGTTGCGGCAAGCGGTTCCGCGGCTTCGCATTGTCCCAGCGACCCGGCGGCAGCGGGGAGCGCACCGCCGCCCGGCTGATGCAGGCACTCTCCCACCGAACCGCAACCCACGGCGGTTTCGTCCGCATCGCACTACATCCCGACGACCTGCACCGCCCCGGCCTCCGCGACGCCGCCCTCCGCGCGATAGACGCAGCACTATCGGCCGGCGCAAACGCCACCACCTACGCCGAGGTGATCGGGTGACATCCCAGACCACCTCTCCCACTCCGCCTACCCAGACGCCCACGGGACATCGAAGACAGCCCAAACCGCCCCTCCTGCCCATACACAGACGCTCCCGCCCCGGGCCGATCCATTCCATCCATAAGCACTCCCAGCTCGATACGATCCGCACCCTGCACAGCTGCTCCTCACCCGAGCCCATCCGCACCGCGCACAGACGCTCCCGGCTCGGGGATATCCGCACCCCGCACGGCAGCCAATCTCATCCCACCCGCACTACCAAGACGCTCGCCCTCTCCGGGAAGACCCGCACCACCCACACGGTCACCCTCTCCGGGAACACCCGCATGGTCGCCCAATCCGAGACCACCCGCACAACACACGAGCGCTCTCAGCTCAGAGACATCCGTACCGCGCATCCCCTCAATTCTGTACTCGCCCACCGACTCACACCCAGGCGTCGCCGGTCGGCCTTCGGTGGAACATGCGCACGTTCCACGTCAGGGGTTCTCTGATGCGGATCGTTCAGTTGGCGAACTTCTACACCCCCGCCTCGGGTGGCCTGCGTACCTGTGTCGATGAGATCGGGCGGGGTTATGTGGCCGCCGGGCATGACCGTGTGTTGGTGGTGCCGGGGGTGGTCGACGCGGACGAGGGGACATCGGCAGGGCGGCGAATTACCGTGCGGGGACTGCGGTTCGGGGGCGCGGGGTACCACGTGCTCACCGCCCGGCGCACTCGCCCGCTGCTGCAGCGGCTGCGCCCGGACGTGCTGGAGTGCAGCGACAAGCTGAGTATGCGGTGGCTCGCGCCGTGGGCTCGACGCACCGGCGTGCCACTGATCCTGTTCTCGCACGAGCGCATCGACGCCATCCTGCGGACCCGCGTCCCGCCCGGATTCCCGCTCGTCACCGCCGCCGACCTGGCCAATCGACGGCTCGCGTCCAGGGTCGAACGCATCGTCGTCACCTCGGAATTCGCTCGTGCCGAATTCACCCGGATCGGCGCGCGCAACGTGCACCGCATTCCGCTCGGCGTGGATCTCGACACCTTCCGGCCGAGCGACAACCCGGCGACCGTCCCCGGCAAGCCGCAACTGATCCTGGTGAGCCGACTGTCCCGCGAGAAGCACCCCGAGCGCGCGATCGAGGCACTACAACTGCTGCGGCACAAGGGAATCGACGCCGAACTCACCGTGGTCGGCGACGGCCCCCTCCGGGGCGACCTCGAGACCCTCGCAGCCGAACTGCCGGTGCGATTCGAAGGCTATGTCCCCGGCCGAAAGGCGATAGCAGACATGATCGCCGCAGCGGATATCGCCCTATGCCCCTCCCCCGCCGAAACATTCGGCTTGGCCGTACTGGAAGCCCTCGCCTGCGGCACCCCGGTGGTCGTTCCGCACGCGGGCGCTGCCCGCGAACTCCTCGGCGATCCGGGCTCCGGCCTCGAATGCGACGGCACCCCAACCGGTCTCGCCGCCGCGACACGCGATCTCCTATCCCTCCCCACCGCACAACGCCGCCACGCTGCCCGCCGCAGCGCCGAACGCTTCCCGTGGTCCCGCACGGTCACCGGAATGCTCACCCTCCACGAGAACTTCGAACCCGCCTTACGCTCCGCGTAACGGCTCCGCACAAAGTCGGCAGCAACGAAGCCTGACCTTCGCCGAACAGAACGACTTGCCCGAGAAGACCCGACCACCGACCGCTAAGCGCCACGACTGGTGAAGTCGAAGGACCCACCGTCGATCCCCCACGAGATAACCCGTTCGGGCCGAATCCGGATGACCGCACGCTCCTGGGGCGGGAACGGCGGCTCCACGTCATCGAGCGCCACAGCAGTACCGCGCACTTCGATACCGCGAATCACATACGGCTCCAAGGAAACCTGTTCGTCGACAACGAACGACACCCGGCTGCCCGCCTCTACATTGCGGTACTTCCGAGTGGAACGCATCCGCATGCCGCCGATATCGATCGTGCCGTCGGCGTTCACCCGATAGCCGGTCGGATTGTTCTGCACAACGCCGTCCGGCGACACCGTTGCCAGCCGACCGATCCCGGCTTCCGCGAGGAACTGCTGTTCATTGCTGGTAAAGATCATGTCGGTCACTCCTCGATATTCGACATCTTCTAGCGTCGCTAGAATGTGAAGCAACGATATCAGCCGACCCGCAAGCTTGTCTAGCGTTGCTAGAAATACTTCCGGCCAGACTCAGCCGGTCTGCTCGGTCCTCCCGCGACCACGACCGCGACCACGGCCGACGGATCCCGTTCGTCGTGCAGGGTAGGGGAATTCGCCAGCAGCACGACACCGGCGATCACCGTGGCGGCAGCGACCGTGAGAGGCAACGGATGCGGGTACGCCGAGGCGGTGAACAAGGTGAGCCCCGCAGCGTAGCTGAGGACCGGATCGGTGATCGTCATGGTGGTGAGAGCAGTGGGGAGGGACCCACGAGCGAAGGCTTCCTGAGTAAGCACGCCCCCGATCACCGTCGAGAACGGCACCCCGAGCCACGCCCAATGCAGTTGCGGCAGTGCGGGAGTCGCGACCGCGACGAACACGGCGGTGGTGGCGAAGCAGCATCCGGCCGCCATCGCGGTCAACGCCGATCGCGACTGGGTGCCGCCGAGGACACGACCCGCCACCAGCAGCACCGGCACCGCGGCAAGGACGAAGCACCCCGCGATCGGAAGCCGATCCACGTGCACCGACCCGAGCGGAATAGATTGCGCCACAAGCATTACCAGCCCACAACACACCGCGACGGTCCCCGCCCAGTCACGGGCCAGCAGCCGGATCCGGCGACGCCGAGCCGCGAACGGCAGGGCGAACAGCAACTGCACCACCAGCAAAGCCTGAACGGTCGAAATCGACCCGTACCGCAAAGCCGTTGCGTGACAAAGGAAACCTGCAACGCTGCACGCTTGCCCGAGCAACCAGCGCCGGTCGGTCAGCAGGGCCCGCGCGATCCCGGCCGCGGCCAGTAGCCCGGACGCCTCCCCCACGGCGAGCGCTGCCCCGCGCGCACTACCTTGCTGCCACGCCGCCGACACCGCGAACAGCAGGGCGGCCAGCAGCGCCGGAGCGCTACCGGCCGCCCACGGCCCGAGTGTCGTCACAGACCCATCCTCGGCGCGGCCGGTGAATCCGGAGTGTCGCGGGAATGGATCGGCGGCTACTTGTAGGTCGCCAGGCAGGCATCCTCACCGTCGAGCACCCCGGTCCGGAACGCCTCCAGCCGCTGGTAGCCGCTGGGCACCAGCTTGCCGTCCACGTCGCTGGCCGCGAGACCGTCGGACAGCAGGCCCGACACGGCGGAATCCAGATCCCCAGACGTCAGCCGCGGATCGCTGGCCGGGTCACTCAGCTTGGTGGTGATGACCCCCGACAAGCACGCGGTGCGCAGGCCCGCGGACTCCGCGCCGGACAACGGCATGTTCCGGTCCTTCTCCACGGCGAGGGCATAGCGCGAGATGAACACCAGGAAGGCGTTGTAATTGCCTTCCACCACCGCCGACAGCGGTTCGTCCGCACCCGGCAGCGCCCCGGCTCGCGCGGCCAGTCCCGGCACGTTGGCCCCGATCTTGTTGGCGGCGGGGCAGAACGACACCGGTTCCACCGCGGTATCTTGCGGGCAGTCCCGCACGACGCCGGAGTAGTCGTACCGCGGCGGCTGCGACATCGGGTAGATGCGGCCCAGCGCCTGCGCGACCAGATCGAGCGACACGGTATCGACCGGCAGCTGGTTCTCCTGGTCGTCCTCCTCGAAGCTGGTGGGCAGCCCGCCGCGGCGCTCCTTGATCTCCTTCTTGTTGATCGTCTTGCAGCCCTCGGTGCCGTCCTGCCAGCCGATCTGCACCGCGGTCACCCGCTCGAACGCCGAACCGTGCGAGTTGTTCTTACCCTCCGGATCGTGATCGCGAACGGCCACCGCCGCACCCAGCACGCCGTTGAGCCCATCGGTGGTGTTCAGCGTGAAGTGCGCCGAGCTGCCCTCCGCCACCTGACGCAGGAACACTCCGGCGAAGCAGTCGGCCTGCTGCTCCAATACCAGTGTGGGAGTGAAGAATCCGTTCAGCCGGGCCTGATCCTGGAGCGAATGACCGTACTCGTGGGCGAGCACCATCACCACCGCCATCTTCCCGTACTTGTCGGTGATCAGCGGGAGCAGTTTGCCGCGGTCCCAGCCGATGGTCTTGTCCAGCTTGCAGTAAGCGGCGTTGACCATGCGGTAGGTCGTCGACTTACAGAATTTCACCGCCTGCTCCTCGGGAGCGCGTGCGTCCCAGGAGATGAAGCGGTCCACGGGCTTGAACGCGCCCTTGAAGAACTTCGGATACTCGGCGCTCCAATAGTCTTGGAGATCCGACAGAGTGTTCAGCGCCAAGCGGTCCATCTCACCGCCGTCGCCGTTCTCCGCCTGCAACGGCGCGTCCGGCACACCGGAGCGAGGGCCGCTGGGCCCGCCGCCCTGCGTCGCGCCGGCCACCTCCCACGGATTGCCGGAGTCGGTGACCCCGGCCTGCTGGACCGCGGTGCCCGTCGACTCGCCGCCGCATCCGGCCAGCGCCACGACCAGCACGAGCAGTCCCGCAAGTGCCACGAACCGCGGCCGTATGTGTCGTATCAAATTGTTTCGCCTCCCCGATTACCACTGTCACGCACCCGGACCACGACGATCCGGTTCCGCGTCAGCGGTCCCCCCGTCTCCGAGCGCCCACATCGTAATCGCATGCGGCGTCGTTAGCGCAACGTTGGCTCGACACCACGTGCGGGAAGTTCGGCTGACGGTGTTCGGGTGTCCCGATGCGGTGTTTCGCGAAACCTCGACAGCGCGCTGCGTCCGGAGCAACAAATGCCCACGGGCATCGAACGGACAGCGATAACCCGAGGACGCTCAACGGCCGGGCAATATCCAGGCTCAGCCCCCTTGCCGCTATCAGCCGAGTCGCGACGCTCGAACGTTCAGATAGCGCTGTTGCGGAAGACTTCTCGCCCGCGAGGCCGCCGCGCGGTAGGCGGTTCGGGCACCATCGCGGTCGCCGAGCATCTCACGCAGGTGTCCCCGCACAGCGTCGACGCGGTGGTCGTCCGGCAGCCGCCCTGCGACCTGTTCGACGATAGCCAGACCCGCGGCGGGTGTGCGGGACATCGCCACGGCCACAGCGTAATTCAGCAGCACCATCGGATTGTCGCCGAACTCCAGCAGCCGCTCGTACAGCAGGGTGATCTGCGGCCAGTCGGTCGAGCCGTAATCCGGTGCTTCGTCGTGCAGCGCCGCGATGGCTGCCTGCAATTGATAAGGGCCGACCGCGCCTTGCGGCAAGGCCGCGGTGATCAGCTCGACACCTTCGGCGATATCGGTTGCGCGCCAACGGCTCCGGTCCTGTTCCTCCATCGGAATCAGCTCACCCGCCGGACCAGTGCGCGCCGGACGGCGGGCGTCGGTCAGCACCATCAGTGCCAGCAAGCCCGCAACCTCACTCTCACCCGGCAGCAGCCGATACAGCAGTCGGGCCAAACGGATTGCTTCCGAAGACAATTCGGCCCGATGCAGTTCCGCCCCGGACGTCGCCGCGTACCCTTCTGTGAAGATCAGGTACAACGCGTGCAGCACCGCCGCGAGCCGTTCATCGCGTTCGGACGGCGAGGGTGCCGCGAATCGAATTCCGCTGTCCGCGATCACCTTCTTGGCCCGGGTGATGCGCCGGGTCATCGTCGCCTCGGACACCAGGAAGGCGCGGGCGATCTCCGCGGTGGTGAGGCCGCCGACGGCACGCAGCGTCAGCGCGACCTGCGACGACGCGGACAGCGCCGGATGACAGCACATGAACAGCAGGATCAGCGTGTCGTCCGCATCGGCGGGCCGGTCGGCCGCCGGCGACAGCCATTCGTCCGGCAAGCGCCGGTGCACCACGGCGTCCTCGCGCGCTCGTCGCGCCTGCTCGCTGCGCAGCAGATCGGTCAGTCGCCGCGCACCGACGGTGATGAGCCAGCTCAGCGGCCGCTCCGGCAAGCCCTCGACCGGCCAGCCGGTGGCGGCCGCCAGCAGCGCCTCCTGCACCGCGTCCTCGGCGGCGTCGAAATGCCCGTAGCGGCGCACCAGCGCACCGAGGACCTGCGGCGCCAACTCGCGCAGCAGGTCGTCGAATTCGGTGCGGGACATCAGATCTCGTCCGCGGACTCCATGATGGGCCGGATGTCGGCGTAGGCGCGGTCGTAGGCTTCCTTCGGCGCCGGGCAACCCTGCAGCCGCGCCGCGATCTCCGTGGCGCGGTCGAAGCTCTCGCACTCGACGATCCAGTACCCGGCGAGCACCTCCTGGGTCTCGGCGTAAGGTCCGTCGGTGACGAACGCCGAGCCGTCCCGGTTGCCGACGCGGCGGGTGTGCACCGGTGCGGCCAGACCGCGAGTCTCGACCAACTCGCCGGACTCCTCCAGTTCCCGGTTGAACGCCGTCATGAACTCGGCCAGCTTCGCGAAATCTTCCGGGGTCCAGGCGGAATTGCCGGACCCGCCCATGCCGTCGTAGTCCTGCTGCGAGCCATAGCTGAGGATCATGTACTTCACGGTCACTCCTTTCGACCGGCGCCCCGTCGGCGCCTCTCACCAGGTACGTCGGAGCTGTCCCTCAGTTTCGGACATCGCGGGCGGGAATGCACGAAGGAAATTCTTACGGAACTCCCGGTTCCGTATGTGCTAGATTCGGAACCGTGAGTTCCGAAACCTCTCCGGCGCGTCCGGGACGTCCGCTGTCCGGCGACACCGACCGAGCCGTGCGGGAGGCCACCCTCGCACTTCTGGCCGAGGTCGGCTACGCCGGGCTGCGGGTGCAGGACGTGGCGGTCCGGGCCGGGGTCGGCAAGGCCGCGCTGTACCGGCGGTGGCCGTCGAAGGCGGCGCTGGCGCTGCACCACCTCATCGGTGATCTGCGGCCGCGCGAGTACCGCGACACCGGTAGCCTGCGTGGCGACTTACGCGATGTGGCAACGGACTTCGTCACGCGAATGGCCCATCCGAGGGTGCGGGCGGTGCTGCCGGAGATCATGGTCGATCTGCTGCACGACCGCTCGTTGCAGAGCGTCTTCGAACAGGTTTGCCTGCTGCCGGAGCAGGAGCTCATTCGCCGGGTCGCCACGCAGGCGGTCGCTCGTGACGAACTCACCGCGATGCCCGACTTGCGTTGGGCGCACGCACAATTCGCCGGACCGGTATTCCTGTGGCTGCACCTGCTCGGCGGCGACAACGACTCGGCCCTCGTGGACCGAGTCGCGAATTCGGTGGCGGCCGCCTGGCTGCACCCTGAGGAGAACTGATGAACAGCTGGCTGTGGGTGGGGCAGATCGTCCTCGCCGCGTCCTTCATTGTCGGCGGACTCGCCAAGGTCGCCGTACCCAAGGACAAGCTGCGCGGCCCGATGCCGTGGGTCGACGACCTGTCGGAGCGTGCGGTGCGCGGGATCGGTGTGGTCGAGGTGCTGGGCGGCGCCGGAGTCGTGCTGCCCTGGGCGACCGGTGTCGCCGCGGTGCTCACGCCGATCGCGGCGGTGGGGCTCGCGCTGGTGATGGTCGGCGGGTTCGCCACTCACCTTCGCCGTGCCGAATACGGCCGGTCGCTGTCCAATGTCGCGTTCTTCGTCGTCGCCGTCCTGGTCGCGATCGGACGCTTCACCTGACCAGCTGCGAATTCGACTCTGCGGCAGGGTATTTCGGCACCGATCCGGCCAATGCGTCGTGCAGAATCCTGGCTGTCTTCCCGGCGCGTTTGCCCTGCAGCACGACCTCTGTGAAGCCGTCGACGAGTGCCCGCGCAGGGTCCAGCGGATTGTAGGCGCCCCCGTGCAACGAATCGGTGAGCGCGGTCTGCCACGCCAGTTCGTGCGCACCGAAGCCGCCGGCCCGGTCGAGGGCATGGCCGTATTCGCGCACGACAGCCGCATACACGGCACGCTCGAACTTGCGTCTGGACCAGCGCCCCCGCGGTTGTTCGGAGTGGTCCGGCTGGATCAGGGTGCGGTCCAACACGAGCCAGAAGCCGCGGGCGTCCTCCGTGCACGGCCCGGGTCCCGTCCGCTGCACCACGCCGCCCCCGGGTTCGCTGATCTCGATGCCGCGCACCGGGATCGGGTACTTCGCATGCAGGTCGTCGAGGGCCGCGGCAATCACGCGAGCGGTGCGCGGATCCAGCCCGTCCCGATCGCATCCGATGATCTCGAGGCTGCGGACAGGCGATGGCTGCTGAGGGGCCGGCAATTCGGGGGGTGCGAGTTGGGGCGGTTGGCCGGGGGGTTGCGACCACCGAGGGTCGCCCGGCACAGGTTCGCCCGCCGCCCGCTGCCCGGTCCGAGAAGGGCGGGGCCGCAGGAGGTCCGCCGAGGACGGATCGGCCAACACCGGTCCACTATGAACATGCTCAGCCGAAGTGGACTGCTTCGACGCGGGCCGCGGCCGAAGTAGATCCGCAGACGACGGATCAGCCAACACCTTCCCGCTATGAACATGCTCAGCCGAAGGCGATCGGTTCGATGCAGGGCGCGGCCGGAGAAGATCCGCTGACGACGGATCGGCCAACACTTGCCCGCCACGCACATCCGCCGCCGCCAGAGACTCACCCAGCACAACCCCGCCACGGACGCCTTCCTCACGCAGCGGCTCCTTCAGCGCGGGGCGGGGTCGCAGAAGCCCCGCCGACGACGGATCGGCCAGCACACCCCCACCGCCAATTTCCTCCGACCGAAACTCCGTCAGCACCGGCGCATTACGAAGCCCTTCCTCCACCGCAGGCCGAGGCCGAAGCAGGTCCGCCGACGAGGGATCAGCCAACACCGGCCCACCACGCACACCCTCCGTTGACGGAGAATCTCCCAGCACAGCCCCGTCACGGCCGGTTCCCTCCGACCACGAGTCCTGTCGGGCAGGGCGAGGACGCAAAAGCTCCACCGACGACGGATCGGCCAACACCGCACCACCAGGGGCATCCGACACAGCCCCGCCGATGATCCCTTCCTCCGGCTCAGATCTCTTCAGCGCAGGGCGAGGACGTAGCAGTTCTGCCGACGAGGGATCAGCCAATACCGGACCACCACGCACACCCGCCGTCGGCCGAGGCACCCCCGGCACAGCCTCATCAACAATCTCTTCCTCCGGCCGAGACTCCTTCAACGCAGGGCGAGGACGTAGCAACTCAGCCGACGACGGATCAGCCAACACCGGACCACCACGAACACCTACAGCCGATGTCGGTTCGGTCAACGCGGAGCGAGGCCGCAAAAGCGCTGCCGAAGATGGATCGGCCAACACCTGCTCACCATGCACGCCCTCTGCCGACCGAGGCCGACCCGGCACCCCCTCACCAACAATCTCTTCCTCCGGCCGAGACTCCTTCAGCGCCGAGCGAGAACGTAGCAACTCAGCCGACGACGGATCGGCCAGCACCGGACCACCACGCATACCGTCCACCGACCGAGGCCTGCCCGGCGCAGCCCCGTCAACGACATCTTCCTCCGACGAGGATGCCTTCAACGCACGCCGAGGGCGTAGTAGCTCCGCCGACGACGGATCGGCCAATACCGGACCTCCATGCACGCCCTCGATCGACTGAGGCCCGCCCGGTGCAGCCGCGCCAATGATCTGTTCGTCCGGCCGAGACTCCTTCAGCGTAGGGCGAGGACGTAGCAGTTCTGCCGACGAGGGATCAGCCAATACCGGCCCACCACGCACACCCGCCGTCGGCCGAGGCTCGCCGGGCGCAGCCGCGTCAACGATCCCCTTCTCCGGACCAGACTCCTTCAACGCAGGTTTGGGCGGCAAGACGTTCGTCGACGACTGGGCAGCCGGGGCAGGCTCAGGATAGGCGCGCTGTTCTGGCGACGGTTCCTTCGAAGGTGGCTGCGGCTGTGGAACATTCGGGAATGACGGGTCGGCCGACAGGGGCTCGCCCGGGGGCGGCTCCGTCGATGGAAACCTGGCCCGGGGAGGTCTTCTGGGCGGAGGTTGGGCCGACAGACGCCCGGTTTGCAGGCGGCCGGGCGTCAGGGGCTTGGCGGTGCCGTAGGCGTGGGTGTGCCGCGGATCGGGCTTGCGCACCGGCCGACGCGAATCGGGCTCTCCTACGGCCGAATTGGTGTCGGTCGAGGCAGCGGACGCGGAAGCCATCGGCGACTGAGCCACCGTCGCCGATGTGGCTCCCCCCAAACCTGCGGAACGTTTCGACCACGGTGTCGGACCGGATTTCCCAGCCCGCGCACCCGCTGGCGACGCAGCGACGGACTTCTGATTCTGCACAGCCTCTGATGAATCAGGCCGCACGTCCCGCACAGACGAGCCCTGCGCCCCACGCCCCGCCGAACCGACCTTCGTCCCTTGCGTCGGCGGTCCCGCCGCCGTACCGAGCATCCCCCGCCGCACCGCCCTTTCCCGCACCAAACCTCGAGTAGTCGCGTCCGGCACTTCACCTCGGGTTGCTGCGCCCGGCACCACATTTCGGACCGCTGCACCCTGCACCGCACCTCGAGGTGCTGCGCCCGCCGCCGCATCTTGGATCACTGCATCCGGTGCCGCACCTCGGACTGCCGCATCCCCGGCCGCTGCGCCCGGGACCTCCACACGGGCCACTACATCGCGCAGCGCGCCTGCCGCTGCCGACACCGCGCCTGATACCACCATGCCCGGCATGACGCCTCGGACCGCTGTATCCCCGGCCCTCCCCACGTCCACCGCACCCGGCGGCGGCGCATCCCGAGCCGCCGGGCCGGATATCACTGCCGCAGTCTGCACATCGCCGCGAGCGTCACCCATGCGACTTTCGGCGGCGGCGATGGCCTTTTTCAATCCGTCGACAGTCAGAGAAGCCTGGACGATGAGCTGTTCCAGCGTCGACAGCAGCGCACGCAACGTGTCCGCGTCGGACTGCGAGGGCTGGCTCACCGATCTCTCCTGCTCGTCGCGCCGATTCAGGACAGGTCCATCTCGACCTCACTCCTCGGCGGCGAATCCTACTTTCCCACGCCCAGCCCGACGAAGCATCACCACCAGCGAAAACCACCCGCACAGGCATCGCCCCAACCGCGATCCCCAGCCTTATAGCCGTACTTATAAGAGTTCTGAGTATGAAACCTCTGGTCAAGCCGGAGCGAGTGTTCAACCGGGAGCGCGAGTGGGACGGGCTGACGCGGTTCGTCAGCGGCGCCGGGTTCGACGAGAACCTCAGAGCCGCAAGTCTCGACCCGGGACAGGGCAATCCTCTGCTGGTCGACTTGCACAGCATCTACACGACCCCGTGAACACCCGGTCATGGATCCGTGCTGGTTAGGCTGGCTGGGTGATCACGATCGGGCGCAGGGCCCGGAGGCTGCCCGCACCCGCGCATGTTGTCTGGGGGTCGCTCACGAAGCCGACGCGGCCGGGTGCTCGGCCGTGGCTGAACCTGCGGGCGGACGAAGTGGAGCCCGCGGTACTGGCGGCCGTGGAGCCGACGACGGTGACGTGGTCATCCTTGTGGCCGAGCCGCGCCGACGTTCGAGTGCAATTCGATCTCGAGGTCGACGGGGCGGATACGTGCCTGCGGTACACGATGCTGGCCGAAGAACCGGCACCGGATCGGAGCAAGACCGGACATCTTCGCTATCGCATCAACAAATTGCTGTTCGCCGACCTCCGCTACTCCTACGGCCAATAGCTCATCGCCGCGCAGTCGGCTCCTGCCCGCGCCGAGAAAGCGGTGACCGGAAGGGAATTCGGACCACCGCTTCCCGGCGGCACATCAGGAGGCCAGGGCCGCGGTGATCTTGCGAGCCATCTCGACCACAGCCGGGCCGGGCTGCCCCTGCCGAGTGCGGGCGGCGGTCTCCACAGCGACGGTGACCGTATTGCGGAAATTGTCGGCCTCCGCCGGATCCTGCTGCTCGAGCAGGGTCACGGCCGCGGTCAGGGCTGGGAGCACCTGGTCCGCGAGTTCCGCGACGGTCTTCCCCGTCAGCTTGATGTCCTTGGACTTCGCCGCGAGCACGTGCCCGGACAACCCGGTCGCCGACGCCAGCGCGACGGTACCGTCGGTCGCCGCCCGGTGCGCCGAGGTGCCCGCGGCGGCCATCAGCGATACAGCGCCGTAGGCGGCAACACGCAGGGTGGACTTGTCCTGGTCGGTCAGAGTGATGGTCATGGCGTGTACTCCTTCATCGGTCGTGTCGCCCGGACCCCTTGTGGCCCGGCCGTTTTGTTCGATGTACACACTGTCGCCGCCCCGCCTGACACGCCCCTGATGCCGACCTGACACCTCCCTGTCACGGACCGGTCCACGCGCCGCCTTCCGTCGACAGCAGATACGCGGCGTCTATACAGGCCACCACACCGCCCATACGAGCACGACCAGCGGAATACCGACCGCTGACAATAGACAGGTGATGGAGAATGAGCTGTTCCAGCGTCGACACCAGCGATACCCCTAAATTGGGGGCACGACCTTTCGGGGCATACTCCTCCAGCAGTAATTCTGCGGGGTACCGGGTGACCAACGCCGAGAACTGGCGACTTCACTGATCCGAACGACACCTTGTGCGACTTAGAATCCTAACGGTGTATAGGACGACGCCGCTTTGTCGAATCTTCGGCTCTGCCGAGGACCGCGTTGGTTGCGAACCGCGAGAGTTTTGGATTCGGTGCGCGCACTCTGGGCACCACGCCACGCAACTGGGCGGCAGACATGTTCGTCGCAAATCAGGTGGCGGCCGGCACACCCTTTCTTCAGAGGCACTATGACCACTTACTACTGGTACTCGTCCAAGGACCACAAACTACACCAGTCGGACCACCCGCCGGAGTCGGGATATTACTCCACGCAGGATCACCCCGGCGGAGACATCACCCTATACCAGGTGAACCCGGACAGCGCCGATGATCCCATACGCGTCGACGGCTGGCCCTTCGACAAGTACAAAGAAATTGGTATCGACTACCTCGCCGACGGTACGGCTTTCCATATCAAATGGCAGGATGGCCTGCCGGTGTTCGACCGATTTGCGTCAGACGACCGGAACCTGCCCCTGCCATGGACTAAATTCCTCGGTGACCAGGATGCGCCCGGGGTGGGCGATAAGATCAATTCTTTCGAACTGGAAATTCCAGTGCCGCCGAAGTCCACAGTGTCGAACGATTTGAGAACGGCTATTTCCGTGGCGAACGACGAGCTGCGGTACCTGATGTATCAGATGGGGACAGAGAGCAAAGAGAAGCCGTCGTTGTTGATCTCGCCGTCGGAGAACGACAAGAATACGATGGACAAGAATCTGACGAAGTCGTTCATGGACACGATCGCGTCGGGTGAGGCCGCGGACGGGTATTTGTCGGCGATCACCTATCTGGAAGCTCTCGCGGACGAGTGGAACAAGAAGGATTCGCAGTATCGGCTGACCGAGCAGACGCTGGGGAATTTGAACAGCCGCTACTACAAGAACATGTGGGACCGGATCCAGACGGTGCGTGAGAACATGTGGAAGAGTATGAAGTTTCTGGACCCCCAGGAGATTGCCTGGACCGAAGCGCAGTTCAGGAAATCCGAAGCGGACCGTGCCCAGATCACCAAGGATCTCGCCGACGAAAAGCAAACAGCGGCCGGGTTGCAAGAAGCGCTGCGGGAACCCGGAATCCAGCACGTGATCGAGGAAAGGGCGCTGTACAACCTGATCCGGGAAGCGGTCGCAGGTTGCCGCGACGATGTCGTCTCCTACGTCGACACCGTTGCCGAACTGCCCTTCGACATCGGCCCACCGGCACCCGCGCCGTCCCCGGCGCCCTCCCCGTCGCCGTCGCCATCTCCTTCCCCGTCACCATCTCCATCTCCTTCCCCGTCACCATCTCCGTCTCCCTCCCCGCCGCCATCTCCGTCTCCCTCCCCGCCGCCATCTCCGTCTCCAACATCAACATCCAGCGACGAGGACTTCAGCAACCTGTTCAGCGATCTCGACCTGACGGGTGAGGACGGCAGCGCCCTCACCGGTGACGAGAGCGGCCTCGTCACCGCCGACGGTTCACCCATCGGCGCCACCGGTAGTGGCGTCGCCGCGACGCCCGCCGGCTACCAAGCGCCCGCCACCAATACCGGCGGAAGCAGCGGCGGTGGAGACGCGCTCGGCGGACTCACCTCCATCCTGCCCATGCTGACGACCATGCTCTCCGGCGGTCTCGGCGGCGCGGGCAATCTGCTCGGCGGCAACAAGGACGAAGACAAGCCCAGCGAAGAGGAAATCAACGAACGCGAGCAGGCCGCGTACGAGGCGGGCGCGCAATCACAGCAGACCGTCACCGCCCAGCAGGCCGGTTACGCTCAGCAACCCGGTGCGACCGACCCCAATGTCGCCGGCGCGCAACCCGCCGCTGTCAGCCCACCCACCGGCAACGGTAGCCCGCCGCCCGTCAACTCTCCTGGCACCATGGTCGACTTCCCCATTCGCGACGGCGTCACCCAGCAAGTCCCCACAACCGTCGCCGAGGCTCTCAACCGCCAGCTCCACGACGGCGCGACCGACGCCAATGCCGCCTACGCCGGCACTCCCGGCGAATCGACCGGCGACCACCGCTGGACCATCGTCAACGATCTCGACAAGCTCCGAACCGGCGACATCGTCCAGTGGTCCAACCACAGCGCCCTCATCGTCGTCGACAACGGCACCGTCAGCTACGTCGACAACGGCCAATTCCTCCCCCTCGACCCACACAATCCTCAGAACGGCAGCAGCTACGGCGCCTTCCAGGGATTCCGCCACCCTTCGGGCATCCCCGACCCCGACAACACCGCCGTAAGCGTGGCCACCACCCCACCCACCATAACCACCGCCCAGGACCCCAGCGCCGACGAACCACCGAAAATCTGACACCTGCGCCCGACACCGTCCAGATGGCATCGTCGGGAACCGAGAAGACCACCGATCCAACGGTCGACGCTCACCGTTGTCGCCCGGTGAGGATGACCCCGATAAGGTCAGCGCGCGATCGGATGTCCAACTTGTTGAAGATCTTTCGCAGGTGGTAGTCGATCGTTCGGGCACCGAGGAACATCTGAGCGGCGATTTCGCGGTTGGTGTAGCCCTGCGCAACGGCCTGCGCGATGCGCACCTCCTGGGGCGTGAGCACCTCGACTTCACTCGAGCGTGCCGGGTCCTCCACAATCTCCCCGGCCGCACGCAACTCGGCACGAGCCCTATCTGCCCACGCCGAGGCACCCAGCGATTGAAAGGTCTCGAATGCCTCCCGCAATGGGCGGCGGGCTTCGGTCCGGCGGCGGCGCCGACGCAGGTACTCCCCGTACAGCAGCCGAGTCCGAGCGGACTCTATCGGCTGGTCACCGTATCCGTGCAGTTCGAGGGCACGATCGAAGGCACCTTCAGCATCCTCGGGCTCGGCGAGCAATGCCTCGCACCGCGCCACCAGTGCGCTCGGTTCCGGTGCGCCGGTCGACGCGGCCTGCCGAAGCGACGCGAAAGTCTTGGTCGCGAGGTCGCGTTTGCCGGCTTGAACGGCAGCCTCCACCAGCTCCGGTGCGGACATCAGAATGACCCCTGGATGAACGAAATCGCTCGGTGATTGGAGATATGTCAGTGCCGAATCAGGTCGGCCGGCGACCAGGTCGATCAGCCCCAGGGCGCGCCTGGCGGTGGTGACAACGACCGCCAGGCGGCGGGGAATTGCTTCGGCCAAGGCCTCATTGGCAAGGTCACGTGCGTTTTGATCTCGTCCTTCCAGCGCCGCAAGCAGAGCCAGAGTGCTGCGGTACCAGCAACTCGCGTTGCTCAGCCCGATCTCGTCGGCGAGGCGATGCCCCTCCTCCGCGGAGACCCCCGCGGAGCGGAGGCGCCCACTGGCGATGTCGTCGATCACCGAGCGCTCCAGCGCCCAGATCAGAAATATGACCGCTCCGGTGTCCCGGGCGTGCCGCACGGCCGTCCGGTTCAGTCGTCGGCCCCGGTCTCGCTCGCCCAGGCTTCTCAGCATTCCACTGGCCCCGAGCAGCATGGCGGGATCGGTGAACGCCTCCACGGCATCCAGGTCGGCGGAGGACAATTTGTGCGGTCGCCCCGTCCGGGCGCGGCATGCTCCGCGGAACAGTCTGAGGAGCGCATCGTGAGAGCTGTTGTCGGAGAGCGACAATCGCTCGACGATCTCCGCGAGTCCCGACCATTCGGTGGGCAGGTTCGCGTGAAAGCTGGCTTCTTCCCAGACTATCAACGACAGAATCGCCTGCTGTGGATCGGCTTCCACGATCGCCGGCATCAGCGGGCCGAGCATGGCCATCGCGTCGCTCGGCGTCCCCGTGTGCAACTCCATCAACGAGCGCAGCCACAGGACGTCGCGACGCAACGACTCCTCGGGCGGCCCTTCTCTGTCGATCAATTCGAGCATAAGTGCCGCTCGATCGGAGTCACCGCTGTTGAACCACGCCACAGCCGATTCGAGATACCGCTGGTAACGACGGGGACCGCCGGTACTCAGGTCGCCTGCTCGGGCGAGCAGCGCCGCCGCGGTTGCCGTGCTGACCTGGATGCCGCGGCCCGCCCGATCGATCCGATCGGCCACTTCGTCGTCCGGACCATCGACCGCCTGTCCCAGATGCCACGCGCAACGTACGAGGTCCGCGGCCGAAGTCAGCACCGCAGCAAGTGCACGGTGCGCAGCGCGCCGATCCGATGCGGCGGCGCCGCGGTAGACGGCCGCGCGGATAAGGGGGTGGCGAAAGGCAATCGCCCCCGTGTCCGTCTCGATGAGTTCGTCCAGCGTGCCGAGTTCTGCCGTTGGAGCCGCATCGAATTCGGCTGCCGCCGGCGCCAGGAGATCGCGACGGATGTGGCCTGCGGCCGCAACCAGGAGCAGCAGCCGCCGCACCGGTGGAGTGTGCCGCAGCACCCGCGCAAGGAAGGCCTCGCGCAACGTGTCCGCCAGCAGCACGGGCGCCGACAGCGATGGGCCGTGCGGAATTGCACCGACAGGCAACTCGATGATTGCCAGTGGATTGCCTGCCGTCGCCTCCAGAACGAGTTCCCGCTGCGCCCGCGACAGCCGCGACCGTGTCCGCTCGGACAGTAGGCGCATCGCGGCTCCACGCTCCAACGCCTCCAACGGCATGTCCACAGCACCCGACACCACGAGGGACGGTTGCTCGCTCGTCCTGGAACTCAGCACCAGCACGATCGGCTCAGAGTCCAGCCGCCTGCCTACGAACTCCAAAACCCGCGCCGACGCGCGGTCGATCCACTGGACGTCATCGACCAAGCACACCACCGGCCGACCGGAGGCCAGTTCCGACAGCAACGACAGCGTCGCGAGACCTACCAGAAAGGATTCGGGCGCAGGGCCCGCGGCCAGGCCGAACACAACTCCGAGTGCCGAAGATTGCGGGGCAGGCAACCGGTCGACCCGGTCCAGCACCGGCAGGAGCAATTGGTGCAACGTCGCGTAACCGAAGTCGGCCTCGGCTTCGGCACTCGTGGCTCGCAGCACCGACGTCTCCGAAACCGCGGCGGCAAGGTGGTCCAAGAGCGCGGTTTTGCCGATCCCGGGTTCTCCGCGCAGGCTGACCACCGCACCACGTCCGGTGTGTGCACGATCCACCAGGGCAACAAGCACATTCTGCTCTTTATCTCGACCGTACAGCACACTTCGAGACTAATTCGGTTCGGCAGCCTGGAGATTCGCCACCTCCGGGAAACCTGGACGGTCTCCCGAATTCTGCAGCGCGCGCTGTCCCGGGTTATTGTCCACCCGGTTGCGAGAATCAGAACACGCATTGTAGGTGCCGGTTGGCATTCTAGAATCAGGCGCTCCGAGACACGGGGCAGGAGATAGAGGAGGCGGCGGTGGGGATGTTCGATGCCATCCGGCGAGGGCGCACGGCCAAGCTCGAGAAGGCCCGGACCGCGGCGTACGAGAAGGCGATTCGGGGCGGGGCTTCGGAAACGGAAGCCGCGGCCGTCGCGGACGAAGCCGCCGAACGCGCGGCTCGCCGACGGCGGTTGCTGCTGTTCGGAAGCTGAGTTCTCGCCGCCCGCTCAGTCCTGCCTGCGGTGCGGAACGAACTCCAGGGTCAGCAAAGCCGCTGCGGTGAAGACGATTTCGCGCCAGCGGATGAGGACGAAGCGGTCGTCGCCGAAGGAGTTGAACTTGCGCAGGAAGCGATACAGCGATTCCAGGCGGATCAGGGGGTCCAGGGTGCGGGCGGCGACGTAGACGGCCTGGCGGGAACGGGTGCGTTCCTTTTCGGCGAACAGCTCGGGGAAGGCCGCGAACGCCAACGAGATGCGCTGGACGCCCTTGTCGCGGCCGTAGTCGACCAAGTCCACGATCATGCGCTCGTCCAGGCCGTTGGGGGCGTCCTTGCGACGCCACGGCACGTCCAGGCTCAGCTCGGTGCCGCCGTTGGACTCGCCGTAGCGCTGGAAGCCGACCACCCGGTCGTCCGCGTCACGGGCGATGACCAACAGCATGCCGGGATGCCGCCCGTCGAGCAGATGGTCGAGAATCATCGAGAAGCCGCGCGTCTGATGGCCTTTGCCCCACTCGTCCACGATGTCGAACAGAGTCGAGCGCAGCGACGCGCCGATCTCGATCTCCTTGACGATCTCGGTGGTCACCCCGAAGTTGCGGGTGCGGCTGACCGCCTGGCGCAGGTTGCGGAACTTGCGGCCCACCATGTCGAAGTGCTCGACGTCGATCACCACGTCGCGGCCGATCGGAATGGCCCGCAGCCCGTGATGGTCCACGGCCCGTCCGCGCCACAGCTCGGTCAGCTCCGGACTGGCGCCGAGTACCGCGATGCGCCAGCCGTGGTTCATCGCGAACTCGGAGAACTCGCCGATCAGGGCGGGGAACTCGGCGCGATTGCCGACCGGGTCGCCGGCCACGACCGCGATGCCGAATCGGGCCCGATAGCCCACGGCCGCGGTCGAATTGGCGTTGAAGAAGTACGACTTCGCCGAATGCAGGGCGAAGGGCGCGAGCGGGTCGCCGACGGTCCGATCGACCAGTGCCGCCACCCGGTACTGCTGATCGGGCTGCGGGCGCGAGTTCTGCGGCAGCATCAGGATGAACCCGGTGGACGCCAGGCAGACGAAGCCGACGCCGGGGTGACCGTTGTGGTAGGTGACGTTGGAGACGCCGAGCACCAGGACCGCCACCGTGAAATGCGGCAGCGTGATCGGCCGCCGCAGGTGCAGCCCGCGCGCCACGAACAGGCCCGACAGCGACACGGCCACGAACCAGCCGTGATCCACACCCTCGCGGGACGCCCGGTCGGCCGCGTACACCAGCACCACGCCGACGAGCACCAGCACCACGATCAACGGCACCCGGACCGCGCGAGTGGGCGACAGCGCCGCGTCCCGGTAGGTGCGCCGGTAGCCGGCGACGGCAGAGTTCAGTTCGGGCACGGCACAGCCCCCGGCCATACGCCCACGAACATCCTCGTCATGTCCGTCCTCCCGATGATCGCGTCCCGCACCACAAGAATGCAGAACAAACGTTCCGGTCGGTAGTGCCTGAAGCGACGACACCGCGACAACACGGTCCCATCGGCGAGGCACTCCCCCGGATCGGTATCCACCTGAATCATAGGATGAATCCCACGGCGCAACGCGCACGTAATTCAACGGATACTCCCCCGCCGGTGTTCCCGCAATGGGTTTATGCGTTGTGCCACACCGTGATCCACCCGTGACCGGCGGGCGACCCGGGAACGGGATTCCCGCAGGTCGACGGGCCCACGCCCGGATACGCCGACCCCGCCCTCAGCTCCCGAACACGCGCTCCACGACGGTCTTGGCCCGCCTCGTCACGCGCATGTAGTGGTCGAGGAATTCACTGCCGTCGTCGTTGGGCCACCCGGCGACCTTGGCGACAGCCGATAGTAGGCGCCCCGGGCCGGGCAACTGGTCGGCCGGCTTCCCGCGAACCAGGACGAGGGCGTTGCGGGCGCGGGTCGCGGTCAGCCAGGCGTCGCGCAGCAGTTCCACGTCGTCGGCGCCGAGCAGGTCGGCGCGCTCGATGGCGTCCAGGGACTCCAGCGTGGACGTGTTGTGCAGTTGCGGCACCTCGTGGGCGTGGCGCAACTGCATCAGCTGCACGGTCCATTCGATGTCGGCGAGTCCGCCGCGGCCCAGCTTGGTGTGGGTCGCGGGATTGGCGCCGCGCGGCAGCCGCTCGGAGTCGACCCGGGCCTTGATCCGGCGGATCTCGCGCACCGCCTCCGCGGACACCCCGCCCTCGGGATAGCGCACCTTGTCGATCATGTGCAGGAACCGCACGCCCAGCTCCTGATCTCCGGCGATCTGATGGGCGCGCAGCAGCGCCTGCACCTCCCACGGCTGGGCCCATTGCTGGTAGTAGGCCTGATAGGCGCCCAGCGTGCGCACCAGCGGCCCGTTGCGGCCCTCCGGGCGCAGGCCCGCGTCGACCTGCAGCGGCGGATCGGTGCTCGGCGCGCCCAGCAGCCGCTGCACCTGTTCGGCGACGCCGATCGCCCACTTCACCGCGACCGTCTCGTCCGCGCCGGGCCGCGGGTCGCAGACGAACAGCACGTCGGCGTCGGAACCGTACCCCAGTTCCTTGCCGCCGAGCCGGCCCATGCCGATGACCGCGATGTCGGCGGGCGCGGGCGCACCCGACTCGGCCTCGCTCGCCCGGATCAGCGCCAGCAGCGCGGCCTCGAGCACCGCCACCCACACCGAGGACAGCGCGCTGCACACCCGCGGCACCTCGAGCATGCCGAGCACATCGGCCGACGCGACGCGGGCCAGTTCGTGGCGGCGCAGCGAGCGGGCGGTGGCGATCGCGCGCTTCGGGTCGTCGTAGCGGGCGGCGCCGGCGAGGATGCCGGTGCGCACGTCGTAGAGCTTGGGCGACAACAGCAGTGGGCCGGTCGGCCCGTCGGCGAACATGCGGATCGTCTCGGGGGCGTTGATCAGCAGGTCCGGCAGGTAGGCCGACGAGCCGAGCACGATCATCAGCCGCTCGGCGACGGCGCCCTCGTCGCGCAGTTCGCGCAGGAACCAGGTCTGCGACTCCAGGCCCTCCGAGATCCGGCGGTAGGCCAGCAGGCCCTGATCGGGATTGGGCGTCTCGCCCAGCCACTCCAGCAGCGTCGGCAGCAGCAGCGCCTGGATGCGGCCCTTGCGGCCGATCTCACCGGTGAGTGCCTTCAGGTGACCGAGGGCGTTCTCCGGCGCGGCGTATCCGAGCGCGGCGAGCTGCCGCACCGCGGCCTGCGGGCTCAGCCGCAGCGCGGCGGCGTCCAGCCGGGCCACCGACTCCAGCAGCGGCCGGTAGAACAGCTTCGCGTGCAGGCGTCGCACCCGCAGCCCGTTGCGTTTGATCTCGCTGCGCAGCACGCCCACCGCGTCCTGACGGCCGTCGGGACGCATGTGCGCCGCGCGCGCCAGCCAGCGCATACCCTCCTCGTCGTCGGTGGCGGGCAGGGTGTGGGTGCGCTTGAGCCGCTGCAGTTGCAGCCGGTGCTCGAGCAGGCGCAGGAACTCGTAGGAGGCGGTGAGGTTGGCGGCGTCGTCGCGGCCCACGTAGCCGCCGGCGGCCAGCGCGGTCAGCGCCTCGACCGTGCCCTGTACGTGCAGCGACTCGTCGGCCTTGCCGTGCACCAATTGCAGGAGCTGCACGGCGAATTCGACGTCGCGCAGGCTGCCGTGGCCCAGCTTCAGCTCGCGCTCGCGCAGGTCCGCCGGGACCAGGTCCTCGACGCGGCGGCGCATGGTCTGCACGTCCGCGACGAAATCCGGCCGCTCCGAGGCGTTCCAGACCATCGGCATGACCGCGGCCCGGTACTGCTCGCCCAGTTCCAGATCACCGGTGGCGGGCCGATTCTTCAACAGCGCCTGGAACTCCCAGGTGCGCGCCCACCGCTTGTAGTAGGCGAGGTGGGATTCGAGGGTGCGTACCAGGGCGCCCGCCTTGCCCTCCGGCCGCAGCGCGGCGTCCACCTCGAAGAAGGCGTTTCCGGCGACCGTCATCAGCTCGGCGGCCAGCCGGGTGGCGGTGTTGTCGGCGGGCTCGGCGACGAACACCACGTCCACGTCGGAGACGTAATTCAGTTCGCGCGCACCGCATTTGCCCATCGCGATCACCGCGAGCCGCACCGGGACCGGACCGTCCGGGCACACCCGCGCCACCGCGACCGACAGCGCCGCGGTCAGCGCCGCGTCCGCCAGATCGGTGAGATGGCGGCCGACCTGCTGGTACGGCAGGACCGGCTCGTCCTCCACGGTGGCGGCCAGGTCGTGGGCGGCCAGCAACATCAGCTGATCGCGATATCGCTTGCGCAGCAACGCGATTGCCTCGGGACCCGCGATGGATGCGCGATACAACGTAGAGGTGGTGTGGGGTCCGGGTACGGCCTCGACGGCATCGAGCAGATCCGCCACGAGTTCCGCGGGCGCGGGCAATTCCCCGCGGCGCAATAGTTTCCAGGTGTCCGGCTCGGCGACCAGGTGGTCGGCGAACGCGCTGGAGGACCCGATCAGCGCGAACAGTCGGCCGCGCAAGGAGATCTCGCTCCGTAGCGCCTCGTCCAGTTCGTTCCAGCGGGGGCCGAGCTGTTCGCGCAATCGCACCAGCGTCAGTAACGCCAGGTCGGCATCGGGGGCGCGCGACAGCGCCCACAGCAGCGGAATGCTTTCTACGTTGTCCCACGCCAATTCTCGCAGCGAATCGGCGGCCGTCGGTTCGAGCAGCCCGAGCCGACCGGCGCCGGGCACCGCGGAACGGGCAGTCGGTGGCCGTACCATGCCCCACAAATTACAGGGTCGGCAGCGGCCGCCGAGGACACATCCCCGGGAACGGAGAAAGTGTTCTCAGTTCGTGCCGCGACCGGACACCTACCTCACAGATCGAGGTATTCCTGGAGTTCCCACTGCGTGATCTGCGCGCGGTAGCCCGCCCACTCCCGGCGCTTGTTGCGCAGGAAGAAGTCGAACACGTGCTCGCCGAGGGTCTCCGCGACCAGCTCCGAACGCTCCATCGCCTTGAGCGCCTCGTCCAGGCTGCCCGGCAGTTCCTTGAAGCCCATGGCGCGACGCTCCGCCGTGGTCAGCGACCACACGTCGTCCTCGGCCTCCGGCGGCAGCGTGTAGCCCTTCTCGACCCCGCGCAGCCCGGCGGCCAGCAGCACCGCGAACGACAGGTACGGGTTGCAGGCCGAATCGGGGCTGCGGATCTCGACGCGCCGCGAGGACTGCTTGTTCGGCGTGTACATGGGCACGCGCACCAGCGCCGAGCGATTGGACCGGCCCCAGGAGGCCGCCGTCGGCGCCTCGCCGCCGTGGATCAGGCGCTTGTAGGAATTGACCCACTGGTTGGTGACCGCGCTGATCTCGTTGGCGTGCTCGAGGATGCCCGCGATGAACGCCCGCGCGGTCTCCGACAGGTTGTTCGGATCGTCCGGGTCGGCGAAGGCGTTCTGCTCGCCCTCGAACAGGCTCATATGCGTGTGCATCGCCGAACCCGGGTGTGCGGCGAACGGCTTGGGCATGAAGGTCGCGCGCACGCCCTCGTCGATGGCCACCTCCTTGATGAGGTAGCGGAAGGTCATCACGTTGTCGGCCATCGACAGCGCGTCGGCGTAGCGCAGATCGATCTCCTGCTGGCCAGGCGCGCCCTCGTGGTGGCTGAACTCCACCGAGATGCCCATCGACTCCAGCGCGTCGATGGCGTGGCGGCGGAAGTTCGGGGCCTCGTTGTGCACGGCCTGGTCGAAGAAGCCGCCCTTGTCCACCGGCACCGGGTCGCCCTTGCTGTCCATCTCGGCCTTCACCAGGAAGAACTCGATCTCCGGATGCACGTAGCAGCTGAAGCCGAGATCGCCGGCCTTGTTCAGCTGCCGCCGCAGCACGTGCCGGGGGTCGGCCCACGACGGCGAGCCGTCGGGCATCGCGATGTCGCAGAACATGCGCGCCGAGTGCTGATGTCCCTTGCTGGACGCCCACGGCAACACCTGGAACGTCGACGGGTCGGGCCGGGCGACCATGTCGGCCTCCGACACGCGGGCGAAGCCCTCGATGGCCGAACCGTCGAACCCGATGCCCTCCTCGAAGGCGCCCTCCAGCTCGGCGGGCGCGATCGCGACCGACTTCAGGTACCCCAGCACGTCGGTGAACCAGAGTCGTACGAAGCGGATGTCCCGCTCCTCGAGCGTCCGCAGCACGAATTCCTTCTGGCGATCCATACGCGCGAGCGTAAGCACCCGGCGTTAAATCCGTGTTACATAGCCATTGTCAGGCAAATTAACCGCATGTGAGACCGGCCGGCGGCTCGGTCAGATCGGTGAGATAGCTGATCACCGCGTCGTCCACGCACGGCACGCCGCCCGACAGGAACGCCGTGTGGCGGGTGCCCTTGTTCGTGATCAGCGCCGCGTTCAGCTCCTTGGCCAGGTTCACGCCCGCCTCGTAGGGGGTCGCGGGGTCCTGGGTCGTGGAGACGACGACCGTCTTCGGCAACCCCGACACGGTGATGTTGTGCGGGGTGGACGAACTCGGCACCGGCCAGAACGCGCACAGCTCGAGTGGCGCCTGCCCGCTCGCGTGGCCGTCGTCGAGGAAGGGGGCGACCTTGCGGTACTCGGCGTCCTGCTTGTCGGCCACCGCGCGGTCCTTCACGGCCGGGTCGTCGACGCAGTGGATGGCCATGAAGGCGTCCTGGGAGTTGTCGTAGGTGCCGTCCTGGCGACGGCCGTCGTAGAGGTCGGCCAGGCGCAGCAGGATGTCGCCCTTGCCGGTGGCGAGCTGGGAGAGCCCGGCGCTCAGCACATTCCAGTTGTCCTCGGCGTAGAGGGTGTTCTGTACGCCGGTGATCGCGTCGCCGTAGGTGAGCGGGCGGCCGTCGTCGGTGGCCGCCGGACGGTCCCACAGCGGGCCGACCAAGGCCTGGAACCGCGCCACGGACTGGGCCGGGTCCGCGCCCAGCGGGCAGTCCGGCTGCCGCGCGCAATCGGTGGCGTATTCGTTGAACGCCTGCTGGAAGCCGGCCGCCTGCTGCACCGATTCCTGCACCGGATCGGCATCCGGGTCCAACGCGCCGTCGAGCACCAGGGCGCGCACCCGGTCCGGGAACTTCTCGGCGTAGGACGAGCCCAAGCGAGTGCCGTAGGAATAGCCGACGTAGTTGAGCTTCTCGTCGCCGAGCACCGCGCGGATCACGTCCATGTCCTGCACCACCTCCCGGGTGCCGACGTGCGAGAGGAAGTCGTTGCCGGTGCGCTCGGTGCAGCGGGAGGCGAACTGCTTGTTCTCGTCCTCGGCCGCGGTGATGCCGGTGGGGCTGTTGTCCTTCGGCGGTTCGGCGCGTTCGTCGTCCCATTCCTTGGCCGTCATGCAGGAGATCAACGGGGTGGATGCGCCGACGCCGCGCACGTCGAACCCGATGCGGTCGAAGCGGTCCGCGAGCGGAGTGTCCTGCCCCTGCTGCGACATCCACAGTCCCGGCTGGCCCGGACCGCCCGGATTGAACAGCAGCGAGCCGATGCGCTGGCCCGTCGCCTTGATCCGGGAGATCGCGACCTGCGCGGTCGCGCCGTCGGGCCGGGCGTAGTCGACCGGCACGGTGACCCGGGTGCACTCGGCCGTCTTGGGGAAGCGGTCGGTCGCGTCGCCGAAGTTGTCGCAGCTGCTCCACTCCGGCGCCTGGGTGTAGAACTTCTCCAGATTCGCCGGAGACGGCGTCACCGCCGAGGGCGTGGTCGTCTCGTTGTTCGACGATGTGGAGCAGGCGGTGACCACCGAGGGGGCCACACACAGCAGGGCCACCGCGGCTACGAGACGGCCGGTTCGCGACAAGGGCATGCGAACGATCCAACCAGACGAACCTGTGTGATGAATTGCATGGTCGGCACGCCTTAAACGGGGTGTCCGGCCGGTGGCACACTGGACGGGTCCGCAATGGACGAGTCACGACAACCCGGGGACCCGTACGGGCCTCGAGGAGACGACGAAAGGGACGATGATGTCCGCATCCGAAAGGTCCGCCGAAACCGCTGCCTATGGCGCCGCACCGACAACTTCCCGCCGGAAGACGCGAGTACAGCACCTGCAGCAACTGAAGGCCGCGGGCGAGAAGTGGTCCATGCTCACCGCCTACGACTACTCCACGGCAAAACTGTTCGAAGAGGCCGGAATTCCCGTGCTGCTGGTCGGCGATTCGGCCGCCAACGTGGTGTACGGCTACGACACCACAGTGCCGATCACGATCGACGAGCTGGTCCCGCTGGTGCGCGGCGTGGTGCGGGGCGCGCCGCACGCGCTGGTGGTCGCGGACCTGCCGTTCGGCAGCTACGAGGCCTCCCCCGCACTCGCGCTGGCCTCGGCCACCCGGTTCATGAAGGAGGGCGGCGCGCACGCGGTGAAACTCGAAGGCGGCGAACGGGTTTCCGAGCACATCGCGCGGCTCACCGCCGCCGGCATCCCGGTGATGGCGCACATCGGGTTCACCCCGCAGAGCGTCAATACCCTCGGCGGGTTCCGCGTGCAGGGCCGCGGCGACGGCGCCGAGCAGCTCGTCGCCGACGCCATCGCGGTGCAGGAGGCGGGCGCGTTCGCGGTGGTCATGGAGATGGTGCCGGCCGAACTGGCCGGTCAGGTCACCCGCAAGCTGACCATCCCCACCGTCGGCATCGGCGCCGGCGTGGACTGCGACGCGCAGGTGCTGGTGTGGCAGGACATGGCGGCCTACACCAGCGGCAAGACCGCCAAGTTCGTCAAGCACTTCGCCCAGCTCGGCGATCAGCTCCGCAACGCCGCGGCCGCCTACGCCGACGAGGTCCGGCGCGGGGTGTTCCCGGCTCCTGAACACAGCTTCTGAGGTTGTCGGCGGCACGTTTCCGGTTCACCGGGGGCGTGCCGCCGCTGTGCTGGTGGACGGGGGCGGGGCGGGCTTGCTCTCCGCGACGGGGACGACGTCGGTCGGTGATCGGTGGCAGACTCGAAGTCCGACCGAGCACGGAACGAGCAGAGGGAACTGATGTCGCAGAGCCGTTGGATGACTCGCGGAGCGCTGGGGGCGGCCGGGATGGCCGCCGTCGCACTGATTGCCGGATGCGGGGGCGGGGGTACCACCGGATCGCCCGAGCCCGCCGGGTCGAGCGGGTCCGTCACCTCCACGGCGGCGCGCGCCAGCGGCTCGGCCACGTCGAGTAAGGCACAGGGTCCGGTCGAGGTCCCCGATCAGGTCGCCAAGCAGCTGTGCGACCGGATCCAGCCACAGCTCTCGGATTGGCGGGTGCAGGGTCCCACGCTGGGCCGGGTGGCGCTGAACATCACCGTGCACGAGTGGGCCGCTCTGAACGGCGGCATCAATATGCAGATCCTCGGCGACAAGTCGGTGGTCGACCGCATCACCTCCACCACCTGCTCCGACGTTCGCAGTCAGGCGCTACAGGCGTTGGAACTGCCCGACCTCGCGGCGGGGATCGCGTTCTGATGCGCACGCTGTACCCGTCGCTGCGGGCGTACCGCGAGGGCCTGCTCGATGTCGGCGACGGACAGCAGTTGTACTGGGAGGAGAGCGGTAACCCCGACGGAAAACCCGTGGTGTTCCTGCACGGCGGTCCCGGCGGCGGCACCGCGCCCTTCCACCGTCAGTTCTTCGATCCGCGCGCCTACCGGATCGTGCTGTTCGACCAGCGCGGCTGCGGCCGATCCGTGCCGCACGTCGCCGACGGCGCGAGCCTGGAGACCAACACCACCTGGCATCTGGTCGCCGACATCGAGAAGCTGCGCACGCATCTGGGCATCGAACGCTGGCAGGTCTTCGGCGGTTCGTGGGGTTCGACGCTGGCGCTGGCCTACGCGCAGACCCATCCCGATCGCGTTACCGAGCTGGTGCTGCGGGGCATTTTCCTGTTGCGGCGCAAGGAGATCGACTGGTACTACAACGGCGCCGCCGGTTACGTCTATCCTGACGAGTGGGAAAAGTTCCTGGCCGCGGTGCCGGAATCCGAACGCCGGGGAGATCTCGTGAGCGCCTATCACCGACTGCTGCACTCCCCCGATCCCGAAGTCTTCGTCCCGGCCGCCGTGGCCTGGTCCAGCTGGGAAGGGGCGACGAGTTCGCTACTGCCGCAACCGGATCGAGTGGCCGAGACCGCGGAGCACCGGTTCGCGCTGGCGTTCGCGCGCATCGAGAATCACTACTTCGTGCACGGCGGTTTCCTCGACGACGGCCAGCTGCTGCGCGATATCGACCGCATCGCCCACATTCCCGGGGTGATCGTGCAGGGCCGCCACGACATCGTGTGCCCGGCCGTGAGCGCCTGGGATCTGCACCGCGCGTGGCCGAATTCGACATTGCACATCGTCGCCGACGCCGGGCACGCCGCCAGCGAGCCGGGCATCACCCACCATCTGGTGGAAGCCACCGACAAGTTCCGGAGTACCTGATGACCACCGCAACCGGCCCCGCGCTCCGCGCCGCTCTCGACCAGGACGTGGACCGGTTGCTGTCCGCCGAACCCGAGGTCCGCGCCGACGCCCACGACTCGGTGCACCAGATGCGCGTCGCGACCCGGCGGCTGCGCAGCGTGCTGCGATCGTATCGGGAAGCCTTCCACCGCAAGCGGATCGATGAGATCCGCGAGGAATTGCGCTGGCTCGCAGGGCTGCTCGGAGTGGCGCGCGATGCCGAGGTGCGCGCGGAACGTTTCGCGGCGCTGGCCGAGGAGCAGTCCGGCGAGCAGCGGCGCGTCTGCCGCCGCCTGGTGACCGTGGAACGTCACCGGTACGCCGAAGCCCATCGTGAGGTGCTGCGCGCCCTCGACGGTGACCGCTACCGGCGGCTGCGGAAACGGCTGAAGGCGCTGCGCCGCGATCCGCCGCTGCGCGGTAAACGGGCCCGTGCCGACGCCACCCGATCGTTCTCCGCCGTGTTGCGCGAGGACTTCCGGCGGGTGCGCCGTATGGTGCGCGCCGAGGAGACGGTCGAGCCCGCCGACCGCGTCGAGCATCTGCACGAGATCCGCAAGGCCGCCAAGCGTTTACGGTATTCTGCGGACGCCGCCGTCCCGGTCCTGAACCGTCCCGCCGAGGAGTTGTCCGCCCGCGCCAAGAAACTCCAGACCGTCCTCGGCGACCACCGCGACGCGATCGAGGCGATGACCACCATCCGCGCCCGCGCCGCCGCGGCCTCCACCCGCGGCGTCGTCACAGCCGACTACGACCGCCTCTACGACGCCGAATCCGACGCCGCCCGCAAGGCCCTGGACCAGTACCCTGCGGCCGCCGAGTTCCTCCGCCACAAGTACGGTCGCTGAGCTTCGGGGCCGGCGCCCGCCTACCACGCGTACGCCGATCTGCACGTACATCTCGCTGCCCTACTGCGGCAGTCCGGCTGTGGACACCCCGCCCGGACGCTGCCGCCGAGACGCTGCGAGGTGAGGCCGAGTGTCGGGCGGTGCGTGTTTCACCGCTTGCGTGCCGGGTAGCGCCGCGGTGTAAGGGCAAGTGCGTAGTAGGTGCTTGCCGGACGATGGAGGGAGCGAGCGGATGGGATTCGCCGAGCAGCAGCAGGACGTTCCCGGTGTGCAGTCGGCGATGGAGCCGGTGCCCGACTGCGGCGAGCACAGCTATCGCGGCAGCGGCAAGCTCACCGGCAAGGCGGCGGTGGTGACCGGGGCGGACAGCGGTATCGGGCGCGCGGTGGCCATCGCCTTCGCCCGCGAGGGCGCCGACGTCCTGATCTCGTATCTGAACGAGCACGACGACGCCAAGGAGGTCGCCGAGCTGGTGCGGGAAGCGGGGCGCACCGCCGTGCCGATGGCCGGTGACGTCTCCGACCCCGCGCACTGCCAGGCGCTGATCGACACCGCGGTCGCCGAGTTCGGCAAGATCGCCCGCGTACGTGCTGCTCGCGAGCGACGAGGGCAGCTACATCTCCGGCGCTCGCCTCGCCGTCACCGGAGGACGGCCCATTCTGTGAATCGCCCGGAGCGCCGAGACCGAACACGGAGGTGGTAGTCATGACCGATCCGCAAGACACCTGGGACCCGCCGCAGGACACCGGCGCACCCGACTCGGTGGAAACCGATCCCGGTGCGCTGAACAGCGCGGAGGATCTCGACGAGGACCGTCTGCAGTCCGACCCGCTGGAAGCGGGCATGGATCCCCCGGAACGCTGGTCCGAGGCCGACCGCTACGGCACGACGCCCTGGGAGGAAGCCCACGATCGCCCACTGCGCGACCGGCTCGCCGAGGAACAACCCGAGTCCGAGCCGTCGCCCCCGGAGGACACACAACCGGCCGAGATCGATGCCGTCGACATTCCCGAAGGTTCGCCGGACAGCTACGACGAGGAACTGGGGACCTCCTCGGACGTCGCCGGGGGTTCGGTGGCCCAGGGCATGCGTACCCCTGAACCCCCGGACTGAACGCGGCTCGTCCGTGATTCGGCCCGCGCGGCGGCGCGATAACGATTGTCGCGGCGGGCCAAAGCCCAAGTGCGGCAGCGGCTCTCGGCGTGCCGTCTTGGAGCCGGGAACGCGGCGCTTAGTCGCGGGTACGTTCTTGTCCATCGCGCTCTCGTCCCCGCTCTTCCCTGTGGCCGCGAGTGTGACCTGCATGTGGCGGCTCTCGGTGCGGTGATTCGATTCCGGCTGTGGGCCGACTGACCTGCATTATGTCGGCTACCTCACGGACCATATCGCCGGGTTGTCTGTTGGCCGCCGCTTCGCGTGCCCGCTGCGCGTGCTCCGCGAGCCGGTCGGCTGCTTCACGCTGTTTTTGCCGCGCCTTCTCATCGGCCTCGTCACGTTCCCTCTGCTTCAACTTCTCGGCTGCGGCGGCTTCCTCCCGCGCCCGTGCCGAATTGCCCTCGTTCGGCTCCCGATCCCGAGACAATAATGCGCGGTACTTCTCCGCGAACTCGCGCGCCACTCGGTCAGCCGCTTCCCTTTGAAGTCGTGCGCGCTCCTCCCGGACTTTTCGCTCACGCTCCGCTCTTTCCCGTTCTTCTTTCGCTTTAGCTTCCCTCTGGCGTACGATCTCCCGAATATTCGCGAGCCGTTTCCGGGCTCGGTCCGCACGGTCCAGCTCATACGCTCGCACCAGTTCGAGCTGCTTGGAGACGAGCGACCGGCCAATTTCAATTGCACGAAGTGCATCCGCGCGAGAAATTACTTCGTGGCGGAACCTCCCGGGGAAATCCCGCTGCATGGCGCGTATATCCGCGAGTACCGCGGCGGGCATCCTCTCTCCCGCTACGGTTTCCCAGCCGCTATGCGTAAGCTGACCGGTTTCGAGCGCTGCACGCTCTACCTTCAGCTGTTGTCGGGTTTCGCGTTCGTTTATTTTTCCGGATTTTCGTTCGACGCTTCTCGCGCCCCGGCCTTCAGTGCGTGCGGAATCCAGTACACGCTTATTTCGACCGACCTTGATTACGAACTGCCTTACCCACCCTCGTTCCGGCGTCTCACCTCGAACATGAGCGCGGCCGAGCTCAAAATATAGACCGCGCTCATAGTTCGACAGATTCCGACGTGCGGCATCGTACTCATCCGGCACTGCTCCCCCCTGAGTGGGTTGAATCAGATAGCTTTCCCGGCATTTCGAATACTGAACTCGACCATGCGCGGCCCGTCGTCATCGAACAGCCATTCCACGATCGATTTCATTGACACCCCATCGTCAGTTGCGGCGTCGTGCACTGCCGGGCCGAATTCGGCGAACAAAGGTGGCATTGTTCCGTAGTCAGTGTCTTTCGTCCATGTCATTTTGGGGTGCTGCCTAATGCAGCATTCACCGATTAATCTCACGAACCGATCGGCGCTCTCGCGGTTCTCCGGCGCGATGAAATCGGACCAGTCACCGAAAATCCGTTTCGATGCTTCGAGGATTCGGAGCAACAAGGGCCGTTTCCACCACTCATCAGAGTAATCCGCGATACCCGGAACGGTTTCTTTCAAGAACGCCCTGACTTGCGACTCCATGAGTTCCGGAGTAGCCCACTTCAAGAACGCTTGTGTCGTGTCATCGAATTCGATATCGAATCCCATTTGTTCGTCGCTCATTGTTTCCCCTCGCGTCGGCTGTACCGGTGTGCGGAGCCTATCGGGTGCGGCCCGAGTCCGGTTTGATCCGTCCGGCTTCGACCAGCGTCCGGAACGCGGCCCGCTTGCGGGGGCAGTCGTCCACGCGGCACTCCACATGCATCTGCGTGATCGTGTGGGCGTGGTCAGGTGTCAGCGGACCCACCGGTGCGTCGTGTGTCCACCAGAGCGCGGACAGTTCCCGCCTGGACGCCGCGGGGTCGTTCGTCATGCGAACACCCCTTCACGGATCGGCGTCCAGCGAGCGAAACTCAGTCGCGGAGAGATAGTTTCGATCTCCGCGACGTACAGAATCCCATTCACCTCGAGCGGGCTCAGGTGCTGCGGTGACGGCGTGATCACCACGTCCACGTCAGCGGCACGCACCTGGTCGGCGAGTGGGATGAGCGATGGCTCGGGCCAGATGACCAAGTAGCCGAGATGCCGCGCCAATCGCTGCACCTGAGCGCGGTCCCACATCAGCGCGTCGGACGCCTCCGGATCCACCCAACCCAGCGCGGTCGGCCGAAATCTCATAGTTCGGTGCTCCCCTCCCGTTTGTCGGACTACAACCCCTCTATAACGCCGAAACCAACGCTAGGACCGCCGAGAACCGTTGAGTGACAGTGCGATGACAGGTTTCGCGGGAATGGAGTCGTCGGTACGCTCGAGGTCAGAGCGTGTTACCTCCCGACGTGCTGGAGTGGATGACAGTGACGACAACCGGTGAGCGGATAGCGGCCGAGCGCAAGCTCGCCGGCCTGAAACAGGTACAGCTCGCGCAACGAACGAACTACAGCCTGTCCATGGTCCGTGCTGTAGAGCAAGGGCGGGAGCCTGCCTCCCCTGCGTTCATCGCCGCGGCGGCGAAGGCGCTACATGTCGAGCCCGAGTACCTGACGCAGACGCCTTTCTATGACGTCCTGGAGCAGGGCGGCCCGCTGGAGGGTATTGCGGAACTGCGTTCGATTCTGGCAGAAGGCACGTATGTTCGCCCGGTCGAGCCCTCTCCCGTTGCTGAACTGGCCACGGAGATGCAGGGCATAGACGCGGCTTATCGCAACGACAAGGGCCGAATCGCGCTTCAACGTATCCCTGCACTTATCCGGCAGCTGTACGGCGCGTTACACGCCGCACAAACCGACTCGGAACGCGGCCGGGTGTTCACGCTGCTCTCAGCGGCGTACGTCACGACTGAGAGACTATGCCGCCGGTTCGGATTTACCGCGCTGGCGCCTGTGGTTCTGGATCGGCTCGAATGGGCCGCTGAAGGCTCCGATGATTCGCTGTACGTCGCTCAAGCCAGGGTGAAGCGGGCACGAGTCTTGATGTACCACAACGCGAATGACGTTGGTATGCGGCTTGTAGAGGATGGGCTGGACCTGATCGAGGGGGACACCGAGCGAGCGAACGCAGTGCGTGGCTACGCGCATCTGTGCGGCGCGATTGTCGCCGCTCGTGGCTTCGCGGCTGACACGGCCGCTGATCACATAGAGAGCGCGCGTCAGCTGGCGCATGGCTTCGACCGCGAATCCGACTTGTACGGGACGCTTTTCGGACCTGCGAACGTCGGCATCCACTCTGTAGCGGTGGCGCTGGAATCCGGAAATCCCGACAAGGCCGCCCGTGAAGGGTCAGCACTCGCTTTGCCCGAGGAGATCGCACCGCCACGGGCCGGTCACCATTGGCAAGACGTGGCCCGAGCCTGGTTGCTGATCGGGCAACCGGACAAAGCACTCCACTCGCTGAACCTGGCGCGGCGGATAGCTCCGCAGCAGACTCGCTTGCATCCGTCGGTGCGGGAAACGTTGCACGGGATCGCGTCGGCTCAGCGACGGCAGTCGGAGACTCTGGTCAGCTTCGCATCGTGGGCTGGTGTAGCTCTGTAGGAACAGCTGCTGTCGAGTTCTGATCCGTCCCCCGGGGTTCCGCTCGGCAAGACCGCGGGATCCGGGCCGTCAGTCCTCCGGGAAGGCGAAAGTGACTGTGCGGGTGGTGGGGTCGGCTGTGATCAGCCGGACTCGGACGTGCCGGCCTTCCGGGGGCGCGCCGAGGCATTTGGCGAGTACCGGTGGTTGGGCGACGAAGATTTCCGAGGCCCGGGAACCATTGGCTTCTCTGACGACGACGGCGTCGAACTCCGTGCCGACGCGTTCGGCGAGAACGGTGGATTCGGTGAGGTCCAGGCACGCCCGTTCGAGCTTGCCGGCCAGGGCGTCGCTGCGGCGCATGGAGTCGGCGACGGCGGTCAGGCCCTCGCTCGCCCAGCGCGGGACCGGCGTTCCCGCACTGCGGGCCAGGCAGATCTCCGCGACGTAGCGGTCGCCCAGCCGCCGCAGCGGTGCCGTGGCGTGGGCGTAGGGTGCGCCGATTCCGCTGTGCTGCACCACATCCGGGACCTCACCGGCGAGCACCGTGTAGGACGCGCCGCGCAGCAGGCCGGTCGCCTCCGACATCAGCACGAGCGCGGCGGGCGAGTCGGCCTCCAGTGTGGCGAGCAGACGGCCCACGGGCGCGTCGTCGGGCCAGTCCAGCCCGAGGGCGGTGGCGGTGCGGCGTAGCGAGTCGATCGCGGCGCGCGGCGGGGCGGGCATGGTGCGTAGCAGGCCGAGTGGCTCGGCGTCGCCGCCGCCGAGCATGATGCGCGCCGCGCACATGCCGGTGAGCAGCGAGATCTGCTCGTTCCAGTCGTCGGCCGCGGTGCGGGGTTCCACGATGAGCTGCCAGCGCGCGGCGTCGTCGGGCGCGCGGTCGTGGCCGTCGCGCACCACGGTCTGCGCGGGCAGTCGCAGGCCGATCGCGCCGCGGCCGAGACCGGCCTCGATGCGCAGCCGCCCGAATTCCGGCAGCGCGGCGATCGAGGGATGCGGACGTCCGGCGTCGGCGTCGGCCTGCACGCCCGCGTAGTCCAGCCGGGCGCGGGAGCGCACCAACGCGCGCCGCACCGAAACCCGTTGCGGCTCGGCCAGTTCGTCGCATTCGATGGTCCACAGCACGGCGGGCCGGTTCTGGTCCGGAAGCAGGCTCGCCGAGCCTTCCGACAGCACCTCGGGGTGCAGCGGCACGGTGCCGTCGGGCAGATAGAAGGTCTGACCCCGGGACAGCGATTCCCGGGCGAGCGCCCCATCGGGGACGATGACCGCGCCCACGTCGGCGATGGCGTATTGCAGCAGGAAACCGGTGGGGGTGCGTTCGAGATACAGCGCCTGGTCCAGATCCAGCGCGCCGGGCGGGTCGATGGTCACCAGCGGGATGTCGGTGCGATCGGCCCGGATGCCCGCGAACGCGTCGACCGCGCCGCGGGCCTCCGAGACGGCCTCGGACGGATAATCCGAGGCCAGCCCGAATTCGGTTCGGACGGCGCCGAAATCGACCGGCGCCGACACGATCCTGGGATGGAGCTCCACGCGGAGGCGCTGAAACTACTGCAGCGCCAGCATGGTGCCGTTCAACTGATCGAACGGCCCGTACACCGTGAACACGACCCGGCCGTCCGGGAACTGCGACGACAGCCCCGACGCGGCGTCGAGCGCCTTCCCGAAGGAGGACGCCGACGGATGCGGCAGACCGGAGATCGCCTGGCCGATGTGCGACTGGTGCACCCACTGGGTGTCCCCGTGATTGAGGTCGACCTGCACCCCGCCCGGCAGCGGAGTCACCGCGACCGCATTCGCGGACCCGGCCCCCAGCACACCGATAACCGAAGCAGCACCGGCGATCATCGCACCGGCAACCAGCTTGCGAACTACGCGCATAGAGATAGAACCTGCTTTCCGACGTTCGTTGACACCCACAGCGCCATTGCCACCCCCAGCAACGGAACTTTCCAACGCGCAACACTTTATGACGCCGATCACCTATACGGCCAGTTAAAGACCGATAGTCACCTCGAACACGCCGACCGGGACCCGGTTCTCCCCCTACATGGCCGGTTTCCGCGATGACGGCCCGGCGCGTCGGGCGTGGCGAGGACCTGCGGGCATGGGGTACCTGCGGTCACACGAATCCGCGCGGGTAGGTACCGGACGGTTGACTTTCGCTACGCGGCGACATCCGACGTCACCACATCAGCCACATGCTCCCCAACAGTCGCAGCTCGGAAAGCTGTAATTCCACACCGATAGCAAGAGCGCTTTGCTATCGAAAGCGCTACTAATGTGAGTTTCCGGACAGAAAAGACAGGTGCCGCCGATTCTCGCCCACCACGGCTCAGCGACCGATTTCCGCTGGTAGTGCGCCGGGTCGCGGTCGCTGTTACTGTGGCCCGAGCGCGTGAGGGACGTCCGTTCCCTCAGTTGTGCGCGCAATTGTCCCCATCGTCGAGAAACAAGGGAGTTCCGCACCGTATGTCGTCCATCGTCTACGACTACCTGTTGCCGCTGCTCGGGCCCGAGCAGGCCGCCTACTGGGCACAGATCCTGGTGATCAGCCCGGCGGGCTGAGGACGTCCCAGCTTCGGCCGGACGATCGCGCCGGCCGCGCGGCGGTACCCGAAAACGGGTGCCGCCGTTGCTGTTTTCGGCTCCCGACAGCATTGCAATTCGAGCGCGGACCGGTCCAGTTCCTATTACATGCCGAACATCCCTGCCCCGCATGACGATACCCGGACTGCCGGGAATTTCGCCGGGTGCCGACCGTTTCGACGGCGGATCCCGTTCGCGCCCTGCCGAATCGACCGGACCTTTGCCGGACAGCAGACCGTTCCGTCCGTGATACGTAAACGAAACACGCAGCGGCGCCATGTGATTCGGGGTTCTCCAGTCCGCTCCACTTGTCGGACCACCCGAGTAGCGTGGCAATTACCAGCGCCCCATCGCGAGTTTGCGGGGCCGTGTTCCAAAGGCGGAAGGGCCGTGTCGAACATTGACGAGCGCATCCGGATGGCGGTGGAATGGCTGCGCGGCAGCCAGCTCCCACATCCCAGCGGCGGCGCAGGCTGGGGCTGGATTCCCGACGTACCGCCCAACCCGCAGAACACCGCCGAGGTGGTCTGCGTACTGCACCGCGCCGGATGCGAGATCCCGCGTGCCGCAAAGGTTGCCGCCCTGGTCCGGGCGACCGTGGTGGAGCGCCCGATCGGCGACGAATGGTACTTCCGCACCCCGATAGACGTGGCGTGGCGCATCCGCGCCCTGCGCTGCCTGGAGGTCGAAGAGACCGATCCGGGCCTGCTCGGCGCCCTGCGATCGCTGCTGGATCAACAGGATTCGGAAACCGGCGGCTGGCGCATGTCCGGCTTCCTCGGCCCGGTCTCGGTCACCGCGACGGCCGCGGCGGTACAGGCCCTGATCGGCGGCGGCTCCTTCGACGGCGAACGGCACCAGGCGATTTCGCGCGGAATCGCGTTCCTGGTGTCGTCGGTGTTCCAGGAACCGCGGACGCTGCCGATGTACGCGGCCGCACACATCGCGACCGTGCTGTCCCGCCCGGAGATCGTCGAGATCGGTGACAAGCGTGCCGAACGAGCCTGCACGCTGGCGGTCAAGCGGCTGCTGACGGGCCTGCGCCGCAACGAATGCGAGATCGACACCGAGATCTTCCGCCGCGACGATCTGGTCGACACCTGGCGTCACCTCACCCTGCACCTGGCCGTCGCGGCCGTGGTGTCCGCCGACAGCCGCACCATCTTCGATCCCGCCGTGCGCGCCGGAATCGTCGAACTGCTGGAGATGCAGGAGGTGGACGCGCTGGCCATCTACCGCGGCGGCTTCCGCATCTCCACCGAGGGGCCGGTCACCTCCTACGCCACCACCCAGGCGCTGGAGGCGCTGTTGCAGGTGCGTCCGGCGATCAACGAGCGGGTCAACCCGGCGAAGGTGTACGACGAGATCTGCCGCGCCGACGGCGCCCACCACACCGACCCGCAGGCCGTGGCGACGGTGCGCGGCCGCCGCATGCTCATGAATTCCACTGCGGGCGTGGCACTGCTGCTGCTCGGGGCCGCCGCCGGGGGCACCGTGTTCGCGCTGGCCGTCGGCTTCGATCAGGCGCTCGGCAAGATCGGCAGCCGGGCGCTGGTGGTGTGGGGCACGCTGCTGATCGCGTCCGGGACCTACTGCGGGCTCGCCACCCGATTTCCGCGGCTGCCGAAACGGCGGGTGGCCGGCGCGGTGTTCGCCGCGTTCACCGCACTGGTGCTGCCGGTGATCAGCTTCCTACTCGCGTAGTCACGTGCGCGCCCCGCTGGTCCCGCTCGCCCTGATGGTGGCGGTGACCTGTCTGTGGGGTACCTCCAGCGCCTTGCTCGCCGTGCTGGCGGCCCCGGCCACCGCGGGGCTGGTGGCGCTCGGCGGCGCGGTGACGCTGCTGCTGCTCGCGTGGTCGCGCGGGGAGCGGCCGTGGGAGACGCTGAGGGCGCAGCCGACGCTCTACGTGCGCCTGGGCGCGCTGGAGACGGCGAATCTGGCGTTGTACGTGGCGGCGTTGCGGATCGGACCGCTGCCCGTCGTGGTGGCGCTGCATCTCACGGCTCCGGTGCTGATCATCACCACCGCGCTGGTGCGCGGGCGACGCGCGCCGACCGTGCCCGTGCTGCTCGAACTGATGCTGGTCGCGGTGGCGATATGGCTGGTTACCGGCGGCCGGCCGGAGGCGGCGGCGGACGGGACCGCGGTGGCCGGGTGCCTGCTGGCGCTCGGCAGCGCGGCCTGCGTCGCCGCTCTGGTGAGTCTCATCGCGCGGGAGGCGGGGCCCGGCAACACGATCACCTCGGCCGGTCTGCAACTGCTGCTGGCGGGTGTCGCGAGCAGTCCGCTATTGGCCTTCGAACCGCCGAGCGCGCGGACCGCCGCCGCGCTGGCCGCCGTGGGCGCGCTGCTGCTGGGGCCCGGCTTCGCGCTCTACTGGCAGGCGCTGCGCTGGCTGGACGCGGCCACGGCCAGCATCGTCGGGCTCAACGAGGCGGTGGTGGCGGCGCTGGTGGGTGCGCTGTGCACCGAGACCCGGCTGACCACGGCGACCGCCGGCGCGGGCGTGCTCATATTGCTGGCTGTCGGGCTGGAACAGCGGTCGGCCTCGCGGCGTCGTGTGCCGCCCTGACGAATTCGGCGCAGTCGACCGGATCCTTGTCACCGCCACGCCCGTCGACACCGGAGTTGACGTCGACCCAGGACGGGCGCACCGCCTCGATCGCCGCCGCGACATTGCGCGGATTCAGCCCGCCGGCCAGCATCACCGGGAAATCCTCCCCGGCGAGTTTGTCCACGATCCGGGCGCTGATCGACCAGTCGTGGGTGCGGCCCGTCCCGCCGAGCCGGTGCGCCGAGCGCGAATCCAGCACCACCCCATCGCAATCCGGCGCCGCCTCCACCGCGGCGTCGATCGCCTCCGGTCCGGTGACGTGCACCGCCCGGATCACCCGGCGACCGTCGGCCCCGGCCCGCACCGCGCGCACGGTGTCGAGGGTGATCAGGCCGTGCAACTGGATGCAGTCGACCCCGATGTGGTCGGCCAGCCGTAGCACCGCGCCGGCGTCGGTGAGATGGGTGACGAGCACCCGCTCCACCGTGGGCGGCACCAGCCGCGACAAGCCGCGGGCCTGCTCCGCGGAGAGCACGTCCTCACTGAAATGCGTTGTGCCCGAGATGAAACCGACCGCATCCGCATCGGCCGCCAGCACGGCCCGGAGATCGGATTCGCTCCGGATGCCGCAGATCTTCGCTCGGACGTTGATCATCCGGCACACGATACTGCCTAGTCTGTGCCGCATCCGGCGGGCTAACGCCGGAGAAGGATCGCTAACTGTTACCGGCGCCGGGCTCCGGACCGGCCGGAACGGCCGTCGTCAGCCGACACCGAAGCCGCCCGAGTCCCGGACGGCCGCGTCGACGTTGATGCATACCCCCTCAGTATGAATACCCCCAACATCGGGAAGGTATCACGCCCCGGCCACACCCCGACAGAGCCTTTCTCCCCCACCCCGATAGCCTGCCCGTCGCTACAGCCCGAAAGTGGGGACGAGTCGGTCTGTAAGCCGGATCCTGTCCCAGCTGACGCTGGGGGCGACCATCCATCTGGGTGCACCGTCGCCGGGCACCTCGAGCGGTCCACCCGCAGGCTCGGGCGAGCAGCCCTCGAGCGCCTGCGCAACCGCACTCCGGGGAGTGCGGCCTTCGACCTTGCTCCGGGCGGGGTTTACCGAGCCGCCCCGGTCACCCGGGGCGCTGGTGCGCTCTTACCGCACCGTTTCACCCTTACCGGCGCTCCGCCTTCGGAAAGGCTCGGCGCCGGCGGTCTGTTTTCTGTGGCACTGTCCCGCGGGTCACCCCGGGTTGCCGTTAACAACCGCCCTGCTCTGTGGAGTCCGGACTTTCCTCGGCGACAGGCGGCGGCACAGCCGTGCCCGTTCCTGTCGACGCGGCCGCCCGACCGACTCGTCCGTCACTATTGTGACGTCCGGGTCGGAGCAGCCGCGCACGGGCCCTGATCACCGGAGATAGTGCCTGCTCAACGGGGGTGCCATCGAGTTCGCCGCAGACGGCCCGACGCAACCACGTGGATTGGGGCCGAACCACATTGAGCCTTGGGCACACTGACAATCATTGACTTCTACCCCGACCGCGACACCCGGAAACCTCGGCGCGTCGCACGGCCCGCCGTACCGGCGAACCGGACAGGGATCCAGGTCAGCGCTCGATCTCGCAACGAGTTACGGTATTTCGCCATGGAGCGTGTCGAGGTGGGGTTCCCGTCGGGAAGCGAACAGTGTGCAGCGTGGCTCTATCGCCCTGACGGTCCGCCGAAGCCGCGGCCGCTGGTGATCATGGCACACGGTCTCGGCGCCGATCGGGAAATGGGCCTGGACCGATACGCGCGCCGCTTCGCCACCGCCGGAATGGGCGTGCTGGTGTTCGACTACCGCCACTTCGGCGCCAGCGGCGGCACCCCGCGCCAGGTGATCCACATCGGCCGCCAGCGCGAGGACTGGCGGGCCGCCATCGCCTTCGCCCGCACCCTGCGCGGTTTCGACGCGACCCGAATCGCGCTGTGGGGCACCTCCTTCGGCGGCGGGCACGTGCTGTCCATCGCGCACGAGGACGACTATCTGGCCGCCGTGGTCGCGCAGTGCCCGTTCACCAGCGGCTGGGCGGCCGCGCGGGCGAAGGGGCCGATCAGCCTGTTCAAGACCGGCACCGTGGCCACCACCGACGTGCTGGTGGGATCGCTCCGGCGCAAGCCCGTCGGGGTGCGGCTGGCGGGGCGCAAGCGGTCCGCCGCGCTCATGAGCGCCTCCGACGTGCCCGAGGGTTTCGGGCGGCTGGCCGAGGAGAGCGAGCAGTACCAGCCGAAGGTCGCCGCGCGTATCGGGCTGTCGGCGCTGTTCGACTCGCCCTGGCGGCGCACCAAGGGCATCAAGGTGCCGGTGCTGTACGCCGTCTGCGACAACGACTCGGTCGCGCCGGTCGGGCCGACGCTGAAGGCCGCCGAGCGCACCAAGCACGCGGTCGTGAAGCGTTATCCCATCGGCCATTTCGACATCTACTTCGACGACTGGTTCGAGAAGGCCGTCTACGACCAGGCCGACTTCCTGGTCTCGGTGCTACGGCCCTGACGGGCCGCGGCATGATCGTGCGGCAGGTCGGCGCCGAGGAGTGGCAGGTGGCCCGGATCGCGCGGCTCGACGCGCTGGCCGGGTCCGCTCCGGGCACCTTCTCGCTGTCCTACGGCGAGGCGGCGGAGTGGGACGAGCAGCAGTGGCGGCGGTGGCTGGCCGACCGGACGTTCTTCGTCGCCGAATCCGGAACCGAGGTGCTCGGGTGCGTGGGCGGCCTGTCGGAATTCGGCACGCCGACACTGGTTTCGATGTTCGTCGCGGCGCGCGCCCGCGGCACCGGGACGTCGGACCGGTTGGTCGAGGCCGTGGTGGACTGGGCGCGGGCGGCCGGGCACACCCGGCTGCACCTGTGGGTGGCGCACGGCAACAGCCACGCCGAGAAGCTCTATCTGCGGCATGGTTTCGCGTCCTCGGGACGGAGGCGGCCGGGCTCGCTGGAGCAGCCGCGGATCGACTACGAGATGGTCCGGACGCTGTGAGATCGAGGCGGCGCGGGTGTGCCGCACGCCGACCGCTCGCGGTATCCTGGATCGAGATCAGCGGGCGCTCCGAGACGCCCGCACCGTCGATGGCCCCGGTGCGCCGCGAAGCACCGTCCGCATGAAACCCTCTGCGCCCCACGGGAAGGCCGTTCCCGTTCCGCGATGAGCGCCGCGCGGGCCCGCACGCCCGCCGAGATCCGCCGGCAACGGCGGCCCCGCGCACACACCTGCTGGAATCATCTGATCGCGGCCCCGCTGTGGCCCAAGCACGGCGTGAATCTCGGGACGCTGCTGCGCACCTGCGACGCCGTCGGCGCCTGCCTCGCGGTGCTGCGCAAGCCGTGGGTGCCCGAGGCGCTGCAACGCGGCAACACGCTGCGGCACCGGCAGTGCGTGCACTGGGTGGACGGCCGGGTGGACCGCTGGCTGGACCGGCAGCGGCACGGTGGCTCCGCCGTCGTCGGGGTCGAGTTGACCGACGAATCGGTGCGGCTCGGCGATCTCCCGCCCGCCCGCAAACGCACCGTCGTGGTGCTCGGCAACGAGGGGTCTGGGATCCCGCCCGAGGGCATGGAGCGGCTGGATCTGGCCGTGGAGATCCCGATGGTCGGGACCGGGCACAGCCTCAATGTCGCCGTCGCGGCCTCGCTGGTGCTCTACAAGCTGGCCGGATTGTGTTGAACGGGTTAGAGATACGACGTGTCGTTCACCAGGCGCACCGACGCGCCGCCGTCGGGGTAGAACTCGGCGATCGACAGCGACGCCAGATCCAGATGCAGCCGGTAGAGCAGCGACGGGCCCACGCCCAGCGCGAGTTGCAGCAGCGTCTTGATCGGCGTCACGTGGCTGACGACCACCACGTTCTGCTCGGGATACAGTGCCACGATGTCGCGGCGGGCCCCCTCCACGCGCTCGCGCACCTGCTCGAAGCTCTCCCCGCCCGGAGCGGGCAGGCTCGGATCGCCGAGCCAGCGCGTGTGCAGGTCCGGATCCCGTTGCGCCGCTTCGGTGAAGGTGAGGCCCTCCCACTCGCCGAAATCGGTTTCGATCAGCCCGTCCAGGACGCGCACCGGCGCGTTCACGGACTGGGCGGCGGCGTCGGCCGTCTCGCGGGCGCGGCCCAGGGGCGAGGTGACGATGGCGGCGATATCACCCTTCGCCGCAAGGTATTTGGCCGCCCGCGCGGCCTGCTCGCGACCCAGCGCGGTCAGTGGCGGGTTGCCGCGGCCGGAGTATCGGCGCTGCACGGACAGTTCGGTCTGCCCGTGCCGCAGCAGCAGCAGGCGGGTGGGGCGGCCGCGCGCGCCGGTCCAGCCGGGGGCGTTGCTGATGGTCGCCGCGGCTGTCGGGTCGGGGAATTCACGTTCGACGGCCGAGTCCGCTTCGGATTCGCGGACCTCGGTGATCAGTTTCGCGTCGTCCATCGCCTCGTTCGCGAGGCGGTCGGCGTGCGAATTCTGTGCGCGCGGAATCCATTCGAATCGGACCACGTCGAAACCGGCGACCAACTGCCGGGCCCATTCGGCGAGCGGCACCATCGCGGCGTGCTTGACCTTCCACCGCCCCGACATCTGCTCGACGACGAGCTTGGAGTCCATGCGGACATCGACCTCGCGGGCGCCGAGTTCGGCGGCGGCCGCCAAACCCGCTATCAGGCCGCGATATTCGGCGACGTTGTTGGTCGCGACGCCGATCGCCTCACGACGTTCGGACAGCACCCCCACATGCCCGGCATCCCACACCACCGCGCCGAATCCGGCGGGTCCGGGATTTCCGCGCGAACCACCGTCCGCCTCCACGATCACCTTGGTCACCACCGCACTCCCTCCACCTGAACCCGCGCCGACGGACCGCGGCACGGCACCGGCCGCACGTCGAATCCCTCGCTCGGCCTACAGCCCGGACTGCTTGGTGCGCACCATGATCGCGCCGCATTCGGGGCAGCGGACCACGACCTCCGGGTCGGTCTTGGCGATCCGGGCGATCTCGCCGCGGTCGAGTTCGATGCGGCAGGCGCCGCAGCGCCGAGCCTGCAGCAGCGCGGCGCCGACGCCGTGCTGGGCGCGCTGCTTGTCGTAGATGCCGAGCAGTTCCGTGGGGAACGCGGTGAGCAGCCCCTCGCGATCGGTGGCGCAGCGACGGGCCGCGACCTCGAGGTCGGCGAGCGCCTCGTCGCGGCGGCGGCGGGCGTCGGCGAGGTCTTCCTCGGCCTTCGACAGGTTGGCGCCGGCGTGCTGGTGGTCGGCGGCGGCCGCCTCCCGGCGTTCCATCACGTCGAGCATGTCGTCCTCGAGCACCGTGCGGCGCCGTTCCAGGCTGGTGAGTTCGTGCTGCAGTTCCGACAGCTGCTTGGCGCCGACGCTGCCCGCCTCGAGCATGCCCCGGTCGCGCTGTTCGCGTTTGCGGACGCTGTCGACCTCGGTCTCCAGTTTGCGGATGTCCCGGTCGAGGTCGTCGATCAGGATCTCGACCTTGACGGCCGCGTCCTTGCGCGTGGTGCGCTCCTCCTCGAGCCGCTGGACCTCCTGCTGCTCGGGCAACACCTTGCGGCGATGCTCGATCCGCGTCAGCTCGGCGTCGACGGCGGCGAGGTCGAGCAGCTTGGACTGGATCGATGGTTCGACATTCAACGCGGAACTTACTCCTCGACGCTATGGACGGTTCGGCGGCAGCGGTGGCCCGATCGGGCGCCCGACACCGAAGTTCAACCGTACTCCGCCGACCGCTCCTTTCGCCCCAACCCCACCAGACCGCGCGGGGCAGAGCGCGGGGGTCCGGGCGGCGAGATATGCGGGGCAACCGAAACAGGCTCTGTGGCAGGCTCGTCGGTATGCATCGTTACGAGGTGGAGGTCGCCTGGAACGGGGCGACCACCGACTATCGCTCCTACTCCCGCAACCACGAGGCGCTCGCGCCGGACCGCCCGCCGTTGCCGAGCAGCGCCGACCCGGTAGTCGGCCGCGGCGACGCCACTCGCTGGAATCCGGAGCTGCTGCTGGTCGCGTCGCTGTCGGAGTGTCACATGCTGTGGTACCTGCATCTGTGCACCGAGGCGGGCATCGTCGTCACCGAATATCGTGACGCCGCCGAGGGGACCATGGACAACCAGCGCTTCCAGCGGGTCATCCTGCGGCCCCGGGTGACGATCACCGATCCGGCGCGCGCCGACGCGGCGCGGGAGTTGCACGCGGAGGCGCACAAGCGGTGCTTCATCGCCAACTCCATGAATTTTCCGGTGGAGCACGAGCCGACGATTACCGCCTGAGGCGGTTCGTCAGGCCGCGGCGAAGTCGTCGAGGCCGTTCACCCGGGTGTTGTGTGCGGCTCGGATCAGCCAGGTGCCCGCGCGTCTGACCATGATCAGGGTGATGTAGCCATGTCGGTCCGAGGCCGTGTCCCGGCCCGGCAGCACGTGGTCGGGCCAGGACCAGGCGGTGTGTACCAGGGCAACGTCCGGGGCGAGTTCCCGCACGCTCACCACCTCTTGCGTGTAGTTCTTCTTCTGGGCGAGCACCGAGTCGGGGACGTCCTGGTGCCCGGCGATGTTCTCCGACCGGGTTCGCCACCAGATTCCGCGGTGGGTGATGAAGTCCGAGTCCTCGGTGAAGTAGGTCCCCCAGCGGTGCATCTCGTGCCGGATCCAGAGGTCGGTGTGTGCTGCCAGGAGGTCGCGGATCTGCTGTTCGTCGTGGGGGTCCATGCGTCGATGATGGGACCTCAATGTTGGTTGAGGTCAAGGGTGGCAGCTTCCGGTGACCGCAGTGCGGCCGGCCTGAGCGGACACAATCCGGCCTCACAGCGCAAATTTCGCCGCGAACGGCGGATTTGTGCACGGTCAGGCCGGGCGGTAGCGCGCCGGGGCTCAGTCGGCGGCGCCGAGGGTCCACGGGTCGGTGCGGATCGAGGAGACGCGAGTTTCCAAGGTGGGCAGGGCTTTTCGTACGATGTCGGCGGCCTGCGCGCACCAGGGGAATTCGGTGGCCCAGTGGGCGGCGTCGATCAGGGCGGGTCCGCCCGCACGCAGGTGTTCGTCGGCGGGGTGGTGGCGCAGGTCCGCGGTGACGTAGGCATCGACGCCGAGGCGGGAGACGGTGCCGAGGAACGAGTCTCCCGCGCCGCCACATACCGCGACGGTGCGGACGGTCCGATCCGGGTCACCGGCGGCCCGCACTCCCCACGCCGTGTCCGGGAGGGCGGTCCGTACCCGGGCGGTGAAGTCGCGCAACGATTCCGGCTGCGGCAACTCACCCACTCGTCCCAGGCCGCGCTCGGACGGCAGCGCAGCCCGCTCGGTGACATGGAAGGCGGGCGATTCATACGGGTGAGCCGCGTGCAGGGCCGCCAGCACGGCGGGCCGCGCCGACGGCGGGGCCACCACCTCGATCTGATCCTCCTCGACGCGCTCCAGCGAGCCCACCTCGCCGATGGCCGGATTCGCGCCTTCGAGTGGCCGGAACCGGCCGGTACCCGGGACCTGCCAGCAGCATTCGCTGTACCGGTCGCTGCCGCCCGCACCTGCCGCGAACAGCGCCGCGAGGACGCTTTCGGTGTGCGCGCGTGGCACCTGCACGACCCACTTGTCCACCGCCGCAGCCGGTTTCGGCTCCAGTGGGCCGGTGACGGTGAGCCCCAGCGTCTGTGCGAGCGCGTCGGATACGCCTGGATCGGCGGAATCGGCATTGGTGTGCGCGGTGAACAGGGCGCATCCGCTGCGGATCAAGCGGTGCAGCAGTGCGCCTTTCGGCGTCGCGGCCGCCACGGTGTCGACACCGCGCAACAGCAACGGGTGATGCACCACCAAAGCCTGTGCGCCCCACTCGATCGCCTCGTCGACCACGGCGGCGGTAGCGTCCACGGCGAACGACACCCGGGACACCGATTCCGCCGGATCGCCGCACACCAACCCCACCGAATCCCACGATTCGGCCAGCCGCGGCGGGTACGCCGCGTCGAGCACCGCGATCAGCTCCGACAGCGCCACCGCTCCCGTTCGTGTCACCGAACCACCTCCACTCCAGTCACATTCGCTCTACCCGCACCGTCCGGCGACTCTCCCGGACGCCGCCCCGCCTCTCCGAACACCTACCACGGACCGCGCCGTTTCCCGCCCACGATCGGCTTCAGTCATAAACCCGACCTCCCGGATGGTCATAGGCCGACCTCCCGGATGGCGGTGATCAAGCGGTCCACTTCGGCGGCGCCGCGTACCGCCAAGCGCAGGTGAGTGGTGCCGAGGCCAGGGAAGGTGTCGCCGCGGCGGACGGCGATTCCCTTGTCCGCCAGGCGTTTGCGGAGCAGTTCGGCATCGGGGACGCGGATCAGCAGAAACGGGCCGTGGGCGGGTTCGTGCACCTCGATACCGAGCGCTCGCAGGCGCAGGATCATCGCGGCGCGATCGGCGGCGATGCGCTCGGCGCGGGAGTGGGATTCGGCGACGGCGGCCGGGTCGGCCGTGGCCGCAATGGCTTCCAGTTGCAGTGCGCCCAGCGGCCAGTGGGCGCGGCCTTGGTTCAAGCGGGCCAGTATGTCCGGGGCGCCGAGGAAGTAGCCGCAGCGGAGTCCGGCCAGTGCCCAGGTCTTGGTGAGGCTGCGCAGGACAACCAAGTCCGGAAGATTTTCTCCCGCAACGGATTCCACCTCGCCCGGTACCGCGTCGGCGAAGGCCTCGTCGACCACGACGATCCGTCCCGGCCGTCGTAACGCGCGGAGGGTCGCGGCCGGATGCAACACCGAGGTCGGGTTGGTCGGATTACCCACGACCACCAGGTCTGCCGCTTCCGGCACCAGATCGGGCTCCAGCACATACGGCGGCTCCAGCACCACGCGGGCGACCGGCACATCCGCTTCACGCAGCGCCAGTTCCGGCTCCGTGAACGACGGGTGAATCACCGCGGCCAGCGCCGGCGACAGCCGCGGCAACATCGCGAACCCTTCCGCAGCGCCCGCGAGCAACAGCACCTCCTCGGGATCCCGCCCATGCCGAGCCGCCACCGCCCCCCTGGCGGCCCGCTCCGCCCCCGCATCGGGATAACGCCCCAACTCCCCCAACCGAGCCGCCAACCGCCCCTGCAACCACTCCGGCGGCCCACTCCCCTGCACATTCACCGCAAAGTCCAGCATCCCCACCCGCACCTCGACATCCCCATGATGCCGCAACCGATCCCGATCCACCCCTTCACCAAAACCCCCACTCACGCCCCCACCCCCACCAACGCCCCCCACTCACGCCCCCACCACCCCACATCACAGAACCACCCAGCACCGCCCCAGGCCCCGACACCATCCCCCAGCACATCGACCTCACCACCCCGCCCGACCGCAACACCAAGCAGCCCTCCAACGACACCACCACCAGACGCCACAACACCACCCGATACCAGCGCAACATCACCAGGCAGCGCAGCAACTGCCCCCGGCACCACGGCACCATCGCCCACCGGCACAGCGGCACCCTCCGGCAGCACGGCAGCTTTCCCTCGCAGCACGACAGTTTCCCTTGCCAGCACAGCAGCTCTCCCTGGCAGCACCGCAGTTTCCCCTAGCAGCGCAGCAGCTCGCCCCCACGACGCGGCGGCCCCCATCAGAAGCGCAGCAGCCTCCCCCCGCTGAACCACAGCCATCCCCGGCAGCGCGGCAGTGCCCAGCAGTGTGACGGCATCGCCCGGTTCCCCCCGCAGCGTGGCTGCGTTGCCGGGCCGCGTGGCGGCGGGCTGTGCTGGTGGGCGGCGGGTGGGGGCGTTCCTTCGACGCGGGGTTGGCGGGTTTTGTGGCATAGGGGTCCACCCTACGTGGGCGGGTTTGTGGGGACCGGAGAGAATGGATGGTGTGGGCGAGCTGCATGTGACGTTTATCTGCACCGGGAACATCTGTCGGTCGCCGATGGCCGAGAAGATTTTCGCGGCGCATCTGGAGCGGGCGGGGCTCGCCGATCGGGTGCGGGTGAGCAGTGCTGGTACGACCGCCTGGCACGTCGGGTCCGATGCCGATCCGCGCACGACGGCGTTGCTGCGGCGGCACGACTATCCGATCGGTCATATCGCCGCGATGATCGACGCCGATCATCTCGATGCCGACCTGGTGGTGGCCCTGGCCACGACGCACGAGCGCGAGCTGGCGCGGCTGGGCGTGCCCTCGGCGCGGCGGCGGCTGCTGCGCAGTTTCGATCCGCTGGCCGACGATCCGGACGTGCCGGACCCCTACTACGGCGGGGATGCCGAATTCGAACTCGTGCGCGAGCAGATCGAGGCGGCCGTGCCCGCCATGCTCGACTGGGTCCGCGAACAACTCGGCGAGAGCCTTCCCCGCCGATGACTCTGCTGCGCCGGCTCACCTTCCTGCTGCGGCCCAGCTGGCTGATCCTGGCCGTCATCGTGGTGGCGTTCGCCTACCTCTGCTTCACCGTTCTCGCCCCTTGGCAACTGGGCAAGAACAACTCGACCTCGCATCGCAACGACCTCATCGCCGCCTCGGTGAACGCCACCCCCGTGGACGTGACGACGCTGCTGAACGACCCTGAGGCCGAGGACACCGAGTGGCGGCGGGTCGTCGCCACCGGCAGCTACGTGCCCGGCTCGACGGTGGTCGAACGACTGCAGCGCCTGAACGACGCACCGGCCTTCGGCGTGCTGGCCACATTCCGGCTCGACGACGGCCGGACGCTGCTGATCGATCGCGGCCTCGTCGCGGCGGCGGACGGCGTCCGCATCCCCCCGATCGCGGAACCACCGGCGGGGCCGCAACGCGTCGAGGGCCGGGTCCGCCGTTCCGAGGGCGTCGTGCCGGGCAAGGAACCGATGACCCAGGACGGCTTCCGCCAGGTGTATTCCGTTGACACCGGCCAACTTTCGACCGTCCTGGGCAGCCCCGTCGGCGCCATCCCGCCCGACGGCGGCTACTTGCAGCTGACCGAGGGACAGCCGGGCGCGTTCACGCCGCCGCCGCTGCCGCAACTCGACGCGGGCCCGTACTTGTCCTACGGCCTGCAATGGATCGCCTTCGGCATCATGGCGCCACTCGGCCTCGGCTATTTCGTCTGGGCCGAGATCCGGGAACGGCGCAGAGAACGCGCCGCCCCGGCCCCGGTCGAAACCACCGGCGACACAGCGGATTCGAATTCACCGGCCTACTCGAACACCCGATCCAACGCCGACCGTCTTGCCGACCGATACGGCAACGTCAAACACTGAACCAGTCGACACCCGGCCGCGAAAACGAACAGTGCGCTACGTCCTGAACCGGAAGAGGATCCGGCCGCGCGTGAGGTCGTACGGGCTGAGCTCCACGAGCACCCGATCCTGCGGCAAGATCTTGATGTAGTTCTTCCGTATCTTTCCGCTGATATGCGCGAGCACTTTGTGCCCGTTGTCGAGTTCCACGGTGAAGGTGGCGTTGCGCAGGCACTCGGCCACGGTGCCCTCGATTTCGATGCCTCTCGATGTTTTCGTCATCGCAGCACCAACTCCACATTGCTGTTCGCGCGCCGCGCGCCGATACCGTCGAACAGCGCCATGGCCGCGACATTGGATTCGTTCACATCGGCTGACGCCGTGTCGATTCCGGCGCGGTGCAATGCGCCCAGCGTGTGACTCAGCAGCGACCGAGCGATACCTCGACGATGCCGCGAGGCCAGTACCGCGACGAGCCCGATGCGTGCGTGGCGGCGTCGGGTTACCACTCGCACCAGACCCACATATCGACCGGACTGCGAGGCCACCGTGTAATTCGACGGGTCCGGCGCGGTATTCCCGTCGGGACAGCGCAATATCTCGACAGGCATCTCCTGCCATCCGACGGTTGCCTCGACCTCGTCGCGAATTTCGCGGTCCAAGGTCCGCAACGGGGTTTCCTCGGCGTCACCGGCGGCCACGATCGTGACCCCCGGCGGCGGGACCGCGTCGAGGCCCGTGCTTTTCGGATCGGTAGAGAGCAGATATTCCCACTCGCGACGCCGGGTCGTGAAACCGGCGCGCGCCCAATTGGCTGTCGTATGCGTATCGGCCTCGTCCACCACCGTGTACAGCGGCCTCGGCAGGTGTGCCGATATCGCGCCGGCGAGTTGGTCGAAAACCGTGTCGTGCCAGGAGTCGATGCTGACGAAGATTCGCCCGTCGGGGCGACGCGAGACATCGCTGCGGCCGACCGGCCGGCCGTCTTCGAGCGCGTGCCATTGTGTCTCGCCGACCCGCGTGATCACTACGGAGGGTTTCCCCCTGTCCGCGGTGGGGTGCATAGAATTCATAGGTGTTGCCTTTCGGGATTGCCTTGTTGCGCAGGCACTCCCGGCGACACCTACGTCGATCGCCGAACCGTGAACACGAGGGGGAGCACCCACATTGATACAGCGTTCATGGGTCTCACCTCCTTGCGTGATGTCACGGTTCCCGGACGGTAGCAGCCCGGGTTCTGCCCCGGCCAATCATTTTCCGCGACGCCGAGACGGGCGCAGACAGGCGAGGGCCACGGCCGACGCCGCCGCGGCCACCTGGACCGCCTCGGACAGGCGGACGGCGCGGCGCAGATCGGGGACTTGGGGAGACGGTCCGTCGCCGAGGGTGGGGCGGATTTCGGTGCCGTGCCGGTATCGGGTCCGGCCGCCCAGCCGGACACCCAGCGCTCCGGCCATCGCGGCTTCGGCTACGCCCGCGTTGGGGCTCGGGTGGGCGGCGGCGTCGCGACGCCAGGCGCGGACGGCGGCGACCGGATGACCTCCGACCACCGGGGCCAGCAGTGCGGTCAAGGCTCCGCTCGCGCGCGCCGGGAACAGGTTGGCCAGATCGTCGGTGCGGGCGGCCGCCCAGCCGAACCGGCGGTAGCGGTCGTTGCGGTAGCCGACCATGGCGTCCAAGGTATTGACGGCCCGATATCCGAGCAGGCCGGGCACCCCGGCGACCGCGCCCCAGAACAGCGGGGCCACGGTGGCGTCGGACGTGTTCTCCGCGAGGGATTCGACCGCCGCGCGGGCGAGCCCGTCCGCGTCCAGCGCCTCGGGGTCGCGCCCGCACAGCGAAGGCAACAACCGGCGCGCTCCCCCGATGTCCCCCGATTCCAGGCGGTGGGCCATGTCCGAGCCGGTCCGCGCGAGCGTCGTCCCACCGAGCGCGATCCACGTGGCGAGCGCCGTCGACAACCCTTGCGCCACAACGGTTCGCGTGCCCGCGCCCCGTCCGACAGCGAGCAGCCGCTCCACACCCGCCGACACCGCTACGACACCCCCGACGAGCACCACCTCGTGCATCACACCGGCCGCACGCGCGTCCCGGTAGCCGACCTTCTCCACCGCCCCCGCCACCGTCCCGAAACCCGCCACCGGATGCCACCGCGCCGGATCCCCCACCACCCGATCCAGCACGAACCCCAGCCCCAGCCCGATCGCCCTCGCAGTCCCCATACGCACCGGCCGAGCCTAACCGCGCCGCAACCCACCCGGCCGACCCCGCCACGATTTCCGCTGCCCGCACCGCCGATCGAGAACCAGGCACCGGCGCACCCGATGTCACACCTCGGCGACCTGCGTCGTCACCTCCATAACGCACCGATAGGCTCGGGCGGACGGAAGGAAGCAGGGTGACGACTGAGGAGCGTACCGGCGAGATCGATCGGGCGGAGTTGGCGCGGCGGTTCGAGGAGCACCGGCAGTATCTGCGCCGGCTGGCCTACAGCACGCTGGGAAGTCTCAGTGACGCCGATGATGTGGTGCAGGAGGCGTGGCTGCGGTTGCAGCGATGGCACGAGCACCGCGCCGCCGACGACCAGATCGACAACCTGCGCGCATGGCTGACCACGGTGACCGGACGGCTCGCCCTGGACCAGCTGGGATCGGCCCGTGCCCGGCGCGAACAGTATGTCGGGGAATGGCTGCCCGAACCGGAGGTCACCACCATGGACGATCCCGCCGACCGCGTCACCCAGGACGAGCGGGTCACCACCGCGCTACTGGTCGTGCTGGAGTCGCTGTCGCCCGCCGAGCGCACCGCCTTCGTGCTGCAGGAGGTGTTCGGTATGACCGCACCCGAGGTGGCCGACGTCGTGGGCCGGACGCCGGCGGCGGTGCGCCAGTTGGCTTCTCGCGCGCGCAAGCACGTCGAGCAGGGCACTCCGCGCTTCCTCGCCAGCCGCGACGAGCACGAGAAGGCGGTGTCGGCGTTCGCGCTGGCGTGGCGGTCCGGCGACCTGAGCGCGCTGCTCGGCGTGCTCGACGAGAAGGTCGTGCTGACCGCCGACGGTGGCGGCAAGGTGCCCGCCATCCGCAAGCCGGTGCAGGGCGCGGAGCTGGTCGCCAAGATGTTCCTCGGCTGGTACCGGGCGGGTACCGGCGCGTGGGGGCGGCACGTGCTGGTCAACGGCAGCCCGGGCCTGATCGTGTTCGACGGCACCCATGTCGGGGTGTTCTCGTTCGTGGTCGACGGCGATCACATCGTGGGCATCAACGTCGTCCGCAACCCCGACAAGCTGCGCGACCTGCCGACGGGCGACCAGCCCGACTGGTACCTCTGAGCCGTCGCTCAGGACTGGCGAAGCTGCCAATCGCTCGGCAGTCCGTCGACCTTCACGGTGGTCCCCCGCGCCTGAATGGTGATGGTGGCGGGGCCCAGCCGGAGCTCGGCGAGACGCACCCGACCGGCCCGGTCGGGCAGGCGCGGCGCGATGCCCAGGGTGCGATTGGGCACGTCGGGTTGCAGGCCGAGGTACGAACGCATCAGCAACAGCGGCGCCGCGCTGGACCAGGCCTGCGGTGAGCACGAGGTCGGGTACGGCACCGGCGCGGGGAAATCCTTGCGGGTGAAGCCGCAGAACAGTTCCGGCGGGCGGGCGCCGAAACCCATGATCGCCTCGAGCAGTCCCCCGGCCAGGCGTTCGGCCAGTTCGGTGGCGCCGGGAATGTGGTGGTAGCGCAGCAGACCGGCGATCGCGATGGCGGTGTCGTGCGGCCACACCGAGCCGTTGTGGTAGCTCATCGGGTTGTAGCGGCCCATGGATTCCGACAGGGTGCGCAGTCCGAACCCGCTGTCCATCCCGGGCTCGGACAGCCGCTCGATGAGGGTCGCGGCGCGCTCGTCGGGGACGATTCCGGTCCACAGGCAGTGCGCGACATTGCTCGACAGCGCGTCCACCGGATTCTTCCGGGCGTCCAGAGCTATTGCGTACCAACCGGATTGAGGCAGCCAGAACGCCTCGTCGAAGTGCGCCTTGAGTTCCGCCGCCTGGGTGCGCAGCCGGGTGGCGGTCTCGGTGTCACCGAAGGCCTCGGCGATGTCGGCCCGGCCCAGCCGCGCGGCGTAGACGTAGCCCTGCACCTCGCACAGCGCGATCGGCGGGTCGGCGAGGCGGCCGTCGGCGAAGGAGATCGCGTCCCAGCTGTCCTTCCAGCCCTGATTGGCCAGGCCCTGATCGGTTTTGCGGCGGTACTCGACGAACCCGTCGCCGTCGGTGTCGCCGTACGAGTCGATCCAGGTGAGCGCGGCGTCGGCGGCGGGCAGCAGCGCCTTGACGATCGCCTCCTCGGCGCCCCAGCGCCAGCATTCGGCCAGCAGCATGACGAAAAGCGGTGTGGCATCGACGGTTCCGTAGTACACGGTGCCGCCGAGCACCTCGTCACCGGCGGGTCCGTGCCGCATCTCGTGCATGATGCGGCCCGGTTCCTCCTCGGTGATCGGATCGACGTGGGTGCCCTGCAACGCCGCCAGCTGCTGCAGCGTGCCCAGTGCGAGATCGGAGTCCAGCAGCAGCGCCATCCACGAGGTGAGCAGGCTGTCACGGCCGAACAGCGTCATGAACCACGGTGCGCCCGCGGCCACGTAGGTCGGCGCGTCGCCGCCTTGGTCGTCGATGCGCAGGGCGCCCAGGTCGCCCTCGGTGCGCTGCAGGATCGAGGTGAGGCCGGGGTCGCCGGCGGTGAGGCTGGTGGCCGTCGCCCGCCACTGCTTCATCCGGTAGGTGGGGCTGTCCTGGTCGTCGTCGCTGAAGGTCGCCTCGACGGCGCGGTGTCCGATGATCGGGCGGCAGCGCACGGTGGTCTGCCAGTGACCGCGCCGCGGCACGACGATTCGCCAGGTCAGCGTGCCGGGCTGGGCGGCGGGGCTGCCGTCGGCGGTGATGGTCAGGCCGCGTCCGGGGTCGTCGCGGTCGGTGAGGTGCAGTTCGCCGTCGGCGGCGGCCAGTTCACAGCCGACGCTGTGCACCTGCCCGGCCTTGACCGCGAACAGGTCGGCGAAGTCGGCGTCGACGTTCAGCGACAGGGTCATCGCGGTGTCCTCGTCGCCGAGGTTGTGCACGGCGATGATCTCGCGCATGCCGTCGCCGATCATCCTGCGGCGCAGGATCAGCACGGTGCTGTCGGCGATGCCCTGCCGGGCCGGTTTCCGTAGCACGAACCGGGCGCGGAAGGCCTCCGACATCATCACCGACAGCTGCTCGGGCCGGTGGCCGTCCAACCGCAGCTCCCACCGGGAGACGACGCGGGCGTCACGGTAGAACAGCCCCTGCGAAGTCCCGGCATTGATGTCGCCCAGCGGATCCGACAGGCAGAACGTGCTCGCCTCCACCATCGTCACCACACCGCCGCCACCGCCGATGATCGGCATCGGCTGACCGGCATTGAACACCGAGGGCGCGCTCATACCCACACACTCGCCGCGCTACGGGCATTTTCACGAAACGGCACGAGACTCATCGCCTGACTCCTCGTCGGTGAGGTGGGATAGCGTGCGCAGACCACGCTGTCAGAAACCCCCACCCCACTCAAGATCGCACGGTTTGCCACCCCCGGTTGTTACCCCATCGTTGCCGGAACGCCCGGCAGGTACAGTCACGCGGGGACGGGTCCGCGTGAACCGAGATGACGTCGGCGACGAGCCTCAGCCAACCGGTTCTGACGGCGGTAGCGAGCTGATTGCGGTAGCGCAGCCGCAGGTTTCGGCTGGGGTGAGGAAGACGTCGAGGGGGGTGGGGGCGGGGGCCGGGGTTTTCAGGGCGGCGTCGAGGGCGTGGCGGGCGATGGTGTCGATGGGCTGGCGGACGGTGGTGAGGGGGAGTTGGCCGTAGGTGTTGGTGGCGTCGCCGTCGAAGCCGACGAGGGCGATGTCGTGGGGGACGCGGGCGCCGCTGTCGGTGACGGCTCGGAGGGCGGCGGCCGCTTGGCCGTAGGTGCCGATCACCAGGGCGTGGGGGGCGTGCCCGGCGGTGAGGTGGGCGGTGACGGCGTGGTAGGCGCCGGCGGGGGTGAGATCGGTGCGGAGCAGGCGGGCCGCGGACGGGCCGACGACCGACGCGTAGCCCTGGTAGCGCTGCGCCACGGTTTCGCGGTCGCCGTGCTCGACGTCGCCGGGAGTGAATCCGCCGACGAAGACCACCTCGGTGCGGCCGTGCACGGTGACGAGGTGTTCGGTGGCGAGCGCGCCCGCCCGGACATGGTCGGCGCCGATCACGGGCGCGTCGACAGCGCCCCGGTTGTTGTGCACCCAGACGACCGGGATGCGCTCACGGCGGCACAGCGCGGCCGTGGCGGGCCCGTTGGCACTCCCCACCACGATCAGCCCGTCGATACCGGAATCGGCGAAGGCGCGGACGAATTCGATCTCCCGTTCCGGGTCGTACCCGGTGTTGCCGATCAGGGTCAGGTGGTCGCGACCGCGCGCTTCCACCTCGATGCGGCCGACGAGCGCCCCGAACAGCGGAAGCGTCAGATCGGGCACGAGCAGTCCGATCTGCTTCCACCGGCGCGGCCGCCGCAGCGCCCGGGCGATCCGGTCCGGGCGGTAGTCGAGTTCGTCCAGGGCCGCGACGACGCGGGCCCGCAGCGCCTCGGAGACCGGCCGGGGCCCGTCGTTGAGGACATAGCTGACGACGGCCGTGGACGTCCCGGCACGCCGCGCCACATCGGCCAGCGTCACCCGCTCGGCAGTCATGATCCGCCCCATCCTCATCGATCGCCCGCCGGTCCGACAAGGGTTCGAACCATGCTGATTCTCTCACCGTATGCGCAGCTCAGAGGCTACGCAAATCGATTAGATTGGTAACCTCCGCGACCCCTGGACGCAACAACCGATTGGTGGAGTAATTCGCATGGCCTTCGTACGACCGACCGGTGTCACCTACTTCGATCCCGAGCCGGCACACCACAGTTACGTCCTGTACTCGGGATCGGACGGGACCACGCGCCTGATCGATCTGAACGGCGCCGTGCACCACGAGTGGCCCTTCGCCGGAGTGCCGCCGCGCATTCTCGATCCCGCGCTCACCGGCGGCCGTCTCGGCGACCTCGGAGTGCAACTGTCGGCCGGGGACGACCCGCGCGGCGGGATCTACGCCAATCGCACCGTCGGCCAGCTGTCGTGGACGGGCGAGCGGGTGTGGGAGTGGGGCGAGCGGGCGCCGGGCGGCGCGGCGCGGCAGAACCACGACTGGGAACTGCTCCCCAACGGAAACCGGTTGCTGCTGGTCACGATTCCGCGCGTGGTGCCCGCGCTGGGCCCCGACGTCGTGGGCGACCAGGGGCTGTACGAGGTCTCCCCCGGCGGCGAGATCGTCTGGGAGTGGCGCGCCGGCGACCATCTCGACGAGCTGGGCTTGTCGGCGGAGGGCTGGGATGCGCTGCGCCGCACCGTGGCTCGCGATCCGGACGACCCCTGGGGGTACCTGGAGATCAACAGCGCCAAGACCCTCGGCCCGAACCGCTGGCACCGCGCGGACCCGGACGGCGTCTTCCAGCCGGACAACATCCTGATCAGCTACCGCAAGGCGAATATCGTCGCGCTGCTCGACCGGTCCAGCGGCGCCGTCGTGTGGAAGCTGGGTCCGTACTTCGCGGCCGAACCCGGGGCCCAGCATCAGCGGATCAACGTCCACAAGGTCCCCCGTCCGCTCGACCAGATCTCCGGGCAGCACAATCCCCATCTCATCGCCGAGGGCCTGCCGGGCGCGGGCAACATCCTGGTCTTCGACAACCAGGGCGGCGCCGGATATCCGCCCGCCCCACTCGGTATCTACGCGGGCTCGCGGGTACTGGAGATCGATCCGACGACCGAGGAGATCGTCTGGCAGTACACCGCCGAGGATTCCGGCCTGCCGTCGTGGACGTTCTTCAGCTCCTTCGTCAGCAACGCCCAGCGCCTGCCGAACGGCAACACGCTCGTCACCGAGGGCATGAACGGCCGGTTGTTCCAGGTCACCCCCGACGGCCGGGTGGTGTGGGAATACCACACGCCTTACACCGGATTCGGGGTCGCCGGGGAACCGGAGGTGCGGGAACCGCGAGTGCCGGGCGTCGACCGCGCCACCCGCACCTCGCTGATCTACCGCGCCCAAGCCGTGCCGTTCGACTGGGTGCCCATCGGCGCGCCGCACACGCCGCCCGTGCCGGTCGACCCGTACCCCACCCCGGAAAGCGCCAGACCATGACCACCTCCAGCCTCCACACCGCCACGGACACAACACCTTCCGCGCCCCCGGCCCGCCGTCGCTGGACCGCGCGCGTGCCGAAACCGCGGGGCGGCGGCTGGGGCGCGGCCGGCGGCACCCTGGCCGGACTCGTGCTGGCCGGAGTCGTCTGGACGCTGGTCGCGGCCACCGGGCACTTCCCCGCCGAGCTGTTCCCCAGCGTGCCGAAGATCGCGCGGGCCGGGCGGACGCTGTGGTCGGACGGATTGCTGCTGCCCGACATCACCGCCAGCCTGCGGCGAGCCCTGCTCGGTTTCGCGCTGGGCTCGATCGCCGGGACCGCGGCCGCCCTGGTCACCGCGAGCACCTGGGCCGGCCGCCGGTTGTTGCAACCGGTGCTGCGGCTGCTGTCGCCGGTGCCGACCATCGGGCTCGTGCCCCTGGCCATCCTGTGGTTCGGGCTCGGCGAGAACAGCAAGACCCTGGTCATCGCGCTGGGCGTGTTAGTGCCGGTGTGGATCAACAGTCACGCCGGATTCGCCAGTACCCCGGCGGATTTCCTGCAGGCGGCGCGCTGCCTGGGCGCGGGGCGCGCGCAGACCCTCGCCCGGGTGGTCGTCCCCGAGGCGCTGCCCGATGTCGCCGCCGGTCTGCGGGTGGGCGCGGCGATGGCGTTCGTGTTGATCGTCGTCGCCGAAATGACCGGTACCACAGCCGGAATCGGCTACCGCATCTACCAGGCGCAGCTGTTCTCGCAGGCCGATCGGCTCGTGTTCTGCCTGATCGTGCTCGGCGTGATCGGCGCCGCCTGCGATCTGATCCTCGCCGCGAGCACCGCGCCGCTGACCCGCTGGGCCCGGGAGGAGCGATGACGATCGCGGCACACGACGTCGTGGTGCGGTTCCCGAACACCGCCGCACCGACGCTGCGCAACATCGACCTGAGCGTTCCCGACGGCTCGTTCCTGGTGCTGGTCGGCGCCTCGGGCAGCGGCAAATCGACACTGCTGCACTGCCTGGCGGGGCTCATCACCCCCACCGGCGGCACCGTCGTCGACGACGGCGAGACGGTCACCGCACCCGATCCGCGCCGCGGCGTCGCCTTCCAGCGCGACGTCCTGTTCCCGTGGATGAGCGTGGCCGACAACATCGCCTTCGCCCTACGCGCGCACGGGATTCCGCGGCGCGAGCGGCCCGCCCGCATCGCCGAACTGCTCGACCTGGTCGGATTGTCCGGGGAGGTCGGCGCGCAGCGGCCGAGCCGGCTCTCCGGCGGCATGCGCCAGCGGGTCGGCCTCGCCCGCATGCTCGCCGGGGAGCCCGCGATCATGCTCATGGACGAGCCGTTCGCGGCGCTCGACGCCCTCACCCGGCTGCGGATGCAGGACCTGCTCATCGACCTGTGGACCCGGCTGAACCGCACCGTCGTCTTCGTCACCCACGACATCGACGAGGCAATTCGCCTGTCCGACACCATCGGTGTGCTGCGCGACGGCCGCATCCGCACCCACCTCACCAACCCGCTGAGCCGCCCGCGGCCCGCCGCGACGCTCGCCGATCAACCCGCCTACAGCGCACTGCGCCGGCGACTGCACCACGAACTGGGCCTCGAGCCCGACCCTCCGAGCTGAAGAGAGAACCGTGCACACACTCACCCGGCTGCTCACCGCAGTCCTCGCCCTCGGCGCCCTGTCGACTTCCCTTGCCGCGTGCGGCAATTCGGACAGCAGCGACCCGTCGACCCTCACCGTCGGATTCGTCGTCGACCCGTCCTGGGCCCAGGTGCCCGTCGCGCAGCGCGCGGGAGTCTTCGACAAGCACGGCGTGAAGGTGAAGGTGGTGAACTTCCCGTCCGGCGTCGAGGCGCTGCAGGCGCTCGCCGCGCATCAGGTCGACGTCGCCACGGCCGCCGACGTGCCCGCCGCCGCGACCCTGGCCCGGTCGCCGTCGCTGCGGGTCGTCGGCGACGGTTCGCGCTGGGAGGGCTCGCGCATTGTCGCCCGGCGCAGTGCCGGGATCACCTCGCCCGCACAACTCGCGGGGCGGTCCATCGGTACGCCGCTGGGCACCAGCGCGGCCTACTTCGCCGCCACTACGCTGGCGGACAACAACATTCGTGCCGACCTGGTCCAGGTGGCGCCGCAGGCCACGGTCACCGCGGCGACCCAGCGCAATGTCGACGCGGTCGCCATCTTCCAGCCGTACCAGGCGCAGGTGGTGGCGGCCCTCGGCGACGACGCGGTCGAGCTGGCGGGCGGGTCGTACCATCAGCACAGCCTCTACCTGGCGACCGACACCGCGACCACGCGCAAGGCGCCGGCGCTGTCGGCGTTCTTCCGAGCGATCGATGAGGCCGGCGCGCAGCTGGCGGCGCGCTCCGACGACGCGGTCACCGCCGTCGCCGAGGCCACTCAGCTCCCGCCGGACCTGCTCGGAAAGATCCTCCCGGAGTTCGATTTCAGCCTGCAGGTGCAGCCGCGGCTGGCGGAAAGCCTGACGGCCCTGGCGAATTGGGCCAAGGAGCAAGGCTCGATCGACCGTTCCGCCCAATTGCCGGACTACGCCGCCGCCCTCGACAGCGACTTCCTGCCGCGGGCCGGGTGAGCGGGGCGCCGGGCCGGGGCTATGTTCGGTGATCATGAGGATTCAGTTGGGTGAACACGCGCCGCAGATCGACGACAGCGCGTGGGTGGCGCCGAACGCGACCGTGATCGGCCGCGTGCGGCTCGCCGCGGACGTGAGCATCTGGTACTCGGCGGTGCTCCGGGGCGATATGGAGGAGATCTCCGTGGGCGCCGGAACCAATATCCAGGACGGGTGCGTGCTGCACGCGGATCCGGGCGTCCCGCTGACGGTCGGCGCCGGAGTCTCGGTGGGACACAACGCGATCCTGCACGGCTGCACGGTCGGCGACGACGTGCTGGTGGGCATGGGCGCGACCGTGCTCAACGGCGCGGTGATCGGCGCGGGCTGCCTGATCGCCGCCAACGCGCTCATTCCGGAAGGGGCACAAATTCCGCCCGGATCGCTGGTCGCGGGCGTCCCGGGCAAGGTGCGCCGCGAACTCGGCGAGGCCGAGCTGGATCGGATCCGGCTCAATGCGACGGTCTACCGGCACAGCACCGCCGCCCACCGCGACGGCATCGAAGTGTGATACACCGCACACTGGTCAGATGACCAGCTTATCCTCTTGCTAGCATTTGGCCAGCGTGCCCGGGGTCCGGTCGACGGCGTCGACACGGCGGCGGACGGCTCGTTGCGCGAGGCGAGCCACGCCCGGACGACGGGCTCGTCACGTGGGGCAAGCAGGAGGTTCAACGGTGGCGTACGAGCAGTCCGGTATGCACCGGCCCAAGGGGCGGATCAGCGTGGCCGATATCGCGGCCCAGCCCGGAGGCATCGAGGCACTACATCGCCGGGTACACGAATTACGTTCCAGCGGAATAGATTTCGCCGCGAATGCGATCGAGCAGGAGATGACGGCGCTGAATCTGCGCTGACCGGCGCCGGGGCGCGACACGCCAGGCTGCGGTTCCGGGTGCGATCCGATGAGATAATGATCCGCACCCTTCCGCATCCGACTGGAGATTCGATGCCCTCGGTTCCCCCCATCCTGGCGCGCATCCTCGAGAAGCCGCGAGCCGACGGCGAGCAACTGCTGGAGAGCGCGCTGTCGGCGTTCCTGGACTTCGGGATCAAGCGCACCAGCATGGGCGAGATCGCGCGCCGGGCCGGGATCAGCCCCGCCACGCTGTACCGCCGCTTCGAGTCGAAGAACGAACTGATCGAGGCGGTGGGCGTGCGCGAGGCGCAGCTGTTCGTCGCCGAGATCGACCAGCGGGTCGCCGAGATCACGGGCGGAAACAGCGCCGAATCGGCCACCGCCGCCGAGGATCAGCTGGTCGAGGTGTTCGTCGCGTTCATCACGCTGCTGGCGCGCAACGAGTTGCTGCGGCGGCTGCTGCGCACCGAACCGGATCTGATCCTGCCGCGGCTGACCACCGAGGCCGGACCGATCCTCGCGGTCGGGCGCGCCTATCTCGCCGAGAAACTCCGCGAACTGCAAAAGACGAACCCGGCGCTGGACTTCGATGCCGACCTGGTCGCCGAGATCATGGCGCGGCTGGCGCAATCGCTGGCGCTGACGCCCGACGGACTGATCCCGGTCGGCGACCAGCAGGCCGCGCGGGACTTCGCGCGCCGCACCCTGATGCCGATGGTGGGGGTGCCGCGCGGCTGAGGCGTCAGAGACGGAAGGCGGCGGCTACTCGCTCGTCGAGCAGAGCGGGGTCCGGTTCGGCCGCGCCGTCGACGAACGTCCGCACCAGCTCCGTCAGCGCCGCCGCCGCGGGAGTCGCGGGGTCCGGCAGCGGCAGGCGGCCGACGTACTGGGTGATCCACCGGCGGCGGCCCGCGTACAGCCGATTGCCGCACACCGCGTCGTAGAAGCGCAGGCCCAGCGTCGAATTCGCCACTCCCATCAAGAGATACGCGAGCGTGTCGGCGCCGAGGTCGGGCAGCGAGATCCAATAGCAGTCGCCGTTGACGATGGCGCCGCTGCGGTCGAGCGCGAACCGCGGCCGCACGCTGATATCGGGAAACACCAGCTTCGGCCGCGACCACAGGTGCGGGCGCTGCGGCACCCAGATCTCGAACCACTCCCGGCCGCCGGCGGTGACATAGCCGCGGGCGGCCAGGGTGTCCTTGTGCTCGGCCAGATACGCTGCGGCCGCGGGGAATTCGCCGAGATCCACCGGGGTGCGGCGCGCGCGTGTCACGTCGTAGGGGTAGAGCACGCGCGTCGGATGCGACCGCGTGATCCGCCACGGCGCCAGATCGTGATGGGTCAGCAGATCGAACAGCAACTCCGCCTCCGGTCGCGGTTCGCGCTCCTCCCACCGATCGGAGATGAACACCCGGTCCGCCGTCGTCTTGATCCCCACCCGAATCCGCACCACCTCCCCGAACGTCCGCCAGGTCCCCTCCGCCACCCGCCGCAACCACCCGTCCACGCCGGGGTGGGACATCCGCCAGGGGACGGTGGGGTCGGGTCGGGGCGTGGCGCCGGATGGAGCCGGAGTCAGGTCGTCGGCGAGGGTGCCGATCTCGATGGCGATGGTTCGGCCGCTGTGGGTGATCACGGTGCCGGACGGGGCGGTGAGGGCGGTGTACAGGTCGGTGGTGGATGTTGTTCGGGGGGTGTCGAGTTCGTAGGCCGAGACGTAGCGGCAGGGGGCGACGGCGGGGGCGCGGAGGGCGATGGTGATCGCGGGAAGGACTGCGGCCTCGAACAGCCGGGTGTCGCCGAGGTCGTACAGTTCCACCGGTGCCAGCTCGGACCGCAGCAGGGCGCGCAGGTTGGTTCCGGCCTTGGTGGTGAGAAAACGGTTGGCGCACAACAGGCCCAGCACGCCGCCGGGCCGCAGCAACCGGGGCACGCTCGCGACGAACGGGTGGGTGAGGTCGATGCGGCCGGTGAGGCCGTACCGGCGGGCCAACAGCTGGGCGGCCTCCGACCCCAGCTGCTGGGTCCGCACATACGGCGGGTTGGTGATCACCACGTCGAACCCCGCAGCGGCCAAATCTTCTGCCGCGGTGAGGAAGTCACCGGCATGCCAGTCGATCTCGAGTCCCTCGCCCCGCGTCCGGGCGGCCCGCACGGCCTCCGCGTCGAGATCGAACCCCGTCAGCCGCAACGGAATTCCCGGAAACCGCTCCGCCAGTACCCGCCCGACGGCCAGCAACAACTCACCGTCACCACACGCCGGATCCAGCACCCGAACCTCGCCTCGGGGCGCCACATGCTCCACCACTCGTTCGGCCAGGAACCGAGCCAACCGCTCGGGCGTGTAATGCCGCCCGTGCCGCTTCCGCACCCCCCGGTCCCCGCCGGGCCCCTCGCTCGCCCGCCGGTCGGCCGATGCCCGCCCGCCCCAGCCATCCATACCGGGCATTGTGCACGCCCGCACCGACCACCGCGCGCAACCGGGCAAACCGTCTCCCGCCCGATACCGGCGACCGCCGTTTCCCTGCCGGGCGCGGGTCTCAGCGCTTGCCGGGATGCGCGTGCAGCGCTCGACCGAACCAGGTGAACACCGGTTCGAGGTCCGGCAGCGGCGGCCAGCCGTTGATGGTGGCCACGAGCTGCCAGTACCGGGTCACCCGGGAGTCGTTGGCGACCGCGAGCCGCTCGAGCACCCACCGCCGCAGTCGGTCGTCATCGGTCCGGCCGAAGGTGTCGGCGTAGCGTGCGGTCAGGGTGTCGACGATGTCGGCCGCACTCGCCGACTCCGGTGCGATATCCGCCGCGAGGGCCCGGCCGACTTCCGCGCGGACCGTCTCGGTCAGCTGGTGATGCAGGCCGGTGGTGTCGCCCTCGGCGCGTTCCTTCGCTTGGTATTCGGACATCCGCCGCACCGCTGTCCGGAAGTCGTTGTCCTGCACCAACTCCACGAGTTCCAGCCACGCCTCGACATGCTCGGGAGTCGGGTCCTCCGGCAGTTCCGGCATGCTCGAGCGCAGTAGCTCCACCATGGCCGGATTGGCGTCGACCCCGCCGAAGGTGTTGTCGATGAAGTCGTGGATGAAGCGGTGCCGTTCGGCTTCCGACAGATTGACCAGTTTGTGCATCAGATTCATCTCCTGTGGGTTCGAACCCCGGGCGGCTACCGCCTGCAACACCGCGCGGCGCAGCCGCAGCACGCGGACCTGCACGTCGAGGGCCGCCGCGTGTGCTTCGGCGACCTCGGTCAGCGAGGTCTCGCGATCCAGGACGCGGCGAATCGTGGCCAGATCGATGTCCAGCTCACGCAGCGTCCGGACCAGCTCGAGGCGGGCCAGGGCGGCGATGTCGTAGAGGCGGTAACCGGCCGGGCTGTGACAGGTCGGCGGAACGATCCCCTTGTCGGAATAGAACCGGATCGTCTTGACCGACACACCGGTCCGCTCGGCCAGAGCGCCGATCGCGAGGAGGTTCTCGTCGTCCATGCCCACCAGCTTGGCGTCTCCCCCTGCGGGAGACTCAACCCCGCGCCGCGAATTACTCACCGAGGTAGATGCGGGCGGCCTTGATCTGCCTGCTGTTGCGGGTGAGTTCGAGTTCGGCGATGCCGCGGGCGGTGGGGGTGGAGATCGTCGTGGTGATGAAACGGCCTGCGGCTATGGGGGTTTCGGGGCGGAGGCCGGTTGCCTGCCGCAGGAAGCCCTCGACGCCGAGTGGGGCGCCGCACCACAGGAGGGCGGCGTCGGGGGTGAGGGCCGCTCGGGCGGAGCTGTCGCCGCGGGCGGCGGATCGGAGGAAGGTGGTGGCGGTTCGCTTGGCCGCCGCGCCGGCTCGGCGGAAGCCGCGGGCGAAACCCAGCGCGCCGCCGATGCCCTGGTTGCCGAGCAGCTGTGGCGCGAGTCTGGCCGCGGCGAGCAGGCCCGGGCCGCCCGACAGCAGGAGTTGACCGACCATGACGGGTAGTTCCCAGTGCGCGTGCAGTTCGCGGATGCGTAGTTCGCCGCCCGTCCGGGTGAGGTCGTAGCGCAGGTGCATGGGAACGCGCAGCGTCACGCCGGTCGACATGGTGGTCTCGATGGCCAGGTCGCGATAGACGGTCATGCCGCACACCACGTCGTGGCCGACCCGGAACGCGATGCCGTTGGGCGCGATGAAGGTGTCGTAGAACCGCTCGATCGCGGCGGTCCCCCGGTGCGGACGCGACCCGACCGGATCCTCCACCAGCGCGTCGCGGGTGAACAACCCGACCCACGCGGCCCGGTCGTGGACGGCGACAGCCTGCGGCGACCGCTCGACGGTCGCCAGCAGCTCGGCGGCGGATGCGGTGGCAGACATGATTCCCCTTCACACATCGAAGCAGCGATCCTGCCACCAATCTATAACGCGTTCTAATTCGACGGCCGGAGAACCGCAATCCCGTATATGCCTAGACAAGTATATACGCTGAGAGGTATATTAGGCCACGTGACAATCGACCTCTTCGCGGTGGTAGCCGAACCGCAGCGCAGGCGAATTCTCGACCTGCTCCGCACCGGCGACGCCACCGTGGGCGAACTCGTCACGCGCCTGGACCTACCGCAGCCGACGGTGTCGAAGCACTTGAAAGTCCTGCGCGACACCGGCTTCGTCACCTGCGAAGTGGCGGCACAGAAGCGGATCTACCGCCTCGCCCCCGGCCCCTTCGAGCAGCTCGATACCTGGCTCACGCCCTACCTGCGGCTGTGGGACCGCCATCTCGATGCCCTGGGCCACCACCTCGACCGAAAGGACCGCTCATGACCACCCGCCGGTACCACCCCAGCCCTCTGCACCAGGTCGAACTCGTCGACGAGAACGGCCGCTGGTCCCTCGTGTTCACCCGGCAGTTCCCGCAAACCCGGGAGGCGGTGTGGTCCGCCCTCACCGAACCGGAGGAGTTGCGCGAGTGGGCGCCCTACACCGCCGACCGCTCGCTGACCGCGACCGGCCCGGTCACCCTGATCATGATCGACGGCGAGCACCGGCAGGAGTTGCCGGGCCAGGTCACCACCGTGACCCCGCCGGACGTCCTCGAATACACCTGGGCCGGTGACGCGCTGCGCTGGGAGCTGGCGGACCACGACGGCGGCACTCGGTTGCGCCTGACCCACCGGCTCCCGGAGCGAGCGGTGGCGGCGCAGTTGGCCGCGGGGTGGCACCTGTGCCTCGACGTGGCCGCCGAACTGCTCGCGGGCAGCCCGATCGGGCCCATCGTGGGCGCCGATGCGCTCGACTACGGCTGGTCCGACCTGAACCGGCAATACTCCGACCGGCTCGGCGTCGAGGAACTCGACCCGCCTACGGCCTGACTACGAATCCCCTTCCCCGGCACCGTCTTTCGTCCGCTCCCGGACGACCACGATCGGGCAGTCCACCGACTGCACCAGGGCGGAGCTGGTGGAGCCGAGCAGCATTCCGGTGAATCCGCCGCGGCCGTGACTGCCGACCACCACCAGTTGCGCCCGCTCGGACTGCTCCAGCAGCGCGCGAACGGGCCTGTCCTGCACCAGGATCCGGCGTATCTCGATATCCGGGTAACGCTCGGCGTACCCGGACAGCGACTCGGCCAGCAGCGCGTCCTCGGTGTCGCGGATCGCATCCCAGCCGCTGATCGACACGTCCAGCGCGGCGCTGACGTCCGTCCAGGCGTGCAACGCCACCAGACCGACCTTGCGCCGGGACGCCTCCTCGAACGCGAGTTCCAGGGCAGGCACGCTGTACTCACTGCCGTCCACCCCGACCAGCACCGGCTTGCTCGCCGACACCGAATCCGTCGCCGAATGCACCACGGCGACCGGGCAGTGCGCGTGCCGGGTCACCGCCGTGCTGACGGACCCCAGTAGGCCGCGCCGGAATGCCCCGAGCCCGCGACTGCCGACCGCGACCAGCCGGGCCCGGCGGGAGCGGTCGACCAGCACGGGAATGATCGGCTCGGTGACCACCTCGGTACTGATCGCAGGTGACTCCCCGGGCGCGGCGGCACGGGCCGAGCGGGTCGCCTCGGTCAGGATCCGCTCGGCATCGGCGTGCAGCCGGGCCAGGTCGTCCTCGCCGAGCACCGGCACCGGCCCGAACACGGCCGGTAGCGATACCGACGTGAGCAGGTGGAGCGCACAGCCGTGCAGGGCGGCGGCAACCGCGGCCCAGGCGGCCGCGTCATACGACACCGCCGAACCGTCGACCGCCGCCACGATCGGTGGGTTCTGGCCGGATTCCGAGGTGGCCGGATTGTCGGTCATCGCACTCCTCCTGTTTCGGAACGTCGCTACCTGCCCTGCCTCCATCATGTCGGGGCGCTAACAGCTCCGCTCGACGAGCCTGACACCCGTGACGATCTCGGGCTCGATCGACACCACGGTGGCCTTCTCCCCGTCGACCCACGACTGCAACAGCGATTCGTAGCGCGCGATGCGGTCGGGGTCGGTGACCGGGCGCGCGAATCCCACCACCACGACCGACCAGCCGACGCGCCGCACCACATCGATCTCGTCCGCCTCGTACGCGACCACCACCGGGGAACTGCCGCCCATGGCGGTGGTCAACTGCGTCGTGAAGCGGGTCCGCAGCACCACGGCGCCGTCCTCGACGAGGTGGTTGACCGGGCGGATCGCCGGTAAAGCGTTGCGGGTGAAGACGATTCGGCCGACCGCGGCACCGGCCAGCAGTCGCATCAATTCGGCGCGGTCCAGGTGCTCCGCCGTGCTCACCGCCACCGACCCGCTTTCCGTCTCATGCTCGCGACCCCTGTGCAAATCCCATCACCGCGCCGATACGGCGATGTAGGGCCGAAGGTCCTACGAATGTGCCCGCAGGTCGGTTACCACGGGTGGTGGGCCGCGGTCCGCGACGATGTGATTACCCACACGAAGGACCTTCGGCCCTACAGCGGCGCGGAACCGGAATGCACTGTGGTGCTGCGGGAACGGGATTGGTGCCGAGCAGAAAGGAAGGTCGTGCGATGCTGCGCACGTCCGAAACGCGGCCGTCCGAGGAGTTTCCCGACGTCGCCGTCATCGTCCGCGGTGAGCTGCCCAAGCTGGAGAGCGAGCGCATCGCCGGCGCGGTCGGACGGTTGCTGGCCCGCTTCCGCCTCGGCGGCGGCGCGCGGATCCGGGTGTCCGCCGCCAATTGCGGCAGCGGTCCGATGCTGGTGCAGGTGAACCTGGCGATCGCGGACCGGCCCGTCCGGATGCAGACACTGACCCGCGGCCGCGGCGACGTACTGCCCGCCGTGGTGCGGCTGGAACGTCAGATCAAGGCCGTCACCGCCACCCCGCAGCATCGCCCGTGGCCGGACCCGACCCGTCCGCCCCTCGCCGTGCCGGTGCCGGGAGACCTCGTGCGCCGCAAGGCATTCGCGCTCACCACCACCGACCCGTCGACGGCCGCGGCGGCGATGGACGCCCTGGACTTCGATGCGTACCTGTTCACGCACGCGGGCACCGGCGCCGACGCCGTCGTCTATCGCGCCGCGCCGACCGGCCTGCGGCTGGCGCACCAGTACCGCACCCGGTCACCGCTGAGCGTCCGCGGTGGCGACGACTGTTCCTCGGTCTTCTCGGTGGACCAGCACCCGGCCCCGTCGCTGACCGCCGAACAGGCCGTCGACCACCTGTGCGGGCACGGCATGCCGTACCTGTTCTTCACCGACCCGGCCCGCGAACGCGGCCACCTGCTCTACCGGCGCTACGACGCCGACCTCGGTCTCGTCACCCCGGACGGCTCCTGCTTCCGCGCGGCCGGATAGGCGGTCACCGCGGACTGCGCACGACGGCTCACGGGAGAGGCGCGGACCACCGCACCAGGGTGCCGGGATGCGCGCCCGGCGTGGTGGAAAACGGTGTGACAGTGCAGCTTCCGCCCGCGCGTTCGGCGCGGCGCGCCATATTGACCAGCCCGCTCGCGGTGATGCCGTCCGGGATGCCACGACCGTCGTCGGCGACGGAGACGACCAGGCCGTCGCCCACGTCGACCTCGACGGTCAGCATCGTGGCGCCGGAGTGCCGGACGGCATTGCTGACCGCCTCGCGCACCACGGCCTCCGCGTCGTCGGCCAGGTCGGCGGGGACCACCGACAGCGGGCCGGTGACGCGCACCGTGACATCGATGCCGGACTCGGCGGTGTGCTGCCGGACCGCATTCTCGACCCGCTGCCGCAACCCGCCGTGCCCGACCTCGGCGACATGCAGATCGAAGATGGACGTGCGGATCTCCTGCACCACCGATTGCAGGTCGTCGACCGCCGCCGAGATCCGTTCCCGCACGTCGGTCCGGCGGCTGCGCGGCACCGTGCCCTGCAGGGCCAGCCCGACCGCGAACAATCGCTGGATCACGTGGTCGTGCAGGTCCCGGGCGATCCGATCGCGTTCGGCGAGCACGTCCAGCGCCCGCATCCGCTGCTGGGCGTCGGCGAGTTGCATCGCGAGCGCGGCCTGCGCGGCGAACGCCTCGGCCAGCTCCAGGACCTCCTCGTCGTAGGGCGTGCTGTCGGTCGGCCGGGCCGCCACCAACAGGCCCAGCGACGCCTCGGGCGTGTACAGCGGCAGCATCAGCAGCGGACCGGCGCCCACACCGACCTCGGCGCTGAGCCCCGCCGCCGCCGCGCCCTCGAACCGCAGCCCGGACCGGCCGGCGAAGGCCTCGCGGGCGGCGGTGCCCGCGAGCCGGAGACTGCCGCCGGGGTCGACGCCGCAGCCGACCGAGTACACGATGTCCAGCTCCGACGCTTCCTCCGGCGCGCGGTCCGGCTCGGCCGTCACCGCCAGGAACACCCGGTCCGACCGGGTCAGCCGCCGGACGTGGTTGACCAGGTGCGCGAACACCCGCTCCGGCGCGGTACCGGCCAGGAACTCCGTGGTCAGGTCCCGGGTGGCCGTGATCCAGGCCTGCCGGGTGCGTGCCGCCTCGTACAGCCGGGCGTTCTCGATCGCGATGCCCGCCGCCGCGGCCAGCGCCTGCACCATCACCTCGTCGTCCTCGGTGAACTGCCCGCCGCCGACCTTCTCCGTCAGATACAGGTTTCCGAAGACCGCCTGCCGCACCCGCACCGGGACCCCGAGGAAGCTTCGCATCGGCGGATGGTTGTCCGGGAAGCCGACCGACGCCGGATGCTCGGCCAGGCATTCGAGCCGGATCGGCTTGGGCTGATCGAACAGCAGTCCCAGCACGCCGTGCCCGCGCGGAAGCGCGCCGATCCGCGACCGGGTGGCGTCGTCGATGCCCTCGTACACGAATCGGGACAGATCGTGGCCCGCACCGCGCACGCCGAGCGCGCCGTAGCGGGCGTCCACCAGCGTGATCGCCGTGTGCACGATGGTGCGCAGGGTCTCGTCCAGCTCGAGCCCGGCGGTGACCGCGAACATGGCCTCGACCAGCGCGTCCATCCGGTCGCGTACATCGATGATCTGGTCGATCCGCTCGCGGATCTCGGCCAGTAGCTCACGCAGCCGCAGCTGGGACAACGCGCCACGCACCGAATAGCGCCCGGATTCCGGGCCGCCGTCCGGATCAGCGGTCTCAGCCTGCTGTCGGTCGTGCGGCAGCACTGCGATTCATCCCCTCCCCGGACGCAGCCGGAGCGCGGCGACCAGGCGCCGCCGCGGCGGAACCTCACGTACTCGACCCATAACCGTCCACCGGTGATCAAGAGCCGCACTTCGGGACTCGCGTAGGCGAAAGCTGCTACTCAGTCTAGGTCAGTGCGCGGATCATGCGACGGGCCTTCGGCCAAGGACAATCGGACCGCAATCCTTCCCAATTCTGGGAGCGATCTCGCCATAGTGGACGGCTCCTCAATCTATGTATCGTTAAACAACGGCACGATAGACACGTCAACTAATGGCTCTCTCGGCCGGAGGACATTGCCGACACGAAGGACCCGCATCATGGCCACCTCGACCACCGCCCATAAATTGATCGCCGCCTCGATGATCACCGCCGCCCTCGCGATCGGCCCGGCCGCGCTGGCCCCGGCGGCCTTCGCCGCGCCCGGTGGTTCGACCTCCGGCAACAGCGACAACCACTCCGGCACCCGCACCGGCGGCACCCGAAGCAGCCACGACGCCAACGGAAACGGCAACGGCACGGGCGACGCCGGCGGCAACGGCAACTCGTCGCGGCGGGCCGGTTACCCGAAGCACCCGGGCAACCCCGGACAGCAGGTCCGGCCCGGCCTGGCGAACAGCGTCGACGGCGCCTCGAACGCGGCGTTCGACCGCCAGTACCTCGGCTGGTTCGCGCCCCGGGAAGAGGCCGCGCCGCAGAGCACCACCGACAACGGCCTCGGCAGCCACGGCTGCGTGGCGGACGCGTCCACGAAGTGCGGCAGCGCGCGCTGAGCAGCGCGACTTCGGCAGCGGTTACGGCCGGCCCGCCGAACGGCGCGGGGCACGGCGCGGTCGGCGTTCGGCCTCCCGCCGCACGGCGTCGGCCAGATCGACCGGGATGTGCTGGATGATCTCCTTGCGGGACGGGGTGCTCAATTTCTGCCGGATGCTGGCGACCTGAGCGTCGACGGTGCGCACCGAACTGCGGCGCTCGGCCGCGATCGCGCTGTTGGACCACCCGGCCGCGGCGAACACGGCCACCGCCCGCTCGGCGCGCGACAGCGTGTCCCACCGCGCGGGCGGCGATACGGGCTCGGCCCCGTCGGACGCCGGGTCGGCGGGCGCGCGATCGAGCACGTACCGCCGCAGCGTCTCGAATTCCGGTGTGACAGCGGCGCCTTCGTCGCGAGCCGCCGCATACGCCCGTTCCCCGAGCACCACCGCCGACAGGTCCGCCGCCCGTTGCAGTTCGGTGGTGATCAGCGGAACCGTCTCGATCACCGTGCCCGTGGCGCGGACGCAGGCTCGGAAAGCTCCGACCAGCCGGGCCATCTCGGTGGCCGCGGCCACGCGCACGGCCTCGTCGCCGGCCACCGACGCCTCCAGCACCATGCGCCCCGCGACCATGATCCGGGCGCCGATCGCCCAGCTCACCGTCCAGACGTCCCCGTCGATGAGGTGATCGGTCAGGACGCTGCGGGACATCGCCGCGGACTCGCCGAGATCGCCGTGCGTGACCAGGGCGACCGCGCGGGCCAGCCGGGCCCACCCCCGCGACAACAGCGAGCCGCTCGCCGTCGAGTGTTCGAGGATGCGCGCGGTGGTATCCAGCGCCACCTGCCGCTCCCCCACGAAAGCCGCTGCCAGCGCGACGAATACGCCGCTGAGTTCCTCCCCGACCAGGTCGCCCGCGTCCGCGCCCTTGCGGCGGGCCCGCTCCAGCACCGCGATGGCGCGCGGATCGGCGTGCACCAGCATCAGTTCCAGCCCGCGGATCCATTCCACCGGCGCGGATAGCCCGAGATCCTCCTCGGCGGTGTCGCGCCAGGTGGGGACGGCCGCGGCCGGGAGACAGGTGGCCGCGCACTCGTCGAGCAGGCGCGCGGCGTCGTCGATCCGCCCCTGCCACATGGCGACCCACGCGAGCAGGGCCATCGCCCGCACGCGCAGGTCGTCCGGGCGCGGGTCGGCCGCACGGGTCGCCTCGACGGCGAGGGCGGTGAGCCGGGCGAAGGCCGGGCCGCCGTGCGTGGCGAACGGAATCCACATCGATAGCAGCCCGGCCGCCGTCTCCAGCGCCACCACCGCCTCGGCCGGTGTCGACAGGCCCGTCTCGATCGCGAGGAGGATGTTGTCCCAGCCCGAATGCACCCGATCGTGCCGATCCTGCGCCTCGGGCGTGTTCCAGATGGATTGTCCCGCAACGACTTTGTCCCGGAAGTAGCGTCGGTGCCGGGCCGCGGTCGCGGCGGCGCACGCGCGGCCGCGCAGGCGGTCGTAGGCGAACACCCGCACGCTCTCCACCAGGTACCACCGCACCGTCGTGGCGGTGTGGTGTTCGGACAGCAGCGATCGCTCGGCCAGCTGTTCCAGCAGCGGTTCGATGGTGTCGGCCGGCAGGGTCTCGTCGGCGCACACGGCCAGCACCGCGTCGAGTTCGATGCCGTTGCGCAGCGACCGCTCGTCGTCGGTCTCGCACCCGGCGGCGAAGACGGACAGCCGCTCGAGCAAGAGCCGTTCCGCGGGTCCGCACAGCTCGTAGGACCACGCGATCACGTCGTAGACGCCGCGATGGCGCAGATCGGCGCCGGCGCGGGCGCCGTGGCGCCACTGCAGGCGCTTGTCGTCGGCGTCGCCGGTGAGTTCGCGCAGCACCATGCCGGGTGGGCGCTGCCGTAGCCGGGCCGCGGCCAGCCGGATGAACAGCGGGTTGTGGTCGACGTGGCGGCAGATCTGCCCGGCGATGTGCAGCCGGGCGGGATCGTCGCCGATCGGCCGCCCGGTCAGCTCGGCGCGACGGCGGAACAGCGCGATCGAGTGCGCGGCCGAGAGCGGGGGCACCGGCACGATGTGCTCGTCGACCCACCCGATCGGCTCCCGGCTGGTGGTCAGGATCGTCAGCTCCGGCGCCTGCCGCAGCAGGTCGGCGACGATGCCGCCCACCGCGGCCAGCACATGCTCACAATTGTCCAGTACCAGCACTTTTCGGGCCGGCTCGGCCGCTGCGTCCGGCTGCGGCTCGCGGGTGGGCCGGCCCGCGGCGTCGACGCGGATCGCGGACCGGATCAGATCTTCGGTCACCGATTCGGGACCCAGTTCGGCGAGACCGACCCAATGCACGGGACCGGGCACGCCACGCAGCACCTCGGCCGCGAGCCTGGTCTTGCCGATACCGCCGGGGCCGATCAGTGTGACCAGCCGCGCGCCGCCGTCCAGCAGCGATCGCACACGCTCGACATCGGCCTGCCGGCCGACGAATTCGCTAGTGGTAGCTGGGAGGACCGTGCCAGGTACCGGTACCACAGACATAATGAAGAAAACTTAACCTACTCGGCTCGGGCTCGTCGCGACTTTTGGTTCATCCGTACCAGGTCACGCTCGTGACCGAGCCTGCGCCCCTGCGGTTTTGGGGCCGGTCAGCGCGCCCCGGCGCGTCGGGCCGTCACGGTACGGGAGCCGATTGCTGGTAATGCACCTGCACGACCGCGCTGTCGAAGGTCATCACGTCGACCAGATGCAGTCCGGCCCGGTCCAGCGCCGACGGGAACAGCGGGATGCCGCCCCCGAGCAGCAGCGGGTGCACGAACAGCCGGTACTCGTCGATCAGGTCGTGCTCCATGAACAGCGTGGCGGTCTGGAGACCGCCGAACAGCACCATGTCGCAGTCCGGCCGCGCCCGCAGCGCCGCGACCTCCTCGACGACCGAGTCGGCCACGATGCGGGTGTCCCACCCCGCCGCGCGCAGGGTGCGGGAGAAGACGAGCTTCGGTGTGGTCTTCCAGCAGCGCGCGAAATCCACGTAGAACGGCGAGATCGCCGGATCCGCGTCCGCTGTGGGCCAGAACGACGTCATGATCTCGAATGTCTTGCGCCCGTAGAGAAACAGATCGGCCGCCCGCAGCTCGTCGAGGAACGAGGCGCACAGTTCCTCGTCCACCACCGGCCAGTGAATCTGCTGGTCGGGGCCCTCCGCGAAACCGTCGAGTGACATCTGCATCCAGAGCGTCACGCTTCCCATCACATACCCATCTGCGCGTCGGTGCGAAAGTGGGATTTTGGGCACAATCACAGTCGACGCGCATCGGTAGTTCTGGATGGAATATACCTAAGTAGGTTTATTCCGGTCGGTCCGGATTCAGAGGAGCGAACCTTCCGAACAGGAACCCGACGAGCGCCACGTCGCCTCCGGACGCGCCCCGTCGAAGCGCCACTGCGACACCGGACCGGCTGCGCGCCAATACAATCCGCCGCCCACCGGCACCGCCTCATAGACGTCCTCGGCGCCCTCGATCAGCTGTTGGCCGACACAGTAGTCGGTGTAGGAGGTGCCGGGCTGGCGCGCACCGGGGCTGAACCGGCCCGCGGGATTGGCCGTGGCGCCCGGGTTGTCGACCGTGCTCCACTGGTTCGCGATGCCGCCGCGGTTCCACCGCGCGGTACCCAGCAGATCGGTCCCGCAGGTGAACGTCCAGCCGCCCGCGTACACGGTTTCGCCCTGGGGATACGCGGCGCCCGCCCACAGGCACGGCGCGCCGGGCAGTTGGGCGGTGGCCGTAGCCGGCACTCCCAGCCCCACACCCGCGGCGATCACCGCGGCCGCGGCGGCCGCGACGCGGAGCCGAACGGTACGGCCAGGTGCCGTGGGGGCACTGCTCAGTTCATTGGTGGTGGTCATCGGCGTGGTCTCCATTCGCCCGTATCCGTTGTCGACGTCCATCCATCGACACACGAACCAATGTACCGTTATTTAGCGGTACATAGCTTTGGGCGCGTTGCCACCAGTGGGAACATCAGGCGGAACGAAGGGGAACCTCGGGCGGGATCCGTTCCCATCCGCGGGAAGTGTGGCGGCGGCCGGGCGGACAACTCCGTTTATGCTGCGAGGGCACCACCGATCAGGCGTCGGCGGACGAAATCATCCAGTACTGGAACGAATTACGGAGAACACGCCATGGCGCGGCGGAAGGTGAGCGATGCCTCCTAAAGAGATTACGCTGACGCCGCCAGCCGACGCTCCGGTGCTGGCCTCCTATACCTCACATACCCAGACGGTATTGAACAAGTTGCTGAAGGCGCTCGGCGACGGCACGGCGGATACGATCACCGTCCAGAAACTCGACGACCTCGACCGGGCCGACGAGGACATCAGCGGCGAGATGGCCACGCAGCTCGATCGCGAGCAGGGTAAGAAGCAGGACTATCTCACCCGCCTCAACGACCTGGACACCAATATCGCCGATATCGCGAAGAAATCCGCCGGTGTCTCGAATACCGCGGTCAGCGAGGTCGAAGAACTCGGCACCGAAGTCCAGGGAATCCTCGACGCGGTACCCGACAAGCCCGACCTGCCCCGGCAGTTTCTCGCGATCGGCGCCATCGACAAGGCCGTCGGCGACAGCGAGCAGTCGGTGACGAACGCCCACCAGTGGCTGACCGAGCAATCGGCCAATATCCCCGGATACGACGGACCCGGCAGTGGCCCGGTGTCCACTCCCCGAGTGCCGCACAACAGCTCCGGCGGCTACGACGGCAACTACACCGACCGGGTGAGCAGCGTATCGGGCAGCACCGCTCGGAACGTACTCAGCGAAGATCAGGTGCGGGCGCACATCAAGGAAGCTCTGAAGGCCCTCGGAATCACCGATCCGGTCGCGATCGAGAATTGGACGAGGGGTTATATGACCCTCATCGAACGCGAATCGGGCTTCAATGCCGGCGCGATAAACCTCAACGATTCGAATGCCGCGGCCGGCCATCCTTCCCAGGGCCTGACGCAGACCATTCCCTCGACTTTCGAGGCGTACCACGTGGCGGGCACGTCGAATGTCATCACCGATCCCACCGCCAATATCGCGGCCAGTATGAACTATGTGATGCAGAGGTACGACGTCTCGCGGGACGGCTCGAACCTGGCCGCCAATGTGCAGCAGGCCAACGCGAGCGCCTCGCCGCGGGGCTACTAGGCGCCGGGCAACACCTCGGCCAGTTCGCTGTCCTGATCCAGATACTGCGACACCGACCGGCTGATGAATTCCCCCGCCGCCTGTTCCGGGCATACGCGCGTGGCCGACAATCCCGACACCAGTTTCGCCAGATCCGTCGTGCCGCCCTCGGACCGGCGGAAGTCGGCCCAGGAGGTCCGCTCGAACAGGTCGACGAACCGGCGCGCGATGCGCTCGCAGTCCGACCGCAAGCGCTCCAGCTCGTCGATGACGGCCTCGTCGGAGACGCCGGCCGCGGCGAATCGCTCGGCGACATCGAGCAGCTTGTGATTGCTGACGCGGTAGGTCTCGGCGTCGACCGGTTCGTACACACCCAGCGCGACCACCCTGGACAGCCCCTGCGGCACATCGCGGTAGCGCCGCGCGAGTTCGGTCGCGGTGAGCGTCTCGCCCGCCGGCTCCTCCGGGACCGGCCCCGCGCCCTCGCCGACGCCGAGGATGTCGCCGAGATCGTCGCCGCGGTCCCACGCCTCCAGCAACTCCTTGATGCCGTTGAGTTTGATCCCCCGATTCAACAACCGACTGATCACCCGGACCCGGTTCAGATGGTCCGGTCCGTAGAAGCCCGTCCTGCCCTTCACCTGGGGCGGCGGCAGCACTCCCCGCTCGTGATACACCCGCAGGCTGCGCACGGTCGTACCGGCGGCACGCGCCAGCTCATCGATCGTGTACTCGGTACCGGCTGTCATACCTCAAGGAAACCACACCGAAACAGAGCAGAGCGTCTCAGCTGGTGGCGGCGATCACCATCCTCGGGATTTCTTCCCGGCGATGGTTATTCGGATAATTCGGGAGAAAACAACTCCGAGCTATCCTGCACGGCATGACAGAAATTCCGGATTCACGGCTCATGGCGGCCGACCGGGAACGCGCGCTACGGGAACTGTCCGATCAGCTCGGTTCGGGGCGGCTGTCCCTGACGGAATACGACGAACGCAGCGCGATCGCGGCGTCCGCCACCACCAAGGCGGAACTGGCCGAACTGTTCATCGACCTGCCCGTGGCGGCACAGGCCCCGCCCCCGCCCGGCGACACCACCATTCCCAGAATGGCGACCCTCGCGCTCGTCGCGGTGGTGTTCGCCTTCGTCTGCGCCTTCGTCACGGGCAACTGGTGGTGGCTGCTGCTGCTCGCCGCGCTGCCGGTGATCGTCGTGACCGGGCTGCGCTCGCGCTGACGACCGGCTACCACCGCGTCCGCGGCCGCACCTGATTGGCCAGATCGACCAGGCGGTAGCGGTGCATGCGGTCCGCCGCGGTACGGGCCAGATCCCGCAGGCAGGATTCGACGCCGCGCCGCAATCCCGGCACGGTGAGCGGGAATCCGAGCAGTTCCGCGTCGGGCACCCGCGGCCGCCCGCCCGCGCGCAGCCATTCCAGCGCGGCCCCGACCACCACGACGCGCAGTTGCAGCGCGCGGGGCGCGTCGGGCACATCCTCGAGCCGCGCCGCCGCCTCGGCCAGATCCTGTTCGGTCACGTCGGCGACCGGTCGCGACACCAGCAGCAGGGAGCCGGTCAGATGGGCCACGCTGTGGTGGCGGGATTCGGCGGGGACCTCGTCGAGCACGGCGACGGCCTCGGTGATCTCGCCGTCGGCGGCCAACCGGCGGGCCAGCCCGAACGCCGCGCTCACCACGCCGTGGTTGGTGCGCCACACCCGCCGGTAGTAGTCGGCGGCCGCGCGATGCCAGAACTCGACATCGCCGGACTCGCTCAGATGCTGGAGCACGAGTTCGGCGGTGGCGGCGAGGGCCAGAGCCGGAGCGATCTCGCCGGGCAGCATCGAGTGCACCGCGTCGAAACTGCTGTAGGCGCGCTCGAAACGACTGTCGAGCAGCGCCGCGACACCGGCGTACCACTCCAGCCGCCAGTCCGCCTCGTACCGCGGCCGCAGATCCGCGAGCAGCCGTAGCGCGGGCACGATCTCGCCGAGTTCGAGATGCGCGCGCACCGCGGTGAGCGTGCCCTCCAGCTGGAACGACGCGGGCTCGGCGATGGTGCCGGCGGCGATCCGATCACGGGTGCGCCGCAAGGTTTCCAGCGCGTGCTGCGGCTCGCCGTGCAAAAGGGTGGACAGCAGGTCGGCGCTGGGGTCCTCGCTGTCGATGAGCGGCACCGGCAGCGCCGCGCAGACCCGCCCGGCGTCCAGCGTGGGCATCCGCTCGGTGCCGTCGATCATGCCGTCGGTCTGGCCGATCACCGTGTCGATACCGAAATCCCCACGCAGCGAACCGAATTCGACGGAGGCCTGGGGGTGTTCGCGGCCGGTCTCGCAGGCCATCACCATCCGCAGCACGCCGGTGAGCTGACAGTACATGGAGTAGGTGGAGGGGAACCGGCGCTGCGGATCGGGATCGGTCGCGCGGCCGAGCAACCGGTACAGGGCCGGATGCGCGGCCAGCAGCGGGTCGTCCTCCGGCGTGGGGATCCCGGGCAGGAAGTGCCCACCCTTGTCCCGCGGCAGGTCCAGTACCAGCGCGGCGAGCGTACGGCCGACGGTGTAGATGTCGGAGACGACCGTCGGGCCGGTATCGGTGATCTCGGGCGCCTGGTAGCCGGGGGTCCCGTAGATGCTGCCGTAGGACTCCATGGCCGCGACCGCGCCCAGGTCGATGAGCTTGACCTCGTCCTCGCTCACCATGATGTTGTCCGGCTTGAGGTCGTTGTAGGACAGCCCGAACGAGTGCAGATAGTCCAGCGCCGGAAGCACTTCCATGATGTAGGCGATGGCCTCGGCGATCGGTATCCGGTCGGGCGCGCGCTCGTCGAGCACCTTCTTCAGCGACTGCCCGCCGACGTACTCCATGACGATGTAGCCGTCCTCGACGTCGCGCCGGGACTTGTGCTTCACGAAATTGTGAATCTTGACGATGCCCGGATAGGCCACCTCGGACAGGAATTGCCGTTCCGCGAGCGCCACGACGTGCGCCTCGAAATCGAGCGGATTCTGCAGGCCCTTGAGCACCACCCAGCGGTCGCTGACATTGCGGTCGACGGCCAGGTAGATCCAGCCCAGCCCGCCGTGCGCCAGGCAACCCTGCACCTCGTACTGCCCGGCCACCAGTTCGCCCGCCTCGAGCTGCGGCCGGAAGTTGAACGGCGAGTTGCACTTCCCGCACACCCCGGCCACCGCGCCGGGCTCGCCGTCGGCGGACCGGCCCACCGGGGCCTCGCACTTCCAGCAGAATCGCTTGACCTCGGCGACCTCCGGGGTGGCCAGCACGGCCGACCGCGGGTCCACCGAGGCCACCTTGGGCATCTCCACCATGCCCTCGCCGAGGCGGCGCGGGCTGGGGCGCGAGCGGGCGCTGCGGCCGGATCCGGCCTCGGCCTCGGCCAGCAGCCGCAATTCCGCCTCGGTCGCGGACAGTTCCTCGCCGGCCGTGTCGAGGCCGTCGTCCGCCGTGACTCGTTTGGTGCCGCGCGAGAACAGTTGCGCCGGTTCGGTTCCCGACACCAGCTTGCCGGTCTGCGGACCACCGAAGCGCTGCGCCGGATCGACGGGCCGCCCGGCGGACCAGGGGTGTGCCTGGACCGGAATCTCCGTGCCCCGCATGCGCCGGTTGGCCCACGGGTGCGGCAACGGATGGTCGGACGTCCCGGACCGTTCCGACATGAGGAGCCTCCCGAACCCGCGGATGAATCGCGCCCTCATTCTGGTCCGCCGTACGCTACGGGTGACATAGACCATTCCCCTCGGTGGGAAGAGGATCGCCCCGGCCGACGGGGCGATCATCGAGCTATTCGGTGTCCGGCTTCTCGGCCGCCGGGGTGGCCTCCGCGGCCTCGTTCTGCAGGGGCCGCTCGGCCAGTACCGGGAACTGACCGGTGTAGCCCTGCCGTTCCTCGGCAACCCGCAGCACCCGCCGCCGCGCCAGGAACCAGCCGGCGACCAGGCCCGGCAGCATGACGCACAGCATGGCCAGCACCGCGCCGCGCTGCACGTCGTCCTCGCTGGTGGCCATCAGCACCACCACGGCGGCGAGGAAGATCAGCGTCGCGATGGAGGTGTAGGGCGCGCCGATCAGCCGGAAGGCGGGCCGCTCCACTCGCCCGGCGCGCGACCAGCGCCACAGCTGCAGCTGGCACAGCACGATCGCCGTCCACGCGGTGATGGTGCCGAGCGCCGACATGTTCAGCACGATCTCGAACGCCTTGTCCGGCACCACCGCGTTGAGCCCGACCCCGATGAGCGCGATCGCGCCGGTGGCGAGGATGCCGACATACGGCACACCCGAACTCGACATCCGCGACGCGATCGCCGGGGCGCTGCCGTTCATCGACATCGACCGCAGAATCCGGCCGGTGGAGTACAACCCGGCATTGAGGCTGGAGAAGGCCGCGGTCAGCACCACCAGGTTCATGGTCGAACCCGCGCCGCCGACGCCCAGCTTGTCGAAGAAGGTGACGAAGGGGCTCTCCCCCGAGGTGAACGAGGTGTAGGGCAGCAGCAGCCCGAGCAGCACCAGCGAGCCGACGTAGAACAGCGCGATGCGGGCGATGACCGAGTTGATCGCGCGCGGCATGATCTTCTCGGGATTCTCCGCCTCGCCGGCCGCCGTGCCGACCAATTCGACCGCGGCGTAGGCGAATACGACGCCGGTGGTGACCGTGATGAGCGGTAGCAGCCCGGTCGGGAACAGACCGCCGTGCTCCGCAATCACCGCCGGGCCGGTGGGCTCGCCGTCCACGGTGAACCGCCCGGCCAGGAAGACCGAGCCGACGATCAGGAAGGCCACCAGCGCGACGACCTTGATCAGCGCCGCCCAGAATTCCAGCTCGCCGAACCAGCGCACCGAGATCAGATTGATTCCGACCACGATCGCCAGCGCGATCAGGGCGATCGCCCACTGCGGGATACTGCGGGTGCCTCCCCAATAATGGACATACGTGGCGATGGCCGTGATGTCTACGATCCCGGTCATACACCAGTGAAAGAAGTACATCCAGCCGACACCGAAGGCCAGCTTCTCACCGTAGAACTCGCGGGCATAGGAGACGAACGATCCCGAGGAGGGCCGATGCAGCACCAGCTCGCCGAGCGCCCGCAGGATGAAGAAGACGAAGATCCCGCAGACCGCGTACACCAGGAACAGGCCCGGTCCTGCCGTGTGCAGCCGACCGGCCGCGCCGAGGAACAGCCCGGTGCCGATGGCCCCGCCGATGGCGATCATCTGCAGCTGACGCGGTCGCAGCGCCTTGTGGTAGCCCGCGTCCTCGGCATGCAGCGCGTCGGCCGGCGTCTCGGCGGACGGTCGAACTGTGGTCATCGTGAGGCCTTTCGGGTGACGCCCGTCATACCGACGTTAATGTACCGTCAAACAACGGCACTATCAATAAGGAGACACCGTTCCGGGCATATCGCAATGTGTCTGAAACACAAGGGATCCGGTGCCGCGTCACCCCTGGTCGCCACATTGAGCGGACCGTCACACAGCGGTACGCTGGCTATTGAATCGCCTGATGGAGCGTAGTTATGGCATGGTTCGAACGGGAGTTCATCGCGGTCCCCGAGGACCGCAAGAACCAAATGGTCTACAAGTGGCCGGACGTCAATATCCGGCGCTTCACCCGGGCGATCGTCAACGCCGACGAGGTCGCGCTGTTCGTCCGGACCGGACAGGTCGTCGCGGCGCTCGGGCCCGGCCGCCATCGGATCGACGCGCAGGAACTGCCGGTCCTCGGCAGCCTGGTCGACACCCTCAGCGGCGGCAATTTCTATCGCGCCGAGCTGTACTTCATCTCCACCCGCGAGTTCTCCGGCGTCAAATTCGGTGGGCGGCTGGCGGATATCGTGGACCCGGTCAGCGAGCAGGTCGTCACGCTGCGGGCCTTCGGTGAATTCGCCCTGACCGTGCGCGATCCCGCGGAGCTGATCACCTCGCTGGCGGGCACCGCCGATCTGGCCAGCCCGTCGGGCGTGCAGTCCTGGAGTTCGGACCTGCTCCTCAAGGCGATGAAGGTCGCTGTCACCCAAGGGGTTTCGAGCGGCGAGTGGCCGATCCTCGGACTGTCCGGGCATCTGCGGCCGATCGAGGACGCGGTGGTACGGCAGACCAATCTCACCCTGTACGAGTACGGCCTGCGCATCGCGCGGATGGGGAACTTCGACATCACCCTCGCCCCCGAGGACGCCGACCGGCTCAAGCGGCTGGCCAAGGACATCACCTACATCCGGCTGACGGGCGACTTCCAGCGGTACGCGGCCGGTGAACTGGCGCTGGGCGCGAGCGCGGGCCTGTCCCGTCCCGGCGGCGACACCGGTGCCGGGATGCTCGGCGCGGCCTTGGGCCTCAACGCGATTCAGGCGCACACGAACGGTCAGCCGCAGTCCGCGCCGCCGCACTCGGCTGCCCCGGGCGACGCGGCGGGCCAGATCGCCTGTGCCGCATGCCATACCGCCAACCCCGCGCACGCCCGGTTCTGCATGAATTGCGGCGGGCAGCTCGCGCGGCAACGGTTCTGCGGGGGTTGCGGCGCCGAAATGCCCGCGGCGGCGCAATTCTGCACCTCCTGCGGCACCCCGGCTGCCGCGGACGGCTGAGCCCGAGCCGGAAGTTCCGGCTCGGGCTCGGGCGGTCAGGCGCGGTCGGCCGCAGGCTTCGCCGCGGTCACCGGTTCTCCGCTGCTGACCATGCTGCGCACCTGGCGGGCCGCCACCGACAGCGTGGCCAGGTCGTAGCTTCCGGTGGCGTCGATCTCCGCCAGCGCCCCCCGGGCGCGCACCAGGCGCGACCGGTTGGTGGACTCCCAGTAGGCGATCTTCTCCTCGGTGCTCTCCAGCGGCTCGGTGGTGGTGAGCACGTCGACGGTGAGCGCGCGCAGCGAGTCGTACAGATCGTCGCGCACGGCGAGCCGGGCCAGCGTGCGCCACCGGTCGCCCCGATCGAGGTGGGCGACCGCGGTGAGCAGCCGCTGGATCTCGAAGTGCTTGTCCAGCGTGTAGTACAGCGCGGCCACCTCGGCGGCGTCGCGGCCGCAGATGTCGGCGATGTCGAGCACGTCCAGCAGCGTGAAGCGGTGGATGAGCACGTACACCTCCTCGGCCAGCTCGCGGGGCGCGCCGCGTTCGATCGATCCCTGCGAGCGCTGCAGCACGTCGTCGGCGACCGGGCCGGGCCGCCACGCGGGCACGGCGTCGGCCAGGGCCCGCACGCCGTCGCGATAGCGGGTGATCCCCGCGCCGATGGCCAGCGGCTGCGGCCGGTTGATCAGCAACCAGCGCGAGGCGCGGTCGAGGGTGCGCTTGGTCTCCAGTTCCAACTCGTCGCGCACCGACGTGGGCAGCGGCGCGGTCCGGATCCGCTGCCACAGCGACCGCAGATCGAAGATCTCCACCGCGGCGGTGTAGGCGCGCACGGCGTCCTCGGTGGTGGCGCCGATCTCCTCGGCCAGGCGGAAGGCGTAGCTGGTGCCGCCGAGGTCGACCATGTCGTTGACGACCATGGTGGCGAGGATCTGCCGCCGCAGCGGATGCCGCTTGATGGCGGCGCCGAACCGTTCCCGCACCGGAGCCGGGAAGTACGTCGGCAGCAGCGTCTCGAAGGCCGCCTGGTCCAACAGGTTTCCGGCCAGCAGGTCGTCCTTCAGCGACAGCTTCACGTGGGCGAGCAGGTTCGCCAGCTCGGGAGACGTGAGGCCGGTGCCCGCCGCCGCGCGCCGGTCGATCTCCGCGTCCGAGGGCAGTGCCTCGAGCGTGCGATCCACGCCGCGCCGGTTCTCCAGCTCCGTGATCATCCGCCGGTGGACCTCCAGCATCGGCGCCGCGTGTGCACGCGACAGGCCCATGCGGAAGTTCTGGGAGATGTTGTCGCGCAACACGAGTTCGGACACCTCGTCGGTCATCGAGGCGAGCAGCGCGTTGCGTTCGTCGGCGGGCAGTTCGCCCGCGGAGACCACGCCGTCGATGAGGACCTTGATGTTGACCTCGTGGTCGGAGCAGTCCACCCCCGCCGAGTTGTCCAGCGCGTCGGTGTTCATCCGGCCGCCGTTGCGGCAGAACTCGACTCGGCCCAGCGCCGTGGCACCGAGGTTGCCGCCCTCGCCGATCACCTTGACCTGCAACTGGTTCGCGTCGACGCGTACCGAATCGTTGGACTTGTCACCGACATCCGCGTTGGTCTCGCCGGCGGACTTGATGTAGGTGCCGATGCCGCCGTTCCACAGCAGATCCACCGGCGCCAGCAGGATCGCCTTGATCAGCTCCGGCGGGGACAGCGTGGTGACGCCCGGGTTCAGGCCGAGCGCCGCGCGCACCTGCGCCGAGACCGGCACCGCCTTGGCGCCGCGGTCGTAGACGCCGCCGCCCTCACTGATCACCGACCCGTCGTAATCACGCCACGACGACCGCGGCAACCCGAACAACCGCCGCCGCTCCGCAAACGACCGCGCCGCATCAGGATCCGGATCCAAGAAAATATGCCGATGATCGAACGCCGCCACCAACCGAATGTGCTCCGACAACAACATCCCGTTACCGAACACATCCCCCGACATATCACCGACACCCACCACAGTGAACTCCTGCGACTGCGTATCGACATCCATCTCCGCGAAATGCCGCTTCACCGACTCCCACGCACCCTTGGCGGTAATACCCATCGCCTTGTGGTCGTAGCCGGCCGAGCCACCGGAGGCGAAGGCGTCGCCGAGCCAGAATCCGTAGGACTTGGCGACGTCGTTCGCGATGTCGGAGAAGGTGGCCGTGCCCTTGTCGGCGGCGACGACCAGGTAGGTGTCGTCGCTGTCGCGGCGCACGACGCGTGCGGGCGGCACCACCTCACCGGTGTTGTGATCGACGTTGTCGGTCACGTCCAGCAAGCCCGAGATGAACGTGCGGTAGCAGGCCACACCCTCGGCCTGCAACGCCTGCCGATCCGCGGTCGCATCGCCCGTCGGCGCCGGCGGATGCTTCACCACGAACCCGCCCTTCGCGCCCACCGGCACGATCACCGCGTTCTTCACCGCCTGGGCCTTCACCAGACCCAGAATCTCGGTACGGAAATCCTCCAACCGGTCCGACCAGCGCAACCCGCCACGCGCCACCGGACCGAACCGCAGATGCACACCCTCCACCCGGGGTGAATACACGAAGATCTCGAATTGCGGCTTGGGCCTGGGCAATTCGGTGATCGAGTGCGGATCGAACTTGAAGGAGAGGTATTCGGTGAGGTTGCCGCTGTCGTCCTGGCGGTAGTAGTTGGTGCGCAGGGTCGCGGTGATCAGGCCGAGAATCGCGCGCAGGATGCGGTCGGTGTCGAGGCTGACGACCGCGTCGATCTCGCCCTGCAACCGCTCGGCGGCGGCCGCGGCGCGCGCGGAGGCCACCGGTCCGACACCCTCCGGGTCGAAGTACGCCTCGAACAGTTCGGCGAACGAGCGCGCCGTGGTCGGGTGCGTCAGCAGCACGCGGGTGATGTTGCCGAAGGTGTAGGCGAAGCCGACCTGCTGCAGGTACTTCGCGTAGGCCCGCAGCATCGACACCTCCCGCCAGCCCAGACCGGCGCGCAGCACCAGTTCGTTGAGCCCGTCGTTCTCGGTGCGGCCGAACCACATCGCGGCGAAGGCGTCCGCGAACCGGCGGCGCAGATCGTCCTCGGACACCGTCGGCGCGCCGGGGGCCGCGGGGACCGAGCCGCCGCGCAGCGCCGCGGCCGGGATCCGCAGCCCGAAATCGTAGATCCAGCGGCGGGAACCGTCCGCGATGTCCAGCGCGTAGGGCCGCTCCTCGACCACCTCGACGCCGAGGCTGTGCAGCAGCGGCAGGATGCGGCTCAGCGACACCTCGGCACCGGCGACGTAGAGCGCGAAACGCCATTGGTCGTCCGCGGCCCCGGCCCGCCGGTACAGGTTGGTGTCGATGTCGCCGTCGGCGAGGCCCTCGAGCCGCTGCAGATCGGCCAGCGCGCGGGACGGGTCGTGCTCCTGCTGGTAGCCGGGCGGGAACGCCTCGGCGTACTTGCGGACCAGTGCCGCGGGGACCGTCGGCACCCCGGCGGCTTCCGCCACCAACCGGTCCGACCAGGTCAACGTGGTGGCGAACAGCAGTTCCTGAATGCGCTCGCGGTTCGATTCGGAGATGTCGGCGGGTTCCGCGCCGGGCCGGCGGTGCACCGTGAAATACACGACCGCCAACTCCGATTCGGTGGCCCGCGCGGAGTACGCGAGCTGCTCGGCGTCGAACTCCGCGCGCAACACATCGGCCATCCGCAGCCGGACCTCGGTGCCGTACCGGTCGCGAGGCATGTAGACCAGGCAGTAGACCGCGCCGCTGCGGCCGTCGCGCCGGATGAACAGCCGCACCTGACGGCGCAGGCCCAGATTCATGACCGCCGAGACGGTTTCGAACAGGCGCCGGGCGTCGGTGGAGAACAGCTCCACACGCGGGAAGGTCTGCAGCATCTCCAGCAGCGCCTGGCCCGAGAAGGAGTTCAGGCCGAATCCGGCCCACTCGATCACCTGATGCACGCGCCGGGAGATGACCGGGATGTCGAGGATGTTCTCGTGGGAACCGGCCACGGTGAACATGCCGACGAATACGTGCGCGCCCTTCGGCCGCTCCGGGCGCTGCCCGCCCTGCTGTGCCCGCGGGTCCGGCTCGCCGTAGTCGCCGACGCTGACGAAGTAGATGTCCGGCGAACCCGGCATCACCGCGTCCGCGGACCCGTTCGCCAGTCGCAGCACCGAGCTGTCGCCGTCGAAGGCGGGCACGGCGATCTGCGCGCCCGACTCGCCGCGCAGCACGCCGAGCGCGGTACCCGGAACCTTGTCCGGGTCAGGGAATCCCGGCTGCGGCGGCGTCGCACCGGACAGCTGGTAGTAGCCGTATCCGAGCAGGGTGAAGTGGCCGTCGGCGAGCCAGCGCAGCAGCCGCGCACAGTCGGTCACCTCGTCGCCGGGCAGCCACTCCGAGGCGTGGTCGAGGCGGTTGGCCAGGCCCAGCATCGTGCGCACCATCGCCTGGGCGTCGTCGTCGACCTGCCGGATGGTCTCGAGCAGCCGGGGCAGCGCGGCCTCGATCCGCTCGATCAGCTCGTCCTCGACCTCCGCGCCCAGCTGCACATGCATCCAGGACTCGCGCACGGCGTGCCCGCCGCGGCCCGGCACGGCGGTGCCGTCGCCCTCGGCGGGCGCGAGCGCGCGCAACCGGCCGCGGCTGTCGCGCAGCACGTCGAAGACCGGATGGACGACCTCGGTGACCGGTGCGCCCAGCCGCCGCAGCGCCGACGTCACCGAGTCGACCAGCAACGGCATGTCGTCGTTGACGATCTGGATCGCGGGGCCGAAACCGTCGCCGCTGCGATAGACGCGGGCGAGGATGCGGCCCGGTGGGCGCAGTGCCGCGAGCTTCGAGGTGCTGGCGGTAGATCTGCTGGGCCCGGTCGCTGATCGCCGGTGTGGCGGCGCCGGGCTGGATCCAGCGGAAGTAGATCGCCTCCAGATCGGTCGGATTGTCACGGAAACGCTTCCACGAGACCGTCTGCTGGGTGGTCGCCACCATTCCTGTACCTTCCCTGACTGCGAATTCCCGCCGACCCGATCTGTCTACCAAAGATTGGTACATTACTTAGCGGTACGCTATAAATTGTAACATTATTTGCTGGCAAGGTTGTCCCCACCAGCAGGAACAGCGTGCCGGGCCGCCCGCCCGGCCGATCAGCGGAGTAGACCCGACCGCTGCAGGAAGGTGCGCGCGCCCGACCGGTCGGTGAACGCGCCCGTCTCGAGCCGCAGACCGCTGCGGCTGTCCGCGTACATCACCGTGGACGAGGGGCCCACCGCCGCGAACACCGTGCCGTCGGCCACGGTCGTCGCTCCGGCGGCGCGCCAACGAGCGATGGTGTCCGCCACCCGGTTCGGCTGCTCTCGTTGCACCGACACGGTCAGCGACCGGCCGCCGGTGATGCCGCCGGAGAGCAATGCCGAATTCGCCTCGACCACACAGGATTCCGAGGCGCCCGAAGGATCGGCGGAACGGCAGTTCGCCGCCCCGCGCAACGGCTCCGGCAGGCTTTCGACCGAGGAGGATCCGCCCCCGAGCACACCGTCGGCCCCGCCGAGCCCGCCGACCGACGACAGATCCGGCGTACTGCCGCTACACGACCGCATCACCAGGATGGCCAGAATGACCATCGCCACCAGGATCGCGACCGCCGTTCGCCACGACATCGACGCCAGCCGCTCGGTGATGATCTTCGCCGCGTCCGACGCCACTTCCTTTCCGGCGCCCTCGGCGGTCTTCGCCACGTCCTCGACCGCATGCTCGGCGCCGTGCATCAACCGGCCCGTCATGGTCGAGAACTGCTGGCCCACAGGGTGTTCCGGCTGCGCGTCGGCCGTCAGCGGCGCGCCGCAGTGTGCGCATCGGGAGTCGGCACCGCCGTTGCGGTGCGAGCAGTACTGGCAGATCAGATGCGACAGAGTCAATGTCCGGTGATCACAATCGAGGAGATGGCGGTGATGTTGACCGACGGATCACCCTTGGACTCCAGGACCGTCAGCGTGATCTTCGAAGCGCTCACCGCCGGTTTGATCTCCGTGGTGACCACGTTGCGCTGGTCCAGCGTCTGCTGGGTGTAGGTGGTGGCGTTGGCGTCGTCGAACCGGTAGGACACCCGGCTCACCGTCCGGTACTTGTTCCACTGGTCGATCCCGTCCGAGCCGACGGCGTCGAACCCGGGCACGATGCCGATCGAATCCACCTGATAGGTCTTGCCGAGATCGATCGTCAAAACCTGGCCGTCGACCTTGTACGCCCGCGGGCACCGCCACGCCTTGCCCGACTCGCCGGAGAAGGCGTCCATTCCCTCGGTGCTGCCCTGCGGGCAGTGCGCCTTCGCGGACTGCACCTGGATCGGCGAGGCGGCGGGGGTGGCCGGGGGCGCGGAGGTCTGCAGCGGAGTGCCGCCCGAGGCCTGGGTGACCACCACGTTCTGGCTGGATTGATCCTCGCCGCCGGTGGTCATCAGGACCAGGATCAACAGCAGCACCAGCACACCGGCGACGGCCAGCGCCACCTTCGGTTTGCGCAGGTGCACCACCGCGGTCTTGCCCAGTTCGCCGACGCTTGCCGGTTTCGACGCCGCCGACTTCTGCTCCGGCGCGGGCGGCGTCGGTTCCTGCCGGGTCTCGGCGGGTTCGGCCGAGGCGCGCAGGCGGCTCGCGGCCGCCTCGGAATGGTCCGCGGTGAACTCGAGACCGGCCGACGAGTCGGCCGGCTGCCCGTTCAGCAGGGCGAGAATTCGGTCGCTGGCCTTGGGCCCGGAACTGGGACGACGTCGAGCGGCCTCGGGGGCGTCCGCACCGGCGAGGGCCGCCGACGACGACTCGGCCGAGCCGGTGTCGTCCCCCGAAAGCTCTTCGCCCAGAACCGCTGTGCCGGTCACGGACGCCGACGATTCGCCGACCGCGGCCGCCCCGTTCGGTTCCAGCCCGGGATCGGCGAGCAGCGCGTCCAGGACCGCGCTACGGTGGCGAAGAAACACGTCTCCCGGATCCTCGGCGGGCATGTTGAGGATGGTATCCATACCCGCTGCGGGCGCGGGCGGGCCGAGCTTCCCGTTGCTGAGAACAGCGGGCGGCGATCAGGAATTGCTTTCGGCGGTGATGAAATATTCGGGCGGCACGTCGAAAACACGGGCCAGCGCGATAATCAGATCCAGCCGCGGAATGGCCTCGCCGTGGATCAATCGGTACAGGCCCGACTGCGACACCGGCACATCCGGATAGGCCAGCTCCAAGTGCTGCGCCAGCGAGTAGAGCGTCAACGACCGCGTCGAACCGTCCTCGGTCGACACCACCGATTCCGAGATCAGTTCCGACAATCGCCGGGAAAAGATCGCGGCCGCCGCCTGCCGCGGCGTGAGCGCGCCCTCCCCGTCCGGTTCGTGCCGTGCATCGCCTTCCGACTGGGAGTCCGCTACCACGCCGATAAACATTACCGACCCATTTCTTCCCGACCTACTTCGCCTCGCCCTACCGACCGGTCACCTATGGGCGGCACCGGTGGTACGGGACCGTGCCCGTTCTCCGGCGGGATCACCGCAGGGTCACCCACCCTCGGATTGCCGCCCGGGTCCAGGTAGTCCAGATACCGTGTCTCACCGCGCGGCTCGATCAGATCCACCCGCACGGTCCGCATCGGAATACCGACATCGACGGCCGACGGACTGACCTGATCGATGGCCAGATCCGCGGTGCGGCGGCGCGGCTCGCCCGGGTCGCTGATCGTCACGGTGGTGGGCGCGGCCGAGGCGCGCGGCGGCACCTGGTCGAAGACCGTCACCATGGCCTGCGACTCCTGATCCGAGACGGGGGCGCCCGGCTGTTCCTCGGGGACCAGCCGCAGCGACGCCGGATCCCCCACCGCCGCCACCAGTTGCTCCCACCGCTGCGGCCGCGCCGAATACACCTCGACGTCGGCGCCGACCACCATCGCGCGCAGCACGATCTGTTGTGCGACAGGCAATTCCGCGCGCACATCAATGGTGCGGCGCTGCGGGTTGTACAGCGACGGATCGAACAGCGGCATGGCCAGCGTGTGCCGCGGCTGCCCGCTGATCGAGCCCAGGATCTGGCCGTTCGGGCCGATGGCCATGGTGAGACCGTCGACGACCTGCTGGGAGGCGATGTCGCGGCCTTGCTCGTCGCTCGGCACGGCCCGCACCGACGTGCCGGTCGGCAGCGAGGCGAGCAGCGCGGCGGACTGCCGGCCGCCCAGCGGCAGCAGATAATCGACCGGCGCGCTGGTGACCGCGGGGCCGACGTATCGCACCAGGCCGCGGGCGCCCACGGCGCCGCCGGCCAGGCTCACCACCACGGTCGTCCGGCCGCGGTTCCACGACCAGCAGTCGTCCAGGCCGGTGTCGCCGAGCCGCGTCCAGTCGATCAGGAAACTACTGATGCTGCGGCTCGCCACCGAGGACTCCAGATGGCCCCACTTCTCCCGCAGATCCGACAACTCGACACCCGCGTGCAGCAGCCGGGCCGCCCGCCACAGCGCGTCCGCGGGCAGCGGCTGAGCGTTGATGCCACGTTCCCGCAGTCGTCCCGCGATCCGATGGGCAGCGCTGGCCAGCGCCTTCGGCGCGACCTCCGCGCACGGCCCGCGGCGCGTCAGCGCCTCCAGGTTGCGCTCCTGATCGAGGCGGACCACCAGCCAGGACATCCGGTTGCCGACCACCGGGTGCGAGCCGAGCAACTGGTCGTAGAGCATGCTGTAGCTGCCGCCCGGACGGACCCGCTGACCGGTGGTCACGATGTCGATGTCCACGGCGATGCCGTACTGGTCCAGCAGCGGCATCAGGGATTCGGCGCTGATGGTGTCCTCGGTGTAGATGGTCTGCTCCGCGATGACCGTGGGCAGGTCCAGATCCGGGGCCAGCTGGATCATCGCCACCAGCGTCGTGCCGTCCTCGTGCACGCCGCACACCCCGGCGGACACCTGGACATCGGTCACCTCCCACGGCCGGGACCGGCCGCGGGCACGGGATTCGCGGCCGACCCGGAACGCCACCCAGTCCAGCAGCCAGCGCACCGCGGTGCGATGGCCGAAGCGCACGGTCACCGCCGCCACCAGCACGCAGACCACCACCCCGAGGGTCCACCACGGGGCATGGGCGGACATCCCGGCCAGCACCGGACCCCCACCGACCGTCAGCACGGCGAACGGGCCGCGTTCGACTCCTCCGACCCGAACACTCGGAAAACTCACCTACGCCTCCGCAGTACGCCGTCCGCACCCACACCCAGCACCAGCGTGCCCACCACGATCGCCGCCGAGACCACGAGCGGCTTCAGGTCGCGCGGCCGCGGCGGATCGGGGAGCACCAGCGTGGCACGCTTGTACAGGTCCTCGGGTGGTTTGGGCGGGGTCCGATAGCTCAGCGCCGCAAGCGGATCGATCATTCCGGCGCCGGCCAGATTGTCCAGCCCGCGCGGCATGGCGTGCGCGCTGACCTGCAGCCGCGCCATGATCTCCGACGGGGTCTCGGACGGGAACCGCGAGCGCAGCAGGGCCGCCACGCCGCTGACGTACGCCGCCGCGAACGACGCCCCGCCCACCGGCACCAGCTTGCCCGCCGACCCGACGCCGTTGATGAGCTGGGTGCCGCCGGGCCCGAGCGACTCGATGCCGGCGCCCGGGGCGGCGATGCCGACCCACGGTCCCATCAGCGAGCCCGACATGGGCGTTCCCGACGCGGTGGTGAAGCCGACGGTCAGCACGTCGGGGGCGAACCAGCCGGGCGCGGAGATCGTCTTCACGTCCCGCCAGTTGCGCGGGTCGCTCGGCCGGCCGGGATCGACGTCCGGGTTCTGCGCGCAGCCCGTGCCGCTGGTGTTGCCCGCACCGGCCACGATGAGCGCGCCGCGGACGTGCACCGCGTAGCCGATGGCGGCCGCCAGCATCGACTGGTCGACCTGGGCCTCGGCGGTGACACAGACCGGCAGCCCGACCGTGATCACCCCGGCGCCGAGATTCGCCGCGTGGGTGATCGCCCGCGCCAGCGTCCGGATATCGATGACGGACTGGCCCTCCCGCGCCGAGTCGGGCTTATCCGGGCGAAAAGCGTTGGAGCGGTAGCGAATCGAGATGATCGAGGCTTCCGGCGCGACACCGACGAACTTGTCCGCCGGGTCGGAGGCCGCGCCGATGATCCCCGCGACCAGGGTGCCGTGCGCGTCGCAGTCGGACAACCCGTCGCCGCCGGCGGCGACGTAATCGCCGCCGCCGATGAGGTTGGGCAGGCGCGGATTCGGCGTCACCCCCGTGTCCACCACGGCCACGGTGACACCGGCGCCACGGCTCAGCGCCCGCGCTCGGGACAGGTCCAGCGAGGTCTCCGGCGGCGGGGCCTGCGTCACGTCGCTGTTCGGCAGCAGACCGGTCGCCAGGCAGCCGTCCTCCTGCTTCGTCGGGACCTCGGGTCCCGGAGGACCGTCCGGCGGCGCCGCCCCCACGATCACCTCCGGCGGTTGCAGCGCACCCGCCGGACCGGCCGCTACGCCGAGGATCACGCCGGCGACCATCGCCGCGCAGATCCGGATGCCGATACCGGCAGGGTTCATCAGATTCCTCGCATGGCGGTGTAGATCCCCATGATCCAGAACGCGAGCACCGGGACGACCAGGATCAGCGCGTACTCGACGAGGTCGATGACCCGGCGGGTCACCGGCGACAGCCGCACGCCCGGCAATCGCAGCGCGGCCACGCAGGCCACCGCGGCGGCCACCGCCACCACCACGACGACGACCATGCGAGCGATCGGGGTCGCGTAGGCGCCGACCTCCACGGCCCCCACCCCGACCACCGTGGTCGCCGATGCGACGACGAGGGCGATCGCCTGAATCCGATCGGGGTACCAGCGCGTGCGCAAGGCGACGATGCCCGCGACGGCCGCGGCCAGCACGATCTCGCGGATGCCGCCGGGGCTCGCGGCCGCCGACAGCACGGTCGCCGCGGCCAGCACCGTGGCCGACCCGATGATCAGGCCGCGCAGGCTCGTCACCGCCAGCCGGGCGCGGTCTTCGATGCGCAGGGCCCGGCGGCGATCGTCCTCGGTGCGGTCGGGACCCGGATCGTCGGCCGTGGCGGTCTCGGCGTCGAAGATGTCGGTCAGCGTGGCCGGGGCCACCTCGGTGCCCGGGTCGGGCAGGTCCGGGGGCCGAATCCGGGCCGCCACCACGGCAAGTCGCGGTGCGGCGGTCAGCAGGATCAGCCCGACGAACACGGCGCCGCCGGTCATGTGCTGCTCGGACACCTCGAGATACGCCATCGGCAGCGCGGCGATCGCGACGGCGATGGTGATCACCAGCACCGCCGTCAGCACGGTCGTGCTTACCCTGGTCAATCGCAGCGTCGTCACCGCCGCCGTGGCGGCTACCACCGCGCCCGCGGCGACATTGGCCGCGGCGAACGGACCGGGTTCGCTATAGGCGGCCGGCACCAGCATCGCGCCACCGGCGAACAGCAGCGGCAGCGCGGACAGCACGAGCCCGAGGCACAGCGTCTCCCCGTCGTCGCGGCGGCGCAGCGCGAATCCCGCGATCCAGCAGACCAGGCCCAGCAGCAACGCCGGCAATCCGCACCACAGGACCGAGCCGGACCGCATCCAGGACCACGAGAGCAGCGCGGCCGCGGCGATCGCGCCGACGCCGAGCGCGGACACACCGGTGATCGCGACCGTGCGCGGATCGAACTCGGAGAACTCCCGCTCGTTGATCAGCGCCAGCGCGTCGGTGATGTCCTCGACGACCGGCGTGAACACCTCGGAGGACTCCACCGCCGACAACATCAGCACCGTGCCGTCGATGACGTCGTGGTCGGCGAGACTGCGCCAGCGCGGCATCGGCAGTTCCCCGGGGCGGGCGAGACTCCACTGCCCGCTGGGCGGGGCGAAGTCGATGTTCTCGTCATCGATCGCGCGCGACAGGACCGCGAGCAGATCGTCCATGAACGTTTCGATCGTGAACTTGGTCGGCACCACCACGTCGACCTGATACGAGGACACCATCACCGCGATGCGTGCCCGCGCCACCTCCGCCGATGCTTGGGTCGGCGTCGCCGCCGGCCCGGCCACCGCTGTACTCACAACCGTCCTCCACGACCCGTGGCGACCTGCCCCGGGAACCCGTCACCGAGTGCCGCCGCCAACTCTTCGAACGCCAGCGCCGTCTCCTTCTCCAGCAACCGCAGGTCCACTTCGCCGCCCTCGGCGAGATGCTCGTCGTAGGGCAACTGGAAAGTCGGCCGCTGCGCGGTCGCGAACAACTTCTCGATCTGCGTGACCTCCACCATCGGCTTCGCCGCCTGCGGGTGCACGATCGCCACGACCGAGTTGGCGATCAGGTGCTGCAGGCCGTGCGCCGCGAACCAGTTCAGCGTGGCGACAGCGCCTTTCACGCCGCCCACCGTCGGCGGCGTCACGACCACGACGGCGTCGCTGGTCTGTAGCACGGCGCCGGTGACCGAATCCAGCACGCCGGTGCCGCAGTCGACCATCACCAGGTTGTAGTGCCGGCGCAACACCGCGACCGCGTTGCCGTACTCCGGACCGGACAGCGCCTCGACGGCCTCGGTGGACCACGGCGAGGCGAGCACGGACAGATCGGCCTCGTTGATCGAGGTGAACGAGTGCACCGCGGAGAACGCCTCGAGGTTCTGCGCGCGGACCAGATCCCGCAGCGTCAGGCCGTAGGGATGCGGCCTGGTGCGGGTGGGCAGATCACCGAAGTCGGGGTTGGCGTCCACCGCGACGACGCGGTCGGGACGCAGGCTCGCGAATGTCGAGCCGAGCGCCGCGGTGACGGTGGTGCGGCCGACGCCGCCCTTCACACTCACCACCGCGATCTGATAGGTCGAGGTGAGCTGGCGCCGGATGCGCCCGCGGCGCTCCTCGGTGCGCTGTTCCGCCGGGGACAGTCCCAGATTGAAGCCGACCTTGTTCAGCGCGCCGCGCATGCCCTGGGTCGAGCGCAGCTGTGCGCGCCGAGTGGCGGAGATCTCGGCCAGCAGGTCCATCGACGTCAGGGAGGCGGGCAGCACCTCGGGGTACGCGACGTCGGTATGTGGGCGATCGATGCGCTCCAACCCGCGGCCTTCGTCGGAGACCGAGCGGGGCGGCGGCGTCGGTTCCGCGGCGCGGGGCTGTTGCTGGGGCCGGATCTGCGCGACCGTCGCCTCCGGCGGCTGCTGCACCGAGTGTTGCTGCGCCGCATGCGGTTGCGACGCCGCGTGCTGCTGTTGTGCCGAGTTCGGTTGCTGTGACTGCGACTGGGCGGACCGGTCCGACGTGGGCTGCGCGGACTGGACGGGCCCGGGCGGCGCGGCCTGGGGCGGCGGCGCGGACGGCGTGCGATCGTGCTGCGACTGGCCCGGGGCGCCGACCGTGGGCGCCGACGCGGCCTGGGTGGGGAGTCCGGAGGTGTAGCGGAAGGCGTCCGACCGGTTCTCGGTCGGCGCGGGCTGCTCGGCCGGCGCCTCGACGGCGCTCTGCTGCGGGGAAAAGTACGCGTCGTAGCCACCCCGAGCCCGCACGGACTCGGCCGGATGTCCGTTCGTATTCGGTGCTCGGTTCATGTTCCTCGTCCCTCTCGATCAGCCGGATGTCACCCGGTCCGGCTGGTAGCGAACCAGCTGCGGCTCGGCAGTAGTTCCACCAAGGCGGCGACCCCGGCCTGCAGTGCCGTGTCGTCGCCCGGCGAGTAGGTCGCCCAGACTGTTCCGTCCACGGCGACACTCGGTGTCACCACCAACCGGCCGGACAAAGTATCCAGCACGGTCAAGGCATTGTCCGGCTCGGCCTTCCGGCCGTCGTGGTGCTCGATCATCACGACTTCGGCGCGGCGCGCCACCTCGTCGAAAACTCGGTCGAGCACACCGGCGGTGTGCGGCTGTGCGCCCAATTCCAGCAGCGCCTGCCGACGCTGCTCCACCGGTTCGGCCTGCACCTCGGCGATCTGTTCCGAATTCGCGCGCATCGGCTCGAAGCGCACCGGCGGGCAGGGGCCCAGCGCGGCGACCAGAGCCGCGGTCAGGGTATCGAGCTGCTCTCCTTCCTGGAACACCTGCTGGATCACGACATGGTCGTCGTTTCGCACCGCCAGCACGTGAGTGTCGCCGGAACGCACCAGCGACATGCGCAGCATGCCGGCCGGCTCACCGTCCAGGCCGGTGTCGCGCACCAGCACGGCCAATTCCACATCCGGCCGGTACAGGCAGTGCAGCCAATGTTCCACCGTGGGATGAACGCCGCCGCCGACGAGAATGCCCGCCTCAGCGAGCTGCTCGGCGACGACAGCGTTCACCCGGTCCTGGTCCTCGAGGCGGTACACGTTCGACACCAGGGCCAGTACCAGCGGATAGGAGTCGATGCCGACCATCCCCTGCAGAAGCAGGGCGGCATCGACATTCAGGTCGATCGCGACCGGTTCGCCTTCTGCTCCCGGACCGGCCGTGTCACCCTCCGGTTCCAGCTCCTCGTCTGCCGACAGGAATGCCGGATGAACAGTCGACGACACGGTGATTACGACCTGCCGAGAGCCGCGAACCGGTTGCCTTCCTGAATGTCGACCTGGTTGATGTGCCCGCCCGCGTTGACGTTCTGGGACACGGTCGCGTTCAGCTGCTTGACGGCACCGTCGTAGTTGGTCAGATCGGTGTTGAAGCTGGTCATGGTGGTCGTGTAGCCGTCGCCCATGGCACCCTTGAGGACCGCTTCCAGGCCCTTCTGGAGACCGCGCAGGCGCTCGGTGTTCTCGATCATCGCGGCGACCAGCTGGCCGATCGTGCCGGTGGCGATTTCCGCGGCACCGTAATCGACGTGAATAGGCTTCGTCATGAGAATTACCTTTCTAGAACAATCGGGCTTGTCGAATCAGATGTTGAGGTTGAGCCGGGAGGCGGCGCTGGTGGCGGCGCTGTCGCTGACAAAGCCGTCGTTCCCGGCGATCGAGCCGTCGCCACCCATGTTCGCGTAGACCTTCGCCGCGGCGTCCAGGTCCTCCGAATTGAAGGTGACGTGGTTCTTCTGCATCACATCGACGATGCCCTGCAGATCCTTGGCCAGCTTCGAACCCTTCTCGTAAGCGTCGGCCAAGGCCTTGTAGATAGCGTCACCCGTGTGTCCCTTGACGGCCACGAAAAGCTCGTCCTGGGCACCCGACATCGTCCGGAGGTGGGTCTCGAGCTCACCCATCCCGACGAAAGTGTTGTTCGCGGTCTCGCGGACCAGATCGGGATCTACGTCCGTAATGGCCATTACTGTTCCTCTCCATGAACCTGGATACTCGACCTCGGTGCGTTACCGGGGACGTTCTGACAGGGCTACGGGGGCGTCGTCGTCTTCGCGTTCGATCACACCCACGGCCACTGTTTGTTCGGCCAAGTCGTCGCGCCGGTCGCTCTCGGCGTATTCGATGACGCCGACGATCGGAGGCTTCTCGAGCACCGGCACCTCCTCGAATTCGCCGGGTACGAACACCTTCGACTTCTTGTTCTTCTCCTCATCCCGCCGGCGGCGACGCATGCGCGCCTCCGGAGCGGACACACCGCGGCGCGGTGCGCGGTTCGCCGCCGGCGCGGCGGTCGGCTCGTTCACGGCGCCGAATGCCCTTCCCGCGCCGGGGTTCCAGTTCGAGGGCATCCGGAACCCGGTCGACGCGCCCGGCATCTGGCCGACGCCGCCGCTGAACATGCCGAGCCCGACGAGACTGCCCATGCCGCCGTTCAATCCGGCCAGCGTGGTCGAGTAGGGCGAGGTTCCGTAGAACCCCTGCTGCTCCCCCGAGCCGCCGTCGTAGCCGTAGCCACTCGAATCACCGCCGGAGCCATTGGAACTCATGTCGGGGGCGAAGCGGTCGGCGGCGTCGGTCGGCGTCGTGTCCGTCGGATCGGTGGATTGCAGGCCGGTCGGGTCCTTGTCGCCGACCGACCCGAGATCCTCGCCGTTGGGCGTGGGCTCGTTGGTCGATCCGGTCGGGCCGTCGGTCCCGGTCGGGCCGTTGGGTCCGGGCGGATCGGGTGGTCCGGGCGGCGGCGGACCGGGCGGACCCGGCGGACCGGGCGGGCCGTCGAAGTTGTTCAGGTGCATCAGGTCCGAACCGCCGCCGGTCACGATGGGCGGAGCGGTCAGCGGCGGCGGCAGCGCCGCCAGCGCCGGAACGACCTCCCCCGCATAGCCACCCATCACTCCCGCGGCCGTGCCCCAGATCGCGAGATATTCCGCCTCCATGGCCAGCATTCCGGCCGCCGCGCCGGGCATGGCCGCCGAGGCGGCGAGCATAGCCGTCTCACGAGCGCGGAACGAGGCGAGCCAGGTTGCCACCGCGGACATTTCGCTCTGGGCGGTGGAGAACGCGCCGGCCGCGACATCCACGAGTTTCCCCGCGGTCTCGGCGACGGCGGCTTGTTCCCGCAGCCATGCCGCGTAATTGCGGAACGCGCCCTGCGCGTTGCTCGAGGAAAGCCCCTGCCACGTCGTCGCCATTTCCGAGGTGGAACCGTCGAATGCCGCGGCAGCGGCATTCAACTGAGCCGCGGTGAGTGAATATGTGGCCGAACTGAGAAGTGTCGAAAATACGCCCGGGCCGCCGAGCAGACGCGCGATATTGATTTCCGGCGGCATTGCGCCGAAAGCAAGTGGCATCGCCATGGCAGAAACTCCCGCGTGGAGGGTTAGAACTCAATTACCGCCGACGACCGCGCCCTGGGCCGTCACGGCCTCACCGCTCAAGATGTCGCGGCCGGAGTAGGCCTCCCCGACCACCGGCAACGTCACCGCCCCGGTGGCGCCCAGCTCGATGCCCTGTGCGGTGACACCGAAGACCGATTGCGCGTAGGGCGCCAGCACCTGAGTGATCAGGAAGCTGACATCGTCCATCCCCGGGGGAAACGGGACAGCGGAGGGAGCCGCCGCCATCATCGACTCCATCATCGCGGTGGCGTTGACACCCAGCCGGGTACCGATGGTGCCGAGATGGTCGCTATCTACCTGGAGAAACATGGAAGTCTCCTAACAACTCACGCCGACTCTTGTCGAGCGGTACAGAAAGAACGCTAAGGCATCCCCAATCTTGGGAACATACGTCGGCGAAGGTATCCGCGGCTCATTCCGAGTGGGTGGGCATCGCGCCCTGCACCAGGTCGCGGCGGGACTGCAGCGGCTCGACGAAGATGCCGCGGCCCACCGGTTGCTTCGACGGCTTCACGTCGCCGATCAGCATGCCGTCCATCTTGGTGCCGTCCATGATGAGTCCGGCGCAGTTGAGGTTCTTGACCTGCCCGAGCACGCTGTCGTACAGCGCCATGTCGGCCTGCGCGATATTCCGTGCCGCAATGAAGTGGAATCCGGTGTCGCGGCCGTCGACAATCAGATCCTTCAGCGAGTCCAGCGGATTCATCGCGCCGCGCTGCACCACCATGTGATAGTCGTCCACCACGACAAAGATTTCCGGTCCGCTCCACCACGAACGATCCCGCAGTTGCTGGGGCGTGACATTGTCGGGCGGACGGCGTTCACGCATCTTTCGGGCGAATACCGGCAGCGCCTCGATCAGGTCGCGTTCGCTGGTCAGATATCCGACCATTTGCTCCTGCGGAATGGCCTCCATGTGCTGACGGCGATAGTCGACGAGCAGGACGCGCGCCTGATCGGTCGTGAAGCGCGTCCGGATCAATTCCAGCAGCGACCCCAGGACCGTCGTTTTACCGCAACCCGACGACCCGAGAATCGCCATGTGCGGCGAACTGCCGAAATCGATCGTGGCGGGGCCGAGGTCGGATTCCCGCACGCCGAACGGCACGACGAGCCGCTGGGCGAGGGTGGTCGGCTGCGGCATATTCGCGAGGATGTCGGTCAGCACGATCCGGTCCGGCAGCAGCTTCACCGGCGGCGCCTCGCGCCCGGCGTACCGGGTGTTCAGCTCGGCGGTCGCCGCGGTGACCCCGGCCGCAGCCGTCTCCGCGTCACCGACTCCGTCGATGCGCGGCAGCGCGGTGAGCATGTGCAGGCCTTCACTCGAGATGCAGCGTCCGGGGCGGTCCGGCGGAATCGCGGTGACGATGGCGCGGTGCGAGGTGAAGACGGTGTCGGTGAGGTCGCCGAGACGCAGCTCCAGCCGGGTCTGCAACATGTCCTTGATATTCGGCCGGATGGCGGCCCAGCGGGAACTGCTGGCGATGAGATGGATGCCGTAGTTCAGGCCCTGAACCGCGAGCGACTCCATGGTCGGCATGTACTCGTCGTAGAACGGACCGTTGACCGAGAAGCCGATATCCCAGCCGTCGATGACGACGAACACGTCACCGTGCAGATCGCCGCGCGCGGTCAGTTCCGCCGATTCCGCCGGTGAGCTACGGCGGCGGCGGAATTCGCGCATGGTGTCGATGTCCAGTTCGCTGAACAACGCCTGCCGGCTGGCGAGCAGGTTCGTGATCAACGCGAAAGTACGCCGGATGCGGTCGATATCGCGGCCCTGCGCGACCGAGCCGACATGCGGCAGGTGCCGCATGGCCGTGAGGCCGCCGGAGAAGTCCAGGCAGTAGAACTGCACCTGTTCGGGCGTATGCGTCAGGGCGGTCGACATGATCATCGTCTGCAATGCGGTCGACTTGCCCGACTGCGGACCACCGACGACCGCCACGTGCCCGCCGGCCCCCGACAGATCCACCGACCAGACGTCCTGGCGCTGCTGGCGCGGCTTGTCCACGATCGCGACCGGGACGTGCAGGCCGCCCGCCTGCACCGAGGGCACCAGCTTGTCCAGCGTGGGCGGGACGTTCAGCGGCGGCAACCACATCTTGTGCGCGGGGCGGCCGATGCCCGCGAACTGCTGCAGCGTCGTCTCCATCATCGTCACCGGCTCGGCGTCCTGCGTCTCCGGATCCGGCGCCACCGCTTCCTGTTCGATGATCGGCTGCGGCTGGATGTCGATGATGTGCGCGGCCGTGAACTGCTGCGGCGGTCGGTAACCGCCGCCCGCGCGGCGGGCGCGCCGCACCGAGGCCGCCGAGGTCTGTGCGGGCGGGACGTACGGCGAGCCCACGTACGCCGCCTGGAACCGCTGCAACTCGCCGGCGCCCACGCGCAGATATCCGGAGCCGGGCTTCTTCGGCAGGTGGTAGGCGTCGGCGGTGCCGATGGCGTCGCGGGAGTCGCTGGTCTGGTTGGTACGCAAGGCAACTCGGTAGGACAGGTGCGCCTCCAACTCGCCCATCCGGTTCGCCGGGACCTTCTGCGAGGCGAGCAGCAGGTGGATCCGCAGCGAGCGGCCCAACCGGCCGATCGCGACGAACAGTTTCGAGAAGCTCGGGTACTGCTCCAGCAATTCGGCGAACTCGTCGAGGATGACCAGCAGCGTCGGCAGCGGTGGCAGCCGGGCGCCCTGCTCCCGGGCCCGCTCGTAGTCGGCCACGCTGGCGAAGTTCCCGGCGTCGCGCAGGATGCGCTGGCGCCGCGCCATCTCTCCGTTGAGCACGTCCTCCATACGAGTGACGAGGTCGGCTTCCTCCTCCATGTTGGTGACGACGGCGGTGACGTGGTGCAACCGGTCGAAACCGAGGAAGGTGGCGCCACCCTTGAAGTCCACCAGCAGCAGGTTCAGCACGTCCGGCGAGTGCGTCGCGATGGCCGAAAGCACAAGGGTCCGAAGGAATTCCGACTTACCCGAACCGGTGGCGCCGATGCACATGCCGTGCGGGCCCATGCCCTCCTCGGCGGATTCCTTGATGTCGAGATAGACCACGCCGCCCGCCGGGTCGTGACCGAACGGGATGTTCAGCCGCGCCCGGTCGGAATCGCTGCGCTGCACCCAGTGCCGCTCGACCCGGATCGCGCCCGGATCGGGGATACCGACCAGTTCCTCCCAGGACGTGCCGCCGCTGGACTGCTCGGCGACCACGGCCTCCACCACGGTCGAGAGCCGATACGGGGACACGCTGCGGGCCAGCGACGTCATCGCGGGCACCGACATGACGTCGGCCGTCCCGACCTTGCGGGTGCCCCGGCTGTTCACTTCGAACAGCGTCCGCTCGGCATCGACGGTGAACCGCAGCGAGCGCGGCAGGACCTGTTCGACCGGGCCCAGCCGGAGCCAGGTGCAGCCGTCGACACCCGAGATGTCGCGGTCGCTCACGCTCGCGCCCATATCCACGATCAGCAGGAAATGCTTGCGGTCGGCGCTGGGTTCGCTGTTGGCGGAGAACGGCCCGCGGTTGAGGCCGACGAGGACCTTCGCCCGCAATTCGGCCACATTGCGATAGATCATCCGGCTGGACCCGATCGCGTCGGTGTCGCTGGGATGCTGGGTGTGCGGCAGCCACTTCAGCCACGACCACTGCGGCGCATCCGGATCCGACAGCACCGCGGCGACGGCGACCTGGTCGGGTCCGTGGGTCACGACGATCTCCGCGAGCATCGCGCGGACCAGCCCGTACACCCCGTCGTCGGCGCCGTCGAACGCCACCAGCGGCGCCGAGAGCAGGTTGATCGCCACCGGCATCCCGCCGACGGTCGAATACGCCTTCGCGAACCGCGTCAGCTCGACCACGCCGACGGGATCGAGGTCGGAGGTCGGCGCCGCCTCGGGCACGATCACCCGGACCTGGTTGGCGATCCGGCCGCGGCCCACCCGCGCGCGCAGGAACTGCGGGCTGGCGACCTGCACCTCCCACATCCGCGTGGTGCCCACGAGCCGCGACAGCCCTTCCGGGCCGGGATGGGTGTGGCGCAGATAGGTGTGCAGCTCGGTCTCGGCCGTGTGCACGGACTTCCGGTTGTCGGCCAGGCTGCGCAGATAGTCCTTGCGTTCCTCGTTGAGGCTCGCGGAGTTGGAGCCGCCCCCGGCCGCGCCGCCCAGCATGCCGAACATCGACCCCAGCATCATCATGGGGAAGAACAGCATCATCGGTGACAATTGCCCGCCGTTGCGGAACATCATCACCATCATCCCGACCATGGCGGCCACCATGACCACCGGCATAATCATCCGCAGCCGCGAGGCGGGCACCGGTTTGGGCAACTCGGTCGGCGGTTGCAGGCGCAGTTCGGTGACCGCCGGCGCCTTCGGGCCACGCACCATGCGGGCCGGTCGCACGAAACGACGGGTGCTGCTCATTACCCTCCACCTCCCAGCCCGACCGCGGCCACGTCGGGCGTGATGGCGTCGTGCGCGATCTTCGCCTCCTCCTGCGACAGCGCGGGGCCGGGGGCGAACAGCGACACGATGCTCCACGGCGCCAGCACCGGCGTCTGCAGCGCGAGCGAGCGCACCGTCTGGTCGGCGCCGGGCGATTCGGCCTTCACGTTGATCCCGTAGCGCACGCCGCTGTCGGAGATCCAGAACAGCGACTCCCGGCGCGGCGACACCGGATCCGCACCCGTCACCTGCACGAAACGACCGCTGCCGCGGGGCAGATACGCCGCGTCGGCGGTGGCGCCGCCGGAGAACGGCGCGGTCACCAGCGGGGCGGGCCGGTTCTGTTCGTCGGCGCCCAGCGGCAATCGCCGTCCGACCAGCAGTTCGGTCAGCGCGTTCGCATCGTTGCCGGTCTTCGACCAGTGGTAGCAGGTGACCGCGGACTTCTCGGGATCGACCACGCGCACGGGGCGATCCGGGAAGTTCTGGGTGCCCGGCCAGATTCCGGGCCGGAGATTCGCCGCGATCACATCCGGCCCGACCGTGCGGCTACCGGCGATGCCCTGCGAATCGGCATTGCGGATCATCGCCGCCACCACCGCGCTGATCTGGACCACCCCCGACCGCGAGACGACGTAGTACGCTGCGCCACGATCGGGCAGCGACACCGTCAGCACCGCGCCGACCGGCACGGTCAGCCCGGTGACCAGCGTAACCGTCGAGCCCGCCTCGGGAATCTGCGGGACCCGCAGCGGCGCGGTCTCGGGCACGCTGTTGACCAAACCGGGTGACGCGGGCATCACCGGCGCCGTGGCATCGATACCCAGCGCCAGGGCCACCGCGGAATCACCCGGGTCGATGGCGGCCCGCACCACACCGGAACCCTTGCGGTAGATCAGCCAGGTGGTGTTGCCGTCGCGCAGCAGCCGGGCCTCGTCCTCGGCCAGCAGCCGGGTGCTGTCGCCGTCGACGGTCAGGGTGGTGCCGATGGCCGTGGTGCGCACCGGCGACTTGGCCCGCGTCGGCAGGCCGGTCTGCTGGTTGATCGGCGCCGAGGCGCCCATCTGCACGGCGTCGCACACCGCCCAGGACGAGGTGTTGCCGCCGCTGTCCACCATGTTGCCGGGCGCGCCGGGAATGCCGACCGTCGGTCCGCGCGCGTACTTCTCCAGTTCGTCGCGCGACACCGGGACCGGATTGTCGGGCGAGCCGACGATCAGCCGTGCGGAGGCGAGGTTCAGCGCCGGGAACAACCGATCACCCAGATGGACGAACAGCGCGCCGGAGTCCTTGTCCGACACGATCTTCGCCTCGTCGACGTGTTTCGCGGGCTTGAAGAACGCCATCACCGCCGCGCCCGCCACAGCCACACAGGCCAGCGCGACGCCGACCGCCAGGGCCGTGGACCGGCCACGTTGCGGGTCGTCGATCATCGAGGCGTCGCGGCGCACCAGAGCGTGCTCGATCCGGCGCAGCAGGAACCGCCAGCCCGAGATCTGGTGCTTGGTCACCACCCGGAAACGCGCCACGGCGTCAGCCTGTCGTGGAAGGAGCCAACCCGGCCAGCGCGGCACTGATGTCGAAGGCGTCGATCGTCATCAACTCCTCGTTGGTCATTGCGGCCACATCGACGTTGTCCCTGGTGAACCGGTAGTCGCGCTCCGCCTCCGCCGACTCGACCACATTGCGCACGAAGCGCCCGTTGCCGGCGAGATCGATGAGCCGACGGCCCTTGCGGGTCTGCTCGGACAGCTGCTCACAGCGATCCCGCAGCACGCCCCGCGCCTGCTCGGACAGCAGCGAATCCTTCTTGCGCGCAATGTGATCGGCGATCTGGACGAGTTCGTCCGCGCTGTAGCTGGAGAAGCGGATCCGCTTGGTGAACCGGGAGGCCAGGCCGTCGTTGGAGGACAGGAAGCGGTCGATCTCGTCCTCGTATCCGGCGATGATCACGACGAGCTTGTCGCGGTCGTTCTCCATCCGGGCCAGCAGCGTGTCGACGGCTTCCTTGCCGAACGCGTCGCCGCCGGACAGGCCCTCCTGGATCAAGGTGTACGCCTCATCGATGAACAGCACGCCGCCCAGCGCGGAGTCGATGAGCGCGTTGGTCTTCGGCGCGGTGTGCCCGAGGTGCGTGCCGACCATGTCGTTGCGCGAGACCTCCACGACCTCGGCGTTCTCGACGACGCCGAGACCGGCGAGGATCTTGGCGATGACGCGGGCGATGGTGGTCTTGCCGGTGCCCGGCGGGCCGGAGAAGATCAGGTGCTGCGAGCGGCCTTCGACGGCGAGCCCGCGCCGGGCGCGGACCTGGTCCATCAGCACCCCGGACTTCAGCCGGTCGACCTGCTCCTTGACCGAGTCCATGCCGATCTGGGATTGCAGCATCTCCGACGCCTCGGCCAGCAGCGCCTCGCGCTCCTTGCGGGCCTCGGTGGCGGCGGCCTCGGTCGGGTCGTCACCGGTCTTGGGATCCCACTTGTCGCGGCGGGAGGCCAGCAGTTGCGGCGTGGTGACCTCGAGCCGGAATGCCTTGTCGCGCACCGCGCGCTGCCACTCCTCGCGCTCGGGCCACAGCGAGGACCCCTGCAGGCCCTTGAGAACCCGATCGGAGGCCTCGTGATCGCCCGTATGCCGCAACAGCATCCCGAGCAGGAAGTGCGCGTCGGCCCAGATGTAGGAGAGGTTGCCCGAGGAGCTGTCCTCGACGATCCGCTGCGCCCGCGGCATCGCCTCGCCGTAACGGCCGAGATGGGTCAGCGCCTGCGCGGCCATCAGTTCGGCGGCGATGTCGAGCAGTCCGTCGTCCAGCATCGGCCGGTCCGACCGGGCACTGAGCACGTCGGTCCACCGGGCGGTGCGGAAGTACAGCGACATCCGCACGAAGGCGGACACGTCGTCGCGGGGCACCTCGTCGAGGATCGACTCGGCCTCCTGCCACTCGCCGGCCGCGGCGTACGAGCACGCCTGGGCGATCGCGATCTGGTCGCGGTCGGCCATCGCGACGCGCAGCCCGTACATCCCGATCTCGACCTGACACCACAGCGACCGGTCGACCAGGCCCGCGCGCTGCTGATCGCGATACAGATTGTGCACCGAACGATAGGCGCCGTAGATCACCTCGGACGTGACCTCACCCGCCATGGCACGACCCAGCCAGGCGTCGCACATATCCGGGTCCAGGTCGGTTGCCGCCCGGAAGGCCGCTGTTGCCTGTGCTTCATTGCGCACGCCCCCGGCGACCAACCCCAAAGATTGAACACCTGTGTAGAACGCGTCCTCGGCCGCTGACACCTGGACTTCCCTTTCGCCATGTCGCCTGCCCGAACGATAGACACACCGGACTCGGCAACCACGAATAAACCTTCCCAGATTTGAGAAGGGACGATCCGTGGCCACCTAGTTAACTGCCGGTGGACAGAAAATTATAACGTTATTGAACGGCCCATTATATAGCGATAGTATCCGATCGGGTCGTGCCTTCCCACCAATCCTCATGGTGCGACCTCCACGGCAGCGGCCGGTGAGCAATCCCCTCCCGGCCGCTGTCCCTGTCCGGACATGGCTGTCAGCAAGTTTCATCGACCCCGTCGACACGCCCGACATTCATCGGATGATCCATCAGCGATACCGCGCCACCTGCGCGGACGGACTGTCAGAAATTATTCTCACGTTCCACTATTGAATGAGCCGTTGTTTAGCGGTACATTGATCTCAGGGTCAACGGTTCCTCATCCCGCTGACCCTCTCCGGGACGGCGGCCCGGGGGCCGCGATCCGGCCACCAGCCGCCGCGAAGGAAGGTAGTTCCCTCTATGTGGCTGTCGGACCCCCTCATCCCGACAGCTTCGCCGCGCTGTGGCCGGAGGGCCGGTAACCTGCCGGCCACAGTGCGGCACCTGCCTGTCCGAGTCGGCATTCGCGCTCGACACGGCTGTGCCTTCGAATCTCCCGCGCCTGGAACCTCAGGTCCCGCGCCGGATCACATCACCCGCACGACGACCGCGTCGCTGGGCATCCGCGACCAGCGCACCGTCGATCCCGAGTGCGGCGCCTCGATGACCATGCCGCCGCCGGCCGCCAGCTGCACGTGCTCGGGCCCCCGCATGCTGAACGAACTGGCCGGGAAGACCAGATCGCCGGGCCGCACGTCCTGCGGGGGGATCCGGACGCCGCTGTAGATCTGCTCGTAGGTCGTGCGCGGCAGATGCACGCGGCCGTCGGTGGCCTCCGCGACGGCGTACTGCGTGAGACCCGAGCAGTCGAAACCACCGCCGGTGGGACCGCCCGCACCGCCGCCGCCCCAGATGTACGGGGTGCCCAGCCAAGCGCTCGCGGCCTGCACGGCATTGCCGCCGGCCGTACCGTCCGAGGCGATCGGCTTGCCCATGCGTGGCAAACGAGTGGGACCGTGCGACGCGGACGACGACACCGCCCGCGACCGCCGGCGCCGGCGCCGCCGCGTCGGCGTCGCCGCATGCCGCTGGCGCTGTTTGGGCATGGGCGGCGGCGAGATCTGCGCGGCCTGCCGCTGCGCCGCGGCGACATCGGCGTCGACCTGACGGGTGGCGCCGGTGATCGTCTGGTGCGCGACGTCGAGCATCGCGGGGCCGCTGAAGCGCGAATCGCCGATCGACGCGATCGCCCGCAGCCGGGCCTGCAGGTCGGAGATCTGATTGCTGATGTGATTACGCCCGTTGACGGTGTCGTTGCCGGCCGACCCGACGGCCTGATGGACGACGCCGTCCTTGTCCGCGTGCGTCTGCACCACCGAGGCCTGCATGGCCCGCGAGTCGGCGTAGCCGTTGGAGCCCACGCCGCGGTGGCCGTTCGTCACGCTCTCGGTGATATCGCGCAGCGCGGCGGCCTGAGCGGCCGGGTTGGGCTGCCCGGCGCCGTAGAGACCCAGCAGATTACGCAGGACCGAGTCCACATCGTCTGTCAGTGCCGGCGCCATACGACCTCGCCATCGTCCATCACCGACTGCCTTTCAATGTTCGGGCCAGCACACTGCACCGGCGCGAATCACGCGGAATGCGCACGCAGAAGTTGTCAACGACTATGCGCTATAGCATCTCCCGATCGAAACGCCTCTCCTTCCCAGTCTCGGGAAGAAGTAACAATGGGAGGGAATTCGAGGAGGCGAAGGTATGACGGCGAGTACTGCGGAATCCGGTCTCGGCAATCCGTTGTCGCTCCTCACCGGGCAATCGGCGACCACCGGCGGAGCCCCGCAGCAGTTCGCCTCGCTGCTCGGCGGCACCCCGCCCATACTGAACACGGGCGAGACCGATGTGGCCGACGAAGAAAAAGGCGTGGGTGAGCACTACTGGCCGGTCGAGCTGCACCGGCCGGGCGGTGCGTCGGCCGGGCTGAAGGCCGTCATCCAGCTCGCCGAGACCGCCATCCAGACCGCCGTCGACCTCCTCGGCCGTGGCACCCCCGTGCTGCCGCCCAAGGTGGACGACCTGCTGAAGCCGGCGGTGTACGAGGACCTCGGCGAAGGCAAGGCCTCCGAGGAGTACACCGAGGCCTTCGACAAGGTCCAGAAGCGCCAGAAGGCCCTGGTAGGGCTGGACGACGAGGTGGTGAAGGCGGCGATCGTCGTCGCCGACGGCAAGGACAAGACCCTCGCCGCGATCAAGAACATCGTCAAGGCCCTCAACGCCAAACTGGAGGCGGTGGGCGGCGGCAAGCTCAAGGCCGCCCAGGAGCAGCAGCTGATGACGCTGATCGCCCGCGCGGTGGAGGCGGTCTACAAGCTGGTCAACGCGGCGGCGGAGGTCAACGACGCGGTCGCGGGCGGCTCCGAGGGCGCAGCCCAGGGCGCCGCTCAGGCCGGTGGTGGGGGTGGCGACGCCAGTTCGCTGGCCTCCCTGCTCCCGATGCTGGCGATGATCCCGATGGGCCTGATGTCTTTGGCGCCCACGGTGATCGACATGGCCCAGAAGTTCAACGAGAAGCAGCAGGAACAGGCCGCCGGCGGCGCTCCCCCCGCCGACCCGAACGCGGCGCCCGGCGCCCCCGACGCGGCCCTCGCGGCCGCGCCGCCCGGCGACCCGACCGCACAGCCGCCGGAGGGCACCGCCCAGCCGGCGGGCGGCCCCAACAACTCGACCGGCGCCGCGGTCCTACCCGCCGCCGGCCCCCTGCGCGCCCGCCGCGACCGCCCCGCCGGGAACAACCCCGCCGCCCCGGACAAGGCCGAGGATCCCGAACACCCCGACTCGGGCGACGACGGTACAGCCGTCGCCGGAGCCCAGATCGTCACCTGATCGACACCGAAACCCCCTGCGCCACAAAGCTTTCCGGCGCAGTCGTCGCCGTTGCACCGGCCCTGCAAAGCATTCGCGTAATGCCGTGCGCTGCGCCGCACGGTATCGCGTCATCCCGGACCCCCGGGGCGTCCATACACGCCTGCGTTCAACGCCATCCTTTGCCCCCGCAAGGCAACTCCGTCATTCCGGCGTCCCCTGCCCGCAAGGCAACCTCGTCATTCCGGATGACGAGAACCTTGGGACGCGCCGGATGACGAGACCCGACGCACGCCCTGATCGCCGCTGACAAGTCGTGTCGTGCCCCGTCTTCCGCGGGAAGACGGGGCAGGCGTCACGACTGGCCCTGGGTGCCTCCCGGGGGCGGCGTAGCGGGCGGTGCCACGGCGGTCGTGGGGGCGGAAACCGTTGGCGGAGCGCTGACCTGGCTGCCGGGCGCGGATACCGAAGTCGGCGGAGCGGCCGGGCGGGCAACGCGCTCGTCCACGGCGGTGGAGACCGCTGCGGGGGGCGCGACGAACTGCGGATGTTCGACGATCTGGGCGTGCGCGTACACCGCGTCGCGGAGTTGCTGGCGGGTCGGCTCGTCGGCCAGCAGCAACGCCAGTTCGTTGCACCGCCGTTCGAACACCATCGCGCGCAACGCGGGATTGTCGTCCACCCGCAGCGCCCCCGGCTCCACGCGGCCCACGTCGACCCGCCGCGACAGCATCGCCGCCGCCAGCAGGTCGTCGGCGTCGCGCAGTTCCCGCCACAGGGCGGCCGGGACCTCCTGACCGTTCTGCAGCGCGCCGATGATGCGCTGCCGCACCCCGCGCGACAGCGCGGCCTCCGCGGGCGTCGAGCCCGCGCGACCGACCTGCGCATGCGCCTCGGATGCCAACTCGAGACAGGTGGCGCGGACGCGGTTGTCCGGGACCGAGGCGACGTGTTGCAGCGCCTCCGCCGAACCGGTGAGACCGAGGCGATCGGCCGTGTCCACGGTGAACACCCGCAGATCGAGGGCGTCGGACGGACCGACGAGACCCTCCATCGGCACGTCGGCGAACCGGTTGCGCAGGCTCGGGTCCAACGGCCCGGACGACACCAGCGCGCTCAGCCGCGCACCGGCCTTCGGGCCCCAGGCCAGGCCGAACTCGACCAGGATGCGGGCCGGGTCCGAGACACCCTCCCAGGGCGATCCGACTTCGTCCGTATCGGACAGGACCTCGTCCCACGACCAGGGCGTGGACACCTCCTGGGGCAGGAACACCCCGGCGGGCAGCCACCCGCGACCCTCGTTGGAGGTGATGAACACGCCCGCGCCGGCCGGTCCGCGCAACACCGCGACGGACCAGTGCAGGCCGACGGCCGAGGTGTCCGCGGCGGCCAGGACACCGCCGAGCAGCGTCTTGGCGAGCACCAGATCCTCGTCCACCGCGTCACCGACCACATAGGCGGGCTCGGCCGCCTCGTCCTTGGCCTTCGCCACGGCCGCCGCGAACGGCGTGGCGACGGGCATCGGCGGGACGTCGGACCGCGCGCCGGAGGACTGCGCGCCCGCCCGGTCGTCGAACGGACCGGCCCCCGGCCCGCCACCCGGTCCGCCGCCGGGACCACCCGGCGGGATCGAACCGACCGGCGGCACAACCGAACTCGCCGGTGCGGTACCCGTGGCTCCCGGGCCGCCGGACGACGCCGCGGCCGGGACGCTGCCCTGTCCGGCGGTGTCGGCTCCGGTCACCGCGGGCGACTGCCGGCCGTTGTCGGTCCCCGTCGGACCGCCTTCCGGCCCGGAGGGCCCCGACGGCCCCGCGCCGTTCGGGCCGGTACCGCCGGGAGGCCCGCCCGCCGGTCCACCCGGCGGGGCGCCCGTGGGTCCCCCTCCCGGAGGACCGGAGGGCGGGGTCGTACTCGGGCCACCGGGTGTCGCCGGAGCCAGCGGTTGCGGGTTGACGTTGTCGCCCGCCATCTTGATGTCGTGGCTGCCGTCCTGGTCGGCGCGCTCGTAGGCGAGCGCGGCCTCGCGCAGCGAATTCGCGGTGTACTGGTGTTCGTCGGCGAGTGCGTTACCGGCGCGTTCGCGCGCCGTGTAATACCGCACCAGCGCCTGATGGACCGGGTGCGCGATTTTCCCGTACGTTTCGGGAAATGCGTTGAGCCAATCCGAAGGGGGCTCCGCCCATTTCCGCGTGTCGTCGGCGATTCCGTCGTGCTTTTCGGCCAGCTGACGCAACAAGTCGGGATCGATGTACACGTTGTCCGGCATGTCGTATCAGATCCTTTCCCAGCACCGACGTGCTCATTGTCGCGCCTTCCCAGCAGTGGCAGGAGTATGTCGCCGCGTTATCGCCGCCGATCGGGGCCGGTGCTGATGGTGGAACGCTGTCGTGCCGCCGCCTGGTCCGCGGCGGCCGCGGCCATCCGGCCGAACAGTGGATGGTCGACGATCTGCCCGTGCGCGTACACCGTGTCGCGCAGGGTCTGCCGGGTCGGATCGGCCGCCAGCAACAGCACGGCTTCGTTGCAGCGCCGCTCGAACGCCAGCGCGCGCACCGCCGCCGTCCCGGAGGCCGAGCGCGGATCGGACTCCTCGTTCCGCAACTGCCCGACCGCGATTCGCGACACGTCGGCACGCAACGGCAGCACCGACGCCGCCATCAGGTCGTCGATATCACGCAGTTCCTCCCACCACTCGGCCGAGACCTCCCGGCCGTGCTGCATCGCACCCAGAATCCGTTCCCGCAGCGCGGGCGCGCCCAGGGTCCCGGGATTGCCCGCATTCGTCTTGCCCACCCGCACGTGCGCGTCGACGGCGAGTTCGAGACAGCGGCCCCGGAGCCGTTCCGGCCGGACACCCGACACCTGATCCAGCAGTCGCGGCGCGCCCACCAGGCCGAGCCGGTCCTCCAAACCGCTTGCGGGAACCGTGTAGTCCATCGTCGGCGCGGCCTCGACCGAACCCTCGGCCGCGATATCGCCGAGCTGGCGCAGCATGTCGGCATCGATCGGCGCGGACGAGACCAGCGCGGACAGGGCCGCACCGGATTTGACGCCCCACGCCGCCGCGAACTCCACCAGGATCCGGGCGGGATCGGCCAGGCCCTCCCACGGCGCCTGCTCCGACACCGACCACGTCCACGGGGTCGACAGCTCGCGGGGCAGGTAGACCCCGGCGGGCAACCAGCCCCGGCCCTCGTTGGAGGTCACGAACGCGCTGACCCCGCCGGAATTGCGCATCACCGACACCGCCCACGACACTCCCAGCGCGCTGGTCTCGGCGGCGGCGAGCAGGCTGCTCAGCAGCGACCGCGCCAGCACCAGGTCGCCGTTCACCCGCTCCCCGACGACGAACGACGGGCCGGAGGCCGCGATCATGGCGAAACCGACTGCCTCCCTGAGCTTCTCGTGCCCGTCCGAGGCGTCCGCGGGAACCTCCCCCGCCGCCACGCGACGATCCTCGACGCCGGTCTTGTCGGGCGGTTGCGGGCGCACGGGCGTCGGTTTGCCGGCCGCGGTCGACGCGCTCGACGGCGGCGGCCCGGATCCGGCCGTTATCTTCGGGCTGCCCGCGGGCGTCTTCGAATCGACCGGCGGCGGCGCCTTCACCTCCGGCGCCGACACCGACCGCGCACGATCCGGCGGTCCGGCGGGTGTGGCGGATACCGGGCCCGGCCGGGACGTGGACGTGCCCGCCTGCGAGGTGGTGCCAGGCGTCGTCGCCTGCGCGGGCACGACGCCCATCGGCGTACCGAACGGCAGCGACGGATTCGCGGCATCGGCCGGTCCGGCATTGTCGGACATGGCATTTCGCGTCGAGGTGGCCCCGGCGTCGGGTCCGTCGGCGTGCTCCCCGGCCGTCGAGTCGTGCGTACCGGGCCGGCCGTGCGCCGCGGATCCCGGTTCGTCCAGGGCCGACTGCGGTCCGTCGCTGTGCCCGCCGTCGGCGTGCGCGGGGCCGCCCGCGGTCACGGGACCGGCCGGGGCATAACCGGGAGCGGAACCGCTCGGAGCCGTCGAGACCGGGCCGGTACCCGCCGTGACCGGCGGCGCGCCGGGCGGGACGTCCGAGGGTCCGGCAGGGTCGCCGGTGGGCGAGTGCGGACCCTGCGGGAATCCCGGCAGCTGCGGCAGGCCGTCCGGTCCCATCGGTCCGTCGGGACCCCAGTGGACAGGCAGCGGGAACGGATAATTCGGCCCGCCGGGCAGCGTGTCGCCCGGACCGCCGGGACCCGGTCCGCCCGGACCCGGACCGGTCGGCCCGGTGTGCGGCCCCCCGGGCGCGCCGGGGTGCCCGGGATCCCAGTGGCCGGGCGGGTAGTGTCCCGGCGACCCGTGTGTCCACGGCCCGGGCAGTCCGAGCGCCTCGGCCATCAGAGACAGTTCGGGCAGTCCGTTGGGCCCGATCTCCTGCAGCGACAACGCGACCCGCTCGTCCACGGCCCGCCGCGCGGTGTCGATGATCCCGGCTACCCGCCGGGTCTCCTCCTCGGAATTGTCGCCGTCGCCGTCGGTGTCCTCGGCTCTGCCGTTGCCGATCGCGCGGGTGGCCTCGTCGACGATGTCGAGAATCTTGTTCCGGGTCCGGTACACCAGATCGGAGAGGCGCCCATAGGTGTCGGCCGCGGCGACCAGCGCGTCGACGAACGCCTGCGGCGTTCCCCGTTGGGCGAGCATGTCCTGTTTCACCGGATCCAGCCCGTGGCTGGCCCGCACCCGCTCGTCGAACGCGCGCCGGGCGCTCTCGGCTTCCTGCGGGTCGATCGCGGCGGCGCCGTCGCGGGCCTTCGTCTCGAGCGCGTGCCAGTCGCCCGGCGAGATCGCCGGCCAGTTGTTCTGGACGATCGCGCCCCAATACGGGCTGTTCTGCTCCGGCTCCATCCCGTACTCAGACGGGTTCGGCCCGGTGCACCTGCAAGCCGCCGTCGATATCGGCATTCGCCAGCACGGTGGTGGTCTCCGTGGCGTTCTGGTTGGTCGTGGTGGCGTAGCCCGCGTGCTCGGGCGTCGCCTGCCGGAGCATCGCCGGAATCAGCCGATGCACACCGACGCCGCCGTAGTCCAGCGGGGAGCGCGGGCCGTGCGGCAGGGTCAGATCGTCGGCGACGGCGTCGACATGATCGGTGACCGACGTGACGGCCGCGCGGAACTTTCCGGCGGCGGCTATCACCTCGTCCGGCTCGTCCATATCCAGCATGTCGCTGCTCCTGTTCTCTCGGTGCGGACGCTCAGGCGGACTGGCCGAACTCGGCGTTCTCCATGGCCCGGTAGGACGTTTCGGTCGGCAGGTCGAACGCGTCGATGGTGTAGGGCCGGGCGCCGTTGCGTTCCATCTCGGCCCGCAGGCCGACGCGAGACTTGGCATGGGCGAGCCGGGCGAGCCGCACGATCTCCTTGGACAGCCACGCGTCGCCGTTCTCGCGGGCGTCGTCGGTGAGGTGCAGGCCCACGATCTCACCGTCACCGTTGCAGGCGACCCCGGCCGTGTGGTCGGGATTGAAGACCTCGTAGATCGTGTGCTGCCGATCCGGCGGTGGCGCTTGTACGACCTCTTCGTCGAACTCGTCCGCGTCGAAATTCACGGTCATGTGCTGCTCCTAGGTCGCACGGGCGTCGGGGGCGCTCACCGTCACCCGGTCGGGCGGCGGGGCCACGGTCGAACGGTCGGACGGCGCGGCGCTCTGGTCGGACGCCTCGAGTTGGTCGGCTAGCACCCGCCACTGGGCGTCGTCGAGGGTCAGCACCTGGCGCAGTCGCCAGAAGCGGGCGCGGAGATACATCTCGCCGCTGCCGTCCGCCACGACGTCGATATGGTCGGGCTCCTCCGTGGTGGGGTTGAAGGAGATCGTCGTGACCGGCGGCCGCTCGTCGTCGATGCTCACGATCGTCGCGCCGCCGCCCGGAATGAAGCTCTGCCGCAGCCGCGGACTGTCGACGAGGGCCACGTCGCCGCTGTTGGTGACGATCGTGATCTCCGGGTTCAACAGCAGTTGCAGCACCCAGGAACGGGCGACCGTCTCGGGCCGGTCGGCGTTGATCGCGAGATCGAGGCTGGCCGAAAGGTCCAGCACCAGAACAGATTCCGCCGTGGTGACCCCGACGATGACCAGCCGCCGCGACGTGCCCGTCGGATGCGGCAGGTCGTCGGCGGCCAGCGTCATCACGTCGGAGCCGACGCCACCGCCGGCGGCCGGGTACACCGTGACCGTGCCCGTGGCGATGTCGACGGTGAAGGCGGAGATCGGATGCGAAACCCGGTCCGCCACACCGACCAACCGGCTCAGCCCTTCCTCGTGCAGCCACCGGATGGTGTCGGCGACGGTGACCTGGACCTCGGTCATGCCGATCGTCCCGGTGCCGCCGGTTCCGGCGTGGGCGCATCGATCGGATCGGATTCGGGCGCCGGCTCGGCGTCCATGAGCACCCGGTACTGACGGGCCGCGTCGCCGGTGCTGTCGCGAATCGCGCCGATGATCTCGGCGACCAGCTCCTCGCTGGTGAAGCGGTCGGCCGTGCCCGGCGCGAGGTAGAGGCCGGTCAGCCGCCCCATCGCGTCGACCTCGGGGATGACCGCGCCGCTCGCCGACGGGCGGCGCGCGCGAATCCCATCGATGCGCTCGCGCAGGTCGGCGATGCGGTGGCGCAACTCGCGCGCGGCGTCGAGCGCCGCCTGCACATCGGGATGGATTTCACTCATGTGGAACCTCCAGCTCGTGTCTGGTCCTGGCCGGCCGGCCCCGGCGTCGGTGGTGTCACGGTCGGCGCGATCGTCGGCTTCTCGCCGATCACCTGCTCGGTGTGCGGCGTGTCGTCGACGTACATCAGCCGGTCCGGATGCCAGGCGACCACCCGGTTGCGTTCGCTGCTGCCGCCGCCGTTGGCGCCGCCCATACCCGGGGCCATCGGCATGTACGGCATCATTCCCGATCCCGCGCCGGCGCCGCGCGCCGCACCCCCGACCGGATTTCCCGTGCCGCGCAAGGGTTCCGTCACCGAGGCCGTGCCCGCGCCGCTGAACCCGGCCGCCGAGGCGACCATCGGGCCCATCGCCGGTGCGGACGTCTGGTTGATCGCGCCGGAGACGTCGCCGACGCCCGGCACCCCGCCGCCGGTGAAGTCGCCGCCGCCACCCCCGCCGCCGAGGGCCGACGCGTAGTCCGCACCGAGGCCGTAGTCGCTGTAGTCGTAGTCGCTCAGGCCGTCCGAGGAGTCCCCGCCCTGATCCCCCGCGAGGCTGCCGGCGCCGCTCATCATCGAGCTGAGCAGGCTGGGCAGCATCTGCATCAGCGCGTTGTCACCGCCCGAGGACGAAGAGTTCTGACCGGAGGATTGCCCCTCGCCCGTCGCGTTCTTTCCGTTGACCGTGCTGGAGTAGCCGGTCATCGTCTCCGCCGAGCGCGCGTTCTGCTCCTCGTACTTGGCCAACGCCTTCTGGATACCGAGCTGGTCCTTGGTGCGGATGGCTTTCAGCAGTTCCTTGCGGGTGGCGATGATCTCCTCGGGGGTCGGGTGTTTCGCTTTCGCCGTATCGAATGCCCCGGTGTAGGTGTCGACCATGTCGAGCAGCTTCTCCAGTTGACCGCGTTGGTCGTCCAACTGGTTCCGGAAGCGATGCAGATGCCCGGCCGCCTCGCTGCCGACCGGGGTCCAGTGCTGCAACGCCTGCGCGGCCGCGTCCACACCGGAGACGATCTTCGGGTGCGCTCCGGCCAGGAAATTACGCACATCGGAGGTGAACCCGTTCGCCGGACCCGTCCCCGGCCCGGCACGCAGCTGCTGCGCGTAGACCAAGGGGTCCCCGGCCGCCGCGGCCGCGGGCATATTGAAGGTGGGCGGTCGCCACTGGCCCGGCAGCGCGACGGGCGCGACGGGATTGTCGATGATCTCACCGCCGCTGCCGTTCACCGCACGCGCGCCCTCGTCGTCGGCGCCCGTGTAATCCGACGCCGAGGCGCCGACCTCATGAGCCAGGCGGTGGATGTCGTTCAGCACCCCGGCCATGCCGTTGAACGCGTCCGCGGCCTTGTTGTTGAGGTGCGGAACCGAGCCTGCCGAGATCGGGTCGGACCCCGCGGGCAGGACCCAGGACGTCGGAATCTCGCCGCCCGTCCCGTTAGCGAGCTCGGCGAGTTGGGACGCCGCTGCGGCCAACTGCGCCGGATCGACATTCAGCGCCATGACTGCCTCCTCTCACCTTCGACTCCGCGCCGCGGCCGGCCGATCACGCCGGTGCCGCGACGGCCGGTGCGTCGACCGCGTCCGTGCCTGTCGGCAGCGCCGAAGCCTGGTCGCCGTGGCTGTTCGCAGAGCCGTCCCCTTCGACGCCGTGCGGATGCGCGAATCCGGAGAACTGTCCGAATTCGCCCTTCTTGCCGGACATCTGGGGCGAGAACTGCTGCAGCTCGCCGTCGATGATGACCTCCAGTGTTCCCTCGCCGCCGGAGCCGCTCGAACTCGAACTGCTCGAACTCGAACCCGAACCACTCGAACCCGAACCACTCGAGCCGGAACCGGACGAGCCCGAACCGGAATCACCCGGACCACCGGAGCCGAGCGAGCCGGGCCCGGAATCGATGGGGCCGCCGGTCGGGGTGATAGAGCCGTCCACGGCGAGATCCATGCCGGTGCCGGAATCCATTCCGCCACCGCCCTCGCCGGATTTCCACACCACGACCAGCGCGGTCTGGCCGTCCCAGGTGGCGACGTCGCCGGTCTCCAGCTGATACGGATCGACCAGCGCGCCGATCTGCTTGTCGTCGGTCCACTTCGCGGGCGTGTTCTCGTACGCCTTCTTCGCGTCGGTGCCGGCGTGGTTGCCGAAGGCGGCATCCAGCGCGGCGGCCACCGTCGGCCAGACCCGTTGCGTCCGACCGTCGGGGAAGGTGTAGAGCACCTTGCCGTCGGCGCCCGGTTCGCGGCTCGGCGGCGGGCCCTGCGGCGGAGCGTCGCCCTTGGGCGGCGGCGTGGCCTGCGACGACGACGGCGGCGCGGCGGCGGGGGCCTGCGCCGCGGGCTGTGCGGCGGCGGGCGGCGCCGCGGGCTGGGCCATCACCGGCTGCGGGTAACCGCGCATGTCGCGGTCCGGGTCCAGCCCGTTGCGACGGTCCTCGAGGTCCCGATCGTTCATGCCGCGCTGCATCATCTGCGACATCAGCATCGGCAGCAGCGTGCTCATCATGTCCATGCCGCCCATTCCGCCCGCGGCGCTGGCCGGCGTCATCCCGGCGCCGACGCTGGGATCCAGGCCGCTGCCGTTCGAATTGCCCAGGCCGTTGGAGCCGTCCAAGCCGTTCGAACCGTCGAGGCCGTTCGAACCCAGCGGATCCTTGCTGCCGGACGGGTTGAGACCCGAATCGTCGGCACCGAGATCGATGGGCTTGAAGCCGGGGTCGGTGGTAGCGCCCGTGGGAGTGGTCGGGTTGAGCCCGGTCGGGTTGTAGGAAGGGTTGGCATTGCCGGGGTTGGCGGCGCCGAGCTTGGTCTCCAGCGCGTTCAGTCGATCCAGGATCGCCTGCATCTCGGTGGTTTTGCCATTGGCTTGGTCGCCGATCTTGTCCTGAGCGGTCTTCGCCTGTTCGACCGCTGCCTGGGTTTCTTGGACGGCCGTATTCAAATAATCCAGGATGAAGTCGTCCTGGGATCCGCCCGGCGCGGGTACCGGTGCCTGCGCGCGGAGCTTCTCGATAACCGAATTTATGCCCTGTTGAGCAGCGGTCGAGACGGCTGCGGAGTCCTGGGCGATCGGAGATATATCCTTGTCGAGCGCGACCAGCTTGCGCAGTGACTCGCGAAGAGTTCCGCTCAGCGTGACATAGTTCGCGATGACGTCACCGGCCAAGGTATGGCCGAAGCCATCCGAATTCACGGCCTGCGGGGGAATTTCCGGCGATTTGTCGGGAGGGGGCTTCTTGGTGCCCTTTCCCATACTGTCGAAAGTCTGCTTGAAGAATTTCGGCATGCCTTCGTAGATATTCGCGGTGGTTTGGCTGAAACGAAACGGCTCATGCTCCGGACGATACTTCGACATGTCCGGCATGTTGAGCGAGGTCATTTCCAGCGGCATATTTCGCCCCTATGCCGGAGTCGGCAGTTCTTTTGTCGGCAGCGGACCCACATTCGCTCCCCCTGGACCGGACGCCGCGGGGTGCATAAATCCCGAGAGTTTATTTCCACCCACGCCCGATAACGCGGCGGCGGCGGTACCGCGGCCCATATGCCCCATCGACACGAGTGCCAGCTCCCGCCGGAACCCGAGCCCCACCGAACCCTTGCCGAACGCCAGTCCGAGATCCTTGGTAAGGCTGGTGCCGAGGCTTTTGAAGCCGCCTTTCATCAAACCGCTGGTGGCACCGCCCACCAGACCACCGCCCAACATTCCGAGTCCACCGCTGATGAGTCCCGTTTCGAGGCTGTCACCCCAGCTCTTGCCGTCGATGTAATGGGCCGCCAGGGTGCTCGCGGCGCCACCGAGCAGCGCGCTGCCGGCCGGACCGCCCAGCGCGAACCCGACCCCGGTCGCCACTCCGCTGACGACGTCCGACCAGCCGAGACCGAAAAGACCCATTACATCACCATTTCCACGAAACCGACAGCCGTAACCGCTCCGGTGGGCCTGCTGGACCCATTGTCGAGGATTCCCAATAATGGGAACCGCTATCCCGTCACGGCGCGTCAGGATGGAGCCGGAGGACGTAGACTGACGTGCGCGAATTGCCCTGACGGCCACCGAGTTTCCCGGCGCCGAGACAGATGGGGAGGCGAGGAATGAACGTGGACCACGTGCCCCGATGGCGCGCGCCCGGCGGTGACCGATGACGAGCCCAGCCGAGGTGACGCCCGACGTCGCCGACGACGACGCCGAGGCGACCGGAGCCGACGGCGCCCCGCAGCCCACGCCGTGGTCCGGCAGGTCCGGACCGCATCGGTCGCGATCCGAGGAGCGCACCGCGACTCCCAGCGGACCGGCCGTCCCCGACCAGAACCGGCCCGCCGCACAGGGACAGCCCGCGCCGAATCCACAGGCCACCACCCCCGGCACCACCCCGACACCGGGCCCGGGAACAACGGCCGTCGGGCCACAGCCCGCCGCGCCGGCCGGCGCGGCCACGACCGCGCCGCCACCGAATCCGGCTGCCCCGCAGGGCGCGACGACGCAGTTGCCCCAACCCCCGCCCGCCGCCGCACCCCCCGCCGAGGAGCCGGGCCCCGACCTCGACGCGCTCGCCGAACTGGCCCCGGCCGCGCTCTCGGCCGGGGCGATGGCCATGACGATGTTGCCGATGCTGGCGTCCGCACTGTCCGGACTCAACGGCGGCGGCTCGAACGGGCAGACGGGAACGGGCGGCTCGACCGGAACCGGCGGCTCGGGGACGGGCGGCGCGGCCGCCGGTGGGAACGGGCAGCTCTCCCCCGAAGCGCAGCACGCGATTGCGGTGCTCAAGAAACTGCAATCGGTCTACGGCGAGGGCGACCCGCTCAGCCCGAAGACGAAAGAACTCGCCGACGAAGCCGGATCCCGGCCGACCGGAACCGGATCCACGGCGAAGGCGGTGAAACTGCGCCGTCTCTACCAGCGCACCGTGTCCACCGCATTCAACAATCTGGACAATCAACTCGTCCGCTATATGAAAAGCCTCGCGGGCAATCACTCGCTCGACAAGGCGGCCGTCAACAAGCTGCTGCGTGAAGTCGATGTCGCCCTCGCGGAACTCGGGCCCGCCGCCTACACCAAAGAGGGCCAGATGCGCGTGCACCAGATCCTCACCGTGGCCGTGCAGAAAGCCGAGAAGATCGTCACGGGCGGACAGGCATCCTCGTCCGCGACGACCGCGCAGATCAATGAACTCACCAAGCAGTACATCTACAACCTGGCAGGCCAGAACTACACGCCCAAGGCCCTCTCCGTCTCCGGTGGTGGGTCACCGGCGGCCCAGCGAGCGATCCAGGAGGCGCTGGCCCAGGTCGGCGATCCGTACGTCTGGGGCGCCGAGGGGCCCAATTCCTTCGACTGTTCTGGGCTCATGCAATATGCGGCGCGATCGGCCGGTGTCAATATCCCGCGCGTCGCGGCGGACCAGTACCGCCAGCTGCCGAAGGTCCGGCCCCAGGACATTCAGCCGGGCGACCTGATCTTCCCCGCGGCACAGTACAACGGCGGCAATCCCGGCCACGTGATGATGTACATCGGCAACGGAAAATGCGTCGAGGCGCCGCACGCCGGTGCCAATGTCCAGGTGACGTCCCTACCGGGCAGCTATTACGCCAGCCGCTGGACCGGGTGACCCTCGCGCGGCGTCAATAACCCACGTACGACCCACCCGCACGCATCTGCGCGATACCCGGCACGTCGCTCACCGAGCCGTAGCGCGCGATGGAATACCGCACCCCGGCGATGATGTTGTCGACCGGATTCCAGATGTCGCGGTGACCGGGCAGCGCGTACGCGTTGAACGTGGGATCGATGGTCTGCATGAGCCCTTTCGACGGGTGGCCGGCGGCGGCATTGCTGTCCCACAGATTGATCGCATGCGGATTACCGCTGGACTCGTGCTGAATGATCGCCGCGATGGCGGACGGATCGATCTGCCTGACGTCGTAGCCGTGCTGCTGCAGGATGTGCAACGCCTGGTTGATCCACACGCCGGTATTGCCCGACGGAAGTCCCGACGGCGGTCCCCCCGCAGCGCCCGCGCGCCGCATCGTCTGCGGAGCGCGAGTCGGACTGGATTCGGAGACATACCGATTCGCGAGCGCGGTCACCTGTTCGGCCGTGACGGCGGTCGAGGCCTGTCCCTGTCCGAGCACCGACCCGGCACGATGCAGCGCGTTGCCGAGCGTCTCGATCACCTGGCGCTGCCCCGCCGCGGTGTTGGCGACCGGGCCCAGCGCGGTGAGCGCGGCATCGGTTTCGGCGATGATGGCCGCGACCGCCGCGCGACCGGCCGTCGTGTCGTCGGCGGCGCCGCCGAGCAGCCGGGACAGCTCCGCGTTGAGGTGACCCATCGCGTCGCCCTTTCCCGCGCGGCCCTGGTCTCCGGCCGTATAGCTCCGGCTCACGGCGTTGTCCCAGGCCACCGGCCCGGTAGGCGCATCGGAGGGCGGCAACAGGGGTGGTGCGTAGGGTTGCCCGGCCTGACCCGGCTCGCCGGAACCGTACTGGGCCGCGATGGCGACCAGCGCGCCCATGGCCGCTGCCGCCATCGGCATGGACGCCGCGGCCGCGCCCGCGCCGTCCGCCGCCGAAGCGGCTGCGGCGGAAGGGGTTTGGGCGGGCGCCGAACCATTGGTCGTGGCGGCTGTGGTGTTCGACGCCGCGGCGGGCTTGGCCGCGGCGGACGCGGCGGGAGCCGGTGTGGGCGGGGTCCGCTTCCGCCCGTCGCGGTCGCGGCGCGGCTCGGCGACAGCGACGCTCGCGCGCGCGTCCGGCTGGTCGCCGCCTCTGGGATCAGGCCCCTCGCGCTCCGTAACCATCTGCCGCCTCGCCGTTCATCCGCCGTGGCGCCGTCTTCGCCGGCGTAACCGTGCGCCGTTCACGACACACCGCGCAGCACGCGCTTCACGCGCACGTCGGCGGTCGCCGGGACGAACTGCTCGACCGGTTGCCCCGTGCCGGGATCGACGGTGACCAGCTGTGTCCCGCCGACCGCGACACCGACCCGGGTAGGCGCGTTGTCCTGGAAATCCCAGAACACCAGATCGCCCGCCGACATCGCGGCCATCGCCACGCGCTGGCCGCAGGCGGCCTGCCCGGCTACGGAGGCAGGCAAGGTCACCACGGTCGCGACCTCGGCGCCGCCGGTGATGGCAGCGCAGCCACCCGGACCGAAACTGCCCTGAGCGGTTCCGCCCCCGGCCGCGGCCGCCGACCGGTCGTTGTCCTGGTCGGTCGTTCCACCGGCACCGCAGCGCCCGGTTACGGCGGCGGCCGACGCCTGCGCGATCACCGACCGAGCAAGGGCGGCATCACCGGATTCGCCGTTCGCGCCCTGGGCGGACCCACCGCCCTGGAGCCTGCCCAACGCGAGTTGCCGCGCGCACTCGGGGGCCGACCCGTCGTTGTACCCGCGCAACGGCGGCAGTTGATAGGGCGCCGCCCGCATCGCCGTCAGGCAGGTGCGCTGCCAGGGGGACACGGATTTGTCGTCCGGCGCAACGGTAAGGCTCGCATAGGGATTCGTCGTCGGCGCCGCCGACGGTGTCTGCGTCGGATACCGCGACTCGTCACCGCCCGGGACCGGCTCCGCGGTCCGGACGACCGCGGACTCGGGCCCGATCGCGCTGTCGCACTGGTAATGGAAGTCCGACGACAACGCCTCGGTGGTGCTGCCGGTCACCAGGACCACCAGCAACATGACGAGAATGATCAGCACGACCACGAGGACGACGATCCACCCCCACGTGGGGATCAATGCCACCAGCATCGAAAGCATGATCACGCGATTGAGCACCGGAGCTCACCTCAGCAATCTCTGCACGTCGGAAAGTCCGCTGCGCCAACGCGCATGGCCGGGGTTGCCCGAACTCGGAACCACCGACAGGGCCGGAGCCTTGGTGGATCCCGACAACCTGTTCTGCGTCTGGATCGTCTCGTAGAGTTCGTTCCTTACGTTCCGCATCCGTTGCTGATCGGTGATGTCGGCCAACAGTCCGGTCCCGCGTTTGGCAACGAGTTCTTCCATATCCTTGGCGTGCTCGTTGACGACCCAGCGCCGCATACGTTCCGCGTTCTCCGGGGCGAGAGTGGTCAGCATGCGGTGCTCCGCACCTGTGATGTGCCCGGCTCTCAACATTTTGTCCGCTGTCGAAGCAGGCCCTCCACCGGCGACGTCGTTCAACGCGGTGATCATGTCGTTCTTGGCCTCGCGGGCGGTCCCGCGCCGCATGTACCGCTCCACGAAAGAGGTCTGTGCACCAGCGTTCGTTCCGCCGTCCAGATCGATACCGCCTCGCCTGGTGCGGCGGTATACCCGGACGGATTGGCGCAGGGTCGCGTAGTCGGCCGCAACCTCTTCCGCATCGATCCTGCCGTAGGGCTGTCCGGATTGAGCACGGTTCAGATACGCGATCGAGGAGTTCTGCGCGCGTTGCACGGAGGCGACCATGAGCGAGAGGTCGGCATCGGTGAAGGCTTCGTTCTTACTCATCGTTTCGACGATCTGGCGGGAACGCGCCCCGTACAGCGCCATCTTCTCGTTCTTGCCGCCCGCACGGCGGTGTGCGCCCATGACGTCGGCGACAGTGCCACCGGAGTCCAGGACGCCTTGGACGCCCGCCGCGGTGCCGAGGATGGTGTCCAGTCCGCCGTAGACCTCGGCATCCAAACCGTATTGCTGACCGATCTGCTGCCACTTCAGGTAGGACGCGTTGTACATGCCGTCCAGGCCACCCATACGGGCCTCGTCCACCCAGACGCCACCCTGCGCCTTGGCCATCTGCGCCTTCAGCCGCGACTGCGGATGGAAGGACCCGGGCAGCCCGCCCAGCAGCCATTCGGTCAGCGGCGAGTTCGCCACGGTGCTCACCGCGGCGAAGGTGGCCAGACCGTGCATGTGGTGATCGGTGCCGACCTGCCCCATACCGATGGCTCGGCCACCACCACCGCCGCCACCGCCGCCACCTCGGGCCAGCGCACCCTGCGTGGCGAGCGCGAACCGGTTGGCGACCCAGTCGTTGCCGTGATCCAGGCTGCTACTCAGTTTGTTCAACTGCATGATCGCGACAATCATCACCACGGCGCCGATGAAGAAGACCGCCATCTCCTGGCCCTGCGCCTGGCGGAACAGGTTGCCCAGGAACAACACATAAAAGCCCAGGAAAACGGTGTAGGCGGCCATCTTCCCGGCCGCGATGAATCCGTCGGCGACATTGCGGATCAGAAAGGTCTGGGTCGGGCCGTAGATGAATCCACCGGCCGCGAACCCGACGATCGCCATGAACCCGTGGTAGATCGCGTCCAGCGCCGCCTTGATGATCTTCAGCGCGAGATACACCGCGAACAACAACAGCACGCCGCCGCAGAGCAGCAGGATCAACCCCGCACCGATCTGGCTCACCGAGGCATCGCCGGCGGCGGCATACGCCGCCGCGTCACCACAGGCCTTCAGGCCGTTCTTGACCCGATCGTCGTTGCCGGAATTGATGCCCGCCGACCACATCGCCTCGCAGCTGGGCCGTTGATCGACGATGTGACCGAAATTCCAGACCTGCAGCGGCCGGCGCGCGAAATTGTCGGCGAGATCGGCCTGCATGGTCGCCACCAGTGCGGTGGGATCGGGATTCGACTTACCGTTGAGCCCCGCCGCCACCGTGATACCGAGATTGCGCCCCTGCGCCAGCCACCCGTTGGAGCCCAGCACCTCGCCGAGCGGCTCGGCAAGGAACAGGGTGCCCACGATCGCGACCACGAGCATGGTGACGACCTGCAGCGTCGCCTTGGTATAGAAACCGCGACTCACGAAATACGCGACGAAGAAGGCGCCGACGGTCGCCGCCGTGATGAGCATCAGCGGGGTCGCGAGCTGCCCGGTCAGATTGACCGCCACACCGTGCAGCGCCGAGCTGAAGACATCGAGCCACCGGAAACTCAGCGCCCAGCCGATCAACCAGATCGACGAGGTGACAAGCACGCTCCAGCCCGCGAACTCCAGATTGAGGATGATCGATATGCCCGTGTTCACCGGCTCGAACAGGCTGCCGTGATCGGTCACCAGCTGGTATCGCGACAGCGGCACACCATTGGAATCGCGGATGTTCATCCAGCTCAAGCCGCTGTTGCCCGGCTCGGTATGACTCTCGGTGTCGGTGATGGTACTGGTCTGCGCCGTCGCGACGGCGCCGATGATCATCGGGAATACGAACAGCACCGACACGACCACCGTCGACCACACGGTCCACCAGCGCCGCCGGCTGACAGCGGTCCATCCGACGAACCGCCGCCACAGCTCCGACGGACGCCAGCGGCGGCTGTCGAACAGGGCCAACTGCCAGGCCAGCAGCCTGTGTTCGTCCTCCATCCGGCGATCGAGACCGCCGATCGCGCTCATGACACGGCCTGCCGTTCCGGCACCATTTTCCGCATCACCTCGGGCGTACTACCGATCGCCTCGGCGCGGTCTTCGCGGGCGGGTCCGAGGATCTTCCCCCGGCCGATTCGGTTGAGCGCGTCCCGCATGAACATTTCACCGCGCCGTTCCTCGGGAACCTGCCGCCCCTGCCCGACCGGCGGCGACGTCTCCTCACGCAGCACCTGCAGCAGGAAGGGAGCCTCCGTCAGGTCCACGCCCAGCCATTCGAGGCTGTTGCGCGCCAGCGTTTCGTCGCGCTGCCGGAACACGAAGCGGTTCGGGATCAGGTTGTGCGCCGCGCCCTGGAAGTCGGTCGCCGGATCGTGCGACGCCAGCCCGATCGCGGCCAGGTGCTTACGTCCGTCACGGCTGAAGTCCGAGGTCACCGCGCCACCGACCTGAGTCTGGGTGAAGTGGTGTGCCTCGTCCCCGACGAGCAGACCGAACCGTCCGTTGTCGGTGAGGAACGCGTCCCGCGCCGCGACGCCCACCAGCTCGTACAGCGCGGTGCCCAGCCGTTTGGTCAGCGGCAGCCGGTTGTACAGGTGCGGGGTGGTGAGTTCCTCCGCGGACGGCAGCGTCAGATTGTGGCTGCGGACCACGGTGGCCGCGGCGTCCAGCCGCAGCGTGGGCAGCTTGGGATCGAACAGCACCGGCATCCGGTCCACGATGGTGCCCAGGCGGGCGGCCAGATCGGAGTACTCCTCCCCGTACCGGCCCTCGTCCCGTATCCGGCGCACGACGTGGAACAGATCGAGCATGCTGCGGATGCCGTGTTCCTCGATGCCCTTCTGGCTCAGCAGGTTTCCCATCGCCGCGCCCGCGCCGCTGGTCGGCGAGAGATCCAGCAGCGGCAGGATCGAGTCCAGCGCACGCTCCCCCGCAACGCGACGCGGGAACAGTCGCAACGGATCCAGGGAGACGGACGGATTGCTCAGATCGATCACGACGGCGTCATCGATGGACGACGCGAAATGCTCCCACTCCCCGACCTGACTGCGGTCGATGGCAAGGAACTGCCCGCCCATATCGTGGACGAGCACCGCCATCAGTTTCAGGAAGTACGACTTGCCCGAGCCCAGTTCGCCGGTGACCGCGAACGATGCGGAAAGGTCGTGCAGGGCCGCTTCCATGATCCCGAAATGAATAGGTTCGAAATTCCCGGACAGCAGATTGACGCCGATCACCGGCCCGCTGTCGTCGCCGATCTGGCTCGTGGTGAACGGGACGAATCCGGCCCACATGTCCGACGGGACGATATGCGCGAAATCCTCGTACGCCCGTCGAGGCGGGCTGCCGGGAATCATCATCGACCACAGGTCGACCTGCGCGCCCAGCGGTGTGGTCATCTCGACTTGAAAACGCTTGTAGCGACGCTTGATCTTGTTCACCGCGTCCATCGTCGCGTCGTGCGACGGGCTGCCGACGGCGATCACGGTGGTGAACGAGACCTCGGACTCGCCGCCGTTGACCTCGAAGTGGTGGTTGTACTCGCCGAGCGTCTGCGCCTTCGACATCAATGTGTTCTGCGCGAAGGAGACCTCCTGGTCGCGCTGATCCATCTGTTCGCCGAGCCGCCGCAGATTCAACTCGTTGTTCTTGAGCACCTGCTCGGCGGGCTTGGTCGACACCCGGATGCCCCAGTCGACGGTGACGTCGTCGAAGCCCTCCAGCACCGCGAGGAACTCACTGCCCCCGGGAAAGGTCATGCCCGCGTAGGGGAACGAATGCGGCGTGATCATCGCCTGATACGAAGGCCAGTAATCGAATTCGGGCTGGACCACCTTGATCACGGGAACGAACGAGGGCCGCAGCCGCCGTTTGCTGTCGGACTGGGCGCCCTCGTCGAGCGCCGCGGAACGGAACACCGCCGCGGTCGCGTCGTCCAGGATGCCGGCCCGGGTCGGCGCGACCGGATCGCCGCCCGCGCCGCGCGACAGATAGTGCTCCCACAACCACTGGAACAACGACGCGGGCACCGGCGTCGGCTCGAAGTCGCCGCCGATCCGCGACAGGATCTCCTTGGCCTTCTGGTCGTACTGTTCGAGATCGCCCCGGGAGATCGCCGACGTGTCCACGGTCGTGGCACTCCCGCGCCACACTCGCGACAGACCGGAGATGGCGGAACCGGTGGTGCCCACCGGGATGGTGAGCAGGTGCAGCCGGGTCTGCGGCGAGATCGCACGCACCCGTTCGTAGGAGGAGACGACCTCGAGGGCGTAATCCTCGCATTCATCGAGATCGACGCCCTCGACCATTTTGCTCAGCACATCGAGCGTATTGAGCCGCGCCTGAATTCCCAACAGCAGCGAGCCACTGGGCAGATTGTTTATCAGCGCGTGGTGCGCGGCCTTCACATCGTATTTATCGCTCTCCTTGCGGAGACCGTAGCCGAGGGGAGTAATGAAATAGGTCGCGGTGACGAGACCGGAATGCGTGAATTGGAGATTGCCCCGAATAGCCGCCGTGGGCTGTAGCTCCCGCTCGAATGCCATCAACCCTGCCCTTCAACCGATACGCCGCCGCTCGGGCTCGACACCCGCTTGGACACGGCGCTCCATTTTTCGACAATGCTCGCCGCCGGCTCGTAGACGGTCGTCGGCGGTGCGGCCACCTCGACCGCGAGGCTTTCCCGGTCGGGAAGAATCACCACAACGCTCTCCTCGATGAACATGGTGTGCCGCGCGGACTCCTCGGACACCGGCATGCCGGACGCCGAGACGGGCTTGCGGATGACGAGCAACCGGCTCACCCACAGAATGCGCGAGCTCATCCGCACGCCCGTATAGGGCACCAAACCGAGGCCGAACACCGCGGCGATGGTCACGATCGTGCCGGTGATGAAGGTGACCGCGGGATTCAGGGGCAGTGTCATGGCGAACACCGAGGTGATCAGCATGAGCACCACGCCGCCCACCACCTGAGGCAAGGTATACGGCCCGAACGGCAGTTTCTGCCCGTTCTGTGCCTTGCCGACCATGGTCGGCACCCGTTTGACCGGGGTGTATACCTTGATCAGCTGGGTCAACGGTAACTCCCGATCGGGTGATCTGGCACCACGTTGTTGGCGTCGACGCGCGCATAGTTGATCAGGGTCGGCAGGATCCACAGCAGCACGGCGGCCAGGATCGCCGATCCGGCGACCATCAGGATCTTGCTCGGTGACAGTTTCGACTTCGCGCCCTCTGAGATCAGCAGGCCGATGCCGACGATGGCGATGATGATCATCCCAAGCCAGCGCACCGTTTCCAGGATGTACTCGAGGATGATGCCGAGTTGAGTGCCCATGTGACTGCCCTTTCCGGATCAGTTCTGTCGTGCGGGCGGAACCGACACCGCCGTCGACGGCGCGGTCGTGGTGGCCTGCGCGGGAGCCCCGCCGCCCTGGGTCTGGTCGGCCACGATGGTCAGCGGAGTACGCAGTGCGGGAATCGGATCCACGGACTGCACCTGCCATTGGCCGGTGTTGCGCACCAGCGTCAGGGGATAGGCGAGCGTGGGAATCCCGCCCTCGGCGCCCTTCGCGTTGACCGTGGCCAGCACATGCGCCGTGGAACCGGTTGTGCCGCAACCGGAGTCGTCGGAGGTGACCGAGGCCGTCTCGACCGTGGTGAACGGTGAGGGCGACGGTGCGACGATCTCGGAGTTCAGCACGGTGTAACGGTTCATGTCCCCGCTCCCGGACAGGTACGCCTTCACGAAGCCAGTGGCGACCTGCGCGAGCGGCGTGTCCGCGGCGCATGTCGCGGAGTAGGAGAGAGCCAGGTCCCCACCTCGGGCCGGGCGCTCCACGAGGGTGGGTATCGCCAATGCCCGCAGGCCGTCGGTGACCGACACGGCGACCCGGTAGTACTGGCGAATCGGCCCGTCCTTACCGGCGGCGGCCGCGCCCGAGGCCCCGCCCATCTGGACCGACACGGTCACCGACCACACCTCGACGTTGCCCGCGGACATCTTGCGCGCCGCGTGCACCACCTGCGAGTCCGCGACCTGGCGATGATTGCTGGGCAACGTGATCTGTTGTCCCGCACTGACATACTGCGCGACGCGCTCCTGCTGGTCGGTCGACGCGGTGAGATAGGTGACCACGAACTCGCGGGCGAAGGACTGCGCCAGCTGCGAGCGGCCGATGATGCCCACGGTGGTCTCGTCGGACGGGCCGGGGGGCGGCGAGTCGAACCAACTGAGGACGGCGTGCCCGCCGCCGAGAACGGCCAAAACAGCCAGGACGGTGACAATAATATTGTCCCGGCGACGCCGCGCGGCCATCTGGCGAAGCAGTACTTCGCCCGAATCCCCCGATCGCGACTTTGTTCTCACCCTCGAAATAGTAGAGATCGCACTGGTCGGCACCGGCACGCTTTCTTCCCCCTACTGGGAATGCTGGTAATCAGCAGGCGGGGCTGCGATTCATGCGTCCGGACAACCAATGTTGCAGTTGATCATCGTATCCGATCGGCGATCGCGTCGGTTGCGGTTCCATCGCGTTGCGGTTCGGCTCGACCACCGGTGTATCCACGGCGACCCGCACCATCTGGGCGATGGCCAGCGGTCGGCTGGAATAGCCCGGATACGGGTACAGCAGCAACGAGGTCGGCGTGTAGCCGCCGCCGTAGTTGAGCGCCCGCACCGTCACCCCGGCGGTGTCGCCGGTGCGTAGCCGGTCGCCGAGTTCGACCAGGCGGGCGCGGTCGTCGGGGTGGAAGACATCGATCGGCCGGAACAGATAGTCCCAGCGGATCCAGGGCGCCGGATCGGTGAGCCAATGCGAAATGCTGGTGTACTCGAGCTGGACGACCGCCAGGTGGGTACCGGCGCGCCGGTGCGCCTCCCGCAACCCGACCCGCTCCAGCGTCGGCCACCCCGGGGAGGTGTGCTCCGAGGTGATGTCCTCGATCAACAACCATGCGCCCCTGGTCCGCTCGTCGTCGCGGACGCGAATCGTGATGCGCCACTGACCCAGCCGGCCCATGCCGTCGGTCACCGCGACGTCGAACTGCATCTTGCCGCCGGGCTTGGGATCATAGAGCAGATCCAGCATCTCGGCGTGCCGATCGAACGACGAGATCCGGTGGAAGAGTTCCGCGATCGACATCCGCGGCACGTACTCCTCGGGCGCGATTCCCGCCAGGCGCGTGATGCCACTGGGTTGCTGGAGGGTCTGCGAATGCAGATCCCAGATCGCCCCGACCGCGGGTCCGGGCGTCGGCGGCATGGACAGGGCCGGGCCGAGCCACAGCCGCACGGCATGGACGTCCCCGGCCGGGCCGAAGACCGGCCTGACCTTCAGCACATAGGGACCGGACCTGGTGGAGATCCGGAGATCAGCGTCCTCGGCCTGCTCGCGCGCGGCCTGGATCAGGTCGGCGATGCGGGTCGTGCTGATGGCATCATAGCAGGCCGGCATCTTGGCCAGCAACCGCTGAATCGCCCGCTGCCAACCGGCGAACTCGCGCGCCGAATCACCGACCGACGCGACGGACATCTCTTGCGCGCTCAGGGTCTCGATCGTCACCCATGGGATCACTGCGTCGCTTCGCATGTGCCTGCCCGTACCAGCCCGTTCCTTCGCCTGCATGACCCAGTTGAGCCATGCGTTACTCGAAGTAATGTACCGTTAGATAGTGGCCCATACAATAGGTACTGGTGGGTAAACCGGGACACGGGTGCCCTGTCTACAGCTCACAAAAAACCAGAGTCTTAACAGTGCACCAAAACGAACCTAAGGTCCAGTCGGCCTCCGCGGGTTAAATCGGCGGAACAAGGTGAAATCGGCAGCTTCGCCGCAACGAGCGTCCGGGGCGGACGCCGCCGGTCAGTCGCCGTCGGGGGTCATGGCCAGCACGCCGGCGCCCGCCAGCACGCCCACGTCGCCGAGTTCGGAAGGCACCACTCGCAGCCCGGTCAGGAAACCGAGCCGGGCGTGGGTGGCGACGGCCGCCCCGATCGCCTTCCACAGCGGCGAGCCGGCCACGGCCAGCGGGCCACCGATCACGACGAGATCGATGTCGAGCAGCGGCGCCACGGAAGCGATCACGCGCCCGAGGGCCGTGCCCGACCGCTCCATCGCGGCCACCGGAATCGCCTCGCCGGCAAGCGCACCGGCAACGAGGTTTTCCGCCGAGCCGCCCGTCCAGCCCTGCCCGGTCGCCCATCGCACCATGGCGTGCGCGCCGGCGACGGCCTCCAGACAGCCCCGGCCGCCGCAACTGCACCGTTCGTCGAAACCGGGAACGAGCATGTGACCGATGTGCCCGGCATTGCCCGTGCGGCCCACGACCGTGAACCCGCCCACCGAGACTCCGGCGACCACCCGATCGGACAGCAGGATCGCCAGCGAGTCCATCACGCTGCTGGTGGCGCCGAAATTACGTTCGGCCAGCGCCAGGCACACACCGTCGAAGGCGAGCCGCACCTCCGCGGCCGGAAACAGCTTGCGCACCTGTTCGACGATGGCGAACCCGGTACGCCACTCCGAGATCTCGGCGGGCGCAACGATTCCGGCGGCCATGTCGATCGGGCCGGCCGCCGCGATCCCCACGGAGGAGACCTCGGCGTTGCCCGCGGCGTCCAACAGCAGTTCCCGGCATGCGTCCCACACGCCGCGAGGCGGTACGGCGATGCGCCGTATCTCGTCCTCGCCCGCGTCTTCGGCCACTCGGCCGGCGGCGAACCGCGCCGGCCCGATCTCCAGTGCCAGTTGTGTCATCTGTTGCCCACCGCCGAGATAATTCGGAATGTCGAGGCACGAACCATAACTCAGTGGCCGCCGGTTGTGGCGACAACCCGGCGACGGCCCAGCACGATCCGCCGATGCGGCGTGGGCGGCGCCGGTTCGGTGCACACCGGCCGCGGCCCGTTGTGGATGATGCGCAGCGGCCGCTTGTGGTCGATCGGCGTGGCACGGTGCCGATCGAGGTTCTCCACGACCCGCCCAGCGCTGTCGTAGGCGACTCCGGCCCAGATCATCGCGCGGGGGGCGTCGCCGCGCGCGATCAGCGTCTGCGCCAACTGATCACAGTTGGCGAACAAGGGGCAACTGTGGCAGGTCCGAATCGCGGAGCGCCAGGATTCCGGCGTACCGACATCGAGATCCCAGTCGTCGGGACCGTCCGCGCAGGGTGGCCGATGGGTGGATTTGGTGGTGGTGACGCGAGCGGTCGCAGTCACGATCGCGGCCGGGAGTTGCACCGGCGCAGGGGTTTCCGAAACCAGCCGACGAGGCTGTGTGGTACGCATAGCCGTCTCCGAGGATGCCGAGGGCACGCCGAGATCGCGTGACCCGTGGTCGGGCGGACATCGAGGCTGCTCAACAGTCCTCGGAAAACCAGCAGTGAACGCTGTAGGTCGCACGTTAACCGACGATTCGAAGGTGGGCAACCACTTCCACGCTACTTAACGGCACGTTGACCAAGTCGTGATGCTGGCGTATCGTCGCTTAACGGCTCGTTCAGCCACGGTCCGTATCAGTGTGGCGTAGGTTGTGGTTTCCTGTGAGGTATGGCTGCAGTGGAGTACACCATTGATGAACTGGCGCGTGCAGCCGATACCACCGTGCGCAGCGTGCGCGTGTATCACGAGCGGGGGCTGCTGCCCTCCCCCGATGTCCGGGGCCGAATCGGATACTACGACGCCGACCACCTGAACCGCTTGCAAACCATCAGCCGGCTGCTGAGCCGGGGGATGAAACTCAACGGCATCCGGGAACTGCTCGACGCCTGGGATCGCGGCGACGGCCTGGCCGAGGTGCTCGGCGTGGCCGACCAGCCCGCGGCTCCGGCCCCGGCCTCCGCGTCCGCCGCCCCCGAAACGTCCGACGCCCCACCCGAACTCGAATTGCCGGATTACGTCAAGGAAGCGCTCGCGGGTAGCGACGACCCGCTGGACGCCTACCGGGTGATGAATCCGCGCTGCCACGATCTCGCCTCCCGGCTGGTCGATTCGGGCCTGCCCGTCGAGTCGGCGATCCAGCTGGTGGAACGGCTGCGGCAGGAGTGCGATCGGCTCACCGGCAGTTTCGCCACCGAGGTCTACTACCTGCTCGCCGGTCAGCAATACGAACGGTCCGAGCGCAGCCCCAAGGATTACGCCAAGCTCGAGACCGAGCTGGCCATCGCGCGGCTCATCGCCACCCGCGCGGCCTCCGAACTCATCGACCAGTCCTTCGGCCGGCACGCCGAGACCCCGCCGCACACCGCGACCCGCAAACCGGCCTGAGCGGCGCGGCTACTGCGTCCAGAGGTCGGCGTTCGGGAGGTCGGCCAACGCGTCGGTGACCTGGTCGTCGATATGCACATCCACACCGTGGCGGGGCATTTCGGTGGCGACGCGGGCCGCGATGCTCGGCGCGGCGCGATAGTCGAGCACGACTCCGCCCTGCGGGAACCGCATCTGTACATGGACTACGCGCTGAATCTCAGGCATTGCGTCACACCCACCAGACTCCGGTTTGCACGATTGCGTTCAGCATCTTTCGAGCAACCTTCAGTGTATAGACGTGGCCATGGCCCTGACCGCGCCAGACAGGACATCTACCGGACAACCGTGTCGCCGCAGGCGTCCATCGCGCTCACGCCACGACGCGCAGCGTGCGCAGTTCCGGGTCCGAGGGATCCGGCACGTTCATGCCGTCCGCGATACCGGAGCGGAGGTAGTCCACCACCGCGCGGTCGATCAGTTCGCCGGGAATGATCACCGGGATGCCCGGCGGGTACGGCGTCACCTGTTCGGCGGCGATCCGGCCGGGCGCCTGCTCGATGGGCACCGCCACGGTCGGCCCGAAGAACGCGTCGCGCGGCCGCCGCACCGACTCCAGTTGCAGCTCCCGCGGTGACGGCAGCCGAATCCGGTGCGGCGCCGGGTCCTTCAGTTGCACCCGCCATGCGGTGAGCGCGTCGACCAGCGTGTCGATGGTGGTCTTGTCGTCGGCCATGGACAGCGTCGCGAGAATGCGGCGGTGGTCGCTGTGCCCGAGGTCGATGCGCCGGTTCTCGCGCAGCCAGTCGACGATCTCGTAACCGGTGGCGCCGGTGCCCGAGACGTCCATCAGCACCTGCATCCGGTCCAGGTCGTGCGAGGCCTCGACGCCGAGCAGTTCCTCCTCCATCACCTCGATGCCCGGAATCCGCGCCAGCTCCGTGCGCGCCCGCGCCGCGTTCTCCAGTGCGGCGGTGAGCAATTCGCGGCCGTGCTCGACCATCTGGCGACGCCAGCCGTCGATGGCGCTGTACAGCAACACATTCGGGCTGGTGGTGGTCAGCAGATCGGCGCACAGCTGCAAGCGGCCGCGGTCGACCAAATCGCCCTGCACGTGGAAGACCGAACCCTGCTCGAAGCCCGCGCCCATCTTGTGCACGCTGACCACACAGATGTCGGCGCCGGCGTCCATCGCCCAGGTCGGCAGGTCGTCGTGGAAGGGCAGGTGCGCGCCCCACGCCTCATCGATGATGAGCGGCTTGCCACGCTCGTGGCACACCTCGGCGATGCCGGAGATATCGGCGCAGGTGCCGTACGGGGTCGGGCTGACGATCAGCGCGCCCGCCGCGTCCGGATGCCGTTCCCACGCCTCGCGGACCTGCTCGGGCGACGGCGGATGGGAGATGTGGCGCTCGGCATCCCACCGCGGGGTGACCCAGTACGGCTGCACGCCGGAGAACACCAGTCCGGCGATGATCGACTTGTGGCTGTCGCGGCCGACGATCAGCCCGCCGTCGCCGCCCGCCACCGCCATCATCGCGGCCTTCACCGACAGGGAGCTGCCGCAGGTACTGAAGAACGCCGTGTCCGCGCCGACCGCGTCGGCCATCAGCGATTCCGCCTCGCCCAGCCGGTGTCCGAGCGAGCGCCGGTCGTCCAGGCCGGGGGTCGCCAGCACGTCGCAGCGCAGCGCGTCGCCGAGCACGTCCCGGACCCGCCGGTCCGCGCCGCGCCCCTGCCGGTGCCCGGGTGGGGTGAAGCCGTAGCGGCCCAACCGCTGGTATTCCGCCAGCGCGTCGAGCATCGGTGCACGTGAATGGTCCATTACTGCGGCCATACCCGGTCGGAACGACGGTATGCACGGGGAGGTCCTACTGCGCGGGCGGCCCCGCGAGGATGGCCGTCACCACGTCGACGAGTTCGCCCATCACTTGCTCCGGGCCGAGTTGGACGCCGGAGATGGCGAGCAGGTTCTGCGTCTGGTGCACGTCGCCGAGCACCTGGAAGGTCAGGGTCATGGCCTGGGCGAGCCGGAAACGCACGGTGGGACGCGGCAATTCGGGATACCGGGCCTCGAGCAGCGCGGTGAAGCGGACGGCCTGATCGGTGAAACCATCGGCGACGGTGCGCAGCGCCGGATGGCCGCTGCCGAGGATGCCCGCGATGAACTTCACCCATGCCGCGCCCTCCCCCACGGCCATCTCCCAGACCGGCGTCACGAACGCCTCGGCGAGACCGCGCGCGGTGACGACGCCCGACTCCTCCATCTCGTCGAGCAGCACGCTGCGCCGGGCGGCCACCGCGTCGCTGCGCTGCCGGATCAGCGCCTCGATCAACGCGTCCTTGGAGCCGAAGTGGTAGTGCACGGAGGCGACATTGGTTCCGGCGGCGGCCATCACGGCCCGCAGCGACACCGCGTCCACTCCGCGCTCGGCGAACAGGCGCTCCGCGGCCAGCACCAGCCGCCGATCCGTCGGCATCGCCAGTTCGTCCGCGGTTACCCGGAGTTCGGCCTCGCCCGTTCCATTGGTCACCTGCCGCATTGTAATCAGGTGCGGACCAGCATTTCCGACAATCTCTATCAAGTGATCTAATCAACTGATAGAGTCCGTCGGCATGAGCACGCCGACCGCACTCGTGCACGATTTCGCCGAACTGACCGGGCTCGTCACCGGAGATCCGGCCGACGCGGTACCGGTGGTCGAGGTGTTCACGGGCAAGCCGGTGGCGCAGTTGCCGCAATCGTCGGAGGCCGATGTCGATCGCGCCTTCGCGACGGCCCGTGCCGCGCAGGCCGAGTGGGCGCGGTGGCCGGTGCGCCGGCGGCTGGCGGTGTTCGAGCGCTTCCACCGCCTCGTGCTAGAGCACCAGGCCACCATCACCGATCTGATCCAGTTGGAGACCGGGAAGTCGCGCCGCATGGCGTTCGAGGAGCTGTGCGACATCCCGATGGCCACGAGCCACTATCTGAAACACGCGCCGCGGCTGCTGCGCCCGGTCCGCCATCCCGGCGCGATCCCGTTCGTCAGCACCTCCACCGAGTTGCGCAAGCCGCGCGGCGTGGTGGGGGTGATCGCGCCGTGGAACTTCCCGTTCGCGATCGGCTTCTGCGACGCGATCCCCGCTTTGATGGCCGGAAACGGCATCGTGCTCAAGCCCGACAACCGGACGCCGCTGAGCCCGGCCTACGGTCTGAAGTTGTTGCGCGAGGCGGGAATTCCCGACGGACTGGTCCAGATCGTGTGCGGCGACGGCCCGGTGATCGGTCCCGCCGTGGTGGATCGGGCCGATTTCGTCATGTTCACGGGTTCGGAGGCGACCGGTCGCCGGGTGGCCGCGCAGGCCGCAGGACGTCTGGTCGAGGCGTGCATGGAACTCGGCGGCAAGAATCCGATGATCGTGCTGTCCGACGCCGATCTGGACGAGGCCGTGACGAGCGCCGTCGCCGGGGTCTTCAACAACACCGGCCAGCTGTGCCTGCATGTCGAGCGCGTCTACATCCACGAATCGGTCTATCCGGTGTTCCGGGACCGATTCGTCGCGCGGGTCGCCGGGATGCGCGTCGGTCCCGGCTACGACTTCGACGCCGAGATGGGCGGGCTGGTGTCGGAGGACCATCGCGACCGGGTGGCCGCGCAGGTCGACCGCGCGGTCGAACACGGGGCCCGGATACTGACCGGCGGCCGCGCCCGACCCGATCTCGGACCCACCTTCTACGAGCCGACCGTACTCGAAAACGTCACGGCGGGAACGGATTTGTTCGCCGAGGAGACCTTCGGCCCGGTGGTCGCGCTGTACCCGTTCACGACCGTCGAGGAGGCCGTGCGGCTGGCGAACGACACCCGCTACGGGTTGAGCGCCAGTGTGTGGAGCCGCGATCTGAGGGCGGCCCGCGCCCTCGGCGCCCGGCTCGAGGCGGGGCACGTCAATATCAACGACAGTGCGGCCCTGGCCTATGCGAGCAAGAACGCGCCCTCGGGCGGCTTCAAGGCCTCGGGCATGGGCGTGCGCAACGGCGACCAAGGGCTGCTGAAGTTCACCGAGTCGACCAATGTGGCCACGCTGAAACGCCAAGTCCTCACACCCCCGGCGGATCAGCCGTACGAGAAGTACGTCGACCAGACCCTCCGCATGCTCCGCATGATGCGCCGCCTCCGCCTGCGGTGAGTGCCGCCCTCCCGCCCTCCGGCCTGCGACGCTATTCCGTTGCCGCAGGCCGTATGCAGTAACCGTCGCGGACGAGGTGGAGCAGCCTGTCGAGCCTGTCCTCGGGTAGCCCGGTGAGTGCGATGCCGCTGACCACCACGAGGAGATCGGCGGCGTCGAGTTCGCTCGAAACGGCTCGGTCGCGCTGGGCGCGCGCGAGCAGACGTGCGGCCGCGGCCCGCATGATGGCGTGCCAGCCGGCGAACAGCCCGTCGCGCTCGCCATCCGGTTCATCGGGTATGGCCAGCGCCAAATCGCGTTTCGTGGCGACGTGGTGCATGAACGCTCGTAGCCACTCGGTGAGCGCCTGATCGGGATCGGTGCGATCCAGCAATCGATCGCTCAATCGGTCCAGATCGCGAACCTCTTCGGCGTACACGGCGGCGATCAGATCGGCTCGGGTGGCGAAGTGCCGGTACAGGGTGGCATTGGCGACCTCGGCGGTCTTCGCGACCTCATCGAGTGGCACATCGGTGCCGCGCTCGTCGAACAGCCGTTCAGCAGCCGCGAGTAGCGCGGCGCGGTTGCGTTCGGCATCCGCTCGCCGGGGACGCTTCGACGCTCGGGCGGCGGGCTGGCTTTCCGGGGACATCCCCGTTACTCTAGCCGAAGCAATAAACGGGGATGTCCCCGGAAAGGGCGGTAGGTCATGCTCACAGCTGAAGACAAATGGGCGATCGGCGAAACGATCTCCCTGCACGGGCACTTGTTCGACGAGGGGCAACTCGACCGCCTGGGCGAGCTGTTCACCAGCGATGTGGTCTACGACGTCAGCGATATGGATTACGGCGTGCTGGTCGGGATCGATGCCATCAGAGACGCGGGGCTGGCCCTCGGTGCGCGAAATCCGCTGGCGCACATCGTCACCAACATCGTCATCACCGATAGCGAGGACGACGACACAGCCACCGTGCGGTCCAAAGGCCTCGCCGTCATGAGCGATCGAAGCTGCGGAACCGTCACTTACGTGGACACCGTTCGCCGGCAGGCCGAGGGCTGGCGGATCAGCCACCGCAAGATGCTCGCGCGGCGCGAGCCACTCGGTGGCGTGCGGGATTAGGGCTTCACGACAACCTTCCCGACCGCCCGGTCCTCCTCCATGTACCGGTGCGCCGCCACGATGTCGTCCAGGCCGAAGACCTGGTCGATGTTGGGGCGGTAGGTCCCGGCCTCGACCTCATCGATGATCCGCTGCAACACCGCCGCGCTTCCGCGGCAGTCGTCGCTGTGGAACGAGGTGAGCTTGGTCCCGGACGGGATCATCGCGATCGGCTCGAAGTCCCGCAGCGTCCATCCGCTGAGCGAGCCTGCCACGCATACCGTTCCGCCGCGCCGAACCAGGCGCAACGACTCCGCCGCCGTCCGCGCTCCGACGAGGTCCAGGACATGATCGGGTCCCTCGGGCCACACGGCGTGGACGCTCGCGGCCAGGGAGCTGCCGTCGTCGAGGAACACGTGGTCGGCCCCGGCCGCCGTCAATGCCTCGACCTTGCTCGGCTGCCGGGTCGTGGCCGCGATCTGCGCGCCGCGACCGGCGACGATCGAGGCGGCGGCCATGCCCACCGACGAGGTGCCGCCACGAATCAGCAAGCGCCCCAGGGCATCCGGTGCGGGACCGAGGGCATCCAGCGCGCCCTGTGCGGTGAGGTAGGTTTCCGGCAGTGCGGCCAGCACCTCCCACGGCAGGGTCGTGGTGACCGGCATCAGCAGTGCGTTCGGCAGCAGCGCGTACTCGGCGTAGCCGCCGTCGAAGGCCCGGCCCATCTCCCCCATCACCGCCGCGACGATGGTTCCCTCGGGCAGGGCCGGATCCGTCGCGGCCGCAACGGTTCCCACGCATTCGATCCCGAGCACTCGCGGGAATTCCACCGTCGGCGAATACCCCTGCCGGGTGCGCAACTCCGACCGGTTCAGCCCGGCGCCGCGCACGCGCACCACACTCCAGCCCGGCCGAACCGCCGGAACCGGCAGCTCTCGGATCTCCAGCACCTCCGGTCCGCCCGCCTCGGTACAGACCGCCGCTCGCATCGTCGTACTCATGCGTTCACTGTCGCGGGAGCGCGATATGTCCGGCCACCGGTAGATTGCCAAGTTATGCCCGTAGGCCGCCAACCCGAGCCTCCCGGTCCCACGTCGCGGGTGTGGCCGTCGGGAGGGGTACACCTGTGGCCCTCGGACGGTACGAGTTCGCTGCATTCCCACCCCCGCGGGCACCTGGTGTACGCGGCACGCGGAGTCCTGTCCGTGCACACCGAGGCAGGCACCTCGATCGTCCCCGCCGATCGCGTCGCCTGGACCCCGACCCGCGTACCGCATCGCCACCGCGCCCACGGCCGAACCGATATGCGAATAGTCTTCCTCTCCGAACCCCTGGCCCGCCTCCTACCCCACCGCCCCGCGGTATTCATGGTCTCCACCCTCGCCCGCGAACTCCTCCTGGCCCTCACCGGCCCACGAAGCTACCCCGACCCCACCGGCAACAACGACCGCACGACCGATAACCACGTGCCCGGTGCAAGCGAAAGTAGCTGTGCCACAAATTATTACGGAAATGCGGTAGGCGACAACGAGGGTGGTGGGGAGGGGGATCGCGGTGTCCGGAGTTACGGCCGTGCCGCGCGTAATCGTCTGCGGCGGGTGCTTGTGGACGAACTGCATGAAGCGCGGGAGCAGCCGCTGCATCTGCCGCAACCGCGCGACGACCGGCTGCGAGCGGTGGCGGGACTGCTCTACGACAACCCTGCCGACAACTCCTCGCTGACCGAACTCGGGCGTTCCGTCGGCGCGAGCGCCCGCACGCTCAGCCGCCTGTTCCACAACGAGCTGGGCCTGACCTTCTACGAGTGGCGCACCCAATTGCGCGTCTACCACGCCCTGGTCCTACTCGCCGACGGCCACGACACCACCTACGTATCCCACGCCTGCGGATGGGCCAACCCCAGCAGCTTCATCACCGCCTTCACCGCCCTCGTCGGCACCACGCCGGGCCGCTACCGAACGGGCCACCGCACCACTTCGTAAGCCACACGGTTCCGGCGCGGCTCAGCGATTCCACCGCTCAGCAGCGATGAAACGGCCTGGCACCGAAACCTTTCGGAGCCAGGCGGTTTCGCATACACGGTTACCGCGCGTCGCACTGGCCGTCAGGCCGTGGGGCGGTCGAACTCCCCGCCTCGGACGCCAGCGGTAAAGGCATCCCACTCACCCGGCGTGAAGATCAGCGCCGGGCCGGATTGGTTCTTGGAGTCACGGACGCCAACCATGCCCCCGTCGAGGTGTGCGACCTCAACACATGCTTGGGCTTCCCGGCTCCGGCTGGACTTGAACCACCGCGCCCCGGGCAGGTGAATACTCACCTTTCGTACTCCCCGCCTCGGACGCCAGCGGTAAAGGCATCCCACTCACCCGGCGTGAAGATCAGCGCGGGACCGGATTGGTTCTTGGAGTCACGGACGCCAACCATGCCCTTGTCGAGGTGTGCGACCTCGACACATGCTTGGGCGTCCCGGCTTCGGCTGGATTTGAACCACTGCGCCCCAGACAAGTCGATGCTCATCCTTCGTGCTCCCTTGCTATACGGGCGACCAGCTCTCTGGATGCGCCCTCCTCCAACGCTACACGGCGAATGCCTGCAAGCCCCTGGCGGCACTGCCGAATCTCGTTCTCTCGCTCCATGTATAGCGAGCCGAGGTATCCGTCCACGTATACCAGCGGAGGTTCCGACAAATAGGGGGTTGGGTATTCCGGGAACTCGAGCAGCACGAAACTGCCCACTTGCAAGCCGATATGCATTCCGGCACTGAGCGGCACGATCCGCAGAGTCACGTTCGGCAACTCGCTCATCTGTTCCAAGTGGCGCAGCTGTCGACCCATGACACCCGGACCTCCGATCGGATGGCGTAGGGCCGATTCGCACAACAGTGCATGAACGGTGAAGTTCTCACTGTCCTCGCGCAGTCGTCGTTGCCGCTTGATAGTCAACTCGACATTTCGCTCAACCTCCGTGGGGCTCGCCTGCGGCTCGAGCGCCCACACCCCGGCGCGGCGGTAGTCGGCTGTCTGCAGCAGCCCCGGCATCAGCGTGAGTTGAAAAGTCGTCAGTTCACGAGCAATCTCCTCTAGACCGATAAACAGCGCGAAGTCGCCGGGAAATGCATCACCATAGGGTTGCCACCAGCTCCTTTGCTCTGCCAGCTCCACGAGTCCGACGAGCACTCTCATCTCTTCCGGCGCAGCCCCATAGAACTTGCACAGGGCTTGCACGTAGATTTCCTTCAACTTCGGCCCTGGCTGGCCGGTCTCTATCCGCCACAGGGTCTGCGCGGACACTCGAATCGTTTTCGCGGCCTCCTTGGGCGGCACACCCGCCCCTTCGCGGAGTCGCTTGAGTGCACGGCCGAGCATGCGCCTTGCCAGAGTGGAACCCGTTGCGCTTGTCGACATTCCTTAGCCTCGCTATCGGATGTTGTCAGTTTGGAATCGATTTGCTTCACCGCATGGAATTTCGGAAGAAACTCGACTGCTTCGCCCGCTGATCCATTCCAAGCTGCTGATGGGGGGCGTACTACTGAATGCACCGATGACGGAGACTCGCTATTGGTGAGGCCAAGTCGTCCCCGCGCTACCGGGTGGCAACCGGTGTGGGCGATGCGAGTCTACTCCGCGCACCGGTCATCGAGTCAACAAACACACCGAACGAAGGTTCGATTGATGACGAACATGCCTACGGCACAACCCATTACGCTCCACACCCTGGTCACCCGACCGACGCTGTGCGATGTCGCCGACGTGCAACTGGCGCACGAATTGATGCGTCGCCATCGCACGTGCCGCGCCGGACGATGCGTGTGGAATTCCGCAGCCCATCACACGCTGGTTCTGGCGGGACGCCTTGCGCCGCAGACGAAGACACCGCGCGAGCGCGCCGCCGAACGCGGGGTCGATTATCCGGCGATCAAGGCCGATGCGCCACCGACCGGCGAGGGCCCACCTGTGCAGACCTTGCGCGAGGTCCTCGATCGACTGACGGAACTGGCGCTGCCGAACACGAACGACGGGATCTGACCGGTGCCCGGTGAGACGAGCGCGCATGAGACCAGGGCCGACGGCTGGTCGGCAACCTGGCAACTGCACCATGGTCGACGGCGAATCACGCTGGTGCGCAAGCTGTCCGAGAGCTCCGATCCCCTCGTCTCGAGCCCACTCGCGACCGCACCCGACCTCACCCAGCTGCGCGAGCGGCACCCGGAGCTGGCTCGGCTGTGGGACGAGGTCCGAGCCGACTTCTGGCGTCCGATACGCACACCGGCGCGCCTCGAGCAGATCACCCTCCGCTCACGCCGCGCCGGATACCGAATGATCCGAGCACCCCACCCGCCATACCTCTGGACCCTCCTGGACGCCGACGACGGCATGCCCCTGCACGCGGCCCCGACACTCGACCAGATCGAACGATGGCTGGACGAGTGAACGGGCGGACCAGCGGCCGGGTGGGGAACATGTCCAGAGGTGTTCAGCGGTCGAGGCGCTCCGCGGCGATCGCCCGCACCGCCTTCTTATCGATCTTCCCGAGCCCGGTCAACGGCAGATCGTCCACGACCAGAACATGCTTGGGTACCTGCACGGAACCCTTGCGCTGCTTGACTTCCTGCTGGATCTCGTCGGTCACCGCCGCTACGGCGGCGGGGTCGGCGGCAACCTCCTTGTCCAGCACCACCACCGCGGTGACCGCCTCGCCCCAGCGCGGGTCGGGAACGCCGACGACGGCGACGTTCAGCACCTTGGGATGCTCGGAGACGACATCCTCCACCTCGCGGGGGAACACGTTGAACCCGCCGGTGACCACCATGTCCTTACTGCGGCCGACGATGTGCCAATACCCGTCCGCGTCCTCGCGAGCGAGGTCGCCGGTGTGCAGCCAGCCGTCGCGGAAGGTTTCCGCGGTGACCTCGGGCAGGTTCAGGTAGCCGCCCGCGAGAAGTGGTCCGGAGACACAGATTTCGCCGACCTCGCCCGGCGCGACGACCTTGCCGTCGGCGTCGATCAACGCCGTCCGCAGGGCAGTCGACGGCCGCCCGCAGGAAGTGAGGCGCTCCCGGTCGTGCTGACCCTTCGGGAGGTAGCTGATGGCCATGGGCGCCTCGGACTGCCCGAAGTACTGGGCGAAGATCGGCCCGAACCGCTCGATCGCCTGGGTCAGCCGGGTCGGGTCGATGGCGGACGCGCCGTAGTAGACGGTCTCCAGCGAGGACAGATCGCGCTTGTCGATATCGGGGTGGTCCAGCAGCGCGTACAGCATCGACGGCACCAGCATCGTGGCGGTGATCCGGTGTTCCTCGATGGCGCGCAACACTTCTCCCGCGTCGAACCGCGGCAGCACCACGCACTGCCCGCCGAGCAAGACCACCGGCAGGAAGAACGCCGCACCCGCGTGCGACAGCGGCGTGCAGATGAGGAACTTCGGCCGCTTGGGCCATTCCCATTCCGACAGCTGGATCTGCGTCATGGTCGCCATGCCGCCGGCGGTGCCGATGACGCCCTTGGGTTTTCCAGTGGTGCCGCCGGTGTAGCTGATCGACACCACGAAATCCGGTGGCACGTCGACGGCTTCGATGGGTCGCGGTTCGAATTCGGCCGCGGCGGCGATGAGGTCGACGCCGACGTCGGCGAGTTCCTCCGGCACCGGCCCCAGCACCAGCACCCGCGTCAGTTCCGGTACCCGGTCCACCAATTCCCGTGCCCGCTGGACGAATTGCGGCAGCGGGTCGATCACCAGGCTGGTGATTCCGGCGTCGGTGAGCACGTGCACGTGGTCGTCCAGGCCGCCCATCGGGTGCAGGGCGGTGCGGCGGTGGCCGCGAATCTGCCCGGCGCCCAGGATGAACAGCACCTCGGGCCGGTTCAGCGCGAGCAGGGCGCTGGGTGTGCCGGTGTCCACGCCGTGCGCGGCGAAGGCGGCGGCATAGCGGCTGATCGCGTCGATGACATCGGCGCCGGTGAGCACGGTCTCGCCGAGGGTCATGACCGGATCGCGCCGGTGCCGGCGCAGCCCCGCGAGCAGCGAGTGGCCGTTGTGTACCGGCAACCGCAGGCGAGTGGCCGGATCGATTGCGTCGGTCGATGTTTCGAGCACTGTCTCTCCCATACTCATGCGACACCGGGTGCTGCGTAGACGGTAACCATGCAGGCTCCGCCGAGCCCGAGGTTATGCGCCAGCGCCACCCGCGCGCCGGATACCTGCCGCTCCCCCGCCAGCCCCCGCAACTGCCAGGACAGCTCCGTCGCCTGCGCCAGACCGGTGGCGCCCAGCGGATGCCCCTTCGAGATCAGCCCGCCGGACGGGTTGACCACCCAGGCGCCGCCGTAGGTGGTCGCGCCGGATTCGACCAGCGCGCCGGATTCGCCCGTCGCGCACAGCCCGAGCGCCTCGTAGGTAATCAGTTCATTGATCGAAAAGCAGTCGTGCAACTCGATCACGTCGATATCGCCGATGCCGAGCCCGGCGGTGTCCAGCGCGCGCCGCGCGGCCGTACGGGTCATGGGCGCGCCGACGACGTCGATCATGGAGCCGGTACCGAACGCCGACGCGTCGTCGGTCACCAGTTCCTGCGCCAGAATCTCCACGGCCCGGTCTTCGAGGCCGTGCTCCCGGACGAAGTCCTCGCTCGCCAGCACGGCCGCGCCCGCGCCGTCCGACATCGGCGAGCACTGCGACCGGGTGAGCGGGCCGTGCACCGGCCGGTCCCCGAGCACCTGATCGAGCGTGTAGGGAACTTGGAACTGCGCCAACGGATTTCGGGTCGAGTGCTCGTGGTTCTTCACGGCTACCTGCGCCAGCTGCTCGGGCGTGGTGCCGTAGCGCTGCATGTGTTCCACGGCGGCGTTGCCGAAGAACTGGGTGGTCATGGGCGCGGTGCCGAAGTCGTACTCCGCGGCCATCACCCGCAGGTGCTCGTCGATGGTGGTGACGGCCGGTTTGGTGGCCGGCCCCGCCATCGCCTCCTTCGTCATCTGCTCGAAGCCCACGGCCAGCGTCACGTCGGCGAGCCCGGCGCCGACCCACTCGCGGGCCAGCATGAGCGCGGTGGAGCCGGTCGCACAGTTGTTGTTGACGTTGACGATCGGAATGCCGGACAGCCCGACGTCGTAGAGCACCCGCTGGCCCGCCGCCGACGGCTGGAACACATAGCCCACCGCGGCGCGCTGGATCCGGTCGTAGGTGAGGCCCGCGTCGTCGAGTGCGCCGCGCACGGCCTCGCCCACCATCTCCGGGTAGGTCCACTCCCGCGAGCCGATCTTGACGAACGGCGTCATCGCGACCCCGACGACGAAAACACGTCGCATGCTCGATCCATCCTTCACTGCCGTACGGGTCACTTCCCCGTGAATCTCGGTTCCCGCTTCTCCACGAACGCTTTCCGGCCCTCCCGGGCGTCGTCGGAGGTGATGACCTCGCGCACGAACCGGCCCTCGATCGCGCGGGCGTCCTCGTCGGGCAGCCAGCCGCTGGCCAGTAGCGCCGCCTTGGCGTGCTGCACCGCCAGCGGGGAGTTGCGGGCCACCCGGTCGGCGATCTCGTGCGCTCGTGCCAGGGCGGTCCCGGTGGCGACGACGTGGCCGACCAGGCCGAACTCGTATGCCTCCCGGGCGGTGAGCGGCTCACCGGTGAGGATCATCTCGACCGCCTTGGTGTAGGGGATCTGCCGCTTCAACCGCACCGTCGACCCGGCGCCGGGGATGAGCCCGCGCCGCACCTCCGGCAGCCCGAAGGTGGCCTGCTCCTCCGCGACGCGAATGTCGGTCTGCTGCAACATTTCCAGGCCGCCGCCGAGGCAGGCCCCGTTCACCGCGGCGATCAGCGGTTTGCGCAGCGAGCGGGTGAGCAGCAGGCCGCGCCCGATCGCGGTGGGGTCGAAATCGGACCGATCGCGACCGTCGGTCATCCACCCGTCGCCGAGATCGCCGCCGACGCAATAGGTTTCACCCGATCCGGTGAGGATCGCGACCCGGATGTCGTCGTCCGCGTCGATCTCGTCCCAGGCGCGGGCGAGCAGCCCGATCATCTCCAGGTTCAGGGCGTTGCGGCGCTCCGGGCGGTTCATGGTCACCACAGCCACCGCGCCCGTGCGCTCGAACAGGATGGATTCGCCTGTGTCACTCATCAATTCGGCCTCTCGCTGCCGACCACCCACAGCGCGTGAAACTGTGACGCGCCGCCCATGGCATGCCCGACCGCGCGGCGCGCGCCGTCGACCTGGTGCTCACCGGCCAGCCCCCGCACCTGCAGCGCCGCCTCGAGGAACCGGACCAGCCCGGTCGCGCCCGTCGGATTGCCGGACAGCACACCGCCGGACGGGTTGATCGGCAGGGCGCCGCCGAAGCGCGTGGTGCCGTCGTCGACGAGCTTCCAGCCCTCGTGCAGCGGCGCGAGGCCGATGTTCTCCATCCACATCGGCTCGTACCAGCTGTAGGGGATGTACAGCTCGGCGACGTCGATCTCCGTTGCCGGATCACCGATTCCGGCCTGCCGGTAGGCATCCGCGGCGCATTCGGCGCCCGCCCGCGGGTTGACCTCGTCGCGTCCCGCGAAGTGCCCGGTCTCGGTGCGCCACGACATGCCGTGGATCCACGCGGGCGGGCGAGCCGGGTTGCCGACATCGGCCGCGCCCGACAGCACGATCGCCGCGGCGCCGTCGGAGGACGGGCAGGACTCCAGATACCGGATCGGGTCCCACAGCATCTTGGATTCGCGGACCTTCTCCACCGTGATGTCCGGCATGTGCACGTGGGCATACGGATTGCGCAGCGCGTTGAGCCGGTGGTTGACCGCGACCTGCCAGCCGATGTGCTCCGGCGCCCCGGAGCGCCGGATGTATTCGCGGATCACCGGGGCGAAATGCCCGCCCGCACCCGCCCCGAGCGACGCGCTGAACGGCAGCCCGCGCGACAGCGCCCAGGTGAAATTCCCTTCGGACTCTTTGGAATACGCCGCGACCAGCACCCGGCGTGCCAGCCCGGCCTCGATCAGGTGCGCGCCGTAGATGGCGGCGTGTCCGCCGACGCTGCCGCCGGTGAACACCCGCGTCACGGGCAGGCCGCGGGCACCGAGCGCGTCGGCCAGATACAGCTCCGGATTCATGACGCCGTCGAACAGATCGGGCGTCTTGGACAGCACGACGGCGTCGACGTCCCCGAGTTCCAGCTCGGCGTCGGCCATCGCGGCGGCGACCGCCTCGCGCACCAGCGCGCCGATGGTCGTCTCCCGGCGCTTGGCCTGTTTGCCCTGGCCGATGCCGACGACGGCGATGGGTTCAGGCACGGGTGCCCCCTTCCAGCAGGCAGACCAGATTCTGTTGCAGCGCTTGACCGTTCGTGGCATGGGCGAGGGCGCGCCCGGCCCGGCCGGTGCGCACGGCGGCGGCCGCCTCGCTGATCCGCAGCAGTCCGGTGGCGGTGGTCGGACGGCCCGCCAGCGGCCCGCCCGAGGGATTGATCGCCGTCGCGGCGCCCAGGCCGAGTTCGCGGACCAGCAGCGGCTCCTGCGCGGAGTATTCGATGTGCAGTTCGGCGACGTCGACGTCCGCCGCGCCGAACCCCGCGGTCTTCGCCGCCTCGGTCGCCGCCCGGCGCGCGGAAGGCGCGTGGGTCAGGTCTCGCGCACCCGGGTAGTGCGTGTCCATCCGATGGTCGATGCCGCGCACCCAGGCCGGGCGGTCGGTGAGCGACCGCGCCACGTCGCCGGCGGCGAGGACCACCACGGCGGCCGCGTCGCCGACCGGCGCCACGTCGTGACGGCGCAGCGGGGATGCCACGTAGGGCTCGGCCAGCAGGGTGTCGGTGGCGTATTCGCCGCTGACCTGGGCATGCGGGTTCGACCGGGCATCGGCCAGGCTGCGCGCGACGATGCGTGCCATCTCCTGTTCCGTCGTGACACCGGCCTCCAGCAGCGCGCACGCCTGCAATCCGCCGATCGCGTCCTGATGCGGCCGCAGCGGGGTCAGCAGGTACGGATCCAGCTGCGTGGGCACGACCTGATCGAGGTTGCGCGGCAGCGAGCCGCGCCCGATCCCGTACACCAGCGCGATATCACCGTGCCCGAGTTGCAGCCACGCCCACGCCTCGTAGAACGCCCAGGCGGCGTCCATCTCCACGTGCGATTCGGAGATCGGCGGCCACGCGCCGACGGCGTCGAGCGAATCGATGTAGGCGAAGGTGCGTCCCTCGTGGAAGTCGTGACTGCCGGAGACGACGAAATCGACTCTGTCCCGGCTCAATTCGATGCCCGCGAGCGCCTCGCGGAGCACCGGCAGCAGGATGCCGGACATGTCGTCGCGGCGGTTGGCCGCCAGGCACGGCGACTGGGCGCTGGTGACGACGGCGACCTCACGCATTGCGCACCTCCGTGACGGGCCGGTAGTGACGGATGCTCATCCAGGACGGTTCGAGATCGCCCTCGGCCCACACCGGCTCCACCTCCATGCCGATGTGCACGTCGGCGATGTCGACGTCGCGGATCAGGTGCATCAGCCGGGTGTCCGCGCCGTGCGGCTGGATGTAGGCGACCACGTAGGGCGGGTCGATCGTCTGGCCCGGGAACGGGAAACTGACCACGCAGAAGGTCGACACGGTGCCGCGGCCGTCGAGTTCGGCGGGCTGGTCCAGCTCGACCAGGCAGCGCGCGCAGAACTCCGGCGCGGGCAGGTAGACGTGCTCACACGACGGGCAGGTGCGCGCCAGCAGGCGGCGTTCGGCCAATCCGCGCAGGAACGTGGACCGGCCGGTGCCCGCGACGAAGGTGTACTCCATGCGCAGCGGTGTCGGCATCAGCCGAACCGGTTGCGGCAGTGGTTGATTCATCACGCGTCCTCCGGTTCGAAACAGGCGAGATCGCGCATCTCGCCGCGGCGTTCGGCCGCCCAGCGGGCCCGCACCCGCAACCCGCGGTGCGGCACCGACGGATCGCCCCCGGTGTCCAGGGCGTGGAAGAAGGCGCCCTCGGCGCCGTCGATGCGGATCAGCGCCCAGGCGAAGTCGTGCGCGACCGGATCGCCCGGCCGGTGCGGGACCCAGGTCCAGGACTCGACACTGCCGACCGGCGCCAGGTCCACCAGGTCGGTCAACTCCTCCCCGGTCACCGGATCGAACTCGGCGGGCGGGCAGACGACGGTGCCGCGCGCGGTCCGCGCGCCCAGCAGTCGTGCGTCCCGCAGGCCGCCGAGAAACGTTCCGAGAACCGGGCCCACCGTGCGCTCGAACGGGAACTCGATCTCGTAAGGGGCGCACAGGCTCTCCTCGCCACCTGCCGGCATCGGCCAACTCCTCTCGTCGACCGAAGTGTGCCTCAATCACGTGATTCAATCAAGTGATTGAGGATCCGTGGTTTTCCGCATACGCTGCGGACGCACACGGCGAAAGGGCGAGAAAATGGCACGGACATCGACAACCGTCCCGCTGACCGGGCGGGTCGTGGTCATCACGGGCGGTGCGCGCGGCATCGGCCGGGCGACCGCGCAGGCGTTCCTGGCGGCCGGGGCGAAGGTCGCGCTCGGCGACATCGACGCCGACCTGGCCGTCCGGACCGCCGCGGAACTCGGGGAGCACCCGCCGACCGCCGGCGGGCGCGTCATCGGCCTGCCCCTGGACGTCACCGATCCGGCCTCCTTCGCCGACTTCCTGGACGCCGCGGAAAGCGCACTCGGCCCGATGGACGTGCTGGTCAACAACGCGGGCATCATGCCCTCGGGCCTGTTCACCACCGAGAACCCCGCGCTGACCGACCGCATCCTCGACATCAACGTCCGCGGCGTCATGACCGGCACCCGCCTCGCCCTGCGGCGCTTCGTCCCGCGCGGAGCAGGCCACCTGATCAATATCGCGTCGCTGGCCGGGACCGCGGGCATGCCGGGGTTGGCCACCTACTGCGCGAGCAAGCACGCCGTCATCGGCTTCACCGAAGCGGTGCACCTGGAACTGGCCGACACCGACATCCAGGTGACGGCGATCCTCCCCGGCAACGTACGCACCGAGCTTCTCCGCAGGCGCGAACATGCCCGGCTGGATGTTGAAAGCCACCACCATCGAACCCGAAGCCGTAGCCGCCGCGGTCGTCACCGCCATAGGCCGCAACCGCCCCCTCATCACCGTCCCCCGCGCCCTCTCCCCGGTAATCCGCGCCAGTTCCCTACTCCCCTACCGCATCCGCCGCATCACCTCCGACCTCAGCGGCATGACCAAGGCCTTCACCCAACCCGACCCCGAGGCCCGCGAGATCTACCACCGCCGCATCGCGGAGTCGCACCGCTGAGCGCGAGCCATAGCCCTGCTCGGCCTGGGCGGTCACGAATCGCTCCGACATGGCACCCATTGCCACGTCGAGCCGGTTTGTGACCGCCCAGGCCGGATGATCTTGTCGCGGGGTTACGGCGCGCTCGCCGCTGCCGCTTCGACCGAGCGCTCCGGGGTGTCCGACGATGTGGCCGTGACGCTGACCCAGGTGTTGTTCACCGCGGAGGTGCCGGAGAGGGGATCCACCAGCGCGGGGTCGTGGAGGAGATTGACGTTGGCGCCGGGGAGGGAGGCTGCCAGTCGCCAGCCGACGCCCGGCTCCTGGTGGCCCCAGCCGTGCGGGATGGCGACGGTGCCGCGGCGGATGTCGTCGCTGATCTCCACGGTCACGACGATGGAGCCGGTGCTGGAGGAGACGCTGACCGAGTCTCCGTCGGCGAGGTTGCGGGGTTCGGCATCGTCGGGGTGCATGAGGACGGTGCAGCGGGCGCGGCCCTTCACCATGGCGGGCACGTTGTGCAGCCAGGAGTTGTTGCTGCGCAAGTGCCTTCGGCCGATCAAGCGCAGATCGTAGCCGTCCGGTCCGGCGGGCGGGGCCTGCCGGAGGTCTTCCACGATCGTGCGGGCGGCGGCGACGAAATCGGTCGGGGCGAGGTGCACCTTACGGTCGCGGGTTCCGATCAGTTTGGGCAGCCGGGGCCGCAGCGGGCCGAGGTCGATACCGCCGGGGGCCTCGCGAACATCCTTGACGCGCAAGCCTTTCCGCCCCCGCCGCAGCACACCGTAGGGACCGGCCGCGATACCCAGCGCGCCCAGTCGCAACGGGCTGAGCCGCTCGAACACGCCGTTGAGAGCGCGGCCGGTGAAGCGGCGGGCGAGCAGCGGCGCCAACTCGGTGACCATCCGCGCCAGAATCTGCCAATCCTCCAGGCCGTCGGCAGGCGGCTCGAAGACGCGGGCGTCGTACCGCAGGTTGTTGCGCACGCTGAAAACGGGGAACAACAGGTTGACGTCCTCGCGTTCCAGCGGGGACACCGGCGGCAGGATGATGTCGGCATGCCGGGTGGTCTCGGTGATGTACATGTCCACGGCCACATAGAAATCCAGCGATTCCAGCGCCGCGTCCAGGCGGCCCGCCTGCGGCGTCGACAGCACCGGATTCCCGGCGTAGGTGATCATCGCCCGGACCTGTCCCGCACCCGCGGTGAGGATCTCGTCGGCCAGCGCCGCCACCGGCAGTTCGGAACGGAAGGACTTGTACTTTCCGGAGCGATCGGTCCACGCGCCGTGGGCCATGGGCAGATACTTGCCGGCCCGAGGGGCGTCGACGGGCGGCGTCGAAAACATCTGCCCGCCCGCACGATCCAGATTTCCGGTGACCGCGTTGATCGTGTTCACCAGCCAGTGCGTCAACGTGCCGGTCACCTGCTGGCACACGCCGATGCGCGCGTACAGCACCGCCGACGGGGCGGCCGCGTGCTCGCGCGCGAAGCGGCGGATGGTCTCCGCGTCGACGCCCGCGTGCGGCGCGGCCAGTTCCGGAGTGAAGTCCGCGACCAGCGCGCGCAGTTCGTCCCAGCCCGCGCACTGCCGCCGAATCGCCGTGTCGTCACAGAGGTTTTCGGTGACCAGCACGTGCAGCACGGCCAGCAGCAGATGAACATCGCCGCCGGGGACTACGGCGATATGCTCGTCGGCCAGCCGCGCGGTCTCGGTGCGCCGCGGGTCGATCACCACGACCTTCCCGCCGCGGCCGCGCACATCCTTGATGCGCTGCTTGGCATTCGGCATCGTGGTCACCGAGCCGTTCGACACCGCCGGATTCGCGCCCAGGATCACCAGCCGGTCGGTGCGGTCGATATCGGCGATCGGCATGAGCACGTTCGAACCGAACATCCGCCAGGCCGCGAACTCCTGCGGGAACTGGTCGATGGACGACGCGGTGTAGAAATTGCGCGTCAGCAGCGCCATGCGCAGCAGTGCCCCATACAGCACCGAGGAGCTGTGTGCCGCCGGATTACCCAGATACATCGCGATCGCGCTCGGCCCGTGCGCGTGCCGGATCGTGCGCAGCCGCTGCCCGATCTCCCGGAACGCCTCGTCCCAGCCGATCGGCTCGAACCCGTCGGCAACCCGCCGCACGGGGGTCCGCAGCCGGTCCGGGTCGTGGTGCAGTCCGCCCATCGCGGTTGCCTTCGGGCAGATATACCCTTGGGAGAGAACGTCTTCCGGGTTTCCCTCGATCCGCGCGACCTGATCTCCCTCGACGGTGACCAGGATCCCGCAGTGCGCCTCACACAGGGTGCACTGCCGAGCAACAATGCGACTACTCATAGCTCATCCTCTCGAGCGGCCCACCGCGAGCGTACCGCTCCCCTCCGCCCCGGTACACCCATCCCGAGACGGATATCGACACGCCAGGTTTCAACTCAGCGTGGGTCTATCCATCGCGGCATCGGCGCCCGGCCTGCCACCGTGAATGCGCACATTCGCATATCGAAACCTTCGGAGGTTCGCGCACATGACCGTGACCGATGAGTACCTGGACAACAACGCGCGGTACGCCGCGCAGTTCAGCGGTCCGCTCCCCTTGCCGCCGAGCAAGCACGTCGCGGTGGTCGCCTGCATGGATGCCCGCCTGGACGTGTATCGCATCCTCGGTCTCCAGGAGGGCGAGGCCCACGTCATCCGCAATGCCGGCGGCGTGGTGACCGACGACGAGATCCGTTCGCTGGCAATCAGTCAGCGGCTGCTCGGCACCACCGAGATCATCCTGATCCACCATACCGATTGCGGCATGCTGACTTTCACCGACGACGACTTCAAGCGCGGCATACAGGACGAGACGGGACTGAAGCCGGCATGGGCGGCCGAGGCGTTCGCCGACCTGGACGAGGATGTGCGGCAATCCTTGCGCCGCATCGAGGCGAGCCCCTTCGTCACCAAGACAACGTCACTGCGTGGCTTCGTCTTCGACGTCGCCACCGGCAAATTGGCGGAGGTGACCGCCTGATTCGCCGTATCGCGTCGACATCCAGGCCCGTTATGCGCGGAAGGTAGTGGTGGCCCACTCCGCGAAAGTCGTAGTGGGCAAACCCAAGTCGTGCGCGGCTCGGGGGTGCGCCGGTGCGGGATGTGCGCTCACGTATCGCTGCGACCGGACGAATTCGGGCATCAAACCTTGCGCCGCAGCGTCTTCCGGACTGTCGGGAAGTTCGATCGTCGTGCCGAGCGCCTCGGACAGCAGCTTCGCGGCGGTGCGGAAGGTCAGGCGTTCACCGGCCAGTTCGAGTTCGACGCCATGGAACCGGGCCGGATCGGCGAACGCCGCGGCCGCGGCCGCCCCGATGTCGTCCACCGCGACGAAGGGCTGCGGGGTATCCGGATCGACGGCGACCAGCAGACGATCCGAATCACCTCCGGCGAAGTAGAAGGACGGCCGGACGAAATTCTCCATGAACGTCGACGGCCGCAGGATCGTCCAGTACCGGAAGCCCGCCTCCCGCACGACCTGCTCCACAGCGGCCTTGCTGCGCCAATAGTGCCCCATATGCGCACCCCAGCGCTCCTCGTCGATTTCGCGCGGATCACGGCCCGCGCCCGACACCGACGTGTGCACCATGTGCGACACCCCGGCCGCACGAGCCGCCTCGGCCAGGGCCCGGCCGTAGCGGACCTCCGCATCACCCATGAGATCGGCCATGTCGGGCATCTGCACCGAGAACACGCCGCGGGCGCCCTCGAGGGCCGCGCGCAGCGAATCCGGATCGCCCAGATCACCGCGTACCAGCGTGGCGCCCAGATCGGCCACCGCGCGGGCACGGCCGGAATCCGGATCACGCACCAGCGCACGCACCGCCACACCGTCGGCCAGCAGCGCCCGGGCGACCGCACCGCCCTGCCGCCCGGTAGCGCCGGTGACCAGTACGAACCCATCGCTCGACGACATCTCGGACTCCTCTCGACATAAATGGGGTGGTACCCCACTTCATGCCGACTAGCATATGGAGGAGCACCCCGTTTTGTCGAGGGCGAGAGGAGAGGGCGATGGCGCCGACCCGTGCGGCACGACCGCAGCGGTCGGATTGGCAGCGCAATCACCAGCGGCTGCTGACCGTGGCGGCGGAACTGGTCGCCCGCGACGGCGCCGGGGTGTCGCTCGAGGAGATCGCCCGGCGGGCCGGGATCGGCTCGGCGACGCTGCATCGGCACTTCCCCTCGCGACAGGCGTTGCTGGAGGAGATATTTCACGACGGCGTCGAACGACTCTGCCGCCGCGCGGACGAACTCGCCCGCGAGGATCCCGCGCACGGTCTGGTTCGCTGGCTGGAGGAACTGACCGTCTACACCGCGAACACCCGCGGCCTGGCCATGTCCCTCGCCATGCCCGCGCGGCCCGATACCTCCTGCCACGCTTGGGTTTCCGATGCCGCCGGCGGACTGATGACGCATGCGGTCGAGGCGGGCGCCGTCCGCGCCGGGGTATCCCTGGCCGACCTGCTCGACCTGGTCAATGCCATCTCGATCGCCACCGAGGGTGACGAACCGGCGGCCCGCCGCCTGCTACGCCTCGCAGTCGAGGGCCTGCATCCCTGAGCCGGCTCGCGTGTCGCTCACTCCGTTGACGCGGCGCCTTTGCGATGGTTGGCGTGGAAGCGCGCCTTCTTCTCCCGATTGCCGCACGTATTCATGTCACACCATCTACGGGTGCGGCTTCGGCTCGTGTCGAAGAAGGCGGCTCGACAGGTCGGCGAGGCGCACAGGGCCAATTTTCCGTCGCGTTCGCCCGCGATGATGCCGATCGCGTCGGCGGCGATGACTCCCAGGGCATCTTCCACACAGGACGGCGAGCTGAGTCGCCATTGCCGATTACCCTCGGGCGTCAGAACGGCCACCGCCCGGCCCTGAATGCTGCGGTCGTTGATGATTCGCACGGCGGACGCGGGGAGAGCGTCCCCGGTCGCGGCCGCTGTCGCGGCGGCGTGAATCGATTCCCTCAGTTCGCGAGCGAGTTCGAGTTGGGCTGCGGTGCAGGAGTTTACGGCCAGGCCGTTCACCGCCAGCCAGTCGACGAGTCGCCGCGGCGTGGGAATGCGTTCCACGGCATCGCCATAGCGCTCGGACAGAGTCCCGGTGAAGCTGGTCGCCAGCACATTACCGAGGCGGAAGTCAGGAAACCCAGCAGGCATGGAACCACCATAGCCGGTTGCACGCCCACCCGACGGCATGTTAGAACCGTCTTAGCCGGTTCACGAGAGGTGGTGGCCGCCGATCGACAGCCAGGAGGTCTCATGAACAGTCCAGCCAGCGACGTGCACGCATTCGAAGCCCACGCGACCGACGCCGACCTCGCCGACCTCCACGCGCGATTAGCCGCCGCGCGGCTACCGGAAGCCGAGACAGTCCCTCGCGCCGCGCCCGGACCGCGCCGGTGGGAACAGGGCGTCCCCCTCGCCGATCTCGTCGATCTCGTGGACTACTGGCGCACGGAATACGACTGGCGGTCGTTCGAAACGCGCCTCGACCGAATCGGCCAGTTCCGCACGACAATCGACGATCTCGGAATCCATTTCCTGCACCGCCGATCCGCGCGCGCCGATGCCACTCCGCTGATCTTGACCCACGGCTGGCCGGGCAGCGTCGCCGAATTCATCGATGTAATAGACGAATTGGCCGATCCGGAAGATGCGGACGCACCGGCGTTCCACGTCGTGGCTCCGTCGTTACCGGGCTTCGGATACAGCGACAAACCGGATACCACCGGCTGGGGCATCGAAAAGATCGCGGCCGCATGGGTGGAACTGATGGGAAGGCTCGGCTACCGCAAATTCTTGGCCCACGGCGGCGACTGGGGCGGCGTCATCACCACCATCCTCGGCGGCAGGTTCCCGGAGCACGTGCTCGGCATCCACACCACGACCGCGCAGGCACCGCCCGGCTCTACCACCGACGGATTGACGACACTCGAGCGCGAATGGACCGAGGAAACCCGCGACTTCTGGCGCCATCGCGCCGCGTACGCGAAGCAGCAGGCGACCCGGCCGCAGACCATCGGCTACTCGCTCGTCGATTCGCCGGTCGGGCTCCTCGCCTGGATCCTCGACAAATTCGCCGAGTGGACCGATACCGAGAACAGCCCGTTCGAGGCGATCTCCCGGGATCGCATTCTCGACGACGTCACGCTGTATTGGCTGACGCGGACCGGCGCGTCGGCGGCCCGCATCTACTACGAAAGCCACAACTCCCTCGACCCCGAACTCCGGGTCGACGTCCCGTCGGCGATCACCGTCTATCCCCGCGACATCGAGAAATACCCGCGTCCCCGGGCACAGGAACGGTTCCGCCAGATCGTCCGCTGGCGGTCCCCCGAAACCGGAGGACATTTCCCGTCCCTGGAAGTCCCCGAGTATTTCGTCGATGACCTGCGAGCAGGCCTCGCGGCGGTGCTGGCCGCCGGTCGGTGAACGAAAGACGGCTTCCTGAACTCGATTTCAGGCCGGTTCAGGCCCGCTTCAGTCACCCGTTGCGACAGTGGCCTCGCGATCGAGACCACCATCGAGCGAGAGGCGGAACAGGGTATGGACCACACAGTGCGCATCGGCCGGCATCCCTACCGGATCGTCGGCAAGGCTCCACTGTCCACGGTGTCGCGGGCCTGCTACGGCAAACACCGCTACACCTTGCAGCGCGTCACGGACGGGTCGCTGTGGCTGGCCTTCGGCGCCCGGCTCACCGCCGCGTCGGAACTGGTTTGCGCACACCGGTAGGTCCCGGGATGCCGTCCCGGCGTGCACCCGTCCCCGCACGCCGGGACCACCGGAATACGCGCGCACGGTACCGTGTTCCCTTGGTTGCCATGTCCACCAAATTGGTGGAGCGAGAACCGAGGAGGACACCGTGCAGTTCGGAATCTTCAGCGTCGGGGACGTCACCGCCGACCCGACCACCGGCCGGACGCCCACCGAGGCCGAGCGCATCAAGGCGATGGTCGCCATCGCGTTGAAGGCGGAAGAGGTCGGGCTCGACGTGTTCGCCACCGGTGAGCACCACAATCCGCCGTTCGTGCCGTCGTCGCCGACCACCCTGCTCGGCTACGTGGCCGCCCGCACCGAGCGGTTGCAGTTGTCCACCGCGACGACGCTGATCACGACCAACGACCCGGTGAAGATCGCCGAGGACTTCGCCATGCTGCAGCACCTGTCCGACGGCCGGGTGGACCTGATGCTGGGCCGCGGCAACACCGGCCCCGTCTACCCCTGGTTCGGCAAGGACATTCGCGAGGGCATCCCGCTCGCCGTCGAGAACTACCATCTGCTGCGCACGCTGTGGCGCGAACCCCGAGTGGACTGGCAGGGCAAGTTCCGCACTCCGCTGCAGGGCTTCACCTCGACGCCCGCGCCGCTGGACGGGACGCCGCCGTTCGTGTGGCACGGCTCCATCCGCTCGCCGGAGATCGCCGAACAGGCCGCCTACTACGGTGACGGTTTCTTCCACAACAACATCTTCTGGAACGCCGAGCACACCGCGCAGATGGTGCACCTGTACCGGCAGCGCAACGAGCACTACGGGCACGGCGGCGCCGACCAGGCCGTCGTCGGTCTGGGCGGACAGGTGTTCATGGCCGAGACCGAGGCGGCGGCGAAGAAGTTCTTCCGGCCCTACTTCGACAACGCGCCCGTCTACGGCCACGGACCGTCGCTGGAGGAGTTCACCGAACTCACCCCGCTGACCGTGGGAACGCCCGAGCAGGTCATCGAGCGCACCCTCGGCTTCGCCGACAACGTCGGTGATTATCAGCGTCAGCTGTTCCTGATGGATCACGCCGGGCTGCCGCTCGAGGTGGTGCTGGAACAGCTCGAGATCCTCGGCCGCGAGGTCGTGCCGGTGCTGCGCCGGGAATTCGAGGCCCGCCGTCCCGCGCACGTGCCCAGCGACCCGCCGACCCACGCCACGCTGGTGGCCGCCGGGCCGGACACGCCGTACCACCTCGTCGAGCCCGCCCGCGAGCGCATGCTCGCCGAAACCCGGAAGGAATGACCGTGAGCCGCACCGTCGTCGTCCTGACCGCAGGACTGTCCCAGCCCTCCACCACCCGGCTGCTCGCCGACCAGTTGTCCGGCGCGGTGGCCGCCGCCGTCACCGCGCGCGGCGAATCGGTCGACTTCGAGGTGGTCGAATTGCGGGAGCTGGCAACGGATCTGGCAACCACCATGACCACCGGCGGCCTGCCGACACCGGCGGTCGCCGCGGTCCGGGAGAAGATTTCCGCGGCCGACGGGGTCATCGCCGTCACGCCCGTGTTCGCCGCGAGCTACAGCGGCCTGTTCAAGATGTTCATCGACATCCTGGACCCCGACGCGCTCAACGGCATGCCGGTGCTGATCGCCGCCACCGCGGGCACCCCGCGCCACGCGCTGGTGCTCGACCACGCCATGCGGCCGCTGTTCAGCTATCTGCGCGCGGTCGTCGCGCCGACCGGAATCTTCGCGGCCACAGCGGATTTCGGCTCCGAAGGCCTCGACGAACGGGTCCGGCGCGCCGCCGCTGAGTTCGCGCCGCTCGTGCTCGCCGAACAGACCACGGTCGCGGGCTTCCGCGCCGAGCAACCGGCCCGCGCACGCACCTCCGGCAATTCCCTCCCGGCCCCGACGCCGTTCGCCGAACTGCTCGCCGGGCACAACGGAGTGCTCACCGGGGCCGAGTAGGACCGCCGCGCGAAGCGTGCGGCAGCGGGTTTACACGGCTCGGACGTGAGCGCCCTACTGGCCGGGTTGCGAGGTCGACGGACTGCTGCGCGCCCGGCCGCGGACCCGGCGTGAGCCGAGCCCGGGAGCGGTCCGTGCCGCGGTATCCGTCCGCTGACCCGGCATTGCGCCTCCGGCACCCACGTGGCGTTTGCGCAAACTCGGGGCAACGCCCAGCATGGACAGTGACCACTGGCCCGCCGCCCTGGACGCACGACCCTGACGGGTCACCGAACCCAACGGAGGCTGGAACCATGACCTTCCCGAACCCGTCCGGCACCCGCGCCGAACCCGACGAGGAGACCATCCTCGCGGTGCTGAGGCTCGCGCAGCGGGCGCCGTCGGTGCACAACACCCAGCCCTGGCAGTGGGTGCTCGCCGACGGCGAACTGCATCTGCACACCGACCCCGATCGCATGCTGCCCGCGGCCGATCCGCACAGCCGCCAGCAGGTCATCAGCTGCGGCGCCATGCTGCACCACGTCCGCACCGCGCTCGCGGCCCGCGGCTGGCACACCGACATCACCCGCCTGCCCGACCCCGCGCGCCCGGACCACCTGGCGGCGCTCGAGTTCCGACCCTGGCCCGATCCCCCGCCGGGCATCGCGGCGCGCGCGGCGGCGATCGAGCGGCGGCGCACCGACCGCCTCCCGCTGCTCGAACCGCGCGGCTGGGACGATCTGCTGCCCGCCCTGCGCAAGCTGGTGTCACCGCACGACTTGGCCTTCGAGGTGCTCGACGACGCCGCCCGCGAACAGCTCGCAAAGGTGTCCGCGCGCGCCACAACCGCCCGCGACGACGACGCCCTGTATCAGATGGAGTTGCATTGGTGGACAGGGCATTCCGGCACCTCGGAGGGCGTGCCGGAGAGCGCGCGGGTCTCGGCCGCCGAATCCGCCCGGGTCGACGTCGGCCGGGAATTCCCCGCCGCCCCGCACTCGATGCGCCGCCCCGCACTCACCGACCGCGCGGAACTGGTGGCACTCGGCTCGTACGGCGACGCGACGCCACAGTGGCTGCGCACCGGCGAGGCCCTGTCCGCCGTCCTGCTCGAAGCCACCGCTGCCGGCCTGGCGACCTGCCCGATCACCCATGTCACCGAACTTCCCGCGGGCCGTAGCGCCGTCGCCGACCTCCTTCCCGACCGAGCCGCGCCACAGGTCGTAGTCCGCATCGGCACCGCCCCCGCCGGTGAACCGGAACTACCTCCCACCCCGCGCCGCCCGCTCGCCGACATCCTCACCGTCCACCACAGCTGACAAAGGTTTCGGGAGGGACGGAGTTCCCGCTGCCACAGTCGAAGACGATGTGCTGACGGGATTGCCGGCTGGTGGATAGTCTTGGCCCGGCGGCATTCCGAGTGTCTCCGAACAGAGGTCGTTCGGCTGGCGCGTATCGGACGGCGGAGGAGGTCCTCACGTGGATGAACTGGCCGAAAAGGCCTCGCGCATGCGAGCTTTCATCGACGGGGAGGTCATTCCGCAGGAGTCGGCGCTGGTCGCCGATGACGCGGCCGCGCTGGCCCGATTGCGCGAGCGCGCCAAGGAACTCGGGCTGTGGGCGCTGGGCCATCCGGCCGAACTCGGCGGTGGCGGTGTGCCGTTCCTCGACTTCGTCCACCTGAACGAGATCATCGGCCGTTCGGAGTTCGGGCAGCTGGCGGTGGGCTCGGTCTCCATGCAGGACACGCTGATGCTGCACCGGCACGGTACCGAGGAGCAGCGCCGCCGCTGGATCCCGCCCATGGTGGCCGGCGACATCCTGCCGTCGGTGGGGCTGACCGAACCGGAGGTCGCGGGCTCGGACCCGACCCTGATCGCCAGTCGCGCCGAACTCGACGGCGACAGCTGGGTTATCAACGGGCACAAGTGGTTTACCACCGGAGCACAACAGGCCGCCTACTGCACCGTGTTCGCCCGGACGGAGCCGGAAGACGTCCCGAAGCACGCCAGGATCAGCGCGATCATCGTGCCGACCGATACTCCGGGCTTCGAGATCGTGCGCTCCATCCCGACCATGGGTCACGACCCCAGCGACCACTACGAGGTCCGTCTCACCGACGTGCGCGTCCCCGCCGAGAACCTGCTGGGCGAGCGTGGCAAGGGTTTCGCCGTGGCGCAGGACCGGCTCGGCCCCGGCCGGATCTTCCACTGCATGCGGTGGCTCGGGCAGGCCCAGCGCGCCTACGAACTCATGTGCGAGCGGGCCAACACCCGGTACGCGCACGGCTCCCTGCTCGCCGAGAAGGGCGAAATCCACAGGTACATAGCCGAATCCGCCGCCGAGATCCACGCCGCCCGGCTGATGACCCTCGACGCCGCCCGCGCGATGGACGCCGGAGAGGACTACCGGGTGCGCGTCGGCCTGGTGAAATTCTGGGGTGCGCGCATGCTGCACAACGTCATCGACCGCGCCATCCAGGTGCACGGCGCGCTCGGCCTGACCGCCGACACCCCGCTGGAACGCATGTACCGGCAGGCCCGCTACGCCCGCGTCTACGACGGGCCGGACGAGGTGCACCGCATGTCCACCGCGCGCCGCCTCCTGCGCTCCCCGGCTGCTGCACCGTGGCGGTGACACCGTAATCCGCAACCGCAGTGCCTGTGGACCGGGTGATCAACAGGCCGTGGCGGGCGGGCATACTCGGTCGGGTACCGAGGATTAGGACGGGCATGGACGATCACTACCTGGCGGCGGCGCTCGCCGAGGAAGCCGGTGAGCTGTTGCTCGCCATCCGGTCGGAGGGCGGGGCCGTCGGAGACCGTCGGTCCAACACGCTGCTGCTGGAGCGGCTGCGGCAGGAGCGGCCGGACGATGCCGTGCTGTCCGAGGAGAGTCCCGACGATGCGGTGCGTCTCGGCCGGTCGCGGGTGTGGATCATCGACCCGCTCGACGGCACCCGGGAGTACGGCCAGCCGCCCCGCGACGACTGGGCGGTGCACGTCGCGCTCGCGGTGGACGGCGCGCCGGAGGCGGGCGCGGTCGCGCTGCCCGCGCAGGGCATGGTGCTGCACACCGGCGAACCGCCCGTACTCACTCCCGCGCACTCCGGACCCGTCCGCGTCGCGGTGTCCCGCAGCCGGATGTCGCGGGAGGTGCAGCGGTTGACGACCGAGTTGTCGGCGACGCCGGTGCCGATGGGGTCCGCGGGCGCGAAGGCGATGGCCGTCGTGCGCGGCATCGCCGACGTCTACGCGCACTCCGGCGGTCAGTACGAATGGGATTCGTGCGCACCGGTGGCCGTCGCCGCGGCGGCCGGACTGCACGTCTCCCGCCTCGACGGCTCGCCGCTGCGCTACAACCGGCCCGACCCGTACCTGCCCGACCTGCTCATCTGCCGCCCCGAACTCGCGCAAACCGTACTGGCCGCGGTGCGGCACGGCTGAGTCCCCCGTTCACGACCGCGGGGCGGGTACGGCGCACGTAGACTCCGCACGTGACCGATCTCGCGGACTTCGCACGGCTGCTCGCCGGTGATCACGGCCTGTGCGTCGTGTCGACCGCCCGGGCGGACAGCAGCATTCAGTCGTCCTTGGTGAACGCCGGTGTGCTGCCCCACCCCGGCACGGGCGATCAGGTGGTCGGCATGGTGGTGCGGGGCGGCACGCGCAAACTCGAGAACCTCCGCGCCCGCCCGCACATAACGGTCGTCGCCCGCGTCGGCTGGCAATGGGCCGCCGCCGAGGGTCCTGTGTGGCTCGCCGGACCCGACGACCCGGCCCCCGAGATCGACCCCGAACGCCTACGCCTCCTCCTACGCGAGATTTTCACCGCCGCCGGCGGCACCCACGACAACTGGTCCGAATACGACCGAGTAATGACCGAAGAACATCGCACCGCCGTCCTACTGACCCCCACCCGCCTCTACAGCAACGGCTGAAGCCGACACCGTCTACTGCCGTCATCATGCTGAGACAGGATGCGACGCCAACTCGACGCAATGATTACGTCATAGTAGTCTAGCGTCATGCTGTTTCCGACGCCCGCCCTGACAGCCACCGACGAACACGTCTTGGCCGAAGTGGACCGGATGCGAGCCGAGCTACGTCACGAAGTGCAGTCGAAGCCTGGCAGGTGGGTCGGCGGTCTGCGCAAATTCCTGACAGCGGATGCTGTCGCGGCATCGAACTCCATCGAGGGGTTCAAGGTTTCGACCGTCGATGTCGAGGACCTGATCGCAGGTGAACGTGATGTCGAAGTCTCCGAGGAGGACAAGGCCGAAACGCTCGCCTACGAGCGCATGATGACCTACATCCAGACGCTGCACGACGTAGATGACTTCGCCTACAGCAAGGGTTTGCTCAATTCGCTGCACTGGATGCTGCAGGGGCACCGGCACACCGAGCGACGACCGGCCGGCCAGTGGCGACGCGGACCGGTGTATGTCACCGATGCCCGCGACCCGAGCATCGCCGCATATACCGCCCCGGATGCCGATGAAGTGCCGCAGTTAATGGCGGAACTGGTGGACTGGCTCGATGCCGACGATGGCACACACCCGCTCGTCCGCGCGGCGATGGCCCATCTGCACCTTGTCTCCATCCACCCCTGGGCGGACGGCAATGGGCGGATGTCGAGGTCCCTGCAAACGTTGCTCATCGCTCGGGAAAGCGTTCTCGCACCGGAGTTTTCGTCCATCGAGGCCTGGCTGGGTAGGCCCGGCAATACTTGGGAGTACTACCAGGTGCTCGGTCGGCGCGGCAGTACGTATCGGCCGGATCGGGATGTGGCCGAATGGATCACGTTCAATCTGACCGCGTATCACCAGCAGGCGCAGACCGTCCACGCCAGGTGGGTTCGGGCCGGTACCGTGTGGTCGATGCTGGAACAGTATCTAGCCGGTATCCGCATAGACGAACGGGCGGTCAGCGCGCTGCACGATGTAGCGCTGTCCGGTCGGGTTCGCCGGACTCGCTACGAGCAGGCCGAAGGGCTGAGTGTGCAGCAGGCACAACGGGATCTGCGTGATCTCGTGGCGCTTGGCGTCCTCGAACCGGTCGGCCGCACCAGGGCCCGCTTCTACAAGGCGGGGCCCGAGTATCCGGCGGATGTGCTGGCGGTCGCCCGGACGCCGACCGCGCTGACCGAACCCTATCGTCGTTGACGAGGCGATCAGTCGCGGTGGGCCGACAGCAGCCAGGCCGGGATGGATTTGCGGCCGTTGCCTTCGTCGCGTAGGCCCGCGCCCATCACCTCGTCGAGGTTGGGAAGGTGGTTGGGGAGATGGGCGTGGATGCGGGCGGGGCGGATCTCGTCGATCGTCCAGTAGCGGCCGACGATGTCGCGCAGTTCGTCGGCTGTGACCGGGTTGACCGGGTTCACGGGCACGGAGGCCCTGTCGAACACCAGCACGAAGTAGGAGGCGCCGGGGGCCGCGGCACGCACGATCGACTGCTGGTAGCCCTCGCGCAATTCGACCGGCATCGAGTGGAACAGGGTGCTGTCGACGATGGTGCCGAAGCGGTTGTCGTAGCCGGTGAACGCGCTGATGTCGGCCACCTCGAAGCTCGCGTTCGACAGACCGCGGGCCGTGGCCTCCTTGCGCGCGAGTTCGATCGCCGTCGGCGACTGGTCCAAGCCGACCGTCGTGAAGCCCCGCGCGGCCAGGTGCAGCGACAGCGCGGCCTCGCCGCAACCGGCGTCGAGCACCTCGCCATGGAACTTCCCGGCCTCGATCAGCGCGGCGATCTCGGGCTGCGGCTCGCCCAGACTCCACGGCGGACGATCCCCGCCCATCTCGGGTCGCTCACCGCGATAAGCGGATTCGAAGATCTCGTCGGACGAAGGTGTTGTCATACACCCGGTGTATCAGAGGTCGGCGTCGAGCGCACCGAGCGACAGGGCGGGCCGGGGCTGTGCGACCCTCGTAGCGAAAGTTGTCGCGCCGGGGGCCGGTGCGACGCCGCAGGACGAAGGAGAGACGCGTGCAACGGATCGGCGTGATCGGTGGCGGAACGATGGGGGCGGGCATCGCCGAGGTGGCCGCGCGAGCCGGCGGTGAGGTGCTGGTGCTGGAGCGCGACGCGGAAGCCGCGGACGCGGCCGTCGCCCGCCTGGAGAAGTCGCTGGCGCGGGCGGTGAAGTCCGGTCGGCTGGAGCAGGCCGACGCCGACGCGGCGCGGGCCCGCATCACGCTCACCGTCACGATCGACGACTTCGCCGACCGGGAACTGGTGATCGAGGCGGCCCCGGAGATCGAGGAGCTGAAGGCCGAGTTCTTCGGCAAGCTCGACGCCATCGTCTCCCCCGAGACCATCCTCGCCACCAACACCTCCTCCATCCCGGTGATCCGGCTGGCCAACGCCACCACCCGGCCCGGCCGCGTGGTCGGCCTGCATTTCTTCAACCCGGTGCCGGTGCTGCCGCTGGTCGAGATCGTGGTCACGCTGAAAACCGAACGGGCCGTGGCCGATTCGGTGACCGCCTACGCCCGAGACGTGCTGGGCAAGCGCACCATCGAATCCAAGGACCAGGCCGGTTTCATCGTCAACGCGCTGCTCATTCCCTACCTGTGCGCGGCGATCCGCATGTTCGAGACCGGCTTCGCCAGCGCCGAGGACATCGACGAGGGCATGGTGTCGGGCTGCGCCCACCCGATGGGCCCGCTGCGCCTGACCGACACCATCGGCCTGGATGTCACGCTCGCCGTGGCGGAATCGCTCTACCAGGAGTTCGGCGAATCGCAGTACGCCCCGCCGGTGCTGCTGCGCCGCATGGTCGAGGCGGGGTATCTGGGCCGCAAGACCGGGCGCGGGTTCTACACCTACTGATCCGGGGGCCGGTTTCCGGCGCATAGAATGGCTGGTCGTCGGCTAGGTGGTGGGAGGCGTTGGTGTGACGCAGTTGTCGGGCGTCTACGACGCGTCGAAGCCGGGGTTACCGCGGGGGCGCAGCAGCCTCCCGGCCGCACAGGCCCGTGAGGAGCAGCGGTCGCGGCTGCTGCGCGGGGTGATCTCGGCGGTGGCGGAGAAGGGGTACGCCGCCACCACCGTCGCGGATATCGTTGCGCGAGCGCGGGTTTCGCGTCGCGAGTTCTACCAGCACTTCACCGACAAGCAGCAGTGCTTCCTGGACGCCGCGCTGGCCGGCGCCGAGGTGGTGTTCGCCGCGCTGGAATCGCCCGCGGAGCGGAGCGACCCGCTGGACGAGCTGCGGCGGAGCATTCGCGGATACCTCGAATTATGTTCCGCCGAACCGGAATTCACGCGGTGCCTGATCATCGAGCTGCCGGGCATGGGCGAACTCGGGCTGGCGCTGCGCAATGTCGGTTATCAGCGGATCGCGGACATCCTCCGGGAGTGGCACATTCGGGCGCGGGCGGTGCACCCCGACTGGCCCCCGGCGCCGGGCGCGATGTTCACGGCGGCGGTGGGTGCGATCGAGGAGCTGGTGCTGGGGCCGATCAGCGCGGGGTTCCCGGAGGAGCTACCCGAGGTGGAGCAGTCGGCGGTGGAGGTGCTGGTGCGGCTGTTCGCCGTGCCGGGGTGAGGTCAGCGGGTGGGCAGGGCGCCGTCGAGTCCGCCGACGTCGGTGATCTGCCAGCCGCCGTTGCTGTCCACGGTGACGTTGTAGGTGACCGTCATCTGCCCGCCCTTGGGGTTCTGGGCATTGGTGGAGGTGACGTCGACGAAGACGTTGACCTTGTATACGCCACCCGACACCGAAGCGACCTTCGCCGCGATCGGCACGGCCGTGGAGGTCCACTTCAGCGGCAGCAGGATCTCCTCCAATTTCGGTGCGGTGGCGTCGAATTTGTTCGCCAGCTGCGGGCTGGTGTTGGCCTTGAGCTTGCTCACCCACGCCGCGACATTCTGGTGATCGATGGTCGACGCCCCCACCGCATAGTCCGTGGCCACCTGCTCGGCATGCCGCTCCCCCGCCGCCCCCGACCGCATCCCCTCCACCTCGTCCCGAGCCGACCACCACCCGAAACACGCCACCGCCAGCCCGGCCACCAACACCAGCACCCCGGCCCCCACAACAATCGCCGACAACGGCACCGACACGCTCCGCACCCCGTCCCCGGACCGACCACCCTCCCCAGCCTGTTCCTCCCCCACCTCTGAGATGCCTTGTTGCCCAAGCGTTTTACTGTCACCCGCGGCTACCGATGTCGCAGCGTTCGGATCGACGGCAGCCTCTACGGGCTCGTCGCCGGTCCCCGCGTTGTGCGGGTCCGGCATGCCCTCGTGCGGCGTACTCGCACCACCGAGTTCGGCGGCGACCGCGGCGAACCCTTCCGAGGCGGCGGTCTCCGGGGCTTGCGAGGTGGCGTTGCCCGTCTCGGCGAGAATGCGGTCCAGGGTTGACCGGTCTGGCGCGGCGTCGGGAATTGCGTTGCGGGGGTTGGGTTCCGGGGGCATGGGTGGGATCCTTTGCGCGGTCGGAGGTTAGTTGAGGGCTATGCGTAGGTGGATGGCGCCGTCGGCGGGGTCGGTGGCGGCGAGGGCGGCGGAGATGAGGGCGCTGAGGTCGACCCGCGGGAGGGCGGTGACGACGGTTTGGACGAGGGGTTGGAGCATGGGCGCCAGGGGGGCGAGCTGGGGGCCGATCTCGTCGACCCAGGTGCCGAGCCGGTGGACGAACGGCACCAGGCCCATGTCCTCCTGATACATCCGGGGCGCGTCCCCGGTGCGGAAGAGACGGCCGATCGACTCGGCGATATCGTCCACGCGGCGGCCGAATTCGATCAGCGGCGGCCGGGCGACCGTCATCGCGGGCCCGGCGTCGGCCATGTCCGGCGCGATGCTCTGCAGGTCGCGCAGCAGTTCCCCGACCGCGGGCGACCGGTCGGCGATGGCGGCGGCGAGCAGCCCGGTGGACCGCGACAACTCGGGAACCACCGCGTCGGTTCCCGTCAGCGCCGCGGTGAACGTGTCGACGAGGGCGTTGGCGGCGGCCGGGTCGATCCGGCCCAGTACCCGGGTGACCAGCCGGGCCAGCTCCGGTATCGACAGCGGCGGACGCACGAGCGCCGTATCGACCGCCTCCCCGTCGCGCAGGTTGCGCCCGCCCGGCGTCCGCGGCGCGAACTCCACGTAGGGCTCGCCGAGCCAGGACAGATTCTCGATGGTGACGAGGCTGTCGACCGGAACCTGGTACACCGAGCGAATATCCATCGTCACCCGCACACCGGCGGCGGTCGAGTCGACGGCCGCGATCTCCCCCACCTCGATCCCGGACAGCAGCACCGGCGACCCGATCGCGAGACCACCGGAGTCGGCCACCCGCATGGTGACGGTGGTGTACTCCGCGAACGGATCTACGCCCACGACACCGAAGGCGAGATACGCCGAGCCCACGACCGACACGACGGCGATCGCGCCGAGGGACAACACCGATCGCGCCTTCATCGCACCACTCCGATCATCCGCAGGGTCCGCAGAATCTGTTCGACCTGATCGTCGGCGGATACCGGCGGCCCTTGCTCCGGTGTCACCGTCACCCCGCGCAACCGCACCTTCGGCCCGTGCTCGACGAACGGGATGATCTTGTCGCGGATCACCGCCACCAGGGCATTGAGATTCGACGGCGCCCGCAGATCCAGCGGCCGGCTGGTGAACAGCAGCGGGAAGATCGCCCCGAGCGCGCCGTCGGCGGACTGCGCCACCGGGGCGAGCCAGGTGAGCGCGTGCGCCACCGGAGCCATGCCGCCGAGGACGCCGATCACGTTGACGATGGTCGCGACGGAGGCCGACAGCTGTTCGACGGCGGGTTCGGTGAGGAGCTCGGCCAGTGTGTCGCGCCGGCGATTCATCACCTCGGAATCCTTGGTGAAGCCGTTGAGCAGATGGTCGACCTGATCCAGATCGGCGGACAGATCCGCGGCATCGGCGCCGAGTACCTGGAAGATGCGCGCGGTCTGCGCCGGGTCCTCCGGCAGCACGCCGTTGAGGTCGGTGATCAGGCCCTGGAGGTGGTCGATCGCGCCGCCCTGCACGAATGTCGCGACCCCGGCCAGGGTGTCCTCGACGCGGACCGCGGGCCGGGTCTGGCCGACGGGAATGGTATCGCCGTCGTGCAGGAGCCGCCCGAAGCCGTCCGGCGGCGTGGTCAGCGCGATGTGGATGTCGCCGAGCAGCGTGTTCTGCCGCAGTACCGCCGTCGTCGTGGTGGGCAGTTCGACCGCGTCCTCGATCTCGGCGTCGACGACCACGTGTCCGCCCGATCCCCGCTCCGGCTGTGCCAGCACGATATTCGTCGCGACGCCGACCTGTGCGCCGTTGGCGATCACCTTGGCCCGCGCGGGCAGATTCAGCACATCGGTGAACTCGATACGGATGTGATAGCCGGACCCGGCCACACCGGCCCCGGGCAGCGGCAACTCCGCCGGATCGAACGCGCATGCACCGCAGGACAATACGGCGACCATCGCGGCAGCCGATCCCGCTCGGCGCAGGCCGGCGAACCCCCGCCTCATCGGGCGCCCGCCGAGGCCAGGATCATCCGCACCAGATCGACGTTCGCCATGCCGTCGGCGGCCGAACACCTGCCTGGCGCGACGAGATCAACTGCGGCACAGACCTTCTCCGCGTCGGGCGTCGGAATCGCGACCCGCGGCGGCGCGAAGGTGAGCCCGGGCGCGCCGGTGCGGGGATCGAGGATCGCGGTGAACGCGCCGGTGATCACCGGAACCATGTCGAGGATCTGCCGCAATGTCGCGATATGCGCGCCGAGGAACCGGATCAGCGGCACCGACGCGTCCAGCAGCAGGAAGATCGGATCCCCGAACATCGTGGTGATGTCGTTGAGCATGGGCAGAACTCGGCGGAAGTGATCGATGATGACGGTGGTCTCGCTGAACAGTTCGTTGTTGACCTGACGCAGGATCTGCTCCAGCCCCAGCACCATCGCGTCAATGGTGCCCCAGTGCGTGGAGACGCTGTCGGCCAGTGCCGAGAGGCTGTCGATGATGCCGGACAGCCGGCCGATGGCCGCATCGGGATGGTCCAGTGCGGCACCGAGCTTGCCGATGACGGCGTTGAGTTGCGGCCCGGTGCCCGCTGTTGCCGCGTTCAATTGTGTGACCAGGCGGCCGATCTCGTCGTTCTGCTCGGGTTCGGGGCCCAGCAGCTGTTTCGACAACTCCGCCACGGCGTGCAGGGTTTCGGTCAGGCTTTTCGGCGTCAGCGTTCGGGTGAGGCACTGTGCCGGATCCCACCGATCGAGGACGGTCCCGCTGTTCAGCACGGCCAGGTCGCGGTCGGTGGTGACATTGCGCGACAGCGTGGTCGCGGCGGCATCGGCCGGCACCGGATGCTCGGCGTCCACGGCGAAGTCGACCCGCACCTTGTCTCCGGCGGGCCGGACAGCCGTGACGGTCCCGACGGGAATGCCACGCATCGTGACGTGGTTGCCCCGGTACAGCCCGACGCTGTCGGGCATCAGCGCGCAGTAGGACACCTTCTCGCGCAACGGATTCGCGACGACGAGATAGCCGACCACGGCGACCACGACCAGCGCCAGCGCCCCGGCCGCCGACATGGTCGCCCGCGAACCGAGCACGCTGTGCGGAGCCGTTGTCCGGTGTCGTCGGAACATCAGCAAGCCTTTCCGGGGACCGGGACGCAGATCTGCCCGAGCAGTGTCCCGGTATCGATCGGCTGTTCGGCCACCACGGTCGCGGCCGGATCGCCGACCTGCACCCGGCCGTCGGGCAGCACGAGTCCGGTCAGGTGCTCTCCGATACCGTGCACGGAATCGACCAGGGCGCCGAGCTTTTCGCCGATGCCCTCCAGCTCGTCGATGGCGTCGGCCAGTTGCCGGGCCATCGGTTTCAGCGTCGTCTCCCAGGACGGTTGCAGGGCCGCGACGCGGCCGAACACCGAGCGCAGCAGCTGCACGGCCTCACGCACCTCGGCCCGCTTGTCCCCGAGCAGCGTCTCCAGCAGTGTGATCTTCTCGATCATCCGGCGCAGCTGACCTTTTCCGAGATTCACGACGCCGAGATATTCCTGGGCGACAGCGATGGCCTTCGACACGTCGGTGCGCTGACGGTTCAGGACGTCGACGAGATGCTCGGCGCCGGTGAGCATGTCCCGGATACTGCCGGGCGCCTGGGTGAGCGAGTCGGCGAGAGCCGTCAGATTTTCGCGCAGGGTGCCGCCGTCGATGCCGCGGACCGGGTCCACCGCGTCCTGGAAGGTTTCCATGAGGCTGTACGGCAGCCGCACGTGGTCGGCCGGAATCGCCCGGCTACCAAGCGGTTTCGTCCCGGTCGGGAACAGTGCCACGTAATGCCCGCCGACCAGGGTGAGCATCCGCACGTCCAGGGTCGTCTCGCTGCCGACGAAAACGTCGCTGTCCACGGTGAACCGCATGATCACCTTGTCCGGTCGCAGGTCGAGTGCGTCGACCGTGCCCACCGAGATACCGGCCAGCCGCACGTCGTCACCGGCTTTCACGGTCTCCGCCTCGGCGAGTTCGGCGGTGTAGGTGGTGTGGCCGAACGGGATCGCGTAGACCGCCGCGGTCACCAGCAGCGCCAGCGCCACCAGGACCGCGCCGAACGCGCCGAGGCCGAACTCCCTTCGCCGCGTGTTGATCTCGTCGCGACCGAAGCGGAGCCCGCGCACCGTCCGGGTCAGGCGTTGCATATCGACACCCGCCCTCCGTCGAGAAGGATCTGCAACGGTCGCGGCACGGCCGCCGTTCCCTTGCTGCACACCGGCGACGAGCCCGGAATGCGCCGCGGTATCGACGCGTCGAGCGCGGCCAGCGCCGCGGGCAGCCGGCTCAGCACGTCGACGACCAGCTGCGGGTCCGGGATCAGCAGGCGCAGAACGGCTTCGATGTCGGGGTTGTCGTTCTCGGTGAAACCCAGCGTGGACAGCAGACTGTCGGCCGGGCGCAGCACCGGCGGCGCGGTGAGCGAGAAGTCGATGAGGCCGACGACATTGCGCTGCAGGGAATCGAAGATGTCGGCCGCGTTGCCGAGCAGCGTGATCAACGGCGCCGACGCGCCACCGATCTTGTCGTTGATCTGGGACATATTGCGTATCAAGGTGGTGATGACCTGCTGACGGTCGGTGACGTAGCCGGCCAGCTCCCCGATGGCGTCCAGAGCCGGGCCGACACCGCTGCCGTTGCCCTCGATCACGGCGAGCATGCTTTCGGTGAACTTGTTGAGCCGCTCCGGCGACAGCGTGGCCAGCACCGGTTTCAACCCGTTGAACAGGCTGGTTACATCGAACGAGGGCACGGTGTGCGCGACGCCGACGGTCGTGCCCGGACGCAGGGGCGCGCCGGGCTCGGGCGCGTGCTGCACGTCGATGTAGCGCTGTCCCACCAGGTTCTGGTACCGGACGGCGAGTGTGCTGTTGTCGAACAACGGTGTCGAGGTGGTGAGATCGAATCCCACCCTGGCCTTGTCGCCTTGCAGCGCAATGGTTCTCACCTGGCCCACGGCGATGCCGCGCAGCCGTACCTCGTCGCCCGCGCGCAGGCCGTTGACATCGGTGAACAGCGCCGCGTACCCGCGGGTTTCGCCGTCCACCGGCTGCCGGATCACCGAGACGATCGCGGCCAGCAACAGCCCGATCACCGCGGCGAACAGGGCGAACCGCCAGGCGGCGGCGCGCATCGTCCTCATCGTCCACCTCCGTCGGGGAGCGCGGCCGCCGGCGCCGCGAGCACGGGAATATTGCGCAGGTCCACGTCGGTCTGCAGCACCGGGCCGTCGGGGGTGTCGGGCAGGACGGCACCCATCCGATCGATCAGTTCGCGCAGCTCCGCGCCGGACCGCCGCGGCTCGGGCACCGCCTGCGCCACCACCTGCAACACCGGTATCGCCAGGTCGGTGTAGCCGGCGAAGCCGGTCCCGGCGTAGCGCAGGGCCCGTGCCACCTCGGGCAGCAGCTGATCGATCACCATCGAGATGCCGCCGTCGATGCGTACGCGATCGTTGCGCAGCGTCTGGATCCGGTACACGCGGTCGAGCAGGTCGACGAGGGAATCGATGAAGTCGCCGCCGCCGTCGAGGGTGGTGCCGAAGCGCCCCAGGATCAGCGACAGCGGCACATCCTGCACCTCGGTGACGGTGCGGGCCAACGTGACAACGGATTCCAGGAACGGGGTGAACGCCCGAATGTCGGCGGCCAGGGTGGCGAGCAGCGTCGCCATGCGCGGGGTGAGCACGGCGTCACCGACCTGCGACACGCTGCGCAGCAGGTTGCCCATGGTGGCGTCGTACACCGCGTCGGACGCGGACAGATTCAGCACCGTCCCCGGCCGCAGCGGCGGTCCGCCGGGCCCGCGGCGCAGCTCGATCTCGCTGATACCGAACAGGTTTCCGGTCGCGTAGTCCACGCGCAGGCTGGCGTCCAAGCCGGGTAAGCGCGCGGAATCCAGTCGGAGCGCGATGTTCTGGGTACCGCGCTCGCCGGGTGCGATGCCGGTGACGCGGCCGACTCGCACACCGTCGAGCCGCACCTCGGTGCCCGCGGTGACGCCGTCCCCGATGCGGCTGGTGCGCAACATGATCCGGAGGCCGGGCTCCTCCCGCACCGCGCGATATCCCGTCGTCACGAGCGCGGCCAGGACGACCAGCGCGAGGGCCAGCGCACCGACGGCCAGCGAACGGCGCCGGTCGACGGCCACCCCGGGAATCCCATAGTTCGGCATCGGCGCTCACCCCGTGAAACTGACCGCGGAGTCGATGCCCCACAGCATGATCGACAGCACCATGTCGATGGCGATGATCGCCACCGAACTGGCGCGCACGGCCCGCCCCGACGCGATCCCCACCCCTTCGGGACCGCCCGCGGCGAAGAACCCGTAGTAGGAGTGCACCAGGATGACCACGGTGGCGAAGATTCCCACCTTGAGCACCGCGGCGACCACGTCGAAGCCGGAGACGAACTGGAAGAAGTAGTGGTCGTAGACCCCCGCCGACTGCCCGTGCACCAACGTGATCAATCCCCGGCACGCCAGATACGACAGGATCAGCGCCATCAGGAAGGTCGGCACCATCGCCACCGCTCCGGCGATCACCCGGGTCGTCACCACGAACGGCACCGAACGCAGCCCCAGCGCCTCGATCGCGTCGATCTCCTCGCTGATCCGCATGGCCCCGATCTCGGCGGTCATCCGGCAGCCCGCCTGACCGGCAAAGCCGACCGCCGCCGCGATCGGCGCCAGCTCGCGGGTGATGGCGTAGGCCGACACGATGCCGGTGACCGGGCCCATGCCGAGAATGTCGAGGGTGGCGAAGGATTCGATCGCCACCGACGCGCCCATCACCAGGCCGAGCACGATCATCATCGGCACCGTGCCACCGCCCACGATCACCGAACCCGCGCCCCAGGTCATATTGGAGATCGCGCGCATCGTCTCCGCGCCGTAGCGCCGCAGCGTCAGCGGAATCGCCGCGAGCACCTGCCAGGTGAAGGCCAGCACGAAGCCGAGCGACTCGATCCGGGGCAGGCCGAACCGGCGGCGGCGCAGCCGACGGAATCCCCTGGGGGCGTAGCTCGATGCCGTCATCAGGCCAGCCTCGTCGGCAGGAACATGGCGGTGATCTGCGTGATGACCAGGTTCACCAGCACGATCGACACCACCGACAGCACCACCGCCGCGTTCACCGCGTCGGCCACCCCGCGCGGCCCGCCCTCGGCCTCGAGACCGCGCTGGCAGGCGATCACCACCACCAGGAATCCGAAGATCATCGCCTTCACCAGCGAGATCCAGACGTCGGCGAGCGTGGTGAACGATCCGAACGTGGTCCAGTAGCTACCCGGAGTGACGTTCTGGCCACCGACGGCCACGGTGTATCCGGCCAGCACGCCCACGAAGATGATCAGCACGTTCAGTAGCGGCGCCACCACCAGCATGGCGATGATCCGCGGAATCACCAGGCGGTGCACCGGATTGATGCCCATGGTGGTCAGCGCGTCGATCTCCGCGCGGATGGTGCGCGAGCCGAGATCCGCGGCGATGGCCGCCGCGCCCGCTCCGCCGAGCAGGAACCCGGTCGCCAGCGGCGCGCCCTGTTTGATGACCCCCAGCCCGCCGGTCGCGCCCAGCAGCGAATCCGCGCCGAGCGTGCGAATCAGGTTGCCGACCTGCACCGACACGATGACGCCGAACGGGATGGCCATCAGGATCGCCGGAATCGCGGTCACCGTGACCAGCCACCAGCCCTGCACGATCGCCTCGCGCCAGTGCAATCGGCCGCGCACGAGGTCGGCGACCGCGCCGAGCACCGCCTCCGCGGCGATGCCCACCGCGCGGCCGAAGGTGCGTACGGCGGACAGCGCCGTGTCGGAGAAGTTCCGCCGCAGCACTGCCACGGCGGACGGGTGCACGCGGCGCGGCGGCATGTCCGGCGGGTTCGGATCGGTCACTGTCACAACGGCTTCGTTCGACGTCGGGGCGGTACGGCGTTCATTGGTACGAAATATTTCCTTTGGCGGACGCCGGATCCGGTCAACGCTGGAGGTGTCCCAATCGCGGGCCGCGAGAGCGCCGCGATGTCACAATGCGGCGTCCTCGCGAACAGGCGCGCGTCGTTCCCGGACGGTAGTATCGGCATCCGGTCGCCGGGTTCGGTGACCGAACGAAATGTCTGGCCGGGCACGGCCATTCAGGGGATGTGTCGGCACGAACGCTGCCGACGGAATGTGGGGAATCGATGACAGTCGACAAGTTCGCCGCCGCGGCCCTACTCGCGATCGGCGCCACCGTCGCCACCGCCGGGGTCGTCCACGCCCAACCGGTACCCGCGGGCGAGATCGCCGTGCGGGCAAGCGATCACGGCATCGGCTACACGACCGCGCCGACCGCGGACCACTTGGGCGTGACCACCACCGTCGAGTCGGGACGGTTCGTCGCCGCGCCCGACGCCGCCTCGATCGCGCTCACCGACGCCGCCGGCGTCACCGTCGCGGTCGTGCCGCTGGGCCTGCAGACCGCCGCCGGAGCGGTCGGGATCACCCCCCGCATCGACAACGACGGCCGCACCCTCACTCTCACACCGCAATCGGCCACCGCGCAGACGGCGCAGTCGATCGACGAAGCCGCCGACACCCTGGCCCGCAAGCAGTACAACGCGGGCGTCGGCGCCCTCATCGGCGCCGGTATCGGCGCGGTGATCGGCTTCTTCCTCGGCGGCGTCGGCGCCCTCGTCACCGTCCCCCTCGGAGCGGGGCTGGGTGCGCTGATCGGCTACTCCACCCCGTAGCGCGCCTCGAGAGGACTGCCCGCGGACGCTGAAGTCTTTGGTGCACTTCATAGTTCGCGGGCAGCGCGGGGAACCGTCACCACATAATTTCGACGAACCCGCCGCGCCGTCGCCCGTACCGTCTTTCCCTGGATCGCACAGCAATTCATCCTCGGTGCGATCAGGAGTCACCATGTCGGACGAGGAAACGGCATTCACGGCGGCCGGTCGCCGCGACTTCCTGCGGTACGCGGCGGGTTTCGCGGCCACCGCGAGCCTCGGCGGGGCGGCGGCGCCCGCGCCGGTCGGCGCCCGGTCTCCCGGCCCGCTCGGCGCATTCGAGGCGTTGGTCCTCGACTCGGTGCGCGGCGTGTGCGTGATGGTATTTCCGGGGCCGGACGAATGGTCCCGCGCGCAAGGCGTGTCGCGGCCCGGACCGGGCCCGATCGAGGCCGGTGGCGGCGAGTTCACGGTCGCGCTGTTCGATCAGTACCTCGCCACCGGCGACCAGCTGACCAGGCCGCTGGCCGCCGCGCTCGCGGCCGGGCTGACCGATCTCGGCATTCCCGCGCCCCCGCTGCTCGGGGTGACACCGGAGCAGGGACGAACCCTGGACCAGATGCTGGGCTTCGCCTATTCCGATCGCACACTGCCGTTGTCGCTCCTGGTCGGGCTCGTGCTGACGTTCGGTGCGCTGCTGATCGCGCCAGGCAGTCTGGTCGGGCCGCTCGGGTCGCCGTTCGCGCGCCTGAGCCTGCCGGACAAGTGCCGGGTGATCGAGTTGCTCGAACGGCCACTGCCGGCACTGGTCTCGCTGATCGACGGCGGACTGCCCGGGCCCCTGCGCGGCTCGGCCAGCGGCTTCCTGCGGTTCGCGGGCGGAATCCTGTTGGAGGGCACGGCTTTCGCCGTGCATTCGGAAATGACGATGTTCGATCCGGTGGCCCGGACCGTCGTGGGTCGGCCACCGTCGTGGGAACTCACCGGTTACCGTCCGGACGGATTGGTCGAGGGTCACGACGAGCTGATCGGCTATTACCGGCACGGCGGCATCGAGAACGTCGGGCTGACCCCCGCCATCCAGGCGTTCTCGCTGTCGCTGTCCGACAGCGGCATTCGCGGCGTCTACGACAACGGTCGCGGCCCGCTCGGTCCCTGGGACGGCCCGGCCGGGCGGCTGGTCGGCGCGGAGCTGACCGAACTGCTCTCCGACGGCATCGACCATCTGCTGAACTTCCTGGTCCTCACCGACGACCATGTCGAACCGCGGAACCGGATCAGCCTCGCGCTGTTCCCCGCCGACGAGAACGGCGCCCCCGCCAAGATCGATGTCGCACGGCGGCAACGCGATCCGCGGACACTGGCGAACCGGGAATTCATGTCCACCCGCGCCGCGGAGATCATGCGAGCGGCCGGTGCGCGGAAGGTCTACCGGATGGACTGGGCGCCGCTGCTGCTGCACGTGCACTCGTCGATGCGGATGGGCGCCTCGCCGACCGATTCCGTGCTCGACTCCGACGGACAGGCGCGCTGGGTCCGGCGGCTCTACATCGCCGACAATTCGGCCCTGCCGAACTCGCTCGGCGGCCCGAATCCGACCCTGTCCACCCAGGCGCTGGCGACCCGGACCGCGGAGCACATCTTCCACACCTATTTCGGCGGCGACCCCTGGGTCGGCAAGGAGTCGCCGATCGTCAGTACCGACGCGCGCATCTCCGCGCGCCTGGCCGAACTCGGCGACCCCGGCGTCACAGCAGCAGCAGGCCGATAGCCGCGGCGGCGACCAGCAGCGCCCACACGGCCATGACGCCGTGCGCGGAGGTCGTGGAGCCGAAGCACTCGGCCACGCGAATCGGTCGATGGTCTCTGGTCACCGGATCAGAGGTGTTCATTGTCGATCATCCTCTCGGGACTCGTCACGCGGACGCGCATTGCGTCCACACCTGTCGCGATACCCGCCCGCGTTGCGTACCAACAGGTTTGAAGTTCGAAAGGCTGTGACACCGCTCACCGATGCGGCGATCCGGCCGGTCCGCCGTTCGGACTGCGGGACCGGCGGCGGGTGCGTAGGATCGAACACCGTTGCCCGAAAGATGCTACAGGGCAATGATTTTGCGGTGACGTTCCCACCGCCGGACCCGCAACCGTCCGGCTTCAGCCAGTAAGGCTTCCCGATGTTGGAGTCTGTGTCGCACCCGATCGTCCTGAATCCCGACGGACTGGACATTCAAGGCGAGTCCGCCCGCATCCGCGCGCAGGGTCCCGTCACCGCGGTCGCGCTACACGACGGGGTGCGCGCCTGGTCCGTGACCGACCAGGCCATCCTCCGGGACCTGCTGCGCGACAAGCGCGTATCCAAGGACCCACGGCAGCACTGGCCCGCCTTCCAGGACGGCCGGATCACCCCGGCCTGGGGCCTGTTCACCTGGGTGGCGGTGACCAACATGTTCACCGCCTACGGCTCGGACCACACCCGCCTGCGCCGGCTGGTCCAGCCCGCGTTCACCCAGCGGCGCACCGACGCCATGCGCCCGCGCATCGAGGCGATCACCCAGGACCTGCTGGATCGGCTCGCGCAGACGCCTCCCGGCGAGGCGGTCGACCTGCGCGAGGAGTTCGCCTACCCGCTGCCCATCCGGGTCATCTCGGAGCTGATGGGGGTACCGGAGTCGCTGAATCCCGGCCTGCGCACCTGCGTCGACGGCATCTTCGACACCTCGCTGACCGCCGAGCAGGCCCAGGCCAATTTCGCCGAGATGCAGCGCATCCTGCGCGAACTGGTCGAATACCGCCGCGGCACCCCCGGCGACGACATGACCAGCGTGCTCATCGCGCACCGCAGCGAGGAGGACGGCTCGGCGCTGACCGAGCAGGAACTGGTCGACACGCTGCTGCTGGTGATCAGCGCCGGCCACGAGACCACTGTGAATTTGCTGGATCAGGCGATCTTCCTCTTGCTGACCCGGCCCGACCAGCTGGCGCAGCTGAATTCCGGTGCGGTCGACTGGAAGAACGATCTGGTCGAGGAGGTGCTGCGATACGAGGCGCCGGTCGCGCATCTGCCGCTGCGGTACGCCGTCGAGGACATTGATATCGAGACCGCCGACGGCATCGTCCACATCGGCCGCGGCGAACCGATCCTCGCGTCCTACGCCGCGGCCAATCGCGACCCGAAGGTGCACGGCGACACCGCCGACCAATTCGACGTGACGCGAATCAACAAGGCGCACATGGCCTTCGGATACGGCGCCCACCTCTGCCTGGGCGCGCCGCTGGCCCGGATGGAGGCCGAGGTGGCGCTGCCCGCGATATTCCGCCGCTTCCCCGGCATGCGCCTGGCGGCCGACCGGTCGGAACTGGGAACCGTGGCGAGTTTCATCTCCAACGGCCACAAACGACTGCCGGTGCTACTGACCTCCTGACCCTCGCATCACCTTTCGAACGGTCCGGTCGCCACGTTTCCGGCGGCGTCCGGACCGGCCGGTCATCGCCGCCGATTTCCGAATAGCCTGCGGGATGCTCCGAGGGTAGCTACGATGTAGGGCTGTTGCCCGAATTGTTCTCAGGGGCAACGAGTTTGACTCATCATGGGTTTTTCACCGCGAGTGCCGGACGCATCCCGGTCGTCGGCTGGGAGGGCGCCGATGCCCGTATTACGTCTTGTCTACCGTTTGGAGATCATCTGTGACCGGTTCTCGTCCACCAGGCGCCTTCATGGACTCGCCGCTGTTCATCGAGGGGCAGCGATTCTCGATGTACACACCCGAATTCGCCGCCGACCCCCATCCCGCCTACCGGGAGATGCGCCGCCAGCACGGTTCGCTGGTGCCCGTCATGCTCGCGCCCGGCGTGCCGGCCACCTTGGTGATCGGCTACCGCGCCGCGCTGGAGATCCTCAACGATCCGGCCCATTTCCCGGCCGATCCCCGGGCATGGCAACAGTCCGTCCCGGAGAACTGCCCGCTGCTGCCGATGCTCGAGTGGCGCCCGAACGCCCTGCGCACCGACGGGCGCGAGCACGACCGCTATCGGGAGGCCAATACCACCGCTATCGACAGCATCGACCTGAACACCATGCACACGGTGGTCGAGCGGATCGCAATCGGACTGATCAACACGTTCTGCGAAGAGGGTTACGCCGATCTGCTCGACCAGTACATCTACACGCTGGTCCGCAGCACGCTCGATCACATGCTGGGCTGCACCGCCGAAATCGGCGAACGGGTCGCCACCGGCAGCGCGATGATGTTCGATGCCCAGGGCGACGCCGAGGCCGGTAACCGGATGCTGCTCGAGGCCCTGCAGGAACATATCGCGTACAAGCGCGCACATCCCGGAAACGACATCACCAGCAGGCTGATCGGCCATCCCGCCGGGCTGGACGATGCGGAGATGGTGCATCAACTGGTCACGCTCTACGCGGCCGGTGTCGAGCCGGGTGTCCATCTGATCGCGAACACGCTGCGCATCATGCTGACCAACGACCGCCTCGGCGGGGATCTGGTGGGCGGCAGCCTGTCCACCCGCGACGCGCTCGACGAGGTGCTGTTCACCGATCCGCCGCTGGCGAACTACTGCGTCAGCTACCCGCGACAGCCGATTCTCATCAACGACGTCTGGCTGCCGGCGAACCAACCGGTCGTGATCAGCATGGCCGCCGTCGGCGCCGACCCGTCCGTCTCCGGTGGCGACCGCACCGGCAACCGGTCACACCTCGCGTGGAGCGCCGGCCCGCACGCCTGCCCCGCCCGCTCGGTGGCATACCTGATCGCGCAGGACGCGATCGACCAGCTGCTCGACGCCCTGCCCGACATCCGCCTCGCCGTGCCGGTCGAGGAGCTGACGTGGCGGCCGGGCCCGTTCCACCGCGCGCTGGTGTCGCTGCCGGTGGCGTTCCCGAAATCCGCACCCTTCAACCTGGTCTGAGGACACCGGCCGCCCGCGGCCCGCGCTTTTCCCACGGCCGCGACGGCGGTGGTCGGCGCGGGCCGCGCTCGGGTTCCGGCGTCCGGCCTACATGGCGGGCAGCGGTGGCGACGGCGAGAAGGTGACCGGCAGGTCCACCAGGGCGCGGTGGAACGGCCCGGGCCGCCACACCAAATCCTGTTCGGCCCTGGCCATCTGCATGTCCGGGATGGCGTCGAAGAGCTGATCGATACCGGGCTGCACGGTCAGCCGGGCCACGTCCTGCGCCGGGCAGCGGTGCGGGCCGGCGCTCCACGCGAGGTGCGAGCGATTGCCGATGCTGCTCTCGCCCAGCTCGGTACCGCGGATCTCCGGGTCGTTGTTGCAGGCGGCCAGGCTGATCACCACCGGCTTGTGCGCGGGCAGCCAGACCCCGTCGACCATGATCGGCTGCCGCGGGTAGGTGGTGCAGAAGTTCGCCATCGGCGGGTCGTTGAACAGCACCTCGTCGATCGCGTCCACGGTCGACAGGTTCCGCCCGAGCACGTTCTGGCTCTGGAACCGGTCGTCGGTCATCATCAGCCGCAGCGCGTTGGTGATCAGATTGCGCTGCGCCTCGAATCCCGCGCCGTAGAAGCTCATCAGCTGCGCGAAGACCTCGTCGTCGTTGAGGTCGTACTGCGGGTCGGCCAGCACGGAGGTGACGTCGTTGCCGCCGTATTCGCGCTTGAGCTGGATGAGTTCCATCAGCGCCCGCTTCAGCGTCTGCATGCCCTCGGGACGGCCCTCGAACCGCTCGGCCATGCCCTGGGCCACCCGGGTCCCGATGTCGGGCGGGCAGCCGACCATATCGTTGATCACGTCGAGCACGAGCGGAAACGCGTACTGCGTCACCAGATCCGCGTAACCGTTGCCACAGAAGTTGTTGATCAGCGGCCGGGCCAGCCGCTCGACCGTGGCGGGCACGACGTGCAGGTTGATGTTGTTGATGGCGGCGACCGAGGGCCGCCGGTACCGTTCGTGCGCGGGGCCGCTGTTGTATCGCGCGGCAGGCAGGTAGGCCATCATCGGGCGGACCGGCGAATCCGCGGGGATGGTGTCCTGCCAGGTGCGGGGGTCGGTGGGGAAATGCTCCGGATCGTTGAGGATCCGCACGGCGGTGGCGTATCCGATCACCAGGGTGGCCGGCACACCGGGCGCGAGCATGACCGGTACCAGGGAGCCGTACCGCTCACGCCAGTTGCGGTAGGCGCCGTGCGGGTCGTCGACGAACTCCTGGGTGTACATGGGTACCCCGTCGTCGATGTCACCGGAGGCCGCGTGCTGGACGGGGCACATTCCGGTCGCGGTGGTGTAGGAGGGGGGCTGTGGTGTGGTCAAAGACGTGACTCCAGACAAGCGAACTGAGGTAAGCGATCAGTGAGCGCGGGCACGTAAAACACGTAATACCGGCCGCGTGCCGCGAGCGAATACCGCGGCGCGCCGGGTCGCTGAGGGGTCGAAACTGCAGCCTCCATGACCCGTCGACCGGAAACCTGGCGACTCGCCCACGGGTAGCAACATAGCAACGATCGCCACCGCGTGCGGCAGCATCATCCCAGAGCTGGCCCGAACTCACCATCGACGCGCGGATGTAGCTGCGCACCAACCCAGCACACCGCGGCCCAGAACCCGCCGCGCCCTGGTCAGGTTGCTCGCAGCTCGGCCAGCGCGGCCATCACGCTCCGCAGAATGTGCGTTTCGCCCCATCCGTCGAATTCCGCGGCGCCGGACGCACATTCGAGATGCAGTCCGCCGGGAACCGTACCGACCGCCCGGCAAACGCGGAGAAACTCCGCGATCGCGGCGCTCACCTCGCCGACGCGAGAGCCGCTGTTGCCGTTGCGCGTTCGCCCGCTGGCCCGCATCGGATCGCCCATCCAGCACACCGGGGTCTCCCGCGCGGCGGCCGCCTCGAGCAACCCCGGCAACCAGTCGCCGATCGGTTCGGCGCCCAGCCGCGCCACCAGCGTGAGCCGGCCCGCGCGTTTGCCCGGATTCAGCTCCAGGCACAACCGCTCGACCTCGCGGGGCGTGGTCCGCGGCCCCACCGGCACGGCCACCGCGTTGCGCACCCGAGCGGCGAACCTGATGTGCGCCTGGGCATTTCGAGCGCGCTCGCCGATCCACACCAATTGCGTCGAACAATCCCACCAGTCGGGACCGTGACGGGTGAGCGCGGCCGCGTACCGCAGCGTGGGCGCCTCGTGCGAGATCCGCAGCCGCGTCATGGAACTGAACAGCTCACGCGCGGCCGTCGGCGCGGCCGCGGCCAGCGGCAGCAGCCCGGCGACCTCGCGGAACACATCGCGCGCCACCAGATCGGTGGACCGGTCGGCGGCATGGCGCAGCAGGTCTCCGCTCAGCCCGACCGGCGCGTGCCGGGTGTGCCAGTAGTTGACGGCGGCCGCGGCGTGAAAGTAGGTCTGCAGCAGCGGATCCGGCGTCTCCGCGACCGTGCCGAGGCTGCCGGTCAGGTGACTGACGGGCACGACCCGCACCTCCGCGCCCAGCCCGTGGGTGAGCACGGCGGTGGCGGCGTGGATGAGCGCGCGCCGGGCGGCGAGCGAACGGGTGTCACAGGCCAGTGGCGCGTCGTCGCTGTCGCCGAGGTGCAGCAAGAAGGCCCGGCCGCGGGTGGCCGCGGCCAGGTCGCCGAGCAGCGCCTCGCAATCGCTCGGGTCGACCAGCGGAGGCAGCGCCCGCAGCCGCTCGTCGCTGCCGGGCAGCGTCTCGTCCTGCGGGACCGCCGACTCCCACAGCGCCGTCGCCGGGTCGGCCGCGTCCGGTTCGGGGGTATCGGGTTCGTCGAACCAGGGCAGATCACCGTCGGCAGCGATCTCGGCGCAGTCCGGCGGAATCACGTCGGGGTTGAACGATTCCCGGATGTAGCACAGCGGCCGATCGCCGAGCACGATGATGTACGCCTTCGCGGCGCACAGGCGGCCGTCGGGCCACCGCGCCACGCCCGCGCGCAGCACCTGTCGCCGCTGCGGCACGCCGCGCGACACCAGGGTGTACCCGATCGGCATATGCACGTCGTCCACCCCGCACGCCGCGGCCGGACCGCTGACGGTGACGACGTGGTTGACCGACACGGTCACCATGTCGGGATCGATCAGGCACGAGCGGCGGACGATGACCCGGTCGGTATCCGACACCTGCAGGGCATCGGTGACCGCGGCCGGGATCCGCGCGGCCGCGACGTCGTCCTGTCGCAGCACCCGCACCTGGAGTTCGGTACGCAGGATCGCCTCCAGGACCGGCATCGTGAAGCCGTCACTGGCGAGCAGCATCCTGGTGAGTGGATGCGCGAATTGCGCGATTTCGCTTCTGGGGGACCGCGCCCCCGAATCGCCGGGCGACTGATCGCCGGGCGATTCGGGGACGGAGTGAATAATCGTCACGACAACATCCGTGTCCGAAGACCGCTACAGCGCCTCGGCGTCGCGCTTCGGTGGGATGAACGGCCGGACGACGCCCTCCATTTCCGCGGCGGTGCGCGGCCGGCTGGTGAGGCCCAGGACCGGTGCCGTCGTGATGCGCACATCACCCATCACGGTGTCCGCGCCCAGCGGGTCACGCCAGATGTTCCATACCGGGGACATGTCCAGATGCCCCATGTATTTGATGTTCACGCCCTCCTCGTTGACGTGCTCGGCCTCGGCGACGATGGTGTCGGTCTCGATACGCTTCTGCTCGCCCGCCGACTCGCTCACGTCGGTCAGCCCGGCCATGATCCGGGTGAACGATTCCTCCGGTGTGTCACCGGCTTTCACGTCGGTCAGCGTGCTGGCGTGCGAGAAGTACTCGTTGGCGCCGATGTACTGCTCGTACATGCGCGACACCAGTACCAGGAAGCGCTCGTAGGCGCGGCGATAGGTGTAATCGAAGAACGCCAAGGCCTCGGCCTCGGGCATCTCGCCGCGCAGCGCGGTGGCGATCGATGCCGCGGCGCACAGCCCGCCGTACGTCGCGAGGTGCACACCGGTCGACAACAACGGGTCCAGGAAGCACGCCGAGTCGCCGACGATGGCGTAACCCGGCCCGCAGAACCGGTCGGACACATAGGAATAGTCCTGCTCGGCGCGCACGTCGGTGACCTGCCGCGCGCCCTCGAGCATCACCGCCAGCTTCGGGTTCTTGCGGATGGAGTCGTGATAGAACGCCTCCCGCGAGCCGAGTTCGCGCACCCGCGCGCCGGCGACCGTGGTGGCGACCACGTAGCCGACGCTGTAGCGACCACCGGCCAGCGGGATGTGCCAGAACCAGCCGCCCTCGTCGGTCGAGACCACGTTGATCGCGCCCTCGGGGCTGTCGGGGTGCAGCTGTGCGCCCTCCCAGTAGGACCAGACGGCGATATTGCGAAAAGCGTTGTGCTGCTTGCGCATATCGAAGTACCGACGGGAGAGCAGACCGGCCCGGCCGGAGGCGTCGACGAGGAAGTCGAAGGTGGTGGTGCGGACCTCGTCGTCACCGGCGAGGGTCCATTCGACCGCGGTCGGACGGTCCTCGTCGAATACCACGTTCTGCACCGTGGCCCGCTCGATCACCTCGGCGCCCTGCTTGGCGGCGTTGCGCAGCAGGATGTTGTCGAATTCCGCGCGATCGACCTGCCACGACCAGGCCTCCGCGTCGACGAGCTTGGACCAGTCCAGCAACCAGGTGTCGTCCTTCCATTGGAAATATCCACCGCGCTTCACCTGGAATCCGTGGGCGGCAACCTCGTCGTACGCGCCGGACAGGCGCAACGTCGACAGGCAGGAAGCCAGCAGCGATTCCCCGATGTGGTACCTCGGAAATTGGTCCTTTTCCAGGAGTGTTACTCGAATGCCCGAGCGTGCGAGCAGGGCTGCGGTGGTCGACCCGGCAGGGCCTCCACCTACTACTAGGACGTGCGGATTGTTCCCCATAGCAAACTCCCTGGAAACTGCCGACAACAAGAATGCGCGCGTCCGCACCGGCGACCGGACCCGCTCCGGGCTCCAGGCTGGCCAGCAACCCGAAACAAGCATTGCCGCTGGATAACTAGAAGACGTGGCGCAATAGTTATTGTAGGAAACGATCATTGAAAGCTCAAGTGCAAGAACATTTCTCGGCGATCACCAGCACCACTCGGAAGGGTGCTGAAAGGTAGCGGGTACCCACAGAGGGCGCGGCCTGCCGCGCTGTCGCCCACGGCATGTCGGATATTGATGCCGAAGGAATCGGGAAACCCGGAAGGTGTCTACCGAGCCGTACGCTTCGCCGGGAACGTCACCGGAGGGACGGAAGGCCTGGCCGGAAGCGGCAACGATCATCTCGTCTCGTCATCACCCGCTCTTCCTCGTAAAGAATTGGTTTGGCGGCCTTGATCCAGGGTAAAGCCATCGACGACCGCACGGGGGCGTTGCGGGCAAATCGGTCGAAACCCTGTGTTCGCACTATTGCGAATCCAGAGGACAGGCTCCGCCCCCGGGCGATTCGTCGATACTTCGGTGTCGGTCTGTCTACCCGCGTGGACCAGCGGCGACGGCGACCGTCGTGGCGGCGGCCTGTTCCGCCTCGGCCACCGAGCAGCGGCCGAGGCCACAGGCGGTCGCGACGCCGTAGGCCGCGCGGCCCGCCGCCGCCTCGAACAGGTCACGGGCGCGGGCGCTTTCGTCGCCCGGTTCCGACGACGCCACTCCGGCGATCACCCGCCAGCCCGGATCGAGTCGGCGCAGTGGCGCATAGAACTCCGGGTCGAGCGGTGCCGGCTCGGCGCCGAACGCGCAGGGCACGTGCGCCGGCGGTAGCGGGAGCCCGGCCTGGTGGAGCCGTCGCGCGGTGTGGTTGAGGAGTGTGACCGCCGGGGCGAGATCGCGGGGCGACAGCAGGCTCTTGTGCCCATAGTCGCCGTAGCAGAGATGGACGATCCGGTCCGCCCCGATCGCCGCCATCCGCTCGAGAAATCCGGCGAGCTGCCCGGCGACGAGGGGCGCCACCGCCCACTGGGACCGCAACTGCTGGGCTTTGACCATGCTGAGCAACGCGAAAGGCGACTCCACCTGCCAGACGACGCTGTCGCCGTAGCGCTGCTGGACCTCGGACATCTCGCCCAGCACCGCCTCGGTGAACACCGGCAGATGCCGTAACGCGGCGACCACGACACCGCTGTGCCGCAGCGCCTTTCCGACCGGCAGCCCGGCCGAGACGGCCGCACCGGCGAAGACGAACATCGCCAGATCCAGCGGATTCGGTTGGCTGATCTGCACTTTCACCCCGGCCAGCTCCGGGCGCTCGCCCTGCAGCGCCTGCCACGCCGAGACGACGTCGCCGATCCGCTCGACCCGCTCCATGGCCACGTGCTCGGGCTCCAGCCGACGGCCCTGTCGCACGCCGTAGCTGGGGAAAGTGCTGTAGTCGGTGTAGTCACCGGCAGCGACGATCTCGAAGACATCGTGCTTGCCGCGGGTCTGCAGGTATTCGAGAATCCAGTCGGGGTCCAGATCGCAGGGCAGGCCCGTCACCGGGGTGCCCGCGGTGTGGTCGGCGAACCATCGCAGAACGGCTCTGTCCCCCGTCATCAACTCCCCCGGAAGAGACCCGACAAAGTGTGCGTACCTGGCCTGATGCGGCTCTTCTGTGCTGTTCATGCGGGGCCCTGCCATCCGTAGCTCGAGCCGGGCACCGGCCCGGCCACGTCGTTCGTCAGCCTTTCCAGGGTACCCGGGCATACCGCCCCGCTACTCCCGTTCGTGAGAGACGAACGCATCGCAGCAGCTCGGGAGGGTTCTGGACGGCCTCCCAATAGCATTAGCGGGCAACAGCTTTCACGACGCCCCGCGAACCGGGCGAGAACATCGTCCGAACGCGCCCGGCCCGGCCGCCGCATCCGGCAACCCCCCTCGGCGCCTCCGGCAAACGGTTCCGCGGCGGCGCGCGGCCGCCGCGGAACCCCGGCCCCGGAGTGTCAGCCCGCCGCCAGCGGGGTGAGGCAGCTGGCCGGTGGGTCGACGAAGATGCACAGCGACGGGGCGTGCGAGGGGCGGTACCCGGCGGGGACGCCGCCCGCGGCGACGATCTGCGAATAGGCGCCCACGGCGTCGGTCGGGCGGCGGGTGAGGGCGGGATCGGTGCGCACGTCGACCGTGTAGAGGCCGAAACGTGGTGTGTAGCTGCCCCATTCGTAGTTGTCGGTGAGGCTCCAGTAGTTGTAGCCGATGACGTTCATGCCGTCGGCCTTGGCGCGCTGGAGCCAGTACACGGTGTCGCGCAGATGATCACTGCGGGTATAGCCGTCGGCGCGGGGCAGGCCGTTCTCGGTGGGCATGCCGTTCTCCACGATGTAGAGCGGCTTGCCCGGAAAGCGCTTCGAATAGTGTTGCAGCGCATAGTAAATACCCTCCGTGCGCAGCGGCATCTCCCAGATGCGCGGCCCCGGCAGGGTCGGGATGGCCGAACCGCTGGCCCGGGAGATGGCGCCGAGCAGCGACTGCGCCGGATCGAAGCCGAAATAGTAGTCCACGCCCACGAAGTCGAGCCGGGCCCCGACCCGGTCGGCGAACGCGCCGTTGACCTGATCCTCGGAACCGGCGACATATCCGACGTTGGCGGTCACCTGCGCGCCGGGCTGCACCTGGTGGATGTAGTCGTAGATGTCGTTGTGCGCCTGCACGATTCGATCCTGCATGCTCCCCGCGTCGGCGGCGCCGCCGCGGATCTCGTGCTGAATGTAGGCAGCGGGTTCGTTCACGGTGACCCACAACGGATTTCGCGAGGCGTACCGGTCGACGACCGCGCGCATATTGGCCAGCCAGTCGCCGACCATGCCCGCGCCGCGCCAGCCGCCGCGGTCCACCGCCCAGCCGGGGTACACCCAGTGGTCCAGGGTGATCATCGGCCGCATCCCGGCCGCCACGATGTTCGCGACGACGTCGTCGTAGAAACGGAAGGCGTTCTCGTCCCAGACCCCGGGCTCGGGCTGCAACCGCGCCCATTCGATTCCCACCCGGAACACCCGCACACCCATGTCGGCGGCCAGGCGAATATCCGAGGCGTACCGCTCGGTGAAATCGACCGAGTCCTGTAGTGGCTCGAAGCTCGTGTTCTTGGCGATGTAGCGCGTCCAATTACTGTCCGGCGCACGGCCTTCGGACTGGAATCCGGAACTCGCCACCCCCCAGAGGAATTCCGAGTCGAGTGGTGCCAGGGCGGCCGACCGCAACGGCGGGGCGGCCAGGGACTGCGTACCGAGCAGCAGAGTCGACGCGACGACGACGAACGCGGCCAGGACACATCGTTGAAACCGAGATCGCATCGACTCAGCGTAACGGGCGCCGAGGGGTCGACGCCGGAGATCGCGGCTAGTCGATACAGCCGCAAAGACTTCCGCGATTGACCGCCGCCCGACCGGGTAGCCGAAACAACGACACGCCTCAGCGAGGAAAGGAGTCCCTGGTGGTAGACGAAATCAGGGCGGCGCCGGCCCGGGAGCGCCCGGTGGGCGAGCTGGTCGGCGACGCCTCCGAGCAATTGTCCCGCCTGGTCCGCGACGAGATGCGGCTCGCGGTCGCCGAACTGCAGCAGAAGGGCAAACGGACCGGGATCGGGGCGGGCCTGTTCGGCGTGGCGGCCGTGCTGGCGTTCTACGGCGGTGCGGCGCTGGTGGCCTGCGTCGTGCTGGCGCTGGCCACGGCGCTCGCCGGGTGGCTGTCGGCGCTGCTCGTCGGCGCGGTGCTCCTGCTGATCGCGGGAGTGGCAGCGCTGATCGGGAGCAAGCAGGTACGCGCCGCGACCCCGCCGGTACCGCAGGAGGCGGTGAGCGGCGTGCAGACCGATATCGAGACCGTGAAGGAGGGACTGCGCCGATGACCGGATCACACCGTGACACCGACGCCGAGGCGGCGGCGCCGACCGAACCGGACGCCATCAGACGCGATATCGAGCGGACGCGCGCAGAACTCGGCGAGACGGTCGACGCGCTGGCGCACAAGGCCGATGTCCCCGCCCGCGCCAAGGAGAAAATTCACGACGCCTCCACCACCGCGCAGGCGAAGGCGAGCGAGTTGTCCGCGCGGGCCGAGGACGCCGCCGGCCGGGCGATCGCCACGACGGAGGCGCGCGCGGACCAGGCGGGCGCGGCAGTCCGCCGTCGTCCGCTCCCCGCCGCCGCGGCCGCCGCAGCCGCCGCGGTCCTGGTGACGTGGCGGCTTGTGCGCCGCCGCAACCGCAAGGATCGGCGGTCGTGATGAAACTGCTCTACAAACCGCTGGGCATGCTCGTCGGCGTCTTGGGCGGATTGGCCGCGTCCGCCGTGTTCGCACACACCTGGAAGCTGCTGACCGGTGAGGACGACGCGCCCGCCGCCACCGACCGCGACCGTACCTGGGGCGAGATCGTGGCCGCCGCCGCCCTGCAGGGCGCGGTGTTCGCCACCGTCCGAGCCGTCATCGACCGCGGCGGCGCCACCGGTTTCCGAAAGGTCACCGGTACCTGGCCCGGCGCCGACTGAGCGGCACGGCAGGCGGCGTCACCGCAGCGCGCTCAGGGCCGCGGGTCGTGGCGCGTCGGTGCCGTGGTGGGCGCGGGATCAGCTTGTCTTTCAGGTGATTTCGATGGTGCGGCGGCGTCGGTCGACTCCGGAGCGAACGCCTTGGGAGACGGCGGAGGGGCGTGGGTCTTCTCCGACCACGGCGTCCGTGGGGTATCGCGAGATTCCTGCGCACGATTCCCCGTTCGGCCGCCCGTCGGGCGGCGCGGCTTCCGAGCGGTTTGCCGCCCGCCCGCCTTCGGCCGTTCCCAGGGTGTCGAGGACTGAGACCTGTTCGCCGCGGCCTGCGCACCCCCGTGACCACCGGACTGCGCCGCGCCCGGTGGGGAAGAATCGTGGCCCGCTACCGGCCGCCGATCACTCCTCGGCACGACATCCGCCGACTCCGGCAACGGATCCTGCTGTGCAGGTGTAAATGAAACTTGTTGCGCGGCTATGCTTTTTGAAGCATACGGTACTTCCGTCGAAGGCATTCGCGCCGCAACCCCGCCGTCCGTAGCGACCTCGCCGTCCGTAGCTACTTCCCCACGTCGCGAGCCCGAGCCGTCGACCGAGGGCTTCCCATCGGCAGCAGCGCCACCCGGCCGCTCACCACCCTCCGGTCCACCGGCCGGTTCGTGCGCCCCCGGCCGAGCCGTCCGCTCGGCGGCACTGCTGTGGTCCGAATCCCTCTCGCCCGCAGTGCCTTTCGGGTCGACCGGCGAAGGTACGCCACGATCCACCGCCTCGGTCGGCGCACCGCCGGGCCCGGAAGACGCCGCCCACTCCGACCCGGCCGAACCCCCGAAATTCAGCGCCGCGACATTGTCCGCGAACCGCACGGCATGCCGGAGAATGTCGTCGGCATACTCGTCCATCAGGTCCGCGTACCGCATCACCTCGTCGGGTTCGATGTGCAGGGGCGCACTCGACGACGGCGGTACCCCGAGCGCCTTCTCCGCCGCCTCGTAGATCACCCCGTTCACCATCCGCCCCACGAGGTCCTCGAGCGGCTCGATCGCCTTTCCGATCACCTCGGCCGCCACATACGCGATCAGCATCTGCTCCATCGCGGTGAGCAGCCGGCTCGCGGCCGCCCGCACCGCCGTGGTCAGCGCCGCCGACACCCCCATCGTGGCCGCCGACGCCGCGAGCAACGACAGGTACCCGGCGGCCAGCCCCGCCAACTCCGCCAGCACCGCGGCCTTGACCACGGCGATCACCTCGGCGGCGACCTCCAACGCCCGCGCGACCACCGCACACGCCCGGTCCAGCCCCGCCATGTGGTCGGCGCTCATCCGCGCCCACGACGCCGCCAACTGCTCATACGAGTAGCCGGAATACACCGCGCCCATGTCGCGCACGGCACCGGTCGCCGCCTCGTGCGTCTGCGCGACGTTCGCCGCGAACGACCGCACCTGCCGGGCCAGCTCGCGCACCTGGTCCTCATCGATATCCGGGTACGGCACGCCCAGCAGGTTCAGGAACGTCGCCACTTCGTGGGGTATCTCGATACTCACCCCGTGCCCCCCGAACTCACCTCGGAGACAAGGGATTTGGATAGCACATCCTCTTATTGATCCGACAGCGACGCCGGGCCGTCCCGTGGGACAGCCCGGCGTCGCCTACGGAATCAGCGGAGGTCGAACCGATCGTTGTTCGCCACCTTGACCCAGGCGGCGACGAAATCGTTCACGAACCGCTGTTCGGCGCCCTGCTGGGCGTACACCTCGGCCACCGCGCGCAGCACCGAGTGCGAGCCGAAGACGAGATCGTTGGCGGTAGCGGTCCACTTCGCCGCGCCGGAGCGGCGGTCGAAGCCCTCGTAGACGTTCTCGGCCGACTCCGACGCCTTCCACTCGGTGTTCTGATCGAGCAGGTTGACGAAGAAATCGGTGGTCAGAGTGCCCGGCCGCTCGGTGAAGACGCCGTGCGCGCTGCCGCCGAAGTTGGCGCCGAGCGCGCGCAGCCCGCCGATCAGCACCGTCAGCTCCGGCGCGGTGACGTCGAGCATGTACGCCCGGTCGAGCAGCAGACGTTCCAGCGGAGCCTTCTCACCGGCGCGCACATAGTTGCGGAAGCCGTCGGCCCGCGGTTCGAGCACCGCGAACGACTCCACATCGGTGTCCTCCTGCGTCGCGTCCGTGCGTCCCGGCGCGAACGGCACCGTGATGTCCTGGCCCGCGTCCTTGGCCGCCTTCTCGATCGCCGCCGATCCGGCGAGGATGATCAGGTCGGCCAGTGAGACCTGCTTGCCCCCGGCGGCCGAGTCGTTGAACTCCTGCTGGATCTGCTCCAGCACGGGCAGCACCTTCGCCAGTTCGGCCGGCTCGTTGACCTCCCAGTTCTTCTGGGGCTCGAGCCGGATCCGGGCACCGTTGGCGCCGCCGCGCTTGTCGGTGCTGCGGAAGCTGGCCGCCGACGCCCACGCCGTCTTCACCAGCTGCGGTACCGACAGGCCCGATTCGAGGACCTTGCTCTTCAGCGCCGCGATGTCCTGCTCGTCGATCAGCGTGTGCTCGACGGCGGGCACCGGGTCCTGCCACAGCTGCGGCTCGGGAACCCACGGACCCAGGTAGCGGCTGACCGGTCCCATATCGCGGTGCAGCAGCTTGTACCACGCCTTCGCGAACGCCTCGGACAGCTCCTCCGGGTGCTCCAGCCAGCGGCTGGTGATCTCCCGGTAGATCGGGTCCTCGCGCAGGGCCAGGTCGGTGGTCAGCATGGTGGGCGTCCGCGCGGGGCCGTCGAACGGGTCAGGGATGGTGCCCGCGCCCGCGCCGTCCTTGGGCTGCCACTGCCAGGCCCCGGCCGGGCTCTTGGTCAGCTCCCACTCGTAGCCGTACAGGTTTTGCAGGAAACCGTTGCCCCACTTGGTCGGGGTGGAGGTCCACACGACCTCGAGGCCGCTGGTGATGGCGTCGCGACCCTTGCCCGACCCGTAGCTGCTCTTCCAGCCCAGACCCTGCTGCTCGATCGGGGCGCCCTCGGGTTCGGCGCCCACCAGGTCGGCGTCGCCCGCGCCGTGGGTCTTGCCGAAGCTGTGCCCGCCGACGATCAGCGCCGCGGTCTCCTCGTCGTTCATCGCCATACGGCCGAAGGTCTCCCGGATGTCACGCGCCGCGGCCACCGGGTCCGGACGACCGTTCGGACCCTCCGGGTTCACGTAGATCAGACCCATCTGGACCGCGCCGAGCGGGCCCGACAGTTCGCGGTCACCGCTGTAGCGCTCGTCGCCGAGCCAGGTGTCCTCCGGGCCCCAGAAGATCTCTTCAGGTTCCCAGATGTCGGGTCGGCCGAAACCGAAACCGAAGGTCTGGAAGCCCATCGACTCGAGGGCCACGTTGCCGGCGAACACCAGCAGGTCGGCCCAGGAGATGCTGGTGCCGTACTTCTGCTTGACCGGCCACAGCAGGCGGCGGGCCTTGTCCAGGTTGGCGTTGTCGGGCCAGCTGTTCAGCGGCGCGAAACGCTGCGCGCCCTGGCCACCGCCACCGCGCCCGTCGGCGATGCGGTAGGTGCCCGCCGCGTGCCAGCTCATCCGGATGAACAGGCCGCCGTAGTTGCCGTAGTCGGCCGGCCACCAATCCTGCGAATCGGTGAGGACCGCCGCGACATCGGCCTTGAGCGCCTCGACGTCGAGCTTCGCGAATTCCTTCGCGTAGTCGAAGTCCGCGCCCAGCGGGTTCGACTTGGACGAGTGGGCGTGCAGCACCGAGACGTCGATCTGCTCCGGCCACCAGTCCTTGTTGGTGTGGGGGCGGTGGTCGGTCTTGGCGGTCGGGGACGGGATCGCCGGGTTCTCGCTCTCGCTGTTGCTTCCGGTCGCGGTGTCAGGAGCGGGCGGGCGGCTTTCTGATGTCACGTCATTCCTTCCTGAATGGGTGATGCGGGCTGCGAATCAAGGACGTTGTGATGCCGCGCAATCGGGGCACTGGCCCCAGTAGATGACTTCTGCTTCGTCGATCGAGTAACCACGGTCGTCGGACGCGGTCAGGCAGGGCGCGGCACCGACCGCGCAGTCGACGTCGGCGATCGCCCCGCACGACCGGCACACGACGTGATGGTGGTTGTCACCGACGCGCGCCTCGTACCGGGCCACCGACCCCGACGGCTGAATGCACCGCAGCAGACCCGCCGCGGTGAGCGTGCGCAGCGAGTCGTAGACCGCCTGGTGCGACACCGTGGACAGCTGGTCGCGCACGGCGCGGATGACGGAATCCGTATCGGTGTGCGGATTCCCGTGCACCGCCCGCAGCACCGCGATCCGCGGGGCGGTCACGCGCAGCGAAACCCCCCGCAGCATCTCCTGGAACTCCGTGGCCGTAGGCACCTTTGGAAGTGTCGTCCCCATTCTGGAACGAGTCAAGCATTTGATTCAGAACGATCGAACTTCCCGCGTCGGACCCGCGCTGCGCGGACTCGGCTACCAGGATTCGATCAAGGGCGCCTCGTGGTCGTGGCGTCGCCACTGCGCGGTGAGGCGGCCGAGCCGGGCGGGCGACGCCATACCGCACACGGCCGCGATCTTGTCGCCGCGCACCTCGAGGACGGCGATGCCGACGACGCGATCGTCGAGGACGGCGAGGACCGCCGGGGCACCGTTGATCACTCCGGTATGAATCGACGGAGATCCGCCGGCCAGTCGGCGCTTCGCCGGAGTCGGCTTGAACGCGGCCCGCACCGCGGCCGCGAACCGCTCCGGAACCGAGTACCGCAGCAACTTGTCGTTCAGCCCAGCGCCGTCGGAGACCGCGGTCGCGTCGGCGGTCAGCAGCGCCACCAGCCGCTCGGTCCGGCCCGAGGCGGCGGCATCGACGAACGCCGCCGCGATCCGATGCGCGGCGGCGCGATCCACCTGCGTCGTGTTGCGGGCGGCGGCGAGGTGGCGGCGGGCGCGATGCGCGTGCTGCTGGCTCGCGGACTCGGTGATGTCGAGAATCCGCGCGATCTCGGCGTGACCGTACGAAAAGGCTTCGCGCAGTACGTAAACCGCCCTTTCGACCGGCGACAGCCGCTCCATCAGCAGCAGCACCGCCAGGCTGACCGATTCGCGCTGCTCGACGGTGTCGGCCGGGCCCAGCATCGGATCGCCGTCGAGCAGCGGTTCGGGCATCCAGGCGCCGACAGCGCGTTCGCGCCGCACCTTGGCCGAACGGAGCTTGTCGACCGCCAGATTCGTGACGATCTTGGTCAGCCAGGCCTCCGGCGTCACGATGTGCTCGCGGTCGGCGGCCTGCCAGCGGAGGAACGCGTCCTGCACCGTGTCCTCGGCGTCGGCGGCCGAGCCGAGCAGGCGGTAGGCAATCGAGGCCAGCCGGTCCCGGCTGGCCTCGAAGCGCGCCACGGTGGCGGTGTCCATGGGCGCCACCTTAAGCGGCGACGGCCTTCGCCGAACGCTCCCGCGTCGGTGCCAGGCGGTGCTTGCGCCCCGGCATCCCGTAGGTCGGGCGGCTGATGCTCCAGGCGGCGGTCGTGAGGATCGCCGACTTGAAGCGGGCGGCCGTCCGGCCGAGCAGCGCCCAGGATTTCGACTGCGCGTCACCGTCGACCGCCTGGAAGATCCCGTCCCGGCGGCCGAGACTGATGTGGTTGCCGACGTAGGCCAGCGCGGTCGTCGAGATCTTGCGCCCCGTCAGATCGCCGATGATCGCCGAGGTCGCCTGCATGCCGGTGAATCCCGCCGAAGCGCACGACATCGGTAGCGGACGCCCGTTCTCCCCGATGACGAACACGCTGTCGCCGGCGACATAGACGTCCGGGTGCGAGACCGACCGCATCCACCGGTCGACCGTGATCCGGCCGTCCGGTTCCACCGCGAGCCCGCCCGCCGCGGCGATCGGATGGGCGGCGAACCCGGCCGCCCACACGGTCGCGTCGGCGGCATAGGTGGTGCCGTCCGCGACGACGACGCCGTGTTCGGTCACGCGGTCGACGGTGGCGTGCTCGTGTACCGCGATATCGAACCGGTCGAAGGCGCGCAGCAGGTGACGCCGCGCCCGCGGTCCCAGCCAGCCGCCGAGTTCGCCACTCGTCACGAGACTGACCCGCAAGCCGGGCCGGGATTCCGCGATCTCGGTGGCGGCCTCGATCGCGGTCAGGTTACCGCCGACGACCAGGACTTTCCCGTGCTCCCCCAGCTCGTCCAGCCGCGCCCGCAGGCGCAGTGCGGCCGGGCGGGCGGCGACCTGGAAGGCGTGCGCGTCCACCCCGGGAACGCCGTGTTCGGCGGCGGTGCTGCCGAGCGCGTAGACCAGGCTGTCGTACTCCAGACGCTCGACGCCCGCGTCGTCGGCGACCACGACTGCCCGGCGCTCCGCGTCGAGGTCGGTGACCCGTGCCACCCGCAGCCGAATCCCGGTGCCCGCGAAGACATCCGCCAGCGGACGGTGTCGAAGGTCCTGTCCCGCCGCGAGCTGATGCAGCCGCAGCCGCTCGACGAAATCGGGCTCGGCATTGACGACGGTGATCTCGAAGTCGTCGGCATGCAGCCGGCGCGCCAGATATCCCGCGACGTAGGCTCCGGCGTATCCGGCCCCGAGAACGATGATGCGATGCATGGTCCGCTCCTGTCTGTTGCGTTCGCACCCTGAACGAGACAGCCCCCGGTTTCCTGACAAGCTGTCCTATGGCGTGCATCACCCCGGGTGCCCTGTCAGAAATCGGAGACCAGGCCATGACGAGACCGGACGCAACGCCGGGACGCGGGCAGACACTCGCACTGTTTCTGATGCTGATTGCCGGACTGGTTGCGGGAGTGGTCGTTACGACGGTGGCCGCGATCGGGCTGTTCATGCATCGCACCGAAACAGTTCACACCTACCCGCAATCGCCGCCCGGCGGTTACGCCGCGGCGGTGAAACGAATCCACAGTCCGATGGACATCGACCGCTACGAAATCTGGCTGGGACCGTCGGCCGGCGATGATGTGCCGCGCGGCCACGTCGTGGCGATCCCGCTGGCCTGGAGCACCGAGCCGCGCATCGACTGGACCCCGGACACGGTCGTCCTGTCCTTCGAGCCCGGCGGAGAAATTCGCGTTCCCATGACGATGGTGCTGGACAAGCGGTAGGCCCGGTAAAGGGAGTCCGAACGGATGGATGGCCGAAACCCTCCCCGGCCTCACCCTTTCCCCCGCCGCATCATCAGCAAACCTGAGCCGAGACCTCTCGGCCCAGCTGAGCGCCTGGATGCTCCTGGAATCAGACCACCAACTCACAGCCGCCGGCCTCTGATCCTGCCGAGCAACTCAACGCCCCGGAAACTCGTTCTCCCACATAAAGCTCAGCTGCGCACCCAGTTCACAAATTCCGAGAGCCCCGGCAACCCGCCTGGATTCCGTTGTGCGAGCGCGCCATTGCGGAACCAGCCCCTCCGCGAGAGCATGCTCCACGGCAGCCCCCGCGGCCACGCGCGCCAGCCCATGCCCGCGCAGACCACGCGCCGTCAGCACCGACATGTGCGCGGTACCCCGCAGCCATATCCGATACCCAGCGGCCGATACGACCTCCCCGCCCGATCGCACGACGAACGCGGGCGAGGTGATCTCGTCCAACCCGCTTTCCTCCCGGTCCGCTTCTCCAGCGGACTCCAACAGCCCGGTCAACGCTGTCATCTCCTCCATCACCCGCTGCCCCCGCACCGGGCGGAACAACTCTCGATCGGTGTACGCAAGGGTGGCAGGACCGAGCGCCTCGGCCACCGGCAGCACGCTCCCGAGCCGCTCCGCGACAACGACATCCGCAACCGGAATACGTCGACAAGCGCGCCTGATCGACACCGATTTCTCCGACATCGCAATCCCCCTCAAAAACCGCATTCGCGACGAGCGCCACTGACGTAGAGCACGTCGCCCATACGCAAATCATCCGCCCCGAGCGCTGCAAGTCCGTTGGCGGCGAAGAGATCTCGGTTGCTGATGGTGTTCAGCGCCCAGCCGCGGTCGGCCAGGTAGGGGCCTGCTTCGTTGCGTTCACCGAAGTATCGCAGCCTCGCGTGGTCGATATCGAAACCGTGTGCGCGCCAACGTTCGGAGAGGCGATACAGGCCTTCCTTCGTCTCGGCCTCCTCGCCGGGCCGCGGATTCGGCCTGCTCTCGGTAGCCACCCGGCTTCCCGGCACGCTGAGTGCGGTGACGGTGTCCAGCAACCGATCCTGCGCCTCGGGCGGCAGATAACCCAGCAGCCCTTCGGCGCTCCAAGCGGCCTGCCGCTCCGGATCGAATCCGGCGCTCCGCAACGCGGCGGGCCAATCGTCGCGCAGATCGGCGGCGACCACCCTCCGATCGGCGGTGGGCACAGCACCCAACTCGGCCAGCGCGCGGGTCTTGAACTCGAGAACCTTCGGCTGATCGACCTCGAACACCACGACCCCGTCCGGCCAGGACAACCGATACGCGCGGGAATCCAGCCCCGAACCCAGGATCACCACCTGCGCGAGACCCGCATTCACCGCGTCCGAGAAGAACTCGTCATAGAACTTGGTACGCACCTTGGCCCCGTCGATCGCCACCTGCTCGACCAGATCGTCGGGCTCCACTTCGCCGGTCGCGAACCGGGTGAGGAAATCGATGCCGACCGCCCGCACGAGCGGCTCGGCGAACGGATCATGAATGAGCCTCGGATCCGTACGACTCGCTATCGCCCGCGCCGCCGCGGCCATGGTGGCGGTCGCACCGACACCGGATGCCGGATCCCAAGAATCCCCGTCGTGTCTGGTAGGAGTCACGCTCGGACCATAGCCAACACCACTGCCCGCCTGGCTAAAGTGAGAGCGATGACAGCCCGTTCGTCTCACCCTCCGCGTTCGGACGCCCGAGACAATCGCGCCCGCATTCTCGACGCGGCCCGCACGGTCTTCATCACCGCTGGCCTGGACGTACCGATCAGGGAAATAGCCCACCGCGCCGAGGTCGGCCCCGCCACCGTCTACCGCCACTTCCCGACCAAACAGATGCTGGCCACCGAGGCGTTCACCGCCGAACTGCGCACCTGGCAATCCGTCATGGAGAAAGGTCTCGCCGATCCCGACCCCTGGCACGGCTTCTGCCGAACAGTCGAAAACCTTTGTGCCCTGCGAGCATCCGACCACGCCTTCACCGCGGCATTCAAATCCACCTACCCCCGCGCAATGAACTTCAGCGCAACACGCGCCTCCTCACTGACCTCCGCAGCCGAACTGATCCGCCGCGCCAGGACCACCGGCCACCTACGCCCCGACGTAGTGCCGAACGATCTAGCTCTCATGCTCATGGCCACCGACGGCCTCCGCCCAAGCTCACCGTCAGCTTCCCAACGCTTCGCCACCCACATCATCCGAGCGTTCCGAGCCGGTGCTCACCCATCCCCATCCGAAGGCTCTCTCCGGGCAAGCGCCCCGAGGTAGTCGGTGAACCGCGATGTCGGCCGGATCGCGATGCCGTCGTCACTCGGACGGGTGGTGGCGGCCAAGTCCAGAGTTCCGTTGTGCCACCAATACACCCACGGGTTGATCGGCCACGGATCCTGCGCGGCATGCGACGCAGCCAGGTGCGCGAGCACCGTGACCGACCGAATCACCTCCAGGCCTGCGACCGGGTAGGCGTACATGGATTCCTTGGCCGGCAAGATCAGCACCGCCCCGTGTGGGCCGGTCACCGGGTACGCGCCGAGCCAGCGGGCATGCGCGGTCAGATATTCCGGGCCCGTGAGCAACGCGATCGGTGCAAGCCCCTCGGCAAGGTCCACGTCGAATCGAGTGCGGTGAATGTCGACACCGCCATCGGCGTACACGTTTCGATCGGCGAGGGCGAAAAGCTCCCATTCACCGATCGCCCAGTGCGCCAGCATGTCGTACGTGACGGGTCTGACGGTATGGACCCGGTCGATCACCACGCGCTGGATCAGCCCGGGCGCGACGACCCGTCGCACCTCGTTCCCGAGCCCGCCGGCGGTGGAGTACAAGCGGGTCCGGATCAGATGACGCATCACACCGAAATCGGTGTAGTCGAGCGGACTGTCACGATCCAGCGCCTGCTCGACCTCCTCTGTGTCGAGGACGTCGGCAACCAGCACCGGCCATTCCTCCGCGTCGAGCGGCGCGACCTGCCGCCGCAGGTTATCCAGGAACCACACGAAAGTGGTTGGTCCCGAAAGCCGCATCGCGTTCCGCGCAATCAGTCGGCAGGTGTATCCGCGGTGCCGCGCGACCGACTCCACCACCGCCACCAGCGGATCCTCGTTTGTCCCCGACATGTCGATCCCCCGATCTCCACCGCCCGCCGGCACGAACTCATCCATGCCCGTCGCGTCATTATGGCCCGGGGCACCGACACATTCCGGCGCGAAGTTGTCGGCTGACATCCCAACTCCAGCCTTTCTCACCCGGGGACGCGGCGGCCGCCTGGTGTGCGACATGCGGGCGCGATATCCGTATTCGGGGCAACGGACCATCCGGTCCCCGCCGATCAGCCACGCATGGGATGCCCGCGGCTGCTCGGCAGATCTTCCCCCTAGGCGTGCGGAGTCGCGACCCGGCGCACGGGGTCGCGACTCCGTGCGCCGGGCCGCGGGGATCGTCGCCGGGCGGCTCGCGGGGGCCGCGATGTTCAGCGCTACCAAGGCGTGACGCGCATGCGCAGGCGGTCCGGGGTGAGGGCGGCGGAGGGCTTCGGCGAGGTGGGTAGCACGGGATCGAGCCGGAACCGAGCGGCGATCGTCGCGGCGACCGTGGTGATCTCCAGCATCGCGAGGCCCTCACCGATGCAGTTCTGCGACCCCGCACCGAACGCCAGGAACGCGGTTCTGGAAACCTCGGCGCGACGATCGGGCAGCCAGCGGTCCGGGTCGAAGACGTCCGGATCCGGAAAATGATCCGGATGTCGCTGCAGCGCATAGGGACTGAACAACACGTGTGCGCCCGCGGGGAGACGATACCCACCGAGTTCGACCGCAACGCGGGTCTGCCGGGACACCAGCCACGGCGGCGGATACAGCCGCAACGTCTCCCGCGCGACCCGCTGCGCGTAATCGACCGAGCCACCGCATGATTCATCGTGCAGCCGCTGCGCGACCGCCGGATGTGCCGAAACGGCGTGCCACAACCAGGCCATCGCATTGCCGGTCGTCTCGGTGCCCGCGAACAGCAGATTCACCATCTCGTCGCAGACCTCGTCATCGGTCGGGCCCGCTCCGGTATCCGGATGCCGCGCGGCCAGCAGCAGCGACAACAAGTCGCCGTTGTCGACACCCGCGGACCGATAGTGGGCGACCAGGTCGGCGACGACCTGCCGCAGCCGCCGATTCGCGGCGGTGAACCGGCGATTCGCGGGCAGCGGCAGGCGTTCGAGAACCGGCGCGGAGACCAGCACCCGCCACGCCACACCGCGCAGGACGGTGGGTAGGTCACGGCGAATCACCGTGATCGCCTGCGTGTTCGGAGCCGCCGAGCACAGCGCCCTGGCCACCACGGTGAGAGCCAGCTCCCGCATAGCGTCGTCGATCGCGAGCACCGCGCCCGCGCGCCAACCGTCGATCAACTCCAGCGTGGACTCGCGGATGAGGTCGGCATAGCGGGCGAGATGACCGTGGTGGAATGCCGGTTGCAGCAGTCGACGCCGCTCGCGATGGCGGCGGCCGTCGGTTGTCGACAGCGAATTACCCAGCAGCGCAGCAAGTTTCTGGTAGTGCAGACCCTTGGTGAACCGGGCGGCATCGGCGACCAGCACGCGCCGGACCAGTCTGGGATCGGTGACCAGATACGCCGAGACCGGCCCCAGCCGCAGATGCACGACCGGCCCGGTGTCGGTGAGCGACCGGAGGAACGGCAGCGGCCGGCGTAGTAGCACCGGCGCGTGTCCCAGTACCGGAAACCGCTGCGGCGCAGAGGGTATCGAGGTCGGCACGTCAGATCGCATAGTCGCCGGCCAAGGTGTCGTAGCGGTGGGAATACAGGTGCTCGTGGAAGTCGACGAAGCGCCGCGCCAACTCGATGCCGCGCCGATCCCGCAGTCGCCGTTCGAGTTCGGCGAACTGCTGTTCCAGCTCTCGGCGCAGCCGGGCGTAGCGGCGAGCGAAGTAGTCGAGGTCGTCGATCAGGATTCGAAACCCTTCCGCGGCGTCCTCGGCGGTATGCAGCGCACTCAGACAGATGTTGAACTCGTTGTGCGCCAGGTCCTTCCGGAATCGGTTGAGGGGCGGTTCGTCGGCGGCACGGGCGAGAATCTGCAGCGTGCTCGCCCCGGCGTTCCGGTCGTGTCGCCGCCGCACCGAGGCGAACAGGTCGGCGCGCTCGGTGCAGGTCATGTGCAGTAATGCCGTGCCGATGTCGTTCTGCAGTCGCACCAGAACCGCGGCCGTCTCGAAAGACGCCATCAGCGAGCCGTCCCGCAAAGCCGCGAGGTAGCCGCGGTCGGTGCCCGACATCTCACCGAACACGGTCGCGAAATAGCCGAGCGTCGCGGTGACGAGAATGGCCTTGCTCCCGGTGCCGAGCAGTTCGGCCCTGGTGCGGTCGAGGTGACGGACAGTCCGATCGACGGCCGTGTACCGCTCGATCGTGGCCGTCCGCACCGCCCGTTCGCCCGCCGTGTCCGCGATGGCCGCGAGGACATCGCGCCCGGAGACCAGATTGGCCACGAGCCCGCACCACACGCTGTACTCGAGCGCGGCCGGGGCATCGGCGAGTCCGCGATCGGCGCGGTAGCGGTCGGTGATCTTGCGCTGATGCTCCGCGGTCAAACTCTGCTCGAAGCCGGAGATCCGGTCGCAGCGGGCGCGCAGCGGCGCCAGCAGTTCCGTAACCGGCCGCGACGACGGGTGTCGCAGATCGTCGGTGGCGACGGTGTCGAAGTCCAGCAGGAGGTCACGCACTTCCGGCCGCGCGCCGGGGACGGCGAGCCCGATACCGAGATTGTCGGAAACGACCTCGAAGATCTGGTACAGGTTCACCGGGACGGCATGCCGCAGCAGTATCGGCCATTCGGCGGCGTCCGACAGCCCCGCCAGCAATTCCGCCGTGAGATTTCCCAGCTGCGTCAAGGCGATGATCCGGGTGAACAGATCGCGATCCGGATTCTTCGCCGACAGCGCCCATGCGAAGAACTCGCGATATTCCGGATCGGGCAGGAATCGGTCCAGCCGCGCCAGCAATGCCTGCCGCGTCACGTCCACGGCCTCGCCGCGCTGCGCGGAACTACTTCTCATTACAGAACCCTGCCATCGCGTGAACGGAGGTCAGGACTATAACCAGGGAAGACGCACGTGACAAGCGGTGGACAACGGTCGTGATACATACCTACGAAGCGGGCGCCTCTAAGCATTCTTAGGTACCCATAGGTAATTCCGGAATCATTCTCGGCCAACGCAGTCCGAGCCATTGACCGGCCTCCGCGCGGCGGCGTACATTTGCCCGCGTTCGGACGTGGTCAAGCGTCCGGAAATACATCGCAAAGATGAGGGTTCGCGATGGTTATCAAAGAAACACCTGTCGGCGTTACCGCTGCGCATACCGCGCCTTCCGATACCGGGCGACGGCCTTCCGGCAATCCGGCAATACACACGGTCGCCGTGATCGGCTGCGGGTTGATCGGCACCTCGGTGGCCTTGGCATTGCGTCGGCGCGGGGTGATTGTCCACCTGAACGACATCGATCCCACCCAGGCCGTCGCGGCCGCGAACCTGGGTGCGGGAGTTCCGGGGCCGCCACCCGCTCCCGTCGACCTGACGGTGATCGCGGTGCCGCCCGGCAGCACCGCGGCCGTACTCGCCGATTGCCAGGCCAAGGGCCTGTCGCGGATCTACACCGACGTGGCCGGCGTCAAATGCGCTCCGGCGCGAGAGGCGGAGTGGCTCGGCTGCGACCTCGCCACCTACGTGGGCGGGCATCCCATGGCCGGCGGCGAGCGGTCGGGTCCCGCGGCGGCCTCCGCCGGACTCTTCGACGACCGAGTGTGGGTCCTCACCCCGGACAGTCGGACCCGGCCCGACGCACTACGAGCGGTCGAGGAACTGCTCACCCGCCTCGGCGCCCGCCCGGTCGTCATGCCATCGCCCGACCATGACCGCGCGGTTGCCCGCACATCCCATGTGCCACACCTGATTTCGGCGCTACTCGCCGCCCGCCTCGCGGACACGAACGAGTCGGTACTCACCCTGTGCGGCGCCGGCATCCGCGACACCACCCGAATAGCCGCCGGCAACCCCCACCTGTGGACCGAGATCCTGCGCGCCAACGCCGACGAAATCACCACAGTCCTAACAGAATTCGCCACCGACCTCCACACCGCCACCCAAGCCCTACACGACGACCCCACCCCCCTGACCGCTCTACTGGCCCGCGGCAACGCAGGCCGAGCGGCCCTCACAACACCCCCACAGTCGAAATCCCCAGCCATCTCGCCGCCGACCACACCCCGGACAGCATCCGGCGTCCTACGGCGGCTCGTCGCCGCGGTGTCGCGATGACGCTCGATATCCGCGGACCGGCGGCCGTGCTGGGTGGGCGGATCGAATTGCCGCGCGAGACGGTGCTGTTGTCGACGGCCGTGGGGCCGTGCCTGTTCGGCACCGCGTTCCTGGTCACGGCATACCTGCCGGGCACACCCGGGTGGAATGCGATCTATCGGGTGCTGCCCGCGGGGGTATTGCTGCTCGCGCTGCGCCCGGCCCGGCCGCACGGCGTGTGGTGGCTGCGCTCGATGTTGCTGGGCGCCTTGAACTTCGGTGGTTTCTTCGCCTTACAGGCACTGGCCGCGCACCGCCTGCCCGGCGGCGTGGTCGCGACGGTCTCCGCGGCCCAATGCCTGGTGGTGCCGGTGCTGTTGACCGCGCTCGGCCAGCGCGTCGGCAGCCGCGATTTCTGGGTACCCCCGATCGGACTGGCCGGCATCGCACTGCTGGTCTTCGAGGGCGAGACGGCGTTCGACGCGCTGGGCCTCGGCGCCGCGGCCGGACTGGCGGTGCTCTCGGCCACCGGCATGGTGCTGACGCGTCGCTGGGGCGCGCCGCCCGGCGTGCACCCACTCAGCGCCACGGCATGGCAGATGATCGCGGGCAGCCTCCTGCTACTACCGATCGCCACCCTGATCGACGGAACGCCACCACCATTGAGCCTCGGCCAGCTGAGCGCGACGATCTGGCTCTCGGTAGGCGCTACGGCCCTGGCGTTCGCGCTGTTCTTCGGCGGGCTCTACCGCGGCGTCCCCGCGACGACGGCATCCCGGCTGATGCTGCTGGGCCCCGTCGTCGCCACCACCCTCGGCTGGACCATCGCTCACGAAAGCCTGCGCCCCGCCCAACTGGCCGGAATCTTCCTGGTCCTCACCGCACAACTGATCGGCCTGCCCCGCCCCGCCGAACCAGCCACCCGCAGACCGAAGGCAACCGTTATCGGAAGTCCGGAAGGAACCGCCCCGATGGGCGCCTCCTGAAATCGAACAAGGGCCCATAGTCACGCAGCCCACCAACAGCGAATCGCCGCCGGACGTAATGTCCGGCGGCGATCACGCTGGGAAGCCGACGTCCAACAAGCGCCTCTCGGCGAGTGGTCGCTCGAAGCGACAAATGGGGTGCGGCCCGGGGCTGTCCGGACGCCGACAAGTTCTTCAACGGCGGTACCGTCCCGACAATTCCACCGAACCTTGTGACTCACCTCATCCTCGAGGTGCGGGAGAGCGCACTCAGGCGATCGCTTCGTAGGCGGCAGCACGGAAGTCGCTGTGTACCTGCGGGAGTCCCGGCGAGTCGAACAGCCGTTGGGTCAGCACGAGCACCGTGAGGTCGTGCCGAGGATCGGCAATCCACGAGGTACCGAAGCCGCCGTCCCAGCCGTACGCGCCGCTGTCGGCGACCGACACGCCATATCCCCAGGAATTGCCGGTGAAGAAGTCCGGCAGCAGACCGCCGTACGACCGTTGCTCCGGAGTCAATTGGCCGGTGGTCATGGCACGAACCGACGCGCCGGACAGCACCGGCGCGCCGCCGCGCAACAGCATGCGGGAGAAGGCGAGCATGTCGTCGGCCGTCGACACCAGCCCCGCCGCGCCGTCGCCGAAGGCCGGCGGCCGAGACCACGCCCCGTCGGGTGGATCGGCCACGTCGAGTCCCTGCGCCGTAGCCCGGTAGGCCGTGGCCAAGCGGCTGGTGTCCTGCGCCCAGAACCCGGTGTCGCGCATACCGAGCGGCTCGAACACCCGGTGCCGCAGGACGTCGGCGAAGGATTCCCGCTCGGCCCGGGCCAGCAGCACACCCAGGATCGAGGAGCCCGTGCTGTACAGCCACCGCTCCCCCGGCGGGGACATCAGCGGCAGTCGCCCCAGAGCGGCGATCCAGGTGTCGGGGTCGGGCTGCACGCCGGGATCGGGCGGGCCGAGTGTCGCCAGGTGCGCGTCCTCCGCCGCGGAGACGATCGGCCACGGCGACGCGGCGGTCATCATTTCCCCGGCCGCGCCGAACCCGCAGGTGAAGGTGAGCAGGTCACGAACGGTCACCGGCCGATGCGCGGGCACGGTGTCGCCGAGCGGCCCGTCCATTCTGCGCAGCACCCGCCGGTCCCGCAGTTCCGGCAGCAGGCGGTCGACCGGTTCGGTCAGATCGAACAGTCCGGCCTCGACGGCGGCGAGGGCAGCGACCGCGGTGATCGGTTTGGACATCGAGGTGATCCGGAACAGCGAATCTCGCTGCACCGCAGAACCTTCCAACGACAAGGCACCCGCCGTCTCGACATGAACCTCGTCGCCACGAGCAACCAGTGCGACCAGGCCCGGCACCAGATCCGGGCCGATGTGACGGCGAGCGACGTCGCGCAGACCATCCAGCCGCAGCCGCGAGTCGCCGTGATCGGTCACCGCGCACCCCGCGGCCGCGAGTCCGGCAAGACCGATGCTCCGCAATGCCCGCCGACGAGACAAATGCGCCCGCGAGGATGATGCCATCGACTGCTCCTGCGCTCCGCGACTCTCATCGCCCCGCGACGTCCGCGGCGAGCGTATAAGTATGCTCCACCGCCCCGTCCTCCAGCGCCCGGGTCGATTCCAGGCGCAGATACTGCGGCGGACTGCCGGCCGGTGTCAGCCGCATGCCCTCGCCGAGCAGGATCGGCAGCAGCACGACACCGAAGCTGTCCAGGGCGTGGATGCGACGGAACGCCTCGATGGTCTGCTGCCCGCCGACCAGATGGACGTCACCGTCGAAGTCCGCCTCGCGCATCAGTTCCAGCAGCTTCTCCGGTGTCGGCGCGGAGACCACGTCCTCGGGCGATCCGGGCGGCAGCGGGCGAGTCGTCAGCACGAACACCCGCAGCCCGGGCCACGGCCAGTGCGGCGCGCCCACCGCGGGCTCGAAAGTGTTGCGGCCCATGACCACCGCACCACACCCGGCGATGAATTCCGGCAGTCCGTGCGATCGCCCGGGTTCGAAGGTCGGCATCGACAACACCGCCGGAAGACCGTCGGGCGAGGTGATGAAGCCGTCGAGGCTGACACCGATGTGGGTCTTGATCTTCATATCCGCTCCTGGATACTCGAATGGAATCCGCCCTCAGCCTCGTCCCAGCGTCGTGCCTGATCAACGGCAGAATAAGCACACCAGCCATTAGCGGGACTTATCAATACCGGCTGCCTAGTATTCGTCCATGGAGTTGCGCGAGGCGGAGATCTTCCTGGTGCTGGCCGAGGAACTGCACTTCGGACGCACCGCGCAGCGGTTGTTTCTCACCCAGCCCCGAGTCAGCCAGACCATCCGCGCGCTCGAGGACCGCATCGGAGCCAAGCTGTTCGACCGCAGCAGCCGCAGCGTCCGCCTCACCGCGCTCGGCGAGCGACTGCGGGACGAGTTGCGCCCCGCGCACGACCAGTTCCGCCGAGCGATCGCCACGGTCACCGAACTCGCCCGCGGCGTCAGCGGCGAACTGCGCGTCTGCGTCGCCAGCTACGCGATGGCGGGCCGGTCGTTCACCGCGATCGTGCGGGAATTCCACACCAGATACCCCGACTGCCGACTCACCGTGACCGAAGAATTCCCCGGAGAATTCACCCGCCTCCGCACCGGCACCTACCACCTCATGTGCCACCGTTTACCCATCACCGACCCCGACCTGACCATCGGCCCGATCCTGAGCCGCGAGCCGAGCATCCTGCTCGTGCAGGCCGGACAGACGCTCGCGCAACGCGGTTACGCGACACTGGAAGACCTCGGCGACTACGCGGTCATCCCTCGCGGCGATATCCCGAAAGCCTTGTACGACACCTACTTTCCCACCGCCACCCCCGCCGGACGCCCCATCCGCCGCGGCTCCCCGATCGCGACCACAACGGACATCCTCCACCGCATCGCAAGCGGCGAGGTAGTCCACCCCACCTCAGCATCCTTCATCGATTACTACCACCACCCCGACGTGACACACGTTCCGCTGCAAGGCAATCCGCCGGTGGAGGGGGCGCTGGTCTGGGTCACTGCCATGGAGAACGCGGCGATTCGGGCTTTCGCGGAGGTTGCGGGGGAAGTGGTCGAACCGGCCCCCGCGAGTGAGTGATTCGGACCCGCAGTCACGACGGGAAATGAATCACCTGACGGGAGAAGAGCGTGTCCACGTTCGAGAGGTAGTTCGCCGCGGCGACCACCCCGATCCGGGTGTCCAGGTCCGCGGGCCCGTACTCGTCGCGGCACATCGTGCGCAGGGTGCCACCCGAGACGGCACGGCGCCGGTTGAGGCCCGGCTGGACGAGCACCTGCCCGGGAGCCGGTTCGGTCCCCACAGGTAGCCGGTTCGCCAGCGCGATCACCAGCGCGAGGTGTTCGTCCCCGTACCAGCGGCCGGCGAGGACAGCGAGAAGCTCACCCTCCACCACCGTGTGATGCCCGACATCACCCAACTCCGGCATGAGCAACCACGCACCCTGCTGAATCTCCCGCTGCGCCACACCGTTGACGACTTCCCAGGTCAGCTGGACATCAACGTCCTCGGTCCCGTAATACCGCCGAGTGATCTCCTTGCGCGCCGCGGTGGAGTCGGGACCACCGACCAGGTGCCGCCGGGTGATGTACGGAAGCAACAACTGCTGCCCGACATCGATCCGATCCGGATCCGCAAGATGATTCTGCCGCGCGATCGCGGGGAACAGCCGGCTGTCACCGTACTCGCGCTCCGCGATCCCGGAGAGCGTGTCACCCGCCCGAACTTCATACTTCTTCATGTCTTCCGCCTTTTCGAACGCCGGGATTCGTTGCGGCACATACGCACTCATCAACAGCCGACGGGCATCTCACGTGCCGCACCCGCACTACCGATCCTCGTCCCTACCGCCCCGGCGGTCGCGGGTAGACCACTACTCGTTTCCGATACCGCACAGCGACAACCCGGGCTTGCGATTCGCGACGGCGTTGATCAGCGAATCCTGACGACGCCCAGACAACCGTGATGTCGCATCGGGAATGGGCATCGCTATCGTGAATGACAAGGTCACCATTCAGTCGCGGCTGGACCGACGCTGCCGCGTCGACTCGCGAACCGGGAAGAACGGCGTCGAATCATGGCAGAAGACCTGACCGTGACCCGGATGCTGGTGATACCCGCGTCCGAGTTGCGTGAGCGGTTCTCGCGGTCGTCCGGGCCGGGAGGGCAGCACGTCAACACCACCGACAGCCGGGTAGAGCTGTCGTTCGACCTCGCACACTCACCGTCGGTGCCGCAGTGGCTGCGCACCCGGATGCTCGACCGCCTGGCCACCCGCCTGGTCAACGGAGTTCTCACGGTCACCGCATCGGAGCAGCGCGCACAGCTACAGAACCGCGCGGCCGCTCGCGAACGCCTGGCCTCGCTACTACGCGACGCCGCTGCCGCCCCACCACCTGTGCGCCGCGCCACCAAGCCCTCGCGCGGGGCGAAGGAACGTCGTATCTCCGCGAAGAAGCGGCGCGGCGTCACCAAACGCAACCGGCGCGTCTCCCCCGACGACTAGCGACAACAGCGCCACAGGTCGGCGTATCGGCGGCACAATCATTGTCGAAGAACGCGCGCCCCCTAGGCACGCGTCCGCATCCTCTCGTCGCCGACCGCAGCCTGAGCATTGGCACACGCCTTTCGAGTGTGCCAGGCACGAACAGCGCTACATGCGACACGTGCGGAAACCCTGAGCCGCAACACCTCTCGCCCAGCGGCTAGTTCCCAGACATCGACCGACCCGGCCTCAGGTCGGGCGTGTCCGAGTCGAGGAAGTCCAGCAGTAGAGCAGTGACTTCGGCCGGGCTGTCGACGTGGGCGAAGTGGGATGAGTGGTCCAACTGGTGGAGTTGCGCAGCGGGGATGAGCGCGGCCAGTTTCGGTCCGGTGGCGGGCGGCACCATCGGGTCCTGCCGAGAGTAGATGAGCTGCAACGGCATCGGGAACGGCTGCCGCGCATTCCGGCGCCGGTCGAGTTCGGTGGCGAAATCGGCGAACCCGCGCGGCGACATCACGTCTCGTAGGTAGCTGACGAAGGTTCTAATGCCCTCGACGGAGTCCAGCGGTGCGCCGTACTCGCGGGCCTCCTCGAGCGATTTGAGCGTGTCGTCGTAGTAGTGCACGATCCGGTGCGCCCATCGCACGGTGTCACGCCGGACCCACCACCCGAAAGCCGTTGCCGCACCGGGAAGTAACAACGCTGCATGCAGTGCGTGCATCCGTGCGACCGGGAATGTCGGGGCGTGGATATTGACCAGCCGGGAGAACGCGCCGGGGTCGGCGAGGGCGTGACGCATGACCAGATACCCGCCGAGGGAATTGCCGGCGGCAGCGCAGCCGCGCAACCCGAGTGCCGTTTGGAATTCGCCGATCCATGCCGCCATCGCCGGAGCCGAAAGCCGCACGCCCGGTTGGCTACTGCGGCCATTGCCCGGCAGGTCGGGGACGATCAGGCGGAAGTGTGCGCCGAGACCATCGAGCACGTACCGCCACGAATAGCTGGTGGTCATCAAGCCATGAATCAGCAGAAGCGGTGTCCCACTGCCGTATTCGCGGTAATGCACCCGGATCCGTCCCAGCGATGCCGAGTCCATCTCCAGGTCGTGTGGCGTCGACGCGAAGTAGGGATGCGGCCGCGCCGGCAACTCCGGCAGTCGAGCGAACTGCTGCTGCTGGAACGGACGCAACGTTCGTGATGACGCCTGGCCGACGGTCATGAGCTTCCTCCCCGATTCCGAGTTCTTGCAACGCTTGCATGAACCCTCGGGCGGTACGCTACGCACCGACCGAACTTATTGCAACGATTACAAGAGGCGGACCGATTGTGGATCCTCGGAAGCAGCGCACGATCGACGCGCTCCTGCAGGCCGCGGGTGAGGTTTTCAGTGACCGCCCGGCAGACGAGGTGACCGTGGACGAGATCGCCGATCGCGCGGGGGTGGCGGTCGGCTCGATCTACAACCACTTCGGATCCAAGGCCGGCCTGCACGCCGCGGTGGTCGAGCGCGTACTCGACGCCGACCGCCGTTTCATGGACCTCGCCTTCACCGCGGATCGAAGCCCCGCCGAACAGATTTATGCCGTAGCCGAGCAGTACTTGCAGTTCTATCTGCAGTACCCCGAGTACTTCCGCATGCTGGCCTTCCCAGCCGATCCGGGCCGATACTCGGCCGGACGCGAGCTCTCCGACCGCCTGGCGCGAAACATCAAGCGACAGAACGACCGCCTGGCCGAAGCCCTCCGCGCCGGGATCGACGCAGGCATCGCCCGCCCCGTCGATCCATCGAACGTCGCCGCGATCCTCCTGGCCACCTGGAACGGCATCATCAGCCTCAACTGGCGCCCTGACCAACTCCGCAGGTCGGAAGCCGAATTACGAGACCTACTCGAATCCGCCGCCGACGTCATCGCCAATGGGCTCTTGCAAGACCGAAACAGCCGTACCTGACCACGCAGAACGTGGCTAGTAGGGGCGATAGTCGGCCGCACTCAGCGGCATGTGCGCAGCGGGATCGTTTGTCCCCCAACGACTGAACCCCAGCCTCCACAAGCAGAGGGGGCTCGAACCCCGGTGTGTAAGGCGAGTGGGGACTTCTGCGGGTCCGGGTGGTGGTGGTCCGTCCGATCGGGCCTCGTTCGTCCGAGTCCTTGCCTGTTCTTGGCCATCTCAAACTAGCTGGTGGCTTGTTCGGCGAGCCTCAGGTACCGATACCTCGGCAGGCAAGCGGCACCGGGCGCGAGGCATACGCTCCCCCAAACCACCGATGGCCGCCTCCACGCAATCCTTCCCTGACACAACGGTGTTGGGACAGCGCAACGCTCATCACAGCCGCGCACCGTCGGGATGAACGGACATGCGGTCGTCCGGAAGTAGCGACCGAGCCGCTTATCCGTTACGGAGTCTTCCGCGGGCATCGTTCAACTGCTGCATCAGTCTGGTATCCCCGGTCTTCACGTCCGGATGCAGGCAACGTGACATGGCCTTGAACACAGCATCGATTCGGGACTCCCCGACAGCGGTGAACAGCTGTTCGGCCCAACTCCCCGACGCCGGCGGGGCACTGGCCTTGGCTGCAACTTCTTTCAATTTCCGCAGCGTCTCCTCGTGCTCTTCCTGGAGTTGCAACTTCTCCTCATGCATCCGCTTGGCAGCCTCGGCCATCGCCTCGAATTTGCGTCGCCAGTGGTCGACGCTCTCGCGTTCGTTAGGTTCCCGCTTCGCCTGGCCACGCTCGCCGACGACGGTAACCGGCACACTGCGGCGGTCGAATTCATCATGCAGTTCCGCGATGCCGCCGACGATGCGCCATTCGACAGCGTCGTTGTTCCGCTGGCGTCTGTCGCTGGGAATGATCGACTTGAGCACCCTGAGTAGTTCCGGATCACGCCTACCGAAGGCGACCGCCCAGTACTGTCCCCTGGATGTGATGGTAACGGTAGTCCTCACTGGTTGCAGTTCCTCGTCATGGATTCCCCCATACAGTTTCGGCCGGAACGTGTGGCATCGAGCGGATCGGCGACGTGCGAATCATGTTCGCACACAATCCCTTCCATTCGCCCCGGACGGAGCAGACGCGAGTTTAGCTCTACCGTCGCCGCACGATCCAGCGGGTGACCGGGCTCAACTCGCGATAGGCTCGCCGTGCCTGTTATCGGTGAAGGGGGTTGGGGAGTGATCGATCCACGTCAAGTGTCGATACTGATTCATGATCGAGGGAGCGGGGTCTTCGTGAACCGCACGAAGGACATCGCAGGACTACAACAGGGGACAACAGGAGTGCGCGTCACTTTCAAACGCGGTGGCCTCTTCGAGTACGGGTGGGATCGCGTGCTTACGCTGAACAATCCCCATGCCGTATCGCTCGGCCCTCAGATGAGAATCCTGGTGGATTGAGGTTCACCCCGGGTTGTGGACACCGAGTTGACAGGATCACTGATCCTGTTGAAAGGATGTCTGCATGCCTCCTCGTAAGCGCCGGTCGTTCACGGCCGAGTACAAGGTCGAGGCTGCGCATCGTGTGATCGATTCCGGTCGCACGGTCGCCGAAGTTGCCCGGGAACTGGGCATTCACGAGAGTCTGCTGGGGACGTGGGTCAAAGACGAGCGGCGCAGGATCGCTGCCGCCGAGATTCATGGTGAAAAACCCCTCGATGCGGCGGAGCGAGCCGAGTTGCAGCGACTGCGAAGGCAGGTCGCTGACCAGGACAAAGACATCGCGTTCCTGAAAAAAGCGTCGGCGTACTTTGCCGCGATGCAGACGAACCGGCCCGGTTCGATCTGATGGCCGAGTACGCCGGCCCCGACACTGTCACCGGCGTTGCTGGTACTGATCAGCCTGCAGGGCACCGGTTTTCGATTCGCCGCATGGCACGACTGCTGCAGGTGTCGAAGTCGGGCTACTACGCGTATGTGAAGCGCAGGGCGGCAACGGTTCTCACCGACCGGCAGCAGCGGCGTGCGGATCTGGAAACGAAGATCGCCACGGTGCATCGCGAATCGCACGGCACCTACGGATCACCGCGTATCACCGGTGAGCTACGCGATCAGGGCGAACGGGTCTCAGCCAAGACCGTCGCCAAGATCATGGCCTCCGCCGGGCTCGAAGGGATCAGTCCCCGAACGTTCAAAGTGCGCACCACCGTGGCCGATCCGGCGGCGTCGTTCCCGCCGGATCTGGTGAAGCGCTGCTTCGACCAGGGCCGCCCCGACGCTGTCTGGACGACCGATATCACCTACCTGACCTGTGGTCACGGGGATCTGTTCCTCTGCGCTATCCGTGACGGCCACACCCGCAAGGTGCTCGGCTACAGCCTGGCCGATCATATCGGCGCCGATATGGTCACCGAAGCCATCGATGCCGCGGTCGCGGTGCGCGGCGGCCGAGCCCAGGGCACGATCCTGCACTCGGATCGCGGCGGGGAGTTCACCGCGCATCTGACCGCGCAAGCCTGCCGGCGGCACGGGCTGCGCCGGTCGATGGGAGCGACCGGAATATGCTGGGACAACAGCCCTTCCGAATCGCTGTGGTCAAGTTTCAAACACGAGCACTACTACCGGCACACCTACGCGACGAAGACCGAACTCGTTGTCTCGGTTGACAAGTGGATGAACTACTACAACACTACCCGGCGGCACTCCGCGATCGGGAACCAAAGCCCCGACAACTACGAGCGTTCACTTCGAACCGCTGCCGCCTGAAAATCTGTAAGCCCCTGTCCACCATCCGGGGTGAACCTCAGATGGCCAACTGTGGGAGAACGCGCGCGAGGCTTACTACTTCGCCGGGCCAGAGCTGGGATGGTGGCACATCTTCTATGGCGATGACGGGAAGTATTCCGTGCGGCCCGCGGAGTCTGTCGAGGTCATACCGAACGCGGCCGGCGAACCACGTGCAGCGCAGGTGCTGGCGCACTGGAGTGCTGTGGCGAGCCTCCTTCCTGAGAGCGCCCGATCACTGCGAGAGGCGTACGGACAGTCGATATTTGTTCACCCAGAGAGCGCGCTGTACCGGTATCTCCACTCCGTGCCGATCGAGCCTATCGAACGACCGGCATCGCCACCCCTGTATCCGTTCCACACCAACCTCAGCCAACGCGCTGCCATCGAAAACGCTCTGCGACATCCGATTTCGGTAATCGATGGCCCGCCCGGAACCGGGAAGACGCAGACGATCCTCAATCTGATCGCCAACCTCATCGTCGACGAGTCGAAGACCATAGCCGTGGTCTCCTCGAACAACGCCGCGGTGGACAATGTCCACACCAAACTCGCCGAAGCGGGATTCGGTTATGTAACAGCGAACCTCGGCCGGAAGTCAAAGCGGGAGCGATTCTTCGCGGAGCAAGATGAACGGAATCGTAGAATCGAGGCACTGCAGGCATCGACTCCGGTCCCGCTGCCCCGAGCCGAAGAGATGGACCGGCGGGACAACCAGCTCGTTGGCCTGCGAGAAATCGAACGGGAAGTCGCACAATTACGTTCGAAGCTGGCTGCGTACTCGCTGGAACGTAACCATTTCGTGGGATACCTCGATCGACACGAACTGCCTGGTCAAGAACGGTTGCCGGTACTGCGGTGGGGTTCGGACAAGATCCTCGCCTTCATCGCCGCCACCGATCCGGAGCTGGCTCCAACCAGCGGCATCTCGCACTTGGTCGAACGAATCGGCAACTACTTTCGATTCCGATCGATGCGCTCGATCGATCCGGGTGATGTAGATGTCGTCCTGCGTCTGCAGCAGCTGTACTACGACACGAGGATCGCCGAACTCGAGCGACGAATTACCGAACTCGAGAAATCCCTGGATCGATCGAAGTTCGAGAAGCTGGTAGAGGAACAACGCACGCTGTCCGTGGACTGGCTCACCGAGCATCTGCGACGCCGCTACGCAGGGCGGCCAATACAGCGGTACGGCAACGGATTCCGCGGCAAGTGGGACGAATTCAGCCGCGACTACCCTGTCGTCTTGAGCACCTGCCATTCACTGGAACGCAGCATCGGCAACGGGAAACTGGTCGACTACCTCGTCATCGACGAAGCCTCACAAGTCGACCTGCTCGCAGCCGGAGTGGCACTGGCATGCTGTCGCAATCTGGTAATCGTCGGCGACCTCCAGCAGTTGCGGCCCGTCATCGAGGATGGGATCCGAGAATCCTCCTGCCCACCCACACCCGCCGCCGAGTATCACTACCACGGGCACAGCATCCTGTCCTCGGTGATCGAACTGTTCGGAGATCGACTCCCGCGCGTCATGCTGCGGGAACACTACCGGTGCGATCCGACCATCATCGGATTCTGCAACCGGAAGTTCTACGAAGACAACCTCGTTCCCTACACCCGCAGCACATCCGGGTACCCGGCCATGGTGGTGGCACGCACCGTGGAAGGCAATCACATGCGTCAGTTCGACATCGGGGGCGGGCGCATCAATCAGCGAGAGATCGACGTCATTCGGCAAGAGGTATTCCCGCGATTCTGCTCCGACTTCGAACCGGAAGAGATAGGGGTGACCACTCCCTACCGCAAGCAGGCGGATAGAGTTACCGACGCACTGATCGCGAGTATCGAGGCCGATACCGTGCACAGTTTCCAGGGCCGCGAAAAGAAGGCCATCGTGATGACCACGGTCCTGGACGAATCGAAAAGCGGCCATGTGGGCTTGAGATTCGCTGACGCCGCGGAGCTGGTCAACGTTGCGGTCTCCCGTGCGATGAGACGTTTCGTCCTGGTGACGAACCACGCCATGCTGCCCCGGAGCAGGAACCTTCGCGATCTAATCGGCTACATCCGGTACCAGAATCCCACCGAGGAACTCTTCGACAGCTCAGTGGTATCGGTCTTCGATCTACTCTACCGGGACTATTCGGCTCGCCTGCGTTCGCGGGCCACCCGCCTGCGGGGAAAATCAAGTTACAAATCCGAGGACATCATGCGGACAGTCCTCGAAGATCTACTGCAGGAGAACCATTTTCAAGGACTCTGGTTCAGGGAACAGGTATACCTCAAGAACCTGTTGCCGCACACCGACCGCCTCACCCCGGAGCAACAGCAGTTCGTCCGGAACCGCTCATCAGTCGACTTCGACATCTTCAACCGCGTCACCAAGGACCGCATCTGCGTAATCGAGGTGGACGGATTCAAGTACCACGAGAACAGGCCCGACCAACTCGCCCGCGACGCACTCAAGGACGCGATCTGCGCCACCTACGACATACCGCTACTCCGGTTCCCCACCACCGGCAGCGGGGAGATCGAACGTCTACGCACCGAACTGATCTCGCTCGTGGACAATCAACGCACATCGACGAGCAGCATGTGACGGCATGCGTTCGGCGAGGTTCCTGCGGCCGCGCGAAGACACGGTCAAATGACCAAGAGCAGTAGAACAGCGACCGCTCCGGCGATGACAACGGCCGTAGGCCATCGCCGCCGTGCACGAATCTCACTTAACCCGCTGCTTGGCGGCAGCTCCGGTCTACTGGACTCGGGCAGAGCCCAATATCGGTTCGCCCGCCGGAGCGTTGTCGAATCAACGACTGCGAAGACTCCCGACCCGCCCTCGGTACCGACGTACAACACGTCGTTCCTGCCCGTGTGCGGACCGTATCCCTGGGACACTCGACCCGCGATCAACGACCCTGATTGAGCTGTCGTCCACCAGAACCAGGCGTCACGGGACAAACCGGTACCACCCAGGCGCACACTGGCTTTCGTTCCCCTACGTCCGCTTTGATAGACCCGATCGACGGACAGAATCGAAAGCCCTTGCGAGGCAGCGTAGTTCCGAAAATCATCCAGAATTCTGGCTGCTCGGGCGTCCTTGCGCCGCAGCCACCTCATCAAGCTCCCCACCGTAGCGAGAATACTCGGCTCTGGCACGGGCTCTCCGATATCCACGGCCGATCCGTCGCCACCAAGGGCGCTCTCCGCAACAGTTAGTCGATGTCGCCTAGGTAGTCGAGGTAGTCTTGATCAGCTTGGTCCAGATGGTCCAGATGGTCCAGATGGTCCAGATGGTCCAGATAGTCCAGATAGTCCAGATGGGCTTGATGGGCGTCTTCACGCTCACGATCCAGATCATCCTGGTAGTCCTGATGATCGTCCTCATCCAGACGATTCAAATACTCCAGATACTCTTCGTAGTGCATACGCTCCCGCTCCCGTGCAGTCACCACTTACGACCGACCGCGCAGGTTCGGCCCACACCTTGGCGCCGCTGTCGACATCAGCCACCTCGGCTGCGAAGGTCGCCGTTTCAGCCGCTTGGGCAACGCATCGCTGAACTTCAAGCTCACCATTGATCTCTCGGTTCGGACGAGCCGGGGTCTACACGGATGTCTCGGACACTTACGGTTGGGACATCACCAGACGAGCGAATGGCCCGGACTCTGCCGAATGCGCGAACTCATGCTCATCACCAGCGTCTTGCCGGGGCTCGGACAGCGGCCGGAGATCGCGGCCGAACACCGGTACTGTCCCCACGTTGCGACGTGAAACGCATGGTCCTCATTGGCATCCCGACCGCTGACCATCAACCCTCAGCACCACCAGTGGCGGCGGCAGAGACGACTTTCACCGCCGCCCCCGCCGCTACTGCTTCCATTGTTCGAATAATCGTGGGGCGGATCATCATCGGTACCGGGTTTCCTGTCCGCTCCCCACCTCTGGCGGCGCTGCTCGTCTTCACGATCCACACGCACACGGCAGTCGGCGATTGCTCCGACGCGACTGTTCCACGCAGCGATGTCGGCGGCAGACAATGCGTCGATGTATGCGGCGGTCTCAACCGTCGCGCCGGCGCGGACCGTCAGGACTTGCTCGGCAACCGGTGGCGCTTCCTCACTTCGCCGAATCGGCGGATCCAGCACAGCGTTGCCTTCCGCGACGAGTTGTTCGTTGAGGCTGATGCCGTATGGGTTCTCGGTGGCGTCCTTGCCCGGCTCTGCCAGATGGATGTATGCCTCTTTGGGGCCGGACGGCGCGGACTGCGGTTGCGACCACACCACAGTCACCGAGGCTCCGATGGGAAGCGAAGCTGCCAAACGCAATTCGAAAACTCGCAAAAGCTCGGAACCGCAGCTGCCATGCGAGGCGGTATGCGCCAACTTGACATCAATCTTCTTAGTGCCGACTTTCACGGTGATCCGGTACGACGTGGGCGAGCCATCAATGGTTGCCACGAATCGGGCAAGCGCCGTGGGGTCTTTCGGCGCTGCGCTCGTGGACACGGTTCGCCCCGTCGACGTGGTGGCCTGCATCTTGCCCTTGTCCTGATCAGTCATCGAGCTGACGCACCCGCCGAACAGCAGCAGCACCACCGCACCGACGATCTATGGCCATTTCTTCTTGCTTGGGCGCCGGGGTGCCCCGGGGCCCTCTGCGGGCCGCGGTAGAGCGGTGTTCCGGGATGTCGGTTCGGACGTTGATAGGTCACTCGTGGTCCCTTTAATTAATGCGGATATCACCCCCTGCGACACACGGATCGATGGCACGCCTGACCCACTCGATAGCAGATGAGCACGGAAGTACCTGCGCCTCAGAGAAACTCGAATTCATCTACCGCAGCGCAATGAGCGGTCACCCGGCCGTCTAGTAAGGCGGAACATCAACGCCCCGGCGTGTTCGGCTGGGATCGAAAGAGCGGGGCTTCGGGCAGGCCCGAACCACCAGCCAGGTAGTCGGCGTTCTGCTCGTCGGCCCGTCTCCGAAGTGCGTCCTCGAATCCTCTCTGCTGGACCCGTTTCCGGGCCGCGACGGCGCGCTGCTGCTCGATCCAGCGGAAGGCCGTGTTGGTCAGCCAGATCGCAGCGATAACAAGCGCGACAAGACAATAGATCTCGAAGAGCAGCGTGTAGACGAACACCATCGCCATCGAGTAGAGCAGGGCGAGAATCAGGCTTCGGGGCGGCCGGTAGGCCGGGAACAAGCGCCGCGTGCCCGTGTCGATACGGAACGTCCCCAGTTCGACTTGCATGACCACCTCGATCGTGAACCAGATTCTTAGGCGCCACCCACCGTGAAGGATCGAGGCGTCGCTGTTCTCCGGATCCCTGACGGAATCCCACAGCGCTCAATGATCAGACGGCCACGATCTCGAAGACAGGGTCGAAAGTCCCGAAGGAGCCCCAGTCAGCTGCCGCAATTCGCACCGACCGGGCTGTGCCCACCCATATCAATCCACCCGAGAAGAGCGAGAGACCAGCAAACTTGCTGGTGGGCGCAGAGGGGTTCGAACCCCCGACCGCTGGTGTGTAAAACCAGTGCTCTACCACTGAGCTATACGCCCGAGTCCGCGCCCGCCGGACGAGAGCGGGGACGGAAGTGCTGGTTGCCCCGAGGCAACCCAGCGGGTTAAGAATCTAACGCAGCGAGGGCTTTCTCCCAAGCTGCCTGGTCACGGGGTTCGCCGGGGCCGTTCATTTCGGAGAAACGGATGATGCCGTCTTTGTCTACGACGAAGGTGCCGCGGTTGGCGAAGCCGGATTTGTCGTTGAAGACGCCGTAGGACTGGGCTACGGCGCCGTGCGGCCAGAAGTCCGAGAGCAGGGGGAAGGTGTAGCCCTGCTCCGCCGCCCAGATCTTGTGGGTGGGCGGCGGACCGACGGAGATCGCGAGGATCTCGGCGTTGTCGTTCTGGAACTTCGGCAGTTCGTCACGGACCTTGCACAGCTCACCCTGGCAGATACCGGTGAACGCCAAGGGGTAGAACACGATCAGGACGTTCTTGTGCCCGCGGTAGTCCGAGAGGCTGACGTCCTGGTTGTTCTGGTCCTTCAGCGTGAAATCCGGTGCGGCCGTGCCCTCTTCGAGTGGCATGCGCGGTCCTCCTGTGATCGATGCGGCGCCTACGATCCCGGCGTGGGCGCACCGGCGGGCAGCACGGGCCCACCCCCACAACCTTAATCGAGCCGCCGGTCAGCGCTGCTTCGAGGGCGTCTTGGGCTGCGTGAGTTTGGTGCCGGTCCAGTCCCCCAGACTCACCGGTGTGGTCGAGGTCAGGCCGGCCGTGGGGGCCGACTCCGCGATCTCGCTCGGATCCACGTGGCCGGGATGTCCGGTCTTGGGGGTCAGCACCCAGATCACGCCGTCGTCGGACAGCGGGCTGATCGCGTCCATCAGCTCGTCGGCGAGATCACCGTCACCGTCTCGCCACCACAGCATGACGACGTCGACCACCTCGTCGGTGTCCTCATCGACCAGCTCGGAGCCGACCACCTCCTCGATGTCCGCCCGCAGGCCGTCGTCGGTGTCCTCATCCCAGCCCAGTTCTTGGACCACCATTCCGTGTGAGATGCCAAGCTTCTGAGCGTTGTTCTGCGCGTCCGCCGCGGCGACCACGGTGGTGTCCTCCTCAACTGCCGACAATAGATAGGTGCAAGCGAACATGGTTATCGGCCGCAGCGCAAGCCGATCGGCCCAACTACATTCCGAAATGTCGCGTAATAAGACGCATCGTCCGAGGTCGGACCGGTAAGCCGGTCACCGTGCGGGACAAGCATTCCGCACCGTGTTGAGCGCGTCGTTGACGCGCTTGCTGGCGTCGTTGAGCGGTCCGACGGGTGCGGTGTAGGTCATCTTGCGCGATTCCTCCGCCAGCGCTCGCGCCGCCACGACGTAGTCGGTGAACTTCTGCCCCAGGTCCGCGGGTAGGGCCTCGCCCGAGGCGGTCACGCGGCTCTCGACCGTGCGGGCCGCGTTCTCCAGCGTCTCCGCCGCGGCGTCGCGCTTGGCGTCCTGATCGGGCGCGTTGGCGTCGTGGGCGTCGACGAATTCGTTGTACTTGGTCACCGCGACGCCGGACAGATCGCGGAACGGGCTGCAGTTCTCGGAGACGGCCTTGTCCTGCGCGGCCGCCTTGGCCGAGGACGTCGCCGCTGCCGACGACGCCGCCATCTCCGACCGGAACGATGCCGCGTCCGCCTCGTTCACGGTGGCGGTACCGTGGACTGAGCTGGAGCATCCCGCTACCACCAGTCCTGTGCCGACCGCAAGGGTCGCGCACGCCAACCCGAACCCGCGTGGGTTCAGCAGTTTCATCATCCTCCCCGCTTCTCGACCTCGGCGGTGTCCATCGGGCGTTGTTCACGGTGCGCACACCGCAGTTGCCTGGAGAACGGTACTGGATTTCCGGCTGACATGATGACCTGGGACGCATCATCGACAAGGATGTGAGGTGCGCCCCACCGTGAGGCACGGACAACCCGCCCACCAGCGCGGCTGTCCGGGGTTAGAGCCATCCGCTTGTCCACCCCTGTACGAGGAGCTTTGATTTTGACAGACGTGATGCACCCGAAGTCGTCGAGTTCCACCGCCAACGGCGCAGCCGCCGATTCGGAGTCGGCGCCCGCGCGTCCGGCCGGTGCCCGTGTGCGTGTGATCCGCGAGGGGGTGGCATCGTACCTACCGGACATCGACCCGGAGGAGACCGGCGAATGGCTGGAGTCCTTCGACGAGATGCTCGACCGCGAGGGGCCGGGACGTGCGCGCTACCTGATGCTGCGCCTACTGGAACGCGCCGGTGAACGCCATGTCGCCATCCCCGCGCTGACCTCCACCGATTACGTCAACACCATCCCCACCGAGAACGAGCCGTGGTTCCCCGGCGACGAAGAGGTGGAGCGCCGCTACCGCGCCTGGATCCGCTGGAACGCCGCGGTCATGGTGCACCGCGCGCAGCGGCCGGGAATCGGTGTGGGCGGCCACATCTCGACCTACGCGTCGTCGGCGGCGATGTACGAGGTCGGCTTCAACCACTTCTTCCGCGGCAAGGACCACTCCGGCGACGGCGACCAGATCTTCATCCAGGGGCACGCCTCCCCGGGTGTGTACGCCCGCGCGTACCTCGAGGGCCGGCTGTCGGAGGATCAGCTCGACGGGTTCCGCCAGGAGTACAGCCACGGCGGTCCGGGTCGCGGGCTGTCGTCGTACCCGCACCCGCGCCTGATGCCCGACTTCTGGGAGTTCCCCACGGTCTCCATGGGTTTGGGCCCGATGAACGCCATCTACCAGGCCCGGTTCAACCACTACCTGCACGATCGCGGCATCAAGGACACCTCGGATCAACATGTCTGGGCGTTCCTGGGCGACGGTGAGATGGACGAGCCGGAGTCGCGCGGCCTGATCCAGGTGGCCGCCAACGAGGCCCTGGACAATCTGACCTTCGTCATCAACTGCAACCTGCAGCGCCTGGACGGCCCGGTGCGCGGCAACGGCAAGATCATCCAGGAGCTGGAGTCGTTCTTCCGGGGCGCGGGCTGGAACGTCATCAAGGTCATCTGGGGCCGCGAGTGGGACACGCTGCTGAGCGCCGACCGTGACGGCGCGCTGGTGAACCTGATGAACTCCACCCCCGACGGCGACTACCAGACCTACAAGGCCAACGACGGCGCGTACGTGCGCGAGCACTTCTTCGGTCGCGACCCGCGCACCAAGGAATTGGTGAAAGGCCTGTCGGACCAGCAGATCTGGAACCTCAAGCGCGGCGGCCACGACTACCGCAAGATCTACGCGGCCTACGCGGCGGCGCTGGCGCACCAGGGCCAGCCGACGGTCATCCTGGCCAAGACCATCAAGGGCTACGGCCTGGGCAAGCACTTCGAGGCCCGCAACGCCACGCACCAGATGAAGAAGATGACGCTGGACGATCTGAAGGCGTTCCGCGACGTGCAGCGCATCCCGTTCACCGACGAGCAGCTCGAGGCGGACCCGTACCTGCCGCCCTACTACCACCCCGGCCAGGACGATCCGGCCATCCAGTACATGCTGGACCGGCGGCGCACCCTGGGCGGTTTTCTGCCCGAACGACGCACGGCAGCAAAGCCTCTGCAACTTCCCGGCGACGAGCCGTATCGCTCGGTGCGCAAGGGTTCGGGCAAGCAGAACGTGGCCACCACGATGGCCTTCGTGCGGCTGATGAAGGAGCTGTTGCGCGACAAGGAGATCGGCAAGCGGATCGTGCCGATCATCCCGGACGAGGCCCGCACCTTCGGGATGGACTCGTGGTTCCCTTCGTTGAAGATCTACAACCGCAACGGCCAGTTGTACACATCGGTCGACGCGGAGTTGATGCTTGCCTACAAAGAGAGCCAAGTGGGCCAGATCCTGCACGAGGGCATCAACGAGGCCGGATCGACCGCCTCCTACACCGCGGTGGGCACCTCCTACGCCACCCACGGCGAGCCGATGATCCCGCTCTACATCTTCTACTCGATGTTCGGTTTCCAGCGCACCGGCGACGGACTGTGGGCCGCGGCCGATCAGCTGACACGCGGATTCATCCTCGGAGCAACCGCCGGGCGAACCACCCTGACCGGTGAGGGCCTGCAGCACAACGACGGTCACTCGCTGCTGCTGGCGTCCACGAATCCGGCCTTCGTGGCCTACGATCCGGCCTTCTCCTTCGAGATCGCCCACATCGTGCGCGACGGCCTGCGCCGGATGTACGGCGGCGGCGAACCCGCGCCGGAATCGACGGTGCTGCCCGGCACCCACCCGAAGATGGCGAACGACACCTTCGGCGGCGAGAACATCAGCTACTACATCACCATGTACAACGAGCCCTACCCGCAGCCGGCCGAGCCGGACGACCTCGATATCGAGGGCCTGCTCAAGGGCATCTACCTGTACAAGCGCGGTGGCGAGGGCGAGGTGCGCGCGCAGATCATGGTGTCCGGCGTGACCGTGCCCGACGGGCTGCGCGCGCAGGAACTGCTGGCCTCGGAATGGGGTGTGCAGGCGGACGTGTGGTCGGTGACCTCGTTCAGCGAGTTGCGCAAGGAGGCGCTGGCGAAGGAGATCACCGCACTGCGCGACCCGAACGCCGATCCCGGCATTCCCTATGTGACGCAGGTACTTTCGCGAGCCGAGGGCCCGTTCGTCGCCGCCTCGGACTGGCTGCGCTCGGTACAGGACCAGATCCGCAAGTGGGTCCCCGGCGACTATGTCACCCTCGGCACCGACGGCTTCGGCTTCTCCGATACGCGCCCGGCCGCGCGGCGCGTATTCAATGTGGACGCGCAGTCGATCGCGGTCGCCGCGCTGCAGGCGCTGGGCCGGGCGGGCAAGGTGGACCAGGCCAAGGTCGCCGAGGCCGAGGCCCGCTACCGCATCGGCGACGTCGATGCCGCGGAGAAGTCGACCAACACCGAAGACCAGCCGGCGTGAGCGCATCGGGCGCGGGGGCACGGCCGCCGCAGGAGAGTATGGAGTAGTGGAACGTAAACCGCCGCGGCCGCGCCGGATCACCGACACGTCCTCGTCACACGAGGTATATCTGCCGACCGGCGCCCTCTCGCCGTATCAGCAGACCCGCGATCCGCTGCCGGACACGCTGCTGAAGCGGGTGAAGCAGTTCTCCGGGCGATTGTCCACCGAGGCGATCGCGTCGATGGAGGACCGGCTGCCGTTCTTCGGTGATCTGGACGCCGCGCAGCGGGCCGGCGTCCAGATGCTGGTGCAGACCGCGGTGGTGAACTTCCTGGAATGGCTGCAGGACCCGGAGAGCGATATCCGCTTCAGCCTGGACGCCTTTCAGGTGATCCCGCAGGATCTGGCGCGGCGGCTCACCCTGCGCCAGACCGTCGACATGGTCCGGGTGGCCATGGAGTTCTTCGAGCAGTGGCTACCGGCGCTGGCCCGCAACGACCGGCAGCTGGTGGCACTGACCGAGGCGGTGCTGCGCTACGGCCGCGAACTCGGTTTCGCCGCGGCCTCGGTGTACGCCAGCGCCGCCGAGTCCCGCGGCGCCTGGGACACCCGGCTGGAGGCACTGGTCGTCGACGCCGTTGTGCGCGGCGACACCGGGCCCGAAATGCTCTCGCGCGCGGCCACATTGAACTGGGACGCCACCGCGCCGGCGACGGTGCTGGTGGGCATACCCCCTAGTGACCAGGTCACCGTGGTCGGCTCGGTGCACACCCTCGCCGCCCGGCACGGCCGCGCGGCGCTGGCCGTCATCCAGGGATCGCGGCTGGTCATGGTGGTCAGCGGGAATCTCGGCGATATCGGCTACCCCTCCCCGTTCCTGGTCGATCTCCTGGCCGAATCGTTCTCGGAGGGCCCGGTGGTGATCGGCCCGACCACCCGCACGCTGTCGGCCGCGCACGTCAGCGCGGTCGAGGCGATGGCCGGAATGGAGGCGGTGGTGGGCTGGCGCGGGGCGCCGCGACCGGTACACGCCTCCGAGTTGCTACCCGAACGAGCCCTGCTCGGAGATCGTGCTGCGGTCGAGGCTCTCAACGAGTATGTTGTGCTACCGTTGGCCGCCGCCGGGTCGGCCTTGGCCGACACCCTCGATGCCTATCTCGATTGCGGCGGAGCCGTCGAGACGTGTGCACGCCAGCTGTTCGTTCATCCAAATACGGTCCGTTATCGGCTGAAGCGAATCGCCGACATCACCGGCCGTGATCCGATGAATCCGCGAGACGCGTACGTGCTCCGGATCGCTGCGACAGTAGGTCGCCTGACACGAACTCGTAACGAATCGCCAACTTCTGCCCCAGAAGCCTCTTCGGGCACCTTTTACGAAGATGGGGTGTAACGACTCCGGGTAGGGGGTCGATCCCGGCGAGCCACATGCCGTTTTGTGGGGTCCACACAAAAGCGGTCCGAAACCTTCATCGGCGTCGACATCTCGCCGAAGGCCCTCCACGGTGTTTTGTTAGAGGCGTGATCGCGTTGTACGCCCCAGGACAGGGCTCCCAGACACCCGGCATGCTCGCGCCTTGGCTCGATCTTCCCGGCGCGCGTGACCGTCTCGAACTGTGGTCCAAGGCTTCCGGCCTGGACCTGGTGCAGCTCGGCACCACCGCTACCGCGGACGAGATCAAGGACACGGCGGTGACCCAGCCGCTCGTGGTCGCCGCGGCGCTGCTCGCCTACGCGGAGATCTCCGACGCCTCGGTGCCGGCGGACACCATCGTCGCCGGCCACTCGGTCGGCGAGTTCGCCGCCGCGGCCATCGCGGGGGTCATCACCCCCGACGAGGCCGTCACGCTGTCGGCCATCCGCGGTGCGGAGATGGCCAAGGCGTGCGCGCTGGAACCGACCGGCATGTCCGCCGTGCTCGGTGGCGACGAGGCCGCCGTGCTCGACCGGCTCGCCGAACTCGACCTCGTCCCGGCCAACCGCAACGCGGCCGGCCAGATCGTGGCGGCGGGCCGGCTGGACGCGCTGGCCGAACTCGCGGCGAATCCCCCGGAGAAGGCACGCATCCGCGCGCTGCCCGTCGCCGGCGCCTTCCACACCGCGTTCATGGCTCCGGCTCAGGACGCCGTGGCGGAGGCCATCGCCCAGATCACCCCGGGCGAGCCGACCCGGACCCTGCTGTCGAACTTCGACGGCAAGCCGGTCACCTCCGGGCGCGACGCCGTCGACAAGCTCGCCGCGCAGGTCACCCGACCCGTACGGTGGGACCTGTGCACCGAGACGGTGCGCGCGGCAGGGGTCTCCGCGGTGGCCGAGCTGCCACCGGCCGGAACCCTGGTCGGCATCGCCAAGCGGGAGCTGAAGGGCACCCCGAATCTGGCCCTGAAGACCCCCGAAGACATCCCCGCGTTGGCCGAACTGTCGGCAAACGGTTAGCTTTCCACGCGGTGCGCAACGATGCGGCCGCGAATGAGACGGACGGAAACGCCCGGCCGTCTCGGATCGACAAAGAAAACAGACCGAAACCATCGGACCCCCCGAGAGTAATAAGAAGGGAGCCACCAAGTGGCCGCTCTGACCCAGGAACAGATCGTCGAAGAGCTCGGCAAGATCATCGAAGAGGTGACCGGCATCGAGCCCTCCGAGGTGACGATCGAGAAGTCCTTCGTCGACGACCTGGACATCGACTCGCTGTCGATGGTCGAGATCGCGGTGCAGACCGAGGACAAGTACGGCGTGAAGATCCCCGACGAGGATCTCGCCAGCCTCAAGACCGTCGGTGACGCGGTCAACTACATCCAGAAGCTCGAGGCCGAGAACGCCGACGCGGCCGAGGAGCTCAAGGCCAAGTTCGGCCAGGGCGAGTAAGGGCCCGATACCGTGACCACTCCTTCCACCTTGAACGGGAACTTTCCCAACGTCGTCGTAACGAGCCTGGCGGCGGCCACGTCGATCGCGGGCGACGTCGATACGACGTGGAAGGGTCTCCTCAACGGCGAGAGCGGCATCGACGTTCTCGACGGGGACTTCATCGAGGAGTACCAGCTCCCGGTGCGCATCGGCGGCCGGATCAAGCTCAATCTCGAGGATGAGATCCCGCGCGTCGAGCGTCGGCGCATGTCCTACGTCGAACAGCTGGCGTTCGCCCTCGGCAAGAAAGTCTGGGAGAACGCCGGTGCGCCGGATGTCGACAAGGAGCGTCTCGGCGTCGCCATCGGCACCGGCCTCGGCGGCGGCGACGCGCTCATCGACTCGGTCGACAAACTGAAGAACGGTGGCTACCGCAAGATCTCGCCGCTGGCAGTTCAGATGGTCATGCCGAACGGGCCGTCCGCCGTGGTGGGTCTGGAATTGCAGGCCCGGGCGGGAGTGGTCACACCGGTCTCGGCGTGTTCGTCGGGTTCGGAAGCCATCGCGAACGCATGGCGGATGATCGTCATGGGCGACGCCGACATCGTCGTCACCGGTGGCGTCGAGGGCTACATCGACGCGGTGCCGATCGCGGCGTTCTCCATGATGCGGGCGATGAGCACGCGCAACGACGATCCGAAGGCGGCCTCGCGGCCGTTCGACAAGGACCGTGACGGTTTCGTCTTCGGCGAGGCCGGCGCGCTGATGGTCATCGAGACCGAGGAGCACGCCAAGGCGCGCGGGGCCACCATCCACGCGCGGCTGCTGGGTGCGGGCATCACCTCGGACGGTTTCCACCTCGTCGCACCGGATCCCACGGGTGACGGCGCGGCGCGGGCCATGCAGCGCGCGATGCGTTCGGCGGGGCTGTCGCCGCAGGACATCACGCACATCAACGCGCACGCGACCGCCACACCGATCGGTGACACGGCGGAAGCGAACGCGATCACCAAGGCCGTCGGCAACCACGCCTCGGTCTACGCGCCCAAGTCCGCCCTGGGCCACTCGATCGGCGCCGTCGGCGCCCTCGAGTCGGTGCTCACCGTGCTCAGCATCCGGGACGGCATCGTGCCGCCCACGCTGAACCTGGAGAACCAGGATCCGGAGATCGACCTCGATATCGTGCACGGCGAGGCCCGCCGGCAGGAGATCGAGTACGCGATCAACAACTCGTTCGGTTTCGGTGGGCACAATGTGGCGCTCGCCTTCGGCCGGTACTGACCCGTATCGGTCAATTCCACAGCGATCCCGGTGGGGTTTCCGGTAGCGGACAACCCGCGAAAACCCCACCGGGGCTTCCACATTCGCAGCCGCGTGAGCGACTCCACATTCCCTCGAGGAGAGAACGCGATGACCATCATGGCCCCCGCCGCGGCGGACGCCACTACCGATCCCCGGGATCCACTGGGTCGGTTGCAGCGCTTCTTCGACCCCGGCACCGTTCTCCCGCTACATCCTCGTGACAAGTCCGGCGTGCTGGCCGCGATCGGAGAGGTCGACGGTGTCCGGACCGTCGCCTACTGCTCCGACGCCACCGTCATGGGTGGCGCCATGGGCGTCGAGGGCTGCAAGCACATCGTCGACGCGATCGACACGGCGATCGAATCCAAGATCCCCGTCGTCGGCATCTGGCACTCCGGTGGCGCCCGGCTGGCCGAGGGCGTCGAGGCGCTGCACGCCGTCGGCACCGTGTTCGAGGCCATGGTCCGCGCGTCGGGCCTGGTCCCCCAGATTTCGGTGGTGGTCGGCTTCGCCGCCGGCGGCGCCGCCTACGGTCCGGCGCTGACCGATGTCGTGATCATGGCGCCCCAGGGCCGCATCTTCGTCACCGGCCCCGACGTGGTGCGGTCGGTGACCGGCGAGAACGTCGACATGGAGACGCTCGGCGGCCCGGTCACGCACGGCAAGAAGTCCGGCGTGTGCCACATCGTCGCCGACGACGAGGACGACGCCATGCACCGCGGCCGCCGGTTGGTCTCGATGTTCGCCGAGCAGGGCGAGTTCGATATGACCGCCGCCCAGCACGGCGACGTCGACCTGAAGGCCATGCTGCCGGCGTCGGCCAAGCGCGCCTACGACATCAAGCCGGTCATCCACGAGCTGCTCGACAATGTCGACGGCGAGTCCTCCTTCGAGGAGCTGCAGGGCGGTTACGCGCGCAGCATCGTCACCGGCCTGGGCCGGCTCGGCGGTCGGACCGTCGGTGTGCTCGCGAACAATCCGCTGCGCATGGGCGGCTGCCTCACCTCCGAAAGTGCCGAGAAGGCAGCGCGTTTCGTGCGGCTGTGCAATTCCTTCGGCATTCCGATGGTGGTCGTCACCGACGTGCCCGGTTACCTGCCCGGTGTCGGCATGGAGTGGGAGGGTGTGGTGCGCCGCGGCGCGAAGCTGCTGCACGCCTTCGCCGAGGCGCAGATTCCGCGCGTCACCCTGGTGACCCGCAAGATCTATGGCGGCGCCTACATCGCCATGAACGCTCGCTCGCTGGGCGCGACCGCGGTGTATGCCTGGCCGGAGGCCGAGGTGGCCGTCATGGGCGCCAAGGCCGCGGTCGGCATCCTGCACAAGAAGGCCATCGCCAAGGCTCCGGAGGAGGAGCGCGAGGCGCTGATCGAGCGGTTGACCGCCGAGCACGAGGCCATCGCCGGCGGTGTCGGCCGGGCCTTGGCCATCGGTGTCGTGGACGAGGTCATCGACCCCGCCAAGACCCGCTCCACCATCGCCGCCGCGCTGGCCTCGGCGCCGGCGAAGGCCAGCAACAACAAGAACATTCCGCTGTAAGCGGTTGTGCCGCAAGGGGCGGGCGGTCCGGTGTCTCCGGGCTGCCCGCCCTTTTGTCGTATGCCCTGTGGACTACTCGCGGGCTGTGGACAACCTCCGTCGCGAGCCGGGTCGCCGTCGCGTCCGGCGCGTAGGCTCCCAGACGTCCGCACACATACCGCGGCACCATCGAGGGGGATCACATGAACGCGGAAGAACAGCTCGCCGAGATGCGCACCGACCTGCTCGCCGCGCAGCACGCGCTGGAACAGGCGCACGACGACTACCGCCTCCTCCGCGACGACTACGTGCTCATGCAGTACGAGCAGATCGCCATCCGGCACGAGGTCATCGAGCTGGAACATCTGGTGCGCGAGAAGATGCGGGCCATGGCCGAGGAACTACGCCTACTCCGGGGCGACGAGGGCTCGCCGGACAGCTGAGGGGCGGTGGCCTCCGCTCAGCCCACGTCGCGGCGCAGCCAGGTGACCTCGGCGCCCTCGCCGCCCCAGCGGAAGGGCTCGAGGTCGTCGTCCCAGGGGGTGCCGAGGGCGTTGTCGATCTCGGCGGCGATCTCCGCCGGGGTGTGCCGGCCGCGCTCGCGCGCGACCCGCACTATTTCCCGCAGGCGGTTTTCTCCCACCATCACATCGCCGTTGGCGCCCGTGGCGCCGCGCCACAGACCGAGGCCGGGAGCGAAACTGTAGCGTTCGCCGTCGACGCCTTCGCTGGGATCCTCGGTGACTTCGAAACGCAGTACCGGCCATGCCCGCAAAGCGGTAGCAATCCGAGATCCGGTGCCCACCGGCCCGACCCAGTCGGTGGTGGCGCGCAACTGGCCCCGTGCGGCGGGCTGCGATGTCCAGCGCAATTTCGCGGGGGCCTTCAATGTCGACGAGAGCGTCCACTCGATGTGCGGGCACAGCGCCGCCGGCGACGCATGGATGTACACCACACCAGACGTCGCGTCAGCGAACTGATTCGATGCGCGCACCTGTACCTCCAGCTTCGACGTAGGACGTCTTCCCCAACATCCCGTCGAGCCGGTGCGTTGCCCGAGTTTACTGGAGTGCCCGGTGTTACGGGTGTTACTTTTCGGCCGTGTCGCGTGACGTCGTGATTTCGTCGATCACCGCGTCGCTGAACGTCGGCCACACCGCGCGGGCCCAGTCGCCGAAATTCTCGTCACTGAGCGCCACGCAGGCCACCCCTAGCGCCGGGTCCACCCACAGGAACGTGCCGGACTGCCCGAAGTGCCCGTAGGTGCGCGGCGAGTTGGCGGCGCCGGTCCAGTGCGGAGTTTTGTGGTCGCGGATCTCGAATCCCAGACCCCAATCATTGGGGCGTTGCGTGCCGTACCCGGGCAGCACCCCGTTACGGCCGGGAAATTGCGTCTCGGTGGCCTCGGCCAGCGTTTGCCCGGAAACCAGTGTGGGTCGCAGCAACTCGCCGGCGAAACGCAACATGTCGTGTAGCGAGGAGCGCGCCGCGTGTCCGGCAGAGCCGGTGAGGACGGAGGATTTCATTTCGAGTGGTTCGAATACTGCCTCGTGCAGATAATCCGCGAAGTCGATTCCGGTCTGGTCGGTCACGAACTGCGCGAGGCACTCGAATCCGGAACTCGAGTAGATGCGCCGCTCCCCCGGCTGGGCCATGATCACGTTGGTGTCGAAGGCCAGCCCGGAGGTGTGTGCCAGCAGGTGCCGCACCGTCGATCCCGGCGGCCCGGCCGGCTGGTCCAGTTCGATGGCGCCCTCCTCCACGGCCACCAGAACCGCGTATGCCACAAGCGGTTTCGTCACCGAGGCGAGCGCGAAGACCCGCTCCCCGTCGCCCTCCACCTCGATGCTGCCCTGCGGGGCCACCACCCCGGCGGCGGCATGCCGAACCGGCCACTCCCGAATCTGTTCCAGCGCTCGCACCCGCACGAGCCTACGACCCGCCTTCCCTGCCCCCACAACGGGATCGGCGTGTCCCGCTGAGATTTTCACTCCATGAGGTCGCGCGCCATGTCGAACAGCTCGAGGGTGACGGCGTGCAGGAAATCACCGACCTGCTTGGGCGCCTTGCCCGCGAAGGCGCGAGCGTGCGTGCCCTCCAGGACGATGCCGAGTTTGAAGCAGGCCAGCACCGTGTACCAGGTGACGTTGCTCAGATCGCGGTCGGAGAATCGCCCGTAGTGCTCGATCATCTCCTCCGGCGTCGGCAGCCCGCCGACCTCACCCAGCTTGCCGATCAGCGTGCTCCTCGTGCCGCCCGGCTCCGGCCGGGTGGCGATCTGCCAGCCCAGGTCCAGCAGCGGATCACCGATGGTCGACATCTCCCAGTCCACCAGCGCCGCGACCTCGGGCCGGTCGTAGGAGAACATGATGTTCGCCAGATGGCAGTCGCCGTGCAGGATGCCCGGCCGCCAGTCGGCGGGCCGGTTGCGGTCGAGCCAGTCGCCGACCCGCTCGACGCCCGGAATCTCCGGTCCCGGGTAGCCCTCGTTGGTGCTGTAGGACTCGAGTTCGCCCAGCCAGCGCGAGACTTGCCGCTCCAGGAAGCCTTCGGGTTTGCCGTAGTCGGCCAGTCCGAGCGCCCGATAGTCCAGCGCGCCGAGGCGCGCGATGGCCTCCACCGCCGACAGCCCCATCTGCCGCCGCACCTCCGGATCGTCGGCGTACAGCGCGGGCAGCTCGTTCTGCGGATTGAATCCGGTGATCGGTTCCATCAGATAGAACACCGCGCCGAGCACCGATTCGTCGGGACACGCGGCGATCACCTCGGGCGCACGCACCCCGGTGCCGGTCAGCGCCCCGAGCAGCCGGGCCTCCCGCCGGATCACCTCATTGCTCTTGGGACGCAGGTGTTTCGGGCCGCGGCGCAGTACGTAGTCGCGCCCGCCGCGGGCGAATCTCAGCATGATGTTCTGGGTGCCACCGCCCAGCGCCGTCACGTGCTCGAACTCGCCGCCGGGCAAGCCCTGCTCATCCATCCATTTTCCGACGATGGTGAAGTCGACGACGTCACGGTCCACTTCGGCCGGTTGCACCACAGACATGCCCCACATTCTGCACCAACGACCACAGGCAACTGAAGGCATCCGCCATCAATGCGGTGTGCGGGCGGTTCGCCCACACCGGATACGGTGACATCATGAGCACGACCCGCTCCCATCGGTACGGGAGCCGCAGCGTACGGCGGTCTTGTCGGTGACCGTTCCACCCCTGCGCACACTGCTCGTCGACAACTACGACTCGTTCACCTACAACCTCTATCAGCTCATCGCCGAGGTGAACGGCCTCGAACCGGTCGTGGTCCGCAACGACGCGGCCGAGGTGCCGCCGTTGACCGGCTTCGACAACATCGTGATCTCCCCCGGCCCGGGCCGCCCGGACGTGCCCCGCGATTTCGGCATCTCGCGACGCCTCATCGCGGAGGCCGACCTGCCGCTGCTCGGGGTGTGCCTGGGACACCAGGGCATCGTGCTGGCGGCGGGCGGGACGGTAACCGCGGCCCCGTCCGCCCGGCACGGCCACCCCGACCGGATCACCCACGACGGCCGGGATCTGTTCGCCGGGGTGCCCGCCGGATTCACCGCGGTGCGCTATCACTCGCTGTGCGCGGCCCAGCCCCTGCCCGAGGCCCTGGAGATCACCGCAACCTCTCCCGACGGCGTCGTCATGGGCGTCCGGCACCGCGACCGGCCGCAGTGGGGCGTGCAGTTCCACCCCGAATCGGTCTCCAGCGAGCACGGCGCCGCGCTACTCCGCAACTTCGCCCGGCTCACCCGCGACCACGCCGTCCGCCACAGACCCGGGCGACGCCCCGATCGTGCTTCGGTCGAGGCGTCGCGCGGGAGCGTTCCGCGCGCAGAGCCCGCGGAGCGCGTGGAGTTGCGGGTGCTGCACGAGGTGGTGGGGCGGGCGGTCGACGGCGAGGCGGTGTTCGGGGCGCTCTACTCGGCCTCGACGGACGCGTTCTGGCTCGACAGCGCGCATGTGGAACCGGGGCTGGACCGGTTCTCCTTCCTCGGCGACGCGGCGGGGCCGCTGGCCGAGGTGGTGCGGTACCGGGTGGGCGACGGATGCGTGGAGGTGCGGTCGCGGGCGGGGCGGCGCGTGGTCGCCGGAACGGTGCTCGACTATCTGTCGGACGGCCTACGCCGGCGAACGGCCCGATTACCCGATGTGCCTTTCGATTTCGCGGGCGGATACGTCGGCTACCTGGGTTACGAGGTGAAGGCCGACTGCGGGGGCGCCGCCGCGCACCGCTCCCCCACTCCCGACGCGCAGTGGATCTTCGCCGACCGCCTGATCGTCATCGATCACCTCGCGGGACGCACCCACCTGATCGCCCTCACGGACTCGGATTCCCTTGCGGCCAACCAGCATTGGCTTGCCGAGACCCGCGCCCTGCTCGGCACGCTGCCCGCCTGGTCCGAGCCCGAGCCGTTGCCGCTGCCCGCCGACGAACAGGAGGTCGCCGCCGGAGCCGGGCGCGGCCGCGAGCGCTATCTGGCCGATATCGAGGCCATCCGGGCGCAGTTGCGGGCCGGGGAGACCTACGAGGTCAATCTCACCGACAACGTGCGCGTCGCCGACGACGCGGACGGCGCGGCGGTGTATCGGCTGCTGCGCCACCGCAACCCGGCGCCCTACGCCGCGTTCCTGCGCTTCGGCGATCTCGAGGTCGCGTGCTCGTCGCCGGAGCGGTTCTTGAAGGTGAACCGCACCCGGATGGTGGAGAGCAAACCGATCAAGGGCACCGCGCCGCGCGGGCACACCCCGGCCGCGGACGAGAACCTGCGCCGCGCATTGGAATTGGATCCGAAGACCCGCGCCGAGAACCTGATGATCGTGGACCTGCTGCGCAACGACCTGGGCCGGGTCTGCGAGGTCGGCAGCGTGCACGTGCCCGAACTCATGACCGCCGAGAGCTACGCGACCATGCACCAGCTGGTGTCGACGGTGCGCGGCCGGTTGCGCCCGGAGGTCGACGTGATCGGCTGCCTGCGTGCGTGTTTCCCCGGCGGGTCGATGACCGGTGCGCCCAAGCTGCGCACCATGGAGATCATCGACGGGCTGGAAACCGAAGCGCGCGGGGTGTATTCGGGCACCATCGGCTTTCTCGGGCTGAACGGCACGGCCGACCTCAATATCGTCATCCGCACCGCGGTCCGGTACGGCGGGCAGTGGCGGATCGGGGCGGGCGGGGCCATCGTGCTGGACTCCGACGCGCAGGCGGAATACCACGAGATGGTGCTCAAGGCCGCCGCCGCGCTGCGAGCGGTCGCGGCGGCACGGCGGTCGAATCCCGCCGTGGCGTCCTCCTGAACGCGCGCTTCACCAGCGGAGGCGTCGAGTTTCCGGCATGTCGGCACCCCCTGGCATAGTTCGGATCACGATGACAGCCACCCACAGCGGCTCCACGCCGGTACCGACCTCGCTGCTCACCGTGCTGCTCTCCTGGCGGTCGGGGCACACGGTGGACGCGCACGCCCTGCTGCTGTCGGACAGCGGGCGAGTCCGGTCCGAGCGTGACGCGGTGTACTTCAACGCGCCCCGGCATCCGTCGCAGGCCGTCACGCTGGATCAGCAGCCGCTGCCGGGGACCGCGCGGCTGTCGGTGTCGCTGCCACGCACACCGGCCGAGGTCACGCGCATCGTGGTCGCGGGGTCGGTCGAGGAGGGTGAGCTGGCCGCGGTGCCGGGGCTCACGATCAGCGTCGAGGACGCCGCCGGGCTGGTGGCGCGGGCCGATATCGCGGCCGCGGCGGGCGTGCGGGCGATGGTGCTCGGCGAGTTCCATCGAGGCGAGGATCGCTGGTGGTTTCGCGGCGGTAGCCTCGGAAAGGCCGGGCTCACGGAGCTTTTCACCGATTTCGGCGTCCAGCCCGGCCGGTCCGTCTCACTGCACCGCACCACCGTCGATGAACGAGTGGGCGAAATCTTCTCGCCCCCAACGGATTCCGACCGTCCCGACTGGCATCCGGACCCCGGCGGCAGCGCCGCGCTGCGCTGGTGGGACGGCACGGCGTGGACCGAGGAGACCGCACCGCCGCGGCCGTCGGACCCGCGCGCCTGCAACCGATGCGGGCGGCGACGCGGCTGGCGGGTCCTCGGCCCTCCATCGCCGTGCCGGGCCTGCGCCGCCGAGATAACGGAGTACCTGCGCGGCTGGCGCGCCCGAGCCTGGCGCGTCCTGACCGGCGCCGGCCCGCGCTCGCCCGAGTGGGCGGACCTGTGGACCGCGCTGCGTTATCGGCACATCCCGCCCGACACCGGCCGAGCGGCGCTCCGGGATCCGGGCCTGGCCTGGCTCGAGCGGCTCACCGCGTTCGCCGGGGCCGACGGCGAGGTCACCGCCGATACCGTGGACGACTTCGAGACGGTCGCCGAGTCGTTGCGGCTCACCGGCCCGACGGTCGACGAGCTGCGCCGCCGCCTGCATCGCGGCCGCGCACTGTCGCGGTTGCGCGCCGGCATGCTGCCGTTCGTGCGCGCGGCCGACCTGCATCTGGACCCGGAGGAGCGGGTCCACGTGGACGTCGCCGCGGTCCGTGTCCGGCACCTGGCCCGCGGGCCGAAAACCACTGCGGGACGGCTGATCTGCTCCAACAAGAAGCTCCGGTTCGTCGGCCCCGAGGCGGGCGTGGAACTGCCGTGGGCGCGCATCGTGTCCGTCACCGCCGCCGGGGGCACCGTCTCGATCTCGGCGACCTCCGCGCGCGGCGGGGCCGACTTCGAGGTCGACGACGCGGAACTGGTGGCCGCCGCGATGGAGGGTGCGCTACGGGTGGCCAAACGGCTCGCCCTCGCGCCCGGTCGCCGCGACCGCCGCTCCATCCCGCCGGAGATCAAAGCCGAGGTCTGGCGCCGCGACGGTGGTCGTTGCGGCGAGTGCGGCGCCACCCACTACCTCGAGTTCGATCACGTCATCCCGCTCAGCCGCGGCGGCGCGACGAGCGCGGCCAACCTGCAGATTCTGTGCCGCGCCTGCAACCGCGCCAAGGGCTCACGGATCTGAACGACTATCGAGTTGTCCAGGCGGGTTCCCGGTGGACGGCCCAGGTTGATCGGTTGCGCGCCGCACGTCGTTGTCCGGCACCACCTCCGACACGTGCGCCGTTGCACGCGCCTGCCGTCTCGACACCCGCCTGGTACCGGGATTCCCCGTCTTCGCCCCTGAAACCTCTCGCTGCTGACGAAATCGTTCCCACCCGGACCGCCCCTGATCGCAGCCTCGGCCCCAGCTGACGTTCCGGCAGCAGCGGGTCGATCCGGTTCAGGAGATCGTCATCGAGCTACCCCGATCTCAGGAAAGATGTGCCCGGTCAGCTGGCGAGCGCGGCATGGTTCGCGGAACGGATTGCCGCGGTGACCGTTTCGGGGGATTCCAGCATGACCAAGTGGCCGCAGGACGGCACGGTGAGTGCCGCGGCGGGATTGAGCGTCTCGTTGAGCCGGGCGCCCGCCGCGGGCGAAAGGATGCGGTTCTGCTCGCCCCAGATCGTGGTCATCGGCGGAAAGGCCGGGCCGGGCCGGAATCGGTCGAGTTCGCCGAGACGGTGCAGGTCGCGGGCAATGGCGGCCGCCGGCAGCAGGCGCCGGGGTTCGGTCCAGCGCCGGCGCAGCCCGGCGGCGAACTCGGCGCCTTGTTCGCGCCCGACCGAACCGAACTGCTCACGCACCACCAGACCGGCGACCGCCCCGGGCAGCCGAGTCATTCCGGCGACCGACTCGACGCGCAGATACCGCGCCGCACGGGCCGTCCAGCCGGTCGGGGTGGGCCGCAGCGTGGCCGCGGTGAGCGGGCTGCTCAGCACCAGCGCCCGGACTCGCTGCGGATTGCGGCGGGCGTACAGCAGCGACAGCGCGCTGCCGAAACAGTGGCCGACCAGGGTGATGTCGCGCAGCCCCTGGGCGTCGACGAATTCCGACACCATGCGCAGATAGTTGTCGATGGTGTATCCCGAGTCGGGCAGATCGGAGTCGCCGTAACCGATCAGGTCGAGGGCATACACGGAATGCGTCTGCCGCAGCGCCCGGAACTGTTCCGACCAGATGGTGCGATCGCCACCGATGTTGTGCAGGAACAGAATCGGGTCGCCGGAACCGGCGTGGTCGTACGCGATGGACACGCCGTGGTAGTCGAACACCGGCATCGGGCGCTCTCCTCATTGAGTAGCGATGCTGCATGGCAATGGCACCCATACTAGCTGGTACCCCGCGTAACACGAGAAGCCCCTAACCCGTCAACCCGGGCAGCACCCCCTCGTCGCGCAGCAGCCATTTCTGCAGTTCCGCCATCCCCGTATCTCGATCGATCACCGGACGGTACTCGAAATCCCTTGCGGCAGCGGAGGTGTCGTAGGTGCCGGTGCGTGTCATGACGGCGACCGTGTACCGCGACAGCGGCGGTGTCCAGCGGGCCGCGACGAACGGCACGCGCCGGAACGTCTCGATCACCGCGACGGCCGAGCGCACCAGCCGTGGATCCGGCTTCCGCGACGGCGGCCGGTAGCCCAGTTCGGTGGCGACCCGCGCGAGGAACCGCCACACGTCGGTGCGTTCGGCGTCGGCGACGAAGTAGGGCTTGCCACCGACATCGTCCGAGGCAGCGGCCTTGACACAGGCGTCGACGATATTGTCGACGTGGCACAGCGACGCGTACACGTCCCGGCCGAACGACAGGTCCGGCAGCGTTCCGGCGGCGGCGCGTTCCAGCAGCCGCACGATCGGGCCCGACCGGTCGCCCGCACCCCAGATGGCCCGCGGCCGGAGCGCGCAGGTGGTGAAGCCCGGCGCGTTCGCCGCCAGCACCAGCCGTTCGGCGGCCGCCTTGCTCTCGCAGTAGTGGTTCAGATAGTGGCGTGGGTACGGCGCCGACTCGTCGATGTCCACCTGATCGCCACCGTCACGGTCCATCAGTGCGCTGGGGCTGGAGACGAAGACGAACCGCGACGCGCCGCCCGCCCGTGCCGACGCCAGCAGCCGCTCGGTCGCGCGCACGTTCGCCACCCAGAACTGGTCCCGGGTGCCGCGCTCGTCAACCCTTGCGGCGCTGTGGAATACGACATCGACGCCCGACGCGGCCCGGTCCAGCGAATCCGGATCGGTCAGGTCGCCGGTGATGCGCTCGACCCGGTCGGCCGCCGTGCCGAGATCGCGAAGATTGCTGGTCGCCCGCACCAGGATCGCCACCTCGCAGGCACCGTCCCGCACCAGCCGCCGGACCAGGGCGCCGCCCAGAAATCCGGATGCCCCGGTCACCAATGCCTTCATCGCGCCTCCTCGGCAGGCGGCCGGGCCCGCCACCAGGTCAGCCCGAAAATCTGGGTCATCGCGGCGGTTTCGAGCCGTGGGCGGCCGGCGAGTTCGTCGGCGGCCAGCGCGATCGGGATCTGCGCGGCGTGCCCGACCGTGCTGAGGAACATGTCGGCCCACCACAGCGCGCGCAGCACCCGGCTGGTCGGGGCCCGGCCCGTGAACGCCGCTACCAGCCCCGCGAAAATGTACAACCAGCCCAGCACCGGAACTGCCCGGAGCGCAAGGGTTTTCACACGTTCTCCTTCTGTAGCCGCCGCTGTGCCCAGACCGCGAGCCGCTCGCGCCCGATCTTCGCGTTGTGCCGGACGTCGACCGGGAAACCCGGGTGGAAGAGGAATTTCCGGACCGGCGCGGCGACCTCGAATCGTTCTCGGCGGGAGCGCAGTTCGGCTTCCACCTGACCGGCATCGGCGCCCGGCTCGAGTTCGACGCACAGCACCGGCCGCTGCGCGCCGCGAGCCCCCACTCCGACCAGCGCCGTGCGCGCCACTCCCGGCACCGTGTTGAACACCTGCTCGAGCTGCACGGTGAACAGCGGTCCGGCGGCGGTATGGACGCGCTGGCTCTTGCGCCCGCAGAACCAGATTCGCTGCTCCTCGTCGATCCAGGCCAGGTCGCCGGTGCGGTGCCAGACCGTGGGACCGTCGACGATCTTGCCCATCGTGTTGGCCGCTTCCGGCCAGAAGTAGCGGGTGCTGACGTTCGGCCCGGCCACCACGAGTTCCCCGACGCCGCGCGAGCGGGCCGAATCCGACTCCCACGCCCGGACATCCGCCCACGTGGGCAGCGGCTCGTCGGTGATCGGGACGATACGGGCGCGCACGTCCTTGGCCGGGCGGCCCACGCACACGCCCGCGCCGCGGTGCGCGCGCTCCACCAGGCCGCCCAGCAGTTCCCGCGACTCGACCGTCGACATGGGCAGCGCCTCGGTCGCCCCGTACCCGGCGTACACGCGGACATCGCCGGGCAGCACCCGCCGCAGACCCGCGATGCACCAATCCGGCACCGGCGCACCGCCGGAATAGACGCTCCGCAGGCTCGGCAGCGCCACACCGCGCTCCTCGACATGGCGCAGCAGCGGGATCAGCACCGCCGGCGAGGCGAACATGGTGCGCACCCCGAACCGGTTCACCGCGTCCACCACATGCGCCGGATCCGTGGAGCCGACCCGCGAGGGAATCAGGGGCGGCAGGACACAGCGCGAGCCCAGCAGCAGTTCGAGAATGCCCGCGACCGGCGCGGTGATCAGCGATGTCCCCGGGGCGATCCGCTCCCGCGCGGCGTCGACCTGATCGATCATCGCGCTGATGTTCCCGTGCGTGAGCACCACCGCCTTCGCCGGGCCGGTGCTGCCGGTGGTGTATGCGATCAGCAGCGGATCGTCGTCCGGCGCGGGCTCCCGAAGTGGTTCCGCCGCAACGGGTTCGCGACCCCAGCTCGCCAACGTGGGCCCGCACCGGAACCACCGGCCGCCGACCGTCACCGTCACGCGCACCCTGCGGAAGTAGGGACGGAACAGCACCCGCACCGCCTGCGCCCGCGGCACTCCCACGAACGCCTCGGCATCGGCGGCCCGCAGGCAGCGCAGCATCTTGCGCAGGCCCATGCCCGGGTCGATGACCACCGGCACCGCGCCGACCGTGAACAGGCCGTACAGCACGGCATACAACTCAGGACCGGGCGTCACCAGCACGATGGTCCGCGTACCGCGCGCCACGCCCGCGGCGGCGAAGCGCTCCGCGATCGCGGCGGACCAGTCGTCCAGTTCCGCGTAGGACAGCCGTCGATACTCCGGCAACCCGCCGGGCCGGGCGCCGGCGGGATAAATCACGGCCTCCCGTTTCGGATGTGCCGCAACGATTTCCCGGAATCGGTCCAGTGCGCGCCAGTAGACCGTGGCGCTCACGGCGCTGCCCGGTGCCCGAGCGCGGGAATGGCGAATACATATTTCGGCACAGCGGCCCCCTGAAATTATCGCGGAATGCGAGAAAGATACGGAGAGATTACCGCAGCGCGGATCCGCTCGCTACCGTAACAGGTTTCGAGATACCCCCTATATCCCCCTATCGCGTCGCCGCGAGCGGTTACCCGGCAGTCACCGCCCACCTGATCTTTTGCTCCACGTGGACGGGAAAAGCACCGGTTACCAGCTGGATTCGAGCGCCGGGCCGCCGGTCCGCGGTCGGCCGGTCCTGGTAACGTTCGTTTCGGCATCGGGGCTACTGGACAACGACGGCACCCGGTATCGGAAATTCTTCCGAATACCCATTCGCCGCACCAGAATTCGACCGCATTCGCTGAACAATCCTGAGAGTAGGGGGCCATGCGTACCCGTTTCGAGTCTCTGGGGGCATACACACCCAGCACCGTGCGATCCACCGAAGACGTGATCTCCAGCCTGTCCGTTCCGCGAACACTGGACCTGGAACGAATTACGGGGATCAAGAATCGCCGCGTCCACAATTCCGATCCGGACGACTACGAATCGTCGTTCGAACTGGCACTGCGGGCGATCGACGATTGCCTGCGACATTCCGATTATCGCGCCGACGAACTGGACGTGGTGATCTCGGTATCCATCACCCGCTTCCGCGGGCCCGACAAGTTCTGTTACGCACCGTCTTTCGCACTCATGCTGCGCAACGCCATCGGCGCCACCCGCGCCCTGCACTTCGACGTCTCCAATGCCTGCGCGGGCATGGTGACCGGCGTACTGGTGCTGGATCGGATGATCAAGGCGGGTGTGGTCCGCAACGGGCTGGTGGTCAGCGGCGAGCAGATCACGCCCATCGCCGACACCGCGGCCCGCGAGATCAGCGAGCCGTATGATCCCCAGTTCGCGGCGTTGACCGTCGGCGACGCCGCGGTGGCGGTGGTGGTCGACGACCGCGGCGACGACCACGACGAGATCCACTACATCGAACTCACCACCGCGGCCTACGGCGCCGAATTCTGCCTGGGCATGCCCAGCGACAAGACCACCGGCATCGCGATGTACACCGACAATCGTCAACTGGCCAGCGAGAAGAGATATCGGCAGGCCCTGGACCGGATGTCGGATTTCCTCACCGAGACCGGACGGACCTGGGAGAGCGAGAAATACGACTACTGGATCCACCACCAGTTCAGCGGCCCGGCGATCGAGCACATCAGTCAGCTCGCCGCACAGCATTTCGACACCCCGATGCCGCAGGCGCTCAACGTCTACGACGAGTACGGCAACACCGCCTCCACCTCGCACTTCCTGGTGCTGCACGAACATCTTGCGCGGCAACGGATTCCACGCGGCTCGAAGGTGCTGCTGATCCCGGAGGCATCCGGCATCGTCTCCGGCCAGCTCGCCGCGACCATTTCCCGACTGGAGGCCTGATCGTGAGTACCGCCATCGTTTCCGCCGCCACCTGCCTGGACCCGGACACCGGCAGCTACTTCGAGCTGGCCACCCGCGCCGGGCGGTCGTGCCTGGATCAGGCCGGTGTCTCGCCCGATCGGGTGGGCGTCCTGGTCAACGCCGGAGTCTTCCGGGACAGCAACATCTCCGAACCCGCGGTCGCCGCGCTGATTCAGCAGCGGCTGGGAATCGGACTGGAGTATCGGACCGGGCGGGTGCCGACCTTCTCGTTCGACCTGATGAGCGGGGCCTGCGGCCTGGTGCACGCCCTGGTGGCCACGCATTCCTTCCTGGCGCCCGGCGAATTCGAGTACGCGATGGTCGTCGCCGGTGACGCGCATCCGTCCACCGAGCGCGTGGTCGAGGGCTTTCCCTATACCCCCGGCGGGGCGGCGGTGCTGCTGCGTTCGTCGCCGGGCGCGGGCGGGTTCGGCCGCCTGTACACCGCACAGACCGAGGGCGCCGCGGAGCCGACCGCCTGGGTGGATCTGACCGCCGCGGGCACCGCGGGCCGCACGGCCCTGTCGCTGCGCGCCGGATCCGGCGACTCGCTGGCGTACGCGGTCGAGGCGGTCCTGGCCTGCCTCGCCGGTGAGGGGCTGGACCGGGGCGATTTCGCCATCGGCAGCGCCGTGCTGCTGGCACCCGCCGCGGAGCCGGGCTTCCGGGAGCGGCTGGCGTACCGGCTGGGAGTGCCGTCGGTGGCGATCGCCGGAGTCGATCCGGATATCGGCGACCCGTGCACCGCGGCCCCCGTGCACGCCTATCTCGACGCGGCCGCGGCGGGCCGGCTCGACGCCGCGCGCGCGGTGCTGTTCCTGGCCGCCGACGACAGTTCCGCGGCGTGCCTGGCGTATCGGCCGCAACCACTCGAACCGACCGGTAACGCGGACTCGCTTCAGACCAAACACATTGACGTGTAGCATGATTCACGCGGTGAGCCGCCACCGGCCAGGGTGGGCGAGTGCCTCGGCGGCCACCATAGATCTGTGCACCGGCTGAATCCGGATGTCCACGAGACATCCACCGCCGCAATGATGCCGCTTCTCCAGACCCGGTCCCCGACGGGGCCGACACTCCCTTCAGTCGGGCACATCCGACCGATGAAGGGACTGGAGTATGCAGAGGTCGGTCGCTCGGGACCGAGTCCGGACATCGATCGTCGCCACACCGCGCGAGCAGCACGCCGCGCGACCGCGACGAGTCGACGGGGACGAGACAATCACCGCGCTGCTGCAGGGGGACGATCCGGAGCGGCTGCGGGCCGCCTCGGCGGTGGCGGTGCTCGGTGGCGCCGCCACCGTGCGGCTGTCGGCCGCACTGGCCGAGCTGGCGCCGGACCGAATACGCAGTGTCGTAGCGGATTTCACGGAGGCGGGCTGGGTCGAGCAGGAGCGCTTCGCGCATCCGGCGATCGCGGCGCGCGTCCTGCGGGACATTCCGGACGAGGAGCGCCGCGAATTGCACGGCCGGGCGGCGGAACTGCTGCATCGCAGCGGGTTTCCCTGTACGGTCGTGGCCGGGCAACTGCTGGCGGCTGGTGACGCACGCAGCACCTGGGCCGCCCAGGTGCTGGTGGCCTCGGCCGACCAAGCCCTGTCGGACGATGAGATAGACAGTGCGGCAAAGCAACTCGAACTCGCGTACCGAGCCAGTCGGCGCGCGGGTAATCGCGCCGCGATCGCGGGGCGGCTGGTCTCGGTCGAGTGGCGGCTCAATCCGTCCACCCGCACCCGCAACTTCGGTCGCCTCAAAGCGGCGCTCTACACCGGCCGGGTGCCCTATGCCGAACTACCCGCGGCCGTGCTGCACATGCTGTGGCACGGTTACCAGCAGCACGCCGACCACGCGCTGTCCAGGCTGGCCCGTGGACCAGCGGGCACACTGACCTTCAGCCCGCGCGTGGATTTCCTGTGCGCGTGGCTGCGCTACACCCATCCGACCCATCTGGAGCGACATCACCGGCTGTTCGCGGACCGGGTCCGGATCGGCGCGGGCAGCACCGCCGACCGGGAATCGCCCCATCGGCAGGCCGCGGACCTGCTCACCGGGCTGCACGTGCAGCACCCGCCCGCCGACCTGGCCGCCGCGGCGCAGCGCATCCTGGCCTGCCACCGGCTCGGCCCCGCCACCGTGGAGACGCTGGTCGCCGCCGTCGACTGCCTCATCCACACCGACCGTCTCGACACCGCCGACGCCTGGTGCGCCTCGCTGCTCGCCGAGGCCGAGGCCCGGCACGCGCCGACCTGGTGCTCGATCTTCGCCGCGCTGCGCGCGGACGCCCTGCTGCATCGCGGGAATCTCACCGCGGCCGTCGAATTCGCCACGCTGGCGCTGAATCTGGTGCCGTCGGAACATCTCGGGGTGTGGGCGGGCCGGCCGATCGCGGTGCTGGTGCGCGCGCTCACCGCGCAGGGCAATCACCTCGAGGCGGCCGCTCAGCTGCGCCGTCCGGTGCCGCGCGCGATGCTGGAGTCGCGGTTCGCGCTGTCGTATCTGCGAGCCTCCGGCCAGCACTGCCTGGCGGCCGGGCGGCCGGCGGAGGCGCTGCGGCATTTCCGCCAGTGCGGCACCCTGATGCGGCAGTGGGGACTGGACTTCGCCTGGCTGATCCCTTGGCGCAACGACATGGCGACGGCCTATCTCGACCTCGGCGAGCGACGCCGGGCCCAGGCGCTGGCGACCGTGCACCTGGAGCTGATCGGCGGGCCGGAACGCCATCCCAGCGGCGGGGTGTCGCTGCGGGTGCTCGCCGCCACCGGCGACGCCCATCGCCGCGTACCGCTGCTGCGCCGCGCCGTGGCGGTGGCCCGCACGGGCGCCGACGGCCTCGAACTGGCCACGGCCCTAGGCGAACTCGGCCGCGCCCACCGGTCGATCGGCGACGCCGACAAGGCCAGGCCGCTGCTGCGGGAGGCGGTCCGGCTGGCCGAGTCGTGCGGGTCCGGCGTCCTGGTCCGGCGCCTGCGCGGCGACCGCCACCCGCCCAGCGCCGCGCCGCAACCGCCGGTGCGGGCGACGCCCGGCCGCGTCGACGCGCTGAGTCCCGCCGAGCGGCGGGTGGCCGAACTGGCCGCGCTGGGCAAACGCAACCGCGAGATCGCCGACCTGCTCGAGATCACCACCAGCACGGTGGAGCAGCACCTGACCCGGGTGTACCGCAAGCTCGGCGTCGCCCGGCGCGGGGAGTTGCGTTTCGTCCTGGCCGTGCGCGAAACGGCCGAATCGGCCGCCGGATAGGGGATGGCGGGGCCCGAACGGACTGCGGCCGTGAGTATTTCGTGGGTATTTCGTGAACATTATCCCTATTGTCCGTAATTCTCCATTGATTAGCTTTCCCGGCAGCAGTCCGATTCGCGGCGCGGTAGCGATTTGTGCTGATACACGACGGTTTTCGACCGCGATCGGAAGGACCGGACCGGCAACAAGCCACAACGGATTGCGATAACGAGTGCTGCGAAGTTGCCATCGATTTCCGCCGGGAATACGCGGGAATGGTAGCGGAGCAGTGGCTGCGAAACAATTCAAGATCAACTAAAGAAAGATCAAACAGCTTGCTACGCAACGAACTTCGCCTGTGTATGCTGAGGATCGATCGAGTTCCCATAACGGAATGGGACGACGCGAGGGCGGTGTCGTAGGTGAATGTCAACAGGCTCCGGATACGTCGTGCGGCCATCGTAGCGATTGCTGTCGGCGTGCTGGCCCTGATGGCGGCGGGCGCATTGGATCATTTGTTGCTGGGTGTATTCACTTGCGTCGGCCTCGGATTGGGCTGGGCGAATGCACGACTCACCTGGTCTTCGGTCACCCGCATAACCCGGTCGGAAACGCCGAGCAAACAGGCCCTGACGGTATCCACCGCCGGGCGGCTGTTCGGTATCACGGTGCTTTCCCTGCTGGTGGCGTTCCTGGCGCGTCCCGACGGAATCGGAATCTTCTTCGGACTGGCCGTATTTCAGGTCGTCCTCATTCTCCTCACCGTCGTGCCCGAAGTGAAAGGGCTCCGCCAGCTGCCATGACGACTCCCGCTGTACTACTCGCCCAGGAAGGCGAATCCGAACCGAAGATCAAGGTCGGTCACCACGCGGTGGCGCACGCCTTCGGCATGGAATTCAATGTCGACACCGTCGTGTCCACCTGTGTCGCGGCGCTGATCGTCATCGCGCTGGCGATCGCCCTGCGAATCAAACTGACCTCCGGCGTGCCCAACGGCGTGCAGCTGTTCTTCGAAACCGTCACGGTCGGAATGCGAAATCAGGTGGAGAGCGCGATCGGCATGAAGATCGCGCCGTTCGCGCTGCCGCTGGCGGTCACGCTGTTCACGTTCATCCTGCTGTCGAATTGGCTGTCGGTGTTGCCGGTGCAGTACGGCGACGGTGAACTGATCGCTCCCCCGGCCTCCGACGTCAATTTCGTCTACGCGCTGGCGCTGTTCGTCTTCGCCTTCTATCAGGGCGCGGGTATCGCCCGGCGCGGGCCGCTCACACACGGCAAGCTGCTGCTGAAGGGCCATACCGGCTGGGGACCGATGGTCTTCGTGAACGTCATCGAGGAGATCGCGAAACCGATCTCGCTCTCGCTGCGGCTGTTCGGCAATATGTTCGCCGGCGGCGTGATGATCTCGGTGATCACGCTGTTCCCCTTCTGGATCAGCTGGGGACCCAACGCCGTATGGAAACTGTTCGACATGTTCGTCGGATTCATCCAGGCGTTCATCTTCTCGCTGCTGACCGTCCTCTACTTCAGCCAATCCATGGCGTTGGAGCACGAGGACCACTGAGTCAAACCTGATCGGCGCCGCCGGTCGACCAATGTTCGAGAACAGGAAGTGAAAATGGCAGATCCAGCAACCGCGACCATCATCCAGGGCGCTCTCATCGGTGGCGGTCTCATCATGGCCGGTGGCGCCATCGGTGCCGGGATCGGTGACGGTCTCGCGGGTTCCGCGCTGATCAACGGGGTCACTCGGCAGCCGGAGGCCGAGGGCAGGCTGCGCGGCAACTTCTTTCTGACCGTCGGTCTGGTCGAGGCCGCCTACTTCATCAACCTGGCCTTCATGGCGCTTTTCGTATTCGCTACTCCCGGTAAGTAACTCACCATGTCCCCGCGAACAGATGTGGCCGCCGAGGGGAATTTCCTCATCCCCAACGGCACCTTCTTCGCCGAGCTGGTGATCTTTCTGATCGTGCTCGGCGTCATCTGGTTCTTCGTCGTTCCGCCGATCCGCAAGGTGCTGGCGGAACGCGAGAACCGGGTCTCCGAGACCACGGTCAACAGCAAAGCGGCGAAGGAGACCTTCGCCGAGGCCGAGGCCCGCTATCAGACCGCGCTCGAAAAGGCCCGCGCCGAGGCCGCCGACATCCGCAACCAGGCCCGCGCCGAAGGACGGGCCATTCTGGAGGAGATGCGCGGCGAGGCGCAGCGGGAGGCCGACGAGATCGTCGCCGAATCCGCCGCGCAATTGCGCGCCCAGGCGGACCAGGTGGCCGCGGAACTTCGTCAGGAGGTCGAGCCCCTGGCTCAGTCGCTGGCCGCACGCGTGGTCGACGGCGATGATCGGCACGCCGGATCGGGATCCGGCCATCAAACAGGACGGGCGTCGTCATGAACCATCCCAGCGGCGTGCTCGCCGAGGGCGTCTACGACATCACCATCGACTGGCCGGTGTTCCTCAGCCAGCTGTTCGGTTTCGCGGTCATCGTCTTCGTGGCCGTGAAATGGATTGTGCCGCCGGTGAAAACGCTGATGGCCAAGTCCCAGGAGGTCGTGCGCAAACAGCTCGAGGAGAGCGAGCAGGCCGCCGTCCGGCTCACCGAGGCCAAGCGGGCGTACGACAACGCGCTCGCCCAGGCACAGGCCGAACTCGAGGTGCTGCGGGCCGACGCCAAGGCCGACGCGGAATCCATCATCGCGCAGATGCGCGAGGCGGCCGCCGCGGAAGTCGACCGGGTGCGCAAGCAGGGCCGCGCGCAGATCCTGCAATTGCGCCGCCAGATGATCCGCGATCTCGAGACCGATCTGGCCGCCGCCATGCTGGAGCTGACCGAGGAGAAGGTCCGCAATCGGGTCAGCACCCCGCAGGCCAAATCGGACAGCATCGAACGTTTCCTGGAAGACCTGGAGGCCCTGGCCAATTCGGGCAGCGGCGTCCAACGCCAGGTGCAGCCGCGCTGGAACTGATCACAGCGCCGCCGAGGGCACATTGCCTCGGCGGCGCTGTGTTTTCGCGCGACCTCACAAGGCTCCATTCCGTGCTGTGAGTGTGGCGCAACGCACAGGCCATAACCCGACAACGGCCCGCGACCTTCGAATAACCGTTTCGCAATCAACGGGTGGTGTCCTTGAACCATGAGCATCACGTCATGGTTCAGGTCCAAGTCCGAGCCGACCGCAGTGGTCGAGCCGGGCACGATCTACGAGCAGATCGGCGGCCAGGAGGCGCTCGAGGCAGTCGTCGAGGATTTCTATGTGCGCGTCCTCGCCGACGCGGAACTGGCGCCGTTCTTCACGGGCACCAACATGTCCCGGCTCAAGGGCCGGCAGGTCGAATTCTTCGCCGCCGCACTGGGCGGACCCGAGCCGTACACCGGTGCGCCGATGAAGCAGGTCCATCAGGGCCGCGGCATCACCATGCACCACTTCGGCTTGGTCGCCGGGCATCTCACCGATTCCCTGAAAGCGGCAGGGGTACCGGACGATCTGGTAGCGCAGATCATCGGCGCGGTAGCCCCATTGGCCGACGACATCGCCTCGGACGCCAAGTAGCGGTCGCGAACGCCGATCGACCCCAGCGCTGGGAATCGGGCGCTGGCCCGCCGAGTTGTCGCGAAGTACCGTTGCCGGGCCCAGCCACCCCGTCACCGGAACGAGGACATGCTCTACCTGAAGATTGTCGCGTGGGGCTTGGTCGCGGGCCTGGTCAATTCGGCCGCAATGGCGATCCTGTACGGAAACCCGTGGGTGGCGCGCATTCATGCCGCGGACCACAGGGCGAATGTCGCCGGACCGAGCACACGCTCCGGCTCGAGGAACTTCAGCGCTCATTTCCTCGGCACCCAGCTCGAGGTGTACGTCGTCACCATCGGCTACGCCTGGTTGCATCCACTCCTTCCGCTGCACGGACTGATCGGCGCGCTGGCCCTGGCTCTACTCTTCGCGGCACTACGAACCTGCGCGCCGGTGTGGGCGCTGTGGCTGCAGGCCACCCACTCCGGCCGCTACCTGGCGGTAGAGGTCGCGGCGGGCATCCTCAGCAGCGTCGCTGTCTCGCTCACTCTGTATCTACTCATGTGACTGGGAATCACTAAGTACCGTCGACGATGGCGTTGATCAGAGTGCGGCCGTCGTGATTGGTCACGGTGACCTTCTGGACGAATTGCGCCGGCAGAGTGCCGGGCCATTGTTCGAACAGATCCAAGCGCCACAGTGTGCCGCGAGCGTCGGGCAGCCTGGTGATCCGGGTGCAGTATCGGGTGCCGGCCGGGGTGCGGTCTATACCCTGCTGGATCACGTCGGCCGACGGAACGGTCGCGTCCGGGGCAACCACCGCGCGGGCCGCGGCGCCGGAGCGCTGCACGTAGTAGGCGTGTTCGAAGGCCAGGATGGCGCTGGGCGCGTCGGCGGTGCCGCCGGGGCCGGTACCGGTGGCGAAATCCGAGCCACGGGTGTCGCGACAATCCGCGATAGCCATCGCGTCCGTGGATGGCGCGGGGTCGCGACCGATCGACGGCGCGACCGGTGCGCCGATCACGGGTACCTCGGTCGCTCGCGCACTGTCGTCGCTGGAACTGCCGGGGGTCCGCACTACGGCGTTGATCAGCATCGCAAGGGCGATCATGACCAGCCCCGACCCAGCCACCAGCGACAACATCAGCGCGCGACCGCGGCGACGCCGCGCACTGCCCGCCTCGCCGCGACCACGTCGTGACCGGCGGCGAGCCGCGGCGCCGGAGGACGGATCGACCAGTGCCGCGACCGCGGTATCCGGAATGGCCCAGCCACTCGGCGGCGGCCGGTCGTCGGACGGCTTCTCGTCGTCGCCGCGCCAGGTTTTCCACACTTGTGTGTCCGCGACATCGGGGTCGAAATCGTCGTCGTATGCCGGGGGCGGTTTCTCGTAGCCGCGCGCATCGGCGCCGAGGTACGTGGCGACGTCGATCTCCTCGATGCCGGTGCCCACCGCTGCCGCCGCGACCTGGGTGGGTGTGGGGGTCGGCGGGTGTCGGGCGTCGTTCAGGTGCTCGATGCCGTCCTTGCGCGCTGTGCTGTTCCGGCGCACGGCGTCGATCCAACGTGGTTGGGAGCCTTGATGTTCGGCGTCGCCCTGGCGGTCGCCTTCATGTTCCAGGCTCGATGGCTCGACGTCGCCGCCGCCCATCGCCGCTGGTGGTTGTGGCGGGGAGCTGCCCGCACGCAACAACGGCAGCGGAGGTGCGAACGGGTTGGCTCCGGCGCCGCCGGTCTGCTCGACGCCCGCCTTTTCGGGCCCGGTCTCGCGGTCACTCATCGGCGTCGAAGTCGGCAGGGAACGATCCGAGAGCGAGCACCGTCTCGCCGGCATCCGCAGTGATCTGCTCCCCGGTCGGAATCACGGTGACGCCGAGCTGCCCACGGCGCGGCACCTCGGTACCGGGCGGTGGTGGCGGTACTTCCGCACCAGGCGGCGGCGGTACTTCCGCACCAGGCGGCGGCGGTACTTCCGCACCAGGCGGCGGCGGTACTTCCGCACTAGGCGGCGGCGGTGGTTCCGCGCCAAGCGGCGGTTCCGCGCCAAGCGGTGGCGGCGGTTCCTCGACACCGGGGCCTGGGGGCGGGCGGTTGGTGGATGGCGGCGGCAGCGAATCGCCCGGGGGGACAAGCGGTTCCGACGGAGGCGGAGCGGACTGCTGGTTCGGCCCGCCTCCGGTATCAGGCGACGGAACCGGAATATCGCTGTGTCCTGCCTCGGGCGAGGGCGCCGAATCACCACTATCACCAGCCTCGGGTGACGGCGCCGAATCACCACCCTCACCGGCCTCAGGCGACGGCACCGGACCACTACCCTCATCAGACGACAGCGCCGAATCACCACCGTCACCGACTTCAGGCGACAGCGGCGAATCACCACCGTCACCAACTGCGGGTGACGGCTCGGAATCACCGCCCTCACCAGCATCAGAGGACGGTTCCGGGGTGTCGCCCGCGGCGGTGCCCTGGCCATCCTGGCCGGCCTGATCTGGACCGGAGCCGTCCCCCGGCTGTAGTCCGAGGACGGCCGGGAGACCCTCCTCGATCGCCTTCTCGGCGACCTTGCCGCCCTCTTCGACGCCATACACGACCGCCTCGGCCACGCGCTCGACGAGGCCGGTCCCGGCCTGCACCGCCGCGTGTAGCGCGGTGGTGCCCAACTGCACCGCCGTTTGCAGAGCTGCGATTTGCACTTGCGCCTCAGCGAGTTTCGTCATAGCGGGCGATGTCGCCGCGTTGGCGCCGGGGCCGGAGGTCTCGGGCTCGGCAGTCGTGGAGGCCTCGGGGGCGGGGGGAGCGACGGCGTCCAGGCGGCGGCCGTGGTCGTCGAGTTCGGTACGCGCCGCGCTGATCACCACGAGGGCTTCGCGCAGTGCCAGCGCGCCGCGGTCGATCACCGCGTCGGTATCCGAGAGCGCGGTGGCGACGGACATCATTCCGTTTGCGTCACTGCGGAATTCCGCGATGATGCGGTCCATCCGGGCGCGGGCGATGCTGGTGGTGGTGTGCGCGGCGGCCAGCAGATCCAAGTAAGTACCGGTGCGGTCGTGCAGTGCGTTCACGTCGGCCGCCGCCGCGCGCATCGCTGGGACCGCCGTGTCGGCGGCCGAACCGAGGGCGGTCGACTCCACCGCGGCGATACCGGCACGGTGCACGGCCTCGGTTCCGCCGATGTGTGCGGCCACGTCACCGAGAGCGCCGGAAATGGCGGCGGACGGCACACTCGCGCCCGATCCGAGCGCGGCCCGCAACGCGTACAACGGACCGACCAGCGCGGCCACCATCGGCGGATCGGGGATCTCGACGCCGGTCGCGTCGGCACCCGTGGAAGTCAGGCGTCTCATGCGAGCACCCACCCGGCGTGTCCGATCTCGGCCGCGGCGTCCGCATCGGTCGCACCGGTGACGCCGACCAGGCAGGACAGCGCCTCCCCGCAACGACCGACCTGCCCGGAGGCGGCGGTCAGCGCATCGACATGGCCACCGACCGCGGCCACCCAGCGAGCAGCGAAATCGCGGCCGATCTCGCCGAGATCGTCGGTCAGACCATCGATGTCGGTGGCGCCCGCGGCGGATCGCGCCGCGATGTTCAATATGGCGGCCACGTCGGCGGCAGCCGCGGTGTACGTGGCCACGGCCGCAGCATCGACGTGTAGCTGCTGCTGCATGCGGTCTCCCTCACCCTCGCATCTGTCGAATACTTGGACGGCGGCCGGAGCGGATCGGTTCCCTCTCCACCGATTTGGCGGAAAGGCTGACGTCACCGCAGGTCGCAGGGCTCAGCAAGGGCGACCGTCCGCCCGACTCGCATTCGCGCAGTTAGAATCTCGGCCATGCCTCCAAGTTCAAGGCCTTCGGTTCGCGATAGTCTGGTTATTTGCACGACAGTTCTGAACCCGGGCCCGAACTACCAAAGTTGGATCGATTACCACCTGCGGCGAGCCGACCTGATTCTGATACTCATGGACGATCCCGCCGAGCGGCCGCAGTTCGAGCCCTTCACAAAAGACCCGCGAGTTATCTTGCTACCGGGAAATCCCGACCGCAGTGATATGACACCGTCGGGCCTCATGGATCGAATCAACGACAATACGCAATTCGTCGTCAATTTCGCCGCGAAACACGGGATCGACTGGGTCATGGCGTTGGACCAGGACGAAATCCTGTTCGACCGAGGCGACAGCAGCTGGCGGACCATGGACGACGTCGGACAGGTCACGTTCATGAACCACGAAGCGGTACCTGTCGCCCACGAGATCGATAATTTCTACACCGAATGCACGCTGTTCCGGGTCAACGGCCGAAACGAATTCATGGCGTACGGAAACGGCAAGAGCGCCGTACGGGCAGCCCCCGGCGTCCGCGCGGGAGCCCACGAATTCTCCGGCCACCGCGGAGAGCGACGCATCATGGAAAGCCCCGCCATCCTGCACTACCCGAACCCGACATTCGAGAGCTGGGTAGCAAAGTTCAAGAACTTCACCACCTTCTCCGACCACTGGCGAGACAACCCCGAAGACCCCATCCTCCTGTCCTTCATGCTCCGCTCCCGCGACCTGGTACACGCCGCCCTCGAAAGCGGCGACTGGAACGAGGCCCGCACCTACTTCCACTCCTGGATCCCCGACAACAAGACCCGCGACCAACTGCTGGCAACAGGAGCCTTACAACACTTCGCCCCCATGGCAGAACTATCCAGCCCTGAAACCCGCTCGATCACGGTCGGTGAGTAAGAACTCGAACTCATACCCCTGGTGAGGTGAGTGGGACGGGTAGGGCGGTGTTCAGCTCGCTCCGGCTGTCCAGGGATCAATGACTGAAACACGTGCCGCGCGAAACGGCGCTGTGTCTCGTGTCGCCACGGCCATACCCGCCGCGGTGGCGGTCGCAGCGATCTGACCGTCGGCGGTACCGATCGCCGATCCAGCCGTTCGAGCTGCTGCCATTAGTTCGGCATAGGCCCCGGCAGCGGCGAGGTCGAACGCGAGCACGCGGCCGGCGAACAACGGCAGCACGCGGGCCTCGAGCCGGTCGTACAGCAGGTCCCGCCGCTTGCCCGCTGGCAGAGTTGCGACGCCGAACCGCAGTTCTGCGATGGTGATCGCGGACAGGTACAGCGTGCGTAGCGGCTGGCGGTCGATCCAGGCCACCACGCCCGGATCCGGCGCTTTGCGCATGGTCTCGGAAATGACGTTCGTGTCGAGAACGATCACGAGTCGAACTCCACCGGTTGTGCCGGAATGCGATCCCGCGCGGTGAGTGCCGCGTGCTCGGCGTCGGTTAGCTCAACCTCGCGGCCGATATCGGCCAGCAGCGACCCCAACCTCACGTCCGGGGCCGGCATGACGGCCTCGGTGAGGATCGCCCGGACTTCGGCCTCGGTACTCCGGCCGTGCTCGGCGGCACGGCGGCGCAGTGCTTCGCGAACGTCGTCGGGTAGGTCTCGCACCGTCAATCTGGCCATGGTCAATCACCTACTCCTAGGATGTGACGCCAACGGCGTCACTGCCATCAATGACGTCATTGCCTGCAATAATACGACAGGTTCCCGATGGTCAGGTCGATTCCGTACCGCCGTTTGAAGCACTCGTCTGCTGCCACCCCCCTGTAGCACTCGACGTAAAGAGCACCGTATTGGTTCCGCTGCATGTCTCCTTGGTTCAGCTAGGAATGCCTTACGCCCCGGACCCGGCAGAGACCGTGACACAAGGCATCGAATGCACAAAAACTACTGCGCAAGAAGGGAATTCACGATTTCCGCCGCTTAGGCAACAACACCACCGCCTGTTCGCTCGGGAGACCGGACGATGCGCGATCGATCCCCATAAGCGCTGTTCTGGATCAACTCGGCTGCAAGATTCAGCGTTTCTGCTGGTGAGGTGGGTGGTGGGACGGGTGGGGCTCGAACCCACGACCAACGGATTATGAGTCCGCGGCTCTAACCGACTGAGCTACCGTCCCCCGGGCGCCGCGTGGTTGGCGGGCGTTGCGATGGTACCGGGTTCGGTGGGGCGGTTCCTAGTCGGATCGCCGGGATAGGGTGGGGGCGACGGATGGGAGGTCGGTTGTGGCGGGATTGTTGGTGAAGGTGCTGCGGGGGCATCAGTGGGTTTATGAGAAGTCCGGTGGGGTGGTGGGGCATCGGCTGTTGTTCGGGAATCCGACGTTGCTGCTGCGGACGGTGGGGCGGAAGACCGGGCAGGCGCGGACCAGTGCGCTGACCTATGCGCGAGACGGGGAGGATTATGTCGTCACCGCGTCCAATGGTGGGTCGCCGCGGCCGCCGGGGTGGCTGGCGAATGTGAAGGCGCGGCCCGACTGTGAGATCCAGGTCGGGCGGCGGCGGATACCCGTCACCGCCCGCCCCACCTACCCGGAAGATCCGGACTACGCCCGGCGATGGAAGCTGGCCGACAAGGTGAACGGCGGCCGATACACGCAGTACCAGACGATGACCGAGCGGCCGATCGCGCTGGTCGTGCTGAGTCCCCGGACCTGACGCGCTCACACCGTGAGAATCGTGCGGCCCACCGCCTGCCGGCCCTCGATGGTGGCGTGCGCCTCGGCGGCTCGTTCCAGCGGGAAGGTCTGGCCCACAACGACTTCCAGGCTCCCCTCGGCGGCCAGAACCAACGCGCGGGCACCCAGTGCGTGGAAATCGGTGCCCGCGGCGGTGATGTCCATCAGCGTCGACACGGTGATGCCCTGTGCGGCAGCGTGTTCGGTGTCGAGTTCGGCGAATCCGCCTGCGGCATTGCCGTATCCGAAGAAGCGCCCGCCCGCCGCGACAACGCCGAGGGCGTCGCGGCCGATGGGTCCGCCCGCACCGTCGAGCACCACGGCCACGCCCGCGTCGCCGGTCAGCTCCAGCACGCTGTCGGCCCAGCCGGGTTCCTCGTAGTCGATCACCTCGGTCGCGCCGAGTCGCCACGCCAGGTCGAGCTTGCGCTGTCCGTGCGCCGCGGCGATCACCCGCGCTCCGGCGGCCCGGGCCAATTGCGTGAGTAGTATGCCGAGACCGCCACCGGCCGCCGTGATCAACACGGTTTCCCCGGCTTGTATCGCCGCCTGCTCGGCCACCGCCAGCGCGGTCGTGCCGTCGTGGACCAGGGCCGCGGCGGGCACGAAGTCCAGGCCGCCGGGCAGTTCGGCGAGGGTCTCCGCCTTGGCGAGCGCCTGCTCAGCGTAGCCGCCGATGGGCAGCCCGCCGCCGATCCCGCTGGCGGCCGTCGCGCTCGCTACCCGTTTGCCGAGCCACGCCGGCTCGACGCCCGCACCCACCGCCGACACCACACCGGCGACCGCGCCGCCCGGCACGTACGGCGGCCGCAGGGGGAAGAAGTCGGTGCCCCAGCCGCCGCGCAGCCGCGCGTCGAGGAACATCACATCCGCCGCCGCGACGTCGATCACCACCTCGCCCGTTCCGGCCACCGGAGCCGGCGCCGTACCCGGCACCAGGACATCCGGTCCCCCGAAAGTCTTCGCCTCGACCACTCGCATCCTCGCCACGTCCCTTCGATTCGGCATTGCGGAACCCAGCCTGTTACCTGAAGCATGGTTCAGGTCAAGGGGCGGGATGCCAGAATTTCGCCACACGGCCCGCTCGGTTGGTGATCGCACAGGAACTCCGTTACTCTGGTCTGCGAGGGGAGTACTTCCCAAGTGCCATGCCGGTCAGTACGGATTCCGCCGTCGGAATCCCCGGGTGGCCACCCGAGTGAGGGTGAAGGAGACCTCGGGTGAGTTGCCATGCCCGAGGAGACTTATGAACCCCACCGATACCGTTCTCGCAGCCAGTGCGCTGCACACCATCGGCACGCCGTGGCTGTGGGCCGCGACCATCGCCGGTGTGCTGGTGCTGCTGGCGCTCGATTTCGTCGTCACCCGGAAACCACACGAGGTGTCGATGCGCGAGGCGGTCGGCTGGTCGGTCTTCTACATCGCGCTGCCGGTGATCTTCGGGCTCGTCCTCTGGATGGCCTACGACGGCACCGTCTCCACCGAATTCTTCACCGGCTATCTGCTGGAGAAATCGCTGTCGGTCGACAACCTGTTCATCTTCATGCTGTTGCTGGCGGCCTTCGCGGTGCCGGCGGCGCTGGCGCAGCGGGTGCTGTTGTTCGGCATCGTCGGGGCGTTGGTGTTGCGCGGCATCTTCATCGCGCTGGGCGCCGCCGCGCTCGCGTCGCTGGACTGGGCGTTCCTGCTGTTCGGCGCCATCCTGCTGGTGACGGCGGCGAAGCTGCTGATGGACGCGGCGAGCGGGCACGAGCAGGAGGTCGACATCTCGCGCATGCGGTCGGTGCGGCTGATGCGCAAACTGATGCCGGTCACCGACGACTACCGCGGCACCCGGATGACCGTTCGCGAGGCGGGCAAGCGGGCCCTGACCCCGCTGGCCTTGGTCGTGACGGCCGTGATGGCCACCGATGTGGTGTTCGCGGTCGATTCGGTGCCCGCGGTGTACGGCGTCACCGGCGATCCCTACCTGGTGTTCGCGACCAACGCATTCGCGCTGCTCGGCCTGCGCGCGCTGTACTTCGTGCTGCAGGCGGCGCTGTCGCGGCTGGTCCATCTCGCCTACGGCCTGGCCGTCATTCTGGCGTTCATCGGGGTGAAGCTGGTGCTGCACTGGGCCCACGGCATCTGGGACTGGCTACCCGAGATCCCGACGGTGGCGTCGCTGGGCGTGATCGTGGTGGTGCTCGCGGTGGTGACGCTGACCAGCTTGCGGGCGACGCGCGGGCCGCGCGAAAAGGATTCGACCACCACGGCGGCGTCGTCGTAAGGCCGACTTGCCTGCTCGAATCGGCTCGCCATACTGGAACTCGTGCTGCTACAACGGTTTCGTCGCGTCGATCTGAACCGCATGCACCGGGCCGTCGGCGAATTGCGGTTGCCGGAGGCGGTGTTCAAGACCTGCCCCTGGCAGCCGCGCGAACTCGTGGAGACCGGCCTGCGGCAGTGGCTGCGCTGCTGCGGCGCGGCCATGCGTGACGATCAGGTGATCGGAATGCCGTCGCATGCCGTCGACGAGGCGTGGCACGGGCTGATCCTGTGCACCGCCCGGTACGCCCGGTTCTGCGAGGCCGCGTACGGCCGCTTCCTGCACCACTTTCCCGAGGGCGACGGCTTCGGCGGCGGTTCCGGCGATTCCATGGACACCCAGCTCGGCCGGACCGTCGTCGCGTGGTCCATGGTGGCCGAGCCCGGCGAGCGGTGCGTGCTGTGGGATCTCGACAGCGCGGTGGGCGTCGAACATCCGTGGGGCGTCGCGCGCGAACGTGTCGAGGGCATCGAATCGGCGCTGCTGGCCAAGGAGTCCCGCTAACCGCTGCTGCCTCCACCGCCACCGCAGCTGCTGCCTCCACCGCCACCACAACTGCTCCCGCTACCTCCACCACAACTGCTCCCGCTACCGCCCCCGCAGCTGCTTCCGCCGCCGCAACTGCTACCGCTACCCCCGCCGCAGCCGCTGTTTCCCCCACCACCACAACCCGGCCCGCTGTGGCCTCCGCCGGAGAAATCAAGGCCCGAGTAATAGACGCCGTTGTACCCCGAGTCGCCGGAACCTCCGCCGCCGTATCCCGGTCGCCCGTGCCGCCATTGGTTTTGCCGCCGAGACTTGTTGCCCGCCAAGACAACCAGCGTGATTATCGCCGCGAAGAATCCGATCGCGATCATGAGGACACCGATCAGCAACAGAATTACCATGCCCCGGACGGTAACCGGTCGGCATGAAGATCGGCTGAAGAACTCCTTGCATACTCGGCGTCAGCCAGTCCCGCTGTCACTGGAGTCGCCGTTGTTCCAGCGGTGACGGCCGCGACGGGGACCGGCGACGGTGTGCTTGACGACGATGAGCACGAGCCAGAGCAGGTAGAGCACGGCCGCGACGAGCATGACGTTCATGAACGCAGGCTATGAATCCGCGCCAATGATCGGCCAAAGATCCGGTTGCCCTAGCTGGTACCGCAGATCTGCGGGCACAGCACTCCGGGTGCGTCGTCACAGTCGTAGCCCGGGTCGTCGTCTTCCCCGGAACCGGTGTGTCCCCGATCGTTCGGATCCTGGGCATCGGCCACAGCCTGGATGGTGAGTGCGATACACCCGCAGACCAGAACGACGGCAACGACGAGGGTCACGGTCTCCATAGCCGCAACCTAGGAACGTCTCCCTATGACCCGCTTAAGGTTCGGTTGGAGACGGACCGCTACGTCAGCTTCACCCGAGCGGCGACGAAGCGGGCCAGCGCCGGCGCCAAGCGGTGGAAGTGGTACTGGAGGTGGGCCTCCGGGGTCACCGGCACCACCGCGCGCCCGCGCTCGACGGCGCGGACGATCTGCGCCGCCACCTTCTCCGGTCCGTAGCTCCGCATCCGGTAGAGGTTGTCGTACTTGGCCTGCTTGCGAGCCTCCTCCTCGGCGGAGACGCCCGAGAACTTGGTGGTGGCAACGATATTCGTATGAACGATGCCGGGACAGATGGTGTGGACGGCGATGCCCTTGCCCGCCAGCTCGGCGCGCAGGCAGTCGGAGAACATGAACACCGCCGACTTGCTGGTGGAATACGCGCTGAACCCGCGCTGCGGCGTATAGGCGGCCATGCTGGACAGATTCACGATGTGCCCGCCGAGTCCGCGCTCGGCCATGGCGGCGCCGAAGGTGCGGCAACCGTTGATCACACCGCCCAGGTTCACCCGCAGCACCCGGTCGAATTCGCTTGCGCTGGTGGCGAAGAAGTCACCGGCCTGCCCGATGCCCGCGTTGTTGATCAGGATGTCGGGCACCCCGTGCGCGGCCAGCACGGCGGCGGCGTGCTCGGCCACGGCGGCCTCGTCGGAGACGTCCAGCGCGTAGGGATGCGCGAGACCGCCTGCGGCCGTGACGAGTTCGGCGGTTTCCTTGGCCGCGCTCGTGTCGATGTCCGACAGCACGATCTCGGCCCCGCGGCGCGCGAACTCCAGCGCCGTCTCCCGGCCGATCCCGCTGCCGCCACCGGTGATCACGACGAGCTGGTCCTCGAACGGCCTACGCTCCCGGCCCACTTCGGCCCGCCGCAGCGCCCGCGAGGCCGTACCGCCGCCGACCGAGTCCACGAGTTCGGTCGTGGCCGTGGCCAGCAGTTCCGGATGCGAGAAGGGCAACCAGTGGCCGCTGCCCACCTCACGACGCCACAGCCGCGGCGCCCACTGCTGCGTATCGGCGTATCCGGCCGGTCGCACCGCCACGTCACGGCGCGCGATGACCAGTTGCACCGGAACCTCGGTGCGGCGTTCGCGCGGACTCAGCAGGCGCTGCACGATATTGGCGCGGTAGATCCGCATCCCGTCGAAGAAGTCTGACCGGAACGTCGGGCCCAGTTTCACGTTCCGCGGTTCGGTCTCGTTCATCAACCCGACGAAGCGCTGCCAGACCTTCTCCGCCGACAGCGGCCGCAGCACCACCCGCGGGACGCCCGGCGTCATGAACAGGAACGTGTACGCCGAGGACAGCAGCTGGGTGAACGGGCCCCACACCGCGCCCCGAGACAGCTTGTCGCGCATCCACTTTCCCAGATGGTCCAGGTTGGGCCCGGATACCGAGGTAAACGAGGCGATCCGGTCGGCGGCCTGCGGTTCGCACACCGCCTCCCACATCTCGACCGAACCCCAGTCGTGCGCCAGCACGTGCACGGGCCGGTCCGGACTGACCGCGTCCGCGACGGCGAAGAAGTCGGCGGCGAACCGATCCAGCCGGTAGTCCTCGGTGCGGCTGGTCCGGGTGGACCGGCCGTGCCCACGGGTGTCGTAGGCGACGACGTGGAATCGCTCGGCCAGCAACGGGATCACCCGGTCCCACAGGTGGTGGTCGTCGGGCCAGCCGTGCACCAGCACAATGGTTTCGGCATCCGGCTCGCCGTATTCGTAGACGGCCAGGTCGAATTCGCCGCTGCGGACGGTCCGTTCCACCTCCGGAACGGGAAGCTGATCGGTCACGATGTTCTCCTTCGGCACGTCGCCGGGCGGGTGGAAATTCACAGATCCAGCACCAAACGGTCACCGTCACAACGGGATACGCAGATCAGCATGTCGCCGTCGGCGCGCTCGTCCGGGGTGAGCACGGTGTCGCGATGGTCGACCGTGCCGGACAGCACGCGCACCTTGCAGGTGCGGCAGAACCCCTGCCGGCACGAGTACGCCGTGTCCGGGCGCGCCGCCAGCACCTGTTCGAGCGCCGTCCGGTCGGCGGGAACCGTCACGACCTCGCCGGTGCGGGCCAACTCGACCGCGAACGGCTTGCCGTCGACGACCGGCGGCGCCGAGAATCGCTCGGAATGCAGTTCCACGCCGGGCATCTCGCGCACGGCGGCGGCGATCACGGTGGTCATCGGCACCGGGCCGCAGCAGTACACCGCGGTGTCGGGCCCCACTCGCGGCAGCAGGTCCGCGGCGGTGGGCAGGCCGTGGTCGTCGTCGGTGCGCACGCTCACGCGCGCACCGAAGCTCTCGATCTCGTCCAGGAACGGAATGGTGTCGCGGCTGCGCCCGGTGTACACCAGCGTCCAGTCGACGCCGAGCCGGTGCGCCATGCGCACCATCGGCAGAATCGGGGTGACACCGATCCCCCCGGCGACGAAATGCACTCGGGTGGCGTCAGATCCGTAACCGGGCAGGACGAACGGAAAGGCGTTGCGGGGGCCGCGGACGGTCACCCGCGCACCGGTGCGCAAGGCCTCGTGCACCTCCCGCGAACCGCCGCCGCCGTCCGGGATGCGCCGCACCGCGATCCGGTAGTGGCGCCGGTCGGCCGGGTCGCCGCACAGCGAGTACTGCCGCAGCCTGCCCGAGGGCAGCTCCAGATCGAGGTGCGCGCCGGGCCGCCAGTTCGGCAGTTCCCGGCCGTCGGGTGCGGTGAGCAGCAAGCTGATCACGTCGGTGTCGCGGGCCTCCACCCGGCGCTGCACCACCGTCAGCGCCAGCCGACGGTCGTCCACGCGACCCGCGGGGCTGCGTCGGTTGATCAATGTGGACCAGCGGAAGCGTGTTTCGGCGACGGTGTGGAACACCCGCATCGCCCGATCCGCCCGGCGGCGACCGTACAGATCGGCCGGTGGCTGGTCCGGCGCGGGGCGGTGCGTCGTCACGACGACAGTGCCTGTGCCGCAGGAGATTTCGCCAAGTACGCCACGGCCTGCGCGGTGGACCCGACCGAGGCCGGGGTGTAACCGGGCTGGAACACCGACAGCGCGCTCCACAGCAGCGACGGCACACCCGGCAGCGCGCCGCGCCACATCGCGCCGAAGATCTTCAGCGTCAGCCGCGGATAGCGCATATCGGGCAGCGAGTCATCCTGTTGCACAAGGTATTTCGTGCCACGCAGCAGCAACGAGATGAAGATCGGGAACGTGATGAGCATCAGCGCGCAGCGCCGCAGATAGCCGATATCGAAGTACTCGGCGACCTCGTGCGCGACGAAGCGGTGCTCCACCTCCTCCGCCCCGTGCCAGCGGAACAGGTCCAGCACGTTCGGGTCGGCGCCGAACCGCTCGAGGTCGGCGTTGAGCACCCAGTCGCCGAGGAAGGCGAAGAAGTGTTCGAGGGTGGCGATGAAGCCGAGGCGCTCGACCAGCGCCTGGAATTCCGCGCGGGCGGTCCGGCCGGCGCGGGGGCCGAGGGTCGTGCGAAACAGGAATTCCATCTGGCGCACATACGGTTCGACATCGATCCCGTGCGCCGCGAACACCTCGTCGAGCACGCCGTTGTGGGTTTCGGCGTGCATGGACTCCTGACCGATGAACCCGAGCATCTGCTCACGCAGCTTCTCGTCCTTGACCAGCGGCAGCGCCTCGGAGAACGTCCGGCAGAACATCCGCTCGCCCTCGGGCAGCAGCAGGTTCAGCGCGTTGATCAAATGCGAGCCGATCGGCTCGGCGGGCATCCAGTGCAACGGGGTGTCGCGCCAGTCGAAGTGCACATTCCGGGCCTGCAGAGCCACCTCGCCCGGATCGATCGTCGCGCGACCTGCCCGAAGAGGAAGTAACTTCATCGGTACTCCTGGTGTTCCGGTCACAGCGGCCGGTGTCGGCCGTTGCTTCATGACCGTAGCAACAGTGTACCTATATCCGCTACCGGGAGTTACACCTAGAGTTACGCTCCGCGAACCCGCCGGTCAGCGGCGCGTCATCGGGCTGGTCAGCGTTTTGCCGTTCGGGTCGGTGGTGGTGGCGGTCGTGAAGACGTGCCCCGGTTCGACCAGGTCGGACAGCACGATGTGGACCGGTTCGCTGACGAAGTTTCCGGCCGCGCAGTTGGGATCGCAGGTGTTGAAGTGCTGCACGCCGTCACCCTCGGCCCGGTCCGGGCCCCAGGACTTCCAGTCGATCTGCTCGACCCGCAGTCCGAGATCCGCACACGCCATGATGACATTCGGCGGACGGACGGCGGGCTTGCTGAACGAACAGTCGATCACTTCCGGCACCGAGTTCGCCGCCGGCGACTGACCCGCCGCGGCGCCGGGGTCTTCCCCGCCACAGCCGGCCAGCGCGAGCGCCGCCGACACCGCCGCCGCGACGGCCAGCCGACGACGGTGACCTGCCGGGAAACCGATCTTCCGCACCGTCATCTCCATCCCACTGTGTACCGGCGTGCCGCGCACGCCGCCCCTGACCGGATCATGGCCCATCCGGGCCGCCTTCGCACGCGGCACGCGCAAATTACCGCGCCGCACCCGGGTGGTCGTCGCTCCAGCGCCGCGACCAGTCCCAGAGCGGTTGCAGCGCGACGCCGAGTTCCCGGCCGATCGGGGTGGGCTCGTAGGCCTTGTCCGCGCGCTTCACGACCAGTCCCGCGCTCTGCAGGTGCTGCAGGCGCACCGAGAGCATGCTCGACGAGCAATTGCCCATCCGGCGCCGCAGTTCCAGGAAACCGATCGGACCGGGCTCCAACTCCCACAGCACGCGCAGCATCCAGCGCTGGCCCAGCAATTCCATGGCCGCGTGTATCGGCGCCGGATCGCGCCGTCTTGCACTTCTCATTTCGAACTACCATAGTGATTCTGAAATAGAAGCGATCGAGTGGGAGTGCATGGTGGGTTCGCAGCGAATCGTGGTGGTGACCGGGGCATCGCGCGGCATCGGGGCGCAGACGGCGCGGATCATGGCGGCCCGCGGCGACCACGTGGTGCTCAACTACCGCGAAAAGCGCAAGCGCGCACAGCAACTCGCCGACGAGATCGCGCAGGCCGGCGGGAGCGCGTCGGTCGCCGGGGCGGATCTGTCGGACGAGAGCGCGGCGCGGGCGCTGGTCGAGGAGGTGACCGGCCGGTTCGGTCGCCTGGATATGCTGGTACTCAACGCCTCCGGCGGTCTCGAGCACGGCGCTCCCCCGGACTACGCGATGGTGATCAACCGCGACGCGCAGCTGCGCCTGGTCCGATTCGCGTTGCCGCACATGCCTTCCGGTGGCCGCATCGTGTTCGTCACCAGCCATCAGGCGCACTTCCACGGCCGCAAGCCGGTCCCGGACGCCTATCGGCCGATCGCGGCGAGCAAGCGCGCCGGTGAGGACGCGCTACGGGCGATGATTCCCGAATTCACCGCGCGCGGTATCGGTTTCACGGTGGTGTCGGGTGACATGATCGACGGCACCATCATCGTGCGGCTGCTGCAGCGCCGCGATCCGGCGGCCGTCGCCGCCCGCACCGAGCACGGCGAGTTGCCGACGGTGGCGGAGTTCGCGACCGCGGTCGCCGATGCCGCCGACACCGCGGCCGAACCGGGCCACACCGTGTACGTCGGCGGCGCGGACTATCTGTCACACCACTGACCAGGTTCAGTCCGGCCACACCGGTTCGCGCTTCTCCAGGAACGCGGCCATTCCCTCACGGGCGCCGGGCAATTGGGACGCGGCCGCCATGACTTCCAGGGCGATGGCGTAACCGTCGGCCTCGGGACGATCCAGCTGGGCGTAGAGGGTGCGCTTGCCGAGGGCCTTGCTCGCGCGGCTGCCGCGGGTGGCGCGGGCCATCAGCTCGGCGACCGCGGTGTCCAGGTCGGCGTCGGGGACCACGCGGTTGATCAATCCCCACTCCTCGGCCGTGTGCGCATCGATCGGGTCGCCGGTCAGGGCCAGCTCCATCAGCCGCTTGCGCCCGATCGCGCGGGCCACCGGCACGGCCGGCGTGTGACAGAACCAGCCGCCCTTGCCGCCGGGGAGCGCGAACCCGGCCGAGCGGCCCGCGACGGCCAGGTCGCAGGAGGCCACCAGCTGACATCCGGCGGCGGTCGCCAGCCCGTGCACGCGGGCGATCACCACCTGCGGCACCGATTCGATGGTGGACATGAGCTCGGTGCACAGCGTGAGGAGTTCACGCACCTCGAGCAGGTACCGCGCGGCCACATCGGCGAAATCGTGCCCCGCGGAGAAGACCGGGCCGTTGGCGGCCAGCACGATACCGGTGGCGCTGCTGTCGCCCGCGGCGCGGAAGGCGGCCAGCAGCTCGGTGAGGTGTTCGGCGGACAGGGCATTGCGCCGCTCCGGCCGGTTCATGGTGATCCGGACGGTGCCGCCCTCCCGTGCGACGAGCAGGTGCTGATAGTCCTCTGCGGTCATGGCCTCCACCGTAATGCCGGGACCACCGATGCCCGATCGTCACCGGTAGCTGCGGCCAATCCGCGCCGACGCGGTCATGGCTCACGCTATGGTCCCGGATGTGGCGGATTGGGTGCGGATGCGGTTGCGGGTCGACGAATTCGACGACACCGAGTTCGTACCGTACCTCGAACGCGCGGCCGCCGCCGGGATCTCCTTCACGACACTGGCCGAACTCGGCGAGACCGAGCACAATCGCCACGCGGTGTACGAACTCAACCGGACCTTCGCGGCCGATATCCCCCGGCGCGGTGAGTTCTTCACCTATTCGGAGTATGTCGCACAACGATTCGAGGCGCCGGGATACGACCCCCGCGGAGCGCTCCTGGCGATACGCGCGGGCGAGCCGGTCGGGCTGAGCATGGTGTCGCTGCACCCCGACCGCGGCGTCGCGTTCAGTGAGATGACCGGCGTGCTGAGACCCTTTCGCGGGCACGGACTTTCACTGGCCCTGAAACTGCTGGCGATCAGCTTCGCACGGTCCGCCGGTGCGCGCTGGATGACGACCTTCCACCACCCGGACAACGCCGCCGCCATCGCGATGAACCAGCGCCTCGGCTTTCACACGTATATCGAAGAACAGCAGGCAGATTCGCCCTGATCGGCGCGGCAATACCCGCCGGGGAATTGTCCGGCGCACGCCCGCGGCGAATGCTCGGGGCGTGAACGACATTCGATACGGACTGCTGTTGCCCGCCGGACAGGCTCAACTGTCCGCCGGGGGTTCGGCGCGGGGGCTGCTGGATCTGGTGGTGCGGGCGGAACGCCTGGGCTTCGACTCGGCGTGGGTGGGCGATTCGCTGTTGCGCGCCCGGGTCGAACCGCTGACCCTGCTCGCCGCCGCGGCTTCGGCGACCGAGCGCATCATCCTGGGGACGGCCGCGCTGATACCCGCGTATCGCCATCCCGTGCAGGCGGCATCGACCCTGGCGTCACTGGATCTGCTGTCGGAGGGACGGCTGATCCTCGGTGTCGGAGGCGGGTTCCCGGGTCTCAGCGAACCGGAATTCGAACTGTCCGGGGTGCGGTTCAAGACGCGGTTCTCGCATCTGGACGACACGGTGCGGCTGTGGCGGCAACTGTGGGCGGGTAACTCGGAACCGTTCCACGGCAAGGTGCTTCGATACGACTGGCTGCCCGAGGTGCCGCGCCCGCACCGGCCCGGTGGCCCGCCGATCTGGCTGGCCGGGATCACCCCTGCCGCGCTCGCCCGCACCGGGCGGCTCTACGACGGCTGGCTCCCCTACCCGCCCGACGTCGCCGACTACGCATCGGGCCGGGAGGCGATCGCCGCGGCGAGTGCGGCCGCGGGACGGCCCGAGAACACGGTCACCCCAGCGCTTTTCGCCACCGTTCACATAGACGACGACGCGGAACGCGGCCGGGCCGCGCTGGAGGAGTATTGCCAGGCGACCTACCGCATGTCCCTGGACGCCGTCGGCGCCATCCAGGTGATGATCACCGGTTCGGCGGATCAGGTGGCCGCCGAACTGGATCGTTACGTCCGAGCCGGTGCGCGACACCTGCTGCTCCGCATCGCGGCCGTGTCGCACGAGTCCTTCGAGTCCCAGCTGGCTCGTGTCGTGGCCCTGCTGCCGCGCGCCGCGCTCGCGTAGCCCGATCGTGTGGGAGTGGAGGTAGCTACCGGCTCGCGCCCATCGGCGGCGGCCCCACCGCCTCCGGCGCGACGACGTGGTGGATGGGGCCGTCGGTCGCGGCCAGGGCGCGGCCGGAGCCGCCGCGGCGCACCGCGACGATCTCGGCGGCCACCGCTACGGCGGTCTCCTCCGGCGTGTGCCCACCGAGATCCAAGCCGATGGGCGAATGCAGCTGTGCCAGTGCCGCTTCGGTGAGACCCGCGGCGCGCAGCCGGGCCAGGCGGTCGCGGTGGGTGCGCCGCGAGCCCATGGCGCCCACATAGGCGGCGGGACCGCGCAGCGCCACCTCCAGCACCGGCACATCGAATTTCGCGTCGTGGGTGAGCACGCAGATCACCGTGCGCGCGTCGACCCCGGTGCGGGCCAGGTAGCGGTGCGGCCACTCCACCACCACCTCGTCGGCCTCGGGAAACCGTGCACGGGTGGCGAATACGGGCCGCGCGTCGCAGACGGTCACGTGATAGCCGAGAAACTTCCCGATGCGCGCGACCGCTCCCGCGAAGTCGATGGCACCGAACACGAGCATGCGGGGCGGCGGTACGAACGATTCCACGAAGACGGTGGTCGGGTTCGCCGAATCCCCTGAACCGCAACCGATCACGCGCATGCCCGTACCGCCCAGATCGAGCATCGCCCGGCCCTCGGCAATTACTCGAGGGTCGAATCGAGCGCCATATGCCCAGTCCGGGCCGAGCGCCAGCGCAGCGCCGCTGTCCATATCGCGGACCAAGGCCACCGGGCCGACCCTGGACAACGCCGTCTCGATTACCTGTTGTTCGCGTGGGCCGACCGGATGCACGAACACCTCGAGCGCACCGCCGCAGGTCAATCCGACCGCGAACGCGTCGGAGTCGCTGTAGCCGAACGTCTCCCGCCGGGGCTGCCCGGTGCGCAGCACCTCCCGGCACAGCTCGTAGACCGCGCCTTCCACACACCCGCCGGAGAGGCTGCCGACCACCGTGCCCGCCTCGTCCACGGCCAGCGCCGCGCCCACCGGCCGCGGCGCGCTGCCGGTGACGCCGATGATGCTGGCCACGGCGTACCGGGTACCGGCCGCATGCCATTGCCGCAGTCGCTCGATCAGTTCACGCACGATCATCACCCGCCCAGCAGGACTTCGATACCGGAGATGGCGAAGTAGCCCGCGAACACGACGCTGACCACCCATACCAGCCAGTGGATTTCGCGGAACTTGCCGCGCGCCGCCTTGATCACCGTGTACGCGATCAGGCCCGCGCCGACACCGTTGGTGATCGAGTAGGTGAACGGCATCGCGACGATGGTCAGGAAGGCGGGCACCGCGACCTCCAGATCGCCCCAGTCGATCTTGCGGGCCTGCGTCATCATCAGCGCACCCACCAGCACCAGCGCCGGTGCGGCCGCCTGGATCGGCACCACGCCCGCGATCGGCGTGAAAAAGATTGCCAGGCAGAACAATCCACCGGTCACCACGCTCGCCAAGCCGGTACGGGCGCCCTCACCGACACCCGTCGCCGACTCCACGTAGACCGTGCTGCCCGCGCCACCCGCGGCGCCGCCGATGACCTGAGCGACGCCGTCGGTGGTGAGCACCCGGCCCAGGCCCGGCATGGTGCCGCGCTCGTCCAGCAGTCCGGCCTCGTCACACACCCCGAAGATCGTGCCCATCGCGTCGAAGAAGCCGGTCAGTACCAGCGTGAACAGCACCACGCCGGCGGTCACGGCCCCGGCCCGGGCGAAGCCGCCGAGTGGATCGATATGCAGCGCGAGGCCGAAATCCGGTGCGGCGAACAGTTTGTCGGGCAACTCCGGGACGACCGTGCCCCACGCGCCCGCGTCGATGTCCGCCACCGCGTTGACGAGGATCGCCAGGGCCGTGGCGATCGCGATGCTGATCAGGATGGCGCCCGGCACCTTTCGGATGTAGAGCGCCAGCATCACCAGCAGGCCGACCCCGAACACCAGCACCGGCCAGCCCTGCAGGTGCCCGTCCGGGCCCAGCCCCACCGGCGGCCCGGTCGGCGAACCGTGCCCGACCACCCCCGCCGACACCAGCCCGATCATGGCGATGAACATGCCGATTCCGACCCCGATCGCGTTCTTCAACGCCAGCGGGATGGCGTTGATGATCATCGTCCGCAGGCCGGTCGCCGCCATGATCACGATGATGACGCCCATGAGCGCCACCAGGCCCATGGTCTGCGGCCAGGTCATGTGCGGCGCGGCCTGGAAGGCCACCACCGGCACCACGCCCAGCCCCGCCGCCAGCGCCAGCGGCACATTGCCGACCAGCCCCATCAAGACGGTGGACAGCCCGGCGGAAAACGCTGTGGCGGTGGTGAGCTGGGCGATGTCGAGGTGGCGGCCGTCGATGTCGGTGGCGCCGCCGAGGATCAGCGGGACGAGCAGGATCACGTAGGCCATCGCGACGAAAGTCGTGATGCCGCCGCGGATTTCACGCGAGACGGTGGTGCGCCGCACGCTGAGACGGAACAGCCGGTCGAAGGCGGACCGAGCGGCCGCGGGACTGGTACGGATCTGTACTTGGGTCATTGGCGGATGCCCTCCCAGGGCAGTGCCGACCTGCGGTCCGTGCCGTCTTACGGACCTCGGGTGCGGGCGGTTGGTCAGCAGCTTCGGATGATGTCCTCCGGGCGGACCGGCACCCGGGTCAGGTGGCCGGTGCCGCCGGCGGCCCGGCAGGCCTGGCGAATCGCCGAGACGATGGCCGGGGTGGAGGAGAGCGTCGGGGGCTCGCCGGCGCCGCGCAGCCCGTACGGGGCGTGCGGGTCGGCGTTCTCGAGGATCTCCAGCCGCTGCGACGGAGTGTCGAGAATGGTCGGGATGAGATAGTCCGTGAACGAGGGGTTGCGCACCTTTCCGTCGGTTACCTGAATTTCCTCCATGACCGCCAGGCCGAGTCCCTGCACGGACCCGCCGTGGATCTGACCCTCCAGCGACAGCCGGTTCATGATCTTGCCGACGTCCTGGACCGCGTCCAGGGCGACGACCTTGACCAGCCCCAGCTCGGTGTCGACGTCCACCACGGCGCGGTGCACGCAGACGGCGAGCTGGGTATGGCTGTCACCCTGGCCGGTGACCGGGTCCATGCCGGTGGTCGGCCGATGCTGGTACACGCGGGTCTCTTCGACGACCCCCTCATCGAGCACGTCGACGAGCGCCGCGAGCACCGCACCGTTGCGGGCGATCACCTTGCCGCCCACCAGATTCGCCGCGTCGGCGTGACCCTGCGCGACGGCCAGTTCCAACACCCGGGCCCGGACCGCCTCGCAGGCGGTCTTGACCGCGCCACCGGTCATGTAGGTCTGCCGGGAGGCCGAGGAGGAACCGGCATCCCCGACGCCGTTGTCGGCCGGATGGATCGTCACCCGGTCGACGCCGAGTTCGGTCCGGGCGATCTGCGCCTCGACCGTCACCAGCCCCTGACCCACCTCGGCCGCCGCGGTGTGGACGAGCGCGACCGGTTCGCCCGCAACGACTTCCAGCCGCACCCGGGCCGTGGAGTAGTCGTCGAAGCCCTCGGAGAAGCAGATGTTCTTGATGCCGACGCCGTACCCGATCCCGCGCACCACGCCCTCGCCGTGCGTGGTCTGCGAGGCCCCGCCGGGCAGGTTGCGAATATCGTCGGTGTCCAACGGTTCCGGCAGCGGCATCGTCTCCAGTTGCCCGAGCATCTCGCGCAGCGGGGTCGGCGCGTGCACCACCTGTCCCGTCGCCAGCGTGGAACCCTGTGCGACGACATTGATCTGGCGTATGTGCACGGGGTCGAGGCCGAGCGCGGCGGCCAGCTTGTCCATCATCGACTCGTGGGCGAAGCAGGCCTGCACCGCACCGAAGCCGCGCATCGCACCGCACGGCGGGTTGTTGGTGTAGACGCCGTAGGCGTCGACCTCGAGGTGCGGGAACTCGTAGGGGCCCAGGGCAAGTGACGACGCGTTGCCGGTGACGTTGAGCGTCGCCGAGGTGTAGGCGCCGCCGTCGAGGACGATCTTCACCTTCGCGAAGGTGAGCTTGCCGTCACGGGTGGCGCCGTACTCGTACCACATCTGCGCCGGATGCCGGTGCACGTGACCGAAGAAGGACTCCTCCCGGTTGTACATCATCTTGATCGGCCGGCCGGTGTACATCGCCAGCATGCCCGCGTGGATCTGCATCGACAGGTCCTCGCGGCCTCCGAAGGCGCCGCCGACGCCGGCCAGCGTCATGCGGATCTTCTCGTACGGCAGCCGCAGGCACGGACCGATCTGCGACAGATCGTTGTGCATCCACTGGGTGGCGACGAAGAACTCCAGACCGCCGTCCTCGGTCGGTACGACCAGCCCCGACTCCGGTCCGAGGAACGCCTGGTCCTGGATGCCGACCTCGAACTTCTCCGACACCACGACCTCGGCGAGCGCGCGGCCCACCTCGACGTCACCGACCCGGACCGGCTGGTGGCGGGCGATCCCGCCGCGCTCCTGCACCCGATGTGTCACCGGATCGTCCACCACCGCAACGGGATCGGTGACGGGCTCCAGTACCTCCCACTCGATCTCGATGGCCTGCATGGCGCGCCGGGCGATCTCGGGATGGTCGGCGGCGACCAGCGCGATCGGCTCGCCCTGGTGGCGCACCTCGCCGATGGCCAGCACCGGCTGATCCCAGGTGTGGTCGAGACCGTAGTGCTTGCGGCCGGGCACGTCGTCGCAGGTGAGCACCGCGTGCACGCCGGGCAGCGCCAGCGCCGGAGCGATATCGATCGCGAGGATGCGGGCGCGCGGGTGCGGGCTGCGCAGCGTCGTCCCCCACAGCATGCCGTCCATCCAGAGATCGGAGGAATAGGCGAACTCGCCCTTCACCTTCAGCGTGCCGTCCGGCCGCAGCGGGCTGGCGCCGATCCCGCCCTTGCCGGGCGCGGCGACTCGCTCCGGGAATCGGGTCGAACGTGTCGATGTCATGACTATCGCTCCTCGCGCAGTAAGCGGTGACGAGCCGCGGCTCCCGCGCGGGCGACGGCATCCTGGGAGACGGTGCGCAGTTCGTCGTCCTCCACCACGGTGCGGCCGCCGACGAGCAGTCGCGCCAGGGGCGGGGTGGGACCGAAGACCAGTGCGCAGACCGGATCACCGAGCGCCGCGCGGAAGCCGTCGACGCGCCAGACCGCGAGATCGGCGAGCTTGCCCGGCTCGAGACTGCCGATTTCCCGGTGCCGGCCCAGATTCCGGGCGCCGCCCAGGGTGGCCATCCACAGCGCCTGGCGTGCGGTGAGCGCCTGCGGACCGTGTATCGCCCGCTGGAACAGCAAGGCCTGGCGCATTTCCCCGGCCATCGAGGTCAGCTCGCTGGAGGCGGCGCCGTCCACCCCGAGCCCGACGGGGGCGCCCGCGGCCAGCAGGTCCGAGACCCGGGCGATCCCCGCGCCGAGACGGGCGTTGGAACTGGGGCAGTGCGCGGTGCCGCTGCCGGTGTCGGCGAAACGCTGAATGTCCTTGTCGTGCAGGTGCACCGCGTGGGCGAACCACACGTCGTCGCCGAGCCAGCCGATCTTCTCCATGTATTCCACCGGCGTGCAACCCATGTGCTCGCGGCAGTACTGTTCCTCGTCCAGGGTCTCGGCGAGGTGGGTGTGCAGGCGCACGCCCCTGTCCCGGGCCAGGGCGGCCGATTCGCGCAGCAGGGTCTCGCTCACCGAGAACGGCGAGCACGGCGCGACCGCGACGCGCAGCATCGAGTCGAACGACGGGTCGTGGTACCGGTCGATGGTTTCCACTGTGGCGGTGAGGATTTCGTCGGTCTGCTCGACAACCTCGTCCGGCGGCAGGCCACCGTCGGATTGCCCGCGATCCATCGATCCGCGGCACGGGTGGAAGCGCAATCCCACCTCGGCGGCGGCCCGCACCTCGGCCTCGAACAGGTCGCCGCGCCCCTTCGGGAAGATGTAGTGATGATCGGAGGAGGTGGTGGCGCCGCTCAACGCCAGCCACGACAGGCCCGCCGCGGCGGCGCCGTAGGTGACCTCGGCGTCGATGCGCGACCAGGTGCGATACAGCCCGGTCAGCCATTCGAACAGGGTCGAATCCTGGTAGCGGCCCTGGGTGGCCCACTGGTACAGGTGATGGTGGGTGTTGACCAGACCCGGGGTGACCAGGCAGCCGGTGCCGTCGAGACGTTCGGCGCCCTCGAGGCGCGGCGCCGGGCCCGCGCCGATCCCGGTGATCCGGCCGTTCTCCACGGTGAGGTATCCGCTGGGGATCTCCTCACCGACAACCGGTGCGAGATAGGCATTTTCGATGATCAGCGAATGCGTCATCCGGACACCGCCTTTCGTTCGGCCGCCGCGCGCACCGCGTCCAGGATCTTCTCGTAACCCGTACAGCGACAGAGGTTTCCGGCGAGCGCCTCGCGAATCTCGACGTCCGAGGGCCGCGGGTTGCGCTCGATCAGGTCGTGCGCCTGCACGATCAGGCCGGGGGTGCAGAAACCGCACTGCACGGCTCCGGCCTCCAGGAACGCCTGCTGCACCGGATCCAGCTCGTCGGCCGTCGCGGCCAGGCCCTCCACCGTGCGCACCGAGCGGCCGTGCGCCTGTCCGGCGGACACCAGGCACGAGCAGACCGGAGTGCCGTCCAAATACACTGTGCAGGAGCCGCATTCGCCTTGCTCGCAGGCGTTCTTGGAGCCCGGCAGGCCCATTCGCTCGCGCAGCAGGTAGAGCAGGCTCTCGCCCTCCCACACGTCGTCGACGTCCTCGGTCGAACCGTTGACCTCGCAGCTCACCCGCATCACGCCGCCCTCCGTCGCGCCGTCAGATCGTTCCAGGCCCAGGTCAGCGTGCGGCGCGCCAGCACCGACAGGGCATGCTTGCGGTAGTCGGCGGTGCCGCGCACGTCGTCGATCGGGCGGGCCGCGTCCGCGACCAATGCGCCGAAATCCCGCGCCACCGCGTCGGTCAGCGGTGCCGGGTCGTCCCACGGCAGCGCCTCGGCCAGATACGTCTCGGCCGCGCGCGGACGCAGCGGTACGGGACCGGCCGAACCGATCCCGGCGCCGGCCGCCCGGCGATCCGGATGCAGCGCGACAGCGAACGAACAGACGGCGATCACCATGGCATTCCGGGTGCCGACCTTGGCGAAATACTGCGGCCCGGTCGCCGGCTCCAGCCAGATCGCCCGGATCAATTCGTCGGGCTCCAGCGCATTCTTCTTGACCCACACATAGAAATCATCGATCGGAATCATGCGGGTGCCGCGCGCCGTCGATTCCGCCTCGATCACGGCATCGGTCGCCAGCAATGCCGGATGGGTGTCTCCAGCGGGCGACGCGGCGCCGAGATTTCCGCCCACCGAGCCGCGGTTGCGGATCTGCGGCGACCCCACGGTCCGGGCCGCCTGTGCCAGTGCGGGCAGCTCGCGTCCCAGGTCACGAATGATGTCGACATAAGGCACCCCGGCGCCGATCCGCAGCCGCCCGCCGATCCGCTCGGTGCGCCGCAATTCGCGGCACGGATTCAGGTCCAGCAGCGCGTCGGGGCGGCCCTTGTCGAAATTCAGTTCGACCATGACATCCGTGCCGCCCTGAATCGGAGTGGCTCGCGGGTGCTCGGCCTTCATTTCCAGCGCTTCCGCCCAATTCCCGGGTCGCAGGAATTCCATCGTCACTCCTTCCCGCCTGCCCCGGGCGGATACCCCGGCACCTGCTGCGCCATCTGACCTCCATCGGATTCGATCGGTGTTCCCCGAGTACACCCGCGCGCCGGCCGGTGCGGCCACGACCGGACCGACGAACTGTGCGCCAGTTCACACGGCGGTATTTGTATGTATCTCCAACACTGATGACGGCAATGTTTCCGGTGGCTCGTTCCCGGCCCGCGGGCTGTTAGCGTCGAGTTTCATGCGCCTTCGTTCGCTGCTCACCATGGACCTGGGGCTGGAACTCGTCACCGGGGAAGAGGAGCTGGATCGGTTCGTGCGCTGGGTCGTCACCCAGGACCTGCTCGACCCGGGCCGGTACCTGTCCGGCGGCGAACTGGTGCTCACCGGCATGCAGTGGCGCGGCGAACCGGCGGACAGCGAGACGTTCGTCGCGGCGCTCGCGCGGGCGAAGGTGGCGGCGCTGGCGACCGGCGACGCCCGCTACGGCGCCCCGCCCGACGATGTCGTGGCGGCCTGCCGACGCCACCGGATCCCGCTGTTCCGGGTGCACGAGACGGTGGCGTTCGCGACGGTCACCGAACGCATCACCCGCGACCTGTCGACGGGCCGGGCGGCGGACCTGTCGGCGATTCTGGACCGGCATCGGCAGCTGGTGTCCGGCGCCGGACTGGGCTCGGTGCTGGAGCTGATCGAACGCGATCTGGGCATGCGCTGCTGGGTCATGTCGTCGACGGGGCGTGTCGTGGCCGGACCGCATCAGCGCCCGCCCGCACAGGTCGTCACCGATTTCTTGAGTGCCCGTCGACTGCCCTGCGTGACCACCGTCGGCGGCCGCCCGTACTCGCTGTTCGCCGTCGACGAGCACGGCACCTCCCGCGCCGCCGACTGGCTGCTGGTGTTCGACGGCGACTGGTCGGACTGGACCGAGGAGCGCCGCGCCCTGACCGGCGAGCTGGCCGCGGTCGTCTCGCTGGAACGCGCCCGGCAGGACGACCGGCAGAGCGCCGAAGGACGGCTCGCCGAGGAGCTGGTCCAGCTGATCGTCTCCGATGCCAAACCGGCGGAGATCATTTCGCGGCTGGAGCTGACCGGGCTCGGGGCCGCCGACAGTTACGTCGCGGTGGCCGCGGCCGCCGAGGACGGCTTGCGCCCCAGGGAATTACGCGCGCTGCTGCGCGAAATCCTGTACGGCCGAACGCCGGCCGCCGGTGTCGTCGACGGCGAGGCGATCGCCCTGATCCCGACCGACCAATCCGTGCTCGACCTCATCCACGCCGCACTGGACACCCTGGAGCCGGGACTGGGCGGCAGCCGATTGTCGATCGGGGTGAGCGGCATCGTCGACGGCGAATCGCTGCGCGGTGCGGTCGACGAGGCCCGGCACGCCCGGCGCGTGGCCGCCGACCGCCACCGCCCCGCCTGTGTCGTCGGCCACGATGAACTCGCCACCCACATGATGCTGCTGGCCAGCGTGCCCGACGAGGTGCGGCGCATGTTCCGCCTGCGCCTACTGGACCCGCTGACCAGCTACGACCAGAACAACAGCGCCGATCTCGTGCACACGCTGGAGATCTTCCTGGAGACGTCCGGCTCCTGGGCGCGCAGCGCCGAATCGCTGCATGTGCACGTCAATACGCTGCGCTACCGGATCGCCCGCATCGAGGAACTGACCGGGCGCGACCTGTCCCGGCTGGCCGACCGCGTCGACTTCTTCCTGGCCCTGGCATTGCGCTGAGCCGCGAACACGATGATGCCGCAACGGCATTCACCGCTGCGGCACCTCACACCGCGTGCGACGGCCGGGCGATGAGAATGAACCGGCAGTGAACACCGGACGGCGTAGCGGAGACGAAACACCAACGGGTTCCGGCATTTTCGGAGTTCTCTGTTCACCGTCCCGAGGGCGCTCGTTCATGCCGCCGCGTTAGCGTTCGAGGGGTTGTTTCCGGGGACTGTCGAGCGGCCCCGAGGTTTGCCTGAACCCATGCTCTCCTTTGTGTGCCGAACTTCGGTCCGACGTGCGCAGAAACGAAACAGGTTGTGGCGGTCTATAACTGGAAATCCGATCGGTGGCAGTCGGCCGTATGGCAGCTGCCCGAAGTGATCCGGCGTTGCCGGGGGTGGATAGTCGCGACGCGGCGACGGCGCTGGTCGGCGGGAATCCTGCTCACTATCTTCGTGCTGTTCGTCTGTCCCGGTCTGCTGGGCACGGCGGCCACGGCCGACACGGCCTCCGGCCGCAGCGCGGGATCGTCGGTGGGCAGCGCGCTCGCCTGGACCCACGTCGCCGACTCGTCGGGGGTGGAGGCGTCCAACTATCTGTTCGCCACCGACCACGGCGGTCTGCTGACCCCGGGCAACACCGCCCTGTCCATCGTTCTCGGGATGGAATTCGCGGGCTGGAAGATCATCGTCGTCACCGCGATCTGGCTCATCGGCTACGCCCTCAGCTTCGAGTGGCTGAACCTGCTCGCCAAGCCGCTGCTCGGGGTCGCCCACAGCCTGTCCGGACAGCTCGCGACGCCGATCATGCTGATCACGGCCGCGACGATCGGCGCCTTCTGCGTCGCGTGGTTCGTCGCCCGGGGCTTCTACTCCAAGGCGACCATGCAGGTCGTGACCATGCTGCTGATCGCGGTGCTCGGGCCGATGTTCCTCGCCGAACCGCTGGCCGATGTGCTGTCGCCGCACGGATGGCTCTCGCAGGGCCGGGATCTCGGCATCACGGTGGCGGCGGGCCTGCACGGGGACACCGCCGTCAACCCGGACCACATGGTCTCGACCATGCAGGCCACCCTGACCGACAACACCGCGCGGCGCCCGTTGCAGGTCTGGAACTACGGGCATGTGATCGACACCCGGCCGGGCTGCCGCGCCGCGTGGTCGGCCGCGATCTCCTCCGGCAACGAGGAACGCGTGAAGAAGGCGATCCAGTCCTGCGGCGACAGCGCCGCGAAGGAATTGATCGACAATCCGAACTTCGAACAGATCGCGACCGGGCTGCTGCTGCTCATCTCCGGGGCGATTCTGCTGTTGTTCGGTGCCGTGCTGGCACTCAAGATAATCAAGTCCGCCCTGGACACCATCTACCACGGGATGATGTCGATATTCGGTTTCGCCGCAGGCGGTTTCGTCTACGGTCCGACCCAGACGTTCCTCATCCGCAATATCGTGGACAGCTTCGTGGCCGCTCTGCGCATGACCGTTTACACCGTCTTTCTCGGGGTGTACATGCTGATCCTGGGCGAGTTGTTCGCGCTGGCCGGGGAACAGGTCATGGTGGTCTTCATGATCGGGGCGATCGTGGAGATCGTCGCGATATTCCAGCTGCGGCGGCTCAGCAAGAGTTTGGAAAACGGCAACGAATGGATCGCCAACCGGTTCGCGCTGGCCGCCCAGGGCAATCGTGCGGCCGGCGGCGGTGGCGGTGGCGCCAAGGCGCTGGGCATGGGGACCGCGAGCGTGGGTCATTCGATGAGCGCGGGCCTGCTGCCCGCTCTCGCCGCGGTGAGTACGGTGAGCAATTCGCCGGTGACCGAATGGCTGTTCGGGGCGACCCGCTCACCGCTGCGGCCGAACGCTCGCATGGAGCGGGCTGCGCAGAAGGGGCAGTGGGGTTTCTGGGGTTCGCCGGGTGTCGGCGGTCCCGACGGGACGTACGCGCGGTCGTATATGAAATGGGAGCAATTCGAGGCGGGTGCGCGCGAGGCGGCCGCGCAGAACGGTGGAATCAACACTTTTCGCGGTGCGGCCGCGGCACTCCAGGGTCTGGAGGACCTCGGCGGCAGCGGCAGCGACGCATGGGCCCTCCTCAGGTCCATCGGTTTCAACGACCAGAACGTCATGCACCACTCCATCCGGTCGTGGCAGATCGTCGACTCGAATGCCGATGACGAAACGCTCGCCGACAAACATCTCGGGCACGTCGTCGCCGCGGCCAAACGAGCGCAGGAGTCCGCGAACAACCTCGTGCACGGTCGCGGCAGCGCCGAGGAGGCCGCCGCCGACATGGCGACCTTGCAGGCCGCCGCGTTCCGCTTCCATCGCGCGAATCCCCTGGGCGTGACGCTCGACGGCGGCGCCTACACCGGAGCACAACAGGATTTCATCAACGACTACATGGCCGACCCGACCCAGGCGAAGATCAAGCAGTTGCAGAAACTGGCCGACGGTGACACCGCGCAGGCCACGGGGATGCTCGCGAACGTCGGCGGCAAGGACGGCGCGGGCCGCATGCTGGCGGCCATCGGTAACCGCCACGCCACCCAGGTGCTGGAATCGGTCGACAACGTGATGCGCGATCCCGGCAACTACCAGTTGCTGCGAGACGCCAGGCGCCATATCGCCGCCGCGAGCACCACCGACCAGTGGGCCTCGGGCCGGTCGCGAACTCCGTGGAACTCGCTGGCGACACCGGGCGCCACGCCCGCGACGGCCGCGTGGCAGTCGGCGTGGCGGGGAGCCATGAGCGGGGAGTTCGCACGCATGCTTCGTTGAGGCCGATCCGGCGCGGGCGGTAGCGTGAACCGCCATGGCCGCGCCGCATCCACCCCTGTCGACTCCGGGGACCCGGACGCTGGCGGACGCCTGCCAGGCCGATATCCCGCGACTGACCAGCCGTTTGATCTCGGCGATCTTCACCGACAACCCGGAATGGACCGACTACACCTCGGTGCCGCGGGCGGAACTGCGCGACGGCTGCCGCCGCTACCTGACGCGCATCCTGCAGTTGCTGGGCGGCGAGCCCGGTGATCCCGAGCGCGACGGCGTGGCGGCGTCGATCGGGCGGCACCGCGCCGAACAGGGCGTCCCGCTGGAGGCGATGCTGCGCACGTTCCGGCTCGGCGGCGGCATCGTGTGGGAGGCGCTGCTGGACAAGGCCGAGAACGCGGGGCCGCAGGAGATCCGGGAGGCCGGGACGGCGATGTGGACGGTCATCGATGGACTGTCCTCCGCGCTGGTCACCTCCTACCGCAACACCGAACTCGAGCAGGTGCGCCGCGACGAGCGCCGCCGCCACGCGCTGATCGAGGATCTGCTCGCGGGACGGGCGCACGACGCGGGGTTCGCCGCCCGGGCCGCGCGCGAGTTGAACCTGCCGAGCCACGGGGCGTACCTGGTGGTGGCCGCCCGCGGAGACGACCGTCCATTGCGCGCGGGCGCCGAAACCACGCTGTCCGCCTTGGGTATTCGCTCGGTGTGGCACGACCACATGGACACCACCATCGGCCTGGTGGCGCTGGAGCACCGCGACAGCGACGACGTGCTGCGGCATCTGCGGCCCCTGGTGCGCGGGCGCGCGGGCGCCTCCCCCGCCGTTCCCGGTCTCGCGCAAGTGGATTCGGCGCACGCGTCGGCGCTCACCGCGCTGGAGACGCTGCCCACCGACGCCACGGGATTGGTGGCACTGGACGAGCGCTACCCGGAGGCGCTGCTGACCCGCTCCCCCGACCTGGCCGACCAGTTGGTGGCGCACGTCCTGGGACCGGTGCTGGAGCTACCCGCGAAGGAGCGCGACATTCTGTTGCAGACCCTCGCGACCTGGCTGGCGGAGAACTGCTCGGCCGCCAATGCCGCACCGCGCCTGCACTGCCACCGCAACACGGTGATCAATCGGCTGCAACGGATTTCGACGTTGCTCGGACGGCCGTTGGAGGGCCAGCGCTCCTACGTGGAGCTGTCGCTGGCCCTCGCCGCACTGCAGTTGCCCTGAGAACGCCGCCCCTCACGCGCCCAGCGCGGCGGCCAGGTGCGGCCAGGAGTCGTGCAGATCGGCCTCGAATTGACCCCAGGTGTGCGAGCCCTCCGGCCGGTTCACATGGATCGCGGGGATACCGAGTTGAGCGAGCCGTCCCGCGAAGGCCCCGGTGCAGGCGCTGGCGATCGCCTCGACCGGCGGGAAGGGCAGACCGCCCTCATCGATGGCGCCCGGCGTGCCGGTGGCCGCCGACAGGTAGATGGTCTTACCCGCCAGCGCGCCGGCGCGGGCGAACGCGTCGTGCGCGGGCCAGGCCCCCGTGCCCGGCAAGCCCCACATGTTCCCGGGGTTGGCGCCACCCCGGACGACTTGCGCCGAGACCAGGCCGATTCCGGCGGGATCCGAGGACCACGGGCAACCGCTGTAGGCGGCGACCGCGTTGTAGCGTTCCGGCGCCTGAATCGCCAGGTCGATGGCCGAGGCGGCGCTCATCGACACTCCGGCGACGGCGTTGCGGCCGGTGCTGCCCAGATGCGAATCGAGCGCCGCGGGCAGCTCCTGGGTCAGGAAGGTCTGCCAGCGCCCGCGGCCGACCACGGGATCGTCGGTGACCCAGTCGGTGTACATGCTGTACGCGCCGCCGATCGGCATCACCACGTTGACGTGCTTGTCGGCGAAGAAATCCCGCACATCCGTATCGTCCCACCAGGAGATGCCGTCCAGGCCGCCGCCGATGCCCGTCAGCAGGTAGAGCGTGGGCGCGGAGCCCCCGGCGGCACGGATCACCCGGTTGCTCACCACGCGGTCCATCGCTGGGGAGTAGACGTCCACCTGCGCGACGGAGCCGCCCAAGGGGTGCTCGCCGACCACCCGCGCCTCCCCGGCGGCCGACGCCGTACCACTGGACACGAACCCTATAGCGACGGCGCCCATCAGCACACTCATGAGCGCGGCCGACCACCTCGAAGCCCTCACCATTCCGTTGTACGCGGAAGATCACCCGGGCGCAGCAATCCCGAGAAGATCAGCGCGTCGCGGCCCGCATGTCATCGATCGGCTTGCGGGACAGGCGGATCGCAGCAACCAGCCGCGGCGGCCGGCACCCGGCGGCGAAACACAGGTCCGGCCGTGTGGTGCGCTGGACGCGGCCGGCCTGGCAATCTTCCGGCACCGAACCACGAAGGATCGGCCGTTCGGTGTGTCTCGCAGTGGCGTGTCACGAGCGAACCATTCGGTCGATTGGGCTCGGAGCCCATTTTCGAAGCGTGATTCCTGGGCTTTCGAGTCATTGTTTGTGCACTGCGTGGCGACGAGACTCGTGGGCGATGACCCGTGCCACAACCTGGGCGGGGTCGGAATCGTCGAGACTAGGAGCACCACGAGTGCCGGAATTCGATCTTTTGGTCGTGGGCGGGGGCCCGGGCGGATACGTGGCCGCCATCCGCGCGGCGCAGCGTGGGCTGTCGGTCGGCCTGGTGGAGAAGGAGCGGCCCGGCGGCGTCTGCCTGAACTGGGGCTGCATCCCGACCAAGGCCATGCTGCGCTCCGCCGAGGTCTTCCAGACTGTCAGCGCCGCAGCCGATTTCGGTGTGCTGGCCGACAACGTCCGGTTCGATTTCGGCGCCGTGCGCCAGCGCAAGGACGGCGTCGTCAAGGAACTCACCGACGGCGTCGCGGGCCTGCTGCGGGCCAACGGCGTGACCGTGCTCGAGGGCCACGCCCGGTTCACCGGGCCCACCACCGTCGAGGTGCACGAGGTGGGCCCGTCGCCGATCTTCCCCGGCGGCCCGCGCTACGCCGCCGCCCCGACCACCCCGATCCGCCGCGTCGATGCCCGGGACGTGATCATCGCGACCGGCTCGGTCCCCGCGCGGCTGCCGATCCCAGGGGCCGAACTGCCCGGCGTGGTCACCTCCGACGGCGCATTCGGACTGACCGAGGTGCCCCGGCGACTGGTGGTGGTCGGCGGCAGCGCGGTCGGCGCCGAATGGGCCAGCCTGTTCGCCACCTTCGGCGCCGAGGTCACGATCGTCGAGCTCCAGGATCGCCTGGTTCCCTTGGAGGACAAGGACATCGGGACCGCACTGGGCCGCTCGTTCACCCAGCGCGGCATCACCGTGCTGACGGGCTCGACGGTCGAATCGATCACGGCGGCCGAACCGTTGCGCGTGACCGTCGGCGGGCCGCACGCCCGTGAACTCGACGCCGATGTGGTGCTCGTGGGCGTGGGCCGCCGCCCCAACACCGCGGACCTGGGCCTGGCCGCCACCGGAATCGGCACGGACGCACGGGGTTTCATCGCGGTCGACGACCAATTGCGGACCGGCGTCGAACACGTCTACGCCATCGGCGACGTCACCGGCCGGGCGCTGCTCGCGCACGTCGCCTCGCACCAGGGGCTCACCGCCGCCGACGTGATCGCCGGACACCCCGCGCACATCGACTACACCGTAATCCCCGCGGCGACCTTCACCCACCCCGAGATCGCCTCCGTGGGCCTCACCGAGGAGCAGGCGCGCGCGGCCGGTCACCAGGTGCTGACCGCGAAGTTTCCGTTCGCGGCGCTGGGCCGGCCGCGGACCTTCGGCGACACCGAGGGCTTCATGAAGATCGTTGCCGGGCAACATCATCAGGAAGTGCTCGGCGTGCACATCATCGGCCCGTCGGCCAGCGACCTGATCACCGAGGGCGCCCTCGCCATCACGCTGGAGGCGACCCTCGACGAACTCGCCGATACCATCCACGCCCACCCCACCCTCGGCGAGATCGGCATGGAGGCGGCCCTGACCGGGCTCGGCCTGCCGGTACACATCGCGCCGCGCAAGCGTTGAGGAGTCCCACCCGTGACCACGACCACCGCCCCGCGCAAGAGCGCACGCAAGGCCGCCCCCAAGCCGGAAGCCAAGGCGGACAACAGGTTCGCCGACGAGGACCCGCAGACACTACGCGGGCTCTACCGCGACATGCTGTTCGTGCGCCGGTTCGAGGAGCGCACCGCGCAGAGCTACCAGCAGGCCAAGATCGGCGGCTACTGCCACCTCAATCTCGGTGAGGAGGCCACCGTCGTCGGCCTGGCGGCGGCCATGCGGCCCACCGACTATCTGTTCACGAACTACCGCGAACACGGCTACGCCCTGGCCAAGGGCATCGAGCCCGGCCGCGTGATGGCCGAGCTGTACGGCCGCACCACCGGCACCTCCAAGGGCTGGGGCGGGTCGATGCACATGTACGACACCGCGACCCGGCTGCTGGGCGGCTACGCCATCGTGGGCGGTCAGGTTCCGCTGGCCGTCGGCGCCGCGCTGGCCATCGACTACCGCGGCGGCGACGATGTCGTGGTGTGCCAGATGGGCGACGGCACAACGAATATCGGCGCCTTCCACGAGTCGCTGAACATCGCGGCGCTGTGGCGGCTGCCGGTGCTGTTCCTGGTGATCAACAACCGGACCGGCATGGGCACCACGGTCGAGCGGTCGTCGGCCGAACCCGACCTGTACAAGCGGGCCGAGTCCTACCGGATGCGCGGCGAGCGGGTGGACGGCACCGACGTGCTGGCGGTCCGCGATGTCGCCGCCGAACTGCTGGAAGGCGCTCGGCGCGAAGGCAAACCGGCGCTGCTGGAGGCGGTCAGCCACCGCCTCAAGGGGCATTCGGTGGTCGACCCGGCGAAATACCGTTCCGCCGAGGACGTCTCGGCCGCCCGCGAGCACGATCCGATCGTCCGGTTCGCGGCCGAACTGGTCGCGGCCGGGGTGCTGTCGGAACAGGACACCGCCGACCTCGAGGCCGAGGTGCGCGAGGGTGTCGAGGCGGCGGTGGCATTCGCCGATGCCAGCCCGCACCCGGAGCCGGACAGCCTGTTCGACTACAACTACGCCACCCCGGTGCCCGGCGATTCCCGCCGCCTGCCCGCCGACCCGCTCTTCACAGCCTGAGGACTGCCACCGTGCCTGTCATGACCTATCGCGAGGCCCTGCGCGACACCCTGCGCCAGGAGATGCGCCGCGACGACGACATCCTGCTCATCGGCGAGGAGATCGGCGTCTTCGAGGGTTCCTACAAGATCACCGCCGGTCTGCTCGCCGAGTTCGGCGAGAAGCGGGTGCGCGACACACCGATCGCCGAGGAGGGTTTCGTCGGTGCCGCCATCGGCGCGGCCATGCTCGGGCTGCGCCCCGTCGTGGAGATCATGACGATCAACTTCTCGTTGCTCGCGCTGGATCAGATCGTCAACCACGCCGCCAAGATCTACGGCATGTTCGGCGGCCAGACCAGTGTGCCGATGGTGATCCGCACTCCCGGCGGCGGCGGACAGCAACTCGGCGCGACGCATTCGCAGAACATCGAGCTGTACTACGCCTTCGTGCCCGGCCTGAAGGTGGTCGCGCCGAGTACGCCCGCCGATGCCCGCGCGCTGCTGCAGGCGGCGATCACCGACGACGATCCGGTGCTGTTCCTGGAGAATCTGTCGCTCTACAACACCAAAGGCGAAGTGCCCGACAACCTTCCGCCGATACAGATCGGCAAGGCCGCGGTCACGCGGCCGGGCACGGACATCACGCTGATCGGCTACTCGCGGATGGCCACGGTCGCCACGCAGGTGGCCGAACGGCTGGCCGCGGAGGGGATCTCGGCCGAGGTGATCGATCTGCGCAGCCTGCGGCCGCTGGACCGCGACACCCTGGTGGCATCGGTGCGCAAGACGGGCTGCGCGGTGATCGGCGAGGACGACTGGCTCACCTACGGTATCGGCGCCGAGGTCGCCGCCTCGATCTCCGACGGGGCCTTCGACTATCTGGACGCGCCCGTGCGCCGGGTGGCGATGGCCGAGGTGCCGCTGCCCTACGCCAAGCCGCTGGAGCGGCTCGCGCTCCCCTCCGCCGATTCGCTGTACACCGCCGCGGTGGAAACCCTTGCGGCCGTGGGCCGCCGCCGGTGAGCGCCGCCCGCACGCCCACTCCGAAGGACACCCACATTGCCTGAAATCACCATGCCCCGCCTGTCCGACACCATGGAGGACGGGGTCATCGCGTCCTGGCTCAAGCAGGTCGGCGACCAGGTCACCCGCGGCGAGGTGCTCGCCGAGATCGAAACCGACAAGGCCCTCATGGAATTGGAGGCCTACGACGACGGCGTACTCGAGCAGATCCTCGCCGACGCGGGCGCCCGGGTCCCGATCGGCGAGCCGATCGCCATTGTCGGGGACGGGACCGCGCCCTCGCCTTCCGCAGGCGCGCAGGGCGTTTCGGCCGCTTCGAGTCCGGCAACCGGCGGCACCCCGGACGAGGACCCTGGTGCGCGTGGTTCTGTTCATGACGGAGTAGCTGCGGACACCGGCGCACAGTCGGTCCCGGCTGCCGATTCGCCGGGCGGTGCGACGAGCGGTGAACGGCGGCCCAAATCGTCTCCGCTGGCTCGCAAGATCGCTCGCGAGCTGGGCGTAGACCTTGCGGCGGTCACGGGCACCGGCCCCGGCGGCCGGATCACGCGCCAGGATGTCGAATCCGCCCGTGCCGCAGGCGGTTCCGCACAGCGACCCGGCACCGAAGCCGCGGGCGACTCCCGCCCGGACGGCCGATCCGCGAGCCCGGCGCACAACGAACCAGCCGAGGGCGCCATCGGCGGATCCGGGAGTTCCGCACCGACATCCGGCGCGTACGACGACGTGCCGCTGACCACGATCCAGCAGGTGTCGGCCAAGCGGCTGGCCGAGAGCATGCAGCAGGCGCCCCACATCTATCTGACCAGCGCGATCGACGTCACCGAACTGCTGGCGTTCCGCGGCGAGATCAACGCCACGCTGGCGGCGGCGGGCAAGGGCAAGGTCAGCGTGAACGACCTGCTGGTGAAAGCCGTGGCCGCGACGCTGCGCGCGGAACCGGCCGTGAACGTCTCCTTCGCCGGTGACAAACTGTTGCGCCACCACGGGATTCACCTCGGCGTCGCGGTGGCGACACCGGCCGGGTTGCTGGTGCCGGTGATCCGCGATGCCGACCGCAAGAGCGTCTCCGAGATCGCGGCCGAGACCCGGGATCTGGCCGGGCGGGCACGCGACCGCAAGCTGCGCGCGAACGAGATGTCCGGCGGCACGTTCACCATCTCGAACCTGGGCATGTTCGGCATCGAGCAGTTCACCGCCGTGATCAACCCGCCGGAGTCGGCGATCCTCGCCGTGGGCGCCGCCCAGGAGGAACTGCGCCTCGCGGACGGCGAGGTGGTCGCCCGCAAGATCCTGCGGGTGACCCTGTCCGCCGACCACCGCGCGATCGATGGCGCCGTCGGGGCCCAATTCCTGCGGCACCTGAAGGAACTGCTGGAACACCCGCTGCGCATCGTCACCTAGCCCGGCGCGCACAGCTTCCCGACCACCGGCATACCCGCCGACCCCGGCGCCAATGCCCGCTTCCCGACAGCGGACGCCGGGGTTCCCGCCGGAGCGCCACAAGTGCACGAGGGACCCGATCCCCACCCCGGGCGGCGGGAGTACCGCCGGGGTGACGGGCCAGGCCACCAGCCACCCGTCACCCCGGCCTGAGCATCCACTCGCGGCGAACTCGCGGCAGAATCTGCCACGTCGCTCGGAATAGTGACCGCACAGGCCGGGTTCGATGTGAGGTGGACGCGGGTTTCCAGCTCTTCGGCGAGCACATCCTCTGGACCGACCTGATCGGGAACATGCTGTCGCTGACCGTGGTCTGGCTGGCCATGCGCAAGACGATGTGGACCTGGCCGGTGCAGTTGGCGGGCGCGTTGCTGCTGCTCGCCGCCTCGATGGACGCGCACGTGCCCGGAAACGCGCTCAAGCAGATCCTGTTCTGCGCGCTGGCCGGATACGGCTGGATCTCCTGGACCCGCGGCCGGCGCGACCACGGCGGCCTGCTGGTCCGCCCGGCGACCGCGCGCGAACGCGCCGTCCTGCTCACCGTGCTCGCCCTGGGCACCGTGCTGGTGGCCGAGCTGTTCATCCACCTGACCTGGCTGCATATCGCGTGGTCCCCGTGGGCGAACGCGTACATCTTCGTCGGCAGCGCGATCGCGACCTTCGCGCAGAGCCGCGCCCTGGTCGACTTCTGGATCATCTGGATGCTCGTCGACCTGGTCGGTGTGCCGCTGGCCTTCAACTCCGGCCTGTACGTCTCCGGCGCGGTCTACGGCCTGTTCTTCGTCATGGTCATGATCGGCTTCGCCCGCTGGCGTCGCGAATACCGGGCCCGGCAGCGCCTGCTCGGGCGGCCGGACCCGATAACCACGTGAACGGCCTAGCGGGCAGCACCCCCGCACGGCCCGTTCACAGCAGCCCGCGCAGGCGCAGATCGTCCGCGTACTTCTCGATCAGCGCCGCAGTCAGGTGCGGGATGTCCGCGGCCGCGCCGATCCGTTCCTGCTGCACGGCCGCCTGAAACTTCTTGGCGGGCAATACCGCTCCCGGCATCGGCACGTCCGGCTCGCGGTAGGCGTGCAACAGCGGGAGCACCGAGTGGCGGCGTTGTGTCTCCGGCAGCGCACGCAACGCCGTCTCGAACCGGGACAGCCACCGCCCGTAGTCATCGATGCGCTCGATCGGATGACCGGCGGCGACGAGCCAGTCCACGAACACGTCCAGCGACAGGCCGTCGTCGTGCGGGTTGAGCACGTCGAAGCTCTCGAAGCCGGTGTCGACCCGGGCCCCGAGGGTGGTGATCGCCGCCGCGGTGAAATCGGCGGGCAGGCCGTCGTAGTGCGCGCGCTGCCGATGGCCGCCGGAATCGGTCCGGTAGAACGACTTCGGCGCCACCCCGGTCGCCAGCACGCTCAACAGCAGCCGCGTGAACATGTCGGGCAGGTTGAACTGACCGGCGTACCGGCTGTGCGCCAGGATCATGTCCGAGCGGAACACCGCCACCGGTAGGCCGCACAGGTCGTGCGCCTCCCGCAGCAGCACCTCACCGGCCCATTTGCTGTTGCCGTAACCGTTGGCGTAACTGTCGTCGAGCGAGCGGCGCGCGCTGATCTCGCGGATGTCGCCGTCCTCGGTGAACCGCTGCGGGTCCACCTGCGCGGCCACGCCGACCGTCGACAGGTAGGTCACGGGCTTCAACTGCCCGGTCAACGCCAGCCGGATCACCTCCGCGGTACCGACGACGTTGGGTCCGAACAGCTGGTCGTAGGGCAGCACGTGATTCACCAGCGCCGCCGGATGCACGATCAGGTCGACCGTGTCGGCCAGCCGCCGCCAGTCCGCCTCGCCCACACCGAGATTCGGCTCACCGATATCGCCCGCGAGCACCTCCAGGGCGCCGTCGGCCAGCTCGCGGTAGCGCCGCAGCAGCTCCGGATCGCCACTGTCGAAGACGTCGTCCAGCCGTGCCCGCGCCGCCGCGGCGTCCCGGCCGCGGACCACGCAGATCAGCGTGCCGCCCGAATCGTGCAGCCGCTCCAGCCATTCCAGGCACAGGAACCGGCCCAGATAGCCGTTCGCGCCCGTCAGCAGCACCGTCCGCGGCGGGCGTGGAGCACGGGGCAGGCGCGGCGCGTCCGCGAGTGTCGCCGCGTCGACGAACTTGTCCAGCGTCAGGTCCGCGGCCCGGATCTCGGCGCCGCTGCCGTGCACCGACTCCGCCGTGGGCCGGGTGCCGCCCGTGCGGCGCTCGGTCTCGATGTACTCTGCCAGCGCCCGCAGATCCGTTGCCGGACCGACGATTACGCTCACCGGCACCTCGACGCCGAAGATCTCGCGCAGCAGATTCGACAGCGACAGCGCCGACAGCGAGTCCCCGCCGAGGTCGGCGAAATGCGCGTCGGGCGTCAGATCGGTTCCGGCACAGCCCAGCAGCGCCTTGGCGGCGCGCCCGACCGTATCCAGCACGGGCAGTTCGGCGGCGGCCGAGCGCAGCGCGGACAGCTCGTCCTCCTGTGCGCGCGCCAGTTCCTCGTACCGCTGCTCCAGCCGCGGCCCGTAGCGTTCCTTCAGCTTGGGCCGCAACAGCTTCGCGATGCCCGACAGCAGCCCGTTGGCCATGCTGAACGGCTCGGTCTCCAGCAGGAAGTCGCGCGGAATCTCGTAGGACTCGAGTCCGGCGTCCTTGGCCACCCGCTGCAGTGACTCCCCGATCGCCGCCTTCAGGTCGGCGACCTCCGGATACGCGGACACCGCCGCGGCGGTCGGCACGATCACGGCCAGCAGGAACGCGCGCTCACTGGAGCCGTACACGAAGATCTGCCGGACCAGCGGACTACCGGCGTAGACGGCCTCCAGCTTCGACACCGCCACGAACTCGCCCTGGGACAGCTTCAGCACGTTGTTGCGCCGATCGACGTACACCAGCTGGTCGGGTCCGATCTCGGCCATGACGTCGCCGGTGCGGTAGAAGCCGTCGACATCGAAGATCTCGGCGTTCAGTTCCGGCCGCTTGTAGTAGCCCGACACCACCGTCTCGGCCTTGATCAGCAACTCGCCCCGCGGATACGGCTTGTCGGTGCCGAAATACCCCAGTTCCGGGACGTCCACCAGCTTGTAGTCTTGCACCGGCGGACGCTGCAACCGATTGTTGAGCAGCACCCCGCCGCCGGTCTCGGTGGCGCCGTAGCCGTCGAACATCCCGATCTCGAGCACCGACTCCATGAACGCCCGCATGTCCCGCGACACCGGCGCGCTGCCGATCAGCGCCAGCAGCAGCCTTCCGCCCAGGAAGTGCTCGCGCAGTTCGGTTTTCACTTCCCGCTCGACGTCCGCCGGGTCGCCGCCGGCCGCCACCTTGCGGTCCACCTCGCTGCGGAAACGCTGAAACACCATGTCGCACACGCGCGGCACGAAGAACACCAGCGTCGGCCGGGCCAGCGAGAGGTCCTCGAACAGCGTCGACATATCGCTGCGGGCCGCGAAGTACACGGTGCCGCCGACCGCCAGGCAGCCGATCAGCGACGCCCGGCCGGCGACATGGCTCATCGGCATGTAGCTGAAACCGACAGTGGGCAGCGGATGGTCGCCGCCGCTGCGCCACATCCGGGCCAGCATTCGCTCGGAATACATTGCGCCCTTGGGGGTTCCGGTGCTGCCGGAGGTGTAGATCAGCAGCGCGAGATCGTCCCCGTCCGCGCCGGCGCGCAGCGGCGCGGGTGGCAGCGCGCGGCCACGGTCCAGCGCCTCGTCGAGCGTCTCGACGCGCACCGGGCGACTCGACAGCCGGGCGCGAGCGGCCGCGAGCGCGGCGCGGTGGTCGTCGTCACCGGCGTGGTAGTCGAAGACGACCAGCGAGCGCACGGGCGCGGCATCGAGCGCCAGATCGACTGCGGCGCCGAGCTGTTCGACGTCGGTGGCGAGCACGCGCGGCTCGGTTTCCGCGACGATCGGGGCCAGCTGCGCGAGCGACCCGCCCGCCTGTAGCGGCACCCCGACCGTCCCGAGGTAGGTGCAGGCGAGGTCGACGATGGTGTAGTCGACACTGGTGAATCCGAGAACGGCGACGAAATCGCCTGCCCGCGTGGGCTGTTCGGGATCATGATGCCAGGCGGCGGCCAGCGCCCGCACGCGTTCCCACAACTGTCCGTAGGTGAGGGTGTCGAAGCGGGGCAGCAGCCGCGCGCGGTGGCGTCCGCTGTCGTCGGCGACATACTCGACGGCGCGCTCACCGACCGCCACCCGATCGGCATATCCCTCCATGAGAGCGGCCACCACCTGCGCCGATCCCAGTCCGGGCGCCTGCACGGCCTTGCTCACGGCATCGTCCGGGAGCGCGGCGCGAATCTGCTCGTCGCGCCCGATCAGCTCCGTCGCCCGCCGTACCAGTCGTTCCTGCTCCTGCGTGATATCCATCCCCAAGACGTCCATCCCGACCTCTCCGAGTTGTCCGGCAACCTGTTCGACAGTCGATGCGCGCGGGGCAAGCACATCCCGCGGCAATTAATTTACCCACGCTAACTATCCCTACGGTCGCGCCGCCCGCGACACACTGTCAAGAGGGTCGCCGGGCGCCGCGGCATCGCCCGAGCTAGGCGCGATTGAGGCGTGCGTCACGCTGGACGTTTTGTACTTTTCGAGGCATTTCCCGAGGGCGTGGCCGCGTCATCTCGGCCATCGAAACAGCCGGACGCCGCTACGATCCGAGGAGGTGGTGCGCCGCGGCGGGCGGTGTCAGTGAGGAGAGGTCCATGTCCCAGAAGGTTCGCGGCGTCGTTGCCCGCAGTGCCGGAGCACCGGTCGAGATCGTCGACATCGTCGTCCCGGATCCGGGGCCGCGCGACGTGATGGTGCGGGTGCTGGCGTGCGGCGTGTGCCACACCGACCTCACCTATCGCGAGGGCGGCATCAACGACGAGTTCCCGTTCCTGCTCGGACACGAGGCCGCGGGCGTCGTGGAGACCGTGGGCGATTCCGTCACCCATGTGCGGCCCGGCGACCGGGTGCTGCTGAACTGGCGTGCGGTATGCGGCGCCTGCCGGGCGTGCAAGCGCGGCAAGCCCTGGTACTGCTTCGACACGCACAACGCGAGCCGCCCGATGACGCTGTCCGACGGCACCGCCCTCACTCCCGCGCTGGGTATCGGCGCGTTCGCCGACAAGACCCTGGTGCACGAGGGCCAGTGCACCGTCATCGACGCGGACACCGATCCGGCGGTGGCCGGGCTGCTCGGCTGCGGTGTGATGGCCGGGCTCGGCGCGGCCATCAATACCGGCAACGTGCGCTACGGCGACTCGGTGGCGGTGATCGGCTGCGGTGGCGTCGGCGACGCCGCCGTCGCCGGGGCCCGGCTGGCCGGGGCGACCACGATCATCGCCATCGACCGCGATCCCCGGAAACTGGAGTGGGCCACCGAACTCGGGGCCACGCACACCCTGCGTGCCGGTGACGATGTGGTCGAGCGGGTGCAGGAGCTGACCGGCGGATTCGGCGCGGACGTCGTGATCGACGCCGTGGGCCGCCCGGAGACCTGGAAGCAGGCGTTCTACGCCCGCGACCTGGCGGGCACCGTGGTGCTGGTCGGCGTACCCACACCGGACATGCGCCTGGACATGCCGTTGATCGACTTCTTCTCCCGTGGTGGCGCGTTGAAGTCCTCCTGGTACGGCGACTGCCTGCCCGAACGCGATTTCCCGATGCTGCTGGAGCTGTACCGCCAGGGCCGCCTGCCACTGGAACGCTTTGTCACCGAACGCATCCCGATCGACGGGGTGGAACAGGCGTTCACCACCATGCACCGCGGTGAAGTGCTGCGCTCGGTGGTGGTGCTGTGAACATCGAACGCGTGGTCACCTCCGGCACCTTCGAATTGGACGGCGGCTGCTGGGATGTCGACAACAACGTCTGGGTGGTCGGCACCGACACGGAGGCGGTGATCATCGACGCCGCCCACGACCCGGCGCCCGTGCTCGCCGCGGTAGGCGACCGCCGGGTCACGGCCGTGCTCTGCACCCACGCCCACAACGACCACATCAACGTCGCACCGCAGCTGGCCGCGGCGACCGGAGCGCCGATCCTGCTGCACCCCGCCGACGACATGCTCTGGCGCGCTGTGCATCCCGAGGTCGACTACCAGCCGCTGGCACACGGTCAGCGAATTCCGGTCGGCGACACGGCGATTCAGGTGCTGCACACGCCGGGCCACTCGCCCGGAGGCTGCAGCCTGTACCTGGCCGAGCAGCAGGCCGTGTTCACCGGCGACACGCTGTTTTCGGGCGGCCCGGGCGCGACCGGACGGTCGTATTCCCATTTCCCCACCATCATCGAGTCCATCCGGACCCGGCTGCTGGCACTGCCGGGGGACACGATCGTGCACACCGGGCACGGCGACTCCACCACCATCGGCGCCGAGGCGCCACACCTCAGCGAGTGGATTCACCGGGGACACTGACCGATACGCCGGTCCTGTTGAATTTCGCACATCAACTGCCAAGCAATCGCTTGGGTTGGTAACCTCGGCAACACAGGAGGACGGTGACCGGCATCGGTCGTGCAGACGATGCGCAAGCACCGTGCCGGTCCGCGCACGCGCGACCATCAGGGAATATCAATGGGGATGTGACCAGGGGCAATTCGGTTCCGTCCGGTACCACGCGGCGCCGGACCGGTCGTGGCGTGCCGCCGTCCGTCGGCGACTCGACAGACAGGAACGCTACCCATGACCACCCGGAAGATTCCGGATCCGAACCACCCGCTGCTCCCCCTGGCGCGGGCCTACACCAACTACTTCACGCCGACGGTCACCGGCGCGCAGCACGTGCCGGAATCCGGTCCGGCGCTGATCATCGGCAACCACTCGTCGATCTACTGGGCGCCCGAAGTGTGGATCACGCTGCTGACGATGATGGACCGCCGGCCGATCGAACCCAGTTTCGGTCTGGCGCACGAAATCCTGTTGCGCACACCGGTTCTCGGTGACAGCCTGCGCGATCTGGGCGCGTTGCCCGCCTCGCGGGAGGCCGCGACGACGGGATTGAAGGACGGCGGCGCCGTGCTGGTGTACCCCGGCGGCGACTGGGAGGCCTGCCGCCCGTGGACCGACCGTGGCCGCATCGACTTCGCCGACCGGAAGGGATTCATCCGTCTCGCACTGGAACTCGGCGTCCCGGTGATCCCAGCCGTCGCCACCGGCGGTCACGACTCCATCTTCATCGTCAGCCGCGGCGAGCGCACGGCGCGGCTACTGCGCCTCGATAAACTGCTGCGCGCCAAGGTATTTCCCTACACCGTCGGCGTGCCGTTCGGTTTCGCGCCGATCGTTCCGCAGGTTCCGCTGCCCGCTACCGTGCAACTGAGCTTCCTGCCACCGCTGGACTGGTCCACCGAACCCGGCGATCCCGAGAACGCGGCGGAGGTGGACGCCTGCTACCGCGAGACCGTGGACACCATGCAGCGCGAACTCGATCGGTTGCGCGCCGAGATCCCCAATCCCGTTGCGACAGGCATCAAACGGCACCTCGCCGACCTGCCGGGGCCGCTGTCGGGGCTAGCCGGAATCGTGTGAGGGCGGTCAGGACGACATCACCGCCTCGATCGAGGCCACCAGCCGGGACGCGTGCTCGCCGAGATAGAAGTGGCCGCCCTCGTAGGTGGTGAGTTCGAAACCGCCGGTGGTGTGGTCGCGCCACGCGCGCACCTCCGCGAGGGTCACCTTCGGATCGTGCAGGCCGATGTGGGCGTGGATCGGCGCGGAGACGGTGGCGCCGTCCGTGCCGCGGTAGGTCTCGGCGGCCTTGTAGTCGGCTCGGAGGGCGGGCAGGATCGCGCGCAGCATCTCATCGTCGTCGAGGACCCGGGCGTCGGAGCCGTCGAGCCGCCGCATCTCCGCCAGCACACCGGCGTCGTCGAGCCGGTGCACGGTCTCGACGCGTACCTGCGACGGCGCCCGGCGGCCGGAGACGAACAGCGCGGCCGGACCGGTACCGCGCGCCTCCAGCAGCCGCGCCACCTCGAACGCCACCGAGGCGCCCATGCTGTGCCCGAACAGGTACAGCGGCCGATCGAGCCACGGAACCAGCTCCGCCGCAACGATTTCCGCCAACTCCGGCACGCTCTCGACACAGGGCTCGTGGCGGCGGTCCTGCCGTCCGGGGTACTGGACGGCCAGCACCTCGTGCGCGGGCGCGACCATCCGGGAGACCGGGTGGAAGTACGTCGCCGAGCCCCCGGCGTGCGCCAGGCAGACCAGCCGCGCGGCCGGATCGGCGCGCGGGTGGAACCGCCGCACCCAAGCCCCGGCTGTTCGTTGTCCGTCGGTCATCGAAACCCCCTCGTGCGGTGTGTCATCCGACATTGTCGCGGGGTTCGGTCTCTCCGGCCACCGGACGTCCCGGCCGAACGGCGCGAAAACCCCGCGGCCAGGCGGGACTCCGTCGAGTAGGGGCGCACCGGTGTCCGGTTACGGCGTGGAATAACCGATCAGCGCGCCGATGCCGGCCCCGATCGGCACTGTCACCAGCGCGCCGACGCCACCGAGAAAGAACCCGATGACCGCGCCGATGCCGGCGCCGATGAGCGCGCCGACCACCGCGTTGTGCTGTTTGCGCGCCTCGGTCTCGGCCTCGTCGATGTTCTGCGCCGCGGCGGAATTCGCCGTCAGCGTCAGGGTGCGGCCGGCGGGGTCGATGCGCGGTGTCAGGCCGACGGTTCCGCCCGCGCCCTGCACGGCCAGCGGTACCGTAACGACCTCGCGGCCCGCGACGTCGGTGAGCGTGACCGCCCGGCCGTCCTGGGCGAGCGCGAAACTGCCGGTGGCGACGGTGGTCGTCACTCCGGTGTGGTCCGCGGTGGGCGCGGACACGTAGGCGATGCCGTGGTCGACACCGCTGATACCCGGCTCGGCCGCCGGTGCGGGCGCCGCCCCGACGACTCCCGCGGTGACGCCGGTGGCCCCGATCGCGAGCAGGGCGGTAGCAGCGATTCGCTTGGCTCTCATTGCCTTCCCCTAATTCCATCGGCCCGGTAACAGCCGATATTCCCCAGGCCGGATCTCGGCCGCATTCATTCTCCCGCGAAAAACCCTGCGCAGCGGTCGGTTTCCGAAATCTCGTGGTTACCTCACGACAATGCCCGGGTATCGTTCCCCTCGGATCGAAGGCAGTCAGTGGATACCCATCGCTCGGCCGAACGCTAGGAGCCACCACATGGTCACGATCATCGGCGGCGGTATCGCCGGCACCGTCCTCGCCGGAGCGCTGGCGCGGCACGGTCGCCCGGCCACCGTGTACGAGCGGCAGGCGCTTCCGCGCAATGGGCAGTTCCTCGTCCTCGACGGGCGCGCGCACGCGGCGCTGCACAGCCTCGGCGTGCCGATCGACCCGCTGCACAAGGTCTCGCACCCGCTCACCGCGATCCGCATCGCCTACACGGAGAACGAGCGCACACGGCCCAGCGACGGTCACCGCCTGTACTTCCGCGACGACCTCATGCGCGTCCTGGACGAGTTCGCCGCGTCCGCGGGCGCGCGGCGGCACGACGGGATCGCGATCACCGACCTCGATCCCGCCACCGGCACCCTGGTCAGCGGCGCCACGTCCGTCGCCACCGACGATCTGATCATCGGCGCGGACGGCACCGATTCGCTCGCCCGCGCCCGGCTCGAACCCGCCCGGTCGGCCGAATACGCCGGGCAGACGGTCGTCTACGGCACCACCCGCGTCCCCGTGCGGCCGGACAGCGCGCCCTCGGTCCTGCACTTTCAAGGCCGGGTGGGCACGGGGACCCTCCCCGCGAGCACCTTCGGCCACTTCTGGAACGACGATGTGGCCGTGTGGTTCTGCCGCATCACCCAGCCCGAACTGCCGCCCGAGGAGATCGGGACGCATCCGGTGCGGGACTGGGCCGAGGCCGTGCGGCTGTCCGCCCCTGCCATCGCGCCCATTGTCGACGCCATGGTGAACGAGACCGACACGGTACGAGTCATCAACGCCCGCAATGTGCCGCTCGCCGACGCGGCGACGCCGCGTGCCCCCGTCCTCCTCTGTGGTGACGCCGACCATGCCCTCACCCCCGCCGCCGGTGTGGGCGCCCGCGACGCCATCGAGGACGCGGCCGCCCTCGTGGCCGCGCTGACCACCGGTGCGGACCCCGCCGCGGCGATGGCGGAACGTCGTCGGCAGTTGGTCGAGGAGCGGGACCGCATCGCCCGGTTGTACGAGCGGCCGCGGAAGTAGTCGCGGCCTATCTCGGGCCGATTCGTTTGCGCCACACCGGCCTAACGCCGGGCAAACGGGTCCGCTGGTGGACTGGGCGCCGGAGCTACCGGTTCCGGTGGCCGGACAGCCGAGTGAAAGGACCGAGATGTCGGCGAGGAGATTCATGCGGGGCGCGCTGCTGATGACGGCCGCGTGCGCCGGAGTGGTGGCAGTGGCGGAGACGGCGTCGGCACAGCCGGGCGAGCGGCATCCGCTGGCGGACACGACGTGTTCGGCGGCGCAGGTCGAGGCGGCCATGCGCGACCACGCCCCGCAGTTCGCGACCTATCTCGACGAGCACCCCGATCACCGCGCGAAGTTCGAGCGCATGTTCTCCGTGCCGCCGGAGCAGCGCAAGATGATCATCCGTGAGCGCGGCGACGGCGGCCCGCGGCCCGAGGAGGGCCGTGGCCGGATCATCCTGCGCGACGATCCGCGATTCGCCGGACTGCCGCAGCAGATGCGGGTGGTCGCCGACACCTGCCACGGATACTGACCGATTGTGCCCGAGCGCATCGGGGGTGCGCTCGGGCCTGAGTCAAAGCTGCTGTGCCCCGGCATCTTCCGGCATCCCGGTGGGACCGGGCACGGGCGTGGCGGCCGGCGGGAGGTCGACGGTGATCCGCAGTCCTCCTCCGGCGCGGGCGGCGGCGGTCACCGTGCCGCCGTGTGCGCGGGCGACCGATCGCACGATCGACAATCCCAGTCCCGCACCGCGTGAGGTGGCGGCGTCGGATCGGCGGGTGGTGGAGGTCAGTCGGCGGAAGGGCTCGAACAGGCCGTCGAGGTCGTACTCCGGGACCTCCGGGCCGGTGTTCTCGACGACGAGCCGACAGCCGCTGTCGTGTATTCCGGTGCGCGCGGCGACCCACCCGCCCTCCCGGTTGTATCGGATGGCGTTGTCGAACAGGTTGTGCGCCAAGCGTTCCAGCAACAGCGGGTCACCGATGACCGGAGCCGATTCCGGCTCGGTACGCAACTCCACACCGGCCGCGCTCGCCTGTTCCGCGGCGATGGCGGCGACGTGGCGAACGACATCGGCGAGGTCGGCCGGGCGGTGCTCGGTCAGCCGCTGCTCGCTCCCGGCCAGCACCAGCAGTCCGTCGATGAGTCGTTCGTGGCGCCGGTTCACCTCCAGCAGCGTTATTCCCAACTGCCGCAACGGTTCCGGGGCGTCGGGCCGGTCCAGCGCCACCTCGAGGAGGGTGCGGTTGATGGTCAGTGGTGTACGCAGTTCGTGCGAGGCGTTGGCGACGAAGCGGCGCTGGCTGTCGAAGGAACGGTCCAGCCGCTCCAGCATGGCGTCGAAAGTGTCTGCGAGATCGGTGATTTCGTCGCGCGGGCCGTCGAGTGCGATGCGCTCGTGCAGGCTGTGGTCGGCCACTCGGCGGGCGGTGGCGCTGATCTGCTGCAGCGGCGCCAGCACCCGCCCGGCCAGCAGCCACCCGAGCCCGGTCGCCGCGACTCCGACCGCTCCCAGCGCCGCCAGCGACCAGCCCAGCATGGCGTGCATGGTGGCGCTCCGTTCCGTCTCGGCCTGGGCGGCGACCGCGGAGGCCAACTCGTCCACCGCGCCCATCCGGACCCGGAACTGCGGCGCGCCCAGATACTCGCGCACGATCAGCTGCGCACCACCGTTCGGCCGCCGCCCCAGCCACTGCTCGAGCGAGAAGTACATGACCGCGATCAGTACGGCGCCGGCCAGGAAGAACGCTCCCGCGTACAGCAGGGTCAGCCGGAACCGGATGGTCGGGCGCAGCCGCCGCGTCACCGGACGCGGTAGCCCACGCCGGGCTCGGTCGCGATCGGATCGGGATCGCCCAGCTTCCGCCGCAGCATCATGATCGTGTACCGCACCACTCCGGTGAACGGATCGATGTTCTCGTCCCATGCCTTCTCCAGCAGTTGCTCGGCCGACACCACTCCCCCATCCGCCCGCAGCAACTCGGCCAGGACGGCGAACTCCTTGCGCGACAACGCGACCGGCGTCCCGTCGCGGGTAACGGAGCACCGGTGCAGATCCAGCCGCACCCCGGAACGCTCCAGCACGGGCGGCGTCGCCGGGCGCGACCGGCGCCCGAGCGCCTGCACCCGCGCCACCAGTTCAGCGAACGCGAACGGCTTGGTCAGGTAGTCGTCGGCGCCCAGCCCCAGCCCCGCCACCCGGTCCGGCACCGCCGTGGCCGCCGTCAACATCAGGACCCGCGCCACACCCCCCGTCTCGACCACCCGCTCGCAGACCTCGTCCCCGCACACCACCGGCAGATCCCGGTCCAGCACCACCACGTCGTAATCGTTCACCCCCACCCGCTCCAACGCCGCACCCCCGTCGTACACCACATCCACCGCCATCGCATACCGCCGCAACCCCACCCCGATCGCATCGGCCAGCAACCGCTCGTCCTCCACCACAAGAACCCGCACCCGCCAATCCTCCCCCGCCCCCCTGTCAGGTCCCTGTGAGGACTCCGCCCCACCTCGAAGAACCCCAGCTAGAGCCCCGATTTGGGCCCCCGACAACCCATACGCTAAAGTTTCTCCTCGGCCCGCCCAACACAACGAGCCACCACAGTCCCCTATAGCTCAATTGGCAGAGCAGCCGACTGTTAATCGGCAGGTTACTGGTTCGAGTCCAGTTGGGGGAGCCACCCACTTCAACGTGCTGTTTCAATCAGTAACCAGCACATCGTAACCGGGAATCAGCGCGCCCGGTACCCCGACGTCGCGCCAGGGACAATATCGCCGGGCCGGGTGGTCGCGGCATGACCGATCCCGACCTGACCGGCCTTCCGCGCGATCTGCTCGCGGCCGTCTATCACGCCTCGGCCGTCATCACCATCGGCCCGCACCCGGACCAGCCCGGCACAGGCATAGCTCACACGTGGCGCACCAACGACGCCCCAGGTGGTCCCATCCCGGCCGCCATCGTCGCAGCCAAGCTCCGCGCGGCGGCCGACGACATCGAGCGGGCCGAGTCATGATCCGGGCGCACATTGCCGCCGCCCTGCTGACCACGTGCGCTGTGTGGACGCTGGGTGCCGCCTATTGGGCGGTGATGCGATGACGCCTCCCGAGGACGTGCTGACCGGCCCGCCGAGCGACGCCGGGGACGGCGCTCGTATGGGAGTGCTCGATATGAGCCGCTGTGCGCTGTTCGTCTACGTCGATCTCGACGGCCGGGCCGTGGCTCAGGCCGAAGGTGTCGCCAAGCCCGAAGCGGCGAAGATCTTGCGCCAGATCGCCGAACTCTGGGACGGCCAGCGGTGAGTGCCCCCGCTCGCGTCGCCGTGCCCCGGCCTCGGTGCCCGAAGTGTCACAGACCGTTCCATCCGAAGTCTCGCGTACCGCGTCTGCCGTCCGGGCAAGTGTGGCTGTGCGCGGACTGTCGTAATGATCCCAGCTCTGAGCCGCTGCCGTGGGACACGGGGCCGCGTATCTGGGCGACGACTCGACGGGGTGATGCCTCCCCCGAATAGACGCGTGACGGCGCTATGGCGGGTCCGCCGTTAACCGACTGCTCCGGTAGGTGCTCACTCGACTAATTCCGTGCGAACCGGCGTACGGCTCACCCAAGCGGACTGATCCCCTGCGCGGGTGGGACATACCGAAAGCCTTGCAGCCCAATGGCCGCGAGGCTATCGGCGTTGGGGTAGCAGACGGTGAGCGGAAAAACTGGGAGGCGAGCGCTGGGAGGCTACCCAGCAAGGCCAATTCTCTACCTCCACACCGAAACATCTACACCCCAACAGATTTGGATCATCTCGGTAGCTATCGCACAGGGAGGACCCACCAGTGTTGGAAACCGAAACATCCTGCCGTCACTGTGGTGGTGAGCTGGCGTACCGGTTCTCAGGTACCGAGTTCCGCTTGGTCGCTCTGGACGTGGAGCCGACCGAGACCGGGACGGTGGAGGTGCTGAACTACCAGGACTGCCACGTGCTCAGCGTGCCAGCGCTGGGCATCGCGCGCCAGGAGCGCCGACCGCTCTACGACCGGCACGCGTGCCCGGACGTGTGGCCCGACGGCCGTGGCTAGATGGGGCGGCCGTCGCGCCGCGCGCTACACCGCTGCCGTGCTCGCCGAATACGGCACCGTGTGCCACCTCCAGCTCGACGGCTGCACGAATGTGGCGACGACGGCCGATCACATCGTGCCGCGTTCGCTCGGTGGCGACCCGTGGGCCCTCGAGAACGGGCGGCCCGCCTGTCGTCCGTGCAACAGCAAACGCGGCAACGGCATCGGTGCCGCGACGCCCGGCGTTCGGGTGGTGGTGGTGACCGGGCCGCCCGCCGGTGGCAAGTCGACCTATGTCCGCGAGCACGCGGCACCGGATGACGTGGTGATCGATCTGGACGTGATCGCGGCGGCCCTACGCGGGCCGAACGCCGATCCCCTCCACCTCTACCCGGCGCATGTGCGGCACGTGGCGATCGCGGCCCGGCAAGCCGCGATCCGCCGCGCGACGCGCCTGGCCGAACAGGTGACGGTGTGGCTGGTGCACTCGATCCCCTCACCTGCCCAGGAGTCTGAATACCATTCGCGCGGTTGGGAACTCGTGCGCGTGGACCCCGGCGCGGCGGCCGTGATCGAGCGTGCCCGCGCCGAACGTCCCCCCGACGTGCTGCCCCACATCGATCGCTACTACGTCGGGCGCAACGACACCAGCGTGCCACCGTCCAGGCAGTGGTGATGCCATGTCCAACCCATCCGCCACAGTGAATAATATGCACCGCGGCACCGGCCTCGATCTACGCACGGGCATGCATAATATGCACTCCATTGCGGCGCTCGTATGTATCAATACATGTATCACATCGCGGTTTTTGACCACGCCCACCCCCGGAAGCCCCTGCCCAACTCCCCATTTTTTCGAGGTGAGCACCAGGTACAAGGGTTGGTACATACGCCCGCTAGTGAGGCGACCGCCGACAACACCCGAATAGTCACGTATTTTATGCATGGCTTTATGCATGGCGTGATTGCATATTATGCGATTGCGGTGCATGGTTTTATGCATGCCGAGACCAGACCCGCGCGCCCCGCAGGATGGGCAAGCCGCGATGTTCGACGCGGAGGTGTTGCCGTCGGTGGTGCCGGGACGCGTCACGCGCGGGCGTCACTCCGAAGCGATCGACCGCGCGTTCGTCGCCGCGTCCGACGCCGATCTACTGCGCCCCGAACACGAAGCGCTCCAGACCGTCGTGCGTTCGGTGGGGTGGGCGCTGGATTGCTTCGAACAGCAGAACAAGCCCTACGGGCCCGCGAAGTTGGTGCCCGCTGCCGTCGAGGCGCTGCGCGAATTGTGCCTTACCCCTGCCGCTCAGGCCGATGCCACCGACGACGATCTGAGGACGCTGCTCGATGAGATCGCCCGCCCCACCACCGGCGACGCCGACGCCCCGCTACCACACACCTCGGACACCGAACCGGCCTAGCTACGGTCACGCGATCGCGCGCACCTCGGCGGGGCTGGGTCGCACTCTCATGCCTTGGCAGCGTCGAGCGGTCGACGTGTCGACTGAAATCGACACCAGTACAGGACGTTTCGCGTATCCACTGGTGATCATCTCGGTTCCGCGCCAGTCCGGGAAAACCGCGCTCACCCTGGCCACGGCGTTCCATCGCGGGTTGCTGCTGCCGAACTCGCGCGTGTGGTTCACCGCGCAAACCGGGATGCACGCCAGAGACAGCTTTCTGGAGATGGCGCGCCCGGCGAAGCTCACCCCGTTCGGGCGGTTGTTCGACCTGAAACGCGGGGCCGGTGACACACGAATCGAGTTCGCGCACAACATGTCCCAGCTACGACCACACCCGCCTACGGAGGACTCTCTACACGGCAAACAATCCGATCTGAACCTGATAGATGAGGGATGGGTGTTCGGTGAGGAGGAAGCCGCCGCGCTGATGGCGGCGATCACCCCGACCCAAGCCACACGCCCGATGCGCCAAACCGTGGTGCTGTCCACGCGCGGCACGGCGGTGTCGACGTGGTTTCACGGGCTGATCGAGGAAGCACACGAACATCCGCGTATCTGTCTGGTGGACTACGGGATTGGGCCCGACGACGATCCGAGCGATTTGGCGGTGATCGCCGCCGCGCACCCCGCCTACGGTCACACCGTGGACATGGCCGCCCTCGAGTCCGCACAGGCCCAGCTCACCCCCGGCGAGTTCGCGCGTGCCTACGGCAATCGCGAGACCGGCGCGGCGGAGTCGGTGTTTCCGCCGCACGCGTGGGCGGCGTGCCAAACCGTGGACCGGTTGCCCGATCTGCCGGTGTGCTTCGCCGCAGCGGTGTCGATCGACCGCACCGAAACCGCGATCGCTGCCGCCGTCCTGCTCGACGGGGTGCCGTGGTGTGAGGTGATCGAGTGCCGTCCCGGCACCGACGGCGCGGCGGCCCGCGTCGCGGAGCTGACCACCCACCACGCGCACGCCGGGGTGTGGATCGATCGCCACGGCCCCAGCGGCACCGTGGCCGACGAACTGGACCGGCTATCGGTGCCACTGACCGAAGCCGGTGGCGGCATGGTCGCCGCAGCGGCGGCCGACATGTTCGACCGCGTGAACCGGGGCGCGATCCGCTGCCGCCTCCATCCGACGCTCACGGCGGCGGTGTCGGTGGCGGCGTGGCGCTCACTCGGTGACGGGGCCCGCGCGTTCGGCCGCCGCGCGTCGTCGGGCTCCATCGCCGCACTCGAGGCTGTGTCGCTGGCCGCCTACGGTGCCGCGTCCCACATTCCGATGCCACTTCCACAGATATGGACAGCCGATGCCTGAAACACGTTTGGACGCAACACCTTACAGCGTCGTCGTCACCTGCGACGCGTGTGATTGGCGGGCCGTCGTCGGCACCCGCGCCGGTGCCTGGAAAGCTGCCGCGCTGCACCTGCGCGGCGCGCACGGTGAGATACAGGCCGCGCGACGCGCCGTGAAGGCGTCCATTGCGGCGCTGCATCGGGAACGTAGACACCGCCTCGAGACTGGGTCGCGTGGGACTCAGAGACACACTTCGGGCGCTGGCCGACGCGCCCGCGCGGATCGCGGCGGCGAATAACGCGCTGTCGGGTCCGGCGTCGCCGTGGGCGCAGTGGCCGAACCATCTGGCCTACATCGACCTACCGGAATGGGCGGCGGGCCATGACTGGCCGCTGACGCGTACCGAGGCGCTGCGCGTGCCCGCGATCGCGCGTGCGCGGCGGTTGTTGTGCGGCACGATCGGACGGCTACCGATGCGGGTATGCGGTCCCGACGGCGCACCGGTAGACCCGCAACCGCGTTGGCTGGACCGCTCCGACCGAACGCTGTCGGCGTTCAAACGCACATCGCTGGTCGTGGACGACTTGATGTTCTACGGGTGGGCCCTGCTGGCTGTCGAGCGCGACGGCGCGAACGCGGTGGCAGCCCTGGACTATGTGCCGTGGACGCGGTGGGAGTTCGACCCGGACGGGCACGTGCTGATCGACGGGCAACGCGCGAACCCCGGCGCGGTCGCCCTGGTGCCCGGCGTGGACGAAGGCTTGCTCGCCTACGGGTCGCGCGCGATCCGGCACGCGGACGCGTTGACCGCGATCGCCGAACGCGCGGCGGCCACACCGGTACCCAATATCGAGTTGCACGACATTTCCGATCGACCGATGAGCGGACCCGATATCAAGGCGCTGGTGTCCTCGTGGGCCGCCGCACGCCGGGGCGAGCACGGCGGCGTCGCCTACACCAACAAGTCGATCGAAGTAAAGCCGCACGGCCAACAGAACGCGGATTTGTTGATCGAGGCCCGTAACGCGGCGGTGGTGGATATTGCTCGCGCCGTGGGGATTCCGGCCGCGATGCTCGACGCCACGGCCGCACAAGCCGCGCTCACCTACGAGACCAGCGCCGGGCGTAACGCCGAATTCGTCGACTACGGGCTGTCGCCATTCATGGCCGCGCTGTGCGCGCGGCTGGGCATGGATGACATCACCGCCCCCGGTGAACACGTCGAAATCGATCTGACCGGGTTCACCTCGCTGCGCCCGCCGGATGCTGCCGCCCCAGACGACGGCGCGGACCCGCAACCGCCCGCCCCCGAACGATTGGCGCGCCCATGAGTTTCCGCACCGTCTACGGCAACACGCACTCCGAAAACGGTTGGCGCATGGTCGATCGCGACGAATGCGTGGTGGCCAACCCGCTGCCGTGGACCGACACCGCACCCATTCGCGCCGGGTTGCCCGCGACGATTCTCAACGCGTGGTTGCTCTGGTATCACCGCAACGTCGAGGCGATCGCATCCCCGGTGTGGGGATGGTCTCCGACCAACGACGTACCCGACAGCAACCACCTGTCCGGCACCGCCGTGGACATCAACGCACCCCGCTACCCGTGGGGGCAGCGCACCATGCCGCAGGATCGAATTGCCAAAGTGCGCAAGGGTTTAGAGCGTTTCGGTGGGTGCGTGTTCTGGGGTGCGGACTGGTCGCGCGCGGACGAAATGCACTACCAGATCGCCTACGCCGACGGTAACCCGCGCCTGATCACCCTGGCCGAACGGCTCGACGCCGGATATCTCGGCATCTACCCCACCACACCGACCAGTGAGGACGACATGACCGACGAGGAACGCACGATGCTGCGCGATGTCCACCGTGAACTCACCCAGGTCTACCCGTCGCGGTCGAAATACCGCACCGATGACAGTGGCGTGGACACCCTGGCCGGAATGGTCTTGAACGTGGACGCACGCGTTCACGAACTGTCGGTGGAGCGTGCCGCATTGCTCGGTGTCCCCGACGCGGTGGCAGTGGTGCGCCGGTTGGCCGATGCCGGGGACGCGGGCGCGCGTGCCGTGCTCGCGCAGATCGAGGGGCACTAGTGATGTGGTTCCTGGTCCTGACATTCGCGATCGCCACGGGCGCGCTGGTGGTGTCCTCCGGGGTGCTGTTACTGCTGATGGCGGTCGTGAATGCGGTCACCGCGGAACGACCCCGCCCGGCGCACGCACGCACGGGAACACGTCGACCGTGACCGGGCCCCGGCCGCTGCGCCCGCAGTCACCGCAGCCGACACAGTGCACGCACCCGACGCGCACCACCGTGCGCTCGACGGCCGCGACGCTGGTCGGTCTCGGACCGTTGGTGCCGCTGCTGGTGACCCACCTCGGGCAGACGCGCGCCGCGCTCGTGCTGGCCGCCGCGCTGGCCGGAAACGCCATCATCACCAGGGTTCTGGCGATACCGGAGGTAGAGCAGTGGCTACGGGCCGTCGCCCCGCTGCTGGCCGCCGCGACGAAACCGAAGGGGCCACGATGACAACCACCGTCACGACCGGGCACGCGGTATTCAGCGATCGCGGACGCCGCGAAATCACCGGTGTCGCGGTCACGTTCGGGGTGCTCGGCAACGGGTCGGTCGGGCCGACGAGGTTCGCCCCCGGATCGATTGTCGTTCCCTCAGACCTCAAGCGCGTCAAGCTGTTTCGTGATCACCGCGACCGGTACGGCATCGGTACGCCGGTGGGTTGGCTGACGCACGTCGAGAACCGCCCCGATGGGCTGTATTGCACGTTCGCCATCGGTGAGGGCCCCGACGGGGACCAGGCGCTCACCGACGCGCAAGGGGTGCGTGACGGGCTGTCGATCGAGATCGACGGCCGATTGGATCGCGGCCCGGACGGCACGGTGCGCCGCGCCCAGCTCGCCGCCGTCGCCTTGGTACCGACTCCCGCGTTCGCCGACGCCCGCGTGTTGACCGTCACCTATTCCGACCACCCCCAGGAGATGACAGTGACCGAGCAGACCACCACCCCCGACGAGCAGACCACCACCGAGGACGAGCAGACCACGACCGTGGTCACCCCCGACCCCGGCAACGGTGTGCCGCGCACGGAGCCGACTCCGGCACCGGCCCCGACCGAAGTCGCGCCGATCGCGTTCGCCGCGTCCGCGCGCCGTCCGGTCGGTGTGCAGGTCATCGAGCGGGCCCCGACGTTCGGACAGGTAGCCGACTACCTGCAAAACGTGATGCGTGGCGAAGCCCCCACCGCGTCGTTCGCGCTGGCCGACATCACCTCTACCGCGTTCACCCCGACCGTGACGCAACCGGCCTGGCTGGGTGAGTTGTGGAGCGGCGCGGCGTATCAGCGCACGATCATCCCGCTACTGACCAACCGGGCATTGACCAACTGGAAGATGGTCGGGTGGCGGTGGGTCACCCGGCCCGCCGTCGCGAAGTACACCGGTAACAAGACCGAGATTCCGACGAACACCCCGACCACCGAACCCGTGGACGTGGAGGCCGGTCGGTGGGCTGCCGGGTGGGACTTCGACCGAAAGTTCTTGGATTTCAACGACTCTGAGTTCATGGCGTCGTTCCTGCGCGCGGCTGTGGAGGATTACGCCTACCAGACCGACGCCGACGCGGCAGCATTCGTAGTCGCGAACGCAACCCAGATCGCAGGCACCGCACCGGATTTGCTGCGCGCGGTGGCACGCGGCAACCAAGCGGTGTTGCGTGGCACACGGGGCCGCGCATCGTTCGCCCTGGTCAACGATGCGGACATGGAATCGCTGTTGGACTTCGCGCAGCTCGACGCCCCGGCGTTCCTGGCGCAGCTCGGTATCCGGCCGGAAGCGTTCGTGCCGTCGGAGCTGGTGCCCGCCGGAACGGTGATCGTGGGCGCGAAACCAGCCGTGACGTTCTACGAACTGCCAGGATCACCGATCCGCGTCGACGCGATCGACCTGGCGCGCGGCGGTATCGATCGCGCGGTATTCGGCTACACCGCACATCTGCTCACCAGGGCCGCCGGACTGGTAAAAGTCAGTTGGGCGAAGCCTGCTGAGCCGGGCGTGTAATGACCGAACCGCTGACCACACCGGAACTCGTGCGCGCCTATCTGGCGTTGGACGAGGACGGCGCGGCCGTCGATACCGCCTACCTCGAGGCGACAGCCAACGCTGTCGCCTCGAGGGTGGCGACATGGTTGGACGCACCCGCCGACGGCGCACCGTGGGCCGCCCACCTGCGCCACGGCGCGACGATGCTGGCCGCGCGGATGTGGCGACGGCGCGGCACCCCGTCGGGAGTGGAGTCGGCCGGGGAGTTCGGCGCGTTCTACGTGATGCGCAACGATCCCGATATCGCGGCCATGATCGGACTCGGCAACCACTTGCCCCCGAAGGTCGGATGATGCCCGACGTATCCGAGACCATGACCGAAATAGTGGATACCCTTCGGGCACAAGGGATTCGCGCGAACCTCGATCCGGCGAAACTGAATCCGCCGTGTGCGTGGGTGCAGCCGACCCAGATCGAACACACCTTGCTCGGGGGCGGTGTCGTGCTGACGGTCGCGGTGTGGCTGATCGCGACCGACCGGCCACCCGACATCACGCACGCCGCGCTGTCGGCGTTGCTGAGTCGCGCCCTGGTGGTGCTCGAGCCCACCGAACCGACGGTGATCAATGAGGCGATCACCCTCACTCAATCGGGGCAACCGTTGCCCGCGTACCGGATCACCACCACCCGCGAAATCTGTTAGGAGACAACAACTATGCCTGTCAAGTCCTACAAGGTCGGCCCCGGAACGCTCAAGCTCGGCGAGACCGGCACCGAAACCGATTTCTCGTGCCAGTTCTCCGACATCGCACTTGTGCCGGGCAAGGACAGCGAAGACGCCTTGAAGGTGTTGTGCGGTGACACGATCCCCGGGGATGTGACCTACACGTGGACGCTCACCGGCACGTTGGTCCAAGACATCACCGACGCCGGTATCACCCTCTACACGCTGAGCAACGCGGGCAAGACGGTCCCGTTCCAGTACTCGCCGAAGTCGGACACCAACGGTTTCAGCGGATCACTGGTCATCGATCCGACCAAGATCGGCGGCGAAGTCGGCAAAACCGCCACGGCCGATTTCGAGTGGGATGTGGTCGGGTTGCCGCAACTGGTGCCACCGGCGACACCGTAATGCCCGGCCGGTTGGACGGGCACGCCCGCTTCACTCGCACCACGGCCACCGCACAGCGCGGAATGCGGTCGACCGAACCGAGCAAACGCGCGGCGCGGATCGCCGCGCGCGCGGCCCGTGCCGCCGCACCTCGGGCGAGCGGACGGTTACGCCGCTCGATCCGCGCCGACGGGCCGACCGTCGTCACACATTCCGTGTACGCGGCCGTACAGAACTTTGGGTGGCCCGCCCGCAACATCCGTGCGCAACCGTTCTTCTACGACCACATGCGCGCCGTAGAACCGTTGTGGCTCAACGAATTCGAACGAAACCGTGATATCGCGCTCGGGCGCGTGAGAGGAGTGTGACCCCGTGGGCAAGCTGCAACGCATCACCGTGGATGTGCTGATGGTCGACGGCACCGAGCACACCGGAATCGAGATCATCGGCGCGGACCGGCAACGCTGGTCGGAAGTCGCGCCCCGCCACAAATGGCCCACCCAGCAAGACGACCCGGACCTGTGGTTGCGGTTCCTGTGCTGGGCGGCGCTGTATCGACTTCGGCTGTACCCACAGGGCTACGACTCGTTCTGTGGCGACGTGAGCGTGTACGAGCTGGACGAGTCCGCCGGTGAGGTGGACCCTACCCCGCCGACGACTACGGCCGCCTAGTCGTCGGACTGGCGATCGCCACCGGAACCGACCCGGATGTGTGGTGGCGACAGCCCCCGGCCGCGATCGCGACGGCACTGGAAATTCTGGAAACCCAAGCGGCGGAGGTGAAACGTGGCGCGAGGTAGTACCGCAGTACTCGCAGTGCGCATAGTCAGCAGACTCACGGGTTCTGGTTTCCGCCGCGCCCAGGCCGAAGCTGATCGGTTGGCCCGCAGCGCGGTAGCGGCTGGACGCGCAATCGACCGCATCGGGCGCGCGACGACCAAGGCCGCCGCGCTGACCGGTGCGCTCGCCGCTGCCGCCGGTGCGGTCGGGTCGGTGGGTATCGGGTTGCTCGCGCTCGGTGCGCTCGCCGCCCCGGCGATCGCGGCCGTAGCGCTGGGACTCGACGGCATCAAACAGGCCGCACAAGCCGCCGCGCCCGCGTTCGGTCGTCTGAAACAAGCTGTATCACAAACCTTTTCAACGGAACTGGCAGGGACGTTCACCCAAGTCGGTGACATTCTGGACCGCATCACCCCGGCCATGCAACGCGTTGCCTCGTCGGTGGCATCGGTGGCATCGGCCGTCGTCGGGCAACTCGCCGGGCCCGGCGCGGCGGCCCTGGACCAATTGCTGGACGGGGCACAGAAATTCATTGCCGCGCTCGGGCCCGGTCTGGCTCAGCTCACCCAAGGAATCTTGTCGATCGGTGCGGCGGCGGCCCCCGTCGCGGACAAGCTCGGGGCCGCGTTCGGTGGGGCGCTCGGGGCGATCGGTGCCGCGTTCGAACGACTGGCCGCCGACGGCACACTCACGCGGTTGGTCGACGGGTTCGCCGACGCGTTGACCGGACTCGGGTCGCTGCTGGGCCCGGTGGTCGAACTGCTCGGGCGTCTCGGCGCGGTGATAGGGCCCGTGCTCGGGCGGTTGTTCACCGCACTGGGAACCGCGATCGAGGGAATGACACCCGCACTCGAACAGATGGCAGGCATCATCGGTACCGCCCTGGTGCAGGTGTTCGACGCCCTGGCCCCCGTGCTGCCCGTCGTCGCGCAAGCGTTCGCGCAGCTGCTCGCCGCGCTGGCCCCACTGATTCCGCCGCTGGCGCAGCTGGCCGCTATCCTAGTGACCGGTCTGGCACAGTTCGTGTCCGCGCTTGCGCCCGCGTTTCAGCAAGTGGCACAAGCACTTTCAGCCGCACTGCTGCCGCTGCTGCCGGTGATAGCGTCGCTGTTCACCCAACTAGCGCCGGTCATGGCGCAAGTCGCCGCCCAGGTGGGTGGGGCCCTGGTGCAGGCGATCAACACCGTGGCCCCGATACTGCCGCAACTGGTCTCGGCGTTCGTTGATCTGCTGGTGGCGGTGGTGCCGTTGCTGCCGACGTTCACTGTGCTGGTGGCGTCGCTGCTACCGCCGTTGGCGGATCTGCTGGTGCAGCTCTCGCCGCTGATCCTCACTCTCGTGGGTGCCGCAACCGCGCTCGCTCAGGTGATGGCGGGCGCGGTGTCCGCGAGCATGGGCGCGGTGTCGGCCGCGATCGGTGGTGTCATCTCCGCGATTTCCAGCCTGATCGGTTGGATAGGGCGAATCAAATGGCCGTCGCCGCCGTCCTGGCTGCACTTCGCCGCGACCCCCGGCGCGAGCTTCGCCGCCCCGCCACCGGTGCCGACCTTCGCCGCCGGTGGTTTGGCCACGGCGTTCGCTCCCACCGGCGGGGCCCCGGTCGGGCCCACGGTGATGCAGACGGTGAACATCACCGTCGAAGGGGCGATAGACCCGCAAGGGGTTGCCCGCACCATTCGGGGCGTGCTCACCGACGACGCGCGGCTACGCGGCATGACCGGTTCCCGCAACATCGCGACAGTGAGCGGCTGATGCCCAGGATCATGCCGCAACCCTGGATCGTGCTCGACGGTGCCGCGCTGCCACGCAACGGCGGGCGTGGCACCGCCACCAACGTCGCCATTGACGAACTCGTGTTGACGTGGGGCCGCCTCGCCGAAGACGAATCGGTGGCCGCCGCGACAGCTACGGCCCGCATCTGGGTGCCGCTCGGTGATCTGAATTTCACCCGCACACTCGTCGGCCGACCGATGCTGTTGCAATGGGATCACCAGAGCACCACGTTTCAATTCTTCACCGGCCGCGTTTCCTCGTACCGCATCGCAGTCGGCCCGCACCCCGGCGTTCCGGCAGAACTCTCACGCGGATTCATAGTCACCCTCACCGGAAGCGATAAAATCGCCGATCTGGTCAATATCGAATTCGGACCGAACACTCTGTCACACAACGACAACATGCTCATCCGGGCGAACCTCATCAAAGACAACGCCAATACGGGCGGTGTCTCCCTCGAGGGCGTCTATTTCGAACCACAAACCACCGAATGGCCGTGCGGAATATACGACACCCAAGGAACTAATCTGCGCCAATGGATGGACGCTTTCTACATGGCGTTGGGTAACTGGTGGACCTACTGCCATGATCAGAACACGATCCGAGGAGTTCGCCGGTGGGTCGATCCACAGACGCGATACTGGTACGCCTACACCGATGCCGACGCGCGCCACCGCGCGGTTGTCACCTACCGGCCGGATAACAATGTGTACGACGGAATAACCTATGAATCCAGTTTCATGCCGGGGCGAGAATGCTATTTCGACAATGGCTCCGCGGAACTGGATTCGACCACTTCATCCGCTATAAACACGATCGCCGCGGACTACAAGACGCCCAGTGATGCCGATGCAATTCTCATCGTGGACGGGTCCGACGGTGGGCGGCGGCGCACCATGCGATATACCTCCTGGTTGTCGGCCCCGAACATTATCGAACAGGTCGGCAACGATTTATATTCGATGTACTCCGGTAATATGCACCCGCCGAAACTTCCGCCGATCACATGGAATACCGGAATAAACGGCGGATTCCTGTCATTGGAAAACGCAAAATGCATGACACGCGCCTACGAGAATCCCGGCGAAATCGTCATAGGCGGTTCCGCATTGACGGCCGGACTGAATTTGAACAACCAAATACAGGCGTGCGGAGGCCGTATCACCTGGCGGCAAGATCATTGGGAAATCACCATCAACCCGAAATGGTGCGGAGACTACTCAAAGCACACACCGATCACATGGGCTAATTCACCCAGCGTGCCATTCGACGGACCGACCGTGTATTTAGACCCCGGTCTCACCGCATCCGATATGTACGACGTACCCGACCGAGTTGTTTACGTAGGTGAGGACTGATAACAATGGCCGGACAGACGCCCAATTACCAATTGCCCTACGCCACCGGAGACGACCCGGTGGCCAGCTACCCCACCCAGATCAGGGCGAGCATGGAAAAAGTCGACACCGTGCTCACTCAGATCAGCAAAGCGCCGGGCCCTGAGGGCCCCATCGGTCCGCAGGGCCCACAGGGCCCGATCGGACCCACCGGCCCCGTTGGCGCGCAAGGTCCCGAAGGGGCGCAGGGCCCCGCCGGACCGAAAGGCGACACCGGCGACGGCATCGCGTTGCGCGGGCACGTTGCCACGGCCGACCAGCTGCCCACATTGACCGCAGACGACGCGGGCGCGGCGTACACCACCGACGACGGGCACCTACATGTATGGGACGGGGCCGCTTGGCACGACCTCGGGGCCGTCGAGGGCCCGGAAGGGCCCACCGGACCGCAAGGGCCACAGGGCCCTACCGGTGCCACGGGCGCGGCCGGTGCCACCGGACCCACCGGACCGCAGGGCCCCGACGGGCCACAGGGGCCCGCCGGTACACCCGCCCTGGTCCCGTCGAGCGCATCGGCAATCCGCACGTCGGCACTCAACGTCAACAACGCACAGGACACAATCGTCACGTGGCAATCCGCAGAATGGGACTACCGTCCCGACGGCGCGGCGGCCCAGTACTCGAGCACCGGGCTCACGTGCCGCGTCGCCGGGCTCTACCTCATCGAAGCTGTATGGACATGGGCAGGCAACGACATCGGCCGCCGCGCAGTCAAGATCACCAAGAACAACACCGCCGCATCCGGGGCGATCCTGGCGAGCGCCGAGAACGCCAACGCATGGGACAACATCGTGCAGTGCTCCGGCGTCCGCCGTCTTGCAGCCAATGACGTTGTGCGCCTACTGGTTACACAAGACAGCGGCGGGGTTCTGTCGGGCGGTCAACAGATGTTCGCCGACGTACGCGGACGGCTCACCATGACCTACGTCAGGTCCTAATCCTGCCCACACTCGAGTTCGACCGGTGCGCCGTCTTCGCGGTCGCGCACCGAGAGCGGTTCGACATCAATAACGCGAGGATCGTTCAACTCGACCAGCCCGAAGGCGACGCCCGCACCGAGTTCGGCCATGTCGACCGGCGTCGCGAAGCCGTACTCGTCAACGACCGACCATCCGTCGGCGTCGTGAAGCAATGCCCTATACCCGGAGTCCTCCGGGTCGGAACTCATCGCGTACGCCCCGAATCGGGCACGAGTTTGCGCGCGTCCGCCAAGAATTGGAACGCTGCTGTCTTCGCTGCGCACTCACCGACGTTGCACTCCCGATGTACCTGCATCGCGTTATGCGCAGCCGTGATGCTGGAACGGGGCCAGTCGCGATTGCGGCAATCAACCCTGGCTATGAGCGCTTCATCCCATCTCATCCCACACCCCATCGGTTCGTTGGTGAATCCCGGTGCCGGGGGACTCGACACCCGGCACCGGGACGATTCGGGCGCGGTCGCCCACTTACGGACGGCATCGGCGAACTGCTCGACCGTCTCCGCTGGTGCGCCGGAGTACGCAACCGACGGACCGACGAACGGAATCCGTTGCGGTAGTGCTTGATGTTCGTTAGCTATGCCGGGCTTCATACCCACCAGCGTGCGTTGTGCGTCTGCATGGCTCCCCTGTTTGCTGGTTGTCGTCTGGTTAGCACCCGCCACCGGAGACCGACACCCGGTGGCGGGGCTGAAAGACACGCTATGCGTGCGTAATCGGGGTGAATACGGATATGGTGTTGACATGTGTTTGCTGTCGGCCGACGCGGGAGGGACCCATGGAACCTGGCTCGCTGCTCCGCACTGCCCGTGAGGCGGCGGGTGTGGGACTACGCGAAATTGCCCGGCGGACCCACTACTCTGCGGCGTATCTATCCCTGATTGAGTCCGGCAAGCGTGCGGTGCCTGCCGCTGTGCTCGCGGCATACGAAAAAGCGTTGGATTCGACCTTGGAACGGCTCACGGCCGTGGCTAAGTCACCCGCCAGCGTGGACACTGCTGCACTGGAAGACGTGGCGGTGATGTTGGCGGCTACTCGCCGTATCGAAGACGCAACCGGGGCTGTCGCGGTGCTCCCTGCGGTGCGAGGTATGTCGGACATGGCCGAGACCTTCGCCCGTGAGGCGCGTACGGCACAGGCTACGGCGGCGGGTCTCGCATCGGAGATCGACCAGTACCGAGGATGGTTGGAGCACGCGACCGGGGGTGGCAGCGCCGCCCGGCGCAGCCTCCGCAACGCCGTGAACCTGGCTCAGCAATCCGGCGACCCGGACCGGCTTGCACACGGACTGTTCTTCACTACATACGTGACCATGGAGCGCGGTGACTACGGCGCCGCCGCCGCCTTGTCGGACGCCGCGCTGGCGGTACGAGGCGTGCATCCGGTTCTCGGTGTGTACGGCCGGTACCAGCGCGCCGAACTTCTTGCCCTGCAAGGTGAGTCACGGCAGGTGGGCAAGGCGCTGGCCCTGGCAGACAGGGGGGCGGAGTCGGCGGACAGCATCGAGCCGCCCGCGTCCGCCTACTGGTACGGGGCAGGGTTCTGGTCTGTGCATCGAGGCGTCGTGCTGGCACTGCTAGGGCGCAATGCCGACGCTGTGCGTGAGGCTGCGCAAGGGGTGGCGGCGATGCCCACCGAGCATCGTCGGACCGAATGGCTGGCCCTGATGCTGCGCCAAGTCGACCCGGAGATGCGCGCGCAGGATGCGTAAGGCCCCGATCCGAAGGGGACGGACCGGGGCCATTCAAAGATGCTAGTCGTACGAGGCCGTTTGGACCGTGGTGCGTCCCCGGGTTCAGTCGTACTGGGCTGCCTCGACGGTTGACCGCAAGTCTTCATGTCGTGTCTTCACGTACCGCCGTGTCGTGACAGGGCTCGCGTGCCCTAGCAAAGCCTGTACCACGAACAGATCCCGCTTGACGCGGTAGGTCCGGGTGCCGAACATGTGACGGAGTTGGTGCATGGTGTGGTCGTCGAATAGTCGGCCTATCAAAAAGCCGACGTGTCCGGGGGTCAAATGCCCGGCCCCGTGTCGGCCCGGAAAGAAATATCCGGTTCCGAGTACGCACAGTTCGCTTGCCAAATCATCCAGGAGCGGCACTGTGCGGTCTCTGCCTCCTTTGCCGTGTACGCGAATCCACCAGCCGTCGTCATCTTCTATGAGGTCCGACGAATGTGCTTGCGCGACTTCCCCTCTGCGCATCCCTGCCTCTGCTGATAGACGCAGCATCAACCGTTCGCGCGGTTCCGCCAGCATCAAAGAGTGGCGGTATACCCGGTACGGCGTCGGTCTCGCGTCGGGGGTCGTCATATGCACAACCGGCAGGTCAGCGGCAACGTTGTTGATAGCGTGTCCTTCCCGGACAGCGACGGCCCAAAAGGCGCGGAACGTCTGGTAGTAACTCCGGCGTGTTTCGGTCTGCCAGGTCTGCGCGCCTGCCCATTTGAACAGTTCGTCTCTGGTGACATCGGCTGGCGTCGGCAGGCCGGTGGCCCGGGCCAACCGCTGCATATGGCGCGCGCGCAATCGCACAGTATCAGCGCGCGCACCCCCGACTAGCAAACGAGTAGTGAACGAGTCGATGGCCGCTAACCAACCCGGGGGAGTTGCCCAAGGTGCTGGTCCAGGCTTATGTGACGAGCGATCCTGCCGTGTACCTCCCATGTAACCAAGGCTATTTGAAGGTTTAACAACAGCACGGCTACTAACGGAATTGTCGGTCATCGCGACGCCGCCGCCTGCCAGCGCTGCCGCGCTGCCTGCCGTGTCACGCCGAGTTCTCGCGCGATGTCCGTCCATGAGTACCCGGCTGCCCGAAGTCCGGCCACGACCTTACCCATTGCCTCATCGACCGAGTTCTGTAGCGCTACAAGCTCGGCGAGCGCTGCCGGATCGGCCGCGCCGACACGCCGCGCGTACGCCCGGATGATTCGCCGTGACAACGCGGCGAACTCCAGATTCTCAACGACGCTGCGACGGTTCGTTGTTGGCCCGTTTGCTGACGATGCGGAGTTGTCATCGGTGGTTTGTGCGTCCGCGTCGTTGCTAGCGACCGATTTCGGTATGAACTCGTGGTCGGTCGGAAGCTCGTCATGTAGCCAGTCGGAATGGTCGCAGACCGCACACAACCGGGGTGCCGGTGAGTCTTCGGCGGCATCCGACGACTTGTGGTTGCTGGCGTGTCGCTGATCTTGGTCGGTTACCCGACCGGTTACGGTGCGATCTACCCGAGTGTTGTTGTCGAACGGACAGACGGTGATGGACATGCGAACCCCATTTCAATCTCAGACCGAAATGGGTGGCTGTAACCGCAATAACTACGAACCGGCAGGTTTCTGGTTCGAGTCCAGATGGGGGAGCATAAAACGCCAGGTCAAGCGCTGACAGCCGAAAGCCCAGTCCGGTCGGACTGGGCTTTCACCAAGAACACGCCAAGAATTCAGCGCCGGGGTTTCGTCAGCTGGTCATTCCCAGCCCCAACCCAAGTTCCAGCACCGCCGACGAATCCGGTGCCTGCTCGGGCGACACGATGTAGTGCCGCTCGGTGACACTCTCACGCGAATGCCCCAGCTGCTTGGCGGCCGTCTTCGAATCCGATGCTTCGGCGATCAGCGTAGCGACGGTCTTCCGGAACGTGTACTGGGTAACGTCCTTGTACAGGGTGCCGCGTGCGTCCCGCCATGTCCGGTTGAAGTTGTGCGGATCGCGGAGCACTCGGCCCCTGCCGGGGAACACCAGCGGGACGTGATCCTCCACTTCCGTTACGGTGCCACCCACTTCGCGGAGCGCTTTCACCGCGCACATCCGCGCATGCTCCGGGTCGGCGTGCAACCGCTTCAGCATGCGGGTCGTGAACTCGGGAAGAGCGATGACTCGGTGTCCCGCGTCGGATTTGGTCCACTCCTGCCGAAACAATCCTTTGCCAGCGATCCTGACAACCGTCGCAGAGACGGTGAACGTCGCCGGTTCCGTCTCGAGATCGAACTGCGACCAGGAAGCCGCGAGCGCTTCTCCCGGCCGGACGCCAGAGCCGAGAATCAGGTCGGCAACATCCACGACGACCCGGCTCCGGCGGGGACCGTGCGTGTATGGGGGCGTTCCCGGGATCTCGTTGCCTGCCAGCCATTCCCGAAGCTGGGCGCGCAATCCCTCCAGACGTTCCCGCTCGATGGCGTGCGGTCTGGTCTTACGTCTGCGCATGCGCGAGGTGTCGCGCACGGGATTCTCCGGCAGGACGCCGTACCGGACCGCTGTCCCCATGACGCCGGTCAGGATGACTTTGTGCAATCGCGCCTTCGACTTCAGCCCGGCGGCGACGAGCGACTGGATGTGTTCATCGAGTCGGCCCGTGTCGGCTTCCCAGACACGGAGGTTGCCGAGAGCAGGCCGTAGTTTGACTGTGTGCGTGGCGGCGCGCTTGTCGTCGCTCGCGTCTATCTCGCGCTTGTACAGGTCATACGACTGCTGGCTTACACCTTCGTCTCGTTTCATCTCGTCGAGCCACATGTCCATCAGAACCGTAAGCCGGGCATCCCGGGTGACCTTGCCGCGCGTGCGGCCCTTGTACTGTCGCTGACGGGCTGAGAGTTTCTTCCTCAGCCCGTTCTTGGCCTTGTTCTCTGTCGACCCGAAGGCGTCCACGAGACGGTTTCTGCCGTCGTAGTCTCGGAACGTGGCCCACGCCCTCCAATTCCCGTCGTCCTGTTCCTTGGTGCCGATATCGCCGTAGGTGCCGAGTTCGGTGGCTGCTCTTGGCATTGGACTTCCCCTTTCTTCGGCGTGGTTTACGCGGCCTCGGGCTGTTCTTCGGTGTGGACCATGTGGGCCGCGAGATAGGCGTCCAGATCCGTTATCTGGTACATGCACGCGGTACCGGACGGCTTCGAGTAGCGGGGACCATGCCCCTTGGCAGCCCAGTTCGCCAAGGTTCGAGGGTGGACGCCTAGATAGTCGCCCGCTTCCTCCCGTGTGAGCCACCGTTTGCCGTCGATATCGCCCGACCGCGAACCGACACATCGGCGCGATCGACGGGATTCTTCTCGGCCGTGTATCGGCATAATCGTTCCTCCTAAGGCTTTTTCGTTCATCGCCACTCCTTCTTCCGGCGGTACCTTCCCGACTTCGGGCGGGAATGGTTCCCGGGCTTCTTTCGCGTCGCCATCGGATATCGGAGACGTCACTCATTCCGTGAAACGGGTGTGCCGATTCCGATATCGGTGAAATGTCGGCGCGGATCGTAATGGACGCTCCGTGAACCCGAATTTGTCAAGCGGAATCTTTTGCCGCGCCGCTGTCGGCCACCGATCCCCGGGACCGTATTCGTATTCGGAAACCATCGACGACACGCGCAGCGGGCAATCCTGGGCACCACAAAGGGCCACCGGCTCCCCGGCTACCGCGCCGGGCCCGCCGGGGCCGAACGGTTCGGTCGGCCGGGGCGTCGTCTGGCGTTACGAAGATCCGTTGACCCCGGGGGGCGGAGCGTCTCTCCGCTCCCCCGGGACCAGATCGTTGGAGATTAAGCTGCCAGGTCTCCGGCTTGTCCCGTCTCCTGCGACGGGATGGCTCGTAGCGTCGAGTGTGGTCGGAAGCGGCTGGCTTCAGGCGTGGTCCGGTGAGTTGCCTCGGCGCGAAAGACCAGGACGTCTTCGTGTGCGATGAGTGCCAGGGGCAGGCCCGCGGAACGATTTTTGCGGACGAAATCGCGTTGGAAGAAGCTGGGGTGCGCGACGATGTCGTTGTTGGTCAGCCGCCCCAGCAGCGCGACGGCGCGGTCGACGGGCACCAGCCCGGCGGTGGCGGCGCAGCGGGTGAGCAGCGAGGGCAGATCGACCAGCTCCGCGTGCTGCCGCCAGGGGCGGGCGGTGACCACGACGTGACCACCGGGTGTGAGGTAGTCGGCGGCGGCGGTGAGGATGCGGGTGAATCCGGACAGTAGGCGGGGCACGCCGACGTTGGCGAGGTTGCCGCGATCGAGGGTGTTGCCGTAGCGGTGGTTATGTTTGCGGACTCCTTCCCCGGCACGGACCCGCACGTGCCCGTGAATCGAGTCGCCGTACGGGGGCGAGGTGACGATCAGGTCGACGGCGCCGCGCAGCTCCTCGGGCAGCACGATGGCGAGTTTGCGGGCGTCGCCGGTGTAGACGACTGCGTCGGTGTCGTGCCCGGCGTCGGCGGCGAGGGCGAGGTTGTCGCGGGCGATCGCGGCCCAGCGGTTCTCGTACTCGATGCCGATGGCGCGGCGGCCGGCGTGGACGGCCTCGACCAGGGTGGTGCCGATGCCGCACATGGGTCCATCACCAGGTCGCCGGGATTGCTGTAGCGAGTGATGGCCTCGGCGGCGATGCGCGGCAGCATTTTCGCCGGGTGCGCCGACGAGTCGCGGGTGTAGCGGGAACCGCGCTGGGCAGCGGGGCTGGCCTGGGCGGTCGCCCACACCGACACCGGCGTCGGGGTGGTGTCCGGAGTGTGGCTGGGCGTGGTGTCGGGGGCAGACATGTGCGGATCACCTTTCAGTAGCGAGCAATGGTGCGCTGGGGGCGCGGACGGGCGGGGTCCGGGTCTCATGCGGTGGCGGTGAGGTCGTGGGGTTGGAGGAAGACCAGGACATCGATGTGCACTGGTTCGGTGGCGGCCACCTCGGCCGGGCCGGTCTCACCGGGGTCGCCCGGGTCGCCGGAACCGGCCGGACTCTCGGCGGGGCCGGGGTGTGCGGGGGTGGGGACGATCTCGTCGTCGTGGACGGGGGCGGCGACGAGGTGTTGCAGATAGAGCAGGTCGGTGTTCTGGGCGGCGGTGACCAGGTCGCCGGTCAGGTCGTGGAACACACCGTCGTGGTCGTGGTGGCTGCGGGTCAGGACCACCAGCAGTCCTCCTGCCCGGAGCCGGGATGCGGCCACGTCGGCCACCATCCAGGGGCGAAGGCCGGGCGCGCCCGGCAGGGTCGCGGCGATGATCAGGTCGGTGTCGGCGAGCTGGGTCTGCCCGGGTGCGGGTGCGAGGATGCGGCCGAGGTCACCGACTAGGCGCTCGGCGGCGGGTGTGCGGGGCATCAGCAGGGCGCGGTCGTCGGGGGCGCTGTATTCGAGCAGACTCCGGGCCAGGACGCGGGGCGGCCAGGAGTCGGCCACCTCGATCGGGGTGGGCCCGCACGCCCACAGCGTCGAGTGGGTCAATGTGGTCGCGGTGCGGGGTCGGCTCGTGCGGGCGGGCTTGCGTGCGGTCATCGGATGTACCTCGTTCCGGTCGGCGAGTGAACAGGGGTGGTTCAGCGGGAGGACTCTGTTCCGCGACCGGTTTCCGGACATCCATCGAGAGAAATTCTTTCGACCATCCCGAGCGCAGCAGCATCGGCAGTCGGCAAGGAGATCCGCGACGGCAAGGTGCCCGCTGCGGTTCGGCGTCCGGTCAAAGATTTTCGAGGCTGGGTGACACGGGTTCGTGTGGCACTGGTGTGACAGTCGCGCGCGGTGCCACACCGGCGCAACACGACACATTCACCGCAGGTAGCAGCCATTTCATGACCCGAGGTCCGACAGGGCGTGCGCCGCTGCCTCACCCGGGTTTATCAGTGCCTGAATCTGGTGGTGAATTCGCTCGGAGCTTCTTTTGAATTCGTTGTGAGGTTCTTCTGACACGGTTGTGTGGACGCCGTCACATTTCCTTGCCCGGTCGAGTTCACCGAGCACAGGAGTTGCGATGTCGAATTCACCAAGCCCGGAAGGCGGTATGGCGCCGAGGCCGCTGACAGTGATCCGGAAACGGTTCAGTGAGCTGGCGGATCGGCCGGTTGGGGGCCTGCCGCCGGGCTGGGACCGGATGAAAGCCGGGCGGCTGGCCGGGCGGCTGTTGTCTCCGCGCGTTCCGGCCGGGGAGGTCGATGCGGTCTGGGTACAGCTGATCGAGCAGGCGCGGACCAGGGACGAGACCGCGGTGCTGGTCTGCGTGGGCACCGCGTTGCCGATGCTGCACAAGGTCGCCGCGTGGCTGTGCGGGCACCCGACCCATCGCGCCGACACCGAGTCGATGGTGGTTGTGGCGTTCCTGGGCGCGGTCTCGCAGATCGACCTGACACGCCCGAACGTCGCGAGTCGGTTGCGGTGGGCCACCTTTCATCGGACCTGCCCGCCGGTACGTGAGCGCAAGCAGGCACCGATCCCGGTGCTGTGGTTCAACGACGGCCCGATCCCCGACAAGGACCACATCGTCTCCTCCCCGCCCCACGGGCATCCGGAGCAGCTGCTGGCCCTCGCCGTCGGCGAGGGCGTGATCAGCACCGCCGACGCGATACTGATCGCCGACACCCGCTTGAACCACCGGCGGCTCACCCACGTCGCTGCCGAAACCGCGACCGGCTACGAGGCACTCGCCAAACGCCGCCGACGTGCCGAACAACGCCTTGCGGTGTGGCTACGTCAGCGTCTCGCCGACACACAAACGTCCAGCGACGTCGAAACCGCTGCGCTCGACCACCTCACGCCGCACCCCGCACCAGCGACTCGGCGACGGGACTCCGCACGACCAATGTCCACACACCGGCGCGAACCAGGAGTCCTCCCCATGCCCGAGTCCGTGCCCAGCGCGGACCCCACCACCGCGGAGGAGGACCCCCGATGCGCATAACCCCCCGTTCCCCCGATACCCCGCCCTCGACCACTCAGGCCACCGGCTCGCACCACACCCGCCGCCGTTCTCACCACCGGGCCGGGAGCATCGCCACCGCCGAGGCCCTCATCGTCATCACCGTGTGTGCGGCGGCGGGCCGAGCCCACGCCGCACCGGAGGTGCTGGCTGTAGCGGGGTCGCTCAACGAGGTCGCCGACAATCTCCGCAATTGGCTGGTTGCGATTCTGGCCACGATCGCCACGACCTATCTGACCGTCGGCGGTGCCCGGTACCTGCTCTCGGGCGGGGACGCCGGCGAGGTCGAGCGTGCCAAGGCGGCGCTGCGCGCGGCGATGATCGGCTACTGCCTGGCCATCCTCGCCCCGGTCGTCGTGGCCGTCCTCAAGTCACTCGTGGGGGGCTGAGCCATGCCGATCACCGTGTCCGCCCGTCCTGCCCGGCACGGCCCGCTGCGAGGAGCGTGGTGGTGCTGGCTGCTGATGGTGCTGTCCGTCCTGATCTGTGCGGCCGGAGCCGCCCCGGTCTGGGCGAGCCCGGATACCACCACGCCGCCACCTGTGGCGACCTCCCCGGCCGTGCCCGTCCCGCGCCCGCAGACACCGGCACCGGTCACTCCGGCGACACCGACACCGCCGACCACCGCGCCGACGGCACCGGCACCGTCGCCAGGAGTGCCGTGCGCGCAGGCCGGTGGCGGGTGCGCTCAACCCTCCGACCCTCAGCAGGGTCCGCTCGCCGCTCCCGAGCCCGAGTGCGGCCTGGACAACATCAGTGGCTGCGTGGTCAAGGCAATGGATGGGTTCTTCTCCACGCTGGTGTCCTCGGCGTTGAACCCGCTGCTGGAGTTGCTGTCGACCACGTTGCTGGCGACGCCGGACCCGGCGAGCCTGCCGCGGGTCGGTCAGTTGTGGACCTCGTCGTGGCAGATCACTCTCACGCTGTACGGGCTGCTGGTGATGGCCGCCGGGCTGCTGCTGATGTCGTATCAGACCCTGCAGGAACGGTGGTCGCTGCGCGAGATCGTCCCCGGCCTGGTGTTGGGCATGATCGCCGCCGCGCTGAGCTTCCCGCTGGTCACGCAGGCCGTGCGGGCGGTGAACGCCTTGTCGGTCGCGGTCGCCGGGGACGGGGTCGATCCCGATTCGGCCGGGCAGGCGCTGCGGCAGCTGGTGACCGTGAACTCCGACAGCATGATCGGCCTGTTCGGGCTGCTGCTGGCGGTGGTGCTCGTCGTGCTGGTCGTGGGCTTGCTGGTCGGGTACGTGATCCGGGTCGCGGTGACGATCGTGCTGATCGTGGCCGCACCGCTGGCGTTGATGTGTCATGCGCTGCCGGTCACCGAGCCGATCGCCCGCTGGTGGTGGCGGTCGATGGGGGCGTGCCTGGCCATCCAGGTCGTGCAGAGCTTGACCTTGATCACCGCGGCCCGCGTGTTCCTGACTCCCGGTGGCTGGCGGATGTCGAGCGACTCCGACGGCGGGATCGTGGATCTGATCGTCGCGATCGCATTGGTCGGGGTGCTGGCAAAGATCCCGTTCTGGATGCTCTCGGCGATGCGGATCGGCTCAGGCCGCTCCCTGGCCGGTGGCATGGTCCGCAGCTACCTCACCTACAAGACCTTCGGGCTGCTCCGCCACCGATCCACCACCGCCACACACAAATCCACCTCGCGCAAGCCCGAGAGCGACGCCTCGGATCCCTACCGGCACGTGCAGACCGCCGCCAACGGGCAGATGCTGCTGCCCTTGCAGGGCCTCACCCGCACTCCCCGGAAATCACCGCCACCACTGCCGCCCGATCCGACATCCGGTCACCGAAGCCCAGGCTCGCGGCCGTCACCAACCACTGGCCGCCAGCTGGAGCTGGACCTGTCCAAACCTGCCCGGCCGCTCCCGCGCGAAGCGCCCCGACCGGACGGCCAGTACGCGCTGTTCTACGCCACCCCGGCCACGAAGCCTCCGGCACGACGTCGTCCGTCTCCGGCGAATGCCACGCCCGCGGCCGGTCCTCCGGGCGGTGTACCGGCGGTGCAGCGGGCCGCGAAGGGCCGCCAGCTGGCGTTGCGGTTCCCACCCCCGCAACAGTCCTCGCCACCGGCACAGCCTCGGGATGTCTACGCGCGCCCGAAGGTGACCGCGCAGGGCCAGTACGTGCTGCCGCTGGGCGTGACCCGGGTCCGGCGACCGGCCCCGCCTCCGGCACCGGCCTGGATCGCGCCGCCCGCGCCCCGGCCCGCCGGTCGGCAGCTGCATCTTCCGCTTCCCGATCTGCCCGTGCGCCGCCGCCTGCGGCGTGACACCGGAGGAGGTTCCAGGTGAACTCCTATCGCATTCCCTCGGATGTGGAACGGCCCGACCGCATCGTCGGCCCGTTCACCGCCCGCCAGCTCGCCCTGCTCGCCGCGACCGGGCTGGTCCTGCTGCTGGCGTGGGCGAGCACCCGTGCCGTGCTGCCGATCACGGTGTTCGCCGGGCTCGCGGCCCCGGTCGCGGCGGTCGCGACCGCGCTCGTGCTCACCACCCGCGACGGGCTCTCCGGTGACCAGCTACTCGTGGCCGGGCTGCGCCACCGGTGGCGGACCCGGCACCTGATCGCCGCCCACCCCGGCGGCGACGGCCGGGGCGCGGCGGTGCCGCGCTGGGTGACCGACCGCGCGCACGGGCCGCGCCCGCCCACCGCCCACCCGATCACCTCTCGGACCGCCACCCTGCCGAGGGCGGTCACGCCGGGCACCGGCGTCGGCGGCGGGGTCGGGGTGGTCGATCTCGGGGAGGAAGGGATCGCGGTGATCGCCGCCGCGACCACCCTCAACCTCGCGCTGCGCACTCCTGGCGAGCAGGCCGGATTGGTGAGCGCGCTCGCGGGCTGGCTGCAGAGCCTGTCCGGGCACGGGGTCCAGATCCTGTTGCGGTCGATACGCCTGGACGTGACCGGCCACCTCACCGACCTGCACGCCGCCACCGAACAGATGCCGCTCGAAGTGGCCGAGTACGCCCGCGACCACGCCCGGTATCTGGCCGAGCTGGCCGACGACGACACCACCGCCAGACGCCAGGTCCTGCTGGTGTGGCGCGAACCCGTCGATCCCGCGACCCGGCTGGCCACCTCACCGCTGGGCGGACTCACCCCGCGTGGCCGCCGCGACCGCCAGGTCTCCGCCCAGGCCCGCCACGCCGCCGAAACCCGGGTGCTCGCCCGCGTCAGCGACGCCACCGACCTGCTCGCACCCCTCGGGGTCGGGGTGCGGGCCCTGGACGAGACGCAAGCGCGAGCGATCCTGACCAGTTGCACCAACCCCGCCAGCCTCGTGCCCTTCGGCGCACCGAACGCTGCCGGGTCTGGCGAGATCATCACCACCGCAGCCAGCGAGTTCACCGGCGCCTGGTTCGACGTGACGGACTTCGACGACGAGGACAACGGGCCGGACGCGGCTCCTCGCCGCGGCCGGGTCCGTCGTGGCCGGGTGTCACGCCGGGGCGGGGCCGTGGAGTTCGCGCCGGAGTCGTTGACCATCGGCGCGCGGCATCTTCAGGTGGGGTCGGATCATGTCGCTACGATCGCGGTCACCGGCTACCCGCGCGAGGTGACTCCCGGCTGGCTCGCGCCGCTGGCCGCGTTCGGGGGCCGGGTGGACATCGCCCTGCACATCTCCCCGATCGACCCGCAGGTCGCTGCCGTGCGGTTGCGCCGTCAGATCGCCCGCCTGGAATCCTCGCTGGCGTCGGCGGCGGCGAACAACCGGGTCGGTGATCCGGCTGTCGAGGTCGCTGCCGAAGACGCCGCCGCTCTGTCCGCGCAGCTCGCCCGCGGCGAGTCCCGCTTGTTCCGCGCCGGACTGTATCTGACCGTCCACGCCACCAGCGAACGCGAACTCGCCGGGCAGGTCACCGCGCTGCGGACGCTGGCGGCGAGTCTGCTGATCGACACCTGCCCGCTCACCTACCGCGCCGTGCACGGGTGGACGGCGACGTTACCGCTGGGCCTGGATCCGGTACGGCTGCACCGCACCTTCGACAGCCACGCCCTCGCCGCGGCCGTCCCGTTCGCCTCCGCGCAACTCCCGCCCGCCGACCCGATCTCCACCACCCCGGCCGGGGTGCTCTACGGGCGCGACGGCGCGGCCGGGCTGCTGTTCCACGACCGCTTCGCCCCCGGGATGCACAACCACAACGAGGTCATCCTCGGTCGCTCCGGTGCCGGCAAGTCCTACCTGGCGAAGACCTCGATCCTGCGGTCGTTATATCGCGGGATTGAGACCGTCGTCATCGACCCCGAAGACGAATACGCCGCCCTGTGCGACGCCCTCGGCGGCACCCACCTGCGCCTCGGCGCCCCCGAAGTCCGCATCAACCCCTTCGACCTCGACATCCACCTCGACCACCGCACCGGTCACCGCACCGCCCCCGCCGACGCGCTGCTGCGCCGCAAGCTGCATCTGCACACCGTGATCGCGGTCCTGCTCGGCGAACAAACTTCCGCCCAGCGCGCCGCCCTGGACACCGCCGTCACCGCCACCTATGCGGCGGCCGGGATCACCGACGACCCCGCCACCTGGGTACGGCCCGCGCCGACGCTGAGCATGCTGCGCGACCAGCTCGCCGCCACCGGCGATCCGGTCGCGGCCGACCTGGCGGCCGGGCTCGCTCCCTACGTCGCTGGAGGCGCGTTCGCCGGGCTACTCGACGGCCCGACCACCCACCAGGTCGACGGGGAATTGATCGTGTACTCGCTGCGCGAGCTGCCCGCCGAACTGAAAACCATCGGCACCCTGCTGGCGTTGGACGCGACCTGGCGGCGCGTCAGCAACCCGGGCCTGCGCCGGGCACGGGTGGTGGTGGTCGATGAAGCCTGGCTGCTCATGCGGCAGCCGACCGGCGCGGAGTTCCTGTACCGGCTGGCCAAATCCGCCCGCAAATACTTCGCCGGACTCACCGTCGCCACCCAGGACGCCGCCGACGTGTTGTCGACCGATCTCGGGAAGGCGATCGTCGCCAACGCCGCCACCCAAGTCCTGCTCCGGCAAGCCCCGCAAGCCATCGACCAGGTCGGCGACGCCTTCAACCTGTCCGACGGCGAGCGCCGCTTCCTGCTCGCCGCCGACCGCGGCCAGGGCCTACTCGCCATCGGAGCCCACCAGCGCACCGTCTTCGGCTCCGTCGCCTCGCTGGCCGAACACCAGCTCGCCACCACGTCACCGGAATACGACCTTCCCGGCACCGACGAGTTCGGCTACCTCGACCTCCCCGCAGACCTCGGCGACAGCCACATCGACCTCGGCGCCGACGAATTCTCCGGCGGCATAGATGCCGGCGTCGGCGACCCCGGTGCCCTCGGCCCCGACCACGAGCCCGCACGGGAGACCGCCGTCCATCCGGGCGACAGCGGGAGCTGGGACCAGCCGCAACAGGAGGCAGCCTGATGCACATCGACTTTCGCGCCCAGCCGACTCCCGGTCCCGATGGTCACGGCGGGCTCATCGGGGAGCTGATCACCCGCCCTGGCGCGCACCTGCCGCACCTGCTCACCGCCGCAGGACACCACGCGATACCCCTCGCCGCCACGATGGCCGCCGTTGTCCTCGGCGGCGTCGCGGTGACCGTGTGGGTACGTCGCCGCCGCGAGCAGCGGTGGGCCGAGGGGGCGCGGCAGGTGGAGATCCTGGTCCCGCCGCAGGTAGCCCCCGACAGCGCACAGGTGTTCTGGGAACACCTGCACGGCGCGCTCGCCCGCCGCTGGTGGCAGCGGTGGTGGTGGTCCGGGCAGCACCTGCTCGGGTTCGAATACCGCATCAGTCCCGGCGAAGGCGCGAGCATCCGCGTGTGGGTGCCCTCGTGTGTCCCGCCGCATCTGGTGGAAAACGCCGTCACCGTCGCCTGGCGCGGGGCCCGCACCCACACCACCGACGCCGCGCCACCGCTACCGGTGGCCCCGGCCGGGCAGCACAGCCTGCTCGCGGGCGGCGAACTACGGCTCGCGCGGCACGCCCGCTGGCCCATCCGCACCGCCTTCCCCGGCGACCCCGCCGCCACCCTGATCAACGCCGCCTCCGCGATGGACCCCGGCACCACCGCCTGCGTGCAAGTCCTCGCCCGCCCCGTCACCACCCGACCCGACCAGCACACCTCCAGCTCCGGCACACCAACAGCATTCGCCGGGTTCCTTACTGAATTCCTGCGGGAATTCGTCGGCCTGTTCCTGCCGGGACCGGTGCGGGCCGCCAGGACACCGGCCCGCCCCCAGCCGAGGCACGGGTATGGGTCGGGTGATCGGCAGGTGGGTCTGGAGCAGTCCGCGAGAGATCACGCCGCTGCGGGCAAGGCCGTCGGGCCGCAGTGGGCCACGGTCGTGCGCTACGCCGTCACCGCGCCCGTCCCGGCCGACGCCGACAAGCAGACCTGCGCGCGGGTCGCCGCCATGGTGCGAGGCCGCGCGCACGCGGTGTCGTCGTATCTGTCGGGCGCCTCGGGCCACAACCACTACCGTCGCCGCCGCCATCCCCGGCTGCGGGAGGCGCTCACCGCGCGGCGGCTCGGGCGCGGTGATCTGCTGTCGGCCCCGGAGCTGGCGGTACTCGCGCACCTGCCCACCGACACCGCGATCGCCGAAATCCACCGGGCCGGAGCCCGCGCCCTGGCACCCAGCGAGGTCATCGCCTTCGGCGGCCCTGGCACCAAACCGCTGGGCCGCGCCGACGCCCAGCGAGGCCGCCACGTCGCGATGCGCGTCTCGGACGCCCGCCATCACGTGCACGTGCTCGGCCCGACCGGGTGCGGGAAATCGACGCTGCTGGGCCGGATGGTCCTCGCCGACGCCGACGCCGCGCGCGGCCTGGTCCTGATCGACCCCAAAGGCGACCTCGTCACCGACGTCGTGGCCCGTCTGCCGCAGCACAGTGCGGGGCGGGTGGTGTTGTTCGACGCCGCCTCCACCGGCCGGCCCCCGTGCCTCAACCCCCTCGACGTGCTCACCTTCGGCGGCGACCTCGACCTGGCCGTGGACAACGTCGGGACCGTGTTCGCCCGGATCTACAACCAGTTCTGGGGCCCGCGCACCGACGACCTGTTCCGCAACAGCCTCAAGACCGTCTGCATCCAGCCCCGCCCCGCCTCCCTCGCCGACGTCGAACGCCTCCTCACCGACGACACCTACCGCGCCCGCCTCACCACACACGTCAAAGACCCTGTGGTCCAACGATTCTGGCGCGCCTTCGACAGCCTCGGCGACTCCGGACGCGGCCAGCTCACCGCCCCGCTGCTGAACAAACTCCGCCACCTGCTGCTCCGCCCGTTCGTCAAGGCCGCGCTGGCGGGCGGACCCGCGACCATCGACCTGCGCGCGGTGCTCGACCACGGTGGCCTGGTCCTCGCACGCCTACCGAAAGGCCGCCTCGGGGAGGAAACCACCCGGCTCCTCGGCGCGCTGCTGGTCGCACGCACGTGGCAGGCCGCCACCTCCCGCGCCGACACCCCCGAGGCACAGCGGCGCGACGCGGCCCTGTACCTCGACGAATTCCACAACTTCCTGCATTCCTCGACCCCGGTGGAGGACATGCTCGCCGAGGCCCGCGCCCAGAAACTATCCATGGTGCTGGCGCACCAGAACCTCGGCCAGCTCACTCCCACACTGCGCGAAGCGGTCTCGACCAACGCCCGCAACAAGATCTATTTCGCCGTCTCGCCCGAGGACTCCCGCGACCTGGCCCGCCACACCAGCCCGCAACTGTCCGAGCACGACCTGGCCCACCTCGACGCCTACCACGCCGCCGCCCGCCTGGTCGTGAACGGCCAGAACACCGCCCCCTGCACCGTCGCCACCGAACCACTGCCCCCACCGGTGCCGGGACGAGCCCGCCACATCCGCGCCGCCGCCCGCACCCGCACCACGCCACACCTGCAACCACCCGGCCCGCCCGTTCCCACAGCAGGGCCGACGCTGCCCGCGCCGAAGGTTCCCCGCCTCGACCCGCGCCGCCGGTGACACACCCGCCAGCACAACAGTTTCCGGCGCGCTTGCCTCGCCGCCGATTGGAGGTGCCCTCCGATGACCCCCGTCCCACGATCTGCGCCGCCCCTTCCCCACGCCCCCGTGCACGACGGCACTCGCTCGGCCGGGCCGGTGCTGGCCGGGCAGGCGCGGCTGTCGGGCATCCTCACCGTGAGGGATCGGTGGCTGCTGTGGATGCTCTACGAGCATCGCGTGCTCACCACCGCCCACATCGCCGCTCTGGCGTTCACCGCGACCCGGCGAGCCACCCGTCGACTGTTGCGGCTGCACGAGGCCGGGGTGCTCGACCGCTTCCGGCCTCGCCGCCCGGTCGGCACCGCACCCTGGCACTGGATCCTTGCCCCCGCCGGAGCCGCGGTGCTGGCCGCCGAGCACGGCCTCGATGTGCGGGAGTTGCGCTGGCGCCACGACCGCGCCCTTGCCGTCGCCCACAGCCTGCACCTCGACCACGACATCGGCGTCGCCGACTGGTTCACCACCCTCGCCATCCACCCCGGACCCGCCACCCTGACCGCCTGGTGGTCACACACTCGCTGCGCCCGGCTGTGGGGAGACCTGGCCCGTCCCGACGGCTACGGCCGCCTCGAGGCCACCACCCCCGTCGCGGGCGGGGTGGAGTTCTTCCTCGAATACGACCGCGGCACAGAATCTCTCACCCAACTGAGCCGCAAACTCGACGGATACGCGAACCTGGCCGCCGCCACCGGGATCACCACCCCGCTGCTTATCTGGCTCCCCACCAGTACACGGGAAGCCGCCGCCCGCACCGCACTCGCCGCCACCGCCTCCGGACTCGACCACCCCGACACCGTGCCGATCGCCACCGCCGCCGACCACAACCCCGCAGCGGGCCCGGCCGGGCCGGTGTGGCTGCCGCTGCACCCCCCACCCGCGCGGCCTGGCCACCGGACCACGCTCACACGCCTCACCGCTGCCTGGCCGCACCTGCCCCTCACCCCTGCCCCGGCCAGCAACGCCGAGGGCGGCACCGCCGTCGACCGACGCGTCATCATTCCGCCGCCACCACCGCGCCCACCCCGGCCCGGGAGGCTGTGATGTTCCGCCTCGCCGCCGGTGCCGGAGGACTCGCGCTGCTGACCGCCGTGACGATCGGCGCGTTCACCGTCACCGTCGCCGCGATCGAGGACGCCCGCACCCACACGAGCATCACCGCACCGGACCCCGCCGCCGGGCAGTCCACACCGAGCCCAGAAGCGGTCACCGACATACCCGCCGACATCCTCGTCCTCTACCGCCAAGCAGCCTCGGACTGCCCCGGACTGGACTGGACCATCCTGGCCGGCATCGGCAAAGTCGAGACCGACCACGGCCGTAGCCGCCTCCCCGGAGTCACCGACGGCGAGAACACTTCGGGCGCCGCAGGACCCATGCAATTCCTCCAGGCCACCTTCGACTCGGTCACCGCACGCCACCAGCTCCCCGCGGCAGGGGCGAGCCCGCCCTCGCGCTACAACCCCAGCGACGCTATCCACGCCGCCGCCTACTACCTGTGCGACTCCGGCGCACCCGGCGACCTCTACCGCGCCCTCTACACCTACAACCACGCCGACTGGTACGTCCAGCAAGTCCTCGACCAAGCCGCCCGCTACCGCGCCACCCCCGCACGGGGCAGCGGCGACTGCCGCACCATCCAGGCCGTCAATCCCGCTGTTGTTCAGGTGATCTCGTTCGCCTGCGCGCAGCTCGGGCAACCGTACGTGTGGGGCGGCAACGGGCCCGAGGCTTCCGGCGGCTGGGACTGCTCCGGCCTCACCAAAGCCGCCTACGCCACGGTCGGCATCGACCTGCCCCGCACCACCTACGACCAGGTCCACGCCAGCCCCCGCATCTCCGCGAACGACATCGAGCCCGGCGATCTCCTGTTCTTCGGCACCGCCGAGGACGTGCATCACGTCGGTCTCTACCTCGGAGACGGGAAAATGATCCACGCACCCGATTTCGGAATTCCCGTCCGAATAGACAACTCACGGCGAGATGATTTCTACGCCGCCACGCGGCCGACCTCGGCCATTCCTCCGTCAATGGGAAATAATTCCCGAGGGACATGACGTTCTCCGCCACGAACCTCTCGACCTCACATATCCACCTCCCGGCGAGCGAGCCAGCCATCTCGTGGACTGATCACAACTGCCGCGCAGACGCCGCCACAGCCGACCACCTGCATTTGTGGCACGAGGACGGCGGGAATCGCGTCGTCAATCGGCCGCGCTGTCGACGCGGAACCCCGTTACGGGCGATCCGTTCGAATATCAGGGCTTGACATTCGCACGGGTATCGAGCGTCCATGTATGTGGGCCCCGCAATTCGTCCCGAATTGCGAGGGCCGTCCCGGCCGGGACATGACAACCGCACATATCGAAATGCCCTATTCCGACGATGGAGATGTCATGTCCAAAAACGTTCGACCGAAAAGCGACGCCAACGAAACCGCGTTGCGCGCGGCGCTGGCCGCCAATCCCGGGGCCACCGTCAGCGCGCTGGCCTACGACGCGGGAATGAGCGTGTCCACCGCCCGCGCCATTCTGGGGCGGATGGCCGACGACGGCACCGCCGTGCGCGCCACCGACCCCGACGCACCCCGCGCCACCTACCGGTGGTCCCTGACCGACACCGCGACCGGCCGCCGGTCGGCCCGCAAGAAGAAGACGGGCACCACGGCACCGGCCACACCACCCGCCGCCGCCCCGGCCAAGGGCTCCGACGACACCGCCCGCGCTGCCAACGGGGCGGGCACGCTGGAGAAGCTGCCCTCGGGGGCGTTGCGGGGCATGGTCGAGGACCATCTGCGGGCGCACCCGGGCGAGTCGTTCAGCCCGACCGCGCTCAAGCACGCGCTCGAGAAGGTCCACGCGCCCCGGCAGTTGTCGTCCGGCGCGATCAACAACGCCCTCGAGAAGCTCACCAGCGACGGCATCGCCACCCGCACCAGCGACGCCCCGAAGAAGTGGGCGCTCGCGGCCGGGGTTTAGCACCGCCGCTAGCGGCGGGCGTGTGCCCGTCACCGATCGCCGGGGGCCGCGACGTCGCGCGCCACGGCCCCCTGATCGGCCAATCATCCCGAAATTCTTTCTGACACAACAGGATCGAGGACCATGTCATGAGCACGATAATCTCGGCCGAGCTGATCGCGCAGTTGCGCGCCGCCCGCGACCAGGCCGCCGACGCCCGCAACCTGCCGCGTGCGCTGGAACTGGACAACGAGCTGGAACACCTTGCGCGGCTGGTGTATTCGCCGCGTCACACCTGCGCACGGTGCGGTAGTTGGGCCGATCACGTCCACGAACCGGCAACGGGTGACCGGATGCTCGTGCACGGCGACCCCCGGGCCGACGACGAGGACGTCGCCACAGCGGTCCAGGTGTTCGCGCTGGCCGCCACCGCCCTGCCGCACCATTGGGCCGAAAGGGATTCGGGGGCAGACATTGCGGTCGACCTGGGCCCCTACCGGTACGTGGTGATCGTGTACACCGGCGAATCAGCGATGCGCCCACGCGCGTTCATCGCCGATTGTGTCCACCGGGGCACGGGGCAGGGGCGGACGTTCCCGGCGATCCACGCCACACGACGCACCACCGCCGCGATCATCGAGGCGTACCGCCGGGCACGCCACATCGGCCTGGGCACGACCCCGACCGCGATCTCCGGACCAGTCACCGCCGACGATCCCGACGACCTGCTGGCCCGGTTCCGTGCCCGCCAGAACGAGATCGACGCCGAAATCGACGCCCACGACGGCAACCACGATGCCGGTCACCACGACCGGCTCGCCGCGCTGCACCGCGACGCCAGCGAATTGATGGCGGCGCTGGACAACCACCTCAGCCTCGGGGGCTCGCTGCCCCGGGCATGGACCCACGCCGCCACCGCATAGAAAACGGCCGCACCCCGGCGGAGGGTACCCGCCGGGGGGCGGCCAGTCCCGAGACTACTACCGAGGAGGAACCTCATGTACGAGAAGCTGACCGCCCGGCTGGACGAGTCCTACACCGTGCTCGACACCGGGGAGCGGGTTACCCGCATCCGCGAATACGTGTTCACCGTTGTGCCGCAAGCCGAATGCGCTCACCACAGCGGCGACACCATCTGCGGCGCGTGTGCCGAGACGTGGCAGTTCGACTACGACTTCGACGACCCGTTCCCGTTCCCCCGCACCACACACCGGTTGACCGTGCGCGATCTTATCGACGCGGGCCAGCTCCACCCCGGGGACACGCTCACCATGGCCGACACCGACATCCGCGCCGTCGTCACCGCCACCGGCGGGCTCATGTTGCCTGACGGCCGCGTGTTCGACAACCCCTCCGCCGCCGCGATCGCCGTGCTCGACCAATAACAACCGGCACACGCACACCGCACCACCCGCTAGGCCCCGGCAACAGATTCCACCCCGTTGCCGGGGTCCGGCCCATATCCCCACCCAGCACCCCGCCCGGAACCCCGAGCGCGGTGCCCTGCCCGCGTGCCCCGTCCATGATCAGCGACCCGGGCCCTGTGCGACGCCGGAACGCCCGCACGCCCGCACGCCCGCATGCCCGCATGCCCGCACGGGAAGGAAAAAGCGCGCGGCGCGCCGTGTCCATTTCCGGCCCCCGAACCCGAGTCCTCAGACAGCGGAAACGCGCCCGGCGCTTCCGCGTCCGTCCCTCAACCCGTTCGGGAGGCCCCTCATGATCGGTTCACCGTTCCGCACCGCGCGACGCGATGCCCACCCCCACCCCGTGCTGCGGCGGCTGGCCGGTGCCGCCCTGTGCACCGCCGCCGTGCTGACCGCCAGCGCGTACGCGCTACCCGCCACGGCCCCCGCCGCGCCCGCACCGGGCTGCCCGAAATTCACCACCGTCCTGGTACCCGGGACATGGGAAACCCACCCCGACCCCAGCATTGACCCCCGCCTCGGCACCGGCACCGATGCGGCCCGACCCGCGCCCGCGACCATGCTCGCCCCGGTCGCCGACGCCCTGCAGGCCCGCTACGGTCGCGATCTCGCCGTCGCGACGGTGTCCTATTCCGCGTCAATCTCCCCGACCTACGCCGCCTCGGAATCCGACGGCGAGCACGCCCTCGCCGCGCTCTTGACGCAGTTGTGCCCGACCACCCAGGTGCTCCTGGTCGGCTACTCGCAAGGGGCACAGGTCGCCGGAGACCTCGCTACCCGTATCGGGCACGGGCAAGGCCCAATACCCGCCTCGCGGGTCCTCGCGGTCGGACTCGTCGCCGACCCGCGCCGCGCCTCGACCACACCCCACCTCGGCGAGTCGGCCGGCGGCGAAGGCGTCGCCGGACCTCGCACACAGGACTTCGGCGCGCTGAACGACCGGACTCGCACCGTATGCGCCCGCGGCGACCTCTACTGCTCGGCCTCCCCGCACACCGACCCGGTCCTCACCACCCTCGGCCGTGCCTTCACCAGCACCCCCGAACCCGCACCCACACCCGGCACGGGCACCACGTCCGTCACACCGGCTCCGTTCGCTGTCGGCGGCAACGGCCTGAGCGGCCTGGGCGGATTGGACGCCTCCACCCTGACCCGGCAGGTACTCAACGTGCTGGCCGGGATGACCTCGTTCGCGGCGAACCTGCCCGCGATCGGAGCCGACCTCGCCGCACTGCCAGGGCGCCTGGCCGCCCTCGACATCGAAGGTACACACCAGCTCGCCGGTGACCTCAACAATCAGTTCCGGCCGCTGGTCACCATGGCCGCCCAGGTCGACCTCCACCTGGTCGCGCGGATCTTGACCGTGCTCGCCCCGGCCGACACTAGCGGCGTCACCGGCGCGGCAGCACAGATCGTGCAGGTCCTCGCCGGGGTCGACATCACCCGCGTCGCCGCCGACCTCGAGGCCGCCCAAGAGACCGCCTGGGCCGCGGTACAGAAACTCAGCCTCGGAGACGTCCTCGGCGCCGGGGCCGCACTCACCGGCCTGATCCCCGTCGCCGCCGACCTCGCCGCGATCGCGGCGAACGCGCTCACCGGCACCACCGCCGCCCCACTGACAGCACTCGTCCCCACCGCGACCGGCGGCACCGGAGCCGGGGCAGCCGACCTCGCCCGGCAAGGAACCCAAGCCGCACAGTTCCTCGCCTCCGGTGTGCATCAGACCGGATACTCTCCCGCGCTGCAGGCTCTCATCAAGTGGCTGGGCAGCCGCATCGACGCCAGCCACTGAACAGGCGCCACATGGCCTCGGCCTGCCCGGTTGATCCCGGGCAGGCCGAGGTCGCATGTCGGGGCCGATAGGGTCACGGGGTGAACGTGTTGCCGAGCGCATCGGTCCTTGTCCGCACCTGGTTCGGTGACGACGCCGCGTGGGAGTCGCTGACCCGGAAGGTCGAAATCCCCAGCGCGGAGGGCTTTCTCGCTTCTATCACTCTGGTGAACGACCCGATATTCGAGGCTCTGAGCACCGACGCGCTGATCGCACAGCAGTCGGGCGGGTCGATCGTTTCCTTTCTCGCCGACGAGATCACCCTCACCCACGCCGAGCATCCAATCGTGGCCGTCCGGATGTTGCCACGCCCGGACAGCGAGCCGTTTCGGGTAGTGCCCGCCGCGTTGTGGAGCGTGGAGAACAACATCAACCTGGCGAACATGGACTGGACCGACTTCACGACGTCCCTGGACGCCGACGGCGTCTTTCGCGGATTCTGAGACAATCCGCACGCACGCCGCTGAGGCCAGCACCGGCCGCGCGTACCCATCGCCCACCTCGCCGTAGGTGTCCAGAGGCGTTGCCGGGCCCCGCCGCGTCCCGTACGCCCTGGGCTGACGGGCGGGCAGGATTGCCCGTAACAACGCGGCGGGAGATTCCCCGCACCACCCCCACGGTGTGGAAACAGCCCCCCTGCCGGGCATCGGGTACCACGGGCGGCGACGACACCGGCGGCGCACACCAACGCACCCCGTGCCGATCTTCGGCACGGGGTGCGTCGCGTCGTCGGTGCCAGGCGCGGCGGTCAGTGCCGGGGCCTGGTGGCCGTGTGGGGGTTACGTCCGTGCGGGCGGGGCGAAGTTCCGGCGCGCGTCGGCGATCGCGGTGGCCGCGCGGGCGTTCGCGTACATCAATGGCAGCCACACCGGCCCGCCCCCGTCCGTGCTGGGCAGGTAGTCCTCGAGGTACGGCCGGGTATCGGCGGGTACGCGGATGTCGAGGTGCATCGGTCGCAGTGCCACGGTGACCCGGTGCGAGCCGTCGGGCAGTTCCTGCCACTGGTCGCGCGGTGCCACCGAGGCCAGCGCGAAGGCTTGCGCGGCGATGTCCGCTGTGGTGGCGATGTCGGCGCGGGTGTAGGCGGGGAGCCACTGGCCGCCGATGCGCATGGTTTCGCCGGTGAGCGGGTCGCGGACGTGGTCGGCCCACGTGCGGCAGGCCCGGCACGTGCGGCGGCCCGGATCGTGCCGGGCCTGCCCGTCCCGGTCCTCGAGCACGTCGTCGGCTGCCAGCGCGCCTGCCAGGTCACCGGCCTCGGTGGCGGCGTCGCGGGCGTCGCGCAATCGGTCCCACTCGAGCGGCTCGAGGCGCGCGGGGTCCGGGGTCGCGCCGGTCGTGGCCGGGGTCGTTGCGGTGTGCGTTGCTGTTCATAGTTGTTGCCTCGCTTCCTGTTTCGACATGTGAGAGCCGGTGGGTGTGGCTTACCGGGAGTCCGGTTCGCGGGCGGGCTCGCAGGGTGTGGGCAGGCTGCGGTGGTAGGCGTCGCGGATCGCGAGGGCGCGTGCGTCGAGCCAGACCCACAGCGCGGGCACGTATTCGCGCTGCCCGTACCGGGTGCGGTCCACGATGAACACCGCCCCGCACGACGGGCCCTCGGTGTGGTCGGCCAGGTAGAGCGTGAAAGTCATTCCCGCGTAGTCGACTTCGGTCAGTGCGCCCCCGGGGCACGGGGTCCACTCGGTGGCGTTGGCGGCGCGGTCGAACGCAATCAGCGCGGTGCGGATGTCACGGGCGCACATATGCCCGTCCTGCCCGCCGACTGTCGCCCACTGGTCCGGGCCGGGGTGGTGGGCGTGGTCGGCCCACCACCGGCACCGCGCGCAGGTGCGGCGGTCGCCGGGGTCCATCCCGTAGTACCGCACCAACAGGTCGTCATAGGCCAGCGCGGTTTCCAGGTCATCGACGGCGCAGGCGTAGGTCCGGTCGGTGGCCAAGGTGTCGCGGCGTTCGCGGCGTTTGCGGGCCGCGATCACATCGCGCGGGCGCATGTAGCGTGCGCCGCCGCCGGTCGGTTCGGGGTACATCCGAGATGTCATGTCAGTTTCTCCAATTCCCTTGTGGTAGCGGGTATTTCGTCACGCCCAGCGGGTGCCCTGGCGGCGGCACCCGGTGGCGGCGGGCCGCTTTGACGCGGCGAGCGGCGTCAGGCGGCGCGGGCGTCGGTGGCGGCCGGGGCGGTCCGGGCGCGGCGGGCACGCGCGGGCGTGGTGGCCGAGGCCGGGCTGGTCTCGGTCGTGTGGTCAGCATCCGAGGTCCGTTGGGCCGCAGCAGATTTCGTGGCCTTGCGGGCGGTGCTCGCCTTGGCTGGGGTGTCCGGCGTGGCGGTGGCGGTGGCCTTGCCCTTGCCCGTAGTGGCCCGGTTGCGCTTGGCCGCAGTGGATTTGGAGGACTTGCGGGCGGTGCCGGACTTGGCCGGGGCGGTGTCCGTGGCGGTTGTGCGGGCCGCGCGGCGCGTGGTCTGTGCGGGCGCGTCCTCGGCCGGTGCGGAGACTGGTGCGGCGGTCGCCGAGCCCTGTCCGGTGGTGGCCTTGCCCTTGCCTGTGGCGGCCGGGTTACGCTTGCCCGCAGCGGCTTTCGTTGTCTTGCGGACGGTGCCGGACTTGGCCGGGGCGGCGTCAGTGGCGGGCGTGGTGGCGTCGGCGGGCGCGGTGGCCTTGCGGGCGCGGCGCTTGGGTGCGGCGACCTTGGCCGGGGCCTTGGTCGGGTCGGTGGCAGCGGGCGCGGCCGGGGCGCGCTTGGTGGCGGGTTTCGTGGCCTTGCGCGCGGTGCTCGGCGTGGCCGGGGCGGGGTCGGCGGCGGGCGGGGCGGGGGTGTCGGTGGCGGGCGTGGTGTCGGCCGCTGCGGCGGCGGGTTCGGGCGTGGCGGGTTCGGGTGTCGCGGCGGCCGGTGCGGGATCGGCCGCATTCGCGGGGGCGGCCGGGGGCGGGGTGCTGGGTGCGGGTGTGACGGGTGGGCGGTGGCTGGTGGTCACGGGCCGGGCGGGCGTGGCCGCGACGACGGCGCGGGCGCGCTGGGGGCGCGGCGCGGTGGTGTGGCGGGGACGCCGGGCCGTGCCGGGCGTGAGGATGGCGAGGGCGCGGCGGCCGATCGCGGTAGCGACAGCGGCGACGGCGATCAGCAGCGCGACGGCGGCGCGGCCGAATGCGGCGGCGGCGCGGCACAGGGCGGCGGTGGCCTCGGCCGGGCCGGGGGCGGGCGCGGCCGGGGCGGTGACGGTCAGGGTGCGGGGGCGCGGCTGCGGGGTGCGGGGGCGCGCGGGTGCCGGGTAGGTCGGGGGCGTGGCGGCGGCCTTGGTGGCGGGGGTGGCGCGGTAGCGGCGCGGGCTGTGCTGGGTTTGTTCGGCGTGGCCGGTGGTGGTCAGCCGTTCCAGGGCGTTGCCGATCGCACCGGCCGACCGGCCGAGAACGGTCGCGATCTGGCGGGGGCCGAATTCGGTGCCGGGGTGTTCGGCCAGCACGTGCGCGACCATGGCGCGCAATTCGCCGTTGCCGAGGCGGGCGGGGGCGGTGGCCGTCCCGTAGGTGTATGCGGTCATTTCGGTAACTCCTGTCGGAAATTGGTTGCGTCGCACGATCGGCGGAATGCCGAATTCGTTGCGGCACCCCGGGGTTTTCGAATTCATCATTTCCCCGTTCGGTACCGGTCGAAGCTAGCTCGCCACGTCACGCGAATTCAACCCAGATCAGCGAAAAGACCCGGGAAATACGGCAGAAATGCCAAAATTACGGCAATTTTTCGGACACGGCAAGCGCGGCGAAACGTCCCATTTCCGGGGAAATGAATTGCATTTCGACACAGGGCGGCGACACAGCACGACAGTGTGCTCGCGCGGAGAGCGACCGACCGAGGAACCCGGGACCACCGCCAGTCGAGCTGCCGGGGCGTGGGAGTCCGGTGGGGCCGGGCCGCACCCCGCCCCCGACGTGAGTATTTGTGTTGGTTTCCATACAGCCTGGGCGAGGACAGAGGCTGCCACAGGCCGCTGACCTGCCGAGACAGTCCAGAGGGGGTGGGCCGTTCTCAAGCGGCCCCCGTATCGGCCCACCTAACGGCCCCCGTATCGGCCCCCGTATCGGCATCACCTGGACGAGGACGGTCTCGCCTCGTCGGAGCGAGGACCACCGCGCGGTCTGTGAGCACGCGTTCGACATCGAATCCACCTTTCCGCGGCCGAGTCCGGAATATCGTCGAAAGGTCCGGAGGCGGCTTTATTCATTCGAATTCTCGGGTCGTGCGCCGCCGCACATATTCTGAACCAAGTCTTTTTGTCAGCCTGAGTCCAGGTAGGTATCGCGGTGTCGGGGTTCATGGTCGCGGAGGGCCTTGGCGATGTCGAGTGTGTGTTGTGTCGGGATATCTCCGATGGATTCGAGGCAGCGTTTGAGTAACTCGACGGTCGGTTTGATGACGGTGCGTTCGCCGAGGCGGGCGTGCAGGCGGAGAATGTCTTGGTAGATCGGCTCGTTGGTCGGGTCGATGATCATGGCTGTTTCGAGCAGTGCGAGGGTTTGATCGGGGTCGGTGCCGATCAGCATCGAGCAGAGTTTCCCGAGCGCTTTGAGGCGATCGCGGCGGGCGTGTTCGCGGATCGGGGCGATCCAGTCCGCGGTGAGTTCCTCGCCCAGGATGCCGTCGGCCGCGCCCAGGATCGCGCGGCAGGCCCGCTCCTGCTCGGTTCGCCCGGTGGCGGCGCGCAGCGCCTTCACGGCGGTGTCGAACGCGATGTAGTCCACGTCCCAGGTGCCGGGGGCGAGCCGGTAGCGGGAGGTGTCGCTGGCGATGAATTCGGTGTCGGTGTCGGCAACGGCGGTGCTGATGGCTTTGCGCAGCCGGGACACGACGGTGTTGAGGGTGTTGGCGGGGCGGCGTGAGGTGTGCTCGGGCCACAGTGCGTCGATCACCGCGTCGCGGGTGGCCCCGGCCGGGTGCACCGCGAGCAGGGTCAGCAGTTCCCGCTCCCGGGGCCGCAAGGACCGGGTGATCTCCACCGGGCCGGACAGGTCGCGGGGGTGCCATAGGACTTTCAGGGGTCCGAACACCTCGACCGACAGCACCGGCGCGGGTGGCCTCGGCGCAGTCGCCTGCGGCTCGGGCGTGCCTGTGGCGGCGCCGGGGACCGGGGCCTCGGGCTCGGCTCTGGGCGTGCCCGGCGCGGTCGCGGTCGCCTCCGTGCCTGCGGTGGGTGGCGGGCCGGCGAGTGCGCGGTCTCCTTCGGCTGTGCGGGCCGCGGCGTGCGGTGTCCTCGGCCGCGGCGGTGCAGGCTTTCCGGGAGCGGCCTCGGGTGCGGCGCGGGTGCCGTTGCTCGCGTGGCCGGTGCCGTGGAGGGAACTGTGCGGTGGTGTCCGGGAGGGCGTCGGGCGGGGCGGGGCCTGTGGGTCCGGGTTGGGGCGTGGGGTGAGGCTGGCGGGGAGGTCGATGCGGTAGACCCTGGGCCGGGCGGCGTGGTAGCCGGGCAGACGGGCACGACGCCGCGCGCCCGGACGGGCGTGCTGGCGGCCTGTGGTGGCTGCTGGGGGTTCGGGGGAGGGTGGGCGGAGGTGGGATTCGACGGCGGCGGCGACGGTGCGGGCGGCGGGCAGGAGCCGGTTGCGGCGGATCCGGAGCGTGCGGTGAACGATCGCCGTGGCCGATGCCGGGTGGTACGGCAGGCGGGCCATCACGGGCAGTGCCAGGGCGGTCTCGTAGTCGCTGCCGGGGCGGGAGTCGATGAGCAGGATTCCGCGCAAGGGGCCGGGGCTGGTGAGGGCGAGGAGCCGACGCCGGGCCTCGTGCGGGTCGTGCAGGCCGGGGTGGACGACGAGCAGACGCGCGTCCGCGCGGGCGAGAATCGAGGCAGTCACCGACCCGGGGTCAGGAGCCCCGCAGTCGGCGATCACCGTGACACCGCTGCCTTTCCAGCTCGGGACGTCGGCGGTGGGCTGGTCGCGGGAGGTGCCGGTGAGCATCGCGGTGGTCCAGGCCGCGCGGGGGCCCGGGTCGTGCCCGGGTGTCGAGGCGAGGTAGGCGACGCCGCCGGGCAGGTGTTGCAGGTGTTCGGTCAGCGCCGACGCGGCGCGATCGCCCGCAGCGGCGGCGCGGGCCATGCTCGCCAGGCCCCGGTGCGGGTTGGCTCCCGTCGCCTCGGCGAGGTGCCCGCCCGCTGGGTTCGCCTCGACAACGACGGCGGGTTCGGGTCCGGGCCAGGCCCGCGCGAGCGCGACTGCGGTGGTGGTGACTCCCGATCCGGGCGCGGCACCGGCCACCGCGATCAGCAGTCCACGGCCACCGGTGCGGGCGGAATACGCTGCGGCCGAGGACATCACACCGGCACGGGACAGGCCGGGCCCGATGGGAGGGCGGCAGACGGCATGGTGGCGAAGAGCGCCGGCGTCATGATTGCGCCTGGAAGTTGATGATCAGCAGGCCCCCGCCCGGAGTCGGGCGGGTGTTGACCACCTGGAGGTAATCCATGCGTTGCCCGTCCGGGTGCATTTCGACGATATGGACGTTCGCGGTGTTCGCGCCGATCGGGGTGATCGCGACACAGTGCGTGGTGCCCGCCGGGACCGAGGCGATCCCGTCGGCCAAGGCTTGCACGGTGATCCCGGCCTCGGGAGCCACGACCCGCAGCGCCTCCTCGGCGGACCGCCCGATGTAGTAGGCGGCTTCGAAGGCGGCGATCACGCCCGCGACCGTGGTCGTGTCGCCGCTGCGATCGGTGACCACCGGCCCGGACAAGCCCGCGCACGCACCGCCCGCCGCCGTGGTCGTGGTGGCCGCCGGGACCGCCAGCGACGCGCCTGTCGCGGTGGCCGGGCCGGGCTGGTGGGTGGGGCGCGTGACGGCGAGCACCCCGATGGTCACCGCGACCAAGGCGGCAAGGGCCGCCCAGCCACGCACCGGCAGACCGCGCCCTCCTCCTCGCCGCGCACGGGGCAAAGGTTCTTGCTGGCGGTCCGGTTCGGTCAGCCGATACCAGTCCGTCTCGGCAGCTGCTGGCGGCACTGGATCGCCGGTGGGTGTCGGGGCGGCGTCGAGGTCGAGTTCGTGGTCGTCGCCGAGTCCGGACTCCGGGGGGATGAGCGGCGGGCCCCACTCTCGGCCGGGACCGTTGTCGTTGCGGGCCAACCTGTTTCACCTCCGAATCGGCAGCAGGGATCGAGCGTCGCCGGACCTGCCCGCACCCGTCCGCAGAGGGTGGGACGGGACGCGGCAGGTCACGCGGCGATACGGTCAGGCAGGTGCGGCGCGGCCAGGATCGGCGGGGCCGAGGGTGGCTGGTTCGGCGAGGTCCTCGCCGAGGCGGGCGAAGCTTTCCCCGATCGCGTCGACCGCCGTGCCGGTGTGATCGGTCGGGTACTCGCGCCAGCTCACCTGGGCGCCGCGCTGGCGGTAGGCGATCATCGTGCGCCGCCCGGCCTCCACCGGAACGACCTGGTCGTTGCTGCCGTGATAGAGGTGCATCGGTACCGTCGGCGCGATGTGGGCGAGGGTCTCCATGGCCAGCACGTCTCGCCAGCGTGGCTCGTTCCAGGGATCCGGGCGGTGACACCAGTGCGCCAGCGGCTCGCGATACCAGTCCATCAACTGCTCACCGGTAAGGGTGTCGGCCTGCTCGGCCAACGCTTGCCCCTCCTCGTTCAGCACATCCCGCAGCCGCAGATCCGGATACGCCTGCGCCAAACCGATCACCCCGGCCACGCCGAGCACCGCATACGCCCCCGTACTCACCGTGGACGCCACCGCAGCGAGGTCCGAAACGACCGCGCCCGCGCAGACCCCGCGCAGATCAAGCTCCGGCGCGTACCGCGGAGCCAGCTCGCCTGCTGCGGCGACCGCCCGGCCGCCGTCGGCGTACCCCCACGCCACTACCGGCATCCATGGCGGCTCGCGGTCGTCGGTGTCGAGGTCGGGGACGAGCTGGGCGGCGCGGGCGAGGTCGAGGACGTGCTGCCCGCCGGCACGAGCGGCGAGGAAGGTGTGCGGTCCCAGCCCGGTCACGCCGAGGCCCTCGCCGTCGGGCACCGCCACCACCCACCCGCGCGCCAGCGCCTCGGCGAGCACAACGACATCGGGGTCGTCGGGGTTGGCCCCGACGACCAGCGACCGCGACGGCGCGCACGGCCCACCCAGCCCGCGAAACGGCGGGTAGTACACCAGCAACGCCTCCACCGCGAGGCGCGCGTCGCTCGTGGTGTCGGGCAGGATCACGATCCCCGAAGCAGGGATCAGCTCACCGCGGGAGTTGGTGGACACGTACAGGATCTGCCAGGCCGCCGAGGCGTCCGGCAACGGGGGGACGAACGCCGGGCGCATCCGTACCAGACCACCTGGGCGGCGGGCCTTTTCGAGGATCGGCGCTGTGTAGAAGTCGGTCATGATGCCTCCAAAAGTCGTGGGATTGCTGGTGTCGCAAGATGTTTGGTTGCAGGTGGCACCTGTCCTGCCCGGTGGAGGGGGCACCGGGCAGGACAGGGCATCTCAGGCAGGTCTGGGGTGCGCCCGCTCGCCGGGCTCAGGCTCGAGGGCCGAGTCGGTGAGGTGTCCGGCGAGGACATCCAGGACGTCGCCGATCGCGGTGCGGGCGGTGCGGAGGTGGTCGGTGTCGTACTCCCGCCACTGCATCGGCGCGCCCCGTGAGCGCAGGTCCCGGGCGTGGCGGCGGCCGAACTCGACCGGCACGATCTTGTCCGCGCGACCGTGGTACAGGTGCACCGGCACGGCCGGTGCCCCGCTGGCCTTGATCAGTTCGAGCGCGAACACGTGCCGCCACACCGGGTCGTCCCACGGGTCCGGCCGCGTGCACCACGCCGCGAGCGAGTACTGGAACTGCGCACACAGCTGCTTGCGACTCGAGGCTTCCGCATCAGCCAGCAGCAGCCGCGCGGTCTCGGTGAACACGCGCTGCAACGGCAGGTGCCGGTGCGCGCGAGACAGGCCGAGCAGGGCTGCGAGCCCCAGTGCCGACCAGCGGCTCGCGTCGATGTGCCGCAGCATGGGGCCAGGCTCGGTCACCACGGCCCCGGCCGCGATCGCGCGCAGGTCCAGCTCGGGCGCGTAGCGGGGTTGCAGCCCCCCGGCGCAGACTGCGGCGCGGCCTCCGTCGCCGTAGCCCCACAGCAGGATCGGTGCGCCGACGGCGTTCACGGCGGGGATGCGGGCAGCGGCACGGGCCAGATCGAGGATGATCTGCCCGGCCGCGCGTCCGGCCAGGAAGGTGTGCGGGCCGTGGCCGAGGACCCCGAGCCCTTCGCCGTCGGCGACCGCGACCACCCAGCCGCGTGCCAGAGCCGCGCTGATCTGCTCGGCCTCGGGTTCGGTGCCCTCGGCGAGCAACTGCGACGGCGCGCACGGCCCGCCGAGACCGTGGAAGCTCGGGTAATACACCAGCATCGGGCCCGCGGCGAGATCCCTGGCGCCGTCGGGAGTGATCACGGTGCCCGACACCGGGATCGCCTTGCCCTGGGAATCGCGCGACACGAACAGGATCTGCCAGGCCGGTCCCGCACAGGCCAGGTCCGGGGTCGCTGTGGGGCGCAGGCGCAGGATCTCCCCGAGCCGATGCTTTCTCGTCAATGTGGGCGGGGTGTAGAACCCGACGTCGACGTCGGTCATCGCAGCGCCGATGGTGGTGCCGGAAGTCGTTGCGCCGGTGGATTTCTTCGTCATCGCGGTCCTCCGCTGAGGTCATGGGCCAGCGCGACGAGCCAGGCGATGCCGGAGGCGAGCTGGCCGGTGGCGGCGTAGCCCTGATGGAAGACCGCCGTGGCGGCCATGCGCGCCCACACCGCCGGATCGGCCAGGTCGGCGTTGTCGGCGGCCAGCTGGCCCCACGCTGCGGACAGCTGGCCCGCCAGCTTCACCACCTCGCCCGGGTGCGCAGTGACGGTGGCGGTGATCTGGTTCCAGCGGTCCGCGGCCTCCTCGGCCTGCTCCGGGCCGGGGGCGGGCACGCGGGGATCGGCGGCCTCGATCAGCCGCTGCGCCAACGGCGCTTGCGGGGTGTAGTCGACGGTGGCCGGGCCGACCTGGATGTCGTCGAGCACGAGCGTGGTCCAGGCCGAACCCAACGCCGCCGACAGGGCCTGCTGCAGGCTGGTGAGGGCGGCGAGCGGGTTCGACAGGTCGGCTCGCGCCGCGAGCAGCGCCCCGACCCGAAGCAGCGCCGCGTGCTCGGGGGCCGAGCACGCCAGGTCCCCGTCGACGCAGATGTCGGCCACCCTTCCTGTGAGCGCCCCGTACTCGGCGCCGTCGTCGGCGATCCCGCCACCGGACGCGGGCGCGGAAGGGATCTGCACCATGGCGACCGCGCTGCCACTGCTGCCTGGGGCCGGATCCGGTGTCTGCTGGCCGGGCCGTCCCGGAAACGCCTGGGTGCCCGCGCGGCGTTCGGGGTTGGCATACAACGCGAGCGCGGCGACCCGGTCAGCGGGAACCGGGCCGTTCCCGGCACCGACAGCCCGCGCAACTTGCGAAACGACCTGCGCGCCTTGGGAATACCCGACCATCGCCAGCATCGTTGCCGGGCAGCGGTCCACGACTTGCTCGGCAGTGCCGGCAAGTTCAGCGACCGCTTCGGCCACCGAGGCGGCGTAGGACTCGGGCCCGCCACCCGCCCCGGGGAGGCCACCGAAACCGGCCTGGTACGGGATGTAGGTGTGCTGCACCACTGCCGGGGCCGCCGCGGTCACCGGGCCCAGCAGTGCACCGAGGACACCGGTGTCGTCGGTGCGGCTCGCCGCCGGGGACGACTGCCCGGTGCCCTGCACCGCGAGCACCCACAGCACCGGACATCCCGCATCGGCCGGAGGCGGCGCGGCTGCGCCCGGACCGGACACGACCACACCGACCACCAGACCCGTCAGCAACCCGGCGGCGGCACGGGTACGCAACCGGCGCGCGCTCATCGCTGATCCACCCCCACCGCCGCACCGAACCCGGCACCCACCGTGCCACCGGCCACGGCCCCGGCCACCGCCGCAGGCAACCCGGCGATCAGCGCACCCGCCGCCGCTCCCGCCGCCGCGCCCAGCGCCGTCCCGGCCACACCCGAGGTGACCGTGCCGATCACCGGCACCGCGACCACCGTGCCCACTGCGGCACCGGCGATCCCGCCAACTGTGCCCCCGACCAGACCACCCACCACCGCCCCCGCCGCTGCGGCCGGAGCGGCAGAGACCGTGCCACCGATCGCACCGCCGATCCCGGCCCCGGCCGCCGTGGCTCCGGCGACCCGGTCCGAGCGGCCCGCCGAGATCCCGACCGAGTCCAGCGCGGTCGCGACCTGGGCCTCGGCCGTGGCGGCGGTGCCGTTGATCGCGTCGCGGACCTCGCCGGGCAGCCACGGCGGAGTCGGCACCGCGAACTGCCCCACCCGAATCTCGTCAAGGGGCGCGGAGATCGGCGCGACCGGCTCCACCGGCACCGGCAGATGCAGCTCCTCCACCCGCACCGGCGGCACCGGATCCTGCGACGGCGCGGGCCGCGGCGCAGGCCCATTACGCACCGCGGTCGGTTGCTCGACATACGCCTCCGGGGCCGGAGGCGGCGGGGGCGGCGGCAGCGGGGCGGGGGTGCCCGGCTGCAACAGTGGCGTCACACCGGGCTGGGTGGCAATCGGACCGGAATCGGCCGCGAACGCGGCACCGGAGACTGCCAGGACAATCATTACCGGCACCGCCCCCGCGACCATCACACGCGCCCACAAGATCCGTTTCCGGCTGAGGAGGAGACGGGCGGATGCAGGGTTTTCGGGCACGCCATCAGCAGGAACTGTACGCCTCGGGTTCGGTGGGTTGATTTCTTTTTTCGGCATGACAAATAAGCCCTTCCGGGATGGTGCCAGGAGTGGAGGAAGGCGTGGTCATTCCACGCCGGGGAGGTGCTCCTGGCTGCCGGAATACGCAGCCAGGAGCACCTGAGAGGGGGTTGGGACGCTACAAGGGCGGCAGGAGTGGAGCGATCAACGCTATCGCGTTGTTCGCCAGCGCGACCACATTGGCCGCGATCGATGTCCCGATGTTGATCAGCGACAGAATGGTGAAGGGATCCACGAGGTTTCTTTCCTTTCGTGAGTGATGGACCACCTCCATCCAACACACGAAAGTCGCTGCCGCGCTAGGTCTTCGAGGGATGTAGATAACACCCCTCGAAGGGATGTAGATAACATCCCTCCGGCACCAGAATTGCCGCGATGTTCTCCCGCCAGAAGAGGATGTCAGCAGCATCCCTGCAATTGCCTCGCCGTCGAGCAAACGGTCCGCGCGGCGGACGTCACACCCTGCCGCGACGCTCCCGAAATAGCTACCAATCCGCTAATAAAATTTTCAACCAGAAAATGATTGCTTTGCTGATCTAGGTTTGATAGTCATGAAGTGGTCTCGGGGGACCAACCTTTCATCCTATCTGCCCGGCGATCCTGGGCGGAAGACTCAATTTGTAGGGGGTTTGACCACAGTGAACAACACTTCCGATCGGTCCGGTGCCCCGGACGAGCGTCACGAGCGCGACGGGGCACACCCTGAGACCGACGCCGTGATCAGCCTGGGTAGCTGGATGCGCACCGTCCGCGAACACTACGGCCTCACCCGGCCCGAGGCCGAGGACAAAACGGGTATCAGCGGTTCCTACATCAAGGACATCGAGAACGACCGCACCATCCCCCGCCTGGAGATGGTGCAGAGCCTCATCAAGGGATACCGGCTCGACGCCGCTCAGGCCCGGCTGACCTGGGACCTGTTCCTGCCACCCGTGCGCTTGCCGTCGGTCGCCGAACTCCGCGACCGGATCACCACTTTCGACCGCCTCCACATGCTCCACCAGCTCAGCGACCAAGACATGGCCCTGGTCTTCCTCGACCCGGCCTGGAACATCCTCGTCGCCACCCACACCTTCTACGACATGCTGCCCGACACCGGCCTGCACCCCGACAGCAACGTCGCGCTGTGGTCGCTGCCTCCCGCTCCCGCGCCCTCGCCGGCCGCACCGCTACTCGCCGAGCCCGTCGTCGAGGGACGATGGCTCGTCGGCATGCTCCGCGGCACGATCGCCCGCTACCGCACCAGCCCTGAGGTGATCCGCCTCTACCACCAGCTCTCACTCAACCCGCTGTTCACCCACCACATGAACACCAGCATCGACGTCGCTTACGGCCGTGACGAACAGCGCCCCCTCCGCCTGCGCTGCCCCACCGGGCGCGAACCGTTCGCATTCACCCTGCAAACCACCGCCATCAGCGACATCCCCGAAATCCGCGGCTTCCTCGCCTGGCGCACCCAAGATCCCTACCTCGACCCGCCCGACCTGACCATGTTTTAGCACCGACCACATCGCGGTGCCGCCGCCACCGATCCTTCATCGTGGCGACGGCACCGCGCCCCGCACCTGTCCTACCGGGGGCGTGTGGTCAGAAGCGGAGTTCGGGGATGGTGTTGAGGTCGATGCCGTGGCGGGCGTAGATCTTGATGGTGTTCTCGCCGGTGAGGTCGGCTTCGGTGTATCCGAGGAGTTCGGCGGCGTGGATGACGTCGGCCTTGGTGGCGGCTTCGATTTCCAGGTAGGGCGGGATGCGCGGCCAGGTGTCGAGTTCGAGTTGTGCACCGTCGAGGGTGAAGCTGACGCGCTGGGTTTCCTGGTAGGACTTGGCGGTGAAGCCGAGCATCTCGAGCAGGGTGTTGGTGGCTTCGAAGTCGTCCACGCCGACTTCTACTTCGTGAGTGCCGTCGATGGCGTCGCTGGTGATCTCTTTGACGGCGAGGGTGGTGCCGGTTCCGTTGTCGCGCAGTCTGATCCACTTGGATTCGTCGCCGGGTGTGATGTCGTAGACGTAGCGGCGCATGAAGCGTTCGCCGAACTTGTGCCCGCCTTTGTCCCGGATGCGGCGCTCGATAGCGGCGGGGTCGATACCGAGGATCTTGGCTTCGTGCTCGATGACCACGGGTGGCTCTCCTACTCGGGTAGACGTGTCGACGCGACGTTATCCTGCCCGCCGGGCGGCGAGCCGCCGATAGTCGGTGTCGCGCAGGGTGCGGATCTCGGCAGGCAGTGGGCTGGCAAGGAATTCGTGGAGGGGCAGGCACAGGTCCATGCGCTGGATGCACACGCCGACCTGGAATGTGCCGGTCCGGTCGTAGTAGAGGCGCACGCCGTAGAAGCCTTCTTCACAGTCGGTGCCGTTGTTGAACCGGCACCCGGCGCACGTCGCCGGAAGCCGGACCGGGCGAATCTGTTTGACGTACACGCGGCGCTGGTCGGGGAGCCGGTAGGCGGTGCGTGCGCCGGAAACGCCCGCGGTCACGTAGTGCGCCTCGGCGACGGCCCCGCGGTCGGTGAGGATGCGTTCGATCGCGTCGATGGAGACGGCGCCCCGGTCGAGCGAGTTGAGCAGCCGCACCGACAGGTGCGGTAAGTACTCGTCCAGGAGCCGATGCACTCGGGCAGCGTGGGTGTGGTCGGGGACCACGATGTTGGCGCTGGCGTTGACGCCGTGGGTTACGCACGCGGCGATCGACCGGTGGAGTGCATCTATTTTGCGTTGTGCGAGAACAGGATTGCGGTAGCGGGCGTGCTGGACCTCGGCGAGTTCGGCGGCGGTGGTGCCGAAGATCGAGAAGTTCACCCGAGCCAGTCCGGCCGCCGCGCAGCCGGGGATCACCCGGTCGCCGCGTTCGCCGTTGGAGGTCATGGCGACCCGGTAACCGGCGTCGACGGCGATCTTCGTCAGCCCGGCGACGGCGGGATGCAGAGTCGGCTCGCCGCCGGTCAGATGCACCTCGGTCAGAGCCAAAGCATCGCCCAGCAGTCGCAGCACATCAGCGAATGCGTCATCGTCGGGAACCGCAGCGGGCAGGAATGTCGCACCGTTGGTGGCGGTGTAGATCGACGCGCGCCCACTGGCCCCTGTCGCGAGGAAATCTTCGGGCAGCCGTTGCCGGTTCGGTGTAACTCGCATACGGACCCCCGCACACCGCTCGGTCGCAGACCGGCGTGGCCGCCGCGACTCGTGACGGGCCCGGGGCCGATCACCGTGTTTCCTCGGCGATCGCTGCGGTGCGTTCGTCGCGGATCTTCCTGCGTAGGAGCACGCAGACGCCGATGAGGACGAATCCGACGAGTTGCAACGGCAGCCACAGCAGCCACGGGGCGGTGTAGGCGACGCGCACGACGTTCGACAGCGCGATCAAGCCCACCCCGACGGTCACGGCCAGCACCATGAGCATCCGCCACAGTGTCAGGCGCATAATCACGATGCTGTCATTCATTCGTACTCCTGGATTGTTCTGTGAGACTGGTTGTTTCGTCCCTCGAAGGGCTGGACTGCGGTTCGCCGGACAGGCGCGGGCAGCAGGAGCCTTCGAGGTGGTCGTTGCGCAGTTGCGCGTAGTCCGCGGCCCGCGGCGAGGGCCCTGCGGCCGGCACAGGTCGTGAGCATGAGAAGTCCTGCGAGGTTGTCTAGTGCCAGGTGTCGGGATCGCAGCCGGGGAAGATGCGGCGAATCCCGCCGCGTGGGTCGGGGACGTCGCCGTGCCACCGGGGGATGAGGTGCAGGTGCAGGTGATCGATGCTACGGCCTGCTGCGCGGCCGTCGTTGACGCCGACGGTGTAGCCGTGCGGACGCCACCGTCGCTCGACAACGCCGCGCATGACCTGCGCCAGCTGGTAGAGGTCGCTCGCTTCCTGGCGGTGCAAGTCGAAGAACGACTGCACGTGCCGGAACGGCACGATCTCGAGATGTCCTGGGGCAGCGGGAAAGTTGTCCCACCGCGCGTACACGCTGGCCCAGCTACCGGCGATCGTGTTCCGGCTCGGATCCGACGGGCAGCAGTACAAGCATCCGCCGACCCCGGCCGCGGTGTCCGCGCTCGCCAACGCGTCCCGTGCTGTGGATGTCATGGGCGCACTTCGGCTTTCGATGTCGTGTCTTCGGCCTCGCGTGCATCGAGCCCGCTCACCGTGATCGCCCAGTAGATCTCTCGTTGGGTGGTGCCCCCGCGTTTACCGGTGTCACGCAGGAGTCCTTTGTTCGCGAGCCGACGCATGACGACTCGCGCGGTGTCGTAGCCGATTCCGATCTTGGCGGCGACTTCCCGGCACGTCCGCATTTCCTCGTCACCGAGACAGTGCAGGATCTTCTGCTGGTACGGTCCGGAACCCACTGGTGGCGGCATGGACAGCTCCCTTCACGTGTGTCGCTGGTTGTTCGTTTCGACGGTGTGCCGGACGGCGGCCCAGAGGTTGCGGTGCTCCGGCCAGCGCCGCTGGGCGTCGGCGAGCGGGATCGACGGCACGCCGACGTTGATGGCCACGCCGCCTCGGACTTGCAGGGAGTGCACGTGGATGCCGCCGTGTGCGTCGCCGCGCCACACGACCCGTGTGCTGTCGATTTCGGCGGTCCGGTTCCCGAACCTGGTTCGTGGCGTTGTCACGAGTTCGCCTTTCGGGCAGAGGCCAGCCCGGTATCTCGTCCACCAAGACCACTGGCGGTGGGATACGGCCGTCGGGGATCTCCTGCCAGATCACGTCGGGGCGCATTCGGTGATGGCGCTCGATCTCCCGGATAGATGCGAAACAGGTTGTCGGCGCACGCTCGAACGGCCCTGGTCCCAGCGCACGCCAGTACCCGTCGTGGCGGAGACACGGCAGGGTGCGGGCGTATCGGTCACCGGCCACCGCCCTCGGCAGTGCGGCTGGCGGTGGTGGGGCTCACGGATTGGGCGCAGTGCGGCGGTGGTTGGGCCGGGCCGGGTTCGAATTGGTCGATTCCGGTGGCGATCATGGCGATCAGCCAGTCCGTGAAACCGGCGTAGTCGGCACCGGTCGCGACGCGCACAAGACGGCCCCGGCGATCTCTGTACATGCGTGCGTCGGGGGCAATGCGCACCCGGACCTCGTCGAACGAGACGAACCCGCACCCCAGCGCCGCCGACAGGGTCAGTGGGTCGTGCATCTTGCTGCTAGCCCGGCCACGGGCGAACCATCGCTCGAGGCTGATCGAGATCCAGCGCGCCCATTCCGGGACGTCCGGACGCGAGACCAGCCGGAACAATTCGGAGTCTCGGGTGACCGCGATCTCGTCGGAGTCGGTCCAGTCCGACAGCACCAGGCACGGCGCGAATGCCGCACGGATCGCCAGTCCGGCCGCTGCTGGATCCAGCCGAGCGTTGTGCGAGGCCAGGCTCGGATTCCTGTACTGGTCGAGCCAGAATCCTTGCTGGAACACCGTCAGTTGTTCGGCGCGGTGCGGTTCGGCAGAGAGCACGGTGGCGAGGTTGGACATCGGGCCTTGTCCGACCCACAGTGCCGGTCCGGACTCGCATGCTCGGGCGACCGCGCCGATCACGTCGGCCGGTTGCTGCGGCACATCGGCGATGTAGTCGTCGGCGAGGAATCTGCGGGTGTCGCCGAGGTCGTGGCCGGTGACGACTCGAATGTCGGTGCGGCCCAGCGAATCGGCGAAGCGTCGCAGCCCGCGCGCCCGGCGCCCGCCGGTCTCGTCCGACGAGATCAGAGTCACGTCCTCGAGCAGCATGGCCGCGACAGCGATCGACACGAGATCATCGCAATCCCAGAACGGATCGGTGCAGATGACTGCCGGTCGTGAACTGTTGCGTGTCACCGGTTCTCACCGGTCTCGGTAGCGCGGTCGGTGGTGGCATCGGCAGGGGTGATTGCCCATTTCCGGGCCTTGTGGCCGCCGCGTTCGCTGCTCTCGGCGACCAACTTGTGCCCGTCCAAAGCGCGCATGGTGTTCATGACCACCACTGTGCGCAGGCCGGTCGCGGCGGCGACTTCGGCGCTGGTGCGGGGTGTGCCGTCACGCAGGCACTCCAGGATTTTCCGCTGATTCTTGCCGTACCCGTGTCGGTAGCTCATGGTTCGTTTCCTTCTGGCTCAAAGGTGTTGCGGTACTTGCGAATCACGTAGTGGAACGGCGCTTTCCGCTTCTCTTCCGTTCCGCCACGCGCATGGTGACCACTCCAGACAGCGCGCGGTGTGCGCGGCCGGTCGGCTCGAATGCGGGAACCGACCGCACATGGAATGCGGCAGACAGAGATCGAATCGTCTCGGTGATCTCGCTGCCGCTGCCGATCATCGCGGCCAACTCCTCGACGGTGCGGGCACCGTCGACGGTATCGAGTGCCGACAGCACCGACCGTTGCGGCTCGGCGGACCGTCGCCGGATGTCCTGATCGCCGAGCGCGGCCCGGCCGGTGCGGCTGAGAATCCACGCAGGCTGCTCCCGCGCGTACCCGTTGTCGGTGAGCCGGTGCACCACCGCCCGGATACCGCCCGCGGAACGCCCGATCGTCTCGGCCAGCTCCTCGATGCTGCGCGGACCCGCCGCCGCGCACAACGCCCGCAACAGCCGGTACTCGAGTTCGGGCAACTCCGGAATCCCGGCCTGTGAGGTGTACACGCTCACCCGCCGCTGCCCGCCAAGTGGACCGGCAGTGCGCGATGGCCGTTGACCACAAGGCTCGGAATCGGTTGCAGCGGGCCGTGTTCCGTCGCGAGCCGCATGGCCGGGAACCGGCCGAACAAGGCAGGCAGGGCGATGCGGGCTTCGAGACGGGCCAGGGGCGCACCGAGGCAGAAGTGCGGGCCGTGCCCGAACGCCAAGTGGTCGTGGACTTCCCGGCGGGGATCGAACCGGTCCGGGTGATGGTGGACCGCGCGGTCTCGACCGGCGCCAGCGAGGGAGGCCAGGATGACCTCGCCCGCGGCGATCCTGGTGCCGTCACCGAGGACGATGTCGTCGATGGCGAACCGGAACGGCATGTGCACGATCGGCGGCTCGAGGCGCAAGGTCTCCTCGATGACCGCCGACCATTCCGTGCGCTCGGCCAGCACATCAGTGTGCAAGCCGGGGGTGGTGAGGACGGCGGTGATGGCGTGGTCGAGTAGGTGGGCGGTGGTTTCGTGTCCGGCGGTGATGATCAGCATGAGCGTGTCGGCGAGTTCGCGTTCCGACAGTCGCTCGCCGTCGGCGTCGTGGGTGGCCAGTAGCGCGGTGGTGAGGTCGTCGCCGGGGTGGGCGCGTTTGTCGGCGATGAGGTCGGCCAGCACCCGGTACAGGCGTGCGAGGTTGTCCTCGGCCCGCGCCGGAGTCAGGGTGCTGTCGAGGATCGCGGTCGTGCACGCACACAACTCGGCGGCCGGGCCGGGCGGCACCCCCATCAAAGCGCAGATCGCCCGGATCGGTACCTCGTCGGCGAAACCCGCACGCAGATCGACGGTTTCACCGCCGGGGACCTCGGCGATCCGGTCCAGCAGTTCGGCGGTGATCGCTTCGATGCGGGGCTCCAGGGCGTGGAGGCGGCGGTAGCTGAAGGCCGGGGCGACGAGTCGGCGCAGGCGCGTGTGGTCGACGCCGGTGGCGGTGAGCATGCTGCGGACCGCCACCCACGGCCACATCACCCACCTCGGGGAGACCTCCCCTGCGATGAATGCCGGCCAGTGCCGGTAGGCGTCCTTCGATACCCGTGGATCGGTCATCAGCTGCTTGAGCAGCGTGGTGTCGGTGACCGCCCACGCGAGCACCCCGCCGGGCAACTCGACAGGAGCCATCGGGCCCGTCGCTCGCAGGGCCGCCAGCTCGGCAGGCCAGTCGGCACCGGTCAGCACCAGCGGTATCCGCTCGTGGGAGTGTGTGGTCATGTTGTCCTCCAGCAGGTTTCGGGGCTACCGGGCGATCTGGGGTGGCATGGCGAGATTCATGGGCGCGCTCGGCGGGAACCGGACCCACAGGGCGGCCAGGGCGCGGTGGAACGGGCCGGGCCGCCACACCGGCGGGCGCTCCGGCACGGGCTGGATCTCGAGAGCGTCGAACAGCTGGCCGAGGGCACGGTGGATAGCGATCCGCGCGATGGTCTGCGCGGGGGCCGGGCATTGGTGGTCCCCGCCGCCCCAGGACAGGTGGGACCGGTTGCCCCACCGGTCGCCTGCGGTGACGGCCGGGTCGTTGTTGCAGGCCGCCATGCTGATCACGACCGGCTGATGCGCGGGCAGCCACACCCCCTCGATCAGGATCGGGTGGCGCGGGTACTTCATGCAGAAGTTCGGCAGCGGCGTGTCTTCGAACAACACCGTGTCGATCGCATCACCCAACTCCAACGCGCCGCCGAGGACCCCGCCCGCGAACCGGTCATCGACCAGGACCAGCCGCACGGCGTTGGTGATCAGGTTGGCCATGGGCTCGGTGCCGGGACCGAGCAGCAGCGCGGTCTGCGCCACCACCTCCTCATCCGTGAGCCCGGCCGGGTGGGTGATCAGCCGCGACATCATGTCCTCACCGAGGGTGGCGCGTTTGCTGCGGACGACCTCGTACAGGCCCGCGGCGAACCGCTCCCCCGCGCCGTGGACGCCGTCGAGGATCGCCGCCATCTCCGCCCACGCTTTCCGGGCCGCCACGTCCGGAAGACCCAGCAGCTCGCACATCACACCGAACGACAGCGGCAGCGCGTACCCGCCGACCAGCTCCGCCTCACCCGCCCCGCAGAACCGGTTGATCAACTCCTCCGCCGCACGGTCCACCGCCTTCTCCACCGCGAACCGGTCCACCGAATCCAACGCCGCCACAACGGATGTGCGATACCGGCGATGCTCCTCACCCGCATTCCGCAAGGCGTTGTCGCGGTGCTCCAGCAACGGTTTCACCGGACACCCCTCGGGGACACCGCGCTGCCACACCCGGGGGTCGGCCGGGAAATGCTCGTCGTCGGCGAGGATCTGGACCGCGTGCCGGTACCCGATCACCAGCGTCGCGGGCACCCCCGGCGCCAGCCATACCGGCACCAGTGGCCCGTGACGCTCGCGCATCGCGCGATACGCCTCGTGTGGATCGGCCGCGAACTTCGGTGTATTCAGGTCCCACCGAGGTTCGGAGGCCATGCTCAACGGTGACGTCACGACGCCCTCCGAACCCGGTGCGCGCGAGAGGCTTTCGCGTACTGGCGAGAAGTGGGCGTGTGTGTCTGACACGCCGTGCCGTCTCCTGCTGCGCCGAAGCCGACACGTACCACGGTCGAAGGCGCGACCGAGCCACCTGCACCGGTCGGCGGCGTCGGGACGGGATCCACGCGCCACACGGTCGGGCGCGTTTCAGCGCTGTTCCCACTCAATGGGTTCACTACTTCCTCGATCTCGTTATCAGGCAACACAATTCGCGTACGCGGAAGGGTTATCGGTCGTCGTTCATTTCACGGAGGGCATCGGCGACCAAGCGGAGGCGGGCCGGACTGGGTCGATCCACCACTGCACCGACAACCCGCCACGAACACCGTGGTGAGAGCGATCGCCACCGGTCGCGGTACCGCGATCCACAGAACGGCCAGCAGAGAGACGCCAGCAGCGCCCACGGCACAGCCCTGAGCAGGCGGCCATCGCTCGGGAAACTCATCGTCTGGTCCGTTCGTGTCGTGAGGCTTCTCTGGCCTCGTGCCCTCAGGCTTTCTTCGCGACCGCGGCGTAGAGCCCGACCTGCGCATCCAGACGCGCGAGGCCCCCGTCACCGTCGCCGAGGTCGACCGGGTCGGGCCGCCACCGATGCGGCGGCACCAAACCCGGATCCGAAATCTCGAGTCCGGCGAAGAAGCCGCCGATCTCCTCGCGGGTGCGGAACTGGCACGGGATCTCGCCGTCGCGGTAGATGTTCTGGATCTTGTCGAAGGTCTCGGAGTCGAAATCCGTTGTGGCATGGCTGATCACGAGAAAACTCCCGGAAGGGACGGACTCTAGGAGAGCCGCGACGACGTTGTAGGGGTGCCGGTCGTCGGGCACGAAGTGCAGGACCGCGTTCAGGCTCACCGCCACCGGCTGATCCAGCCGCAGTGTGTGCCTCACCTCGGGCGCGGACAGGATCTGCTCGGGCCCGGTGAGGTCGGCATGGAGATAGGCGGTGCAGCCCTCGGGCGTGCTGGTCATCAGCGCGCGAGCGTGAGCGAGCACGATCGGGTCGTTGTCCACATACACCACCCGCGCCTGCGGCTCGACCTCCTGAGCGATCTGGTGCACGTTCGGCGCGGTCGGGATACCGGTCCCGATATCGAGAAACTGGCGGATACCTTCGTGGGCAACGTATTTCGTGGCCCGGTGCATGAACGCGCGATTGATACGCGCGGCCTGGCGCACGGACGGAAAGACCTTCTCTACCTGTTCGGCCTGCTGGCGGTCCGGTTCGTAGTTGTCTTTGCCGCCGAGGAAGTAGTCGTACATGCGGGCAGGGTGGGGAAGGTGCAGGTTGAGGTCCACGTCGCGGGTTCCTCCCTTTCTCGGGACACACGGTGGTCAGGGGTTGGTGGCACAGCAGCGGCCGAACCGGTCAGATCGCCGAGGCGGCGACAGCGCGCGGCGATGCGGGCGAGCACAATCCGCTCCACGCCATTGGGTTGGAATCACCAGGCGCGCGTGTCGCAGCGGATCGGCCGCACGGCAGCCTCGTTCATGGGGTCCGTCGCACGGACCGGCCGTAGATCCCCGGGCCGACCACCGCCGCCCAGTAGTCGTGGCGCACCGCATCCCACAACCGGGCCCACTTCGGCCACCGGTCTCGCGCTTCCACCAGATCCGGGTAGGGGCCGTGGTCCAACGACACCACCGGCAAGTTCTCCGACGTGTCGTACACGCCGTTGATCTGGATGTCGTGCCTGATGAGCGTCCAACTCGCTTCGAGCCCGTCACATTCGGTGACGTGCTGGTGCGTCGCGCCGTCGATCACCACCGGCCCCCGGGCTATCGGTGCGCCGCGCCGCGCATGTCGTCGATAAGACCGTCCAGGTCCTGCAGCATTGTCCGCGTTTCTTCCGACATGTCTGGCGGATCATCGGCTATCGGCTCCCACGCAATTCCGCGTGCCTCAGCGCGGGTTTTCGGAGTCGTGGTCGCGAGCTCGAGCTTCTCCGCGTTCACCAGGCACCGGATCGCGGCAGCCTTCCGCGGGCACTCCACCCCACGACACTCGAGATGGAGCCGGAAAAGCCGGTGCGCCTCGGCCGGCGCCAGCTCCCAGTCCGGAAGCCCATGCGCCTCCGGGTCGACCATCGGCGGAATCGACCGCGACCACGTCTCCCCCGGACAGACCGTCTCCAGATCGAACCGCTCACAAACCCGCGCCGGGCTGTACGCAACAGCCTCCAGGTCGTACACGACGATCGCAGCAGCATGAACACCTGCGGCGATCGTGATCGCATAACCGACCGGATCGGTGTGCCCCTCCGGCGGCCTCACGGTGTAGACGTAGTGGTAGCCGAGTTGCTGGGCGTGCCGCTGAATCTCGTTCCGACGGCGCGGAGCGTCCAGCAGGGACATGTCGAACCCCAGCGCCTTCGGCCGCTGATCGTGGACGACGGCTGAACAGCCCTCCCGATGTCTAGTCATGGTCATGTCAGACCCTCCGGAAATTGTTGTGCTGATGAGGTTTTCAAGACGCCGAACGGGTGACGACCGAGTCGACCGGTTGGGAGATTCGAATAACGGAATTCAGTTGCAATCGACCCGGGTGCCGTTCCACCTTCGCCTGATGCCGTGGCCCACCGATGGCCCACAATTGGTTCATTTCAACCCGAATCTGGCCCATTTCGCCCCGGCCCTCCCGCCACAGGTTGCAATGGACATATGTTGATCGTGGGTGGAGGTGGGCGACATGGATAGGCAACCGCGAACCCGCTTGGAACAACTCGTAATACAACGACGGCTCGGTATAGCCGACTTTCTCCGCGAGTTCGCCCGATACGCCGAAGACATCGGGGAGGACGTCGACGTCTCGAGGTCCGCTGCGAAACGCTGGTTGCAGGGCGACGGCGGTACCCCTCGAACATCATCACGACGCGTCCTCGAGGCATGGTTCGGTGAACCCATCGCTGATCTGTTCGGGCCACCCCTGTCACAGTCTCGACATGTCACTGAACAGGAGTTCGCGGTGAACGCAGCACACGAGTCGGTGAGCCACGCAATTGATGCGGCTACGGCGCTGGACCCATCAGCTCTGGAACATCTTCAAGCGGCGGCAGGGAATGCGGCGCGGGCCTACTACGTCACACCGCCACTGGAGATGCTGACTGATCTGGTCGCGTTGCGCGACACTATTTACGTCCAACTCGACCGCACCCATAAACCGCTTCAACAGGCAGAGTTGTATCTGCTGGCGGGCCAGGTGTGCGGACTTCTGTCGTCGGTGTCGTGGGATCTCGGTCTTCTCGCTCCGGCTGAAGAGCAAGCGCGCGCCGCGTACACCTATGGCAACGTGATCGATCATCCGTCGCTGCAAGCATGGGCTCGCGCACTACAGGTCACGGTAGCGTTCTGGTCCGGATTCCCGCGTCGCGCGGCCAAGATCGCCGCCGGGGCGCTCGAAATGGCCCCGACTGGCACCGCACGCGCACGACTGCACAGTGTCAACGCGCGGGCGCTCGCGTTGATCGGTGCGCGCGGTGAAGTTAGTGACGAATTGAATTCGGCCACAGCCGAACTCGACCGCGCGGGTAACGACCCCTTCCTGGACGAGATCGGTGGCGAGTTGGCGTTCGATCGGGCCCGGCGCGGACTGTGCGCGGGCGCGGCCTACGTCGCTCTCGGTGACGGCGACCAAGCCGAGTATGAAGCTGCTGCAGCGGTCGCGCTGTTCGCGGACATCCCGGCGGAACAACGGTGGGGAGCGGGCGAGCTTGGCGCTCACGTCGACCTAGCTGCGGCGCGTTGCCTCCGTGGCGACTTGGCGGGTGCGTCGGCTGCACTTCAACCGGTTTTCGACCTTCCGCCGACGCGCCGCACGGAAGCTATCGCGCAGCGTCTTCACCAGCTCGCGCGCGTCCTGAGTACCGCCCGGTACCGCGGTGCGAGCGAAGCGGTCGAACTCGGCGGGGCGATCGAGAACTTCACCGCGATCTCACTGTCACGGACGACAGCGATGCGAGCGCTGCCACCGTCGCAATAGGACGAACCGCGCTATTCCGCGCCGCAGTGATCGAGCTGCGCCGCATCCCAGAGCGCGAGTAGCGTTTGCTCGCGCGCATATGAGATTCCCAGTTCACTGGCGCGCTCGTGTTCGATGGCTGTGCCGCCGCTGGTGAGCCATGCCCAGGTGTCGGCCACGGTGTCCCGAATCGAGCGTGTGGCGAACCCAGCATCGCGGGCGTGACGTGAGTCCACTGCCCAGGCGCCCTTGTACGTGCGCCACAGCGGCAGCTCAGTCCATTGCCGAACGCCCTGACCCACGAGCCATTGCTCGTCAGTGATCCATTCGAATGTGGCGTCGCCTTCGGTGAAATCGCGGCATGCGGCGAGCAAGTGTTCCATCGTGTCGCGTCCGGACGCCGTAAGGTTGTAGACCCCGGCCAGGTTCGGTGTGAGTGCGAACGTAGCCACGTCTCGGACATCAACGGGTTGGATGGAGCGGTCTGGGCGGCCAGGAGCAAGTACGCGCCCGCCGCGCTGCATCCGCCGAAGCCACCATTCCAGCCGGCCGACGTACTCGCGCGGCCCCAGGATGACACCCGGACGGAGGATGCTGGTTCGTTCCGCTCCGAACGTCTCGGAGACTGCGCGTTCGCAACCGGCTTTACCGAAACCATAGGTCGACGGGCCAGGGTCACCGTCGTATCCGTAGTTCGGTCCGGCGTCAGCTGGGCATTCCAATACTTCCGATTGTTCGTTCAGCGGCTCGATCGGCCAACCCGCGTATACCGATACCGTCGACACCAGCACATAGCGGGAGGCTGCTGGTTCCAAGGTACGAGCCATCTGCAACGTCTCACGCGGCACGAAGCTAGAGGTGTCGACCACGAGATCCCAGGGGCCGGCATCGGCCAAGCGCTTCAGATCCTCGGAGTTGGTCCTGTCCCCACGAATCGTTGTCACGCCCTCGGCGTCGGTTCCGGTCCGGCCGCGCCGGAACGTCGTCACTTCCCAGCCCTGCGCGACCGCCTGCTCGGCGATCTCATGACCAAGAAACCAGGACCCGCCCAAGATGAGAACTCGCGTCACCCTGCCATTCTGGTCCAAGGGTCACGCTGCGGGTCAATAGTGATCCAGTCGTGCAAGGAGTGCGGCGAGCAGCGCAGTGCGTTCGGGCATCGCGTTCACTGTCGGCAGCACGTGAAAAATGACCACCGCGCGGCAACTCAAAATGGACCACCTGGTCGGTGACCCTGGCTCTATCCGAGCCAGGGAGGACCGAAGGGATGCTTGCTGTGGAGGATTGGGCCGAGATTCGTCGTTTGCGCCGGTCAGAAGGCATGCCGATCCAGGCGATCGCCCGGACGATGGGCGTGTCCCGCAACACCGTGAAGCGGGCCCTGGCCTCGGACAGGCCACCGAAATACGAGCGCCCGGAGAAGGGGTCGATCGTGGACGCTGTCGAGCCGCAGATCCGCGAGTTGCTGAAGACGTATCCGACGATGCCGTCGACGGTGATCGCCGAGCGGATCGGCTGGACCCGGTCGGTCCGGGTGCTCTCGGGCCGGGTCGCGGAGTTGCGGCCGGCGTATCTGCCGCCGGACCCGGCATCGCGAACGACGTATATGGCCGGAGAGATCGCGCAGTGCGATTTCTGGTTCCCGCCGATCGAGTTGCCGGTCGGGTTCGGCCAGGTCCGAGGCCCCAAACAGCTGCCTGTGCTGACGATGGTTTTGGGGTATTCGAGATGGCTGATGGCGATGCTGATCCCGTCGCGGCATGCCGAGGACCTGTTCGCAGGCTGGTGGGCCCATATTCACCGATTGGGTTCAGTGCCAAAGGTTTTGGTCTGGGACGGCGAAGGAGCGATCGGGCGCTGGCGTGGCGGCCGCAGCGAGCTGACCGCCGAATGCCAGGCATTCCGGGGAACCCTGGGCACGAAAGTGCTGGTCTGCAAGCCCGCTGATCCGGAAGCCAAGGGCATGATCGAACGAGCCCACGACTATCTCGAGCGTTCGTTCCTGCCGGGTCGATCATTCAGCGGCCCAACCGATTTCAATACTCAGCTCGAGGAGTGGCTGGAGTTGGTGAATCGCCGGACGCGGCGGGCATTGGGTTGCGCGCCGACCGATCGGGTCACCGCTGATCGTCACGCGATGCTGGCGTTGCCGCCGGTGGCGCCGGAGACCGGGTGGCGGCGCTCGGGCCGGCTGCCGCGTGATCACTACATTCGCCTGGACTCCAACGACTATTCGGTGCATCCGGCGGTGATCGGGCGCCGGATCGAGGTCCTCGCCGACCTGAACCGGGTCCGGGTGTTCTCCGGCGGCCGGATCGTGGCCGATCACGAACGGATCTGGGCCTGGCATCAAACCCTGTCCGCCCCGGACCATGTCGAAGCAGCGAAAGCGTTGCGGCGCGGCCGGATCGGTGTCCTGCGGCCAGCGCCTGAACCCGAGGTTGAGCAGCGTTGCCTGACCGATTACGACGCCGCGCTCGGCGTCGATATCGAAGGCGGGGTGGCCTGATGCCTCCACGGGCTCGAACTATCGCGAAAACATCTACCACGACAAGGGATTTCACGGCCGAGCTGACCTTCCTCACCCGGGCATTGAAGGCGCCGTCGCTGCGGGAAGCCGCGGAGCGGCTGCCCGAACGCGCTCGCGCCGAGAACTGGACTCACGAGGAATTCCTCGTCGCCTGCCTGCAACGCGAGGTCTCCGCTCGCGAGTCCCACGGCGGAGAGGGCCGCATCCGCTCCGCCCGATTCCCCTACCGGAAGTCATTGGAGGAGTTCGACTTCGGACACGCTCGCGGTCTCAAACGGGACGTGATCGCCCACCTGGGCACTCTCGATTTCGTCACCGCGAAGGAGAACGTGGTGTTCCTGGGCCCGCCCGGCACCGGCAAAACCCACCTGGCCATCGGATTGGCGATCCGAGCGTGTCAGGCCGGACACCGTGTCGCGTTCGCCACCGCCGCCGACTGGGTCGCCCGCCTTGCCGAAGCCCACCACGCGGGACGGTTGCAAGCCGAGCTGATCAAGCTCGGCCGCTACCCGCTTCTGGTCGTCGACGAGGTCGGCTACATCCCGTTCGAGAACGAGGCCGCCAACCTGTTCTTCCAGCTGGTCTCGTCCCGTTACGAACGCGCCTCGCTGATCGTGACCAGCAACAAGGTCTTCGGCCGCTGGGGAGAAGTCTTCGGCGACGACGTCGTCGCCGCCGCGATGATCGACCGCCTCGTCCACCACGCCGAGGTCATCGCATTGAAAGGCGACAGCTACCGGCTCAAGGACCGCGACCTCGGCCGCGTCCCCACCGCCGGCACAACTGAAGACTGAACCATCAACCAAGCGACCAGATGATCCAAATTGGCGTTCCGTCAGATGGTCCGGATTGGCGTTCTGTTGACATTCACCTCGACATGTTCGCTACGCGCATGCGGGTGGCCACCGACCGCGCCCAGTCCGTCGAGTGTCTGCACACCGATCGCGGCCGTCACATTACCGTCTGATCCGCCACCGGACCGCACAGCTTGCAAGGGCGCGAGACCCAGCTCATGTGCCGCAGCTGCGGCTTCGGCGTAAAGCGAGCGGGCGATAGGCTCCTCGAACGGAGGCCGGTCAATGCCGCCGGACACTGTCACCTTGGCGCCCAGCAAACACGGGGCCAGCGCTGCCATCGCCCGGTCGACCCGCTCAAGGCCCGATGTGGTCCACGACCGCGCATCCACTGCGCACAGCGCTGATTCGGGGACGGTGTTTACAGTCGTTCCAGCCGCCAAAACTGTTGGTGTTACGGATGTTTCGCTATCGGCTAAGCTCGAAATCGCCAGAATCTGATGCGCCAGCTCGACGCCCGCGTTGATCCCCAGCTCCGGCTCTAGCCCAGCATGAGCGGCCTTGCCTGTGATCTCCACGCGATAATTGGCGATCCCCTTGCGGCCGGTCTTCACCGCGCCGCCATCAGCGCTCGGCTCACACACCAGCACTGCCCCAGCCCTCCGGGCTTGCTCCTCAATCAACTTCCGTGATGTTGTCGAGCCGACTTCCTCGTCGCTTGTCAGAAGGACGCTCACATGGGAGGAGTCGGCAAGCAGTTCGATCGCGGCGATTGCCTGGACGATACCGGCCTTCATGTCGAACGTGCCCGGACCAGTCGCGATGCCATTCGTGATTGAGAACGGCCATCCAGCGGTGGTACCAACTGGCCAAACGGTGTCGAAATGACCCAGTACCAGAACCTTTGGATTCTCGGCTTCGGCCAGAAGGTGGACGTTCTCGCCGACCCGCTCCAGACGAACAGCGCGGCCGACTGCGGCCGACAACCACGGTTGAAGCAAGGACGCGCATGCTTCGAGCCTGGCTGAGTCGTTTGAGGGCGACTCACAGTTCACGAGCACACGAAGCCGGTCAAGCATAGTGGGGAGCTTGCCTTCAGCGGATTGAAGTAGTGCGCGGTCGATGATGCCCATCTACTGATCTTCGTACGAACGCGCTCCATTCGAAACTCCGACCCGGCATGCGGAATGCCGCCTGTCTCCGCCTGGCTGCTGAAGGAGTGCTCAGCGGAGGGTGACGAGCCTTCGGCGAATCGTGAACTCGGATTGCACTGGCCTGTCTCGCAATTGCGTTCACTAAAGGTTCGTCAAGCGGTATTCTGAACCTTCTTGCTCTCCATAGTTCTTGTCTTACAAGGGGTTCGGGTGGGGCCTACACGCAAATTACCCATGTCCCAGCCCCACGGGAATCTGGAAGGAGCCCTGGATGTCGAGCAGCATTACTCAGCCGGTAGACATCGGCAACCGCATCGAGATCGGCTCTGATACCGCTAACGCGCTCCTCTCGGTTCGCGCACATGTTCCGCCCCCAGATCTCGATGGTGGGTTGCTGCGTGCGGAGGTGCGGCAGTCATATCAGGCACTCGATGTGCCTGGGCTGGACCGATTGCGTTCGGTCGCTGGACAGTTTCTCACCGGGTCCGACAGCGATGGATTTCTCGTTGTCGGCTGTGCGGCAGTGCTGGAGACGGTCGGAGACCCGGATATTGCACTCGATCTGCTGACCATCGTGCTGACTGCCCTCGGTACCCCGCTGCGGGTGTTCGACAATTGGGAGTTGTGGAAGCCGATCACCTCGCGCTTGGACGTCGAGCCGATGCGGGCGTTCGGCATCGGGCACAACCCGCTGCACCTGGACCTGGTCAACGCCACCAACCCGCCCGACATCAGCGGACTCTTGTGCTTGCAGCCGGATCCGCTCGGTGAAGGATTCAGCTTGGTCTCGCAAGTCCGGCCGGCGGTCGACCGACTCGCCTCCGAGACGCGGCGGCTGTTGGCCGAGCCGGTGTTCACCGACGGGGCCTTCTACGACGTGTCCGGGATCGGCCGGGAGTATCGCCCTTTCCCGATCCTCGATGGTCTGCCGCCGGAGGAGGGGTTCGTCCGATTCACCGCGAAGATGCTCGGCGACCGTGACCCCGAGGACCCTGCAACTCAGGCAGCGCGGGCGCTGGAGCGTGAACTCGTGGCCGGTCAGCAGCGATTCCGGCTCGAACGCGGCGACTTGCTGTTGATCAATCAGCACTTGAACTGTCATGGCCGCGAACCCTTGGGACACGGGCAAGAGCAGATCCCCGAGGGCTCTCGCCGCGTCCTGCGGCAGGTGTTCATCCGGACTTCCCCACACACCCTCGCGGGCAGGTGAGCCGTCATGGAGCCGGTCCTGGTGCCGCTGACGGTACAACCGCGAGCATTGCCAACCGTTGACTTGCGTGTGTGGCTTGTCGATCTGTCCTATACCCAGCAAGGTGTTTCGGCCGAGACCATTCCGCAGGCGATCGCCGGTCTGGCGACCTACGCGGCGACCCGGATGCAGTTCACACACCCGGTGCGGATCTTCAAGTACCCGGAAAAGGTCGCTGCCGCACTGTCTTCCGAGAAACCGCCCGAGGTGATCGGGTTCTCGAACTATGTGTGGAACTCCAACCTGTCGCGGGCTTTCGCGCGGCGGATCAAGCAGTGTTTTCCCGAGACCACGGTGGTCTTCGGGGGTCCGCATTATCCGACTGTTCCGGTCGAGCAGGAGCGGTTCCTTCGTGAACAGCTCAGTGGCGCAGTGGATTTCTATATCGATCGTGAGGGCGAGCGGCCCTTCGCCGAGTTGCTGCGCACGCTCGCCGAGGAAGGTTCCGGCGCTGTGCACGGCCGGATTGCCGGTGTGCATTCCATCGACCCGGACGGGCAAGCGCACCTGCCGCCTCCGGGGCCGCGGCTGCCGAGTCTCGAGGCGATCCCCTCGCCGTACTTGGCGGGGATGCTGGATGAGTTCATCGACGGGCAGCTGATACCTACCGTGCAGACAAATCGCGGGTGTCCGTTCTCGTGCACGTTCTGCGTCGAGGGCACCCGGTATCACCTGAAGGTCGCGAAGAAGCCGGGCGACCGTGTGGCCGCCGAGCTGCGCTACATCGCCGAGCGGATGGTTCCGCTGTTGGCTGACGGCCGGGGCCGTAACGAGTTGCTGATCACCGACAGCAATTTCGGGATGTATCCGGAGGACCGCGCGACCTGCGAGGCGATCGCCGCGTGCCAGACCGAGTTCGGCTGGCCTCGTTATGTCAGCGTCACCACCGGCAAGAATCGACGCGATCGCGTGCTGGACGCGGTGAGCCTGGTCAACGGTGCGATGAACCTGTCCGGAGCCGTCCAGTCCCTGGACTCCGGCGTGCTGGCAAATGTCCAACGCGCCAACATCGACGCCGAGCAACTCATGCAGGTAGCGCTCGCTGCGGCCGAACGCTCCACCGGCGCCTACAGCGAGGTGATCCTCGGGCTGCCCGGCGACAGCAAGACCGCGCACTTCGCGACACTGAGGCGACTGGTCGACGCGGGGTTCGTCCGGATCAACATGTTTCAGCTCAGCCTGTTGCCGGGCTCGGACCTGTGCACCGACGAGTCCCGCGCTCGGCACCGGATGACTACTCGCTTCCGCGCCATGCCGCGCTGCGCCGGTCGCTACGAGCTGCTCGGGGACACCGTCGCCACGGTCGAGGTCGATGAAGTGTGTGTGGGGCTGCCGGAGATGCCGTACGACGATTACCGGCAGTGCCGCCTGATGAACCTGCTGATCGCGGTGTTCTTCAACGACGGCGCATTCTCGGCCTTGGTGCAGGGCCTGCGCGCCTGCCGGGTTCCGGTGTTCGACTGGCTCACGACCATGCACCACGTCGTCGTCACGGGAATCGGCGATCGCGACGCTGATGCGTTCACCGCGCTGGCTGCCGCGTTCCTTGCCGACACCGACCGGCAATTGTGGGCCGACCGGGCAGCTCTCGAAGCGCATGCCCGCACCGGGATCGACCGGTACCTCGACGGCGAGGAGGGGGTGAATCTGATCTACACCTACCGTGCCAAGGCATTCGGTGAGACCTTCGACCAGGCGTGCGCGCTGGCGAAGACCGCGTGGCTCGCCACGGTCACCGCGGCCACCGAGGAACCGCTGGCCGCGGACTTCGCCGCCGAGGCGACCGAGTACCACCGTCTGCGCATGGCCGACGTGTTCGCCCGGCGCGGCGTCACCGGCGAGACCCAAAGCGCGCGTTTCGATCTCGATGCCCTGATCGCCGCCCCCAGCCCTGGCCCGCTCGGCAGCTGCCAGCTCGACGCCCGCGCCACGCGGCATTTCATCCTGACACCCGCTCAGGTCGCCGTCATCGACGGATACCTGGAAAAGTTCGGTGCGGATCCGCGCGGGGCGGGGCGCATGCTCACCAAGGTCAAAATGGCCGACCTGCTGCGCCGCCCCCACTTGTCGAACGTCTGCGACGAGCCCGGCATAGTGTGCGAGATCGCCAACTCGCGCACATGCTGACATCTACCTTTCAGGAGCCGCCGCCGTGTCCAGCCCGCTCGCAGATCGCCCCGACATCCTGACCCGTGTCGCCACGCACGGCCCGGTGCGAGTGATCGTGGCCGGCGGAGGCACCGGAGGACACACCTATCCGGCCGCCTCGGCTATTCGCGCACTGCGCACCCTCACCGCAGAGTCCGGCACCGAGGTTCAGATGCTGTGGGTCGGTACTCCCGATTCCCTGGAACAGCGCGTCGCCACCGAACACGGCGTCGAGTTCACCGGTGTCCGCGCAGGCAAACTCCGCCGCGACCGCAACCCCCTGCGGATGCTCTCCCCAGCCAATGTCAAAGACGCGCTCCGCCTGCCAGGTTCGGTGTTCGCCGCCCGCACGCTGGTCGCCGCCCACCGGCCCCACGCTGTCCTCACCACCGGCGGATACGTGTCCGCGCCGATCGGGATGGCAGCGGCCCTGCGCCGCCGACCGGTGCCGCTAGTCGTGCACGAACAGACCACCGGGCTGGGTGCGGCGAACGCGCTGCTGGCCCGGTTCGCCCAGCGCATCGCCCTCAGCAGCGACGCCTCGCTGGCAACCCTTAACGACAAGCAGCGAGCACGCGCCGTAGTCACCGGCAACCCGATCCGTCCAGGACTGACCGCCGGAGACCCCGACGCCGCGGTCAAGGCTCTGGACTGGAGCGGATACGCCCCAGAACTGCCGACCGTGTACGTGACCGGCGGCGCACAGGGCGCCCGCCAAATCAACGACCTGATCATTGCGGTGCTCCCGCAGCTGCTCGAGAACGCGAACGTCATCCACCAATGCGGACGCAACTCCTACACCGAGGTCAGCGAGCACGCCGCATCACTGCCAGACCCATTGCGGGCCCGCTACCAGGTGCGTGAGTTCATCGGCCCGGAGCTGGCCGACGTGCTCGCTCTCGCCGACCTTGTCGTGTCTCGGTCCGGGGCAGGCACTCTCGCCGAACTGACCACCCTCGGCAAACCGAGCATCTTGATCCCCTATCCGCACTCGGTCGGCGGCGAACAACTCCGCAACGCCCGCCATCTCGCCGACCACAACGCCGCCCGCACCGTAACCGGCACCGACGCCACCCCCGAGACCTTCCGTCGGGCCTTGTTCCCCCTGCTCGCCGACCCCGCCGCACGAACCGCCATGTCCGAGGCGGCCCGCACGCTGGGCCACCCCGACGCCGCCGACGCCCTCGCGCTCGCCGTGCTGGATCTCGCAGTCCCATAACCGATCTCGCCCACGAGGAGGAGCGCGTGATCACCAGTCTGATCCCCGACGGCACCGTCAAAGCGTGGAGTGATCAACGCGCTGATCCGCCCGCCCAGCTCGCGGCGATCCGGCAATGGCTCGACCCCCTCGACGCACAAGACTGGGTGAGGACCCTGTGCGAACGAGCGCTCGCCGACGACGATTTCGCCGCGCGGCTCGGCGAGAACGCGGTGGAGCACCCCAACGGATTCGACATGCTCCACCTCACCGGCCCCCTACCCACAGCAGCGACCCTTCCCGACTACCGTGTGCGCCTGCACATCTGGTGGCCCGAACGCCGAGACGGCACCGAAGACATCCACAACCACGCCTGGAACTTCGCCTCCCGCGTCATCACCGGCGCACTACGGTTCACCACCTACACACCAACCGACGACGCCAGCGCGCAGCGATTCTTCAAATACGCCTATCGCTTCGGCTCCGACGGTGCATATACCGACCAGGACGTCGAGACCGTGCGACTGCGCCCGGGCTTCGACGCCACCCTCACCACCGGCACCTGCTACACCCTCGACCACCAAGCACTGCACCGCATCACCCCGATCGGAGACCAGCCCGCCGCCACCCTCGTCGTCATGGGGACAACCGTGCGCGCAGGATCCGACATCTACACCGAACAACCCCGCCACGCCAACGGTGCACGGATCCCCCGAGACCCCCTCGGCACCAACGCTGTTCGCGAACGCCTCACCCGACTCACAACCACGATCGACCGCGGCCACGAGAGGGTCGACCAGACCCGGGCCAGCCAGTGGGACAGGACAGAGCCATGCGGGTGCTGCTGATATCCGGCCTCGGACCAACCATCAAACATCAGGACCTACTGGCCGGGTCCGCGTTCACCACCGAACCGGATACCCGCACGGCGGCAGGACGACTCGCAGGAACGCTCTCACGATTGTCGGTGCACGATCCAAAGCACACCTACCCGCTGCTGCGGCCTTACCATCCCACCGCGCCGTCGCGCGCGCCGGTGGCAGTGCCGCCGGGGCCTCGCACACGCACATTCCCGCACCTGACCACGCTGACCCTGCAGGCGATCCTCGCAGACGCGGACATCGATCTCGTGACCCACGACGCCGAAGCGATCTGGGCCGGTGAAGGACGCACGCCCCCAGGCGAGTTCGACCTGGTCCTGCTGTCCACCACCTTCATCTGGGAAACCGGCAGTCTCACCCGCGCCATCGACTGGATCCGACAGCGGTACCCCACCGCCACACTGATCCTCGGAGGCCAATACAGCAACCTCAAACACCGCCACATCCTGGCCCGGAACACCATGGTGGACTTCATCATTCGCGGCGACGCCGAAATCGCCCTCCCGCAGCTGATCAACGCAATACAAGGGCGGGGCAACGTCGCCGAGGTCCCCAACCTGTCCTGGCGCGACCACGACACCGGCACGATCCACAACACCGACCTCAGCTACATCGACCTCGACGCCATGCCCTCACCCACCGTGAACGGGCCCGCGGCCGTCGTGCCCTACGAGTCCATGCGCGGCTGCCCCTTCGCCTGCCGGTTCTGCTCCTTCCCCGCCGCCTCACCCCGATGGCGATACAAATCCGCAACCAAAATCGCCGCCGACTTCGCCCGCTACCGTCACGACAACGGCACCCAATACATCAAGGCGCTCGACAGCACCTTCACCATCCCACCACGCAGACTGCGCCAACTGCTTCCGCTACTGGCCACAACGGGTGTCCGCTGGGAGGGATACACGCGGGCGAACGCGATACGCGACCACGCCACCGTCCACGCACTCGAAGACAGCCACTGCGCGGCACTGGCCATCGGATTCGAGTCCATGTCCGACACCGTCCTCGGCTACATGAACAAAAACGTCACCGCCGCCGCCAACCGCACCGCGCACCAACTGCTCGCCCGCAGTGGCATCGAACATCGGGCATCGTTCATGGTCGGTTATCCGGGTGAAACGCCCGAGCACTTCCACGACACCCGCCAGTACCTCGTCACCGAGTACACCGGCCGATTCTCCCTCTACGTCTTCTCCCTCACCGACGAAACTATGCCCGTCTGGCAAGACGCCCAACGATTCCGACTGCACGTCGGCAACCCCGACCGACCCGACACCTCCTGGCGTCACATCGGCATGGACAGCCACACAGCACAAGCACTGCAACGCGAGACACTCACAGACATCCGATGGCACAACGACGACGCCGTCCTCAACCTCTGGCAAGGCAGATACGAAATGCCGCTCGCACCAACACGAAGCGACACCGAAAACCTCCGCATCGAGAAGTTCATCGAACGTCTCGCCATGCTGCCCGTCGACTTCCCCGAACCAGAAGCACAATCTCGACGCAGCGCAAACATGGTCAGCCAACTCAGCCAACACGGCATCTTCTGCAGGGCCTGAGACGAAGGCTCGGCTCGACCCAGCGCACCGCGAGACCGCGATCGAGGCTCCAAAACTCAGTTGATGTCCTACGATGCTCCTGCTACCCGGCTCTTCCTGCCGCTGAGTCATCGCCCCGAGAGTGCGTGTTCTGCAAACTGCGCCAGTCCGGATTGGAGGCGTTGTGAGGCGGACGTGTCCCCGCGTCCCAGTACGATGCACGCATGTGTTGTCTGGTGATGGCACCGATCTCGTCCGACCTGGAGGTGCCCTACGACGTGCTGTCGTCACACTATGTCGACATCACGCTGACCGCCACGATCAGAACCGAGACCGACTTGCTGCGGGCGGGCTTGACCGTGGAGGGTGCCAAGGTGTGTGCCCCGAGAGATCACGCATGCGGAGGTCCAGGTGACAGGTGAGGAGCGAGCGCGCCTCGGGATGGTCCGGGTGGAGGTGCTTGGTCACGCCGACTACATGGAGCCGGAGCAGCTTTCGGTGCTCGAAAAGCTACCCAACTACCTACTCGCCGAAAACGTCGACTCTGACCTCTACTACCGCGAGCCCGGCGGGATGGGGCTGCCGCCGCTGGTTACAGCCGACAAGGTCGACCATCAGTTCACACATCCCAGCATCGAGGGCTAGGTGAGTACATTTCTCGACCTTCTCCTAAAAGCATGGCCGCCGATCGTCACGTTTATCCTGGGTGCGATTGGCGGGCTCCGATGGCCGAGATTCTGGCGACGGGTTCGCCAAAAGTCGGACGTCCAGTATTACATCGAGCAAGATCCGCAAATCATCTATGCGAACACGCCCGATTGGGTTTCGTTTCCGCAGTTCGTTGCTCGACGGCGCGAGGCGGTGCCACCCGCGCCTGCGGAGAAGGCGACCGAGATGCCACAGTGGGCAGCGCAACTCGACGGGTACGCGGCTCACAATATGGATCTCCTGGTCACGATCACTGCTTGGGAGGATCGCGACATCGTTGTAAGCGCGCTTCGGGTAGCGGCTAAGAAGCGCAACCTGCCAGACGGTTTCGTGCTCGTCCGGCCGGTCGGCGGCGCGTCAATGGAGTTCAAGCGAATGGAAGTCACGTTGTCGACGTGGGCAACCAGCGTGCTGTCGAAGGTTCCTGGGGGAAAAATTGTTCAACCGTTCGCCTTTCAACTCGACCGCGGTGAGTCAGCGCAATTCCACCTTATCGTGGAGGCGAACGGCGATGAGAGCGACGTCGAAGCCTACGAATGGACGGCGACCTTAGACCTTATCGTCGGCGACAAACACCGCCAGGTGAGGATCGACAACGATGGAAAGCCGTTCGTCCTCGTAAATCGGGGCAAACGTCCTGAACTGTGGTGGATAGAAAACTCGTGGAGAGAACCGCCGGTCTAGCGAGAACCGCTTTGTCGAGGTGATCCTCGATGATGCCTGGCCTGTCGGAACAAGTCGCCGCAGACGTTCTCATTCGGTTCGGGCCGGGCTGTTTGACTGGAACCGGGGGGTCTCGGATAGAATCGAATGGTTATGGCCGCGGCGGTGTCGTCAGGACGAGCAGCGGGGCTGGCCGAGTCGCCGAAGAGGTGGCCGCAGACAGCTATGTGAAGTTGAAACGTTCTCTGCAGCACCCCTCGCTGAGACAAGGGCACACCCCACACCGGGACGGCCGCCGGCAGAAACGTCGTAGCCGATCAACTCAGCCTCCCCACCTGTACAGTGCGCGGGAACGCGCTATACGCCAACAGCGCCGCAATGGTGACCTTCATGCAGGCGCTCGGCCGCGAGCAGATGTCGTGCTGTGCCCGCACGGCAAACCACGATTCGACCGGAAGGCTTCTGACCGCGACGCGATCTGACATCATGACTGATGTGAAAGAGCACGTCGCTGCCGGATCTCCATCCGACAGTGCTCAAGTGGACAACGCCATGCGAGTTGTCGAAGGGCGGTTCTTCGACTGTCCGGATGGTCTTGTGATGTCGGCAGATTGCCTTGGCCAGTCTTACCCGACTGTGATTGGCGGCCAGCCACTAATGATCACCGTGCCTCGACTACCGGCCGACCTGAGTAGCTCACTTCCGGCCCTCGAGAGCCCTGAGTACCACTATGAATATCCTCGGCCTGACAATGCTGGAGAGCCAGCCCACTGGGGGGAAGTTACCGCAGCGCGCGGAGGTACCCCGCTAAGCGCTTTAATCGCGTCACTGTATTACAGGTTCACTACCATCGGATCTGACGATGATGTGTCGAGTGTTTGTGAGGGGATCGACAACGATCTGGCTGATTGGTGGGCGCGAATGTCGATGTGGATAGACACCTACACCGAGCTGAATCTCCTCGGGCACGGACGCCGGTCTGCCCTTGTCCTTGGCCATCGCTACCTCGCCTACACTCGTCATGCCGATGGCGTTGTCCGACCAGTGAATTGGACCATCAAAGCGACCATCTCACTGCCAGAGTTGATCGAGGTGCCGTCCTCGGACATCTTGGCTCGATGCTTCCATCTCGCCGGGACCGGCGCAATGTTGCCGCCTGAATGGCAATATCTACGCGACGCACGCTCTTGGTTGGAGACTCGTCAAACACGACGGGCCGTGATCGATGGATGTACTGCTGCGGAGATTGCACTCGCCAATCAGGTACACAAGCTTCTCGCTGATACCGGCGCGTCAGTGAGAGATGAACTCCTGTTGCGCTGTAACGGGATCTCCGACGTCGCCAAACTAGTTCGCAGGTTCGGAGGCTCGACAGCGTCCCGGAACAAGATAGAGGAGAAGCTAGCACAGGTTCGCAACCGTGCTGCGCATGCGGGTGAGGAACCTCCGCTTGACCAGGCCAGCGAGGCTATTGAGATAGCGAATGAGGTCGTCAACTGCGCTCGGCCCCTCGAGAATCTTCACGAACAGACGTGAGAGCTCGGCGGCGCCGACGTTTCTGATCAACAATGCGGGGGTCATGCTCCTGGGCCCGTTCTCCGCCACCGGCACGAGGACTATCGCACCATGATCGAAGTCAACCTGCTCGGCGCAATCACCACCACCGAGGTCTTCCTCGAGCAACTGAAAACCGGCGGCGACATCGTCAACCTTCCTCGGTCGCCGGACGCACCGCCCACGCCGGAAACGGCGGCTACGCCGCCACCAAATGGGGCATGAACGGCTGGTCGGAATCCCTGCGCCAAGAACTGCTCCCCGCCATCCGGGTCACCCTCATCGAGCCCGGCGTCGTCGACACCGAACTACCGACCCACATCACCCACGAAGAAACGCGCGAGGCCGTGCAGAAGGGCTACGACGCCGCCACCGTCACACCCGAAGACATCGCCGAGGTCATCGCATTCACCCTCACCCGCCCCCGCCACCTCGCCATCAACGAAATCCTGCTCCGCCCCGCCGACCAACTCGGCTGACCCGCCGACCGGGCCAGGCCCCGCCGAAAACCCCTATCTGCCAGGAGGAACCCGGCTAATGAAACACATCGAACTCGGCACGCTCGACGTCGCCCGGATCGGACTGGGCGCGATGGGCATGTCCCACGGCCTGACCGGCGCCGGCACCGACGACGCGGAATCCATTCGCACGGTGCACCGCGCCATCGACCTCGGCGTCACCCTCATCGACACCGCCGAGATCTACGGCCCCTACATCAACGAGGAACTCCTCGGCCAAGCCCTCCAGGGACGCCGCGACCAGGTAGTCCTGGCCACCAAATTCGGCCTCGTCTCCCACTCCGGAGCCGGGCCTTGGACCCTCGACTCCAGTCCAGCCAACATCCGCACCGCCCTCGAAGGATCCCTGAAGCGACTCCGCACCGACCACATCGACCTGTACTACCAGCACCGCGTCGACCCGAACACCCCCATCGAGGACACCGTCGGCGCCCTGGCCGAACTCGTCACCGCAGGCAAGATCCGCCACATCGGCCTGTCCGAAGCCGGACCCGACACCATCCGCCGCGCCCACGCCGTTCACCCCATCACCGCCGTGCAGTCGGAGTACTCACTGTGGACCCGCGGAATCGAAGACCGCGTCATGCCCGTCCTGCGCGAACTAGGCATCGGCCTGGTTCCGTTCTCCCCCCTCGGCCACGGCTTCCTGACCGGCACCGTCCGCAACGAGAACGACTTCGAAGAAGGCGACTTCCGCCGCGGCAACCCCCGCTTCACCGGCGACAACTTCCGGCGCAACCTCACCCTCGCCGACGAAGTCCAAGCCATCGCCGCCGACGTCGGCGCCACACCCGCACAAGTCGCCATCGCCTGGCTACTCGCCCAAGGCGACGACATCGCCCCCATCCCCGGCACCAAGCGCGTAACCCGCGTCGAGGAAAATACCGCCGCCGACAGCCTCCACCTCCCCGACGACGCCCTCACCAAACTCTCCAACCTCCCCCCAGCCGCCGGCGACACCCACACCGAAGCCGGGCGACGCATGCTCAAACGCTGAACAGAACGAAGACGAACCATCCGCTCGTCGGCACTCCGAGCGCTGCGGGAATTTCGGCATCGCCTTCCTCGCACGGGCCGTGATCGTGGTCTCGATCACCGGCGCGCGTCGAAAGGCAAAGAGCCCAACGACTCTCGGCCCGATAACACCATCGATGTCCATACCGACCCGCACCGCGCACTCTCCCAAAGATGCTCTGACCCGACCACGTCGTGATCCTGGGGTATCGCCTCGGCGCAGGGTCGTTGACGGCTTGTCCGGGCGCTGCCGGTTTGGTGGTGTCTCGGCAGGGCAGCACGGCAGTGCCGGGGGCGGGACCAGGCTCCCTCGGCTCCAGCAGGAGGATGGTCAGCGTCGGCTGGGTCCCCGCAGTGGCTGCGGGGATCGGTCAGCTGACCGCTCGCGGCCGGGAATTCCACGACAGGCGTGTACTCCACCGCCACTGGCACGAACAGCCCGGGACTCCGCTGTAAGTATGACTTCCACGGTTTGACCGAGTCATTCGTCAGGGACAGGCCGTACGGCCGGAACCCAGCACTGGGTCGCATATCCCTGTGGACGATCTTCGTTCGACACCTCGTCGGCCGAGGCTATGAACAGGCGCTCCGTATGCCGAACCACGCGACCAGAACCATTGGTAGGCAGCGAAATATCGAGTTCGATCCAACTCGATGCAGGATCCTCGCCAATCCCTTGCTCGATCGGGACAGATGCGGAAAGGCGCACCATGTCCGGCCCCCAGTACGAAGAGGCCAGCAGGTCGAACTGACACACCGTAGGGGGGTCAAAGGCATCCAAGCATGCCCGGGTCAGAGACTCCTCGATCATCGGCTGTCCCTTGCGCGAAATTCTGCGGATGACGGACTGGTCGCGGCCATCAGACCGATGTGATTGGCAAACCAGTTTGGACGTAGTCGCAATGCTCTCAGAGTAAGGAGGTGCCTTTACTGCCCGAGGGACGTTATCCATTTCAAGGGTGGGGTTAGCTTGCTAATTTCGATGTTGAATATTTCATGGCCTGGACGAATAGTGTAGTTTTCGTGTACCATATCCCCCGCCGGATGATATCTCGCATCGCGTAGGAATTCTTCCTTCGCGATGCCCCCAAGGAGCCAAAGTCGTTTCCTTGGATACTCGTACGATGCGAAAAAGAAGTGTTCGACCGGCTCTTCGGCATGTTTGGCAGTGATTTGGGCGGTGTAGTCCTCGCGGGGCGCGACCTTTCGCTTCACCGTTTTCATACCAATCGATATGTTGCCGATTATGAAGTCTGCGTTGCCAGCGACATCTTCCACCAGCCATTCAACCGGAAGGGCTGTGTTCCGCCGTGCCCAGCCGTTGAAGCAAAGCTCTCCGATTTCTCCGACCCATCTGAGGTCGCTGTCCTTTTCCTTAAATATGTTTCCGTACCGCTTGTCTCGTTGGGCCCGGATGCGCTTCGCTTCAGCAATGAAGTTGTCGCGCACCTCTCCCTCTACAAATTGATGCACCAGCCGACTCCAATCCGGTACACGACCCGTACACACCAATCGAGAACCCCGCCAGAACCGCTTTCAGGTTCGATAATCTCCGACATTTCTTTAACCGACTATTCGTACGGACCCAAAAAACGAGATCCGTTGAAGTGGATTAGATGAGTCGGGTCCTCCGCGCACCATACATCGGTTTCCCACGCGATCTGAGTCAGATACTTACGCATCTCCTTGCGATCGGGGAAGCATGAAACATAAACCAGCCCGGGAGTCGCCAAGGCGAAGAGGTCAGCTAGTTCCCTGTGACGCTTCGAGTCGACTGGACCGTGCGAGTTGGCAGCCTCCATAAGGACAAGCCAGTTCTCATCTTCCAGATAGACGACCAGATCGGGCATTTTCCCGTGCTCATCTAAGGTCACGCCGAGTTCATAAAAGCGATCTCTTTCAAAGACCGCGAACTTGTCACCAGCATCTCCAACATATAGAAGCTCGCCACCCGGGGTGTAACGCGAACAGAATTCCTCCGTCATTTGTTTGATCAGGGGGTTCTGCCCGCCCGGTGTCAGGGAGAATTGCTTACCGTCCGGACTAACCACCGGTATGCGATTCATTTCTCGAGCTGCTGCATACTGCTTCTTGAGACTAGGTACGCGCTCGAGGTACGACGCGACAGCTGATTCGAATTCCGGTGTCCCGAAGAGCCAAATGACCTCAAGCGCTGAGATACTCACTTGGTAGTTCCACCTCGGCGAGTTCTTCGGCCGGTCCGGGCGGTCGGGGTTCTCTTCCACCAACATGGCCTGTACGAACTGGTGGAGCGTATACCGTCGAACTGTCTCTCGGGAGCTGGCGGCGTAGTCGCGCTCGTACATGTCGCGTATCCAGTCCATGATGGCCCGAGTACCGAGCATCGGATTAGTGGCAGCATTCCACGGATCCGAGGGCCGAAGCTGTAGCAAAGCCAGCAAAGTCATCGCTGATCGTTCGTTGGAGCGCTCATCGTCCATGCCGAGCGCACGCAGGACGGTCCTCGCCTCGTCGACTCGGTCAGAGATGCTGTTCACACAGCACTGTGTACCATATCGAGAGCCTTCTGGACGAGCACGTCGATCTCATCCTGCGCTGAGAGTTGTTGCGAGGCAACCGAACCCAACCACGACAACGCCTCCCTATCTGGGAATCTCAAGGTTCGCAGATCTGTTGCGTTGACTTGGGTATGCCCCGAGAAGATGCGGAAGAACTTGTCCACAAGGGACGAGTTGAGCCACATCGACAAGCCGAAAGCGGTCTCCCGATCCAAACCGTGACCGTCGCAGTGGAATACGTTGACATGGTTCTCGAACGCAATGGGGCCATGCCTTTTCTCGGGCGACCACACTGCCGCCACGATGCGGCGGCGTTCCTCCTTCGAGGAGAACCGCTTCACAACGCAATACCACCCCTCCGGGACCAACATCTTTGCATCCTTGTCGGTCTTCGGTAAAAACCACTGAGGCTTTCGGATCGGACGCGGCCAGTCGACCATTCCGTCCCGGACGTTGCCCGGGTAGATGAGGGGCACTGCAGTTTCGTCGGGTTCCATGAGTAGGCATTCCTTCGACCGGAAGTCGACGACACGCCCAGTCGAAACCGTGATGCCAAGGGTTTGCAACGTGCCAGGGCAGGCCATCATCTGCTCAGCGACGCCGGTGTCCTCGTCGTTGGCAGCGATCCGGATGAACCTGTGCGGATCATCCGGGTGTACGACGTCGGAGTACGCGACGACCCGGTGCGCAGCGTCGTCCTTGTGCCCGTTGCTGGTAGACAACGTCACGCGGTCGCGGCGCCCGTCTCTGGTTCCGCAGACGATCACGTTCTCCTGTAGGACACCAGTGTCAGCGAAAACTGTTGAACGAGACTCGAATACGTGGACCCGGTCCAGTGCAAGCTCGTCAAGCAAGTAGCTGCGAAATGCACCGAAGTACGGGCCGTTGCAGAATGACCGAGGCGTGATCGCTACAAGCTGTCCCCGAGGCTTGAGTGCGTCAGTCGCCAACGCGAGGAACGCCGCATACAGGTTCGGTGCGTCGATTCCCTTACTTCGGACAGCGGCGCGAGCTGCGGACGACGCAGCCAGCTTCGCGTACGGTGGGTTCTGTATCACAACATCGAATCCGGTGAGCCGTTCGTCTGCATCCAGCCCCGCGGATGCTGCGATGTAATCATCGGCCACCAGTTCAGTACTCACTCGACCGTCGCCAGCGCGCTTGCAAACTTCGAGGGTGTCCGCTAGGAACGGCAGTACCGCCGAGTCGCATTCGACAGCGACCACGTCTACCGACAGGCGCGGACGTTCTAGAAGAACCCTCGACACCAGCGCAGCCGTGAGCATTCCAGAGCCGGCTCCGGGATCGAGGACCCGGATACATCCACTCTCCGGCAGCGAAGGCATCATCGCGATCAGCGATGCTGCCCGGCGTGGAGTGAAGAACTGCCCCAGCGCATCCTGGCTCTTCGGGTCGAGTCCGGAGAGGGCCTCTACGCGGTTCTGTTCAGCCGTGGTCAGGACGTCAGGCGACATTCGGCCATCATGCCCGAGCAAGTCGAATGGTCCAAGCCTGGCGAGGTACCGAGGCGGCAATGTCACTGCCGAGCGAAGGTCTGCTCACTGACGAAGACACGGCCAGTACTACTACGTGCAGACTGAACGTAGGCACTCCACGAAGAGGCCTGAGGATCGACGACCGCCCTGATCGGGTCGACTAGGCCGCAGCTATCGTGATCGTAAGGGCTGAAACGCGCGTCGAGTCCGTTCGCGTCTGACCGGTTCTGCGGGTGGGTCGGCAGCCGCGAGCCGTAGGACGTGTCAGCGGCGGACCCGGATCCGGACAAACGTGCTCACGAACATCGGGCGCGGCGGATAGCCGCCGTTTCAGCCGGACATCGAAATGTGTTGCTCTACGATTATGCAGACCGGTCTGACCTAGATGGCCCCGAATACGGGTCAGGAAGGCGTGGGGGTGACATTGAGCGGCCAACAATCTGGACGCCGGACGCCACTGGAGGTGCAGCACATCCGAGATGCGCTGAAGCGTGAGTTCTCAGCGTTGATATCGATGAGCGACTACGAGGGCCGCCAACCTCACGAACGCGAAAACGCATTTCTGTCCAGAGCGCTGTCGGCAAGAGCAACGCGGATACTGACTGATTGCACATCCGACGAAGCCGCCGCTGGGGTGATCGATGGGCGCAACGACTTCGGCATCGACGCCGTGGGATTTTCGGCCTCGGGGTCCGAGATGTGGCTCATCCAAGCAAAATGGAGCGATAGGGGGCAAGCCGGATTCGACACTGCCGCCGCGCACAAACTTATACATGGGCTCAAAAAGCTCGACAACCGAGACTTCGACCATTTCAATGCCCGCCTGCAACTGCTTGCAGACCGAGTTCGAGCCGTGTTCTCCATACCGACCTGCAAAATCTACCTGGTCGTGGCAGTACTGGGCGAAGGGCGACTGTCTCAAGAGACCGAGACGATTCTGCGGGAGGCTGCCCAGGAATTCGGCGGTTACGGCCGCACCGTACGGCATTGCGTATTGAACCAGGCGGACTTCCACCAGGCAGTGCGCGACGACCTGGCCCCCGAGCCGATCGATATCACCGCCACCATGACCGAAGGCTGGCACTCCCGCGACACGCCTTACCTTGCTTACGATGGCCTGGTCTGCGCCCAGGAACTGGCCACCTGGTACGCAGACCATAGCGAGAAACTTTACGACCGAAACGTCCGTCGATCGCTGGGCCTCACCGACGTGAACCAGACGCTCGTCACGAGCCTCATCAATGACCCTCAGGGTTTCTGGTATCGACACAACGGCATCACCGTGCAGTGCGACGAGATTGATCCAGAGTTCTTCGCCCAACGCGGGCCCAGCAAACCAGTTCGTTTGACCCTGCGCAACGCGAGCGTCGTGAACGGCGCCCAGACTGTCACCTCCGCGCACCGTGCGTACGAACAGGACCCGGATGCGCTCGCTGACGCCTTCGTCACGGTGCGGATCATCTCCGTCTCCGACGCCCCCGCCGGATTCGCGAAGGAGATCACCGAGGCCACCAACACCCAGAACCGGATGGAACGTCGCGACTTCATCGCCATCGACGATGTTCAAGCCAAAGTCCGCGAGGACTTCCGGCTGACTCTGGACAAGGACTACGTGCTGCGCCGCGGTGAGACCGCTCCACCCCCCGACTTCGGCTGCTCGGTCCACGAGGCGGCCGTCGCGTTGGCATGTGCCCACCAGGATCCTGCGCTTTCAGCGCGTATCAACGGCAACCCGGATTCGGTCTGGGAGGACGGCCCCCACGGCATCTACCCCAGACTGTTCGGTCAGCAACCCAACGCATACCAGATATGGCGCAGCGTCTTGCTTTTTCGCAAAGTTCGCGACCGGTTGCATCGATGCCGACCGATGTTGTCTGGCCGAGCCGCTTCAATCGCCGATAGCGGCGCCCTGCTCATCGCCCACATGGTGTTCCAATTCGTCGATGCAGACGGGATAGACGAGCCCGACCCAGAGTGGGAATCTGCCCTCGATACGGTTGGCGAACTTGTGGACTCGACACTGAAACAGCTGATTCCGTCGGTGGACAAGCTGTTTGGCGACGGCAGCTATGTGACCACTACATTCACCAGCGAGTACCGCTGCGAGCGGCTCGTCGCCGCGACTCTTCGCGCAGTCGAAGAGGGCGCCGATGCACCCGACCTCAAACATTACCAAAAACCGAGCGCCTCGAAATCGACCAGCCGATCCAACGTCGTCTCGCTGATACTCAACGCTGACGGCATCGCATTCGGGACCGAACTCACCTATTTGCCCGGCCCGACCGAAGCCCGCGCGATAGGCGACTGGCTCGCCACCGACCCCGACAGATCATGCGCGATCTGGATCAAGAATAGGACGAAACCCCTGCAATGGAAGGTCGATGGCAAACGATACTCGCCCACCGGGCTCGTTCGCCATATCTGGCAGCAGGCGGGGTGGAAAGAGGCACCAAGCACTGTACGGGGACCTAAACACTGGGGAATCCAGAACGAAGGAACTCTGATCGAGATCGCCGATCGCATCTGGCAGCAGTACCATACTGACGAAATTCTGTGACCCGTCAGTTGCGATACCGCTAGGGCCACTGCGCGGTACTCGACGAACGTTGTGATCGTCCCCTGCCAATATCGCACCACAGGCCAGGTATAGCCGCCGTCCTTCAGACCGACCAGGGCCGCGAAGCCTGGCAGCGGGCCTCTACAGGGAGCCATACTGTGAGCCGGGGGAAGGATGATGCGGGGCGAGACTCTTCCATCGCCGGTCACCAGACGTACACCGCGCCAAGTAGATCCGACGCGCTGAACATCGTGAGAGTAAGCCCACGCCAACCTGTCTAATCGTGAGGGCTGTCTAATGGTGAGGGGGGACCGCAGCCTAATGGTGAGGGCGGGTCCATCGGATGGCCCGCGGCGTCCGGTCGCCGCGCGGGCGGGCCGGATGGGGTATCGGCTCGAGGAGGCCGGCGGCCTCAATCCCGATCCCGCGCGCGCTGGCATCTGATCGACTTCACCGACGAGTCAAGGATATTCAGCGGCAGCCTCGACGAGATCAACGCGCGTAACCACGAAACGGACGCGGCCACAACCGTTTTCGCCACGCGGTAGGGATCGCCTGCCGATCCGGCCCGGCTCTCCCGCACCGGTCGACACCGCGGCACACTTGTAGGCTTCGGCAGCTGCAGCGAATTTGCACATCCTAACGACTGGGCTGAGAGCATCGGTCTAGCCGGCGCGTCCGCAGCAGCAGGAGCTCTCGTGTGGATCGGCGTCGATCGACTATAGTCTGGCGGTGCCCGGCACGGGGGCGCGGCTCGATGTTGTAGGTATCCGGCAAGTCCTGCAACGAGTCTCAAGGACGCTCACCCTCCACACGTGCACAGACCAGCCGATTATGTTGCGCAGGATGCATGTACCTGCCTCTGACTGCTGAGCCGGACAGCACGGAGGATGTTGGCATGTCCGCGCTCGGAACTACCTCGCTCGTGGTCCTGGTGCCTTGTATTGTCTCCCTGGCAAAAGCCATTCGAGTAATCGTGATCGTGCGCACCGCGAAGTCCTTGGTGGAGGACTGCGATTCGGAGCAACGAGCGGACCTGAGTGCCCGGCTGATCGGCGTGCTGGCTCCGGGCCGCCCGCCATCTCGGCCTCCACGCCGTCGCCGGGGCGCAGTGCTCGGAGGCGGGCATGACTAAGTCGTCGAACAGGGCACAGACAGCGAGAATGTGTAGCGCTGCGACCGGTGCGAGCTACGTGGAGAGCCAGAAGTGGTTCGATCAAGGGCTGATCAGCCGTCAGCAGCCGGTGCCCGAGCCGTCGACCGCAGAGCAGCGGAGACTCGAAGCCATTGCGGCTCGTGAACTGGCCGAAGCGTTCCGTCATGGCCAACTGGACGGAGCGCTTCTGGGGATCCAGAAGGCCAAACCTGCGCGGGACGGCTTCCTATGGCTCAAGCCGCATCCTGCAATGGCGTATGCGGTTGTTCACCGGCTCTTGCCATACAACGACCGCAACTATGGTGGACTACGAGGCGTTCCGGGCCTACGTCCCCAAAGTCTCGAGGACGGATCGCTCGTGCTCGCCGACGTGCTGTCGACCGCCGGGCTAATCATTCGGGTGCCCTCCGACTTCTCCTTGCGCCCCGTATCATCCGGCCACGACGGCGATAACTATGACGCCATCTGGCACATCGATCCCAACTCTGCCGATGACAATGAAAGAAACTACCTCCGCAGTTGGTCGAGAATATTTGACGACGCAGGAGCGCGGCGTCGCGATCTGGTCCTCAGTCGATTGCTGAGAAGACCCGGAATACTCCGACAAATAGCAACGACGCACGGACTCGCTAACACGTGGTCGCACTGGCCCAGGGATATTGTCATCGAATGGTGCTGCGGCGCCACCGAATCGAAGGCGAAACTCCTGCTGCATAAGAGCGGCTTCACCAAGGAGTTGGACGGTGTCGAGGCCGACAGCCACGAATCCAGACATAGGATATGGTGGGGAGATACGGGACTCGACTTACGGTACTCCTCACACTACATTCCCGAATACGATTGGGTCCGCAATATCTCCGCAGGTTATTCGATCGACGAAGCCCTGGGCCGGTATCCTCTCCTGCATTGCAACCCTCCGAACATGCGGAAAATTACTCCCGCCGACCTCGAGACAATGACTCTGGCCTTGTTCACGAAGATGGGATTGGGCTCGACCTCCGTAAGCTCACGTGACGCGGGCGAAGACTTCGTTATGACTGATGACTCAGCAGAGCACAGAGCCTGCCTCGTTCGGGTCAAGCATGCAAGAAGCCCGCTAGGGACGGATGTGGTCCACTCACTCGCAAATCGCGTGGCGCGCAGTGGAGCAACTGAAGGTATCCTCGTGACAACAGGACGGTTCACTGCCTCCGCTCGCGAATCCTCTGTCCGCCACGAGCAAATTCGACTGATCGACGGTGACGGCTTGGTGGAGGCTTTGGCGGAGCACCTCGGGATCGGGTTGGCCTTGTAATCGCGCTGCTACGTCACTGGTTGGCCGAAACTTTCCCTCGCTAATTTTTAGTTCAGGCAATCGTAGCGGACGGGCTGCATTCTACGCTACGCGCAACAGTTTTAGGGCCGCGCGAGCAGTCATCCACCAGTTCGGGCACGTGCTGGCCTTCTACAGCCTGCCCAACGAGTTCAGACTGGATACATGGTTAAACAAGCAACCGGGGCGCTCCCCTGGCCGGCAGTCACTGGGGATCACCGACGCGTCCACACTGGCGCATGTGATCCGTATGCATCTGGAACAGGCTCATTGTTCTGCCGATGAGCAAAGCCAGGCCAGCATGCCAACTGTGAGTCCTGTGGACGGACGCAGACGGAGCGCTCGACGCTGGCGATCGCGGTATGGCCGATTATGTGGAGGTAAAATGACACCGGTAGCTCAGGTGGATCGCCTCGCACGGTTGCGGCGCGCGTCCAACGCCCTGCGCGCCGCCGCAAGTTCGTTCTCCTCGAAGCGATCGTTGGCGCATTGAATCGCGGCATCGACGAGATCGCTTAGGCTCTCCGTGTCGACCTCTGGGGGACAACGGAAGTTATCAGTCTGAGTTTCTCCACCTCCACCTCCACCGGCATAATGCAAGCCAGACTCGGCCAGTTTGCCGCGGAAGTGGTCACCCCAGAAGGGCGGGGCCATTGGGCTAAATGTCACTGAGACTTTAAAATTTCCGGTTTGTTCATTGTCATTCCAGGGCTCCACCACGATGTCCTCGATACGCTCGATGAGGTTCACCCCGAATGGTGGACAGGGGGCTTGCAGATTCAGGCGGCAGTGGTTCGAAGTGAACGCTCGTAGTCGTCGGGGCTTTGGTTCCCGATCGCGGAGTGCCGCCGGATAGTGTTGTAGTAGTTCATCCACTTGTCAACCGAGACAACGAGTTCGGCCTTCGTCGCGTAGGTGTGCCGGTAGTAGTGCTCGTGTTTGAAACTTGACCACAGCGATTCTGAAGGGCTGTTGTCCCAGCAGATTCCGGTCGCTCCCATCGACCGGAGCAACCCGTGGCGCCAGCAGGCTCGCGCGGTCGAATGCGCGGTGAACTCCCCACCGCGATCCGAATGCAGGATCGTGCCCTGGACCCGGCCTCCGCGTATCTCGACCGCGGCATCGATCGCTGTGGTGACCATGCCGGCGCCGATATGATCGGCCAGACTGTAGCCGAGCACTTTGCGGGTGTGGCCGTCGCGGATCGCGCAGAGGAACAGATCCCCCTGACCACAGGTCAGGTAGGTGATATCGGTCGTCCAGACGGCGTCGGGACGACCCTGATCGAAGCGGCGGGCCACCAGATCCGGAGGGAACGCGGCCGCCGGATCGGTCACGGTGGTGCGCACTTTGAACGTTCGAGGACTGATCCCCTCGAGCCCGGCCTGCGCCATGATCTTGGCGACGGTCTTGGCGGAGACCCGCTCGCCCCGATCGCGTAACTCACCGGTGATCCGCGGTGATCCGTATGTGCCGTGCGATTCGCGATGAACCGCGGCGATCTTCGTCTCCAGATCCGCCCGCCGCTGCTGCCGGTCGGTGAGAACCGTTGCCGCCCTGCGATTCACATACGCGTAATAGCCCGAGGTTGATACCCGCAACAGTCGCGCCATGCGGCGAACCGAAAACCGGTGCCCTGCAGCCAGATCGGCACCAGCAACGCCGGTCGCAGTGTCGGGGCCGGCGTACTCGGCCATCAGATCGAACCGGGCCGGTTCGTCTGCATCGCGGCAAAGTACGCCGACGCTTTTTTCAGGAACGCAATGTCTTTGTCCTGTTCAGCGACCTGCCTCCGCAGCCGCTGCAACTCGGCCCGCTCCGCAGCATCCAAGGGCTTTTCCCCGTGGATCTCGGCCGCGGCGATCCTGCGCCGCTCATCTTTGACCCACGTCCCCAGCAGACTCTCGTGAATACCCAGCTCCCGGGCAACTTCAGCGACCGTGCGACCCGAATCGATCACACGATGCGCAGCCTCGACCTTGTACTCGGCCGTGAACGACCGACGCTTACGAGGAGGCACACAGACATCCTAACCAGCGGGAACAACCATCCCGCTAACTCGGTGTCCACTCCCCGGGGTGAACCTCACGATGCGCTGCCAGCGCGCAACATTCGCCACTGCGATGACTTCCAGGAACTCCGCGTCGGTTTGCAGCGGCTCAAGATTCTTGGTGAACGGACCTCCCATGCGCCAGGCTTCCACGTTCGACAGCCGTCCGATTTGCTGACGGGGCTGGAATCTGTCGGGTGGCCGAATGGGGACGGCTTCGGTGGTGTGGACTCGCTTAATCTCTCCGCCGAGTCCCTGGTGCCACCGCCGCCCGCCGGCATCGGTGTATTCGACAGCGAACTTGATGCCGCTCACGTCACTGGTGTGGACGGTCACGAGGGTGAACCATGATTCATGATCGGTCTGATCGCGGTACGGGGTGAGCTGTTCAGCGGTTGGGATGAATTCGTGGAGCCGGTTGTCCCGAGCGACCAGATCAGCTGTCCTGCGCTCGACGCCTTCGTCCGATCCATAGGGTGAATCGACGTACGGAACACTGACATCGAAGAACAAGTCTTTGCTTCGATTCTCGATCCGATAGGTAGCCAACGACGAGATCGAGTGCTCGTCCTCCACCTTGTAGATGATCAGAAGCCGGGCCTGCGCCATGTCGTTGTCCTCCCGGATCTCCGCCGCCTGTCGGCGGTCGAACCGGGAGTGCGCGCTGGCGACCGAGATGCTGAATGCGGCGATCAAGAAGGCCGCTGCCGTACCCAGTCCGCCCGCCCAAGTCCCCCAGGCCGAGAACCAGTTCGAGGTGATGTCTCGCGGGCTTCGTAAGGACTTGACCACAGTCAGCACGACGAAGGCGAGGGCGAACAGGACGACGGCAACACACACTCCGATGAGGACGCACTTGAACTGCCGCTCTTCGGGCAGCTGCACACTACCCTCCTCTACACGGGAATGCCGCTGCCCCTTCACCTTGCGTCTCCTCTACAAGGTCCACCAGCTGATCGGAGACAGACTAGACGACCGCGTGCACCGCGTGGTCTTGGGCGGCAACGATACCTACGGAAGGGCGATAGGCAGCAGATCCGACCAGTCATCCCAAAGTTGCGTGGAGATCGGGTTGCGTTCGCAGGGTAGGCCTTCGACGGCTCGGGCGAGTACGGGAGGGGCGGAGGGTTTTGCCGTGAGGGCGTCGAGCATCCGCGCAGTCGCGTCGGGTAAGGGAAGTAGTGTCGCCAATATTTGCTCGAAGTCGTGTGCGCTGGTCGTGGCGGTCGGCACGGGGATTGGTTCGAGCAGGTCAGCGTAGAAGACACTGTCGATCAGATGGATCGGCTCCAGGGTCACCACGAGCCCGCGCACCGGGCGGTCGTCGGGGATATGGTCGAGTTCGCTGACCCGTTCGGTGATAAGAGAGGCGGTTGTCGCGATCTGGCGGCGTGCTTTCTGTACGCGGTCAGCCAGAACTCGCAGTCCGTCTTCGTGGCCGAGGCGGGCCGATTCGATGGACCGCATGCCCTTGACCTCTACGAGCAGGACGAACTCGGGCAGTACGACGATGTAGTCGCAGGTCAGCTTACTGTCCCGGCCGTAGCGGATCTCCGGATACACCTGTGCGCCAACGGCTTCGAGCAGACGAAGGTGACGGCCGACCAGCTTCTCGAAGGAGGTGCCGACCAGGTTGGGGAAGTCGTCGCCGAAGTGGTCGAGACCGGTGAAGTAGATGCCCAGCGGGGTGACCTTGTCGATCACGTACGGGTTGATCGGTGCCAGATAGCCGTCGGCCCGGCGGATCAGCGGACGGGCCAGCAACGGGTTCGACAACCACAGTTTGTGACGGGCCGCCTGAGGGGCCGCCTCGGCGGCTGCGGCCGCGGCCGCGAGCGATGTGACGTCGTCACTGAGATGGGCGTCGAGAACCGTGCGCGCGGTGGCGGCGTCGGCACCGCCGAGCGCCCGCAAGGCGGCGTGTTCGACGAGATCCGCATCGGTGAAACGGCCGCCGGTCATGCCGGTGCGGACGAAGACCGCGAACACCAGGGCGAGATAGTTGGGCAACGGCATCCCCAGGGCGGACTCCCATGCGGCAGCTGTCGGCATGCCGGTCAGCGCCGGGTCGTGGTCGACGAACAGCGCCAGGGTGCGCGTGATGTCCTCGAAGCTCAGCGTGACCGTTGAGAAACTGCTGGTAGTTGATGCGCGCCAGCAGCCGACGCATCACCGGCTCCTCAGTGATGCCGTGATCGGGAAGGTCGGGGTGATCGACTTCGATCGCCAAGGCACACAACGCGAACAGTTGCTTGTCGGTGACCGGCCGGTCTGCGCGATAGGTCATGGACTCAGCGAGGGCCGTACGCGCGATCGCGGCGAGGGTGAACTGTCGAATCGGCGAGTCCTCGCGGGTGCGGCGTGTTTGCACCCAATCGGCCTGAATCTTCGCGCTGGCCTGAGCGACCCTGTCCAACAGTCGGTCTCGATGAAAACGTCGGACCTGCTGAGCGAACTCTCGGTAGGGAACTCGACGGGAGAACTGCACCGTGCCATCATCTGTCCTACGGACACTGGTCGCCACCGGGTTTCGAAGCTGGGCCCGCCTCGCCATCGCCACGACCGTTTGTCGGAGCCGTGGGCGTGCGGTTGAGTCAGAACCGGCGGCCGAACGCGTCGGCAACCGTCTTCAACATGTTCGATCCGACTTCGGATAGCCGAATCGCCTTTCAACCGTCAATGTTCCCCAGGCGAACCGCTGTTCAGCGACGGTCCCATCCTTATAGCGCCCTGCCCAGGGCACGAACCTGCGACAGCCCAATCGCGATGGGGCGCCGGTCCCGCCCCGCTGTCCACAACGCGATCAACGGTGTTCCGTTCCGTTAGCGAGGCTGGCGCGGTCACCCGGACCGGCCGTTCGCCGCCCGGTTCCTGCGGCGTACGGTGGCTCATCTAACTGTTGTTATGAGTACGGGGCACGGGTTGTGGTGTGGTGGAGTCCATGGACCGACTCAAGGGCCTTACGGAGCAGGAAAAGGCCGCATGCCTGATTGCCGAGCGCGTGTTAAGCGCGGTCGCCGAGCCCTGGGACATCGCCGGTCGCAGCGGCGTTGTCGATGCCATGCTCACGCTCGCGGACGGTCGACGCGCCGCGTTCGAGGTCACAGTGCTTGCGGCTGAGGGAGCGCTCCAAACCGACTCGCTGATGAGAAGGGAAAACCATAGTTGGCCGCTTCCTGGAAAGTGGCTGTGGAGCATACGAATTGGCGCACCCGCGGATATTCTACGCCTTCGTGATTCGTACCAACGAATCATCTTGGCATGCGAAGCTGCCGGTGTGCAGCGGCCGGAGGACCTGCCCTGGCGGGACCAGATGGCCGACCCCGACATACGCTGGCTCGTCGAAGAATCGACGTCGAAGATGACGGGACATGACTCGGCGCCAGCGGTGGGCGGCGGAGAGACGCGTTCGGCCATGCTGGGACCTCCTGCTCGTGTCGGAATTGTCGACCGCTCGCTGACTGGTCTACGGCCAGCTCTCGAAAAAGCATTCGCGCAACACCACATGCCGCGTCATCTCGAGAAACTGATGCGCGCGGAGGCTGACGAACGGCACCTTTTCATACCGATGCATCTGAGCGCGCTTCCGTTCTCGGTCATCGACGGATTGATGGCCAGCGAGACGCTTCCGCCCGACGCACCGCCGCTACCGCAAGCGATCACACATCTGTGGCTCGCACCGCCGTTTTCGCGTCGAGTGCTGCTGTGGAACGGAGCCGAGTGGCGCAATCACCACCCCTACGACGACTGACGGAACACCGCGCCGTGAGCACGTCGGCAAGGCATTCCTGCGTATCCGTTCGAACTACTGTCAGGGCGTCCTCTCCTTCTCCCCTCGGCTCCTTCTCCCCTCGGTGCCAACGCTGTTCGCGTACGCCTCACCCGACTCACATCCACGATCGACTGCGGTCACGAGAGGATTGACCTGATCCGGGCGAGCCCACCGGCCGACGAAGTAACGGCTTAGGCAATCTGCCGCCGCTCGCCGCCAGGCGCAGTGAAGAATGCAGTCACCGCTCGCGGCCGTACCCGCGTTTCGCATCGCAGCGTCGCCTCAGCGACAGGGTTCGTCCGGTGCTGCTCGGCTCCGTGTACCGCGATGCGTTCGACGGCCTGTCGGGCCATGTTGCCCGTTGCTCCTGTGTGTGGCGTGAGGTTCACCCCGAATGGTGGACAGGGGGCTTGCAGATTCAGGCGGCAGTGGTTCGAAGTGAACGCTCGTAGTCGTCGGGGCTTTGGTTCCCGATCGCGGAGTGCCGCCGGATAGTGTTGTAGTAGTTCATCCACTTGTCAACCGAGACAACGAGTTCGGCCTTCGTCGCGTAGGTGTGCCGGTAGTAGTGCTCGTGTTTGAAACTTGACCACAGCGATTCTGAAGGGCTGTTGTCCCAGCAGATTCCGGTCGCTCCCATCGACCGGAGCAACCCGTGGCGCCAGCAGGCTCGCGCGGTCGAATGCGCGGTGAACTCCCCACCGCGATCCGAATGCAGGATCGTGCCCTGGACCCGGCCTCCGCGTATCTCGACCGCGGCATCGATCGCTGTGGTGACCATGCCGGCGCCGATATGATCGGCCAGACTGTAGCCGAGCACTTTGCGGGTGTGGCCGTCGCGGATCGCGCAGAGGAACAGATCCCCCTGACCACAGGTCAGGTAGGTGATATCGGTCGTCCAGACGGCGTCGGGACGACCCTGATCGAAGCGGCGGGCCACCAGATCCGGAGGGAACGCGGCCGCCGGATCGGTCACGGTGGTGCGCACTTTGAACGTTCGAGGACTGATCCCCTCGAGCCCGGCCTGCGCCATGATCTTGGCGACGGTCTTGGCGGAGACCCGCTCGCCCCGATCGCGTAACTCACCGGTGATCCGCGGTGATCCGTATGTGCCGTGCGATTCGCGATGAACCGCGGCGATCTTCGTCTCCAGATCCGCCCGCCGCTGCTGCCGGTCGGTGAGAACCGTTGCCGCCCTGCGATTCACATACGCGTAATAGCCCGAGGTTGATACCCGCAACAGTCGCGCCATGCGGCGAACCGAAAACCGGTGCCCTGCAGCCAGATCGGCACCAGCAACGCCGGTCGCAGTGTCGGGGCCGGCGTACTCGGCCATCAGATCGAACCGGGCCGGTTCGTCTGCATCGCGGCAAAGTACGCCGACGCTTTTTTCAGGAACGCAATGTCTTTGTCCTGTTCAGCGACCTGCCTCCGCAGCCGCTGCAACTCGGCCCGCTCCGCAGCATCCAAGGGCTTTTCCCCGTGGATCTCGGCCGCGGCGATCCTGCGCCGCTCATCTTTGACCCACGTCCCCAGCAGACTCTCGTGAATACCCAGCTCCCGGGCAACTTCAGCGACCGTGCGACCCGAATCGATCACACGATGCGCAGCCTCGACCTTGTACTCGGCCGTGAACGACCGACGCTTACGAGGAGGCACACAGACATCCTAACCAGCGGGAACAACCATCCCGCTAACTCGGTGTCCACTCCCCGGGGTGAACCTCAGAGGTCAACCAGGCGGTCGAATGCGTACATGCGGGATTGCGCCACGCTATCGCAGCTTCGGGCTCTGCCCACACTCTTCGCGCGGAGGTTGGAGACTTGGAACGCGACAGCCATTTCGTGACCATCGACATCGGCGTACCCCGCTAGTTGCCCGCTCACCCGCGCCGACCGTCATAATCGGCTCATGGGGCCTCGCGACAGGCGTAGTGAGAGTGTCGATCTCAGCGAGATGGAGTGGAAACACCTCAGAAAAGTCATGCAAGTAACCCGATCTACAGTGGTTGTCGACGGGTACGAGCCACCCACGGAGCGTTTCCGGTCCGGCACGGATGACGTGGAGAGTCGAGTCGGGCGTTCGTGGATCCACATGGACCGGGCGCTAAAGCGATTGGCGATGCTGAAGACGAAGCCGACGCCTGGATTGCGAGGCCTCTATTATCCTGGGGCGACACCGGCAGGTGTCCCGCTGTGGCAGTCGATTCTCTACTTCGATGAAACGTTCGTGATCAATCCGGGGGCCTCGCTGGCAAACGGGCGCAATCTCCAGCCGCTGCATGACCAAGTGTGGTTGGAGGAACTCGATGCCGAAGCTCTGGACACGCGGCTGCGTGAGACCTTCGGCAAGAGTCGGGCCTCGAGGGCTCTCGAGTTCATCGAACGGCTCCGCGAGTTCGACCGGGCGAGCCTTGAACTCAAGCGGGCCGATGTCCTGCGCGCGATCCCTCCTCAGGTGCAGAAGCGCCCCGACTTCCTCGAGCTACTCATTGCCGACGTGGATGACCCGGAGTTCGCGGCCGTAGTGGAAAGCGGCTGGCGAGAGCCTGCCTTCATCGCGTCGTTGAAGGTGGAGTTCGGCAGAGGGCGAGGCCACGGCCCTGCAGCGGGCTCGCCACTGGTTCGCGCCGGGCGTAAGCTCCTTGAGTCCTTGAGGATGCGGGAAGAACATGGGTCGCTGTGGTCCGAGCCCGACATTTTCGGATCTACTTACGGAGTCCGCGAGGTAGAGCCGGTAATTGCGGCCTCGATTCTGCTCAACCACGCTTTCCTTGTCGCCGAGGAGTACGGGTTCGTTCCTTTCACTGACGACCCGATGTGCGCGTTGCTCATGCGGCGCAAGCTGGAGCGGATCGCCGCAGAACCCGGGTTCTCCGACTTTCGCCGGATGTACGCGATCGGTGCCTCAGCACTATCGCTGCGCGTGCTTGAGGAGCACCTACCTTCGTTCAACTTTGAACGCGCCGAGGATGTCTTGGAGGCCCGCGAAAAACTCCGCGGCCCACTCGAATCCTTCCGGCACGCCATGGCGGCACTGACCGCCGAGGTCGAGACCGCCCCGTACGACCCCGCCTACCCCGACCACATCGAGCGGATCGTGTCCACCAAGGTCCGCCCCGCCATCGTCGCGCTCGAAAACGAGATCCGCACCTCCCGTGACGGCTTCGTCAACAAGGTCCTCCGCAACACCCAGACGGGCACGCTACCCATCGTCGGCTCTATCTTCATCGGCCTCCCGGCTTCGGCCGTCATCGCCATCAGCGCCGGAGTCCTCACCCTCGAGGCCGCCGCCGAGACCTACCTGGAGCTGTCCCGCAAGAAGCGGAACGGATTCACCCTCTTCCTCAAGCGCTGAATCGTCCACGTATCAGCAACGACTCAGTAAGTGATTAAGGACCTTGTTACGCCTCTTCAAAAGGTTGTGGTCCTGGGCGAGTGGCGACCAGCCGGCCCTGAAGACACGGCAAGCCACGGAAGCCGATCGCGGCCCAGCAGATCATCGTTTCGGAGGTGGCGGGATGGCGTTCGTAATCGCAGGCGAGAGGGGCGGTGATGTTGAACCCATGCCTGGCAGATACGACTTGACGCTAGTTCTCTGTCGTCGTTGCTACTTCCGGCGGCGGAATATCCGACGTTGACAGCAAGGGATTCGAGGGACGAAGCGGTTCCGCCTGCTGGCTGGCGCTGCGATGGGCGTGTGGCGGCGTCTACATCGCGCCGCGCTCGACGAGCTGGGCAGCCCGATTCCTTCCCACGACGGCATAGGGTGAACGGATGGCTGCGCTCGATGAGATCCCGCCGACTCCGCACGGACACCAGCGACACCTCTTAGCTGTACCGTTCGAGACCGACTTCAGCTTCACCTCGATCGTCACCGGCCCAGACCCCGACGAGAACGGGATCGACGAGAACGAGCGAGCAAGACGGCATCGGCTCCGGCGGGAACATCTCGACGAATACCACCGACGCGTTTCCGATGCAGCATACGCAGTTGTTGAGCAGATGAGCGGGAATCCTCTGGCCAGGCATGGCTACCTGTTCGGAAATCCAGTCGAGGCCCGCGAAACATTCCCTGTCGAACGTCTCACTGGCGCGGCGTACTTCCGGGAGTTCTATGCGCCGGAAGAAGATTTGGCGAACTGACAACAGCAGCACTCTCGGCCGACGAACGAATGATTCGGTGTCGACGCATGGCAACCGACGGGACGAAACACCGTTGGGTTGCGTCGTAGACGGTGGCGCAGATTCAACCCATCCCAAAGTTACCCCAAACTTTCGCGGTGAATATGCGTGATCCTGCGTGACCCAGCATGCCGCGTGTCTGACCAAAACAGCAGGTAGGAGGATGCACAGGATCGGCTGTGATCAGGGGTGAATGCAGGAAGACCCCGAACCCTTAACGGCAGGTTTCTGGTTCGAGTCCAGATGGGGGAGCTTTGACCAGGGCGAACGTATCAGTTCGACCCTGGTTTTGTCCGTTTTTGGGGGTCGAACGACACGGAAACGACACGTTTTCAGCCGGAGAGGCGTCCCAAGGCCGCCGTGAAGTCGGGTGCTTCGGTCGGCTGGTCGATGTAGTGACGTTTGGTGACCGAGTCGTTGGCGTGGCCGAGTTGTTGTGCTGCGGCCTGGGGGCCGTATTCGTCGGCGATGAGGGATGCGACGGTCTTGCGGAAGGTCTTGGGCGTGACCCAGGCGAACTTCTCTCCGCGGGCTTGGCGCCACAGGCGGTTGAAGTTGTGTGGATCCCAGATACCGCCGTCGCGGTTGGGAAAGACCAGGTCCAGGTCGTTGTCGACTGCTTCGGCTTTGACTCTTCGTAGGGTGTCCACGACGAACTGCGGCAGGACCACTGTCCGATAGCCCGAGTCCGTCTTGGTCCATTCCTGGCGGATGAGTCCTTTGCCTTTGATTCTGATGATTGTGCCGGAGAAGGTGATTCGCGCCGGTTTGTTGTCGAGGTCGACATCGGCCCAGCGCAAGGCGAGTGCTTCGCCGGGGCGTGGCCCGGTTCCGAGTTCGATGTCGGCGACGTCGAGGACCCGTGGGTTGCGTCTAGGGCCGTGCGTGTAGGCGGGCGCGCCATCGAATGGCTTTCCGGCCACCCAAGCCTCCAGCTGCGCGCGAAGCTCTGTGAGGGTCTCCATGTCGGCTGCACGCGGTTTCTGGCGCTTACGGGGAAGGTCTGCGACCTCGCGGACCGGGTTGCGGTCGATGGCGTCATGTCGGACGGCCATGCTCATCATCTCGGAGAGAATGACCCGCTGCCGCCGCGCTTTCTCCCGGTGACCGTCGAGCACGATCCTTTTCAGATGCGCGTCGATGCGGGATGTGGTGGCCTCCCACAGGCGCAGGCCGCCGAGCGCTGATTTGATCTTGACGGTTCCCTCGCTCGCCCGGTGGTCGGTGGACACTTCGATCTCCCGCCGGTACAGATCCAGTGTCTGCTCGGTAATGCCTTCTTGCAGAACCTTTTCCGCTAGCCACAGGTCGGCCAGATCGGTGAGTTTCGTGTCCCGCGTGATCAGTCGTCCGCGGGCCCCGGTGCGCTCGGTGAGCGCTTGGCGGAGGGTGTCTTCGGCTCGGCCCTTGGTGGGGCCGAATTTGTGTGCGGTGCGGGTGATGCCGTCGTCGTCTCGGTAGCGCGTGGTTGCACGCCAGCTTCCGTTCGGCTGCCGCTTGGAGGTGATCCGGCCGTAGGTGCCAATCGGAAGCGATTGCCTGGGCAAGGTTTGTCCTTCCTGCTGGGGAGTGGTGGTGAGGCGGGCGGTGGCCTCGATTGGGACGACTGGTTTCGGTGCGTACGCGAGGAGTTTGCGAAGCGCGCGAGTGCGTGATCGAGGCTGCCCGGTTTCGATCGTTGAGCCACCGAACAAACTGCTAGATCTCAGCAGTGCAGACAAGAGCCAAGCGATTGCTGCAAGATAGCTGAAGTATTTGCGTGTGCTTACTGGTCTCGGTGGTGGCTACGGTCTTCCTTCGTTGGTGGCCGACGTCGAGAGTCCTGTGCGCGACCGGTCGACGCATCGGGATCGGGCCGTCCACCCTTGTCGAGTTGTTCCTGCTCCCACGCGAGCAGATCGCTTAACCAATACCGTCGGTATCGCCCTATCCGCGCATATCTGGGACCCCGCCCAGCAGAAGCCCAGACTGCGAGCGTCTTCGCCGGAATCTTGAGCCGTGCGGCTAGTTCGTCCGTGCTGAGCCACACGTCATCGGAGTTCAACGGAGCTCCTCGAGGAAGCTGAATCCCTGTCTCGTGCAGGGCAGACCGACTGCAGTCGGCGCAGAGACAGCGGCGTGCACTAGTCGCGAGTCAGCTTGTCTCGGAAGAGGAGTGATGGCAGGCATCGGGGCGGGAAACGTGCGCCCGAGGCTGCGGCGATGATTATTGGGAGTCCGCCTCAACGGAGTTCCCTCCTTCTCGGGTGTCTGCCGCGCGCGTGCCTGCGGCAGCGTGTGCTGAAAGACGCCCTGAGAAGCTAATTTCCTTGGTACCACGGTCGCTCGGGTCCAGCAAGATCGGACAATCGCAGGAACCCTCGGACGTTCGCCAACATCGTCGGCAGCGAGCCAGACCTGGTCACCGTTCACCGTCGCTTGAGAACGAAACACCGTGTCCCAGTTGGCCCCCGACATGCTCGTCGCCAAGGCAGTGGCGGGATGAACGTGAGAGCACCTCGGACTGGGCTGTTCTCGCGAGCGCACAGGGGAGTCGAGCCTTCGATACGCGCCGGTACCTAGCTGTGTGCGTGGGTCTGCGATGAATGACGGCCGAGGTGCGGTGGACAGACCGTTGCGGAACGAATACATGGGTAGCTCAATTCTGACCCAATCCGCGATTCATCCCCAACCTCCATGAAACCCCAAATCCCAGATCTACGCCACCGAAAGCAGATTCGGACGATGGCTGCGTGTTCAGCACAGTGCCTGGCCGGCGCGGCTCGCTCTGGACGGATGTCAAAAACTCCTACTATCAGGAAGTAGTGATTGTTGGCTGGAAGCGAGGAATCGGGCCAGAAGTAGCCGGATCGACTCGCTGCGGCTAGTTGTCGAACCCCCGGACACCTTGTGAGTAAGGCATCGAACAGAGACTTTTATAGAGAGTCTCGATAGCCGTGTCAATATATCCCGTCTGAGGGATTGCGATGCCCTGCGGGCGTTGGTCAATCGGCCCCAACTTTATGGCGCTCGGGGCGGGGTATGTCGAACATGAGAACGGGGACGACCTGCGGGTTTCGGGTGGGCGGCTGGTTATCGAAGCGGCACCAGCTGTAGTCGACGACCGCCGTGTCTCAGTCCAGGTCGCTCCAGCTCCATGCACCAGCCGGGCTGCCGTCGGGTTCGCGTCCGAATCGGAAGGCGCCCGGATTCTCACTACATTCTCTGAACTGAGTGAACATCGCGGCAGCTGGCAGCCGCTGGATGAACGCAGCGGCCTGTTCGGTCAGACCCAGAATGCGCAGCGAGTCCACTAGCTCACTGGCACCGGCGTATGCGTTGGCGGCTTTGGTGATTGCTCGTTCGGCGATCGTGGTGGCCTGTTCGGTCAGGTTCAGTTTCCGTAACGAGTCCAGTAGCGTTGCGGCACCGTGCAGGTTGTTGAGGGCGGTTTGGGTGGTGGCTCGCTCGGCGATCAGTGTGGCCTGCTCGGTCAGCCCGAGATTCCGCAGCAAGTCCAGCAGCGCGGCGGCACGAAACGGCTCGTCGAGACTGGTCATGGTTGCGGCTAGGTCCGCGAATTTGATGGCCGCTTCGAAGTGCCCGTAATGTCTGCACGCAGTCAGGACCGCTTTCAGATCAGCCGCGTTGCCGAAGATGGTCTCCAAGGTGATGCGCTTGGAAATCGTGGCGGCCTGTTCGGTCAGTCCCAGTTTCACCAACGCTTCCATTAGCGACCAGACACCGCGCAAGCTGTCCAGGCTGGTTTCGGTGGTGGCTCGGTCGGCGATCGTGGTGGCCTGTTCGGTCAGCCCGAGATTGCGTAGCGAGTCCAGGAACGCTGCGACTTCGCTTGCTTGGTCCAGGCTGGTTTCGGTGGTGGCTCGGTCGGCGATCGTGGTGGCCTGTTCGGTCAGCCCGAGATTGCGTAGCGAGTCCAGGAACGCTGCGACCTGGCTTGCTTGGTCCAGGCTGGTTTCGGTGGTGGCTCGGTCGACGATTGTGGTGGCCTGTTCGGTCAGCCCAGCCTTTTTCAGCGGCTCCAGCAGCACTCGGACATCGAACCAGTTCTTGAGGCGGGTTTCGGTGGTGGCTCGATTCGCGATTGTGGTGGCCTGTGCGATCAACCCGAGATCGAGCAGTTCTTCCACCAGAGTTCCGACTTGTTCTGCGTCGTTGTCGAGGTGGGTTTCGGTGGTGGCGCGGTTCGCGATTGTGGTGGCCTGCTCGATCAAACCGAGCTGCCGGAGCATTGACAGTAGGTATCCGGCATATACGTCATCGAGAGCGGTTTCTGTGATGGCGCGGTTCGCGATCGCGGTGGCCTGCTCGATCAGACCAAGCCCCTTTAGCAACTCGAGCAGCCCCGCGACATACAGAGTTCTGTCGAGGTGGGTTTCCGTGGTGGCGCGGTTCGCGATCATGGTCGCCTGTTCGACCAAACCGAGCTCCTGTAGCTCTTCGAGCAGCCATCCGACACTATCCGCCTCATCGACCGAGAGGTGGTCGATCGCCCACGCCGACGGTTGCTCGTCGTCGGGGAACACCATCGGTAGCCGGGTCAGCAGACGTTCTGCGGAGAATCCGTCGCCGTGCCGGGCAGCGTTCTTCCACAGCTGGGCCGCTTCTCGATACAGGCCTCGATCCCACGCGGCTGCGCCGAGGTCGCGCAGGTCCTGGGGCCCGGCGTGGGCTGCGGCGGTCTCCCAGAACGGGATCGGCGGGATGCCGTCTCGGCGGCGTGGACGGCCGTACTGGTCGAGGTAGTCGGCAAGCTTATACGCTGGCCCTCCATGCCCGGCCGGGTCTCGGCCGGTGCGGGAGCGCAGCGGAGCGGGGACGATCCGGGTCAGCGGTCCCTCGGCGCCTTTGCACGGGCGTGCGGTGTCGGCGAGCGCCTGTTCGAGCCAATCCGAAGCCGCGGCCACGCGGTTCCAGTCACTGGAGGTCATGTAGGCATGGGTTGCGTCGGCAAACAGGCCGAGAGGTATCGCGTTGCGGTGACCCATACGGCGGGCGTCCATGGCGATCTCGACAATAGCCTGCGCCGCCGGCGAGAGTTCGAATTCGTAGCGGCGCACCAATTCCGGGCCCCCTGCGAGGTACTGGGAGATCCGGCCGTCCTCGGATCGCCCGCGTGCCATCTCCATTCGGGGATCGGTCGCTGCGGCCGCCGTCAGGGCGGTCGGGTCGGCGTCGGCGAAGGTTGACGGTACCTCGATCACTGTGGCAGTGGTTTCGAGCAGGTTTCGGGCCTGGGAGGCATGCGAGCGGCACAACTCGCCGTAATAGGAGCGCCACAAGGTGCCCACGACCAGTACAGGTGCCCGGGCTGGATCCCGGACGAGGTCGCGCAGCGCGACGGCGGCGTCTTCGTCACCGGCCCGGTTGTCGCCGCCGAGGTATTCCTGGGTTTCGTTCAGCCATACCACAGTCCGGGGTCGCACCCAACCGAGCTCATTGAGCGCTGTGCGGCGGTTCGGGCTGGTCGGGTGCCACAACCGCCACCCTCCCAGGTCTTGTAGTCGCGCCACCGCTTCCCACAGGGCGCGGGTCTTACCGGTAGAGGAGTCGCCGAGCAGCACCACCATCGCGCTGCGCCCGCCCGCGGCCGTGTCGACGATCTCGGTCAGGCGGGCATCGTGGGGGCGCGGCACATACACCGTCAGGCCCTCCGCCACGCCGGAGTGATCGGCAGTGATGGCCTTGTGCACACCCAACTCGAACGGATCCAGCTCCGCAGTCAACAAGACACCTACGCCTTGGCCGTAAGCCCGCTGATACGCGCGCTCCCAAGCTGCGAGCTCCTCTCCGGTAACCGCACAAGCGCCAAGGATTTTCCCAAGTGTGCGCCACCGGGGGCATTCACTCTTGCCGGTGAGGACATTGCTGAGCGTCGCCCGTGCAACACCCCTGTTTTCGATAGCGTCGTGAGTCAGATGCTTGCGCTGGATCAGCGCTGCCAACGCAGCACGCCACTGTGCGGGTGTCTGGACCACATCGACGTCGACCATCAATTCACCCCCTCGTCCGGTTCGGCTCGAACGCAGTCGCGAAGCCGAATGCTGTTGCAACACTATGACCTCCCACCGTCAGCGTTTGTCCATACTCAATGAGCCCGAGCAGACGGTCCGTTCATCGAAGTCCGTCACCGTGCACCCGCACAATGCCGGGACGAAACTGCGCGGAACCCAGTTCGACGTCCGCACTCGGCTCTCGCATCGCAGCCGCTAACCACGCCGCGGGCGGGCAGTCACAGGCCGTCGGTGTCGTCGTCCCGGAGACGATCGGTGGACTGAGTGATGGCGTTGCGAAGGTCACGCGCTGCATCGATCACCAGTTGGCAGGTGCGCAGCAGCGTGGCGACGGCAGCGGGAACCTGGGCAGCAGCCTGGAGGACGAGGACGAGTGCGCCGATCCCGGCGAGAATGTCGAGAGTCATACCGTCACAATCGGTTCTGATCCAGTTCGGGCGCACTGCGGTCGGACAACCGAACCTGCAACCCCTGGTGACCACCCCGAGACCGCTGCACCGCTCAAGCCGAATCGAACCCCGCCGAACGCGTGGACGTTGGCATGGAGTCGGCCGAGTGGTGCTCGATCCCGACCAGGCCGTGCGGCAGGCGCTGCGGCACCTTCGCCGCCACTGGACTAGCAACGGTCTGCGATTAAAGATTTGCGGGCCTGCAGTTTCCGTGGCGGCATCTCAGGGGCCCACATGTGCGCCAGGCATCGACAGGCTCGTTATGGACGGGCTACTCAATAGAGGTCTAGCACCGGATCCCGCTAGGCTCCCTCTGGCGGGGGCTGAAGCCTCGCTACGAGACCCCACGACCTCAGAGGTAGTCGATTGGACTGGGAGAAGCTTGACTGGGAAGTATTCGAGGCCCTTGTTGCTCTACTGATGCAACGCGTGGGGTTTGTGATCACCTCGCCCCCAGATCAATCACGAGGTCCCGATACAGGCGTTGATTTCGTTGTTCGCAACGCTAACGAACAAGATATTTATGTGCAGGCTAAGCACTCTCGCCGACCGCCGACGTCTTCACAGATTCGTCAAGTTGCTGAAACTTCACGGCGCTTGAGGGCTCAACTACCAGATGCCGAATTCTTTCTCGTGTCATCGAGCGATCTGCGTCCGCAAGACCGAGACGGGCTTGCACAGGCAGGAGTGACAGTTTGGGATCGTATGTACCTTGACCGACTACTCGAGAGCAATCCTGATGTGGCACAGCGCATTGAGGATGCTACGGAGGCCAGGGATCTGACCGGCCTATTCGAGGAAGCTCGTCGTACGTCGGTTCCGACTTTTGCGGATCGTGTCGCTGCCGATCTTGCTACGATTCCGCCGGGTTACCAGGGATGGAAATTATTCGAAAAGGAGGCGGCCCGGATCCTGACTGAAATCTTCCTCCCGGATCTCGATCCGCCCGATACGCAGGTCAGGACCGACGACGGGCTTGACATCATGGATGCCACTACCCCATTCCGTACGCACATTCCTTATGGTCGGCACTGCGCTCAGAGTTCAAGACAAGGTTCGTGGTGGCTGAATTCAAGAACCACGCGGACCCGATTGGCCAACGCGAAGTGGAGTCGATATGCCAATACATGCTACCCAAAGCATTTCGAATGTTCGGCCTACTCGTATCTCGAAGTGATCCGGGCAATTCGGCAGTAGCTGCGCGTCGACGAGCTTGGATGGATCCGGACTTTGGGCACGGAAAGATGATTGTCTTTCTGAGCGACGAGGACTTGATACAGATGGCTCAGCGCAAAGATGACGGTCGTGATCCCTACCAAGTAATAGATGACAAACTGTCGGCGTTTCTCCTCACGCTGAGCCCGTAACGTACGAAGCTCCGTCGCACGGCGGAGCTGCCGTGTAGCCCATCTACAGACCTTCTGGTCGCACATCCGCTGCTGCCGCATATCGCGCGCTTGGGCACATCGACGACTGGCGTAGGAAGCCGCCAAGAAAGCCTGGCGCCACACTCCAACTACAACTGGGAACGGGCGGAAACAGACACCTCAGTCCTCTCGCCGCCGCCATCTATAGCTGGAGTCGCAACATGAGCGATCGGTGACCGGCAGGCTACGGGGCCAGGCCGCCTTCTGAGCGCTCCGATTCTGTCGGAATCCTATGTCACACTGGGTTTTCGGTAGCGCACGGCATCGGGAGGGCGTGTGGCGACCAGACCATGGGTGGAGCGGCTGGCGCCGTCTACGCTGAGAGCCAAGCCGATGTCCGGACTATTTGTGTGCCCTACAACGGCCGCTAAAATGAGCCGTGGCTGCGCCGGGAACTGCCCTCGCATGCGAATCTCACGAACCGGGGTTGTTCGGGTGACGCCAGTCCTACATGTAGTGCGCGTATCGGCCGGATGCCGGGGCGTCGGTGTCATGGTGGCGCAGGATGTTCCCTACGGTCCGGGCGGTGCGCAGGGTGACGGGGATGCTGCCATCGAGGCGGGTGTTGTTCCAGTTCATCTTGGTCAGAGCGAGAATCTCGGCTGCGAGAGCATCGGGGCTGGAGTCAGCGGAGATGACTCGGATGCCGAGCGGTTGGGGCACGTAGTGGCCCGGGTAGGTCTTGTAGAAGGGAATAGCCCCGGTCGTGTACAGCAGGTGCCGGTCCTCATCGACGGTCAGGAACGTGCCGCGCAACGGTGGCTGCTGCCCCTTGCGGTACAGCCGGATGGTTTCTGAATTGGTAAGCCACAGCATCTCGAGCAGTGCGAGGCGTTCGTTGTTCGCCGCCTGGTTGAACCCGGCACGCTCTTCGGGAGTGTAGTTGCTTGCCTTGTGCAAGACGATGCGGGCAGGAGCGTGGAGGTGCTCAGCGCGGTACCGCTGGAGCGCGGTCTCGAGGAGTTCTAGGGCGTCCTCTTCGGCCAGGTGTGGCTGACGGTCCTCTTTGGAGATGGTGGCTGGGCCACCGCGGACGATGATGCCGTCTCCGCGCTGGTTGTAGATCTGGGCGACACTGGTGTGCAGGGTCGAAGCTGCCGATTTGTAGAACGCGATGCCGATGTAGCACGAGGAGAGGTCCGACGGGTCTCGAGACAGCCGCCACGGCACTCCGCCGTTCTTGTAGTACAGCGCCGTGTGCAGGTTCCACGCACGTGTTGCCTCGTCTTGGTTCGCACCAATCCTGCCGGTGTGCGGATCCTTGAAGGTGGGATCCCAAGTGTTGCGGCGCACAATTTGGATGGGTTGTTTGTAGCGAAGGGACCGAGCCTTCAACAGTGCGTGAAAGTCAGCGACAAACCCCGAATTCCGCCCATCCGCGCGCGAGCCGTCGATCTCAACGTCATCAGCGTTCTTCGGAGCCTTCGACAATGCCGCATCGTTCAGGTTGTCGGGTCGGCACACGATCACCACGTCGCACGAAGGCTCGTCGTGTAGGGACTGTAGTTCGGCGTCGTAGATCTCGACCGCGTTCGCCACGGCCCGTTTCGGATGCAGCCCTTCGAGTCCGTCGAGTCGGCGTTTGGGGATGACACGGGTCAGGCGTGGCGTGAAGTTGACGGTCGAGCGGAATCCGAGCGTGGTGTCGAATCCCGGGAACGGGATATACAGATGCGTCAGGTGAGTGTTGGGCATGGCCCCGATGCCGAGGCTGCACTTGTCCAACCACGCTCGAAACCCATCGATCGATGCCTGTGTGCCGACGATTGCGGCCTTCACCACACGCGGACTTGGATGGGAGACGTCTGCTGGTCCAAAATGCCACACGCCGTGTTTGGGGTCGATATGTCGGCCCCCGCCCGCGAACTCCAACAACGGCTCCTCGATGAACGACACCTTCACAAGTCTTCCTTACCTTTCTTCGTAGGTGGCCGAGCCCGCATCCAGTGGGTGTCGAATCACCTGGGAGTGGCGGGTATGGCTTTCATGTTTTTGCTGAGGTTCATGGCCGAGGAGGATTGGCCGCCCGCCGCTCCACGACGACCCGACTGCTGATTGAGAAACGCGAACCGATCGCTGTGTAAGGACACGACAGCGTGGTCGTCGGCCATCCGAACAACCAGTGCGAACCTGATGGAGGTGGTTGTGCCGCAACAACTGTGGGTGGGAATCGACGCGGGAAAGACGGCGCATCACTGCGTGGTGATCGACACCGACGGCACACGACGGTTCTCGCGGCGGGTCGGCAACGACGAGACCGAGCTGACCGGGTTGATCGACCAGGTCACGACACTGGCCGACGGCGCGGACCCGACGTGGGCGATCGACCTCAACCACGGCGGCGCGGCCCTGTTGATCACGTTGCTGCTGACTCGGGACCAGCGGCTGCTCTACATCCCCGGCCGGGTCGTGCACCACGCCGCCGGCAGCTACCGGGGCAACGGCAAGACCGACGCCAAGGACGCCGCGATCATCGCCGACCAAGCCCGCATGCGCCGTGACCTGCAACCGTTGCGTGCCGGTGACGAGATCGCGGTCGAGCTGCGCATCCTCACCGCGCACCGCACCGACCTGTCGTGCGACCGAACCCGGGCGATCAACCGGCTGCGCGCTGCTCTGGGCGAGTATTTCCCCGCGCTGGAACGCGCTTTCGACTACAGCAAGTCCCGCGCCGCGCTCATCCTGCTCACCGGCTACAACACCCCCGACGGACTGCGTGGGCTCGGCCGTGACGCACTGACGCAGTGGCTGCGAGACCACAAGGCCCGCAACGCAGCCACGGTCGCGGCCACCGCTGTCGCCGCTGCCGATGCCCAGCACACGCGAGTGCCCGGACAGCAGGTCGCCGCGGCCATGGTGGCGCGGCTGGCGAAGGAGGTGATGCGGCTCGATGACGAGATCGGTGACACCGAAACCGTGATCGAGCAGCGATTTCGCCGCCACCGCCACGCCCGGATCATCCTGAGCATGCCCGGCTTCGGGATCCTGCTCGGCGCGGAGTTCCTCGCCGCCACCGGCGGCGACATGGCCGTGTTCGCCAGCGCCGACCGGCTCGCCGGCGTCGCCGGCCTGGCACCAGTGCCCCGCGATTCCGGGCAGGTCAGCGGCAACCTCAAACGCCCCCGCCGCTACGACCGCCGCCTGCTGCGCGCATGCTTCCTGGCCGCCATGGTCGCCACCCGGCACGACCCAGCCTCGCGCGCCTACTACAACCGGAAGAAGACCGAAGGCAAACGCCACGTCCAAGCCGTGCTCGCACTGGCCCGCCGACGCCTCAACGTGCTGTGGGCAATGCTGCGAACCGGAACCCTCTACCAAGCCCCCGCACCGGCGACAGCCACCGCCTGACCACATCAGCGGTCCCCACACCACTTCGAGTCACTTGACAACTTCATTGAGAATCCTCCTCATCGAAGTCATCTGCTGCGAACAGCATTTGGTCGTCCGCAGAACCGGAGTCGACAAGGTCCGCATCGTCGTTGGTATCCGATTTGTCTGAGGGCGTGGTCCAGTGCTTGTCCGTGATACCGCGATCCAGTTCGAACGTGATGGGCTCACCGAAGTCCAAGATGCGTTCCGGCGGCTCGTAAAACAGGTCCGGTGCGGCCTCGCCCATCAAGAAGCTCACCCACATCAGCGTCTCGCTCAACCGGGCTTGGTTCTTCTCGATGCGCTTCATCTTCGCCAGACTCTTGTCCGCGAACTTGAACTCCTGATACCCGTCGTCGCTGAAGTAGTAGTCCGGAAGCACCTCGCAATACCACTGGCCATCAGTGAATGAGAAGTGCGTGCGCAGCGCCGCATGCCGGTAGAACGCGGGCCGCGACGGGTCGTCCCGGTGCTGGTAGTAGCCCTTGAACACCAATCTCTCACGACCCGACATCGAGACGATGCGTCGCTCCGACAAGTCAATCGTCGCCCGGAAATGCAAGAACTTCCGCAAGTTGTTCCATCGGCAGTCGTCCCGCAAGTCCTGCCTCAGTGCCGCCTTCAGCAGCCAAACCGCCAACCGATGCGCGTCCGCGTCACCATCTGCAAGTTCACCAAACGGCATCTGCTTCACTTCACCTGACGGCACAGTCTCCAACGCGGTCCCTTCGGGAGGCGCCCACATGTAGATGCGGCCGCCCTTGAGAACGAAATCGGAACGAAAACGCAGCCCAGACTCCTTCTGCACGGCATACACCGCACCCGGCCTCGTGTGTTTTGTCTTCGCGACATAAAGAAGATCGGGCACATCGACCGGTAGCAGGTTCGACAGCAGCCGCTCGGTCTTCCGCTCCGCGGCTGGCGTGTGCGCCACACCATGCGGATCCACAATCGCGAACAGTCTTCCAGTGAAGTCGCCCACGAATTCCTGAGTCGCCTTGTTGAAATCGATACGCCGCGAAGCCCGATTCACCGGCACCTCGAACCACGGCTGGGCATGGACCCACCATGCCTTGCGTTCCTTCGGATGAGAGCAGATGAGGATGACCGGTTGATCGGCCTTCATCCAGTACTCGATGTCCTCGTCGTCGCACAGGTACCAGAACCCGTCGTCGCTCTCCCCGCTGAACGGTATGTCGGAAGCTTTTGACTGGACCATGATGTGACGGTTTGACATCTCACCTGTGCTCGGGTCCCGCAGTTCGATGCTCCCGTCGATGCCGGCATCAACTACCCGGTCGTGCCACACGTGACCCATTTCGTAGATGAGCATGTGAATCAGGCCGATGCCGCCATCACCCTTGTGCTGGCTGTCGGTGATCTTCTTCGGCCCGCGACGACTCATCGACCTCACCTCGGAAAACGCGCTGGTCTGAAATGACGATAATAAGAACGGGCACCGACAAATCGAGGCAAGAGGCGAAGAGGGCCGGTAAGCGAGGCCGTGGTCGACATGTGATGGCGTTCCCGGACCTGCTGACTTGAGGTAGCCGAACGTGTCTGCACCACGAGATCCGCCATTCCCCTTGGCAGTTCGGTGAGTAGGTTAGGTCCGCCAGCCTTGTTGGTTCATGCGTTCGAAGTAGGCGTCGTCGGCGTCTTGTATCTCAGCTTCTGATTTCGGCTCACGCCGTTCGTCGGGGGTTTTCTGTTCACTGCCCAGACGTTGGAGTTGGTCGCGGATCCGTGGGTCGGCTTTGTTGACCAGGTGCTTGACCTTGGCTCTAGCATCAGCTCGCGCCTTGCGGTGACAGTCTCGCAGCACTGCCGCGAGTTGGCTGCCGGGTGAGCGCATAGCGCCTGGCGCGATCTGCAGATCAGTGATCTCGCCGTCGGCGTTGACCTCGACGAGTACTCCTCGCACTTCGCCGTGGCCGCGTACCACAGCGATCGCTGCGGCGAGTTGCTGGCTGTTGCTGCGGATCTCGGTGAGTTCTCGTTGAAGTTGCCGCTCCCATTCCTGGATGTCGGTAGTCACTGTGAGCGGAGACCTTTCTCGGCGGGGACCGAGTAGACCACGTCGCCGGGTTCGATTCGAGACGAGACCTCGGTGGAGAAGACGAGCGAGAACTTGCCCGGCTTGGGCTGGTGGAAGTCGAGCGCTTCCAGAACTCCCCGGTAGGTTCTTCCGTCTTTCTTGTGCAACTCGACCTGTTCGCCGACCGTGAAGTCCCCGACTGCCCGGCCGACCACGAACGGAGTCGGTCTGAAACTCACCGGGAAGATGTCTTCGACGTAGAACTCACTCATTGCTCATTTCCCTTTCCCCGCGAGATATCGTTGCCAGAAGGCTTCATCGGCGGCGTACGCCTCGTCCTCCAGTTCCCTGGTAACCCCTGTTCCCACCCGGCCCTGCGCGTACGGGACTGTCGGAACAACGGCGGATCTTGATCTCGGTCCGATCGGCCGGACCTGATGGTTCGGCAGGAAGGACCGACTGATGTCGGAGACACTGGCTGCCGTGGCGAAAGACGCGGTGGACACCAAGAAGCTGGCCGAGCAGCTGCTCGCGCAGGCCAAGGAACAGGGTATCGACCTGGTCGGGCCGGGCGGGCTGCTCAACCAGCTGACCAAGACCGTGCTCGAAACCGCGTTGGAGGCAGAGATGACCGAGCATGTCGGCTATGAGAAACACGACCCGTCCGGCCGTGGAACGGGCAACTCCCGCAACGGAACCCGAACGAAAACCGTGATCACCGAGATCGGCCCGGTCGGCATCGACGTGCCGCGCGACACCAATTCCTCGTTCGAACCCAAGATCGTCAAAAAGCGGCAGCGGCGCCTGTCTGGGGTCGACGAGATCGTGTTGTCGCTGACCGCGAAAGGCCTGACCACGGGCGAGGTTTCGGCGCATCTCGCCGAGATCTATGGGGCTTCGGTGTCGAAGGACACGATCTCGACGATCACCGAGAAGGTGGTCGCGGAGATGACCGATTGGTGCAACCGGCCCCTCGACGCCGTCTATCCGGTCTTGTTCATCGATGCCATCCACGTGAAGATCCGCGATGGTCAGGTGGCCAATCGACCGGTCTATGTGGTCATCGGTGTCACCACCGCCGGGGAACGTGACATTCTGGGGTTGTGGGCCGGCGATGGCGGTGAGGGAGCCAAGTTCTGGCTGCAGGTGTTGACCGAGCTGAAGAATCGTGGCGTGGCCGATGTCTGCATCGCGGTCTGCGACGGACTCAAAGGACTGCCCGAGGCGATCAACACCGTCTGGGCGCAGACGATCGTGCAGACCTGCGTTATCCATCTGCTGCGCAACAGTTTCCGTTATGCGGGCCGTCAGCATTGGGCCGAGATGAGCCGCGATCTCAACCCGGTCTACACCGCTGCGACCGAGGCTGCGGCTCGCGAACGGTTCGGCGAGTTCGCGGCGAAATGGGGCGAGCGTTACCCCGCGATCGTCAAACTCTGGGACAACGCCTGGCCCGAGTTCGTGCCGTTCCTCGACTACGACGTCGAGATCCGGCGAATCATCTGCTCCACCAACGCGATCGAGTCCCTGAACGCTCGCTACCGGCGCGCGATCCGCGCCCGTGGCCACTTCCCCAGCGAGCAGGCCGCGTTGAAATGCCTGTATCTGGTGACCCGTTCCCTGGACCCGACCGGGAAGGGTCGGGCACGATGGGCGATGCGGTGGAAACCAGCATTGAACGCCTTCGCCATCACCTTCGAAGGCCGGATCCACCCGACCGGGAACTAACCCACACCGAGGTCGGATCCGCCGTTAAACCGACAGTCCCGCGCGTTACTGGTCGATGTGGACACGCTCGTGCACCAAGTTGCGGAGCAGTGTTTGTTCATCGGCGAATGCGCTGGGGGCCAACGCGATATGTCCCGGGGCGGTGCTGGCGCTGGCTTCCATGTAGTCGAAGTAGCGCACATCATCGGCGGAGCTTGCTACGTCTACGCGGATGCCCGTGAGGTCGACACCGGCTCGGCGGGCGTATTCCTCGATGGTTTCTTGGGTCATCGGCAGATGGTTTCCGCTTTCGAGAACCTCCTGGTTCGTGCGGGGTCCCATCCGGGAGAACAGTTGCCCATCGGTTAAGACGGCGTCGCGTCGTGCGAACGGAGTCATTTTTATCTTGGCGGCGCTGACCCAGTTGCGGACTCGCTCGAACAGCGGCTTGAGTCGTTCGGCAAGTGGTTTCACGACGTCGGTGATGAGCTTTGTCAGCTTCGTCGCGAGTTCGCCGATGAATGTCGTGATCCGGCGGGCGCGGATCGCGATACGTCCGGCCAAGGCCGCGTTGCCAACCCATTCGGACAGGGTTGCCGTGAACGGCGCCAGCGCTGCGAAAGCGACCTCGCCGGCAGCGGTTTCGATGGCGATTCCGCGTAGTTGCTCCAGGACCTTGTGGTGCGCCTCGTCGAGGTGGTGGGCGTACTCACCGCAGGCATCGCCGAGTGTCTGGCATGCATCGGCCAACGCGGTGAAATCCGTTTGCCGGGTCTGGCAGGTGCTGGCGGCGATCTCGATCTCGGGTGACTGTTGATTGTTGAGGAGCTCGACCGCCTGCGGGGCTAGACCGGCGACGGTGCGGTAGTCGGCCGCCGCAGTGTGCCAGGCAATCTTGGCGGCATTCAATTGGTCTTGATGACCGTTGGGCCAGGCGAACCCGACGGCGTCCTTGATGATGGACCATCCGAACGGTTCAGGGATTCCATCCCCAGCTGCTGAAGGGGCGTCTCCTGGGAGGCAGGGATCGGTCGAGAGCTGTGGTGTGGTGGGCGGTTGTTGGTCGGCTGGGTTCGCGTTTGTCTCGGCGACCTGGTGGTTGTACGCACCCGCCACGATCAGATTCCTGGTCTGGCCGCACGCGGTTGCCAGTTTGGATGAGGTCGATATCGCAAGCTCGGCGGCTTCGTCGTAGCCTGACGCCCACTGCCCGCCGACGCTGTCGCTGCCAGCCATCCCCGCGTACGTGGTCAGCACTGCGACCAACGCGGAGTGGGTGGTTACAGTGTCAGTAGACATCTGGCCGAAAACCTCACCGGCAGAGGTGTATTCAGCCCCTCGGTGCACGATGAGCGGCACTGTCGGTGTTGTCACTGCGGCCACATCCCGACGTTCGTTTGAACTGCAGCGGCGTAACTCGTGTGCGCCCGACGGGCCACCTCACGCAACTCGTCGAGGTTTTCCCGCATCTCTGCGGCACCCGCCATCCAACTATCGTGCGCGGCGCGCTGAGCCTGGGCTGCTTTGCTCGACCACGTCTGGTGCAGGTCAGCGATATGCCGGTCGACTTCACTCAACCAGCCCTCAACGGTGCGCCCGAACTTGTCCATCGTGTCGATCGCGGCGTCGAGCTGTTCGAGGTCGACGCGGTAATCATCACCGGTCACGGCAGATCCAATCCCTGTAGCCCGGTGATCGCATCCTGGTTGATCGTGTCACGCGTCTGGTACTGGTTCGCGGCTTCAGCGAGGTTTGCCGAGGATTCCTCCAGCGCGGCGATGACCGTCTCGGCACCGTGCTTCCATTCGAGCCAGGACTCGTCGTAGGCGCTGGCGGCTTTGCCTTGCCATCCATCGGCGAGAAGTTCCTTGCCGATCGTGTCGTCGAGCTTCTTCAGCTCGTCTCGGATCGCCTGGGCCTTGCCCGAGGTAAATCGTGCCGCCTCGCGTAGCCGGTCCACCTCAACCTGAAGCTCCCCGGACACCCCGCCTCCCTCCGTCGTGCAGCTCGCCTCTGAACTATATGACGCAGAGCGCACCTGCCCGGTTCCACACCATGGCTTGCCCGGACAGCTGGGCCCCGATCGGGGCCCAGGCAGCGGACATCCCGATGTCGCCTGGAACCAGGCGTGACACGATGCCGTCGAACTGGGTATGGACGATTAGGAGCGCGCGGCGTTGCGCGCCATGGGGGTCGATCCAGATGATCTGCGCGTGCAGTTCGGGCAGGCATGGTCGGGCGCCACGGGGCAAGCGCCAAGCGCGGCCAGCAGTCGATCGCGAGTAGACCCAGGCGATTCGAGACTGGGCTCGTAAGAACGGCATGGAAGTGTCCAGCCGCGCGGGCGAATCTCAGTGGAAGTGGTTGAGGCCTACAAGAGTGCGAGCAAGTAGCAGCTGTCGGCGCTCCGACAAAGTCGGAATGATCTCAGTGATTCGGGATTACGCGAGTGTTGCGCGCATCCCCAGGAACTGCTTCACCTCTGCAACTGCGGCATGGGGCCGTACCGCAATCGCGATTGCATCCAACTTGCGTTGTAATCGAGCGGACCCAACCGCGCTGATGCTGTTGAAGTTCGCCGTAAGTAGCGAACAGCCGTGGGCAGCATCGCCAGCCTTGATGTGGGTGTGGGCAAGCTCCAACTGCCACACGCTTCGCTCACGGGGCCATTGCGCTGTACCGGCAATAGCCTCCTGCAGATAAGCCACGGCCTGGTTGTAGTCACCGGCTCCCACGTACGAAATGCCGGTCAGCCCGTTGAACTCCGCTTCGGGCAGCCATGCCCAATCGGGGTCATATCCTCGTCCGGACTCGTACGCGCGGTGTGCCCGGCTAAGCGCTTTCTCCATCGCTGGCTTGTCAGAAGCGGCACCCAGAGCTTGTGCCTCGCGAAGAGTGGTCAGTGTGCGCACCTTCGGGCCACCGCTGCGACGAGCGGCATCCTGCGCGGCCTGTGTCAGATGTACTGAATCCTGCGGACGTGGCTGACGGTCGGGAAGTCCTTCCAGCCCGTCGGTATCCAGGTCGAGAATGCTGGCGTTGAGCAACGCGTGTGACGTGGCGATCCCGTCGCCTGCTGCGGCAGACGTCTGGGCCGCGTCGGCGTAGTAGCGGCGGGCGGCGTTTCTACGATCCGCGTCGTAGTGCACCCATCCTGCTGCGGTCATCATCTCTGCGGTGGCCGTGGCCAGCGCTTTGCCGGTGTCCTCGTTGTAGCTGCCGCTGTCGAGCAGCTGCTGGACGTAGCGAGCCTGGCCAGCCGCCAGATGGCACAGCCGGTCACCGCCAACAACGAGATCCAACTCGTGAATCTGGTTGATACTGTCCGTGATTTGAGCGACGTCGCTGGCACCGACTTTTATCCCGGATGACGCAGCGTGGGCTGGCACGTTCGCCGCGACCATGGCAGCGCCTGCGCCCCCGAGTGCCCCTGCTCTGAAGAAGTTGCGACGGTCCATGTCTGCCTCCTCGTCCGACTCCACTACCAGTATGGCCAGCGGAACCTGAAGCGCGCGTGCGACGAGTCGCAGGACACGGACGTCGTGTGAGGCGGGGCCGCCGCGCTCCAAGCCCGAGATTGCGGGCTGAGAGAAGTTGAGCAACTCTCCCAGCTCTGCCTGGGTCATCCCGATAGATTTCCTAATCCGGCGGATGACTTCGCCGGTTGTCATATACATATCCAGCGTCCCCAATTGTCGGCTGATTTGCCCAAGCTGTCTACCTGAAACCGTTCCCCCGCAGAATATATGGGTTTTCGTATAAACAAAACGGAAACCTCAATTTCCGCGCCCACCCGGCGTTTTAGCGGCTTTACGGTCGGTTTCGGTACCCGGCACCGGGCCGACGCTGCTACCCCCTCGGGCGGCACATTGGCCCCTGTAAGCCAGGGCCGGTGGCCAAAGCCCCCGGTGCCGGGCACCGCCCGACCTTGCTGCTTGCTGCACCGGAAGAAGGACGCCCGATGCCCACGAATTCTCTTGCCATGTACCAACTCATCGCCCTGTGCGACGCGGGTGCCCATCAGGCACCGATGCTGCCGTTCACAGTTGCCCAAGCGCACGAGATCATGCAGATCCATATTGCTTGCCGTGCGAAGCAGTGCCCGCGCAAGGCTGCCGCACAGCAGATCCTGATCGACGCCGGCCGGATGGTTCTAGCCCCGAACAAACTGCGGTGATAGTGGTGACGAAACACCAGTCGCATGTCGCATCGCCGCCGCGTCGAATTCGCCACATCCACATCGAATTCGGAGCGCTGAACTTGGATTACCAAGCCAGTGCCGAACAAGCCCAAAATGTGGCCGATGAACTGGCCCAGGGCTTTCCTGAATTCGTTGTCACGGTCGATGACGATGTGCGCGTCGATCTGCCGCCTTTGCCGTGCGGCGAACTTTGGGACTGACCTCACCGGCCAACCATCGAGCACCAGTTGTCTGCGAAATGTAAAGGGACGCACACTGTGCCATCTGACCATCAACCACCAGATCAATTTGTATTCGGGCTCTCACTGAACAGAGCGGCGTTGTTTTCAGCCCCTTCGGTTGAGGCTCGGCCCGATCAGCCACTGCCGGATGCGGGGCCGTTCCTGCGGGTGTTCGCGAGCGTAAACGAACCCGGCACGGTGCTAATGCGCTGTGCCCGGCAGTACATCGGCATCTGGCGCTATGTCTACGAGCATCGCCGCAACACGGGCGTCCCGGCTGAGGAGCACCTTTCACTGCTGACGTGGCTGATCGACCGCGAAGCGGGCGGGCACGTCAGCGGGATTACGGTCGACGCTGACGCACCGACGAATCCGTCGTCGTATGGCGAGATGGTGGCCTGGCTGGGTTGGAAGTACCTGCTGGTGGCGCTGCGGCAGGACCAACCCGCTCACGCCGAACACGATGCGGTGGAACTGAATCGGCAGATCGAAGCGCTCGACCGGTTGGTCGCCGATGCGAGGGCTGGACGGGTGCGGTTGCCGGACAAGGCCCGGGGTGTGTTTCCACCGAAGACGATTCGGCCGGAAGGAGCAACCAGCGACGAGTCTGACAGACCGCGGGCGAATGGATCGCCCGATGAGGCGGAGTGCTGATGACAAACTCCTTCAGCCACAGGGCATTCGTTCAAGCCGAGGGAGTGCTCGCGGAGTACATGTGTCAGGTGCACCTGATGGAACTCACCCCTGATCGTGCTCGCCAGCTCCTCGAGATCCACCGCTACCACCATCCGGATGACTGCGTGGTGCATGCGGAGGCGGCGTATCTGCTCGTGTGCGAGGACGAATCCTGAACGATGCCAACGCTGCTCGTCGCCATCCCGTGGCGCGGCTCAGTCGTCTCCACAGCGGTGTTGTGCTTCCGGTTGGGCTACTGGTGGAAGACAACCGAGCTACAGGGGCGGCATGCGGTAGGGAACGTGTCGAGTAGGGACGATCCGTGGGAGTCCAACGAGTACGAGCTCGGCGACGAAGTATTGACGAATGCATCGCCGTTGGCGAGACCACGGCGGTGGTGGAGCGAAGATGACGACACCGAGGTAACTCCGGTGATCGATGACGCCGCGGATGACCAGTAGCTCGGACATGCGCCGTCAACGTGGCCCGCTCCGTTTCCGGAGCGGGCTGTTGGCGGCTAATGAGAGTTCAGTTTCGCCCCTTTGCGCAGCCGAACCGCCTGTGCCCGTTTAGATCTCGCGATATCGCGCCAGGACTTGCTTCACGGCATCCGTAACCGGTGGTTCCTCTGCCAGGCTGGTCCATGTGTACGCGTCGTGTTCAGTCAGCTGCACTGTGTCGGTATTCGCGACCTCGACCGTGAAGTTGAACTGGCGGCTCTTCCTGCCGCTGCCGGATTGGTAGTCGAACTCGCCCAGGTAGTTTCGGATGGCAGTAACGTCGAGGCCGGTCTCCTCCTTGACTTCCCGGATCAGGGCTTGGTCGATGGCTTCGCCGGGATCGACTTTGCCACTGGGAAGTTCCCAGATCCCACCCATGAAGTCGTCGGCGGGACGTTGCAGAAGTAGGATTTTGCCGCCGTGTTGGACGACGGCGCCGACGACGAGTTGTTGTACCTCGTCCTGGTCGGCTTCCCGCGTCAACTTCTCCAGCAGTGTTGTGTCGATCATCTAGTTCTACCCTTTCAAATCGGCGTGGTGGGTGATGACTTTGTAGAGCGCTTCGATGTAGCGGTCGACGAGCGGCAGGTCCTCGTCTCGATGCCACACGGGGAGTTTGAGCGTGGCGTGGTGGAGTTCTTCGGCTCGTGGGTAGTCACCAGGGGCGTAGGCCAGCTTGCCAGTGAAGGCGGGAAACAATGGACCTGGTTCTTGGAAGAGAGGCAGCAGGTTCAGTGGGCAAGTCGATCCTGGTCGGTCGAATTCGTGGCAGCCCTCGGCCTGCAACGCGGCGTGGAAGCGCTCGACCGGCACGTCATCGAAGAATTCACCGTCGTAGAGAATCGTGAGTCCGTACCAGGCTGGTCGCGTGTACGGTTCGTGCCAGGTGATGGTCAGGCCCGGCTCCCGCTGGAGCTCGTCGTGGATGTGCTCGGCGATGCGCTGCCGCCCTGCGAGGTAGTCATCAAGATGTGAAAGCTGTTCCAGCGCAATGGCTGCGGCCAGTGGGTGGATGCGATGCTTGAGCCCCATGCCCGTCACGGCGTAGCGACTAAGCTCGGAACGCGCTGGGATTTCGTTTCGGCACCGCTTGTTGTACTGGCCATGCAGCAAGACACGGTGATACACCTCCTCATCATCGGTAAGGATGAAGCCGCCTTCGCCTGCCGACAGCGGTTTCGGCCCGTTCATGCTGAAAGCGGCGGCTTGCCCGAACGTACCGAGCTTCTTCTCGCCAATGCTCGCCCCGTGAGCGTGGGACGCGTCTTCGAGCAGTAACAGGCCGTGCGCGTCGGCCAGTGTGCGCAGACGTTGGACTTGTGCGGGCATCCCCCACATATGCGTTACCACAATGGCTTTGGTGCGTTCGGTGATACGTCGCGGCACGTCGACCGGATCGAGGTTGCCACTCGTGTCGCAATCGGCCAAGACTGGGGTCGCGCCCAGGTGCAAGAGCGGTGTGGCGGTGGCGAAGAACGTGTATGCCGGCACGATCACTTCATCGCCCGGCCCGATGCCGCAGGCGGCGTACATCGAATACAGCGCAGCTGTGCCTGAGCTGGTCACGATGGCATAGCGGACACCGAAGTAGCGCTGGAGCGCATCCTCCAGCCGGCCGATGACACCTGAGCGGTCGTAGATCGAGGTGCCCTCGTCGAGCTGGTCGAGGACGGCGATGCTGGTGGCCTCGGTCAGTGGTGGCCATGAAAAGTGCCGCGCTACTCCGGATATGACCGGTGTGCCGCCGAGCAGCGCCAGTGGTGAGGTCACAAGAGCTCCTTGGGATTGATGTGAATGTGGTTGCGCGCAGCCTCGTAGCAGGCGGCGACGAAGGCCATGTGCGCGAGGTTTTCGGCTGGACCACTGAGGTTGGGTCGGGTGCCGTCGATGACGCGGTGGAAGTAGTCGATCTGGCAGGCCGCGGCCGAGGGCCAGGCTTGTTCACGATGCAGTGACTCGATGACATCGCCGCTGTTGGTTAGTCGGCGGATGCGGCCACGCTCCAGATGGACGACGCCGTCAGACCCGACAAGCCGGATCTCTTCGGATTTCGGCCCGATGAACCGCGAGAGGAGCAATGAGCCGTAAAGGCCGCTGTTGTACGAAAAGTGAATGAGCGCTGTGTCTTCGGCGTCGTAACGCCGGTCCGGCCGCGCACCGACCGACAGTTCGGCTGCGATACTGTCCGGCAATCCGAAATACCACAGGAGCAGGTCGATGAGGTGGTAGCCCATGTCGATCACGCAGCCGCCGCCCGCCTTGGCGGTCTGCCCACGCCAGCCCTCGGACGGGTCATCGACATGCACGGTGTAGCGCGCGTCGATCAGAAACGGCGTGCCGATCTGATCAGCGAGCTGCGGGAAGCTCGTATAGATCGGATTGAATCGCCGTTGCAGCGTGACCATCAGCTCGATGCCGGATCGTTCGCACAAATCCGCTAGTTCGATGGCCTCGATCAGATCGGTGGCGAACGGCTTTTCCTTGAGGACGTGGACCTTGTGCTCCGCGGCCGACTCGATGACCGCCCGACCGGCGTCGTGTGGCACGCAGACCACCACCAGGTCGAGCGGCTCCGCCTCGAACATCTCGCGGTGATCAGCGAAGCCCGGCACTTGATGCAACGCTTGCTGCTCGCGCATGACGTTCGGGTCCTCATCGCAGACGGCGACCAACTCGACGTGATGCGAGGCCACGAGCGCAGGTAGGTGATCGTTGACAGCCTGATGCCCGAGGCCCACTACACCGGCGCGCAGTGTCGCGCTACGGTCAGCGCCACGGCGCGCTGTGCGCCACCCGGATCCAACGTCCGGGCCGACGGTACGCGACACTGGTGCCGCACCGAGCGCGCCCCGGACCGATTCACATGGTCTCATTGGTCCCCCAACTGATCACGTTGTGCATGACGCCCCCGCCAAATCGGAGCCGCTGTTTCAGCCTCACGCACGCGGCGCTTCCAAAAGAGGGCAAGTTACGGGGCAGATAATCTGCCCCGACTCAGCGTCGGTGCCGCTGGATAGACTCAACGGACCGATACCGGCAAGGGAAACGCATGCAACCAAACGTGCAACTCCAGCAGCGACGGGAAGCCACACCGTCGCAGGTGACACCTGGTCAGGTAATGGGCCGCGCCGAGCTGGCCGAGGCCGTCAACACCTACATCTGGCGCCAGCACGGTCAGCGGCGCGAACTCGATGCCCACACCATCGCCCGCTACGAGCGCGGCACTGTCCGCTGGCCCAACGAGCTCTACCGGGAAGCCTTCCGCGCCATCCTGCACGCCACCGACAGCGAACTGGGCTTCGTACCGAATCGTCGGCGACGCGAAGCGGCGGCACAGCCAGACGGGTTGCTCGCGATAAACCTGTTCAGCCCTTTCGATCCAGGCATCGGTCCCGCCCACTATTTCGGCCCGAACGCCGACGACAAGCCGATCCGCCGTATCGGCGCAACCGAAGTCATCGACATCCAAACGGCCACGCGCACAATCGCTTCGGCGGAGAACCTGCGTGGCGGCGGTGCGATCAGCCTTGTTGCGGGCAGACAACTTGGCCGCTTCGTCCGCCTACTCGATGGAAAAGCGTCGCCAGGCACCCGCCGGGCCCTGCTCGAAGCGATCGGCAACTTCGGCAGCGTCGCTGGGTATGCCGCCTTCGACATCGGCGATCACACGGCGGCGGAGCGCAGGTTCCGGCTCGCACTATGGTGCGCCGACACAGCCGGATCATGGGAACTGCGCGCCAGCACACTGGCCGACATGGCACGCAAGATGGCCTATATCGGCAATCCTGATGGCGGATTGTCGCTCATCGAGCTGGCCCAAGTGCGATCCGAACGACTCTCTGCCACAACACGCGCCATGCTCAGCGCCCTGCGCGCCCAATACTTGGCCGCCATGGAACGCACCGACGAAGCTCTCTCCGAAGTAGCACGCGCCGACGAGTACTTTGCCCAACGCAGCCCCGCCACCGATGCTCCCTGGCTGTGCTTCTATGACGAGGCCGAGCACCTCGGCAGCACCGGCAAGGCCCTGATCCCGGTCGCGCGGACTCGCCATCGAATCGAGTTGGCAGCCCATAGGATTCGACAAGCCGTCCAACTTCAAGCCGCGGAATACCCCCGTTCCCAGACGTTCTCGCTCACCCGACTGGCTACCCTGACCATGCAGCTCGGCGACCCGAAAGAAGCAGTCGACCTCGGAACTCGTGCCGCCACGCAGGCGTTCCAATTCGATTCCCATCGCATCCAGAAGGAACTGCGGCGATTGGCCGCTGCTTCGTCTCGTCACCGGCGAATAGGCGACGTCGTAGAACTGTGCGAGGTTATTACCCGCCGATCTGCGGCGAAAGCAGCGCTATGACCGGCACATCGTCATCCGAGGCAGTACTGGCGAAGGCTGCCCGACGAGCTGGTCTTGCCCTGAATGAGCAGGAGGTGATCCGCGAGGGATCCCACGCCATTTACCGCGTCGGTGACATCGTGGCGCGGATCGGGAGACCGGGCAGACTGGAGGATGCTGAGCGGGAGTTACGAGTGTCGCAGTGGCTCAACAGTTCCGGCATCCCGACCGTGGAGACGGTATCGGAACTGCCTCAACCGATCGTTGTCGACGACCGACCCGTCACCTGGTGGCATCTCATCCCGGACCATCGGCCCGCCACCCCTGCCGAACTCGGAGCAATGCTGCGAGCACTGCATTCGTTGACACCACCGGCCGATTTTGAGCTGCCGAGTTACGACCCGTTCGGTGATCTTCGTGAACGATTGGCGACGGCGAGCACGGTGGACGACGACCGAAGGTGGCTACTGACGCGATACGACGAACTACACAAGCAATATGACAAGCTGCCGGATCCGCTACAGCTCACGGTGATTCACGGTGATGCCTGGCAAGGCAACCTAGTCGTGCCGCCATCGGGCACTCCCATAGTCCTGGATTTGGACAAGGTGTCGGTTGGCCGACCTGAATGGGATCTCATTCAACTTGCCGTCGACTACACGGACTTCGCGCGGATTCCCGCGGCCGACTACCTGTCGCTCGTGAATGCTTATGGCGGCCAGGACATCACGGGATGGTCGGACTTCAGACTCTTCGCCGATATCCAGGAGCTACGTTGGGTGGGGTTCGCGTTAGAGCGAGCAGCAGCGAATGAGATTGCGGCGCAACAAGCGAAGCATCGAATTGCTTGCGTGCGTGGGCAAGTACCGAAACCGTGGGTATGGAAGGCACTCTAAGCCGGTAGCAGCAATCGACGTCCTAGATAGCGGTTTCGGCTGACGCCGAACACGGCATGGCAATGCAAACCGCACTGCTCTGCGGCTCGATCGTGGCTGATGAACCCGCAGTCCACAGTGGATCGGGGCACTGGGCTAGGAGTTCAGGTATCGGTCCGTGTGGATGCGGTCCAAGCCCACAGGTAGGTCACCGGCGCGGCGCTGAGGCGAGGTCTGGGTAACCGGGCACTGTCAGCGCGGTGAACTGGTTGTGTTTAGCCGGATGTAAGGGTCGCTTCGCTCTGGTGCGCCAACACCCACTTGATGTGAGGCGGGAGTTGAGCCGAGGCGCATCTACCGGAGAACTGGCCAGCTCTGCACGCGTTATTCGCCGAACGGCGAATACGAACGCTGCTGCCGAGGACCGCGCTGCTGACCGACGGTTGGCTGCAGGAATTCGCCGATAGCAGAACGGAATTGAATGTCGTCGGTGAATCGTTTTACAGGCCGAGATCGTCGTAGCCGAGCGTCGGATCGATCACCGGGTCGAGCTCGTATTCCGGGAAATCTTCGGCAGCGTTGTCATTCTGGTGGCGGGTGCGGAAGGTGTCGTCGGCGTCGGCTTGTTCGGGTGTGAGTTGGGCGCGGCGTTGTTGTTCGACGTTGAGGTAGGCCAATTCGTCATGCAGCCAGGTGGTCGTGTCGACTGCTGTCGTGTCCGCGGATGCGTTGCCCGGTGCGGGTCCGTAGAGGATGGCTTCGGTCTCGGCGAGATCAATGCGCTGGCTGATGTCGGTGATGGCTTGGGTGAGTTGGTCGTCGGTGAGCATCTGCACAGGGTCGGCCACATCGAGGGGATTATCGGAGAGTGGTGTCGTAGGTTCGGTGGTGGATGTTGGCGTGTCGGATAGCGGATGGTCCTGGACCCAGGTCGCGATGGCGAGGCATTCGGCGAGGGTGCGGGCGGCGTGCCAGTCTTCGGGGTGGTGCTCGGGTCTGTGTTTGGCGGGCTCTGGGGAGGGGTGGCTGGGCTCGTGCAGGAGCGCGTCGATGCGCCAGGCCAAGGCACTGGCGTACTGGTCTGGACGGAGGTTCGCGGTGCCGTCGGGTTGAGCGGCGAGGATGAGTTCGTATGCGGTGGTGAGGAGTTCGGCTGGTGCCCAGTCAGTGTCGGTGGCGCTGTCGAACGCGGCGACCAGGCGCGGCCAGGCGGGGTCGTCGATGACGCGTTGCGCGGCGTCGTCTCCGAGGATCTGGTGGAGTTCGTCGGTCCAGTCGGGCGTGAGGTTGCCGGTGTCGGTGCCCTCGGCGGCGACGAGTTCGAGCTTCGAGTCGTGACCACAGGGCCGCGGCGGGCATGTCGTCTGGCAACGTTCGTAGTGCGGCGGCGTGGGTCAATCGGGCGTCGATGTCGATTCCGGATCGGTGGGCGATCTCGATTTTGTCGGCGAGGACTGGCCACCACGGGTCGGTGAAGATGCGGGGTTGCAGGCGTGTGATCAGCGGCGCCCACTTGTTGGTGGGCAGGTTCAGGTCGTCGAGAGCCTCGGTGACGCGGGCGTCGATCAGCTCTTGGTGTTGGCGTTCGAGCCCGGTATAGCGGGCGGGTCCGGTTGGGCGTGGGTCGTGGTCATCAATGTGTAGGGAGGCCCGCCACACAGCGAGGTCTTCGAGCAGTCGCGGGGTTCGACCCGATGAGCGAGCGCGCCCAGTGCGGTGCGGACGCCGGTGTCCAGGTCTGGACTTCGCTGCGGATTTGTGTGGCGAGGTCGGTGATGATGCGCGCGCGGGCAGCGAGTTGGGTGGAGTCGAGTTCCGCGCGCAGCCCGCGGGGGATTCCGGACGCCCATGGCAAGGGTGCGCCGGTGGTGGAGTGCATGCCGGAGGGATCCAGACGCCAGTCGAGTACGGCGGCAACGTCATCGGCGGTGTCGAGTTCGCGGGCGTTCGCGGCGGTGTGTAAGGCGGCCATCGGGTCATGCCCGGACAGTGCGATCATCGCCAAGTGTTGACGTAGTACGGGGTAGGCCGGGCTGTCGGTCAGATTGGATCGCACCGCTTCCGCGGCCGCGTCGAGGCGTTCGAGACTGTCGGCGCCGATGGCGTTTTCGGCGGCGACACCGATGGTGTCGAGGTAGATGTCGAGCGCGCGCCCGATCCGTTTGTGTGGTTCGAGTGCGTCGCGCAGCATGGTGTGCGCGGACTTCTGTCCGCCGTCGCGCCCGAAAATGCGCAGTAGAAGCTCGACAGCTGTGCGTGGAAACACCGCCGGTTCACTCCAAAATGAGCCCTCACTGCCGTCCAACGCGGTCGGTACGTAGGCGTGGTTGGCGTGGATTCCGCGGGTGAGTGCGACATAAAGCTGTTGGCGTGACTCGCCTCCGGTGAGCGCGACATGACACGAATCGGCTGTAATTCCTTGCGCGGAATCGATCGTTGTCGCGTACCCGAGGCGCACATGCGCGGCCACGTAGTCGGCGGGAAGCCGCACGCTGTGACCGAGTTTGTGGTCCGACCGCAGATGTGTGGCGGTCAGACCTCCATCCGGATGTACGGCGGTGACGGTCCAGGGGTAGCCGTTGCGTACCCAATCATTGTCGCCGAGTCGTAGTCGTCGGTTGTTGCGACGAGTGCGAATTGTGTCCCCGACCGAGGCGTGAAGTCCGTCGGCGAGAGTACATTCCGCACCGATCCCACCGCCATCGCGAGCGAGGCGGTCGGCGCGGGCGCGGGCATTAAGTTCGGTCACGATTTTGTGGTTGGCGGCCAGCATGATGGTGCCGCGTCCCGCACGCTGGTCGGCGACCCAGGCCGTGAAGGTGTCGTTATGGGTGGCACCTTCGTGCCCGGCGTGGATGCGGCCGTTGTCCAGATACCAGCCCAGCGCTGCTGGATCTCCCTCACGCAGTTGCAAACTGGCGGTCGCTTCAGCGTTCGAGGCGAACCGTACGACGTGGGTGAGGGTCATGCTCGCCTCGGGTGCGGCCGCGTCCATGTCGGCGTCCACGCCGCCGGCCTCGATCGACGCGAGTTGGCGTGGGTCACCGATACAGCGGATCGTCGCGCCGCGGTCGGTCAGGAATCGTAGTAGGCGAAGGCGTTTGAGGTTGCCGATCTTGACGTGCTCGTCGACGATCACCAACGTGTCGGGGTCGATGTCGAGGATCCATTGCGGCAGCGACGGCGGCGCTTCACGGTCCAAGGCGAGGTTGTCGAAGCGGGGTGTGTGCCCGGCCAGGACATCGACGACCTTGTCGACGGTCTCCACCCGCGCACCGATCGCCTTACCCAACTCGGCCGCCGCCGACGCGGTCGGTGCCAACCCGAGAACCCGGCCGCCACTGGTATGCCAGGCGTCGGTGAGCACCGCCATCGCGGTGGTCTTGCCCGTTCCCGCCGGTGCGTTGGTCGTTCGTATACGCAGATTCGAGGTGGCGAACCCTCGGATCACGCTGATCTGCCCGGCGTTGAGCGGCCGATCCGGATTCCGGGTGTCGTAGCGGTGCACGGCCGCAGTGACCGAGTCAGCGGTGAGTTGGCGTGCGCCGGGCTGCACCGACATGTCGATCAGCTGCTGTTCGATCGACAATGTCCGGGCCGAGGTGTAGATCTGCGTACCGGCGCCGGTGTAGACGCTGGTGCCGTCGCGGCGACGCAACAAGTCTGGGACTGTATGTAATTCGGGTTCGTCGGTCAGATCGGGGTCACCGCGCGCGATCACATGCTCGGGTGACAGTGTTTCGGCCAGGATGGCTTCGGCGGCTTGTTCCCAGTCCTGGCCTCGCACGTGGCCGCGGAGTTGGCGTTCGATTTCGGCACGCAGATTGGTGGCCTGCCAGGTGGAGAGGTGCTCGGAAACCACCTCGATGACCCGCTGCGCGGTCCGGTTGATCCACCCGGTGGTCACCGCGACACGCTGGGGCCGTACGGGATTCAAGACCGCGACGATCATCGACGATAATGCTTCGCGGCCGCCGAGCAGCGCTATCGCCTGTGAGCGCCAGGTGCTGCGCTGCTCGGCTAGTGACCGCAATAGGTGTTTGGGCGGTCGGGTTTCGAGAGTGGCTTGCTGGGCCAGGTCATACATTTCGGTGGCGATCGGTTCGCGGTCAAACCGGTGCTGGAACCGTGCGGCGAGTTCCCCCACACGCTCTTTGATCGCGGCTTCGCGCCGCGACCACGCCTTGATCAACCATGTTGGGATGTCGACGATTTCACGGATCGGACGTTTGGACGGATCGGTGGTGGGTCGTTCGGCGAACTCCACACCCACCAGGGTCTCCATATGGTGTTCCAGGCGGGTGTTGTAGATCTCCGACACGGTGACCACCGCCCGGTAAATCGCGGTGCCATCGAGGGTGCGCCAGCGCCCGTCCGGGGCGCGGACACGGTTGGCGATCAGCACGTGGGTGTGCAGGTCCGGATCCCCGGCACGGCTGTCGCGATGCGTGAACTGAGCTGCCACGATGCCCTCCACGTCGACTTGGCGCACACCGTTGCGGCCGAGTCTGGTGAAGATCGCGTGCTCTTCCAACCAGGCGAGTGCGTCGCGCACCGCACGCTGATGCGCGAGCTCGACCTTCTCCGCGACGGCCCGCGGCGCGAGAGCCCACAACGCCGACACCGACTTCACCGGGGAGAAAGTGATGTCGAAACCCGCGATCGCAACAGTGTTCGGACGCGAGTTTCGTGCCACCCACCCCGACAATTCCCGCTCATTCAGGGGTGCGCGATCGAACTGTTCGCAGAACATTTCGAACGCGACACGGGTACGAATCGGTGCCCGTTCGTCATCGCTAATAGCGTCATTAGGGTCGAATCCGTGCGCGATATTGTGTCGCTCGAACGCCACCGCGCACCGTTTACGGAACTCAGAAACCTCCGCATAAACGCGGAACGGATTACCCAAACACGACGCCTGATCGGCGGCGCGCGCCGCGTCTTTGTGCTTGGCTCCCTTGCCGATCTCGCTGTCGTAGACACGGGCTTCGATCACATCCGCGTTCGGATGACGACCCAGTCCGAACAGGGATTTCATCTGTTCTTCGGTGACTTCCTCACCCGGTTGGAGGCCCAACGCGGCCAGGCCCGTGCCGTGCCAGCGGCCCGGAGCTTCCCCATGAGCGGAGTAATAGTCGGCGAGGCTGGAACGGCCGCGAGCCGACACATCATTCGCGGCGACATTGCGCAGATAATATTGATACCCATTGCCTGCCACGACTTTATGAATCGTCGCGGTCATATATCCATCAAGCACCCGGCCGGCCATTTACGCCAGGGGGTGGGCTTGACTATTTTTTCGTCAAATCAAGCAAAACCGCTGGTCGTTACCGAATCGCAACGGTGGAGGCTAACAAGACAGCATGATCGGACTCTGCTCCCTCACCGCTAGCGATGAACCTTGTCGTGTCAACAATGCCCGGGTCGGCGCAAGCGGGTCACGGAAACCGTTCCGGGATAGTCCACCTCGGAGACCGGGAGGTTGTCGCTTTTGCGCTGATAGTCCGGAAGGGCTCCTCGGATGCAAGAGGTGTGCTTGTGGAAGTGAGGGGAAATGGGGTGGTGAGGGTGGAAATGAGGGGGCGCGGGTGTAAGTGGGGTTGCGTGGTGGTGTGCGCGTGGAGGTGAATACAGTTGTGGGCGTGAGGGGGTGGGGGGTTGGTGATTCGGTGAGGGCTGGTGGCGGCCGGTCCGTCGCGGGAGTGGGCACCGCGACGGACCGGGGCATCGCGAGACGCTGATGGTCTGGGCGGCGGAGGGTCGCTGTGCGCGAGCGTTCTGGACTACCTCGTACCGGGCTCGGTGGCGGTGGTGGTGGAAAACCGGCAGCGGCAGCGAGCTTCGGTCAGGGGGCACGCCCAGTACGCGAAGATGGCGAACCAGCAAGGAGTAGTGGTCGGCGAGAAAGTCGAGCCAGGGTGGGGCACGGCATGTACCTCCTACACGGATACGGAGTGAGGGGACTGTCGGTGGGTGGTGACCGGTCCGCCGCGGGAGTGCGGCATTGCGGCGGACCGGGAATGTGAGACCCGTTGTGGGTGAACCGGTGCGGAGACGAGCTTGGGTCAGGTGGCGGTGCGGTAGAGGTCGTGGCATTCGCCGCACAGGTCGTCGATGTCGATGTCGATCCCACGCGGAGGGTTCGTAGGGCGGTCGGTGTCGCGCAGGAAGAGGGTGCGGATGTAGTCGATGACGACCCGGTCCTCGTGCACGGGACGATGTTTCGTGGTGATCGCTTCGAGGTTGCGGTTGAGGGTTCGCGGTTGGTCACGGGGGTGTCGTCGGTGGCGAGCAGTCGCCGCACATTCGCGTCGAGGGCGGTGAGTGGGCCGGTCGTGATCCATCGGTGTGCTGCTCGGTGGGCCGGTACAGGCTCGGGTCGGTTCGGGTGACGAACAGTTCCAGCCATGCCTGCAAGTCGGCGTCGGCGCGTCGCCACAGCCAACGCAGTGCGCTCGCGCGATCACGTAGGGGGCGTGGGTGAAGGTGTCGGCGAGTCGGGTGAGGCGGTGGAGGTCCTCGTTGGCGGCGAGTTCGGTGAGGGCGTGCTCGAAGGTGTCGCGGGCGTCGTGGTGGCGGCTGGCTTCGAGTTGCCAGTTGATGTGAGCGATCGCGTCGAGGAAGGACCGGTCGTGTGCGGCCGCGGCGGTGGCGCTCGATCGCGCCGAGGACGGGCATCCCCATCGAACGAGCTAGGGTCGGCGCTGTTTGTCGAATGGGACGGGATGTTTGCTTGCCGCAGCGCGCCGTGGGCGCTGATCCTCTTGGCTGAAATTCAGCAACCGGCGGATCAGTTCGAACTAGCGCCGCTGAAAATGCATGGCACCGAGGGGAACTTGCTGCGCACGCTGTTCTGATGAGAATGCGCGCTAGCGAGGCGCGATGGTTAACGGCCTACCGATGCGATTCGCTGTCCGATTCCCGTTCAAGTCAGCTGTCGACACCAGCCGGTTCCGGTTTCAGCTACCCACGAACACCAGCGCGGTGGGCTGGACCTGTTGGCCCTTGATGTAAGGGCAAGGCAGGACGATGAGCCGACGGTCGCGCTCTTGTGTGAGGTCCCGGATGCGAACTATCCGGAGAACGACAAGACCGACCTTGAGATTCACGAAACCCGGCTGTTCCTGCGCGGCCTCGGGGACCATATTTCACGCGCGGTCGTGAGTGAGGGACCGGCCACAACGAACCACCAGACTGTTGGGCTCACGCAGCCGGCGCGCACTCGTCGCGGTGGAGAGACGGTTAGAGTGCCGACTACCGATCGAGTTCTGCCGCGGTGAACATTTCCTCGCGGAGAATGCATTGCGGTGCGGTTCGTGATTCGGTACCCGCAACCTGGAGGGGATGTGCACGCGACGTTTGCGATTCGGGACTGACTGCTCATCTACTGATTCGTCCGGTACGACTCGGAACAGGCGCCACGTGGTGCCCTCGGGATGGTCGCGCTGGGCATAGGATTGGGCACCGGTGAAAGCGATGAGCGGTGGACGACAACATCGAGGCACGGACCCGTGAGGATGAGCCGACAGCGGCCGGATGGTTCCGACCCACGATGACGGTCGACCAGTACCCCCATTTGCAACTCATGGTGCGCCAGATCGTGAAATCTAGTCAGCGACGTGCGGAGTTGTGGTTTGTCGGGAAGGTGTGAGCATTGACAAGCGATGGCGAGGACATAGCTGCTTCTGTTTCGTCGGGTGACGATGCTTCGGCGTTCGTAGGAGCCACGACTGCGGGCGGCGGACTGGGGGCAAAGCTTGCCGATGTCTATGAGGGCTATTGGACTGTCCTGCGTGGCGTTCTACCGGTTCTCGACGGCACCTTCTCGACATTGCGAGTAGAGCCGCCCGGCGAAGACTCGATCGAATTCAAACTGTTCGGTCACGCCGTGGACGGACTTGTCGAGGGGCATCAATGCAAGCGCTCCCATGGCACCACGTGGACTCTTGGGGCGTTGCGACGTGTCGGGTTCCTGGACGGGCTTCGGGGAATGACCGACCGAGGATGGCATGCTGTTTTCGTCTCCGAGCAGATATCGGTGCTGGGGAGTTTGACGGAGAAGGCAGGACGTGTCGCTGGTGACGAGTTTCGTCGCGACCTGAACAAGAAGAAGGAGAAGCCGGCATTCGACGAACTGCTTCTCGAATGGGGTCTCGACGAGGATGCGCTGCATAAGCGGCTAGGTCTGATGTCGTTCATCGTCATCGGGCACGAGGCTCTGAAGCGATTCACATTGGGGCTCCTGCCCTACGTGATGGAAGGCGACCCCGGTGTAGCGGTGTCGGTGCTGTGGCAGAGTCTGAAGGAGACAGCACCTGCCGAATTGGACTCGGTAGGTTTGTGGGATCTTTTGAAGGCGGCGGGGCATGGGCCACGAGGTGGGGACCCGATCGATCTCGCCGGGCGATTGTCCGGACTGGCCGATACGTATGTCCGTCGCGCTGAGTTGGAGCGGCCACGTTCGCTGGCCGAAATCCCGCGCAGGCAGGCCGCCGAGATCGTTGACGTCGTGACCGGCGCTGACCGTCCGTCGGCGATCATGCTGACTGGCTCGCCGGGCAGTGGAAAGTCCAATGTGTTGGCGCAAGTGGTGTCCGGCCTTCGCGACCGGGGCGTGGTTGTGGGCGTTCTGCGGTTGGACGACGCGGACCCTGTCTCGACTGCCGACGCGCTGGGCAGACAGGCGGGTATCGGATTCGGTGGCTCACCGGTCGCTGTTGTCGCACGCGCGAAAGCGGACAGGGTTGGCGTCCTCGTTGTCGACCAGGTTGACACGATGTCGAGGCTGTCGGGCCGGGGCGACAAGGTTTGGTGGGCGGTCGCCGACATGCTTGAAAACCTGCGTGCCAGTGGTGGTCTGACGCTGATCATGGCCTGCCGAACCGAGGATCTGGCGTTCGACGCCGGCTTGCGCCGGTTGGTCGGAATGGATGGATCCGGCGAGGCCGAACAACCACGACAGTTCAAACTGTCGGAGCTCACTGTGGCAGAAGTGAATTCGGCGCTCCATCGAATCGGACGCGACGCCTCCTCTGCCGCGCCGAAGCTAGTGGAACTGCTCCGAAGCCCCCTGAACCTGGGCCTGTTCATCGAGATCTTCGAGGATAGCTCCGAGGGCGACCGGGACTCGCTGATGGCGATGCGGTCTCGGATGAATCTGCTCGACCGCTACCACCAGTGGAAAGCCGACAGATGCCGAGAAAGGCTGGGAAACAATGGATTCGCCGAAACCACTTTGGATATCGCGGCGAGAATGCACGAAGGTGGTGTTCTGTCGCTGCCGCTGAATCGACTGACTCTCATTCGCGATTCGGTTGATACGCTGATCCATCACGGAGTACTCGTCCGTGATCAGGAGCGGATACGGTTTTTCCACGAGACCTACTACGAATATCTCGTGGCGCTGACCGTCCTTAACGCTGGACGGAATGCCGCGGACGTACTGTCCGAAGGTAGGCAGCTGCTCTCTCGGCGCGGTCTTGTGCGCGCGATTCTCACGCTCGAACGTGACGATCCCCTGAGATATCGCGAAGATTTGGCTCGAGTCCTGGCGCGTAGCAATCGTTCTCACATTCGCGGTGCCGTACTTTCTCTCCTCGGCACGCAGAGCGAGGTGGACCATGAGGAGATCGATCTCCTTGTGTCCATCGCGGCCGATGAAACGGACCCGATGCGCAATCAGGTGATCCGGACCCTCACAACCAAACCGTTCGCAGAAGCCATGGCTGACCAGGGCATGCTCGATGTCGTAACCGAGACCTACTGCGGAACGAACCGACCGGGCGACGACCGAGTTCGCGCAGCCCTCCAGAGCCTCTCCCCGCAGGAGTTGCTGTACCTGGTGGTGGAGGCCGCGCGGTTTAGCCCGGATCGCGCGGCACAAGCTGCGCTGCCGATCGTGCAATACACCGATCGGGTCGACGAGTGGATCGGTGCGTTGATCCGCCTGACCCATCTCGCCGGATTGGAAGGCGGGACAGGCACTGGGAACGATCTCCTGCGATTGTTTCGAGGCGTGATCTCGGCTATCTGCGCTCGTGAGTCCAGTGGAGACGGGCCGATCGGGCAACCTGCCGAGTCACAGGCCGCGCTGGATCAATGGCTCTCCGACTCCGGCGCGGTGTATGCCGTCGACAACTTCATCGACAGATTCCCAGCCGTCGCCGCCGACGCGGTCACGGTCTGGCTCGACGCGGCACGGCGCATCACCGACCGCCGCGGTTTACAGCAGTCGGTCTTCGATCGTGGCCCACTGGCCAGTTACCGGCGCAGCGACCCGAACTTGCGAAAGTGCGCCGAGCAAACACCATTGCACTACATACAACAGCTGTCGGACTTCGTGCTCGATGACTACCGTCGCATCGGCACCGGGCCCGGCTGGACACCCACCGAGTCCATCATCGACGCGGCAGAAGGTCTGCGACAGGATGTACGGCTGTTCGCCACAACGGATTCGCTGGAAAGCCGAGCCGACGACGCTATCCGAACCGCGGTCGCTGCTGCGGCGTCGAGCAATCCAGATCTGCTGGCACCGATTCTGAGTCGTTTCGCCGACTTGGACACCTTCGCGGCGCACCGGCTACTGGCTATCGCGTACCGCCACGCCACCGGCACTCTCATCGATGACGCCGCGAGATGGATCGCAGATCCGCGCGTGCGCGGTCTTCCGGAAGGAGACACGCCCGGCTGGGCATGGGGATCGGTGGTCGGTCGGGTTGCCGCCGCTGGCAGCGACGAGCAACGTGCCCGCGCATTCACCCTTGTGGCCGCTGCGTACGGCATTCAAGACGATCACAGTGACGCGCCAGCGGTCGACACAGAAATGTGCCTGACTGACGAAGAGCATGTCGTGCTGTCGCTGCTGCGCCGCGAGACTGGCGATCAGATGCCGGAGGTACTTTGTCATCGGTTGGACGCGCTCGACGCGGTCCTGGGTGAGGCGGTGAGCGAACCCGTGCCGCTGTTCAGAGTCGGTTCCTTCGAGCGGCCCGAGATCTCGATTCCCACCGACCTCGATGATGCGGATTGGCTGGCTGCGGTAGCGGACTGGCCGGACGCCGCGACCGACGAGGAGCAATCGGACGCGAGGAAGCGCGGGCTACGTGCTGCGGCAGAACAAGATCCGGCCCGGTTCGCTCGTCTGCTGATCGAGTTTCCGGTGTCCGCGCCCGCGACGGCGGTGATCGCTGTCATGGCCGGTATTACAGCGGCACTGGAAGCTCGTGCACAGACCGACGAGCTCCGGCAGGGGGCGAACGTTGTCCGAGTTTACGATGCGATCCGCAATGCGTTCGGCAGGCCACACGATCCAGATCTCGACATGGCGATAGCGAGGTGTATTCATCATCTCGCAGACCAACCGGACCTGCCCGAGGACATCGCCTCGGTTCCGATCCAGATCTGCGATCTCGGCCGTAACCCGACCGATGGCGAGGTCTGGCACGATCACCTCGTGGGTCAGGCCTACAGTCAGCCGCGGGGTGTCGCGCTCAATTCCGTTGCCGCGCTACTCGCTCCATCAGCTACGCGCGCCGGACGGCTGGCTCTTGTCAGACCGCTTCTGAAACGGGTGACAACAGACCCATCCGAAGCCGTACGGGTATTGGTGCCGCAAGCGCTGGCGATGACATGGTCGGAAGCACCCGAACTCGTTTTCGCGCTTGCGGAGAACTGGCTTGCCGCAGCAACTCCTGCCGTTTTCGAAGCCCCCCGACTTCCCGAGTTGACATGGCTGATGAGAGAGCGATACCCGGCGTCGACGGTGGGATTCCTGCGGAATATGGCGGCGTCACCGACCGCCCACATACGCGCCACCGCGGCCCGGATGGCCACGATGCTCGCTGTCGACAATGTCGAACTGCCAGGGTTCGACCGCCCCCTGCTCGAACAATTCCTGTCCGAGACCGACGTCAGAGCCGCCGTAGCCGACTGTCTGACCCAGTTGGTGAGCAGCCTGCAGCCCTACGACCCCGACGAGCCAGACACATCTCCCGGCCAAGGACTGCTACTCAGGCTGATGAACGACGAGTCGAAAGAGGTGCGCGACCAGACAACAGCGGTGGTCCAATACATGGAAGGCCCACTGTCTGCCTACACCGACCTACTCGAAAAGATACGGGGCACAAGAATGTTCCGCGAGGCACCCGCATCGGTGCTGGACGGGCTCAGCCGCCGATTGGGAGAGCTACCGGACAATGTTGTGGCGCTATGCGAGGACTGGCTCGAACGCTGGGGCGCCGACTCGGGTGATATCAGCACACACGCTGCGGCAGAAGCCTACGAAGTCACCAACATCGCTCTGGCGACCTACAGCGCGACATCATCGGAGACGGTGATCGAACGGTGCCTCGACGTAGTCGACCGCCTCGTCGAGAACGGCGCCGGCGGAGCCAACCTCAAAGCAGACGAAATAGCAGCGCGGCTCTAAACTGCCAAACAACCGTAGTGAACGGCCGCTAGCCGACGGTTTCTCGACATGCCCAAATGCTTGACCGGGTACGGAGAACGCCGGCCCTGGGTGAGCACCGTGCCTTCGCTCTCCTCCTTCGAGTTCCTCCCTGCTGAGGCCGTGAATGCGATGACGTGCCTCGTGGCGCACAAGAACTGCTCGATTACACCGTTCGTCTGGGGTGATCGAGCACCGCGTAGATCCGCCAGATGCCACCGCCGATCGTTTCGAATTTGCCGAAGTCGGTTTGCCACACCCGATTGCAGTCCCTCGGCGGGGCGCGGAACACCTTGCGCCGCAGCATCGCCCACGACTTGCGGTCCACGCTGTACTCCTGCGGCAACAGCAGGCTGCGGCGACACAGGGCTCGCTCCACGGTAGGGATGGATACCTCGTATCCGTCGGCACAGCAGTGTTGCCGCGATGTGGGCGAATCAGTGCCAAGATCGCCCGCATGAAGAAATTTCTCGGAGTGCTCGTCGTCGTGGTCGCGGTGAGCGCGTCCTGGGCTGCGCCCGCTGTCGCACAGTCCGGGACCACCACGACGTCGAACCCGAGTTGGTTGACCCAGCCGGTGGCGACGGTCATCACCGGTGCTCTGGCAGTGACGACCGCGGTGATCGCATTGATAGGTGTACTGCTCAATCGCAGACAGACCGAGCGGCATTTCACGAAAACACATGAGCTGGAGCAGATCAAGGGCCTGAGGGAGCGGTACACGACCTGCGCCGAGCAGCTCGCGCACGCCAACCCCGCAGTCCGGCAAGCCGGTGTCTACGCCTTGGCTGCTCTAGCCGACGATTGGAATAAGACAACTATCGCCGCAGCTGTTAGTTCTCCCGGTCTCGGAGAAGGCGTCGCTATCGAGATCCATGAAGAATCTCGGGTCTGCCTCGATTTGTTGTGTGCCTATCTGCGTTCGTCCACAGAGTCGGAAGACGACGAAGTGCGGCAGTCGATCACTGCGGTCATCCGACGCCACGCACTGTCTTGGAGGTCGTATACCTACGATCTGCGCCGCGCGGACCTGACCAATGTGGTCTTGGTCGACGCGAACCTGGCCGGTGCGGATCTCATCGGCGCAGATATGACCAGCGCGAATCTCAGCGGCGCAAACCTCATGGGTGCGGATCTCATCGGCGTGACTCTCAGTCACGCGCACCTGGTCAAGGCCAACTTGGTCAGGGCGGACATGGACAGCGCACGCTTGGATAGGGCGAATCTGAAGGCCGCGAACCTGAACGAAGCGAACCTGGCCGCCGCGAATCTGAAGGCCGCAGACCTGACAGGCGCGGACCTAACCGGCGCGAGGCTGATGGGCACGGCCCTGGCCGATGCGAACTTGACTGGCGCGAAGTTGGCCAGCGCGGACCTGACGAGCGCGGATCTGAAGGGCGCGGACCTCAGTTCCGCGTATCTGGGCAACGCTTGCCTTCGCCACGCGGATCTTGCTGGCGTGAATCTGAAGGCCGCGGACCTGACGGGCGCGGACCTGCATCGGACGAATCTGAACGGCGCGGACTTGAGCGATGCGGAACTACACACGATTTCGGCAGGCGTGATCTACAACGACGACACGGTTTGGCCGGAGGGGTGGGCGCTGCCGCCGCAGTAATACCCGGTGGCCAGGTCGAGCGAGCAGTTCGAGCTCGGTCAACACGCGTGGGACATCCGCTTGGCGCAGTTCGCCGCCGCGCCAACACATTCGGTGCGGCTTCGTGCTGCCACCCGCCACAGGTCACTTCTGCAGTGAAATGGCCAGGGGGTGAGCCATCAGCTAGCTTCATCGTCGGGTGGTCTCGGTTGGCGGACGGCTTGTCGAACTCGAACACCGTTGTCGCCGTACCAGCGGTCCCCACCCCGCCTGAGCGGCCCCTCACGGCCAGTGGTGAGCCTGTACACGATCGGCTCGTGCCCGTCGTGGTAGTCGGACCAGTCCATCACGATGGTGTTCTTCACCCAGACTAGGTTCTGCCGGACCAGCACCCCGGCCGGCTGCACGCAGCGTGGTCTCGAACCGCAGGCGTTCAGAGTCGGCGTGCGTGATGTAGACCGGCACGCCAGGCCGGGCGACCGCGACCATGGAGGCGAACGCCCCACCGGGGAGATCGTCGAGATCGGTGGCAGCGTCGCCCTGGATCCGCAGGGCGTCCTTGGTCTCTCCGACATAGTCGATGCCGTAGGGCGGGTCGGTCCACACGCAGTCGGCCAGCCCGCCGTCCATCAGCGCCTCGATCACCGCGTAGTCGGTGGCATCGCCGACCGCGAGCCGGTGCGACCCCAGCTGCCAGATATCACCGGGCGCGCTGACCGCCTTATCAGAGAGATCGGGAACGTCGTCGGGATCGGTGTGGCATCACGCGGGGGCGATCTTGGCGACGAGCTTGTCGAAATTCTCGGCGCTGAACCCGGTTCCGATGAGGTCGTTCGGGCCGTCGAGGAGTTCGAACAATGCAGCGTCGTCGTAGTCGCTGAGGTCGGCGGTGTGGTTGTCGGCGGCCACGATGCGCCGCGCGGTCTGCTCGTCTACATCGATGATCCCAGCGGCCAGCCGGTCCCAGCCGAGCTGGCGCGCAGCGAGCAAGGTGAGGTTGCCCGCGATCACCTTCATTACGCGGCCTGTCAGGGAGCCTTCGTTCACCACGATCGGCCGGTACTGCCCGTGGTATCCAGCGACTGAGCGATCGCATTGATGTTGCCTCGCCGAGGGTTGTCTGCGTAGGTCCGCAGCGCTCGACTGCATGGTGTCGAACCGAATCGCGCTTACTGTCAGCGACACTTCCCCGGTCGGTCACGCCGAAACTTCCCTGCTACCAGGAGTTTCGTGGCTCTCGCGCGACGGGGAGAGATTGCCCAGTGCGGGTAGACGAGCCGAGCGCGCTCAACTTTTCGCCTGCCCTCTGGGGAGCTTGGCCGCAGGACGCTGGATGCTGGCAGGGCGGCAGTTGACCAGACACCTGGATCGGCACAGGCAGGCGTGCTGCGAGATTGACTGTTGTCAGATACGCTGACAACGCCTTTCGGATCGACTGCGACCTCCCCGCGGGGGGCCGCAGAAAGAGATGAGAGGTAGTTGGATGTCTGAACCGGAGAAAAGCGCTCGCAGCCAACGGGCGCGATGGGTAGACCGAGTCGCAAAATGGGGGCCGCTGGCCCTCGCGGTCTATCGAACATTCCGTGACAACATCTGTGATCGGCTGCTCGGCTAGTCACCGAACGACGATCAACCAGCGGGGGCGATTCGCTGGCCTCCCTGCTTGCAGGGACCGAACCTGGTCCGTCCCGAGCGGATACCTCCTCGGCCCACTGCCGACCGTGCTCGGCAGCATGACTCAGAGGTAGGATTGGTTAGAGTGCGGGCGCTCAGTCGCATTGAGGGCGCCTCGCTATCTGCACCTCGCCGATAAACCGTCATCTGCGCCCATGACGGTGCACGTACAAGCATCGCGTCCGACTCCCACGCGGTCAGAAGTCGGTTCACACTCATCGCCCTGTTTGCCGGTTCGTCGTTGCCTCGGGATCGGTTGCAGCGCAGATGACTTGCTCGCGCATTTGCTGGATTTAGTGCCAGGAGCTGTTCGAGTCCCCACGACGCCGCAACGCCGTCCGGCCATGCGGCACTGCCACCACCTCGCGCCAGAAGCGGCGAGGTATCGTCCTGATGAGGCTGCGGAAGCAGCCCCCTCCGGTCGTGAAAATGGTTAATCGTGTGGATGATTGGTTTGGTGCAATCACACAATGAGCAGGTACGGACTGGACCGGAGGCTGTCGAGACGTCGTTGTCGGGGTGCTTGCGGTCGGTTCGGATGGATACCGTGGCCGGGGCTAACTCCCCAGTCCGGTGGAGGAGGGGCGGCGGGCGTTGCGTGGTGGGGGATTGAGGAACGGCTCGAAGAGTTCTGTGATGGGTGTGGACAGCGGTGTTTCCTTTCCTATGGGCTCGAAGTAGTAGTGGAAGTCGTGATCCTGATACAGCAATTCCCGTAGATCGTCGAACGAGAAATCGTGCGCGGATGCGGGAAGATCCTCGATACCGGCCGGTGCAATCTCCGGTTCCCCGATCATCCCCTCCGCGTCGTCGAGCATCATCCACAGCGCGATCTCTTCGGCAATGCACCGCGGGCGTGGTGACTCGCCACGCCGGAGGTCATCGACCAGCGCGTCGACACGCTTGGCAAACCGTCGACGGAACTGTTTGCCCTGTCCTTGCAATTGATCAGGAAGACAGCGGTCGCCACCGAGGTCGTCATGAACTACGTCGTCGGACAACACCACCCCTGCGGTGCGCAGAGTCTCGGCTGTCCGTGGCGTGATCCAACCCCAGTAATCGTCATAGGCCGCGTCTTCGTCCTCGTCGGCGGCGGTCGCCGGAGCAACCTGTGTTTCCGGACCGAGGGGAAACCGCATGACACCACAGATGGAGGGGCGGACAAGCGCGTCGAGGTAGGGGTTCTCCGTCTCGATTGTCTCGGTGCGCAGGGCCTCGGCGACGCGCTGGACTTCGCTGCGCACCGGGCCGGGAGCGTCGTGCAGGGCCTCGGTGAGGAATTCCTCGGCCAAGCCCGCCCCAGCAAGGAGCTCATTGAGTGCGTCCGCCAATCGCACTGCCTCCCAACGGTTGTTGAACGAGGCGATGGCGGTGAGTTGATCCCATCCGTGCTCGAGATCTCGGGTGATGGCGAAGACGCGATGCTTCGATGGTGTCGATTGCGGGAGGAACAGCCGGTATGGGTTGTCGTAGTGCGTCATGGTGGACGTGGTCTCCTTATCAGGGCCGTCGGCGCAGGGCGACGTAGCGCCGAGTCGGCCGTGCATCCACACGGCAGTCCCGTCGCGGGTGTGTAGTGGGGCCACGCTGGTGACTGCGGTTCGTCCGACGGTCCCGTAGCGGGTGACACGACGCTAGCACGCCGACCAAGCCGCCCGCATCTCGATCGACGGTATTGCTCTGTGCGGCAGCAGTTTCTGATCGACAAGCAAGATGCTCGGACAGCTCCATCACTGCCTGCAAACCTGAACCGTCCTGGGTTGGTTGGAGACTCCCGTTTTTGCAAGGGAGACTGCATTCATGGGTGCACCACGGAAGTTCGACGAGGAGACCCGTGCTCGGGCGGTTCGGATGTATGAGGACCGGATCCGCGAGCACGGCGAGTCGATGGCCGCGGCGCGACGGCATGTGGGCGCGTTGCTGGATATCAAGCCGGCGACGCTGCGGAACTGGGTCGAGAAGTCCGAACGACCGGCCGCCGACCGGGATCCGGTGTCGGTTTCGGAGTCCGAGGAGTTGAAGGCGCTGCGTCGCGAGGTCTCCGAATTGCGAAGGGCCAACGACATTCTGCGGACGGCGAGCGCGTTTTTCGCGGCGGCGGAGGTCGACCGCCGACTGCGGTGATCGTCGACTACATCGACGCTCACAAGAACCGGTTCGGGGTCGACCCGATCTGCCGCGTGTTGACCGAGCACGGCGTGGCGATCGCCCCGTCCACCTACTACGCCGCACGCAAGCGCGGTATCAGCGCCGCGGTGTGGGCCGACGCGCACACCGCGAACGTCTTGTTGGACCTGTGGACGGCCAACCGGGGTGTCTACGGTGTGCGCAAACTCTGGCTCGCCGCACGCCGAGCCGGCCACATTCTCGGCCGTGATCAGGTCGCGCGCTTGATGCGGCTGGTCGGGGTCGACGGGGTGGTGCGTGGGCGGCGCACCACGGTCACAACCGACCGCGGCCGTGACCGACCCGCGCGGCACCCGGATCTGATCGGGCGGGCCTGGTCGCGGCCGACGCGTCCGGATCAGTGGTGGGTCGCCGATTTCACCTACTGCTGGACGCTGGCCGGGTTCTGCTACACCGCGTTCTGCGTGGACGTGTACTCGCGGCGGATCCTGGGCTGGCGTGTGATGACCTCGAAGGCGACGCCGTTGGTGACCTCAGTGCTCGAGCAAGCTCTGTTCACTCGCCGCAGGACCGATTTCCGTTTCACGGCAACAGGATTGATACATCATTCCGATGCCGGAGCTCAATACACCTCACTGGCCTTCACCGAAGCATTACAGGATTCCGGAATCACCGGGTCCATCGGCAGCGTCGGCGACGCCCTCGATAACGCGCTCATGGAATCGGCGATCGGGCTCTACAAAACCGAGTTGATCGACCGCCACCCCGCCTTCACCAGCCGAGCCGAACTCGAACGGGAAACAGCCTCGTGGGTGCATTGGTACAACACCGGGCGCCTGCACTCTGCGATCGGATACCTACCGCCGGTCGAATACGAACACCTCTACCATCAACAGACCATCTCGACCGAGGCGGCCTGAACCCGAGTCTCTACCGGATCCAGGACGGTTCAACCTGCCAAAACTACGACTCAACAAAGGCTTTCGGCGAACCTCCCACGACGCCAGACATTCGCCGCAGCTTGACAGTTAGCGGAATCGGAGGTCTTTCTGTCAAGGCTGGGAGGTGGGTGCGGGGTTAGCCTTGAAGGCGGGTCCGGGATGTGGCTTGTCCGAAGGGTCGGTGTGTGGGTTGGAGCCGGTCGCCGAGGGTGGTGGTGAAGGAATCCCTCGGTGTGCCTTGGGCTGGTCGGCAGAGGTGGGGTTGTCGAGGGCGGTGAGCTCCTCGCCGGCGGCCTCGATCAACGCCTTCCTGCCGATGTCGATCTGGTCGAACTTGACCTTGAATGCCTGCTCGGCGGTATGGACAGCCGATTTGGGAGACGGGTTCTGTGGATCGGCCTGTTCGGCAACGGTTTTTGCGTTGATCAGGTTGCCTGCTGTGCGAAGCAGTTCGGTGTCGGTGGCTGCGAGGTAGAGGTCCCCGCATGCGGTGGAAGCCTTGGCGGCTCCCAGCATTCCGAGCGCCGCGGCGGTGCCGTTCAGGGCGATCTCGGCGTTGCGGGACTCGTCGCGAATCTTGTCGAAGACGGTGGGGTCCGGCGGCAGTGGCAGGTGTACGAGTTTGGTGTAGCAGGCCTGCACGGTCAAGGCGTGCTCGACGGCTTCCGAGCTCAGGCGAAGCAGTGTCTCGCGGCGCCATTTGGTGTGCTCGCGGGCGTCGGCGGCGGTGATGGCGCGCAGGTTGGTGCGGTTGGAGACGATGACACCGGTGTAGGCGGCTGAGGCGATGACCAGTGATGAGGCTAGGGGCAGCCAGTCCTTCAAGGACGTTGCTCCACCGACGATCTGCACGAGGAACGGCTGCATCGGCTGATCATCGCAAACCCGCGCCCATGCTCGGCATGGGCGCGGCGATTGGGCACGCGGGCAATTGGTTCGGTGAGGGCGGGCCTGCTGTCACCGTCGCCTTGTCGGCCAAGCCCTGCGGGCGCGGAGGGGCGCAGAAAAGAGGTGCCTCGCTGTGGCGCGGCACCTCTTTGGTGGGCTTCTGCGCGTGGGCGCGATTCAGTCGCGCGTCGCGTTGGTGTGGTTAGTGTATCTCGCGGCGGATCTTTTCGGCAGCCGCCGCGATGCGCAGGCCACAGGCTGTCTCGCGCAGGGTATCGCCCAGCGAGTGGTGGTCGATCACGTAGCAGACGAAGGCGGCGGCATCGGCAGCGCCGGCGGTCAGCGTCAGTCTGTTGCGGCGCAGCCAGCCTGGGCTGTGGGCAGGCAGGTTCCGCAGTGACCTGGTCGGCGACAAGAGTTCGGGCTCGGGCGGGATGGCGTCCTGCGGGGCCGCGTCGGCCGGAGCGAGGCGGCCGGTCGGTCGCTCCGGTTCCTGGCCGCAGGCACGGGAGCGCACGAACGGGCAGGCGGTGCAGCGCCGTCCGCCTTGTGCGCGGCAGGGCAGGGGTTCTGGTGAGGGCAGTGCGGGAGTGGGTGGAAACATCATGGGCGCCTTTCGGTTTCGGTGCAGTCGGCTGTTGGCCGGTGCACCGCTAGGTAAGGCGGAAAGGCACATCGTCCTGCGGGTTCGCGACGTAAGCTCACCTGTGTGCGCAGTTCAGGCGGCCGCGGGATGGTTTCTGATTCAGATCTGACGAGGTCCGAATCAGATTGCGAGAGGACGGCCGAACGGTCGGGGCAACGATGACCGACATCGACCGGCCGGGGCTGGCGGATCTGGCCGAGGCGCTGACTGCCGCGCGGGATGCGGCCGGGATGACCAATGCGCAGCTCCTCGCGGCTGTGGTGAGGCAGTTCGATACGCAGGCTCTGGATCGGGCCGGCGGGAATCCACAACGCGCGGTTCGGTGGGAAGCTCTGCGACGGAAACCTGTTACCGCGGATAAACTTTCGCGGTGGATGCGGGGTCGGGGTTGTCCACGCGAAATTCGCGAGCTTCGTTTGGTTACAGATCTACTGATTCGCGAGGCGACCAAGCGAGACTCGCGCTACACCGCACCGGACTTCGGGGCGTTGTGGGAGCGCGCCCGCGCCGAGGTTACGGACTCCGCGCCCGGGGGAGAAGACGCCCTTCGGCGCGAGCTTCGACGGTGGTGTGTGCACACTGCGGACACGACTCGAGGTTTCCTTCGCCGCCTGCCCTATCTGGCATCTCACCCTGATCCCTCGGCGATGGCGCCTGTGACGCGGCCGAGGGAGCGTCCGTCACAGGTTCCGCAGAGCCCGTCACGCCCCCAGGGCTGGCGTCCGTCACAGACTCCTCCTCCGAGCTCATCGCGCCCGGAGGGGGGCTGGCGGACGTCACAGTCGCCATTGCCGCGCCCGCACGCGAACTGGCGGCCTGATGACCCCATCCCTGTTCTGCGGCCGCCATCCGGATGGCGCGATGAAGACGATGACACCGAACCATGCGTGCAGATCCGCAACAGCTCCACGGAGGAGTGCTCGGAGCGCATCCCGATCCGGAGAGCGGTCGAGCAATACCGAAACCTGCTGCTGCTCGGCACACCAGGGATCGGCAAGTCGTGGTCCATCCAGATGCACGCAATTCGCATGGCGGAGAAGGCAGTCGGCCAACTGGACAGTGGCATCGACCTCGACGCGATCGACCTGCCGGTCCTGATGCGCTGTGATGCACTCGCGTCACGAATGCCGGCCCGGCCCGGCTCTTCCCCGCTCACGGCGCAGGACTTGACGACGGCGGCCTTGGGGGTCCTGGCCGAGCACGATCCTGACATGCGCGCTGAAATGCGCACCTTCCTCGAGCGACGACTCAATGACGGCCACGGAATCGTCTTTCTGCTCGATGCGCTCGACGAGACCAACCCTGCGGCACGGGAAACACTCACGGTATTGCTGCGCGAGTACGCGGCCGCCAGTCCGGCCCATATCGTCGTGACCGCTCGCACGACCGCGTCGCATGTGTTCGATCGGCACAGTCCATTTCAAGCCGAGGCTACGGCGCTGGGGTTCGCCAACCCCGAACCGTATGTGCACACATGGCAACTGCCACCGGAACGCGAGCGGCAGGTCATCACGCTGATCTATCGCACGGTGTTCCGTGACCTGGCGAAGATCCCGTTGATGCTGGCGCTGCTTTGCAACCTTGCCGCGGATAACACCGACGAACTACCCACCAGTGTCACCGTGCTCTTCAGTCGTACTCTGCGGCAGTTCCTGCGCGGCGACAACCGCCGCCGCGCCGACCCTGATGCCAGCAGCCTGCCGGTCGACCCGATCGAGCGCGAGGCGTTCCTGATGGATGTCCCTGCCCCGCTGGCGTTCCGACTCGCCACCGACCCGAACGGGTGGGTCGACCGGATCCCCTCATCGGTGCTGCGGCGACACCTCTCCGCGCTTACCCAGACGACCGGTGTCACGGCGAGCCGCGCAGCCACCATGTTGACCAGCGACACCGGAATTCTGGTACGCGACGGCGACATCCGCGACGGTCGCGATTCGATGTACCTGTTTTTGCATCGCACGATGATGGAGTACCTGGTCGCCGAGTACTTGGCGACACACACCGAGCTCATCGACCCCACCGCTCGCGTGCACCTGCACCTGTCGGACGACTGGAGCGAAGTGTGGACGCACACCGCCGGAATCGATAGCGCTATCGACCCGCTCATGGGTGTTCTCACCGCAATGGTCACCAGTGGAAACGATCCTCTGCACGCTGCCCTGGCTCTCGCTGCGAGCGTCATCAACGACATGGACGTGGCCCAGCACGAGCGCAACCGAGACCACATCGAGGCGTTGATCGACTATGTCGGCTGCAATTGCGCGGACACGCCGGCCTACGAGGTGGTCTCCGAACTGTTCGTGATCCTCGCTGGGTTGCAGGCCAATCCGCATCGCTCCAATGAGGAGCGCAACTTCTATTGGAACCAATTGGGGCCTCCTGGCAGGCGTCCTCCTGGCCCAGGCGAACTCGATCGCCGCACCGTGGAGGACTATATCGACCAGTTGATCCTCTTCTTGGAATCGGCTGAGACCACCGACCGTGACTGGCTGGCTGCGGCGGAGCGGCTGATGGCGGCCACACCGCCGCGTCAGCGGTACAAACACACCGCAGTCGTTGCAGCTTTGCTGCAGTTGCCCGAGTGTGATGACTTCTGGGATCGCCCCAGGTGGTACGGGTCTGACGGCCGCGAAGTTATCCGGCCGAACGATGGCGAGTATTTCTGGAGCGACCAGTTCCAGATGGCATGCGGCCCTGGCACCAATCCCGGCCTGGGGCTCAGCCGCATCGCGAGCTTCGCCCACGGCGCGACACCGTTTCACGCGCTCGTTCCTCGATAGTAGGAGTGACGACGGTTTCGCGGCACTCGAGAGGTTGGCGAATGATCGGGACGTTACGCCATCCCGACGATGTGTCGCGGTGAGGTTCTTGGCCAGGTTGCTGCCCGGCGGCGGCGAAGCCGTTCTGCCCAGCGCGACCGATCCAGACCCTGTGATCCGCTACGCAGTGGCCCAACACCTGCGACGAGAAAGTCCGACCCAATGCGCGGCTCTGCTTAATCTCCTCATGCAGGATTCGGATCCTGCTGTGCGTGCCGCGGCTGCCAGCGCAGTGTCACGCGCCTCCACCGGGGAGGTGACACCCAAGATGATTCGAGCTCTGGTCCAGGTTCTCGTAGAAGATCCCAGTGCGTCGATGCGCGAATACGCGGCATTGACCCTTGGGCGTCTGTCGATCCCGCGCCAATTCGTCGAGCCAGTGCTCTCTGCGTTGACCAGCATGGTCGATGGGGAAGTGGACCTGCGTGTGCAGGTCCTAGCGCTCGAGGCGCTGATGCGAACCCGGCACCCTCGCGCCTTGGATGTAGCTCTCCGGCTCGTCGCCACTACTCCCAACGGTGAGGATCAAGACACCCTCTGGCGTGTTGCAGCGTGGCTATTCGCACAGAGCGAGGATGCAGGTGTGGCAGCACTGGCGCGCAATGCGAAATTGCTTGAGGCGGTGATGAACTCGGCCCTTGCAGAGGCACTCATCTATGTCAGTTTCGTTCTGTGCGAGGAAGTGACGGTGATCGGAGCACCACGACAGCCGCTGCTCGATCTGCTGAGGGCAGTGACCACTCGCGCAGCCTCTGGATGGGAATCGCACGCACAGATGTTCGTCGACCACATACAAGCCGATGTCGCCGCACGTGCAGGGCCCCACCTCGAGTGGGAACGTTGGGCGATACTCGACACGCCCAACTTCAGGAGCTTGAATCCGCACTTCACACCACCGTTCAGAGAGGTGTGCGGAATCTGAACCGCCTCGATCCAGGCCATGTCGGTTCTCGCAGATGTCTGTGAATCATGCGAGGAGAGCTTCAGGTCGCGGCTGTGAGTCGGGACAGCGGCCGCGTGCGATGTAGTGCGGCGGCAAAGCCGTGAGAACCGGACCAAACCGTCCGTGCGGGACGGACGATATCCAGGACGGCGAAGTGTCGCTCGTCACGAGCGAGCCGCCGCAATAGCCCGGCCCGCAGAAATGACGACTTTCCCGTGCCGGACGGACCGAGGATAGCGAAGATCGACCCGCTCACGCCCACCCGCATCGTGCGCAGCACGTCGAGCGCCGTTCCGATTTCGCGGTCGCGCCCGAAATATACTGCGGCGTCGACGGCTTCCAGCGGCCGCCAGCCGCGGTACGGACTGCGGTGCGGATCTTCCGGCGGCGGCCACGGGAAGTGCTCCGCGCCGATCCCCGCAGTGTCCAAACCACGCAGCAGCCTCCGGAGGCCGGCAGTCGCGAACGCAATCGTCGTGCCGTCCATGGGGATATCGACTGACGGTTCACCGAACAGATTGCAAGGCGGCACGGCTCGGCTGAGGTTCACCCCGGATGGTGGACAGGGGCTTACAGATTTTCAGGCGGCAGCGGTTCGAAGTGAACGCTCGTAGTTGTCGGGGCTTTGGTTCCCGATCGCGGAGTGCCGCCGGGTAGTGTTGTAGTAGTTCATCCACTTGTCAACCGAGACAACGAGTTCGGTCTTCGTCGCGTAGGTGTGCCGGTAGTAGTGCTCGTGTTTGAAACTTGACCACAGCGATTCGGAAGGGCTGTTGTCCCAGCATATTCCGGTCGCTCCCATCGACCGGCGCAGCCCGTGCCGCCGGCAGGCTTGCGCGGTCAGATGCGCGGTGAACTCCCCGCCGCGATCCGAGTGCAGGATCGTGCCCTGGGCTCGGCCGCCGCGCACCGCGACCGCGGCATCGATGGCTTCGGTGACCATATCGGCGCCGATATGATCGGCCAGGCTGTAGCCGAGCACCTTGCGGGTGTGGCCGTCACGGATAGCGCAGAGGAACAGATCCCCGTGACCACAGGTCAGGTAGGTGATATCGGTCGTCCAGACAGCGTCGGGGCGGCCCTGGTCGAAGCAGCGCTTCACCAGATCCGGCGGGAACGACGCCGCCGGATCGGCCACGGTGGTGCGCACTTTGAACGTTCGGGGACTGATCCCTTCGAGCCCGGCGGAGGCCATGATCTTGGCGACGGTCTTGGCTGAGACCCGTTCGCCCTGATCGCGTAGCTCACCGGTGATACGCGGTGATCCGTAGGTGCCGTGCGATTCGCGATGCACCGTGGCGATCTTCGTTTCCAGATCCGCACGCCGCTGCTGCCGGTCGGTGAGAACCGTTGCCGCCCTGCGCTTCACATACGCGTAGTAGCCCGACTTCGACACCTGCAGCAGTCGTGCCATGCGGCGAATCGAAAACCGGTGCCCTGCAGGCTGATCAGTACCAGCAACGCCGGTGACAGTGTCGGGGCCGGCGTACTCGGCCATCAGATCGAACCGGGCCGGTTCGTCTGCATCGCGGCAAAGTACGCCGACGCTTTTTTCAGGAACGCGATGTCTTTGTCCTGGTCAGCGACCTGCCTTCGCAGTCGCTGCAACTCGGCTCGCTCCGCCGCATCGAGGGGTTTTTCACCATGAATCTCGGCGGCAGCGATCCTGCGCCGCTCGTCTTTGACCCACGTCCCCAGCAGACTCTCGTGAATGCCCAGTTCCCGGGCAACTTCGGCGACCGTGCGACCGGAATCGATCACACGATGCGCAGCCTCGACCTTGTACTCGGCCGTGAACGACCGGCGCTTACGAGGAGGCATGCAGACATCCTTTCAACAGGATCAGTGATCCTGTCAACTCGGTGTCCACAACCCGGGGTGAACCTCAGGCCTCGCACCAACGCGTCACGCCCGCGTGCCGTTCCTCGTGATACCTGCGAACAGCGTCTGTCAGCGCGTCCAGTTCACCCCGGAGCATGTTCCTTTCGGACAGCAGCTGATGCCACTCGGTGTCGGTGTCGTAACCCATGAACCTCCTGCAACGCTCGCCGCCCGTGGACTGGGCGGCAAGGTCATGGAGCGCTCCTACCGCCGGAGCGCGCGGAGCCCGTCGACTCCGCACATCAATGCTGAACTGCGAATTCGACTGGTATTCAACAAAAGTCGACGACGAATCATGCTCGGTCTATCGATGAGAAGTGTCAGTCATACGCTGGTGAAAGGCAGTCAAAAAGTGGTATCAGTTGTCATAGCTGGCTGATGATGAGGAGAACCCGCCATGCCTCGGCGCTTGTCCAAACGGATCGACGTGCCTGCCAACCACGAGCAACTGATCGACATGCTGTGGCGGTTCTACATCGCGGCGAACGATCCCCCGATCCGGGAGATCGCCAGGGCCATCGAAGAACTGGACGAGACACAACTGAAGGGGACCGCCAACCACGAGACGATCCGCCGCACCTTGATCGCTACCACGCTCCCGACCTGGCCAGCCGTCGAGGTCATCTTCTTGGCGCTGTGCCAGATCGCCGATATCGATCCCGACGACATCGAACCCGACGGCGAGTATGACCGGTGGAATACACAGCCCCGGTCCCACCGCGACCGGCCCCGCACCTGCTTCGGCGTTGTGCTGAACTCCGACCTCGATATCAACCTAATCTGGATTGAGACTTCCGTCGGCGAAGACCGCGAATGCAGGCTCAGCAGCAGTTATCTCCGCTGTGCCGATTTCCCGGTCTAGTTCTGCTCCCTGGTCCAGTCGGTTCGCCCTGTTTTGTCTCGCATGCCCAGCTCCTATTTGCCCGTCCGACCAGTCCTATCAACCAGACAGATACCACCTCGAAAACCGCTGGTTGGCGGGCAAACCGGGGCGGACGTCAGGGGGGCGGATAGTAAACTCACCCGGCGTCGGCCCTCTACGAGACGGGGGATGGCTCCGGCAAAGGTTCATGCTCACGGACTGCTAACACATAGAATAACCGTTGTCGGGTCATAGCTTTCGCCGAAGGGGGGCCGTTCAGATGATCGATGAGAATAATCGAATGCTGGCGCAATTGAGAGAGACGCTGGATTGGTTTCGTGAGCCCACGCAACGAAGGCAAATATCTCGCCGCCTTGCGAACCGAATGTACGCCCTGCTGGCTATCGCCGTTCGTGTGATTATGTGGCTTGCTATCTTCGTGTTCGCTCTGTATTTGGACGCTTGGCTTGCCTGGCGCACACACCGAGAGTCAAATTTACTGGTCGTACTCCTGATTGTTCTTGGAATTCTTGCCTTCAAGATTTTCTGGCCAAGGCTTAAAACCTCATTCAGAAAGCTCCTACGCAGAACGGAGCTTTTACCAGCAGTCATTCTTGCGGCGATGGGAGGCGGCTCAATTGCATGGCTCTCCTGGTGGGGGCTACGTAAGATCCTGCATCCGACCACCAAGTCGCCAGATCCTATTGATATCACTAAGCTTGCACTTACAATTGCGGGTGGCGTAGGTGCGGTTGTTGCGCTGGTTGTAGCGTATCGCCGCCAGCGGGATGTTGAACAAGGTCGATTTGTCGAACGGTTCGGCGCTGCAGCAGCACAACTTGGTGCGAACCAGGTGGCAGTACGAATAGCGGGCGTGTATGCGATGGCTGGCGTCGCTAACGAATCCAAGGGATTGCAACGTCAGCAGTGCATCGATGTCCTCTGCGGCTATCTGCGGTTACCGTACTCACCCGAGCGTGGATCGAATTATCAAACCAAACATGTAATGAAGTCCAAGGACGTCGCCGATGCTGCTCTTGAGACCGAGGATCACTTCGAGTATCTGCAAAACGATCGGGAGGTTAGGCGGACTATATTGCATGTTATCGCTGACCATTTGCGAAGTTATGAATTCAGTTGGTCGACGGTAGACTTCGATTTCCGTGGCGCGCATCTTGAAGATGTTGACTTTTCGTATACGGTATTCAAAAGTGCGGCCCGCTTTATGGGTGCAAGATTTATTGGTGAAGCAAATTTTCAAGGCTCCAGACTTACTGGTTGGCCAAGTTTCGACGACTGCATCTTTGAGGGAGGGGCGAATTTCGATAGTGCGAGAATTCGCGAAGCCACCCTCAAGGGAGCTACTTTCGAAGGAGAAACATCATTCTGTGAGACCGAGTTCGATGAAGGGGCGAATTTCGCTAAAGCTTCATTTGGTGGTGTTCGGTTCATTGACTGTAGCTTTTCTGGCCATCGAACAGACTTCAGGGAGGTCACATTCAACGGGGAGACGGTATTCGACGGTACTGTTGCTGGATACTGTGACTTCAGTGAGGCCGCTTTTAGGGATAAAGCCAATTTCTACGCGAGCTTTCAATTCTGCGTGAAGTTTGAAGATGTGGACTTTGGTTCGGAAGAGATTGATTTTGAACGCGTACGAAAATGGGTGGGGGGTCGCTGGGCGAGATCGAAGTTCGATTGGAGTGAAAACCGATCACTCAAACCGCCTAATGTGAAACCAGATGTCTGGCCGAATGACTTTCCGTAGGGTCCCCGAATGCAACTGTGAACGACGGATGCCCTACCGGCCGCGCGGTGTTTGAAAGTTTCCCGCTTTCTCGGAGGGCCATCAACGATCGCTGACACACGAGTCCGACAAACCAGTGATCGGATACGCCCTCGGGGGTGGATGAAGACACGCCGGGGAATTGCCGTGCGTTTGTCGGACCTCTGTGCGAAGCTGTGCGGCTGCCCACACGAAGGGAGCCACACAAGATGTGACAGTTCGAAGAAGGCAAGGACGTGGAAGAGGAACAGGAAGACGACGTAGCGCAGGTACGGGAATGGGTCGGCCGGCTGGAAGAGTTTGTCGCGAGCCTCGACGGCATCGAGGGTGATGACCCGTTCGACTTCTGCGAGAACGCTTCGGACGCATGGAAGGACGGTGTTTCGCCGGACACCGCACCGCCGCCGACCAGTCCGGCGATGGTCATCATCGTCGAGACATTTCGTGCACTGGCCCAGGTGATGAGCGCGGCGATGACGGATTACGTGAACACCCTTGATGCCAGGGACCGGATGACACGTGCTGCTGCACAGGGTTCTCTTCAAAACGCTCTCGACGGTATCGTGCGCGACGGTCACCGCTGGCTGTCCGAGGGACTGCCCTCGGATGACGAGATCCGGCAGCTCATCCTGTCGGTGGGCGCCAGCTTCCGAGCAGCATTAGAGGCTGCTCAGCAGCAAATGGATCAAGACGCCGCCGACGACGCAGTTGCCGCCGCTGACCCATGCGGTGCGATCCTGGGCTACCGTGATCCCAATGTCGATGTGGCAATCATCTTCACGAAGGTGTGTTCGTTCACTGAAGACGAAAACAGGCGTTACCGCGATGCGTATGACCGGCTTCGGCGGATGTTGGACAGTGAGCTATTGCGGCACATCTCAGATGAGAGCGACAGATTCTGCGATGTGCTGATCGGGGTGCTTACCGATTTACGAGACAACCGAATCTCGTGGGCCGATGAGGATGCCATCGATGAGCGACGGCGTAGGTTGCGTTCGGCATTGATCTCGTTCACGAGTGCACTACACAGCCATAAGGATCAGTCGATCCGTGCCGTACGTGACGCCTTCGGTCGACGGACCACGCAAGAGCAAGCAGTGCTGGACTTGTTCAAGGACTTGCTGAGCACGTCGTTCGAGTATCGCTGGTTGGTGGAGATGCGCGATGCGCTGCTGCACGGCGATATCAACGCGTTCAAGTATGACTTCACGGCACGTCTGCACAGGGAACCTGCGGTGAACGTGTACATGGACCGGGGCTACATGCTCCACTTCACTAGGGAGCACAGGAACAAGCCGTGGCTGAAGCGTAGCGAGCTGGAACAGATGACTTCTGATCCCAGCGTGCTGGACATGATCAACGCCATCCAGCCGCTAATGGGCGAGCTGCAAGAGAAACTGGACACGATCCTGTACCCGAACGTGGCCGATGATGCCGCCACGGTGAAGGAACTGATCGGCCGATTCAACGGCAGGCGCGGTTTGTATGCGCTGCAGACTGGTCCAGGCTTCACGCGTCGGTTGTGGGTGCCTCCCTACATGCCTCTTGCGCCGCGCGTGCTGGCCTTCGCGGACAACTACGACACCAGCAACTAGCGAGGTTACGCGTGCTTGCAACGGTGCGGGCGGTACACCTCCACACCGCGTCCGCAGTCCTCTCCACCCCCTGACGAGCTGGGTCGACATACTCGGGCGGCGTCTGTGGCTGCTGCGCCCTCGACACCGTCGTACCCGGCGCGTTTGGCCAGCACCGCGCACCGGACATAGTCGCCTATGGTCTGTTCGACCTCGGCATCGGTGGGTTCGCGCGGAACATGCGGGCTGATCGCAGCCTGTATCGGACGGGCGCGACCAGCTCCGGATGGTCGGCGTAGCGACCGAAATGCAGGATCTGCATGGCGATCTTGCCTTTGCCGGCGTGCGCCGGGTCGGTAACCGCCCGGTGCTGTGCGACCTCCTCGTCGGTGGTCCATCGTGGCCCACCTGGGTAGGGGCGACCTGCCTCGTTCGGCGCGATGCCCCCGGTGACGATCAGACCCGCACCGCCACGTGCACGTTCGGCGTAGAAAGCCGCCATCCGCTCGAATCCGTTCGGCGCTTCCTTGAGGCAGCCTTCGTAAAGTTTGCTGACAAATTGCTGAAGTGTTTGAACCTCCGGCGTGTCGGTCGATGACATGCCGGAGGTTGCTTCCCATGACTTCCGGCGACTTCCGGGCCGCGTTTGAGGGCCGCAAGCCACTGCGCCCGACGCTCGGCCCGGGTCTCGGTGCTCCGTGTTTTGGCCCTCTCTTGACATATGTGCGGATGTTGTCGGTCATGGCTTGATTGCGGCGGTCGGCTTGAGTTGGGTCAGGCTTCAAGGCCCGCTTCGTGACTGCGGTGGGTGGTCATCGCCGGAACTTCGGTGCCGACTGAACCGTGGATGGCAACGTACCGTGACGCGTGTTGAACTGGAGACTCTCCTCGGCCGACTCGACCAGCGACACGCAAACGACACGCTTTCAGCGGGAATCGACCGGATTCAACGGGATTCGTTGGGATCCAAATTTTCGCTATCCGTGCAGCTCACGGGCATCATTGAGAACTGTCGAGAAGTCAGAAAATCCGCCTACTCGGAAACGGCAGGTTTCTGGTTCGAGTCCAGATGGGGGAGCATAAAAGCCCTCTACCAGCGCAAGCGGGTGGAGGGCGTTTTCGTTGCTCGGTGAAATATCCCCGACTCGGCTACAAGCCAGGGACTACTTTCGGGCCGGCGCGGCGACAGCGCCTCGCTTCTATGATCGGCACTCGAAGGTGAACCACTCGTCGGTCAAGGGTTCGTCACTCTGTGCGTTGCATCCTTCTTCGGCGGCGGCGCCACGGGGGCGGTGGACGAATCCGCCCGAACCTCCGGCGGAACCTGCTCCTTCGACGGCGAAGTAGGTGTTGGCGCCGGTCTTCCAGGTCTTGATGACCTGATAACTGCCGAGGGTCCGTTCGTCTCGGGCAGCCGATCGGTAGTCGTCTCCGCTGTCGGGATCGGCCCGGACCTCCGTGAGCGCACGATCGAACGACGGCTGAGCAAAGTGCCAGCGCGCCTCCAGTGGACTGATGACGAATTGCGTTCCGATCACCGCCGCTACCAGGAGCGGAGCAGCAGTCACCCAGAGCCGCGAATCCGCCGGGCGCCAGAGGCCGACGATCACCAGAATCAGCCACGCGATGGCCAGGAGGACGAGCAGCGCAACGAGTCCGAGGAACACGGAGCTGCCGCCGCCGTTCGGCTTGCTCCCGATCCAGGCGAGGCCGACGAGCATGCATGCCGTAAGCGCGAGATGTACCCGCAGTGCCGTCATCGCGCCTCGTTCTGTATGTGCCGATGTTTCGATATGAGGATAATCAGCAAAAGCGTTGAAACGGCACCTCGGGCACCAAGTTCCGCCATTCCTCCACCGTGATCAGTCCTGCCGAGTCCGCGCAGACCGCCGCCCGTACCGACTCGACAGACATCGGCCGATCGAGCGGCGGCACGGATTGCCATTCGTAGACCATCCCGTCCTGCGTGGTCACGATGAACGTCTCGCCCGCATCGGCCACAGCAACCGCGGACGTACTCTTCCCCACGCCCCGAAGGTCGTACGTGGTGCCACCCATCGCCCACGACTCGACCGGATGGCTGTCGAAATCGAAGTATTGATCCACAGTCACCATGGTCTCGCCCAGTGCGATCCCCACACTGAACCCACGGGCACCCACAGCCATTCTGGTGGCCATTCCCGCCAGCAGCACACCGGACACTTCCTGCTGGTGAGTGACCAACTCGGTGTAGTCGCGCGCGGTCAGGATGGCGAGCACGGGCTTGGATGACGAGGCGAACGTGATGTCTGTGATTCCCTGCGGCGGGTTTGGCGAGCCTCCCAGCGCTCTGTCCGGCATGCTGTCGCCGCCCTGTTCGGCCAACGTGATCGGAGCGAGCGCTCGCAGGTGACCCGTTTCGTGATCACGTTCCCAGAGCTCGACTCCCGATCCATCCGGCCTGACCGCGGCTAACAAGCGCCCGTCACCGCTGTAGTCGACCGTGATCGCGGCGTTGAGGGGGTCGGCTCGCTGCCATGCCCGGCCGTCGAAGCGCCAGCGGATCACCCCGGCCTCGGTGACAGCGGCCAGTTCCATCCCCGGCGGGTCCCACGCCAGATCACGAACAGACGCGGCCGGCCCCGGCAAGCTGAGCCTTCGTTCGGGCGCATCGACGTCGACCAGAACCACATCCGTCCCCGCCGCGGCAGCCAACAGATGCGTGCGAGGCCGAAACGCGATCGCGCTGATCGGACCGCCCAATGCTGTCGCATCGATACGGGCGTGGTCGTTGCCGTCTCGCGGGCGACGACGGTCGGTGATCTCGATAGTGGCGCCGTCGGTCAACGCCAGTAACGACGAATCCTCGGTCACCGCAACGGCCTTCACATTGATTCCGCTACGCCACTGGCGTGCTCCATCCCACTTTTGCCGGACCAGGGTCGCGGCCTCTTCGCGCGCGGACAGCTCGTAGCTGGCCAAGGCGAGCTGTATATCCAGCGTGTTCGGGTCACTGACAAGGGTGTGGCGATCGGCAGCCTGGGCCACCATCACCGACCACGCCGTTTGGCGTTCGGTCACCACCTCCGATCGTGCCCGCACGACCAGGACGACCGTGCCTACCAGCAGCAGGACAACGAGAATCAGCGCGCCGGCCGAGATCTGGAGTCGGCGGACCTGACGGCGCTCATGCAGGAACCGCTGGTGTTCTCGCTCGCGTTCTGCCGCGTGGTGGGCCGCGCTCGCTGCGACGAATTCACTCTCGGCCACGGTGAGGCGACGACGCTGACCCGGGTCGGTCTGCCACCGTTGGTACTCCTCGGTGCGCGCGGCGCTGAGCAGGGTCGACGGGTCGGCGGGATCCCAGGCGCGGGCGAGTTCGGCCAGTCGCAGGTGCAGCGCGTGACCCACGGCGTCCTCGTCGATCCAGTCCCGCAAGCGTTTCCACGCATGCAACAACGCTTCATGGGTGATCTGCACGCCGTCACCGGTCGTGGTCAACAGGCGAGCGGCGACAAACTTGCTGATCACCAGCTCAGTGGTGCCGCGGTCGAGATCGGGCCAAGCCAGTTCGGACGGCCGGACAAGGAGCCGAACCAACCCGGTGTCACCGCGGCGCGCTGCCCGGGTGAACAGCCGTTCGGCCGCCCTGCCCTGATCCGCGTCCAGTTCTCTCCAGACCTTCTCCGCGGATTGCCCGATCGCTTTGCGGATCCCGCCGGTGCTGCGGTAGTGCTCGACAGTAAGCGTGTTCGACACCGTCTTGCGCTCTACCCAGGTCTGGTCCAGGGCATGCGAGAGCAAAGGCAAGGCGCCGGGATCGTGCGCGCCGCCACCGGCGACGGCGAGCTCGTGAAGCAGCACCTCCACCAAGGCCGGCTCGACCGACACGCCACCGAGCTTCTTCGTCGGCTCGGTGATCGCCTCCTCGAGCTGGTCTTTGCTCATGGGACCGACCGGCACCGCGTCGGTGGTCAACGCCCGCTCGAGCGCGGGGACCGCGAAAGCGTGCGCGAAAAAGTCCACCCGCATCGCGAACACCACGACAACACCGGTTCCGGTCAGGTCGACCAGCCGCTCCACGAACCGCGCCGGTGATGTGGCGGGACGATCTTCATTCGCGGATTCGCTATAGGTCCACAATTCCTCGGCCTGATCGACGACCAAGACCGCGCCCTGCTCACGATCGCCGAGCGCTTCGAGTTCTGCGTCCAGCGCAGCATCCGGATCGGTGCCCGGAACCATCCGCCGGGCCGGGCGATTCAGCTCCGCCAGCGCAACCAGCAACCCCGCCTGCAATACCGACGACTTACCCGAACCCGACGCCCCCGGCACCCCGATCAACCGCGGTCCCTCGCCCGCGAGCCCCGCCACGACCCGGGCAGCGAGTTCAGCGACCAGATCGTCACGACCGAAGAACAGCTCGGCGTCCTCCGGCCGGTACGCCTCGAGACCTCGATACGGCGAATTGCGTTGCCGGGCCGGACGCGGGATGTATCGAACCCGGTTCGCCGCCTCCCACAATCCCTCGAACTGATCAGCCGCACCACAGACCTCGAGCACCCTCGCGAGAAACGGCGCCGCGTCCTTCGCCGGAACGGCGCTGCCGCCGAACCATCCACTCAGCGTCCCGTGCGACACCCCTGATCTCGCGGCGACCTGACGGATCGACAACTCCGACGATTCCCTGATGGCTCGCAACACCGTGCCGAACTGCTCTCGCGACTTGATCTGTGTCGCATCGAAATCCGGCGAATCCCCGTCCCCGTCGCTCACCCCGCCATTGAACACGAACGCCCACACCTCGACCCACCGAACGCACAGCATGATCACCGGCCCGCCCTTGTTGCTGCTCAACAGCATTAGGACTCTGACCTGGCCGTATGTAGGCGTATGGATGGTGCGGCAAGCTCTGGACGTGCCCTCGACCGCCGGTCAATCTGAACAGGCCGACCCACCGAAAGAGGCGGCAACCAACCAGATTCCGCACCGCGGAGTCATCGGCAAGGAGGACCGAGATGGGCTACAAGAAGGGCGACGACGTCGTCGCGAAGAAGGATCTCGGCGGCGTCGTTCGCGACTCGGTTCGCGCCGGTAGCGGTGGCACCGTCACCGGCGTCGACGCCTTCGGCAACCCCACCAAGGTTGCCTTCCGCGACGGCGACCGCACGAAGGAGATCCGCGTCAACGCGCGCGAAGTCCGCTGACACCAAGGCGGTGCTGGATCGCCCACGATCCAGCACCGCCCGCAGCCGCCCATCACCCGAGACCGTCAATCACAGGAGCCACCATGTTCAAGTCCTTCGCCGCCGCCGGTCTGATCGCCATCGGCGCCGCCCTCGGCATCACGGTCATCGAAAGCACCGCGGTCGTCGCCACCGCGCAGGCGCAGTCCGGCCTCGCGTTCCGTTTCGACAGCGAGCAGGAGTGCCGCGCCTTCGAGAGCTACCAGGCCGGCCAGGGCTGGCGCGTCCTCGCGGGGTGCCACCAGCATTCCGGGTACGACGGCTTGGGCCCCGGCTGGTACACCAGGCTGACCGCCTGATTCGGCGCCCACGAAAGTGTCCGTCCGATTGCCGTCGCGGGCCGGCGATGGGTCCACCGGTACCCGGTACCACGCTAAAGTTTGCGATCGAGAGGTCGGCTCCTCGGAGCCGTAGGCCTTATCGGTTGAGTTTCCCAGAGGACATCATGATCAAGCTCTTCTCCGCTGTTCTGTTGGCTGCGACGGCGGCCGCCGTTTTGCAGGTTGTGCCCGCGGCTCCCGCGCGGGCGATGTCGCCCAGTTGTGCCAAGGCTATCGAGCTGATCAATGCCGCGGTCGACACCAGTGGGGGGACCATGGACGATGCCACCACGCGGGCCTTGTCCGAGCGGTTGACGGGCGTGGCGGTGGTGGCCGTGGGCGAGGAAAGGGACGTGATCACCGGTTATGCCGATGCCTTGATCGATGAGAATGTCACCGATCTGACTCCTGCCACGGATGAGCTGAATCGGGTGTGCGCCTGAGCCTTCGGCACATAGAGAACCTCGGATAGTCCGGACTTCAGCCCCGGACCAGCGGAAATTCTCCGCCGGTCCGGGGCTGTGGTTGTAGTAGGTTCTGGCCGTGTGGAGGACGGGCAACGGGAGGACCGCATGTCGGACGAGCGCGGGGTGATCGTCGTGGATGCCGCGAATGTGGTGGGGTCCCGGCCCGATGGGTGGTGGCGGGATCGTGCGGGCGCGGCGCGGCGGTTGCTCGCGGCGCTCGAGGCGAGTACGGAGTTGCCGGACGTGGTTGTCGTGCTCGAAGGGGCGGCGAAAGCCGCTGCGGGCGAGGAGTTTCGGCGGTTGCGGATCGTGTCGGCGGAGGGGTCGGGGGACGACGCGATCGTCGGCGTGGTGGCGGAGGCAATCGACAGCGCCGGTGGTCCGATCACCGTGGTGACGGCCGACCGCGGACTCCGAGGGCGGGTGGAGGCCCTCGGAGCCGGCACGGTCGGTCCGCGGTGGTTGCTCGAGCGCGTCGAGCCGACGAGGTGATGGCTCGAGTGCGGCTCAGCCGCCGACGTAGGCGGCCAGATGTTTGCCGGTCAGGGTGGTGTGGTCGGCGACCAAATCGGCGGGGGTGCCTTCGAACACCACGCGCCCGCCGTCGTGACCGGCGCCGGGGCCGAGGTCGATGATCCAGTCGGCATGCGCCATGACGGCCTGGTGATGTTCGATCACGATGACCGACTTGCCGGACTCCACCAGGCGGTCGAGCAGGCCGAGCAACTGCTCGACGTCGGCCAGGTGCAGGCCCGTGGTGGGCTCGTCGAGAACGTAGATGCCGCCCTTGTCGCCCATATGGGTGGCCAGCTTGAGCCGCTGCCGCTCGCCGCCGGACAGTGTGGTGAGCGGCTGGCCGATGGTGAGGTAGCCGAGGCCGACATCGGCGAGCCGTTCCAGGATCTTGTGCGCGGCCGGTGTGCGCGCCTCGCCGTCGGCGAAGTACCGCTCGGCCTCGTCCACAGACATGGCGAGCACCTCGGCGATATTGCGGCCGCCCAGGTGGTAATCGAGCACCGCGGCCTGGAACCGTTTGCCCTCGCAGACCTCGCAGGTGGTGGCGATCCCCGCCATCATCGCCAGGTCGGTGTAGACCACACCGGCACCGTTGCAGTTGGGGCAGGCGCCCTCGGAGTTCGCGCTGAACAGCGCCGGCTTCACGCCGTTGGCCTTGGCGAACGCCTTGCGGACCGGGTCGAGCAGGCCCGTGTACGTCGCCGGGTTGCTGCGCCGCGAGCCGCGGATGGGAGTCTGGTCGACCGACACCACTCCCGCCGCGGCCGGGACGGAACCGTGGATCAGCGAACTCTTGCCCGAACCCGCGACCCCGGTCACGACGCAGAGCACGCCGAGCGGCACGTCGACGTTCACGTCCTGCAGGTTGTTCGCGTTCGCGCCGCGAATCTCCAAGGCGCCGGTCGACTCTCGCACCGACTTCTTCAGACCCGCGCGGTCGTCGAAATGACGGCCGGTGATGGTGCCGCTGGTGCGCAGCTTCTCGACGGTGCCCTCGAAGCAGACGGTGCCGCCGCCCGCGCCCGCGCCGGGACCGAGGTCCACGACGTGGTCGGCGATCACGATGGTCTCCGGCTTGTGCTCGACGACCAGCACCGTATTGCCCTTGTCCCGCAACCGCAGGAGCAGGTCGTTCATCCGCTGGATGTCGTGCGGATGCAGACCCGCGGTCGGCTCGTCGAAGACGTAGGTGACATCGGTGAGCGAGGAGCCGAGGTGCCGGATCATCTTCACCCGCTGCGCCTCACCGCCGGACAGGGTGCCCGCCGGCCGCTCGAGCGAGAGGTAGCCCAGGCCGATCTCGACGAACGAGTCGAGGGTGTGCCGCAGCGAGTCCAGTAGCGGCGCCACCGACGGCTCGTCCAGCCCGGCAACCCATTCGGCGAGGTCGGTGATCTGCATCGAGCAGGCGTCGGCGATGCTGACCCCGGCGATCTTCGAGGACCGCGCCGCCTCGCTGAGCCGGGTGCCGCCGCACTCGGGGCAGACCTGGAAGGTGACCGCGCGCTCCACGAAGGCGCGGATGTGCGGCTGCAGCGCGTCGACATCCTTGGACAGCATCGACTTGCGGATCCGCGGGATCAGGCCCTCGTAGGTGAGGTTGATGCCATCGACCTTGATCTTGGTCGGCTCCTTGTGGAGCAGGTCGTTGAGCTGCTTCTTGGTGTACTTCTTGATCGGCTTGTCCGGATCGAAGAAGCCGCAGCCGGTGAAGATGCGGCCGTACCAGCCGTCCATGCTGTAGCCGGGGATGGTGAGCGCACCCTCGTTGAGCGACTTGTTCTCGTCGTAGAGCTGGGTCAGGTCGATGTCGTTGACCGAGCCGCGGCCCTCACAGCGCGGGCACATGCCGCCGGTGATGCTGAACTCACGCCGCTCCTTCACCTGGGCCCCGTTGCGCTCCACGGTCACCGCCCCGGCGCCACTGATGGAGGCCACGTTGAAGGAGAACGCCTGCGGCGACCCGATGTGCGGCTGCCCCAGCCGGCTGAACAGGATGCGCAGCATGGCATTGGCATCGGTGGCGGTGCCGACCGTGGAGCGCGGGTCCGAACCCATCCGCTCCTGGTCGACGATGATCGCCGTGGTCAGCCCCTCGAGCACATCGACATCGGGACGCGCCAGCGTCGGCATGAAACCCTGTACGAACGCGCTGTAGGTCTCGTTGATCAGCCGCTGCGACTCCGCGGCGATCGTGCTGAACACCAGCGAACTCTTGCCCGAACCGGATACGCCGGTGAACACCGTGAGCCGACGCTTGGGGATCTCGACGCTGATATCCCGCAGATTGTTCACCCGCGCGCCGTGCACGCGAATCAACTCGTGGCTGTCGGCGGCGCTCGGCGCAGACGGTCTCGCCTCCGTCGTGGTGGCCTTGGTCATGGTGCCTCTTTCTTGCTGGGGCCGGTCCGGCTGCTCAGGGCAGTTCCTGGACACGGACCATATTGCCCGCGGGGTCCCGAACGGCGAAGTCGCGAATCCCGTACGGCTGCTCGGTCGGCTCCTGGATCACTTCGGCGTCACCGGTCTGCAGGCGCTCGAACGCGCCGTCGAGATCCTTGGTGCCCAGGTTGATGCTGGCGTAGGTGCCCTTGGCCATCATCTCGGCGATCGCGCGGCGCTCGTCGTCGGTCTGGCCCGGAGTGGCGCCCGGCGGGTACAGGACGATGGACACGTCGGGCTGGTTCGGCGGGCCGACGGTGAGCCAGCGCAGCCCGTTGTAGCCGACGTCGTTGCGGAGTTCGAAGCCGAGCACGTCGCGGTAGAAGGCCAGCGCGGCTTCGGGGTCGTCTTGCGGCAGGTAGCTGTGATTGATGGTGATGTCCATGGCAATCACGCTAGCTGCGACGTGCTGACCGGAGCTTCTCGATTCCTGATCGGTCTGGTGACCTGCTTGGCCACGCAGGACGGCATGCCCACGGTCGCCTCCGCCGCCTCACGGCGGTAGGTACTGGGCGGCATGCCCACCAATTCGGTGAAGCGGGTGCTGAACGTGCCGAGCGAGGAGCAGCCGACCTCGAAACAGACCTCCGTGACGCTGAGATCGCCGCGGCGTAGCAACGCCATGGCGCGCTCGATGCGCCGGGTCATGAGGTAGGAGTACGGCGATTCGCCGTAGGCGAGCCGGAACTGGCGGCTCAGATGCCCGGCCGACATATTCACCCCGCGGGCCAGCGCCTCCACATCCAACGGTTGCGCGTACTCCCGGTCGATCCGGTCGCGAACCCGGCGCAGCAGCGCGAGATCGCGGAGGTGCTGCCGAGGAGATGGTTTGCTGGTCACCTAGCAAATCGTGCCATACGCCACCGACAAGTAAACCGCGAACGTCGCACATGCGCCGGTGTGCGCCGGAATCCGGCTACCTCGGGAAACGGCCTTACCTGCCCGCGCGAAGTCCGCGATCGTAACTGGGCCACCGATACCGACGGCCACGGTTCGAGGGGCCGCGCATGGGCGGCAGCGTCGTGCTCGGCCGGCCGAGCACCCAGCGCGCGGTCGCCTGCGCCTCGGAACAGCAGGCGATGAGCCGGAGGCGGTCGGCCGGGCCGTAGTCGGCGTCGTCGATCTCGGCACGCAGATCCACCGCCCGACGCTCCATCAGCCGCGCGTCGGCCTCGTCCAGTCCGCGCCGAGCGTGCTGGACAGTCGTCAGAATCCTGCGTTGCAGATCATCCATCCGGACCCACTCTCCCCGCCACATCGGAATGATGACGATGCCGGATCTCACTGCTACGGAAGCCGACCTCGCCGCCCTAAATCGGTGGGTACCCGTGCACGACAGCGACAAACAGATCCGATCGGTCGATACGATCCGTGCGACGTAAGTTGTACCGCCACAAATCTTTCGATGGACGCAACTCGTCGACGGAGGCAAACGCCTTGTGGCAGAACATAATTCTGGACTCCGCGCGAACAGCCGACGGTCCGGTACCGAAGATAACGTTTCGATAACCGCCCTCCCGGGTACACCCTCTCTATGACAGCCATGAAGCACTCACTCGCGCGATTGGCGGGGGTGAACAGCGGATCAGCGATTCTGGCTGCGATGATCTGTTTGATTGCACTGCTCGGAATCGGCGTAATGACACGCTCCGCACCCACCACCGCGATCGCTACGGCCGCGGTCACCGTGGGAGTGGTCGCGACATTGCGGATCCTGCCGCACGACCGTTAGGTTCGCAGTCCCACACGGCGAGTGCGGCATGGTGAGTAATACTCGCCCTCAACAGCGTGTCGACGCGAGGCATAAGCCTCTCTGCCGCAACATTTTTCGACTCAGTTCACATTGAATTCCGCCAGGAAGCTTTGCAACGCAAGGCATTTCGCCCACCTCAGCGCAGAGCCCGCGCATCCGGCAACCACGGCCCCTTGCGCTACAGCAGGCCACCGACGGACCGCTCCGTGACGTACCACGATCTGGTGGCGCAAACCGCTAGCGCGTCTACCCTTCCCACCCGACTCCCCCGCATAGCCCACAAAAACCCCTTCCTTCTCACCTCGACTCTATGTACCATCAAATGGCGGCACATTAGTCAGGTGCAACACGGCGCCCGGCCGGAGCCTCGCCGCACTCATGAAGGACACAGCGATGAGCACAGCACATCGGATAATCGCCGGAACCCTGATCGTGGGCGCCCTGACGGTGGTCCCGGCTACCGTCGCACCGGCGGCGTTCGCGGCGCCCGGCGGCTCGACCTCGGGCAACAGCGAGAACCACTCGGGCACCCGCAACGGCGGCACTCGGGAAAACTACGGCAGCAACGCCAACGGCACCGGCTTCGGCGATGCCGGCGGCACCGACTCGCAGACCCGGCGCCGGTCGCCCTACCTGGACCGATACGGCTACCCGGGTGGCCCCTACCGCCCGCACAACCCGTACGGCAGCCGCTAGGCTCCGCTCCGGAGTCGGCCGGACATGAAACCCGTTCAGCTCGAATACATTCCGATGACCGGTCGCCGCGAGGGCTGCAAGGCGCCGAGCAGGGACCGCATCACCTCCGCGGCGACCGCGACACATCCCGCGGTCGCCGCCCCCGCCTCGACGTGGACGAAGAACGCCGATCCCCTACCCGCCACAACCGGATCGCGGTTGTAGTCGATGACCAGGGCGTAGTCGTACTGCGGCACGGTTCTGCCCAGATTCTCCGCCGCCCGGGTATCGAACGGGCACTCCGCCTCGGCACACCGATAACTCCGGTTGTACAGCGGGCTCGCCGGATCGGAGACCCACCACCAGGTATTCGAGGAGTCGACCGGCAGGTACGGCAGCTTCGATTCCACCGGTGACCGGCCGAAGCCTTCGGTCAAGGTGAAGATGCCTTCCGGCGTATACGCCGACCCCTCGGCGGCTCGATCCGAAATCCCTTGCTTACCAACCCATGCCGGTGTCGCGAGGGTGCGCTCCCACTTTCCGGAACCACCGCGCTCCCACAGTTCGAGCGTGCCGCGATCGGCGCCCTGCGCCGCGGTGACCCACACCACCTGGGTACCCGGCACCGATGCCGGATCGAACGGCGGTCGCGCACCGGAGATCCGGGGCAGCACGACGAGCCCGGCGGCCACGATTGCGGCGGCAAGGACCGCCCAGCCCACCTTTCCACGGAACACATTGCGGTGCAGCCTCATTCACACTCCTGTCGGTGCTGAACGGAGTCGCCGACGACCGTCACGTCCGGTACGGCACACACTCCAACAGAAGGAACAGCGGGCGGACGAAGTGCTCGTCCCACCACGGATCCTGCTCCCGCAGTTCGTCGGTCGGGTGCGGCTCCAGCAGCCGCGTGATCGCGAATCCCGCCGCGGTGATCATGCCCAGATACGCCTCCAGCGAATAGAAGCTCTGGACCGACGGCGCGGGCGAAACCCTCCCCGCTACCTCGAACCGTTGTTCCACGGTGCGCACACCGAAGTAGGCGTCGACCGCGAAACCGGTTCCGGCGCTGCCGCGTTCGGTCCTGGCGGCGTAGAAGCACGGGTGCATGCCCAGCAGCAGCATCCGTCCCGACGGCCGCAGCACCCGGGCGAACTCGGCGAAACGCCGCTCGGGCCCGGCGATCCCGTTCGGCAGGCGGTTCGCGATGATCACGTCGATACTGTTGTCCGCCAACGGTAATGCCGCCACGTCGGCGTGCCGGAAAGTCGACGAGTCGGGCCGATGGTCGGGATGGGTGCGCGCGGCGACGATGAACTCCTCGCAGGCATCGACCCCGTACACGTGCGCGGCGCCGCGCCGGACCAGTTCGCGAGACAGATAGCCCTCGCCGCACCCGGCGTCGAGAACGGTCGACCCGCCACAGTCACCGAGTAATTCGAGCAACGCCGGGTCGGTCAGGCGGGCCTGATACGGATCGAGCCGCTCGCGCACGATCTCGATCCAATATTCCGCATTCCGCGCGTAGGCGCTGGTCACCGGCTCGTCACCCAGCACCCGCTCCTCGCTTTCGCCTCGGGGACACCGCCGTCATCGTAGCCAGTCCGAGTCACCGACGGCCGGCGCGCAACCCGTCGAGGACGAACGGCAGCGACTCCCGCCATGCCGACGCCCCGGTGTTCTCACCGAGCAGCGACAATGCCCAAACCAGATGCACCACATTCTGATCGGTGGCATCGGCGCGGATCACCCCGGCGCGCCGGGCACGGTCGAGGACCGCCGAGAAGTGCGTCATCCCCCGCGCGCAGGCCTCGGCCAGCCGAGCGGCAGCCGGATGGTCGCCGGTGAAAGCCTCGAGCAGACCGCGGTCGGTCGTGAGCTGGGTCAGCATCCGCTCCACGAAGCCGGCGAACGCGAGCCACGGATCGGGTTCGGCCGCAGCCTGTTCGGCGAACTCGTCGAGGGCGTTCAGCCGGGGCGGAAGTAGGGCGTCGACGAGCGCGTCACGGGTGGGGAAATGGTTGTAGAGGGTGCCGATGCTGACCCCGGCCCGGCGCGCGATCTCCTCCAGCGACGCCGCCAAGCCCTGCTCGGTGAACACACCGGCGGCCTCCTGCAGCAACCGATCACGGTTGCGGGCCGCGTCGCGGCGCATCGGTTTCGTCACCGGCTCAGTCTACAAACTTGAGGGCTCCCTCAATCTAGTGCTAGCCTTCGATTGAAAATGAGGCACCCCTCAATATTCTGGAGGAACAACCATGAGCACACCCGTCGCCGCGATCATCGGGGTCGGCCCCGGCCTCGGCATGTCGATGGCACGCCGCTTCGGCCGCGCCGGATTCCGGGTCGCCGTGGTCTCGCGCGGCGCGGACCGGCACGACGGTTATCTGGCCGATCTCGCGGACCGCGGCATCGAGGCGACCGCGCACACCGCCGACGTCACCGACCGGGACCGCCTCGCCGAGGCGCTCGCCGACATCACGAAGATCGGCGACATCGACTTCGCCTATTACGGCCCGGGACCGACCACGCAGTCGATCGTCCCGATCACCGACCTCGACATCCCGACCGCGCAGTCGGCCTTCGACTGGGTCTGGCCCGCCGTGCAGGTCGCGCAGGCCGTGCTGCCCGGCATGCTGGAACGCGGCAGCGGCGGGCTGATGTTCGCCGGTGGGTTGTCCAGCGTCCGGCCGATGCCGATGCTCGGTCAGCTCGCCCTGGCCGCCGCGGCCCTGCGCAACTACGCCCTCACCCTGCACACCGCCATGGCCGACCGCGGCGTGTACGCGGGCACACTCACCATCGGCGGCCTGGTGGAACGCGGCGACATCCACGCCATGGTCACCGCGGACCCCGCGAAATACGGTGCCGCCGAAGGACATACCCTCGACCCCGACCCGATCGCCGACACCGCCTGGGAGATGTACAACTCGCGCGAACGCGCCGAAACGGTATTCGACGCGCTGGGCGGATAAGCGCGGCGAGGCGAGTGCGCGGTGCGAGTTGTCGGACCCTTCTGGCATGGTGGGGCTGGTGTCGTCGGGCGTGGGGGCAGCCGGATCGACAGCACAACGGGGCGTCGGGCAGGATGTACGGCGCGGACAGTGACTGGGAGGAGCCCAAGGAATGCTGCGGTTGATCATCGGCCTCGCAGCCGGATACGTGCTCGGCACCAAGGCCGGGCGAGCCCGCTACGAGCAGATCAGCAAGACCACCCGCGCCATCACGTCCAGTCCGGTCACCCGCAAGCTCGTCCAGCTCAGCCGTCAGAAGCTGTCGGACAAGCTCAGCACCCAGCCCAAACTGGAACCGATGCAACCGATCGACGAGCGCACCACGATCCTGGTCCCCCAGGACCAGCTCCGCCGCTGAGCTAGAGCTCCGCGACTACCCCGCTGCGAAGTCGGGGCCGTTGCCCATCGCCTGGGCCAGCAGGCTTTTCCGGTACTGCTCGAGCGCGACGAGGTCGCCGAACAATGCCATGTAGGCGTCCGGCTGCTCCGTGGAGGAGACCCGCTGCAGTTTGGATTTCAGCTCCGCGATCTGGCGGCCCACCCAGGCCTCCTGGGTGCGGGCCAGCACGCCGGTGACGAAGCGTTGGATGTCGTCGACCGACTTCACCGGCAGGGGCTCGGCGGACAGTTCGGAAACCAAGGCGCGCAAGGTCAGGTCGTCGGTGTGATCGGCGACCCGGCTCACCCATTCGGACCCGCCCAGCCCCGCGCCCGTGCCGCCGGCCTCCGCGATCGCGGCGCGCACCGCGACGAACGCCGGGTGGGTGAACGCCTCCGGCTCGAGCGAATCGAACACCGGCCCGGCCAGCGCCGGATACTGCAGCGCGGCCGCCAGCACCTGCCGCTGCGGCACCAGCACCGGATCGTTCGGATTGGGCCGTGCCGCGGGATGCTCGGAAACCGTTGCGGCCGAAGCGGATTCACGGACCGGAACGCCACTCTTGCGGGGCCCGCGCCGGGCGGCGTCGCCGACCCGCCGCACCACCAGCTGAATGTCGTCCCAGCCGACCCACCCGGCCAGCTTGGTCGCGTACGCCTTGCGCAGCGCGTTGTCCTTGATCTGCGCCACCACCGGCACCGCGCGCCGCAGCGCGTCCACCTGGCCCTCCGGCGCATCCAGGTTGTGCTCGGCGAGCAGGCCACGAATCACGAACTCGTACAAGGGAACCCGGCGCGCCACCAGATCGCGCACCGCGCCGTCACCGGAGCGCTGGCGTAGCTCGCACGGATCCTGACCGTCGGGGGCGACCGCGATATAGGTCTGGCCGGCCAGTTTCTGATCACCGGAGAACGCCTTCAGCGCCGCCGCCTGACCCGCTTCGTCGCCGTCGAAGGTGTAGATGATCTCGCCGCGCCAGAAGTTGTCGTCCATCAGCAACCGGCGCAGCACCGACAGATGCTCGTCGCCGAAGGCGGTGCCACAGGACGCGACGGCCGTCTTCACACCCGCCAGATGCATGGCCATCACATCGGTGTAGCCCTCGACCACGACCGCCTGGTGACTCTTGGCGATATCCCGCTTCGCCAGGTCCAGGCCGAACAGCACCTGAGACTTCTTGTACAGCACCGTTTCCGGGGTGTTGATGTACTTGGCGGTCATCTGGTCGTCGTCGAACAGGCGGCGCGCGCCGAAACCGATGATGTCGCCGCCGAGGTTGCGGATCGGCCACAGCAATCGGCGGTGGAAGCGGTCGATGGGGCCGCGCCGACCCTGCTTCGACAGCCCGGCCGCCTCCAGCTCCTTGAATTCGAATCCCTTGCGCAGCAAGTGTTTCGTCAGCGTGTCCCAGCCGCCGGGGGCGTAACCGCAGCCGAACTGGCGGGCGACATTGCCGTCGAAATTGCGCTCGGTGAGGTACTTGCGGGCCGTCTCGGCCTCGTGCTCGTTCAGTTGCGCGGCGTAGAACTCGTGCGCGGCGGCGTTGGCGGCGACCAGTCGGGAGCGGGTGCCGCGGTCGCGCTGCACCGACGTGCCGCCGCCCTCGTAATTGATCTTGTAGTTGAGCCGGTCGGCCATCTGCTCGACGGCCTCGACGAACCCGATGTGCTCGATCTTCTGCAGGAAGGCGAATACGTCGCCGCTCTCTCCGCAGCCGAAGCAGTGGAAGTGACTGTGGTTGGGCCGCACATGGAACGACGGTGATTTCTCGTCGTGGAACGGGCACAACCCTTTCAGCGAATCGGCACCGGCCCGCTTGAGCGACACGTACTCGCCGACGACGTCCTCGATGCGGACCCGCTCACGGATTGCCGCGATGTCACGATCAGGGAGTCTTCCGGCCACGATCACCGAGTCTAGCCCCGCCGCTCAACCCCGCGGCGACCCGCTCCAACCGGCTCTCGGTGTAGGAGGCGATCTGGTCGACGATCACCCGAACGCGTGCGGTGTCGTCGGATGCCTCGTTCCACCAGGGCAGCAGCACGGCGTCGAGGCTGTGCGGGGCGGACGTCAGCAGATGCTCGGCGACCAGCAGCAACTGCTCGCGCTGGGCGGCCTGCCGCTTGTTGTGCTCCGGGTCGGACATCACGTAGCGCAGCGCGACCGTCTTGAGCATCGCGACCTCGGCCGCCACGATCCGCGGAACCTCCAGGTCGGCGCCGTAACGGCAGAGCCGCCGACCGCCCCACGTCGCGCGGGTGGCCTCCACGGCCGCGGTCGCGAACCGGCCCACCAGGTCGCTGGTCAGCCGCTTCAACGCGACCGACGCGCGCAGGGTGCCGTCGTACTCGGCGGCCGCCGCGATCACCGGCAGCTCGGACAGCCGACCGGCCGCGGCGACCAGTTCGTCGAGACTCAGCGTGCGGTGCTGGGTGCGGCCGAGTTCGGCGAGGGCCTGCTGCTCGCTCGGATCGGCGAGGGCGCGCAGATCGATGCGGCCCGCGATCACCCCGTCCTCGACGTCGTGCACCGAGTAGGCGACATCGTCGGACCAGTCCATGACCTGCGACTCCAGGCACTGCCGACGTTCGGGCGCGCCCTTGCGCACCCAGTCCAGTCGCGGCAGGTCCACGTCGTACGCACCGAATTTCGTGCCCGGAGCCGTTCTGCCCCAAGGGTATTTGACCGTGGCGTCCAATGCGGCGCGGGTCAGGTTGAGCCCGAAACTCTCGGCGTCGTCGAAGACCTTCGGCTCCAGCCGGGTGAGGATGCGCAGATTTTGCGCGTTGCCCTCGAATCCGCCGTGCGCGTCGGCGAATTGGTCGAGGGCGCGTTCGCCGTTGTGGCCGTAGGGCGGATGGCCGATGTCGTGCGCCAGTCCGGCCAGGTCGACCAGGTCGGGGTCGCAGCCCAGGCCCTCGGCGATGCTGCGGCCGATCTGGGCGACCTCCAGCGAATGGGTGAGCCGGGTGCGTGGTGTGTCGCCGTCGCGCGGACCCATCACCTGGGTCTTGTCGGCGAGCCGGCGCAGTGCCGCCGAATGCAGCACCCGGGCCCGGTCGCGCGCGTAGTCGCTGCGCCGCGCGGGCACCGGCGACCAGCTCAGTCCCGCGGTGTCGGAGGTCTCGGCGACCATCCGCTCGCGATCCGGATCACCGTAGGCGTCCGTGTCGCCATTCATGCCTGCTCCTGCGAAAGTCACTGCTCCGCGGTGTATTTGAAGTCCGCGGAGAAATGGGTGAGGTGGTACCACAGCAGCGCCACGGTCTCCCGGGCGATGCCGTGCAGCTGGGATTCCCGGGTGTAGACGGCCGGTCCGGTGCGGGTCGGCGCCGTCCACGCCCGCAGGTTCTCGTCGCGGGTCATGGTGCGGGTGCGCAGCGAATGCCACGGATCGCTGACCAGCACCGCCGACGACAGCTCGCGCTGGTGCATCGCGGAGGCGACGGCCTCGATGCTCTGCAGTGTGTCGGAGCCGGTCTCCACGGCCAGGATCCGGTCCGCGGGCACGCCCTGATTCTCCAGGTACTGCTTGCCGGAGGCGGCCTCGGTGTAGTTGTCGCCGGTGCGTTTTCCGCCGACGGTGATCACCAGCGGGGCCACGCCGCGGCCGAACAGCTTCTGCGCCTGCTGTAACCGCGCCTCGAACACCGACGACGGGGTGCCGTCGTACTGCGCCGCGCCCAGCACGACGATGGCGTCGGCGCGGGAGTAATCGTCGATGCGGGCCACCTGCCACACCCGGATCGCGGTGCCGCCCACGACCACCACCGCCATCAGCACCGTGCCCGCGATCAGCCGGCGCGCCCAACGCAGTATCGAGGAACCGCTGGTGCGGGGCGCGGGCATGGCCGAGCGGGCGGGCGCGGGACGGGTCGGGGCCGAGGGCATTCCCCGAGTCTGCCAGTGCTCGATCACGCCGAGGTTGCGGTGTGACGTGTGCTGCACCCAGCGGGTTTTCACCAACCGCGCTGACGCCACTCGGCCAGTTGCGGGCGCTCGGCGCCGAGCGTGGTGTCGTCGCCGTGACCGGGGTAGACCGCCGTGTCGTCGCCGTAGCGGTCGAACAGCTTGCCGGTGACATCGCCGAACAGCGAGTCGAAGTCCGCCGGTGACGTGGTGCGACCCACGCCGCCGGGGAACAGCGAATCCCCGGTGAACAGGTGGGTGCGCCCGGCGCCGTCGGTCAGTGCCAGCGCCACCGAGCCCGGCGTGTGCCCGCGCAGATGGATCACCTCCAGCGCCAGCTCGCCCAGGCGGACCGTCTCGCCTTCGGCCAGTAGACGATCCGGCGAGACCGGCAGTGGCTCGGCGTCCAGCTCGTGAGCGGCAGTCGGGACGCCGGTGCCCGCGACCACCTTCTCCAGCCCCTGCCAGTGGTCGAAATGCTGATGGGTGGTGACGATCTGCCGCAGCTGCCCGGGAACCTCCTGGCCGAGCAGCTCGAGAATGCGGTCCGCCTCGTTGGCCGCGTCGATCAGCAGCGCCGCGCCGGTGGCGGTGTCCTGCACCAGATAACAGTTGTTGTCCATCGGGCCGACCGACATCTTCACGATGCGTGCGCCCGGCACGTCGCGTTGCTGCGGATTCGAGCCCGGCGAGACATGACCCGTGTACGGGGTATCGATCGCGATCATCCTCCCGATCGTAGTGGCAGGGTCCGACCGGACGGACGGGCGCGAACGCGGGAACCCGGTCAGCTCGCGGGTGGCACCGGCTCGCCGGAGCGGGTGGTCAGCCACTGCTGGATCTCGATCAGGTTGCCTTCCGGGTCCCGCAGGTAGGCACAGCGGATCCGGCCGTCGAATTCGACCGGGCCCGCGGCGATTTCGGCGCCGCGGGCACCGAGTTCGGTCAGGTACTCGCCGAGGTCGTCCACGCGCAGCGACACCAGCGCGGAGTCCGGCGCTCCCGGGCGCAGGATGCCGCCGAGCGCGGCGTCGAGGTCCTTGCGGTCGTGCAGGGACAGACTGCTGCCGAGTTCGGGTTTGAAGGCCACGTACGGCGGCTCGGGCTGGTCGAGCTGGGGTTTCAGGCCGACGACGTCGCGATAGAACTCGAGGCAGCGGTCGAAGTCGGAGACGAGCAGCCGAATCTGGGTCAGGTGCACGACGTCGAACCTACGCTCCGCCTATCCCACGGCCTATCTCACGGATGGAGGACGATCTTCCCGCGCGTGTGACCCCGCTCGAGTTCGCGGAAGGCCTCGCGGACCTGGTCCAGGGTGTAGGTGGCGGCGATGGGAACGGTGAGGGTCCCGGCGGCGGCCAGTTCGGCCAGTTCGGCGACGACGTCGATGGTGTCGGCGGCGCCGTTGCCCTCCGCCTTCACGCCGTACTTCTCGACCGCCGGGAAGTCGATGACCGTGTTGACGCGCTCCGGCGGCACGCCGAGCTTCCAGGGCGAGTTCCACATAGCCGGTGCCCTGGAAGTCGAGAAAGGCGTCGAGTCCGCCGGGAGCGGCGGCGCGAATGCGTTCGGCGAGCCCGTCACCGTACTCGACCGGAACCACGCCGAGCGACCGCAGCCAGTCCGCGTTGGCGGGACCGGCGATGCCGATGACCGTCACGCCGCGCGCCCGAAGCAGTTGCACCGCAACGGTTCCCACTCCCCCGGCCGCCGCCGAGACCGCGACGGTGTCGCCCTCCTTCGCCTCCACCGCGCGCACCGCCGCGAACGCCGTCGTGCCCGCCACGAACAACGCGCCCGCGACATCCCACGACAGTCCGGCGGGCTTCGGCGCCACCTGGTCCACCGGCACGACCACGTGCGTGGCGTGACTCGCCCGCTGATGGGTGAACCCGACCACCTCGTCACCCACCGCGATACCGCTCACCCCCGCGCCGAGGGCGGCGATCCGGCCCGCGAAGTCGCTGCCCTGCCCGGACGGGAACGTCGCCGGCCAGCGCTCGTGCAGCAGCCCGGCCCGAATCTTCGACTCACCCGGGTTGATACCGGCCGCGACCACCGCGACCACCACCTGCCCGGCCCCCGGTTTCGGATCCGGTACCTCCACCACGTCCAGCACGTCGACATCGCCGTACCGATCGAACCTGACCGCCCGCGCCATGGGTCGCCCTTCCTGTTGGAGGTCCTCTGTGCAGGCCGAACAGCGCACCGGGCGCCGATATTTCCGGCCCACACCTCTACAGTTTCCGGTTCCGGCCGGGTTCACACTCCCGGCAGGTCAGGGCGTGAAGGATTGCAGGTGTCCCAGCACGACGAATTCGCTGTCCGGGCTCGCCGCCGCCACGGCGCCACGCAGCGGCTCCAGGCCACCGGCGTCGCGGGCGGGTTCGGCCAGCGGGTAATCGAAATCGTCCCAGTGCGTCGGGAGCACATACCTCGGGTGTCCGACCGCGCGCAGCAGCCGCGTCACGTAGTCGCGCACCTTGGCGCCGCCCGTCGGCAGCATCACCACGTCCGGGCGCAGCCCGGCCACCTCGGATTCGATGTAGTTGGCGCCGCCGAAGTTCAGCATGCTCACGCCGCCGCCGGTGACCTGGTAGGCCAGCGTGCCCCCCTCGACCAGATCGCTGATCACCTGCGGCCGTTCGAGTTTCACCGCTCCGAGGCCGGGACGTGTTCCCGGATAGGGGATCTGGGCGCGCGCGCCGAGTTCGGAATGCAGGGACCGCAGTACCCGGATCGAGTAGCCGTCGAAGGCGAGGTCCTCGCCGCCGGTCACCAGCGCCAGCTGCGACTCCGGAGTTCCTAGCGCGGCAAGCAGATTCAGGTGCGTCTCGGTACCCAGCACGGTCGCCCCGGTGCGCTGCGCGAGGTACGGGACGTCGGTGAGATGGTCGTAGTGGCCGTGGGTGACCAGGATGTGGTCGGCGCGCAGCCCGGCGGCGAGATGGGCATCGATCAGCGCGGTGTCGACCGACAGCGGCGTCCGCGGGTCCGCGCCGTCCTTGCCGTACGTGCCGGTCCGGAAACGGGTCAGCCACGGATCGATGAGCACGCTCCTGCCGCCGATCCGGATCTCCCAGCCGTTGTTGCCCCACCAGCGCAGGGTCGCACCGCTCGCGGCCGGCCCGCCGCCTCGGCTCGCACAGGCCGCCGTCAGCGCCGCCGCGGCGGCCGCGCCGACTCCGAACAACCGTCTCCTGTTCAGGTCTGTCATGCCGGTACCGAACCACGGGGATGAGACATACGTCCAAGACCGATCGTCGCGCCGACCCATAGCGCGTCCACTATCGTCGCAGCGTGGACCCGCTGCGCAAGCTCCGATACTTCGTCGCCGTCGCCGAGGAACTGCATTTCGGCCGGGCCGCCGATCGCCTCGGAATAGCGCAGCCGTCGCTGAGCCAGCGCATCCGGGAACTGGAACAGGACCTCGCCGCGCGGCTGTTCGACCGGACCAGTCGCAGCGTCGAACTCACCCCGGCCGGGCGGATCCTGCTGGCCGAGTCGCGCGCGCTGCTGGCCCGCTGGGATCGCACGAAAGCCCTTGTCGGCAAGGCGCATCGGGGCGAGATGGACGCGCTGCGGGTGGGCGTGCCGCCGGATCTGGCGGGCCGCGTGCTGGCCGCGATCCGCACGGAGTTCGAGCGCGAATGTCCCGAACCGAGCCTGGACCTGCAGGAGCTGACCACCGCCGAACAAGTGCGCCTGCTCGCCGATCGGCAACTCGACGCGGGCCTGCTGCAGCATCCCGCCGACGTCACCGGCCTCGAACTCGGCCCGGCGGTCGACACCCCGCTCGGCGTGGTGCTGCCGCGCGATTCGCCGCTGGCGGCGCGGGCGGAACTGGCACCGGCCGAGCTCGCCGGGCACGGCCTGGTGCTGTTTCCGCGGGCGGCCGCGCCGGGTGCCTACGACGCCACCCTGCACGCCTGCGCGGAACACGGCTTCCGCCCGACCGCGGTGGTGCACGCGCAGAACCCGGAATTCGTGCTGGGACTGGTTCTTTCGGGTCAGGGCGTGGCGTTCGACCAGGGCATGGTGGCGCGGAAGGAGCCGCGGGTGGTCTGGCGGCCGATCACGGGCGGCGTGCTGCGGCGGCGGATGTCACTGGCCTGGCCGTCCGACGCCCCGCATCCGGCGGTCCGGCGGCTCGCCGATCTGATCATCGGAGTGCTTCGCACGGACGGGGTTTCGATGCCGGCCCCGGCTCAGGACGAGGCACTGCCCTGGCACGTACTGATCGGGCGGCGATGATCGATGGTTTCGATCGCCGCGCGCGCCGCCTCCCCGATCGCCCTGTCCACGTGCGGCATTCGCGTGTCCAGCACGTCCGCGCGCGTGAAAACCGCGACGGCGCAGCGCAATCCGCCGGGATACTCGACGACGCCGATCTCGTTGCGCACGCTCGGCAGCGTTCCCGTCTTGCTCCACACCCGTACGCCCGACGCGAACGCGGAACCGAGCCGATGCTGGTTGAGCTGTAGGCCCATCAATTCCCGTACCCAGGCGCAGGCCTGCGGCGATCCGGCGCGGTCGTGCGCGATCGACTCCAGCAGCCGGGTCATCTCGCGCGGTGTGCTCGCCGAGGTGCGGGCGGGATCGAGGATGCGCAGCGCGAACACCTCGGCGTCGGACAGCGCGGGGTAGCGGCGCGCGAACTCCGCGGCGTCGGCGGCGCCCATATCCTCGGCCATCGAGGCGAGCAGGTCACGCAGCGAGCCGACGATCCGGGTGCGCTCGAGCCCCAGTTCTCGCACCAGGGATCGGACATTGTCCAGCCCCACGCGGTCGAACAGCAGGTCCGCGGCGGAGTTGTCGCTGACCGACAGTGCCAGGTATGCGGCATCGCGCAGACTGAACTCGACATCGTCGCGGCACCCCGACGTGCCCGGACCGCCCAGGCGATAAGCCGCCGTCGACCGCACCCGGTCGGCCGGATCGAGCTGCCCCGCGCCGAACTGCCGCGCCAGCTCGAGTACCAGCGGCACCTTCACCACCGACGACAGCACCACGGGTTCGTCTGCGCCGCAACCGATTTCACCACCGCATCCGAGGCACCGGGCGTGTAGCCAACCCCGCACGCCCACGGCATCGAAAACGGCTTTCATGCGGGCGATTTCGGTGCGCGGACGCCGCCTACGCCCCGATCAGCCGCTGTGCCAGGTAACCCTCGACCTGGTCCAGCGCGATTCGCTCCTGCGCCATCGAGTCGCGCTCGCGCACGGTCACCGCCTGGTCCTCCAGGGTGTCGAAGTCGACGGTGATGCAGAACGGGGTGCCGATCTCGTCCTGGCGGCGGTAGCGCTTGCCGATCGCCTGCGCGTCGTCGAACTGCACGTTCCAGTTCTTGCGCAGCCGCGCGGCGAGATCGCGCGCCTTCGGCGACAGGTCGGCGTTGCGGGACAGGGGGAGCACGGCCGCCTTCACCGGGGACAGGCGGCGGTCCAGCCGCAGCACGGTGCGCTTCTCCATGACGCCCTTGGCATTCGGCGCTTCGTCCTCGGTGTAGGCGTCGATCAGGAACGCCATCAGCGAGCGGGTCAGACCGGCCGCCGGCTCGATGACGTACGGGGTATAGCGCTCGCCGGTGGCCTGGTCGAAGTAGTTCAGCTCCTGGCCCGAATGCTCCGAATGCGTCTTCAGGTCGAAGTCGGTGCGGTTGGCCACGCCCTCCAGCTCGCCCCATTCGCTGCCCTGGAAGTGGAAGCGGTACTCGATGTCGACCGTGCGGGTCGAGTAGTGCGAGAGCTTTTCCTTCGGGTGTTCGTAGAGCCGCAGGTTCTCCGGGTCGATACCGAGGTCGGTGTACCAGGCCAGGCGGGTGTCGATCCAGTACTGGTGCCACTGCTCGTCGTCACCCGGCTTGACGAAGAACTCCATCTCCATCTGCTCGAACTCGCGAGTGCGGAAGATGAAGTTGCCGGGGGTGATCTCGTTGCGGAAGCTCTTGCCGATCTGCGCGATGCCGAACGGCGGCTTCTTGCGCGCGGTCGTCATCACGTTGGCGAAGTTCACGAAGATGCCCTGCGCGGTCTCCGGGCGCAGGTAGTGCAGGCCCTCCTCGGATTCGATCGGGCCGAGGTAGGTCTTGAGCATCATGTTGAAGTCGCGCGGCTCGGTCCACTGGCCGACGGTGCCGCAGTCGGGGCAGGCGATGCCGCTCATCGGCACGGTGTCCGGATCGGCGATGTCGTTCTTCTCCGCGAACGCCTCCTGCAGGTGGTCCTGCCGGTGCCGGCGGTGGCAGTTGAGGCATTCGACCAGCGGGTCGTTGAACACCGAGACGTGACCCGAGGCCACCCACACCTGACGCGGCAGAATGATCGAGGAGTCCAGGCCGACCACGTCGTCGCGACTGGTCACCATGGACCGCCACCACTGCCGCTTGATGTTCTCCTTCAGCTCCACACCCAGCGGGCCGTAGTCCCACGCCGACCTGGTGCCTCCGTAGATCTCGCCACTGGGGAAGACGAGACCCCGGCGCTTGGCGAGGTTGGCGACGGTGTCGACCTTCGACTTGGGTGCCACGACTGGAGCTTCTCCCTCTGGATGAGTGTGGTAAGCGATTCGGTCCAGAGTATCGGCACGACCCCGGCGCGGTCGAAGCAGTATCCGCACATCACGGGCACCGTGCCCGCGATCACTCGACTCGCGCACAGAGTGTCGGATTGACATGCGCACCTTTGCATACCAATAATGGCATCGGTTTCCAATAAGGAGTTGGTTCGATGACCGCCGACAGTGGTGCCCCCGCACGGCGTAGCCGCGTCGCCGTGGAGGCGCCCACCCCCATCCCCCACGACCCATATCCGTATCGGGCTCCCTCCGCTCCGGCGGTGCCACCGCGAGGCATCCTGGACAACGCGGGTGAGCTGCTGCGTGCGCTGGCCGCACCGGTGCGCATCGCGATCGTGCTGCAGCTGCGCGAGTCGCCGCGCTGCGTCCACGAACTCGTCGATACCCTGGGCGTGACGCAGCCGCTGGTGAGCCAGCACCTGCGCATCCTGAAGTCGGCGGGCGTGGTGCGTGGGGAACGCACCGGGCGCGAGGTGATCTACGAACTCGTCGATGATCACCTGGCACGTATCGTCGTCGATGCCGTCGCACATGCCGAGGAAGGGTGATTCGTGCCGGACAACACGGGCACAAAGGACAAGACCGTCGGAGTTCGCAGCACTCGCCAGCGCAGCGCCATCGCGGCGCTGCTGGGCGACATCGAAGAGTTCCGTTCCGCCCAGGAACTACACGACGAGCTGCGCCGCCGCGGTGAGGGCATCGGCCTGACCACCGTCTACCGCACGCTGCAATCCCTGGCCGAGGCCGGCAAGGTGGACGTGCTGCGCACCGACACCGGCGAGTCGGTCTACCGCCAGTGCTCCAAGGGACACCATCACCACCTGGTGTGCCGGCACTGCGGCCGCACGGTGGAGGTGGAGGGCCCGACCGTCGAGGCCTGGGCCGAGTCCATCGCCGGCCAGCACGGTTTCACCGAAATCAGCCACACCATGGAAGTTTTCGGCACCTGCCGCCACTGCGCCGTCGTCCGAGAAAGCCACCCCGCCCCCGCCTGACCCACCGCCGCGCAGTCACTCCCACACAGCGCGCGGGATACCGTGCGCCGCGCACAACCGCGCCCCGGCCGATTCAGCCGGGGCGCGCTCGACTATCGATCAGGCGGGCACCGGCTCCGCGGCTGGGGAGCGGCGGGGCAGGAGTGCGCCCGCGCCCAGCATGAGCACCGCGGCGGCGGCCCAGCAGAGCAGCACGATCAGCGGAGCGGCGGCGCCGTGGCCGTCGAAGAAGGCGACCGAGCGGATCAGGGTGGCGGCGGCGCCCGGCGGCAGTAGCTGGCCGACCGCGCCCCACGGCTGCGGCAGCAGTTCGGGGGCGGAGGTCGCGGCCGAGAACGGGTTGCCGACCAGCAGCATGAGCAGCGCGCCGAGACCGATTCCGGCGCGCCCGATCAACGTCGCCAGCCCGGTCACCGCTCCCGCCACGGCGAAGGACACCAGCCCGGCGATCGCCGCCAGCGTGAGGTAGGAGCCGGGCACCAGCTGCATCCAGGTCTGCACCACCACCATGCTGAGCAGTCCCCCGGCGATCCCGAACGCCAGCACGCCGACCGACCGCGCCGCGGCCGTCGGCACCAGCAGGCTGAGCAGCACCCCGCCCGCGATACCGGCCATCACCAGCGGCAGCACCATCGCGCCGAAGCCGGTGCCGCGCGGATCGTCCGGGTCGGCGGGCACCACATCCTGCACCGCGGCGGCCGGAGCGCCGGACATCTGCTGCGCGATGGCCGTGAGTTGTTGCGCCACAGCGGGACTCGCGGCCGAGGCGACCAGCACCCGCGGCGGTCCGCCGTCGGTCACCACGGCGCCGTAGGCATCGCGCTGCTCGATGGCCGTGCGGGCGGCCGCCTCGTCGGCCACGGTGGTGATGTCGAAGGCGTCGCGATCGCGCTCGGCCAGCTTGCCGGCGACCATGCTCGCCGCCGGGCCGGACACCGCGACCGGAAGCTCGCGCGGCTTGATATTCGCGGCCGGCCAGGCGAAGGCGATGAGCATGACAGCTTGCACCAGGGCGGCGGCGAGGCCCACCGCGACGGCGCGCGACGTGGCATTCATGACGTGCTCCCAAGAAAATCGGAGGGTCGTTCTCTTTTGTGTCCCCACCGTCGCATCGGGGATCGAGCTTGTCAAGAACGGATATTCGTTTTATTTTGGAACCATGCCCCGTGTCAGCGAGGAACACCTCGAACGCCGTCGCCAGCAGATCCTCGACGCGGCACAGACGTGTTTCGCGAACAAGGGCTTCCACTCCACCTCGATGCAGGATGTGTTCACCGAGTCGGGCCTGTCCGCGGGCGCCGTCTACCGGTACTTCAAGAGCAAGGACGACCTGATCGCCGCCCTGGCCGCCGACGCCACACAGCTGCTGCGCGGCATCCTGGACGACATCATCAATCGCGATCCGCTGCCGACCCCCGGCGGCCTGGTCGGCGCGCTGACCACGGAGCTCGTCCAACTCGGCGAGCGCACCGGTCGCGTCCGCCTGGCCCCGCAGGCCTGGGCGCTCGCGCTCACCGACGAGGCGGCCGCACACTACGTGCGGACGGCGATGGGCGCGCTGCGCGACCGTTGGCGGGACTACGCCGACCGGATGCGCGTGATCGGCTGGCTACCGCCCGATGCCGACACCGACGCCGTGGCCAAGGTACTGCTGGGCATCATGCCCGGCTTCATCCTCCAGCATCTGGTGCTCGGCGATGTCACACCGGACGAGATGAGTCGCGGCCTCGACACGCTGTTGCCCGGCTATCGGCACGCCCCGACCGCGGGCTAGCGCGAAACCCTCAGGGCACCAGCCCTTTCCGGGCCTCCCCCGCCCCGGCCAGCACGAGCAGCAGCATGGTCGACAGCGCGTCGTCACCGAGCCCGGCGGCCGGGAAGGTGTAGCGCAGCATCACGTCGGCGAGCTTGTCGCGCACCTTCACCGTGAGCGAGCCGAATTGCAGTGCGCCGTTGCGGTCGGCGACGCGCTTGTGCAGCTGCGCCTTCAGCGGGCGGTCCCAGGCCAGCAGGCAGGTGAGGGTCAGCACATCCAGTCCGGGCGCCAGGTTCACCCCGCGCAGCGAGCACAGCGCGCCGTCGTATTCGAAGCCGAGCCCGCCGTCCTCGACGCGGACGTCGATGTCGAAGCCCGTCAGGCAGGCGCCCGCGCGGACCTGCAGTTCCTGGGCCGCGGCCGTCTCGCTGGTCACTTCACGCCGCCGAAGCGCCGGTCCCGTTTGGCGTACTCCACGCAGGCCTCCCACAGGTTGCGGCGGTCGAAGTCGGGGAACAGCGTGTGCTGGTACACGAACTCCGCGTATGCCGACTGCCAGATCAGGAAGTTCGAGCTGCGCAGTTCGCCCGAGGGCCGCAGGAACAGGTCCACATCGGGCATGTCCGGCTCGTCCAGGTACTGCGCGAAGGTCGACTCGTTGATCTTCTCCGGGTCGAGCTCACCGGCGGCCACCCGGCGGCCGATTTCCCTTGCGGCATCGGCGATCTCGGCGCGCCCACCGTAGTTGACGCACATGGTGAGGGTCATCACCGTGTTGTCCTTGGTGAGTTCCTCGGCGACCTCCAGCTCCTTGATCACGCTGCGCCACAATCGTGGTCGGCGTCCGGCCCAGCGCACCCGCACCCCCATCTCGTGCATCTCGTCGCGGCGGCGGCGGATCACGTCGCGGTTGAAGCCCATCAGGAAGCGGACCTCGTCGGGGCTGCGACGCCAGTTCTCGGTCGAAAAGGCATAGGCCGACAGCCATTTCACGCCGATCTCGATGCACCCCTCGACGGTGTCCATCAGTACCGCCTCGCCGCGCTCGTGCCCGGCGGTGCGGGGCAACCCCTGCTCCTGCGCCCAGCGCCCGTTGCCGTCCATCACCAGCGCCACATGCCGGGGCACGAATTCCAGCGGCAGGTTGGGCGCCGTCGCGCCCGACGGGTGCGGCGTGGGCGGGCGAATCGTGCGGGCGGGCGACGCGGCGGTTGGGGTGCGGTTACCGATCACGGGTTCCATCCTGCATCACGCGGCCGCGGCCCGGTCCGCGGATCCCCGCGTCTGCGGTCATCCCCGCAGCAAGGTCACGCTGTAGACGACGATCCAGCCGATCCACCCGAGCCAGCCGACCAGGCCCGCGAGCGCGATCCGGTGGGTGCCCTCGACGTTGTACGGACTGGCCGACGCCGCGACGAACAGCAGTGCGGCACCGGCGTATCCGAGCCAGGCGTGCCAGTCCGGGATGAATCCCGCGGTGGACCCGGCGGCCGAGAAACCCAGCAGCGCGACCGCGAGGAACATCTGGTTGTAGCCGAACAGCACATTGCTCAGTCCCCACAGTGCGACCGTGGACCCGCGGTCGTGCCGCGCCGCCGCGGCCATGGCGAAGCGCAGCGCTTCCACGCACGCGAAGGCGACGTTCTGCATGAGCACACCGGCGAACCCCACCAGCGCCCAGGCCCGCGCCGCCGAGCCGGCATCCCACAGCCGGTCGACCAGCCCGGCGGCGAAAACGGTCGTGCACAACCACAGCGTCGGCACGAGCACCGACGGCAGTTTCAAGGCGTTGCCGACGGTCGCGAACGATTCCACCACCGCATCGAGGCTCTGGCCCGCCATCGGCATGGGCAGCCGCCCGCGCACATAGATGATGTTGATGACAACCCCCGAGAGCACGAACCCGAGACCGCCCAGGGCCGCCAGATCGGCGAAACTCATGCGGGCACCCCTTTCACCAGGCAAGGCAACCCGCCCGATATTGGATTTACACTACTTATATTGAATATAGGCATACGAGAACGGGAGGGCAATGACCCAGCCGGAACGACGGCGCTACGACTCGCTGCGCCGCCAGGAGCAAGCGCACCGGACCCGCGCCGATATCGCCGAGGCCGCGCGCCTGCTGTTCGTGCGCCAGGGCTGGGCGGCGACCACGGTGCGGGACGTGGCGCGCGAGGCCGGGGTCTCGGCGCCGACCGTCTATGCGGCCTATACCAACAAGTCCGGCTTGGTCTGGGCACTCGTCGAGGCGGCGGACCTATCCGCCGACATGTCGCGGATGCTCGCCGGCCTGGAGGGTTCGGCGGATCCCCGCGAGCAGCTCGCCGCGATGGCCGGTTACGACCGGAGATTGTTCGAACGATCGGGAGACCTCATCGGTTTGATCCGCGAGGCGGGCCGCACCGAACCCGAGCTCGCGGAGGTCTACCGGCAGGCGCGGCGGCTGGCCGACGCCACCCGCGTCGAGGTGTTCTCCTCGTGGCCCGCCGCAACGCTGCGCCCGGACCTCGACATCCCCGCGGCCGTCGACATCTTCGCGGCGCTGTGCAACATCGACGTCTACAACACCCTGACCGGCGAACGCGGCTGGTCCCCCGACCGGATCGAGCGCTGGTGGGCGGACACGCTCGCCCGCGAACTGCTCCACTGACCCGCCATCCGCGCAACCGCCCCCGGCCGCGACATCGCGATACGGTGGGGTCGACCGCCGCCGAACGACGAAGGGTATCGCCGTGACCAGCGAAAGCACGACCAGGCTAGCGGTGCTGATCGATGCCGACAACGCACAGCCGGCGATCGCGGACGGCCTGCTGGCGGAGGTCGCCAAATATGGCACCGCCCATGTGAAGCGGGCCTACGGCGACTGGACGAGCACCAACCTGAAGGGCTGGAAGGACCGGTTGCTGGAGCAGTCGATCCAGCCGATCCAGCAGTTCGGATACACCACCGGCAAGAACGCCACCGACTCGGCGATGATCATCGACGCGATGGATCTGCTCTACACCGGCAAGCTCGACGGCTTCGTCATCGTCTCCAGCGACAGCGATTTCACCAGGCTCGCCAGCCGCATTCGCGAATCCGGGCTCACCGTCTACGGTTTCGGCCAGCGCAAGACGCCGCAGCCGTTCGTCGCCGCCTGCGACAAGTTCATCTACACCGAAAACCTCACCGACACAGCCGAAGAGGCGCCGACCAAGCCGCAACGCACGGGCGCCAATCAGCTCAAGGGCGACGCCAAACTGATGAATCTGCTGCGCAATGCCGTCGACGCGGCCTCCGACGATTCGGGCTGGGCGATGCTGTCGGGTGTCGGCTCGATCATCAACAAGCAGCGTCCCGACTTCGACCCGCGCACCTACGGTTTCCGTAAGCTCGGCGACTTGTTCACTGCCACAACATTGTTCGATATCGAGGGCCGTAGCCCCGGCGAGGGTAAGCCGGAGATCACCTACGTCCGCGACATCCGGTATCGGCGGACGACCTGACCGAGCCGGATATCTCGCACGCGCAGACGAGGTGCTAGCGAGCCGAACGGGGCGGGTCGAGGGGCTGGGTCGGGGTCACGGTACGCACGCGGAACAGCAGATCGAACCAGTCGCCGAGCCCCGCGCCGGAGATGTGGTGATCGGCGTCGCGGTCGGGGCGGTAGGTTCCGACGATCAGGCGCAGCCGCGCGGGCCGATGCAGCCACTGCCGGACCGAATCCGGTTGCGGCGTGCGGAGATCGAGCAGGTAGCCGTCGCGTTCGGGGATATCGAGTACGGCATCGGCGAACTCGCTCGCCGGGGCGGGCACCGTGAGATGCGCGCGCAGGTGGCCCTCGTGGAAGGTGAGCCCCACGGAGAGGTAGTCGGCTCCGAAGCGCTTGCGCAGCAGGTATCCGGTGGTCGGGAACTCCTGCGCCAGCGCCGACACCGTGAGGCGCTCGGCGACAACGGTATTCGACAGGCCTTCCCAGTACACGATCCGCTGTCCCGTGGCGTCGTGCCAGGCGGCGATGCGGTCCGCCGCGGCCACCGCCTCCGCGGCGAGGTCACGACCACCGGCCGCGAGACTCGACTCGTGGTATCGCAGGATCAGCCGCGCCGCGTCCGGCACGGCGGTCGAGCCGGGCAGCGATTCCACCAATGCCAGTGCGTCCCGGGCATGTTCGGCGAAGGGGCGTCCGGGGTGCGTACCGTCGGCCCGCTGAATGTGCTCTCCCAGCCGGTGGGCGGTGATGATCGGGTCGTAGTGCGCGCGCAGTTCGCCGAGGCGCTCCGGGGCCGCGTGCGCGACGAAGTCCGATACCAGCGCATAGCGCGACGGCTTGGCGGCCTCGGACGTCAGGCCGAACAATCGCAGGGGATCGTCCGGGTGGGCGCGATTGAACGTGCGCGCCCAGTCCAGGACCGCAAGGGTTTCGGCGGTGCGCCACGGCACCCAGGCAGTGCGCAGGAGCGCTGCCGGATCTCCGTTTCCGCCCCGGACGAAATCGTCGAGTGCGGCGACGACCGTCTCATCGTCCAGCAGTGCCAGCGCTCGAAAACCCTGCCGCTCCACCAGTTCTCGCAAGATCCGATGCGCGAGCACCGAGATCTCGTGTGCGGCGCGAGTTGCCATGCCCAGGCCGACGACGACCGCGTCGCCGATCCGGTCGTTGCAGGGCAGCGGCGCATCGGACGCCGGGCCGTCGAACGGCTGGGCCGCGCCGCGGATCCATTCCGCGACCTCGTCGGTGTCGAATTCCCGATGTGCCATGGCGCCCTCCTACAGTTGAGCCGTGCCGCGGGCACGAGCGAAGCGCATATACCTTTGCAGTCAAAGCTATTTACCTTTGACCGCAAAGGTAGATGGAGGTGGGATGGATGTCAACGGCGAGTGACGCGGGACCGGATACCGACGACGCGATCCGGGCGATGCTGCTGCTCATGCCCCGACTGGTCGGCCGGGCCAAGCGCACCCAACCGCCCGCGGAGCTGCGCTCGCTGGCGCCCCGCCACCTGTCGATGCTGTCGTACCTGCTGTTCGACGGACCGATGACGGTGAACGAACTCGCCGCCCGCCTGGCGGTCGCGCCGACCACGGTCAGCCTGATGGTCAGCGACCTGTCCCGGGAGGGCGTGCTCGAGCGCACCGAGGACGACGCCGACCGCCGCCGCAAGATCGTCAGCATCGCCGAGGCGAGATTGCCGGCCATCCGGGACTGGCTCGCCCGCGGCGCCGACGCCTGGCGCACCGCCCTCGCCCCATTGACCCCCGCCCAGCGGCAGACGGTGATCGACACCCTGCTCGCCTACGAGAAAGCGGTCACGGAGCCGACCGAGGGGACGGCGGCGCGATGACACGGTTCGGACTGTGGCGGCCCTCGGTCACCTTCTGGCGGGTGTGGACTCTCCTCCTGGTCGTACTTCCGCAGACGCTCGCCACCCGCTTTCCGGATCTGACGTACAGCGACATCGCGCCGGTCCCCGGCGACGGGACGGTAATCGGGGTGGCCTACCTGCCGTCGCCACCGCTGCCCGAGCAATGGCTCGAGTACGTCACCGAATCCGGCCTCGTGGTGCTACTGCCCGCGATCGCCTTCGTCCTGCCGGAAAAATACGCACGGACCGGAACTCTTTGGGCCGCAGCGATTTTGGCCGCACTCGGCATGGTCGACGGATATCTCGGCAAGGCGGCGCTGGAGAGCGATACCGGCGGCTCGAGCTCCCTGCTTTTCATGTCGCTGTTCTACGTACCCGCCGCGGTCACGCTCGTGCTGAGTGAACGCGGACGCCTCAGCCGACGCGACTCTCCTCCTCCACCCCGTGCGGGCGAGAGCGCTCGATGAGGGGCAGGGTGCGCAACTGGCGCTCCAGGTGCCATTGCAGGTGGGCGGCGGTCAGTCCGCTGGCCTGGCGGCGGACCGGTTCGGGAACGGCGTCGACGCCCGACCATTCGCCGCGATAGAGGGCATGCATCAGATCCAGCACACCGACGGACGGAGTCGCCGAGCCCGGCGGCCGGCAGTGCACGCACACCGCTCCCCCCGCCGCCACGTGGAAGGCCCGGTGCGGGCCCGGGGTGGCACAGCGGGCACATTCGTCCAGCGCCGGGGCCCAGCCCGCGAAACCCATGGCGCGCAACAGGAATGCGTCCAGGATCAGCTCGTGCGGCCGCTGGTGCGCGGCGATCGCGCGCAGGGCGCCGGCGGTCAGGGTATGCAGCCGCGGGGCCGGGGCACGCTCCTCACCGGCCAGCCGCTCGGCGGTCTCGAGCACCGCGCACGCGGTCGTGTAGCGGCCGTAATCCGCGACGATGCCCGACGCGAACGCCTCCACGGTATGCACCTGGGTAACGGTGTCGAGGTTGCGCCCCGGATACAGCTGAATGTCGACATAGGCGAACGGCTCCAGCCGAGCCCCGAACTTCGACCGCGTCCGCCGCACCCCCTTGGCCACCGCCCGCACCAGCCCATGCTGCCGCGTGAGCAACGTGACAATACGATCCGCCTCGCCCAGCTTGTGCTGGCGCAGCACCACCGCATGGTCCCGATACAAACGCACGGCCCCATCCTCCCACGCCCCGGCGACGATGCGAGACGCCACACTGTCACGGCTGGACCCCCACCGCATCCACCTGGATGATGCGGATTCCGGCCGTCACCTCGATCTTGCGGACATCTCAGACGAATCCGGTGATTCTGGCCGCGTTGTCCGCATCCCTGCCGACGAGGCTTCGACAGCGGGAGCCGCATGACTTCCTACATGCCCTTCAACGTCTCGATATGCTGGAGGATTGACGCCGACAAGTCGTCGCCCTGCTCTTGAGCATCGCCATGCTATCGGCGCTCGCCTTGATCCGACCATCAGATCCAGGGCTCTGCGGTAGTCATGGAAATTTGTACGGAGGCCGGATCTTAGGCACGTACCTCCGGCAGAGAAACCGCCTGGCTGCCGCGTCCAGACAGTACCTTGACAGTGTCATTCTCCTGCCGCTGTCCTCCGACTAGGGGTTCTCCACATCGGCTTCGTCGATCCAGCGCGCGAACAGACTCAACGCTGCTAATCGCTCAAGTGCTGTGTGCTCGTCCAGTTCAATCTCGTCGTTAGGCAGGTGTCCAACTGGATTCCGGATTGCGCCAAAGCACCCGGCGCCGAAGTCCATTACACCTTGTCTCATCGACCTGGCAGTCTGGTCGTTGCTGTACCTCTTGTATCGCAGCCGCGCCCTGCCTGGCTCCGGCGGCTTTTCGGAAAGCGCTTGCTTAACTAGGTCAATCTCCGAGGCATCCCGGCGCCCAACTTTCTTCTGCAACAATGAATTCACTGCCTTGGACGCCGCCAGCACCGCTTCGTGACGATGTCCAGTCGACCACTGCGCGCTGGCAGCCTGCCATATTATCGGATGAAGAGACATTGCAGTAATCCGCGGCGAGCTATCGCAGCCACCGAGCCGTGCAGTTACTTCAGCGTGGCTGGCAAGCCTGGCGAGTAGGCGCTGCGCGGCGTCGCGCTCGGCACCGAACTCGTCGTAGTCGTTGGTGCCGTTTTCGGACCGCCATTGCGGGTACAGGCGGTCTAAAATGGGACCGGTTATCTCTCCAAGCTCGATTGCTTCCGCTCGACCACATGCAGGGGCCGTCTGGGGAGTAATGAAGATCGCACCGTCGCCGACACTGGACTGATTGACCGGCCTGGTCTTCTCGACATACTTCTCCAACTGCTGACGCACCCAGTCAACATCAACCCCGTCCAATTGCATATCAACATCATCGCGCGTCGGGTCGATGTTGTTAGACCCCTGCGAGCACGTTTCCCGGGCGTGTCTGACCGCTGGCTCGGAGCAGGACCGCCCGTTTCAGGGCGATCCGGTGACATTGCCTGCCTTGTCCGCGGCCCGGCCGATGAGCATCGACGGCGAGGGGCCCATGACTTCCTGCGTGGTCTTCGAGGTCTCTATGTCGTCACCCTGCTCGACCAATTCTTGGTGAGATCGCCAAATCGCCGAAGCCCGACACCGCCCTCGTCCGGCCTATCCGTCCTCAGTACTTCCCCGAAGTACGTTGCTCTACAACATTTCCCACCGAGCGATCCAGACGGATCAGTAGGTACGGCCGGAGTCCGGCCTGATGCGGCGGGCCTCCACAAGAGTTCGGTAGGCCGCACGCTTGCGCGGGCAGTCCTCCCGGCGGCAATCACGGTGCTGCTGCATCGCCGCGTGCGCCTGCTGCAACGTGAATGGACGCCCCGGCGCGGTGTGCGTGTAAGCCGCGAACCCGAGGGTCTGGGTGGGTTCCTCGTCCTCCAGCTCGACGCGCCTCATCACCCCGACCACGCCAGCGAACACCACCATGAGACCGGCGAGCACCGACCAGGCCACCGCGGTACTCATACCTGCCCCACCTGACAGGGAAATGTTGTCCAGCGGGCGAAACTCATTCGCGGCGAGGCCGTTTCGACATCCGTGATGCACATCAGCGCGTGTAGCTGGATTACGTCCAGGTGGCTGGGTGACGGCGTGATCACGGCGTCGACATCGGCGGCGCGCACCTGGTCGACCAGCGGGAGCACAGAAGGTCCGGGCCAGTGCAGGACAAAGCCGAGTTGCCGTGCGAGCCTGCGAATTCTGGCGATCTCCAACTCCGACCACGGGCTGACGGCCGGGTCGACCCACACGAATGCTGTCGGATGTGCCCTCACTGCCCGCCGCCTCCCTGCGCTGGTCCGTCGTAGGGCACCCGCCGCCGGGGAGCCGGACCGGGGGTGTCGGTTACGGCTCGGCGGCGGGGCCACCTCGAACGCTAAGCGTGGGAGAGCGGGAGGCTTGTCCCGTGAGGACAACAGCTGAAATCGGCTACCGCGGTGCCAATCCCATGCGGTGAGCCAACCCGCGCAATTCGCGTCCCGTGTGATCGCGGGAAGCCGTCGGCAACAGATCAGTCACGGTCTCGCGAATGAGGACATTGTTGTGGACGTACTGCGGTGCGAGCTGTTCAGCGGTAACGAGGGACTGGACACTCTGAACGCGGGTCGTACGGTCGGTGGCCAACGCTCGGCCGAGATCGCCGTGAAAGCTGGCCTGCCAGCTGCGCAGTGGAATTGCGGCGGGGTGCGCACCGTGGGCAAGTTCTGCCACCTTGCTGCCCTCGCCCAGTTCAGTGGCGAGCGATACCCGCCACAGCTGCACGTTGTCCGAACCGAAGTACAGCCCGGCGAAGTTCTCGCGCTGCTCGGGCAACCGCTGGGCCAAGTCATCGGCTTCGGTGAGATGGTCGTAGGTGCGTACCGCGTCCCCTTGGACGGCGGAAGCCAACGCAGCGATGAAGTGCAAGGTGCCGGCAACCTGGATCGCGTTCGGAGCCTGGGCGGCTGCCAGGTCGTCGATCGCCCGCACGGCCAGATCGTACTGGCGTTGCCTAGCTCCCGTTCCGCCCATGATGCCGCGCAGATAGGCGGCATATCCGAGCCATTCGGGTTCATCCAGCTCTCGCGCGCAGTCGTGTGCCATCCGTACGGCAATCATCGGCAGCCCACGGACTCCTAGATTCTTGCAGACCGATGCGGCGGCCCGATACGCATAGATCAAGGCGACCAACGCATCTCGGCGGTGTTCAGGGTCACGCACGTGGTAGGCATGCAGTTCGCCGAGCAGACCTGGAAGAACGTGGCCCATCGCGGCGTAATCGGCGTTCTCCCGCAACTGATCGGACAAGGTGCCGATCGCCTGAACCACCTCGGGCCAGGGACGTACGACGACACCAGGGTCCTCACCGAGATCGTAGGTCTCCAAGGCGGCCTCGACTCCGGTAATAGCCGCGTGCGCTTCGGCGGTGAGTGGGTCGGTCGGGGGGAACGGCTGGCCGGTCAGTTCCTGGGGTGCCACCCGCAATGCAGTAGCGAGAGATTCGAGCAGTCGGCGGCTGTCGACGTGCTTGTCTCCCCGCTCCAGCTTGCCGAGGTATCCGTACGAGATGCCGGCGAGGCCAGCCGCCACCTCGAGGCTCAGCCCGCGCCATGCACGGATCTCGCGCAGCCTGCGTCCTACTTCGTTCGGCGCAATATCGCCCATGACGCGAGGCTACGCACGACGCCACAGGACGTACAGGCGTCGCTCGGTTACGGGCACACTGTCACGGCTGCACGCCGACCCCCTCCGCGTACACCTGAATGATGCGGGGCGCGTGGAGGGTGCGGAGCATCAAGGTGGTCCAGCCGGTGCGGGAACGGTCTACGGCGAAGTCGTCGGCCTCGAGGAGCATGCGTTCGGGGCCCTGTTGCTCCATGGTGACCGCCGGGTGGCCTAACGGCACGTCTACCAGGGCCGTGCGGTTGCCCCACACGATCAGCCGGCGGCGGCTCATCGCGATCGTGCCGGCGGCGATGTTCTCCCAGTTGGAGGAGGCGTAGTGCAGCGTCGTCCGATAACTGCGGTGTGCCACCGACCCTCCGACCGGGCCGAAGACCACGATCCCTTCCGACTCGAGATCCGAACGCAGTTGTAGCGGTAGCTCTTTCGAGCCGAACGCTCGGGACATCCACTTCACGGAGAAGCATCGTAGGGGGATTACGCCGTCGGCGTCGACGGAGCTGGTCGAGCGACCTGCGCAAATGCCGAATCCGGACATCACAATTCGAACACGTCTCCGCAACATACACGAAGCTGGACGCGCGACCAGATGCCCGCTAGGTTGCGAGCGGCACTTGGCCGTGGAATGTCCTGGGGTGGCCCAGCGTCAACGTCCCGGCGGGCTTCACCGATACGGGACTTCCGGTCGGCGCTCAGCTGATGGGTCCGGCCGAGTCCGAGCCGCTCCTCGTTTCCGTTGCCGCGCAACTGGAATCGGAACTGCATTGGGAGCGTCACCGGCCCGAGCCCTGGTGGGTCGAATAGCCCGGTCGGACAGGTGCGTCAGGGCGACGGCGGACTCCAGGTCTCGTCGTCGGCCCGCGTGACGTCCGGGCAGCGGTTCGACTGCGGATCACCGGGACCCAGGTCGATCGCGGTGCCGTGCAACAGGACACAGCGCTGCTGCTGCCCCGGATCGCGGACATTGTCGCTGCGGAGAATGCCCAGCGTCGCATCGTGCGCGATGCGGCCATCGCTGAAACGCAACGTCCCGGTCATGCCCGCGTAGGGCTGTTCGCGGATCTCCATGGCGACGGCCGCGCGATTCGGGATCGTTTCGACCCCACCGGTCCGGGCACTGCGACCGGCGTTGCGGCCTACCGCGTCGAGGACCATTCCCGCCACCTCGTACGCCAGCCCGGTCCGGTCGGCCGGCCATGCGGGCCGATATCCCGCGTTGTCCCGGCTCAACTCGGCGAGCAGGGCGCAGAACTCCAGATAAGCCGGACCGGCAGGCAGTGTGCCGATCCGGTCCGCGCCCTCGACACAGGGGCGACCGCCCAGAACGACCGGAGCACCCTTGGTCACGTAGCGCACCGGCAGCCCGATCGGGATGGTCTCCAGACCGTGCGGATCGGCGATCACCCGGGTCACCGCGTCGTCGCCGAGGATGGTCGGCAGGTCGGCGCTGCCGCACCCTTGCACCGCGGACTTCAGGAAGGGCACGAAATCGTAGTTGCGCCCGGCGAACACGTGCACCGTGCGCGTATCGGCCATGCCGTTCGAGCACAGCGAGTCCATCCCGTTCAGACCGGCCTGATGTGCCCACACGAGTTTGTCGAAGCCGATGGGTCTCGGCCGCAGCTCCGCTTCCAACGCCGCCGCGAGCGACCGCACGTACAGATCGTCGGGCGCATCGGGGTAATAGACGACCACCTTGTCGTAGCGACGCTGCCCGGCCTGCGCACTACCGGCCGGATAACGCGCTCCCAGCACATAATCGGCGATCAGCCGCGCCTGCTGCACATTGCTCGGGACCGGTTGCAGATACAGCGGCGAAGCGTCCTCGAGGCCATCACCCGACAACGTCGTGGGGACGACCGGCACGCCCAGCTCCCCGAATCTGCCGATGACCTGCTGGGTGTCCTTGCTGCTGCGGTCCATCCCCACCACGGCCAGCACGCCGGGATCGGCTCGCACCAGCGGACGCAGCAGATTGTCGGTAACCCACGGCGCCGCAACCATATTCGCGCCGCCGTTGGCGACGACAACCCGCAACAGCGGCTCCGAGGATTGCGGCGCCCGATTCAACTCCCGTTGCCGCATGGCCAGGCCCGCCAGCTCCTCCACCTGCGCGCGGGGATACTGCTCGTTCGTTTTCGTCGAGTACGTCAATCCGGCGAAGTAGATCAGTGACACCAGCGGCCGCCGCGGGCTCGCCGCGTGCCGCTGCGCGGCGATCTCGTTCTGGCGGAACACCTCTCGCTGCATATCGGTCAGCACTTGATCGGAGCCGAAGGTCAGGCGGTCGTCGGCGCTGTAGCCGACGCACTCCCCCGCTCGAATCACGGTGCCGGGGTGGGATTCACACGGCGCTTGCTCCGGTAGCAACGACCGGGCCACCGGAACCGCCGCCACCAGCAGGACGACCACGGCCACCAGCGCGACGACCTGGCGCCGCCGCGTCCAGAACGGCGGCAGGGGCGGCAGCGACCCGGGTCCCGCGGGCAGCGCGCCGACCGACCGCACCAGCGAATCGGGCAGGGACAGCACCAGATACCAGGCGCCGTCGGCATGCCGGCGGCGCAGTGCGCCGATGGTGTCCCGCCACTGCGCGAGCGGTCCGCGCGGCGCTCCCGTGCGGCCCGGCGGTTCGGCGAACAACTCCTCGATCTCGCCGACGGGCCGGTTGTCGGGCGCATGGGTCATCGTGGCGACCACGGCCAGCGGATCGAACATGCCGGTGTCGTTGCGGATGTCGTTGACCGTGCGCAGGAACTTGCCCGCCACGCCGCCCGGTTCCACCGACTGCAGCAGCACCACCGGATAGGCCGTGCGCCGCCAACTGGAGGGCCGCAGCAGGCGGTGTCGATACGCGCACCGCAGATCCTCCAGAAACGCGTGTACGAGCAGCTTCGCTACCTGCTCCGGATCCTCGTGCCGCCGGTTTGGCTGGACCAGGCGGCCCGCGAAACCCAGGAAGCTGACCGACAATTCGGGGCTGAGGTACCGCTGACCCATGAACCAGCGCGCCTCCCGCGACAACCCCGGCGCCCGCCCGCTGACGAACAGCCACAGCTGCAGCGCCGGCCACAGCCGCACCAAAACCTGTACCGGCCATGGGGTCTTGTCGGCGGCGGCGTCGGCCGCATCGTGCACCGCGCCCTGCGGACGGCCACGCGCCACCCGCAGCAACTCGGGCACACAATCCTCGAGTTCCGCTGTGACATCGACATCGGCGGCGAATTCGCGGCCGACCAGCCACGCCGCGATGCGGTAGCGCGGGAAGGTGATCGGCCCGGCGCCGGAGTTGTCCATGGCCAGCCCGATCCGCAGCCGGTCGAGTAGTCCGACCAGCGCGGTGAGGGCGGAATCGGCGGATGTCGCTCCGGTCGGCGGATCGGCGGTCACCAGTACCCGCGGGGCGGCGCGCCCGTTCCCCCGCACCAACCATGCCGAGGTCCGTTCCAGCAGTGTGCTTTCCGAGGCCTTCGCGCCGACCAGGCACACGATCGGCGGCGGCAGCGGCCGGCGGCGGTGCCGCAGCAGGGTCCGCCAGAAATGCGGCCACACCCGCGGCTTCTCGTCCGGCACGAACAGCGCGCGCAGCAGCGCCAAATACTCGACGACGATTTCCGGCACCCTCAGTCCCCATCGTGCAGCGCGTGGCGGGCGCGGCGATCACCCCACCCGGTACGACGTTTCCGCCCGCACCGTGCTGCTCGCCGCCGCGGTACGGCCGAAAAACCGAGTGTGCCAGGTAATCCCGGACCGTGCCGGGCTTCGCGGCCCGCGGAGGTCGCCGCGCCGGGCTCAGAAGCCGAGCTTGCCCAGCTGTTTCGGGTCGCGCTGCCAGTCCTTGGCGACCTTGACGTGCAGGTGCAGATAGATGCGGGTGCCGAGGATGAGTTCGATCTGCTTGCGGGCGGCGGTGCCGACCTCCTTCAGGCGGGAGCCGCCCTTGCCGATCACGATCGCCTTCTGGCTGGGACGTTCCACGTAGAGCAGCGCGTGCACGTCGAGCATGGCCTCGTGTTCCTCGCGCGGCAGGATCTCCTCGATGACGACCGCCAGCGAATGCGGCAGTTCGTCACGCACGCCCTCCAGCGCGGCCTCGCGGATCAGCTCGGCCATCAGGGTTTCCTCGGGCTCGTCGGTCAGCTCGCCGTCGGGGTAGAACGCCGGGCCCTCCGGCATTTTCGAGGCGATGACGTCGACCAGCACCTCGACCTGCTCGCCCTTCACAGCCGACACCGGAACCACGTCCGCGTCCGGGCCGAGCAGCTGCGATACGGCAACCAGCTGCTGGGCGACCTGGTCCCGGCTCACCTTGTCGATCTTGGTGACCACGCCGAGCAGGGTGGTCTTGGGCGCCATCTGGGTGATCTGCTGGACGATCCAGCGGTCGCCGGGACCGATCTTCTCGTCGGCGGGGATGCACAGGGCGATGACGTCGACCTCGGAGTAGGTGTCACGCACCAGATCGTTGAGCCGCTGTCCCAAAAGGGTGCGCGGGCGGTGCAGACCGGGCGTGTCGACGAGGATGAGCTGGGTGTGCTCGCGGTGCACGATGCCGCGGATGGTGTGCCGGGTGGTCTGCGGGCGCGAAGAGGTGATGGCGATCTTCTGACCCACCATGGCGTTGGTGAGCGTCGACTTGCCGGTGTTCGGGCGGCCGACGAAACAGACGAAGCCGGAACGGAATTCGTCGCTCATTCGAACACCCCGGATTCGGCGTCGGGATCGAAATCGTCGGGTAGGTTGCCTCGGCGCGGAGCGGTCACCTCACCGCCGATCGGGTTCTCCACCCCGTACGGGTTCTCCTTCGTACCGCCGCCCGCCGCGCCGGTGAACGTCTCGACGACCTCGCCCTTGTGGTCGGTGAGAACGATCCGCGCCTGCCGCGACACCTCGTGCACGGCGCTCGCGCCCGGGTCCTGCCGCTGCCCGCCGACCACCACCGCCGCCTCGAAACCCGCTGCGCCGCTGGAGATCGCGGCCGCCACCGCCGCCTGCAACGCGGTCAGCGACAGGGCCCGCAGCTCCACCGCGCCGGCGGCGTAGGTGCGCCCGTCGGTGTCGCGCACCGCGGCGCCGCTGCCGCCGCCGGTGCGGCCCATCGCGCCGCGGGCCAGCACCAGCAGCTTGTTGTCCTCGGCGTCCAGTCCCGCGGTGTCAGTCATCGCCATCTCCATCCTCGTGTCCGGCAAACCCGTTGTTCCCCTTGCTTCTCGCGTCCACCTTCTCCGGTGCGCGCTTGACCACCACGGTGTGCACCCGCACCCGGCCGCGCGCGTCGGCGCCGCCCTCGCCGCGCAACTGCAACCCGTGCACCACGATCTTCGAACCCGGCAGCGGAACCCGGCCGAGCGCGTGCGCCAGCAGGCCGCCCACGGTGTCGACGTCCTCTTCCTCGATCTCCATGTCGAACAGCTCGCCGAGGTCGTCCACCGACAGTCGCGCCGCCACCCGGTACTTGCCGTGGCCGAGATCCTCGATGGGGGCGATCTCGTCGGTGTCGTACTCGTCGGCGATCTCACCCACGATCTCCTCGAGCACGTCCTCGATGGTCACCAGTCCGGCGATGCCGCCGTACTCGTCGACCAGTAGCGCCATGTGGATGCGGCGGCGCTGCATCTCGTCCAGCAGCGCGTCCAGCGGCTTGGAGTCGGGCACGAAGACCGGCGGCCGCATCACCTCGGCGACCCGCACCTTCTTACCCCGATCCGCGTATGGCACAAGGTCTTTCAAGTAGACGACACCCAGGATGTCGTCGACGTTCTCGCCGATGACCGGGATGCGCGAGTGTCCGGACCGCACCGCCAGCGACATCGCCTGCGACGCGGTCTTGTCCGACTCGATCCACACCATCTCGGTGCGCGGCACCATCACCGCGCGGGCCGGGGTGTCGCCGAGTTCGAAGACCGACTGGATCATCCGGCGTTCGTCGGAATCCACCACACCGCTCTGCTGAGCCATGTCCACGACCTCACGCAGCTCGACCTCGGAGGCGAAGGGGCCGTTGCGGAATCCCTTACCGGGGGTGATCGCGTTACCGATCAGGATCAGCAGGCGGCTCACCGGTCCCAGCAGCGAGCCGATCGTCTGCAGCGGCAGTGCCGCGCCGAGCGAGATCGAATAGGCGTGCTGCCGGCCGAGCGTGCGCGGGCCGACACCGATGACCACGTAGTCGACCAGCACCATCACCACCGCGGTCACCAGCAGCGCCCAACCGGTGCTCAGCCAGTCGGCCAGCGCGGCGGCGAGCAGCACGGTGGCGGTGATCTCGCAGACCAGGCGCAGCAGCACCATCAGATTCACGTAGCGGGGTCGGTCCACCACGATGCGGGCCAGGCGACGGGCGCCGCCGCGGTCGGCGCGCACCAGATCGTCCACGCGGGCCGGCGAGATGGTGGCCAGGGCCGCGTCGATGGCCGCGAACACGCCACCGACGGGGACCAACAGGATCGCCAGCAGCAGCAGGGTCAGCGAATTCACGCGTCGCCCTTCGCGGGGGGTTCGGGGCCTTCGCTCATGCCGGGTCCAAGGGGTCCCCGGGCGCGGTGAAACCGGTCTTGCCGAGCAACCGGCGATCGCGTTCGGCGAGTTCGGCACGCCGCTGCGCCTCGCGCAGGCTCTCGTACCATTCGGCGAGCAGACGATTCTGCAGGCCGAACATCTCCTTCTCCTCCTCCGGCTCGGCATGGTCGTAGCCGAGCAGATGCAGGACGCCGTGCACGGTGAGCAGCGCCAGCTCGTGGTCGAGCGCGTGCCCCGCCTTGGTCGCCTGCGCGGCCGCGAACTCCGGGCACAGCACGATATCGCCGAGCATCGACGGCCCCGGCTCGCCACTGTCCGGGCGGCCACCGGGCTCCAACTCGTCCATCGGAAACGACATCACGTCGGTCGGCCCCGGCAGATCCATCCACCGCATGTGCAGGTCGGCCATCGTGTCGAGATCGACCAGCACCATGGACAACTCGGCCGCCGGATGCACATCCATCCGCCCGATCACGAACCGCGCGACACTGACCAGCTCTTCCTCGGATACATCCATACCCGACTCGTTGGCGATCTCGATACTCACCCTGTCAGCCTAATCGCAGGTCGAACTACCACCGCCCAGCGGTGCACACGAGCCGCCCCGGCACCGTCAGCAAGCCACACAACCCCGCTCACCACAGTCAATCTTCGCAACCACCACGGTTTTCGGCGCGTCTCGGTTTTCGGGTGCCGCTGCGAAGCGACGAAGGAGCCAGCAGCGGCACCCGAAAACCGAGACCAAGGGCGCCGAAAACCCGCCGCAGCGAAGCGGAGGCCAAAATTACCGCCGCGTGGAGCGGCTGGCTGCTCGGCGCTGGGCTCGGTTGCCCGGGTAGTGGGGTAGCTGGGGACGATCCTCGGCCTCGTAACGGTCGTAGGCGTCGACGATTTCCGCTACCAGCCGGTGCCGGACCACATCGCTCGAGGTCAGTTCGGCGAAGTGGATGTCATCGATGTCGGTGAGGATATCGCTGACCACGCGCAGGCCCGACCTCGTCCCGCCGGGCAGGTCGACCTGGGTGATATCGCCGGTGACGACGATCTTGGAACCGAAGCCGAGCCGGGTCAGGAACATCTTCATCTGCTCGGGCGTGGTGTTCTGCGCCTCGTCCAGGATGATGAAGGAGTCGTTGAGCGAGCGGCCGCGCATGTAGGCCAGCGGCGCCACCTCGATGACACCGGACTGCATCAGCTTCGGAATGGCTTCCGGGTCCATCATGTCGTGCAGCGCGTCGTAGAGCGGGCGCAGGTACGGGTCGATCTTCTCGTTCAGCGTGCCGGGCAGGAACCCGAGGCGCTCGCCCGCCTCCACCGCGGGACGCGTGAGGATGATCCGGCTGACCTGCTTGCCCTGCAGCGCCTGCACGGCCTTTGCCACCGCCAGGTAGGTCTTGCCCGTACCCGCGGGGCCGATGCCGAACACGACCGTGTGCTCATCGATGGCGTCGACGTAGCGCTTCTGATTCAGCGTCTTGGGCCGGATGGTCTTGCCGCGACGGGACAGGATGTCCAGGCTCAGCACCTCGGCCGGGGAATCGGAGGATCCCTCGGTGAGCATGGAGAACGTGTGCCGCACCGCCTCCGGCGTCACCACGCGGTTGCGCCCGGTCAGTGCCACCAGCTGCTCGATGACCCGCTCGGCGAGCGCGACGTCGGCGGCCCGGCCGGTCAGCGTGACCGAATTGCCGCGGACATGGATATCGGCGTCGAGCAGACGCTCGAGTTCCCGGAGATTCTCGTCGGCCGAGCCGAGGAAGCCGAAGACTGATTCAGGAGCGAGTTCGATGCTGGAACGTACGGTCCGTGCGGCGGGGCTGGAGCCGTTGCCGCCGGCGCCGAGGCCGGCCTGGGGAGTAGTCGGGTCGCCGATGTCGCCTGAGGTTCGCAATAGGTGCTATGGCCTGCTTTCGTTCTCGAGCGTGTCGATTCGTTGTGCTGAAAGTTTAGCTCGGACCACCGACAACTCCCAGTGAATATGCGGCCACCAGCAGGTCACGGGCGCATTCCGCTAGGTTTCGCCGAGCGCGAACAGGGTACGCGCGATTCAGCGCTGCGACCAGTCGAAAGCGAAGTCGCGGAAGCGCCGGACGGCGTCGGAGGGCACCGCGGTCGCGGACCAGATCAGCCCGGCCGCCCGCACCGCACCCGGGTCGGCCAACGGCAGTAGGACCGGGGCGGGTTGCGGCCCGCGCACCGGCGCCTCTTCCATGGGCAGCAGCGCGACCCCCATCCCGGCGGCCACCAGACCCGCGACGGTCACCAGATCCGTGGATTCCAGGCCGATGCGCGGACGGAAATCGGCTGCCGCACAAAGGTCGTCGAAGATGCGTCGCATGCCGAAGCCGGTGGGCATGGCGATGAACTCGGTGTCCGCGGCCTCGGCCAGCCGCACCTGCCGCCGCCCGGCGAGCCGATGTTCGGCCGGCACCGCCAGCGCCAGCCGCTGCCGCAGCAGCATCCGCCAGCCGAGCCCCGCGACCGCCGGTTTCGGCGACACCAGGCCCAGATCGGCCTCGCCGTCCAGCACGTGTGCCGTCACCACCTGGGCGGCGTCCTGGCGGAGGCTGAAGGTGATGCGCCCCGAGCCGCGACGGAAACCCGCGACCAGATCCGGAACCAACCGTGCGCCGAACGAGTGCACGAACGACAGCCGCACGACGCCCTTGGCGGGGTTCGCGAGGTCCGCCAGTTCCCGTCGGGCCGCGTCCAGTTCCGCTTGGGCGCGGCGGGCGTGTTCGTAGTAGACGCGGCCGGAGTTGTTGAGCGTCAGGCGTTTTCCGTGCCGGTCGAACAGCCGCGCGCCGAGTCGGTGCTCCAGCCGGGCCAGCATGCGCGACAGTGTCGGCTGGGCGAGATGCAACTGATCGGCGGCCGCGCCGACGCGTTCCAGTTCGGCGAGCGTGAGAAACCAGTGCAAATCGTCACTCGGCACGCGCGTCCTCTTCCGCTAGACCTTCGCTAATGCTGTTTCGGCATGAACTTCGTGATCATTATGCATTTCCTTTCGAATGGACCGGCGTCGATGCTGGGGATATGACCACCACACCGGCCCCGACGTCGCCCGATACCTCGGCACACGACCGCCGGATCACACTGGCGTTGTTCGCGGCGGGGCTGACCACGTTCGCCTCGATGTACAGCGCACAGGCGATGCTGCCGAGCCTGTCGACGGCGTTCTCCGCGACACCGGCGCACGCGGCGCTGGCGGTATCCCTGACTACCGGACTGCTGGCGGTGGCGATCGTCCCGGTGAGCGTGCTGTCGGGCCGGTTCGGGCGGACCCGCGTGATGATCACCTCGGCCGTGGTGTCGAGCGTGATCGGGTTGGCGCTGCCGTTCAGCCCGACGCTGGATGTGCTGCTCGCCGGGCGCGCGATCCAAGGCCTGGCGCTGGCGGGTGTGCCCGCCGTGGCGATGGCCTATCTGGCCGAGGAGATCGGCACCGCGGGCCTGGGTGCGGCGATGGGAATCTATGTGTCCGGCACGACGATCGGAGGGCTCGCCGGGCGGCTGCTTCCGGCGGTCACACTGGAGCTGGCGTCGTGGCGGTGGGCGGACGCCGCGGTGGCGGTGGCCGCGGCGGTGTGCGCGGTGTGGTTCGTGCGGTCGCTGCCGCCGTCCCGGCAGTTCGTCGCCCGGCCGCTCGGGATCCGTTCGCTGGCAGGCGATCTCGTCGGGCATCTGCGCCATCGCACCCTGCTGCCCCTGTTCGGGCTGGCATTCCTGCTGATGGGTGGCTTCGTCTCGATGTACAACTTCCTCGCGTACCGGCTCATCGGCGAGCCGTTCGGATTGTCCGCCGCCACAGCGGGTTCCGTCTTCCTGATGTACCTGGCGGGCACCGTCACCTCCGCCACCGCGGGCCGCCTGGCCGACCGGCACGGACGCGCACGCATCCTCGCGATCTCGGTGGCGACCATGGCCGCCGGTCTCCTGATCACCCTCCCCGACAGCCTGCCGCTCGTCCTGATCGGCGTGTTGTTCTGTACCGCAGGATTTTTCGGCGCCCACTCGGTCGCCAGCGGCTGGGTCGGCGCCGCCGCCACCGGCAACCGAGCCACCGCGTCCTCCCTCTATTTGTTCGCCTACTACCTGGGCAGCTCACTGATCGGGGGCGCCGCGGGCATCGCCTACGGCCTCCGCGGCTGGGCGGGCCTGGTCGTCTACATAGCCGCCCTACTCACCATCGCGGCAGCCCTCACCACAACCCTCACCCTGCAATCCCGCCGTCAGGTGTGATGCCGGTCACATCCTGGCGCCGTCGGGAACCGTGACCACTCCGGAGCGTCCAAAGCCATGAGGGACAACACCGTTCGGAACGAAGGAATACACATGAGACTTCGGATGACTACCGTTCTCGTCTGCACGGCGATCGCGGGTTTCGGTCTGGTCACCGCCGGTGCGGCCGTGGCGACGCCGCCGGTCGTGCAGGTGGACCACCACCAGCCCGGCCCGCCGGAGGGCTGCCCGCCGCCTCCGCTGGGTCCGAACGGCAAGCTGCTGCCGCCGCCGATCGGTCCCGACGGCAAGCCGCTGCCGCCGCCGACCGGCACCAACGGTCAACCGTGCACCCCGCCCAACGGACACCCACCGATCCCGGGCGCCTGACCCCTTCTCGCACAAGGCACTTCCCCGCCGCCAGGCACCTAGCGGTGCAGGCAGTGGACGACACGGCCGCCCTGTTCAGGCTGAGCCCTCACGTTGCGTGGGTGCGTGAGGGCCCGCTCGAGCAGGGCTTCGTGCCGCCGAAGACCGTTCTCGCTGACCAGCATTCGTGACGAGACGCCGCGCAACCAACCCAATCGGTGCACCACACAACCAATCAGTGCGCGGCGCAACCAATCAGTGCGCGGCGCGACGAATCGGTGCGCGGCGTCTCAGCGATTCGAGTGCAGTCACCAGCGCGGCATGGCTACCAGCGCGGGGTCAAGGCGCCCAGCGCGCCGAGGGCGACGGCGGCGGCGGTCGAGGTGCGCAGGACGGTGGGGCCCAGTAGTACCGCGGAAGCGCCTGCTTCGGCGAGGGCCGTGAGTTCGCCGTCGTCCAGGCCGCCTTCCGGGCCGACGATCAGCACGATCCGGGAGGCCGTCGCGACGGGCAGGTCGACGAAGCGCGATCGGCCGGACTCGTGCAGGGCGGCCACGACACCGTTGTCTGCCTTGGTTTTCCGCACCAGCTCCAGCACGTCCGGCGTGCGATGCAGGTCCAGGACCTCGGGAATGTAGGCCCGGCGCGACTGCCGGGCCGCCGAGCGTGCGGCGGCCCGCCACTTGTCGACACCCTTGTGCGCCTTGCCCTCCCAATTGGCGACGCAGCGCGCGGCCTGCCAGGGCACGACGACATCCGCGCCCGCCTCGGTCATCAACTCCACCGCCAGCTCGGACCGGTCCGATTTCGGCAGTGCCTGCACCACCGTCACCGGCGGCGAAACAGGTTCCGCGACAGTCCGATTCAGGACCTTCAGCTCCAGCCGGTCCTTCTGCGCCGCGACCACCTCGGACTCGGCCAGCACGCCGGCGCCGTCCGAGAGGGTGACCGGCTCGCCGACTCGGATCCGGCGCACGGTCGCGGCGTGGCGTCCCTCGGGGCCCGCCAGCACCGCGACGTCGCCCGGCTCCGGAATGTCGTCGAGATAGAAGACCGTCGCGGCCACGGTCCGGTCAGCGTCCGCTGAACGAGGCCCGCAACCGCGCGAACAGGCCGCTGTTGTGCTCCGACTGCGCCGACAGCACCTCGGTGCGCTCACCGTTGCGCGTCGCCTTGTACTTGCGCAACAGGTCCGACTGCTTGCTGTCCAGCTTCGTCGGCACCACGATGTCCAGGTGCGCGACCAGATCGCCGCGCGCGCTGGACCGCAGCTTCGGCATGCCGTGCCCGCGCAGCACCGACACCTCGCCGGGCTGGGTGCCCGCGGGAATGGTCAGCTCGGTCGGGCCGTCGAGGATCGTATTGATCACCACCGTGGCGCCCAGGGCCGCGTCGACCATCGGCACCCGGATCGTGCAGTGCAGATCGTCGCCGTCGCGCACGAACATGTCGTGCGGCTGCTCGACGATCTCCACGTACAGGTCGCCCGCCGGGCCGCCGCCGGGACCGATCTCGCCCTGCGCGGCCAGCCGCACCCGCATGCCGTTGGCCACACCGGCCGGAATCGGCGCGGCGATCTCCCGACGCGACCGCACCCGGCCGTCCCCACCGCACTTGCGGCACGGGTCCGGGATGGTCTCGCCGGTGCCGCGGCAGGTGGGGCACGGCCGCGAGGTCATCACCTGACCGAGGAACGACCGCTGCACGGTCTGCACCTCGCCGGCGCCGCCACAGGTCTCGCAGCGCACCGGCTTGGAATTGCCGTTGGTGCCCGCGCCCTGGCACACATCGCACAGCACCGCGGTGTCGACGGTCAGATGCTTGGTGACCCCGACCGCGCATTCGGCCAGCGACAGCCGCGTCCGCAGCAGCGAATCCGCACCCGGCTGCACCCGGCCGCGCGGCCGACGCGGACCGGCGGATCCCATACCGCCGAAGAACGCCTCGAAGACATCCCCCAGGCCGCCGAAACCGGCGCCGGCGAAACCGGCGCCACCGCCGCCCGCCGACTCCATCGGGTCGCCGCCCATATCGACGATGCGCCGCTTCTCCGGGTCGCTGAGCACCTCGTAGGCGGTCGATACCTCGCGGAACTTCTCCTGCGCGTCCGCGTCCGGGTTGACGTCGGGGTGCAGCTCCCGCGCCAGCTTCCGATAGGCGCGTTTGATCTCCTGGTCGGTCGCGTTGCGGCCGACGCCGAGAATTCCGTAGTAGTCCCGTGCCACTTGCGTCTCTAGTCCTGTTCCGAATCTGTTCCGCTCACAACCGTTGCGGCCGTGGCCAACTCATCGCTCGGCGAGCACCTCGCCGATGTACCGGGCGACCGCCGCCACCGAGGCGATCGTTCCGGGGTAGTCCATGCGGGTCGGGCCGACAACTCCCATGCCCCCGAGCACCGTACCCGGCACACCGTACCCGGTGGACACCACGGAGGTGCCACGCATCTGCTCCACCTGCGTCTCCTCCCCGATCTGCACCGTCACCATGCCCGGTTGCTGCGCCGCGGCCAGCAGTTTCAGCACGATCACCTGCTCCTCGAGCGCCTCCAGCACCGACCGCAGCGAGCCGGGGAAACCGAAGTCGCCGACGTTGCGGGTGAGGTTGGCGGTGCCGCCGAGCACCAGTCGTTCCTCCGGGTGCTCCACCAGCGTCTCCACCAAGACCGTCGAGACCCGCACCAGCACGTCGCGCAGCCGGGGCGGGGCGTGCTCGGGAAGTTCGGCCACCGCCGTGGACGCCGCCGACAGGCGCTTGCCGTCCATGGCCTTGCCCAGCATGCCGCGCAGCGCCGCCAGATCCTCCTCGTCGACGACCGTGCCCAGCTCGACCAGCCGCTGATCGACGCGGCCGGTATCGGTGATCACCACCAGCAGCAGGCGCGCCGGATTCAGCGCGACGACCTCGAGATGGCGAACCGTCGAGGCCGAGACGGTCGGATACTGCACCATCGCGACCTGACGGGTCAGCTGTGCCAGCAGGCGCACGCCGCGGCGCAGCACATCATCGAGGTCGACGCCGCTCTCCAGGAATTCGATGATGGCCCGCCGCTCGGCCGGTGACAGCGGCTTCACCTCGGCGATGTTGTCGACGAACTGCCGGTAGCCCTTGTCGGTGGGTATGCGACCGGAACTGGTGTGCGGCTGGGTGATGTAGCCCTCGGCCTCCAGCACCGCCATATCGTTGCGCACGGTGGCGCTGGATACGCCCAGATTGTGCCTGTCGACCAGCGTCTTCGAGCCAATTGGTTCCTTGGTCGCGATGTAGTCCGCGACGATCGCACGCAGGACCTCGATCCGCCGTTGCTCCGTGCTCGGCATCGGCCCCACCTCCTCGCTCGCCATCGGTCCGGACCGGACACGCGACCACGTCACGGCACGACGCGATCGCACGGATCCGGGTTCATCCGGAACCCAGTCTAATTGCCCAGCGGACAATTACCGGCGCACGCGTCCCGACCTGCGTGGGGATGGGCCGCCGCGCAGGTTATTCGGGGCCGGCGGCCTTTCCGGCAGCAGCGTCCAGACCCAGCATGGCCAGCAGCGACGTGCAGTCGTCGGCATCGGTGGCGTAGCTGGCGACCGCGCGGGCGGCCATCGCGCAGCGGCGCGCGCCTTCCGCCTTCTCCGCGGCGCGAGACTCGGCGAAGTCGCTCTGATCATTGACAAGGGTGATGCGTGCCTGCGGCATGAGACTCCTCGGGGTTGTGTCGAACGCTACACCCCCGTTCCTCCGCTCTCAGCCCCAACCACCGAATAGGGAGGGCGCACAGCGGGGCAAGTCCGGAAAAACACCGGACAGTGAGGTGAGGGCGGAGTGGGCTGTCAGGTGAGGTGAAGACAGAGGGCTGTCAGGTGAGATGGAGGCAGAGGGCCGTCAGGTGAGGAGTTCGCGGACGACGGCATCGGCGAGCAAGCGCCCGCGTGCCGTGAGAACTATCCGGTCACGATCCACATGGGCCAGCCCGTCCGTGACGATGCGGTCGGCGGCGGCGCGTCCGGCGGGGTCGAGGTCGCCCAGTGGCAGGCCGGACCGCAGGCGGACCACCAACATGACACGTTCGGTGTACCGCTCCTCCGCCGTCAGCGCCTCCCAGCCCGCCACGGGCAGACCACCCGCCGCGACTTGGTCCGCATACCGTGCCGGATGCTTCACGTTCCACCACCGCACTCCCCCGAGATGGCTGTGCGCGCCCGGTCCCGCGCCGAGCCAGTCGCCGCCGTCCCAGTAGCCGAGGTTGTGGTGGCAGCGGGCGGAATCGTCTGCGGCCCAATTGGATACCTCGTACCAGCTGAGGCCCGCGGTGGCGAGGCGGGCGTCGATGCGCTCGTAGCGAGCGGCAAGGACGTCGTCGTCGGGGGCGGGGAGTTCGCCGCGCCGGACCTTGCGAGCCATCGCCGTGCCGTCCTCGACGATCAGCGAGTAGGCCGAGACGTGGTCGACGCCGGCGGCCAGCACCGCGTCGAGACTGGCATCCAGATCGGCGTCCGTCTCGCCCGGCGTGCCGTAGATGAGGTCGAGGTTGACGTGGTCGAATCCGGCGGCCTTCGCCTCGCGGGCGGCGGCGACCGCGCGGCCGGGCGTATGCGTGCGGTCGAGCACTCTCAGCACATGCTCGGCCGCGGACTGCATGCCCAGCGATACCCGCGTGAATCCGGCCTCGCGGAGGCGCTCGAAAAATCGCGGCGAGGTCGATTCGGGATTCGATTCGGTGGTCGTCTCGGCATCGGCGGCGAGAGTGAAATTCGCGCGGACGGCATCCAGCACCTCGGCCAGGCCGTCACCGCCGAGCAGCGACGGTGTCCCGCCACCGACGAATACCGTCGACACGTCCGGCTGCGGGCCGGGCAGCGCGCCGAACACCTCCGCGGCCGTGCGTAGTTCGCCCCGCAATGCGTCCATCCACGACTGCGGCGAGGCGGAGGTGCCCAATTCCCCGGCGGTGTAGGTGTTGAAATCGCAGTATCCGCACCTGGTCGCGCAGAACGGCACGTGAATGTAGATGCCGAACGGGCCGCCGCCGAAGTCCCGCAGCACGGGTCCGGTGTCGGGGCGCAGAGCAGACGACGTCACCGGTCCAGTCTGCCGAGCCGCCGAGTGTGACGCGCGGCGGGGCCATCGGCTACCAGGCGGCGGGCTCGTCCTCGCGGAGGCGCCGCAGGGCGCGCTCGATCCAGTTCTGGAACTGGCTCGCCAGATCCTGGGTGGTGGCGGGGCGCACGGTGAGGTGCTCGCGGGTCTGCTGTTGCACGTAGCGGCCGTCGCCGGTGACGTCGAACCAGCCCATGGCGTACCAGGGGTCGGGACGGCTGTGCAGGTAGCCCGTGAGCAGACCGGCCACGCCGGTGCCGTCGAACGGGCGGTCGGTGAGACGGTCGAATCGCTCGCGCGGACCGTTGCGGCTGTAACCGTCCGGTGGGGCACCCAGGTCGTCGACATGGAAGGTCTCCGGCTTGGCGCTGCCCGGCGGAGCGGACGGGAGGATGGCGGCCAGTCGCCCCGGCAGCTGTTCGGTCCGGAACAGGCGGCATCGGATCGGACCGTCGACGCCGTCGGCCGCTGTCTGGGTGAGCATTACCGCGTGGTACGGCGTCCGGGCGCCGAGGACCCGGTATTCGCGGGGCCGTCCCTTGCCGAGAACCGTTGACTCGCCGCCGATTTCGATCCGGAGTTCGGAGGCGGTCAAAGTGTGGAAGGCGAGGTTGATCTGTTCCTGCTCCTCGCCGTCGTACCGTGCGCGCACGGCCGCCCGATGCGCGGCGACCTCGTCGTTCGTGGCGAGACGGCTGGTGTAGTGCAGAGGATGGGGCAGGCGGTCGTTCGCGTCGCTGTACCACAGCACCGCGAAATCGTCGGGGTCCCAACTCCATTCGGGCATCGTGAGGTCTTTCGTTCGGGTTGTGCACAGCGCGGCCGCACCGAAATCGGGATCCGGTCAACGCAAGTCGGGCGAAAGGGCACGCGACGGCGGCAGTCCGCTCGCGCACGCCACCGGCGGAGGTCAGCCGGAAGGCGGTGGCGGATCGCCATAGTCGCCGCCGATCACGCCGCCTGGGATCGTCTTCGGCGCGGGGCCGAGCAACTCTTCCGCGTTCTCCATGTTCCGGAGCCATTCGGGCAGTTCGTGGGCTTTCTCGTCGTCCTCGGGCTTGCCGCGGCCACCGCCGAGACCGCCCATTCCGGGCATGCCCGTCATGCCCGCACCGGCCGCACCCACTCGGCCCGCAGCGGCCGCCGCGCCGCCCGCCGCCGACTGTCCGCCGGCCACACTGCGGCCCGGACCGCCCGCGACGCCGCCCAGACCGCCGCCGCTACCCAGCCCTCCACCGCCGTGTCCACCCGAGGAACCACTCGCGGTCGTCGGCGCGCCGATACTGCTCGGGGTGGTTCCGGCCTGCTCACCGAGCGCGCTCGCGGGAGCCGTCTGCGAGGGATCGGATCCCGCGGCCGCGGTGGACGGGTCCTGTGTGGTTTCGCCGGATTGGTCGCCGGTGCCCACCTCCGCGCTCGGCTTGCCCGTGCCGGGGTCCGGCGCGGTCCCGCCCGGATCCGGAATGTCCAGTCCGCCAGGGACGTAACTGTCGTCCTTCTTCGTCTCCGGCGGTTTGTACAGGGGGTTCGTCGGACTGTCCGGCACCGGGAGAACAGGGATCTGTTTATCTGCCTCGACAAAATTCGCGACGTAATTGTTCTTCATGGCTTCGCGCGCAGTGTTCTCGCAGTCATGGCGCACATGCGCCGAACTGGGCCCGTGCCACACCCCGAGATTCCAGCTTCGCGGGTTGTAGGCGGCACCACCGTCCGGGGGGCGATCCACGGCGTTCCTGGTGTTGTTCACCCCGTCGATCGCCGAGGAAATCTGCTGAGCGAGGTTCTGCAGCGGAACGGTCAGGTCCAACGCACGCTGGGCGTAGTTGCCGATCGCGGTCCGAGACTTCTCCGCCGCGGGACCATCCCAGGCCGCCTCGCTGGAATGCCGAATCCGATTGGCGAACAACTCGGCCGCCGAGGTCCAGCGCCGGGCGATCTGGGCGTACTCGTCAACGCTCTTGTTCGCCTCGGTGGTATTCAGCGGGTTGAAGGCATTGTAAATCCGCCAGTGGTTCCACTCGTCGGTGTTTTCGCCCTTGTTGGGAATCCTCGACGGTTCGGTCCCGCTCATTGCGGCGCACCGATCGCCGGCGGCGGCGTGACACCAGGCTGGATCTGTTGCGTGCCGATCGGACTGGGCGGCGTATTCGCCATCAGCTCGTTATAGCGGGCGGCAAATTCCTCGTCGGTCTGCACATAGTTTTGAGCGATCGTGCGATGCAGAGTTTGGATTTCGTCGACTATGTCGTAGTGCTGCTGCAGAATATCCCAGACATTATTCGCGGTGTCTTTGGACGGATCTACGATCATTGCTTTCCCGCGAAACCGTCCGACCACTATGCTGGCCGATTCGAGGCCATCGGTCTTCTCGCCGAGCCCCCACAATTCACGCCGGGCAATCGATTGTGCAAGGACTTGCAAGGCAGCGATCTCGTCCTTGAACGCCTGGCAGTCACGCTCTATGTACACGAACTCGTCGGCATTGACCCTGATCGCGTCGTTGAAGCTGACCGAAAGGGCCCCGTTCTGAGCGTCGGTGATCAAGCCGCCGAACAGTGTCGGTGACGGTGCGACATCATCAGCCATGATCGACATTCCTCCCCATGCTGCCGGCGACGGGTCGCCGACAGTCCGGCTCCGTTCTAAAGACTGCTCGGGATCGCTGGAGCAATCCCGTCAGCGAGGCGTTTCGCTATATCGCAGGCATGCTGCGAGCCCGACTTCCTCCGCGAGGACGGGTTGTCGATCGCGATCTCGACACTCCCGCCCTTGATTTCGACGTTGATCGTGCACGCCGTATGCGGGTCCTGCTGCCCGACAAAGGAGGTGAGGGCGGGCCGTCCACCGATGGTCATCTCCTCGGAAACGGTGAATTCCCGGTTGGCACGGACCGCCGGCAGTGTGATGTTGGTCGAGTCGATCGTCGCGCCGTACCCGTCGGATTGGATCCAGATACATCCGCGCCACTTGGTGCCGCCGCCCCCGTCGTGGTTGTCGACTCCCTTGTTCTTGAGCTGCTCGGCTTGCAGCAGCGCCTGCGGCAGGCCCGTGCAAGCATCGAACCCCGCCGGCACGTCCGCCGCGACCGTCGGTGTCGCCGAAGTACTGTTCGAACCACTTACCGACTCCCCGCCCCCGGAATTGCATCCGGTCAGGACAGCCACCAGGCCCAACACCACGACCCCGCCCCGCGCTACTTTCCCCCAGCTCGCCATGTCGTCCTCTCATGCCGGTACCGTCCCGCTCGAGGCCGGACCGCCCCCGTCGAGCTCGAATAGACCGTACCGGCGAGGTCATAGGCGCGCAAAGGGTGCGCGCGGTCGGCGGTGTGGCCGGTGTGAGTCCGGCCTACGCGGACACGAATCGGCGGCTGGCGGCAAGACTTGCCGCGTCGGGACAGATCGTGACCGCTCAGGCCGGATCCGTCACCCCGATGGTCCGGCAGGCCGTCAGTAGCCAACGGCCGTCTTCCTTCGGTGGTCCAGACGGCGGCGGGAAGCCCCAAGATCATTCCGGACGGAGGTTCTGCCGTCGATCTATGACCGATCTCACAAATTCGATCAATCGTCCAGGGAATTTCCCTCGAAATTCCGGAAAATATGGGTGGGCGGTCGGAACGACCCTGCTGACATGGCACAATAGGGTCCATGACTGGGCTTGGAGTACGACTGGTGGCGCGTCGCCACGTCGACTACAAGCGTGTCTGCAGTGCCTGCTGTCTGCCGGATTGCCTCCGGTAGAGCGGCCTGTTCCCGACTCGGCGTCCCCTCTCGACGCCCGATTACCCGGCCGCCCGAATACCGAAGGCGTGAGCCAGCCCCTCCGCCTGCCGCAAGGCCTGATCCACCCCGCAGGAGCGACCCTATGACGTCGAGTACCGACGCCGGTCCCACCCCCGAATCCACCCGCTCCGAGCGTGAGCAGGAGATCGCGCGCGAGCGTGCCGCCGCGGCACGCGAGCGACGCGCCCGCCCGCGCCCGGCGGCCGGTCCGCGCGAGCGCACCGGCAAGCCCGTCCGCCGCAAGTCCGAAGGACAGTGGGCGCTCGGCTACCGCGAACCACTCAACCCGAACGAGCAGAGCAAGAAGGACGACAACCCGCTCAACGTCCGCGCTCGCATCGAGAACATCTACGCCAAGGGCGGTTTCGACTCCATCGACAAGGGCGACCTGCGCGGCCGCTTCCGCTGGTGGGGCCTCTACACCCAGCGCGAGCAGGGCTACGACGGCACCTGGACCGGCGACGAGAACATCGACCTGCTCGAGGCGAAGTACTTCATGATGCGGGTGCGCTGCGACGGCGGCGCGCTGAACGTCGAGCAGGTGCGCACCCTCGGCGGCATCTCCACCGAATTCGCCCGCGACACCGCCGACCTGTCCGATCGCGAGAATCTGCAGTACCACTGGATCGAGATCGAGAACGTGCCCGAGATCTGGCGGCGTCTCGACGCGGTCGGGCTGCAGACCACCGAGGCGTGCGGCGACTGCCCCCGCGTGGTGCTGGGCTCGCCGCTGGCCGGTGAGTCGCTGAACGAGGTGATCGACGCTTCGCCCGCGATCGAGGAGATCGTGCGTCGCTACATCGGCAAGAAGGAGTACTCGAACCTCCCCCGCAAGTTCAAGACCGCGATCTCGGGCCAGCAGGACGTGGTGCACGAGATCAACGACGTCGCGTTCATCGGCGTGGAGCATCCCGAGCACGGCCCCGGCCTGGACCTGTGGGTCGGCGGCGGGCTGTCGACCAATCCGATGCTGGCGCAGCGGGTCGGCGCGTGGGTGCCGCTGGACGAGGTGCCCGAGGTGTGGGAGGCCGTCGTCGCGCTGTTCCGCGATTACGGTTACCGCCGCCTGCGCACCAAGGCCCGGCTGAAGTTCCTGATCAAGGACTGGGGCATCGAGAAGTTCCGCCAGGTGCTCGAGGACGAGTACCTGAAGCGGAAGCTGATCGACGGCCCCGCCCCCGAGCAGCCCACCCGCCCGATCGACCACGTCGGCGTGCAGAAGTTGCGCAACGGGCTCAACGCGGTCGGGTTCTCCCCCATCGCCGGCCGCGTGACGGGCAGCATCCTCACCCAGGTCGCCGACGCGGTGGAGCGCATCGGCGCCGACCGCATCCGCTTCACCCCGTACCAGAAGCTGATTGTGCTCGATGTCCCCGACGACAAGATCGACCAGCTGATCGACGAGCTGGAACCGCTCGGCCTGCACGCCCGTCCGTCGATGTGGCGGCGAAACCTGCTGGCGTGCAGCGGCATCGAGTTCTGCAAGCTGTCGTTCGTGGAGACCCGCAAGCGCTCGCAGGTGCTCGCGCCCGAACTCGAGCAGCGGCTCGCCGACATCAACGCCCAGCTGGACGTGCCGATCACGATCAATATCAACGGCTGCCCCAATTCGTGCGGCCGCTCCCAGATCGCCGACATCGGATTCAAGGGCCAGCTGGTCGACGACGGCGACGGGAATCAGGTGGAGGGCTTCCAGGTTCATCTGGGTGGCAGCCTCGGGTTCGACAGCGCCTTCGGTCGCAAGCTGCGCCAGCACAAGGTGACCAGCCTGGAACTCGGCGACTATATCGAGCGTGTGGTGCGCAATTTCGTCAAGAACCGCAACGACGGTGAGCGGTTCGCGCAGTGGGCTGTCCGCGCCGACGACGCCGACCTTCGGTAACGGGAGATTTCAACTATGGCAACCACTTTGGAGAAGCTCTCCGAGCACGAACTGCGCAAGATCGCGGAAGACGGTGCGGCGCAGCTGGGTCCGGACGCCTCGGCGACCGAACTGCTGCAATGGACCGACGAGACCTTCGGGCCCGGCTACATCGTCGCCTCGAACATGCAGGACGCGGTGCTGGTGCAGCTGGCCGCGCAGATCCGCAGCGGTGTCTCGGTGCTCTTCCTGGACACCGGCTATCACTTCGCCGAGACGATCGGGACGCGCGACGCGGTGGAGACGGTGTACGGCGTGAACATCGTGAACGTGCAGCCGGAACACACTGTGGCCGAACAGGATCGGCTGCTCGGCAAGGATCTGTTCGCGCGTGACGCGGCCGAGTGCTGCCGCCTGCGCAAAGTGGTGCCGCTGCAGAAGTCGCTGTCGGGCTACAACGCCTGGGTGACCGGCATTCGCCGCGTGGAGGCGCCCACCCGCGCCAACGCACCCCTGATCTCCTTCGACGAGGGCTTCGGCCTGGTGAAGATCAACCCGATCGCCGCCTGGTCCGATGACGACATGGCCCGGTATATCGACGAGCACGGGATTCTCGTCAATCCCCTTGTGGAGGAAGGGTATCCATCCATCGGTTGCGCTCCGTGCACGCGGAAGCCGGAACCGGGATCCGATCCGCGAAGCGGCCGCTGGGCCGGCCTCGCCAAGACCGAATGCGGGTTGCACGCGTCATGACTACTGCCACCGACACACGATTCGACACCCTGGCCGCACTCGAGAGCGAGTCCATCCACATCTTCCGCGAGGTCGCGGGCGAGTTCGAGCGACCGGTGATCCTGTTCTCCGGCGGCAAGGACTCCACCGTGCTGCTGCACTTGGCGCTCAAGGCCTTCTGGCCCGCGCCGCTGCCCTTCGCGCTGCTGCACGTGGACACCGGGCACAACCTGCCGGAGGTGCTGGCGTTCCGCGACCACGTCGTCGAGAAGTACGGGCTGCGGCTGCATGTCGCCTCGGTCGAGCAGTACCTCGCCGACGGGCGGCTGGCCGAGCGGGCCGACGGCATCCGCAATCCGCTGCAGACCGTTCCGCTGCTGGACGCCATCGCCGAGAACCGGTTCGACGCGGTGTTCGGTGGCGGCCGCCGCGACGAGGAGCGCTCCCGCGCCAAGGAGCGGATCTTCTCGCTGCGCGACGCGTTCGGCCGCTGGGATCCCAAGCGGCAGCGGCCCGAGCTGTGGAATCTGTACAACGGCCGGCACGCGCCGGGCGAGCACGTGCGGGTGTTCCCGCTGAGCAACTGGACCGAACTCGACATCTGGCGCTACATCGCCCGCGAGGACATCGAGCTGGCGACCATCTACTACGCCCACGAGCGCCCGGTCTACCAGCGCGACGGCATGTGGATGACGCCCGGCTCGTGGGGCGGCCCGGCCGAGGGCGAGGAGCTGGTGGTGAAGTCGGTGCGCTACCGCACCGTCGGCGACGGATCCACCACGGGCGCAATACTTTCGACCGCCGCGACCAACGAGGACATCCTCGCCGAGGTCGCCGCGTCGAGGCTCACCGAGCGCGGCGCCACCCGGGGTGACGACCGGGTGTCGGAGGCCGCGATGGAAGACCGCAAGCGAGAGGGTTATTTCTGATGTCCGACCTGTTACGACTGGCCACCGCCGGCAGTGTCGACGACGGCAAGTCCACACTGGTCGGACGCCTGCTCTACGACACCAAATCCGTTCTGGCAGACCAGATCGACGCAGTGACCCGCGCATCGGTCGACAAGGGCCTGGCCACGCCGGACCTGTCGCTGCTCGTCGACGGGTTGCGCGCCGAGCGTGAGCAGGGCATCACGATCGACGTGGCGTACCGCTACTTCGCCACTCCCCAGCGGACTTTCGTGCTGGCCGACACCCCCGGGCATGTGCAGTACACCCGCAACACGGTGTCCGGCGCGTCGACCGCGCAGCTGGTGATCCTGCTGGTCGATGCCCGCAAGGGCGTGATCGAGCAGACCCGCCGGCACGCCGCGGTGATGGCGCTGCTGGGCGTGCCGAAGCTCGTGCTCGCGGTGAACAAGATCGACCTGGTGGACGACGCCGCCGGCGTCTTCGACCGGATCGCGACCGAATTCAACCAGCTCACCACGAAACTCGGCTGGGCGCCGGAGGACGTGGTGGAGATCCCGGTGTCGGCGCTGCACGGGGACAATGTGGCCTCCCGCTCGGAGAGCACTCCGTTCTACGACGGCCCGTCGCTCATCGAGCATCTGGAGTCGGTACCGGTCGACGCGGACAACTCCGGCAAACACCAAGTGGGACTGCGCTTCCCGGTGCAGTACGTGATTCGCCCGCGCACCGTCGAATACCCGGACTATCGCGGGTACGCCGGTCAGGTGGCGGCGGGTGTGGTGTCGAAGGGCGACGAGGTGGTGGTGCTGCCGTCGGGCATCCGCAGCACCGTGGAGCGCATCGACACCCCCGACGGCGAACTCGCGACCGCGCACCCCGGCCACAGTGTCACGCTGGTGCTCACCGACGACGTCGATGTGTCCCGCGGCGACACGATCGCCTCCGCCATCGACGCGCCCGAGCCGATCGACGCGTTCGACGCGACGGTCTGCTGGCTGGGCGACAAGCCGCTGCGTCCGGGCGCGCGCCTGCTGCTCAAGCACGGCACCCGCACCACCCAGGCGATCGTCGGCGCGCTGCTGGAGCGCTTCGACGAACAGAAGCTCGCCGCAGATCCCGACCCGGAGGCCCTGTCGCTCAACGACATCGGCCGCATCTCGGTGCGCGTCGCCGACCCCGTCGTGGCCGACGACTACCGCGTCAACCGGCACACCGGCAGCTTCCTGCTCATCGATCCGGCGGGCGGAAACACCCTCGCCGCAGGGCTGGTCGGCGACGTGCTGTCCGCGGTCGAGGTCGGCACGGAGACCGAGGTCTGAGGGTGAACCCCGCAGTGGGCCGGGAGGATTCGGCCTCACGGCAGCTCGGTCCCCAGGCGCGGGCCGACCAGGCCGCTGAGGCGGGAAGTTCTCTCCGCGCCGACGCGGCCGGAGTCGCGCGGGGTGGCTCGTGCACCTTGGTGCGCTACGGCGCGGCGAGTCCGGCTCGTCGGCCGGGTAAGCCTGCGTTGATTGCGGTGGCGCATGGCAGTCGTGATCCGCGTTCGGCCGCAACGATGTTCGCACTGGTCGCCGACCTTGCGGCGCGGCGGCCGGATGTCGATGTTCGGCTGGCGTTTCTGGACCTGAGCACGCCGCCGGTGCAGCAGGTGGTGGATGCTGTTGCCGCACAGGGATATGCCGAGGCAGTGGTGGTTCCGCTGTTGCTGGGCAGCGCGTTCCATGCTCGCGTCGATCTGCCCGGTTTGCTGGCGGCCGCGCGAACTCGTCACCCGCGTCTGCGGCTGACCCAGGCCGACGTGCTCGGTGCGGATCACCGCCTGGTCACCGCCTTACGCGAGCGCGTCGTGGATGCGGGCGCCGATCCTGCGGACGGACGCGTCGGCGTCGCGATCGCCGCCGTGGGTTCTTCGTCGCCGGAGGCCAATCGGCGCACCGAGCGACTCGGCGGCCTGCTCGCCACCGGCACGGCGTGGCGCACCTCGGTCTGCTTCGCAACAACGAAACCTGCTCTGCCCGAGGCGATTTCGGACCTGCACGCGCAAGGTTGCGGCCGAGTCCTGGTGGCGCCCTGGTTCCTTGCCCCCGGCCTTCTCACCGATCGGCTGATCGCCGCGGCTCCCGGCCTCGCCCACGCGGAGACCATCGGCCCCCATCCCCTCCTCACCGAGGTCGCCCTCGACCGGTACCTCAACGCCGCCACGCCACCACTCGACCTGTCGGCCTGACCCGGCCCCTTCCATCGTTGTTCAGTTGCGAAACCAGCGCTCCAGGACGACGGCGACGCCGTCGTCCTGGACATCGGCGGTTACTTCGTCGGCCAGGGCGAGGATCGGCTCGACGGAGTTGCCCATGGCCACGGAATGGCCTGCCCAGGAGAGCATTTCGCGGTCGTTGTAGCCATCTCCGATGGCGAGGGTGGCCGCGAGCGGGACGCCGAGTTCCTGTCGCAGCCGCTCCAGCGCCCAACCTTTGGACACGCCTTGTTTGGAGGCCACCAGCCAGGGCTCGTTTTCGCCGTGCACCCAGCCCGCGCCCGGCAGGCTCTGCTCGGCCATCACCTTCACCATGTCCGCGAGCGAACCGCCCGGCCACCAGCCGTTCAGGCGGGTGGTGGGCTCCAGGCTCAGGTCCCGATCCTCGACGAAGCGGAATTCGCCCAGCCGGAAACTCCCGGGGTAGTACCCGGTGGCCCACGTGCCCACCCCGACCTTCTCCACCGACAGCACCATGTCGGGGAACAGCTTGCGTAGCACCGCTACCGAGGGCTCCGGGTCGAAGGTATGCACGGATACCGGGTTCCAGTTCGAAATATCAACGTGCACAGCACCGTTCGAGCACAGTGCCCGGCCCTCCGCCAACCCTAACTCCTCCAGCACCAAGCGGGTGGCCAGCAAGGTGCGGCCCGTAGTGATCACAACATGCGCGCCCGCCGCGACCGCGGCGCGCACCGCGTTCCGGACGCGGGCGGTAATCGATCCTCCGGTGCTCAGCAGCGTGCCGTCGACGTCGAGGGCTATCAGCTGCGGAATCTCTGTCTCCACGTGCTTCATTGTCACCGATGATGCAAGTGCATATGCGCGTCCCGACGGGATCACTGCCGGTCGTTACGCTCCTGGAGCGGCAGGTACGGCGTGATCGCGTGAGCGAGGTTGCTCATCGTCAGCGACTGCAACCACACCCGGCCGGGACCGGTCAGCGCCGCGAGGAACAGGCCGTCGCCACCGAACAGGATGTTGCGGATGCCGCGCAGGAGCGTGATGTCGAAATCGACCGTGGCGTCGAACATTCCGATATGCCCGGGATGTACCCGCAGCGTTTGGCCGGGTGCCAGGTCGTACTGGACGATCTCCCCCGACAGTTCCACCCACGCCTGCCCCGCACCGCCGACGCGCTGCAAGGTGAAGCCCGCGCCGCCGAAGATCCCGGCGCCCAGGCGACGCTGAAAGCTGAGCGCCACACGCACATCGCCGGCGGCACAGAGGAATCCGTGTCGATGCACCAGATACTCCACGCCCGGCTGCACCGGCACCGGCACGATTCTGCCGGGTAGCTTCGCCGCGAATGCCACCGTCCCCGGCTGCCCATCCGCGGAGTACTCCGTCATGAACCAGCCCGCACCGGCGAACGAGCGTTTCACGGCGCCGAATACGCCCCCGGGCATCACGCGCGACGAGGTGCGCAGCCGCACCGACTCGCTCATCCAGGACAGCTGTCCCGCCTCGGCGACCACCCGATCGCCCGGATCCAGGGTGACCTCGAGGACCGGCATCACGGTCCCGATGATTCTCGTGTCCACACTTCCAGTGTCCGCGCGCCGTCGCCGCTGACAATAGATGACGTATCAACTCAATGTCCGGTTTCCGCCAGCTCCGACTCGGTCGCGTTGGTTGACTGGGCTCTGTCAGCGAAAGAAGAAGTACCGCAACAGGAGTGGAGACGATGAGCGAACGATTCGAGTCCAAGGTCGTGCTGGTGACGGGTGCCAGCTCCGGCGTCGGAGCCGCAGTGGCGCGCCGGGTGGCGGCCGAGGGCGCCGCGGTGGTGCTCGGGGCGCGCGGCAAGGAGTCCGGCGACCGGGTGGCCGAGGAGATCCGGGCGGCCGGTGGGCGCGCGGTGTTCGTGCCGACCGACGTCACCGTGGCCGACGAGGTGGCGCGGCTGACACAGACCGCGCTCGACGAATTCGGCAGGCTGGACGCGGCATTCAACAACGCGGGCGCGGTGCACGCATTCGGCCCGATTCAGGACATTGATGAGGCGGGCTGGCGCGCCGACCTCGAATTGAACCTCACCGGCGTGTATTACGGCCTGCGACACCAGGTTCCGGCGATCCTCGGCTCCGGTGGCGGCGCGATCCTGAACAACGCGTCCAATCTGGGCGTGGTCGGCATGGGTTCGGTAGCACCCTACGTCGCGGCCAAGCACGGCGTGATCGGGCTGACCCGGGCCGTGGCGCTGGAGACCGCCCAGCAGGGCGTGCGAGTCAACGCCCTGGTCTCCGGCGCGGTGGACACCCCCGCCTTCCGCTCCTCGATGGGCGCCACAGAAGAGGGCGCGGCCGCAGTAGCCTCCATGCACCCCGTCGGCCGAATCGCCCACCCCGACGAAATCGCCTCCCTCTGCGCCTACCTCCTCAGCGACGAATCCACCTTCGTCACCGGCGCCGCAGTAGCGATAGACGGCGGCTTCACAGCGCAATAGCGCTGACCCACATCAGTTCTGGCTCTCCGCATCGAGAATATTGCCTCGCGAGCTACGAGATTGGATCTGTGACGGAAGTAGACCGAGGGGTGTGCGGGAGTGTCTCGATCGCGGACGCAAGCCAGGCGGGCGTCAGCGGCGGTGGGCGTCAGCGGCGGTGGGCGTCAGCGGCGGTGGGCGTCAGCGGCGGTGGGCGTCAGCGGCGGTGGGCGTCAGCGGCGGTGGGCGTCAGCGGCGGTGGGCGTCAGCGGCGGTGGGCGTCAGCGGCGGTGGGCGTCAGCGGCGGTGGGCGTCAGCGGCGGTGGGCGTCAGCGGCGGTGGGCGTCAGCGGCGGTGGGCGTCAGCGGCGGTGGGCGTCAGCGGCGGTGGGCGTCAGCGGCGGTGGGCGTCAGCGGCGGTGGGCGTCAGCGGCGGTGGGCGTCAGCGGCGGTGGGCGTCAGCGGCGGTGGGCGTCAGCGGCGGTGGGCGTCAGCGGCGGTGGGCGTCAGCGGCGGTGGGCGTCAGCGGCGGTGGGCGTCAGCGGCGGTGGGCGTCAGCGGCGGTGGGCGTCAGCGGCGGTGGGCGTCAGCGGCGGTGGGCGTCAGCGGCGGTGGGCGTCAGCGGCGGGAGCCGCCGCCTCCGCTGCTGCTGTGGGAACCGCCGGAGGAGCCTCGTGAGGTGGGGCCGTCAGGCTTGGGATTGCTTTTCGAGCCGTTGGAGGTTCTGCCGGGGACGCCGCCGGTGGATGAGTGGCCGGTGGACGTCGAACCGCCGCTCGCGGTTCCGGGGTTCGACGGACCTCCGCCGGATGAGGAGTTCCCACTCGAAGTTCCACCGCCGGAGGAGGTTCCGCTTCCTTGCGTGCCGCCTCCGGAGGCCACGCCTCCGGAGGCGGCACCGCTACGCTGGGACGAGTCGCCCTGCGCCCCATCGGTACCGCCGCCCGAGCCGGCTCCCGTACCGCCGCCCTGGCCAGTACCAGCTCCGACACCGCCTTGCCCCGCGCCGCCATCAGCACCACCCGCCGCGGAGCCATCCCCAGTTCCGCCGGAGCCGGCATCACCACCGACACCACTCGGGCCCACGCCACCTGACCCGACACCGCCTGGGTTCGTACCGCCGACACCAACTGACCCTGCACCGGAACCGACACCATCCGCGCCCGTACCGCCAATACCACCTGATCCGACATCGGAACCGACACCACCTGGGCCTGTGCCACCGACACCACCCGACCCGGCGCCTGCGCCGACACCACCTTGTTCCGTGCCAGCACTGCCGCCCGGGGCGCCTTGGCCTGTGCCGTTGCCAGGTGGGGCGGGGTTGGTGGGACTGCCTTGGCCGGGGATGTTGGTTCCTGCACCGCCCGGAACCGCGCCCCCGGTGATGCCTGTGGGACTGTTCGGCAGTCCGGCTCCGTTGGTCGTGGAATTGCCGAGGTTGTCGGAAACCGGTGTGCCGGAGTTGGTTCCGGGAGAGCTGGCTGACGGGTTGGACTGGGAGCTTCCGGGGAGGTGGGTGGGCTTGGGTGACGGGGCAGTTGGCTTGGTGGGCAGGCTGATCGAGGGGATGGTGCTGCTGACCGGGCCGATTGTGGGAGCGGCGAACGGCAGAGGGTTGGTGAACCGTGCCGGGTTGGCGTAGGTGGTTGCCATCGGTCGATCGGCCGGACCGCAATGGGTGCCCGGGCCGCGGCTGTGGGCGGAACCGGTGGTGGCCGTGGACGAAGCGGTAGACATCGACTGTGCTGCTGCGCCTTTCAGGCGCAGGGCGGCGGTCGTCGAGAGCAGCCCGTCCGCACCCGCCGACAACGCGGAACCGAAACCGCTCTGCAGGCCGGACCCGAAACCGCCCGGCAGCGCGGAACCGTAGCCGTCCGCACCGGCCGACCAAGTGACACCGGCACCCTCGAACGCGCGAATGTCGCCGAACTGGTTACGGGCGGGGCCAGCCAGCGCGGGTGCGAATTCCAATGCAGGGCCGTCGGTTCCGAGCGGCCCGCTGCCGAGCATCGAGGCTGCCGACATCGCCACCGCCGAAGCGACCGCGGCACTGGAGATTACGGCCGCGCCGCGGGCGTACCGGCCCAGATGTACTCCAGGGTCGGCCATCCGGGCGGCGGCGAGCGCCGCACCGATCGCCACGGTGTGGGCGGGATCCTGCGACATCACCAGCGGCCGGCCGAGTTCGCTCAGCACCCGGGCGACCTCCGGCGGCCGCGCCGCACCGCCGACGAGCAGCACCCGATCAATGTCTCCCACGGTGAGCCCCGCCGCGTACACGCACTTGCGAACCAGCCGAAGCGAATTGCGCACGGTCCACGTGCGTAATCGGGTGGTGTCGTCCAGCGGCACCACCTGCGAGACCGGCGGCGGCGCTCCCGGTGCGAGGGCCCGCGCGTACCGCGCGAGTACGGTGCCCAGCGGGCGGCCACCGTACTCGTGCGAACGCATCGGCTTGCCGAGCACGCCACGCTTGTCGCGATCCCCCTCAGTCCGTACGACCGCGACATCGAGGGTGTTGCCACCCAGGTCGTAGACCAGCGTGAGCCCGTTCTCGGACACGCCGTACTCGGCATCGAGCCATTCCACCGCCGCGACCGCCTCCGGCATCAGGGTCACATCGGTGGCGCCCGCTCGCTCCAGCGCGTGCCGAAGCGGCGACAGTCGGCGGTCGCTGTACACGGCGGGATAGGTGGCGACCGGCCCGGCAGCCGGTTCGTCGACAGCGAGGAGACAGGCGATGACCGCTGCCACCAGATCGGCCTGTGTCCAGATCCGCCCGTTCAGGACGACCGGCTCCGTGTAGCGCGTGAGATCGGCGAAATCCGTCACCACCGGGGCGAATCGCGGGAGCGTGCCCATTCGCGCGTCGCCCGCGCTGTCGAAGGTGACGGCCGTGCGGCGCACGCGCACGGCCGGCTGGTCGCGATCACCGGCAGCCGCCCAGACGGAGTTCACTGTGCCGATGCTCATGCCGAAGCCAACTGTCATTGCCATCCCGTCAACGCACCGAGACCACGGCCTCACGTAATCCAACCATGTGGTCGCGGTCGTTTACCAAACAGCGATCACAGGTTAGCTGGTGACCCTCCAATGCGAATACCGAACGGCCGGAAAAAGTTTCATACCCACCGGTCTATAGCACATAATCGCTGATAGACCAGTGTCCAAGGCGCAGAATGGAGTTCGCATCCGCCCCCAGGGGCCAAATGAGGCACAAAGTTGGCTACCTTCCAGTAATCGACCGCACATACCGACCGGTGTGCTGCGATACACCTGAAATGATCACTCGCCGCCCGAATTCGAGCAGCAGAACCCCAATGGCTGAAAGATTGCCACCCCCATGCACCGAAGCTATTCCGGCAGATCCACCATCACGTACGAACCGCCCGGTTCGCTCGAATTCGCGCCCTGCCGACCCGCCCCACCGTGTCACGATCCGGCCCCACCCATTCGTCACAGTGCTGAAGTCACCGCGACACCCCGGGACCGCACTCCATTCGTCACAGTGCCGAAGCCGACGCGCTCACACACAAACCGCGCCCGAGCCCCGCACAATGCGAGGCTCGGGCGCGGCAACAGTGAGATCAGGCGCGGGCGAGCACCTTACGCTTCCACCACGACCGACCGGCCGTAGCACCGCCCCGGATCGCGGCCGGACGCCGGGCCGCGACCAAGCGATCGAACTCGCCCGCTCCGGACACCGGTTCCGGCAGGCGGCCGGAGTTGAAATCGTCCACCAACTGCCGGATGGTCTCCTGCGCGCAGGACTTGTTGGTGCCGATGAAGCCGGTCGGGCCGCGCTTGATCCAGCCGGTCACGTAGGTCGACGGGAACACCGCACCACCCGCCGCGTCCAGGACCCGGCCCCGCTCGTTCGGAATCACATTGGCCCGCTCGTCGAACGGCAGGCCGGGCAGCGCCACACCGCGGTAGCCGACCGAGGTCAGTACCAGTCCGGCGTCGAGGGTTTCGAGCACACCGGTGCCGATCGCGCGCACCGTACCGTCGTCGGATGTGCGAAGTTCGTTGCGCTCCAGCTCGATTCCGGCCACACGATCGGCGCCGAGCACCGCCGTCGGCGACGACAGGTAGCGGAACACGATGCGCTTGCGGGCGCCCACCGGCCGATCGGCCACGCTACGCAGCAGACGCAGCTTCTGCTCCACCTTCTGCGGCATGCCCGGAACCGCCTCGGGCACTTCGCCTTCCACGACGATATCGACATCGGAGCCGAGCAGTCCCACGAATTCCGGCACGGTGAACGCCGATTCGGCCGGACCACGCCGACCCACGATCACCACTTCCTCGATCTTGCTGTGCCGCAACGACTCCAACGCGGCCGCAGACACGTCGGTGCCGGACAGCGTCTCGGGATCGACGGTGAGGATGCGGGCGACATCGAGCGCCACATTGCCGTTGCCGACGATCACCGCGCGCCGCTGGGACAGGTCGAACTCGCGGCCCGCGTGATCGGGATGTCCGTTGTACCAGGCCACGAACTCGGTGGCAGACACGTTGCCGGGCAGGCCCTCACCGGGCACCTCGAGCTTGCGGTCGGCCGAGGCGCCCACCGCGTACACCACCGCATGGAAGTGCCGCAGCAACTCCTCGTGCGAGACATGCTCGCCCACAGCCACATTCAGGTACGAACCGAAACCCGGCTGGGCGGAGATCACGTCGAACAACCGGCTCACCTGCCGGGTGCGGGTGTGATCGGGCGCCACGCCGTGCCGGGCCAGACCGTAGGGCACCGGCAGCCGGTCGAACACCGTCACCGATACGTCGGTCTGGGTGAGCAATTCGTCGGCGGCGTACATCGCCGACGGGCCGGAGCCGACGATCGCGACCCGCAGCGGGCCGCGGCCGGACTCGACCGCGGCCGCCGGGATCGGCTTGGCCAGCACCGGCCGGGCCCGCGCCTGCCGGTAGAAATCGGCGTTGATCTCGATGAACGGCTTCTGCTCCTCGGTCAGCTTCTTCGACGAGGTGATCGCGTCCACCGGGCAGGCCGTGGCGCACGCGCCGCAGTCCACGCACGCCTGCGGGTCGACATAGAGCATCTCCGCCGACAGGAAGTCCGGCTCGTCCGGCGTCGGGTGGATGCAGTTGACCGGGCAGGCGTATACGCAGGAAGCGTCGCTACAGCACGACTGCGTGACTACGTAGGGCATCGCCGGTCGCCGCTCAGCCGGCCCGGGAGCGCAGCGGCTCCGAACGGTACCGGGTGGTGTGGCCGTCGATGTGCAGCAGCTTCCACACCCGCTTGGCGATCGGGTTCATCAGCCCGATCTCCTTGGCCAGCGTGCGCACGTCGCCGAAGAAGTCGCTGAACTCCCGCTTGGCATCGTCGGTGCCGTAGAACAGCTCCTTGCGCACGTAGTCCGGGATGTCGAACTCGCGCCAGAACGACCGCGGCGGGGTGTAGATCGAGCGGCCCAGGATGAACATGACCACCGGCATCAGCAGCGACAGCGCGAACTTGTTGGCCGCCTTGGCCTCCGGCACGTGCTGCTTGAGGAACTCGTGCGCGAACGAGATGTGCCGCGCCTCCTCCGCCACGTGGATGGACATCACGCCGCGCATGATCGGGTGCACTTCCTCGCCCGAGCGCAGGATCGCCTTCTGGATGTGGTCGATCGGCTCCTCACCGGCGAGCACGGCCATGAAGAACAGGTTCGGGAACTTCGCGGCCACCGGCGCGCCGATGTACTTGAACTTGCTGACCAGCGGCCCCATGCCGGGCACGTCCAGGCCGATGCGGTTCACCATCTCCTGGAACATCAGGGTGTGGTTGTGCTCCTCGATCATCTCGTGGGAGCAGTAGCGGAACTCCGGCGAGCCGTTGGGCAGGCCGAAGTTGTGCGTCACCATGCCGCTGATCAGGATCGACTCGAACTGCAGGCCGACCTTGGCCACATTGGCCTGGCGGTACTTGCCGATGGCGATCTTCCGCTCCAGCGGCAGCGCCTGGTACCAGGGATGGCGGCCGAGGGCGTCACCGGACACCGGCAGTACCCAGCGCTCCTCGCCGGCGTCGGCGGCGAAGTCGGGGTTGTCCCAGTCGATGTCCTCGAACGGGTCGAAATGCTTGTTGACCGAGCCCTCGGACAGCAGCATCAGCTTCTGCGCATACTCCTGAGCCTGGGCGACCACGGGGTCGACGTCGGGCGTCGCGGCAACAGACATTGTCGTCACAGCCTCTCCATCTCGCTTACTAACTGTGTCCCATAGTTACACCAACACCCGAGATGGTCAATAGCGACATGACACCGGAACGAATTCGAGTGCACATCTGTACACCGAAGAACCCCCAGCATCGCGCCACAGCGCAGGCCAGGGCCGCATAAGCGCACCCCTACCGTGCAGTACCGTGTCTCGGATCACGTTCACCGAGTACCGCGCATGACGCGGGTTCACACGGTACTGATCATGGAAAAGTCACCGATACAGGTGCACCAGGCACGAATCGGCAGTCACCGCGCCGACAGTGGCCTCGTCGCCGGCGACGGCGGTCGCCGCGAACAGCGCGCCCGTGGCCACCAAGGACGCGGTGATCGCGGCCCGGCTCAGCCGCCGACCGAGCAGGCGGCCGGCACCGGCCCGCTCGGCGTCGGCCTGGCCCGTGCCCCACCAGCTCCGGCGTACCCGGACCGGGCCGAACTCCTCCTCCGCGGCGCGCCGGGCGAGGATCGCCGCGCCCTCGGCGACCGTGCGCTCCGGGTCGGGCGCCACGATCACGGGGCGGGCCAGGGCGGACGCGAGCACCCCGGCCACCTCGGGCGGACGGGCGGCGCCGCCGATGACCAGGACGCGGTCGACGTCGGCCATGGTGACATCGGCGACGCGCAGGCACTGATAGACGACCTCGAGGGATTTGCGCACGTGCGCAGTGCGGCGTTCGGTGATCACCGTATCCGTGTCGGCGTCCGGGTTCTCCGCGGAACGCCAATCCGAGCGGGCCATCTGAGCACCGAACGCGCGGCCGCCGAACTTGGTGGAGCGCAACGACTCTCCGACCACCGGATTGCCGGGACTGCCCGCGCCGACCCGGACCAGCGTGACTCGCAATCCCGAACCGCCCAGGTCGTAGACCAGCGCCAGGCCCGGCATCAAGGGCCCGCAGGCATCCTCCAGCCAGGCCGCCGCGGCCACCGGTTCGGCGGCCAGCACGGCTTGCTGAAGGCCGACAGCGTCGAGCGCCGCACGCAACTCCTCCACCCGCTGCGGCGGATAGCCGACGGGATGGGCGACGGTGATGCCGTCTTCGGGCGCCGGCTCGGCGCCGAGCACATCCACCAGCACGCTCGAGGCGACCGTCGCTACCAGGTCGGCGGGTGACAACGCGCGGTGGCCGACCCGCGCGGACGGGGCCGTGCGCTGGGTCAGATCGGCGAAATCGGTGATGGCGCGGCCGTGTTTGGGGATGCGGCCGACCCGCGCGGTGCCGGTGCTGTCGAAGGTGAGCGTGGTGCGCCACGTGGCCGGCTGCCCGCCCGACCGGCGACCTCCGCCCCTGCCGCCGATCCCGCCCTCGACGGCGCACACGGTATTGACCGTGCCGATACTGACTCCGAGCCCAACACGCATCAACGTCCCACCTCGATCGACTAACCGCAACCGAACCGTGATCCGAACGAGATACAGGCAACCACGGTGCTGAGAGATTGCCAACTACCGGACAAGTGGTTGTCCGCCCGAGCGCCGGTTACGCGGCATCTCGCCGGGTTATCCGGTACACCGACTTCTACCTGGGTAAAAGTTGATCTTCAACAGTCCGTGGAGCTTGTCTACAGCGGACACACGGCGGCGGAAAGTGGTTTGCTGACAAAGAACTCGCTGCTGAACCGGGCAGTCGGATCCGCGTGACAGCGAACCCTGTTGCCACACAACGCCTCCGGTCCGACGACTCACTCCGCGAGGATGTCGCCGACCATGGCCGCGGCCTGTTCCTCCCATTGCGCGTAGGCCGTCGGGAACGCCGAGGCCTGGGTGGCCTGCGCCGACTGCCACAGCGGCAGTTCGCGGTAGTCCGGGACCCGGGCGGTGAGGGCGTCGAGGAAGGCGCCGGCGGCGTACGCCGGATCGGTCAACTGTTCCGGCGCACCCCACCCGGTCGACGGGCGCTGCTGGAAGAGTCCCAGCGAGTCGTAGTCGACGGGCACGGTCAGGTTCTCCAACAGCGATTCCTGCAGCGCGGTGGCCAGCGCGATCACAGCCGCGTAGACGGGCAGCGCGCGCTCGCGGGCCGCCGCAACGACGACCCGCGCGTTGTCCCACTGATGCGGGCCCGGCTGGAATCGCTGCTGATATCCGACGGTTTCGCGCGGGAGCAGTTCTTCCGGCGCGGGATCGACGTAGGCGTCGCGCGGCGGCCGGGGCAACGGGATCGGGTCGGCGTACATCCGGACGAGTTCCGGTGCGACCACGCGCGGCCGGTCGTGCGCCGCGGCATTGTTTCCGGCGCAGAGCGCAAGCACAATACACACAGCCACGGCGACCAGCGATATTCGGGGAATTGGCATGGAAGAAGGCTTTTCTGTGCAGCCGACGCTCCCCACCCGTTTCCGTGCTCGCAATGTCGACATACGGCAGCGACGGCGGTGACAGGGACTACCCGGCGGCAATTTCCACCGGGCGAGAATTATGCGATCGCGCGTCTGCGCGACCCGACGAGCGCACGTTCCGAAGGACAGCGGAATTACTCGTTTCGCATGAGTGGTATTCGACCACATTCAAGCGAATGCGAACGCTATTTCCTCACGGTGTGTCGCGGCGCGGCACACCGTTGTCCCGTGATTTCAGCATGATCGAAACGTGATCACGCAGATCGCGCAATAGCAGGCATCAACGCGCCGACAGGTCAGGAATTCGGGTGGCCCGGGCGTAGACCGTTTCGCCGTCGGTCAGCCGCAACGCCTCGGCGTCACCGCGGGTGACCTGCGCGGTGAACAGATCGCCGGTGGCCGCGTTGCGCAATTCCAATCGCACTTCGAAGCCCAGCCGGACGATCCGCTCCACGGTGGCACGGGTGACGCCGGCCGATTCGGCGGTGCCCTCGTGCTCGGCCAGCGCCATGCCGGGGTCGCGCCCGATCCGAATATCGTGCGGCCGCACCAGATGCCCGTTCAATTTCGCCACGGCGCCCAGGAACGACATGACGAAATCGTTGGCCGGGCGGTCGTAGACGTCCTCGGGGCTGCCGACCTGTTCGATGCGACCGGCATTCATCACCGCGATCCGGTCGGCCACATCCAGGGCCTCCTCCTGGTCGTGGGTGACCAGCACGGTGGTGACGTGCACTTCCTCGTGCAGACGGCGCAGCCATTTGCGCAGATCCTGGCGGACCTTGGCGTCCAGCGCGCCGAACGGCTCGTCCAGCAGCAGCACCTGCGGATCCACGGCCAGCGCCCGGGCCAGGGCCATGCGCTGGCGCTGGCCACCGGACAATTGGGCCGGATAGCGGTGCTGGAAGCCGTCCAGACCGACGATGCCGAGCAATTCGTCGACCCGCTTGCCGATCTCGCTCTTGGGCCGCTTGCGAATCTTCAGACCGAATGCCACATTGTCGCGCACGGTCATGTGCTTGAACGCCGCGTAATGCTGGAAGACGAATCCGATATCCCGCTTCTGCGGCCGCACCCGGGTGACATCGCGCCCGGCGATGGTCACCACACCGGAATCCAGCGACTCCAATCCGGCGATCGACCGCAACAGCGTCGACTTACCCGAACCGGACGGCCCGAGCAGCGCGGTCAGCTCGCCCGAGGGAATCTCGATGCTGACGTCGTCGAGGGCGGCGAAGGTGCCATAGGACTTCTTGGCATTGGTGACAGTAATCATTTTCCTGCCTCCGGCATGGTGATCATTTCGCAGTGCCCCGCTTACGTTCCAGAACGGTCATGAGAAGAAGAGTGACGAGTGCCATGCCCATCAGCAGGGTTGCCGCACAGTAGGCACCGAAGATATTGCGGTCGTTCATGTATCGCGCGTTGACCAGTAGGGTCAGGGTCTGCCCGCCGCCGGGCAGGCCGGTGGCGACCATGATCACCGCGCCGAATTCGCCCAGCGCCCGGGCCACCGTGAGGACGATGCCGTAGGTCAGGCCCCAGCGGATCGCCGGCAGCGTGATCCGCCAGAACGTCTGCCAGCGCGAGGCGCCCAGCGTCGTCGCGGCCTGCTCCTGATCGTCGCCGATCTCGTGCAGCACCGGCTCCACCTCGCGCACCACATAGGGCAGCGTGACGAAGACGGTGGCGATCACCATGCCCGGCAGTCCGAAGATGACCCGGAAGCCCAGGCTCTCCACGCCGCCGAACCAGCCGCTCGCGCCCCACAGCATGATCAGTGAGACACCGACGACCACCGGCGACACCGCGAACGGCAGATCCACCACGCCCTGGACCAGGGTGCGGCCCGGGAAGTTCCCGCGCACCAGCGCGATCGCGGTCACGATGCCGAAGATGACGTTCAGCGGCACCACGATCAGCACGATGACCATCGAGATGTTGAACGCCGAGATGGCCGCCGGGGTGGAGATCCAGTCGATGAACTGGCCGATGCCGTTCTCGAAGCTGCGCCAGAGGATGAGCAACAGCGGCAGCACGAGCAGGGCCAGCAGATACAGCAGCGCCACGGTGCGCAGCGACAAGCGGGTGAGGACAGACAGTTTCATCGCGTCGCCTGCTCCTTGCGTGCGCTGCGGTCCGAGAACAGCCGCAGCACCAACAATGTCACGAACGAGATCACCAGCAACGCCACCGACACCGCCGCCGCGTTCACCGGACGGTCGACCTCGATCTGCTGCTGGATGTACTGCGAGGCGACCTGGGTCTTGCCGGGAATGTTGCCGCCGATCAGCACCACCGACCCGAACTCGCCGATGGCACGGGCGAAGGCCAGCCCGCCGCCGGAGATGATGGCGGGCACCAGCGTCGGCAGCACGATGCGGCGGAAGGTGGTCCAGTTGTCGGCGCCCAGCGAGATCGCGGCCTGCTCCACCTCCGCGTCGGCCTCAATCAGCACCGGCTGCACCGAGCGCACCACGAACGGCAGCGTCACGAACGCCAACGCCACCACCAGGCCGGGTTGCGTCGCGTTGAGATGCACGTCGATCGGGCTCTGCGGACCGTACAGCGACAGCATCACGATGCTGGCCACGATGGTCGGCAGCGCGAAAGGCAGGTCGATCAGCGCGTTCACCACGGACTTACCGGGGAAGTCGTCGCGCACCAGCACCCACGCCACCAGCGTGCCCATCACGACGTTGAGCAGCGCCACGACCACCGACACCAGGACGGTGACGCGCAGCGCGTCGAGGGCGGCCGGAGCGGTCACCGCGTCCCAGAATCCGGACCAGCCGTTGTCGAAGGAATGAAAGGTCAGCGCGGCCAGCGGCAGCAGCACGATCACGCTCAGCCAGAGCACGGCCGTGGCGATGCTCAGCGGTCCGACCGAGCCGGTCACCCGCAGCCACGATCGGAGGCCGCCCTTGTTTCTCGGCGGCGCGGGAGACCCGGCGCCGACACTGATGTCGCTCACTATTTGGTCGCCTTGTCATAGATGGCCGCGATACTGCCGGAGCCGGGCGCGAACAGCTCCTTGTCGACCTGTTTCCAACCGCCCAGATCCGCGATGGTCCACAATTTCTGCGGCTGCGGGAAGTCCTTGTTGAATTCCTCCGCCACCTCGGGGTCGACCGGCCGGAAACCGGCCTGCGCCCAGGCGCGCTGCCCCGCCGGGGTGTACTGAAAGTCCTTGAACGCCACGGCCTTCTCGAGATTGCGGCTGGTCTTCAGCACCGCGATGGGATTCTCGATCTTGAAGGTGACCGGAGGCACGGAGTACTCGATCGAGTCGCCCTGGCGCTGCGAGAAGATCGCCTCGTTCTCGTAGCTGAGCAGTACGTCGCCGGTGCCCTGCAGGAAGGTCTCGGTGGCCTCGCGGCCGGATTTCGGCTGCACCTTCACGTGCTCGGGGGTGACCAGTTTGCTCAGGTAGTCGAGGCCGCCCTGCGGGTTCTTACCGCCGTCGCTCTTCGCGGCGTACGGGGCGAGCAGGTTCCATTTGGCCGATCCGGAGCTGAACGGATTCGGCGTGACCACCTCGACGCCCGGCTTCAACAGGTCGTCCCAGGTCTTGATGTTCTTCGGATTGCCCTTGCGCACCACGATCGCGACCACCGAACCGAACGGGATGCCCTTGTGAGCGTCGGCGTTCCAGTTCTGGTCGACCAGGCCCGCATCCACCAGCCGGGTGATGTCGGGCTCGACGGAGAAGTTCACCACGTCGGCCTGAGCGCCGTCTTTGACCTTGCGGGACTGATCGCCCGACGCGCCGTAGGACTGCTGCACCTGCACTCCCGACCCGGCCGAGGTCTTGTTGAACGTCGGGATGACCTTGTCGAATCCCGGCTTCGGGGTCGCGTAGGCGTACAGGGTGAGCGTGCCGCCCTTGCCTCCGCCCGCGCTGGTGCCGGGAATATCGCTGGCGCCGCCGCTGCACGCACTGAGCACGGCCGCCGCCAGCACGATCAACGCGACGGCCGGCGCCACCCTGACCGGGACCCACGGGCTGCGAGACATCGGATGTGAACCCTTCCTGTGCCCGCCGGTACCGGTCACGGCCCCGACGGTGAAACTCCGACTTTTGCCGCTACGCTTTGCCGCACATAGGGATTCGGCAATGGCGCGGCCGACCCGAGGGGCCGCCACGACGGAAACGCTCTGAAAGGTGCGTCGGCAAGTCTAAGGGAGCCGACCCAGCGCGAGCGTCACCGCGCGCGCTCAGCGACAGTGAATGTCCGCGACCACGAGGCAGCCGACTGCGATCAACGCCAACTCATGGCGGACCTGCGGCAAAACACTCGATGACACGGGGGAACTGTAGCAGAGCAGAATGACTGCCCGCTAATCAATCGAAAACGAACCGGAGGAACCAAATGACCAGTCCGGACCGTATCCGACGCAGCTTTCCGGAACGGCGAGCCATCGAAGAAACCCCTGATCCGCACGGTGCGCGACCTCGGACGCGATGTCGGCGCCGCGGCGAGCACCGTGGGTCAGGAAGTGGGTGAACAGATGTCGAACAATACGAAAATGGTTGGGGCTGTACGGGACTCGGCGTCAGCCGGTCACTCGTCCTCGACCTCGGGCGGGCTCTCGAGCAGGTCGAGGATCCACTCCTCGGTGGCCGACTCCTCGCCGTCCTCGTTGGTCTCCTCGACCCGCAGCTGGTTGTGCAGCCGCACGCCCAAGCCGAGCACCTGAGCGGCCCGCACCATCTCCACGGCCTCCTCCGGAGACGCGTAGTGGGTGGCGAGAACGCGCGGTCCCTCGTCGAGCTCGTCGGAGTCCAGCAACTGCGCGATCTCCGCGAATTCCTCATCGGTTGACATGCCGTGCACAGTACCTCAGCGGGTCAGCAGCCAGGCGACGATCAGTAGCAGCAGGAGTGCGACCAGGGCTAATTGCACGCGAGAACGGGGCATTAGGCGGCCTCCTCGTGCATGGGGGGGCGGTGTCGGCTGCTGTCGGCGGGTGCGGAGCGGTCTCGGCCCAGCAACCGTAGGACGACGCGGAGGGTGCGGTCGAGGAGCAGGGCTATGGCGAAGCTGGCGGGGAGGGCTCCGATCATTACGACCAGGAATTGGGGAAGGAAGGGGAGGCCTGCTACCCAGAGTTCGAAACCGTCCCACCAGCCTGCTATGCGATGCACGGGGTTCAGCTTATGTCCTCGGGTGTGTGGCTGGGTTGGGAGGGGATGGCTGTGTTTTTGGCCTTCGCTTCGCTTCGGCGGGTTTTCGGCGCCCTTGGTCTCGGTTTTCGGGTGCCGCTGCTGGCTCCTTCGTCGCTTTGCAGCGGCACCCGAAAACCGAGACGCGCCGAAAACTTACGGGGTTGGCGGGCTACAGGGGAGGTTTTTGGCGGAGGGGGTGCGTTTGGCGGGTGGGAGGGCGAGAGGGGGTGGGGAGGCGAGAGGGGGTGAGAGGGCGAGAGGAGGTGGGAGAGGGTGAGAGGGCGAGAGGGGGTGGGAGAGGGCGGGAGGGGGTGGATGAGAGGGGGCTGTGGACGTGGGGGTGGTGGGGCGTGATGATGGGTTTATGTCGTCCTTTGATGAGCCGATCAGTGGTGTGGCGGGGGTGGGGCAGCCGTTGGAACCTGCTGTTCCGCGGGATGCGTTGGAGGATGTGGTGGATGTTTCGCTTGCTGGGGGGTTCATTCCGGGAGGGTCGGGGGGCTCGCATCGGTCGGCGTATCCGCCTATCGATGACTACGCGTTCTTGTCGGATTGTGAGACCAGTTGTCTGGTTGCGCGTAATGGGGCTGTGGAGTGGATGTGTTTGCCGCGGCCGGATTCGCCCAGTGTGTTCGGGGCGATGCTGGATCGGAGTGCGGGGCATTTTCGGGTGGGGCCGTATGGGGTGAATGTGCCGGCGGCTCGGCGCTATCTGCCGGGCGGGATGATCGTGGAGACGACCTGGCAGACCGAGACGGGGTGGTTGATCGTCCGCGATGCGCTGGTGCTCGGGCCGTGGCACAACAACGACAAGCGCAGTCGGACCTATCGGCGTACGCCGCGGGATTGGGATGCCGAGCATATTTTGCTGCGCACGGTGAAATGTGTGAACGGTGTGGTCGAGTTGGAGCTGACCTGCGAACCGTCCTTCGACTATCACCGCGGCGTGGCCTCCTGGGCCTACACGGGGCAGGTGTACGAGCAGGCGACCGCCAGCTGCGCGGACGTTCCGGGCGCGCCCGAACTCACCCTCACCACCGATATGCGGCTGGGGCTGGAGGGGCGATCGGCGCAGGCCCGCACGCGCATGCAGGAGGGCGACGAGGTGTTCGTGGCGCTGTCCTGGTCGCCGCTGCCGCCGCCGCGCACCTTCGCCGAGGCCGCGCAGAAGATGTGGGCAACGACCGAGTACTGGCGCCAATGGATCACGCTCGGGAAGTTTCCGGACCACGAGTGGCGCGGCTACCTCCAGCGCAGCGCGCTCACCTTGAAGGGCCTCACCTACGCGCCGACCGGGGCCCTGCTCGCGGCCGCCACCACGTCGCTGCCGGAAACCCCTGGGGGCGAACGCAACTGGGACTACCGCTACAGCTGGGTGCGCGACTCCACCTTCGCCCTGTGGGGCCTCTACACGCTGGGCCTCAACCGCGAGGCCGACGACTTCTTCGCCTTCCTCTACGACGTCGCCAACAGCGACAACGGGGACACCCTGCCGCTACAGGTGCTCTACGGCATCGGCGGCGAACGTGAGATCACCGAATACGAACTCGGGCATCTGCACGGTTACGACGGCGCGCAGCCGGTCCGCATCGGCAACGACGCCTACCAGCAGGATCAGCACGACATCTGGGGCACCATCCTGGATTCGGTGTACCTGCACGTGAAGTCGCGCCAGCAGGTGCCGGAATCGCTGTGGCCGATCCTGGAGCGGCAGGTGCGGGCCGCGATCGAGCACTGGCGCGAGCCCGACCGCAGCCTGTGGGAGGTGCGCGGCGAACCCCGGCACTTCACCTCGTCGAAGGTGATGTGCTGGGTGGCGCTGGACCGCGGCGCGAAACTGGCCGAGATGCACGGCGAATACGACTACGCCGAGAAATGGCACGACATCGCCGCGGAGATCCACGCCGACATCCTCGACAACGGCGTCAACGCCGACGGCGTCTTCACCCAGACCTACGGGGGCGACACCCTGGACGCCTCACTGCTGCTGGTCCCCCTGCTGCGATTCCTCCCGCCCGACGACGCCCGGGTGCGCAAGACCGTGCTGGCGATCGCCGACGATCTCACCGAGCAGGGCTTGGTGCTGCGGTATCGCACCGAATCCACCGACGACGGTCTGAGCGGAAAGGAGGGCACCTTCACCATCTGTTCGTTCTGGCTGGTGTCGGCGCTGGTGGAGATCGGCGAGGTGCAGCGCGCGCGGCATCTGCTGGAGCGGCTGCTGGGCTATTCGAGCCCGCTCAAGCTCTACGCCGAGGAGATCGATCCGAGATCGGGGCGGCATCTGGGGAACTACCCGCAGGCCTTCACGCATCTGGCGCTGATCAACGCCGTCATGCACGTGATCCGGGCGGAGGAGACGGTCGGCGCGGGCGAATTCCATCCGGCGCACCGGACCGCTTGAGCCCTAGCGGTCGGTCGGCGACTGCCCGCCCGTCGGCGTGCACTTGATCGTGTCGAACTTGGCTTGCCCACGCCATTCCGGGCGCGCCCGCAAACGCGCCTGGGAGGTGCCGTTGCGAGCCTCCACGACGACGGACTCCAACTGCTGACCGTCGTAACCCTGGGCCGTGCAACTGTAGGTCGGTACGGCGGCGGCCTCCGGGGCGACCACCACGGCCACCGCGGAACCCAATAACAGGGCGACCGGCAGACCGGCAACGAGTTTGGTGCGCACAACGACTCCATCCCGCGACAACACGTTCGGCCAGGTAACTTACCTCACCAGCCTGTCGGCAGCACCCGGATCGGGTCGCCGCGGACTAGGCGGCGTCGGCGCGTTCGCGGATATCGCGGAGGCGGACCAGGGTCTTCTCGATCTCGGTGAGGCGGCGGTCGCGGCTCTCCGGGGAGTGCACGGCGGCGGCCTCCTCGGCGGCGCGCAGCGATTCGTCGACCGTGCGCAGGGTCTGATTGGCGATCTCGGTGAAATGGTCGCGCAGGGTGCGCTGCACGTTGCGCAGCCGGAACCGGGATTCCTTGCTGACCTGGAAGATGACGTCGTCCATCAGCCGCGCCACGGCCACCTTCGCCTCGGACTGGCGACGGTCCCGGCGCATCTTGCGGTCCTCCCACACCGCGTTGATACCGAGCGCCGCCGCGGCCGCACCCGAATACCAGTTCACCAGAGGAAGATTCAGCAACTGGGTGAGCACGCCGACCATCAGCAGGCCGCCGTAGGAGCCCCGCATGGCGTTCAGAACCGATTGGGTCACACTGACTTTCGCGCTGCCCAGCGGTTCCAGCGACGCCACCGGCTCGAGTACCTCGCCCGGATTCTCCAGCCGCATGTCCGGCAGCGGCACATCCCATTCGGTGTGCGGGAACTTCTCCGACACCTGCTCGGCCAGTTCGATCGAGCGGTAGTGCGCGATGACGAAGTTCTCCTCGACCGCCTCGCAGATGCGGGCGTCCAGGTCGGCGCCGAACTCCTGCCAGCGACGGGCCGGGTCGCGCTTGCCGATCTCCGACTCGGCCTCCCGGATCAGCGTGCGCAGCCGGTGCCGCAGGTCGTGTTCGATGTCGGCCATCAGCTCCGAACAGCCGTCGGCCAGGGTGACCTGCCAGTTCGCCGAGCGCTGCCGCAGTTCGTCGGCGTCGGCGCGGGCGGTGCGCAGTTGTTCGGTGAGCGCGCTGCGGCGGCGCGGGTCGCGCAGCGTCTCGGCCTCGGTGCGCAGCGCCATCGCGAGGTGGTCGGTGATGGTGCGGATGTCGCGGACCGCGGCCTCGCGGGCCACCGCGTCGGCGCGCGCAAGCACGTACTCGCGCAGGTGATCCAGCAGTTGCGGCACGCCCGACTCGAGGTCGCGGCGCTGATCGCCGGCGGCCCGCAGGTGCAGTTCGGCGGAGATGGGCGCGACGGCGAATCCGAGCCCGGCCGCGTCCAGCAGTTCCCGGTTGCGCTGCTGCACCCGCGCCCAGTACGGGTACCGATCGATCTTGTTGAGCACGCAGATCACCGTCGGGCAGACCTGCTGGATGCGCTGCAGCAACGCGATCTGGTCGGGCGTGTACTCCGCCCCGGCGTCGGCGACGTACAGCGCGGCGTCGGCGGCCGCGATCAGTGACCAAGTGGTCGGGGTGTCGGCGGGTGCGCCGGGCGCGTCCATCACCACGAAGCCCTCGGCCAGCAGCGGGCTGGGCTCGGTGAACTCCGCGCGGATGACATCCGCGGCGGCGAGTGCCGGGCCCGGGTCGAGGGGGTCGACGGACTGGCGTTCGGTGCGTCCGCCGCCGATCGCGCGGACCAGGGTCGCCGTCGGCCGCGGACCGTACTCGGCGATCGCGGGCACGCTGATCGGGCTGTCGGTCGGGCTGACCGCCGTCCCGACCAGGCCGTTGACCAGCGTGCTCATGCCGTTCTTCGGCTCGCCGACCACGACCAGGCGCACCCGGGGATCGGCCACCCGCGCGCGGGCCATGCCCAGCCGGGCGGACAGGTCGGCCCGACCCGCGGTACGGGTCTGTTCGAGCAGGTCGTCGAGCAGTCCGAGCAGCGGCGCCATCGCGTCCGGATGCTTGGCGGCGGCGGATTCCACTGCGGCCGTTCCGGTCACAGCATGATGTGGTGGTCGGTGACGGGGTGCAGCACCGGGTGATCGAATTCCGCGCCGGTCGGGCCGGGCAGCAGGGTGCCGGACAGCGCGTGGTGGTCGCCGCCGGACAGGCTCACCGGCCAGGCCGCGGCGTCGGCCGAATCCGACTGGTACGACATCGGTTTCACCGGGTGCACGCCGTTGGGCGCCGGGTCGATGGTCGTCGGCGGCTTCACCGTGTGCGGCTGGGTCATCGGCTGCGTGTGGGTCGCGACGCCACCGCTGTCGCCGGGATCCGGCTGCACCGGCTTGCTGATGCTGGGAACCGTCGGAGCATGACTGGGCATGGTAGTGGGGGCGGACCCGGTCGGTTCGTGCGAGGGCATGTCGCGGGTGGGTTCGTGACCCGAGCCGTCGTGCGTCGGGAGCGTCGCGGTCGGCTCGTCGCCGTCGGACGGGGTGGGCCGGTGCGTGCCGCCCGCGGGCTGATCGGAGTCCGTGTCGCGCGGCAAGGTGACCGTGGGGGTGACGCTGGTGGGGTCCGTGTCCCTGGTCCCGCTCGGGTTCGTGGACGTTCCCGGCCTGGTGTTGTCCGGCGTCGACGGGTCGGGTTTGGTGGTGCCCGGCTCCGTGGTCGGCACGACCGTGGTGGACCGTCCCGGCCCGAAGATCGGCAGGCCCGGCGCGCTGGGGTCGGTGCTGTGCGACGACGTGCCGCCGGGAGTGGTCGGACCGACATGCGGCATGGTCGACGGCGCGGAGCTGCCCGTCAACGCCTGCGTGGGCGTCGACGACACCGGCGAATCCTCGTGCGGGCGAGTCGAACCCGGATACCCGGCGTGGTCCGGACCGCGTTCGGACAGTGCCGGCCCGGCAACGACGGGCACGGTCAACGGCACCGAACCGGGATGCGCGAACAGGACATTGCCGACCGGGTGCGCGACCATCTCCGGCTGAACGGTGTTCTGCAGCGGTGTCACGACAACGGGCTGAGCGATGACCGGCGCGGGCGGAGGCACCGGAGCCGGCGGAGCCGCGATAGGCGCGGGCGCGGTGGTAATGGGTTGTGCCACAGCGACATTCGGCATAGGCGCGGGCGCCACAGCGGGCATGGGAGCGGGAGCGGCGGCCAGGGGCGCGGGAACCCCCGCAGGGCCACCCGCAACCGGGACAGGCGCACCACCCACCGCGGGCGCACCTACCCCGGGGGCACTACCCACCGCGGGCGCACCACCCACCGCGGGCGCACCTAGCCCGGGCGCACCACCCACCGCAGGCGCACCTACCCCGGGGGCACTACCCACCGCGGGCGCGGCACCCATCGCGCCAACGGGCTGCACACCCGGACCAGCGGACTGCGCACCCACGACAGGCTGCGCACTCCCAGCGCCAGCGACATGTGTACCCGAACCAGCAGACTGCGCACCCTCCCGACCGGCGGCATGCACACCGGAACCGGCGACTTGCGCACCTTCGGGACCGGACGGCAATCCATGCGAACCCGGGATCACGGAACCCGATCCGGCCCCCGGTTGCACACCAGCCGCCACCGGACCACCGTGCACGTCGGTACCCGTACCCTGCGCGCCGATACCGTGCGAACCGGGGATCGCGGAACCCGACGGGGTGCCCGGCTGCGCACCGAACGCTGCGGGACCGGTGTGTCCGTCGATACCCGTGACCTGTGCGCCTGCCGAACCAGCCTCTTGCGCGCCCACTGGACCGGCGAACTGCGCGCCGTGCGAACCGGGGATCATGGAACCCGGTCCGGCCTCCGGGTGGGCAGCAGCTGCCGGACCGATGTGCGTATCCGTGGTTTGCGGGACGCCGATGGCAGTGGGATCTAGTGACGTGCCGGGGGCGTGGGAGCGGAGGCCGGGCAGCAAAGGGCCGTCGCCGGGGGTCGACGGGTTGGCGACGCCGCCGAGCCAGTCGCTGTAGTGGTCGAGTTGGTGACCGACATCCCCGACGACTATGTCGACCTGGGCGCCGCCGGTCACCCAGATGCCGTCGAGACCGATGTGGGCGTCGAGGGTCGCTTGGGTGTCGAAAAACACGCCGATCATGTGGCCGTCGCCGATCCCGTCGAACGCGTGGCCGGTGTCGGTGGTGCCGTCGGGCAGGCCGAAGCCGTTGGCTCCCAGCCCGTTCATGCCCGGGAGATTGAGACCGTAGGTGCCGGGCAGGCCGAGGCCGTGCCCGAACGCGCCCGTCGGATGCGGGTGGGCGTCGAACGGCCCGAACCAGTGCCCGTCCTCGTCGTCGGGCAGCACGCGACCGGTCGAGGCGACGTCGCCGACCGTGGAGCTGGTCGGATGCGTCAGATAACCGGGCAGGTCGAAGCCCTCGTCACTGAAGCCCGGCAGGCCCGGCAGCCCGAAACCGGGATCGCTGAGCGAGCCGAACGGCAGCGAACCGGAATCGCCGTAGTCGGGCATCGTGGACTGACCCGAACCGTGCGACCCGCCGGGCGCCTGCCCCCCGGAACCGCCCGACGACACCGACGGCGAATATCCGTCACCCGTCGGGACCGAGTACCAGTATCCGCCCCCGTTGAACGAGCCGTCCGGCGTGGACATCCCGAAGCCGCCGTCCTGCGGCGGAGTCCACTGGTGCGGGGCGGCGGGCTCGGCCGGCGCGGGCTTGCCGAGCACCGGGGGCGGCACGGAATCCGGATCCGGATCCGGATAGGTCACCACCGGGCTGGGCGCGTCGGGCTGCGGATCGTCGGGAACCAGGCCCGTGATGCGGCTGGTGTGCGACTCGTTGGTGGGCGCCGGGGAGCCGTTGGAGGCGATCAGCGCACCGCCGGTGACATACGCGCCCGCCCGCGCCACCCGCGCGACGCCGGTGGCGACACGATATGCGGCGTCTCCCGCGTGATCGCCCGCGCCCGGATCGTCGTCCTCGATGGGCAGGTCACGCGTCATACAAGCTCCGCTCTCAGGTGTTCGGTGTCCGAACCGAACGGTGGTGTTGCCAATTCAGATCGCTTTACACCTTATTTCCGGACAACCGGCCTGTCACATCCTTTGGGCCCGGTCGGCACGGCCGTCTTCGAACCGCCGAACGGGAACCGACCATACGCCGGTGCGCTCCACATCCTGGCAGTGCTGGTTTCAGTATGAAAGCCCCAAGATCAACGGGCAATACCAACCGGTCACACGCTCAGACCAGCGCGAACGCGCCGCTACTTTCCCTTCGACTTATCCGTCGACGACTCCGTGGAAAGCGCCGCCACGAAGGCCTCCTGCGGCACATCGACCCGACCGATGGTCTTCATGCGCTTCTTGCCCTCCTTCTGCTTCTCCAGCAGCTTGCGCTTGCGGCTGATATCGCCGCCATAGCATTTGGCGAGCACGTCCTTGCGAATCGCGCGAATGTTCTCGCGGGCGATGACCTTCGACCCGACCGCCGCCTGAATCGGCACCTCGAACTGCTGACGCGGGATCAGCTCCTTGAGCTTCTCGGTCATCCGCCGACCGTAGGCCTGCGCCGCGTCGCGGTGCACGATCGCCGAGAACGCGTCGACCGCCTCGCCCTGCAGCAGGATGTCCACCTTCACCAGGTCGGCCTCCTGCTCGCCGGCCTCCTCGTAGTCGAGGCTGGCGTAACCGCGCGTGCGCGACTTCAGCGAATCGAAGAAATCGAAGATGATCTCCGCCATCGGCAGCGTGTACCGCATCTCGACGCGGGTTTCCGACAGATAGTCCATGCCGCCCAGCTCGCCGCGCCGCGACTGGCACAGCTCCATGATCGAACCGATGAATTCGCTCGGCGAGATGATGGTGACCTTCACGATCGGCTCGTACACCGCCCGCGACTTGCCCTCCGGCCAATACGAGGGATTGGTGACGACGTGCTCCGTGCCGTCCTCCATGACCACCCGGTAGATCACGTTGGGCGCGGTGGAGATCAGATCCAGATCGAATTCGCGCTGCAACCGCTCGCGGGTGATCTCCATGTGCAGCAGGCCCAGGAACCCGCAGCGGAAACCGAAGCCCAGCGCCACCGACGTCTCCGGCTGATAGGTCAGCGCGGCATCGTTGAGCTGCAACTTGTCCAGCGCGTCACGCAGATCCGGATAGTCCGAGCCGTCCACCGGATACAGGCCCGAGAACACCATCGGCGACGGCTCGCGGTAACCGGTGAGTGGTTCGGCGGCACCGCCGCGCGCGAAGGTCACCGTGTCGCCGACCTTCGACTGACGCACATCCTTCACACCGGTGATGAGATAACCGACCTCACCGACACCGAGACCCTGCGTCGGCTTCGGCTCCGGGGAGACGATCCCGATTTCCAGCAGTTCGTGCGTCGCGCCGGTCGACATCATCTTGATCTTCTCGCGCGGCGTGAGCTTGCCGTCCACCACGCGGACGTAGGTGACCACGCCCCGATAGGTGTCGTAGACCGAATCGAAGATCATCGCGCGGGCCGGGGCGTCGGACGCACCCACCGGCGCCGGAACCTTCTCGATCACGGTGTTCAGCAGCTCCGGCACGCCCACGCCGGTCTTGCCGGACACCCGCAGCACATCCTCCGGCTCACAACCCACGATGTGGGCGAGCTCCGCGGCGTAGCGATCCGGATCGGCGGCCGGCAGATCGATCTTGTTGAGGACCGGGATGACCTCCAGATCCTTGTCCAGTGCCAGATACAGATTGGCCAGCGTCTGCGCCTCGATCCCCTGCGCCGCGTCGACCAGCAGCACCGCGCCCTCACACGCCTCGAGCGCCCGCGACACCTCGTAGGTGAAGTCGACGTGGCCCGGAGTATCGATCAGGTGCATCACGTAGTCGTCGCCGTCGACCGACCACGGCAGCCGGACGTTCTGGGCCTTGATGGTGATACCGCGCTCCCGCTCGATATCCATCCGGTCCAGGTACTGCGCGCGCATCTGCCGCTCCTCGACCACGCCGGTCAGCTGCAGCATGCGGTCGGCCAGGGTGGATTTCCCGTGGTCGATGTGGGCGATGATGCAGAAGTTCCGGATCCGCGCGGGATCGGTGAACGTCGTATCGGCGAAGCTAGGCACTCCACCCTCTCTCTGATTGCGCCGCCTCCGGCGTCGCGGGTTTGCGGTGTTCGATTGCCGCGGCTCCGCCACGGCGGGTTTGCGGCGCCCTATGGCTCGGTTTTCGGCGGCCGCCGCTTGCTCCTTCGTCGCTTGCGCGGCGGCCACCGAAAACCGAGCCGCGCCGCAAACCGTTGGGGGAGGCGGGGGCCGCTCGCTTGTGTTTCAGCTTATGGGCAAGCGTCGGCGGAGTTGAAACGGCCCTCCTCCCGGGGGCCGGTCGACGGGGTTGCCAGGAGATCTCGGGCACAGCACCGCTGGTTTGTGGTCTGGGGCATCTCGGCTCGGGACGGGTCGGAGGAAGTTCCGGGTTGGCAATTTCGCCCCTCGCGCAAAGGGGTTGGGGTGGGGTGAGTTTGCGTGCTTGCGCCGATATAGTCCGACTCATGGCCAGTGCGTGGAGTTCTCTCGGCAAGCAGTTGGGGACCATTGCCAGGGAGCAGGGGCCCAAGATCGTCAAGAAGCAGGCGCCGAAGCTGGTCGGGCGGGTGCAGCGGTCGCCGGTGTGGGAACGGGCGCTGGGGCGGCGGAAGGCGCCGGTGGTGGCGGTGCGGCCGACGGCGTCGACGCCGGTGCCGACGCGGGAGCGGGCTCGGCAGGTCGTGTATTGCCCGCAGTTGGACGGGCGGGCGGATCCCGGTGAGATCGTCTGGACCTGGGTGCCTTTCGAGGAGGATCCGCACAACGGCAAGGATCGGCCGGTGCTGGTGGTGGGGCGGGAGCGGAAAACGTTGCTGGGGCTTATGCTCTCGTCCAATCCGGAACGCGGTCACGATCGTCATTGGATCGAGATCGGTTCTGGGCCTTGGGATTACGCCGGGCGGCCGAGTTGGGTGCGGCTGGACCGGGTGCTGGACGTGCCCGAGGCGGGCATTCGCCGCGAGGGCGCCGTGTTGCCGCGGAAGACCTTCGATCGGGTCGCCCATCGGCTGTGCGCCGAGTACCACTGGTTCTGAACAGGACCGACGACGACAAGGGGGCGCGGTGGACAGCACACCGGAGGACAGCACCGCGGCACTGCGGCGGGTCATCGAACGGAATTGGGACGCACGCACTCCCATCCACGTGGCGTCCCGGTTCTACGCCGGCCGGGACGCGGACTCCTGGTTCGCTCCGTTCGAATGGGACGATCTCGGCCCGCTCGCCGACCGCGATCTGGTGCACCTGCAATGCCATCTGGGCACCGAGACCATCGCGTTCGCCCGGCGCGGCGCCCGCGCGGCGGGACTGGACATCTCCGGCCGATCGATCGAGTACGCGCACCGCCTCGCCGACGAGCACGGCGTCGACATCGACTACGTCCGATCCGATGTGTACGACGCGGTCCAGGCACTCGGCGCCGAGCGCTTCGACATCGTCTACACGGGCAAGGGCGCACTGTGCTACCTGCCCGACCTGGACCGCTGGGCCGCGGTCGTCCGCGATCTGCTGCGGCCCGGCGGCCGGTTGTACCTCGTGGAATTCCATCCCCTGCTGACCTCGCTGGGTCCCAAACCCGGCCCGGACGACGGCCCGGAACTGCTGCTGCGCCACGACTATCTCGAGGGCCGCGGCGCCGTCGAGCACAACGCCACCCACACCTACACCGACGGTCCCGCCCTATCCGCCGACGCCACGCGGGTCTACGAGTGGGCGCACGGCCTCGGCCACGTCGTCACCGCCCTGGTCCGCGCGGGGCTGACGATCACCGGTCTGCGCGAGACCGAACTGCTGCCGTGGCCGCGCTGGGAACGCATGGTCCGCGACGAGGCGAGCGGATGGTGGCGGCTACCCGCAGCCGATCCGCGGGTGCCGCTGCTCTACGCCCTCAGCGCCGCCAAGCCGTGAGACCGATCAGGAGACCATGTTGCGGGAACGGCCGAACAGCAGCCCGTACACCAGCGCGCCGAGCAGCCCACCGATGAGCGGGAACACCACGAACACCCAGACCTGCGCGAGCGCACCCGGCTGGTAGGGCGCGACGGCCAGGCTGCGGGCCGGATTCACCGAGGTGTTGTCGATCGGGATCGAGATGAGGTGGGCCACCGCGAGCGTGATGCCGATCGACAGCCCGGCCAGCGGCACATCCGACAGCTGGTCGGTGGAGGCCAGCACCACGAACACCAGCAGCGCCGTCAGGATCACCTCCACGGTGATGGCGGCGGCGAGGCCGTAGCCGTTCTGCACCAGCGTCCCCATCGGCCCGTCCACCTGTAGCTTCGACGGACTGTGCGCGCCCCACCCGTTGGCGCCGAGGCCGTCGCGCACCCGGTGGTAGCTCGGCAGGTTCTGTGCCAGCGCGTACACCACCGCGCCCGCCGCGAACCCGCCGATCAGCTGCGCCACGACGTAGCAGCCCGCGGTGACCGCGTTGATCCGCCCGAGCACCAGCTGGCCCAGCGTCACCGCAGGGTTCACGTGGCATCCCGAAATCGGCCCGATCGCATACACCAGAAACAGCAGCGTGAATCCGAACGCGAGCGCCACGCCGAGCGCGCTCACCCGCTCCCCCGCGATCACCGCCGTGCCGACACCCCCGAGCACCAGTACGAATGTGCCGATCGCCTCGGCGAGCAGCTTGCGCGTCAGCGGCACCGGCCGCCGTTCGACATCTTCCTCGACAACTTCCTGAGCAGTCGGAGACATGTATCTGCCACCCTTCCCGTTCGAACGGAATGCTTCGAGACCAGGTAATGCGCGGAGATTTCGGACGCTACGCCGGCCGGTACTCCGGCACAACGGAAACCGCGCCGCCACGCCGGACATTCGGAAATCGGGCACAACGGCGCGGCGCGCTCATCGTGCGGAATCGAGCACGATCGGCAGCTCGACCGGCCCGGTGGTGCTGATCTGCGGCACATACGCCAGATCCGCGGGATCGCAGGCGAGCGCCAGCCGGGGGAACCGGTTGAACAGCATCGACAGGGCGATCCGGCTCTCCAGCCGGGCCAGGGGCGCACCCAGGCAGAAATGCGGTCCACGGCCGAAGGCCAGCTGGTCGCGATGATCGTGGTCGATGTCGAAGGTGTCCGCGTCGGGGTAGTGCCGCGCGTCGCGGCCGACGCCGCCGTGCCAGAGCACCATGCTGCCCGCCGGGATGTCGACGTCCGCCACCGTGACGTCGCGGAGCGGATAGCGCATCAGCGCGCCGACGACCGGCGACCCGTAGCGCAGCGCCTCCTCCACCACATCGGCCCACCGCGACTCCTCGAGCGCCTTGGCGCGCTGCTCCGGATTTGTGCACAGGGTCACGACGGCCGTGCTCAGCAGGTGCACCGTCGTCTCGTGCCCGGCCACGATCACCAGCCACAGCATGTTGACCAGTTCCTCGGTGGTCAGATTGTTGTCCTCGTTGGCCTGCAGCAGGGCGGTGGTCAGGTCGTCGCCGGGTGCGCGGCGCTTGCGATCGAGCAGTTCGGTGAAGTAGCCGATCATGCCGATCATCGCGTTCTGGGCCTGCTCGCCGGTGCTCGTGGCCGACACGATGGTGGCGGTCCAGTCCTTGATCCGGGTCTGCTCGACGCCGGCGGGCACTCCGAACAGTTCGCAGATCACCCGGACCGGGAGCGGGGTGGTGAAGTTCGCGACCAGGTCGACCTCGTTGCCCGCCGGGAAGTTCGCGATCAGGTTCGCGGTGATCTTCTCGATCCGCGGTTCCAGGGCGGCGATCCGGGCCGGTGTGAAGGCCTGGCTGATCGTCTTGCGCAACCGGCGATGCTCGAGGCCGTCGAGGTTGAGCATGTGATCCATATCGGTCAGCGCGCGCAGCGGCCAGTCGGCCGCAATGGTGCCGTCGCGCAGGGCCGGGCAGTTGGTCGCGCTCTTGCCGAACAGCTTGTCGTCGAGCACCTCGCTGACGGCGCGGTAGCTGACCGCGACGAACGCCGGCACGCCCCCGGGCAGCTCGATCGGGATCACCTCGCCCGCGGCCCGAATGCGGGCGTAGGTCTCGTGGACGGATTCGCCAGCGGTAGGAAGCTGGATGACTGCGTCGGACATGATGTCTCCCAAGGGTTTTCCGGCTGTTCCTCCGCAGTCTCGGTGGTGTCGGGCGCTCGCCGGTAGCTCTTGCGGGATCTCCTGCCCGCCAAAACAATTCATCGGCACAAAAACGTAAGTCGCCCGTGACAGGCGATAACTCGCGCCACTGTCGCGACTGGTGGAGAATTCACGCACGCACCGGTCGCCGTCCGAGCCGAGGATCGAGCCACCCATGAGATACGACCAGCTGACCATCGAGGACGCCCAGCAGTGGACCGAACTCACCAACACCTTCGTGCCGATGGATCATCGGATCGGCGCGCCGGAACGCTGGACCTCCACGCTGAGCGTGCAGCAGACGTCCACCTACAGCCTGCTGCGCTGGGACGAACCGGGCGACCGGGTCGCGTACCGCACGCCCACGCATGTGCGGCGCACCCCCGCCGACGACTTCTATTGGCTGGTCCTCCCGCGGCACGCCCCTTTCACCCTCGGCTGGCAGGGCGACGGGTTGACGGTGCCGCCCGGCCGAGCCCTGCTGATGGGCCTGGATCAGGTCTGCCGGATGCGGCCCGGGCCGACCGCGCTGGCCCTCCAGTTACCTCGCACCGAGATCGACCATGCGGTCCCGGCCGCGGCGCCGCGGCGCACCGTGCTCGACCTGACCTCCGGCCTCGGCCGCGTCACCGGGTCGCTGATCCGCAGCGTGCACGCCGAGCAAGCGCGGCTCGGTGACCAGGAGTTCGATGGGCTGTGCGATCGGATCGGCGAACTGCTGTGCATGCTCGCGCTCGGCGATCTGCGGCCGCAGCGGGGGCAATTGGACGAGACGGTGGCGACGGTCCGGCGCTACGTGCGCGAGACGGTGGGATTCGGTGACGTGCGGCTGCCCGCGGTCGCCCGCGCCCTCGGCTGGTCGCCGCGACAGCTGCGCGCGGTGCTGCAGCAGGCCGGCACCACCTATCGCGATCTGCGCCGGGAGGAGGCGCTGCGAGTCGCCCGCGACATCATGGAACGCCCCGGGCCGCCCTCGATCAGCATCACCGAGATCGCCGCGCGCAGCGGGTTCACCGCGACCTGGTTCTCCGCCGCCTTCAAGGCCCGCTACGGTGAGACGCCGCGAGAGTTCCGGCAGCGGCGAACGCGGTCCGGGTGAGCTCCGCCACGGCATTCCTCACAACGGGATTGCCTCGGCACGGCCCCGGCCGGGGTGATTTCGCCCCGGACCATGCCAACTGGTAACCTCGATCGTCGGCGAGGCGCTGCGCAGCTGGCGTGGCGCGCCCAGAGACTTCAGAGCACGAAACCAACTGACGACAGGAATCAGAGGAACAGGCGTGGCCAACATCAAGTCCCAGATGAAGCGGATCCGCACCAACGAGGCGGCGCGGCAGCGCAACCAGTCGGTCAAGTCCGCGCTGCGCACCTCCATCCGCAAGTTCCGCGAGGCCGCGGCTTCGGGTGAGAAGGGCAAGGCGGAGGAGCTGCTGGTCTCGGCGAGCCGCGACCTCGACAAGGCCGCCTCGAAGGGCGTCATCCACGCCAACCAGGCCGCCAACAAGAAGTCGGCGCTGGCGCTGGCTTACAACAAGCTGGGCTGATCCCGCGCGGTAGCACTACCGCGCACCTACTTTCGTGATGCCGCCGTGGCAGAGGGTCTGTGAGAGCAGACGACCACGGCGGCTTTTGTCGTGTCGCGCAAGGTGACTCGCCAGGCTCGGGTCCGTCGGATACCGTGAGCGGGTGTTCGGTGGGGAGTTGAGCAGAATAGCGGTGCTGATCGCGGCGGGGGCGGCGTTGGCCGGATGTGGCGGATCTTCCGCTCCCGCAACGCATCCGGAGCCGGTGGCGGCCACCACGGCGGTGGAGTCGGCGGGGCTGCCGGGGTTCGGGTCGACCGGCGCCCACGGAAAGCTGGATACCGCGAGCAATCCCGACTGGATGGCCGCGTTGCCCGACGATCGTCCGCTGAGCCGGATTTCGATTCCCGGCACCCACGACACCCTGGCCGTGCACGGCGGTAAGGCCGGTCCGGCGGTCGTCACGCAGGAGACCTTCGACAAGGACTGCGCGGACGACCGCTGCACCTCGAAGCAGAGCCTGCGCATCCAGTTGGAGGCCGGTATCCGGGCGCTGGACGTGCGGGTACGCCGCGACGAGACCGACTCGCTCGCCGTGCAGCACGGGGGTTTCTTCCAGCAGGTGAGTTTCGACGACGTGCTCGGTGTGGTCGACGACTTCCTGTCCCGGCACCCGCTCGAGACGGTGCTGATGCGCGTGAAGGCCGAGTGCACCACCGTCGCCAAGCCTTTCGGCTGCGCCGATGCCGGTGGCGTGCCGCCGGACCTGGCCCGAATCGACCGGTCCCTCGCCGGGCAGCCGCGGATCTGGCGACCGTCGGCCACCGGCCGCACCGAGATCCCCGCATTGCGCGAGGTGCGCGGGCGGATCGTGATCACCCAGTTCAGCGATATCGCCGACGGCGACAGCCGCGGCCTGGCCGTCGACGCGCAGGACCTCTGGGACGGCCCCGACATGGACGCGAAGTGGGCCGCCATCGCCGCCCACCTCGACCGCGCCGCCACCGCCGCCCCCGGCACCCTCTACCTCAACTACCTCTCCGCCAACGGCGCCCCCGACCCCACCAAACTCCCCCGCCGCTACGCCGCCGTCGAAAACCAGTACGCCCTCGACCACCTGCGCGCCACACCCGGCACACCGACCGGGATCCTGATGACAGATTTCCCGGGCCCAGCGCTGATCGGGGAGATCATCCGCCACAACACGGGGTAGGCGGCCAACTTGTGACGCGCCATTCTTCCAACACAATGATATCACCGGTAATATCATCTCTGGGTGTCGGCGACTGCGAAGATCCTCCGGAGGATGTCTGAAAGCCCTACCAACGTGAGGTACAGCGACCTACACAGGGTTTGCACCGAACACTTCGGCGCTGCCCGTCAGGAGGGCACGAGTCACGCGGTCTTCAAGACACCATGGCAGGGTGACCCACGGGTCAATATTCAGCGGGGGCACGCCGGCAAAGCAAAGGCCTACCAGGTCAGGCAGGTGCTGGCGGCGATCGAGAAGCTGAGGCAGGCACAATGACTGGACACGAGAGCAAGTACAGCGATATGCACTACTCCTTCCGGGTGGCGTGGTCGCCGGAGGACGAGGAGTTCGTCGGCCGCTGTTTGGAATTTCCGTCGCTGTCGTGGTTGGCCGAAACGGTGCACGAAGCGTTCGACGGGATTGTTCGGCTCGTGGCAGAGACGATCGACGACCTCGAGCGGTCGGGGGAACAAGTTCCCGAGCCGTTCGCGGATCGCACGTTCAGTGGTCACTTCGCTTTGCGGATGTCGCCGGTGCTGCATAGGCGGCTGGCCATGGAGGCCGCCGAGCACGGGGTGAGCATCAATAAGTGGGTGAACGAGAAGCTGGCCAACGAGTGTGCGTGAGCGGCTGTCTTTCAGCGGGTTTCGTGGAGGTCGAGGATTCGGGAGAGGGCGTGTTCGAGGGCGAAGTCGGTGTCGGCGGCGCCACCCTTGACGTCGGCGTTGAGGGCGGCGACCACCTGGAGGGCGGTGCCGATGGTGGCGGGGTTCCAGCCGCGGGCCTGCCCTTGGGCTTTCTTGACCTTCCACGGCGGCATGCCCAGCGAGGAGGCCAGTTTGAACGGGTCGCCGCGGCCGGCCGAGCCGACCCGGGCGATGGTGTGCACGGAATCGGCGAGGGCGTCGGCGAGCAGGACGGCCGGGACGCCACGGTCGGTGGCCCAGCGCAGCGCTTCCATGGCGGCCGGGCGGTCGCCGGAGACCGCGAGTTCGGCGACGTCGAAGCCGGTGACCTCGGCGCGGCCGGAGTAGTAGCGGCGCACGGCGGCGACGTCGATCTTGCCGCCGGTGTCGGCGGCCAGCTGCGAGCAGGCCGCGGCTAGTTCGCGCAGATCCGAACCGACGGCCTCCAGCACCGTCTGCACCACCTCGCCGGGGACGCGGAGACCAGCCGCACGGAATTCGTTGCGCACGAACTCGATTCGCTCACCCGCCTTGGTGACCTTGGCGCACGGATGCACGACCGCCCCGGCCTTCTGCAGGGCCGGGGCCAGCGCCTTCGCGCGGCCGCCGCCGGTGTGCAGGATTATCAGCACCACACCCTCCGGTGGGGCCGACGCCGCCTCGGTGATCACCGCGACGGCGTCCTTGCCCGCCTCGGCCGCCGAGTCGAGGACGATCACGCGATCCTCGGCGAACAGCGACGGACTCAGCAACTCGGCCAGCTCGGAGCTGCTCGCGTCCCCAGCACGCAGCCGATCCACCGGTAGCGCATCCGGACCTGGTGCGACAGCGCGCACCTGCGCCACGATCGCGGCGACCGCCCTCTCGATCAGCAACTCTTCTTCACCGAGCACGAGATGGACAGGTCCGGGGCGTTCGGTCACGCGGACGATCCTACGGGTGTGGTCCGACATCCCGCCCCACCCCCGAAGCCCTTCGGCCATTTTGGCGGCCGCTCTCATGGCTGGTGGACGGATGAGGCTTACGGCGTTGATGGTTCGGGAGCGATCTATTGGTGGGCGCGGGGCAGTCCGGAAGCAATCCATCGGCGGGCACAGGCCGGTCCAGGAGCGATCCACCGCTGGGCGCACGTCGGTTCGGGGGCAATCCACCCGTGGGCGCACGTTGGTTCGGGGGCGATCCTTCGGTGGACGCGGGGTCAGGGCGGAGCGGGGCCGTAGTTCGATGGCGGGTTGATGGGAGGGCGAGTCGGTACAGCATGAGGATCAAGAGGCCGGTGATGGTGGTGGCCGTGAGGCCGGTTCGGAGGCCGCTGGGGACTATCAGTGAAATGTCCAGGGCGGCACCGTATTCGGCGACGGCCAGTAACCACCACAGGGGTGGGCCGGTCAGGTGGAGCAGCAGGACGGCGGCGGGCTGGTACAGGCAGGACAGTGCCGCGGCGACGGTTCCCAGGATGGTGATGGGAGCTACCACCGGCTCGACCAGGACGTTGGCCAGGATGGCGAGCAGGCCGACGTGGCCGGTGAGCGCGGCGATGATCGGGGTCGTCACCAGGAAGGCCGCGGTGGCGACGGCGAATGCCTCGGCTACCGGGCGAGGCCAGCCGTGCCGCTGCAACCACAGCGCCCAGTTCGGCGCCAGCAATATCAGCCCGGCCGTCGCGAGCACCGACAGCGCGAATCCGGCGTTCACGGCCAGTGCGGGCGAGTACGCGAGCAGACCGAGCACGGCCGCGCACAGGGCGGGCAGCGCCTGTTTCCGGCGCCCGGTCGTCGCGGCCAGCAGCGCGATCGCGCCCATCGCGGCCGCCCGCAGCACCGAGGGCGATGGTCGCGCGAGGATCACGAACATCATCAGCGCCGCCGCCGCGAGCGCGATGCCCAGCCGGGCGTCCAGAGTCAGCAATCGCACGGTGAGCAGCACGGCGGCGAAGAGGATGGAGACGTTCATGCCCGACGCGGCTGTCAGGTGCGCCAGGTCGGTCTTCTCGAAGTTCTCCCGCACGTGTTCGGGCAGGTGCGACACGTCACCGGCGACCAGCCCCGGCAGCAGCCCGGCGGCATCATCGGGCAGGGCGCGATCGCACGCGGCCACGAATCTCGCCCGCACCGCGCCCGCGATGTCCTGATACCACGGCGCTCCCGAGACCGTTCGCGGCGGACCTTGCGCCCGGAGCACCGCGACCGTCAGGTCCCGCCGCCACGGTCGGTCGGTCCGCGCGCGGAATTCCACTGTCTCCCCGGGCAGTACCCTCGGCCAGCCGTTGTCGGGCGCGATGATCACCACGGCTCCGCCCGCCCGCACGGGCACCTCGCCGTGCCGATACTCCCGCAAGTTGGCCCGTACCAGCCATTGGCGCCCGCCGAAGGCTTTGCGGGTCAACGGTTTCGGGTCATCCACCGGTGTGGCGACGATCGTCACATAGGTGCCCGGCGCCGCAGCTCGCAACGGATGCGTCGCCACTCGATACTCCTGCCAGGCGGCAGCCACCGCGAATCCCCCACCCGCCAACACCGCCGCCAACGCCGACACGACCACTACACCGCGACGGTGTCGCCGGGCCACGCTCAGGCCGCTCGCACGTCGGTTCCCGGCCCACCGCGACCGCTGTATCCCCGCAGCCAGCGCCACCCCGGCCACAACGAGCGCCGCCGCCAGCGTCAGCCCGACCCGCCACCCGCAGGTGACGGCCACAATCGTTGCGCCCCAGCACATCACCACCGCAGGCACCAGCCGCACATCCAGCGGCTGCGGCTCGACAACCGGATCGCCCACACCTCGCCGATTCTGTCCCGACCCGGACCCGGCGGAGCCGTCGACAGCCACGGAAGCCGAAGGCGTGCGACCACGAGGCAACTGAACCTTGATGCCCCGCCCACCGACCTCCCGCCGTGACGGCAGTGCGGACGTCCTCGGGCCGACACTGCCCCGGGAGTCAGTTGTTGAACCCGCAGGCGCTGGGCTCAGAGGGAATCGACTCGAAAGGGATGGACTCGAAGCGAATCGACTCGAACGGGACGGACTCGAACGGGACAGATACGACCGGGACGGACTCGAAGAGGATGGACCCGAAGCGAAGCGGCTCGAAAGGACTCGACGCACGGTGGTCGCCAGTGACCGAAGCGCGCTGAGGGTAGGCCTGGAGATGGAGGTGTTCATATCGTGACCAAGTCGCGGATGCGGGCGAGGCGGGAGGGGCCGATTCCGGTGACCTCGGAGAGTTGGTCGACGGAGGTGAAGCGGCCGTGTTCGGTGCGCCAGGCGAGGATGGCGCGGGCCGTGGTGGGGCCGACGCCGGGCAGCGCGTCCAGTTCGAGTTCGGTGGCGGAGTTGAGGTCGACTTTCGCGGTCGGGGAAGGTGGTACGGCGCCGGAGTTGCCGGGCCCCGGAGCCTGCCTGGTGCCGGGGATGACGACGCTGCCCAATTGTGGTGGGCCGGGATTCGATCCGGCCGGCCCGACCACCACCTGGTCGCCATCGGCCAGCCGTTGGGCCAGGTTCAGGCTCGCCAGGTCGGCGCCGTCGCGCGTCGCGGCGGCCGAAAGCGCGTCGGCGACACGGGAACCCGGCGGCAGGTGCAGCAGTCCGGGACGCTCGACCAGGCCGATCACGCTGACCACGAGTTCGGCCCCGCGGCTTCCGGCAGGCACCGGCGTGGCGGCTCCCGAGTCCGCCCCGCGACTACCCGCGGGCACTTGTGTGGCCGCGCCCGAGCCGGTCCCACGGCTACCCGCGGGCACTTGTGTGGCCGCGCCCGGGTCGGCCCCATGGCTACCCGAGGGTGTGGCCGCGCCGATCGCGCCCGCGGTCGGTAGCGCATCGGAGTCCGAATCCGCGGCGTCGGCGTTCATCGCGCTGGTCCGCACCACCGGCAACGGCGGAACCGGTTGTGCCACCGGTCTTTCCCGCTGCGCCGCCGCGCCCGCGATGATCACAGCCACCACCCCGACCACAGCGAGCACCAGCACTCCCCGCCGTCCCGGATCGAGCCGAGTCCCGCGGAACCGCTCCGGCACCAGCCGTTCGTGCCACGCCGCGAGACCTCCCGAGGGCTCGCTCAGCCACTGCGGTGTGCGCGGCCCCTCGACCACCTCGCCCCAGTCGTCGGCGGCGGACCGTTCCGGCCCCCGATCCTCCTCCGGTTCGAACTCATCGAGATCCCAACGCCCACCCGCAACAGACCGGGTACCGGCCGGTTCACCGGCCAGCACCCCGAGCCGCTCCCGCACCCGCCGCCGCTCCTCGTTTCGCGCCATGCGAGCCACCGTATGCACCCCGCACCCCGAGACCTCCCCGCCGACAAGCCCTTTCGCCAAACCTGGGGACAACCGATCCCCTGTGCACAACCAGCCGCACCATAGTCGAACCTGTCACACCGATCTGATAGCCCACGAACGTGTCCACCCAACATCTCGGTCCACGTAGCAATCAGCTTGCGGCACAGGGCCAACGACACCGAACGGCGCAACGGAACATCGTCACTCCGCTCGATCCAACAGCTCAGAGCATGTCGGAAGATCCGCCCGCCATAGCCCCGCGCAGAACACTCCTCCGCTCCATCGACCACACCAGACCAGAATGCAACCGAGGGGCCACTGGCCATGACGACCACTCCTCGATCAACCACACCACGCCAGGCAAGAACCCCACACACCGGTAGAGCCACTCACTACGAGCCGACCAGTCCGCTCGACCAACCACGCCACGAAGTACCCGCGCGACCGAGGGACCGCTCGCTGCGGGTCGAGTACTCCGCTCGATCAACCAGGCCAGGTAAGTGAACCGGGCTGTCCATCCGACCGGGAATCACCCGGCGTGCTTGCCTACCCGCTCAGTCTCGAGGGCGGCGGGCGTAGTGGACAGTTCTGGCGGTCAGGAGGAAGACGTCGGGGCGTTGGTCGATGCCCAAGGGGTCGTTCGGGTCCAGGAGGCGGTCCAGGGTGGTGCGGTCGTCGGGGGCCAGGTCGTCCGCCATGCCGCGGTAGCGTTCGATCCACTGGCGTACGGAGCGGCGCGGGCCGGCCTCCAGCGGGGCGGGGCGGTCCACGAGGAAGGTGCGGCTGTGGGCGTCGATTAGGCCCGCGGCGCGCAGCAGGGCCGGCCAGTCCTCGGTGACGGCGACCACGTCGGGCAGTTCGGCACGCATCCGGTCGAATCGTTCCGCCATCACAGCATCCAATCGGACCTGCAAACCCGGCCGACCGAATCCGATGTCGCGCGGCAGCCAGCGCGCCGACAAGCCGCCTTCGGCGATGGCCAGTACACCGCCCGGCCGCAGCAGTCCGGCCATGCGGGTGAGCGCGTCGAGCTGATCGCCGACATGGTGCACCACATTGGCCGACCACACCAGATCCGCCTCCGGCAGCCCGCCCAGATCCTGCGGGAACTGCGCCACCCGCGTGTGCACCCGCACGCCGAGATCGCGGCCCCGCTGCTCGGCGCGGGCGAGCAGTTCGGGTGTGCCGTCCACCGCGATCACCTCGGCATCGGGAAAACGCTCTGCCAGCACGCTCGCCGCCACGCCGGGACCGGCACCGATATCGAGGATCCGCTCCGGCTTCAGATCGGATAGCTCATCGAACGCACCGTGCAGGTAGGGGCTGTACGCCTCGCCCTCGTCCACCAGCATGTCGGCCATCGCGGCCCAGTCGAAATCGTCGTGGTTCATGACGTCGACAATGCCGACCGAGTGCGCATTCCGGCAAACATTGTTGCCAATTCGGCAAACGGTCAGGCGCAACCGCCGGGCACCACCAGCACGCCCACCGCGCCGGGCCCCAGATGCACGGCAAGCGTCGGCCCGAATTCCGCGCTGACCAGCTCGCGGATGCCGGGGATGAGGTCGTTGAGCTGCGCGGTGATGGTGGCGGCGGCCTCGGGCGCGCCGAGATGCTGGACGGCCACGGTGGCGCCGCCCTCCCCCGCCGCGTCGACGGCGGCCGCGACGAGCTTAGCGTGCGCCTTGGACCGCGTGCGCGCCTTCTCACGCAGCTCCAGGCGGCCGTCGACCATCTGCAGAATCGGCTTGGTGACCAGCTCGGTGCCGAAAAATGCTGCGGCCGAACTCAATCGGCCGCCGCGGCGTAGCTGCTCGGTGCGATTGACCACGATGAACGCCCGTCCCCTCACCGCAGCCGAAGCCGCCGCGTCGTAGACGACGTCCAGCACCGCGCCCTCGCGAGCCCGGCGCGCGGCGGCCAGCACCGGCAGACCGGTGCCGAGCCCGGCGCTGAGCGAATCCACCAGCCGCACCCGCTCGGCGGCGTCCATATCGCGGATCGCCTGCCTGCCCGCCTCCCAAGTGGCCGACAGCTGCCGCGAAATATGCACGGCCACAACGCCGTCGCCCTCACTGAGGGCCAGAGCCCGCTCGTAGGCGGCGCGCAGTTCGCCCGGCGCGGCGGCCGAGGTCGTCACGGTCGAGGACGCGTAATCGATGGGCTCGTCGTCGATGCCTTCCCGGTACGCCCGGTCATCGACCAGTACGTGCAGCGGCACCACCAGAATGCCCAGCTCCTCGACAAGGGCGGCGGGCAGGCTGGCGGAGGAATCGGTCACCACCACGACGGCCACGGCTATCCGGCCTCTCCCGAGCCGAGCGGCTGCGTGTCACGAACCATCGGACGCCGATACAACCCGTCGGCAAGCTCCGGTTCACCCACCCCCGAAGCCCCGCAGCGCTCGAGCGGCGGTCGATGGCAACAGGTGGCCGAGCGGTGTTTTTCGCTGAGTCCCAGGAGGATCCGGCTCATGCACCGGCCTCGGGCGCGCGGACCTCCGCCAGCGCCTTCACCATGGCGCGGGCGACGGCGCTGTGGCCTTCCCAGCCCCAATGGATGCCGTCGGGATTCGACTCGCCGTGGAAGATGTTGTCTCGCACGGCTTCCGCGAGATCTACGAGCGGCACGCCGGACTTCTCCGACCATGCACGGAGCGCCCGCACCGCCGGCTCGCGGCCGGTGTGCACGCGGCCGTAGGCCTCGCAGTCGTGCACGGACGGCAGCACACCGACGATCGGCAGTTCGGGCCGCAACTGCGCCAACGCGTTTCGCGACTGCTCCAGGTAGTCGACGCTGACGTGCGGCGGCAGCGCGACCGGCCTTCCCAGCTTGGACAGTCGCGGTTGCAGCCACTGGTAGCCGGTACGCACCTGCCGCCGCAGCGCGGGCGGCCGCACGTAACGGATGAGTTCGCGCAGCGCGGTCGGCAACGGCGACGGCAGCGAATCCATACCGCCCGTGGCGAACACCACCGCGCCCGCCCGCGGCACCGCTGCCCACACCCGCGGATCACCGATCAGCGCCCAGTGCGCATCCCGGCACGTCCAGCCGATCCGAGCAACCAACTCGACATCCCAATCCAATTCAGCCGCAACCAGATTCGGCCAAATCCGCGGATCGTCAGCCGCCAGCCCACCCTTGGGCCCGAAGTATGCCAGCGAATCCGCGATCACCAGCAAAACCGGCCGACCGGACCCCGCGGCCACACCGTCCTCAGGCACCGCCACAGCGCCGTCCGCAGGCGCCGCTGCCGGAGGATCGGCGGACGGCACCGCAGCGCCGCTCAGTGACGCCGCGGTGGGGGCGGGAGGCTGCGGTTCTGGGCGGCCGTCGGGGTCGGCGTGGCCGGACTGGGTCACGTCGATCGCCCTCGGAACAACCGCGATACCGCTCTGCGCAGGAACCCTCCGCCGGACCCGGAATCCGCCTCCGGCGCAGCAGGAGTCGTAGCCGCGGCGGTTTCACCGCCCACCGGGGTGCTCGCCGCGCTTTCGTCGGCTGCACCGGCATCGGCCGTAGTGGTGTCGGCGGAGTCGGCGGCAGGCGTGGTTTCCGTATCGGTATCCGAATTGTCCGCCGACGGTTCAGCACCGTCGGCCACTACGTCAGTTCCGGCCTCGGCCTTCTCCTCGGCCGCAACAGAATCGGATGCAGAGTCCGCCGGCGCATCAGGCTCCACAACGCCCGCTGCCGTCTCGACATCGCCCTGTTCCGCTACCGTCTCCGACGCAGCATCACCCGACAAACCGACCGCCTCGCTTGCCTCGGCGGTATCCGCGACCGCACTTTCAACGCTATCGCTCTGTTCGACAACCGAATCCGACGACTCGACCTCTCCAGCAGATGGTTCGTCCACCTCGGAAGTGCCAGTCGGCGCACCGCCATCGGCCGCGGTGTCGGCACCTTCTTGCCCCGCAACCGAATCCGACGGCGCGGACGCTACCGCTTGCTCGTCGGACTCGGTGACATCACCACTCCCGGTATCGGGATCCACAGCCGTCTCGGCTTCCCCGGATCCGGCATCGGCGGTGACAGCCGGTGTCCCCACCGGCGTCTCGGCATCGGAGCCGCCCTCCTCAACACTGCTCTCCTGCTCCACCACCGGCTCCGGTGGCGTCACCGGGCCGCCGAACAATACGTCCGGCAGATGCCGCACCGGCGCTTCGGACGCCTTGCGGAACAATTCGTCGGGCACGGATTTGCCGCGCTCGTAGTCGGGTTCGGCCTCCGGCTCCGGGTCTTGGTCGGCTGCGGCGGGCGCGGGCCCGCCGAACAAGGCGTCCGGTAGGCGCCGCACGGGCACCTCGGACGCCTTGCGCAGCAATTCGTCGGAAACCTGCCGGACCGGTTCGTCCCGGTCGTCGGAGGACTTTTCAGAGGACATCAGGTGCTACCTTCGCCGCCGCGTTCCACACATCGAGTCGCCACCCGGGCTGCTCGATGCTCGGACCGTGACTGCTCAGCTGCACCCAACTGGTATTGGCCAGCCCACCGAGCACGGGCCAGTTCTTCCGGGGCAACTCCAGCAGCGCGGCGGTCAGAGCGGCGATCAATCCGCCGTGCGCGACGAGGATGATGGTACGACCGGGCCAGTCCGGGCGCGCGGCGAACAGCTCACGAACCACCGGCAATGACCGGGCGCCGACCTCGAGCTTGCTTTCCCCGCCCGGCGGGGTGAAGTCGGCGTTGAGCCGCCAGGTCTGGCGCGCGCCCGGATACTGCGCGTCCACCTCGAGATGCGTCAGCCCTTCCCACTCGCCGAGGTCGGTCTCGCGCAGCCGCCGGTCGCGCACCACCTCGAGCGTCGTGTGGTCGGCCAGCGCCACCGCGGTGTCGTAAGCGCGCCGCAGGTCCGAGGACACGATGGCGATCGCGTCGTGGCCCAGCAGCTCGCGAGCGGCGTCCTTGGCCTGGCGTCGGCCCAGCTCGCTCAGCTCCGTATCGATCTGGCCCTGCATGCGATCGGCGGCGTTCCACTCGGTCTGCCCGTGCCGCAGCAGGATCAGGCGGCGCACGTTGGCATGCTTGTCGTAGCGGGCGCCCTGCTCCTCGGACTCGTCGAGGGCGTCGCCGAACCCGAGGCTCACTCGGAGGCCTCGGTCTCGTCGCCGCGCGGGCCCCCGATCCCGTCCACCGGAACCTGCGGGCAGTCCTTCCAAAGCCGTTCCAGGCCATAGAAATCGCGCTCGTCGCTGTGCTGGATATGCACCACGACCTCGACGTAGTCCAGCAGCACCCAACGTCCCTCGCGGGTGCCCTCCCGGCGCACCGGCTTGTGCCCGGCCAGCCGCAGTTTCTCCTCGACGCTGTCGACGATCGCGTTGACCTGCCGCTCGTTCGGCGCGGACGCGATCACGAAACAGTCGGTGATCACCAGCTGTTCGGAGACGTCGAGCACCACCACGTCGGAAGCCAGCTTCTCGTCGGCCGCGCGCGCGGCAATCCGCGCCATCTCGACCGCTTCGACGGATGCCGTCATCCAGCTCTCCCGTTCCCTCCCGGCACGTACAGGTGCCGCTTCGATATGTACTGCACGACCCCGTCCGGGACGAGATACCACACCGGCCGCCCCTCGGCAGCGCGGCGACGGCACTCGCTCGACGAGATCGCCAGGGCGGGGATCTCGATGACGGTGACCGCGTCGGCCGGCATGTCCCGCAGGTGTTCGGCGAGGTGGTCGATGTTCAACTCGTACCCCGGACGACTCACCCCGACGAATTTCGCCAGCTCGAACAGTTCCGCCCAATCCTGCCACGTGAGGATGCTGGCCAGCGCGTCCGCACCCGTGATGAAGTACAGGTCCGCGTCGGGATGCTGACTTTGCAGGTCACGCAGGGTGTCGACGGTGTAGGTGACCTTGGCGCGGTCGATGTCGGCCCGGCTGACCGAGAATCGCGGATTGGACGCGGTCGCGATCACGGTCATCAGATACCGGTCCTCGGCGGGACTGACCTGCTTACTCGATTTCTGCCACGGCTGCCCCGTCGGCACGAAAATAACCTCGTCGAGGTCGAAGCGATGCGCGACCTCGCTGGCGGCAACCAGGTGCCCGTGATGGACGGGATCGAAGGTCCCACCCATCACACCCAGTTTGCGCCGACCTGTTTCTTGCACGAATGCCGAGCTTACTGGGCGCGCGACAAAGTACCCGGCACCGCCGCCCTACTCGGCGGCCGGGGCTTCCCGTGGCCGGGAGCCCCGCGCGCCACGCCGAGTGAGAGCGGAAAGCCGACGGCGCAAGACCGCGCCCGGGAGAGCCGCCGTGCGGGCGGCGGCCGCGGCGGAGAGCAGGTCGGCGTGCAGGTCCCGGCAGTCGGGATCGTGTGCGGCGAATCGCGCACCGCTCTCGAAAACCTTTGCCGCACGGCGGTATCGGTGCAGCGCGACCAGGCAGGCGCCGAACTGTTCGTGCAGGATGGCGATTTCGGGAGGCGGATAGGGGATGTCGGGACAGGCGAGGGCGCGCTCGTAGAGCTGGGCGGCGGCGCGGTGGTGACCGGACCGGTAGTGGATGCGGGCGGCCAGCAGCGTGTGATGAGCGGCGTCCGCGGCCGACAAGCCCTGCCAGCGTTCGGCGGCGACGAGCGCGGCGGCGGCCAGATCGGCGTCGCGGCCGGGCTGGCCGCAGATCGCCGTGACGATCAGCGCGTGCAATCGAGCCAGCTGTTCGGCGGGCAGGACACCCGCACCGGCGGCCGCCGCCCGTCGCAACGCGCCCTCGGCCACCGCGGGGGTGTCGGCCAGTCGCGCAGTGCCGAACTCGATCAGCGCCGACAGCTCGGCGGGGCCGTACCCGGAATCGTCGGACGATACGAACCGCGACGGGTCGGCTGGGCGCTCGTCGGTCTCCCGGGGTCGGCTCGGCACGCGTGCATGGTCGCCCGCCGCACTTGCGGGCGGCTTAACGACTTCTAATGTCCCGCGCGGGAGTGCTATACCGGCAGCAGGCGGCTCACCACGGAGGTGAGTTGGCGGGCCGAGCGGCACTCGTGCATCTCGATCACCTCGGCGTACCGCTTGGCGGCGGAATCGCCTGTGCCCCACATCTTTTCCGACTCCGGATTGAGCCAGTAGGCGTGCTTGGCGACCCGCACCAATTCTTCCAGCGTGCCCAGCGCCGGGTCGCGGTAGTTGGTGCGGGCGTCACCCAGGATCAGCAGCGAGGTGCGGCTGGTGACGGCGTCCGGGAAGTTCTCGGCGAAACCCTCGAGGGCGGTCCCGTAGTCCGAGTGGCCCTCGATGCCGACCACCCGCGCCTCGGTGAAGATCCGCCGCGTTATCTGATCCAGCGGAGTGACCTGGTCGAACAGGTCGGTGACCTCGTCCACCCGGTCGACGAACGCGAAGATCCGCACCCGGGAGAACTGTTCGCGCAGCGCGTTCACCAGCAGCATCGTGAAACTGGAGAATCCGGCCACCGAACCCGAGATATCGCACAGCAGTACGAGATCCGGCCGTCCGGGACGCGGTTTGCGGGCGGCCAGCTTGATCGGGACGCCACCGGTCGACATGGATTTGCGCAGTGTCTTCCGCAGATCGATCTCGCCGCGCCGGGATCTGCGGCGGCGCGCCGCCAGCCGCGAGGCCAGCACCCGCGCCAGCCGCTCGCTGCCGCGGCGCAGTTCGGACAGTTCGTTCTCCGAGATGCGCAGGAAATCGGCGTCCTCGGCCTGGCGCTGTACGCCGTAGGTGGCGACGCGTTCGCGGCCGATGCGCTCGGCGACGCGGCGGCGGGTTTCGGATTCGACGGTGCCGCGGAAGTCCTTGATGCGCTGCCGCGCGGTGCGGCGCGCGACCTCGTTGTCGAAGTCGGAGTTGTCCATTCCCGCGGCGAGTCCGGCGAGGATCTTGCTCACCAGCAGTTCCGGTTGCAGATCCTTGAGGGTCTGATACGCCGAGAACGACGGTCCGTTGGCGGAGCGGTATTGGCCCATCTGCTCGACCATCTGCGCCGCGAGATCCTGCAGCTGCCGCGCCCGTTCGCCCGTGGGATCGGCAACGAGCAACTCCGCCAGCATCTTTCGCAGTTCGATGATGTCGACCTCGCCGTCGGGCTTACGCGGGATCTCCACCTCCTGCGCACCCGTGCGCTCGCCGAGCGCGGCGGGGAACCATAGGTCGAACATGCCGTCGAAGGTGGGCCGCTGCGCGGCGCGGCGCACCAGCGCGCAGGCCAGGCCCTCGCGGAGCATCTCCCGGTCCATCAGGTCGACCACCGTGAGTACCTGTCCGGCGTCGACGGTTTCCGACGGGCCCACCGGAATTCCGCGCCCGCGCAGCGCCTCCACGAAGCCGACCAGGTGCCCCGATAGTCCGTGCGGCGCAAGGGGTTCCGGTTCCGTCGCGGACGGTTTGCCTCGCAGCGCCGCCGAGACCAGCGAGCGGGTGGCGCGCGTGCCGGACACGGTCAGGCCAGCTTCAGCTCGGCCAGCGCGCGCTGGTGGTCGCTGCGGTGTTTGAGCACCACGCCCAGAGTGGCGCGGACGGTCTTGTCGTCGAGGTCCTTCAGGCCGAGGGCCAGCAGCGTCCGGCCCCAGTCGATCGACTCCGCCACCGACGGCAGCTTCTTCAGCTGCATGCCGCGCAGCACGTGCACCACCCGCACCAGCTGTGCCGACACCGCGGGCGCCAGCTCCGGCACCCGGCTGGCCAGGATGCGCCGCTCCAGTTCCTCGTCGGGGAAGTCGATGTGCAGGTAGAGGCAGCGGCGCTTCAACGCCTCGGACAGTTCGCGGGTGGCGTTGGAGGTGAGCACCGTGAACGGGCGCCGCACCGCCGTGATGGTGCCGAGTTCGGGGACGGTGACGGCGAAGTCGCTGAGCACCTCGAGCATCAGGCCCTCGATCTCGACGTCGGCCTTGTCGGCCTCGTCGATCAGCAGCACCGTCGGGTCGGTGCGGCGGATCGCGGTGAGCAGCGGGCGCGAGAGCAGGAATTCGTCGCTGAAGACGTCGGCCTTGGTGTCCTCCCAGCCGTTCTCGCTGGATGCCTGGATGCGGAGGATCTGCTTGGCGTGATTCCACTCGTACAGCGCCCGCGCCTCATCGATGCCCTCGTAGCATTGCAGGCGCACCAGTTCGGCGCCCGCGACCTGGGACACCGCCCGTGCCAGCTCGGTCTTGCCGACGCCGGCCGGACCCTCGATCAGCAGCGGCTTGCCGAGCCGGTCGGCGAGGAACACCGAGGTGGCGGTCGCCTTGTCGGACAGGTAGCCGGTCTTCGCCAGCCGCTCGATCACATCGTCCACCGACGTGAAGATCGGCTCGTGCACTGCGGTCTGCACTGGTCCTCCTCCGGAGCGGCCCGCCACTCCCGTACGGCCCGCCGGCCCGCAGGCCGCGAGCACACCGGTATGCACCGTATAGATATCCTTGTTCGACGGTACACATCCGACGTGCCCCGCAGATACCGGGTGTTACGAATCGCACGCGCGGACCGGTTGCCGGGCACGACCGAATGCCGCGGCAGCCGCCGACGGGAGAATTCTCCGTTGCCGAAGCGCTGCCACTATCGGCCCGCGGTCAGAGCGGGCGGACGCTGCCGAGGATCTGCTGGGCGACGGACGGGGTGAGTTCGCCGGTGGTGCCGGTGTCGGCGACGATGCCCAGAACCAGGGTCGATCCGCTCGGTGCGGTGAAGGCGAAGGTGTGGACGGCGTACGTGGTAGTGGTACAGCCGGGGCGGGAGGGACGCCATGTGCCGGTGACCTGAACTGCCTTGCCGTTCATGCCCTTAGCGGTAAGCGCCGTCGGCGGGGTGGCGCTGGCGTCGGTGGAATTGCTGTAGCCCGATTTGGCCGCGCTCAGCCCCATGGTGCGAGCGGCCTCGGCGAGATCGGCTGTCGGAGAGGGAGATATGAACGTGACCGTGCGATAGGCCGAACCGGGGCAATAGTTCTCGCCATCCGAAGCCGTTGCCGTGCCCGCGATCCGGTACGTGGTCGTTGCGGCGACGGTCCAGGTGTCGGGGACGTCGTAGGCGACCCTGTAGTTCAGCGCGGCGACCGTCCGGTATCCGGGCACGACGGGTGCCGGTGCCTTCACCCCACTTGTCCGCGGCGCGCTCGACCGAGTACTGCTCGCCGGACTCGCCTCATTCGACGATGAACCACGGTTCACCGCGAACACCACCGCCCCCACGATCGCCAACACCACAACCACACCAGCAGCCAGCAACCCGATCAGCAGCCCCTTGTTCCCACCGCCGGGCGGCGGCGGATAACCACCTTGGTAGGGATACTGCGCCTGTCCCGAGTACGGCGGTTGACCTGAAAACGGTGACTGGCCCGGATGCTGCGCCTGTTCTGAATACTGCGGCTGACCTGGAAACTGTGGCTGACCCGAATACTGCGGCTGGCCCAGATGCTGCGCCTGACCAGGAAACTGCGGCTGACCCGAATACTGCGGCTGGCCCGGATGCTGCGCCTGACCAGGAAACTGCGGCTGACCCGAAGACTGTGGCTGGTCTGGATGCTCCGGCTGGCCTGGATGCGGCGCCTGACCTGAATACTGCGCCTGGCCCGAGTGCTGCGGCTGCCCGTACCCGCCCACCCCGAATGGCGTCTGCCCCTGGTAGTTCGCCTGTCCCCCAGGGTATTCCGCCGAATACCCGGGCGGAGAAGGCTCGCCCGACGCTCCGTACAGCACCGTCTCCGGCGCCCCAGGCTGCCCTTGACCGCCGTACAACACCGTCTCCGGCGCCCCCTCAGGCTGGTCCTCCCCCGGCGTATTGGGCTGGGCGAGACCGTGATTGCCGGATTGTGCTTGCTCGGCGGGGTGGGCCGGGTCTTGTTCGCCGGGAGGGGTCTTCTCCGGGTGAGGCGCCGCGTTCCACCACTGATCGTCTGTCATCGTGTTCTCTCTGTTCGTTCGCCGCGTGTGCGGGCGGCGAACCATCACCCGGGTCAGGCGGGGCGGATTTGCCCGTCGCCCCAGACGATCCACTTCGTGGAGGTGAGTTCGGGCAGGCCCATGGGGCCGCGGGCGTGCAGCTTCTGGGTGGAGATGCCGATTTCGGCGCCGAAGCCGAACTGCTCGCCGTCGGTGAACGCGGTGGAGGCGTTGACCATGACGGCGGCCGCGTCGACCCGGTTGCCGAACTCACGGGCGGCGGCCAGGTCGCCGGTGACGATGGCCTCGGTGTGCCCAGTGCCCCAGGTGTTGATGTGTTCGACGGCCGCGTCCAGGTCGGCGACCACCCGGAGCGCGATGTCCAGGCTCAGGTACTCCTCGCCCCAGTCGGTGTCGTTCGCCGGGATCAGGCCGGGCAGGTCGCCGTGCACGGTGACGCCGTGCCGTTCCAGCGCCTCGATCAGCCGGGGCACCGCGATGGTGGCGATGGCGTCGTCGATCAGCACGGTCTCGGCCGCGTTGCAGACGCTGGGGCGGCGGGTCTTGGCGTTGAGCAGGATCGCCTCGGCCATGTCCAGATCGGCGGCGGCGTGCACGTAGACGTGGCAGTTGCCGGTGCCGGTCTCGATGGTCGGTACCTGCGCGTCGCGGACCACGGCGTTGATCAGGCCGGCCCCGCCGCGCGGGATGACCACGTCGACCAGGCCGCGTGCCTGGATCAGATGAGTGACGCTGGAGCGGTCGTCGCTGGGCAGCAGCTGCACCGCGTCCTCGGGAAGTTCTTGCGCCACAAGGGCTTCCCGCAGCACCTCGACGAGCGCGGCATTGGAGCGAGCGGCGGAGGAGGAGCCGCGCAGCAGCGCCGCGTTCCCCGACTTCAACGCCAGCCCGAACGCGTCGACGGTGACGTTGGGCCGCGCCTCGTACACCATCCCGACCACGCCCAGCGGCACCCGCACCTGCCGGATCTCCAGCCCGTTCGGCAGCGTCGAACCCCGCACCACCACGCCCACCGGGTCCGGTAGGCCCGCGACCTGGCGCAGCCCCGCGGCGATCCCGTCGACCCGGGCCGCGGTCAGGCGCAGCCGGTCGAGCAGCGACTCCTCGGTGCCGGCGGACCGGGCGATCTCGAGGTCCTCGGCGTTGGCGTCGAGCACGCGATCCGCGGCGGCCAGTAGCGCGTCGGCGGCGGCGTGCAGCGCGGTGTTCTTCTGTTCGGTGGTGAGCTGGGCGAGCGTTCGCGACGCCACCCGGGCGCGGCGCGCCGCGTCGTGCACCACCGTGCGGACGGTGTCCTGATCGGTGGCAGTGGGAGCAGTCATGGGTATCAGCCTACTGTGCGGATATGGCGCGAATCGCGGTGGTGGGCAGCATCAACATGGATCTGGTGACGACGACCGGGCGGCGGCCGGAGCCCGGTGAGACGCTGCTGGGCCGGGGCTTCGAGATGGTGCCCGGCGGCAAGGGGTCGAATCAGGCGATCGCCGCGCGGCGGGCGGGGGCGGAGGTCGAGTTCGTGGGGGCGGTCGGCGCCGACCTGTTCGCGCCGGTGCTGCGCCAGGTGCTCGACGACGCCGGTGTGGGGACGCGGCAGCTGCGCTCGGCGCCGGGGCCCAGCGGCGTCGCCTCGATCGTGGTGGACGAAACGGGCGAGAACACCATCATCGTCGTCGAGGGCGCGAACGCGGCACTGACCGAACTCGGCCCGGCCGATCTGGCGGCCGTCGCCGCGGCGGACATCCTGCTGTGCCAGTTGGAGATTCCCGTGCCGACCGTACTCGCCGCCGCCCGGCACGCCCGCGTTGCGGGAACGACGGTGCTACTCAATCCCTCACCCGCGCAAGATCTTCCCGCCGAACTCTGGTCCGCCGTGGATATCGCCGTGGTGAACGCGGGCGAGGCCGAACGACTGGCCGCGCCGCTCGACAGCGTGGCGCACGTCGTCGTCACACGCGGCGCGGCGGGTGCGGAGTACCGCGGACCCGAAGGCGAGGTGACTCATCCGGGCGTCCGGGTCGAGGTGGTCGACACCACCGGCGCGGGAGACACGTTCACGGGCGCGCTCGCCGCGCACTGGCACGAGGGCCCGGCCGCCGCCCTCGCCTGGGCCTGCACCGCCGGCGCCCTGGCCACGACGAAACTCGGTGCCAGCGCGGCGATTCCGAGTCGTGCCGAGGTCGAGTCGGCGCTGCCCCGGGCTCAGCGGAACTGATCGGCGTGGGCGGCGGCCCATTCGGCGAAGGTGGTGGCGGGGCGGCCGGTGAGGTCGGCGATGGCGGTCGTCGCCTGTTGCGGGTGCTCCACCATCGCGGCGAGGCCGTCGACGTACCACTCGGCGAATTCGCCCATCGCCGGGTGCAGCCGGTCGATCGTCTCCTGCCGGGACTCGGTCTCGAACGACAGGTCCCGTCCCAGCGCCGCGCCCAGTTGCCGGACTCGCTCCGCCCTGGTGAGGGTTTCGGGGCCGGTCAGCGGGTAGGCGATGCCGTCGTGACCGTCCTGGGTCAGGATCGTCGCGGCGACGCGGGCGATATCGTCCATCGCGATCGGCGCGTTCGCCGACTCGGGATACGGCTCGCGCACCGTGCCGGTGGTGCGCACCTGCTCCGCCCACATCGTCGTGTTCTCCATGAATTCGCCCGCGTACAGGTGCGTCCACGGCACGCCCGACTTCTCGACCGCGCGGGCGATCGGCTGCCAGTCGGTGGTCTCGTCGCCGGACAGGTCGACGATCCGGCCGACACCGGCCTGCCGCGCCAGCTCCACCACCTCGGTGACGGTTTCCAACACGGGCGCCAGATACATCCGCTGCACACCCTCGAGTGCCGCGGACAGCGTCGACACCCGACGCAGATACCCCCGCACGACCTCCACGCCCTCGGGTAGCTCGGCGCGTTCGGGGTGATTGGACAGGGCGCGAATGTCGTCCGCCCCCAGCGCAATCAGATGATCGACCACTTTCCGACCGATGTTCCCGGTGGCTCCGGTGACCAGAATCTTCATGGGAGACAGGCTAGTTGCCCACCCCTGGCCCGGGCACGTCGGATTTCGGTCCCGTCACGACAGGTTCTCGGCCGCGGCGCGCCACCGGCGGGGCGGAGCGCCGTGCGTGCGATGGAACAGCCGGGTGAAATATCCGGGGTCGGCGACGCCGACCCGGCGGGCGACCTCGGCGACCGGCAGTTCGGTCTCGGCCAGCAGCCGCCGCGCCTCGGCCATCCGCCGGTCGACGATCCAGTCCTGCACGGTGCGGCCGGTGCGGCGGCGCACCACGGTGGTCAGGTGTCCGGGCGTCATGCCGACCGCGCGCGCCACGTCGCGCAGCGACAGCGGTCCGCCGTGCCGCCGCTCGATCACGTCGAATACCTCGGCCAGCAGGGGCTCGCCGCTGCGCCGCAGGTCGCCCACGACGTCGGCGGCGAGCCGGGCGAGATCGATGAGCAGCAGGGTCAGGTGTGCCGAGGCGGCCTGCCGATATCCTTCGTGCCGGTCGGCGAGTTCGTTCTCGATCGCCGCGATCGCGCCGTCCCACAGTGGGCGGCGAGCCGGGGGCACCTCGAGCCGCAGCAGCCCACCGGACCGGCCGTGCAGGAACGGGAACAGCAGCGGATGCGACCGCCAGGCCGGCCACGACGCCCGGCCGTCATCCAGCACGGACGGGTCGAAGAACACCCCGACCCCGCTGCCGACGGTCCGGGCCGCGGCGATATCGACCACCTGACCGGCCCCGATCACGTACACGACGGCGTTGTCGGCATAGAACAGCACCGGGAAGTCGTGGATGTGCGGGCGCACTTCACGCCGCACGCCCGGTGCGCTGCCGTCGCGCAACAGCATGGTGTGGCCGTCGACCGCGCCGAAACGCAGCAGCGACACGGGCGGGACGGCGTTGTCGGTCCGGTAGTCGTACACGGGCACACCACGCCGGTGGCCCACCATTCTGGTCGACTCGCGCACGCCACCGAAGATAGTCCCATTTTCGCCGAGTATCACCCAACTACCCGCGGCCACATGTGTTCACCATGGATCACATGACCGAACATCGTCCACATTCCGTCACCACCGCCATGGGTAACCGGCACGACTACCTGCCCGCCGCCGGCCGCGACGCCTTCCTGCCCGCCTACGATCTGCTGACCCGCCTGCTAGGCGCGCCCCGGCTGCACGAGCGACTGGTCGACCAGGCCGACCTGAGCGACGACCATCGCATTCTCGAAATAGGCTGCGGGACCGGAAATCTCACGTTGCGGGCGAAGCGCGCCCGCCCCGCCGCCGAGGTGATCGGAACCGATCCCGATCCTCGCGCTCTGGCCCGCGCCGAGCGAAAGGCACAGGGGCAACGGGGCATTCGCTTCGAACGCGCCTACGCTCAGGAACTCCCGTACGGCGACGGCGAATTCGACCGGGTGCTGTCCTCGCTGATGTTGCACCACCTCGACACCGACATCAAGCAGGCGTTGGCCGCCGAGGCACTGCGGGTGCTGCGTCCCGGCGGGCGGCTGCATGTGGTCGACGTCGGCGGCCCGATGACGCCCGCCGACGGGCTCGCGGCCCGGCTGATGCTGCGCGAGGAGCACATCGCCGGGAATCTCGGCGACGGGATCCCGCGGCTGCTGCGCGACGCGGGTTTCGACTGCACCGTGGTGGATTCGCGGCGGCACCGCCATCTGGGCCGGGTCACCTACTACCGAGCGGTCCGGCCGGACTGAGACTTCCGGCTATCGGGTGTATCCGGCGACAAGATCCGACAGCTGGGCGCCCACCCGTTCCAGCGGCTCGGCGGAGCGAGTGGCCAGCGACATCACCACGGCGCCCTCGATCGCGGCGACGATGGTGGTGGCCAGCGACAGCGCGCGCTCGGGATCCACCCGCTCCGCGCGCAGGCGCTCTGCGAGGATCTGCTCCCAGTCGGCGAATGTCGCGCCGGCCGCGTCCGCCGCCGCCGGCGCCTCGGTACGACCCAGCGCCGCCGCCACGATCGGGCAGCCGGCGGTGAAATCGCTCGACACCATCGTGTCGCGCCAGAGCGACGGGAACGCCGCCACCGCCGCGGCCAGGTCCGCTCCGGCGGTGAGCTTGCGGATCAGCACGCTCGCCGCCTGCCCGGCCGATCTGGTGGCGGCGGCGACCAGCTCCGCCTTGCCCTCGGGGAAATTCAGGTAGACCGATCGCCGCGAGATGCCGCTGTGCTGCAGCAATTGCGCGATGCCGGTGCCCGCGACCCCGTTGCGGCGCATCAGATCGACGGTGCTGTCGATCAGCCGATCCCGAGCGCCCATGGTCCGATTCCTCTCCGTCCGCCCTGCGCGACCAGCCTACCTTGCCCTAGACCGATCGGTGTACTACCGTGCTGCTAAACCGATCGGTCTACCGCGACGGAGGAGCATTCCGATGGCGACCCTGCACGACCCACTGCCCCTCCCCTGCGGGCAGACGCTGCCCAACCGGATCGTGAAGGCGGCACTGAGCGAAGGGCTCGGCGATGCCGGACTGGGCCCCGACGAGCGCTTGCACCGCCTGTACACCCGCTGGGGCGCAGGCGGTTTCGGCTTGATCGTGACCGGCAACGTGATGATCGACCGCACGCAACTCGGGGAGCCGGGCAATGTCGTCATCGAGGACGAACGGCATCTGGACGAGCTGACCCGATGGGCGAAGGCGGCCGAGGACGGGGGTACACCGGTTTGGATGCAGCTGAATCATCCGGGGCGGCAGGCGAATCCGCTGGCCACCCGCAACCGGCCGGTGGCGCCCTCGGCCGTCGCGCCGGGTATTCCGGGCCTGCCCGTGCCGCGGGCGCTGACCGACACCGAAATCACCGACCTGATAACGCGTTTCGCTACCGCGGCCCGGGTCGCGGAGGCGGCCGGATTCGACGGCGTGCAGATCCACGGCGCGCACGGCTACCTGGTGTCGCAGTTCCTGTCGCCGCTGGCGAACCGACGCACCGACGAATGGGGCGGTGACGCGGAGCGACGCAGGCGGTTCGTGCTCGAGGTGGCCCGGGCGATCCGCACGGCAGTACGGCCCGGGTTCGCGGTGGGCATCAAGCTCAACTCCGCCGACTTCCAGCGCGGTGGTTTCACCGAGGAGGAGTCGCGGGCGGTGGTCGAGGCGCTGGCCGCCGAAGGACTGGACCTGATCGAAATCAGCGGCGGCAGTTATGAATCGCCCGCGATGATGGGCCGGGCGCGCGGTACGTCGGCGAGCACGCGGGCGCGCGAGGCCTACTTCCTGGAGTACGCCGAGACCGTGCGGCGCTCGGCAGGCGCGGTGCCGCTGGCGGTGACCGGCGGCTTCCGCTCGCGGGCGGCCATGTCGGCCGCGGTCGGCAGCGGCGCCTGCGACGCCGTCGGCCTGGGCCGTCCCGCGGCCGTATTCCCCAGCGCCGCAGCCGATCTCCTCAGCGGTGACGCCGCCGCGCTCCACCCCCCGGTGATCTCCCTGGGACTACGCGGCCGATGGGCCGGCGACAGCATGAAAACCGTCGACGGCGCGCTGGACCTGCAATGGCACACCGACCAACTCCATCGCCTCGGCGCCGGATCCGACCCGGACCTGTCTCGCTCACCCTGGCAAACCGCCCTGACGATGGTGCGGCGCAACGGAATCGACGCGTTCCGGCCGCGGCGCGGCGGCTCGGGGCGCGGCGGAAAAGGCGACCGAGGCCACGAACACGATGGTTTCGGGCACAGCGACCTGCGTCACGACAGACCCCGTCGCAGCAGGCTCTGGCGCAGCGCGATGGGACGCAATGAGGCCGAGCGCGGCGGGAGCGGGCGCGGCGAGGGGGCCCGCGCGGGTCGTCCGGAGGCGCTCGCGCGCAAGTTCCGTATCGAGCGGAGCGTGGGGCGTTACGTTGTCAATCCGGCCTTTCGGGCGCTGGATCGGCTGGGGGTGCGGTCGGCCTTCGCCACCGAGTTGGAGACCATCGGGCGTAAGTCCGGGCAGGCGCGGCGGGTACCGGTGTCGGTGCTGTTCGACGACGAGGGGGCTTGGATCATCTGCCAGCACGGCATGCGGTCGGGGTGGGGCAACAATGTGCGCGCGAATCCGCGGGTGCGGCTGCGGCGCGGAGACCGGTGGTACGCCGGGACGGCGGAACTGCGGCCCGACGACGACGTGGTCGCCCGCGCTCGCGCATTCGCTCCGCATCCGCTGCTCGCCCCGCTCACCGCGGCCGGCTTCGCCGCGTTGCAGACCACGCCGGTCTCGGTGCGAGTCATGTTCACCGGCAACGATTCCGCCGCGAGCTGATACATACGAGACGGGTCCGCGCTGTGACCGGAAACACAAACTGTGAAATTCCACATGCCGCGGTGGTGTACTTCTAGACTCCACGTGAACAACGGAGGAACCCATGACCGTCACCGTGCCGCCCGCGGAACGCTCCACTCCCGCCCAGCGCCACGCGACGGACAACCGCAACGCGCTCCCCGTCTCGATGATCGAGCGGATGACCCTGATCCTCGACGCGTTCGACGTCACCACGCCCACCTTGACGCTGCTGGAACTCGTCGAACGCACCGGCCTGCCGCGCTCGACCGTGCACCGCATCCTGGATCAGATGATCCGTCTGCGCTGGCTGGCGCACACGACCGGCGGCTACCGCCTGGGAATGCGCACGCTGGAGCTGGGCGGGCTGACCGCCGATCACAACGAGATCCGCGACGCGGTGGGCCCGCTGCTGCACGAGCTGTCCCAGCGCACCGGGATGGTCGGCCATCTGGCGGTGCTGGACGGCCGTGACGTGGTCTATCTGGACAAGGCCGGCGGCCGGTTCGCCACCGCTCTGCCCACCCGGCTGGGCGGCCGGATGCCCGCGCACGCCACGGCGCTGGGCAAGGCCGCGCTGGCGGCGCTGGAACCCGGCATCACCGAGGCGGCGCTGCGTGCCCGGCTGCCCCGCCTCACCCCGCGCACCGTGTCCGAGCCCGACGCCCTGCGCCGGGAGCTGGCGCAGATCCGGCTGCGCCAGGGCGTGGCGGTCGATCGCGAGGAGGCGGTCGCCGGAATCGCCTGCGTCGCAGCGCCGTTGCGAGCGCGCGGCACGGCACCGGCGGCACTCTCGCTGTCCGGCCGGGCCGACGCCATGAGCTTCGACCGTTTGGCGCGAGTCGTGCTGGAGGTCGCGCACGAAGCCGGACGCGCCCTCTCCCCGCACCACCAACGCTGGCACTGAGCCCTCCCCGCACCCTCACGGAATATTCTCAGCTCCCACAGACAACGCAGTCTCGAACTGCGCCTGCGGACGGCACCCGCCAGCTTGCCCGTAGCAGCCGCACGGTGCGGTCTGGAACCGTCCTGTGGACGGGTCCGTTGCCCGCCCTGTGGCGGCCGCAGGATGCAGCGTGGAATCAGAGGCGGCGGATGCGGGCCAGCCAGGCGGCGGTGTCGATGATGCCGTCGGCGGCGGGGTTCAGGTCGAGGTTCTCGACCTCCGCGGCGACCAGTCCGGTGACGCGGCCACGGTAGCTGCTGGGCTGGAGGTCCTCCAATTCCCAACCCGCGCCGAAGGATTCGCGGATCACCGTGTCGCTGATGCGCGGGCCGATGCCGGGTTCGGCGGTCGACAGCGCCAGCACGTGCACGTATCCGCCCGGCTTGGCGAGCGTGTGCAGGGCGCGCACGTAGTCGGCACGGGTCTCGGGTTCCGTGCCGAATATGTGGAACAGCGCGCTGTCGACGATGGTGTCGAACACCCCGAGTTCCGCGGCGGCCGCGGGCTCGCGACCCAGCCGCACCGCGTCGGCGACCTGGAATCGTGCTGCGGCAACCCCCTTTTCGGCCGCGTTGCGACGAGCGTAGGCGACGGCGCTGGGCGCCAGGTCGACGCCCAGCACGTCGTAGCCGAGCCGGGTGAGCATGATGGTGTGCTCCCCCGCGCCGGTGCCGGGGTCGAGCACGCGCCCGCTGATTCGGCCCTCGCGTTCGAGCGCCACGATCGCCGGCTGCGGCTCGCCGATGACCCACGGCGCGGTGTCGTTGTCGTAAACGGTGTTCCAGAACTCTGCGGTCTGCGTCATGCCCTCACTGTGCATCCTCAACCACGCTCGAGGTCAACACCGGCTCCGCGGTCATTCGTGTTCCGCCAGCCAGCGTTTCGCCCGCGTCGGCGAGGCGCGGCACAGCCAGGCGTCCTGGACGACCTCGGTCAGTTCGTCCACGCGGAGTTCACCGATCCGGCTGCCCCGCAACAACACCGACAGATGACCGTCGAAATGCGGTGTGCTGAAGAACGGCGAGGCCGGATCCTGCACCAACGCCAGTTTGTCCGACTCCGAGGGCACCCAGAACACGATCACATCCGCGAAGCGCTCGCCCGTGGCGGGGTCGAACGCGTCGGGTCGCGGGGTCCGGAAGAAGATGAACGACTTGCGTCCGACCTGGTAGATCGCGTTGCCCTGCGGGCCGTACTCGACCGTCACGTGCGGCATCGCCTGTGCCAGCTCGTGCACATCGTCCACCCGGGCGCGCCGTGCCATCGTCGTTACCTCAATCGGCAAGTCCGGCAAGGAGTTTGCGGGTGCGGGCGGCCGCGTCACCACCGGCGAACACCACGCCGTAGAACTCGGTGGCGCCCGCCTCGGAGACCTCTCGGAGCCGCGCCGCCACATGCTCCTCGGAACCGATGATCGCGAGGTCCTCCGGGCCCGCCGCGCCTTCCCGATCCATCATCGCGCGATACGACGGCAGCGAGCCGTAGGCGCCGAACACCTCCGCCGCCGACTGCCGCGCCCCGTCGACATCGTCGGTGACGAGCACCGGCAGGGCACAGACCACGCGCGGCGCCGGGCGACCGGCCTCGGTCGCGGCGGCGGTGATGGTCGGCGCGATGTGGTCGCGAATAGTGGCCGGGCCGGTCATCCACAGCACGGTCCCGTCGGCGCGGCGGCCCGCCAGCTTCAACATCTGCGTGCCCATCGCCGCGACCAGGACCGGCACCCGGCCCTCGTTCGGGACGCTCAGGGCGAGATTGGCACTGAGGGTCTCGCCCTGATAGGAGACCGTTTCGCCCTCGAGCAGCGGCAGCAGAATGGACAGATATTCCTTCATGTGCCGGGCGGGCCGCTCGAACCCGTAGCCGAACATGTTCTCGATGACGACCTGATGCGAGAGGCCGATACCGAGCGTGAGCCGCCCGGGGCCGGCCGCCAGCGCCGCGGTGCGGGCCTGCTGGGCCATGGCGGCCGGATGCCGCGGATAGGTGGGCACGACGGCGGTCCCCAGCTCGATGCCCGGCACCTGGCTCCCCGCCACCGCGAGCGCGGTCAGCGCGTCGATGCCGAAGATGTGCGACAGCCACGCCGAATCGAACCCCTCCTCGGCCGCCTGTGCCAGGTCGTCGGTGATCCGGCGCAGCGCGTCGGGTCCGGTCGGTTCGTTGAGCAAGATGCCGATCCGCACGGTGGGGCCTCCTCGGTCGATGTATCGAACACGTCGATGAATCGAACACACAACGTCCGTCAGTTCATCCACCCTATGCCCCGCCCAAGCCGCTCCATCACCCTGTCGACGCGTTCCCGCGAACCCACACCCGCCTCGACGCGCAGCCCGGCGTACCTGCCATGCGGACGAACTTCTCGACGCGCCGCGCGACATACCCGTGCCGCATGTATTCCTCGGGCGGGTTCGGGTTTGTGGTGGCGAATCGTGACCGCGCGGGGTGGGTGGCATGTCAAAATCCCGATGGTGCACGAACTATGGCGGCTGGACCAGGGACGTACCCGCTCGATCAGTCCGGAGAACCCTACGGGGGCGCCGGGGGCGGGGGGACGCGCGGCGACCGGGACGGGTGTGGCCGCGGCCGGTGAGCTGGGGGTCGGGTGGAAGGTGTCGCCCTCGATCGACCTCGCGCCCGGCGAGACGGCCACGCTCGCCGACGTCGCGGGGCCCGGCGTCATCCGGCATTTCTGGCTGACCACCGATCGCACCGCCCTGAGCCGGCTGCGGCTGCGCATGTACTGGGACGACGAGGCCGAGCCCGCCGTGGACGTGCCGCTGGGCGCGTTCTTCTGCAATGCGTGGGACGAATTGGCGCTGGTGAATTCGGAAATGGTGGTGGTCGCGGCCGCGGGCGGGCTGAACAGCTTCTGGCCCATGCCGTTTCGCGCGCACGCCCGGGTCACCCTGCACAACGGCGGCGCGGAGCCGGTGCCGGTGTACTACCAGCTGACCTATCTGGAGCAGGAGGTACCGCGCTCGGCGGGCTACCTGCACGCGCGGTGGCGGCGGTGCAATCCCCTCGGCAGTCCGGCCGTGCACACCGTGCTGGACGACGTGCCCGGGCCGGGCCGCTACGTCGGCACCTATCTGGCGATCGCGCCGAACGCGCCCGGCTGGTGGGGCGAGGGCGAGGTGAAGTTCTATCTCGACGGCGACACCGAATTCCCGACCATCTGCGGCACCGGCACCGAGGACTACTTCGGCGGCGCCTGGAATTTCGACCTCGGCGACACTTACCGGACCTACTCGACCCCGTATCTCGGTTTCGTGCAGGCCCTGCCCGACGACCGGATCTATCAGCCCGAACAGCAATTCGGCATGTACCGCTGGCACGTGCGCGACCCGATCTGCTTCGACCGGAGCCTGCGCGTCACCGTCCAGGCGCTCGGATGGCGCGACGACGGCTGCTACCTGCCGCTCGATCGCGCCGATATCGCGACCACCGCACTCTGGTATCAGCATCGATCGGTCACCGGCCGTCGGCGTTCGGCGATATCGCGGTGATTCGGCGAATACCGGCATAGTGCAAGGTGAGCGTATGGGCGCAGCGTGATGGCCGAGGATGAGCCGGTGGCGCGGGTCGACATCGTCCCGCCGGCGATCCGGGCAGCGGTGCGCCGTGGAAGGAAGTGAAGCTGATGTTGGTAGCCGGGGTCGACAGTTCGACGCAGTCGTGCAAAGTCGTGGTGTGCGCGGCGGACAGCGGAAAGATTTTGCGGCACAGCAAGGTTCCGCATCCGGACGGCACCGAGGTCCCCGCCGAGGCGTGGTGGCGGGCGCTGCGGTCGGCGCGCGAGGGGCTGCTGGACGGGGTGTCGGCGATCGCGGTCGCGGGCCAGCAGCACGGCCTGGTCGCGCTGGATGCCGCCGGTGCTCCGGTGCGACCGGCGCTGCTGTGGAACGACACGCGCTCCGCGCAGGCCGCGACGGACCTGGTCACCGAATTCGGCGGGCCGCAGGCCTGGGCCGACGCGGTCGGCATCGTGCCGCTCGCCGCGCATACCGTCGCCAAATTGCGCTGGCTGGCCGATCACGAACCGGCGCACGCCGATCGGGTCGCGCGGGTACTGCTGCCACACGACTACCTCACCTGGCGACTGCGCGGCGGCACCCCCGACCTCGAACCGACCACCGATCGCGGTGACGCCTCCGGCACCGGCTACTGGTCGCCGAGTACCGGCGAGTATCGGAAAGACCTTGTCGCCCTGGCCTTCCGGGATCGCCTACCGGAACTGCCCCGGGTGCTCGGTCCCGCCGAACCGGCGGGCCACACGTCCGACGGCCTGCTGCTGGCGGCGGGCACCGGCGACAATGCCGCCGCCGCACTGGGTCTCGGCATCGGCGCGGGCGACGTGGTGGTGTCGCTGGGTACCAGCGGGACGGTCTTCACCCGCGCCGAACATCCCAGCGCCGATGCCGACGGGGCGATCAACGGCTTCGCCGACGCCGCCGGGGCCTATCTTCCGCTGGTGTGCACGCTGAACGCCGCGCGGGTGCTCGACCGGACGGCCGCCCTCGCCGGTGTCGGCCTGCGCGAGCTGGAACGCCTTGCCCGCCAGTCGGTCCCGGGCGCGGCGGGCCTCACGCTGCTGCCCTACCTGGCCGGGGAACGCACCCCCAACCTCCCGGACGCCACCGGCACCCTGCACGGGCTCACCGTGTCGAACATGACCCCGGAACACCTGGCCCGCGCGGGCATCGAAGGCATGCTGTGCAACCTCGCCGACGCGCTGGACCGCCTCCGGGCCGACGGCATCCGCCCCCGCCGAGTGCTGCTCATCGGCGGCGCGGCAGCCAACCGCCTGGTCGCCGAGATCGCCGCCCAGATCTTCGAACTCACCGTCGCCGTCCCGGAACCCCAGGAATACGTCGCCCTCGGCGCGGCCCGCCAAGCCGCCTGGGCCCTCGCCGCCACCCCCGAACCACCGTCGTGGGCCGCACCTCCCGCCCAGGAATTCCCAGCCCCTACCGACGGCCCAGGTCAGGAGATCCGCGCCCGGTACGAACGCACCCGCCGCCTGCTCCACGGAAGTTAGCCGCCCGGCCTGCACGGACACAATCCGCCCGCACACGGCAATCCTCGCCACTTCGCGCCGATCCGTGTCCGCCCAGGCCGGATCACGATTTCCGGCGACGATTCCTGATGACCGCCACGACCTCGTCGACGCAGTGATCCATATCGTTGAACACGTCGGCGGCGGCATATCGCAACACGAGCCAGCGGTGCAACAGCAGCCAGTTCTGGCGTCGGCGGTCGCGCCGGAAGACGTCGTGGTCGGAGTGGAACTCCCGGCCGTCGATCTCGACGATCGTCCGGGATCGTGTGTGGACGAAATCGCACACGTACGGTCCCACGGGATGGTTCGGCGCCAACTTGATTCGCGTGCGAGCCATCGCGCGGGCGAACAGCCGCTCCGGTTCCGATGCCGCCTTGCAGGCGGCCTCCCGCAATTGCCGACGTAGGACAGGTGAGCCGTGCGCGCCGCAGCGTCCCAGTTCGAGCACCTCCTCGGGCGGCACGAGGCCGCCCAGGCATTTGTCCACCAATTGGCCCGCGGCAAGTTCGGGTAGTACCGCAACACAGTCGAGCAGGGTCACCGCGCGGCTGGTGATCGGGAGTCCCCACGCCTCGTCACTCGCCGCCGGGGGTAGGTCACGCCGGTACAGCCGCAACCAGTCCGGTGTCGCCCGATGCGCGTGCCGCGGGATCGTCGCCTCGACGACGTCCGGTTCGTCGGCCATTTGTCGCAACCAGGCGGCGGTGCGATGGCTCAGCGTGGCGGTGGGCATCCACGCCACCACGGCGGCACAGCGCGCCAGTGTGGTGAGCCGGTCCACGCAGTAGACGCGGGGCAGCACCCGGGTGTAAACGCCGCGGCGACATCGGTCATCGATGGTCGACGCGGCGACGCCCGCTGCGAGTAGCTGTTCGCGAGTTCGAATGCCGTACATGGGATCGAGGCTCCCCCAACCCTTTCGGCCGTCCACGAAGCCGACCTGGGGAAACGGAGACTCTGGGGATGGTCCTCCGAACTGGGGATAACTGCGCTCCGGCCTGCACGGACACAATCCGTGCCGACGTGGCGATATCTACCGTCCGGCGTCGATCTGCGACCGCTCAGGCCGGAGCCCTTCCCCGCCGCTGGGTCCGGTGCCACCATGGCGGCATGAAACCGGACGACTTCGAACTCGCGGAACAGCTGGTGCGGGAACGGTTTCCGGAGGCGCGGGCGGCATGGCTGGGCGGCAGCACGGCGGACGGAACCGCCACCACCACATCGGATTTGGATATCACCGTACTGCTCGCGGGGCCGCCCGCACCGTACCGAGAGTCGTTGGTGCATCGGGGGAAGCCGGTGGAGTTGTTCGTGCAGACCGAGGCGTCGATGGCGTATTTTCGCCGAGTCGAGGGCGAGCGGCGGAGGCCCGGGACGTTGCGGCTGGTCGGGCGGTCGGTGGTGCTGGTCGATCGAGACGGCAGCGGTGCGCGGTTACGCGAGGAGTCGTTGCGGAAGCTGGCGGCGGGGCCGAAGGCGTTGAGCGAGACGGAATTACGGTCCGCCCGCTACGGCCTCACCGATCTGCTGGACGACCTGTCCGGCGCGACCGATCAGGACGAACGGCTGCTGATCGGGACCACGCTGTGGATCCAGACCGCCGACCTGATCCTGACCGGCCACCGGCATTGGAGTGCGGGCGGCAAGCGATTGCAGCGCGAACTGGTTGCGTTCGATCAGGCCAACGGCACCGACTACGCCCGATCACTGGCCGACGCCGTACGTGCGGTCGCGGCCGGCAACCCGGCGCCCATGGCTACCACCGTCACAGCCGTCCTGGACTCGTTCGGCGGACGCTTGTTCGACGGCTACCGACTGGACGGGCCGAGCTGAACCGCAGCCGACATCTTGCCCGGCTTGCGAAACGAGAGCAGCGACCCAAGCCCCGGGCCGAAGTCGATCAATGAGCTTTCAGTCCCGGCCAGCCGTACCGGGCCGGTCCTGCCGCCAGACCCGCAACCCGTGGCGGCGCAACCGGACTCGGCGCCTCCGGCTGCTGCGCACCGCGTTCGCGGCGCACCTGCTCCATATCCATCCACTGGATGGACTGAACGGCATCCTCCAGCTCGGCGGAGGTCTGGAAGCCGAGCTTTGTGTAGACCAGCAATCCCTCCCGGAAACCCATCAGCGTGGGCAGGCTGGTGATCTGCGCGGCCGCGGTGAGCGCCTGTTCGGCCTCGGTGTCGACGGTCCCGTGCAGGATGTCCGGATGCTGATTCGACGATTCCTCGTAGATCGGCGCGAACCGGGAACACCAGCCGCACCACCCTGCCCAGAAGTCCACCAGCACGATGCCGCCGCGTGAGATGGTCCGGTCGAAGTTCTGCTGCGTCAACGCGTGCGTGGGCATGCGGTCCTCCCGGTGACGCTCGGTTCCGCCGATATCGGTCCGGATTCTTCCACGGACCCCGCACGTCTGTCGCGGCCTGCCGTCAGTCTCTGAACCGCAGCCGCGCGATGTGCACGCCGCCCTGTCCCCACCCGGCGCGGGTGATCCACAACGTCCCGCCGTCGTCGACGATCTCCGCCGCGTGCGCCGCGATATGACCGACCTTGTCCGCGGCCCGGAAGTGCAGCGGGTCGTCGCTGCGAAAGACGTCGGTGCCGACGTAGCGGGGCCGCGGGCCGATGAACAAATACCAGGAACCCTTGTGGCACAGCACGAACGGCGACTCGGTGGGTCCGGCGCCGGTCCCGGTACTGGGGTCCGTGTAAGCGATGGCGCGGTCGCTCCAATGCACCAGATCGGTGCTGGTCCGGTACGCGACCACATGGTGTCCGCCGCCCGGCTCGCTGGTCGCGCAGTAGTACATGACCCAGCGGTCCCCGAGCCGCAACACCATCGGATCACGGGCGTCGTAGCCGTCGCGGAACAGCGGACCGCCCGGGTGACGAGTCCAGCGCCGCAGATCGGTGGACGTGGCGAGATTCATCGCCGTGGCGGTGCGGTCGGTCCCGCCGCCGTCGTAGTACATGAAATACCGGTCGTCGGCGCGGATCACGTACGGCGCCCACAGGTGGGTCTCCCCGTAATCCGGATCGGCGGTCAGCACGGGCGGCCGTTTCGTCCAGGGCCCGGCCAGCCGATCGGCGGTCGCGTGCGCGAAAGCGACCTCCCGCCACGGGTCGGCCGGTTCGGTACCCGTGATGCCGAACAGATGCCAACCGTCCGAGCCCCGCACCACCGTGTGATCGTTGATGTACCACGGCCGCGTCTCCCCCACGCTCGGGTCGTAGACACGACGAAACCGGCCCGCACTCACCTGCACCCGTACACGGTGCCGTCCTCGTCGCCTCCGTACGCGCAGACACGCCGTCGAATCGTGCGACCCGGATCGGGTAGCCCCTCACCATGGGACCTCGCCTGGGCAAACACCCGAAGCGAACACCGTTCTACGGGACGCTGATGATGCTCACGGCCATGATCACCGGCCTGTGGGTGCAGGACATTCCGTGGCTCCCCCTCCGCGTCGTCACCTACGCCGCCCTGTTCTGCCTCGCCGCGGCCGGCTTCCTCATGACCTTCCGCGACTATTCGTAACGGGCTCAGCGACCGCGGCGGGCACGCAGGACCACGTCGTGGATGTGGTGCGTTCCGGCGGGCGGCGGTCCGGTGCGGGGGCGGGTTTCGGAAGTCTCGACGACCCAGCCGGAGTCGAGCAGGGCCGGAATGTCGGTGGGGTGATAGAACGCGGTGGGGTCGATGTCCTCGTGACCGGTGAGGTCGGCCGGGTCGTGGCCGACGAAGAGGAGGATGCCGCCCGGGGCCACGGCGTCGATCAGACCGCGCAGCGCGCGCGGGCCCGGTTGCCGAGGAAAGGGAAAGTACTGCACCGAGACCAGGTCGAAGGCCGCGGCGGGCATAGCCGTGGCGGTCAGGTCCGCGCGGGTCCAGGCGACCGCGCCCGGCCCCGGCACACCGACGGCCTCGGCGCGTTCCAGCGCGACCCGCGAAATGTCCACGGCGGTGACCTGCCAGCCCCGGCCTGCCAGCCAGCGCGCGTCACCACCCTCGCCACAGCCGACATCGAGCGCCTGTCCCGGCGGCAGGCCCGCGACCTCGGTGACCAGCACCGCGTTCGGCTCGCCGCTGAACAGTAGATCGCGGCTGCCGTACCGCTCGTCCCAGAACTGTGCGTCCATGATGGTTCGTCTCCTGACTGCCGAGGCCGGTGTCCGAACCGGCCGTCTCCAACCTGCCTCCGCCGCTACGGTTTCGACAAAGTTCTTTGCCGAATCGGCAAAGCCGTCCCTCTACCGATTGGTCATAAATATTGAACTCACCGGTTTTTCCAGCTAGCCTCACCGGCATGCTGGGATTCGCGCTGCCGCAATTCGGAAAGTCCGCCTACGACGACATCGCCCGCTTCGCATCGACAGCCGAGCGGCTGGGCGCGGGCAGCCTGTGGGTCGGCGATCGGCTCCTCGCCCCGACGCATCCGGTCCGGGGGTACGCCGGCACGGACAGCATCCCGGCGGAGTTCCGCACCGTCCTGGACCCGCTGGTCGCGCTGACGGTCGCGGCGACGGCGACCACGACCGCGCGGCTGGGCAGCAATGTGCTTGTCGCGCCGTGGTATCCGCCCGTCGCCCTGGCCAGGCAATTGACCAGCATCGATGTGGTCAGCGGCGGCCGGTTGCTGCCCGGGTTCGGCATCGGCTGGTCGCCGGAGGAATTCGAGGCGGCGGGTGTGCCGCTGCGCGAACGCGGCGCCCGGCTCGATGAACTCCTCGACGTCCTGGCCGCGATGTGGACCACGAATCCGGTCGAGCACCGCGGTCGGCACTGGACCGTCCCGCCGTCGTGGGTGGATCTGAAACCGGCGCAGCGCCCGCACCCGCCGATCTATCTGGGAGCGTTCACCCCGCCGGGCCTGACCCGGGTCGGGCGGCGCGCCGACGGCTGGCTCGCGGTGGTGCAAGTGCCGGGCCGCACGCACCGCGCCGACGAACTCGAGCAACAGCGCGCGGTGATCGACGAAGCCGCCCGCGCCGCCGGTCGCGACCCGCGAGCCATCCACACGTTCGTGCGCGTCAATGTCGCCGCGGGCAGCCGGATCGAGCAGGTCGCCGAGACGCTGCGGTTGCTCACCGACAACGGCTACGAGGACACCTTCGTCGATCTGATGTTCGCCGTCTCCGGCATCGATGAACATCTGGAGTGGGCGGACCGGCTGCTCAATCCCTGACCTCGCGCAGGTCAGCCGCCTTTTGCCGCGATGTGCTGTGCCGCGGGCGAGCGATACGGGAGCATGGACGTGTGGTGCGCTGAGCGCCGCGGTGTTCTCTGATCGTGTCCGTGATCCACTTCCGCTACGCAGGAGGACCGAGATCCATGGCGACTTTTCGGAACTACCGACGTCCCGCCCTGATGGCGACCACCTTCGCGACGATGGGACTGGCCGTGGCGGCGACCGCCGCGCCCGCCCTGGCCGCCAACACCATCGACCTCACCGGCGTCGGCCCGGCAAATATCGGCGTCGACTACAACTGCGAGGCCGCGGCCGGGGTGACCGCCATCCGCGCGATGGTCGGCGACCCGAACGCGGACAGCCCCTCGGCCTCCGGCGCCCAGGACCAGGTGACCTGCGACGGCACCCAGCAGACCGCCGTCATCGTGCTGGCCGGGGCGAACGGCGAACAGGCGCCGCTGTCGGCCGGGCAGACGGTCCAGGTGCGAGTCGCGCTGGTGGACGCCAACGACATCGTCGTCACCGGACAGGCGAAGGTGGTCTCGCTGCGGTGATCCCGTTCAGCGGGTGGTGTACGCCCCGCCGTTGAGATGGATCGTCTGCCCGGTGAGGTGGCGGGCCTGCGGCGAGGCCAGGAACTCGACCAGCCCGGCCATCTCCTCGGGCCGCCCCGGCCGCTTGTCGTGGGTGGCCGCGACGAGCTGGGAGAGTCGTTCGTCGGTGAGACGGCCCTGAAAGAAATCGGTGTCCTCGATGTATCCGGGGGACACCGCGTTCACCGTCACCCCGGCTGGGCCGAGCTGCGCCGACAGGCCCGCCGACCAGGCGGCCAGGGCCGCCTTGGCCGCGCCGTAGGAACTCGCGGCGTGCTCGGCGCCGATCGACCCGATATTGATCACCGACCCGCCCGAGCGCAGCCGATCCCGCAGGGCCGTGGTGGTGAGGACCGCGCTGAGCAGGTTCGCGGACAGGTTGTCGCGCCAGCGCCGCGCGGTCGCCGCCAGTGACTCCGGTTCGGGGCCCGCGAAATCGGCATTGCCCCCGGCCATGTTCACCAGCACATCCACACCCGGGCCTACCTGCGTAGCGAAGCTCTCGACACTCGCCGGATCCGTTGCGTCGCATTGGATTCCGAGCACACCCAGCTCGTCGGCGGTCCGCCGCACGCGGTCGGAGCGTCCGGTGATCACCACCTCCTCCCCCAGCTCGGTGAAGCGCCGCGCGACCGCTCGCCCGAGCCCGCGGCTGCCGCCGGTCACCACGATCGTTCTCGCCATCGGTTCCCTTCCGTCGGATATATTTAGCGCTAAACATACACCGCTCGGGAGAATCGGGACAATACGAATGACACTCGACACAGTGCCGACGGCGGCACAGATCGCCGCGGCCTGGGAACGCGAATTGCCCGGCGCGCGAACCCGATCCATCGAGATCATCACCCCGCTGTGGGGCGTGGCGAAGCTGCTCGCCGACGAGCGGCAGCGCACTCTGCAGCGGCTCGGCATCGACGAGTCGACCCTCGATCTGCTCAGCACCCTGCGCCGGGCGGGCCCGCCATATCAACTCACCACCCGGCAGATCACCGGCCGCAGTCTGGTCACCGCCGGGGCCATCTCACAGCGCCTGGCGCGCGCCGAGGCCGCGGGACTGATCACGCGCGCACCGACCACCTCGTCCCGGCGCGGCATCCTGGTCACGCTGACCGATGAGGGGCACGAGGTGATCGGGCGCGTGGTGCGCGAATTGCTGGACTACGAAACAACTCTCACCGATCGGCTCACCGGTGCTCAGCAGGCCGCACTCACCGACGCCCTGCGCTGCCTCGCCGCGGCAGTGCGGCCCGGGCACGAGTTGTAAACCGTCACAGCTGCCTTGCCGCGAGCAGTGCTGCCCGGCCACGAGTTGTCAACCGGCGCAACTGCCTCGCCGCGGCAGTGCTACCAGATCACGGGTTGTGAACCGCCGCAACGGGTTACCTCGCGTCTAAGCAGGCTGCGCGGAGTCGAATTCCGGCAGCCATCGGACCGGCGCGGTCTCGCGGATGTGGATCAGCACATCGAAAGCGCCGTGCAGGGAGGACAATCGCAGCCGGGCGTCGGCATCCTTGGCGGGGTCGTAGACGCCACTGATCACCCGGGCCTGCGCCGGTCCCTGCCGCCACTGTTCGGCCGCGGCCGGGACCTCGCCGCGCAGATCGACGTAGAACGCGGGCAGGTCGACCGCCGCCAGGGTCGCGTCGATCAGATCGGGCGCGGGCACTGGCGCGGTGGCGACGCCGAGGTCGCCGTGGTGGAAACCGACGGCCACCGACGCGTACCGCGAGCCGAAGTGCCGCCGCAGATGCGCGCCCGCACCGATGAAGGTGTCGGCATCCGCCCCGCCGACCTCGATCGCCAGTCCGGCCGTGTGCGCGAGGCCGTCCCAGTAGACGATGCGCACGCCTGTGGCGTCGTGCCGGTCGATGATGGTCTGCGCCGACGGTCGTTCGTCGCGGCCGAACCCGCCGAGTCCGGCGACGCTGTTCTCGTGGAAGGTGACGATGCGACGGACCCGCTCGATCGCCTCCGCGTGCTCGGCCGCGGCCTCGCCGCCCGGCGACAGCGACTCCAGCAGCGCCAGCGCGTCGCGCGCGTGCTCGGCGAACGGGCGGCCCGGGTGGATGCCCTGGTGCCGCTGGACGTGCTCGTCGATGCGGTGCGCGGTGCGGATGACCGACAGATACGCCTCGAGTTCCGCGACCCGCTCCGGCGCAATCCGCCGGACGTGCTCGAGCGCGACATCGTAATCGGCGAGCTGCGCCGCGACCGGCTCGACGCCGAACACGCGCACCCGATCGTCCGGGTGGGTCCGGTTGAACTCCCGGATCCATTCCAGCGTGGCCACCGTTTCGGCGGTGCGCCAGGGCCGCCACGCCTGCGCGAGCACCGAGCGCGCGTCCCCGGCGCCGGTCGCGACATACGCGTCGATGCGCTCGCCCGACGGCACGGAATCCTGGATCGCGAGGGCCCGGAACCCGTGCTCGGTCACCAACCGGCGAAACAGGCGGTCCCGCACGCCGTAGGTCTGCCGGGAGAACCGAGTCGACTCCCCGATCCCCACGACTGTCGCCGTCGCCAAGCTGTCGGCCAGGGCGTTCAGGTCGGCGCCCGTGTCGGTGGAATCGGTGCCGAGCACGGGGCGCGCGGCCGCGCGCAGCCACTCGTGCGGTGCCGTGTCGGTGATCGTGGTGGTCATGCGGTCCTCCCGGATCCTCGGTGTGCCGAACGCCTCAGCCTCACTCCTCAACAATGGTTGAGGTCAAGCCGTGCGGCACGGTGATCCGGGTCGCACCTTCGAGCGGCGCTACTCGCTGCGCCGCCGGTAACGCGTGCGAGCGCGGTCGTGGGCGGCACGGAGCAGTTCCCGGATCGGCTCCCGGGTGCGCGGCCCGGGATCGACCACGGCCAACCAGCCCGCGCCGCCGTAGACAGGATGGGCCAGCACGGTGTCACCGATACCGGAATCGCCACCGCGACTTGCGCTTTCGCGTGGCGGGTAGCCGGTCCACGCGGTGAAGGCGTCCTTACCGGCGCTGATGTTCACGCGGAAGGCGCCGGGCCGATCCAACCGGGAACCGCGATCGTCGGGGTAGTCCTTGGTCACGATGGTCGCGAACGGCTGGGTCGCGGTCGGCACCCGGCCGTCGGGCGCGTAGTAGAAGAACACGTCGCCCCAGGCGATCTCGGGAGTGCCGTCGCCGGGGCCCGGCCGCAGCACCAGCACTCCGCCGAGCGATTCGATGAACTCGATGATCTCGTCGATACTCACGCATTCCAGCGTTACATTGAAGTGCTTGTGGAGACTCCGGGCCGAATTGCCGAGGTGATCGAGTGAGAAGTCGCAACTCGCCGAATCTGCGGACGGTCGATGTCGCCCGCCGCGCCGGCTACTCCGTACAGCAGATCCGCAATCTGGAGCGCCTCGGCGTACTGCCTCCGGCGGCGCGCACCGACAGCGGTTACCGGATCTACGACGAATCCCATGTGCACGCGGCGCGCGCCTATCGAGCGCTGGCGGCTGGCGCGGGACCGGTCGAGGCCAAGGAGATCGTGCGCGCCGCCCATCGACGCCCCGTCACCGGCATGCTCGCGCTACTGGACGCGGCCCATGCCCGCCTGGACCGCGAGCGCCGCGATCTCGCACTGGCCGCCGCGGCCGTCCGCGCCATCGCCGAGGAGCCACTCGCGGACACCCGGCCCTCGGACGCGATGACCATCTCCGAACTGGCCGGCGCGCTCGGCGTGCGCCCCTCGACACTGCGGCACTGGGAGTCCGTGGGACTCGTTGCGCCCGGCCGATATTCGACCCGCGCCCGCAGATACACGCCCGACGACGTGCGGGACGCGCGCCTCGTGCACCAACTCCGCCTCGCCGGATACCGCATCCCCGCACTCCGCGACCTCTTGCCGCAACTGCGGAACGCGTTCCGGGGCAACGACGTTCGCGCTGCTCTGGCCGCCAGAGAGGCAAGCATCGACACGCGCTCCCGCGCCCTGCTCGACGGCTCGGCCGCACTCGCCCGCCTACTCGACTCCTGAGCCGCAGCGCCCCCACCAGGGATGGGCTCGTTCCACCCAACCGAAACTTCTGAACCGCAGCACCCGCCGCCAGACGATGCACTCCCTCACCCGGACCGCCACGGTCGACGATGTCCTACACCTCGCCAACGGCATAGCCGCGGCCACCGAATCCCTCCCCGGCCCAGCCCAGCGCGCCGAAGCCTTGGTCGACCTCATAGCCCACGGCCTATTGCGGTCGAATGAGTAAACCCACCCAGCAAGTTCGCTCTACCGGCAAACGAAACCCGGTCTGACACAAGCCGGCTCAGCCCAACACCAGCCTGATGCAAGTAAACCGAGCCGCAGCAAGCAGACCGGTCCGGCGCAACCGAACCAGGTGACGCAAACCAATCCGCCCCACACAACCGAATCCAGCCCACCGCAAACCAACATGCCCCGCACAACCGAACTTGGCCCGCCGCAAGCAATCTGCCCGACACAACGGAACCCGGCCCGACACAACCAACCTGCCCGGCACAACGGAGCCCGGCCCGGACGAACCGAGCCGGGCCTGGCGCCGGGTCAGCGGGCCGGGCGCCGGGTCAGCGGGCCGGGCATCTGGTCAGCGGGCCGGGCATCTGGTCAGCGGGCCAGGCATCGGGTCAGCGAGATGGGGGCAGCATGAGGACTGGGTCGTACACGGTGACCAGGACGATGATGTCGCCGTAGGGTGCCGTGCCGCGGGCCAGGCGATGGGCCATGCGAGCCAGGGGAATCTGCCAGCGGTATTTGGCGTCCAGCTCCGACTGGACGAAGGGGACCAAAGTGCCGCCGGTCACCACCTGGGCGCGTCCCTGCAGTTGATGCGATCCGAGGACGGGACTGCCGCGCCAATCACCGGGCTGCACGACGACCCGGCCGTCGCGCGCCAATTGCTCGGCCTCGGGTGCGTAGGAGGAGGTGCGGAACGCGAGTTGGTTGTGCCCGATCGGTACCACCAGCCGCGGTGTCGTCACCAGTTGCTGCGGGCCTGCCACCCGCGTCACCAAGACCGTCTTCGCCTGCTGCCAGATGTTCCGCGGACCCGGCCCACCGGCCGTCGGCTGCGGAACGGCGCCGGGATCCGGCTGGGCGACCTGCCGGGCGGTCGGAACATCGACCAGGGTTCCTGTCATCACATTCGATCCTTTCCGGTGCCGGTATCACCGGCCGGGTCTCGGGCACCACGACCCGGCCACCGCGTCTGCCGCGGGGTGATCGTTTGCCGGAACGCCGCTATTACAGACCGTCCAGTTGGTCTAACCGGCGAACGCGGGACCATACGGGTCCGCCACAGATTCGTCGCCGATGTCGAAGCCGCGCCCGACACTGCCCGAGCGTCGTCGGCCGGCTACCTCCGATACTCCACGCACCTCGACGACCCGGCAACAACGCTGATCAAAGGGCGTCCGAAGCGCGGCTCAGGATTTCGGTGCACGGGCGAACCGGAGGGTCACGAGCTGGAAAGGCCGCAGCCGCAATCGAACCCCGGCACCCTCCGCCACCGCGACGGCAGCCTCGGGCAGCGGTCGCTCCAGCAAATCGCAGACCCGGAATCCGGTGGCCTCGAAACCCGGTGTCACCACTGTCGAAGCGCGGCCGCCGTGCGCCTCGTAGACGCGCAGCACGACGTCGCCGCTGCCGTCGTCGGCGAGTTTGACGGCGCTGGTCACCACCGCGTCGTCGGCAACGGTGAACAGGGGTGCGACGGGTTCGGCGAGACCGCCCGACCGCCACGGGAGGTTCACGCGATAGCCCGCCCGCACCGCATCGCCGATCGAGGCGCCCGGCAGCAGTACGTGCCGGAACCGGTGATCGCCGTGGTCGGTCTCCGGGTCGGGGAAGCGCGGCGCGCGCAACAGGGAGACCCGAAGTGTCGTCGTGGTGCCACCGTCGGCGCGGACCGTGCGGTTGACATCGTGGCCGTAGGTGGAGTCGGTGGCCACCGCCACGCCCCAGCCCGGCTCGGCGAGGTGGACGAAGCGGTGGTTGCACGCCTCGAACTGCGCGTACTCCCAGCTGGTATTGGTGTGCGTGGGCCGGTAGAAGTGGCCGAACTGGGTCTCCGAGGCGTACCGGTCGGCGCGAATGTCCAGGGGGAAGGCCAGTTTGAGGAACTTCTCGGTCTCGTGCCACTCGACCCGCGTGTCGATGACCAGGGCCCGCTCGCCGGAGCGCAGCGTCACCGCTTGCTCGACCCTGGACGCGCCGAACGAGCGGCCGACCCGCACCTGCGCCGAAGTCGGCGTATCCGCTTCCGCCACAACAAAATCCACATCGGTGAGGTCGGTGACCCGGTTGCGATAGAAGCGGTCGACATCCCACGCGTCCCACGCGTTCGGCAGGTCCGGATGCAGCTGGAGCAGGTTGGCGGCCGCGCCCGGAGGCAGTGTCTCGCGCCGATTCTCGAGGTCGTAGACCGATACGACGAGGCCGCGTTCGTCCACTTCGGCTCGCAGCAGCCCGTTGTCGAGAACGAATCCCCCACCCGGACGCTCGGCCGGTACGCAGGGAGCGCCCTGCTCGGCGGGGGCCGCCGCGCCACCGGCCGGGACCGATCGCCACTCGTGCGGCGTCGCATTGCAGAGGTTGGGACCGGGCCGTCCGCCGCCGAGCGCCGACTGTGCGTGCTCGATGACGGCCGTCAGTTCCGCGGCGACCTCCGCGTACGTTCGCTCGGCCTCGCGATGCACCCAGGCGATCGACGAGCCGGGCAGGATGTCGTGAAACTGGTGCAGCAACACCGCTTTCCAGAGCCGATCGAGTTCGGCGTACGGGTACGCGAAGCCTTCGCGCACGGCCGCGGTGGCCGCCCACAGCTCGGCCTCCCGCAACAGGTGCTCGCTGCGCCGATTGCCCTGCTTCGTCCTCGCCTGACTGGTCAGTGTGCCGCGGTGTAGTTCCAAGTACAGCTCGCCGACCCACACCGGCGGGTCCCGATACTCGGCCTCGGCGCGGGCGAAGAAGCCGGCGGGCTTGTCCCACCGCACTTTCGGCGAGCCTTCCAGGTCGCGCAGCCGGGCGGCCCTCGCGATCATCTCCCGCGTCGTCCCGCCGCCGCCGTCGCCCCAGCCCGTCGGCGCCAGCGACATCGAGGCGCGGCCCTTGTCCCTGAAATTCCTTGCCGCGTGCGCGATCTCGCTGCCGTGCAGCGCGCAGTTGTAGGTGTCGACCGGCGGGAAATGGGTGAAGATCCGGGTGCCGTCGATACCCTCCCAGAGGAAGGTGTGGTGTGGGAACCGATTGACCTGGCTCCACGAGATCTTCTGCGTCAGTAGCCATTTCGAACCCGCCGCCTTGATGATCTGCGGCAGCCCGGCGGCGAAGCCGAAGGTGTCGGGCAGCCAGGCCTCCTCGTTCTCGATCCCGAACTCGTCCAGGAAGAACCGCTTGCCGTGCACGAACTGCCGCGCCATCGCCTCCGAACCCGGCATATTCGTATCGGACTCGACCCACATGCCGCCGGTCGGTACGAAGCGCCCCTCCGCGACGGCCGTCACGATCCGCTCGTAGACCTCCGGACGTGTGCACTTGACGAAGTCGTACTGCGCGGCTTGCGACATGGCGAAGACGAATTCGGGCTCGTCGGAGAGCAGCGCCGTCATATTGGCGGTGGTGCGCGCCACCTTGCGGGCCGTCTCGCGCAGCGGCCACAGCCACGCCGTGTCGATGTGCGCGTGGCCGACCGCGATCACGGTGTGCGCGGACGGTGTCGCGGGCGCGGTGAGCGCCTCGGCCAGACAGGCGCGGGCCGCCGCCGCGGTGTCGCCGACCCGCAGGGGGTCCACGGCATCCAGAGCCCGGTCGATCGCGCGGACGAGATCGTAGCGGCGGGCGGAATCCTCGGGCAGTTCGTGCATCAGCTCGCCGAGCACTTCCAGATCCTGCACCAGGTTCCAGACCTCGTCGTCGAAGATCACGAGATCCATCCGGCCCAGGCGATACCGGGGTTCGACGCCGGCGGTGGCCTTGTCGCCGAGCGGGGTCGGGCCGAAGAACGGGATGATCGGGTTCGAGGCCGCCTCGACATGCAGCAACACCTGCTCGCCGCCGACCGCCGGGGCCGCCACGCGCACCCACCGGCTGCGCGGATGCAGACCCTTCACCGGCGACCCGTCCGGGCGATAGATCAGGCCCTCACACTGAAAGCCCGTCATGGTCTCGTCGAAGCCCAGATCGATGACGGCCTCGACGGTCCGGCCCGACCACGCGGCAGGTACCGTCCCCTCGACCGTGAGCCAGCTCGTGCCCCACGGCGCGCCCCAACGATCCCCGGTTTCGACGGGTGTCCGGGGCGCGGCCAAGCCCTCGGCCACCGACACCGGCTCGTCCGGCGCGACCCAGATCGAGGCCCGCAGCGGCACCGATTCGGGGTAGATCGCGGGGACTATCCGTTCCGTGAGGACCCGCCCGAGGCGATCCTCGACCAACCGGCGGTCATCGTGCATGGCGGTCGCCCCCTTCGGGCCACGGACGTCATCGGCGGGCCCTACCCATTCTCCATAGCGACCGGCGACGCCGCCTTTTCAGCCGCCCGTGGCTTCCCGCCCGGTCGACTGGCGGATCCCGTTACGCCGCGCGCCGTTCTCGTGAGCGAATTCGCCCGGCGCGTGCGTCGTCTCGGCCGCGCCCCGCTGCTCGCGGGCGTTCCGCCGCGCCGCGATCAGGTGCGGAACCGTTCCGAGTCCCGCCCCGAGCAGTGCGCAGGAGACCACGCCGACGACGAACGTCGGCACGCCGAGCGAGGATGCGGCGGGTGTCAGGAGTCCGAGGCCGAGCGCGAACACCAGCACAGCGACGGACGGTAGGACGAACAGGGCGATGAGTCGCTTGCTCATGAGATATCCCCCTTGCAGGACAAAGAGAATCGGCACGACCCGATAGCGGCCCGGGTGAGCGTCTCCCCCCGATGGAGACCGTCGCGCAAGATCATACTGACCGGCCGGACTGGCAGAACGCCAGTAGCGCGAGCAACTTTCGGGCAGATTAGGGACCAAAGTCCCTAAGGAGCCCGAGCGCCCAGAATCAACATCGAACGCGGTTCCGGTTGTGGTTCAGGTGCGGCGCAGGCCCGCGACGAGGAGTTCGACCATGCGGCGGGCGTCGTAGCGCGGGTCGGCGCCGGCGCCGATGCACAGGTTGCCGACGGCGCGCAGCAGTTCGTAGGCCTCCATGTCGGGGCGGATCTCGCCCGCCGCCGCGGCGGTGTCGAGCAGTTCGGCGCACACGGGGACGAGGCGGTCGAGGAAGTAGGCGTGCAGCGTCCCGAAGGCGGCGTCGTCGGACCGCAGCGCCTCGGCGAGGCCGTGCTTGGTAACGAGGAAGTCGACGAACAGGTTGAGCCAACGCGCCAGTGCCGCATGAGGAGTGCCGCAGGTCGCCGCGAGCGTCGGACCGGCCTCGGCGCAGGCCTCCACCTGATGCCGGTAGACCGCGACGATGAGATCGGCCCGCGTCGGGAAGTGCCGGTAGATCGTGCCGACGCCGACTCCGGCGCGGGCGGCGATATCGCGCACCGGCACGTCGACGCCGGACGCGACGAACGCCGCGGCGGCCGCGTCCAGCAGCGTCTCCTCGTTGCGCCGCGCGTCGGCTCGCTTGCGCGCGGCCGGTCTCGCGCCGCCCTCGTTGTCGGCCATCGCGCGGCCTCCTCCCTCACCACCACTTGGCAAGCGGAACACAGTTCCGTATGTTGGTTATCGGAACAAGGTTCCGCTTGCTCTCAGAATGCCACACCCGGCAGGACGCCGCCCGCTCTCGCTCGGCGCGGCCCGGAAGGACGAACGACCATGGCGCACAACCCCACTCCCAGCTTCGGCATCATGACGGCTCCGATGCAGGTCGACTACCACGACATCCTGCGGGTCTGGCACGAGGCGGACACCGTCCCCGAGATCGAACACGCGTGGTTGTTCGACCACCTGCTGCCGATCGCGGGCGATCTGAACGGGCCGATCCACGAAGGCTGGACGCTGCTGTCGGCCCTCGCCGCGCAGACCCGGCGGCTGCGCCTCGGACTGCTGGTGACCAGCAACCGTTTCCGGCCGCCCGCCGTGCTGGCCAAGATCGCCACCACGGTCGACATCGTCTCCGGCGGGCGGCTCGACTTCGGCATCGGCGCGGGTTCCCGGCCCAGCATCCCGATGGCGCGGCGCGAGTACGAGGCGCACGGCCTGCCATATCACGACGCCCGCCATGCCGTCGGAGATCTCTCGGAGGCCCTCACGGTGATCCGGCGATTGTGGACCGAGACCGAACCGTTCGACTTCCACGGCGAGTACGTGCGGCTCACCGGCGCGATCAGCAACCCGAAGCCCGTGCAGCGTCCGCACCCCCCGATCATGATCGGCGGCCGCTCGGCCGGAGTCCTGCGCCTGGTCGCCGAGCACGCCGATCTATGGAACATCCCGGGCGGCGACCTGGACGACTGCCTCGAGCGCAGCGCCCTGGTAGACCGCTACTGCGCGGACATCGGACGCGACCCCGCCACCATCACCCGCTCGATCTTCCTCCCGGTGTCCTACGACCAGCCGGACGACACCCGCAAGGCGATCCGCGCGGCCCTCGACGCCGGTTTCCCCCACATCGTCCTCGGCCTGCCATCCCCTTATCCCCCGCAGGTCGCACGCTGGGTCGCCGACGAACTCGTCACACCGTCGGTCTAACGCCCGACAGGTCAACCTCAGCGATTTACCTTGCGGCCGAAGGGCTTTGACAGCCGAAGTACAGTGCTCGCAGGCACGGTGGATTACACCACTATCGAAGGACGCGCCATACCACCACCCAATAGCGATGCCACTTATACTGGGCGGCAAGGCTTTCGGCGTCAGGGGCAAGCCGACCGCGCGGCATCCGGTGCTCGCGGCGGGGCATTGCCTGCCAAGTCCACCTCGATGAAGCGGGGGCGGTAGATGCTCGCGTGGCGGTATACGTCGCCGCCGGGGGTGGTGTCCAGGCTGTTTACGTTGTAGGAGATGGCAAGTCTTGTCGGGGTGGAGAATTCGGGGTGTGCGTGGGCGTTGTAGGTGTAGATGTCGGGGTCGTGGTAGGTGCCTGACGGGCCTGTTTCCGGCGTGATGTACAGAGTGGTGGCGGGGCCGAAAGGTCCTTGGGGCGTGGGGGCGTAGCGGCCGATGAGGCGGTTGCTGAAACCGTTGGCGCCGTCCATGGTGACGAGCAGGTATTCGGCCTCGCGCAGTCGGTGCACCGAGAACTCGGCATTGATGCCGTCGGTGACGCGGGCCGAATCGGCTTCGGCGGCCGACCATCCGTGTCCGGTCCAGAAGGTGAATTCGCCGCGCAGGTCGGTACCGGTCACGCGAGCCACGTGGAGATACTTACGGTCTCCGGCGATCTCGACGCCGTAGACGTACGTCCGGTCGCCCTCCGGCTGCACCCACTGCCCCCAGAGGATTCCGCGGGTTCGGGGCAGCGGCGTGACCGACACGGGCCGGTGCAGGTCGTGTGGGTCGAATCGCGCCACCGACGAGCCGGCGAAGGCGATGTCGAGCGCGCCCGGACCGGACGATGTCCACTCGGAAACCGGAACCTGAAGTGCGCCACCGAGATACGTCGCCGCGCCGAGCCAGAACCAGTGCGCCGGATCGGCGGGCGCGACGACGGCCGCCGGACGCTCGGCGGACCCGCCGAGGACGGTGGACCACCTGCCCTCGGCGTCGCGGACGACGAACGAGTTGTGCACGAACCCGGCATCCGGTGGTCTGCCCGGCGGGTCGATCGGGGGCAGGAAGGTGTCGGAGAAGGCGAAGACCTCGCGACCGTCCGGCAAGGCGGCCGACCAGGTCGAGTCGCCGCCGGTCCATCCCCGCCCGGAGTCGCCGTACGCCGTGACGGCCGCCGCCAGGCAGGTGAGCGGATGCGCCGCCACGACCATGAGACCGCGCGTCGGCCACGGGACGAACAATCCCAGCCCGGCGGCCGCGACCACCACGACGGCCGACAACCGGGTGAACCTTCCCGCTCGTGGTCCGCGTCGCATGGCTTCCCTGTCGTGTCATGGTGGCACCGGCGTCCGTTAGCATGCACGGCTGTGAGTGAGGGAGCGCGCGTGGGCCTGCTGTATCCCACCCCGAATGCCGGAGAGGACGACTTCCTCGATCTCGCAGGGCAACTCGAACCCGCGCTCGATGTCGAGGTCGTCTATGTACCGTGGCCCGACGACGTGGACGATCTGGCCGCGCTGACTCTCGCGCAGGTCATCGATGCGCTGCGGCGGCTGGGCTCGGTGGCGCACCTGGAGCGGGTGCTGCCCGAGGCGCTGGCGGGACACGATGTCGACGTGGTGGCCTTCGCCGTCACGAGCGCCAGCTTCCTGGACGGCGCGGCGGGGGTCGAGGAACAGTTGCGCGCCCTCGCCCGCATCAGCGGACGTCCGGCGACGAGCACCACGGCCGCGTACCAGCAGGCGATCCGCTACCTCGGCCTGCGCAAGGTCGCCTTGGCCTCGGTCTACGACGCGGACGTCTCCGACCACTTCGTCGAGCGCGTGCGCGAGGCCGGGGCCGAGATCGTGCGGCGCGTCGACGCCGCCGCGGGCTCGGACCGCGCCTTGGCCGCCTGGCCACCCGACCGGATCGTGGATCTCGTCCAGCGTTCCGCCGACCCCGCCGCGGAAGCCGTCCTGCTCCCCGAGACCGCCCTGCACGCCTGCCATCTCACCGGCGAACTCGAACGGGCCGCCGGTGGCCCGGTCCTGACCGCCACTCAGGTAACCCTGTGGTCGGCGGCCCGCCTGCTGAACGTGCCCGCCGTCTCCCCTACCGCGGGACCACTTTTCGCCCCCAACGGCACCGAATAACGAACAGCCACCACGGGATACCCACCCGCCACCCAATCACCACCGCGGCGGCGGTGTGCCGGATGCGTTGGTTTCTGAAATATGTTGCAGTGCTTCCCTTCTCACACCACGGCAGGCGCTATACAGCCAGGGGCTGAAGGGCGGCACGGATAGTGTCGCGGAGCCAGCGCTGTGCCGGGTCGGCATCCAGCCGAGCGTGCCAGGAGAGTTGGATCTCCACCTCCGGCAACGGGGCATTGATGGAGAACCAGCGCAGCCCCAGGGCGTGGCCGTGTTGTTCGGCGAGACGTTGCGGGACGAGGGCGACGTAGCCACTGGACGCGGCCAGGAACGCGGCGACGGGAAAGGTAGGGACGACGGCGGCGACGGTTCGCTGCAATCCCTCGGCCTCGAGCGCGTCGTCGAGCGGGCCGCGGGCGCGTCCTCGCCGCGACACCGAGACATGCGGGTGGCGGCACAATTGCGCCAGTGTGGGCCGCCGGTGCCGCCCGAGCGGGCTGGCGGTCCGGACCGTGCCGACCAAGCGTTCCCGGTACAGCGCGGCGGTGCGGATATCAGGCGCAGTGTCGTCGCCGACACCGATATCCAGATCGACCGAGCCGTCGCGGAGAGCCTCGGCGCTCTCGCTGCCCTCCGCGACGAAACGCAGCGTGACGCCGGGCGCGACCGCGGCCGTGGCCTCGACCACCGCCGGCGCCAGGGTCGCGGCGACCCCGTCGTTGATGCGAATCGTGAAGGTGCGCGCCAGTTCCGCGATCCGGACCTCACGGTCGGCGGTGATCAACGCCGACGCCTCCTCGAGCAGCGACCGCACCCGGGGCGCGGTGCGCAGCGCGAACGGCGTCGGCGCCATCCCCCGGCCCGCGCGCACCAGGATCGGATCGTTCATCGCCCGCCGCAACCGGCCCAGCGCTCGGCTGGTCGCGGGGATCGACAGATGCAGGCGCTCGGCGGCCGCCGTCACGCCGCCCTCCCGGAGCAGCGCGTCGAACACACGCAGCAGGTTCAGGTCCAGCTGATCCGCCATACTTGCATGTTACGCAAGCCACCATCATAGAAGTTGCGCCGTACGCGCTGTACCGGGCCGAATCCCTTACCCAGCATGCCATTCGACATCCGTCCCGTGCGGGCGCGCCGCAAGATCACCGCCCCGGGAGCTGCATCTCACCGCCGAAAACCCGTTGGCGCCCAGGCCACACACACCCGGGCGCCAACGGCACGCGTCAGTTGTAGACCGCTCCGAACGACGGCACCGAAATAGTGCCGAGCTGGTACTGGAAGCCGTCGGGGTTGGCGTCGCTCACCGGCACGGGCCAGCGGTGCCACAGGGTGCCGTAGACGGCGGCCACGACCATGCCGGGGCCGGGATCGAGGACGGCCGTGCGGATCGTGGTGTCGACCGGAATGTCCTGGTGCTCGATGAGGGTGTTGGTACCGCTGCGACCGTTGGACAGATTGAGCCACACCACGTCCAGCCGCGCGCCGCTCTGATTCGGCGCGATGGTCCCCGGACCGCCGAAGAACCCGAACCGGAATCCGTCCAGGCCGAGCGCGATTCCCGAACCGTAGACGCCGGGCCCGCCGCCACGGCCGATGTCGGACTGCGCGGGAATCTGGAACGGCTGCGCAGGCAGCGCCACGTCGAAACGCGCGGGCAGGGCGGCGGCGAGTCGGTCCACGGCCTGCTCGGCCGCCGGATTTCCGGCCGCGGCGGCGTGCAGGCTCTGCACGGCGACGGTCCAGTCCGGCGCCGGGTCAGCGGCGGCGGGCCCGGCCGCGAGTCCGGCGGCCATCAGCCCGGCCGCGACGGTCACGGTGAGACGGTGGGTGAAGCGGGGTCTGCGCATATCGGATCTCCTCGAATTGTGCTGTACCGCATGGACACCGGGTACGCCTCGATCGGAGCGTAAGGGTGCGGAGAGACCGGCATCCCTGCTCCGATGCACCCGATCCACGCATAAAAGCACTTTCCCGGCGGCGACGAGCGGGGGCTCGCCGTGGACCGGGCGGGATTTCGGCACTCCGCGCCCGCCGGTGCGCCCCAGACTAATAGGTCCGCAACGTCCGCACAGCGCCTTCGAAGAGGTCGTCGCCGCCGGTATTCAGCTCGTTGTCGATGGCCCAGTCGACGACGACGCGCCACGGCCGACCGTCCGCGTCGTAGAACAGTTCCCGCTTGCGCCACAGCTGCCCGGCGTCGCCCCGGAAGGTCATGGTGACGGACATGCTCGGCCGCCCGTTCACCGCCACCTCGGCGAGGGTCACCTGCTGTTCGGTGATCCTGGTGCTCTCCCGGTACAGCCGGTACCAGTAGTCCGCGCGCTCGCGGGGTGTCCCGGCGGGTACATCCCAGCGCAGCACCAGCAGTTCCTGATGGATCTGCCCCTTCGCCAGCTGGAACGCCACCCCGCCTCCGTGGTCGTACAGGTCGTACGGCTCGTAGGCGGCCGGGACGGCGATGGAGATGCCGCCCCTGCGCTCGGTCTTCCACCCGGCCGGCACCGCGGCGGAGGCAGTCCCCGTCCCGGAGCGGCCACCGAGATCACCGGCCCACACCGCCCCGACGACACCGGCGACCGTGACGACGACGGTGATCAGCGCGGCGACCGCGGTCCGGAGCCGGTTCGGGTGACCCGCGCGGAGACCTTTCCGAACCCGGAACCCCTTGCGCGACAAGCTTTCGCGCGCCGAGTCCGGGTCCGCGACGCGGGCCAGGACGGCGGCGGCCGCCGCGGCGCTCGGTCGCCTGCCGGGCTCCTTGTCGAGCAGCCCCATGATGAGATCCGACAGCTCACCGGCGTGCAACGGCGCCTGCGGGGCGGCGCGGAGCACGGCCTGCAGGGTGGCGTGCCGCGTCTGGCGCCAGAACGGCGAGAAGCCCTCGACCGCGGTGTAGAGCAGCGCGCCGAGCGCGAACAGATCCGATTCCGGACCCGGCACCCGGCCCAGCACCCGCTCCGGCGCGGTGTAGTCGGCCGAGCCGATGAGGGCGCCGGTGCGCGTCACCGGCGTCTCCCCCTCGATGTGGGCGATCCCGAAGTCGGTCAGCACGACCCGGCCGCCGGGGCCGAGCATGACGTTCGACGGTTTCACGTCGCGGTGCAGCACCTTGCGGGCGTGGGCGGCGGCCAGTGCGCGCACGATCGGGAGCCCGATCCGCGCGGCCGCCGCGGGTGAGAGCGTGCCGCCGGTCAGGACGTCGGCGAGCGTCCGGCCTTCGATCAGCTCCATGACGATCCAGGGCCGCCCGTCCTCGGAGATCACGTCGAAGATGGTGACCACCGCCGGATGGTCGATCTGCGCCGCGGCGCGGGCCTCGCGTTCCAGCCGCGCGAACGCCGTCCGCCGGCTCTCCTCGGGCAGCGGCTCCGGCAGGCGCGGCTCCTTGACGGCGACATCGCGGTCCATCACGGTGTCGTGGGCCCGCCACACGGTGCCCATCCCGCCCTGCCCGAGTCGCTCGGTCAGCCGGTACCGATTGCCCAGCAGCACACCGTCTTCGAGGATCTCCCCGTGCGCCCGGTCCGGAATCGTCTCCCGCCCGGGGTCCGGAAGGGCCGACGTCTCGGTGGGCACGCTCCACTTGCCGGCCTGGTCCGGCTGCGGCGGCACTGCCCGGGTGACGTCCATCGCTGCATGATTCTTCGCTGGTCCCGGGCACGAGGGTGATATCGGCGGAACCGCGCGGTGCGCGTGCCCGGCGCGGGTCAGTTTAACCCGGAATCCCCGCGGCGGTGCGGGATACGGCGTGGCCGGGCGCTCGGCAAAAAGTGTTACGCGTCAACAATGTTGGCGTTACATGGTCGGTTCGCGGTGTTTTCGCTACCCTCTGGGCGGAAGAAGTTAGGCGCCGTTCTGGTACAGCGGTGCAGAGGAGGTGGCACGTCGGTGACTCGGATGCCGATGCGGCCGGGCCGGTGCGAACTCGGGGACGGACGGATCAACTGTGAATAGTGGGCCGGATCTGCCCAAATATCGTCTGGGAATTACCGGTTGGGGCCGCCGCGGCGTCCGTGGCCGGGTCAGCGTCCGGGTCCGCCTGCTGGCGATCGTGCTCATCTCGAGTACGACGCTGCTGGTGATCGGCGTGGGCGCGGCCGCCTATCTGGTGCAGTCGGGCCGGGCGGCGAAGGAGTGGGCCGACCTGGCCAGCAGCACGACGACGCCCGCGATCCTGATGGTGCAGGCGTTCGAGGAGGAACGCCGGCTCTCGGTGCTGCACCTGGCCGGTGACCCGGACGCCCAGGCCCAGCTCACCACCGCCCGCGGGCATTCGGACCAGGCGCTGGCCGCGGTGATCGCCAAGGGCGACGCGGCCCGCAAGCTGAACCCCGACGGCTCGGCCGCCGATATCGAGGGCTACAACAAACTCTTCGCGCTGGTGCCGCAGCTGCGCGGCGGCGTGGACGCGCGCCAGGCGCCGCAGGAGGAGATCTTCGCGGCTTTCACCAGCATTATCGAGACCATCGTCGGGGCGTCGATGATCGCCGCGCGGGTCGCGCCCGACGCCGCCATCGCCATCGAACTCGGCTACGGCGTCGAGCCGCTGCGCGCCGCCGAGGCGCTGTCCAAGGCCGACACGCTCGGCGCGATGGCGCTCACCGTGGGCGAGCTGACACCGGCGCAGCTGACCGAATTCAACCGCTACGTCGGCGAATTCCGCGGCGCGGTCACGTATTCCGGCGGCGCGCTGAAGGGCACCCGGCTGGCGCAGCTGCGGGCGATCACCGACAGTCCGGCCTGGCAGCAGCTGACGGCCATGCAGGAGGCCGTCGTGCTGCGCGGGCCGGTAACGGCGGACGACACCCGTTCCTCGGAAAGCGGCCGGTCCCGCGACGCGCGGTCGACGCGCGCGGCCGACCTTCCCCTCGGCATCGCCGACTGGCAGCGGGTCTCCGTCGAGGTGAACTCGGCGCTGCTGCGGCTGTGGGAGGACCAGAGCCGCGACGCGCACGTCATCGCCCGCGAGCAGGGCGACGACACGGCGGCGCGCTCCCTGGCGGGCGGCGTGGCGGTGCTGGTGATCGCGACCCTGGCCTTCGTGGCCGCGCTGGTACTGGCCAACCGGTTCATCGGCCGGATGCGCCGCTTGCGCCGCGACACTTTGGAATTGGCCGATCAGCGGCTGCCCGGCATCATGGCGCGCCTGGAGGCCGGTGAGGCCGTCGACACGAAAGCGGAAGTGCCGCGCCTGGACTTCGGTACCGACGAACTGGGCCAGGTGGCCGACGCGTTCAACCGGGCCCACGTCGCCGCGGTGTCGGCGGCGGTCGCCGAGGCCACGACGCGCGCCGGGGTGAACACCGTGTTCCTCAACATCGCGCACCGCAGCCAGGTCGCGGTGCACCGGCAGCTGGCCCTGCTCGACCAGGCCGAGCGCCGGGAGGAGAACCCCGACCAGCTCGAATTGCTGTTCCAGCTGGACCATTTGGCGACTCGCGCCCGCCGCAACGCGGAGAACCTGATCATCCTCGGAGGCGAGCAACCCGGCCGCCGCTGGCGCAAACCGGTGCCGCTGCTGGAGATGATCCGCAGCGCGGTCGCGGAGAGCCTGGACTACACCAGGATTCAGACCGGACGGGTTCCGGAGGCGCGCGTCGCCGGCAAGGCCGTCGCCGACCTCATCCACCTGATGGCCGAGCTGATGGACAACGCCACCGCGTTCTCGCCACCGCAGGCGCGTGTCGAGGTGACCGCGACGACGGTCGGCCGCGGCGTGGCGGTCGAGATCGTCGATCAGGGCCTCGGCATGTCCGTCGACGAGATCGCCGAACGCAACCGGGTACTGGCCGAGCCGCCGGACTTCAGTGTGGCGGCGCTGTCCTCCGACACCCGATTGGGACTGTTCGTGGTCGCCAAACTGGCCACCCGCCACGGGATTTCGATCCGGCTGGGCGAGTCGGTCTACGGCGGTATCCGGGCGGTCGTGCTGATCCCGACCGCGCTGATCGAATCGGGCGAGCCCCGGCCGGGCGAGTACGCGCCGGACACCGGCGAGTATGCGGCGGTCGAGACGAGCGCCGCTGCGGAACCGGCCGTGCCGAACGGCAGCGCGGCGGAGGCTCCGGCCGCGTCGGCGTGGTTCGAGCCGGGACGGACGAGTGTCGCCGTCGCGGATCCTGCCGACGACAGCGAGGCCGTGACCGGACCGCAGTACCGGCCGCGGCCCGCGCCCGCCACCCCGGCCCGGCCACCGCTGCCCCGCCGCCGCCGGCAGGCCACCGCCGTGCACGACGAGCAGGCCGCTCCCGTGCCCGAGCCGCCGCGGGAGCGCACCGCCGACGAGGCGCGAAACCTGATGTCCGCCATCGAGGGCGGCACTCGCCGGGGTCGCCACATGCGCCCCGAACCGACCGACACAGAATGATTCCGAGGAGACGGTAACGATGACCACTTCCCAGCGCACCGACCTCGGGTGGCTGCTCGACGAACTGATCAACGGCCTGGTCGGCGCCCGATCGGTGGTCCTGCTGTCCACCGACGGCCTGCTGCTCGGCCATTCGGCGCAACTGGAGCGGGCCGACGCGGAGAAGTTCTGCGCGATGGCGTCGGCCTTGCACAGCCTGGCCCGCACCGCCGGCGGCCACTTCGACGCCGGCGGCGTCTGCCAGACCGTGGTGGAACTCGACCGCGCGGTGCTGTTCGTCACCGCCGCCGGCGAGAACGCGTGCCTGGCGCTGCTGGCCGCCGAGACCGCCGATATGGGTATGGTCGCCTACGAAATGAATCAGACCGTCCAGCGGGTCCGCGCCCACCTGGCCGTCGACCTGCGGCAGCAACCGAATATCCCGAGACAGCAATGAGTTACCCGCGCGAGTCCTGGTACGAGGAGGACGCCGGACCCCTCGTCCGTCTCTATGCCGTCACCCGCGGCCGAGGCCGCGCGGCACGACCGGAACTGAACACCGGCACCCTGCTGATCGACGCGGGCATCGGGCTTCCGGTGCGGCGCACCGAACCGGAGTACACCGCCATCGTGCGGCTGTGCCGGGTGCAGCAGTCGGTGGCCGAGGTGTCGGCGCAGCTGGGCCTCCCGCTGACGCTCACCAAGGTGCTCATCGGGGATCTGATCGACGACGGGCGGCTGGTCTACCGGTCACCGGCGCCCATCGCGGAGACGGGCGCCGACGTCGATCTGCTCCGGGCGGTGCTGAACGGCATCAAGGCCCTCTGACACCAGCCTGGCGCCGGAACGATCAGATCAGCTGCGCGGCAAGTCGTTTCGCGTTCATGTAGGCGATCGCCTCGATCGTGACCATCGGGTTGACCCCGGAGGCGGTCGGAAAGCAGGAGCCGTCGGCGACGACGATGTTCGCCACGTCCCAAGTGGCGCCGTCGGGGTTGGTGGCGGAGGTGTCCGGCGAACCGCCCATGCGCGCGGAGCCCATGATGTGCAGCGCGCCCATCGAGCACTGGCCCGGACCGTAGCCCGCCGCCCGGCAGGCCGCGGCGAATTCCTCGTGCGAGCCCCGCTTTCCGGGCTCGTAGGCCACACCCGCCTGATGACCGGAGAAGATCCGGCGCGCACCGGCGGCGGCGAGAATCCGCGCCGATCCGTCGAGGCCGGTGTGCAGGTGGGCGGCGTCGTAATCCGACAGCCGGTACTTCACCACCGGCTCGCCACTGCGATCGACCGACACGGTGCCGTGGTCGCGGTCCCGGGTGATCACGCCGACGGAATTGGAGTGCGCGAAATCCAGCATGGTGGAACGGAATTCGGCGGCGCCGCGCCAGCTCATGAAGCCGGTCGCCAGCGCCGGGTTGATCGGGCCGGTCTCGTAGATGACGCCGTAGCCCCGGCCGTCGAGGTCGGCGTGCTCGCGGCAGATCCGCGCCTGCATGCCGCCCTCCCACGGGCGGATCTCCTCGTCGAACACGCCGAAGACCACCGCCGCCGGATGCAGCCGCAGATAGCGGCCGATGTTCTTGTTACGCAGGCCGGAACGCCGCAGCAGCGCCGGGGTCTGGATCGCGCCCGCGGCCACCACGACCGCCCGCGCCCGCACCCGGAATTCGACGCCGCTGGAAGTGCGCGCCGAAACCTCTTCCGCCCGGCCGTTTTTCACCGAGATCTGCCGCACATCGGCGTCCACGACGAGGCGGGCGCCCCGCGCGGCCGCATCGGCGAGCCAGGTCTTCGTCACCGACTGCTTGGCGCCCAGCCGACAGCCGTAACCGCACCGGCCGCACTCCGCGCCGGCGTCGCAGGCGTCGGACACGTTGCGCGGCAAGGTATCCACCGCCCAGCCCAGGGCCTGCGCCCCGCGCTCGAGTACGGCGTCGCGCGCCGACAGCGGGGATCGGCGGTCGTTGACGCCGAGGCGGCGCTGCACCGTCTCCAGCGCCCGGGTGAACTCCGGCTCGGTGAACTGCCGCGCGCCGAGTTCGGCCCATTCGGCGCGGACGTGGTCCGGGGTGGGCAGCGAGGTGCTCCAGTTCACGACGGTGCCGCCGCCCAGGCAGGTGCCCGCGACCAGGGTCAGCTGTCCTTCGGCCGTGGCGGAGGGGCCGGGCGCGTACAGGTGTTGCAGCGCGTCGAGTTCACCCTTGCCGAAATCCCGGTCGTCGTAATAGTTTCCGCGTTCCAGCACCACCACGTCGAGACCGGCCTCGGCCAGCACCGCCGCGGCCGTCCCGCCGCCCGCGCCCGAGCCGATCACCACGACGTCACACGACAGCGTGTCGGGTTCGGTGATCCGCAGCGGCGTCAGCGCGGGCTGTGGGGCCGTCCGCAGCGGGCCGAAGGGCGCGGCGTAGCCGATCTCCTTCCACATCGGGTTGGCGCCCGTCGGGCCGGGAGTCGCGTTGTACGCCAGCAGCGACGCCTGTTTGAGCGCTTGGAACACCGCCCGGACCGGGGCCAGGCGGGAGTCACCGAGCCGCAGCAGCGCCCGCTCCCGGTCCGCCTGCGACAGCGCGGAGAAGCGCCGCGGCCCGCGACCGGTCAGCAGGCCGAGGATCGGCGAGTCCCACAGATCGAGCAGGCGGGCCAGCTGCTGCTGCTCGGCCTCGCGCGGGTTGCGCGCCAGCAGGTCGAAAACAGTGTCCACCGCACCGAGTTCGGACGCCGACGGCAGCGTCAGCCCGTCGCCGGGAGTGAACGTATCGCAGATCATGCCGAGCGCCGCTCGCTGCTTGGCCGTAGGTTCCATCAGGCTCCACCCTTCGTGCTGCCTGGATTTCTACCACGGTGGAAGAACCTTCGCTCACAAAGAACCGAAGTACCGGGCGGTATCTTGCGCCGTCATTGCGGAATTACCAATCACTTGTTCGGACAGCCGAATCGGCCCGGGGTGAACGGGGATGGCATGCTCTCCGCCATGGCCGATATTCGCCTGGACATCTCCGATGCCGTCGCCACCGTCACCCTCGACCGCCCGGCGCAACTCAACGCCTTCACCCTCACGATGCGCGACGAGCTGATCGACGCGTTCGACGTCTGCGATCGCGACGACCGGGTTCGGGCGGTGGTGCTCACCGGCGCGGGGCGCGCGTTCTGCGCGGGGGCCGACCTGTCGGCGGGCGCGCAGACCTTCGAGGCGCCCGAGGACGACGGCTCGAAGCCGTTCCGCGACAGCGGCGGCGAGGTGGCGCTGCGGATGTTCGATTCCCGCAAACCGATCATCGCCGCGGTGAACGGGCCCGCCGTCGGCATCGGGATCACCCTGACACTGGCCGCCGATTTCCGGCTGGCCGCCGAGGGCGCTCGCATCGGCTTCGTCTTCAACCGGCGCGGCATCGTGCCCGAATCGTGCTCCAGCTGGTTTCTGCCGCGCCTGGTCCCGATGCAGACCGCACTGGACTGGGTGTACTCGGGCCGGTTGGTCGAGGCGCGAGAGGCGTTCGACGCCGGGCTGTTCTACGCCCTGCACCCGGCCGACGCACTGCTCGACGAGGCCTACGCGCTGGCCGCTCGCCTCACCGCGCACTCCGCTCCCGTCTCCGTCGCGCTGGCCCGGAAGATGTTGTGGCGCAACCTCGGTGCCGACCATCCGATGATCGCGCACCGCATCGAATCCCGGGCCCTGCGGCAACGCGGGGCGAGCGCCGACGCGCGCGAGGGCGTGTCGTCGTTCCTGGAGAAGCGGGCCGCGCGCTTCCCCGACAGCGTGAGCCAGGACCTGCCAGAAATCTTCGGAGACGACCTGGCGGTACCGCCGTTCACGTAGCGGACGGCCGTGGACGGTGGGACCTATTCGGGTGTACCGCGTCCCTCCGATCCCTACCGTGGCAAGATCACCTCACTTGCTGGCTGGCATCACCGGCCGAACGACCGAGCCTCCACCGCCTCATTCCGACACTGCTCTCGGTGCGCCCGAGCAACTCGGCCAGTTCTTTTACCGTACGGTCGGACAAAATTTCCGCATCCTCCTCGTCGGTCCACGACTTCCGCGCGCAGCCATACCGCAAGTTGGGGGCTACCCACCGGCCTACCTCACGTGCCGCTGCGGCTTTGCGGCGGATCGACAAACAGCGCCACGGGTAACACCAACGCGCTAGTTCCACCGCCGGACCGTTCGCAACCATCACGTTGAAGCAACCATCGCGACGATTTCGGCGCGCTGTGCGCGTGACTCCACACACGCTTGCGATCTCAGCGCAAAAGTGTTCCGCAATGAAAGGACTTGCCGTGACCAGACTGATGAATGGATATCCGCGAGCAGTGAAGCCGATCGCACCGTCTCCATCGATAATTCCACGAAGATAGTCCGGGCGGGAGTATTCCTGATCGGGTGGCCTGATCAGGTCGTGCTTCCTACCCACCAGCACGCCGAACTCTTCGAACTCCACACGAGCCGTGCGAGAGTACATGTACAGGAAGTTGGTGACATAGACGCTCGCAAAATTGGTCCGTCGAGTCCGCGCTCCGATATACGTATGTACAGGAATGTGGCGCTGCAGCCGTGGCAGTATATCTGCGTCGCGCTCGGAAATTTCGATGGACAATCGACCCTTCCCCGAACATCTGAGCATGCTACTCCCGACATCTAGGTCAGGGGGCAATTATGCGGCATTCACTGAATACGGATCATCGCGTTGATCCCCGTACATTCCATGCAATTTCCGATCTGCCGCATCTCTATTTCGGACACCTAGACCCCCGCTCGTATGTGGTGCGCGGCAAGGGATCTGGTGGAGGTGATCGCGACGTTGCGGCAGGTGCTGTGTGTGAAGGGCTGCGGGCCGGGGCTCAGTTCTTCCGCAGCGCGCCGACGATTCCCGCGCCCAGTAGGAGGAATCCGGAGATGAGCGCGAAACCGTAGGTGACCCAGGCATGGAGAGCGACCTGCATCGACGGGTCGAGGAAAGCCAGGTCGGCGATCAGCGCGAACGTCTCGTCGGGGAACAGCAGGTGCAGGATGCCGGGCAGAATGCCCCAGACCAGCGCCGCCACGGTGGTGCCCAGCGGCGAGAACGCGGCCATGACGACCACGAGCAGGAGCAGCAGCGAGCCGCCGATGATCTCCAGTGCGGCGGTCCAGCGGTCGGTGACCGCCCCGACGATCACCCAGTAGCGAATGTCCGCGCCGCCCTTGGCCGCCAGCGCGATGCCGATCGGCGTCACCAGGAGCCCGAACAGCACGCCACCCACGGTGCGGCCGCCCAGCGCGCGGTTCTGGAATTGCGCTCCCGGCGGCGTCCAGCCCGCGGGTGACTCGAACTTGTTCGGCATCGGCCGTCCCTTCTGCAATTCCCGCATGCCCGCGAGACCTCGCCGCCTCTGCCGCACTCATTGTCATGCCTGAGTCGGAGAAATGTCCGCCCCTGGTCGGAAATGTTCGCGGCGCGGACTTCTCGCGGTCGCTGCTGGTTAGCATCGGGTATGCGCTCGACCGATGTCATCTCCGAACCGCCGGCGCTGCCCGGTGTGCGCCGCCGCTTCGTCACCGCGCGAGGCGTGCGGTTCCATGTGACCGAGGCGGGCCCGGCCGACGGGCGGCCCGTGGTGGTTCTGCACGGCTGGCCGCAGCATCACTACACCTACCGCCATCTGCTCGCCGATCCGCCGCCGGGGCTGCGGATCATCGCACCGGATCTGCCGGGCTACGGCTGGTCGGGTCCGCCGCCGCACCGCTGGGCCAAGGAGGACGTCGCCCGGGATGTGCTGGCGCTGCTCGACGAACTCGACGTGCGGCGCGCGCTGCTGATCGGGCACGACTGGGGCGGCTACGTCGGTTTCCTGATGGTGCTGGGCGATCCCGGCCGACTCGACGGCTACCTGCCGCTGAACATCGCCCATCCGTGGCAGACGGCGCGCACGATGGCGCCGCACTTCTGGCGTTTCCTGCTCTACCAGCCACTCGTGGCCGGGCCCGGGGTGCCGTTGCAGCGGCACACCCGCTTCTTGGAGCGAGTCTTCCGCCTGGGTGTCACCCGTGGCGACGAGTTCACCCCCGAAGTGATCCGCACCTACACCGACCGCTTCCGTGACCCGGTCACCGCTCGCGCCGCCACCGACACCTATCGCACCTTCCTGCTGCGCGAGGTCCCTGCCAATCGGCGCCCCGAACGCCGCCGGTCCACCATCCCGATTCGCGCCCTGTTCGGCACCGACGACGGAGCCATCCACCGCTCTCTGGCCGCCGCCGAAACGGCCCGCGCCGACGACTACACCGTCGAATACGTCTCGGGCTGCGGCCATTTCATTCCGGAGGAACGCCCCGACCTGGTCCGCGCCCGCCTGCTCGATCTGGCCGCCGCGACCACCCCCGGCCGCTCCGAACGCGAGACAGGTTCGGGCAACGCCTGATTCGGCTCCGCTCGGGCGAGGAGCGGACATCGTCTGCCCCGCGCCACGCATGGTCCCGCACGCCGCGCTGGTTCACGCACGCCGCGCTGGTCCGCGCACGCCGCGCTGGTCCGCGCACGCCGCGCTGGTTCACGCACGCCACGCTGGTTCATGCACGCCGCGCTGGTTCACGCACCCCTGGCAGGTTCGGGAAGGGGTGCGGGAATGCGGAAGGGGTGCGGGAAGTGACGGGGCGTCGCTCGGTGTCGGGGTAGTGGGGCACGATGGAGCCCGTGACTACGACCGAGCTGCGGGAATCCGCCGAGGCACTGCTGCGGGAGTTGGCGGGCCCGCGGGCGCGGCTGCGGGAGGACCAGTGGACGGCGATCGAGGCGCTGGTCGTGCAGCGGCGCCGGGCACTGGTGGTGCAGCGCACTGGATGGGGCAAGTCGGCGGTGTATTTCATCGCCGCCAAGCTGCTGCGGCGCGACGGGCGGGGCCCGACGGTCATCGTGTCGCCGCTGCTGGCGCTGATGCGCAATCAGGTGGCGTCCGCGCGTCGCGCCGGCGTGGTCGCGGCCACCATCAACTCCGGCAACGTCACCGAGTGGGACGATATCCACGCGCAGGTGGCAGCGGGCGAGGTCGATGTGCTGCTGGTCAGCCCGGAGCGGTTGAACAACCCGGATTTCCGTGACGCGGTGCTGCCGAAGCTCGCCGCCGACGCGGGCCTGGTCGTGATCGACGAGGCACATTGCGTCTCCGACTGGGGCCACGACTTCCGTCCGGACTACCGCCGCATCCGCACCTTGATCGCGGACCTCGGCAGCGAGGTCCCGGTCCTGGCCACCACCGCCACCGCGAACGACCGGGTCGTCACCGACGTATCGAGCCAGATCGGCACCGACACCCTCGTGCTGCGCGGCGCGCTGGACCGCGAGTCGCTGCACCTGTCGGTGGTCCGCATCGACGATGCCGTACAGCGCACCGCCTGGCTGGGCAAGCACCTGCACGAGCTGCCCGGTTCCGGAATCATCTACACGCTGACCGTGGCCGCCGCGCACGACCTGGCCGACCTGCTCGCCACGCAGGGCCACCGCGTCGCCGCCTACACGGGGCAGACCGACACGGCCGAGCGGGAGTTGCTCGAACAGGCCCTGCTGGACAACGAGGTCAAGGCCTTGGTCGCCACGTCGGCGCTGGGCATGGGTTTCGACAAGCCGGATCTGGGTTTCGTCGTACATCTCGGCGCGCCGTCCTCCCCCATCGCCTATTACCAGCAGGTGGGCCGCGCGGGCCGCGGCACCGAACGGGCCGAGGTGCTGCTGCTGCCCGGCCCGGAGGACCGCCGCATCTGGAGCTACTTCGCGTCGGTGGCGTTCCCGCGCGACCACGTGGTGCGGTCCGTGCTCGAGGTACTCGATCGCGAGCGCGCGCAATCGACGGCCGCGCTGGAACCGCTGGTCGAGCTGAACCGTTCGCGCCTCGAGATGGTGCTGAAGGTGCTGGATGTGGACGGCGCGGTGCGGCGGGTGCGCGGCGGCTGGATCGCCACCGGCGTCCCGTGGGTCTACGACACCGAACGCTACGAACGCCTCTCGACCGCGCGCGAGACCGAACAGCAGGCCATGATCGACTACCAGGCGACCAGCGAGTGCCGGATGAATTTCCTGCGCCGCCAGCTCGACGATCCCGCCCTGGGCGAGGCGGGCTGCGGGCGCTGCGACAACTGCACCGGCTCCCGTCTCGACACCACCGTCGGCACCGACGAGCTGACCGCCACCCGCGCCCGGCTCGACCGCCCCGGCATCGATCTCGCCCCGCGCAAGCAGTGGCCGACGGGGATGTCGAAACTGGGAATCCCGTTGTCGGGCAAGATCAACGAGGGCGCGCAGACGGGACGCGTGCTGGGCCGCCTCAGCGATCTGGCGTGGGGCAAACGCCTGCGCGCCCTGCTCGACGGCCCGGACGAACCCGTCCCCGACCACATCGTGCAGGCGTGCATCACCGTGCTGCGCGAATGGGACTGGGACCAGCGCCCGACCGCGGTCATGGCCCTGGAGTCGCCGACGCATCCCCGCCTGACCGCCGACCTGTCGGCCCGGCTCGCCCACATCGGCCGCCTGCGCGACCTCGGCATCCTGCGCACCCGGCCCGATCGGGCGCCGGTGTCGGCCGCCAACTCCGCGCACCGCGTCGCCGCGCTGTTCGACTCCTGGGAACCGCCCGACCTGTCCGCCGCCGACGGCCCGATCCTGCTGGTCGACGCGCTCACCGATACCGGCTGGACCTTCACGCTGGCCGCCCGCACGCTGCGGCTGGCCGGGGCTCCGGCGGTACTGCCGTTCGCCTTGGCGACACCCACCTGATTCACCCTGCCCGCGGCGATGATCACCGACTATCGTCGGACCGATGGCCGGCAAGTCTGGCTCGCCGGCGGTCGAGCTGACCGTCGGGGAGCGCACGGTACGAGTGTCGAATCCGGATCGGGTGTATTTCCCCGAGTCCGGGGCGACCAAGCTCGACCTGGTCCAGTACTACCTGAGCGTCGGTGACGGGATCGTCAACGCGCTGCGGGACCGGCCGTGCATGCTGCACCGGTTTCCGAAGGGGCTGCCGGGCGGGAAGGTGCACCAGAAGCGGCTGCCCGCGGGCGCGCCGGAGTGGATTCCGACCGTGCGGGTCTACTTTCCCCGCTACGGTCGCACCGCCGACGAACTGTGCGTGAGCGAACTCGCCGACGTCATCTGGGCCGTGCAGATGTCGACGGTGGAGTTCCATCCCTGGAATTCGCGGCGCTCCGACACCGAGAAACCCGACGAGTGGCGCATCGACCTGGATCCCATGCCGGACTGCCCGTTCTCGCGTGTGCAACGGGTGGCCGGTGTCGTGCGCGAGGTGCTCGGCGAACTGGGCGCGGTCGGCTGGCCGAAGACCTCCGGCGGCAAGGGATTACACGTCTACGTGCGGATCGCCCCGGACCACGGCTTCCAAGACGTGCGCCGCGCCGCCCTCGCCTTCGCCCGCGAGGTCGAGCGCCGCGCCCCCGAGGACGTGACCACGACCTGGTGGCGCCGCGACCGCGATCCGAAGATGTTGTTCGTCGACTACAACCAGAACGCCCGCGACCACACCATCGCCGCCGCCTACTCGGTGCGCGGCGTTCCCGAGGCCACCGTCTCCACCCCCGTCCGGTGGGACGAGATCCCCGACCTGGACCCGCGCGACTTCACCATCGCCACCGTCCCCGACCGCTACGCGAAACTGGGCGATCTCCACGCCGACATCGACAACACGGTCTTCGACATCAATCAGCTCCTGGAATGGGCCGATCGCGACAAGGTCGAGGTCGACCTCGACGATCCCCCCGAATCCTGACCCGCCCGGCCTCCCGCTACTCACATCCGCCCGCCGGGTACGGTCCCCCTTGGGCGGGCGTTCCCGGTACCGTGGCGCGCCCATCATGCGTAGAGGAGAGGTGCACATGTCCGCGGCTGCTGTTCCGATCGCTCTCGGACCGGAGGCGACTGACCTGCTGACGCGGGCCATCGGTGCGGGCGGGGCGGTGGTGGCGCCGCCGGCGGAGGCTCGGGCGCTGGTGTGGGACGGCGGTCCGGCCGGGTTTCCGCGGGAGTTGCCCGCGGGAATCGAGTGGGTGCAGTTGTTCTCCGCCGGGGTCGAGGAGTGGTTCGACGCCGATATCTTCCGGCGGCATCCGGATGTGGTGTTCACCTCGGCGGCGGGTGCTTTCGCGCGCAGCGTGGCCGAGCATGCGTTGCTGCTGTTGCTCGCGGGAGTCCGTTATCTGCCGGAGCACGTGCGCGCCCGCGGCTGGCGGCAGACCGACTTCTTCCCGCACATCGGGACGCTGCGCGGGGCTACGGTGACGATCATCGGCGCGGGCGGCATCGGACGGGAACTCGTCACGCTGCTGCACCCGTTCGGCGCGCGGGTGATCGCCGTGAACCGTTCCGGCACTCCGGTTTCCATGCCCGGCGTGGTGGAGACGGTTGCGGCGCACCGTCTTCCGGAGGTGTGGCCGCGCACCGATCACGTCGTCGTCGCCGCGCCCGCCACTCCCGAGACGCGCCACCTCGTCGGCAAAGCCGAACTCGCGCAGTTGCGGCCGACCTCGTGGGTGATCAACGTCGCGCGCGGCAGCCTGGTCGATACCGACGCGCTCGTGCAGGCCCTGCGGGACGGCGCCATCGGCGGAGCGGGCCTCGACGTGACCGATCCGGAGCCGCTCCCGGACGGGCATCCCCTGTGGGAACTACCGAATGCGATTGTCACACCGCATGATTCGAACCCGCCGCACCTGCGCAACGCCGCGTTCGCCGAGCGCGTGCGCGACAACGTCACCCGTTTCGTCACCGGCCGCGACCTGATCGCCCGCGTCGACGTGGTTGCCGGATACTGAACTCCGGCTCGTTCACACCGCTCCGGACGCGTGCAATGCCTTGACCGTCGGTGAGGCGGGGATCGCGCCCGGGTCGGGGTGCGTACCCAGGACTCGGTCGGCGGTGCCGGAGGTGGTGACCGTGAACCAGTAGTGCTCGTTCTTGAAGTGGTGCAGCCGGTGATTGCGCCGCACTGCCTGGAACAGTCGCGTACGGGGCTGGTATTCGGTGTGGATCAGGTAATGGGACCACTCGTAGTTCAGTCCGAGCACACCGAGGACCACGAGGAAGGTCAGCCCGAGACCGAGGCGCGGGAACGCCAGCGCCGCAATGAGAATCAGGGCCGGAAGCAGCCAGAGGAACGTCTGCCAGGGAATGAAGACCAGCGGCACGGCACGCGGATCGGCGTGATGCTCCCGATGTTTGCGGGCGAGCAGGCTGTCGAAGGTAACAGGCCCCAACCGGCGCGGCCGCCAATGCAGCACGCACACGTGAATCACCCACTCCGCGAAGGGAAACGCGGCCAGCATCACCACCGGCAGCACGGCATCGGTGAGCCGCCAGTCGCCGACCACCACCCGCGCGACCAGCGCCGCGACCAGCAGTCCGGCAATGATCCACGGTGACGGGCGGCGCGCGAACACCCGGAAGGCGCTGCCCAGCGTGACCTGCCGACGCCCCCGACTCTCCTCGGCGGCCATCCTGCCGCGCGCCCGGCGATCGATGTCGGCCGCCCGGCCGCGACGCTCGCGTATCCGATCGATGACACTCATTGCGGTTCCTCCTCGAGCCGACGCAGCATCGCGTCGAATTCCGTTGCCGCCAAGGACAGCAGCGCGTGCGCGGCCTCCTGGGCGGCGGTGCGCGCACCGGCGTGGATCGCCTCGGCCAGCGCGCGATAGCGATCGATCCGGCTCACCTCGGCCGCCATCACCGACGCCAGCGCCGCGAGGGCGGGCTCGTAGACCGCGCGCAGGTTGTTGAACAACAGCCGGTACACGATCGAATCGGCGCCGTCCACCACGTGGTCCCAGAATTCGAGGGCCACGACCTGCTGCCGCACCGGATCCGGCTCGGCCGCAAGCTTTTCCAGCGCCTCCCCCAACTCGGGCGCGAGCGTGGCGCCGGCACGATCGGCCGCCAGTCCGGCGACCTCGCGTCCCATCGCCAGCCGCGCCTCCAGAATGCTGCGGATCACCGCGTGGTCGAGTTCGCCTCGGCGCAGGATGAGCCGGGGCAGCATGTCGACCCCCGCGGAACGCCGGAAGTCGCGGATCGTGGTCGCCCCGCCCTGGCGCACCTCGACCAGACCGGTGTGGGCCAGCCGCTGCAACGCCTCCCGCACCGTCGGCCGCGACACGCCGAGCACCTCGGCCAGCTGCCGCTCGGCGGGCAGAGTCGCCCCCGGCGCCAGCTCACCGTCCAGTACCTCGTCGACGAGCTGGTCGAACACCGTGTCGGGAACTGTCCGCCGATCGATTCGCTGGCAGGGCCATGCGCCGACAGTAGAACCGGATTGGTAAGAGGTCAAGTGGTCAGACCAATTTAGGAAACACCACGCCGGTACCGCTCGATCAGGGCCTGCACGGCTGCCACCTGCGCGCGTTCTTCGGTCCGCTGCGCTAGCGGTTCACCGTCTCTCGAAAAGCACTGCGGCGCCAAGGAACCCGGCGGCGGCCAGTGCCAGGCACCACACCACCGCCACCAGCGGGCTCGTCCCCACCGCGGTCCCGGCGAGCAGGCCGCGGAGGGTGGCGACGACGGGCGTCGCGGGTTGGTGGTCGGCGAAACCGCGCAGCCAGGACGGCATGGTGGCAGTCGGGACGAACGCGCTGCTCACGTAGGGGATGAACATGATCGCGTAGGTGAAGCCGCCCGCCGCTTCGGGATTGCGGGCCAGCAGCCCGAGTGCGATCGCGATCCAGGCGACGGCGTGCACGAACAGCAGGATCACGCCGAGCGCCGCCGCCCACGCGAGCGGCCCGGCGTGCGGCCGGAAGCCGAGCGCGACCGCCGCGACCAGCACGATGGCGATCACCCCGGAATTGCGCAGCACCCCCTCGCCCACATGTCCCGCCAGCAGCGCCTGCCGGAACGCGGGCAGCGTCCGGAACCGCTCGATCGCCCCGCCCTGCACGTCGCGCGCCACCGCGGTCGCCGTAATCGAGGCCCCGAACCCGGTGCACAACAGAATGATTCCCGGCACGGCATACGCCACGTAAGGCATGTCGACCTGGATCGCGCCCCCGAACACATACACGAACAGCAGCATGACCAGAATCGGCAACAACATCGAGATGAGCAACGTATCCCGGTCCCGCACCGTCCGCCGCAAACACCGCCGCACCATCACCCACGAATCCACCCCCGCCCCCACGATCACCGCCATCCGCCGCCCCCCGGCATCCGGACGTCGGGACGCATCCGGGATGACGAGACCCGGCGGAGACGCGGGAGCGCTCGGGCCCGGCTCATCGGCCCGCGGACTCGACGATGTCGGCCGTGCGCGTGGTCGCGTCGTCGTTCGAGTTCAGCTGCACCGCGAGGTCTTTGGCGCGGGTGGCGAATTCCGGGCGCTGGATGCGGCGCAGGCCCGCGGCGAGCCGATCGCGGTCCAGCCGCTGGAAGCTCACGTGTGCGCCGACCCCGAGGCGCTCTACCTGCGCGCCCCACATCGGCTGGTCGAACGACACCGAGCACACCATGGTCGGCAGCCCGGCGCGCAGTGACTCGAAGGTGGTGCCGATGCCCCCGTGGTGGACGGCGGCGGCGCACAGCGGGAACACCAGGTCGTGAGCGAGCGGGCCCACCACCCGGATGTGCGGGCCGGTTTCGGCGTTCGCGGCGTCGAGATCGCTCCACCCGGCGCTGACCAGACCGCGCAGCCCGAGTTCGGTGCACACCTCGGTCACCATCGCCAGCACCGCGTGGGTGTCGCGGATCGGCATGCTGCCGAAGCCGAAGTACACCGGCGGCGCATCCTGTCGCAGCCAGGACATCAGGTCGGTGTGGTCCTCGGCCAGTTCGCCCACCGCCTCGCGCGCCGTGCGCTCCAGCGGCAGGAAACCCACGAACGGCCGCCGCGGACCCCACTGCTCGGGCAGGCCGGGTACCAGCGCGGCGTCGTAGATCTGCACCTCGGGCACATTGTCACGGGCCAGCTCGGCGGCGGTGCTCGCGGTGGTGCGCGGCAGACCCAGCTCCCGGCGCAGCCGGTTCAGATAGCGCATGAACACGACGCGGCGCAGATTCTCCGCCACCGCCCAGGTCGCCCGGTTGATCGCGGCCGGAGGACGCCAGTGCGGCGGCAGCGCGCCGGGAAACGGGTAGGCCGCGTTGGCGCGCGACGGAAATCCGTGCAGCGACACCATCGGCACCCCGGCCGCCTCCGCCACCGCGTGTGCCCGGTCCTCGGTGAGCAACGTGGACACGATCACCTCGGCGCCGGCGCACACATCGATCACCTCCCGGTTCATCCGGTCGGCGTAGTCGGCCATCTGCTTGCCGACCAGCTGCATGAGCCGGAAGCTGCTCCCCGCGGCCAAAGCCCGCTGACCCTCCGGTGAGGAGTACAGCTGCTGCACGTCCGGGCCGCAGCTCTGCGCCGGGAGCCCGGCGCGGGTGGCGAAGTCGACCAGATTCGGCGGGGCGCCCAGCCGGACATCGTGGCCGCGCCGCCGCAGTTCCAGTCCCAGCGCGACAGCCGGTTGCACGTCACCGCGCGTGCCCGTCAACGGGATCGCCACCTTCATACCGTCTCCTTCCCGATCGAACGTCCTCCCGCACCGTCTGCGCCACCCGTAGGGTGAGGGCGTGCACATCGCGATGTTCACCGATTTTCACCCCGACACGGTCGGCGGCATCCAGACTTCGGTGAATTCACAACGCCGCGCCCTGCGGCGGCTCGGGCATCGTGTCACGCTGTTCACCATCCCCGGACCGGCGACCTCCGATCCGGATGTCCGGACGCTGACCGGCCTGCCGGGCGTACGCGTGAACGGCTACCCGATGGTCATACCGACCAAGACCAACAATCGGTTCATCGATGCGGAATTCGCCGCGCACGAGCCGGTCGACGTGGTCCACGTCCACACCACCTACGGCGCGGGGATCCTGGGCGTGCGCGCTGCCCGCCGCCACGGGCTGCCGCTGGTGCAGTCGGTGCACAGCCGCGACGACGCCTTCATCGAGAACACCTCGCCCGCACCGTATCTCAGTGCCGTCACGATGCGCGCCCTGCACGGGATGTTCCTGCGCGATCCCGCCCCGATCCCGCGCAACGACGAGTCCCGTGCCGCCCGGCACGCCTGGAGCACCGTCGTCGGGCACGCCCGCGCCGCCGACGCGGTGGTGGTCCCGACCGAGCACTTCGCCGCCCGGCTGCGCGCCCACGGCCTCAAACGGCCGATCCACGTGGTGTCCAACGGAGTCGACGACGATCTCCTCGAGTCGCTCGGGCCGCCGCGCGCGGACACCGACGACGCGGCGCCGTTGCGGGTGCTGTGGTGCGGGCGGTTGTCGGCGGAGAAGCGTCCCGTGGCGGCCGTCGAGGCGGTGGCGCGAGTCCCGGGCTGCACCCTCGACATCTACGGCGACGGCGACGACGAGGACCGCGTGCGGGCCGCCGCCCGGGTGGCGGGCGACCGAATCCGGTTGCGCGGCGCGGTCACTCAGGCCGAATGCCTGGCGGCGATGCGGGAGCACGACGTGCTGCTGTTCCCGTCGAGCGGGTTCGACACGCAGGGCATGGCGCTGCTCGAGGCGGTCGCCGTCGGACTGCCGGTGGTGTACTGCGACGGCGATCTGGCGGAGTCGCTGCCCGACGGCGGCGGCGTGTGCACCCGCGACGCTTCACCCGCCGCGATCGCCGAGACGCTGCGCGAGCTGGCCGACGACCGCGCGGCGCTGCGGGCCATTCGCGAAAAGCTTTCCACCCGGGCCGATTCCGTCCGCCAGTCCCGGCAGACCGATCGCATTCTCGCCGTCTACCGCGAGGCGTCCGTCACGGCCGCGACCGGGCGGACGCCGAAAGGCCCTGGATCAGAGCATATTTCCGGTATACCGACAGCACCGGGCGCGCTCCCCCTGCTCGGCCACAGCCTGCACGTCCTACGCGACGCGCTCGGTTTCGTCACCTCGCTCACACCGCTCGGCCCGGTGGTGCGCGTCCGGCTGGGACCGCGCCCGGCCTACGTCCTCACCACGCCCGAACTGATCCGGCAGGTCGCCTTCGGCGAGGCCGGCGAATTCCACCGCGAGGATCTGCGCGAGGCGGTGCGCGACATCATCCACGGCGCCTCCAACGTGCTCAGCGGCAAGCCGCACGAACAACGCCGCCGATTGGTGGCCCCGGCCCTGCGCCAGCGCCGCCTGCTCGAATATGCCGGGGTGGCAACCGATATCGCGGAACGCTGGGCGAGCACCCGCCGCCCCGGCCCGGTGAACCTGATGGACGAGGCGCACGCCCTGGTACTGGACACGGTCTCGGCCACCCTGTTCACGGCCGATTTCGGCGCCGACGCGAAACAGGAGATCCGCGAACATATTCCGTGGCTGCTGGGTCAGGTGATCCAGCGTGCCGCCCTGCCCGCCCCTGTGCGCCGGATGCGACTGATCGCCGATCGCCGTTTCCGGACCCGGGCCGCCCGGCTGCGCGCGGAGATCGGCGCGGTCGTCACCGAGTACCGCCGCCGCGACCACGATTTCCACGATGTGCTCTCCGCGCTGGTGCGGCACGTCGATCCGGAGACCGGTGTCCGGCTGTCCGACGAGCAGATCATCGATGAGCTGCTGCTGATGCTGGCCGCCGGCGTCGGCTCCACCGCCTCGATACTCGGCTGGCTCTGGCACGAGCTGATGCGGCATTCCGACGTGGCCGAACGGGTGCGCGCCGAACTGGATTCCGTAGTCGGCACGGGGCCGGTCCGCCCCGAACACGCTGCGGCACTGCCGTATCTGCGGCTGACGCTGCAGGAGACACTGCGCATGTGGGCGCCGTGGGTCAGCACGAACACCGCCGCGAGCGAGGTCCGGCTCGGCGACCTCACACTGCCGCCGGGCGCGGTAGTGGCCTTCAGCCCGTACATGATTCATCACGACCCCCGCTGGTTCCCGGAGCCGGAGACCTTCGATCCCGAACGCTGGGCGCCCGGCCGGGTCGAGTCCATCGACCGCGCGGCCGTGCTGCCCTTCGCCGTCGGCCCCCGGCATTGTCCCGGAAGCAATTTCGCGATGCTGACCATCACGCTGCAGACCGCGGCGCTGCTGTCGCGCTGGGACCCGATACCCGATCCCGGTTACCGGGTGCGGCCGTCCAATCGCGATTTCGTCGTCGCGCCGAGCCGTCTACCGGTGACCCTGCGCCCGCGACCCGCGCGCACCGCCGCTCAGGACACCGCCTGATCCTCGGGATCGATGAATTCGACACCGGTGATGATGTCGGGCTCGATACGCACGATGTGGTCGCGCGGACCGGGCAGCCAGGGCCGCAGCAGGGTGCGATAGCGCTCGATCTCGTCCGGATCGGTGACCACCTCGGCGGTGCCGGTGACGATGACGCACCAGCCGCGCCGGGTGCGCTCGTCGATGGTGTCGGCCTCGTAGGCCACCACCTGCCGCTCGGGACTCATCGCGGCGCCGCGATTGGCATGGATGACGATCGCGTCGTCGTCGACGATGTGGTTGACCGGGCGGATGGTCGGCAGCGCGTAGCGGGCGAACACGAGGCGCCCGAACCGCACACTCGCGAGCAGCCGCAGCGACTCGGCGTTGGTCAAGTCGCGCGGTACCTGCTGCGCGGGAGCGCCCATACCGTCGATTATCCGCCGATGCTCGCCGTCGTGCAGAGGTGATGTGAATGGGCTGGACGGCCGCTGCTGCCGTGGGTGATCCTCGGCTCGGCTGGTCATTCGCTACATGTCCCACTCGTCGTGAACCGTGTGCATCGGGGTCCTAACGACGTTCCCGTAATCGCATCCGGTCAAACTGCGAAGTGCTAAAAAGACTGATGACCTCGGAACCGTACCATCCCGACGAATTCGCGATCGGGTTGGCGGAACTGACCACGCTGGTGCTGTCCACCCCCGATGTCGAGTCCTCGCTGCGCGACATCGCCGATATCACCGCGCGCATGCTGCCGAACCGGCCGATGGTGGCAATCACGCTGCGCCGCAACGACGAAACGGTCACGGTGGCCTCGACCGGCCCGCACGCGACCGTGATCGACGAACTGCAACGCGGCCAGGGCCTGGGCCCGTGTCTGGAGGCGCTGCACACCGCCGAGCCGGTCGCCGTCACCGACATGGCGGCCGAAAAGCGCTGGGGCGCCTATCCCGCCCGCATGCTGGAACAAGGCATCCGTTCGGTACATTCGCAACCGCTGCTGGTCGACGGCGCGGCGGTGGGCACGCTCAATCTCTACTCCGCGCATCAGGACGCCTTCGATCTGACTGCGCTCCAGGCCATTTCGCTCACCGGTCAGCACACCGCGGTACTGCTGGCCTCGGCGATCAGCATGGCGCGCCAGACCGAGCTGACCGCGCAGTTACAGGCGGCCCTGGCCTCGCGCTCGATCATCGACCAGGCTCTGGGAATCACGATGGCACAACGACATTGCGACCGAGACGGTGCGTTCGAAGTGCTGCGCGCCGCGTCCCAGCGCGGCAACGTGAAACTCGTGACCGTCGCCGCCGCCGTCATCCGCGGCGTCACCGGCGCGGACCCGACGCCGCCGCATTTCAACCGTCCCAGTCGGTCTCGTTCGGCACCTGGCGATATGTGACGGTCACACTTCCTTGACAACACAGCGGCCTCGGCCGATATCCGAGGCGGCTACACTTCTGACAGAAGTCCTTCCCGAGTCCAGTAGCGCGGCTGGGGGCCTCTTCCCCTATCTCAGAAGGTTGCCATGCCCGCTGTCGCGCATCACGCAGCTCGGTCCGCTCGCGCGGTCACCGCACCCGAAGAATCGGGTGCCACCGTCGTTCCCCCGCTCCACGCGGTCACGGACGACGCCGAGCCGGCGCACGTCGCATTCGACACCGCGGTCGCGATGCCGGAGGCGCCGCACACCATTCCGGAATCCAACGACCGCCTGGTCCGGCACCTGTTCGATATCGGACTGCAATTGCACACGGTCCGTGCGGTTTTCGAACAGGAGTTCAGCACACCGGAGGAGTTGCACGCGGCCCGCGCCGCGGTGGTGACCGTGCTGGACGATCTCGACACCATCATCCGCGACGCCGGAACCGCCATGCTGGATCTGGCCTTGCAGCAGACCCCGGCCGCCCCCGAGCGCCCGCGCCGTCGTCGACGGCGCTGACCACGGTCAGCCGCTCTCCCCGGCCACGCTGCGATCGGGCTGCGGCCACTGCGGTCCGGCCGTCTGCTGCACCAGGCCGGTCCAGTCGTCGGCCAGCGTCGCCAGCAGGAACCAGGCCGCGTACACCCGCTCGTCGCCGACGTCGTCGATGCTGCGTAGCAGGTGGGCGGCGCGAACCTGCGCCGCGGCCATGGCGTCGACGGCCGCGCCCAGCGACCGGGTGCGTGGCCGGGCCACCGTGTGCTCGGCCGCCCAGCGGTCGATCCGTGCGATGAGTTCGCCACGGCGGCCGTCGATTTCGGCCGAACGCAGCGGATCGCCGCGGCGCTGGTGGTGCAGTGCCGCGAGGTCCTGCGCCCAACGGGTCACGGGGTGGTCGCCGGGCTGGTCGCCGATATGGCCGAGGAAGGCGGCCAGCAGTTCGTGCCAGTCCGGCAGGATGGGAGCGGGGCCGTCCGTGCGCCATCGCGCGGCGCGCGAGCGTCGCACACCTCGGCCGGAGACCATGGGCCCGGCGGACGGTCGGTCCACACCGTCCGGTTGCGGTACGAACATCTCGGTGTACCTCCAAGCGGCGAACGGGCGCACCCGGCGCCACACGCGAAACGCCGGACCGCGAGCCCGGCGCGGCAAGGGCGGACCGCGCCGGATCCGGCGCGCCGCAATCTGCGAAGGGGACATCTCCTGCGGCGCCGGGTGCACTGTCAAGCATGCGCGTTTCGCCCGGCCCTCCCACTGCCCTTTCGGTGGCCCTGCGGTGACCATCGCGGTGGCTCAGGGCAGAACGAGCGCCTGCGCGATCAGGGCGGCGTACAGCGTGAGCACGAACAGCACGGCCGGGACCAGCGGATACGGCTCGTCCCGGGGCGCCCGCGCGAACCGTATCGCGCCCCACAGCGGTAGTACCAGCAACACCGGGGGAATCCACGCGACCAGCGCACCGGGCACGTCGAATGTCCAGGGCCGCACCAAGATCAGATCGCAGGCCACCGCGATCACCGCGCACGCCACCCCGGCGGCCGTGCTCCCGGCCGCACCGAGCACGTTCGAATAGAACCACTCCCCCGGCCGCGGTGCGCGAGCCGTCTTGCGCGCGAACTCGAACTGCAGGAATGCCCCCGCGAAGAGCACGGCCACCGCCGCGGCGGGCCATCCGGACGCCACCTGACCGGTGTCGATCGCCGAGACGACGAGGTAGCCGATGATGAACAGCTGCACCGGATAGGTGACCGCCAGATTGACCATGATCGCGTCGCGGACCGTCGCCGACACCCGTTCGAGACCCCACAGCGCCAGGCCGTAGGCCAAGGCAGCGGCGATCGTCACCGCCGAATTCACCGACAGCGCCAGCGATCCCGCGATCGCACCGGCCGCGATCAAGACCATCGCCACTCGCAGGTCCGAGGCGCGGACCGCACCGGTCACCAGCGGCCGATCGGGATGGTGCACGCGGTCGTAGTCGAGATCCTTCTGCTCGTCCACCATGCGCAGGTACAGCAGCACGAACGCCACCACGACGATCCGGACAACGGTGGCTCCGGCGGGCCGCCACGGCGCGTTCGGATGCGACACCAGCGCGGCCGTGGCCTCCAGCGCCAGCGTGAACAGCACCGCGTACAGCAGGTAGTGCGGTTCGTAGCGCGCCCGCGTGAACCGGGCGAGGCGGATCGCGGCATTCCCGTCCCGCCGCACCGCGGTCCCTTCACTCATCGTCGTGCCCAGCCGTTTTCGCCATTCACGCCTGCCCCGCCGCGAACTCCAGCTCGATGCGGGCGGCCGACGCACCGCACTGGAGCACGTCGCATCGGACCGTGTCCGGCGCGGAACCGACGAGTTCGGCCGTGCATTCGGCGCCGCGGTCCAGTTCCACGAAGCGGTCGAACCTGCTCGCGACCCGCCGCAAGCGCGGCGTGCGCGGCAGCAGCATGGCCACGGCGGTCTGGCGGGCCGCCTCGATCAGCAGGCTACCGGGAACGTGGTCGAGCGGGTGATCGAACAGAAACGGGTGCGCGGTGTCCGCGGCGAGGGCGGCCGTGGCCGACACACCCGCGTGCCGGACCGGTGCGACCACCACATTGCGCCGGTTCTCCCGGCCCACGGCGGCCGCGTTCGCCCGCTCGGCATGCGCGGGCGCGGTGTGAAAGGGCCCGAGCCCCAGGCTTTCCCGGAACTCGGTGCGTGTCCTGGCCCACTGCCGCTGAGTGATCCAGAAGAACGAGCCGTCGACGGTCATCATGGGCGTTCCCCCGCAGTCGATCTCGAGCACCATGTCCAGCCCGCAGACGACGCCCTGACGCCGGTGCCGCCGGGCGATGCCGACGGTCATCACCAGGTCGGCGGGCGCCCGGCCGATCGACCACGCCGCGGTATCGGCGGCGGTGCCGTTGAATTCGCGCACGACGAACGCCATATCCTGTGGCACGGCGAAGTATTCGTGCGTGATCGCGATCGCGGCCTGGCGCGCGGCCTCCATCACCAGCAGCGGATCGTACTGCGCCACCAGCGGTTCGATGTGATCGCCGTAGTAGGCGTGCATGCGCGGGAGCTGAGCGCCGGCCACGAACTCCTCCGGCGACCGCGCGTGCAGCGAGGTGACGAAGACCTCCGAGACCGCGCAGCGGTGCGCCAGCTGCCGGGAGATCGTGCGCACGTGGCTCGCGGCCCGCACCATCGCGGTGTCCGTCGTCATGGGAGACCCTCCAACCAGTCGGGTGCGCCGACCGGCCGCAAGGTCTGCGGTCCGGTTCCGGTGCGCATGGGAAGTACCTGGGATCCGAGCACGATCACCGACCACGGATCCATCGCTCGATCCGCCGCCCAGGCCGCGCGCAGCAGCGCCGCGCAGGCCTCGTCGGACCGCGGATCGAAGCCGTCCGGCGGTCCGCCGAGGTCGGCCAGAATGCGCTCGATCGCCGCATCGCGTTCGAATTCGCGTGCGGGCGTTCGGGAATAGAGTTCTTCGGCCAGTTCCGCCGCGTGTCCCGAGCACTCCGTGCCGGTGCCGATATCCGCCAGCACCCGCGAGCGGGTGTGCTCGTCGAAATAGATGGCGAGTTCACGCAGCACGTCGGCCGGATCGTCCGGCGAATGCACCAGGTTGAGCAGAAAGCTGTCGCGGCCGAGCAGGTGGCGCAGTTCGCCGGGGCGCCGCTTGCGTGGGTCGGTCGCGCCCTTCGCGGCGGTCAGGCGCACCGGTGTCGGGAGTTCGCCCACCGGTCCACCGACCACCAGCACGAGGGCATCGGAGATGCCGACCAGCAGATCGGCGAGGCGACGCCGTTCGGGGGAGGCGATATTCCAGGCGTAGTACCACAGGGCGCGCACCAGATGGCGGTTCACCGCCAGCGGGCGCGCACTCACCACCCGGAAGTCGTTGTCGCGCAGCCATTGCAGGGTGGGCAGTACGGCGCGGCCGACGATGGCGTCCGGCTTCAACAGCAGCATCGAGTGCTCGCGCGCGAATTTCGCGGCGTCCAGACCAGCCTCGTCCAGCTGTGCGACGGATTCCTGCACGTAGGTGTCGCCGCTGTAGATGTCCGCCTTGGCGGGCAGCGGAGTGAGCGGGACCAGCAGGTCACGCAGCGCGGCGGTCATCGGCGGTCACCCCGATCGGCTCCGAGGACCGGTTGCGGCCGCTCCTCGTCCACTCCGGCGGCCGCCAGCACCTCCTCGATCGACGGCAGCGGTGTGCCGAGATACCCCGATTCCAGGCAGTGATCCAGCAGCACCCGCAGGTATTCCTTGCCGCTCTCGGGGCCCGGACGGCCCAGCAGCGCTTCGGCATTCGCCGTGGCGAACCGCACCCTACGGGCGAAATAGCTGGTGTAGAGCGCGCCGACGCGCAGGTAGTACTCGCGCTCGATCGGCTCGAGATCGTCGGCGTCGAACGAGGTCTCCGGCACGAACGTCGCGACGTGGAACGACGGGTACTCGGCCAGCACATCCGAGACCTCCCGCAGCGACAGACTGTCCCGGCCGACCGCGTGAAACGTGCTGCCGCACCAGGTCTCGGCATCGGCGGTGACCGCTGCGATCACGTCGGCGACATGATCGACCGGCGCGGGCGCGAGGGTGGCGTCGTAACGGCCCGGCAGCGACCGCAGCTTGCCCTCCACGATCAGCTTCACCACGGAGTACAGGTTCTTGTAGTCGCGGATCACCCCGGTGCCGGTGGCGCCGGTGACGATGCCCGGACGCACGATCGCCCACCGCAGCCCCGGGGTGCCCCGGACGAGCAGCTCGGCGCGGAACTTGCTGTCCTCGTAGCCGTTTCCGAACTCCTGCCCGGCCTCGAGTTCGTCCTCGCCGATCGTCCCGCCGCGCAGGCCGCACACGTAGGCCGTGCTGACGTGCACCAGCGGAACGTCCCAGCGCAGGGCCTGCTCGACGGCGTGCGCCGTGCCGCGCACATTCAGGTCGTCGTACTCGGCGGCGGTGGCGTCGAAGGCCGTGGTGGCCGCGGCGTGCACGAGCACGCCGACCCGTTCCGCCAGCTCGGCCTCGGTCCGGGCGTCCAGGCCGAAGCCGGGTTGCCGAACGTCACCGCGCACCGTCCGCACGCCGTCGACCGGACCGCCCTCGTTGTTCGACAGTCGCGAATTACGGTGCAGCACAGCGGTTACCGGGCTGCCCGCGGCGACGAGCCGGGCCGCGACCTCGGATCCGACCAGCCCGGTGGCGCCGGTGATCAGGACCTCCGACCGCCCCGTCACGACAGCGTCCGTTCGATCAGGGCGATCACGTCGCCGACCCGGAGTACCCCGGCCACCTGCTCGGGCCGGTAGCGCGGAAGGCCGAAGGCCCGCTCCAGCACCACCGTCAGCTCCATCAGTCGCAACGAGTCGAACCCGAGGTCCTCCACGAGCCGCCGATCGTCTCCCGTTCCGCCCGGCTGGGGGGCCATGGCGACGACGAGATGCCGGACACGCTGCGCCACATCACTGTCCACGCCGGTCATCGCGGTCCTCCTTCTCGCAGATGGGGTTGCCTGCCGCCGGAGGTGAGCAGATCACGGGCCTCGTCGAGCGGCAGGTCGGTGTCGAGATAGCCGGCGACGCGCAGCCAGTCGTAGCTGATGTCCAGGGTGCGCCGCCACTGCTCTCGGGAGTCGAAGGAGGCCGGGAAGTCGCCGCCGCCGACGTGGCCGCGCACCCGAGCCACGAGATCGTCCAGCCGAGCCAGCTCGGCCAGGGCGTCCTCACCGGCCGCGAGCGTCTGCGCGAAGTTTACCCGGCCGGCCTCCTCGACGGAGCGCAGCAGTTCCCCGCGACGGGAGGCCGCGGCCGGAAGCAGCCGCGTCAGTGTCGGTCCGGGCGCGACGTCCGCGGGCAGCGGATGAATTCCGTACGCGCACAGCACCATCCGTACCGCCATCGCCACCATGCGGTGCGCGGCGATGTCGGCGACGGCGCCCTGACCTCCCTTCATCGCGCCGACCAGATCCTCTCGCGCGTTCTCCAGCACCACGTTCGACCACACCAGGTCGAGCGCGCACGCGGTGAACCGCTCGGCGGGCAGCGGTGCGAGCGTCGCGATCGCCGCGTCCTCCCGTCCGGCGCCGGACAGTCCCAGTACCGGCACCGCCGGTCCCGGCGCCGGGGTGTACGGGCGCAGCGGCTTGCACATCGCCAGTGCCGGCGTGATCGGACCGTCGCCGCGCCACTGCAATCCGACCAACCCCAGCCGCACGAACTCGGCCAGCTCGGACCCGATGTCGGCGCGCCCCAGCACCTCTCGCAGGGACCGCCGCACCACCACCGATCGCCAGGCGCGCCCGGCCGCGTCCGACAGCACGAACACATCGCGGTCCGCGCGCAGCACGTGCACGCGCTCGCCGATGCCCCAGGTCGTCACCCCGGGCATCCGGGCCAGCACCACCTGATCCGGATCGTCCGCCACCCCGGCCACGCCGAATTCCGCAGCCAGCGCGACGATTTCGGCGACCGTCGCCGATTCCGGCAGCGCGCGATAACGATTGGCCAGTTCCGCCGCATGCGGTTCCGGCTCACCGCTCACCGGCTGGGTGAGTATCCGGTCCAATTGCTCGGGCAGCCATTTGGTTTCGATGTAGGTCTCGCCGTAACCGGTGGCCCAGGCCTTGACCGCCTGCACCAACCCGTCGCGAGCCCAGGCCTCGGCCTCCTCCCGCTCGCCGAGGGCGGCGAGGGCGACCGCATAGCGCAGGGCCTGGCGGGCGCGTTCGGCCCACCACTCGCCCGCCTTGCGCGCGAACTCCGGATTCGGCAGCAGCGCAAGCAGTTCGGCGAGTTCCGGGGAGCCGGGATCGGCGCGCAGGACGGTGGCGCGCAGGAAACGCTGACAGCGGTTGAGCACGTCCTCGTCCAGCGCGGCCGGGTCCGTGGCCTGCGCCACCCGCCGCAGCTGCGCGCGCAACTGAGCCACCGAACGGGTACGCACCTCCACCCGGCGTCCGTCCAGGAACAGCACCGTGGGCAGCGTCGGCAGGTCCTCGTCGCCGGGCGCGACGGCCAGGAAGTCGACGTCGGAACCCTCGTTGCCGAAACCCTCCGCCAGCGAGCCCTCGAACAGCACCGCCGACCGCGCCGGCACACTCACCTGGTCCAGGGCACGGTCGAGCAGCCGCCGGGCCGCCGCGACGGTCAGCACCGGTTCGGGTCGCGGGCCGTCCTGTGCGTCCTGGTCGCGGTCGGTCGGGTCGTGCACCACGGCGCCTTCCAGGCCCCCGTCGCCGAACAGCTGCCACATGTGCCGCCGGCGCGGTTTGCCGCTCGAGGTGCGTCGGATGAAGCCGCGCGGGCCGGTGACGATCCGCGCGGTCTGCGCCGGTCCGAGCGCGGCCCGCAGCACACTGCGGGCCTGTTCCAGCCACGGACCCGGCGCGGTCTCGGCGAACAAGACGATGCCCTGGGCGCCGGCGTCGGTGTGGGCGACCGCGGCGAGTTTGCCCTTGGTGATGCCGGTTTCGCGGGCGACCCGCGATTCGATGTCCTCCATGAACACCGACCGTCCGCGCACCTTCAGGCTCGAGCCCATCCGTCCGAGCACGAAAACCTCGTCGCGGTAGCGGAATCCGGCGTCGCCGGTGTAGAGCCGCCCGTTGTCGATGCGGGTGCCGCCCTCGGTGGTCGTGGTGTAGCCCAGCGCCACGGAGTCGCCGGTGACCACCATCTCCCCGAGCGTGCCGTCCGGCAGTTCGCGGCCGTCCTCGTCGACCACCCGCACCTGCGACTCCGCCGTCGAGAAGCCGAGCCCGGTGATCCAGCCCGGACCCGTCACCCAGCGGCCGTCGCCGAGTTCGGCCTCGGCCACCGGCCGGACCGGCTGCCCGAACCGCAGGCTCGCGCCGTCCAGCCGCAGGGCCGTCACGGGTCGTTCGCGCGCGGAGGAGGTCACCATCAGGGTCGCCTCGGCCAAGCCGTAGGCAAGGGTGAATGCGCGTGCCGAAAAGCCCTGCGGTCCGGCCATTTCCGTGAACGCGTGCAGATCGGCGACCTCGACGGGTTCGGAACCCACCGCCAGCGTCCGCCACCCCGACAGGTCCAGCCCGGCCACCTCCTCGGGCGAAACCCGGTGTGCCACATAGCCGAGCGCGAACGACGGCGACGGCGTGTGCTGCGCGTGCGTCATCGCCCGCAACCACCGCATCGGGTCGCGAATGAACTGGTCCGGCCGCATCAGATACAGGTCGCCCTGATTGGTGACGGTGGTGAAGAACGCGCCGACCAGGCCCATATCGTGATACAGCGGCAGCCAGGACGCCATCGCCTCGCCGTCGCGCCAGTCCACCAGACGGGTGATCATCTCGATGTTGTTGGCCAGGTTCCGCCACGACACCCGCACCCCGCGCGGGGTCCCCGTCGAACCGGAGGTGAACTGCAACAGCGCGCACTCGGCGGGCGCACCGAATTCCCGCTCGGACACCGGTTCCGGGTCGTCGGCGAGCACCGGGTCATCGGTTCGTCCGGCCTCGGCCATGGCCTGGCACACCAGCGGACGCAGGTCGGCCGAGGTCACCACCAGCCGTGGACGCGCCTGCCGCAGAATGGCCGCGACATGCGAAATGTATTGGGCCAGATCACCGAAGGTGGGCGGGGCGATCGGGGTGAACACGCCGCCGGCCGCCCACACCGCGTAGAACGTTGCGACGCAGGGGAATCCGGTCGGCATGATCACGCAGGCGCCCTCGCCGTCGCCCAGCCCTGCGGCCCGCAGGCGCGCGGCCACCGCCCACGCCAGCTCGGCCAGCTCCCGATAGGACCGGAACTCCCAGCCGTCGGCCTCGTCGGCCAGATGAATGCCGGTGTCGGTGGCCGGATTCGCCAGCCAGCCCCGCACCGCGTCGATATCGTTGTCAGCCTGCATGGGGACCGTCTCCTTCGGCCAGTACCGTCACGGTGCCACCGGTGCCGTCGACTCGAATCGACATGCCGGTGCGGAGCATCGTGGTGGCGTCGCGCAGTTGCACGACGGTCGGCACGCCCAGTTCGCGCGCCACGATCGCGACGTGGGTCAGCGGGCTGCCGCGCTCGATCACCAGCGCCGCCGCCGACGGCAGCGCGGCCACCCAGCCGGGATCGGTGCGGTAGGTCACCAGCACGCCGCCCGACACGTCGCGCGGCTGGTCGACCACGACGGCCGGGCCGGTGCCCACCCCGGGTCCGGACGGTGTCCCGGTGAGCACGGCCCCGGCGGTCGCGGCGGGCATATCGGTGATCGGTACCCAGCCCTGCGCCGCCAGTTCCGCGCGCCCGAATCCCGGTCCGCGCGTGACGAACCGGGAGGGGGCGACGAGCCGGGCATCGGCCGCCCGCTGCTGAGTGCGCGCGGCGATCAGGGCCCGCAGCGAGCCCGTGTCCGCGCCCTCGTAGCAGCCTCGCAACTCCTGCACGGTCAGCTGGAACACATCGGCGAAATCGTCGATGACGCCGCGCGCGGCCAGATCCCGGCCCATCACCCGGATCATCCGCTTCACCATCCCGAACGCGCGGGTGCGGCAGAACCGGAGCCGTTCGCGATGTGCGGCGCATCGGCCGACCTTGCGGCGCAACCGTTCGTACAGTGCCCGGCGCACGCCGTGCAGATGCTCGTCCAGATAGGTCTCGGCCTCGGTGCCGCGGCGCGTCTGCTCCTGCGGCAGGGCGGCGCGCAGCAGCACGAACAGGCTCGCCGGATCCTCACGCAGATCCGGTGTCTCGAGCTTCAGTTCATCGATGCTGCGATAGCCGTAGCGTGCGATGTACTCGTCGACGCGGGCGAGGAAGTCGGTCCGGCCCGCGCTGGCGAGTTCGTCCCGGATGCCTTCCGGCGCAGTCGATTCGATGAGGGCGCGGAGTTCCGGGTCGGCGCGTACGACCTCCGCCAGAGCCGCCATCGCGCGCGCGGGCTCGGCCGACTCCACCTCCTCGCCCGGTCCGGCGACCGCGTACAGGAACCATTCCGGCGCCTTGGGCAGGAATGCTTTGGTCAGCACGTACAGCAGGCCGGTCAGGGTCAGCAGCATCGCGTCCAGCACCATCATCGGCCCCCAGCGCCGGACCAGTTCCCGGTCCAGCTGCCGGTAGCGGGCATAGGCCTGCTCGCCGGTCAGCGCGGCGTCGTCGACCGTGTCGAATTCGTCGTAGACGCGGTAGAACTCGGTCAGGAACCGCCGCATCATGCCGTCTATGCCCGCGATGCGGCGCACGTAGACCGCCGTGGTCACCGTGCGCGACCACAATCGGGCGAGCGGATTGCGGAAGGTGAAGGGCCGCAGCGTTTTCGCTATCTCGTCGGGCAGCGGCTCGGCGACACCCAAGGCCGCCTCCAAGACCCGGCGGTTGAGCGGGTAGCCGGGCGCGATACCCACCATCCGGTACCAGTGCAGCAGGTTGTAGTAGACGCGGCCGTGGAAGCAGCCGAGCAGGACGCCGGTCCAGTCGTCGGTCTGGCGCAGTTGCCGGGACGGTACCCGCAGCGATTCGGCGTAGCCGCGGTAGACCCGGCCGTAGATGTCGGCGGCGGTGGTGAACGTGAGGGGCGAGGTGATGCCGTTGAAGCTCTCGAGGATGTTGGAGTTGTCCCAGATGCGCAGTTCATCGGGGTCGAGCCGCTCCCCGGCGCCGCGTAGCGGGGCGCCGACCGGGGTGGTGATCGGGCGGGCCTGCAAGACCCACAGCCCGTCCGCGTCCGCGGCCCATTCGATGTCCTGGGGCGCGCCCAGCGCCGCCTCCACCCGGCGGCCCAGTTCGACCAGCTCGGTCAGCTCGGCCTCCGACAGCACCGGCGCGGCGCGCTGCTGCTCCGGTACCGGGACCTCGACGCAGCCGTGGTCGCCGTCGGGTCGGATCGCGGTGGTCTTCTCGCCGTGCACCGATTCCACGACGGCTCCGGAAAGCTTGTCGACCACAAGGGAATCCGCGTCCACCGCACCGGAGACCAGCCCTTCGCCCAGGCCGTATACCGCGCCGACCACCAGTTCGTCCGGTGCGCCGGTCATCGGGTTCGCGGTGAACAGCACGCCGCTCGTCCGCGCCTCGACCAAGCGTTGCAGCAGCACCGCCGGAACGCCCGGCAGCGGCAGACCGTGGGCGAACGCATAGCGGATCACCCGTTCGGCGAACGCCGATGCCCAGCAGGCTCGCACGGCGGCGCCCACCGCCTCGACGCCGCGCCGGTTGAGAAACGAATCGAACTGTCCGGCAAAGGAATACGTCGCGCCGTCCTCCGCGGACGCCGACGACCGGACCGCGATCGCCGCGTCGCCGAACTGTGCGCAGGCGGCCCGCACCCGGTCGGCGACCACCACCGGCAGGGCCGTCGCGGCGATCCGCTCACGCAGCGCCGCGCCGCGCCGCAACGCCTCGCCGACATCCGTTGTCCGCGCGAATGCCGCTGCCGCCGTGACTAACTCGTCGTCGAGGTGGTCGAACAACCCGGCCTCCAGGACCACCCACTCCGGTACCCGGAACCCGCTCTCCCGCAATCGCCACAGCCCACGCGCCTTACCTCCGCCGGCCTCGGCACCCTCGGTGTCGGGACTCACTACCTGCACACACCCTCCCGTCGCTGACGCGGCACCGCCTACGTGGCGGACTCGCCACGGGTATATCCGACATACCCGACCCTGGGGCCGTTCCTCACTCGGAGCGATCTCAAACCAACTGGTGCGCAGGCGGTCACCACGGTGTTGTTGAGATATAGGATCGGTATCCAGAGGTGTTAACGCGTATTTCCGCAGATCGCGGATTCGATATCGCCTGGCCGCCCGCACGGCGCCGGGCTAGGCTACGAGACGCTCGTGACCATCGGCGAAGGGTGTTTGTCGGCGTGAGTTGGTCTTTCACACCGGACGAGTTCGCACACATCTGGCGCGAGACCGACCTGGATCGCCACCCGTTCCCGCTGCGGATCCTGGAAACGCCGCGCACCGACGACGAGGCCGCGGCGCTGCGGCGCACCCTGGAGGCCCGGCTACCGCTGCGCGCCGACCCCGATCTGTCCGCCTGCCTGCGGATTCTCGCCCAGCCACAGACCCGGGTGGTGGCCCTCGGCGGCGGGCACGGGCCGGGCAGCGAGATCCGCGCGCTCGGCGCGGCCGTCTACGACCACGCCGTGCTCGCCGTGCAGGAACCCGGCGGCTGTCCCGGCTTCGGCGGCGTCGTGCACCTCTCCATCGGCCACAGCGCCAAGCTGGGCGCGCGGATCGCGGCGCTGCTGCCGGAGACGCCACCGGGCCGCGAGCCCGCGCGTTCGGCGCCCACGGCGGCGGTCCGCGACGAGGAGACGGTGATGGCCACGCAGCCGAGAGTCCCCGCATCCGGCGGCTGTTGCTGCGCCCGCACACGGCCGAGGGGCACATCCGCATCGAGGCGGCCCTGGATCGGGACAATCCGCCCGCGCCGGTCTACTACACCTGGATCGACGTCGCCGACGACGGCCGCTACCTGATTCGCGCCGGTGACGAGGTGCATATCGTCCCCGCCTCGGCGCAGCAGCTCGCCGCGCACCTACAGAAACGGATTGCGAGGTGAACCGGCCGCACGGCTGACCGGGACCCGCCCGACCGATTAGGCTGGGTCACGACCGACCGATCAGAGGGGGTGCGCATGACGATCGAGGCGAGTCAGGCCGACATCGCCAAGTTCCTGGACGCGGCGCAGCACGGCTCGGTCCGGTTCGACCCGGCAGCGGCTCGCCGGTGCGCGGAACTCTACGACCAGCAGATCGCCCGGTTGCGTCACCTGCAGCAGCGCCTGGAATCGGTGTCGCAGCTGCACGGCTTCGGCGGCTTCTTCTCCGCGGAGCAACTGCAGGCCGGCTTCTCCCGCAAGGCCCGCGACGCCGCCGAACTGCTCGACCGGCACATCGCCGCCTCCTATCGGATGAAGGAGGGCTTCCTGATCAGCGCCGGACTGTACGAGGAGGCCGATGCCGCGCACGCCGCCGCACTGCGCGCGGTCTCCACGAGGCTGTCGCGATGACCACGGAATACCGGTACGGTCCGCAGCCGCGCCGCAACGACCCGGACTACATCAGCGCGATGGAGCATTTCGAGTCGTTGACGCACGAGCAGATCCACGCCGGCACCCAGCGCATCGACGCCGGTGAGATCCTGCAGGCCTCGCTGGTGTGGCTGGAGGCCGCGGGCACCCTCACCACCTCCATGCCCTTGACGCGCAACGAGGTGGACCGGGCGATGAACGGCGCGGGCTGGCAGGGCGCGGCCGCCGACGCCGCCGACGCGTGCACCCGCGGCCTGGCCGAATCCGTCGAGGAGCTGGCCGCGATCATGGGCGAGGTCGGCGCCCGCCTGGGCGCGCTCGCCGCCGCGGCCGAAGCGGTGAAACTGGCCGTCGTGCCCCCCGGCAACTCCGGCCCGATCGGCGCGATCGCCCGAATCCTGGAGGCGGCACACGTCCTCGACGCCCAGCTGGCACAGGAGGCCCTGCGCCAAGAGGCGCTGCTGGCCATGAACATGATCTACAAGCCCGCCTACACCGCCGCAGGCACCGCAGTCCCAGCCCTCCCCGACTCCCCGGCCCTCCCCGGCGGCGCCCCCGACTCTTCCCCCACGAAACCCTCTGCCCCCCAATCCCTTCCACCGCAAAACTCGTCCCCACACACGGCACCACCACAGGATCCGGCACCGCCACAGGACCCGGCACCGCACACCGCCCCGCCACAGGATCCAGCGCCGCACACCGCGCCGCCACAAGGCTCCGTGCCCCCGCAGGACTCCGCACCCGACCCGGACGGTCCACAACCACCCCGGCCAGAGTCCCCTACCCCGGGACAGCAAGCACCCCAGCCGCCCCAATCCTCCACGCCGACAACGCCTACCCCACCCACACCATCGTCACCCCCGCAGGACTCCACGCCCGGCCCGGACGGTCCGCAACCACCCCGGCCGGAGCCCTCCACTCCGGGACAGCAGGCGCCCCAATCCTCCACGCCCACAACCCCTCCGCCGCCAACCACGCAACCTGCACCCATCCCCACGCCGGAGCACACGCCCGCACCGCCGCAACCCCCGACCGAGACGGCTCCGCCACCCGCCGCGCCGCCACCGTCCCCGGTGCCCCCACCACCCCCGGCCCCCGAGCCCGCCCCGGCCCCGCCACCACACACGCCCCCACCCCCACTGGAGCCCGGCCCACCTCTCTCCGACGAGGAGGGCCAGCCCGGCATCACCGGCCCGATCCCGGACACCTCCAGCCCCACCACTCCCGAACAACCCGGAGTCAGCCCACCCGGCCGCTGAGCAACTCACCCGTCCCGCAACCCTGACACCACGACAGGTGACAGGGCATATCAGTCGACAGAGGAAATGCGCGATGGTTTTTGCAGCCCGCCGGCCGGAACAACTCCACCATCAGCTGCACGAGACCATCCAAGTCGAACACCCCGACAACAACACGCTCATCACCGCGCCGTCGGAGGAACACCGCCCCCAAACGCGACCACGCCCACCTCCTACAGCGGCTGAGCGACGCATGAGCATTCGCTACCCGAGCGCCGAATAAAACACTCGAGGCGAGCACGCCGTTCATTCGTCCGGCATGATCCGGTTCCCCTGCTACACCTTCACCAGATCGTCTGCGTGAATCACGGGGCGCTGCATGCCTTCTGGGAGGTCGGTGGTGGAGCGGCCGACCATGGTCTGTAGTTCGGTGCTGTCGTATTCGGCGACGCCGCGGGCGACGACGTGGCCGTCGGGGGCGATCAGGTCGATGACGTCGCCGCCGTGGAAGCGGCCGCGGACGCCGGTGATGCCGGCGGCCAGGAGGGAGCGGCGGCATTGGGCGACGGCCTGTACCGCGCCCTCGTCGAGCAGCACCGCGCCGCGGCTGTCGGCGGCGTGCCGGACCCAGAACTTGCGGGCGGACAACCGGACCGGGCGGGCGGCGAAGGCGGTGCCGACGGAGGCGCCGGTGAGGGCGGCGGCGGCATCGGTCGCGGCCGCGAGCAATACCGGCACCCCGGCGTCGGCGGCGAGGCGGGCCGCCGACAGTTTCGACGCCATGCCGCCGGTGCCCAGCGCACCGCCGCTACCGGCGATCACGCCGTCCAGGTCGGCGCTGCTGCGCACCTCGGGGATGAAGTTCGCGGCGCCCTTGCGCGGGTCGCCGTCGTAGAGACCGTCCACATCCGACAGCAGCACCAGCGCGTCCGCGCCGACCAGATGCGCGACCAGCGCCGCCAGCCGATCGTTGTCGCCGAAGCGGATCTCCTCGGTGGCGATGGTGTCGTTCTCGTTGACCACCGCGATCGCGTGCAGTGAGCGCAGCCGGTCCAGCGTCCGCTGGGCGTTGCGGTGATGCTCGCGGCGGGAGAAGTCACCGGCGGTCAGCAGCACCTGCCCGACCGTCCGGCCGTATCGCGCGAACGACGTACCCCAGGCGTGCGCCAGCGCCAGCTGCCCGACGCTCGCCGCCGCCTGTTTGGTGGCCAGATCCCTTGGCCGCGAAGACAATTTGAGTGGCGCGATCCCCGCCCCGATGGCGCCCGAGGACACCACGACGACATCGGACCCCGCCCGCATCCGCGCCTCGACCGCGTCGGCCAGCTTGTCCAGCCGTCCCGTATCGAGACCGCCCGCCAAACTGGTCAGCGCCGACGACCCGATCTTCACCACCACGCTGCGCGCGGTCGCGACGGCTTTGCGCGCCTCGCTGATGTCCTGACCCGAATCAACCTGCGTCATAACAGAACTCACTCCACAACACCGAACATCGTTGCGCCGCGGCACCGTTCGACGGCCTCACTGGCCGTCCTCGTCCTCCGAGACCAGCCCGCGCCGCACCCGGGAGGCGTGCTTGCGCTCGGCCGCCGAGATGCGTTCGGTCTGATCGAGCCGGGGATCGGTACCGCGGCCGGTCATCACCAGATCCACGCCCGCGGAGATCTGCGGTTCCCACTCGAAGCTGATGTCGCCGATGGTGACCGGCGCGCCGGGCTCGGCGCCCAGCCGCTCCAGTTCCGCCTCCACGCCCAGCCGGGCCAGCCGGTCGGCCAGGAAGCCGACGGCCTCGTCGTTGTCGAACTGAGTCTGGCGCACCCAGCGTTCCGGGCGCTCGCCGCGCACGATGAAGCCGCCCTCGACCTCCGGGTCGACGGCCACCGTGAAGCCACTCTCGCCCCGCACCACCGGCCGGATGACCGGACGCTTCGGGGCCGCCTTCGGATGCGCCTCTCGGTACTCACGGATCAGTTCGGCAAGCGCGAAAGTCAACTGCCGCAAGCCTTCCCGACTCACCGCCGAGATCCGGAAAACCGGCCAGCCGCGCGCGGCGAACTCCGGTGTCACCAGCTCGGCCAGTTCCTCGGCGTCGGGGATGTCGACCTTGTTGAGGATCACCACGCGCGGCCGATCGGCCAGATCGCCGAGACCCGCATCGGCCTGCAGCGCGGGCTGATACGCGGCCAGCTCCGCTTCCAGCGCGTCGACGTCCGACACCGGATCGCGACCGGGCTCCAGGGTGGCACAGTCCACCACGTGCGCCAGCACCGCGCACCGCTCGAGGTGGCGCAGGAAGTCCAGGCCCAGGCCGCGTCCCTCGCTCGCCCCTGGGATCAGACCGGGCACGTCGGCGATGGTGAAGGTGGTGTCGCCACTGGACACCACGCCCAGATTCGGCACCAGCGTGGTGAAGGGGTAGTCGGCGATCTTCGGCTTGGCCGCGGACAGCACCGACACCAGCGACGACTTACCGGCCGAAGGAAATCCGACGAGCCCGACATCGGCGACCGATTTCAGCTCGAGGACGAGATCGCGCTCCTCGCCCTCCTCGCCGAGCAGCGCGAAGCCGGGCGCCTTGCGGGCCCGCGACACCAGGGCCGCGTTGCCGAGTCCGCCGCGGCCGCCGCGGGCCGCCACGAACCGGGTGCCCGCCCCGATCAGGTCAGCGACGATATCGCCGTCCGGGCCGATCACGACGGTCCCGTCCGGCACCTTCAGCAGCAGCTCACCGCCCTGCTTGCCGTTGCGGTTGCCGCCCTCGCCGGGCTTGCCGTTGCCCGCCTTGGCGTGCGGGTGGAAGTGGAAGTCCAGCAGGGTGTGCACATTGGGATCGACCTCGAGGATCACGTCCCCGCCGTTGCCCCCGTCCCCGCCGTCGGGCCCACCCAGCGGCTTGAACTTCTCCCGATGCACCGAAGCACATCCGTGCCCGCCCTTACCGGCGCGCACATGCAGCACGACGCGATCGATGAACTTGGACATATTCCTGATCATCCTCCTTCTCGAATGGTCGGCTGCAAACAGAAAACGGGCCAGGGTGTTTGTCACCCTGACCCGCTTCGAAGTGTGGTGGAAGGCTCCGCGCGGCTCAGGCCTGCGTCGGCTCCGGAACCACGATGTTGACGGTCTTGCGGCCACGCTTGGTGCCGAACTTGACCGCGCCCGCCTCGAGGGCGAACAGCGTGTCGTCACCGCCGCGGCCGACGTTCACGCCCGGGTGGAAGTGCGTGCCGCGCTGACGGACCAGGATCTCGCCGGCCTTGACGGCTTGGCCGCCGAAGCGCTTCACGCCGAGCCGCTGGGCATTCGAGTCGCGACCGTTACGAGAGCTGGACGCACCCTTCTTATGTGCCATGGTTGTTGAACTCCTCGTACTTGGGGTGAAACCCCGTAGTCGCTTACTTGATGCCGGTGACCTTCAGGACCGTCAGCTTCTGACGGTGGCCCTGACGCTTGTGGTAGCCGGTCTTGTTCTTGAACTTGTGGATGCGGATCTTCGGGCCCTTGGTCTGCTCGACGACCTCGGCGGACACCGACACCTTGGCCAGCTTGTCCGCATCGGTGGTCAGCTCCGAGCCGTTGACGACCAGCACCGGCGCCAGCGACACCGCCGCGCCCGGTTCACCCTCGATCTTCTCGACCTTCACCAGGTCACCGACCGCGACCTTGTACTGCTTTCCGCCGGTCTTGACGATCGCGTACGTTGCCATCGGTCGGCTACCCTCTTCCTCTACTAGTGCTCGGCACTTTGCTCATGCGACGACTCCCGGTCGACAACCGGAGACCGCCGTACGTCTGGTCTGGTAATCACGCTGCTTCCGCGCTGCGCTTCGAGAAGCGCCACAGCTTTCAGGTGACACAGCGCAATGCTGTCACCGAGCAGCGACTGGCCAAGATTACAGGACCCGCACCCGCCCGGCCAAACCGGGGTGACGCGCGGGCGCGAACGCCGACGGCCCGCACCGATCCGGTGCGGGCCGTCGCTGGTCCTACCCTCAGTTCGGCTGTTCCGGCGCTCCCGCGGCCCGTCCGGCGGACCGGCGGCGCGGACGGCTGCGCGGCTCGACCGGAGCGGCGGGGATGTCGGTGAAGTCGACGGCCGGCTGCTCCTGCTCCGCGCTGGAGAGCACGAACACCGCGCCCTCGCTGTCGGTGCTGGGAGCCGCGGTGGTGCGCGCCACCCGGCGACGCCCCCGGCGGGCGCCGGCGGCCTGCTCACCGGTCGAAGCATCGCCGACGCTCTCGGTCGCAGTGCCCTCGGCGATCGTGGCCGCAGCATCATCAGCCTCGGCGTCACCCTCGACCTCAGCGGCAGCCGCCTCGGCAGCAACCTCGCCTTCGTCCCCGGACGTCGCAACGGATTCCGGCGCGGCGCCGGACACCGCGGGAGTCTCGGATACCACATCGGCGTCGGCCGCCTCGGCCACCGACCGACCGACACCGGACTCTTCGGCATCGCTCGCCGTCGCCGCTTCCCGCTCCTCCGCCTCGGCCGCGTTCGCCGCGGCCTCGGCTCGCAGTGCGGCCGACCGGCTGCCACGCCGGGCCCGCCGCCGCGACCGCCCCGGCGTACTCTCTTCCGAGCCCGCGCGATCGGTGGTCCGGCTCGTGCCCGAATCCGCCTGCGCCGCAGTCGAAGACATCACCTCGAGGTCGGCCTCGGCGGCTTCCTGCACCGCTTCGGCGGCCGCCACCGCGAGATCGGCCTCGACGGTCGCCACCGTGGCGGCCTCCTCGGCTTGATGCGCGGCCATCGCCAGCGCCACCGGATGCGCCCGCTTGACGGCCGCGTCCTCCTCGGTGTGCGGCTCGACCGGTGCGGCGGTCCCGTTGGTGGCGGGCGCGACCGGCGCGGGCGCCGGTGTCTTGTCCTTGCGGCGGCGACGGCCCTCGCGACGGCCGCCGCTCTCCTCGACGGCCGGGGTCTCGACCGGATAGTTGTGCACCAGGATGCCGCGCCCGTGGCAGTGCTCGCAGGTGGTGGAGAACGCCTCGACCAGCCCGGTGCCCAGCTTCTTGCGGGTCATCTGCACCAGACCCAGCGAAGTCACCTCGGACACCTGGTGCCGGGTGCGGTCGCGGCCCAGCGCCTCGGTCAGGCGGCGCAGCACCAGATCCCGGTTCGACTCGAGCACCATGTCGATGAAGTCGACCACGATCATGCCGCCGATATCGCGCAGACGCATCTGCCGCACGATCTCCTCGGCCGCCTCCAGGTTGTTCCGGGTGACCGTCTCTTCCAGGTTGCTGCCGCCCGCGCCGGTGAACTTGCCGGTGTTGACGTCGATGACGGTCATGGCCTCGGTGCGGTCGATGACCAGGGTGCCGCCGGAGGGCAGCCACACCTTGCGGTCGAGCGCCTTGGCCAGCTGCTCGTCGATGCGGAAGCTGCCGAAGACGTCGACGTTCGTGTTCTCGTGCCGCTCGACGCGGGTCAGCAGATCCGGCGCCACCGTGCGAATGTAGTTCTCGACCGTGGTCCAGGACCGGTCACCCTCGATGACCAGCTTCGAGAAGTCCTCGTTGAACAGGTCGCGAATCACCTTGACCAGCAGGTCGGGCTCCTCGTAGAGCGTCTTCGGCGCTCCGGAGCCGTTCTTGGACTGGTTCTCGATGGTCTTCCAGGTGGCCTGCAGCCGCTCCACGTCGCGAGCCAGTTCGTTCTCGGCGACGCCCTCGGACGCGGTGCGGATGATGACCCCGGCATCCTGCGGCACGATGTCGCGCAGGATCTCCTTGAGACGCTTGCGCTCGGTGTCGGGCAGCTTGCGGCTGATGCCGGTGGACGAGCCGCCCGGCACGTAGACCAGGAAGCGGCCGGCCAGCGAGATCTGCGTGGTCAGCCGGGCTCCCTTGTGCCCGACCGGGTCCTTGGACACCTGCACCAGCACGGTGTCGCCGGGCTTGAGCGCCTGCTCGATCTTGCGCTCCTTGCCGCCGAGTCCGGCGGCCTCCCAGTTCACCTCGCCCGCGTACAGCACGCCGTTGCGGCCGCGGCCGATGTCGACGAACGCCGCCTCCATGCTGGGCAGCACGTTCTGCACCTTGCCCAGGTACACGTTGCCGACCATGGACGCCTGGCCGCTGCTGGTCACGAAGTGTTCGACGAGGATGTTGTCCTCGAGCACGGCGACCTGGACGGTCGCGGCCGGGTGTTCGGGGAAGGTCTTCTCCCGCACCACCATGACGCGGTCCACCGATTCGCGACGGGCCAGGAACTCCGACTCGGTCAGGATCGGCGGGCGGCGACGGCCGGCCTCACGCCCGTCGCGCCGGCGCTGCCGCTTGGCCTCGAGGCGCGTCGAACCGCTGATGCCCTGCACCTCGTCGCCGGAGCCGCGGCGCTTGTTGCGCGGCTCGCGCTCGTGCACAACGGTGTTCGGCGGATCGTCCTCGCTCGCCTCGGGCTCGGCGTCCTCCCCCGCCTTGCGACGACGGCGACGGCGGCGACGGCGGCTGGAGCCCTCCGGCACGGCGTCCTCGTCGGACCCGTTCTCGGCGGCTTCGTCGTCCTCGGAGGCGGAGTCGTCCTCGGAGTTCTGCTCGTCCTCGTTGTCGTCGTCCTGGTCGCTGTGCTGTTCGCCACGTCCGCGGCCGCGACCGCGACGACCCCGGCGACGGCGGCGTGAGCGGTTGCTGTCGTCACCGTCGTCGCGGGACTGGTCGTCGTCCCACGAGTTCTCGGTGTCGTCGGTGTCGGTGTCGGCGTCGTCGGCCTGCTGTTCGGCCGGCTTGCTCGGCTCCGCCGCCGCGGGAGGCTCGGGCGCGGCCTCCTCGACCGGCGCGGCCTTCTTCTCTTCCTCGGGCGGGGCCTGCCGCTCGGCACGCAGCTTGCGCCGCATCTCCTGGGCGGCGGTCGCGTCGGGCGGCAGGAACAGCGGCGCGGCCACCACGGCGGGCGGCTCGAAGGCCACCGGCTCGGGAGCGGGCGGTTCCGGGGCGTGGAAGGGACTGGTGAACAACGACTGCCGCAGCGGGCGGTCGGGGGTGGCAGGTTCAGACCGCGCGGTCTCGGACGACGGCGGCTCGGCGGACTCCGCGCCACCGCTCGCTGCCGCCGTGCCGACGGATACCGCGGTCCGCGTGGACGCCTGCGAGCTTCTCCGGCTCGGCGGGCTCCGCGGTATCGGCAGGCGCGGCGGCGGCCTCGGCGGGCGGCGCGGCTGTGCCCGGCTCCGAAGCCTCGGGGACGAGCGCCTCCCGCACCGATTCGGCCACCGTGCGGTCCAGGCTGGACTGCGCGCTGCGGGCCTCGGCGCCCAGTTCGGTCAGATGGGCCAGAATGCGTTTGCTGGTGGTGCCGAGCAGTTTTGCCAGCGCATGGACCCGGATACGTTCGGGCAACTGCGCCGCCTCCCCTGCCCCGGCCGCCTCTTCGGAAGCGGGTTCACCATTACTTTTCGACGTTCCCAGCGGCTCTTGATCGGCCACGAAATCTCCTCGGGCCCCCGGGCGCGTCCCTCCCGTACGGGGAGGTGACGCGGCCGACGCGGGGGCACTGTTCGTTCGCCTCACGCCGCGGGGGCGCGAGGTCCTATGGTCTCGCCCCGCGTGCCCCGTTATCACCTTGTCGTTCGTCGGTCGGCTAACTGGTCACGCGGCGCCTGGCTGTTGGCTTCAACACCGGATGCGAGCGCTCATCCAGCGTGCCCACCGGATGGCCGAGTCTTGGTAACCGTCCGTGGGCAGCGATGATCGGCGTCGAACCGCGGTGCCATGGCCGCGACCGCCACCTGCCGCAAACGGCGGGCGTCGATCACTTCCACAGCCAGTATCCCACACCGTGCGCCGGGCGTTCGCCATCGACGTACTCCCGCGGCGGCGCGCGGGCCCCGCGAACCCCGCCGATCTCCGGCGGGGCCGCGGCCCCGGGCACGGTGTTCGACGCGGTCCTACTGGGGAAGTTCGGGGAACCAGAGCGCGATCTCGCGCTTGGCGGATTCGGGCGAGTCGGAGCCGTGCACGAGGTTGTACTGGGTCTCGAGCGCGAAGTCGCCGCGGATACTGCCCGGCGCCGCCTTCTCGACCGGATCGGTGCCGCCGGCGATCTGCCGGAAGGCGCTGATCGCCCGCGGTCCCGCGAGGACCGCCGCCACGACCGGGCCGGAGGTGATGAATTCGATCAGGGAACCGTAGAACGGCTTCTCGGCGTGCTCGGCGTAGTGGGCCGCGGCCAGCTCCTCGGAGACCGTCTTCAGCTCCAGGGCCGCGACCTTCAGTCCCTTGCGCTCGATGCGGGTGATGACCTCACCGATCAGCCCCCGGGCCACGCCGTCGGGCTTGATGAGTACCAACGTCTGCTCAGTCACGGCGACACTCTAGCTTGGGCCTTTGGCGTCGCCTTCGGCGCCGCGGGTTCGCGGCCCCCTGTGGCTCGGTTTTCAGCGGACGAGACTCGCGCTTCGCGCATGCGCTTCGTCCGCTGAAAACCGAGCCGGGCCGCGAACCAGACCGGGTGGTCTTTGGGCGGATGGTTTCAGGCTCGTTGGCTGGGGAGGAGGCCCTGGTCCATGCGGCGGCGGACGTCGGAGCGCAGGAGGAGGATGAAGGCCCAGACTGCGGCGAAGACTACGCCGATGACGAAGATCGAGATGTGGATGAAGCCGCCCAGCAGCAGTAGGACCTGTAGGGACAGGTTGAAAGGCAGTGCCCACGATCGCCTTTGCAGGCCTGCGCCGACGATCATCAGGACCGCCAGGCCGACCAGGCAGGCTACCGACCACCAGCTCAGGCCGCCGCCGACCGAGCTCACCACGGGCAGTGCCAGCAGTACGGTGATCGCTTCCAGCACCAGCGCGCCGGCCATCACGCCGCGCAGGCCCTTCCACGGGTCGGCGGCGGGGGGCGGGACTTCCTGATCGCTCATGGCTGCGCCTGCCTCATACGGGGTCCTTTCCGAACAGGGAGCGGGCCGCACCGGCGGTGACGACCGAGCCGGTGACCACGATGCCCGCGCCGGACACCGGTTCGCCGGATTCGGCGGACTCCTCCGCGATCGCGATCGCGGTTTCGACGGCGTCGGTGAGTGTGGTGGCGGTGACGACGCGTTCGTCGCCGAAGCGCTGTACCGCCAGATCGGCCAGATCGTCGGCGGCGAGGGCGCGCGGAGAACCGTTGGTGGTCACCACGATCTGGTCGAGCACCGGCTCCAGCGCGGCCAGGATGCCCGCGGCGTCCTTGTCGGACAGCACCGCGACCACGCCGACCAGCTTCCGGAAATCGAACTCGCTGGTCAGTGTCGCCGCCAGCGCCCGGGCGCCGGCCGGATTGTGCGCGGCGTCGATGAAGATGGTGGGCGCGCTGCGCATCCGTTCCATCCGGCCGGGACTCACCGCGGCCGCGAATCCGGCTCGCACCGTGTCGATATCGAGTTGCCGCTGCGCGCCCGCGCCGAAGAACGCCTCCACCGCCGCCAGCGCCAGCGCCGCGTTGTGCGCCTGATGCTCCCCGTGCAGGGGCAGGAAGATCTCGTCGTACACCCCGCCCAGACCCTGGATCTCGAGCACCTGGCCGCCGACGGCGACGCGCCGCGACAACAGCCGGAACTCCGCGCCCGCACGGGCCACGGCCGCGTCGGCCGTCACGGCCCGGCGCAGCAGCACGTCCATCGCCTCGGGATCCTGCTCGGCGATGACGGCGACGGTCTCGCGCGGCACCAGCGGATCCTCGGGCGCCTTCTTGATGATTCCGGCCTTCTCCCCCGCGATGGAGGTGAGATCCGGGCCCAGATAATCGGTGTGGTCCAGCCCGATCGGGGTGACGACCGCGACCTGGCCGTCCACGACATTGGTGGCGTCCCAGGTGCCGCCCATGCCGGTCTCGATCACCGCGACATCGACCGGAGCCTCCGCGAACGCGGCGTAGGCCATGCCGACGAGCACCTCGAACTTGCTCATCCGCGGCCCACCGGCGTCTTGCGACTGCTGATCGATCATCTCGAGGTAGGGCTGCAACTCGCGATACAGCTCGACATAGCGGGCCGGGCTGATCGGCTGGTTGTCGATGGCGATGCGCTCGGTCGCCAGCTGCAGGTGCGGGCTGGTGAACCGGCCGGTGCGCCGGTGCATCGCGGTGAGCAACGCGTCGATCATCCGGGTGACCGAGGTCTTGCCGTTGGTGCCCGCGACCTGGATGGCGGGGTAGCCGTGCTGCGGCGAGCCCAGCACATCCAGCAGCGTGGCGATGCGGGTCAGCGTGGGTTCGATCTTGGTTTCGCCCCAGCGCTGGTCGAGTTCGGCCTCGACCAGCGCCATCTCGGCGAGATCCACCGGAGACGGTCCCGAATGCAGGCGTTCGGCGCCGCCGCGCTGCCGCTCCGGTTCGTCGTTCACACCGCTCCCTTCATTGCTTTCCCTTGTGTGTCATGACTTCTCACTTGCGCGCCGCGATCTCGTCGAGCCGCGCCCCGATCCGCGCCACCTCGGATTCCGCGACCTCCCTGCGGCCGCGGATCTTGGCGACGACCTGATCGGGCGCCTTGGCCAGGAATGCCTCGTTGCCGAGCTTGGCGGTGGTGCTCGCCAGTTCCTTCTGCGCGGCCGCGAGATCCTTCTCCAACCGGCGGCGCTCGGCGTCCAGGTCGACCGTGCCGGAGGTATCCAGTTCCACCGTCACGGTACTGCCGGACAGCCGCACCTCGACGGAGGCCGTGGCCGAGAAGCCGTCGCCGGGCTCGGTGAGACGGGCCAGCGCGGCGATCTCCGCGCGCAGGCCGGTCAGGTCGGCGGTCTCGATACCGACCAGCTGTGCGGCCACCTTCTGCTTGTCGGTGAGACCCTGGTCGCTGCGGAAGCGGCGGATCTCGGTGATGAGCTTCTGCGCGTCGGCGATCCGGCGGGCGGCGACCGGGTCGGCGGCGACGCCGGCGGACTGCGGCCACTGCGCGATCACGACCGACTCGCCGCCGGTGAGGCCCTGCCACAGCGTCTCGGTGACGAACGGGATGACCGGATGCAGCATGCGCAGCAGCGCGTCCAGCACGCTGCCCAGCACGACGCGGGTGGACGCGGCCCGCTCCTCCGACTCGGCGAACTGCACCTTGGCCAGCTCCAGGTACCAGTCGCAGAGTTCGTCCCAGGCGAAGTGGTACAGCGCCTCGCACGCCTTGCCGAACTCGTAGCGGTCGAACGCCGAATCCGTCTCGGCGCGAACCTCTTCCAGCCGATCCAGGATCCAGCGATCGGCGTCGGTGAGGGTGTCACGGCCCGGGATCGGCTCCGGGACGGCGCCGTTCATGAGCGCGAACTTCGTCGCGTTGAACAGCTTGGTGATGAAGTTGCGGGAGGCCTGCACGTGTGCCGGGCCGACCGACAGGTCGCTGCCGGGCTGCGCGCCGCGCGCCAGGGTGAATCGCGTGGCGTCGGCGCCGTATTCGTCGATCCAGTCCAGCGGATCGATGCCGATGCCCTTCGACTTGGAGTACTTGCGCCCCTGCTCGTCGCGAATCAGGCCGTGCAGGAAGACATCCCGGAACGGCACCGGCGCCGCACCCGGCTGCTTGCCCGCGGTGACGGCCGGGTCGTCGGCGACGAACGTGCCGAACATCATCATCCGGGCGACCCAGAAGAACAGGATGTCGTAGCCGGTGACGAGCACGCTGGTGGGATAGAACTTCGCCAGCTCGGGGGTGGCGTCGGGCCAGCCCATCGTGGAGAACGGCCACAGCCCGGAGGAGAACCAGGTGTCGAGCACGTCCGGGTCCTGCACGTAACCCTCGGGCGCCTGCTCGTCCGGTCCGACGCAGATGATCTCGCCCTCGGGGCCGTACCAGATCGGGATGCGGTGACCCCACCACAACTGCCGCGAGATGCACCAGTCGTGCATGTCGTCCACCCAGGCGAACCAGCGCGGTTCCTGGCTGGGCGGGTGAATCACGGTGTCGCCGTGGCGAACCGCGTCCCCGGCGGCCTTGGCCAGCGACTCCACCTTCACCCACCACTGCATCGACAACCGCGGCTCGATCGGCTCGCCGCTGCGCTCGGAATGGCCGACACTGTGCACGTACGGGCGCTTCTCGGCGACGACGCGGCCCTCCTCGGCCAGCCGCTCGCGCACCTTCTGCCGCGCCTCGAACCGGTTCATCCCGTCGAATTCCGTTCCGGTGCCGGTAATTCGGCCGGATTCGTCCATGATGGTCGGCATCGGGAGCTGATGGCGCAGACCGATCTCGAAGTCGTTGGGGTCGTGCGCCGGCGTGATCTTCACTGCGCCGGAACCGAATTCGGGGTCGACGTAGTCGTCGGCGACGATCGGGATCTGCCGTCCCGTGATGGGGTGGTAGAGGGTGGCGCCGATCAGCGACCGGTACCGCTCGTCGTCGGGGTGCACGGCCACGGCGGTGTCGCCGAGCATCGTCTCCACCCGGGTGGTGGCCACGATCACGTGCGGCTCGTCGTCGTTCAGGGAGCCGTAGCGCAGCGACACCAGCTCGCCCTCGACGTCCTTGTAGTTGACCTCGATATCGGAGATGGCGGTGCGCAGTTCCGGCGACCAGTTCACCAGTCGCTCGGCGCGGTAGATCAGACCGGCGTCGAACAGCCGCTTGAAGATCGTCTGCACGGCGCGGGACAGGCCGTCGTCCATGGTGAAGCGGTCGCGGCTCCAGTCGACGCCGTCGCCGAGGCGGCGCATCTGACCCTGGATGGCCCCGCCGGACTCGCGCTTCCAGTCCCAGACCTTGTCGATGAACAGCTCGCGGCCGAAGTCCTGCTTGGTCTTGCCGTCGACGGCCAGCTGCTTCTCCACGATGGTCTGGGTGGCGATGCCGGCGTGGTCCATGCCGGGCAGCCACAGCACCTCGTACCCCTGCATGCGCTTGCGGCGGGTGAGCAGGTCCATGAGGGTGTGGTCGAACGCGTGGCCCATGTGCAGATTGCCGGTGACGTTCGGCGGCGGCAGCACGATCGAGTAGGGCGGCTTGTCGCTGTCGGCGCGGGCGGTGAAGTAACCAGCGGCTACCCAGCGCTCGTACAGCTCGGCCTCCACCTCGCCGGGATTCCAGCTTTTGGGGAGGGCATCGGCACGATTACGTGAGTTCTCAGAGGCTGTGCTGGTCACCGTGCGATTCTAAGGAGGGGGGCCGAATACCCGAAGGGCGGGGTTTTCGGCGGATGAGGGACGCCGGAAACCCCGCCCACAAGATTCAGATTACCGCCGATTCCGGCGTGGTCGCACTATCCATATGCAATTCTCAGGTTTTGCCCGAATCCGTTGCGTTGGTGCATGTTTGCCACTTGGGAACGACTCAGGAAACGAGCGAAACGTCGGCCTCGACCAGATCCGCGTTGATCGCCATGGCCGCCGCCGACGCCGCGCCCGCCGCGGTAATCACCTGCGCCCGGGGATCGGCCACATTGCCCGCCACCCACACACCCGGGACCGAGGTGCGGCCCGACGCGTCGGCGGCCACCCAGCCCTCGGCGTCCAGCGCACAGCCGAGCGCCGACAGCACGGTGTTGTCCGGGACGAAGGTCGGCGCGACGAACACCACCGAGCGCGGCACCACCTCGCCGTCGGCCAGCCGCACGCCGCGCACCCGGTCGTCCTCGACGACCAGCCCGGCCACCTTGCCCTCGACGATCCGCACGCCGCGGCCGGTGATGCGACGGCGCTGCTCGGCGGTCAGCGTCATGGTGTGCGGGAAGAAGACCAGGTCGCCGGACCACTGCGGGAGCAGCAGGGCCAGGTGCACCGCGCGGGCGACCGCGCCGGGCTCGGTCCCGCCGATCAGGCCGAAGGGCCGATCGGAGACCTCGTAGCCGTGACAGTACGGACAGTGCAGCACATCGCGGCCCCAGCGTTCCCGCACGCCCGGCAGGTCCGGCAGCTCGTCGCGCAGGCCGGTCGCGACCAGTACCCGGCGGGCCCGCAACGCCCGCCCGCCGGCGAGCCGGACGGTGAAGTCGGGCCCGGCCCCGGCGGCGACCACCCGGTCATCGATCAGCTCCACCCCGTACCCGGCGACCTCGCGGCGCCCGGCGGCGAGCAGTTCCGACGGCGGCATGCCGTCGCGAGACAGGAAGCCCTGCATGTGCTCGGCCGGCGCGTTGCGCGGCTGCCCGGCGTCGACCACCGCCACCCGCCGCCGCGAGCGGCCCAGCATCAGCGCCGCCGACAGTCCGGCCGCCCCGCGGCCCACGATCACCACGTCGTATCTCGTCTCACTCATAGTCGCGACGGTGCCGGATCGGTGCGGAAACGGCAAAGAGATTTGCCGTTTCCGGGAAGGCGCGGAGGATCGGGAGCATGACCGGCAATCCCGCCCTCGACGCCGCCCTCGCCGATGTCGGCCCGCGCCTGCGCATGCTGCGCACCCGGCGCGGTGTCACGCTGACCGAACTCGCGGCGGCCACCGGCATCTCCAAGAGCACGCTGTCGCGGCTGGAGTCCGGACAGCGGCGGCCGAGCCTGGAACTGCTGTTGCCGATCGCGCACGCGCACGAGGTGACCGTCGATGATCTCGTCGCCCTGCCGCGTTTCACCGATCCGCGGGTGCAGGGCACGGCTCGCCGGGTCGCCGGGCGCACGATCCTGCCGCTCACCCGGCGGCCCGGCGCGATCCAGGCTTACAAGATCACCATTCCCGCCGACGAACCCGTGCCGGAACCGAAGGTGCACGACGGGCACGAATGGCTGTACGTGCTGTCGGGCCGCCTGCGCCTGTTGCTCGGCGCGCACGATCTCGAGCTGGGTCCGGGCGAGGCCGCGGAATTCGATACCCGGCAGCCGCATTGGTTCGGCAGCGCCGGGCCCGGGCCGGTGGAGATCCTGAGCATCTTCGGCAAGCAGGGCGAGCGGATCCATCTGCGGGCGCGGCCGCGGACACACTGAGATCTTCCGGCACCGGCGATTTCGGGGCAGGTATCAGGGTCTTCCCTGTTGCCGAACGGATTTCGAGGCGGGACCCTGGAGTGGGTGAACCCTCCCCTGGACGCCGGGCGCGATCCGGCACCCGACCCCCGCGTAGTGACCCCGGCGGCCGTCTCGGATCTCCGCGGCCGCACCGTCGCCGAATTACGTTATCCGGCAACGGCTGCGCTGCTGTTCACGGGCGTGCCGGGGGCGGGCAAGAGTACGGCGCTGCGGCAGTTGTTCGGCAGTGTCGACGACACCGTGGAGGCGGTCGTCCGCCGGGGCGCGACCCTGGTGGACTCCCAGCAATCACGCAACTGGTGGCGGCTGCGCCTGGGCCGCTTGCCGTACGCGCTGTGGCTGCCGATCGTGCACATCACCCACTACGGCCGGATCCGGCGCGCACTGCGCGAGGCCGACAGCCCGGTTGTCGTGCACGACTGCGGAACCCGCCGCTGGGTACATCGGATGATCACGACGTGGGCCAGGCACAGCGGCCGCGAGGTACACATCGTGATGATCGACGTTCCGCCCGGCGCGGCCCGCGACGGCCAGCGGGTACGCGGACGCCGGGTGAGCCGGATCAGCTTCGCCCTGCACAACGCCCGCTGGCACCGCCTGGTCGAACGAGTAATCGCCGGTACCGCACCACATCCCGTCCCCGCATCCGTGGTGATCGTCGACCGGGCGACAATCTCAGGCGTGCAGGTGATCTCCTTCGACGCTTGAGCACACCGCCGTGTACTGCGGCACGAAAGGGCTCGGTCAGGGGACGAGGACCGGCTGTGCGGCGGGTAGGGCGCGGAACGTGGCCGGGAGGACGCCTGCCGGTTCGCCGTCCGCGGTGGCGGGGGCGGACGGGGCGGTCAAAGTTATTGTCGCCGCGCGGTATTGGGTGACGGCGGGGTGGTCGATGCGCTTGCCCGAGGACAGGGCGGGGAGCATGCGGAGCATGTCGCGGCGGGACATGGCGCCGACCACGGTGAGGTCCAGGAGGCCGTCGTCGAGCCGCGCGTCGGGGCAGATCAGCATGCCACCCCCGTAGGTCCGGCCGTTGCCGACCGCCACCATCACCGCGGGGGTCTCCACCACGGTATCGGTTTCCCCTGGCACGCCCGACAATTCGATGCGGTACGGCACCGCCAAGCCGCCGGTGAGTTCTGCGAGCGCGGCGACGGTATAGCGCAGCGACCCCTTCGGCCGCCGCATTCGATTGGCGCGCAAGGTGACCCGGGCATCGAAGCCGGTGCCGGTGATCGTGGCGAAGCGCAGCGGCCCGCCGTATTCGGCCGTCACCGTGGCGGAGTCGATCTCCCCGAGGTCTATCGAGCGAAGGTTTCCGGCCAGGACGATGTCGACGGCCGCCGCCACGTCGTCGGGAACGCCCAGCTCCCGCGCCAGATCGTTACCGGTACCGCCCGGCACCAACCCCAGCGGAACACCGCTGCCCGCGATCGCCTGCAGCGCCAGGCACACCAGGCCGTCGCCCCCGGCGCACACCACGGCGTCCGGGGTCGTGCCCTCGGTCACGGCCGCACGGACCAGCTCGACCGATTCCGCGGCGGTCCCACCGTGCACCTCGACTACCTCGACGCCACGTTCGGCGAACCGCGCCCGCGCGGACGCCGCCGCCGAAACACCCCGGCCCTGCCCGGACAGCGGGTTCGTGACCAACAGGACCGACCGGATGCCGCTCACCGTTCCGACCTCTCGCCGTACTCACGGACGTCAGCCGACATCCGCCCGGAGAATGCTACGGACGACTCGGCGCGGTCGAGCTCGCTCACGGGATGAGCTTGCCGGGATTGAGGATGCCGACCGGGTCGACCGCCGCCTTGACCGCGCGCAGCACCTCGATCCCGAGATCGCCGATCTCCGCGGGCAACCACGGGCGATGGTCCGTGCCGACGGCGTGGTGATGGGTGATGGTCCCGGCGGCGGCCGCGATGGCATCGCCCGCCGCGCGCTTGGCCCGCAGCCACTGTCCGATCGGATCGTCGAGCTGCTTGGCCACCACGGTGAAATACAGCGACGCCCCGGTCGGGTAGGTGTGCGAGATGTGGCACATCACCAGCGCCGGAGTGCCCTGAGCCGACAGCGAGTCGCTGAGCGCCGCGGTCACCTCGGCCTTCAGCCGCGACAGATTCGACCAGCTCGTCGCGGTTTCCAAAGTCTCGCAGAGGATTCCGACGTCCAGCAGGGCGTCGCGCAGATATGGCGCCGCGAACCGGCCGCGCTCCCACTCCCGGGCGGGCTGTTCGCCGAGCGCGGCGCCACCGGCCGTGGCGAGCAGCGCCGTCGCCTCGGCGGTGCGCGCCGCGACATGCGCCGCACTGCCCTCGAACGTGGTGATCGCCAGGCATCCCGTCACGGACTCGCCGCCGACATCGCCCGAGCGCGCCAGGTTGAGCCCGGTCTCGGCCTCGTCGGAGAGCCGCAGCACGGTGGGCGCCGCCCCGGCCTGCACCACGGTACGCAGCGCGGCCGCGCCGGTGGCGAAGTCCGGGAACGACCAGGCCTGGTACGCAACGGTTTCCGGAATCGGATGCACTCGCAGGGTAACCGCCGTGATCACGCCGAGCGTGCCCTCCGATCCGGCGAACAGCTCGCGCAGATCGGGTCCGGCCGCCGAGGCGGGAGCGCGGCCGAGGGCAAGGGAGCCGCCGGGGGTGGCGATCAGCATCCGCTGGATCATGTCGTCGAAGCGACCGTAGCCCGCCGACGCCTGCCCCGACGAACGGGTCGCGGCGAAGCCGCCGATGCTGGCGAACTCGAAGCTCTGCGGGAAATGCCCGAGCGAAAGACCATGCTCCCCAAGGATTTTCTCCGCCTGGGGACCGGTGAGCCCCGCGCCCAGGGTGGCGGTGCCACTCACCGGGTCGACCTCGCTCACCGTATCGAGCCGCCGCAGGTCGAGGGCGATCACGGCGTCGAAGCGGTCGCGCACCGGGTCCACGCCACCCACCACGCTGGTGCCGCCGCCGAACGGCACCACGGCGAAACCCTGTGCGGCGCATTGCGCGAGCACCGCTACCACCTGCTCGTGATCGGCGGGGTAGACGACGGCGTCGGGAGCGTTCTGCGGACCGTCCGCGCGACGGCGCAGCAGATCGGGCGTGCTCTTGCCACCGGCGTGCAGGAGCCGGTCCCGGTGGTCGACCGAGACGTGATCGACGCCGACCACCGCGGACAACCCCGCGAGACCCGCCGCTGTCAACGTCGAGTCGCGGAGCGGCACATCGCCCTCATCGCGATGAGCCACCGGCTCCCCGGACACCCCGAACACCTGCGCCAGCAGAGTCCGAATCCGCTCCGGAAGTGGCGCATGACCAGCCGGAATGCCCCAGGCGTCCCACACCATACTCGGGCGCGGCGCAGACTCGCCCGGCATTCGCGACGAAGTTTGCTCGTGCTGCGTGTCCGTCATGCGTTACAGTCTGACATAGAATGTCAAGCAGTAACGAAGGTGGCACTGCCATGCACGCGATCGACATCACCGGCGCCGACGAACTGTCCGCCATCGACGTGGCGATCCTCGACGCGGGTCGCGCCTGCGTCGAGGAGTTCGGCGTACGCCGCACCACGCTGTCCGAGGTCGCGCGGCGCGCCGGGGTCAGCCGGCCCACGGTGTACCGGCGCTGGCCCGACACCCGCTCCCTGATCGCGGAACTACTGGTGCGCGAAATGCGGGGCATCGTCGGCAAGACGATGCCCGCGCGCGGCACCGCGCGAGCCCGGCTGGTGGAGGGCGTGGTGGCGGGCGCGGCCATGCTGCGCTCGAACCGGTTGTTCGCCAAGATCTTCCGCACCGACACCGACCTGATGCTGACCTACGTGTTCGGCCGCCTCGGGCGCAACCAGCACGAGCTGATCCTGCTGTTCGCCGCGGTGATCCGGGAGGGCCACCGAGACGGCTCGATCCGCGACGGCGACCCCGATGAACTGGCCACCATGCTCCTGCTGATCAGCCAGTCCGCGGTGCAGTCCGCGGGCACGGTCGGCGATCTCCTCGACGCCGACCACCTCGACGCCGAACTGGCCCGCGCCATCGACGGCTACCTGATCCCCGACGGCGCCGAGCGCCTCGCATGAGTGATCGGAGCGATGGGATGCACAGGACCGCAGCGGGTTTCGGAGATTCGGCGCTGAACGCCGGGCGGCGGGAGCGGGAGCTGCGGGCGCTCGGGGACGGCGGGGTCGTGGATGTGCTGGTGATCGGGGGCGGGATCACCGGTGTCGGGGCGGCGCTGGACGCGGCGAGCCGGGGGCTGCGGACCGTGCTGGTGGAGCAGCATGATCTGGCCTTCGGTACGAGCCGGTGGAGTTCGAAGCTGGTGCACGGCGGGTTGCGGTACCTCGCGAGCGGCGGCGTCGGGATCGCGCACGAGAGCGCGGTGGAGCGCGACGTGCTGCTCACCACCACCGCGCCGCATCTCACCCGGGCCCTCCCGCAGGTGGTGCCGTTGCTGCCGGAGGTCGGCGCGGCGCAGCGGGCGCTGGTGCGGGCCGGGCTCGCGGCGGGTGATGTATTGCGGCGCAGCGCCGGCACGCCCGCGGCGGTACTCCCCCGGTCGCGGCGGATAGCCGCCGCCGAGGCCCTGCGACTGGCTCCGACGCTGCGCCGCAACGGTTTACGCGGCGGCCTGCTCGCCTGGGACGGCCAGCTGGTGGACGACGCCCGACTGGTGATCACGATCGCCCGCACCGCCGCCGCCTACGGCGCGTCCGTACTGACTCGCGTTCGGGCGCAACAGGTCACGGGCGACTCGGCCGTCCTGCACGACGCCTCGACCGGCGAAACCCTCACCGTCCGAGCCCGTTCGGTTGTCAATGCCACCGGCGTCTGGGCGGACCAGGTCGATCCGAGCATCGAGCTGCGCCCCAGCCGCGGCACCCACCTGGTGTTCGACGCGGCCGCGTTCGGCGGCCTGAGCGCCTCGCTGACCGTGCCGATCCCGGGCAGCACCAGCCGTTTCGTCTTCGCCTTCCCGGCCGCGCACCAACGCGTGTACCTCGGACTCACCGACGAGGACGCCCCCGGACCGGTCCCCGACGAACCGGAACCCTCCGACGCGGAGATCGATTTCCTGCTCGACACCGTCAACACGGTATTGCGAGAGCCCTTGCACCGCAGCGATATCCGGGGCCGATTCGCGGGTCTGCGCCCGCTGCTGCGCACCTCCGGCGACAGTACCGCCGACATCTCCCGCGAGCACGCGGTGCTGCACTCCCCCGGCGGGCCGATCACCGTCGTCGGCGGCAAACTCACCACCTACCGCAAGATGGCCGAGGACGCCGTCGACGCCGCGGTGGCCGCCGCCGGATTGCCTGCCTCCCCCTGCGTCACCAAGCGGATCCCGTTGGTAGGAGCGGTGTCCGGTGCGACTCGCGACCGTCTCGCCGCGCCGCCGGTGCTGATCGAACGGTACGGCGCCGCGGCCGCGGAGATTCTCCGATCGGCCCGGGAGAATCCGGCGCTCGCCGAGCCCGTGGCACCCGGAATAGACGTGTTGCGAGCCGAATTCGCCTATTCGGTCACTCACGAGGGCGCGCTGCACGAGGACGACCTGCTGGACCGCCGCACCCGCATCGGCTTGGTCGACTCCGATCGCGCGGCGGCGCTCGCGGCCGCTCGAGCGGCCTTCGCGGAGGCCCCGTCGGGACCCGGCCCGGCCGCGCGCACCTGACGGCCGGATACCCGCGGCTCAGGACTTGTTGCCGCCCAAGCGGAATCCCGCCCCGGTGGGGTCGGTCACGGCGGCCATCCGCCCGTACGGGGTGTCCTCGGGCTCCTGCACCACCGCACCGCCGAGGTCGAGCACCGTCTTGACGGCGGCATCGACATCGTCGGCGCCGAAGTAGACGTGCCAGCCGCCCGGCACCTCGACCGGCAGGAACACCGAGGTGTCCATCACCCCGCCGAGCATCGGAGTGGTGGAATGGATTGTGGTGTAGCGGAATTCGGCAGCGTCGGAGATCGTGAACGGATCCTGCCAGCCGAACGCCGCGCGGTAGAACTCGAGCGCCGCCGAATAGGCGGAGGTGTGCAGCTCGAACCACGACGGGATACCGACGTGCTCGCTCCAGCGGCCGTCGCTCACGGTCCCGAGCGCACCGAATCCGCGGTGCGTGCCCGGCTGCCAGACGCCGATCCCGGCGCCGCCCGGATCGCCGACGACCGCCATGCGGCCCAGATCCGCCACGTCCATCGGCGGCAGCACCACCTGCCCGCCGTTCGCGGCCGCGGCGTCGACCGTGGCCTGCGCGTCCGAGCTGTTCAGATAGACGGTCCACTGGTCGGGCCCGCCCGAACTGCCGTCGTTGTGCATCGCCCCCGCGACGGCCCGCCCGTCCTTGGTGAAGGAGATGTACCCGCCGAATTCCGGACCGCCGCGCTCGGCGGCCCAGCCGAACAACTCGCCGTAGAAGGCGATGGCGCCGTCCGGATCGGTGGTGAACAGATCCACCCACGTGGGGTCGCCGGGCTTGAAGGTGTAGGTCATGGTCGCTCCTCGGTCGTGGTCGACGGTCACCTGTAAGGACTGCGCGACGCCCGGAAACTCATCGACCTCCTTGACCTGAAGTATGGTTCAGGTCCAACGATGGAGTCATGAACCCTCCTAAGACCGCTCTCGTCACGGGAGCCTCCGCGGGTCTCGGCCGCGCGACGGCGCTGGCACTGGCCGCACGCGGGTGGGACCTCGTCCTCACCGCCCGCCGCCTCGACCCGCTCGTCCGCGTCCGTGACGCGACCGGCGCCATCGCGATCGCCGGCGACGTCGCCGACCCCGCCCATCGCGCCCGCCTCGCCACCGTCCTCGGCGAACTGGATCGGCTGGACCTGGTGGTGAACAACGCGAGCGCGCTCGGCCCCAGCCCGATGCCACGCCTGGCCGACTATCCACTCGCCGAGTTCGCCACCGTGCTGCACACCAATGTGGTTGCGCCGCTGGCGATCCTGCAATCGGCGTTGCCGCGACTGCGCGCTACCGACGGCATCGTGGTCGATATCAGCTCCGACGCCGCGGTCAACGCCTACCCGGGCTGGGGCGGCTACGGCGCGTCGAAGGCGGCGCTGGACCACCTCACCGCGACCTTCGCCGCCGAGCATCCGGACCTGCACGTCTACAGCTTCGACCCGGGCGATATGCGCACCGCCATGCACCAGGCGGCATTCCCCGGCGAGGACATCTCCGACCGCCCGGAGCCCGACACGGTCGTCCCGGCCCTGCTGCGCCTGATCGACACCCGGCCGCCGAGCGGGCGATACGTGGCCTCCGATCTGGCGGTGGCGCGATGACTGTGGCGCTGCGAGACTTCACGGTCCCCGCCGAGCGGGCTGCCACCGCGCCGCCCGAGGCCCGCGGTATCGCCCGCGATCTGGTGCGCATGCTGGTCGCCGACGGCAACGGCCTGACGCACGCGCGGTTCCGCGAACTGCCGCGTTTCCTGCGCGCGGGAGACCTTGTCGTGGTGAACAATTCGGCGACCCTGGCCGCCGCCGTCGACGCCCGCTATCAAGGCCGCCCCGTCGTCGCGCACTTCGCCGGCGCACTCGACGACGGCGGCTGGGTCATCGAATTGCGGTCACCCGAGGGCGTGCCGTTCACCGGCGCCGATCCGGAACCCGGTGACCGCCTGGATCTTCCGGGCGCGCGGGCCGTACTGCGCGCACCGTGGCTGCCACCGGCCCGCCGACTGTGGATCGCCGACCCGGACACCGACATCCTCCGGCTGCTGGCGCGCCATGGGCGCCCGATCACGTATTCCTATGTGCGACAGCGCTGGTCACCGGACTACTACCGCACCGCGTTCGGCCGCGAACCCGGCAGCGCCGAAATGCCCAGCGCCGGTCGGCCGTTCACCGACCGTCTGGTGACCGACTTGGTCACGACGGGCATCCAGCTCGCCCCCATCACCCTGCACGCCGGCGTCTCCTCTCCCGAAGCCGGTGAGCCACCGAGCCCCGAGCGCTTCTCGGTCCCGGAAAGTACCGCGCGACTGGTGAATTCGACACACGCGACCGGTGGCCGCGTCATCGCCGTCGGCACCACGGTCACCCGGGCCGTGGAATCGGCCACCGACCCCGACGGCCGGGTACGCCCCCGCAGCGGCTGGACGGATCTGGTCCTCGGCGCGGCACACCCGGCCCGCGCGGTGGACGGACTGATCACCGGCTGGCACGAGCCCGGCGCCTCACACCTCGACCTCCTCGAGGCCGTAGCCGGGGCCGATACGGTCGCCGCCGCCTATCGCACGGCATTGGACACCGGCTACCTGTGGCACGAGTTCGGCGACACCGCGCTGCTGCTGGCCGACCGCTGAGTCGGACCGGGCCTCTATTCAGTGGGTAGCGTTTGTGAACTTACCGGCGTACGCTCCCTCCATGACCGAGTGGCAGCCCACCGCGTGCATCCTCTGCGAGTGCAACTGCGGCATTCAGGTCCTGGTCGGACCCGACGGCCGTTCCTTCGAGAAGATCCGCGGCGACAAACTGCACCCCGCCTCCGCGGGCTACACCTGCAACAAGGCACTCCAGCTGGACCACTACCAGAACGGCCGCACCGGTCGCCTGACCGCGCCGCTGCGCCGCCGACCGGACGGCTCCTTCGAGGAAATCGACTGGGACACCGCGATTTCCGAGATCTCCGAGCGGATGCTCCGGATCGGCGCAGAACACGGCGGCGAGTCCCTCTTCTACTACGGTGGTGGCGGCCAGGGCAATCATCTGGGCGGCGGCTACGCCCCGGCGACCATGGCCGCCTACGGCATGCGCTACCGCTCCAGCGCGCTGGCGCAGGAGAAGACCGGCGACTTCTGGGTGGGCGCGCGCATGGCCGGGCACCCGGTGCGCGCGGATGTCGAGCACGCCGAGGTCGCCCTGTTCGTCGGCAAGAATCCGTATCAGTCGCACGGCTTCCCGCGCGCTCGCGCGGTGCTGAAGGAGATCGCCCGCGACCCGGGCCGCTCCATCGTCGTGCTCGACCCGGTGCGCACGGAGACCGCCGAGCTGGCCGAGTTCCACCTCCAACTGCGCCCCGGCACCGACGTCTACCTGCTCACCGCGATGGCCGCGATCCTGCTGCGCGACGATCTGATCGCGCACGACTGGCTGGCCGAGCACGCCGACGGCGTCGAGGAGGTGCTCGCCGTGCTGCGCACGGTGCCCATCGAAAAGTACTGTGCCATCGCCGATGTCGACCTCGAGCTGGTGACGGCCGCGACGCGCCGCATCGCCCGCGCCGAGTCCGTCGCCGCCTTGGAGGACCTCGGTGTCCAGATGAACCGCTACTCGACGGTGGTCAGTTACGTCGAGAAACTGGTGTGGCTGCTCACCGGGAATCTCGGCAAACCCGGTACCCAGTACGCCTTCTCGGGCCTCGTCGCGCTCGGGCACGACCGCGGCCATCCCGCCGACGCCGGGCCGCGCAGCCCCGTGGCCGGCGCGCGGATCGTCAGTGGCCTGGTGCCGTGCAACGTGATCAGCGAGGAGATCCTCACCGATCATCCGGCCCGGTATCGCGCCATGGTGGTGGAGAGCGCCAATCCCGCGCATTCGCTGGCGGATTCGGCGCGGATGCGAGAGGCGCTGGCCACCCTGGACCTGGTCGTCGTGATCGACATCGCGATGACCGAGACCGCGCGGCTGGCCGACTACATACTCCCGGCGCCAACCCAGTTCGAGAAGTACGAGGCGACGTTCTTCAACTTCGAGTTCCCGCGCAACATCTTCCAGCTACGGCATCCGATACTGCCCGCACCGCCGAATGTGCTGCCGGAACCGGAGATCCACGCCCGTCTCGTCGAGGCGTCCGGTGCGCTGACCGAGGACGATTACGCCCCGCTGCGAGCAGCGCTCGCCCAGGGCCGCGAGGCGTTCGCCATGGCCTTCCTGGGCATCCTCGCCGACCGGCGCAAGGCCAAACTCGCACCGGTACTGCTGTATCGGACGCTGGGCCCCACCCTCCCCGACGGCGCCGACGCGGCCGCGCTGCTGTGGGCCGCCGCCTACAACTGCGCGCGCAAGAATCCGACGGGCGTCGAGCGCGCCGGATACGGCACCGGCCTGGCGGCCGGGGAGCGCCTGTTCGAGGCGATCCTGACCGGGAAGCACGGCGTGGTCATCACCGACGACACCGTCGAGGAGACCTGGAATCGCCTGCGGGACGGCAGGATTACGCTGAACATCCCCGAACTGCTCGCGGTCGTGGCCGATCTCCCGGAGCCGCGCGCCGAGCAGGAGTGGCCGTTCGTCCTGGCCGCCGGTGAACGCCGTGCCTTCACGGCCAACACGATCATGCGCGACCCGAGCTGGCGCAAACGCGACGACGGCGGCGCGCTGCGCATCAGCACGGCCGACGCGCAGCGACTCGGCCTGTCCGCCGGTGATCTCGTGCGCGTCACCACGCGCCGCGGCAGCACCGAGGTGCCCGTGGAACCCACCGACCGGATGCGCTCCGGTCACCTCGCCCTGCCGAACGGCTTGGGACTCACCGTATTCGACGCCGACGGCACGGTGCTCACCAGCGGCGCGGCTCCGAACGAGCTGACCGAGTACGACTCTCGCGACGAATGGGTCGGCACGCCGTGGCACAAGTACGTCCCCGCCCGGCTCGATACGGTACCCGCATGAAGCGCACGACCTTCGCGAACTGGCCCTGCTCCGTCGCCCGCACCGTCGACCTGATCGGCGACTGGTGGACGCCCCTGGTGCTGCGCGAGGCCTATTACGGCACAACGCGTTTCGACGACTTCGAACGAGTCCTGGGCTTGAGCCGCAACGTCCTCACCCAGCGCCTGACCCGGCTGGTCGAGGAGGACATGCTGGAGCGCGTCCGCTATCAGGAACGCCCGGCCCGCTACGAGTACCGGCTCACCGACAAGGGCCGGGACTTCTTCCCCGTGCTGCTGGCCGTGATGCGCTGGGGCGACCGCTGGGTCGCGCCCGAGGCGGGCCCGCCGGTGGTCCTGCACCACGAGAGCTGCGACCACGACACGCACGCCGAGGTGGTCTGCGCCCACTGCCGCGAGCCGCTGCGGCACGGCGAGGTGTCCTCGCGACTGGGGCCGGGCTTCCCCGACCGGCACCGCGACAACGCCTTGGCCACAGGACGTTTCACCGCCTGAGCGACTAGTCCGCCTCCGCCTCCAGCTTGGGCACGAGGCGCTCCAGCATGCCCTCGAGCAGCCGCTCCTCCGCCGGCGACAGCTCGGCGAGCGCCTTGTACGCGCGCACCTGTGAGCCGCGAATCCGCTCGGCCAGTTCGCGGCCCGCGTCCGTCGCGGCCAGGTACTTCACCCGGCGATCGGACGGATTGACCGTGCGCCGGACCAGTCCGCGCGACTCCATCCGGTCGGCGACCCCGGTCAGATTCGACGGGTCGCACGCCAGCCGACCGGCCAGCACCCGCATGGGGAGTTCGGCCGGTGGCTCGTTGAGCGCCAGCAGCAGCTTCGCCTGCGTCAGCGTCAGCCCGTGGCCCTCCGCCGCGGTGAGGAAGTCGTGCAGGTACGCGGACACGAATCGCGAGATCAGCACCGCGAGCGCACTCTGCGTTGTGCCCGGTGTCATAGCGCCGATCCTACCGCCGCGATTGACAACCACGATCTTTGAACCCTTAGATACTTGAAGACTTCAAACATATCCTGCTTCAAGCTTCTGGAGGTGTCCGTGGCGGAACGCAACGGCTCGCTGCTGACCGGCATCCTGGCCTTCGCGACGATGATCGTGACGGTGATGCAGACCCAGGCCGTGCCGATCCTCGGCCTGATCGCCACCGACCTCGGCATCTCGACGACCTCGGTGAGCTGGGTGACCACCGCGACGCTGCTGTCGGCGGCCGTGTGCACGCCACTGCTTGGTCGCGTCGGCGACCTGTACGGCAAGAAGCCCACGCTGCTGGGCGTGCTGGTGGTGGCCGCGGTCGGCTCGGCCGTCTCCGCACTGGCCGGCTCGCTCGGCACGCTGCTGGTCGGACGGACGCTGCAGGGCGTCGCGACGGCGATCTTCCCGCTGGCGCTGGCGATGCTGCGCGAGGAGGTTCCGGCCGCCCGGCTGCACCACGCGATGGCCATCGTGAGCGGCACGCTCGGCTTCGGCGGCGGCCTCGGGCTGGTCGTCACCGGACTGCTGACCAAGGGCGGCGATCCGGATTACCACGTCGTGTTCTGGTTCACCGCCGGGCTGTCGGTGCTCGCGCTGCTCGCGGCCGCGGTCGCGGTGCCGGCCACCGGCGTGCGGCATCCGGGCAGCGTGGACCTGCCCGGCGCGATCACCCTGGGCGGATTCCTGATCCTGCTGCTCCTGCCGATCTCCCAGGGTCACGAGTGGGGCTGGACGTCGGCCGCGACGCTGGGGTGCCTCGCCGCGTCGGCCGCGCTCGCCGTGGCGTGGGTGGTCGTCGAGCGGACGGTGGCGGCGCCGCTGGTGGATCTGCGGATGTTCACCCATCGCCCGGTGCTGTTCACCAACCTGGCCGGCATGTTCGTCGGCTTCGCGATGTTCCTGCTGTTCATGGGCATTTCGTATCTGGCCCAGATGCCAGAGCATCTCACCGGGTACGGCTTCGAGGCCTCGATCCTGCGGGCGTCGGTGGAGTATCTGCTGCCGACCGCGCTGGCCTCGATGGTGGCGGCGCCGGTCGGCGGCATCCTGGTCGGCCGGCTGGGCGGCCGACCGGTGCTCGTGCTCGCCGGACTGGTCGGCGTCGCCGGATTCGCCTGGCTGGCTCTCGCCCACTCCGCCGCCGCGTCGGTGATCGGGGGCGGTGTGGTCGTCGGCGTGGCGATCAGCCTCGCCTACGCCGCCATGCCCGCGCTCATCGCGGGTGCGGTGCCGCAGCATCAGAGCGGCATCGCCAACGGGATCAACTCCATCTCCCGGACGGTCGGCAGTTCGCTGGGCAGCGCCGTCATCACGACCCTGCTGACCGCGAAGCTGCTCCCCCACCTGCCGCTGCCCGCGGAGGGGCAGTTCAGCATCGCGTTCTGGGTGGGCGCGGGCGCTTGTGCCGCAACGGTTCTCGCCGCGCTCGCGGGTCTGCGGCCGGAGCCGCGCGGCGCGACCACCGATCGGCCGGCAGCGGAGGTCGCGGCCGTACGGTAGCCGCGCTCAGTACGGAGCGGGCTTGTTCGTTCGGGCCCAAGCCTTTTCGGCTTCGGTGCCGGGTCCGGGCGGAACGAGCCCCGCGATCATCCAGAGGTCGCGTGGCGACTCGTAGGTGTGGAACTCCCAGTGCAGTCCGCGTTCTCGCGTGTAGGGCTCCATGATGGCGTTGAGCCGCGCGGTCGAGCGTTTGCGCAGCTCCGGGTCGTCGAGGTGACGCGCCAAGTGTTCCACGACGATCCGCACCGTATCGGCCGCGGGCTGTCCGCCGACGTAGAACGCGGACTCCGCGACCTCCTCGAACAGGACGACCACGTAGAACGCGGGCAGTCCGAAGCCGGTGTAGAACTCGGTGATGTCCGCGGCGAAATCCTGTTTGTCCTTGTCCGAGTACGTGTTCGCGGGATGATAGATATGCCACAGCGGCATCGGAGTGCCCTCTCGTCTTTCCGTAATCCGTTGCGCGACAGTCTCAGCGGGGAATCGGGAGCGTGAGATTCTCGACCGGCCCGGCCAGTGCCGCCTTCACCAGCCGGGTCACCTCGTCCACCAGGACCTCGGTGTCACCGGCCTCGACACCGTCGAAGACCGCCGCGGCCACCTGGCTCGGGTCGATCTTGTCGACCGCGAGCGGCCGGACCATATCGGTATCGGCGAAGCCGAGATGCACCCCGACCACCTGGGTCCCCTGCGCGGCCAGTTCCAGTCGCAGCGAATTGGTGAGCGACCAGAATGCCGCCTTGGACGCGCCGTACGCCGCCGCGCCCGCGCCCCAGGACAACACCGAATGGATATCCACCAGCGCACCGCCGCCATGGGCCGCCAGCACCGGCGCGAACGCCTGGGCGACCCGCAGCGGGCCGAAGACGTTGGTCTCGAAAGTGGCTACCACATCGGCCATTTCGGCCGTCAGCAGCGGCGCCGGATGCAGCACGCCCGCATTGTTGACGACGATCTCGACGTCGTGCGCCAGCGCCGCCGCGGCCGTGACGGCGGCCGGATCGGTGACATCCAGCGCGAACGACTCGACCCGTGGATCGTCGGCGGGCTTGGGCGCCCGCGCGGTCGCGTAGACCTTGGCGGCGCCGCGGCGCAGCAGTTCGTCGACGAATGCCTGCCCGAGTCCGCGCTGACCGCCCGTCACCAGCGCGACCGCGCCCTCGATTGTGCTCATGTGTCATCTCTTCCGCGTCGTAGTGGATTTTTAGATTATGCTCATCATCTAACGGGATGCGCAAGACTGGAAGGGCCGATCGCGCGCAGCGGGCGCGCGACGGACCGACGGAAGGGGTAAACGTGCCGAGAACGACTCGGGCACAGGCGGAGTCGCACCGCAGGCAGGTCCTCGACGCGGCCGCCGCGCGGGTGCGGGAACGCGGCACGGCCGCGGTGACCGTGCCCGAGGTGATGGCGGCCGCCGGGCTGACACACGGCGGCTTCTACCGGCACTTCGACTCGAAGGAGGATTTGATCGCGCAGGCGTGCACGGCCGCCTACACCGAGAAGATTCGCGAAATGGACGAGATCCGGGGGACAGCGCGGACGGTGCGGCGGCCCGGCGCGCGTTCATCGGCCGGTACCTGTCGGCCGCGCACCGCGATGCCGCCGGGCGCGGGTGCGGGATCGCCGCCTTGGCCGGGGATATCGGGCGCGCGGGGTCGGACAGCCCGCTGCGCGCGGCCTATCTCGACGGCATCCGCAACATGCTGGGCAAGCTCGCCGAATACGGCGAACACCCCGCCGACGATCGCGCGGTCCTCGTCGAGTTGTCGGTGATGGCGGGCGCCCTTCTGCTCTCCCGCGCCACCGCCGGTGACGAGCTGTCACAGGAGATCCTCGACGCGGCCAAGGAGTTCCTGCTCGAGCGGTGAACGGGCGCTAGCCGAGCCGGTCGAGGAATGCGGCGGCGGCGTGATGTGAAGGAAGCCGGACGAATTCGACGCCGCGGTCGGCGAGGTCGGCCTGCGCGGCGAGATAGCGCGTGCGATACCGGCCGTGGGACTGCCACGCCCACAGGATCACCCGAACGTTGCGGGTCGCGAGAGAACATGTCCCGCCAGCGCTCCCGATTGCCGTTCCACAGTTCGCGGCGGGTGAGTGCGCGGCCCAGCGTCCGCATGACGATCTGCCTCATGACCAGCCGCCGGGGCAGGTCGAGCCAGATCACCGTATCGGCCCGGCGCCACACCAGATCGCCGAGTTTGCCGTGGTAGTTGCCGTCGACCACCCACGAGTCCCCGGCGATCCGCTGCGCGACCGCGGACCGGAACTCGGGCGGCGACATCGCGGTCCAGTCCGCTTGATGGTGGACGGCGTCCAACTCCACATACGGAATGCCGAGCCGCCGGGAGATCCGCCGCGCCAGCGTGCTCTTGCCCGATCCCGAGGTCCCCACCACCGAAATCCGCCGCATCGTCACCCGGGCATTGTCCTAGTCGGATTCCCGCAAGCCCAAGTCTTTTTCGGCGTGCAGCAGGGCCAGGACGTCGAAGCCCGAGTGCAGCATCTCCTCGACGCCGACATCATCGGAACGCCGGTGCAGGTAGATCAGTGCCTCGAGCGCCGTTTCGCTGCCCGCCACGCGCAGCGCGTCGGCGCGGCTGACGGGTCCGTCGCCACAGTCCTGGTGGATCACGTACGCGTACAGGACGCGGCGGACGTCCTGCTGCACCTCGGTCGCCTTCAGATACGTGTTGATCTCGGCAGCCGCGGCGGTCCGGGACCCATCGGACTCCACGACCGTGGCCGTATAGGTGTAGTTCCGTTCCGATTTGGTCCAGCGCGCACCGGTCAGATGCCCGGTCTGGAAACCCACGTCCGCGAGCCGCTCGGCAATCTGTAGCGGATCCTCGGAGCGCAGGTAGCCGGGAGCCGGCTCGTCGAGCCCGGCCTGCTGGGGGTACGCCTCGTAGACGACCTTGATCACCAGGCAACCCTAACCGACCCCACCCCCACGAAGCCCCGCCTTCGCCACGCCACCACCAGCCCCACCGTTCCCCCAGAACCGCACCCACTTTCCCGCCCTCCCCCACCCGAATTCCGCTCCCATCCCCCGGCCGAGGGCATAGTGCCCCATGCCGATCGAGGGTCTGGACGCGGAGAAATTCACAGTTTGCGGGCCTCGATAAGCGTGCGGGAGGAGTGGGCGAGGAAGGAGCCTCGCCGCTCGATGTGTTCGTGAAGGGTGCGGAGACGGTCACGGTGGGCCTCGACGGTGAAGCCGGGGACGATCCAGATCACCTTGCGGAGGAAGTAGACGATCGCACCGATGTCGTAGAACTCCATCCGCAGCCGCTCATGTCGCTGGTCCACGATCTCGAGCCCCGCCGCCCGGGCCGCCGCGGCCTCGTCGTCGGGGTGGCGCTCGCGCCGGGCCGCGGGTTGCGGGCCGAGGAAATATTCGACCAGTTCGAACACGCTGGCCGGGCCGACGTGCTGGGCGAAATAGGTGCCGCCGGGCCGCAGCACCCGGGCGATCTCGTGCCATTGGACGGTCGCCGGATGTCGGCTCGTCACCAGATCGAACGCCGCGTCGGCGAACGGCAGCGGGGGCTCGTCCGCATCGGCGACCACCACCGCGCCCCGGGGGTGCAGCAGCGCCGTGGCCTTGGCGATGTTCGGCGGCCACGATTCGGTGGCGACCATCGTCGGCGGAAACACCGCGGCCTCGGCGAGGACTTCACCGCCGCCGGTCTGGATGTCCAGTGCGGCCGTCGCGGTCGCGAGCCGCGCGCTCATCGAGCGCTGATAGCCCCAGGACGGTCGCTGTTCGGTAGCCCGCCCGTCCAGCCAGGAGAAGTCCCAACCCGCCACCGGCGCCGACTCCGCTTCCGCCAGCAGCGCTTCGAATGTCCGCTCCATGGCCGGGCATTCTGCCGACAACTCGGCTCGGCTTCGAACGATTTCTTCACCACCGGTGTGGCGCGGGTGGGGGACGATGGGGTCGTGGGGATTTCTCTGGACCTGGCCGAATCGGTGATCGCCGCGGCGCGAAAGGCAGCAGGTGAGGCGGGCGTGGTGGTTTCGCTCGCGGTGGTCGAGACCGGTGGTGAGCTGGTGGCATTCGCACGGATGGACGGCGCTACCCAGGGCACCGGGGAGGCGGCGAAACGCAAGGCGGAGGCGGCCATCGCGCTCGGGTTCGACACCGTGCACATGACCGCGACCGACGCGGCGGGGCAGCCGTTGTTCGGCGGCCCGCAGGCCACCGACTCGCATGCGCTGGTACCCAACGGCGGTGGGATCGTCATCCGGGTCGGCGGCGCCGTGATCGGCGGGCTGGGCGTCTCCGGCGCGGCCGCCTCGATCGTCGACCACCGGATCGGCAGTGCCGCCGTCGAGCACCTGAACTGACGGGCGCTAGCCGCCGAAGACGCCGCAGCCGAAGCCGAGGGGAACGCCCTGGCCGACTCGCAGGCCCAGGGGGGCGGGGGGAAGTTCGGCGGGTTGGCCGTCCTGGACAGCGGTCAGGGTGTGCGGGCCTTGGGTGGCGGGGACCCAGCCGGTCAGCGCGTAGGCGCCGGCGGGGCGGACCCGGGCGACCGGAACTCCGTTGTCGTAGAAGGTGACCGGAGCGGCGGGGTCGTCCACGAACGCCTGCAGGGTGTATCGGCAACCGGTGCCGTAGTTCGTCGCCACGCCGACGCTCAGATCGGGTGTGGCGCCGAGCCTGGTCACCGACGCGTCGGCGGGCTGAGCCACGAGCAGCCCGAGCGCCGCGGCGGCGACCGCTCCCGCGGCCACCGTGCTCGCCCGCCCGACCGTAATCCTCGAAATGCTGTGCATAGTTCCTCGTCGTTCTCCGGTCCTCGGTGCGCGGTCCCCGGCACCATACCGCGTAAGCTCGACCACCTGGGACGGTTTGTGTCGCCACTGGTCCCCGCCGGTCACACCCGGTTCGATCGACGGATCCGTCGTAGGCAGGAGGACGAGACAGTCATGCATCGCAAGGCGCCGACACAGGACATCGACGAAGCCGAACTCACCGTCACCCCGCCCAAGCGCGAGGCGGCCGGACTGACCGCCGTGGCTGTCGCGCTGGATCGCGGCGTCGAGGAGATGGGCCTGATTCGCACCGGCCGTACCCTCGCCCGGCTCAACCAGCGCGACGGCTTCGACTGCCCCAGTTGCGCGTGGCCCGACCCCACCGGCCCCCGCCGGGTCGCCGAATTCTGCGAGAACGGCGCCAAGGCCGTCGCGGAAGAGGCCACGCTGCGCACGGTGACACCGGAGTTCTTCGCCGAGCACTCGATCGCCGAGCTGGCGACCAAGTCCGGCTATTGGCTCGGTCAGCAGGGTCGCATCACCGAACCCATGGTGCTGCGCCCGGGCGACACGCACTACTCCCCCATCGCGTGGGAGGAGGCGTACCGCCTCATCGCCGACACGCTCCGCGCCTTGGACAGCCCGAACGAGGCACTGTTCTACACGTCCGGCCGCACCGCCAACGAGACCGCGTTCCTCTACCAATTGCTGGCCCGCTCGTTCGGCACCAACAACCTGCCCGACTGCTCGAACATGTGCCACGAGTCCTCCGGCGCGGCGCTGACCAGCTCGATCGGCATCGGCAAGGGTTCGGTATCGATCGACGACTTCCCGAAGGCGGACCTGATCCTCATCGCCGGGCAGAACCCGGGCACCAACCACCCCCGCATGCTCAGCTCACTGCAGCACGCGAAGAAGCACGGCGCGCGGATCATCGCGGTCAACCCGCTGCCCGAGGCCGGCCTCCTCGGTTTCCGCGACCCGCAGACCGTGAAGGGCTACACCACCGGATTGCGCATCGCCGACGATTTCCTGCAGATCCGGCTCGGCGGCGATATGGCGCTGTTCCAGGGCCTGGGCAAGCTGCTGCTGGAGGCGGAGGACCGCGCTCCCGGCACCGTGGTCGATCGAGCCTTCGTGGAGAGCCACACCGCCGGTTACGAGGCATACGAAAAGCATTTGCGCGCAGTGGATCTCGACGTGGTCGAGGAGGCCACCGGCCTGACCCGCGCCGAACTGGAGCACACTGCGGCGCTGCTGGCGGAGTCGAAGGCCACGATCATGTGCTGGGCGATGGGCCTCACACAGCAGCGCTACGGCGTGCCCACCATCGAGGAGGCCACCAACCTGCTGCTGTTGCGCGGCATGATCGGCAAGCCGGGCGCGGGCGTCTGCCCGGTGCGCGGACACTCCAACGTGCAGGGCGACCGCACCATGGGTATCTGGGAGCAGATGCCCGAAACCTTCCTGGCCGCACTGGATTCCGAGTTCGGTATCCGTTCCCCGCGCGAACACGGCTGGGACACCGTCGATTCCATTCGCGCGATGCGGGACGGCCGGGCGAAGGTGTTCGTCGCCATGGGCGGCAACTTCGTCTCCGCCACCCCCGACACCGAGATCACCGAGGCCGCGCTGCGCAGCTGCGGGGTGACCGTGCACGTCTCGACCAAGCTCAACCGCAGCCACGTGGTGCACGGCCGGACCGCGCTCATCCTGCCCACGCTCGGCCGCACCGATGAGGATCTGTCCCCCGACGGCGCCAAACAGCGTGTCTCGGTGGAGGATTCGATGTCGATGGTGCATCTGTCGACCGGTCGGCTGCGGCCGGTCAGCTCGCAGTTGCGCAGTGAGGTCGCGATCGTGTGCGAACTCGCGCGCGAGCTGTTCGGCCCCGGCCATCCCGTGCCGTGGGACGAGTTCCGGCGCGACTACGACCGCGTCCGCGACGCGATCGCCCGGGTCGTCCCCGGCTGCGCCGACTACAACGCAAAGGTGCGGCAGCGCAACGGCTTCCAGTTGCCGCACCCGCCGCGCGACGCCCGCGAGTTCCGCACCGCCACCGGCAAGGCCAATTTCGCGGTCAACGAGCTGCGCTGGCTGCCGGTGCCGGAGGGCCGGTTGATCCTGCAGACCCTGCGCAGTCACGACCAGTACAACACCACCATCTACGGTCTCGACGACCGCTACCGCGGCATCCACCACGGCCGGAAGGTGGTGCTGGTCAATCCCGGCGACATCACCGCGCTCGGCTTCGCCGACGGCGACCTGGTGGATCTGGTCACGGAATGGACCGATGGCATCGAGCGCCGCGTGACGGGATTCCGGCTGGTGGGCTACTCGACGCCGCGCGGCAATGCCGCCGCCTACTACCCCGAGACGAATCCGCTGGTCCCCTTGGACCACGTGGCGGAGCGATCGAACACACCGGTCTCCAAGGCGGTGACCGTCCGCCTGGAACGTCATTCACACACCCGATGAGGGACATCGAGGCCACGCAGTGAGCAGAGTTACCGCACGACGGAAGACACTTCGACTCACGCCCGACGGGCAGATCCGGCGGCCGGACACCCTGGCCGTCGAGGAACCCCTCGAAATGCGCGTCGACGGGCGTTCCCTCACCGTCACCATGCGCACACCCGGCAGCGACATCGATCTCGCGCACGGATTTCTGTTGAGCGAGAACATCATCGGCTCCCCCGACGATATCGTCTCGGCCCGCTACTGCGCGGGCACCGACGAGAACGGGCAGAACACCTACAACGTGCTGGACATCCAGTTGCGTACGCCCACACCGGTTCCCGCCCGCAATTTCCTCACCACCAGCGCCTGCGGCCTCTGCGGCAAGACCGCGCTGGACGAGGTCCGCACCCGCACCCGATTCCCCCTGCCCGCCGCGGGTCCGCTGCTCGACACGGACATCCTCGCCGGGCTCCCCGGCGAATTGCGCTCGCGCCAGTCGGTTTTCGACGCCACCGGCGGCCTGCACGCGGCGGGCCTGTTCACCACCGACGGCCGCGCGCTCGCCGTGCGCGAGGACGTCGGCCGACACAACGCCGTGGACAAGGTGATCGGCTGGGCGTTGCGCGAGAACCGCGTGCCCGCCCACGATCTCGTCCTGATCGTCAGCGGCCGCGCCTCCTTCGAATTGGTCCAGAAGGCCGTGATGGCCGGGATCCCCGTACTCGGCGCCGTATCCGCACCCAGTTCGCTGGCCGTCGACCTGGCCGACGAGTCCGGGCTCACCCTCGCCGGGTTCCTGCGCGGCGACACCATGAACGTCTACACCGGGGCGCACCGGCTGCGCCTACCGGACACCGCGGCCGCGAACGGTGCTACGCTGCGCCACTAGAACACGTTTCAATTCAGTGGGAGTTTGCATGGCAGCGCAGCAGATCCGCGCGGCGGTCGAACGGTACGTGCAGCTGGTGGCCACCGGCCCGACCGCGGACATCCTGGCCCTCTACGCCCCCGACGCGGTCGTGGAGGACCCCATCGGCAGCGAGCCGCGCCGCGGGCACGCCGCCATCGGCGAACTCTACGACGCCCTCGCACAGGTCCAGCGCAAGACCGAACTGGACGCCGTCCGCGTCAACGGCCGGCACGCCGCGGTCTCCTTCACACTGATCACCGAGGCGGGCGGCACACGCATGACGCTCTCCCCGATCGACGTGATGGAGTTCGACGACGAGGGCCGCATCACGAGCATGCGCGCCTACTGGGGGCCCGACGACGCGAAGATCGACCCGATCGAGAGCTGAGGCCCCGGTTGCGAAGCGCAGCCGATCGGCCATCACCTCGCACACCCCGACACCAAGCGTCGCTTCCACGAATTGGTCGCGGTCTCCGGCGTACTGAACGAGCTTCGATCGATCCCGGCCGTCCCGGCAGGCGAGGACGACATCCTGCGGGTGCACACCCCGGAACACCTGGCGCGCATCAAGTCCGAGAGCCTGCAACCCAAGGGCGGCGACGCCGGCGACGGCTGCTCGCCGTTCGGACGCGGCGGCTACGAGATCGCGGCGCTGTCGGCGGGCGGGGCGATCGAACTCGTCAAGGAGGTCGTCGCGGGCACGGTCGACAACGGATACGCACTGGTGAACCCGCCCGGACATCACGCGACGCGGGCCACCGGCATGGGGTTCTGCATGTTCAACAACGTGTCCGTGGCCGCGGCCTACGCCAAGGCGGTACTGGGGTTGGAACGCGTGGCGATCGTCGACTGGGATGTCCACCACGGCAACGGAACCCAGGACATCTGGTACGACGATCCGTCGGTGCTCACCGTCTCGATCCACCAGCACCTGTGCTTCCCGCCGGGATCCGGTTACCGCGAGGAACGCGGCACCGGCGACGGCCACGGGTACGCGCTCAACATCCCACTCCCGCCGGGCAGCGGCGACGCGGCCTACCTGCATGCCGTCGATCGGGTCGTGGCGCCGGCGCTACGCGCCTTCCGGCCGGAACTCGTGCTCGTCGCGTCGGGTTTCGACGCGAGCATCCTCGACCCGCTGGCTCGCCAGATGGTTACCAGCAGCGGCTTCCAGCAGCTCACCCGCGCACTGCTGGACCTCGCCGCCCAGCTCTGCGACGGGCGGATCGCCTTCGTTCAGGAGGGCGGCTACAGCCCGCACTATGTGCCGTTCTGCGGGGTGGCCGTACTCCGGGAACTGCTCGGGAAGGAATTCGTCGCCGATCCCTACACACCGATCGTCAGCACCCAGGGCGGCGATGTCCTGCTCGACCACGAGGCGGCCGCGATCGAGGCCGCCGTGCCGTTGCTGGATGTCCTGAAGGAGCGTGGCGCGCACCATTCCGGCGGCTCTCGCGAGTTGACCCCGGCGCCCTGACCCGCCGGACCGTTCGCCCGCCCCCTTGTCCACACCGAATGTCCGGTTTACGGTGGGCAGCATCCGATGTGGCGGGGCGGCGAACGGGAGGATCCCATGCGGATCTCGGTCCAGCGTGCAGGCGACAACTTGCGGGTGCGGATGCGGCTGGACGTCAACCGGCGGCGGTGGCTGATCACGACCATCGGGCTGTGGCTCCTGGCATTGGCGGGTGCGATCACCGGCCTGTGGGCGGTCGTGGCGCCGGCGACGTGGTTCCGCGCCTATCCCGGCCTGGGCCTGAATTGGGTCGCCGCCGATGGTCCGTTCAACCAGCACCTGTCCGCGGACGTGGGCGCGTTCTTCCTGGCGCTGGCAGCCGTCTCCGCCGCGGCGCTGTACTACGGCGACAGCCTGCTCGCCCGCGCCGCCGGACTCGGCTGGCTGGTCTTCGGGGTGCCGCACCTGATCTATCACCTCGCGCACAAACCGGCCGAGATGTCCACCGGCAACTACGTTTTCAGCCTGATCGCGGCCCTGCTGCTGCCGGTGGCCGGCGCCGTCGTGCTGATCGCCGCGCCGCGCGAGCGCGTCCAGCTGCGCGACCCGGCGCCCCTCACCATTCGCCTGCCCGGCCGTAAGCGCTGACCCGCGCGTGAATTTCGGGCCGGCCGATGAACTTTCCGGCCCCGCCCCGTCGTAACAAGTGGAGCCGCTCAGGCGATCCGGAACATACGGGATAAAGGTTCAACGGCGAACCACGGGGGATCAATGGCGATCCCCGGCAGCGGGCGCGACCGGTACACCGGTCGTCACCGATTCCGCACCGAGATCAACAGCGTCACTCCGACGTGACGTCTCCGCCGACGAGGTCGTCGCGCGGCAGGTCGGCGAGGGTGGCGAGGGCGCTGAGAAAACCGCGCCGGTCGGCCGTCGACAGCCGGCTCAGTAGCCGCTCGTCCATGGCTTGGATGTCGGCTTGCGCGGCACGCGCCAGGGTGCGTCCGCGCGCGGTCACCGCGAGCAGCTTGGCCCGCCGGTCCGCCGGGTCCGGCCGGCGTTCGATCAGGCCGCGCTCCTGCAGGTCGTCGAGGATCGGGATGATGCGGGTCTTGTCCGCGCCGATCTCCTCCGCCAGCACCCCCTGACCGCGAGCCGGGCCACGCCCCAGGGCCAGTAGCACCGAGTACGCCCACATGGTCAGCCCGTGCGAGTCCAGAATCGGCCGCTCGGCCGCCATCAGGGCGCGGCCGAGCGGCGCGATCATCGCCGCCAGATCCGGACGCTCCGTCTTCGCCATGCGGACAAATCTACGTGCTCAAAATAATAGGCATGGACATATGATATGCGTCTGCTTACTATCTACATATGCTTGATATTCGTGAACTGAACCGGCGCGCCGTGGACTACAGCGTCGACATCGTCTCTGCCCTGAAACCCGCCGACCTGGACCGGCCCACCCCGTGCTCGGCCTGGAACCTCTCGGACCTGTTGTCGCACATGACCGTTCAACATCGCGGTTTCGCCGCCGCGGCCCGCGGGCACGGGGCCGACGAGGCCGTCTGGCAGGCCGGGCCGCTGCCCGCGGATCCCGTCGCCGACTACGCCGCCGCGGCGGCCGATGTGATCGCCGCCTACGCCGAACCCGGGGTGCTGGATCGGCAGTTCGCCATGCCCGAGTTCGGCCCGGGCGTCGAAGTGCCCGGCAGCCAGGCCATCGGCTTCCACTTCATCGACTACGTCGTGCACGGCTGGGACGTCGCGCGCACCCTGGACCTGCCGTACCGGCTCGAGGATGACCTGGCCGGACCGGCGCTGGAGATCGCCCTCGCGGTCCCCGACACCGAACAGCGCGAGCAGCCCGGCTCGCCCTTCGCCCGCGCCCTCCCCACCCCGGACTCGGCCACCGCCCTCGACCGCATCCTGCGCTCCCTCGGCCGCTCCCCATCCTGGCCCGAGTGATCCGTGACCGTCTTCACACCGTCTGCCCGTCACGTCGCACAATGGTTTCTCGTCCAAGGGATAGTCCCCTCGGAAGGAGAGATCATGAGCAGCACCCGAATTCCCGCCGTCACACCCGAGCAGGCGGGGCTGTTCACCCGGCTGCTGTACCGCTACAGCAAGCGCCGGTTCGGCGAGGTGCCGGAGCCGTTCGCGGTCGCGGCCAACCATCCCCAACTGCTGGCCGCGACCGCCGTGCACGAGGGCATGGCCGAAAAGGCTTGCACCGCATTGCCGTTGCCCATCCGGGAGATCGCGGTCTACCGGGTGGCGTGGACGGTGGGTTGTTCCTGGTGCGTCGATTTCGGCGCCATGCTGATGCGGCTGAGCCATCTCGACATCGGCAAGCTCGAGCACATCGCCGAGTACGAGACCTCACCCTCGTACAGCGACGACGAGCGCGCGGCCATCGCCTACGCCGACGCCATGACCGCCACCCCGACCACGGTCACCGATGAGCAGGTCACCGACCTGAAGAAGCGCTTCGGCACCAAGGGCGTGATGGAACTGACCTTCCAGATCGCCCTGGAGAACTCGCGCGCCCGCAGCTATTCGGCACTGGGCATCACCGCCCAGGGCTTCAGCACGGACTCCTGCCGAGTCCCCTGGGCGCAGTAGCCCGGCCCCGAAAAGGCCGTCAGCCCACCGCGAAACAGCGGTGGGCTGACGATCGGGAGAAAAAGTCTCAGGCCGACTTCTCGCGGCGCTCCGGTGGCTGGCGCTTGCGGGGCACGATGGTGGGGAGCACGTTGTCGTTGACGGTGTCGGCGTTCACGACCACCTTGGCGACATCGTCGCGGCTGGGGATGTCGTACATCACCGGCAGCAGCACTTCCTCCATGATGGCGCGCAGGCCACGAGCGCCGGTGCCGCGCAGGATCGCCTGGTCCGCAACGGCTTCCAGGGCGTCCTGGGTGAATTCCAGGTCCACGCCGTCCATTTCGAACAGCCGGACGTACTGCTTCACCAGTGCGTTCTTCGGCTCGGACAGGATGCGCACCAGCGATTCCTTGTCCAGGTTGGTCACCGAGGCCACGATCGGGAGCCGGCCGATGAACTCCGGGATCAGGCCGAACTTGATCAGATCCTCCGGCATCACCTCGGCGAAGTGATCGGCGGTGTCGATCTCGCTCTTGGAGCGGACCTCCGCGCCGAATCCGATGCCGCGCTTGCCGACCCGATCCTGAACGATCTTCTCCAGCCCGGCGAACGCGCCCGCCACGATGAACAGGACGTTGGTCGTATCGATCTGGATGAATTCCTGGTGCGGATGCTTGCGGCCACCCTGCGGCGGCACGCTCGCCTGCGTGCCCTCGAGGATCTTCAGCAGCGCCTGCTGCACGCCCTCGCCCGACACGTCGCGGGTGATCGAGGGGTTCTCGCTCTTGCGGGCGATCTTGTCGACCTCGTCGATGTAGATGATGCCCGTCTCGGCGCGCTTCACGTCGTAGTCGGCGGCCTGGATCAGCTTCAGCAGAATGTTCTCGACATCCTCACCGACATAACCGGCCTCGGTGAGCGCGGTGGCGTCGGCGATCGCGAACGGCACGTTCAGCATCTTGGCCAGCGTCTGCGCCAGGTAGGTCTTGCCGCAGCCGGTCGGGCCCAGCATCAGGATGTTGGACTTGGTCAGCTCGACGGGCTCGTTGCGGGAGTCGCGGCCCTTGTCCCCCGCCTGGATGCGCTTGTAGTGGTTGTACACCGCGACGGCGAGCGTGCGCTTGGCGGTGTCCTGCCCGATCACGTACTGCTCGAGGAAGTCTCGGATCTCAGCGGGTTTGGGGAGCTCGTCGAGCTTCACCTCGCTGGACTCGGCCAGCTCCTCCTCGATGATCTCGTTGCACAGATCAATGCACTCGTCGCAGATGTACACCCCTGGTCCCGCAATGAGCTTCTTGACCTGCTTCTGGCTCTTTCCGCAGAACGAGCACTTGAGCAGATCGCCGCCATCACCGATGCGCGCCATCTCGTGGGTCCCTACTTCCTTGTCCGCGTGCAACCGTCTGTCCAGCTGCCGACAAGCCGCCTTCCGAACAACGCTACCCGCCGCACATCGTTCAGTGTCCGACCCGATCGGATTTCGACGCTTCGGCAGTGTCGTTCGGGCCTTCGGCCGTGCCGTCAACCTCTGAGCAAAGGTCCCTAGAGTGACCGTACCCGGTAGATCCGACGGAGGTCGACAACTCGAGCATGTTTCTCATGTGCGCCTCCCGCCGCCGCTGCCCATATTGCCATCGCGACGGGTGCTCGCGCGGCGATACCGGACGACGGGAGGCGTGGTGATCACTTCTTCTGCGCGCTGAGCTTCCGGTACTCGAACACCTGGTCGATGATGCCGTACTCCCGGGCATCCTCGGCCGTCAGGATCTTGTCCCGGTCGGTGTCCTTGCGGATGGTGTCGGCGTCCTTGCCGGTGTGCCGGGCCAGCGTGGTCTCCATCTGCCGCCGCATGCGCTCGATCTCGGCGGCCTGGATCTCCAGATCCGACACCTGGCCCTGAATGCCACCCTCCAGCGACGGCTGGTGGATCAGTACGCGGGCGTTGGGCAGGCAGGCGCGCTTGCCGGGCGTGCCGGCGGCCAGCAGCACCGCGGCGGCCGAGGCGGCCTGACCCAGGCACACGGTCGCGACGTCGGCGCGCACGTACTGCATGGTGTCGTAGATCGCCATCAGCGCGGTGAACGAGCCACCGGGCGAGTTGATGTACATGGTGATGTCACGGTCGGGATCCAGCGACTCCAGCACCAGCAGCTGCGCCATGATGTCGTTGGCCGAGGTGTCGTCCACCGTGGCGCCGAGGAAGATGATGCGCTCCTCGAACAGCTTGTTGTAGGGGTTGGATTCCTTGACACCGAAGCTCGAGTGCTCGATGAACGAGGGCAGGATGTAGCGGGCCTGCGGGCCTGCCGGGGCGATGCCGGACAGGCCGGCGCGGGGGTCGATGAGAGTCATCTCTGTCTCCAAAGGTTCTCGAGCGGTGGCTAGTTGGCGGTGCCGTTGGCCTGGCGGGCGTGGGCGATCACGCTGTCGATGAAGCCGTACTCCAGGGCCTCCGCGGCGGTGAACCAGCGGTCGCGGTCGGCATCGGCCGTCACCTGCTCGATCGACTTGCCGGTGTGTTGCGCCTGCAGCTCGTTCAGCTCGCGCTTGGTGTGGGCGAACTGCTCGGCCTGGATGGCGATGTCGGCGGCCGAACCACCGATACCGGCCGACGGCTGGTGCATCATGATCCGCGCGTGCGGCAGCGCGTAACGCTTGCCGGGCGCCCCGGCGGTCAGCAGGAACTGGCCCATCGAGGCGGCCAAGCCGAGACCGAAGGTGGAGATGTCGCACTCGACCAGCTGCATGGTGTCGTAGATCGCCATGCCCGCGGTGACCGAACCACCCGGGGAGTTGATGTAGAGCGAGATGTCACGCTCCGGGTCCTCTGCCGACAGCAGCAGGATCTGGGCACAGATCTTGTTGGCGATGTCGTCGTCGACCTGGGTGCCCAGGAAGATGATGCGCTCGCGCAGCAGACGCTCGTACACCGAGTCACTGAGGTTGAGCCCAGCGGTCGGCGATGTCATGACCGGCTTGACCCCATCAAAAGCGACAGCCTCATTGATTGTCACGGATACCTGCCCTCTCTCACCGGCTCGGTGCTCGCAAGCACAGCCTTAACTGATTCGCTTTCCCAAACCCTAACGAAGCAGGGCGGCACCGAACTCCCGGTACCGCCCTTACTTCGCTCACAGCGCAACACCGGCAACCGCACCGGGCGCCGGCGCCGTGCGCATTCGACTACTCCGCGCTCGCGCCGGCCTTCTCCGCCGACTCCTGCTCCGCCGTCTCCGGCTCGGCGTCGGAATCGTCCGGGCTGCCGAACATTTCGGCGGTGTCGACGACGTTGCCGTCGGTGTCGGTGACCTTGGCCTGACCGACCACGGTGGCCAGCGCCTTGCCGCGACGCACGTCGGCGAAGATCGCGCCCAGCTGGCCGGCCTGCTGCACCTGCTGGATGAACTGCTCCGGCGACATGCCGTAGCGCTGCGCCTGGAACAGGATGCGCTCGGTCAGCTCCTGCTGGCCGACCTCGGTGTTCTCCGATTCGGCGACGGCGTCGAGCAGCAGCTGGGTCTTCACCGACTTCTCGGCGGCCTCCTTCGAGTCCTTGTCGAACTCCTCGCGGGAGGAGCCCTGCGCCTCGAGCGCCTCGGCGAACTTGGCCTCGTCGTGGTCGAAGCCGTGCACGGCGTCGTGCAGCACGGCGTCGATCTCGCCCTGTACCGCGCCCTCGGGCAGCGGCACCTCGGTCTGCTCCAGCAGCGCCTCGAGCACCTTGTCGCGGATCTCGCCGGCCTGCTGCACCTTCTTGCCCTGCTCGACCCGCTTGCGCAGGTCGTCCTTCAGCTCCTCGACGGTATCGAATTCGCTGGCCAGCTGGGCGAATTCGTCGTCGACGGCGGGCAGTTCACGCTCCTTGACGGAGTTCACCTTGACGGTGATGACCGCCTCCTTGCCGGCGTACTCGCCCGCGACCAGCGTGGAGGTGAATTCCTTGGACTCCTCGGCCGACAGGCCGATCAGGGTCTCGTCGAGGCCCTCGATGAGCTGACCCGAGCCGACCTCGTGCGACAGGCCGGTGGTCGACGCCTCCTCGACCTCCTTGCCGTCGACGGTGGCCGCCAAGTCGATGGAGACGAAGTCGCCCTCCTGAACCGGGCGCTCGACGCCCTTCAGGGTGCCGAAGCGCTGCCGCAGCGACTGCAGCTGCTGCTCGATGTCCTCGTCCTCGATCGAGATCGGGTCGACGGTCACCTCGATGCTCGAGTAATCGGGCAGGGCGACCTCCGGGCGGACGTCGACCTCGGCGGTGAACGCCAGCTCCTGGCCATCCTCGATCTTGGTGATCTCGATCTCCGGCTGGCCGATGACCTTCACCTCGGAGGTCTGCACGGCCTCGCCGTACTTGGTCGGCAGCGCGTCGTTGACGACCTGCTCGAGGATCGCGCCCCGGCCCAGGCGAGCCTCCAGCAGCTTCGCGGGAGCCTTACCCGGCCGGAAGCCGGGAATGCGCACCTGCTGGGCCAGCGCCTTGTACGCCTTGTCGAAGTCCGGCTTCAGCTCCTCGAAGGGCACCTCGACATTGATGCGGACCCGAGTCGGGCTCAGCTGCTCGACGGTGCTCTTCACGGACATGCTCCTTGTTCGTAGTTCTCTGGGTTGACGTCGTCGGTTCCCCCCGATCGCATCCGCCCAGCCTAGTCGACCTGCGTGAGCGGGCCGAATCCACCTCACCCGGTCAGGCCCCGACCTTCACCGCGTCGGTCACGAAGACCAAGGTCTCGTTCGGCTTCACGCCGTTACCGCCGCGCCCGTAGCCGAGGTTCGGCGGGATGATCAGCAGGCGGCGGCTGCCCTCGGTGATCCCGGCCAGGCCCTGGTCCCAGCCGGGGATGACCTCGCCCGCGCCCAGGGTGAGCGGGAAGGGCTGACCGCGATCGAAGGAGCTGTCCAGCTTCTGGTGATCGGACCAGGTGACCAGCGTGTAGTTCATGGTCAGCTGCTGACCGGCCTGCGCGGCCGGGCCGGTGCCCACCACCAGATCCTTGGTGATCAACTGCTGAGGAGGGTCGCAGTCGCCGGGGATGGTGATGGTCGGCGCCTCACCGAAGCCGCCGGTCGTCTTCACGTCGTCGGCGGTGCACTCCCGGCCGTGCCGCTGCGGCGTGGTCTGGGCCTGCGAGGCGGCCGACGCGGACGTCGTCGCCGCGGCGGAGTCCGACTCGTCGTCACTGCCGCACGCGGCCAGCGCGAGTACCGCGGCCGCGACCATCCCGGTCGACACGATCCTGCCCACCATGCGCATGCCGCGCTCCTCCTCCTGCTCGGGCCACGCCACCACGGCGGCGGCGGGTTGCCGCGCCGAACCTACACGCAGACACGCCTTCACGCACCGATCCGCCACATCGCCGCGCTCACCCGTCGAGGGCGGGCGTCGATCGGGGCAGCACCACGGTGAAGGTCGCGCCCCGGCCCGGCTCGCTGTCGACGCTCACGCGACCGCCGTGGGCGGCGACCAGGGCCTGCACGATCGACAGGCCCAGGCCGGTGCCGCCGCTGGCGCGGGTGCGGGAGGAGTCGGTGCGGTAGAAGCGCTCGAAGACCTTGGACGCGGCCTCGGGCGACAGTCCCGGCCCCTCGTCGGAGACATCGATGCGGACCTCGTCCGCGGCGGGCGTGAGGCGCACGGTGACGGGGGTACCGGGCGGGGTGTGCGCCAGGGCGTTGCCGAGCAGGTTGCCCAGCACCTGCCGCAGCCGGTCGGCGTCGCCCCGCACCTCCAATGTGCCGGTGCCCGAGGCGATATCGAGCGAGATGGCACGGGTCGACGCACTCGCCTCGCGGGCGGCCATGGCCTGCGCGCTGTGCACCGCGTCCCCGGCCAGCGACAGCAGATCGACCGGTTGCCGCTGCAGCGGGCGCTGCGCGTCCAGCCGGGCCAGCATCAGCAGATCCTCCACCAGCAGCCCCATCCGCTCCGCCTCCACCTCGACGCGTTCCAGCACCAGCCGCGGATCTCGGCTCGCCCCTTGGCGATACAGCTCGGCAAACCCGCGGATCGTGGTCAGCGGCGTGCGCAGTTCGTGACTGGCGTCGGCGACGAACTGCCGCATCTTGGCCTCCGAACGCCGCGCGGCCTCCTCCGACGCCTCGGTCGCCGCGACGCCGTGCTGGATCTGGGACAGCATCGAATTCAACGACCGCGCAAGATGATCCACCTCGGTGTCGACCCCGCGCACCGGCACGCGGCGGCTCAGATCACCGGCCGCGATGGCCGCGGCCGTCTCCTCCACCTGGCGCAGCGGGCGCAGGCTGCGGCGCACCACTAGGTAGCCGCCCACGCCCAGCAGCAACAGCGCCGCCGCACCGGTTCCGGCCTCGAATATCAGTAGCCGCGAGACGGTTTCACGATTGTCGTCCAGGGACAGGGCGATGGTGGTGGAGCCGTACTGGTTGGCGGTGGTCAGCACCCGCCACTTCGTCGACGAGCCGTCCGCCGAATCGACCGTGACGGGAGTTCCGATCGGCACGCCGGACAGGTCGGGCCCGTCCGCCGGCGCCGGGCGGCCGGTGTCGTAGACCTGTCCGTCGGGCGATTTGCGCAGCTCGTAGAACTTGCGCGGCTGGTCGGTGGGGGCGGGTTCGCGCGGTGGCGGGCTGGGCAGGTCGGCCGGAACCCAGATCGTGCCCTGGCCACCCGTGAGCTGCCGCATCGGATGCGGCTGCGCCCAACCGCGCGACGAATCGTAGAGCTGTTCGTCGGTCCGCGCGGTCAGCGAGCGCGACAGCGCCGAGGTGACCGCGAACCCCGAGGCGACCAGGACCACCCCGGCCAAGACCACCATCGCGACGACCAGGCCGATCCGCAGCGGAATCGCCGAGACGCGCCGACCGAGCGCCGACCGCACCCTCAACGGAGCACCCGTCTACTCCGCACGGCGGGGCGGGCCGAATCTGCAGCGTTCACGCACCCCATCTCTACTCGGCGACACTGGGAGATTGCTGGAAGCGGGCTGGGCGTTTTCTCAGGACTCCGCTCGCACGCCGTCCAGGTGGTCGGCGAGGCGTTGCAGGAACGGCCGCTGCCCGGTCCCCAGCTTCTCGTGCGCGGTGGTCAGATCGAACCATTCGGCGCGGTCGATCTCGGGAAACTCCCGCAACTGCCCCGACCGCGGCGGCCACTCCATCTCGAAGGTGCCCGGGACCACCCGCTCCGGGTCGAGGTCACCCTCGACCGCCCACACCAGCACCTGCTTCTTGCCGCGGCCACTGCCGTACCGCACCTCCCCGAGCGCGACCCAGTCCCCGTCGGGCACCGGCAGCCCGAGTTCCTCGGTGAACTCCCGCCGCGCGGCCGGCAGCGAATCCTCGGTCTCCGGCTCGTACTCCCCCTTCGGAATCGACCAGGCCCCAGCATCCTTCCGCGCCCACAGCGGCCCACCCATGTGCCCCAGCAACACCCGCACCTCGGGCGCACGACGAAAGAGCAGGACTCCGGCGCTGTATTTCATGTCCCACAGTGTGCCCTGGTCTCACCCCATTCCTGGGAACCGTCGACAATGATGGTCGGTGCGAGCCGGGCCGAGGAGGTAGGAATGTCAGCCGCACCCGGTGACTTCCGGGATCAGATCGCCGAGGCCCTCACGGCACTCGGTCCGGCGGGCTGGCACCGAGCCGACGCGGTCTTCGCGATGACGATCTCCGCCGAGGCCGGGCATATCGTGTACGCCGTTGGCGAGCGGGCCGTTCCGATGGCCCCGCCCGAATCCATGCTGCGGATCGTTCGGGAGCACCGCGCGGTGGCCGCCCGGACGGCACGCGGGCCGTGGTGGCGACTGCTGGTGCGCCTCACCGACTCCGGTTCGCCGGAAGTGAGCCACGACTACGGCGAGCAACCCTTCCCGCCGGGACAGTTGTTCGAGCCACAGGCGTATCGCTCGGACCTCTCGGCATATCCGCGCGATCGGGTACCGGTGTGGCTGGCCGCCTACATCGGCCACGGCGACCGGCAGCGACGCACGCCGCGGCAGGCGGCCGCGCAGGAGCACGCGGACCGCTCCGGAAATATATGGGCGACGTTGGCGCCCAACGAGTTTCCGCCGTTCCCCACGATGTGGGCGCGTTGGGCGACGATTGCCGCCGCGTTCGTGGCCGCCGGCTCGCAGTCGGGTCCCCGCATGCTGCCCTGGACCGGTGTGTTCGAGGGCGCGGATCACGACGGTTCCACCCTGCAGGCGCTGCCCGGTGGCCGCGCGGTGCTGTCGGGCGGAGTATGGAACGCCCCGGCACTGGAGGCGGCCTACAACGAAGGTGCGCCGCTCCCGAATCTGTATGCGGGAGCACCACATTGGGTATGCGAGCCGGTGCTGAATCCACGCATCGAGTCCGGCCTGCTGTCGTTCTGCTACTGGTGGGAGGCCGGTCACTGGTACCGGGGCGAGTCCCCCACCTCGGACGAGTGCGACACCGCCGTGCCGGGAATGTGGACCGCGGACACCGTGCGCGAGATCGTCGCGGATCTGGTGCCCGTCGAACGCGGTGACCGCTCCGGCGCGATCACCGCGCTGATCGCCGCCGCCGAAGCCGGAGCCGTCAGCCGATCCGTTCTCATCGACGTCTTCGGTGACGACGAGCACCTCGACCTCGACGGCGCGCTGCACCAGTACCTGCTCGCGGGCCTGGCCCCGCCGGAGCCCGCGCCGATGCCGGCCGAGGAGGCGGTCTCGAGGGTGCGCGACTACATCACCGGACTCGACCTGGACACCACCGGATATCCGTTGTCCCAGTTGACCGCCGAGCGTTTCAGCGTCGGGTGGATGGTCTACGTTCCGCCGCCGGAGGGCACGGTCGCGATCGGCCGGGCGGTCTTCTATATCGGTGACGACGGCGTGCTCGAGGTTTCGGCGACCGTGGCCCCAGAGGCCTACGTCGCGGAGTTCGAGCGGAGGTTCGCCGAACGCCGGGGCGTGGCCTGACCGATCACCCGATTGTCGACGAGAGGTAGGTACCGATGGAACGCTGGGAACAAGACGCGCTGCGTTCGGCCAACTACGGCATGCGCAATCAGGTCGATCATATGCTCGACCTGCTCGCCGACCAGCGCACCCAACTCGCCGCGGTGCAGCAGCAGCTGGATACCGCCCGCTTCACCGCCACGTCACCCGACGGCTCGGTCGAGGTGACCGTCGACGCGTCCGGCGTCCTCACCGACGTGCGGTTCAGCGAGAACGCATTGCGCGGCACCGCCGAGCAGCTGAGCACCTCCGTCACCGAGACCGGGCGCGCGGCTGCCAGGCAGGCTCAGGAGCAGACACGGCAGTTGCTGACCCCGCTCGCCGACGCGATGCCCGACCTGCCCGATCTGGTACCGGGCGCGCCCAGCCTGCGTGACCCCGTGGACGCGGACATGCCCCGCGACTGACGACAGGAGATTCCCAGCAATGGGGACGTCGACCCCCTGAAATTCGGGGCAGGTAACGGAGAATGTGGTCGCGGTTCCGTGGGTGCGGGTGAAGGGTTTGCCGGATGAGTCGATCGCTTCATGTCGATTCAGACCTGGTGCGCGCCTTGGTGTCCGAGCTGTCCGCGGCAGCCGACCAGGCGGGCCGGGATCTGACCGAGTTGAAAAGCGTACTCGCCCACCAGGGCGAGCCGTGGGGCGACGACGAACCCGGGCAGCAGATCGGCGAGGCGTACGTCCCCCAAGCGGACCAGAGCCTCGAGGGATATGAGAATCTCGTCGACAACCTGCGCCGGCTGAGCACGGAAATCGGCGGCGCCGCAGAGAGTTTCGACCAGCAGGATCAGGATCTCGGCAATCTGATCGGCGAGGTAGGCAACGACTTCGCACCGAATTCCGCCCAGCCCGGGTACCCGACACAGGTCACTCCCGTCCCGTTCGCACAGAGTCCGCAGCAGCAGCCCGAGTCGGCGTATCCCGGCGATACCGCGGCGAATACGGCCGGGCAGCCGACCACCACCCCCGCGCCCTCGACGCAGTCGGGTGATCCGGCCTCCACCCCGACACACATACCCACCGGGTACGATCCGTCCGGCATGCCGACATCGGACACACAGCCGTCCGAGTCAGCCGAACCCCCTGCGCCCCAGGCGAATCAGGCAACCACAGCCAGCGCTCCGGCGAGCGCGCCCGGTGGGACGGCACCGCCATCGGCCGCCGGCACGGACCCCGGTCGAGCACGCACGACAGATCGTGCGCCGGAGTCTTCGCCACGTGCCGGGAGCAACTCCGCCACACCGCGGAAGAACACGCAGACACCGTGGTCACGTGGCTCGGGCTGGTCGCCCCCGACCGGGGCCACGCGGCGACCGAACTCCCCCGGTTCACCGTGGTCACGGTCCGGCCCCGGCACTCCCCGACTCGGGCGGGTATTCGGACCGGAGCCCGGCGGACCGGGCGCGGTACCGCCGAACCAGCTGCGGAAGAACCGAAAGGACAAGGCGCGCAAGGACAAGCAGCGCGCCGCTGCCGCACCGGATCCGGTAGTACCGACCGACGCCAGGGCCCTGGAATCGGCTCGCGCCATGGCCGAACGTCATGGCTTGCGACTCAGCGGATTCGATACCTCGGGCATCGGAATCCGGGCGGCCGAGGAGATCGCGGCAGCCCTCGACGACCTGCTGGGCAAGTATCCGTTCGTCGCGCTGAGCGGCCTCGAGATCGCCGAACTGGGCAACGGCCGCGTCTCCGAGGTACGAATGGACCCACCCGGCGAGCCCGGGCGCGGACCGCGACTGCTGCTCGACCGCACACTGGTCGCGAATCCGGCTCGGCTGGCCGTCGCGGCCGAGCGCGCGGTGCGGGCCGGGAAAGCGATACCGGAATCGGCTGAGCGACCGCTGTATTCGGCCGTCGTGGCCGCCTTCGGGCGGATTCTGGCGACGCCGGCGGGCTCGCGTCTCCGCCGGTCGGCACAGCGTGCGCTGATCACCGAGTACCACCGGATCAGCGGGCCGTGGTCCGGCCGCGACACGCTCGCCCATGTCGTGCACGGTTATCGGCGCTGGCGTGACGCGCTCGGCGGCAGCGTGACAGCGGGCAGATTCGATCCGGAGGCGGCGTTGGTCGCCGCGTTCACGGAGGTCGAGTTGCGCGGGACCGGCGCGTGCGGTCCGGCGAAGGTTCTGCACCTGCTGGTCGTGGAGGGCGCGCGCGGGCGGTCGAGTTCACGGTGACCACCCTCGCTCCGGGGCTTCCGGATTGGGCAACCAGTTGGTTCCTAGGTCACTGTCCGGTCGGTGACCCGGGCGAGATGCGCGCTGTCGCGGATGCTTTGGTTCGTTCGGGGGAACGGGTGACCGAGGTGGTCGGCCGGCTGGAAGGGCTGGCCGCGCGCGAAGCGGCCGCGGCGATCGAGGGCGAGACCGGCACGGCGATCCGGAAGGCGCTGGGGCAGCAGATCGAGAACGGCCGCGCCCAGGCCGAGGCCTTCGACGCGCTCGCCCAATTCATGTACGAGTCGGCGAACACCGTCGAGCTGGAGCAGTACACGCTGCGCGCGATCGGCATCGCGATGGTGGCGACCATCGCTGGGAGCGTCGGCACACAGACCCTGACCGCCCGCATCAATGCCGATGTCGCCGCGGGGCAGGCGCGTCGCCGCACCCTCACCTGGCTGGTGCAACGCGGCACGGCGTTCAGAGAGGCGTTCCCCCATCTGGCGGCGGCGGCCAGCGGGCTCGTGCTGGGGGCGCTGTCCATGGGCGGGGCGACGGCTGCGGCCCAGTACGCCCAGATCGTGAACGGCCGGGGCGAACCGGGCCGCGTGACCGAGATGAACTGGAAAGACGTCGGAATCGCGACTCTCGCCGGAAGCGTGGGCGGCGCGACCGGCGGGCTGGTCGCGCGGATGGTGGCGCCCGGATTGCAACGTCTGGCCGCCGATGCCGCTCTGCCCATGCCGACGGCGCTTGCCGCCCTCGCCGCCGGTGGCCTCAGCGGCGCCGCGGGCGCGCTTGCCGGAGGCCTGACGGTGCACGAATTGACCGGCGGCGAGGTCAATCTGGCCGAACTGATGCTCGTGGGCGCGGGTGGCGGCATGGCGGCCGGGCTCGGCATCGGCCTTCACGCCGCCCGCGCGGCCGCCCGCATGCGGCTGCCCGGCGAGGTGGTACCGCGCACTACCTCGGAAAGCTCGGAAAGCCTTGCCCGGTCGCCGGATCCGGAACCGATCAAGGGGAATTCCGACGGACCCCCGATCGAGTCGACAGCGAGTGACGGACACGCGCCGCGGCCCGAGCTGTCACCCGAAATGGTCCGGGCCGGAAACGAGATCGCCGGTGAATTCGCGCGCAATGTGCGGCCCGACGACTTCGCTCCGGAGGCCCGCCCGGGTGCGCTCGAGTTCGCCGCCACGCATGCCCCCGACGCGCCGGGCGGCTCCGGCAAGTATCGGGAGATCGGCCTGGACCAGTGGCAGCAGATGGCCGACGCCGAGGCGCATCGGATGCTCGCCGGGCTGCAGGGTGGCACGGAGGCTCCGCCCGGGACCGCCTCGTCGCCTCCGGCTTCGCCCTCGGCGGGCGGGTCGGGGTCTCCTGTCGGCGGGGAAGGCCCGTCCGCGGGAGGACGTCCGGCCGGTTCCGGGCAGAACAATGTGTGGGCCAAGATCTTCGACCATATGAAGTCCGGGGCGGTGGGGTCCGAGTCGGCCGCTCCCGCCGCGGGTATGCCGGGCAGATCCGGCCCCGCCACCGGAGAACCGCCCGCGGCCGCGATCGGCGGCGATGCCGGAAATCCACTGATGGCCCTGGCGGGCAACGTCATTCACGTCGGCGCGGGAGCCGGCCTCGAGGGCGGCCCCGGAGCGGTGCGCGGCGCACTGGGACCGATGATGAATGCCGACGGCCCGATGCCCGGCACCGGCGGCACCGGCCCGCACGTCGCCGCCGCGCGGGACCTCGGCGGCGGAGTAGTGACCTTCGCGGGGGAACCTGGTGCGACGCAGGGCGGTTCACTGCCCCCCGTCGGCCCCGGGCCGCGAGGCCCCGCACGCGGTGGCGGCCTGAGCGAGTTGCCGCCGGACGGGGATTGGGCCTCGCTGCTCGATCTCGGCTTCCTCGACGGACCGACGTCGCCGACGCCCGAAACCCCCGGACCACGCCCGGCCGTCGGTCGCGATGCGCCGCCTACGCCCGGGCGTGAAGCCCCGGCAGCGCCCGGCCCGACCGAAGCCACTTCCCCGTCGGCTCCCGACGCGAAACCAGCTCCCACGCAGCCTGTTTCGGCACCGAACAACGGCACGCCTCCACCATCGAACACCCCCGCCCCCACCAATACACAAACGCCACGAGACACCTCCGCGGGCGCTCCCACATCACCGGCCACGCCGGCATCACCGACGACGCCCACACAGCCGGAGTCGGTGCCGCAAGTGGAGACCGGCACCGCACCTGTACATGACCCTGCGGGTTCAAACGCTACGAACGCCGACAATCCGTCGGCGGGTGGTACCAGTGCGTCGCCACCCAACCCGGGTGCATCAAACACTTCCCCCGATCAAGCACCATCGACGGCTGCCGCCTCCGCGGCGGCAACCGCAGCACCGACCGCGGCCGCATTCGGTCTGGCAGCAGGAAATTTCGACCCACAAGACGAACCCACCACCCCCGCACCCACCGACCCTTGGACACCACAAGACACACAACCGCACACGAATCCGACTGCGGCCCAGCACAACCCACCCGCACCTGCGGCACCGCCACCCAGCGGCCCGCCACCCCCGACCACACCCGGCCCCGCCACCGCGGCAACAACACCGCACAACCAGACGGAGACAGCGCCGCCACCCAGCGGCACATCCCCCACAACACCGCTCGACGAGACGCGGGCAGCACCGCCGGGCGGCGGCACACCACCGACACCCGGTCCCACCGCCACGTCACCACTCCACCCAGCGCAGACGACGCCGCCACCCGGCGGCCCTCCTCCGCCGACGCCACCCGGCCCGACCACCACACCACCCCTCGGTCAGGCGGGAGCACCACCCGGCGGTCCACCACCGACACCGCCGGGCACCGCACCCGCGATACCTCTCGGTCAATCGCAGTCGTCACCGGCGACGAGCGCGTCCGGCGCTGCGACACCATCGGGTCAGAGTCTGGGACCGGCGGCTTCGACCGGTGCGTTGTCGCCCGGCTCGGGCGTCTCCCCCGGGTCGCTGGCCGCGTTCGCGGCGGCGGTGCCGCTCGCCGGGGCGGACCAGCAGGACGACGAGGACAACGGCCTGCACGACGTCCCCGACATGTACCCCGGCCCCGTACCCGCCGACGCCACACCACACGTGCCGATCAGCGTCCCGGATCCGCATCGGGCGCCCGAATTCGGAAGCAACAAAGACCGTCCCGACGAATGGCAGCAGCCGTCGGGCACCGACTACGTGATCCCGGGCGCGCCGAAGGTGAGCGGAGATCCGCCGCCCGACGCCATCCCGATCATCTCCCATCCCGAGCAGCCCGCCGTACCGGCGCGGCCGAACGCTCTGCCCGCCACGTACACACCACCCATCCCGGCCGACCCGGAGGGCTCCCGGGAGGAGGACCAGGACCCGTCCCGCCCGGAGCCGATCCCGGACGTCGCGCCGCTGCCCCGCGACGACGCCAACACCGAGACCGGCCTCGCCGGCCCCGAGGCGATCCCTCAGGAGAGCCCCGCGCGCTCCCGTTACGCCACCGCGCCCGACCCGAAAGCCCCTGGGGCACCGCAGGATCCCTCCCGGCCACCCCAGCTGAACCCGCACAGCCTCGAGTACCTCTTCGACCAGAGCGGCGTCCCCGCCATCGGCGGCCTGCCGACCATCGAACCCGCCCAACCGCTCCGCAGACGCCGCGGTCCGGCCCTCCCGCGCCCGACCATGCAGGCGCCGACCGGCGGCGGCGACCCGAAGCGCCGCCGCAAGAACCAGCCCGATCCGGCGCCTCCCCAGCCGCCCGAGCGGCCGATCACGCCCCCGGAGAACGCCGAATCCAGCCAGCCCGCCCAACAATCGTCGGCACCGCGCCTACGCGACACCTTCAAGGTCCGCGGAACGGACGAGAACACCGGCACGGTCGGCGAGGAAGGCCATCGGGTGCAGCCCACCGGCCGGGCCCGCGAGTGGGTACGCTCGCTCCCCGAGAAACTCCCGTGGCTCACCCAGGATCAGATCGACACCGCGGAACTGCTGGTCTCCGAATTGGTGGCGAATTCCCTCCGACACACCGCCGGCCGCATCGAGATCATCACCACCACTACAGATTCCGAAGGCACACGCAAAACCCGCTTCGCCGTGACCGACGAAAGCGAGTTCGTCCCGGACCACACCGGCATGCCCGACTGGGATGCGGAACGAGGCCGCGGCGGCGCATTCGTAGACCTGCTCGCCGACGACAACGGCACCGATCCCCTACCCAACGGCAAAGCCACCTGGTTCGAACTCCACCAACCCTTCGCGGCCACTCCGGAAGACACTCCGGCCACCGCCTCTGACCCGAATTCACCGATGCACGGCTTGTCCGAGCGGGAGATCGAAGTTCTCACCCTCGTCGCCGGGGGCAAGTCGAATCGAGAAATCGGCACGGCACTGGGCGTATCCGAGTCGACGGTCATCCAGCATCTCACCAACATTCGACGCCGAGTCGGCACCGGAGATCGCACGGAGCTGGCGGTAGCAGCGCAACGCGCGGGATTGCTGGCCGAACCTGCCACCACATCCACCGAAACACCCACACTGTCCGAACGCGAGCTCGAAGTACTCGCCCTGGTCGCCGCCGGTAAATCCAACCCGGAAATCGCCGCGGAACTCGTGTTGTCCGAACGCACCGTGCAATCCCACATGTACCGAATCGGCAGGAAATTCGGCACCGGTGACCGCACAGAGTTGGCCGTCGAGGCGCAACGCGCGGGATTGTTGCCCGAACCTGCCACCACAACCACCGAAACACCCACACCCCCGCTGACCGAACGCGAAATCGAAGTACTCGCCCTCGTCGCCGCCGGTAAATCCAACTCGGAAATCGCCGCGGAACTCGGGATATCGGACGGAACCGCCGTCACCCATCTCCGGAACATTCGGCGCAAGTTGGGCAGCGGCGACCGAGCGACCATCGTGGCGCGAGCAGGCGAGCTCATTCCTCTCGAATCGCCTGCACCAGAAGGAGTTACGCAGCCGGCCGAGTCCCCCGTCGAACAGCCTGCGGCACCGGCACCGGAATCCGAAAAGCCCGATGCTGCCTTCGCTCACCATCGGTATCGCCTCTTCACGGCCCTGTCGTCCGGCGGCGTCGTACCGGACGAGCATCTAGCGCTGGCGTTGGCCCAGATGTCGAGGGAGTCCTACAGCGAGGCATTCGGACGGCTCGAGGCGGCCGAGCGGCAGCTGGTCACGTCCGCGGTGGTCAATGCCGGTCATCGGCAGGCCATCACCGACAGCCAGCGGGAAGCACTCCACAAGCTGGCCTCACTGGTTTATGAGGACTCGCTCCCCGACGCACCACCACCCGACCTGGGCCGCAGCAAACTGTCCGCCCGCGAGGTAGAAATCCTCCGCCTCACCGCGGAGGGCCGGTACAACAGCGAGATCGCACAACAGCTCGGCTTGTCGGCGGCCACGGTGAAGACCCATCTGTCCCGCATCGGCGGCAAGCTCGGCAATACCGACCGCACGGGAATGACGGTCGCGGCGATCCGCACCGGCCAACTCGAGATCGGTGCGGTATCGCCCTTACCCGGAGACACCGAGAATGCGCTGACAGAACGGGAGGTTCAAATTCTCGGGCTGGTCGCGGAAGGCTGGTCCAACAATCGGATCGCGCAGGAACTCGGTCTGTCCTCGGACGCGGTGAAGAACGGCCTGCGGCGCAGCGCCGACAAACTCGGGACCGACGACCGCACCTCCACCACCGTTGCCGCGATTCGTACCGGCCAACTCTCCCTCGGCACGTCGTCGCAATCGCCTCCGGCCACCGGTCCCGCCTTGTCCGAACGCGAGACAGAGATCCTCGACCTGGTCCGACAAGGCATGTCGACCCGGGAAATCGCGACAGCTCTCGATATTTCGGAAGGAACGGTCGGCACCCACCTGGACCGCATGGTCCGAAAACTCGGCGTCGACGGCCGGACGGCCCTGGCCTCCGCGGTCCCAGCCCGAGCGGACGGCGACAACCCGGCCGATCACAGTCCCCCCAGGCAGCCCGGTGGCACCCCCGGCGCCACTCGGGAACCACCCCCGGGCCCCACCACCCGTTTCGTCCCCGAGATCGATCCGGCCGAGGCGCTCGACGCCGGGCGACCGCGGCGACGCCGGGCGGCGACGCACGTGCCCGGCGATGCGCCGTTCGAGGTGCTGGCGTTCAATGTCGATCCGCGCACCGGGCTGCCGTGGGGTGCTGGGGCCGAACAACATTCACCCGCGGCGCCTCCGGACGACGCCGCGAGTGCGGTTCCGCCCGCGGCGGAGCTGATGGCGGCGGTGGATCCCGGGCTGCTGAGCCTGGTACGAGAAGGCATTGCGGCGGAACACGAAGCCGCGCAATTCGATTCCGCCGAACCGGTGACACATGCGGAGGTCGAGCGGCTCCGGCGGCTCGACACCATGCTCGGCCGGCTCGACGAGTTGGGCGCGGCGATGGGTCGGCCGGACACGGTCACCGCTGGCCGACTTCAGTTGCTGGTACAGCATTTTCATGCCGCGGCGGAGTGGCTGGCGGCGTTGCTGGACGCGGACAGCGCTACTCGGCCCGACCGTCAGGTCCCCCACAGCATCGACCAGCAGTCACGGTTCGCGGAGGAGGCCGTCGCTCGCTACCGAGCCGCGGACGATCGGGTGGATCAGCTGGCGGCGCAGTTGGCGGTCCCACGACCACAGAATGCGGCCGAGCCCGCCGACCCGGGTCTGTCCGGGGTGGTCGACCCGAGCCTGCTGCGGTTGGTACGAGAGGGAATAGCAGCGGAACATGAAGCGGCAGTAATTGATCCGCGCACCGCGGCTCTGCACACGGACCTCTCGCGCTACCAGCGGCTGCACGACATGCTCGCCCGCCTCGACGAGTTGATCGCGGCGCTGGACACGAACGCGACCCCCGCGCCTCCGGGACGCCTGCGATTGCTCGTGCACCACTTCCACGCCGCAGCGGAATGGCTGGCCGCGTTGACCACCGCCGACAACGCTACCCAGCCGGACGGGCAACGCCCCCAGAGCATTCACGAGCAGGACCGGCAAGCAGTGGTGGCTGTCGACCGTCTCCGGGCGGCCGAAGAACGTCTCGTGGCACTCGACGCGAATCTCCTCGCAGGCGAGCGGTCCGCCTCGCCGGCCGCGGCGTCGGGCACCGTCATCCCCCGCTGGGTCGAGGGGATTTCCGGACCGCACGAGGATTCGATCACCGGGCTGATCACGGGCGTCGACCCGGAAAGCCACTCGAATCACCTTGTCCTGCAGGCCGTCGAGGCCCGGGGGCCATCGCACCTGGTGCTCCGCGGTGTGACCCGGAGCCCGTTCACCGTTCGCGTCGAGTCCGACGGCGTCGCGGTGGAAGCACACATCACCTACCGCCACCACGACGACGGCCGGGTCGAGGCATGGATCGCCCACCAGGATCCGGACGTCGGCAATCCACGCTTCCCCGCGGTCTGCGCGATGATCGACGCCGCCCTCCTGGGACGATTCCCAGGCCGGTCGATCGCGCTCACCGAAAACTTCGCCGGCAAGGCGCCGCACACCGAGCGCACACTCGTGCCGGCCAAGCCACCGGAGACTCCGGTGGAGCCCACCGTCGCACCTCCGGCCCCCGTGGACGCCGGTCCAGCGGGACAGGCACCAACCCCGGTTCTATCGGAACTCGGGCAGCCCGGCGATCCGCCGGCGCAAGGCGAGGAGTTGCCACCCCGCGCGTACGCCGAAGAAAACCTCACCCAGGAAAACCTGGGTTCCGTTGCGGCGGCGAGTGATCGAAGCCCGGACCACCCGATCAACGAGGACGCGTTCGCTCTCGTGAAGATGACCGTGGGCGGCCGGGAGGTCGTCGGGGTCGTCCTGCTCGATGGCACGTCCAGACCGAAGGGCGGTCACCGGGCTTCCGCGGCCGGTAAGGAGGCCGGGCGCGACAGCATGGTCGCCGCCCTGGAGCGGGCCGATCGTGAAGGCGGGCTCGACCCGGTGGCAGTCGTCCGCGACGTCGTGGCGTCGGCTCAGACCGCGATCCTCGGAACCACCGCCGACTCCGGCACCGAGCCTCCGGCCGCGACGATCGTGGTGGCGCTGTTGGAATCCGGGCGGCTCACCGTCGACTGGGTCGGCGACAGCCGGGCGTACTGGGTCCCACTGGACGACGGGCCCGCGATCCAGCTCACCACCGACGACTCGAACGTCCAGAAGGTGATGGACGCGTTCGGCACGCCCCGCGAGGAGGCCAAGCATTCCGCGATCGGCCAGGGGCTCACCTACAGCCTGGGCCGCCCCCTTGACGGACTAGATTCGCACGCAACAACTTTCGAACAGGTGCGGGGCAAGGGCGTCGTCGTGGTGACGTCGGACGGCATGTGGGAGCCGCTCAGCCCGGACGACCCGGAGCCCATCGCGGCCATCCTGCGCGAGGCCCTCACCCGATCCGGCGGCGATCTGAGCACCGTGCCCCGCGCCTACGTGCGGGCCGCCATTGATGCGGGCGGCCGTGACGACATCACCGTCGCCGCGGCACTCATGACCGGCACCGCGCCCGGTGTCACCGAGAAGGCAACGGGCGCGGGCGCTTCCGCGCCGGACGCGGGTGGCGCGAGCAACCCGTGGGCCGGCCGGCCCGCCACGACTCCCGCCGGAGCGACACCCGCACCGAACACCACGACGCCGTGGAGCGACGTGGATGTCACACCGCCCGAACCGCCTGGGGCCCAATCGGTTACCGGCAGCAAGCCGGTTGCCGGCGCCGGAGTTCCCTGGAAAGCCGACGCGACCCCCCGACGCAATCCCGCACCCGCCCTCCGCGGCCCCATGGGCGTCCCAGACCCCAGCGACCCCTTCGGCGACCGAGGAAACCCCCTCGACCACGGCCGCAACCTGGGCCGGGGAAAGCGCCGCGCCGAACAATTCGTGCAGACCGAGATAACCGGCGGCGGTTTCGCCCGGGGCGGGCAGCCCGATGAGGAGCCCGCACGCGACGAACCTCCCGACATCGACACCTTCGTCGAACAGATCGACTCCGGCACACGCCCATTGTCCAAGCGCCAGCGCGCCATCCTGAAGATGGTTGTGCAGGGCGAGCCGAACGCGGCGATCGCGAATTCGCTGGAAATCTCCGAAGGGGCCGTCAAGAGTCAGGTCAAGCGGATCTTCGACCGACTCGGCGTATCCAGTCGTGACGAGTTGTCCGGAGCCGACCGTGCTACTGCCGCCGCGTTGTCCCAGCGCGGCGGCACACGCGCACTGTCGCGTACCGAGACGTCGATTCTCGGCATGATCGTCCGAGGCGAATCGAACGCGGCGATCGCGGATCGCCTGAACATCCCCGGAAAGACCGTCAACAGCTACGTCAAGCGAATCTACGACAAACTGGGCACACCGGATCGCGACGCTTTGACGGGGAATGTCGACGTCTTCCTCACCGCCTTGTCGCAGCACGCCGACCAGGCATTGTCCCAGCGCCAGCACACAGTCCTGCGGTTGGTGGCCCGGGGGAAGACGAATGCGGAAATCTCGACGTACCTGTTCGTCTCGGAGGAGACGGTCAAGAGCTACGTCAAGCTGATCCGCAACAAGCTGGGCGTGAGCCACCGCAGCGATTTGGTTGTCACTGATCGGGCCGCATCGAAGACGGGCGGCTCCGCTGCGACCGGAAATTCAGCGCCGAACGCACCGGAGACCGCGTTCCTCGATCTCCGGCGCCGAGTCACGCTCGCCTTCCTCGCCGGTAACCGTGCCCTGCCCTCTTCCAGCGTCCCCGGACTGTCCCGAGCCACCGATGCCGAACTGGTGCATGAGGTTATCGAGCACGTGGAGGATCCCGAACTCATCGACGCCACACTGGAATTGGCGAGCACGGACAAGGCGACCTTCCTTCTTGCCACCTCCCGGTTGGACTCGGTCCAACGGCGACGAATCAACGATGCCACCATTGCGGTCCGCACCGGGCGGCGAATGAGCGGCCTTCAGCTCGCCGCGGTGAACAAGCTGGCGGCAGAGGTGCTCCGGCAATCCATACCCCCTCTCGAAGAGAAAGCCGGTCCGCTCACAGAAACCGAACTCGACATACTTCGACTGGTCGCGGCGAGCCGGACGAACGGTGAGATCGCACAGGAACTCGCCGAGACGGAAGACTTCGTGAAAGGCGCGCTCTCGCGCATTCTCGAGAAGCTGGACGCCCGAGACCGCACTCATGCCGTCGTGCAGGCACTGCGCCGAAAGCTGTTCCCGCTGCGGGAAATACCGGAGCCGGACCCCACCCTCGCACATCAGCTGAACGACCGGGACCGTCAGATTCTGGCTCTGCTGGCAATACACGACACGAACCAGGACATCGCCACGGCCACGGAGCTGTCCACGAGCATCGTGGCAAGCAGTGTCCGGAACCTCATCCGCATATTCGGCGCGCAAAATCGGACCGAGGCGGTCGTCCGGGCTCTCGCCGTGGGAGCCCTCGATCCGAGCGAGATACCGGCGGCTCATTCGGACCCCGTCCGCGAAATATCGGGCGACGAATCAGCGGCTCTCGCGCGCTTCGCCGCAGGCGAGAATGTCCGCGGCATCGAAACCACCGCACGCGCACTGGGTGCCCGGGGCAGAACCGAGGCCGTTGTCCAAGCACTGCGCCACGGACACCTTCGTCTCGAGGAGATACCGCTTCGCGACCAGCCCGCCCCGCTCTCCCCTCGAGAACAACAGATCCTTCCTCTGGTCGCCGCGGGAATGACGAACAGCCGTATCGCGTCGGCCCTCGGATTGTCGACGGAGACGGTGAAGGCCGCATTGCCGCTGATGTTTCGCAAGCTCGGTGTCGGCGACCGCACGGGCGCGGTGGTCCAGGGCCTGCGCCGTGGAGATTTCGACCTGAAATCCGTCCCCGCGACCGCGCCGCCGACCGCGGAGCCTCCACAGAACGATGCCACGACCGCCCCCGTCGGCAGCACGCCCTGGAGTACCGACGCCACAAGCGAATCGCCGGACGCCGCGGCCGACCCCACCACCGCCTACGACACCGTGCAGATGCCTGCACACCTGCACTATCCCGAACTCGCCCAACGGGTCGACTACACCAATGTGCAGATCACCTATTACGGCGGGATTCACGACGACGACATGGGCTACACCACAGGCCCTCTCGGTGACGTCTTCTTCTTCACCCCCGGCAGAATACGAACCGCACCCGTGCCGGCTACTCACCTCCAGTTGCTCGGAACATATCCCGATCCCGATCCGAAGGTCTTCTCGTTCGGCCAGTGGTCGATGGAGGGCGGCCGCGATGTGAAGATCGTGTTCGGCAGCCAGCTGCTGCCGCACGGATCCGATCTCCGATTCGTCGCCTACGGGCTGGCCGAGCTGACGAAGCGAAATGTCCAATTCACCTTCGACGACGGGATATTGGGCGACCTGTGGCGCACCCACATTCCGGCGGGTGCGCCGACCGTGGGCCAACTGATCGAGAACCGGGGCGAACGGAACGGGCCGGCAATTCCGGGAGCGCGCGACATATTCCTCGGGGCCACCGAAGACTTCTGGTTGTACGTGGTGGCGACGGACGCCGCGGAGAACTCGCTACGAGTCACCTTCTCGGTCAACCCGGTCGGCGGTGAGGCGGGACGAGTCACCCTTGTCCTCACTCGCGACGATGACGTGATCACGGCGTGGTACACCGATGTGACACTCGGCCGGGATGCCGACCGCGTGAGCGCCGCGATCGAGGTCTTCCACGCCCGGGCAACCGGCCCGTGGTTGGACCGATCCGGCGCGATCTTCGCCGGGACGGACGCGCCCGTCAGCGGAATCGACCCGAACGCGGCTGTGCACGAGTTGCAGGTCCGATTGCAGACGGCGCGGAACGACCTCGCCACGTTGTTGCTGGTGGTCCCGGAACTCACCGAACCCGTACTGGTCGAGCAGGCGGTGACGATTGCCCAGCAGTGGCTCCGCGGGGCCGGCGCGGAGGGCCTGGCTGCTGCGGGACAGGAGCTGGACGCCCTGGTGGACTGGTTGGGATTGCGGCTCGCAACGCTTCGGGAGAACGATGCCGGTTCGACGCCGTGGCAGCGATCCGACGTCAGCCCAGCGCAACTCGATCGCGAACTGGCGAATCGGCTGGGTATCACGGAGCCGGGCCCGCCTGCGCCGCAAGCCGCCGACCCGGTCACCGAACTGCGCGCTGCGGCCGAGGTGTCGAACGATCCGACGCTGCAACAGCTGGTGGAGGTGCTCGACCAGCTCCTCACCGCGCACCACGCCATCGCTGGTCTCCAGGCCACCCCGCAGGCGGCCGCCGCACCCGCGCCCGCGCAGCCCGTCGAGGACCCGTTCGCCCTGAATCGTCCGGCTCCCAAGGGGTTCCGGCCGCGCCGCGCCGGTCCGGGACCGGACGGGCTGGATCCGTTCCTAGCCTTCCACCACAACCCGAACGGCCAGGAATGGACCGGAGGAAATCGCCACCAGCCGGGGGCGCAACCGGCCGTCCCGGTCCAGGCAACAGGTGCGGCGGCCGGGCGGATCGTCGTGGACACGCCCGACGAGATGGCACGGATGGTCGGGCCGAATCCCACCGTGGCAGGTTTGGTGACGGCCGTGGAGCTGGCGGGCGACACGAAAACCCTTGTGCTGCATGCGGTGGAGGCGCAGGGGCCGAGTCATCTGGAAATGAAGAATCAACTCGACGTGCCCTGGCTACCCACCTTCGATATCGGCGGCCTGACCGTGACATGCAATATCCGGTACCGCGTCAGCGACAGTGGGCAGATCAACACCTGGATCGTTCACCATGACCCGGAAACCGCCGACCCCCGGTTCGACCTCTTGCGGCACCAGATCGACCTCGCGTTGGCCGGTCACTTTCCGAACCGGGCAGTCCACGTCGACGAAGTACACCAATACGGGACGGACTGGCGCAATCCGCACCGAATCGACGGAGCGGCACGAGTACTCCCACCGGGCATCGAGCCGGGGGTTCCGGCGGCGGCACAACCGCTGGCACCGGGACAGACCCGCATCAACCACCGCCTGCGTGCCGCGCAGCCCGGCGCCTACGACGCGGGACTCCGCAAGGCGCGGCACACGGGTCCCCCGGCCACACCGAGCCGGACGGAGTACGACGGCGCGAAAACCACCTTCCGGCCCGGCGCACGGTACGGGCAGCCGCAACGGACGGTCGACGTCGTCGTTCTGGACCAAGACGACGCCGGGGTTTTCTACTCCCAGAAGAATCGGAATCCGCACTCTACCAACGGATTACGCCCCTTTCTCCTGCTCCGCAGCGGAACTCTCATCACGAGTTCCGAAGGCGAACACTCCGATCTACTGAACGCCTACCTGGCCGAATACGCCGACGAGGACGAACGGCGGCAGAGCACACGGCCCGACGACACATCCATTGTCGCCGGATACGGACGGTGGGAGCTATCCGAGGGCAACCCGGAATTCGTGGACCTGTTCTCGGGCACCTTTTACGATGACAGCAGACGCAGCTCGAAGGCCCGCACGCAGGTCCTCCACCGGCTCGGCGAGCGAATCGACCTGTCGACGATCCGGTTCAGGTCGGCACTGGACATCGTCGGTCCGGCGTGGTGGTCCCCGGCGGAGAACGACGGAGACGCCGCGGCGGCGAAGACGGTGCCCGAGCCCCGGGAGCAAGTGGATCTCCAAGCATTGACGGCCGAGTTGCGCAAACATCTGCGCGGCGGCACGGAGGAGTTCTCGTTCGAGGTCGAGTCCGTCCGCATCCCGTACGGCGGGGGGTTGTCGATCGATGTGACCTGTCAGCCGGTGCTCGGCGAACCCGCCCGGGCGACCATCGACGTGAGTCCGGCGAGCACCACCGCCACGGCACAGTACAGTTCACTCGATTTCGGCCCGGAGCCCGGACGCACCCACCCTGCCTTCCGGACCGCGCACGAAGTACTGACCGATTGGCTGACAGCCTCAGGATTCAGCTGGGCCGACGGCACCGGAGAACTCCTGTCTCCGCCCGCACCGGCACCGGTCACGAACCCGCCCGCGCATCCCGACGACAACCCGTTCGCTCTGAACCGCCCGGCCCCCAAAGGATATCGGCCACGTCGCGCCGCACTGGGGCACGAGGGGCCCGACCCGTTCCTGGCCTTCCACCACAACCCGAACGGCCAGGAGTGGACCGGCGGCGAGCCGGAGAATCCGGATGAACAGCCCGCCGCGCCGAAGGCCGAGCCGCCACAGCCGAAGTCGCCCGACGCGGGAGACCCGGCCGAGGTGACCGAGCCGCCGACATCGTCGCCCGATACGCCGGCGGCGACGCCCGACACACTCGTCCACCTAATTCGCGGCAACCGCACGATGGGTGTCCGTCTCGGCGCCGAATTCCTCAACAGCACCGGCTACGAGCTGATGCAGACGGTGACGGCGCTCTATCTCATGCAGCAAGGAGGCCCGGCAGTGGCCGGTGCGGCCGCGTGGGCCTTGCGGCTGCCGCACCTCGGTGGCGCACTGATCGCAGGCCATGTGACCGACCACTATTCGTTGAAGAAGCTGTTGATCGGCAGCCAAGGTCTCACTGCCGCCGGCGCCTTGACGGCGGCGGGGGCCCTCGCGTCCGGAAGCGCCCACTCGGTTCCGATCCTCATCGGGACGACGCTCGTCGGAGCGGGGTCGTCCGTGATCTACTCCAGTGCCGCCGACAAGGTGCTCGTCGAAATGGCCGGCGACGCTCAAGCTGGGCTGGTTCGTTTCAACAATCTCAAAATGAATGCGACCCGTGTCCTGGGTAGCGGACTCGGACCGCTCGTGTTGAAGGCGGGCACTTGGGCGGCGCCGCTCATAGACGCCGCTACCAGCATCGTCAATCTCGCGACACTGTGGAAGATGCCGGATTTTCCGACCGCTCCGAGACCGGAGAACTCGGCATCCGGTTGGAAACACATGCGCGAGTCGATCGCCGAGGGTTTCCATACTGTCCAGAATCTGCCTCTCAGAAGGCGACAGAACGCGAATCTCGGACTGACCAACTTCTACCTGGGACTGCAGGGAATACAATTCACGGCGATGATCACCAGCTCCGGTCTCTCGGAGTGGCAACAGGGAGCAGCGCTGCTGATCACGCCCCTTGGCGGTGTCGTCGGAAACCTCATACCACAGAAGTGGCTGGAAAAACCCAGCATCGAAACGTTGTTGACGGCCAGACTAGCGGGGTTGGCCGTACCCGCGATCATCCAGGCCGCCACCAACAACCCTTGGGTGGCTTCGGCGGGCTTCGCCAGTACCTGGGCGGTCCTCGGTGCAGCCGGAATTCCCGTCGCTACGTACATGAACAAGACGATTCCCTCCGACGTGCGCGGGCGGGTTCGATCCATCACTGTCGTGACGACCAACGGCGCGTTCGCCCTCGGCCCCGCCGTCGCCGGCGGCGCGATCGCGCTGTTCGGCAGCGAGGCCACCGGCATTTCCATCGCCGCCACCTTCGGCACCGTCGCCACCTGGTCGCTGTACAAGCGGCTGTTCAAGGCCAAGAAACTGCTGAACTGCATCAACCAGACGTCAACGGCGGTCTGGGCACTCGGCCTCGACTCGGGAAAAAAGCCCAAGAAATGGCAGAAGAGCGCGAAGCACCTCGAGGAGGCCATTTCGACCCAGCTCGTCGAAATCGAATTCGACCCGGAGACCGACGATCCCGTCGCCCGGACCATCGACGACGTACGGAATATGAAGAACGGCGCCGACACCGCCGTCCTGCTCCTCGGCAACGGCACGAAGCTGCACTCACTCACCATCACCAACACCGACAACAAACCCGGCGGCAACGTCGTCGTCTTCGATACCAACATCACCGAACCCGGCGACCCCCATGTCGATCCCGGTGACCCCGAACGCATTCCCCGAGTCCGCACCGTCGAGGAATGGAAACAGTCCTACCCCGACATCGACGAAGCCTTCGTCGCCTTCCTGACCGCCGACGAAGACGGCGCGCTCACCAACCTATTTCCCCACGACCCCGAGCTGCCCGCCCCGCCGAAGAAGGGCAAGGTGCTCGGGCCGCTAGGCGACGAAGCGCGCACAAACTCCGCGGCCCCGCCGATCGAGGAGTACCGGCACTTCGGCGGCGAGACCGGACGCGCCCTGTCCTATCCCGAGGCGGCCGCAGTCATCGACGCGGCTCTGCGGAGACTGCCCGGGCCGATGACGACGGATGCCGTGACCGTCGACGTCGGCCAATTCCTGGTGCATATCGTCCGATTCGACGATGTGGGGAATCCGCAGGCCTCGATGGAGAACCGCGTCCTCGAGATGCTGGCGCTGCGCGGTGCCGAGCGTGTCCCCCGCGTCTACTACGTCGGTCACACCTTCGCCATGCCCGACGGTGGGCATGCCATGGTGTCGATCCGCAGCGGAATGCCCCAAGCCGTTCAGATCGCGGACGTCACAGCTCCGCCGGAAGACCTTGTTGCCGAAAGCATCCGGCACATTCACCGGCAGCTGGGCGGGACACCGGCTGAGAACCGCGACCCTCGCACGCATTTGCGAGAATTGGTCGAGGCCGAGACCCGCTGTGTCGAGCCGTTGTTCGCCGAGTTCGGTGACCTCCTGTACACGCTAGACATACCGGCGGACCCCTTCGCACCGGTGCTGGACCGGCTGCCGTTCCTGGAGCCGGAACGATTCCGGGTCCTGCTGTGCGAACCGCGTTTCGGGCACCTGCTCATCGCCGTGGTCGACGGACGCCTCATCGTTTTCGACCGTGATTTCGCCAAGCGGGAAGCTCAGCACCACGACCGCCCCAGCCTGGTCGACGAGCCCGAACCACCCGGCGGCTATATCTACGGTGGCGACGTACTCACGTTGCTCTTGCAGATTCAGCGCATCATCCACGGTGTCGTACAGCTCGATCGGGCCGCAGCCGCCGGAGCACTCACGCCGGAACAGGCCGCCTTCACCCGGACGGCGTTACTGCGCGCCTTCGTCACGGCGAGACCCGCCTGGCGGCTGCAAACGACGCTGCCTCCCGTACCGGTCACCGCGGCGATCGGCGGCCGGCGCGGCCTCGGAGCCGGTATCGACCCGACACTCGCGCGCACACTGGACGACCGGACATTGCTCGCCAACCTGGCGGCGGGCTTCCCGGCTCGCGCGACGCTGACGGAAGCATTCCGGACCGCCATCGGATCCGGCATGCTGGCCCCGCAACACCCGCTGCCCTCAGCGGCACAGCTGGCCGGACATTTCGGAATATCCCCTGCCACAGCGGGTTTCGTCTATGCAGAGTTGCGACGCGAGGGGCTGGTGACGACTCGCCAAGGCGTCGGCACCGTAGTGGCGGACCGCCGTGACACCTCAGAAGCCGTTGAGTCCGCGGCTACTTCGGGATACGCCGTGCGCGGTGTCGTCGCCCCGGCGGAACTGGCCGAGATGCTGGCGGGCCAATCGAATGTCACCGCCCTGGCAGATGGCCTGCGGGCGGCAATCCACGCGGGCGACCTGCCGGTCGGCTGGAAGCTCCCCGGTGTCAAAGAACTCGCCGCGGACCTGGGGGTCTCCGGGTCGACTGTCGCCCGCGCCTACCGGCGACTGGCCGAACAGGGACACCTGGCCGTCCACCACGGCGCGGGCACAGTGGTGGCGGATCGGGAGCGCGCTGCCGGAGAGTTGTCCGAGCCTCGGTCCGCCCCACCTGATGCCGTGCCGCACTCACCGGCCACCCGGACGAACGCGGACAGTCCTGCTCTCCCGGGGCCCACGGGTTTCGTGGACCCGGAGGCGCCCTTCGATGGCCCGCACCGCCCCTGGAAGCCCATACGACAGCAGGCGCGCGAGCTGGGTACCGTTCATATCGACGGTGGCGGCTTCGGGCCCGGGGAGCGGCAGCCGAACACCCGCGAAGCCGCGGTGCTCAACCTGGTCTACCAGGGTCTGACCCCCGCCGAGATCGCGGATCGGCTCGGCACGAGCACCGGCTCGGTGAAGAGCCACCAGTCACGGGCCGCAGCGAAATTCGGCACCAACGGCGCCATCCCGACGGTTCTCGCGGCCAAACGGCGGGGACTCATCGACGTCGGTGACGCGCCGGCGATCGGAGCGGTCCGGCTCTCCGAAGACCAGCGAGAGCTATTGGGCTTCATGGCGCAGGGCCTGTCGGACGAGGCGATGGCCCGGCGGCTGGGGGTGAGCCCGGCCACCATCCAGCGCCGGCGCGATCGCATCGGCGACGCGGTCGGCGCGACGGGCAGCGTGCCCATCTTCATGGCGACTCTCCGTCTCGGCATCCTGGACGACGAAGGAGCCACGACCGAAGCCTACGACGAGGCCCTCGCCATCGACATGGAACCGGAACTGGCACTGGAGATCTCACCGGAGCAGCGGCGCATCTTCGGTGGTCTCCAGGATCGGGCCGCGGCATTCGCCCGTGCTCGGACGGCGCCCGACCCCGCCTTCGCCGCGGCGGCCGGGCCGTACGTATCGGATCTGCTGACTCGGGCGAAGTTCGACCTGACCCGAACCCGAGGTTCGGGATATGGGTTGGACCAGTTGCGGCGCGCTGACGAAGTGCTGGCCGAGATCCGCACCCGCATGCCGGGCGAACAGGTGATCGGGGTCGCGGCCGACGCGATCCACGTTCTGTGCCAACGTCTTTCACGGCTCTTCGGGGCACCGCGGTCGCTCCGTCACCGCTCGGCGCGGATGCGAGCGCTGACCCTCGAGCAACTCGGCACCGGCACGCCCGCCGCGACCGCGCTCGAACAGACCGTGGAACTGTTGCGGAGAAGCGCTGCCGCGGGCGCCCCGCCGACGCCCTCCGCCCGGGAGCGGGAGGTGCTCGAGCTGGTGGAGGCGGGCCACAGCAACACCGAGATCGCGGCCGAACTCGCGATCTCGCCGGGCACGGTCGAGCAGCACCTGAAGAACATCCGCCGGAAGGCCGGCGGCGACCACCGAGCGCACGCGCCGGCAGCGGCGACGGACGCGATGCCGCTGTCCGCCCGGGAGAACGAAGTCCTCCGGCTGCACCGGGCGGGCATGACGACGGCCGAGATCGCCGCGGCGCTCGATTGCGCACCCGGTACGGTACGCACGCACTTCCGCCGCATCCGTTACAAACTCGGACCCGACCTACTGAACAAGACCTCCCCCGCCGATCCCGGTGCGGCCGCCGCAACCGCCGCCCACGACAGCGCGAACCGCGGCCCGCTCCCGGCCGACCCCGCCGCGCGGCAACCCGCGCCGAGGCAGCGCGCCGCGCACCCACCGGTCATGCGCGGCGGCATGGGTGTGCCGGACCCCGACGCACCGTTCGACGGACCCGACCGACCGTGGGCACATCCCCGCGGACGCGGAGAACCGCCCGAGGTCTGGCACATCGACGGCGGCGGCTTCGGCCGCAAGCTGTGGCGCGGGAAGAAGGGGGTCCAGTCGGATCCGGCCACCGCCGAACCGGCACCCGCCGCTGCCCCGGCAGAGCCCGCCCCAGAATCGACGGTCAGCCCGAAACCCGAAGCGCCGGCGGGTGATTCGGTTTCGGTGCGGGAGTTGTTCGTCACCAACAAGCCGTACCGGCAGCTGTATATCTCCAACGCGGTGACCGGACTCGGCGACAGCATCCAGCAATCGTCCCTGCCGCTACTGACCATGGGCCTGACCGGTGACCCGATGGCGGCGGGGCTGACCACATTCGCCCTCTGGGTACCGTCGATCCTGTTCGAACTCCCTGCCGGGTATGCCGCGGACTTCTACAACCGCGGTAAGACGATGCGGATCGCGCAGTGGGCCGGCATGGCGTCCGTCGCGGGGGCCGGCGCAGCGGTCGCCCTCGGCGCGCGGGACATCGGGCTGATACTCGCCGGGATGACGCTGGCGGAGGTCACCGCTGCCAAGTTCTACGCCCGCAGCCTCGACAGCACGGTCCGGGAGCTCGTCACACCCGAACAGTTCGAGAGTGCCACCCGCATGACGCAGGCCGAACGATACGTCGCGGGCACCGGAGGACGGGTGCTCGGACCGATCCTGCTCGGCGTGAACCAGGTGCTGCCGTTCGCGGCGAACGGTGTCTCGTACGCGATCAACCAGGTGAGCCTGTCGAAGCTGCGAGGCAGCCTGCCGACTCGTGCTGCGGCGGAACGCACCAATCCGCTCCGGGATATTCGCGAGGGTGCGTCCCAGATCTGGCAGGATTCGTTCCTGCGGGAGTACACCGCCATCACGCCTGTCACGAACGTGGCGGCCGCAATCCTCAATCTGCGCGCCGCCGTAATCGTCGACGAGGCTGCATTGCCCGGCGTAGCCGCCGGATTGGTGCTCGGTGCCGGCGCCATCGGCGGCGTTGCCGGAGCACTACTGATCCCCAAACGCTTGATAAACAAGACCGAGGTCGGTGTCCTGTACCCGGCGGCACTGGCGGGTTTCACGGGTGTGGCCGCGCTGCAGTCCGTGACCGCCAACCCGATCCTCGTCGCGGTCGGCACGCTCGGCGTCTCCCTGATCGGCGTCGGCATGAATGTCCGGGTAGGGACGCACCTGCGGCAAGTGGTTCCGAGCACACACCACGGGCGATCGACCAGCGCCAAGGACCTGGCTCTCGCCACAGGGCCCGCGGTCGGCGGTCTGATCGGCGGCGCTGTGTTGTCCTCGCACGGAGTGGATGTCTCCGGATGGTTGTCGGTCGGTCTCATCGGCGCGGCTGCCGTAGCTGTCACCGCACGGCAAGTGATCATCGGCAGCAGACACCGAGTCGAACAGCTGCGAAGGCTATTCGGTCTGCGCCGCGAATCGGTCACCCCGGTATCCGAGTCGATCGATGAAAATGCCGAGGAGACAACATCTCCCACCGACCAGGCCGAAGAGGCAAACCACGCGACAGCGCACCACCGCACCGCACCGCCCGCAACTATCCTCGGCCCTACCGGATTGGCGGACGACCCCCTCGCCGACTTCGGCACTCCGTGGAAACCCGGCCGCAAGCGCATCCCGCGTCACCGGCAAATGGAAATGCTCGCCCAAGCCCATATCGACGGCGGCGGCTTCGCCCGCGGAAGCGGGGAAGAACCCACGAAAAACCCTGCGGGACAAGCTGTCACACCGCGCGAGGTAACCGTCCCCCACGCTTCCACGGCCACGGACGAACGCACCTACACCGCATGGCTGCAAGGCCTGAGTGATCGGGGCGTGGATACCGAACGGATGATGTCCGACCTCACCAAAGTGTGGGACTTCCTACGCCACGACCCGAAGTGGGCCTTCGATCCCGACGGCCACCACGACGCCATAATCCTGTTCGGCAGCCCGGACGACGGCAGCTCGGCCGTCGTAGCCAACCTGACCCGTGAGCACGGACTGGACGAGATCCCGGTCGTCTTCTCGGGTTACGACAAGGAAGCCGCCGAGACGGGAAACCCCCAGCGGCCCTGGATGTCCGAAGCCGCCAGGTTCCGGTTGGGTGCCCAGCAAACGGGTCTGGGCGCCCACCACGGCATCGAGGAGCCGCTCGCCGAGAACACCCGGCAGAACGCGATCAAGTCCGTCGCCCTCCTCCAAGAGCACGGACACGGCGTCGAATCCATCATCGCCGTGTGCACCCCGCAGCACGCGCGCCGGGTGTGGGCGACCATCGATCGGCAGTGTCCGGAGGTCCGGCACATTTCCATCGTCGTCGCCCCGGTTTCGGTGGACAACTACATTCGCCACGGCCTGCGCTCCGACACACACCCGGATCCACACCCGCACGAGGTCGTCACGGCGATCCTGAACGAGGTGAGCGGTCTGCTGGAGACCCCGCCCGAGGGCCTCATCACCGCGCAGCCGATTCCGCGCGACGTACTCGTCGCCTACCGCGACGTGGCCGAGACGCTGGGCATCCGTATCGCGGACAACCTCGGCGAGCATCTCGATCCGCGACGCGCGGAGGCCGAGCGAGCGGGTAAAGACGGCGGATCGGATCGCGAATGATGTCGTAGGTGACGGCTACTCTGACCGACATGGGCGTGGAATATGTGAATCCTGAGGACATGTCGGCGGATCCGGCCTTCAGCCGAGCCGTGGTGGTAAACAATCCGACGAAGACGATCGCAGCGCTGTGAAGACCTACGCGGTGTTGCTGCGCGGCATCAATGTGGGCGGCAAGAACAAGGTGCCAATGGCGGATCTGCACAAATGCCTCGAAGGGCTCGGATTCACAGACGTCTCGACGCTGATCGCCAGCGGCAACGCGATTTTGAGGTCCAGTCTGCGCCCCGACGAAATCGCGGGTCGTATAGAGGAGTCCTTGCCTGCGACCTTCAGTCTCGATGAAGACTTGATCAAGGTCCGTGTGCTCAGCCACGACCAGTTCCACGCCGTGGTCGATAACAAGCCGACGGGCTTCGGCGAGCATCCGGAGATATATCACAGCGACGCGATCTTCCTGATAGGCATCGACGCCGCTCAGGCGATGTCGGTATTCAATCCGCGCGATGGCGTCGACAAGGTCTGGCCGGGCGACGAGGTGATCTATTCGCAACGACTCAGCTCACAGCGCACGAAGAGCCGACTCAGTCAGATCGCGGGAACACCGGAATACAGGTGCATGACGATCCGCAGTTGGAGTACCACGATCAAACTTCGGGCCTTGCTGGACGGGTATCCACCTGTCCCACCTCCCGTCAGTGGTGACAGGCGCGACCGCCGAGCCACCTAGGCTTGTCGGATGACCACTCCGAGCACCCCGTGGTCGAGCCGGACCGAGGCACGATCCACCGAGCAGCTCGGTACGACTCCCGGGAGCACGCCCACGGCGCAAGCCGGCGGCGAACCACCGCAGCGAAGAAGGTCGACGCCGCTCTTCGATGCCGGGATGTTCATCGGAATCGGCATATTCACAATCCTTCTCATCACTTTCGGCCACAGCGCGTTCGAGACGTCCCCGAGCGCGCCGCACTCGCCGGACCGGTCGGCGGCCGCGGCGCAGAGTCCCCGGACCGGCAATCCGGCCGTTCGGATCACGAGTGGTTTCACGGTCGGCAAGGTGGTCGCCAACGATGGCGCGACGTTGCGCGTGCGGGGCGTGTCGGGATCGACGACGGTCGTGCGCGCGGATCGGGACACGCGCGTCATGGTGCTGCCGGGGTCGCAGGTGTCGGATGTGCGGGCGGGCACGATGATCATGGTGTACGGCGACAAACAGGGCGACGGGTCGATCGCCGCCAATCTGATGATGGGCGTGACCCTTCCGATTCCGGGCCGCTGAGCACGCTCGCCCGCGAGCCTTCCCAGGGGCGGGACTTTCCCGGCGTTCGCGCCGCCACACCCCACCTACACTCGGTTCATGGCGCACCCCACACCCTGGGGATCGAGCGGAACCTCGCCCGATCCGCCCGACCCTCCGGGCCGGACGAAACGTGCCGCGTACCGCCGGCCCGATCTCGCACCGTATCTGGCCGCGGCACGGGAGAACTGGGGTTACGTCACCGCCGCCGTCGCCGGCCTGGTCATCCTGATCCTGTTGTTCCAGCCCTGGCTCACCGCATCCGGTCCCGACGGACGCGCCTCGACCAACGCGTTCGGCCGGATCGATGCGACCACCGCCTATCTGACCGCGTGGTCGTCGGAGCACAATCCGATCGCGAAGATCACCGGGCTCTGGGCGATCATGGCCGCCGCCGCCATCGTCGTCACCTGCGTCACGGCCGTGCTCAGTCTGCGCCTGCGCACCGAACTCGCCTCGCGCGTCGCGGCGATATCGGCCGTGGCCGCCGCGTTCTTCATCATCATCACGCTGGTCTACATCAACAGCAAAGCGCCCGAGCTGAAGTCGATGACGGCGCGCAAGTACGACGCCGGCGGTCAGCTGGGATCGCTGATGGCGTGGGCCTTCGGTAACGGCAGCCTCGCCATTCCGGGCATCGCGCGCAAGCCGTACTCGAGCGCCGGGCTGACGCCGTGGGGCATGATCGCGGGTGGGTTGTCCCTGGTGGCAGCCGTTGCCGCGGTAACACAGTGGCTGCTCGATCACCCGGCCAGCCGGATGCGGATCCGGCTGCGGTTGCGCTCTCCGATCGTCGCCACCACCGCGCCGGCGGGCGGCGCGAGTTCGCCGGGCGTCGCCACCAGCGCGTCGGGGGTCGCCGCCGGTTCGTCCGAGCAGGCCACCGGTTCGTCCGAGCAAACCGCCAGCCCGGCCGAGCCAGCGACAGGCTCGTCGGAGAAATCCGCGAGCCCGGCCGAAAAGGCCGGGGACTCCGGCACATCCGGGGACTCCGACAAGGCCGACTGAACCCGGCCCCACCCGTCGGCGCGCGACCATCCGGCGATCGCTGAGTACCGTGAGCGCATGCCGGACCGAACGCCGACGCGGGGAGGACGCCCGCGTGATCCCGCGCTGGACGCCGCGCTGCTGGCAGCCGCGGCGCGCCTGGTTGCCCAGCGTGGTTACGGCGCACTGACCTTGCAGGCGGTCGCGGACGAGGCGGCGACCAGCCGTCCCGCCCTGTACCGCCGCTACTCCGACCGGGCCGAACTGGTGGTGGCGCTGCTGATCGACCGATTCGGCCTGCAACCGGGCGCGCGGGATCTGGGCGGGATCGAGGCCGAGATGCTGGCCATCCAGCGGCATCAGGTCGAACTGTTCAACGACCCCGTGCTGCGCAACGCCCTGCCGGGTCTGCTCGAGGACCTGTCCCGCAGCCCGGGGCTGGCACAGCGTTTCCTGACCCGTTTCCTGATTCCGCGGCGGGTCTCCACCGCGTGCATTCTGGACCGCGCGGTGGCCCGGGGTGAGATCGCGCCCGGCACGGACCCGGAGTGGATCTGCGACCTCATCACCGGACCGATGCTGATGCGAGCACTGATCCCGATGCTCGGCCCGATCGACGAGACCCTGGTCCAGCTGACCGTCCGGTCCGCGCTCGACGCCGTCGGCTTCCGGACCGGCCACTAAACCCGATTGTGGTTGACGCCACACTTGTGGAGCCATAAGCTCCATTACGTTACAGCGCGTAATGGTATCGGAGGCATGATGCGCGTCGAGATCGAATTCCTCAGTGGCGGCGTCGCTTTGCGCGGATGGCTGTATCGGCCCGAACAAGTACCCGATCACGGGGCACCGCTGGTGGTCATGACGCACGGCTTCGCGGGCGTGAAGGAGTGGGTGGCGCCGTTCGCCGAGGTATTCAGCCAGGCGGGACTGGCGTGCCTGGTGTACGACCACCGCGGCTTCGGCACCTCCGACGGCGAACCGCGCTACGAGGTCGACCCCGCGGCACAGATCGATGGCTACCGCGACGCGATCACCTTCGCGCAGACCCTCGACGGCATCGATTCGAGCCGAATCGCGGTGTGGGGCACCAGTTATGCGGGTGCGCACGTACTGGTGGTGGCCGCCACCGACCGCCGGGTGCGGGCCGTGGTATCCCAGGTGCCGCTGACGCACGGCTGGGCCACGTTCAGCCGGTTGGTGCCGCCCACCATGCTGCCGGTTCTGCACGAGGCGATCGCCGCCGACCGCCTCGCCCGCGCCGCGGGCAAACCGCACCAGACCATCAAGGCGGCCTCCGACGATCCCGGCGACCTGGTGGCGATGCCCGGCACCGAGGTCTACGAATGGCTGATGGCCAACGGACCACAGGTCCCCACCTGGCGTAACGAGGTTACCCTCAGCAGCGTGGACAAGTTCCAGTCCTACGCTCCCGAGGCGTTCCTGCGCCGCGTCTCGCCGACCCCGCTGCTCATGGTCGTCGCCGACCACGACACCCTGACCCCGACCGATATCGCCCTGGCCGGGTACGCCGAGGCCCTCGAGCCCAAGCAGCTGGAACTGGTGCCCGGCGGCCACTTCGCGGTGTACGAGCAGCGATTCGATCAGGCGTCCGCCGCCGCCCGCGACTTCCTGCTCGCCCACCTGGCCGGGTGACCACGAAGACTGCGGCGGTCATCGGTTCATGACAGTTCTGGCCTTGGCGATCGGCCACGCCGAATTCACCGCCAGCACAGTGGCCGCCGGTGTCGGTGCGTCCGACATCCGGCGCATTCCCGTTCCGGCACAGGCGAAGTGGGATGCCTGCCGCGATCTCCTGCTCGAGGTCGCCGGTGAGGACGAGATCACCGCGATCGGCATCGCCTACCCGGAGCCGGGCGACCTCTCGGCCGCAACCTTCCAGCGGCCGAAGGCTTCCGGGATCGTCGCGGCGGTGCGCCGGATGTTTCCGGTCGCCATCGTGCAGGTGGCGACGCGTGATCTGTGCCGCCTGCTCGCCGAGCGGACCCTCGGGCCGGTGCCCGGCCCCGAGGCGGTGCTCGCCGGCGCGGGCATCCTCGCGCTCATCGCGGAGGAACGCGCCCCCCGCGCTCCGGCCCGCCCAGCCGCCTTCCACACCGACCCCCGCGCCGCACTCCGTCCGAGCCGCCGCGCCCTGGCCTGCGTACACCGCCGCCGTTGACGACTCCCGCGCCCAGCCACGACTTCCGCCACCGACCACAACTTTCCTGGCCAGTCACGACGTCCGCGCCCACTCACGACTCCCGCCGCCAGTCACAACTCCCGCCGCCGGCCACAACTCCCGCCGCCGGCCACAACTTCTGCCGCCCGATGACGACTCCGTGGCCGGTGAGGATTGGGGTGGGCGGCAGCGGGTAGAGGGCTAGCATGCGAGTCCTTGTGACCGGGTGGCCCAGTTTCGTGCACGGCGAAGCGACTGCCGGGGATGTGGTGAGCATGCGGCGGGTGTGCGATGTCCTCGCGTCCGCCGGCATACCGCACGACTCGGCGTGGAGCCCCGCGTTCCGCCCGGACGCGTTGCATCTGGACGACGCCGATTCCCGGCGGTACTCACACCTCGTGTTCGTGTGCGGACCTGCCCACGGCGAACAGGTGCGGCAATTGCACGAGCGGTACGCGACCTGCCGGCGCATCGCGGTCGGCGTCTCGGTCCTCGACCCACGGGACGCGTCGGTGACCGGATTCCACCGCGTTCTCCCCCGCGACGATCCGCAGACCGCGCACCCCGACCTGGCCGTGGCGGCGGGCATGACCACGGTGCCCGTCGTCGGGGTGGTGCTGGCCCCGGGCCAGTCCGAATACGGTGCCGCGCGCCGTCACCAGTCGGTCCATCGGGCGTTGGAAGACTGGCTGAGCGAGCTGGACTGCGCCCGCCTGGCGATCGATACCCGCCTCGCTTCCGACGATTGGCGGCAGTGCGCGACACCCGATCAGCTCGCCTCGATATTCGCCCGGCTGGACGCGGTGATCACCACGCGCCTGCACGGCCTGGTCTTCGGATTGCGTGCCGGTGTCCCGGTGCTCGCGGCGGATCCCGTCGCCGGTGGCGGCAAGGTCACCGCGCAGGCGCGGGCGCTGGACTGGCCCGCGCTGGTCTCCGCCGACGAGACCCTCGATCGGGAACAACTCGACCGCTGGTGGCGGTGGTGCCTGTCCCCCGCGGGACGAGAACGTGCCGGGCGCCGCGAGTTCGTCACCACCGAGCCGCTGGCCGGGAAGCTACTCGACGAATTGCTCACGCGTCGGTGAAGGTCGCGCCGATCTCGATCATCTGCGCCACCGCGTGCGCCGGGTCCACCAACCCTTCCGGCGTGTGCAGGCCCGCCGCGACGGGTTCCCCGCGCAGACCCAGCAATCGTTCGGCGCCGAGCGCGACACCGAGTGCGGTCAGCGGACGCTGCCCGCCCGGATGGAAGAGGTAGCGGCTACGGGTGAGCGGAGTTCCAGCGGGACCTACTCCCGCCAGATCGATGCGGGTCTCGAGCGAAGGGGCCGCGCCGCGCCGCCGACCGGCGGATTCACCGACGGCGAAGTCGAAGCGGACATCCGGTGCGCCCGTCGCCAACGCCAAGCTCGTCACGTCGAGGATGGGGATGCTCCGGCCCGGCAGCGCGGTGCCGTCGATTCTGACCACCTCCGCCTCCGCCTGCTCCTCGGGCAGCCAGGTGAAGATCCCGTCGCGGCGGATCAGTCCGGCCGAGGTCGCCGCCATCAACCGCTCCAGATCGGCGACCGCCGCGGGTCCACCGGCGTCGGTCTCGTCCAGCACCGCGCCGATTCGGATGGCATCGATCCGGTCGAAGTCGCGGGCGAAGTGCAGTGTCGCAAGCACGACGAGACCGGCCAGATAGTGACTGGCCAGCAGAATCGGGGCCGCGCCCGGCCGCTGGGCCCCCGCGACCACCTCCGGTCCGATATCCACCAGACCGCTGGAGATGCCGAGATACGGCACGGCATGGCGCTGCGCGTAACCCAAGCCGTGCAGGTGCGAATCCCACACGGCCGCAACCACCGCCGAGTGGCCGGGCCCGGCGGGCAGGCCGAGGTCGCTACGCCGCAAGTCGATGGTCACCGCGGTGGCGTTGCCGAGTTCGTCGGCCACCCGTGCGGCGCGCTCCGCATTCCGGCCGGCGATGGTCAGCGGCAACCGCGGATGCCATCGCCGCAGCAGTGCCGCCGCGCCACCTCCTGCTTGGCCGGAACCACCCATGATCAGCACCGATTTCGATTGTCCCACTGGTGAAGTCCTCTCCCGCCGATAAGCTACATTTTGTAGCCTACACTTTGTAGCTATACTCGACCGCAAACGCAAGGAGGATCGTGAAGACGTCACCGGCTCGCCTGTCCAAGCAGGCGCGGCGAGAGCAGTTGCTCGATACGGCCATGTCGGTGGTGCGCGCCCACGGGGCCGACCGGTTGACTCTGCCGACTCTCGCCGAGGCCGCCGGGGTGAGCCGGCCGATCGTGTACGACCACTTCGACACCCGCCCCGGCCTGTTGCTCGCGCTGTACCGCCGCCTCGACGAACGCCACCGCGCCGCGACCGAACAGGCCCTGCGGAGCGCCGCACCGAGGCCGAGCGAGATAGCGCGCGTCATGAGCGCCGCGTACTTCGCCTGCGCCACCGACATGCCGGAGTTCAACGCCATTTCCGCCGCGCTGAAAGGAGATCCGGAGATGGAGGCGATCCAGCACGAACTACTCGACGGCTACACGGACGTGATGGCCGCCGCACTGGCGCCACATTCCGATCTCACCCTCGGGGCGCTGCGGCTGCGGTGCATCGGCGTACTCGGCGCGGCCGAAGCGATCGCCACGGAACTGAACCACGGCCGGACGAGTGCCGCCGAGGCAACGGCCGCACTCGCCGACCTCATCGTCGGCAGCACCACCGACGCCCCGAAACCGGGCTCCGCACAGCACAATTAGACGGCCGCTACTATCGTGGCCGTGTCACCCCCAGATAACCAGCGTCACGGTTCCACGTCGGACTGGTCTACATATCCGAACATCCGCACGGTTCTGGCGGTCACGCACAATACGACGGCGGCGTCCCGGCTCTTCGACACGCTCGACCTGCTCGCCGCGGATCCACGGATTCGCATCAATTTCTCCTGCCCGGGATCGTCGCATTTCGACAGGGACCTCGAGTCGTTTCTCACCGAGCGCGGAGTGGTTGCAGTACCGTGGCATCGGGCAGTGGCAACAGATTTCGATCTGGCGATATCGGCGAGCTACGGCGGCGAATTGCATCGTCTGCGAGCGCCATTGGTTGTTCTGCCGCACGGCGCGGGTTACAATAAAATCCTGCTCAAACCTCAAACCTCAAACCTCAAACCTCAAACCTCAAACCTCAAACCTCAAAAGCGTGTTCGGGTTATCTCCCGAATGGCTGCTGCACGATGGGCAAGTCTTCCCCTCCGTGATCGTGCTGTCGCACAATGAGCAGCTCGAGCGATTACGGGTGTCATGTCCGGCCGCCGTGCCGAAAGCACTTGTCGCTGGTGACATCTGTTTCGATCGCCTGCGAGCAAGCACGCCGCTGCGGCCGAGTTATCGCCGTCGTTACGGGCTCGGCGACGGGCAGCGCCTGATCGTCGTGTCGACGACGTGGGGCGAGGATTCACTGCTCGGCACCGACTCGGACCTGCCACGCAAGCTCGCCGCGGCGCTACCGGTGGACGAATATCGGATAGTCCTGGCATTGCATCCGAATATCCGTTCGCTGCATTCACGATGGCAGGTAGCGGAGTATCTGGCGGGCGCCGCGCGGGCCGGCGTCGACGTTCTGGACAGTGTGCGGGATTGGCGCACGGCGGTAGTCGCCGCCGACCTGGTAATCGGTGACCACGGGTCCATTTCTTTCTATGCCGCAGCATTGGGAATTCCGGTCCTGCTGGCCGCCGCGCCGATACACGCGGTCGACCCCACATCTCCGGTCGCGTTGTTATTGCGCACCGCGCCGAAACTCGATATCGCGACGAATACCCGACAGCAAATCGAGCATGCGATCGCCTCGCACAATCCACCGGAATATGCCGACCTGGCCGCGCTCGCGACGTCCCGACCCGGCGACGGCGCGGCAACACTCCGCGCCGCGGTCTATCGCACGCTGCGCCTGCCCGAACCCTCCGAACCCGCGGAAATCTCGACTCTCCCGCTTCCCGCACATCCCCTCACCGGCCCGAATGCCCATGTGGTGCACGTCGACATCGATGCCGATCGGGCTGCGACGATCACCCGCTTCCCCGCCGAACGCCTCCACACCGGCTTGTCCAACGGCTGGGGCACGCATCTGTCGGTCGAAGTGTCCGAAACGCGCGCCCAGTGGCTGTACTCCGCGGACGTCCTGATCGGGGAAGCGGGCGCGAATACCGAGCGATGGATCGCCGAATCGTTGGCCGGGCTACCCGGTTGCGCGCTGGCCACGGCGCCGACACTCTACGGCGACTGGTTGGTCGGTGACAGGACGTCGTTGCTGCGTGTGACTGCTTCCGATCCCGCGCATCGCTTGTTCGTGTCCGTGGCGTACCAGCTCATATGCCAGGGACGAACACTCGGCGAATTGACAGGCAAATGGGAGATCCACTGCGCCACAAACACTTTCGTCGTCACCGTGACAGACGCAACATGACGGTCACTCCGCCGACGCGACATCGATCTGCTCCTGCACCACCGCGGCGATGGAACGGAACGCGAGATCCGAGTAGATCGAGTGCCCTGCCCGGTAGCGTTCCACCGCTGTCGCCCGGTCCCCCGCCGCGAGCGCGCAATCACCCAGGGCAACAAGGATTTCCGCCTCGTCGAACCTGCGCCGTCGGTGCCGCATCACGGAGAGGGCCGACTTCAGCAGCTCCTCGGCCACGCTGACGGTGCCGCCTTGCTCGAGCAGTTTTCGTCCGCGCCAGGCCAGGATCTTCGCGGCATTGTCGGGCTCCGGTGATGCCGCCGCGGCGAAGAAGTCGTGGGCGTCCGCGAGCAGAGTCAGTGCCAGGCTCGGTTCCTCCACCTTCGCCCGGTGGAACGCCGCCAAGGCAAGTCTGCGACCATCGCCGATCCCTCGGGCGAGTTCGTAGCTGTGCCGCAAGGTGTCTCGCGCCGCCTCGACAGACCCGCCGACCAGCTGTGCGAGCCCGAGCCCTTCCAGTGCGGACGCCTCCAACTGCGCGGCGAGGCGGGATGGCGGCAACCTGCGCGCGGCCTGGACACCTCGCTCGAACGACGCCACCGCCTGCGGCGCCGCACGCCGCCAGTAGTGCACGAAACCCGCCTGCGTGTGCAGGAAGCTCGCCGCCTCCGCCAGGTCCGACCGCTCCGCCGCGGTGATGCCGTGCGCATTGACCGCGAGCATCGCATCGAGGCGTTTGTCCTGCTCCTGGAACGGCCACAGCAAGACGGACCACCGCGCGACCAGCGCGTCACGACCGGCGCCCAGCGCGTACTCCGCCGCGGTCACGAGATTGTCGTGTTCACGTCGCAGCCACTCGCGCGCGCCGTCGGCATCGGTGAACTCACCGGTGCCCGGCCCGGGAAACCGTACGGCCGGAAACAGCAGATTCCGCCACGGCCGGTTGGGCGCGAGCAGAGTGTCCGCGGCTTTCAGGCCACGGTCGTAGTAGTCGATCAGGCGTTCTTCCCGGCGGTCACGCTCGCTGTCGGCGAGCCCGCGAGCATGCACGCGGACCAGATCGTTGATCTCGTAACCGCCAGCGCGTTCGGTGACCAGATGCAGGTTCGCCAGTTCGATTGCGCACCAGTCGACTTCGTCGGCCGGGAGGTTCAGCGCCGCGGCCAGGGCCGCCGACGACAACGTTCCGGCATGCGAACGCAGGCCGAGGGCTCGATAGCATTCCCGGGCGGTTTCCGACAGGGAGGTGTAGGCGGCGTCGAAGATCTCCGGCAACGACAGCGCTGTCGACCGGCGCCGGTCGCTACTCAGCAGATCGGCGAACGAGCCGATCCGTCGCGCGGGGTGTTGCGCGATCAGGCTCCCCACCACGCACAGCGCGAACGGCATGTTGGCGCAGAGCACGAGGATTCGCCCCGCGGCCTCCGGCTCCGCGGCGACCCGCTCCGGCCCCACGATCCGGCCCAGCAATTCACGCGCCTCGTCGCCGGGCAACGGATCCAGCTCGAACACGCGTCCTCCCCGGCTCAGGTCGGCGGCGGAGTTCCGTCCGGTCACCACGATCAGCGACCCGCCGTCCGCCGGCTCGAGCCACGACACCTGAGCCGCCGTGGCGGCGCCGTCCAGGACGACCAGCATGCGCCGCCCGCGAGTCAGTGTGAGGTAGTGCCCGTGTCGCGCTTCCGGGAGATCCGGCAGGTCCTCACGCCGAACGCCCAGTGCCACAAGACTGTTGGCGAGCAGATCGGGAATCGATGTGGCGTCCGAGAGACGATGGAAAAGCTGTCCGCCGTGATAGCCCTCGGAGAGACGATGCATCAACTCCGTCACCACGGCGGTCTTGCCCACACCCGGCAATCCCTTGATGACGACCGTCGCATTCCCCACCGACCCGGCAGCGTGCTCCTCGACCGCGGCCAGAACCGCATGACGATCCACGAAATTGCCGTTACGCGGCGGGATCTGCCTCGGTACGTCCACCACACACCTCCCCTGCGCCGCACGCAGCCTACCCGAGCCATCCGGCCACCGGAATGCCAACGCGCGACACCGAATGATGTTCCGCGCCACCAGCGCACCCGCGAATCACGCACGGGACCGGTCCCGTGCGACAGACCCCATCATCGGCTCGTGACGTCGGAACAGACGTCTCGATCGATCGCCAACGAGAGGACACCGCCATGACCACATTTCGTTCCGCCGCGGCCCTGACCCTGGCCGGGCTCGCGACCTGGTCCGCCCTGCACGCGGGCGCCGCGGCCGCACAGGGACCCGCACTGGCCGACCCGATTTCGCTGACCGCCGTCGCGGCAGGACCGGACGGCCGCGCGGCCACCCCGGTGGCGTCCGGTTCCGCGGAGCGTTTCCAGAAGCCGGATCCCGGCCCGTACCCGAGCATGGAGGAATGCGAGAGGGCGCGGGCCCGCTACTACGACCCGTCCCAGTTGGAGTGCGTTCCGGTGCGGTAATCGGTCCAAAGTTGGTCGGGATGACAGGATTTGAACCTGCGACCCTCCGCTCCCAAAGCGGATGCGCTACCAAGCTGCGCTACATCCCGTTACAGGCCGGCAACTCGCTGGGACTCCCCACTGCGGGGGCCGGCAGACGGCCGCTGCCAGAGCGGGCGACGGGAATCGAACCCGCACCATCAGCTTGGAAGGCTGAGGTTCTACCATTGAACTACGCCCGCACGCATACGACACCCTGGGATCGCCACGATGTCGTCTGCGCCTAGGACTGTACCGAATCCCCGATCCCGAACGCCAATCGCCGCGACTGCCCGCGTTCGCCCGGAACGAAATTTTCGTCACAGCGCCGTGAGTCGGGCACCCGTTCGGCGCGCCGGGGCCGACACGCGTAACACGCCGCTCACGACACGCAGGCGAAGCTGTAACACTCCTGCCTGATCAGCGATGACATGGACGGTCGCCATTCGCGAGATATCGGAACAGGTTGTAAAACACCATTTTTCGGTGTCGAGTGGCTTGCTAGGATCCTTTTTGCCGGACGGGGGTATCTGGAAAGGGGGCGGTGAGCGTGCATCGAGTTAGGTGTACCGGACCGCAAGGTAGTGAGCACGATCCGGAGGGCGTGACCGGTCGGGGTACCGGCGCAGACGGCGTTCGCGTGAGGTGAGCATCGATGCCCGCCGATCTCGAGACGCAGGCCAAAGCGGCCACCACCCGGGACTGGGTCCGTGCTGTCTACAGCAGCAGCGGCCTGACCGTATCGCCCGAACATCTGGAACGGGTTTTCGCCGGCATCATCGACGAACTGATGGATCTGGCGCGCTCGGAACCGTTCCCGGTTCCGGCCGCGCGAGCCATCGGCCGCCGACTGGGCGAGGCGCCGTTCGATCGCACCCGCATGCTGGCCCCGGCCACCCGCGCGCTGCTGGGCTTCGCGCCCGGTGACCCGGGTTCGCTGGTGTCCACGCGCTGGCCGTTCGTCGCCAGCCATGCCATCGACGCGTACGCGGAGGCGCTCCAGCAGCGCGCCCTGGCCCAGCAGGAACGCAATCTGACCGAGGCGGTATCGGTGCGGGTGCAGGAGATCGCCGCCCTGCAGCACCGGCTCCGGCACGAGGCCACCCACGACGCCCTCACCGACCTCGCCAACCGGTCGCTGCTGCAGGAGCGCGTGCGGCTGATGGCCACCGACCGCTCCCGCGGCGTCGGCCTGCTGCTGATCGATCTGGACGATTTCAAGCAGATCAACGACGGTTACGGCCATTCCGTCGGCGACGAGGTGCTGGTGGAGATCTCCCGCCGACTCCGCGCGACCTGCCCGCGCGACACGGTGGTCTGCCGGTACGGCGGCGACGAATTCGTGCTGGCGCTCCCGGCCCGCCGCAATACCCTGGGCGAGCTGGCCATGCGCATCCTCGCCGCGCTACAGGACCCGGTGCCGACCGCGTGTGGCCCGGTGCCGGTGTCGGCGAGCGTGGGCACGGCCTACTGCCCGCCGGGCCGGTCGTGTGATTTCTCCGACCTGCTGCGCAGTGCCGACCGCGCGATGTACTCGGCGAAAACGGCCGGCAAACGCCGGTTCGCGCTGTCGGAAATGGACGACGAGGAGCCCGAACCCGACAGCTACGCGCCCGCGCGGCTCGGCTACGACACGGCCGTCGCGGGCTGATCGGCGACCGGTCGCGGCCTGGGCGCCCGCGTACCCTGGTGCATGTGGCAACCCTCTTTGTCCTCCTGGTTCTCGTTCTGGTGGTGTTTCTGGCCGTGTCATTTTTCGGACGTTCCGCACAGCGCAACCGGCAGGCCACCGAGCTGGCCGACGCCAAGGCCGATGCCCGCCGGCTCATCGAGCGGCTCGGCGGGCAGGTCTACAACCTCGTCGGCAACGACGAGGCATCCAAGCAGGCCCTGGCCGACGCCGGTGAACGGCTCAACGCGGCCGGTTCCCAGATCGACCAGGCGAACACCGTCACGCAGGCCCGGCTGGCGAAGGAGACCGCGGTCGAGGGCCTGTACTACGTGCGCGCGGCCCGCACGGCGATGAACCTGGACCCGGGCCCGCCGGTGCCGGAGCTGGACGGGCAGCGGTCGGCCGGGCGGGTCACCGAGGACCGGACGGTCGACTTCGAGGGTCGGCAGATCGAGGCGTCACCGTCGCCCTCCCCGCAGACGCCGAACTACTACCCCGGCGGCCGCGTCGCCGGGCGCCCGGTCCCGGCCGGGTGGTACTCGGAGCCGTGGTGGAAGACCGCGCTGGTCGCGGGCGCCTGGGGCATCGGCTCGGTGCTGTTGTTCGATGCCCTGTTCAGCGGCATGTCCGGGGTCGCCTACGGCGCTTCCGGCTTCGAGGGCGGTTACGGCGAGGGCTACGACGCCGGATTCGCGGCCGGGCAGGATTCGGGCGATCAGGGGGCTATCGACCAGGGCGGCGTCGACCAGGGCGGCGACCAGGGCTTCGCGGACCAAGGCGGGTCCGGCGGCTGGGACGGCGGCGGATTCGACGGCGGCGGCTGGGATGGTGGCGGGTTCGACGGCGGCGGGTTAGACGGGGGCTTCTGAGCCCGGCGACGACCCGCGCGGACCGTTGCGGTGCCCTGCATCAGGGTTGCGGAAGGTCCTTTCGCCGATCAGCCGATGGCTCGGAGTCACTCGGGCTGACAAGTAGGGCACCAGAACAGGTTTCGGCCCTCGAGTACCGCGTGCAGCACGGTGGATCCGCAGACGCGGCATGGTTCGCCGGCGCGGCGGTAGACGTAGGTGCGGGGCTTGCCCTCGGCGTATGACGGTGCGCCACGGTCGTGTTCGCGCCGCACGACGACGATCTTCCCGCGCCGCACACCGACCCGCATGAGGTCGACCAGGTCGGTCCACAGCTCGTCCCATTCGAGCGCGGTAAGGTCGCGTCCCCGGCGCTGCGGCGAGATGCCGTGGCGGAACAGCAGTTCCGCCCGGTAGACGTTGCCCACACCGGCGACCACGGTCTGGTCCATGAGCAGTGCGCCCAGTGTGCGGGTGGAGCGGCGGATGCGCTGCCAGGCGCGGTCCGGATCGGCGTTGCGGCGCAAGGGGTCCGGGCCCAGCCGGGCGGTGAGCGCGGCCACCTCCGGTTCGTGCAGCACTTCACACGCGGTGGGGCCGCGCAGTTCGGTTCCGTACAGCGATCCGTTCGAGCGACCCGCGCCGATCATGCGCATCCGGACCTGCCCGACCGGATCGCCCAGTGGCACGGTCGATTCCGTGAACGTCCCGTAGAGCCCGAGATGAACGTGCACGACGAGCCCCGAATCATAGTGGTGCAGCAGGTGTTTGCCCCACGCCTCGGCGCGCACCAGCGTCCTGCCGTCGACCAGCGCCGCGCCCTCGGCGAACCGGCCCTGCGGGCTCGACACCCGCACCACTCCCCCGGCGAAATGCTTGTGATGCAGCTTCGCCAAGCGATGCAGCGTATGCCCCTCAGGCACGGCTCAGCTCTGCAGCGCGGGGGCCTCGCCGGTCTTCTCGTACTCGGCCAGGATGTCGATGCGGCGCTGGTGGCGCTCCTCGTTCGACCAGGGGGCGGCCAAGAAGGCGTCGACGATGGCGAGGGCGTCCTCGGTGCTGTGCATCCGGCCGCCGATGCCCATCAGCTGAGCGTTGTTGTGCTCGCGGGCCAGGCGCGCGGTCTCGATGCTCCACGCCAGGGCGCAGCGGGCGCCGGGCACCTTGTTGGCGGCGATCTGCTCGCCGTTGCCGCTGCCGCCGATCACGATGCCGAGGCTGCCGGGATCGGCCACGACGCGGCGGGCGGCGTCGATGCAGAACGCCGGGTAGTCGTCGGCGGCGTCGTACACGTGCGCTCCGCTGTCGAAGACCTCGTGACCGGCCCGCTGCAGGTGGTCCTTCACGTGGTTCTTCAGCTCGAAGCCGGCATGGTCGGCACCCAGATATACGCGCATGGCTGCGATTGTGTCAGGCGCTCGAGAGGCGGTGTGCCCGGGGCCGACGCGGTGTGCCGGGAGCGCGGCGGGCGGTTACTGCCTAAGGTTCAGCTCATGCAGTTCGACGACAGCACGTCGCCCCCGACAGCACACCCGGGGCAGCAGCCCGACGCCGTAACCGGGCGGAATCCCATTGCCGCGCTGGCCGGTTGGGATCCGCGGGTGGGTCCGCCGGGCTGGGCGCCGCAGACGCCGTACTCCCCGCCGCCGCCCCGGGTGGTGCAGCACACGCGCGGGTTGTCGCCGTACGGCATGCCGGCCCGGCACAGCTGGGAGATTCCGCTGCTGGTGATCGTCATCGTGGTCACGAGCCTCGGATATCTGCTCAGCATGGTGCTGCTGCTGGTCGGGGAGATCAACGACTACATGCTGCTGTTGCTGGGGGCGCCGATCCTGCTGTACCTCGGGCGTGGTCTGAACTACGCGACGCAGCGGGTGAACGCGGTCAGGATGTCGCCCACCCAGTTTCCCGAGGGCTACCGCATGGTGGTCGAGGCCGCACAGCGCTTCGGCATGGCCACGGTGCCGGACGCGTATGTGATCACGGGCAACGGGCAGATCAACGCGTTCGCGTCCGGGCACGGGTTCCGCCGCTACGTCGTGGTCTACAGCGACCTGTTCGAGGTGGGCGGCCAGGCCCGCGACCCCGACGCGCTGGCGTTCATCATCGGGCACGAGGTCGGGCACATCGCCGCCGGTCACGTCTCGTACTGGCGGCAGCTGGGCATGTTCCTGGTGCCGTTCCTGCCGATCCTGGGCAATTCGCTGATCCGTAGCCAGGAGTACACCGCGGACAATCACGGATACTGCAACCGGCATGTCGGCGCGCCCGGCGCGATGCGGACGCTGGCGGCGGGCAAATGGCTCAACCCCCTGGTCGGATTCGACGAGATGGCCGACCGGGCCGGACAGGAGAGGGGCTTCTTCGTCTGGGTCGCCAACGCCATGTCCTCGCACCCCGTGCTGACCTGGCGCATGTGGGCCCTGCGCGACCGCAGCCGCCACGGCAAACTGTTCTGGCGACCGAGCGCACCACTCCTCCCGCCCAATCCCGCCCTCCCCCAAGGCTTCCCGCCACCCGGCGGCCCAGGATACCCACCGGCCGGCCCGAACACCCCGCCAACCGGAACCTACTACTCCGTCCCCGGCCAACCCTTCCCGTCAACCGGACAGAACTACCCCGGAACCGGACACAACTATCCGACTACCGGCCAAAGCTATCCCGCTGCCGGACAGAGCCATCCCGCTGCCGGGCCGGGCGAAGCCGGGACGACACCGACCCCGCACCCGACCGGATCGACCTCACCCGGGTCTACCTCGGCCGCGACCGGGGCGACCCCATCTCCGGCTGGACCGCCTTTCTCGTCGAGCGGGGAGGGGTACTCGCAGCCGGACGACGGCACCAAGGGCGAGGACCCGAAAGACTCCCAGTAGCAAGCTGATCCGGCCTGGGCGGGCACATTTCGGTGCGTCGCGGCATTTTTTGCCGGTTTCGCACCGATCGTGACCGCTCAGGCCGGATTCAGGCGTCGACGCGTTCCGGGTCGGATGTCCGGAGACCCGCGTAGGTCAGTCGAACTGCGGATCCTCGGTGCGGGTCCGCTTGAGTTCGAAGAAGTGGGGGTACGAGGCCAGGGCTACGGCGCCGTCCCAGACCTTTCCGGCGTCGTCGCCGCGCGGGATGCGGGAGAGCACCGGGCCGAAGAAGGCGACATCGTTGATGTGGATGGTGGGGGTGCCGACATCCTTGCCGACCTTGTCCATGCCCGCGTGGTGGCTGGCGCGCAGGGCCTCGTCGTAGTCGGTGCTCGACGCGGCCTCGGCCAGTTCGGCGGGCAGGCCGAGTTCGGCGAGCGAGTCGGCGATGACGGCGGCCAGTGTCGCGCCCCGGTCCTCACGTTCGTATTCGGCGCGGCGGTTGTGGATGCGGGTACCCATGGCGGTGTAGAGCGGGGACAGCACCTTGTCGCCGTGCTGCTGCGCGGCGGCGATCGCCACCCGGACCGGACCCCACGCGGTCTTCATCATCTCCTGATAGACCTCGGGCAGTTCGTCGCGGCCCTCGTTGAGCACCGCCAGGCTCATCACGTGGAAGTGGGTCTCGATGTCGCGCACCTTCTCCACCTCCAGGATCCAGCGGGAGGTGATCCAGCACCACGGGCACAGCGGGTCGAACCAGAAGTCCACCCGGTCCTTGGCACCGGTCGGGGTGGTCGTCGTGTCGCTCACGTCGGGGTCCTCTCGGAAAGTCGGTCCGGCACCGCCGGGTCTCACCGATGCCGTCGACAGTCATCAACGACGGAAACTTCCGGATATTTCCCGACCCGCGCAGCGCGGCGCAGTAGGGTCGGAATCGACCTGGTTGCCGTCGCACGGAGGTTTCCATGAGCACAGATTCCAGGTTCGTCATCGTAGGCGGCGGGCTCGCCGCGGCGAAGCTGGCGGAGGCGTTGCGCGCCAACGACTTCGCGGGCTCGATCACGCTGATCGGCGCGGAGGAGCACCTGCCCTACGAGCGACCACCGCTGTCGAAGGAGCATCTGCTGGGCAAGCAGCAGCTCGCCGATTTCACCCCCGACCCGGCGCACTGGTACCGCGACCACCACGTCGAGCTGATGCTCGGCACCACCGTCACGGCCGTCGACCGTGCCTCGAAAACCGTTGCGCTGCCGGATGGTTCGACACTGCCCTACGACAAACTGGCGCTGGCGACCGGCTCGCGGCCGCGACGCCTGCCCATCCCCGGCGCCGACGCCGACGGCGTGTACGAACTGCGGACCATCGAACAGTCCGACGCGCTGATCGAGCTGTTCGGCTCGGCGCGGCGGCTGGCGGTGATCGGCGCGGGCTGGATCGGGCTGGAGGCCGCCGCCGCGGCCCGCGCCGCCGACGTCGAGGTCACCATGCTGGAGACCGAGCAGGTCCCGCTGCGGGCCGCGCTCGGCGCCCGGATGGGCGAGGTGTTCGCCGACCTGCATCGCGCGCACGGGGTCGACCTGCGCTGCGGAGTGAAGGTCGGTGAGATCACCACTTCCGGCGGCCGGGCCACCGGCGTGCGGCTCGAGGACGGCACGGTGATCGAGGCCGACGCCGTGCTCCAAGCGGTCGGCGCGCGCCCCAATATCGAACTGGCCGCCGACGCCGGACTCGCCGTGGAGAGCGGCGTGCTGGTGGACGAGAGCCTGGCGACCGACGACCCGGACATCGTGGCCGTCGGCGACATCGCCGATCACCAGCATCCGGTGCTGGGCCGCCGGATCCGCGTCGAGCACTGGGCCACCGCGCTCAATCAGCCCGCGGTGGCGGCGCAGACCATGCTGGGCAAATCCGCCACCTACGACCGGCTGCCGTACTTCTTCACCGATCAATACGATCTGGGCATGGAGTACACCGGGTACGTCGCGCCCGGGGCGGACGCGTCGGTCGTGGTGCGCGGCGACACCGGCACGCGCGAGTTCGTGGCCTTCTGGCTGGACTCCGGCAATCGCGTGCTGGCGGGCATGAACGTCAACATCTGGGACGTCACCGACCGGATCAAGGAGCTGATTCTCGCGGGCGACCCGGTCGACCCGGAGCATCTGGCCGACACCTCGACGGCATTGTGACCGCGATCACGCACCGAATGCGTCGAAGCCGCGCGGTCGGCCCCGACCTGTTCGCGAGAGCGCCAGGACGGGCGCAGCGAAGATCCAGGAGCCGACCGTGAAGTACATGCTGTTGAAGACCTACGGCCCGACCGCCCACTGCGACACTCCCCCGGACCAGTGGACGCCGGAGGAGATCGCGGCCCACATCGAATTCCAGCGAACCCTGGGCGAGGAGCTGCGGAAGTCCGGGGAATTGGTGGACGCCCAGGGCCTCGGCTCCCCCGACCAGGCCCGCATCGTCTCCTCCGACGGCCGCTCGGCCCCGGTGATCACCGACGGCCCTTTCTCCGAAACCAAAGAGTTCCTGGCCGGCTACTGGATCGTCGACGTCGACACCCCCGAACGCGCCATCGAGATCGCCGCCCGCGCCTCCGCCTCCCCAGGCCCCGGCGGCACACCGATCGGCGAATACATCGAAGTCCGCGCCATCATGTCCGCCCCCTCCCCCGACGCCTGAGCCATCCATGCCCAACCCGTCCCGCCCCTCCCCAGCCCAATCAGCAAAAGAGGCAACGCAACCGGCCCCAGTGACAGAGATGACGCGAGCGACCCAGGCAGCAGTAAACCGAACACCGGAAGCAGAGCAGGCACCGGAGGTCGAGTGCGCACCGGAAGCCGAGCGAACGGCGCAAGCGGGGAGCACAGCAGAAGCCGCGCGGTCAGCGCAAGCCGGACAGGCACCGCAAGCCGAGCAGACGGCGCAACCCGCACAGGCGCAGCAAGCGGGGCAGACACCGCAAGCGGGCCGGGCGGCGCAAGCAGGCCGGGCAGCGCAAGCAGGGCTGGCGACGCAAGCGGGGCGAGCACCGGAAGCTGTGCCGGCGGTGGAGGTGGGGTGTTTGTTGCGAGAGTTGGCGCCGGCGGTGGTGGGGGTGTTGGCGCGGCGGGCGGGGGACTTCGATGCGGCTGAGGATGCTGTGCAGGAGGCTATGGTGGCTGCGGCGACGCAGTGGGTGGCGGAGGGGCTTCCGGACAATCCGCGGGCGTGGTTGATTCGGGTGGCGCAGCGGCGGCTGGCGGATTCGGTGCGGGCCGAGATCGCGCGGCGGCAGCGGGAGGCGACGGTGGCGGGGCGGGAAGTGGTGCCGCCCAGCGACTTCGGTTCCGGGCAGGACGACACGCTGACGCTGTTCCTGCTCTGCTGCCATCCGGCATTGTCCCCGGCAAGCGCCATCGCCCTGACCCTGCGAGCGGTGGGCGGGCTCACCACGGAGGAGATCGCCCGCGCCTTCCTGCTGCCGGAAGCGACCATGGCACAGCGCATTTCGCGTGCCAAACAGCGGCTGTCAGCGCTCGAGCGCCCGTTCGGGTCGCCGATCGAGCCGACGGACGGCTCCCGCCTCGCCTCGGTCCTGCATGTGCTGTACGTGATGTTCACCGAAGGGCACACCGCGAGCACCGGAGAGCAGTTGTATCGCGTCGATCTGGCCGCCGAGGCGATCCGGCTGACCCGGCTGGTACACCGCCTACAGCCCGACGATCCCGAGGTCACGGCGCTGCTGGCGCTCATGCTGCTCACCGATGCCCGGCGGTCGGCCCGGACCGGTCCGAGCGGCGAGCTGATTCCCCTGCTCGAGCAGGACCGTTCGCGATGGGACCGCACGCGGCTGTCCGAGGGCATCCGCCTCGCCACCACCGCGATCGGCCACGGCCTGCGCGGACCGTATCGCCTGCAAGCCGCGATCGCCGCGCTGCACGCCCAGGCCCGCCGCGCCGAGGACACCGACTGGGAGCGAATCCTGGTGCTGTACAACCTCTTCGAAGACCTCGCCGACAACCCGATGGTCACCCTGAACCGGGCCGTCGCCACCGCCATGGTGCACGGCCCCGCCGCGGGCCTGGAGCTGACCGCCACCCTGACGGACCGATTGTCCGGAAACCACCGTCTCGACGCCGTTCGCGGGCACCTGCACGAGATGGCGGGCGACCGCACCGCGGCCGTCGCCGCCTACACCACCGCGGCCCGGCGAACCACCAGCGTCCCGGAACGCGACTACCTGACCCTCCGCGCCGCCCGACTGAGAAACGAGAGCCGAGGATGACCGATCAGCAGCCTTATGTGAAAGATCCGCGCGTCGACACCTACATCGATGCCCTGCCGGAGTGGCAGCAGGCGATCTGCCGTCAGGTCCGCGACCTGGTGCATGCCGCCGATCCGGAGGTCACCGAGACCGTCAAGCGCCGCGTGCAGCCGTACTTCGTGTTGCAGGGCAACATCTGCGCATTGCTGGCCACCAAGGACCACGTGAACATCTTCCTGTACGACGGCGGCATCGTCCCCGACCCGGAAAATATCATCACCGGCGGCCACGACAACAAGACCGCGCGCATGATCTCGATCTACCGCGACGACGAGATCAACACCACCGCGCTGGTGGCGATGTTCCGGCACATCATCGCCGACAACCGAGCCGGTGGCTGGCGAAAGATCAAGGCGCGCAGCTGATCACGCGGGCCAGGCGCGCCCCGTGATCAACTGATACGCCTCCCGGTACTTCCCGCGCGTGGCGTCGACGATCTCGGCGGGGATCTCCGGGCCCGGTGGTTCCTTGTCCCAGCCGGTGGAGGTCGCCCAGTCCCGCACGAACTGCTTGTCGAACGAACTCTGCGGGCGGCCGGGCGCCCATTCGCCGGCGGGCCAGTAGCGCGAGGAGTCGGAGGTCAGCACCTCGTCCCCCAGGGTGAGAACGTCTCCGTCCCAGCCGAATTCGAATTTGGTGTCGGCGATGATCACGCCGCGCTCCGCCGCGTACGCCGCGCCGCGGGAGTAGATGTCCAGCGTCAGGTCGCGCAGGCGCTCGGCGACCTCGCGGCCCTCCTGGCGCACCACGTCGTCGAAGGTGATGGGCTCGTCGTGCCCGACGGACGCCTTGGTGGTCGGCGTGAAGATCGGCTCGGGCAATTTGTCGCCCTCGCGCAGCCCCGCGGGCAGGGCGATCCCCGAGACCGAGCCGGTGCGCTGATACTCCTTCAGCCCCGAACCGGACAGGTACCCGCGGGCGATGCACTCGACCTGCACCATCTTCAACGGCTTCACCCGCACCGCGCGCCCGGCGAACTCCGCGGGCACGTCGGTGGTGGACAGCACGTGGTTGGGTACGGCGGCGAAGTACTCGAACCACCAGTTCGACAGCTGGGTCAGCAGCGCGCCCTTGTCCGGGATCGGCGTCGGCAGCACCACGTCGTACACCGACACCCGGTCGGAGGCGACGAGAATCAGCGAGTCGCCGTCCTCGTACAGGTCGCGCACCTTACCGGCGTGGATGTGCCTCAACTGTCCTCCTCGTGGCTGGCTGGAACCTCAGCTTACCGAGGCCACCGGCCACCGCGGGCGCGGCCTCACGTGGCATTCTGGGCAGCGACGCACAGTTCTCCGACCGACGAAGGAGCCTCCTTGTCCGCACCGAATCTCACCCGAGAGCAGGCGATCACGCGTGCCGCGACGATCAGCGTGGAGAACTATCGCGTCGAACTCGATCTCACCGGTCAGCCCACCAGCGCGGCGGCGCCGACGTCGGAGACGTTCTTCTCGCGTTCCACGGTGACCTTCACGGCGACGCCCGGATCGGACACCTTCGTCGACTTCGTGGGGGCGGGCGTGCGGTCCGCGGTGCTCAACGGCGTCCCGCTGGAGATCGGCGAGTACGACGAGTCCGAGGGCCTGCGCCTGGCCGGCCTGGCCGAGCGCAACGAACTGGTGGTGGAGGCCGACTGCGAGTACTCGCACACCGGCGAGGGCCTGCACCGTTTCGTCGACCCGACCGACGACAAGGTCTACCTGTACTCGCAGTTCGAAACCGCCGACGCCAAGCGGATGTTCGCCTGCTTCGACCAGCCGGACCTCAAGGCCACCTACGACATCACCGTCACGGCCCCGCAGGACTGGGAGGTCATCTCCAACGGCGCGGCCGTCGAGACCCGCAGGACCGGCACGGTGGTCACGCACACCTTCGCCACCACGCCCCGCATGAGCACGTACCTGGTGGCGCTGATCGCCGGGCCCTACGCCAAGTGGACCGACACCTACACCGACGCACACGGCAGCATCCCGCTGGGCATCTACTGCCGCGCCTCGCTGGCCGAATTCATGGACGCCGAACGGCTTTTCACCGAGACCAAGCAGGGCTTCGGCTTCTACCACGAGAACTTCGGCGTCCCTTACGCGTTCGGCAAGTACGACCAGCTGTTCGTGCCCGAGTTCAACGCCGGGGCCATGGAAAACGCGGGCGCGGTCACCTTCCTCGAGGACTACGTGTTCCGTTCCAAGGTGACCCGGGCTTCCTACGAGCGACGCTGCGAGACGGTGCTGCACGAGATGGCGCACATGTGGTTCGGCGACCTGGTCACCATGAAGTGGTGGGACGACCTGTGGCTGAACGAGTCGTTCGCCACCTTCGCGTCGGTGCTGGCGCAGACATCGGCCACCGAATACTCCAGTGCCTGGACCACTTTCGCGAATGTGGAGAAGTCGTGGGCATATCGGCAAGACCAGCTGCCGTCCACCCACCCCATCGCCGCCGACATCCCGGATCTGGCCGCCGTCGAGGTCAACTTCGACGGAATCACCTATGCCAAGGGCGCTTCCGTGCTGAAGCAGTTGGTGTCCTATGTGGGGCTGGAGCCTTTCCTGGCCGGTCTGCGTGAATACTTCGCCGACCACGCCTACGGGAACGCCACCTTCGACGATCTGGTGGGCGCGCTCGAGAAGTCTTCCGGCCGAGACCTTTCCGGCTGGGGCGCGCAGTGGCTGAAGACCACTGGCCTGAACATCCTGCGCCCGGACTTCGAGGTGGACGCCGACGGCCGGTTCACCCGGTTCGCCGTGCTCCAGGAGGGCGCGCAGCCCGGCGCGGGCGAGCGCCGCGTGCACCGCCTGGCCGTCGGCGTCTACGACGACCAGGACGGAAAGCTGGTGCGCACCAAGCGGATCGAGCTGGATCTCGAGGCCGCCGAACGCACCGAGGTGCCCGAACTGGTGGGCGTCCCGCGCGGCAAGCTGGTGCTGATCAACGACGACGACCTCACCTACTGCTCGGTGCGGCTGGACCCGGAGTCGCAGGAGACGGTCGTCACCCGGATCGCCGACATCGCCGAATCGCTGCCCCGCACGCTGTGCTGGTCGGCCGCGTGGGAGATGACCCGGCAGGCGGAGCTGCGGGCCCGTGATTTCGTCGCACTGGTGCAGCGCGGTGTCGGCGCCGAGACGGAAATCGGTGTGGTGCAACGTGTTCTGATGCAAGCGAACACCGCGCTGGGCAGCTACGCCGATCCGGAGTGGGCGGCACGCGAGGGCTGGCCGCGGTTCGCCGATCGCCTGCTGGAGCTGGCGCGTGCGGCCGAACCGGGGTCGGATCATCAACTGGCCTTCGTGAATTCGCTGACCGGCGCGCGGCTGTCGGAGCAGCACGTCGAGGTGCTGCGCGCAGTGTACGAGGGCGATCCGGCGGAGGCGGGCCTGGCGGGGCTGGTGGTCGACACCGATCTGCGCTGGCGGCTGGTGCAGGCGCTGGCCAAGTCGGGCGCGGTGGACGCCGAAGACGACGCGACGCCGGTGATCGACGCCGAACTCGACCGCGATCCCACCGCGGCCGGTCGTCGCCAGGCCGCGGCCGCCGCCACCGCCCGGCCGCGGCCTCAGGTCAAGGAAATCGCCTGGAACACGGTGATGAGCGACGACTCGGTGCCCAACATCACCGCCCGCGCCATCGTCGGCGGCTTCGCCCCGGCGGGCCAGGACGACCTGCTGACCCCGTACGTCGAACGCTACTTCGCGGAGATCCCGGAGGTGTGGGAGCGTCGTTCCAGCGAGGTCGCCCAGACCGTCGTGGTCGGCCTCTACCCGCACTGGGCCATCACGCCCGAGGCGGTCGCCGTCGCCGACAAGTTCCTCGCCGGCGACCATCCCCCGGCGCTGCGCCGCCTGGTCTCCGAGGGCAAGGCGGGGATCGAACGTTCCCTGCGCGCCAGGGCTTTCGACGCGAGCTGAGTCCCGCATCCTCGCTGCTGTGGGCAGATCTGCTCACAGCAGCGAGGGGCGGTTTTCGGGGGCGGGGTCGGGCACCGTGGGGGCATGGCTCACGACGACAACAAGATCCCGCTGTTCAGCTGGCGCGCCCGCGAGCAACTGCTCAGCCGGCGCATCCTGGTCCTCGACGGCGGACTCGACGACGACAACGGAACGCTGCTCGCGACACAGCTGCTGACGCTGGCGGCCGAAGATCCCGATTCCGGTATCTCCCTGTGGATCCACTCCCCCGGCGGCTCGGTGCCGTCGATGCTCGCGATCCGCGACGTGATGCGCCTGGTGCCGTGCGACGTGTCGACGCTGGCGCTGGGGCTCGCGTGCAGTGCGGGTCAGTTCCTGCTCTCGGCGGGCGCGCGTGGCAAGCGATTCGCGTTGCCGCACGCCAGGATTCTCATGCATCAGGGCTCGGCCGGGATCGGCGGCAGTGCGGGCGAGGTCGAGGTGCAGGCCGACGATCTGCGGCACACCGTCAACACCGTGCTCGGCCTCATCGCCGAGGACACCGGGCAGCCGTTCGACCGCATCTACGAGGATTCGCTGCACGACCGCTGGTTCAGCGCCCCCCAGGCGCAGGAGTACGGCTTCATCGACGGCATCGTCGACTCCTTCCACCAGGTGATTCCGCAGCGGCAGAAAGTGGGGATCTCGGCATGACCAGCTACACCATTCCCAATGTCATCGCCCAGCATCCGCGCGGCGAGCGGATCATGGACGTCTATTCGCATCTGCTCACCGAGCGGATCGTGTACCTGGGCACGCCGATCGATTCCGGCGTGGCCAACGCGCTCATCGCCCAGTTGCTGCATCTGGACGCCGACAGCCCCGGCCAGGACATCAACCTCTACATCAACTGCGAGGGCGGCGACCTGTCGGCGATGCTCGCGGTCTACGACACCATGCAGCACGTCCACTCACCGGTGCTGACCACCTGCGTGGGCCAGGCCATCGGGGTGGGTGCGGTGCTGCTCGCCGGCGGCGCGGCCGGTCGCCGCTCGATGCTGCCGCACACCCGCATCGTGCTGCACCAACCGGCGGCGCGGGGTCAGGGCGCCATCCCCGACCTGATCATCCAGGCCGACGAGCTGGTCCGGATGCGCACGGAGATCGAGACGATTCTGGCCGAGCACACCGGTCAGGACGTGGAGACCCTCCGCCACGACACCGACCGCGACCGCGTCTTCACCGCGTCGGCCGCGGTCGAATACGGCCTGGTGGACCAGATCCTCGGCCGCCGGGATTGAGTATCCGGCCGGTGCTCAGGCGGCCAAGGCCATGAGTGTGGGACCCGAATTGCGGTCGCGCCCAGCCCGTTCGGGGACGGCGGGCCGGGTGCGGACGATCCGGCGTCGCCCGTTCGCCATCTCGATGAGGTCGGCGGGCGACATGCCGGGAGCGCCCGCGAGTGTCGGCAGGGCGCCGGGCCGCAGGGCGGCCGGGCGAGCCAGGGCCAGGCGGCGCTGACGGCGCAGCTCGTCGGCGACCTGTTCGGTGAGACCGCCGAGCGAGGTGCCGAGCGCACCCGCCAGCGCGGCGATCATCTCACTGGACGGTTCCTTGCGCCCGCGCTCCACCTCGGAGAGGTACTGCGGCGACACGCCCGCGCGCTTGGCGGTCTCGGCCAGGGTCTCGCTGTGTTCCTGCCGCAGCGCGCGCAACCGCTCCCCGAGCACCTCGCGCCACAGCGGTTCCCGCACCGCCTCCTGGGGCCGCGCGGGCGAGCGATCGTCGCGTCCGCCGGGGATCGAATGAAGTCGCGGGTGCTCGGCCATACTCCGAGCCTAAGGCCCGGCCGCGGCGGCCCGCCCCCTCATTCCGCTCAGAGCGTAATCGCCGCCCCCGCAGCCGAACCCCTGCCGTTCAGCTGGGGCGACCGATGGCGGCGGCCATCACTCGCACGGCCGCCACGAGACCGTCGATCAGCTCGCCCTGCCGGAACGAGCTGAGCGCGGCGGTGACACCGAGCTGGCAGACGCGGTCGTTGACCCGATCGGCGACATCACGGCCGGAGCGGACCTCGATGGCGCGGTCGTTCGGCGAGACGGCGATGAGCACCGAGCGCGCCGCCTCCGGAGTGGAAGGAAAGAGCGCCTCGACGCCGGTGGCCGGGTCCGGCCGCAGCTCACCGATGTAGATGTTGAACCGCACCTTGGTCGCGCGGGTGGCCTCGGTGAGCGTGTTGTCCAGCAGCAGCCGTTCGGTGTCGTTGAACGGCGCCTCGTTGAACACGTCGCCCGCCTCGTGCACACCGGACACCCGGCCGCTGGTCGTGACGGCGTATCCGCGCGGAAGGTCGGCCTCGACCACCGCGGGCCAATTAGAACTTGCCACTTGCCCGGCCTCCGATCAGCTCCGCCCCGGATTCGACAGCCGCATGATGGTCATGCGAATGGTCGGCGATGTGGTGACCGTAGACGGTCACCTCATCGGTCGCGCTCCACAGCACCGGGTCCGCGGTCCACTTGTCGCCGAGGTTGAAGTGGACCGGCTTCTCGCCGGGCAGCGGTTTGCCGAGAAACGACAATCCGGCGATCACCGCGTATATCACCAGCGGGATGCCGACAAAGATCAGCACTGTCTCGAGAATGCTCACAGCCCAACGGTAGACGATGCGCCCGACCGGGGTATCGACCGGTGAGCCACCGCGACCCGTGTCGCGTCGCTCAGACCAGCCAGGCCGCCGCGTTCACGGGCAGCCGGTTGCCGTCGAGCGGGGCGCTGGACAGCAGCACCTCGCCGGGCGGCAGCGGAATCGGCTCGTCGGAGGCGTTCAGCGCGCACACCAGACCGCCCGAGCGGCGGAAGGCCAGGCAACCGGCCGGGCTGCCGTACCAGTCGAGTTCGTCACCCGCGAATTCCGGTCGCAGCGCACGCATTTCGATGGCCGAGCGGTACAGCGACAGCGTCGAGTCGATGCGTTCCAGCTGCGCCTCGACGGTGAGATCGGCCCACTGCGGCGGTATCGGGAGCCATGACCGGCCGGTGGTGAAGCCGAACGGCGGCCGGTCTCCTTCCCACGGCAACGGCACCCGGCAGCCGTCCCGGCCGCGTTCGGTGTGCCCGGACCGCTCCCATGCCGGATCCTGGAGGACCTCGTCGGGCAGGTCGTCCACGTTCGGCAGCCCCAGTTCGGATCCGTTGTAGACGAACACCGCGCCCGGCAGCGCCAGTTCCAGCAGCAGCATCGCGCGCGCCCGGTCCACGCCCACGCTGCCGCCCCCGTAGCGGGTGACCTCGCGCTCGACGTCGTGATTGGACAGCGTCCAGGTGGCGCTGGCGCCCACGGCCGATACCGCGCCCAGCGAATTGTCCACGGCCGCACGGATCTTCGTGGCGTCGAAGGGGGTCTCGGCGAGCTGAAAATTGAAGGCCAGGTGCAGTTCGTCGGGCCGCACGTACTCGCCGAAGCGGACGTTGTCCGCCACCCACACCTCGCCGATCGACACCGCGCCCGGATACTCGTCGATGATCTTGCGCAGCCGCCGGTGGATGTCGTGCACGCCCGGATTGTTGAAGCGCGGATCGTCGTCATCGTGGACGAGCATGCGGGTGTCGACGGTGTCCATGTCCGGCAGGCCCGGCGGTTTGGCCATCCCGTGCGCGACATCGATGCGGAATCCGTCGATGCCGCGGTCCAGCCAGAACCGCATGGTCTGCTCGAAATCGGCCACGACCTCGGGGTTGTCCCAGTTCAGGTCGGGTTGCTCGGGGGCGAAGATGTGCAGGTACCACTGGCCGGGGGTGCCGTCGGGTTCGGTCACCCGGGTCCACGCCGGGCCGCCGAAGACGCTCGGCCAGTTGTTGGGCGGCTCGGCGCCGTCGGGTCCGCGACCGTCGCGGAAGATGTAGCGCGCGCGTTCGGAACTGTCCGGCCCGGCGGCGACGGCCGCGGTGAACCAGGGGTGCCGGTCGCTGGTGTGGTTGGGCACCAGGTCCATGGTGACCTTGATCTGCCGGTCGTGTGCCTCGGCGATCACCTCGTCCAGCACCGTGAGGTCGCCGAACATCGGGTCGATGGCGCGCGGATCGCTGACGTCGTAGCCGCCGTCGGCCATCGGCGAGCGCATCACCGGACAGATCCACAGCGCGTCGACGCCGAGAAGTTCCAGATAGCCGAGCCGATCGCGGAGGCCGGCCAGATCGCCGACTCCGTCGCCGGTCGAATCGGCGAACGACCGCGGGTAGACCTGATAGAAGACCGCCGAACGCCACCACGGCCCGTCCGACGGCGAGGCCTGCTCCCCGGGGGATGAAGCTGTCACAAACGCCAATAGTGCCAAAGGTTTCCGGCAAAAGTCGCCCCGGGGGCGCGTGTTGGCGAGATCGAGCTAACGTTCAGCGAGAATCGGACACGCTCCGCTCCATGCCCGATTTTTCCGCGTGCCGTCAGAGAGGCGAGTTGATCAGCGAATTCGCCGCCATCTCGAGGTAATCCAGCAGCGCACGGCGATGTTCGTCGTCGAGCACCTCCGGCTCGATCTCCGCCACGCCGATCCGCATGCAGCGCAACCACGCGTCCCGCTCGATCGGGCCGATCCGGAACGGCATGTGCCGCATCCGCAGACGCGGATGGCCGCGCTCGTCGGAGTAGGTGCGCGGGCCGCCCCAGTACTGCTCCAGGAACATCCGCAGCCGCCGCTCGGCCGGGCCGAGATCCTCCTCCGGATACAGCGGGCGCAGCACCTCGTCGGCGGCCACCTCCCGGTAGAAGGCCGCCACGATGCGGTGGAACGTCTCCGCTCCGCCGATCGCCTCGTAGAACGATGTCGCCGTCTGCTCGCCGGAACTCACACTCGCCAGCATATCGCCGGGTCCCGGAGCCCGGCATCCCCGTCGCGCATACCACCCGCGGGTGTCACCACGCGTTCATCGACAGCACAGATGGAATGTGTCAAATCAGCTGGCAAAGGCGTCGGTTCCATGGTCAACTGGTTGGCAGTGTCTGCCGAGATACCACACGAAACGGCCCAAACGAATTCGGGGTTCCCATGAAGCAGCGGCAGGGCGCTCGGTCACACGAGGCCAGAACGCATCGACAACTCCAGCCCGCCGACGTCCACAATCGTGGGTCGGGGGCTACTCCGCTGCATGTCCTTTCCGATAAACGTTCTCATCAGGGTGCTGCTTGGCCGCACCGCACCATCGAACCCGCGCCCCCGGTGGCCGCGTGGTTGAAGCGCCGGGTGCTGCTTCTGAACGCCACCTACGAGCCGCTCACCGCGCTCTCCGCCCGCCGCGCGATCGTCCTTCTGATCTGCGACAAGGCCGATACGGTCCACCACAATCCCGAAGGCCCCGTTGTTCATTCCGCGGGCGCGGCCGTCACCCTGCCGTCGGTGATCCGCCTGCGCAACTACGTCCACGTGCCGTATCGCGCCCGAGTCCCCATGACCCGCGCGGCGCTGATGCACCGCGACCGCTACCGCTGCGCGTACTGCGGCGGCAAGGCCGAGACCATCGACCACGTGATTCCCCGCAGTCGCGGCGGCGCTCACTCCTGGGAGAACTGCGTCGCCTCCTGCGCACCGTGCAACCACCGCAAGGCCGACAAGCTGCTCAGCGAGCTGGGCTGGACGCTGCACCATCCGCTGGTGTCGCCGAAGGGGCCGCACTGGAGGTTGCTGTCGACCACCGCCGACCTGGATCCGGTGTGGTTGCAGTATCTCGGCGAGGGTGCCGCCTAGGTCGTCGACCTGCCGGGCTCACCGCTTCTCCGGCAGCTGTCCGAGCAGCGGAAATCCCGCGGTCGTCGCGATCGTCGCGAGCGCGCGACGCAAGGCGGTGCGGTCCCGACCGGCCAGTTCCGCGGCGAGTTCGCCGTCGAGCCGATGCGCGATCTCCGCGCAGGCGGTGAGCAGTTCCCTGCCTCGACCCGTGAGCGACAGCACCTGACGCCGCCGATCCTCGGGGTCGCGCATCCGGCGTAGCGCGTCGAGGCTTTCGAGATGGTCGGCCAGCGCGACCACCAGGCTGGGCGCCACTTCGCCCTCCTCACGGGAGGAGCCGCCGTGCTGGGACTTGCCCGGCCGACCCTGCTGGCACACGCCGGGACCATAGCCTCGCCCGGCGTGACGATGTACGCCCAGGCGTACGCCGCCCGCGCGCTGCCGCTCAGCGCGGTCGCGGTGGCGGTGCTCGTCGGCGACCTCCACGACGCCCTTGTCCCTGTACTGGCGATCGCCGGGCTGGCACAGGTCGGCGACGTGATCATCGGTGCGCTGCAACGAAATTCGGGCATGCTCGCCGGATCCGCCACGAGTGCCGTCATCCACCTGGGGTCGGTGGCCTGGATCACGGCGCACTGAAGAGAGCAGTGCTCTTGACTTTATCGGGCGTGCCGGGCATGCTCGATACAACAGAGATCAGCGCTCACAAAAGCGAAAGGTGCGCACAATGTCCGAACTGCACGTCGTTACCGGGGCCGGGCCCGTCGGCACCACCGTGGCCGAGCAACTCGCCGCCGCCGGGAAGAACGTCCGGATCCTGACGCGCTCCGGGAGTGGCCCGGAGCATCCGCTGATCGAGCGTCGGCGGGTGGATGTCACTCGGCGCGAAGAACTTTCGGCAGCGGTCGACGGCGCGGTGGCGGTCTATCACTGCACGCACGGCTCCGAGTACGCCGCGCGCACCTGGTGGGCCGAACTGCCCGCCGCCGAGCAGACCGTGCTGGAGGTGGCCGGAGCCGCCGGCGCCGTGGTCGTTTTCCCGGAGAGCTTGTACTCCTACGGGCCGGTGAGCCGGCCGATGACCGAGAACATGCCCCGCACAGCCGATTTCGGCAAGCCGGCCGTGCGGGTGGCGCTGCTGCGGGCGCGTGACGCCTCGCCGACTCCGACCGTCAGCGTGGCGGCCTCCGACTTCATCGGGCCGCACGTGCGGATGTCACACGCCGGCGAGCGGATGGTCCCGAACATCCTGGCGGGCAAGACTGTTCAGGTCTTCGGCAAGGCGGATCTGCCACATTCGTTCACCTACATGCCCGACCTGGCGGCGGCGATGATCGCCGCCGCGGCGAATCGCACGCTGTGGAACTCCTTCCTGCACGCGCCGACCGCGCCCGCGGTGTCGATGCGCGAACTGGTCGCCGCCCTGGCCGCGGCCGCGGGCGTCCCCGCCCCGAGGGTGCTGGCCGTGCCCGGCTGGGCACTGCGCACAGTCGGCGTGGTGAACGGCATGATGCGCGAACTGGCGGAGATGAACTACCAGTTCGAGCGTCCCTTCGAGCTGGACTCCACCGCCAGCGAACGCAAGCTCGGGCTGCGGCACACGCCCTTGGACGAGATCGCCCGCGGCACCGTCGCCTGGTGGAAAACCGTTGTGGCCCCGGATGATCGGCCGGTAGCCGCATAGCCGGTCAGCCGTACTCGCTGGCCTGGATTCCCCAGGTGCCGGGCTCGAGGGCCTCGAAGATGTGCGGCTGGTCCCCGGGGTAGCGGATGTAGTCGCCCGGACCGAGTTCGACCGGGTCGGCGGCCGGGCCCGCCAGGGCGCGTCCGGCCGCCAGGATCAGATGCTCGATCTCGCCGCGCGAATGCGGTTCGGAGCGGCGAGGCAGGCCCGGCTCGGCCGAGACGCGGTAGATGTCGCGGCGGGCGTTCGGCGGGCTGGCCGCCAGCAGCGCCACCTGATAATCGGCTTGCGCCGACGCCAGCACCGGCCCCTCCCCCGCCCGGATCACCCGCACCTGCGGGCGCGGCGGGTCGAGCAGGCGGGAGAACGGAATGCCCAGCGCCACGCACAGCGCCCACAGGGTCTCGATGCTGGGATTACCGGCGCCCGATTCCAGTTGCGAGAGTGTGGATTTCGCGACACCCGCCCGGCGCGCCACCTCGGTGAGCGACAGCCCGGCGCGGGTCCGCTCACGGCGCAGCGCGGCGGCGATGGCCTCCTTCGGCGGGGCGGGCTGGGCGTCGTCGTGCTCGGTCATGATGGGTTCAGACAGTACCGGGCGGCGACGGCGCGATTGACGAGCCCGGGTCGTGGCGTTCACTATAGAAGCCGTGCGTTCGATATGGCGAACACTCGATCGGAGTGATCTCACCGGTATAGCGACCATCTGCCTGGCGGTCGTGGCGATCGGCGTCTCCTACGGCGCGTCCGCCGTGACCGCCGGGATGCCCGCGTGGTTGCCGATCCTGCTCAGCGTCCTGGTGCTGGCCGGTGGTGCGGAGTTCCTGTTCGTCGGCATCGTCGCCGCCGGGGGCGGGCTGGTCGCGGCGGTGCTGGCGGGGCTGGTGGTCAACGCTCGCCACCTGCCGTACGGGCTCGCCGTGCCCGACGTGGTCGGCACCGGATGGCGGCGGCTGCTCGGCACCCACGTCATGAACGACGAGTCGGTGGCGCTGGCCTTGGCCGAATCCGACCGCGACCGCCGCCGCGCCGCCTTCTGGCTGTGCGGACTCGGCGTGCTGCTGGCCTGGCCGCTGGGCGCGCTGCTCGGCGTGGTGGTCGGCACCGCGGTCCCGGACCCGGACCGGTTCGGCCTGGACGCGGTATTTCCGGCGGTGCTGCTGGCCCTGGCGCTCCCCGCGCTGCGCGGTGATCGAGCCACCCGGCGCGCGGCCCTGGTCGGTGCGGGCGTGGCCGCCGCGACCACACCCTTCCTCGGTGCCGGGCTTCCCGTATTACTGGCCCTCCCCGCCGCGCTTCTGGCATTCGGCCGCGGCGGAAAGCAGTCCGAACCGACCCGATCCGAAAGCGACCGAGCATGACCGTCGGTACCACTCTGATCGCGGGCACGCTGGCCTTGGCGGCGGGCACCTACGCCCTGCGCTTCGCGGGGCCGGTGCTACGCCGCCGCATCACTTTTCCGCCTCGCGTCACCCGACTACTGGAGGCGGGCTCGGTGGTCCTGCTCACCGCTCTGGCCGTCACCGAACTCGTTCCCACCGGTCACAAGGCCGGATTCGCCCTCCCCGCAGGCGTTCTCGTCGCCGTCGTCCTCGCCTGGCGACGCGCCCCGCTCATCGTCGTGGCCCTCTCGGCAGCCGTCACCACCGCCCTCCTCCGCCTACTCGGCGTGGCCTGATCCGACTGCGGTGTGACAGCCGGGAACCAACTGGGCGGTCAGCGGGGGGTCAGGGGCATGCCGGGGCCGCGGCGGCGGGCCACGGAGCCGTAGCGGGCGTCGAGGCGGAGCCAGGTGCGGGCGGCGCGGACACGGACTATTTCGGTGGGGGCGATGCGCCGGGAGTCGGCCTTGTCGCCGGAGTGCGGGATGAAATCCATGGCGGTGAGGGTGAATACGACCCGCATCGGGACCTCGACCTGCTGTCCGGCGCCGGTGACGGTGAGGACCGCCTGGTCCAGCAGGGAGACCGGCGGGCCGAGACCGCTGCCGTGCTCGGCGGCCACCTCCGCGCCGCGCTCGGCCAATTCGACCAGGCTGCGCGCCGGGACGTCGTCGACATGCACCCAGCCGTCCGCCGGCGGAAGCGCGGTGCGCCAGGCCGAATCCATCGAGAAACCGAGGTCGATCGGGCCGCCCGCGCCGGGACCGGTCAGACCGGACAGGAGCGTATCGCCGCCCACCGTCACATCGTCGACGCCCAGGTCGGCGACCACGGTGCGGACCGCCAGCGCCTCGAAACTCGTTGCCGTCCAAGCCGCTACGTAGCGGTCACCGCGCCGCCGCAACCGAATCACCGCGGCCGGATCCAATCGCACCGCGCGGCCCACGAAGGTCGCCAGGTTCTCGCGCTCGGCCGGATCGGGCACCCGCAGCGCTCGCTGGTCCGAACGGTCGAATCCCGGCATCATTGCCGCTGTCCTCTCCTTCCGCGCGACGCAGCCGGTCGCGCCCCTCGCCTCGTCAGTCCGACTTCCACTGCGCGAGGTACTCGCGCTCGGCCGGGGTCAATCGGCGCAACCGCTGGGTATCGATGTCGAATGCGGCCATCTGGGTGCTGGCGATCACCGCGGGCGCCGAATCCAGCGCGACACCGTTCGCGCGCACCTCGTACCCGATGGTGAAGTCGACCGCACGCAGCTGGTCGATCCACATCGCCACATCCAGCGGCGTGTCCTCGTGCCGCAGCTGACCCCGGTAGCGCACGTGCAGATCGGCCAGCACACAACCGGCGCGCAGCCCCGCGGTCGGGCGGTCACCCTCGAACAGCCACGGGATCCGCGCCTCCTCCAGCAGTGTCACCATCCGGGCGTGGTTGATGTGCTGGAAGACATCCATATCCGACCAGCGGACATCGACCTTGGTGTGAAAACGCTTGGGCAGCACGGCGATATCGGCCGACTTCGCGAGCCCGTTCACCGAACCGACACTCGTCACACGTAACCTCCGATCGGATCGCCACGCGCGCGCCTGCCGCCGGGCGGCCTGCGCCGCGGGTCGTGGAGCAGCGGGTCCGAATCGTTCCGGTGCGCCGATGCCTCCGAAACCGATTCGGCTACCCAGTATGCCGGGTCCGCCGCGGACCCTCGGCCCCGACACCGCCGCGCGGACCTCAGCACACCCTGTCCGTGCCGGTCAGGGTGCCGATCCACGGCTTTCTGTGAATCGGCACAACCGGCGCGCACTCAGCGCGGGACCTCCGACTGCGCGCCCACGCCGCTGACCATGCTGCGCACCTGGCGTGCCGCCACCGACAGCGTCGCCAGATCGTGGGTACCGGACTCGAAGAGTTCGGCCAGCGCGGCGCGGGCACGGCCGAGCCGAGACTGGTTCTTCGACTCCCAGTACGCGATCTTCTCCTCGGCCGTCTCCTCCGGATCGCCGCCGGACAGCACGTCCAGCGTGAGCGAGCGCAGCGACCCGTACATGTCGTCGCGCAGCGCCAGGCGGGCCAGCGCGTGCCAGCGGTCGCCGCGTTCCAGGTGGCTGACCGCCTGCAGCAGCCAGTCGATCTTCAGATGCTCGTTGAGCGCGTAGTACAGCGCGCCCACCTCTTCACCGCCGCGGTCGGTGATATCGGCGATGTCGATGACGTCCAGCAGGGGGAACAGGTTGAGCAGGCCGAAGACCTCGGTCGCCAGCTGCTCCGGCACGCCCCGGCCGACGAGCTTCGCCGACTGTGCCTCCAGGGTGTCGATGTGGTGGCCGCGCAGCCACCCCGGCACCTTGGGCGCCAGCTCCCGCACCGCCCCGCTGTACCGGTGGATCTCGGCGCCGACCGCGATGGGCTGCGGCCGGTTGCTCAGCAGCCAGCGCGAGGCCCGGTCGAGCGTGCGCTTGGTCTCGAGTTCCAGATCGTCCTGCACGGCGGTGGCGACGTCGGCCGCCCGGATGCGGGTCCAGATCGACTGCAGATCGAAGATCTGGGTCGCCGCCGCGAACGCGCGCACCGCGTCGGTCGCGCTGGCGCCGATCTCCTCGTTGAGCCGGTGCGCGTAGGTGATTCCGCCGAGGTCGACCATCTCGTTGATCACCATGGTGGTGACGATCTCCCGGCGCAGCCGGTGCCGCTTGATGGCCGCGCCGAAGCGTTCCCGCAGCGGCGCCGGGAAGTACTGCGGCAGCCGTGCCGAGAAGTACGCGCTGTCGGGCAGATCGGACTCGAGCAGATCGGATTTCAGCGAGAGCTTCGCGTGTGCCATCAGATTGGCCAGCTCCGGCGAGGTGAGCCCGTCACCGGCCTCGGACCGCCGCTTGATCTCCGCGTCCGAGGGCAGCGCCTCGAGTTCGCGGTCCAGGCCCCGGCGTGACTCCAGATCCTCGATCAGGCGCTTCTGCACGTTCAGCATCCGCGGCGCCTCGGTCCGCGACATGCCCATCAGGATGTTCTGGGACACGTTGTCCTGCAGCACCATTGCCGACACCTCGTCGGTCATCGAGGCCAGCAGCGGACCGCGTTCGGCGGCGGGCAGTTCGCCCGCGGACACCACGCCGTCGATGAGGACCTTGATGTTGACCTCGTGGTCGGAGCAGTCCACCCCCGCCGAGTTGTCCAGCGCGTCGGTGTTGCATTTGCCGCCGTTGCGGCAGAACTCGATCCGGCCGAGCGCGGTGAGTCCGAGATTACCGCCCTCGCCGATCACCTGAACCCGCAACCGGTTCGCGTCGACGCGCACCGAATCGTTGGACTTGTCGCCGACATCCGCGTGGGATTCGGTACTGGCCTTGATGTAAGTGCCGATGCCGCCGTTCCACAGCAATTGCACCGGCGCCAGCAGAATCGCCCGAATGAGTTCGGGCGGCGACAGCGACACGATCCCGTCGGGCAACCCGAGCGCCCGGCGCACCTGCGGGCTGATCGCCACCGATTTCACGGTGCGGTCGTAGACGCCGCCGCCCTCACTGATCACCGACCCGTCGTAATCACGCCACGACGACCGCGGCAACCCGAACAACCGCCGCCGCTCCGCAAACGACCGCGCCGCATCAGGATCCGGATCCAAGAAAATATGCCGATGATCGAACGCCGCCACCAACCGAATGTGCTCCGACAACAACATCCCGTTACCGAACACATCCCCCGACATATCACCGACACCCACCACAGTGAACTCCTGCGACTGCGTATCGACATCCATCTCCGCGAAATGCCGCTTCACCGACTCCCACGCACCCTTGGCGGTAATACCCATCGCCTTGTGGTCGTAGCCCACCGAGCCGCCCGAGGCGAACGCGTCACCCAGCCAGAATCCGTACCCCTTCGCCACATCGTTCGCGATATCGGAGAACGCCGCCGTGCCCTTGTCCGCGGCCACCACCAGATACGTGTCGTCCCCGTCGCGGCGCACCACCCGCGTCGGCGGAATCACCTCGCCGGTCGCGTGATCGACGTTGTCGGTCACGTCCAGCAGGCCCGAGATGAACGTGCGGTAGCAGGCCACACCCTCGGCCTGCAACGCCTGCCGATCCGCCGTCGCATCGCCCGTCGGCGCCGGCGGATGCTTCACCACGAACCCGCCCTTCGCGCCGACCGGCACGATCACCGCGTTCTTCACCGCCTGGGCCTTCACCAGACCCAGAATCTCGGTACGGAAATCCTCCAACCGGTCAGACCAGCGCAACCCGCCACGCGCCACCGGACCGAACCGCAGATGCACACCCTCCACCCGGGGTGAATACACGAAGATCTCGAATTGCGGCTTGGGCCTGGGCAATTCGGCTATCTCGCCCGGCTCCACCTTGATCGACAGGTACTCACGCGGCGCGCCCTGCTCGTCGGTGCGGTAGTAGTTCGTGCGCAGCGTCGCCCGCACCAGGCTCAGGATGGCCCGCAGAATGCGGTCGGCGTCGAGGCTCACCACCTCGTTGATGCGTTCGGCGACCGCCGCTTCCAGTTCCGCCGCCCGGTCCGGGGCGGCCGAGTCGGGGTCGAACAGCGCCGCGAACAGGTCCACGAACAGCCGCGCGGCGTCCGGTGACGCGAGCAGCACGCGGGCGATATTGGCCTGGCTATACGGAAAATCGGCCTGCTGCAGGTACTTCGAATACGCCCGCAGAATCGACACCGTGCGCCAGCTCAGGCCCGCGCGCAGCACGAGTTCGTTCAGGCCGTCGGCCTCGGCGCGCCCGTACCACAGTGCGTCGAAGGCCTGGGTGAACCGCTCGCGCAGACCACGCTCCCGCATGCCGAGCGCCTCCAGGCGGTCGGTCTTCTCGACCAGCTCGGCATCCATGTCGCGGTCCAACGCCATTCGCAACATGTCGGGCCGGGCCTGCAGCCCGAAATCGTAGATCCAGGTCTCGCGGCCGTCCTCGAACTGGATCTTGTACGGCCGCTCGTCGACCACCTCGACACCGAGGCTCTGCAGCAGCGGCAGGACCTGGCTCAGCGAGATGCCGCCGCCGACGTAGAGGGTGAAGCGCCACGAACCCGGCTCGGCGCCGGGGCGGCGGTACAGGTGCTGGTCGATCCGGCCCGCGCCGAGCCGTTCCAGCCGCACGATGTCGGCGAGCGCGCGGCCCGCCGAGAAGTCTTCCTTGTAGGCGTCGGGCAGGGCGGCCGTGTAGCGCTGCACCACGGCCGGGTCCAGCACCGTGGAGGCGGCCACCTCGTCGCGCAGGTGGTCGTCCCAGGTGCGGCTGGCCTCGGCGAGCAGGCTCTGGATGCGCAGCCGGTTGGCCTCGGAGACATCCACCGGGGTGCCGGGTTCCGGCAGCCGCACGGTGAAATACACACTGGCCAGCTCGCTTTCGGAGACCCTGGCCGAGTAGTCGATGGAGACACCGCCCAGCTCGCGCACCAGGATGTCCTGGATTTCCAGCCGGACCCGGGTGGTGTAGCGGTCGCGCGGCAGGTAGACCATGCAGGCCACGAATCGACCGTAGGAATCCGAGCGCAGGAACAACCGAACCTGCCGCCGCATACCGACATTGAGCACCGCGCCCGCGGTGTGCCGCATCGTCTCCACGTCCGCGGAGAACAGCTCGGTGCGCGGGAAGGACTGGATGACCTCCAGCATCGCCTGCCCGGAGAAGGAGTCGAGATCGAAGCCACTCTGCTCGATCACCGACCGCACCCGGCGCTCGACGACCGGAATGTCGAGCACGTTCTCGTGCATCGCGGCCACGGTGAACACGCCGATGAACAGGTGCTCGCCGGTGACGACGCCGGTGGAGTCGAATTCCGCGACGCCGACGAAATACGGGTACACCGACCGGTGCACGGTCGCCGGGACCAGGCCCTGGGTGAGCATCAGCAGCGGGCGCTCCCCGCTGTCCACCGGGACCCGGAAGTCGGTGCCCACGTCGGGACGCAGCACGCCGAGCGAACTGTCCGCCACGACAACGGGTTTCGCCTGCGGATCGCCCGTGGCCGGGCGCTGGTACCGGGCATATCCGAGCACGGTGAAATGGCCGTCGGCCAGCCAGCGCAGCAGGTTGGCGCAGTCGATCAGGTCGGTCGGGGAGAACGGCGGGTTGCCCCGCCCGGCCGCCGCCTCCAGTTCGTCGGCGAGCCGGTCCTGCACGGTGCGCATGGTCTCGGTGTCACCGATCACCTGGCGCACGTCGGTGAGGACGTCGGCGATGCCGGTCTCGAGTTCGGCCAGCAGTTCCGGGCTGGTCGAGGGATGCAACTGCACATGCATCCAGGACTCCCGGCGGCCCGTCGTCCCGTTGCCGTCGACCTCGTGCGGCACAGCGGATTCCAGCGCGCCCTCGGCGTCGCGGACCACCTCGATGATCGGGTGGATCACCTCGCTGATGCTCACCGCCTGCCGGCTGAGGTACGAGGTGACCGACTCCACCAGCAGCGGCATGTCATCGGTGACCATCTGCACCGCGGCCCCGAGGCCCGAACCGTCGTCCGGGTGGTACACCCGCACCCGCGCCTGTCCCGGCGGGCGGAGCAGGCCCAGTTCGATGTGCCGCCGGAACACCAGGTTCGAGCCCCCGGTGATCGCGCAGTCCACATCGCCGGCGTCCACGTGGCGGAAGTACGCCTCCTCGAGGCTCGCCAGCTCGCCGCGCAACTGCTCCGGCAAACTCGCGACCCACGCCACGGTGGACATATCGGACGAGACCGTCATTTTCTTCGCCAACTCCCTCGGATTGGGTTCCGCAACAAAGTGACGCCGGAGTCGAGAGTAGCTGGACGCCGGAGACGCCGCCGGGGAATGTCCCCAAACCTGCGACTACGGCAGCCCGCCCGAACGTTCCGGTTGGTACGACCTCACCCGTGCATTCTCGAACTTCCAGGTAGCGCCCGACAAGCGTTGCGCCGGTAGTCATTTGGCACACGCCTGAAATATGACGAATCACACCGTTTGCTTCTGGATAACCCCTCGGTAACCGGCACGCTGCCGGGTACGGAACGACGGAAAATCAGTCGCGGGTCAGCTTGCGGTGGGTCACTCGATGCGGCCGCGCGGCGTCCGGTCCGAGCCGCTCCACCTTGTTCGCCTCGTAGGCCTCGAAGTTGCCCTCGAACCAGAACCAGGCGGCCTCGTTGTCGTCGTTGCCTTCCCAGGCCAAGATGTGCGTGCAGGTGCGGTCGAGGAACCAGCGATCGTGGGAGATGACCACGGAGCAACCGGCGAACTGCTCGAGGGCATTCTCCAGCGAGCCGAGGGTCTCGACATCGAGGTCGTTGGTGGGCTCGTCGAGCAGGATCAGGTTGCCGCCCTGCTTCAGGGTGAGCGCCAGGTTCAGGCGGTTGCGCTCACCACCGGAGAGCACACCGGCCGGCTTCTGCTGGTCCGGGCCCTTGAAGCCGAAGGCGGAAACGTAAGCGCGCGAAGGCATCTCCTGGCTGCCGACCTGGATGAAGTCCAGGCCCTCCGAGACCACCTGCCACACCGTCTTGTTCGGGTCGATACCGGCGCGGTTCTGGTCGACGTAGCTCAGCTGGACCGTGTCACCGACCTTCACCGTCCCGCTGTCCGGCTGCTCGAGGCCGACGATGGTCTTGAACAGCGTGGACTTACCGACACCGTTGGGGCCGATGACGCCCACGATGCCGTTGCGCGGCAAGGTGAACGACAGATCCTTGATCAGCTGCCGGTCGCCGAAGCCCTTGTCCAGGTGCTCGACCTCGACGACCACATTGCCCAGGCGCGGACCGGCCGGGATCTGGATCTCCTCGAAGTCCAGCTTGCGCATCTTCTCGGCCTCGGCCGCCATCTCCTCGTATCGACCGAGGCGGGCCTTGTTCTTGGCCTGGCGGGCCTTGGCGCCGGACCGCACCCAGGCCAGCTCGTCCTTCAGCCGCTTCTGCAGCTTCTGGTCCTTTTTGCCCTGCACCTCCAGGCGCTCGGCCTTCTTCTCCAGGTAGGTGGAGTAGTTGCCCTCGTAGGGGTAGGTACGGCCGCGGTCGAGCTCGAGGATCCACTGGGCGACGTTGTCGAGGAAGTAGCGATCGTGGGTGACGGCCAGCACGGCGCCCGGGTACTGCGCCAGGAACTGTTCCAGCCACAGCACGGATTCGGCGTCGAGGTGGTTGGTGGGCTCGTCGAGCAGCAGCAGGTCGGGCTTGCTCAGCAGCAGCTTGCACAGCGCGACGCGGCGGCGCTCACCGCCGGAGAGATTGGTGACCGGCTCCTCCGGCGGCGGGCAGCGCAGCGCGTCCATCGCCTGTTCCAGCTGTGAGTCCAGATCCCAGGCGTCGGCGTGGTCGAGATCCTCCTGGAGCTTGCCCATCTCCTCCATCAGCTCGTCGGAGTAGTCGGTGGCCATGAGTTCGGCGATCTCGTTGAAGCGGTCCAGCTTCACCTTGATCTCGCCGAGGCCCTCCTCGACATTGCCGCGAACGGTCTTCTCCTCGTTCAGCGGCGGCTCCTGCTGCAGGATGCCGACGGTCGCCCCGGGAGCGAGCCAGGCGTCCCCGTTGTTCGGCTGGTCCATGCCTGCCATGATTTTCAGCACGCTCGACTTGCCGGCGCCGTTCGGACCGACAACGCCGATCTTGGCGCCGGGGAGGAAGTTCAAGTTCACGTCATCGAGGACGACCTTGTCGCCGTGCGCCTTGCGAACTTTCCTCATCTGATAGATGAACTCAGCCATGTGCGAAAGCCTATCGGTGTGGGTGTGTGCGGGACGAAGCGGCGCTACCGCGCGAGCGCCGGGGAGCGGAATCGCTCGTCAGCCGGCCTCGACCGGGGTAGCGGAGACCGGGTCGGCGGCGCTCGGGTCGGCCGGTCGATGATCCGCCTCGAGATCAACGGACGCGGAGGCGGCGGAGTTCCCGCCCGGAGGGCGCAGTACCGGGGCCGAGCAGCGGCCGAGGTCCGGACCCAGGGCGCTCGCGCGCATCTCCAGGTCGTGCCGGGCCACGCCGTCTCTGGTGTGGTACTCCGCGGTACGCAGCTGCCCGTAGGCGATGACGGGATCACCGCGGCGGATCGAGGCGTCCACACCCTCGACCAGCCGCCGCCAGCAGTTGACGGTGAGGAAGAGGGTGCCGTTGTCCACCCAGCTGCCGCTGTCGCGGTCGAACCGGCGGGCGGTGCTCGCCATCCGGAACGACACCACCTGCTCGCCGCTGGGCAGGCTGCGCCGCACCGGGTGCGTGACCACATTGCCGATGACGGCCGTATTCGCCTCGTACATGTTCCGCCCCTTCGTAATTCGGTCCCTCGACGGCGCGCGGCCGTGCGGACCGATCCCCTGTGCCCCTGCGATCGGGACACCTCCAGCCTGATCGATCACCCGCCGTCGCAACAGACCGAAACCGAATCTGTGGATGAAATTCCCGGCTGTGGATAGCCGCTGTTCCGCTTTGCGCGGCCAGGGCCTACAGCGTCGTCAGATCCGTGTTCGCGCCGCAGAGCACGATCACCGGCCGCTCCCCCGGGCCGGGCACGTACGCGCCGCTCTGGATCGCCGCCAGCGCCACCGCGCCGGCCGGTTCGACCACGATCCGGAATTCCCGCCACAGGTACTCGCGCGCCATCGCGATCGCGTCGTCGGTGACCAGCACCGAACCCATCCGATACCGCTGCGCGAGTTCCAGCGGTATGTCGCCGATCCGGGTGGCGCCCAACGCATCCGAGGCCAGCCCGCTGACGTGTACGTCCACCGGGCGGCCCGCGGCCAGGGCGGCGTGCAGAGTGGGTGACCCCTTCGGCTCCACGCCGATCACGCGGCCCCGCAGGCCCAGGGCGGCCGCGATCCCCGACGCCAGCCCGCCACCACCGACCGCGACCAGCACCGGCGGACGGCCGCGGACCTGACGCTCGATCTCGAGCCCCACCACCCCCGCTCCGGCCACCACCGCGGGCAGGTCGTAGGCGTGCAGTTGCAGGGCGCCGCGCTCCTCGGCCAGCTGGGTCGCGTAGTTCTTGGCGTCGGCGTAGGTCGTGCCGTGCCAGAGCACCTCGGCGCCGTAGGCCCACATGGCGGCCACCTTGGTGTGCGGCGCCGACTCGGGCACCACCACCGTGCAGGACCGTTCCTGCACGGCGCAGGCCAGCGCCGCGGCGATACCGGCGTTGCCGCCCGAGGCGATGATGACGCCGCGCCGATCGGACCGGTTCTCGAGCAGCGCGTTCAGGCTGCCTCGTACCTTGAAAGTGCCGCCGTGCTGGAGGTATTCGAGCTTGAAGGTCACCTTCACCGGGCCGTGCGGACCGGTCACCTCGGTGTGGAAAACCGGCGTCACCCGGATCCGGCGGCCCAGCCGCAGGCGGGCGGCTCGCACGTCGGACCGGTACAGCCGCCGCACATTTCCCGTCGTGGGCGCGTCGGTCACGGCCGAGTCCCCCGATCCCGCCGGGCCAGCTCGGCGAACATGGCGTTGTGCGCGGCCAGGTCGGCGTCGTGGTCGCGCTCGGCGGCGCGGTCCATCCGCTTGGCCAGCCGGTCGTCGCTGCGCGACCACTGGATCAGCAGCGCCAGCATCACCAGCACGAGCGGGATCTCGCCGCTGGCCCAGGCCAGGCTGCCGCCGGTGCGCTGATCACCGAGCAGATCGGTGTTCCACCCCAGCCCGATCGAACGGTAGAACGAGGCGCCCAGCACGGTCGTCATGCTCATCAGCGCGACACCGAAGAAGGCGTGGAACGGCAGCGAGCCGAACACCATGCCCACCTTCGTCATCGACTGCACCTGCCGCGGTTTCGGATCGATCCCGAGCACCACCCAGTAGAAGAGGTAGCCCGACACCAGGAAGTGCACGTTCATCACCAGATGCGCGCCGTGCGAGTCGACCACCGAGTCGAAGATGCCGCCCAGATAGAGCGCGTAGAAGCCGACCACGAAGAACGCCGTAGCCACCACGGGTTGAGTCATGAACCGCGACACCGGATTGTGCACCGCGGCCAGCACCCACTCCCGCGGCCCCGGCGGTGCGTCGCGGCCGGCAGGTGGCAGCGCGCGCAGCGTCAGCAGCACCGGCCCGCCGAGCGCGAACAGGATCGGGGCCAGCATCGACAGCAGCATGTGCTGGGCCATGTGCACGCTGAACATGGCCGGGGCGTAGCGGCCGACACCCGAACTGGTGGCGATCAGCAGCACCACGCAGCCACACAGCCAGGCGATGGTGCGCCCGGCGGGCCAGGCGTCGCCGCGGGAGCGCAGTCGCCGCACCCCGGCCAGATACAGCACAGCAAGCACGAGGGACAGCGTCCCGAAGATCAGATCGAAGCGCCAGTCGAACAGGATTCGCGCGGCCGTGGGCGGACCGGCCAGGTCGTATCCCAGCTCCACCTCGGCCGGGGTCGGGACCTGCTTCAGATCCGGCGGCGGCGTGCGACCCAGCCCGGCGGCGAGCCCGACGGTAGCCGCGAACACCAGCGCCTCGACCCCGGCGTAGCGGATCAGGGCGGCGCGGTCGCGCGCGTTCTTCAGGAGCGCGGGCACGGCGATGCGCCGCTGCACGAATCCGATCACCCCGAGTACGCACAACGCCATCGTCTTCGCGATCACCAACCGGCCGTAGGTGGTCGTGAACAATTCGCTACCCGGCACCCGCACCCAGGCGTTGATCACCCCGCTGACCGCGACCACCGCGAACGCCCCGGTGGCCACGAGCGAGAACCGCCGCGCCGCCGTCCCGGTGTGCTCGCCGCCGCGCAGCGCGTAGGCCAGCACCGAGAACAACCCGCCCACCCAGAGCGACACCGCCACCAGGTGCAGGATCAGGCTGTTGGTGGCCACATCGTGCGCACCGCCGGACGAGGAGTGTCCGGTCAGGGCGACCGGCATCAAGCACAGCACCGCGTACGCGAACAGCACCGGCGTCCAGCCCCAGCGCAGCGCGAGACGACAGCCCACCGCCAGCGCCAGCGCCATGCAGGCCGTGGTCCGCCAGGAACCCGCGACCTCGACCTGCGTGATGGCATGCCACACCTGGTCCGGCCGCAGCGTCGACCGGACCGGTTGCCCGGTGGTGTCCGACAGCGTCAGCGGCACCAGCAACGCCGCCGCGCCGGCCCACACCAGCGCCGCGATCCCGGCGCGGTGCAGCGCCCGGTACCCGCCCACGTCCAGCAGTCCATTACGCTGCGGCGGCGTGAGGAATGCCGCGAACAGCAGCGAACCGACCGCCATCGCCGCGGCCAGATCGGCGACCGCCCGGACCGCCGGCAGACCGTAGGTGGTGAGCGGGCCGGGATCCGGGATTCCGAGCAGCGTCAGCGCCTGAGCTGCGGACAGGCCCACCACCAGCGGGGCGACCAGCGCCGCCAGCGCGGTGGCGACCGCCGTGAGCACCAGGAACATCGCCGCCGACTCCGACCGGATGCCCTGGGATTCGGCTTCGACGGACGGGTCCTGCGGTGACGACATGCGGTTCAGCCTAGTTCGGCGCCCACACCCGCGACCGCCCCGGTCCGCACCTCCCGCGGCCTCCTGTGACCCGCTGACATGCCCGCGAGTTGCTCAGCGGCAGCCGGGACCGAATCTGGACGCTCGCTATACTAATCGTGCTGGACACCGTGCCGAGAACCCGGCATGGTGTGTGGTGCTGTGCACTGCCTCCGTAGCTCAGTTGGATAGAGCAAGGGCCTTCTAATCCCTAGGTCGCAGGTTCGATTCCTGCCGGGGGCGCCACCCAGCTTGACCATTTTCCCAGGTCAGGCAGATTACCCACATTAGTACCCCGCCGCGGCACCGAGGAAACCCCCGGATCACACGCGATACTCGGCGCGGAGGTCCTTCTTCTCCAGCGAGATCTTCCACTGCTCACGGCGCGTTCGCGCGGTTGCCGTCAACATCGTAGGTCTACGATCAAGAGCGCGGTGAACCTCGAGAAATGGAGTCCTTCGGATGGCCGAGTCGTCGAACAGTCGCAAGAAGACCAGGGCCGGGCGCGGTGATGGCCCGGTGACTCGGGCGGCGGTGCTGAGCGCGGCGTTGGACCTGGTCGATCGCGAGGGTGTCGACGGGTTGTCGATGCGGCGGCTGGCCGAGGCGGTGGGCCGGGATCCGATGGTGATCTACCGGCATGTGCCGAACAAGGCCGCGGTGCTCGACGGTGTCGCCGAGGTGGTGTTCGGGCAGTTGTCGGTCGACGCCGCGGCACCGGATTGGGTGGCCGAGGTGCGCAGGGTGGCACGGGAGTTCCGACGGGTGGCGCTGGCGCATCCACGGGTGGTGCCGTTGCTGGTGACGCGGCCGCTGGCGACTCCGCTCGGACAGCGCCCGGCGACCATGGTGCGGCCGCTGGAGGACACGCTCGCGCTGCTCATGCGCGTCGGCTACACCGAGGTCGACGCGCTGCACATCTACCGGGCGCTGTTCGGGTTCCTCTACGGGCATGTGCTCAACGAGTTGCAGGAGATCGTGGAACGCCCGGAGGAGACCGACGATCTGCTGCGGCTCGGGCTGTATCGCCTGCCGATCGGCGAGTTCCCGCTGGTGCGCAATCTCGCATCGGTGCTGGCGGCCTACGACGGCGAAACCGAACTGGAGCGTGGGCTCGACATCCTGCTGGCCGGTCTCGCCGCGACGCTGCCGGGGCCGGGTGACGCCGCGCCCGTCGACACGGGCGCGGTCACCCTCCCCGGACCGGAGGATGCGCCCGCCGCGCGATGAGGCTCGCGACTCCGTCGTCTACAATGTGAATCTACGCTGTAGATAGCAGTGCGATCGCTGCGCGCCGACTCGGCACGAACGGCCGTCGAGCGGCGCAGGGGTTGGACGACGGAAGGAGGACGTGTGCCGGTTCGAACCGACAGACCTCCGAGTACGGACACCATTTCCTACGCACACCTGTTCCGGTTGAGCGACGAGTGCGGGATCTTCGAGCACGCGCGGCTCACCGAGCCACGGGTCGACAACGGCTACTGCGTCGACGACGTGGCACGCGGCCTCCTGGTCACGGTCCGCGAAACCGAGCCCACCCCGGAGCTGCTCGACCTCACCAGGGTGTACTTCGACTTCGTGATCGATGCGCTCACCCCGGACGGGCGCTGCCACAATCGACGCGGGCCGGACCGGTGCTGGCAGGACGAGCCCAGCCTCGACGATCACTGGGGCCGCGCGCTGTGGGCGCTCGGCGCCGTCGTCGCCCGCAGGCCCGACTTGGCGGAAACCGCGCTGGCGCACTTCATGATCGCCGCCGAGCAGCGGCCGGAGTCCGCGCGCGCGATGGCGTTCGGCGCCCTGGGCGCGGTCGAGGTGCTGCGAAAATATCCGGAAAACCATTGCGCCCGTAACCTATTGGTCGACGCCGCGGCGCTGATCGGGGCTCCGACCCGTCGGCTCGATTGGCGATGGCCCGAGCCGCGACTGCAGTACGCCAACGCCGTACTGGCCGAGGCGTTGCTCGCGGTCGGCTCGCTACCCGGCCGGGAACGCACCCACGCCGACGGATTGGCGATGTTGCGCTGGCTGCTCGAGACCGAGACCACCGGCGACCACCTCTCCGTCACCCCGGTCGACGGCTGGGCGGTCGGGGAGGACCGACCCGGCTTCGACCAGCAGCCCATCGAGGTCGCGACGCTGGCCGACGCCTGCGCCCGGGCCTATCACGACACCGGCGACCAGCGCTGGAAGGACGCGGTCATGCTGTGCGAGGCCTGGTTCCGCGGCGCGAACGACATCGACACCCCGCTGCTCGACCCGGACAGCAACGGCTGTTCCGACGGACTGGAACCCACCGGCCGCAACGAGAACCAAGGCGCCGAATCGACACTCGCGCTGCTGTCCACCCAGCAACAGGCCAGACGGCTGACACGGAACCCGTAACGCGAAACAACTGTCGGGCTACCCGACCTTCGTGTAGGTCAGATCGAAGTCCGTCTGCCAGGTCCGGCCGTCCTCGGCCAGTTCCCAGCGGCCCTGGATCGTCTTGCCGTCGTCGGAGAATCTGCCGGTGAATCGCTGCGCGAAGGGCTCGCCGTCGCGGCGCAGTGTCCAGATGCTGTCCGACAGGCCCATCTCGTAGATGCGCTGCACGTCCCGATCGTCGGTGTAGAGCTGGTAGTAGGCGCCGCTCATGCCGTCGCAGCCGATGACCGCGACGCCGTCGGGCGCCTCGGGCATGTCGATGTGCCACCGCTGCACGAGCAGCGGTGTGCCCCTGAGCCAGTCGAAGGTGACGCGGCCCGAACCCGGCCACGGCGGACCGTCGGGCGGTCCGGCCTGCATGGTCCATTCTCCGACGAGAACCTCCAGGCGCTTGCGTGCCGAGTCGTTCGTGGACTGGTTCATCGAGCTGCTCCTCTCCGCTGGATCACTCGTATCGACGCCACGAGTCGGCGAATCTCATCGGTGCCCGGCGGCGCGGGTCAGGATGCGGCGCGAAGCCGGGAACGCAGGACCTTGCCGCTGGCGTTGCGCGGAATCTCGTCGAGCACGACGAACCGCTTGGGCACCTTGTAGCGCTCGAGACCGTCCCGGACGTATTGCCGGAGATCGTCGTCGGACGGCGCCGCGGCATCGGGGGCGACAACGACGAAGGCATGCAGGACCTGCCCGAACTCGGCGTCGGGAACACCGATGACCACGGCGTCGGCAATGCCGGGATGCGCGGTGAGACGCTCCTCGACCTCGCCGGGGAACACGTTCTCCCCGCCGGAGACGATCATGTCGTCGGAGCGGCCGTCGATGTAGAGCAGGCCCCGCGCGTCGAGGCGCCCCATGTCCCCCGTGTTGACGTGGCCGTCGACGACCTCCTTGGCCCTTGCCCGGACGGTGGCGTCCGGGGTGTAGCCGGTGTACTCCAGCGCGGTGCGGACGAAGATCATGCCGGTCTCCCCGACCGGTGCGACCGTGCGGTCCGCGCGCAGGATGCGCACCGACACGCCCAGCGCCGGACGGCCCGCCGTATTCGGCGCGGCCACCAGGTCGGCCGGGCCCGCGATGGTGACCAGGCCCGCCTCGGTGGACCCGTACCCGTTGATCAGGATGGGACCGAACGCCTCGAGCACACCCGAGACGGTGCCGGCGGAAATCGGCGCGGCACCGGTGACGATGCTCCGCAACGCCGCGCGACTCGGGGCGGATCGCGCGAGTCCGGGGACGGCCAGCAGTCGTTGCAGCATGACCGGAACCGCCATCAGCACCGTGACCCGATACCGGGCGATGTCGTCGAGGGCCAGCCGCGCGTCGAAGCGGCGGCGGCAGATCGCGGTGCCCCCGAGCGCCAGCGGCCCGAGCAGCGCGAGCAGTCCGAAGCCGTGGAAGAACGGCGGCGCCACCAGCACCCGATCGGAGGAACGCAGCCGCAGCAGGGCCATGGCGGTCGCGGTCAGCAGCGCGATCGCCTGCGGTTTCACGGCCCGCGGAACGCCCTTGGACAACCCCGTGGTGCCGGAGGTCAGCAGCGTCAGCCGCACCGCCCGCCGCACCGGCGGCGGTGCCGGGTTACGTTGCGCGGCAAGGTCGTCCAATGTCGGCAGGCGCGTAGTGGAGCCAGGCTCGTGCCAGGCAAGTACCCGCAGGCCCGAGTAGCCGGATTCCTCGACGGCCGCCGCGTATTCGTCGTCGTAGATCAGGATGTCGGGGTCGTGGCGGCGCAGGATCGCCGCCAGTTGCGGCGGCGGCAGTTCGGTATTGACGAAGATCAGTTCCGCGCCCAGTTGGGCGCCCGCGCTCATCGCCTCGACGAACCCGCGATGATTGCGGCAGACGATGCCCACCGACCGCGGCGCGGCGGGCGACCGGGCGAACAGTGCCGCCGCGATCGCCTCGGCGCGCCGCTGCAACTGCCGATAGGTCAGTTCACCGCGCTCATCGATCACCGCGACCCGCTCGGGAAACCGAATCGCGCTGGCCGCCAACAACATCGCCGGAGTCGGGCCGAACCGGCGGAAGTCCCGCGCCAGCGCCGCCAAGGCCGGTGGCGCCATCGGGGTCAGTAGGCCCGACGTCGCGATCGCCGGTACCGCCGCGGCCCACTGCCGCACACCGCGGCCGAAGTCAGCGCACACCGGACCGCACCTCCGTCGTCGCCGGGGCCTTCGGCGATCGCACCCGCGCGAGCGACGCCTGTGTGTCGCCGAGGAAGCGGTAGACGAAGCCGAGCAGTAATTCGTTCGGAACACGCAGCAGCGGAACGAGAATCGCCGACGGATGGCCGTAGATCGGTGTCAGGGTGCGCGGCTTGTGCACCACCGCGCGGGCGATCACCCGTGCGGCGTCGGCGGGTGTCTGTCCCGGCAGCATCCGCATCCAGCGGCTCGGCGCGCTCATCCGGGTGTGCATCAGCCCGGCATAGAACGTGGTCAGGGTGACGCCGTCCGCGCGCGCCTCCATCCCCACCGCCCGCAGCCACCAGTCGAACGCCGCCTTCGACGACAGATAGAAGCCCCACTTCGGCACGACCGGGAACATGATGCCGACCGTCGACACGTTCACGATGTGCCCACGGCCGCGAGCGCGCATGGCGGGCAGCAGCGCCAGCGTCAGCCGCATCGGGCCGACATAGTTCGCCCCCGCGGTGGCGGTGATGTCCTTGGGCCGGTCGTAGGACAGGTGAATCGATCGCCGCAGCGACTTGCCCGCGTTGTGGATCAGGTAGTCGACCTCGCCGAAATCGAACAGCACCGAGGCGGCGAACTCCGACACCGACTGCTCGCTGGTCAGGTCGAGCGGATAGGCGAACGCCTGCCCGCCCTCGGCGGTGATCTCGTCGGCGAGTGCGCGCAACCGGTCCATAGACCGCGCCGCCAGCACCACCCGCGCCCCGGCCCGCGCGAACAATCTCGCGGTCGCCTCGCCGAGGCCGTAGGACGCGCCGGTGACGACGACGACCTTGCCCGCGACCTCGGCACGCAACTCCGCGCGGTCGCGCAGTCCCCGCGGGCCGATCAGGAAGGCCGCCGCGCGGGCGATCGGGTGCGACACCCACCGCGAAGGGCCGGAAGGAAAGGGCATCGACATCGAACTACTCCACATTGTCGGAACGGGTCAGCTGCGGGAGGTCGAGCAGAGACGACAGCGACTGCGCATCGGGTATCGCCGCGTCCAGCACCCGCTGGGTCAGTCGGATCTCAGGATCCGAGCGCAGCGCGCTGATGACGGTGCCGAAGAGGTTGGCCACGATCAGATCTCGCACCTGCTCGCGCGAGATCTCCTCGCTGTGCACCCAGTGCAGCACCACGCCCTCGATGAAGGACAGGTAGCCGTTGATCGCCGCGCGCAGCACCGCGCTGGTGTCGCCGCCGGTGATCTCCACGGCCAGCGCCTCCGCGACCCGTTGCCGATGCCGGTCGCGAATGCTGCGCACCTCCGCGTCCGCCACGTCGGCGATCAGGGCCTCGAATCCGCTGGTCTGATGCTGGGCGCGGTCGAGGAGCTGGTCCACACCGCGGTGCAGCCGGTCCAGCGCGGGACCGCGCATGGACACCAGATCGCTCCAGAACTCCTCGGCCGCCTGCTCGAGCACCGCCAGATAGAAGCCCCGCTTGCCGCCGAAGTGGTAACTGATCGATCCCGCGGCGACCCCGATGGAGCGGGCCAGATCCACGATGGACACATCCTCGTACCGCTGCTCGCTGAACGCCGTCCGTCCCGCCTCCAACAGCGCGGCCCGGGAAGCCTCACCCCGCCGATTGCCGACCATCGCACCCCAGTTCTTGAATCAGATTCAAAGTCTGACGGTAGTGCGGGGGCGCGGGCGGGTCAAGGCAGAGTTTGAATATGCTTCAAATTCTCGGCAGGCCCCCGACAACCGCTGGGGCGCCGCCGGATTCCCAGCGGCGCCGCGAGCGGTGCCGTCCGGCTACGCGGGGATGTCCTCGCTGGCATCTCCGACGGCCTTCGCGATCGCCGTGAACGACCGCGCCGGGGCATGCCGCAGCATGCGGGCGTAGGTGCGGGCCGAGGCCGGCCACGGATTGGTGACGGCCCCGCTCTCATGCTTGTACCAGCTCGAACCGGCGGACGCCCAGACGGTCCGGCACAGCGCGTTCCGCATCCACAGCTCGTAGGCGGCCATCGCGTCGGCGCTCACTTCGATTGCGGCGGCGCCGGTTTCGTCTCGCCATCGCAGGCACTTCATGATGTAGTCGATCTGCAGTTCCTTCATGCCCGGGTTGCTGCCCGCCGGATTGAACGAGTTGGGCCCGGCGATGAGGAACGCGTTCGGGAAGCCGGGCACCGCCAGGCCCATGAATGCCGAAGCGCCCGAACGCCATTGGTCGTGCAACAGCCGCCCGCCGCGTCCGCGCACCAAGATCGGCGCGAGGAATTCGGACGCCCGGAAGCCCGTCGCGTACACGATGACATCGGCGCGATGGCGCGCACCGTCGACGGTGTCGAGCCCGTCCCGGGTCAGGCGCGCGATCGGCGCGGTGACCAGCTCGACGTTCGGTTCGCTCAGTGCCCGAAGGAAATTGCTGTCGAACAGGATCCGCTTGGCGCCGATCGGATAGTCAGGTGTCAGCCGCGCGCGCAACGCTGGATCCGCGACAGATCGGCGCAGGTAGGTGTGCGCGAGCCACCTCGCGGGCCGAGCCGACCAGCCCTCCCGCATGATCGGCGACAGCAGCGAATCCGCGGCCTGCCACAGCAACCGGCGATAGGCACGATGCCCGCCGGGCAGCCGCAGGGCGATCCGGGCGAGCAGCCCGAACTCCCGGCCGGGTTTGGGGAGAATCCAATGCGGAGAGCGTTGGAACACAGTGACTTTGCGGGCAGAGGCCCGCAGTATCGGCAGCACCTGCGCCGCGCTGGAACCCGTGCCGACCACCGCCACGTCCCGGCCGTCGAAATCGATGTCGTGATCCCACTGCGCGGTGTGGCACGACGCGCCCGCGAAGTCGCTGTGGCCGGGGAACACCGGCACGCTCGGGCGGTGGAGCTGACCGACGGCGAAGACGACGACGTCGGCGGTGAGGCGAGTTCCGTTGGCGGTCACCAGCGCCCAGCAGGCGGCGGGCTCGAGATAGCTCGCCTCGGTGACCGCCGAGTGCGGCCGCAGGTGCGCCGCCAAGCCCTGTTCGTCGACCACCTTCCGGAGATAGTCCAGGGTGTGGCGCTGATCCGGATATCTGGTGCGGGTACTGCGATACGGGGCGAAGGAAAACGAATACAGATGTGCCGGAACGTCACAGCTACAACCGGGATAGGTGTTGTCCCGCCACACCCCGCCCAGTCCGGGCCCGCCCTCGAGGATGACGAAGTCGTCGATCCCGGCCCGCCGCAGCGCGGCCCCCATGCCGATACCGCCGAATCCCGACCCGATGATCACCACTGAGTAGTGCAATCTCGTTACCACCTCCATGCGCGAAGACATCCAGTAATCGATTGGCAACCTTACTGTCCGGGGCCTTCAAATCGATAAACGTGACGTCAACACAGGGGTTTTCGGCCATCGGCAACTGTCGAGCAAGCACCTGCTCGAGTCGGGCAGGCACACGGCTGGCAATCACCGCGAGAGGGAATCACCGGACACCTGAATCGCGCGCGAAAATCGCGCCGCCCACCGTCGGCCGCGCAACTTCCCGAGACCGCCCCGGCGGCAGGCCCCATGCGTGCCGCAGGGCGCGGAGGTGGACGAATGCCCAGCGCTGCCCGGCATTACCCGGGAGACCAGCGAGGACGGCAAGGTCAGTCGGCCAAGAGATTCCGGCCGGTACGGAAGTCTGGCCTACGGCCGCCGGAAGGGTATTATGTTCCTTCGACGCGGTGTGATCGGCGGTCTTTGGGCACCGCTGGTGATCGTCGAGCATCGGAGTAGAGGTCATGGTCGCAGAACCGGTTCAATCTCGGATCGGCAGCGTGGATTCGCTTGTCGCCGAGCGTGGTCCGACGGCGCTGCGGATCGCCGTCGGCGGGCAGTTGCGCAAGCTGCGCGAGCAGTGCGAGATCACCCGTGAGGCCGCGGGCGAGCACATTCGCGGCTCGCACGCCAAGATCAGCCGTCTCGAACTGGGCCGCACCGGCTTCAAGGAACGCGACATCCGCGACCTGCTGACGCTGTATCGCGTCACCGATCCGCAGGATCGCGAGGCGTTCCTGGACCTGGTGCGCAAGGCCAACCAGCCGGGCTGGTGGCACCGCTACAGCGACCTGCTACCGCAATGGTTCGAGACCTACATCGGCCTCGAGCACGCCGCGCACTCCATCAGAACCTTTGAGGCGCAACTGGTTCCGGGCCTGCTGCAGACCGAGGCCTACACCCGCGCCGTGGTCGCGCTCGGGCACCAGGAGGACGAGGCCAACCGGCGCGTCGAGCTGCGCCGCCACCGGCAGAAGATCCTCGACCGGGAGGGCGGCCCGACGCTGTGGGCGGTGCTGGACGAGACGGTGCTGCACCGGCCGATCGGCGGCAACGACGTGCTGCGCGGGCAGTTGGAGCATCTGGTCGAGATGTCGGATCGGTTGAACGTGACGATCCAGGTGCTGCCGTACGCCGCGGGCGGCCATGCGGCCGCGGGCAGTTCGTTCACCATGCTGCGCTTCGCCGAACCCGAACTCCCCGACCTGGTCTACATCGAACAACTGACCAGTGCGCTCTACCTGGATCGCCTGCGCGATCTGGAGATCTACCGCCTGGTCATGGACCGCCTGAGCGTGCAGGCCGAGCCGCCGGAGGTCTCGCGGCAGATGATGGTGGACGCCGCCGCTCGATTGTGAGCGGCTCCGCGCCGTCAGTGCACTTCGACGACTTCGCTTGTGTCCCTGGGCCGTTCGTCGACCACGGGCAGCGGTTCGGCCGCCGCGGGCCGTCGGATCGGGTCGCCGACGGCGTGCAGGTGGCGCAGTGCCTGTGCGTAGGAGTCCAGTAGTCCGGTCTCGCTGTAGGACACGCCGCGCTCGCGGCAGAACTCCACGACCAACGGCTGGGCGTGGCGCAGGTTCGGGCGCGGCATGGACGGGAACAGATGGTGCTCGATCTGATAGTTCAGGCCGCCCATCGCGGTATTGATGAGCCGGCTCCCGCGCACGTTGCGAGAGGTCAGCACCTGCCGGCGCAGGAAGTCGGTGGCCTCGTCCGCCGTCAGCACCTCCATGCCCTTGTGGTTGGGGGCGAAGGTGCAACCCATGTAGAACCCGAACAGCATCTGCTGCACGGCGATGAACACCAGCGCCTTGCCCGGCGGCAGCACCGCGAACACCACGGCGAGGTAGCCGACGGCGTGGGCGGCCAGCAGCGCGCCTTCCCAGCGACGGTGCGAAATGGGCCATCGCGCCACCGCACGCGCGCTCGCGAAGTGCAGACTTCCGGCCTCCAGCAACAACATCGGGAAGAACAGCCACGCCTGATAGCGGAAGACCCACCGCCGCAATCCCCGCGCGGTCCCCGCCCGGTCGTGCGAGTGCGCCAGCACACCCATGACGTCCGGGTCGGCGCCCTCGGTGTTGGGGTGGGCGTGGTGACGGTTGTGGTTGCTGGTCCACCAGCCGATGCTGACGCCGATGGCGAGATTGCCGGCGATCAGGCCGAAGAGGTGATTGGCCCGCCGCGTCCGGAAGATCTGCCGGTGCCCGGCGTCGTGCCCCAGGAAGGCGAGCTGCGCGAACACCGCCGCCAGCCAGACGGCCACCGGGAGCTGCCACCACGAGTCGCCGACGAGTACGAACGCCGCCCATCCGCCGATCCACGCCGCGCCCGTGATCGCACTCTTCCAGCCGTAGTACCGCAACCGGCGCTCCAGCAACCCGGCCTCACGTACCCGCCGCGACAACACCGCGTAGTCGCTGCCCCGCAAAACCTCATAGCTACGCACGGCCAGCTCCGCTCCGACTGTCGTTGTTCCCGGTACACGATGCCATGTCCGGCGACCTCTTTCCGGTTGCCGGACTTCCCGTCACCGGCGGCAAACTGCGATCGCGGCGCACCCGTCAGGGCCCCATGATCCCGCGACAACATGTCCGCCGAGTGAACGAACGTCGGATCGGCGACCCGCCGCCCGTGCCGCCATCGTCGCACAGTGCGCCCGGCTCGCGGCGGCGGGCCCGGAGCCGGACGGGGTGGCGGAACGTCTTTCACCCCCGCTTCCGTTTCCTTCGGCGCGGTATCCTGCCGAGGTGGCGGGTCGGGGGAACGAGTTCAAGCCGGATGCACAGGATCCCAAACGCGTACTGTTGCGCACCGGATTACCGCCGGGCGTCTCGCGGGCGGAGATCACCTATCGGGTCGGCGGCGGGATCCGGGGAACGCGTGTGGTGCGGCGCTCGGAGGCGGAGTTCGCGCACCTGCGGACCGCCGTGGACGACGTCTACGAAGGTCCGTGGAGCGCGCCGGAACAGCTGACACCGGCCGCGGCCACCTACTACATCGACCAAGCCGAACAGCGAACGGCCTTGCGCGCGGCCGAGATCCAGCGGCACCGCGAATCGATCGATCTGACCTGCCCGTGGTGTGCCCGGCCGCGCACGTATATCGGCGTGCTCGGGTTCGTCACCGGCCACGCCGGGTTCCTCACCGATCACCCCAGTGAACTGGGCCAGCAGGTCGAGAAGCAGCACGCCTACCGGTGCGACCGGTGTGGATCGATGCTGTACTTCGCCGACGGCTATCTGGCGCACCCGTTGCCGGGGCGCCCAGCGACCCCGTCCTGAGAGCCGCGTTTGCGCTCGAAAAGTCGGGCGGGGACGATATCCCCGCGCAGTTCTGCAGCCCCGACAGTCCGCAGACCGGAGACCGATGGCACTTTCCGCACTGCTCACCAAGATCGTCGACTGGTTGCGCGCCGGATATCCCCACGGCGTGCCCGATACCGACTATGTGCCGCTGCTCGCCCTGCTGGCACGGCGCCTGACCGAGGACGAGGTGCGTGCGGTGGCCGAGGAGTTGGTCGCGCAGGGCACCCTCCCCGCCGATCGGGCCGACGTCGGGGTCGGCATCACCAGGATCACCGACGCGATGCCGCGCGAGGCCGACCTCGCCCGCGTCCGCGAGCACCTGCTGGCGGGCGGCTGGCCGGTCGACGACAGCTGGCCCGGCACACTGCCGTGAGCGCGCCGAGCCGGTAATCGCAAGGCGCGGTACGGGTTACGCACTGCGGGCGCGTCGGTCGACCGACGCGAGCAAACCGGGATCGGCCAATCCACCCTCCAGATGCGCGGCGTGCCCGACGCCGGGCAGAACGAGCCGGCGAGTGCCCAGGTAGTCTGCGAGCGCGGCCACCGCGCGGTGCCGGGGGCCGGGCGACCGCGCACCGACGGTGAGCACGACGCGCTCGGGCGCGGCGAGCGGCGCGGGCTCGAAGGCGCCGAACATGGCGAACTCGGCGGCGACGGTAGCCCGCGACGCGCGAGTGCACTCGGGCCGCCATGCCGGACCGTACAGCGCGCGGCCGAATCCCTCGACACCGCCGGCCGCCAGCCCGGCCGCGACATGGTCGAGCAGGCCCGGGGCGAGCGAGCCCGCCGCGGGTTCGTGGAGCAGCGCACCGGCCAGCGGCACTCCGCGGGCCGCCAGTTCCAGGCCGAGAGTCGCTCCGCCGCTCACGCCGAACACGAACGCGCCCACGCACATCGGCGTCAGGAAGGCGATCTCGGTGTCCAAATCTCCGGACTGCGGACGGTCCGGGGCGAGCACCTCCGCGGTACCGGACAGCGCGGCGGCGGTCGCGCCCCAGACTCGGGAATCGGTTGCCGCGCCGTGGATCAGGACGACCCGTCTCATCCGCCGAGCGCGGCGAGCAGGTCCGCCGAGGTCGCCACCGCGCCGAAGATGCCGCCCTGCATGGTGACCATGCTCAGCGCCGCCTCGTGGTGTCGGCGTTCGGTGGCGCCCGTGCAGTCGGACAGCAGCAGGCATTCGTAGCCGCGGTCGTTGGCCTCGCGCAGGGTGGTGTGTACGCAGACGTCGGTGGTGATACCGGTCAGCACGAGATGGGTGATGCCGCGGGTGCGCAGCAGGAGATCCAGGTCGGTGGCGTAGAACGCGCCCTTGCCGGGTTTGTCGATCACCGGCTCGTCCGGCAGCGGCGCCACCTCGGGAACGATTTCCCAGCCGGGTTCGCCGCGCACCAGGATGCGCCCGCACGGGCCGGCGCTGCCGATCTCGGCGCCGGCCCGGGCCGAGCGCCAGCGCTTGTTGGCCGGCAGATCGGCGAGGTCGGGGCGATGTCCTTCGCGGGTGTGGATCACGGTGAGGCCGTGGCGGCGGGCGGCGTCGAGCACCCGCGCGGTCGGTGTCAGCCCGGCACGGGTGAGGGCGAGGTCGTAGCCCATCTGATCGACGTATCCGCCGGGTCCGCAGAAATCGGTCTGCCAGTCGATGAGCAGCAACGCGGTGCGGGCCGGGTCGACGGCGCCGTCGAACGGCCAGGCGTAGGGTCGCGCGGCCACGGTCGGGAGGGTCATACCCCAATCTCCTTGTCTCGAGCGGTCATTGCGCACGCGGCGGTGAAGACGACCGCGGCGGCCAGCAGGCCCACCACGGCATCGGACAGCTGCGGCGCGCAGGCGTGGGTGAGCAGCGCGGCGGCGGAACCGCCGAACCAGCCGGCGAACGGCGGCCAGCGCAGCGCCCGCACTCGGCCCCCGGCGCCGAGGCCGAAGCGCGGCAGGACGAGTTGGTCGAGGATGACCACCGCGCCGATCGGCGGCACGATCACCCCGAGCAGGTTCAGCCACTGCTCGAACCACGACCAGATCCCGGCGACCGCGAGGATCACCCCGACCGTGCCGAGCACGACGGTCAGCCGCCGCATCCGTCCGCGAGTGAGCTGGCTCCAGCCGACCGCGCCGTTGTAGAGGCAGTGCGTGCACACCGAGCCGAGATTGACGAACACGAAGGCCACGGCCAGCGGTACCAGCAGGCCGCCGTGATCGATGAGCAGCCCCAGGAAGTCGCCGCCGTCGGCGGCCGGATCCCGCGCCCCGCCTAGCGCGACGATCAGCCCACCGATGACCAGCGCGATCATCTGCCCGACCGGGAAGGCCGAGAACGCCGCGAGAAAACCCTCGCGACCGCTGCGCGACCAGCGGGTGAAGTCCGCGGTCATCGTCCCCGAGTCCACGAAGGACGCGATCACCAGCGTGACCGCCGCGCCGAAACTCATCACACCGGTGCCCTGGTAGGCGGTGGGTGAGGCGGGCGCGTCGGCGGCGGCGAGCCCGACCGCCACCAGACCCAGCACCACATAGAACGGCGCGGCGATCATGCCGATCACCGATAGCGCACGGATGCCGAGCAGTGTGACCGCGACGAAGACGACCCCCGTGAGCAGGGTGGTGAGTCGTTCGTGCCAGCCCAGACTGTCGTGCAGGATCGCCCCGGCCATGCCGGTCTGGAAGGCGAACCAGCCGATCACGACGGTCGCGAGGAAGCCGGACGGGATCGCGGCGGCGCGGCGGCCGAAGGTCTCGGCGGCGGTGAGCGCGAAGTTCTTGCCCGTGCGACCGGCGAGGTAGCTCAGCGCGCCGACATAGAGCATCAGGATCAGGCTGCCGGTCGCGATGGCCAGCATCCCGCGCCCGAAGCCGAGCGAGTGCACGATCAGGCCGCCGAAGAGGGCGCAGGTGAGCACCATCGGGAAGCCGAACCACACGGCCGAGACGGACAACAACCCGCGCCGGTGTTCGGCGGGCACCGGGACGTCCTCGAACTCCTCGATGCCCGTACCCGGCGTGCCGGTGATCGTCGTGGCGGTCATCCCCGCACCTCCGGTAGCTCGTATACGACGGTGATGCTGCCGCCGCCGGGAGGACCCTGGTGTTCGGCCCCGCCCGAGACATAGATCGCGCCGTCGCCCTTGAGCGCGGCGAGCAGACCGCCGACGGCCGCGCGGGCGTGGCGAGTGGCATTGATGTCGGAGTCGGTGAGCATGGTGTGCCGATGACCGCGCACCGTGCCCGACGGGTCGGCCTCGGCCTTGGCTAAGATCTGCCGCACGGTGCCGCCGCGCCGCGCGACCTCGTCGAGCAATGCGGTCACGGCCGCGAGGTCGAGCGCGTCGGCCATCTCGCCGTGCAGCGCGCGCAGCGGGTTGGCGGCCGCGGCGCTCTCGGCGACGACGAGGACATGGCAGTCGTCGAGTTCGGCTCCGGCGCTTGCCGATGCGCGTGCCGACGACACCTCGGCCGTCCCCGACAATGCCGCCGCGGCGGTGGCGGTATCGCATTCGCCCAACGCGACCGCGATGCCGAGGGCACTGGCCGCACGCGAGCGGCCCATCGATTCATAGGTGTCGTCGCAGACCGGTTCCAGCCCGGCGGCGCGCAGTGCCGCGATCTTGGCGGAGGTCAGCAGCGGGCATTTCACCAGGACGAAGTGCACGTCCGCGGCGGCGACACCGAGTTCGGAGACGAGCTTGCCGACCGTGTCGGTAACGGCGGCGACCTGCGCGGGCCGACCGATCTCCGCCGGATCCAGCGTGCGGGTGCGGCCCGCGGCGGCAACCAGGCCGCGATCGAATCCCGGATGCCGGGTCTCGTCGCGGACGAACAGAGTGACGTGCGGGCTCAGGACGCCCTCGGTGCCGCCGGAGAACACGGTGACCGCGGCCTCGGGCAGTAGCGGTTCCCACGCCGCGGCGGCCAGGGTGCGGCTGAAGTCGTTGACGCAGCCGTTGCCCTCGGTCTTGCCGACGACGCCGACCACGTCGGTGGCGCGCTGCCCGGCGGCGGTGAGCGCCGTCAGCGCGGACACATCGGCGGGACCGGCCGTGGGCACGGTGAGCAGGGTTATCGGGGTCATGCGGATGCGCTCCTCCGGGACAGCGGGCCGAGATGGTGGAAGACGAGATTGAGGACGAAGGCGACGATGACCGTGCTGGTGATGGCCCCACCGCAGATGATCTTGGCGGCGGACGGCAGCCCGGAGTACACGTCGGGCGAGACGATCGGGATCATCCCGATGCCCATCGCCGGCGACACGATCAGCAGGTTGTCGCTCCCGGAGAAATCGACCTTCGCGAGGGTCGCGATACCCACTCCGGCGACGGTGGCGAACATGACGAGGCTGACCGAGCCGATCACCACGTCGGGCAAGCTCGCCACGAGTTCGCCCATCTTCGGCACCAGGCCGAGCGCGATGAGGATGCCACCGGCCACGCCGACGACCCGCCGGCTGGTCACCCCGGTCATCCGCACCAGGCTGACGTTCTGCGCGAACACGGTGTCGGGGAAGGAGGTCAGGAATCCGGCCAGTAGCGCGGACAGTCCGTCGGCGGCGAGCCCGCGAGCCAGCCGCGGCGGTGTGACCTGCTCGCCGGTGGTCTCCGACACGGCCAGCAGGTAGGCGGTCGACTCGGTGTAGATCACCAGCATGACCAGGCACATCGAGATGATTCCGGCGATCGGGAAGGTCGGCGCGCCGAAGAGGAAAAGCCGCGGTATCCCGAACCAGCCCGCCCCGCCGACACCGGCGAAATCGGTCATCGAGAGCAGCGCCGCGACGCCGGTCCCGAGCACCAGCGCGATCAGCACCGCCGACTGTGCGAGCAGGCCCCGGCCGTAACGCAGCAGCGCCACGATCAGCAGCACGATGCCCGCGGCGAGGGCCAGCCGCGAACCGCCGGCGGGCTGGTCGCCGAAGATCATCGTGACCGAGTTGCCGATCAGCGACAGCCCGATCATCGTCACCGCCGCACCCCGCACCACCGGCGGGAAGAACCGGATCAGCCGCGAGAACGGCACCGCGACAAGGACACCGAAGATACCGGCGGCGATCATCGCGCCGTAGACCGCGGACAGGCCGTACTCCTGGCCGATCAGGATCATCGGCGTGACCGCGGTGAACGACGCCCCGACCACGACGGGCATCCGCGCGCCGAGCAGGCGGCCCACCCCGGCGGCCTGCACGACCGTGACCACACCGGCGACCAGCAGATCGGCGTTGACCAGGACGGCCACGGTCGATTTCACGAGGCCGAGGGCTTCGCCGAAGACGAGCGGCACGGTGACACAACCGGCGTACATCACCAGCACGTGTTGCAGGCCGAAAAGAACGGTGCGCCAAGCGGACAGGCGGCGGGGCGGTGATTCGGTGCCGAGAGTGGCGGCGGACATGCGGGCCTCCAGCGGGACGAGCTATCTCACTGGAGATTTGTATACAAAGAGTATTTCTAGCGCGTTTCCGTTGGTTCAAGCCGCGTTACATGCCAGTACAGCGGAAAGATTTGTATACGAACTAGCCGTTGCGCAGGCCCACCACCAAGGCCTCGTCCTTCGCGATGTGCTCGCCCATCAGATAACCCGCCTGGACCGGCGACCGGCCGAGGATGGCCTGGGCGATGGCCGCGTGCTCACTCCACGAGCCGGCCGTCCGGGTTTCCAGCTGCTGATCGAAGATCCACGACACCCGCCCCAGGATCTGGCCGAGCATGATCTGGAGCTGGTGATTGCCCGAGGCACGCCCGACCAGCGTGTGGAACTGCACGATCAGCGACGGCAGTTGTTCGTGCGCCGCGGTGCCGCGCCCCAGCTCGACGACCCGCCGGAGTTCGTCGGCGACCTCTCCCCCGCCGCGCTCGGCGGCCAGCTGCGCCGCCAGCACCTCGAGGCCGCGCCGCACCTGCACCAGTTCCAGCGCGGCCGCCCCCGCGGTGTCCGAGACCGTCGCGCCGCGATAGCGGATCAGGGTGACGAACCCCTCGCTGTGCAACTGCGACAACGCTTCTCGGATCGGCACCCGCGAAACCTCGAATCGCCGAGCCAGATCCGTCTCGCGTAACCGGTCGCCCGGCGCCAGACGTCCCGCGAGGATGTCCTCCCGCACCGCGTGCGCGATCGCCTCCCGCGGTGCCACTCCGATACTCTCTCCACCGGCGGCCACGCCGAGAGCGTAGCGGCTGACGGCATGCCGGGGCCGCAGCTGCCATGATGGAAAGGCCGCCGGAACGGGGAGGATCGTCATGCGTCTGATCTCGCTGCTGATGTTCGTGTGGTTGATCGTCGGGGTGGTGGCCGCCGGCCAGCGGGGCTATCTCACCCAGATGTCGCAGAGCTGTGGCGATTTCGGAACCATCGCGCTGAATGTGGTCGCCGGTCCGCTGAACTACCTCGGTGTCGACCCCAAGGTCACCGAATGCACACTGCCCGAACCCAGTTCGACACCGTCGTGACGGCCGCTCAACGCTCGCGCGCGACGTTGTCGAGGATGGTCTTCCACGCGGTGGCCCAGGCCGCCGAGGCGGGCGCGGTGAACTCGGCGTGACCGACGCCGGGGAGTATCTGTAGGTCCGTCGTGTTCCCGGCGCGGCGAGCGGCGCCGACGTAGCGGCGGCTCTGCTCGACGTCCACCACCCGATCGGCCTCTCCGTGCAACGCGCTGATGTGGATGCCGCGCGGCAGATGCTCGATCGGCGACGCCTCCAGGTAGCGGTCGGGAACCTCGTCGGGGCCGCCGCCGAGCAGCTTGCGCACCGCCGCGTCACGGCCGTTCCGCACCGCCAGCACCGGATCCAGCACCCCGGCCAGCACCGTGAGGCTGCGGATCCGAACCGCTTGCCGCGCATCGGGATTCGCCGCGAGCCGGCCCGCCGCCCACGCGGCCAGATGCCCACCGGCGGAGTGCCCGGCCAGATGCACGCGCCGCAGGTCCAGCCGTCGGCCGGAACGCTGCTGGACCACGGTCGCCAGCGCGTCGACGGCCTGCTCGACATCGGTGAGGGTGACCGGCCAGCCCCCCGCGCCGTTCACCCGCCGGTACTCGATGTTCCAGACCGCGACACCCTGCTGGGCCAATGCCGTGGACTGCGAGGCGAATTGCGCCAGCGTCCGATACTGCGCCCAACTCCCGCCGTGAACCAGCACCACCACCGGGAACGGACCGGAACCGCTCGCGGGCAGGTACAGGTCGCCGTAGGTATCCGCGGCGTTCCCGTAGCCGATGCGCAGCGGCGTCTCCGGTGTCGCGGGCGCGCCCGCGGCGAACACGGCGGGAGTCGCCGGTTCGACCGCCCCGTATCCGGTGGTCAAGGCCACGGCCGCGAACACCGCCGTCACGGCCAGTGCCCGTAACCGGCCGCGCCTGGTTCCCAGCACGATCGGGCACCTCCGTACTCGGTGATCACTCGCCCCGGCAATCCTAGCCGTCTACCACCATCCGAGTATCGGCTGCAGCCGGCGCCCCAGCGGACCGGCCAGTGACCGCGAGTAGCTGGCCGTCAGGTGATGCTCGTCGTGGTAGACGAGCACGTTGCCGCCGACCACCGGGCACACGTCCGGCTGGCAGACGGCGTCGGTCATGTCGACCGGGAAGACGTTGGGGAACCGGGAGGCCGGCTCGAGTTCCGGATCGACGGGGTCCAGCGCGTCCGTCCGGCGCATGCCGCACGCGATCGGATTGCCGCCCTGGGCAAGGCAATCCGCCGCCCGGTACCGCACGCCGTCGCGCCGCAGCCACGGGGTGTCGCGGACCGCGACGACGTTCAGCCCGCGCTCGCCCAGAGCCGACCACACGTCGAGGTAGTCCTGCGGGGTCTCGTCGCCGCCCTCGTCGCGCGGGCGGGTGCCGGTGGTGAAGACCCAGTCCGGCCGATCGGCGTCGAGGCGATCGATGGCGGCGCGCGACCAGTCGCGGCAGTCCGGATTCGACTCGCCCTTGTAGGTCGCGTCCTCGGCGAGCGTGAGCGGACAACCCATCTTCAGATACACCTGGATGCGGAACGAGTACTGCGCGGCCAGCACCTGCAGTGCCGGAACCCAGTGCTCGGCATGGGAACTCCCGGCCACCGCGAGCGTGCGGGTCGCGGCCGGATCGCCGTAGGTGCAGGTGACGACCTCGCGGGTATCCCAGTCCGCGATGCACCCGTCCGCGGTGGGTGGCGGCACATCGGCGGGCGCCTCGAACACGCTGGGACGCATCGACGCGTGCGGCACGGGCGCGCCGGAGTCGAGCGCCTCCGCACCGGGATACTGCGCCACATCCAGATCGGCGACCGCGTGCGGCGGGTTCAGCCTGGTCACGGCGACCTGCCAGGTGCCCGCGGCGACGGCCACCAACACGGCGACCAGCGCGACCGCCAATCCGGCCGCCCGGCGGTAGCCGACGAACGCGGCAAGGCCGGTCCGCGCGGGGCGCGTCCGCAACCGCAGCGGTTCCTCGACCCAGCGCTGTGTCACCCACGCCAGCAACACCGAGAGCACGATCACCAGGAGCCCGCCGGCGAATCCGGCGTCGGTGCGGTTCTGGTCGGCGAGGAAGAAGATCAGGATCGGCCAGTGCCACAGATACAACGGATAGGCGAGATCGCCGAGCCACCGCGCGGTCCGGCCCGACAGGATCCGGATCGGCCACGGCGCCCGGTCGCCGGTGTGACCGTTGCCCGCGACGATGACGGCCACGGCCGCACCGACCGGCAGCAGCGCGGCGGGACCGGGAAAACGGTTGGCGCCGTCGAGGATCAGCCATCCGCACAGCACCACCCCGGCCAGTCCTACCCAGGCCAGCACGGCGCGCACGACCCGCGGCGGCGACAGATACGGGGCGGCCAGCGCCAGCCCCGCTCCCACCAGCAACTCCCAGGCCCGCGCCACGCTGTCGTAGTAGTTCCAGCCCTGCTGGGTGGCCGTGCCGTGCGCCGCGTAACCGAACGACAGCAGGGCCGCCCCGACGACCAGCACGCCCAGCACCGGGCGCGCGCTCTCGGGCCGCCCGAGCCACCGCGCGGCCCGGACCAGCGCCGCGACCACCAGCACCGCCACGAGATAGAACTGGCCCTGCACCGACATCGACCACAGGTGCTGCAGGGGGCTCACCGACGGGTCGGCCGCCAGATAATCCGACCACGTCGATGCCAGCTGCCAGTTCTGGACGTAGCACAGCGAGGCCAGGGTCTGCGCGGCGATATTCGCCCACTGCGTGTAGGGCCGCAGCACGACCGCGGCCAGCAGACCGGCGCCGAGCACCACGACCATGGCGGGCAGCAACCGGCGCGCGGTGCGGCGCAGCGTGAAAACCACACCCACGGAACCGGTTCCGTCCGCCCGCCGCAGGAGCAGGCCGGTGAAGAAGAAGCCGGACAACACCAGGAACACGTCCACACCGCCGGACACCCGGCCGAACCAGATGTGGAACACCACCACCAGCGCGATGGCCACACCGCGCAGACCGTCCAGATCCGCGCGATAGCCGGAGACCGGTGGTGCGCCGTACAGCGGTCGGTTCCGACCGCGAACGAGCACAGCAGGATGAAGGCGGATCGACGGCGACACGACCATTCTCTTACCACGGGTAAAGATTCCGGGCCACTCGTTCGGAAGTCTCGGGGCTCGAGCGCGTAGCAACGGGCGGGCCGCGAACGACACACAGGATGTGAGCGAGCGCCTCGGTCGAACACGGTGTGGATCAAGGCCACCGGGCCGGGGCGGCGAAATGGGAAGAGGGTCGTCGAGGTGCGGGATCATCCCTCGATCAGTATTCGCCTGCTGCGGGCCGGGCCGTGGAGCGGCAATCCCCTGATGCGGTCGGGCGACCGGGCACTGGGCGTGCTGCGCGTGGTCGCGGTGCTGGCCTGTCTGGTCGCGGTGCCGTTCGCGGGAGCGGTCGGCACCGCGGTGTACGGCGGCCACGCCGACCGGATTCGCGTCGAGCACGCGACCCGGGCGCGCGTCGAGGCCACGGTCGTCGAGGACCCGCACCGGGTGCGGGCGGCGCGCGGCGGCACGGAGGCCACGGTGCGGTGGGATCGTGACGGCCGCACCGGCACCGCGGTCGTGTCGGTGCCCGAGAATGTGTCCCGCGGTGCGCGGGTGACGGTGTGGCTGGACCCGGGCGGTACTCCGACCGTCCCGCCGACCTGGTCCGGCGCCGCGGTGCTGGCCGGGATCGCCGCGGGTGCGGGTGTGGTCGCGGCGACCGCGCTGAGCGGTGCGGGCCTCTGCGCCGCGATGCAGGGCGCCCTGTTCCGCCATCACACCCGGCGGCTCGATTCCGAATGGCGTCAGTTCAGTCCCGGACACCTCTGACCGTCGGCTCGGCCACGATGTGGACCCGGGGCGCAGCGTGCAGCAACACCTGCGGCGCGTGAAGTGCCGGTCCTGGGATGCGCTTGCCGGGAGGTTCCGAAACGGAAATCCGGTTTGACACGCTGCGCCCGGGTAGACGAGGAACGCGGCAACGCATGCGCTCCACCCCGTACGCTACGGCCTTCCCGCAGTTGGGCAGCCGCCCGAAATATCGCCTCGGACAACCGGACCGAGTTGCCGCAACCGCCCCGCGTCGACAGCCCGGACGGTCTACACTGCGCTCGCCGGGATCGGGGTCGGACAACCAGGGTGGGCGCATGACGAGCGTCGGGGACATCATCGCGGGCCGATACACGTTGCGGGAGCTGTTCCTCCTGGGCGGCGAGGGCATGGTGTGGCGGGCGGCGGACGAGGAGCTGGGCCGCGACGTCGTGCTGAAATGCCCGCGCCCGGACGACACGGGCAGCGCCGAACGCCTGCGGACCGCCGCTCGCAACGCGGCCCGGCTGCGGCATCCCCACATCGTCGGCGTGCACGACATCCTCGTGCGCGACGGGGTGCACTGGCTGGTCATGGAGTACGTGCCGGGGCGTTCGCTGGCCGAGATCGCCCGCCGGGAACGGAAACTCGACGCGCCGACGGCCGCGGCCATCGGCGAGCAGATCGCCGGCGCGCTGGCCCACTGCCACGAGAACGGCATCCTGCACTGCGACGTCTCCCCCGAGAACATCATCGTCACCGACGCGGGCGACGCCCTGCTGACCGACTTCGGCAGTTCCCTGGACCTGCGCGACGCGCCCACCGGCGAGAGCCCGAAAATCGATGCGGCACGGGGCAAATGGCAGTATCTGGCGCCCGAGGTCGAGCGCGGCGCGCCGCCCGGCCCCAAGGCGGACGTCTTCGCGCTGGCCGCGTCGCTGCGGGCCGTCACCGCGCACCGCCGCCATCCCGGCCCGCTCGAGGCGGTGCTGGACCAGCAGTTGCAGCCGAGCCCGCAGCACCGTCCGACCGCCGCGGCCGCGGCGACCCGGTTCGCGCGCGTAGAACGCCCCGCGCGCGGCTGGAATCGCGTGCTGCTCCGGCGGATCACCACGGCGACAGCGGAATTCGTCGCGGTGGCATCGATCGTCACGGCCGGTGCGATGATGCCCGTCGCCGCGGCGGACAATTCGATCGGCGACCCGCGCACCGCCGACCCCTGCGCGCTGCTCGACCCGGCCACGCTTGCGCCGTACGGGCGGATCGATCTGACCACCGACGAGGCCAACTTCGACACCTGCGATCTGCGGGTTCGGCAGTGGGGCGAGGATTTCCACCCCGACACCGGCCATGTCCGGCTGAGACTGTCGGCCGACGCGCCCGAGCAGACCTCGCAGATCGCGTTCACGCGCGCCGGGAACATCACGATCGCCGCCGAACCGCCGAGCGGCGCCAGATGCATTCGGACCCTGATGCTTTCGGGTGGCGGCAATATCGAGATCACCGGTGAGCGCCTGGTGCCCGACGGGCCGGACCCGTGCGCGCTGGCCGACGCCGTGGTCGTCGGCGCGCGAAACATCCTGTGGCACGGCCCGATACCGCGGCGGCCGGGACCCTTCGGGGCGGATTCGCTGGCGCGGCACGAGGCGTGCGGCCTGGTGGACGGATCGATGCTCGCCAAGGTGCCGGGCATCGACGCCGTTCACCCCGCCGCCGGATTCGGCGACTGGTCGTGCCGGTGGGACAGCACCATCGACGGCCATGTGACGCTGCGCTACGACCGCGACGCGCCGAAGACGGCGGCAGCCGGGCAGCCGCTGCTGCTCGCGGGCCTACCCGCCTTCCGCCGCTCGGACCGCAACGACTGCACCGTGCAGATCGAGTACCGCCGTTTCCGGGGGCCGTCGGGCGGCGACCACGCCGAGGTCGTCGTGATCAGGTATGCCGGAACGCCCGCACCGCCCGAACAACGCTGCGCCACCGTCACCGAGCTGGCGACCACCGTCGCGATCAACCTGACTCGGTGAGGCGCGGTCACCGGGGCCGGAGTGTGACGGTCACCGTCCGATTCGCTTGCGGCCCTGCGTCCGTCCCGTCAGGGAACGGTGGCGCGGTGGCGCCCGCGCTGGCCAGGAGAAACATCGACAAGGGCAGGCCGGTGGCGACGGCCAGATGCGCGGCGACGGTGCGGGCACGGGCGAGACCGAGTTCGGCAGCGTCGATGTATCCGAGGGTGGGCGAGACGGTCGCGGCCTCGGTGTGACCGGTGACCGTCACCGTCACCCGGTCGGCGAACGAGGGCAGCACCGAGGCGAAACGGTCCAGCGCCATCTCTCCGTTGCCCGCCAATTCCGTTCCTACGGAGAACATTCCGCCGGGGAAAGTGACGGTGAGGGCGTCCGCGCTCGGGTAGGCGCGCAGCGCAGGTTCGGCGGCCAGCGCCGCCGCCAGGTCCCGCAGTGTCGCGTCACGGTCGGCCACCGCACGGTCGAACCGGTCGGCGACCGCGCCGACCTGCCTCGAAAGCCGCTGCTGCTCGCCGCGCAGCACATCGAGCCGGGCCGACAGCTCCGCGCCGCGCACCGGATAGTGCTGGATCACCGCGATACCGCCCGCCCCGATCGCCGCGGCCGCCACCAGCGTCAGTCCCGCCCGGACGGGATGCTTCCGCGCCCGGCGCGCCTGGAGCGCGGCCAGCCGCCGACGGCCCGCCCGCGCCGCGGCAGCGTCCCCACCCGCCTGCTGCGCTCGCGCCCAGCAGTCGTCCGCGTCGGCGAATTCCCCACGCTGCGCATGGATTCGGGCCAGCAGGTCGAGCACGTCCGGGTCCGCGCCCTCTCGTCCACCGGCCTCGTGCAACATCTGTTCGGCCTCGTCGTAGTGTCCCGCACCGGCCAGTCGCGCGGCCTGCGCGATCGCGGCGGTCACCAGCGCCGTCCCACGGTGCTGCCGAACGCCCCGCCGCCGGCTTGCGCACCGGTCTCGTCGGGCGCCAGCTTGTCGAGTTGCGTGAGAACCTGGCGCAGCTCGAGGTTGTCCCCGCGCGCCAGCGCGGCCCGGCCTCTGCGGAGCGAATCCTGCACCGCCGGGTCCGGATGCTCGCCGAGCTCCTGCTCGCGGGCGCCGAAGATCACCGCCTCCAACCGGCCCGAATCGCGCAGCACCTCCGCGAAAACCTCACGCACGACGTCGATCTGGCGGCACAGCACGGTGTCGTCCTCGGCCGTCACCGCATGTCGGATGGACCGCTCGGCCTCGCGCAGCGCGGTCCGGCGCGCCGGACTTCCCCAGTTCAGGATCGGCTCGCGCACGGAGTCGAGCAGCCCGTTCGCCTCCTCGACGAGTTCCGGAAAGCGCAGCGCCGCTTCGATATCCGCGACGGCGACCTGGGCGTCGCGCAGCCGGTTCTGGCATTCGCGCGCGGCGTCCGGGTCGACCGCGGCCGCGGCGGCCTGCCGCCGGACATCGTCCAGCGCGCCCTCCCGCACGAAGGCGTCGATCAACCCGGCCGCCCGGGCGCCCCGGGACTCCAGCTGCCCGGCTCGTCGCTCCAGATCGTGCAGGCCCGCCTCGAGATCGTCTGCGGCATGGCGCAATTCGTCGGCATCGGTCGAGGTCGTGCGGCCGAGTTCGACGGTGATGGGGAACTCCTCGTCGAGGATCGGCACGTAGGCGTCCGCGCGCGGCACGAAGCTGGCGTCGATCCGCAGCTGCACCTCCACCTCGCTGCCCGCGGGCACATCGCGAACGATCTGGCTCGGGGTGATATCCAGCGCGCCGACCAGCGTATTGAGATCCGCCCGGGGTCGCTCGCCTTCCACGATGGGCACCCGGATCAGGCCGGTGCGCTCATCGCGCCGCACGGTGACAGTCGACCGCAGGACCTCGCGCGTCTTGGCGGGCAGCTCGGTGCCCTTGCGCGCCAGCCACAAGACCTCGTTGTCGTCCAGCCCGATACCGACCGAATGGCTCAGCGTGGGCGGCGTGCCCACCAGCGTGGTGTGCTTGTAGGTGATCCGCTCCGGATCGCAGTCCAGCGGTGTGCCGCGGGCGTCGCGTACCTCCACCACATACCGGTTGGTGGTCTTCTCCTCGGCGTGCAGCCGCGCGGTGAAGGTGCCGTCGGCGGTGAGCGGAATCTTCCCGCTGTGCCACGCGGGTTCGCCGTCGGGATTGACGAATTCTATGGTGGCGCCGGTCCAATCGCGATCCTCCGCGGCCGCGACCCGCCCGCCGACGAGCGGATCGGGATCGGAACCGACCGGCTGATGCGCCATGTCGATCACCACCTGCCCGCCCCGGGTCGGCCGGGACCGCGGCGGCACCCGCTGAGTGCCCGCGAACAGCGCCGCGCCCCGGGCCACGACGGTGACCGGGTCCAGGCTGTGGTCCAGCGGCAGCCCCAGCCCCTCGCCCGGATCGGCCAGCAGCTGCCGCAGGGTCGGCGCCAGCGTCGCGCCACCGACCAGCAGCACCCGGTCGATCTCGCCGGTCGCGAGCTCGGATTCGGCGAGCGCCTTGCGGCACAGGGCGATCGAGCGCCGATAGAACGGCATGGCGAGCCGTTCCAGGTCCGCGCGGGTGATCTCGTAGGGGAATTCGACGACCGCGCCGTCCGCGCCGTCGAGCAGCACCTCGCCGGAGACCGAGGCGGCGCGCGACAACTGAATCTTCGCGGTCTCGGCCGCGGCCTTCAGTTTGGCGACGGTGCCGGCGTAGCGCCGGTTCCCGCGCGCCAGCTCCGGAATCCCCAGGGCGCCGCGGGCCGCCGGGATCAGCAGCTCCTCCACGACCGCCCAGTCGATCAGCTTGCCGCCGAGAAAGTTGTCCCCCGCGTGGTTGATCGTGCTGAACTCGCCGTCGGCGACCCGGATGACGGCCGCGTCGAAGGTGCCGCCGCCGAAGTCGTAGACCAGCCAGAAGCCGCGCTCGGCCGGTCCGTGCGCGCTGTAGGCCCACGCCGCCGCGCTCGGCTCCTGGATGAGCGGCGCGAACTCGAGCCCGGCCTGCGCGGCGGCGGTGCGCGTCGCGTCGCACTGGTCGAGTTCGAAGGCGGCCGGGACGGTGATGACCGCGGCGTCGATGTCCTCGCCCAGGGCCTGCCGGACGTCGTCCCGCAGCGATTTCAGTATCTCCGCGGACAGATCCGCCGGGCTCATGCTCAGGTCCGCGGCGCGAAAGTGCTTGTGCGCGCCGCGCATTCCCATCTGCAACTTGAATTCGGCGCACGCGTTGTCGGGATCCGCGTCGACCCGCTCCTTGGCCACCGCGCCCACCCGCACGTGTTTCATGCGGTTCACATACACCGCCGACGGCGTGTACTCGCCCTGGTCGTTGTTGCGGATCACGCGTGCGCTGTCGGCGTCGACAACCGCGATGGCACTGTTCGTGGTGCCCAGGTCTATCCCGAAATCGATGGTCTCGCGCGTCATGCTGGTTGTCCTTTCTCGGGCATTCCCACGATCACCTGGCCGGTCTGGATGCAGCGCCCGGACCGGTAGACCGACGGCCGCACGGTCTCCACGACGAGTTCGCGATCTATGCCGGCGCGCGCCTCGTAGGCCATGACCCGCAGCGACAGGCCGGGGTCGAAGACCGCGCCGTCGTGATCCTGGATGCGGACCTGTGCGTCGGCCAGGCGTTCGGCGACAGCGGTCAGGTTCCGGGTGGCCAGCCGCTGCGCCTTGGCCGCCTCGCTGTCCGCCGCGAACCTCTTCAGCACCCGCCACACGCCCGTCGCGACATCGGCGATCACGGCATCGTCCAATCCGGCGACGACCGCCGGGGCCGGCTCCGGATCGGTCACGACGGGCATCGGCAGCGTCTCGAGCTGGTCACCCGGCCGGACCGAATATCGGTCGGGCGCCGGGATGCGGAACTCCGCCGGAAACCGGTGTTGCCGGACGATTCTTCGAATGTTCGAGAGCCCCATGGCTTTTCGGGTCATCGGCCCACCTGTTCGGTTGCGAAACGGTGCAGCCGGTACGCCCGCCAGGCCCACAGCAGTCCGGCCAGCGCCAGTACAACCAGGAAGTTGCGCAGTTCGGTCGCTCCCTCGTACGGCCGCACGAGCAGCGTCACCAGCCCGAGCAGCACGACCAGCCGCCAGATCCGGGCGCGGACCGTCAGCGGCACCTTGCCGTAGTAGTAGGTCTCGTCGCGCAGGTAGGAGGCCATCGGGATCGGCACGAAGCACGGCGCGGCGTAGTGCGTGGTAACGAAGGTGCCGTCCGCCGCGAGTGCCCGGCTGCCCATCACGAACGAAAAGCCGATGAACCAAAATCCCTCGAACAGGCCGCCTCGGGGCGGCGGCGCGACGATGGCTCGGGGCTCGGCCAGCACCGCGTCGAGTTGTCTGCGCACCGCCGGGTCCGCGGTGCGGCGGCGCCAGGCGCGCAGCCGGTCCGCGGCGCTGTTGACCCGGCCCAGCGTGATCAGGTCCGCGACACTCCCGGTGACGGACTCGGCGGCGACCACGTCGCGGTTGCTGCCCACCAGCTCGATCGTGGTGGCCAGCCGGGCCATCTCGCCCGCCCGCGTCAGCAGCGCCAGTGCGGCCGCGGTATCCGACGTCGACCGCAGATGCGTTGTCGCACAGCGGTTCAGGGTCCGCGCCACCTGATCGGAGGCCGCCTCGCTGACCGGATCGTCGTCGCCGAGCAGTGCCGCCGTCACGGCCAGCGCGGGCGTGGCACGCTCGACCAGGGTCCACCCAGCCGCCGCGGAGTCCTCGCCGTCCGCCGCCGCGGCATGCTCGGCCGTCGCGCACGCGGCCGCGATCCGGGCCTCCAGCGGCCGCGTGGCGCCCCGCAGCGCCGCGTCGATCAGGTCGTCGTCCAGGGGCGACTCGTCGAGCAGGCGCAGATGCCAGTCCGCGGCGGCGGGACCCACCGACTCGACCACCTCGACGGCCAAGGCGACGCTGACGTCGATCAGGTGCCGCGGCAGCCGCTCCCGCAGGCGGCGGACCACGCCGGTGGTCAACCGGGGGTCGTCGATCTCACCGACGCGCTCGCGGGCCCGCTCCCAGGTCCGCTCCGCGTCGAGCACGCCCGACCACCGCCGCAGAGCGTCGGCCCAGCGCTGCGCCCGGGGGTCGTTCTCGAAATCCTCGGCACTGTGGTCGGTGGGTGAATATTCTTCCAGCACAGCGCAATGCGCGCGCACAGCGGCGTCGTGCTCGGCGTCGGTCTGCCACAGCCAGAGCATTTCGTGGATCAGGCGCGCCACCGGATCCCGCAGCGTCTCGAACGCCATCTTCACCGCGTCCACGTCGGGCGCCGGGTCCGGCGGTAGGTCACCGGTCGCCTGGTACGGCACGCCCAGCCGCTCCGACAGCGTCAACTCCGCACGGCGGCGGCGGATTACGGTCGGCGAGGCGGTCGTGGGCACGCCGGTCACCCGGAAAGCGTTATTGCGATACATCCCCGTGCCGGTGAGCGGGCGAAGGATCCGGTCCAAGTCGTCGGCGCGCCGCGCCAGGTCCGTCTCCGCCGTGCCGTCCCGGCCGGGCGCCGCGGTACTCACGTCACAACTCCTTTGCGCCACAGGCGAAGCCGGCCCTCGTACGCTTCACGCAAACGGGGCGACCGGCCGAACGCCTCTTCCATCACATCGGCGGCCTCGGGCAGGGTCGCGGCCTGCCGGGCCAGGGTCAGGGCGCGCTCTGCCAGCCGCTCCGCATGCCGTTCGTCCGCCGGGGAACGATTCCCGAGCACCGTCTTCGAAGTGTGCTGGGACAGACGCGCCGCCTCGGAGCCACCGCCTGCGCGGTCCCGCCGGCTCTCGAACTGCTTGGCCAGCGCGCCGGCGTCGGGAGTGCGTGCGGTCGCGTCGGGGTCCAGCGCCGCCAGCACGATCCGGTCCAGTTCCTCGTCCACCTCGGCGTTCAGCTCGTGCGGCGGACGCGGCGGACGCCGTCGCTGCGTGCCGAAAAACGCTGCGGCACGGCCGTCTTCGTGTGCGCCGTCGTCGTAGGGCAGGGTATCGGTGAGCAGTAGATAGGCGATGGTCCCGATGGCCCACACGTCACCGGCCCGGGAATCCCCGTTCGGGTCCAGCAGCGACTCCGGCGATTTGAACGCCAGCGTGCCTCGCGTACTCGCCAGCAGCGTGAGCGGGTTGATCCGCTTCGCCAGCCCGAAATCGCTGATGCGGGCGCGCAATCCGGCCGGGTCGTAGCCGACCAGAATGTTCTGTGGCGTGAGGTCGCGATGGATGATGGGCGGCTGTGCCGAATGCGCGACGGCCAGCCCCTCCGAGATCTGCTGCAGGATCCGCACCGAATCGGCCACCGGTACGAACCGCTCGCGGTGCGAGGTCCAGAAGCTCTGCAGATTGCCGCCCGCGATGTATTCCATGGTGAAATAGCCACATTCGCCGCGTGCGGTGGTCACCGTGTTGGCGTCGAACACCCGGATGATGTTGGGGTGCCCCATCTGCGACAACATGATGGCCTCGCCGAGCATGTCCTCGTTCTCCGCCGCGGTGCCGGTGCGTTTGAAGACCTTCATCGCCTGCCGTCCGAGGATGCGGTGGCGCACGCGGTACACCTCGGCGAACGCGCCCTCGCCGAGAAACCGCTCGACCTCGTAGGTGCCGCCGATGCGCTGCCCCTCCCGCAGCAGGCGCATCAGCCCTCGCCACCGAAATCGATCAGGGCCAGATCGCGCGGGACGAGGGTGCCGGACAGCATCAGTTCCTGAATCAGGTTGTGGTTCAGCATGTTTCCGATCGGCTGCGGCACCTCGTCGGCGGTCAGCCCGGATACGCCGAGGCCGCACAGGCGCAGGCGGACACCGAGGACGAGGTCTTCCACCCGGCGGCGCTTCCAGCCCGCGTCCGGCTCGAGGTAGGCGAGTAGTCGCGCGGTCGCGTCCCACGTCCACGGCTGCGGGCGCGCTTCGTGACGCAGGTACCGCTGGCCCAGTACGACCAGCGCCAGGCGTTCGGCATCGGTGAGGTCGTAGGACACCGCCGGGCTGGTCACGTGCCGGTGCCGGGGACCGGGCTCGCGCAGTTCGGCATTGCTGACGAAGATCTCCAGCAGATGCTCCCGCCGCTCCGACCCGCGAATGAACAGCGGCGTGTAGCCGGGCTCCAACGCCACCGGGTCCTCGTCGCGGAACAGCAGGCACGATTCGGCGACCCGGATCGGCTGGGCGCCCAGGTTGCGCACCCACCACCGGCCGTTGCCGCACACCAGGGTGCCCTGGTGACGGCTGATCCGCAGATCGTTCTCGCCGACACACACGTGCACCAGCGGCCGGTTGCGTCCGAAGACGACCTTGCGCCCCTCCTTCGGGCCGAAACTGACCCCGCCGACGAGCGACAGCGCCGACACCGTCCCCGCCACCGGTGCCGACACGCCTCGGGCGAGGCTGTCGTGCGAGGCGGGCAACCGCTGTCCGCCTACGGGTTCCAACGTGCGGCACATCCGAATCACCCTGCCTCTCCGTCGCCGAGTTGCCGTCGCACCGATCCTGACAGCGATCGCCGGGACCGGTCCCGGAAATGTGTCGCAGCCGCCGCCGGGCGCCCGAGATGCGGTTAGGGTGAGCCGCGAATCGGTTGGCGGTCCGCTGGTTTCGGAGTCGCCCGGAGGTAGGGGAGACACGGTGCTCGTTCCGCTGCACGACGACGGCGGCACGCCGCTGGACTACGTCGCCATGGCACTGGGCTGGGCCCCGGCGCTGGGCCGTCGCTGGTTCGGGGCGCGCCGGCGGCCGATCGATCTCAACGCCGCCGCACTGCTGTTCGACGGCGATCGGTTGCTGGAGGTCGTCTATCACGAGCACTTCGATTCGGCCGACGGCGCCGTCCGCCTGCACGGCGACAACGTCACCGGCGTGGGCCGCGGCGACGACGAGGTGCTCACGGTCGACTTCACGCTGCTGCCGGGCGAGGTCGACGCGGTGGTCCTCCTGATCACCTGCTACACCGACCAGACCTTCGAGGACATCGACAGAGCCTTCTTCCGACTGTTCGACGCCGACTCCGGTGCGGAGGTCGCCCGCTACAACCTGCCGCGCGGTCCGCACACCGGACTGGTGGCGGGCGTGCTGGAACGCGGGCCCGCCGAGTGGCGGTTCCGGCAGGTCGTCGAGGGCATCTCGGCGCGGCACCCGGCCGACGCGGTGCCGCTGCTGAGCCGCTATCTGGGCTGAGCGCGCCGCCGATTCGCCGGTTTCCACCCCGCCCGCCGCCGAGTCCTGGTGACATGGTTGCCGGTGCGCGGCACCGGAAGGAGGCGAAGATGTGGTCGCTACAACAGATTTCGGACCGGCTGGAGATCGAGGATCTCATGGTCCGGTACTCGCACGCGGTCGATACGCGGCAGTGGGAGCTGCTCGACGAGATCTTCACCGCGGACGCGACAATCGACTACACCGCGATGGGCGGACCGAAAGGCGACCTGGCGGAGACCAAAACCTTTCTCGCGCAGACGATGCCGAATTTCCTGGCATTCCAGCATCTCATCAGCAACTCGTCGATCACCGTCGACGGCGACCGGGCCACCGGCCGGACCATGTGCCACAACCCGATGGTCGTCGCGGACCACACGGGCAAGCAGAGCCTCATGCTGTGCGGCCTGTGGTACCTCGACACCTTCGAGCGGGTCGACGGTCACTGGCGCATCGCGCGCCGCGAGGAGGAGAAGAGCTACCTGTTCGTCGCGCCGTCCGCGGGCTGAACCGGCGCCGGAATCAGCGGCGTCCGCGTGCGTTGTCACGACTATGACATCGTTGCACTCGGTACGGTTCTCGATCCTGGACCGCTCCCGCGTCCGGCAGGGTCAGACCCATCCGGCGGCGCTGCGGGACACGGTCGAATTCGCGCAGCTCGCCGAGCGGTGGGGTTATCACCGGTTCTGGGTGTCGGAACATCACAGCGTGCCGGGCGTGGCCGGGTCCGCGCCGACCGTGCTGGCCGCCGCCGTCGCCGCGGCCACCGACCGGATCCGGGTGGGCACCGGCGGCGTGATGCTGCCCAACCATCAACCGCTCGTGGTCGCCGAGCAGTTCGGGGTGCTGGAGTCGCTGTTCCCGGGCCGGATCGACATGGGCCTGGGCCGATCGGTCGGCTTCACCGGGGGCATCCGCCGGGCGCTCGGACACGACCGGGAGGCCGCCGACGACTTCGATGCCCAGCTCACCGAGCTGCTGGACTACTTCACCGGCGGCCGGGACGGGGTGCACGCCTGGCCTGCCGAGGGGTTGCGGGTCCCGGCATTCCTGCTCGCGATCGGTTCCGGCGCCGAGCGGGCGGCGCGATTCGGGCTGCCGCTGGTCATCGCGGCCGCGCACGGCGAGGACGCGATGGTGCGCTCGATCGAGCAGTACCGCACGGACTTCCGGCCCACTGCGTGGGGTGCGGCGCCCGTGGTGATCGTGTCCGGCTCGGTGGTCGTCGCCGATTCCGCCGAGCAGGCGCGGCGGCTGCTGATGCCGGAGGCGTGGTCGGCCGCGTATTCCCGCACCCGCGGCGAATTCCCCGCACTGCTGCCGCCCGAGGCCATCGATCCGGCGACGATGACCGAACGCGAACGACGCCTCTTCGACGAATCGATGCAAGGGCAGCTGGCGGGCACCGAGGAGACCGTCGCGGCCGGACTCGAACGGCTGCTCGAACGCACCGGCGCCGACGAGATACTCGTCCACACCAGCACCTACGACCGCGCGGCCCGGCTGGAATCGCATCGGCGGCTGGCACGACTGGCCGGACTCGCGAAAATCCCCGCATAAAAAGCTCTGTGCCCCGCTCAGGGGCACAGAGCCTTGGTCGCCTCGAGGGCACGAACCAGTGTTGAGCCTATTTCCGCCCGTGCACCGGTCCGACCGGATACTAACTCGGTACGACCGGGTGATCGCGGACGTCGCCGTGCGCGTTGCGCCGAAATCCTACGTGCGCCTCGGCGCGCATCCGCTCGATCATGTGCGGATAGTGCAACTCGAACGCCGGACGCTCGGACCGGATACGCGGCAACTCGTAGAAATTGTGCCGCGGCGGCGGACAGGTCGTCGCCCACTCCAGCGAACTGCCGTAACCCCACGGATCATCGACCGTGACCACCTCGCCGTACCGGTAACTCTTGAAGACGTTCCAGATGAACGGCAGCGTCGAAGCGCCCAGGATGAAGGCGCCGATGGTCGAAATCGTGTTCAGCAGAGTGAAATTGTCCGTCGGGAGGTAGTCGGCGTAGCGGCGCGGGAAACCCTCGGCGCCCACCCAGTGCTGCACCAGGAAGGTGGTGTGGAAGCCGACGAACGTGGTCCAGAAATGCCATTTGCCGAGCCGCTCGTCCATCATGCGGCCGGTCATCTTGGGGAACCAGAAGTAGATGCCGGCATAGGTGGCGAACGCGATCGTCCCGAAGAGGACGTAGTGGAAGTGCGCGACGACGAAATAGCTGTCCGAGACGTGGAAGTCCAGCGGCGGGCTGGCCAGGATGACACCCGACAGACCACCGAACAGGAACGTCACGATGAAGCCGACGGAGAACAGCATCGGCGACTCGAAGGTCAACTGCCCCTTCCACATCGTGCCGATCCAGTTGAAGAACTTCACCCCGGTCGGGACCGCGATCAGGAACGTCATGAACGAGAAGTACGGCAGCAGCACCGCGCCGGTGGCGAACATGTGGTGCGCCCACACGGCGATCGACAGGGCCGCGATCGCGAAGGTGGCATAGACGAGGGCGGTGTATCCGAAGATCGGCTTGCGGCTGAATACGGGGAAGATCTCCGTCACGATGCCGAAGAACGGCAGCGCGATGATGTACACCTCCGGATGCCCGAAATACCAGAACAGGTGCTGATACAGGATCGGCCCGCCGTTCGCCGCGTCGTAGATGTGGCCGCCCAGGTGCCGGTCGTAGGCCAGCGCCATCAGCGCCGCGGTGAGAATCGGGAAGGCCAGCAGGATCAGAATGCTCGTGACGACGATGTTCCAGGTGAAGATCGGCATCCGGAACAGCGTCATACCCGGGCAGCGCAGGCACACCACCGTCGTGATCATGTTGACGCCGCCGAGAATGGTCCCGAGGCCCGAGACCGCCAGTCCGAGAATCCACAGGTCCGCGCCGACGCCCGGGGCGTGCACGATATCCGACAGCGGCGTGTAGGCGGTCCAGCCGAAATCGGCGGCGCCGCCCGGGGTGACGAAACCGGCCGTCGCCATCGTCGCACCGAACAGATACAGCCAATAGCTGAAGGCGTTCAGACGCGGGAACGCCACATCGGGTGCGCCGATCTGCAAGGGCAGCACGATATTCGCGAACGCGAACACGATCGCGGTGGCATAGAACAGCAGCATGATCGTGCCGTGCATGGTGAACAGCTGATTGAACTGTTCCGGCGAAAGGAATTGCAGGCCCGGACGTGCCAGCTCGCCGCGCATCAGCAGCGCCATCACGCCGCCGATGAGGAAGAACGTCATGGCCGTGGTCAGATACATCTGGCCCAGCATCTTCGGGTCCGTCGTGGTGATCGCCTTGTACAGGAACGACCCTTTCGGGCCGCCTCGCGCCGGATAGGGCCGCGCGGCCTCGAGCTGGTCCTCCGGTTTCGGAGATACAGCAGTCAACACATCCTCCTAGGTCGTTCCCGCAACTCGTCCGCGCTGACGGAACCGGCATATGAAACCCATGAATGACGCGCACACCGAACGCAAGCAGCATACTTGCAGCTATTCGGGGGTGTGCGGGGAACACTCCGGTCGGGCGCGCTCCCGGTGAGGATGCCGGGGCGCAATTCGTCGACCGGGTTTCGTACACGGCGGCAGGCCCCGCGTCCGGTGGTCGCGGGGCCTGCGGGTGGGATTCGCCGTCAGGAGATGGGCTGGGTCAGGTCGTACACCGTGGTGCCGCCGACCGTCATGGCGGTGAAGTGTTCCTGCACCCACGCGGTGATCTCCGCCGCCGATCCGGAACTACCGCCCGGTCCACCCATGCCGCCGCCCGCGATGAAATAGCGCACCTCGCCGTTCGCGACATACTGCTGGAACTGCGCCGGCGTCGGGGCGTTGTCGCTTCCGGTGAAGCCGCCGATTCCCATAACCGATGTGCCGGTGGATAATTCGAGCCCGCTCGCCGACTGGGCACCGACTGTCGCTGCGGCCCAGCGGTTGCTGGTGTTCTTAAGCAATTGCTGTAGTTCAGTATTGGTGCTCGCGGACCCGCCCGGTGTGCCGGAAGGAGCAGTGCCATCTCCCGCGCCACCGTCGCCGCTGCCCGAGGAGTTGGCATTCGGCGCGCTACCCGTACCTGTCCTCGTGCTGCTACCCGAAAGCTGCCCTGCGATGCCGTCGCCCGCACCCGCGTCGGAGCCCGTTCCGTCACCGCCCGCGGTTCCGTCGGGGCGCGCATTGCCGCCTGCCCCACCGGGACCGCCCATGCCGCCGCCCATTCCGTGGCCGGTCTGCGGCCCGGAGGTCGGGATGGAACCGCTGTGCGCGGTGGCAACGGTGTCGATGGTGTACGCCGCGGTACCACCCAGCCCCAACAGCAGGCCCGCCGCCGCCACGACCACCGTCAGGCGGCCGAGCCGGTGCGCACCGACCACCAGGATCAACGCCACCACGATCGAACCGATCAGCACGATCCACCGCAGGACGGGGAACCAATCCGGAGTCCGGTTCAGCAGCACGAAGTTCCAGACACCGGTCGCCGCGAGCATGCTCGCCAACATCGCGCGTAACCCGAAACGCCCTCGGCCACGCCACAATTCGGCGACGGCGATGCCGACCAGCGCCGCGATCGCGGGCGCCAGCGCGACGGTGTAGTACGGATGAATCGTGCCCTGCATGAAACTGAACACCACACCGGTGACGAGAAGCCAACCGCCCCAAAGGATCAGCGCCGCACGGGTCCGATCCGTGCGTGGCGCCCGCCGGGTCAGCCACAGCCCCGCGGCGAGCCCGATCAGCGCGGCGGGCAGCAGCCAGGCGATCTCCGTGCCCATCGAATCGCCGAACAGCCGCGTAATCCCGGTACTCCCACCGAAGCCGGTGTTGCCACCGCCCCCGCCGCCACCACCGCCGCCGTTGCCCTCCCCACCGAGCACCCGGCCGAGCCCGTTGTAGCCCAGCGCCAGCTCCAGCAGGCTGTTGTCGGTGGAACCGCCGATGTACGGCCGCGAGCCGCTCGGCCACCACTCGACCAGCAGGATGTACCAGCCGGATGACACCACCACCGCGAGCAGAGCGCCGACCAGCTTGCCGATCCGCTTCCAGAACCCGATCGGCGCGGCGAGGAGGAACACCAGGGCGAACGCGGGCAGCACGAGGAACGCCTGCATCATCTTGGTCAGGAAGTCGAACCCGATCGCCGCCCCCGCGAGCGCCAGCCAGCGCCCACTACCGCGCTCGGTCGCGCGCACGGTGCAGTACGCGGCGGCAACCAGCAGGAACACCAACAGTGCGTCGGGGTTGTTGAATCGGAACATCAGCGCGGCCACCGGCGTGAGCGCCAGCACGCTACCCGCCAGCAATCCAGCACCCGGCCCACTCCAGCGCCGCACCGCGGCATACACCAGGCCGACCGACGCCACCCCCAACAACGCCTGCGGCAACAGCATCGAGAACGAACTGAAGCCCAACAGCCGCCCCGACAGGCCCATCAACCACAGCGAAGCGGGCGGCTTGTCGACGGTGATGGCATTACCCGCGTCCAGCGATCCGAACAGCAGCGCTTTCCAACTCTGCGTGCCCGCCTGCGCGGCAGCGGCGTAATACTCATTGGCCCAACCATTTTCACTCAACGCCCACAGATAGGCGACAGCCGTCGCGGCCAGCAGCACCAGTAGCGCGGGCAAAGCCCAGCGCGGCCGGCCGGGCGGCCCGACCCCCCGCCGATGCCGATGCCGCCTTCCGTCCGGTGGGCTCGGGGGTCGCGGTGTCTCCCGCCGCGCGGGCGCCTCGATCGTGGTCATATCCGGTCCTCTCGTGTCTCGACCCCATCGTCGAGCCACCAACTGAGTCCGCCGTCTACCCCCGCTGTGGTGTTGCTGTGACCCCCTTCGCCCACCCCATCCCCCACCACCAGCGGATTAGCCCTCCCCCACCCCCATCCGCTATCGTTTTACCCGTCGCCACAGGGCACAATGCGGATGTAGCGCAGCTGGTAGCGCATCACCTTGCCAAGGTGAGGGTCGCGGGTTCGAATCCCGTCATCCGCTCCACGAACCAACAGATAGCAAGCCGACTATGCCGACCTCGGATGCCGAGCGTCCCACCCTTCCCGAGTACATGACATGGGAAGAACTCGAGCGTCTACCGGAAGAAATCGCCGACCAGATCGAGCTGTGGGAGGGCAAGGTCATGTGGGTCCAGCGCGGACCCGCCGAGCACCACGACTACAGCGTCGAGTTCCGAAATGCATTGCGCCGCTGTGCCCGCGAGGACATGTCGCACAACCTCGAGCATTGCTGGCGAGTGACCACGGAAACCAACATCTTCTTCGGCAAGGCCGGCAAGTCGGACTTCGTAACACCCGACTTCCTCATATACCGATGCCTGGAGGAGGAGTACCAGGACATTCGCGCCGATGAAGTCTTCGTCGTCGGAGAGGTGCTGTCACCGTCGAATACCGAACGTGACATCGAGGCGAAGAAGGCCCGATACGCCGACGCAGGCATCCCGTGGTACTGGGAAGTCCTGCTCGGCCGCGGACCACGCCGCATCACCACCGTCCGCGCGTACGCACTGGAGACCGGCCACGGCCGCCTCCCCGCAGGAGTGTCACCGCTACACAAGGCGAATTACGTCATCACAGGCGAATGGGCCTCCGCCCAATCGGACGGCATAACCTTCGATTTCCCCTTCCCCATCCGGATCCCCTGGTCCGAGCTGGAGTTCTGAGTCTGAAATCGGCTCTACGCCAACAGATCCAGCACACCAGTCATCTGGCGGAACTTCACCCGCGAGATGGCGCGAAAGGTAGCGAATGTCCTCGCCCGCCGCGATATTCCGCGCCGCGACCACGAGACCCCAGCGCTGGTAGTCCGTGTGTGGTTCCGTCACCACGCGGACACGGCGCATCACCACGCCCCGAGCGGTCGCAGCCGACACCAGCCGCTCCCATTCCTGAAACCACTCGTAGTCGTCGGGCACGCCTTCGAGGAACCGACGAAACGGCTCGGATTCAGCAGCTACCGCATAGTCGTCCCGAACCTCGAGGTGAAACGCTTCAGTACGGCAGTCGTTGAACACGTCGGACCAATCACCTTGCCGCAGCAGCACCGTAGAACAACCTTTCCCGCTTGGGCACCTCGATGGCCGTCTCGCCGTCGGACAGATCGAGTTGCGCAAGGACATCAGACTCGGCAACAGGCCGACCGGTCAACGTGAAGGTACCCCGCCCTGTGTCGAACAACGTGGCGCCCAGAAACGTGCGCGGCTCAGCGAATCCGGTAAGCAGATGCGGCATCTCAGACCTCGGACACTCGTTCACTTGCGAACCGCCCTTGCCCAGAAATTCGAGTTGCACGGCATACCCTGTCTTCGATTGCGCGCCAGCGCCTCCGGCTGCAATCAATGCTCTCCAATCCCGCCCCACTCGGAACAGAACGGCCGAACTTTGCCAAGTTCGGGCAAGTTTGTGTCGTGTCATACCGCTGTCTTCCTAGCGTCGGCGTTAGTGGTCGGGTTCGCGGTCAGTCGGCACCTTTCTCCATGAGCCGACGAACCGAGCGGAGTTCGTCCCGGATGTCCAGCGGCGAAAATGGGGTCGACATGGCTTGGCGCTCAATGCTTCTACCGTTCGAGGGAGGGGTTCTCGAACTGGCCGTCGAAGACGGCGACGAGACCGACCCGGACGACGTCACAGGTGTCTACCTCGAGCTACTGAGCAGCGGGGGCTCTACTCCACCTGACTGCCGTATTGATGAACCGCCGCAGCAGCACATCGGCGGGACGGCATGATCTTGCTCGGATTGATACTCGCGGGTGGGGTGCCGATGGGAGTGCTGATCTGGGCTTTGTGTTGGCCTATGGGCGACTCTGAACGTAACGAAGTAGCAGCGAACGAGGACGGCGACGAACAGTCGCGGCACCAAAGTTCCAGGTGCTGAATTCAGCTCTGGGCCAACAGGTCCCGACCTACATTGGCGGCGGTCTCCTGGAGTAGGGGGATGATGGTGTTCATGTCCAATCCCGAGACTCGGGCTTGGGGGCCGGAGATGGAGATGGCGGCTCGGGTGGGGGCGTGGGGGATGGCTGCGGCGAAGCAGCGGACGCCTACTTCTTGTTCGCCGTCGTCTTGGGCGTAGCCCTGGATGCGGATGCGGTCTATTTCGGTGCGCAGGACTGCGGGGTCGGTGAGAGTGTGGGGGGTGCGGGGGCTCATCGAGAGGCGGGAGAGGACGCGGTCGGTTTCCTCGGGGGCGAGCGTGGCCAGCACCGCCTTGCCGACGGCGGTGCAGTGCAGGTCGACGCGCTGACCCACCTCGGTGAACATCCGCATGGCGTGCGGGGAGGGCACCTGGGCGACATAGACCACCTGGTCGCCGTCTAGCACCGCCATATTGGAGGTCTCCCCGGTCAGATCTCGCAGCCGCGTCAGGTGCGGGCGGGCCGAGGCGCCGAGTACCCGGCTCGCCGTCTCGCCGAGCCGAATCAGCCTGGGCCCCAACGAGTACCGACGCGACGGCTGCTGGCGGATGTAGCCGCCCGCGATCAGGGTGCGCAGCAGCCGGTGAATGGTCGGCTGCGGCAGGCCGGACGCCTCGGCGAGCTGTGACAGCGTCGCCTCACCACCCGCGTCGGTCACCAGTTCCAGCAGTTCGAAGGCGCGATCGACGGACTGCACCCCGCCGGTCCGCGGACGGGCTTCGGTCACGGCGATCCTTCCTTCGGCGGTGGGCATCCCCACCATTCTCGCAGCCGGGTTCCACTTTGCGGAAGTTCGCATTGCGGAATCTGAACTCTAGAATACGAAAGAATCTGCCGGCGATCCGGGTCAGGACTCGCGACAACCTAGCAAAAGCCGGGAATCCCGTGCCACGCCGCGCCCGGCTCCGTGGCGTCGTCCCGCTCGACCGTGGCTTCGATCAGACCGTACGGGCGATCCGCCGCAATGAACACCTCGCCCGGGTTGTCGACGCCGAAAGGCCCCAGGTCGTAAAGGAAGTGGTGCTTGTTGGGCGCGGAGAAGCGGATCTCGGCCACCTCCCGATGCTGCTCCAGCACCGCGCGCCCCATGCTGTAGAGGGTCTGCTGCAAGGCGTAGGAATGCACAGCGGCGAACTGCCGCAACAGGATCGAGCGGATGGACTCGTAGGACTTGTCCCAGTCGACGTCCGTATGGTCGTAGCGCCAGCGCGCGACCAGCGACGTCGCCATGATCCGGTCGTCGGTCTCCGCGAGCGTCGTGTACTTGTCCTTGAAGAAGCCGTGGAACTCCGACCCGGTCGACTTGAGCACCACCAGATCCTTGATGCCGGACACGACGAACGCGCGCCGATCCGGCCCCACGCCATCCACGTTGATCACCGTGGTCCGCACCCCGCCGCCACTGCGCACGAAGGAGTGATCGTGGCCGAGTCCGTCGACAGGGATTCTGTCCCAGGCGTATTCGTCGATCTCGACGCGCGCGCCGTCCGCACCCGGGCAGCGGGCGATGAAGTGATCGGCGAGGGTGAGGCCGAAGTCCTCGATCGCCGCGACGCCCCGCTCCTTCGCGAAGGCGAACACGGTGTTCTTCTGGGTGTCGGTGGGCAGAATGTCGCGCTGGTCCCCGGTGATGTGAGCGTCGGCGAACCGCCCGCGCAGCGACGTCGAGACATTGAGATCGCGGATGGAGTGCCGCGCGGCGTCACGATGCACGCGCACGAGGCGATTCTCGGCCTTGCCGTACTGGTTGGGCCCGAGCTGGATAGCCATGAGAGTTCAGCTCCCTCGATAGGTGGATATGGCGAACGGCGACAGCAGCAACGGCACGTGGTGGTGCTGCGCGGGGTCGGCGACGGTGAAGGTCACGACCACCTCGGGGAAGAAGTGCTCCCGATCGCCGAAATAGCCTGCGGTGTCGAAGATCAGGCGATAGTCGCCCGCCTCGACCGCTGCGGGGCCGATGGCGGAAACCCGGCCGTCGTCGTCGGTCCGCGCGGCACCCAGCTCTCGCCAGCCATCGCCGACGCGAGTCTCCAAGCGCACCTGGATATTTCGCGCCGGGTGCCCGGCGGCGGTATCGAGAATGTGCGTGGTGACGGCACTGCGACTCATGGGGTAACCATCCCTTCCAGGCGCTTTCGCGCGATCGCGGCGAGTTCTCTTCGGGTGACCGGTATTTCGTCGGCCGGGTCGTTGTCCAGCCGTTCGGTGAGGTCGGCGAGCAGTTCGCGCCCGCCGCGCCCCGCCGCGCACACGAGATAGATATGACCGAACTTGGCCTCGTAGGCGAGATTGCCGACGCGCAGGCGTTCGGCCAGATCGGCGTCGGTGGCATCGACACCCGACTGCTCGCGCGCGGCCCGGGAGCCGGGTGCGGTGGTCGCTCCGATCCGTGGATGGTCGGCCAGTGCCTGCCGCACCTGGGGCTCGGTGAGCGCGAGCGTCGTGCGCTCGGCCAGTTCGACGAGGGCGTCGCGGTCCGCGTACGGACGGGACGCGCCGACCGTATCGACCCATTCCGCCACGCTCACAATGCCTTTCAGGATGTCGCGCCAGGTTGCCGCCGGTAGCTCGTTGATACGGGAGATCGGGAGCGATTCCGTCACCGGATACACCTCCGCCCGGGTGGTCCGGGTGTCGTGTTGATTCTGTATTACGGAACTTTAGTTCCATCTCACCGTATCTAAGTCGGACCGAGGTGCACTGTCAACGCCCTGGCGATCGAACGCTCGAACTTCAGCCAAAGTGTTGACCGCCACACTCGCGGACCGTTACCGTCGTTATACGGAAGTAGTATTCCACACAACGGAATTTATCCGAGCCGTGGATCCGCCACCCACCCAGTCCGTGGGAGACGACCGAGAAGAGACCCCCATGACCCGACCACTCCCCTACGCGGTGAACCTGTCCATCCTGTTCACCGAACTCCCGCTCCTCGACCGCCCCGCCGCCGCCCGAGCCACCGGATTCGACGCGGTGGAGTACTGGTGGCCGTTCAGCACCGCCACCCCCGGCGACACCGAAGTCGAGGATTTCGTCCGAGCCGTCGAGCAGGCCGGGGTGCGGCTGATCGGCCTCAATCTCTACGCCGGCGATATGCCCGGCGGCGACCGCGGCCTGGTGTCGTGGCCCGGCCGCGAACGAGAGTTCGCCGACAGCGTCACCGTCGCCGCGCGGATCGGCCGACGGCTGGGCTGCCGGGCGTTCAACGCGTTGTACGGCAACAGGATCGACGGCATCGATCCCGCCGAGCAGGACGCGCTGGCGGTGCGCAATCTCGCGCTGGCGGCCGATGCCCTCGCCGACATCGACGCCACCGTGCTGCTCGAACCGGTCAGCGGAATCGCGGCCTACCCGCTGAAATCGGCGGCCGACGTGGTCGGCGTGCTCGACCGGGTCCGCGCCACGCACGGGTCGGCGAACCTGGGCCTGCTCGCCGACCTCTACCACCTCGCCACCAACGGCGACGACCTGGACAAGGTGATCGAACGCTACGGCGACCGCATCGCCCACGTACAGATCGCCGACGCCCCCGGCCGTCACCAGCCCGGCACCGGCGACCTCGACCTCTTCGGCTACGTCGACAAGATCGGCGCGGCCGGCTACCGCGGCCACATCGCCGCCGAATACGTCCCCACCGGCGCCAGCGCCGACAGCCTGGCCTGGCTGCCCACGACAAGGAGCAACGCATGAGCAGGATCGGATTCATCGGCCTCGGCATCATGGGCTCGCCGATGGCGGGCCACCTGGTGCGGGCCGGGCACGAGGTCACCGGCTACACCCTGAACAGCGACGCGCTGGACAAGCTGGAGGCCGAAGGCGGCCGGCGGGCGGACAGCGTCGCCGCGGCGGTGCGCGACGCCGGGATAGTCGTCACCATGCTCCCCAACCACCCCCAGGTGGAGGACGTGGTACTCGGCGCGGACGGCGTCTTCGCCCACGCGCCGAAAGGTGCTCTGCTGATCGACTTCTCGACCATCAGGCCGGAAAGCTCGATCGCGATCGCGGAAGCCGGTGCACAGCAAGGATTCCGCGTGCTGGACGCACCTGTTTCCGGCGGCCAGGCCGGTGCCGAACAAGGGGTGCTGTCCATCATGGTCGGCGGCACGGAGGCAGACTTCGCTTCCGCCACAGGTGTTTTCGAGAGCGTCGGTAGGACGTTCATCCACGTCGGCGACCATGGCGCCGGGCAGATCGTGAAAGCGGCCAACCAACTCGTCGTGGGCGGCACCTACGCCCTGGTGGCCGAGGCCATCGTGCTCATGGAGGCGCTGGGCGTGGATCCGGGCAAGGGTCTCGAGGTGCTGGCGGGCGGCTTGGCGGGCAGCCGGATCCTCGAACTCAAGCGCACCGCCATGGTGGCACGCGAATTCGCGCCCGGATTCCGAATCGACCTGCACCACAAGGACATGGGCATCGTCGCCGACGCCGCGCGGCAGGCGGACATCGCCCTGCCGACCGGCGCGGTGGTGGCATCGCTCGTCGCGGCGGGCCGCGCGCAGGGTTACGGCGCACTCGACCATTCGGCGCTGCTGAAGGTCATCGAGAACCTCAACGGCCGCGGCGCGAACTAGCGCAGTACCTTTCAGAAGGGAAACAACAATGGCAAGAGTCCCGGTCATGCAGGCCGTGCTGGACGTGCTGCTGTCCGAAGGCGTCGATGTGACCTTCGGCTGCCCCGGCGCGGCCATCCTGCCGCTCTACGACGCCATGCGCCGCACCGATATGCGGCACCTCATCGTCCGGCACGAGGAGGGCGCCACCCACATGGCCGACGGCTGGGCGCGCACCACCGGCAACGTCGGCGTCGCCATCGGCACCTCCGGCCCGGCCGGCACCAATATGATCACCGGCCTCTACACCGCGCACGCGGATTCCGTTCCGATACTGTGCATTACGGGCCAGGCCGAGTCGAACAAATTGCACCAGGAAGCCTTTCAGGCGGTCGACATCGTCGCCATCGCCGAGCCGGTGACGAAGTGGGCCGTGCAGATCAAGGAGGCGGCGCAGGCGCCGTGGATCTTCCGCGAGGCGTTCCGGATCGCGCGCTCGGGCCGCCCGGGGCCGGTGCTCATCGACCTGCCGCTGGACGTGCAGAAGCAGGAGATCGAATGGGACCCGAGTATCGACGCGCCGCTGCCGGTGACACGGGTGCTGCCGCATCCGCCACGGGTCGCGCGGGCCCTGGACCTGTTGCTCGAGTCGGAACGCCCGCTGATACTGGCCGGTGGCGGCGTGATTCTGGGCGAGGCGCACGCGGAGCTGACCGAACTGGCGGAACTCCTGGGCGTCCCGGTGCAGGTGACGCTGATGGGCAAGGGTTCCTTCCGCGAGGACCACGCGTTGTTCGCGGGCATTACCGGCGTGCAGACCAGCCAGCGGTGGGCCAATGCCGCGTTCCTGGAGTCGGATCTGGTGCTCGCGCTGGGCGCCCGCTTCGGCGACCGCCACACCGGCACGCTCGACGTCTACCGCGGGAATCGCACATTCATCCATGTCGATATCGAACCCACGCAATTGGGCAAGGTGTTCGGGCCCGATCTCGGGGTGGTGTCGGATGTGCGTCCGTTCCTCACCGCTCTGCTGAGCGAGGCACGTAAACGCGAGCAGCGTAAGGACTTCGACCGCTGGGCCGCACGGGTTGCCGAGCTGCGCGGGTCGCTGACACGGCGCGACGACTTCGACGTGACACCGATCAAGCCGCCGCGCGTGTTCAAGGAGATCAACGAAACCTTCGGGCAGGACACCTATTTCGTCACCGCGATCGGGCTGTACCAGATCTGGTCGGGGCAATTCCAGAAGGCTTACCTGCCGCGGCACTATCAGGTGTGTGGCCAGGCGGGGCCGTTGGGTTGGGAGATTCCGGCGGCGATCGGCGTGAAGTCGGCCCGACCCGACGCGGAAGTCGTTGCGGTGGTGGGTGATTACGGGTTCCAGTTCCTGGTCGAGGAGCTGGCGGTGGCCGCTCAGTACGACCTGCCCTTCGTCATCGTGATGATCAACAACGAGTACCTCGGGCTGATCCGCCAGGCCTCGCTGCCGTACGAGATGAACTACCAGGTGGACATCCACTACGACGAGTTCGGTACCGACAACGTCAAGATCATGGAGGCCTACGGGTGCTCGGGGCGGCGGGTGTACGAACCGGGCGACATCGCCGACGCGCTCACGTGGGCGCGCAAGCAGGCCGAGTCGACCTCGCGGCCGGTGCTGGTGGAGATCATGGTCGAGCGCGAGGCGAACACCGCCCACGGCCCCGCCATCGATGCCGTCCGGGAGTTCGAACCGGCATGAAACGTCCGCGAATCGTGGTGGCGCCGGACAAGTTCAAGGGCTCGCTCACCGCCGCGGAGGTCGCCGGCGCCGTGGCCGAAGGCATCCGGCGGGTGCGCCCCGACACCGATATCCGCCTGGTCCCGGTGGCCGACGGCGGGGAGGGGACGGTGGACGCGGCGGTGAGCGCCGGATTCGACCGGGTGACAGTCGAAGTCGCGGGACCGACGGGCGAGAGGGTGCGGGCGTCGTACGCGCACAACGGTTCCGTGGCCGTCGTGGAGGCCGCCGCGGCGTGCGGGCTCGCGCTACTGCCGGGCGGAGAACCTGCCCCGCTCACCGCGACCAGTCTCGGTGTCGGCGAACTGATCCGGGCCGCGCTGGACACCGGCTGCCGCACCCTCGTGCTCGGCGTGGGCGGCAGCGCCTGCACCGACGGCGGCGCCGGTCTGCTGACCGGGCTCGGGGCCGAGCTGCCGGCCGCCGACGGACGCCCGGCTGGTCCGGGCGGCGGGGGGCTGACCGGCATCGCGTATCTGGACCTGCACCGCCTCGATCCCCGAATCCGCGAGGTGGAGTTGGTGCTGGCGAGCGATGTCGACCACCCGCTACTCGGAAAAGACGGCGCCGCAGCCGTTTTCGGCCCGCAGAAGGGCGCCGGTGCGGGCGAGGTGGCGGCACTCGAGGCGGGCCTGACGCACTGGTCCCGGCTCGTCGCCCAGCGCACCGGATTCGACGCCGCCGACCGGCCGGGCGCCGGCGCGGCGGGCGGCATCGGATTCGCGGCGCTCGCCGTACTCGGAGCCCACCGGGCCGTCGGCATCGACATCCTGCTGGACCTGGTGGATTTCGATCGCCACGCCCGGGGCGCGGACCTGATCATCACCGGCGAAGGCGCCCTCGATGCCCAAACCCTGCACGGCAAGGCCCCGGCCGGAGTAGCCGCCCGCGCCGCATCGCACGGCGTCCCGGTGGTAGCGGTGGCAGGCCGACAGCTACTCGACGCCAGGCAACTCGAGAACGCGGGCTTCACGGCCGCCTACGCCCTCACCGATCTGGAGCCCGACCTCCGCCGCTGTCAGGAGCATGCACCGGAACTCCTTGCGCGCCAAGGCGAACACATCGCCCACCACCACCTGCACCGACCTTGAGCACCCGTCCCATCCAACCCATGCACAACGCTCCCGCCCGGAACGCACGGCCGTGCTCCACAGTCCCGACTCCGCCCGTGGGCGGAGGCAATGCTCCGCCGGTCCTGCGGAGACCGGGTACCCGGCCCGCCGTCAACGGGTCCCGGTTTCCGTTGGATCGGCGGAGAGGATGTGGTCCGGGCGTGCCGGCGCCCGGACCACATCCGGCGGACCTCAGCCGCCGACCGAACCCACTGACCGAACGGAGACTCCCATGGTCCTGATGTTCCTCAACGGCGACGGCATGCGCGGCGGCCGTCTGCACGACCAGCTCGCCGGCGCCCCACTGCTCCGCATCGCCCCCAGCGCCCCGAAATACCGCTACTACTCCGTCGGCGATCGCTTCCCCGCCATGATCGCCACCGCCATCGAGGGCCGCACGGTCACCGGCGAGGTCTACGACGTACCGCTGGAAGTCTTGCGCGACAACCTGATTCCCGCCGAACCACCCGAACTCGAACTCGACCTGATCGAATTGGACGACGGCACCGCCTGCCTCGCGACCGTCCTGCGCCGCAGCCACCTCGACTCCCCCGAACTCATCGACATCTCCGATATCGGCGACTGGCGCACCTACCGCACCACCCCCTGAGTCCGAACCCGACACCCCCCGCTTGCGCAGGTCTGCCGCCGCGGAACGGCACGGGCAACTATGTTCGAGGTGCCCCTTGTCACCGATCAACGAGGAAGCGGGGTGCGATGCACTGGGATCAGATGACGGCCACGTCCGACGATCTGCGCAAACGCGCGACACGACTGCGCCGGGGCGTCGGGCAGCTGGGAGTCATCGAGTCGATCATCGACGCCGCGACCGGGCCGTGGCTGGGCGCCATGGACGCCGACGGCCGGGGCACCGCGGAACTGCGCATGCACCTGGCCGGGCGCTACCGGCTCACCGCCGTCGTGACCAGCGCCGGCAAGCTCAACCTGGTGCAGATGCAGACGCCCGAGCCCGGCGCGGAGCGGGTGCTGTCGTCGAAGCCCGCGCTCCGGCGCGGCTGGGAACCGCCCGAGGAGATGCCCAAACAGCCCGACTGGCTCGACTACGTCGTCGAATGGGTCGCCAAGGCCAGCGCCGATGTCGACCGCCGCGCCGTCATCGAATGGCACCTGGTGGGCGCCGACCGCAAGCTGGCCGCCATGAACGACACCATCGACAGCCTCCGCGTCAGCTTGCTCGAACGCGAACAATTGCGCGACGAACTGGCCGTCGAGGTCGCGGAACTGCGCTCCGAACTCGATTCCCTCGGCAGCCGCCACCCCGACACCGACCACAGCAGCCGCGGAGGCCACGAGGGCACCGCGGCTGCTGGTGACGCCGCATATTGACGGACTTCGGGATTCACCCGATATAGGGCCGAATCAGTAAGCGATGAACAGGATCTCGTCGCGCGAGTACTCGTGCCCGGGGTGGTTCTCGGACAGATGCTTCTGGGTCTTCTCGACGAGATCGTCCTCGTCGGCGCCGACAATGGCTTCTCCGCACGGGCAGTTGAGATTCCGCTTCATGAGCCGTCCTTTCTCCTCGATCGGAAGTCTAGGTGTTCACCACGCTATCCGGCATAGCGGTCGGCGAGCTTCGCGTATTCGTCCAGCGTGCGCAGGGTTTCCGGCTCGGGCACGGTCGGCAGGGAGATCGTGACGCGCTCCACTCCGGCCTCGGCGTAGGCGTCGAGGATCGCCGGGTCCGGAGCCACCGGGGTGATCGCGATCGGCAGGTCGTGTCCGTCGAGGGCGGCGAGTTGCGCGGGCACCTCGGCCGCCGACGCGACGCCGTTGGGGACCCAGCCGACGCCGTGCCGGACGGCGCGGCGGGCCGCGGCCTCGGCGCCGCCGATGAAGATCGGCGGATGGGGGCGCTGGACCGGCTTCGGCCAGGCGTACATCGGGTCGAAATTCACGAAGCGGCCGTGGTACTCGGCGAGGTCCTCGGTCCAGATCCGGACCAGGGCCTCGAGTTGCTCGTCGAGCAGCGCGCCGCGGGTGCGCGGGTCGGTACCGTGGTCGGCCATCTCCTCCCGGTTCCAGCCCACCCCGACTCCGAACACCACGCGTCCGCCGGAGAGCAGGTCCAGGCTCGCGACCTCCTTGCCGGTGTGGATCAGATCGCGCTGAATCAGCAGGGTGACCCCGGTGCCGAGCACGAGCCGCTCGGTGACGGCCGCGATGGCGCCGAACGCCACGAACGGATCGAGGGTGCGGTAGTAGACGCGGGGCAGGTCGCCGCCGCCGGGATAGGCGGACTCCCGGCTCGCCGGAATGTGTGAATGCTCGGCCAGGAACAGCGATTCGAACCCGCGCTCCTCCAGGGCTCTGCCCAGCGCCGGGCCGCCGATGCCTTCGTCGGTGAGGAAGGTGTTGACTCCGATCTTCATACCGAGCCGAACCTCCCGAGTACCGGCGTGTATTCCGCACTCGGCGCGCCGCTCGGGCAACCCGCCGGCGAATCCTCCGTAACATTCCGCTACCCGGAGGCGACGTCTCCGGTGACACATGGCCCGTCGGGGGGCTCGTCCATCCTCTTGTCGCAATCTGGAATGGAATCAGGACATGGCTCTTCGCGAGTTCATCGCACGGCACCGGATCGCTTCGGCCGTTGCCGCGCCCGCCGCGCTGGGAGTGGCGGCGATCGTCGCCGCCTCCTTCGCGCTGACATCGACGCCGCAGACCCGGGATACCCAGCTCACGTCGTCGGTCACCGAATGCCACGACATGGTGACCATCTCGGTCGCCGGGCGCAACGACACCCCGGTCGCCGGGACCACGAAACTGCTGGTCGACGCCAACGGCAACGAGTTGCCCGCCGCGCTGTCGGGTGACCACAGCAGCGAATGGGTCGATCCGGTCGTCAACGCACCCGCGGGCGCGGTCGATCCCGGTTCGTACGCCGCGGTCTACATCGCCTATCCCGCGAACATGGCCACCTACGAGGACGCCGTCACCGCCGGGGTCGCCAACACCGAGAAGGTGATGCGGGAGATCTCGCAGGCGTGCCCCGACACCAAGTTCTCGATCGTCGGCTACAGCGAGGGCGCGGACGTCGTGCGCCGGGTCGCGACGACCATCGGGCACCAGGAGGCCGACAAGGACGGCCGGTACGGCATCGTCGACCCGGACGACGTGATGGGTGTCGTCATCCTCGCCGATCCCGGTCGTTCCGCGGGCGACGGGCCGTTCCCCGGCGCCAAGGACCCGTACAGCAATCCCGACGGGTTCGACAAGGCGTATCAGAACGGCAAGCAGCCCGTCCCCGGCCAGGGCGCGATGCCCGGCACCAGCGGCGATTTCGGCGCGCTGAACGGCAAGGTCGCGTCCTTCTGCTCCGACGGCGACCTGACTTGCTCTGCGCCGCAGAACATTTCACTGCTACAGCTGGCGGTCAACGTCGGCCGCCAGTTGAACGTCGACGCGCTGGAGCGCGACGGGCTCACCCCGGCGACCGGACAGGACGTCGCCGTGGTGCTCGGCCGCATCGCGCTCGCGGCCTTCGCCGACATCCAGTCGCAGCCGAACTGGATGCAGAGCGACGAGACGTTCCTCCAAGTGCTGCTGCGGGTTTCGGACCCGGCCTACAAGCCGGGCCAGGCGCCGAAGGCATCCGCGCCGGCGGACTCGATCTCGACCGGTGAGATGTCGCCGCTGGCCTACCTGCCGCAGAAGGTGCTCAACGAGATCGTCGGCCTGATCGTGACCAACCAGAACACGATTCCCGTCATCCTCAGCGATCCCTACCAGCAGACCCTGGGCCCGAACCACACCGGCCACCACTTCGACTACTGGAAGGACGCCGACCCGGCCAACGGCAAGCCGCTGACCTCCGCCGAGTACGCGGCCGCCTGGCTCACCCACCTGGCGCAGCAGGCCCAGGCGGGCAAGCAGGTCGACCCGACCTCCCAGCCCGGCGAGGCCGACCTCGCCGCCGCGTACAAGGCGGCCACCACCACCGCGGCCCCCACCAGCACCTCCACCCCCACCACCACGAAGGCCACGCCGACCACCACCCCGACCACCACCGGCGCGCCGACGACCACCCAACCTCCCACCACCACAACAACTCCCGTAACCACCACCCCACCGACCACAACTACCGAAACCACGAAGCCCACCACCACCCAGCCGACCACCACAACCACCGGCCCGACCGTGGCGGCGTCGAAGTAACACCACCCGGCACCCGAAGAAAGTGCTGCCCTAGCGAAGTAGCATCACGGACCTGCAAGAGCCCGCGGACAGAGGTAGCCCTGCGCCCATTGGGTAAGCGGCCGGCCACATCCCGCACCACCGCGGAATGTGGCCGGCCCCTTCACGATCAGCCAGAACCCGACCTCTCGACCACCGTTCCCGCGACATGGAACAAGCTGCACAAAGGCCCGGCCTCACTGGAACCCACCCGGCGCTGCTCGCTGTTCGGCGGAGGACACACCGGCTCGTCCGAGGCGATCGGTTCAGGCGCTCAAGCGAATCTCGAGCGAATGCCCGGTCGCCTGCGCGAGACGTTCGAGCATATCGAGCGTCGGCAGCCGACCGCCGCCCTCGAGTGCGGCAATGGTCGGCTGCGTCGTGTGCATCCGACGCGCCAACTCGGCCTGAGTAAGGCCTGCGGCGGTTCGGGCGTCATAGAACAGTTGCGCCATGCGCATCGTCAGACCGGCCTTCGCGTACGCCTCGTCGTACAGAGCCCGCTCGTCACTTGTCATCTTCGCGAGTTCGGCATCTCGCAGCTTCTGATAGTTGGTTGTCTTCACTGCCTCAACCTCTCCTGCGCTGCCGCGCCAGCGCCCGCCGAGCCCGAGCAACCTCACGTGATTCGTTCTGACGCTGCTTCCGAAACGTGGTCAGAGTGATTATGCGTCTCTCGGTATCGAACACATAAGTGATCCGACGATTCACATTTTCACAATAAAACCGCAGCTCCCACAACTTGTCGCCGAGGTACCTGGCGTATGGCATGCGTAATGCGACGCCCCGCTCGGCGAGCAAGTCGAACATCCACTGGGTCTTGACGCGGTCGTCGTCTCCGAGCTTCCTGATACCACAGCAAAACCTCCTCCGACAGCTCGATTTGCCACATGCGAGCACCATATCGTCAACAGTATATATCGCCAACGAGATCGCCTGAAGTTCCAGGTGGATCGGGCCGAGTGCGACCGTGTTTTGCCCCGATCATCGCGTCCGCCGGAACAGGGCACAGCACAGCAGGCGAAGGTCCACTGCGGCAAAGGCTTCAGGCAGTCGGGCCGTCGAGGGACAACGGGGTGGCAACTGCTCGGTATCGGTTTCGGAACATCTGTGGTTCCCCAATCTTGTTGTGAACGCAGCGCAATCGCCGTAGCGTTAATTCGTTGTGCGCGCTGATCCAGGTGTCTATCTGCGACTGGCAGAGGCGGGATTCCGCAGGCAGTGGCACTACCGGCTGGCAATGTTCGCCGGCATGTGCACCAATGTGGTGTTCGGGCTGGTGCGCGCCTCGGTGATGCTCGCGGCCGTGCGAGCAACCGCTGAATTCGGCGGGTACACAGCGGATTCGATCGGCGCGTACGTCTGGCTGTCGCAGGGGTTGCTGGGCGCGCTGGGAGTGATGGGCCCGCCGCTGGACATCGTCGACCGGATCAAGAACGGCGATGTCGCCATCGACTTCCTGCGCCCGGTCGACATCCAATTCTCGTACCTGGCCGGAGATCTCGGCCGGGCCGGCTGCACCCTGCTGCTGCGCGGACTGCCCAGCGTCGTCGCGGGCACCCTCACCTTCGAACTCGGACTGCCGCGCACCGGCCCGCCGTACCTGCTCGGCGTGGTGAGTGTGCTGCTGGCGGTGACCATTTCGTTCCTGCTGCTGTTCGCGGTGAGCCTGGTCGGTTTCTGGCTGGTGGAGACGCGCGGCATCCGGCTGCTCTACCAGATCGTCGCCACGTTCCTGGCGGGGCTGTTCGTGCCGGTGCACCTGTTCCCCGGCTGGCTGTACACCGTCGCCACATTGACGCCGTTTCCCTCGCTGCTGCAGGGGCCGATCGATGTGCTGTCCGGCCGGGCAACCGGCGCGGCGGCAGTGCAGATCCTGGGCGTACAGGTGGTCTGGGTGCTCGTGGGCGTCGCCGTGGGCCGGATGCTGCTGCGAGCGGGCCGGCGCAAACTGGAGGTGCAGGGTGGCTGACCCGGCGGATCGACCGGTGACCGAACCGGCTGTGTTGCACGGCAACTGCTGCACGCCGTACGTGGCGGTGCTGCGCTCGCGGATGCGTTCCCAGCGCGCCTACCCGCTGTCGTTCGGCGCGGACCTGTTGTCCTCGCTGCTGATCGGGATCGTGGAGTTCGCCGAGGTGTGGGTGATCTACCACAACGTGCGCGTGCTCGGCGGGCTCGACCTGCACGCGATGCTGCTGCTGTTCGGATTGTCCAATCTCACCTTCGCCCTCGCCCAGATCGCGGTGGGGCACACCGACACTCTGCCCACCTACATCCGGATGGGGACCCTCGACGCGTTCCACCTGCGCCCGCAACCGCTACTGCTGCAACTGATCACCAGCGACGTCTCCCTGCGGCGGCTGGCCCGCGCGACCGTGGCGGGCGCGGTGTTCGTCACCGGCCTCGTCGTCAACGACATCGCCTGGACCGCAAGGACCTTCACGCTGCTGGGGATGTCGCTGGTCGCCGGTGTGGCGATCTTCGCGGGCCTGTTCGTGTGTGCCGCGGGGTTGCAGTTCTTCCTCATCGACGGCTCGGAGCTGACCAACAGCTTCACCTACGGCGGCTCGTTCGCCTCCCAGCAACCGGCGTCGGTGTTCTCGCGGCCGCTGACGCTGGTGTTCGGCTTCGCGGTGCCGGTGGCCTTCGTCGCCTACCTGCCCACGATCGCGCTGCTCGGCCTGCCCGGCCCGGCGTGGTTGCCCGCGGCACTGGCGTGGGCGAGTCCGGTCGCGGCACTGTGGATCTGGGTTCTCGCACTGATGTGCTGGCGAATGGGTGTACGGCACTACCAGGGAGGCGGTGGATGAACGCGATCGAGATTACGGACTTGACCCGGCAATTCGTGCTGCGGCGCAAGGAGGAAGGACACTGGCGCCGCCGACGCGACGTACTCACCGCGGTCGACCGGATGAGTTTCACCGTCGAAACCGGTACCGCCGTCGGCTATATCGGGGCGAACGGGGCGGGCAAATCCACCACCATCAAGATGCTCACCGGCATCCTGGTGCCGACCGCCGGCACGGTGCGCACCTGCGGCCTGGAGCCGGTGCGCCAGCGCCGCGAACTGGCGGGGCGGATCGGGGTGGTGTTCGGGCAGCGCTCGCAGCTGTGGTGGGATCTGCCGCTGCGCGAGTCGTTCACGATCCTGGCCGCCATCCACCGCCTGGAACCGGACGCCGCCCGCAAGCGCACCCACGAACTGGTCGAGCAGCTGGAGATGGCCGACACCCTCGACATCCCGGTGCGCCAACTCTCACTGGGACAGCGCATGCGGGGGAAATCGCTGCGGCACTGTTACATTCGCCCGAGCTGCTGATTCTCGACGAGCCGACCATCGGCCTGGATGTCCTCTCCAAACAGCGGCTGCGGGAGTTCCTGTCCTACGAACGCGTCCAGCGAGGCACCACGCTGCTGTTGACCACCCACGACATGGGCGATATCGAGCGGTTGTGCGAGCGGGTGCTGGTGGTCGACCACGGCCGGCTGGCCTACGACGGCTCGCTCACGGGGCTGGCCGCCACGGTGGGGGTACGACGGGTGCTCGTGGTCGACCTCGCCGTACCCACCACCGATCTGACCGGGCTGCCGGGCGCTCAGCTGATCTCCAGCGAGGGTGGCGGCATTCGCCAGCGTCTCGCCTTCGACACCGAAACCACCACGGCCGCACAGCTTCTCACCGCGGTCTCGGCGCGCGCCGAGGTCCGCGACCTGTCCATCGAGGAGCCCGATATCGAAGACGTGGTCCGCCGCATCTACGACGCGGATTCGGGCTCGCGCGGTCCCTGGGACTCGGGCTCGCGAGGTCCCTGGTCCAGCCGGAAGGGCGGATACTCGTCCCGCATCAGCGATGTGTAGGCGCGCACCCGGATCGTCCACCGGTTCACGCCCATCACGAACGCGTACAGCCCGCCGGGATAGCTGCCGGTGAACAGCAGACCGATCACCGCGATGACGAGGAGAATTCCCAGCAGCGGCGGAAAGAACATGCCGCCGCCGTCGTCATCGCCCCAATACTGCCCGCCGCCCGTCAGCGCCCACACGATCAGATATTGCGGAATAGCCAGCAACCACCACTTGATCAACACCAGACCGCGCGACAGCCGCTCCGGATAGTCGACCTCGAGATCGGCCGGATAGTCGTCGTTCGAGCGCAGGCTGAACGGCGGATACCGATCGGTGCCCAGCGCCGAGAACGCGTAGAAGCGCACCCGCCAGGACCAGCGCATGACACCCACATTGAAATCGAAAAGCCCACGGGGATAACGGGTTGTGAACAGAATGGCAAAGAATGCGATCACGGTCACCACGGCGTACGCGATGCTCAGGAAGAACAGCACGATGTAGTGCGGTATCGCCAGAATCCATTTGACGATCCATTGCCACCGCGACAGCGCGGGGTCGAGATCGCCTCGCACTCTGATCGGGTTCGGATTCACGGTTTCCGGATTCATGATCACGCTCCTCTCGGGCGTTTCGGCCCTGCGGTCGGGCCGGTTGTGTCGTCAATTGTTTCCCATGCGGACGTAAATTCATGGGACTTTCCACACTGGACGTGTCATAACAGCTCGACGGCCCGGCGTGTCGCATTCGAGCCAGTGTCGTGGCGAACGGCTGTAGCTGTTGCGGAAGCCGCCGGGGTGTGCGACGTTGCTTGTGATTCTCCGCGGCATGCGCCGGAGGTCGGTGTCGAGCGAAAAGCGAGGAGTACAAGTGCAATTCCGCCGCGCTCGATTGTTGCCGTCAGGTAGCAAAAGGCTCACACCGCTGGCCCGCGTGGTCCGCCCCCGCACCATTCGCGGTCAGCTCACGCGAGTCCTGGTGGTGTCGGTGGCGCTGGCGCTCGTGCTGCTCGGCGTGATCGTCGCCCGCGAGGTCGGTTCGTATCGCGATACCGATGCCACCGTCCGCGCGGTCTCGCTGGCCCTGTCGGTACAGGACGCCGTGCACGAACTGCAGCGGGAACGCGGCCTCAGCAACGGTCTGCTGGGCGGTGATCCGGCGCTGCGCGCGACGGTCGACACCCAGCGTGCGGACACCGACCGGGCACTGGCGGCGCTGGACACCACGCTCGCCACCGACGCGCCCGGCGTGGCCCCGGCGCGTGGCGCGTTCGACCAACTCGGCACGCTCGGCGACACCCGGACGCGGATCGACACCGGCCGCCTCGACCGCGCCGCGGCCTTCCAGTTCTATACCGGCGCGATCAGCGCGCTCGGCCGCACCCGCTCCGGACTCGACCATGCCCGCGACGACCGGGTGTGGCGCGGCCTGCAGGCGCTGTACCGGCTCGGCGACGCCAAGGAGTACACGGGCCAGGAGCGCGGCTTCCTCAACGGCGTGTTCGCCGCGGGCGGCTTCGGGCCGGGCGAATACGTGCAGTTCCTCAACATCCGCGCGGGTCAGCAGGCCGCGGTCGAAGCCTTCCGGGAGGACGCGACCCCCGAGCGCCGGGCCGGGTTCGACGCCGCGCTGCGCTCCGCCGACGCCACCCGGGCCGCCGAGTCCGAGGCGGTGGCGCTCGCCTCCGACCGCGGGCCGCTGACCCACCCGGTGGACGCCGCCGACTGGTGGGCGCGGACCACCGCCGTGATCGACGCGCAGCGCGGCGTGCAGGGCGCGATCGGCGCCGACATCGAAAATCGGGCCGATCAGCTGCGCCGCGAGGCCGCGACCACCCTCGGCGTCTACACCGGCGCCGCCGTGCTGGCGCTGCTCGCCCTGGTGCTGCTGGTGGTCGCCAGTGCGCGCGCGATCGTGCGGCCGCTGGCCGCGCTGGCGGCGGAGGCCGACGACGTGGCCTCGCGGCGGCTGCCGGAACTCATCGCGGCCTGGCACACCACCACCGGCGCCGAACCCGATCCGCCGCAACGGGTCCGGACCCCCGCCGCCGCCAGCACCGAGATCGTCTCGGTGGCAGAGGCTTTCGACCGGGTACAGGTCACCGCCTACGAACTCGCCTCGCAGCAGGCGCTGCTGCAGCGCAACACCACCGAGTCGCTGGCGAATCTGGGCCGGCGCAACCAGAACCTGGTCCGCCGCCAGCTGGCGCTGATCAGCGAGTTCGAGCGCGAGGAACTCGATCCCAAGATGCTGGGCAATATGTTCGAACTCGACCATCTCGCGACGCGCATGCGCCGCAATGCCGAGAGCCTGCTGGTGCTCGTCGGCGAGGCGAGCCCGCGGCGCTGGGCGGAACCGATCCCGCTGACCGACGTCATCCGCGCGGCGCTGTCGGAAGTGGACGACTACCGGCGCGTGACCTTGCGCCGCGTCGACGATGTGCCCGTCACCGGCGCGGTGGTCAGCGAGCTGGCGCACATGGTGGCGGAACTGATCGAGAACGGCCTCGCCTTCTCACCACCGGACCTCGAGGTCGAGATCTACGGCCGCCGCATCGGGCAGCAGTACCTGCTCGCCATCGTCGACCACGGCGTCGGCATGCCCGCCGCCCAACTCGCCGAAGCCAACGCCCGGCTCCGCGGCGACGCCGAATTCCTGGTCGCACCCACCCGCTTCCTCGGCCACTATGTCGTCGGCCGCCTGGCCCGCCGCCTCGGCATAGCCGTCGAACTCACCGTCTCCCCGGTCAGCGGCGTGGTGGCCCGCCTCCTGCTCCCCACCACCCTGCTGGCCGACCCCACCACGCCTGCCCCCGATCCCGTCGCTTCTTCCGAACCTGTAGCGGCTATCGGCCGTTCAGGCCTTCCGGAGGGCGTGCCTCCCGCCGCATCCGCAGCGCGATTGCCCGTGGTCAGCCAGCCCACGAACGGGAGCGGGCGTGTCGAGGTGCAGCCCGGAGATACCTCGCAGTGGGCCACCGGGACATCGACCGAGTCCTCGGCATGGCCTCCCGGATCGCCTACGCGGCATAGTGCTTCAGCGGAGGCCATTTCGTCAGGGCCGCAGCCGTTTACGTCCGTGTGGCCCCCGGATTCGGCCGAACAGTCGGATTCGGCAGGGCAGCTCCCGGATTCGACCGTGAGGCAGCCGGGTTCGATCGGGCGGCAGCCGCATACCACCGAACAGCAACCGAATCCCATCGGGCGGCAACCGGATTCGGCGGGACAACAGCCGGGTTCGGGGCTGCAGCCGGGTTCGGTGGGGCGGCACAGTCTTCGGGTCGGCGGGGCGGATGGGGCCGTAACCGGGGCGTATCCGGATCCGTTTCCTACATTGCCGCCCGGGCCGATGAAGGATTCGTTGTTCGCCGCGGCGGTGGAGCGGGGGCGGCACGGCGGGGCGGGTGAACCTCACAGTGGCGGAGACACGCCGGTAGCCGAAGTTCAACGTACGCGAAACGGTCTCGTCAAGCGGGCGCGGAAGACTCGTGATGCGGGGAATCGCCCGGCGGCCCCGCCCCGGCATCCGGTGGCGCCCGCCGCCGATCGCTCCCCCGACCAGGTCCGCAGCATGCTCGCCGGTTTCCGCAGCGGCCATCAGCGCGGCGAAACCGAAGAGCGGCAACGGATTCCGGTACCGACGAACCAGGAGGAACCCAGGTGACCACCCACCTGTCCGACACCGACCCGCACGCCTTCAACTGGCTGCTCACCGACTTCGTCCGCACCACCGACGGCGTGCGCGACGCGGTCGCGGTGTCCTCGGACGGCCTGCTGACGGCGATGTCGGACGACCTCGACCGGACCGACGCGGATCGGCTGGCCGCCATGGTATCCGGCCTGGTCAGCCTGTCGCGCAGCGCCTCGCGCAGCTACGACTTCGACGGCCTGAAACTGATCATGATCGAGATGCGCCGCGGCTTCCTGCTCGTCTCGGCGATCGCCGACGGCAGCTGCGTCGGCGTGATCGCGGACAGCGACGCCGATGTGGGCCTGGTCGGGTACCAGATGGCCGTGCTGGCCGACCGCGCCGGCGCCCTGCTCACTCCGGCCCTCATCACCGAACTGCGGGAATCGCTGCGCAGATGACCGAGTCGCACCGGCTGCCCGACCACCGGATGATCGCTCTGAACCGACCGGATGCGTGGTCGAGTTCCGCTGTGGCACAATCAGACCCGACGACATCACGCTCCACCGAAGAGCCCGTGGTGCGACCGTTCCTGATGACGGGCGGCCGCACCGCTCCGCTGATCGCGGGACTACGCATCGAAGCACTGGTCCACGCCACCACCGCCGCGCTGTCGGCCCCTTTGCGGTTCGAACAGTCCACGGTGGTGCGGCTGTGCCAGCGACCCCACTCGGTCGCGGAAATCGCTGCCGCACTGCGGGTTCCGCTCGGTGTCGCCCGGGTCGTGGTCAGCGACCTGGTCACCGCCGGGCACGTGTCGGTGCACACCGCCGACGAACTGTCCACCGCCGCCATCGAGAGGATCAGGGATCTTGTTCGGGCACTCTGACATCGGCCCCTCCGGCAACCCCGCGCCGGACCCGTCCCCCTCCTCGGTCAAGATCGTGGTCAGCGGCGGCTTCGGGGTCGGCAAGACCACCTTCATCGGCGCCATCTCCGAGATCGAGCCGCTGTCCACCGAGGCCGCGATGACCGAGGTCTCCGTCGGCGTCGACGATCCCGGCCGGCGCGCCGACAAGACGACCACCACGGTGGCAATGGATTTCGGGCGCATCACTCTGGATCGCACGCTGGTGCTGTACCTGTTCGGCACGCCGGGCCAGCAGCGGTTCGAATTCCTCTGGGACGACCTGCTCGACGGCGCGCTGGGCGGGGTGATCCTGGTCGACACCGGCCGGGTCGAGGACTGCTACCCGGTGCTGGACTACTTCGAGCAGCGCGACACCGCATTCGTGGTGGCGGTCAACCGTTTCGACGGCGCCCCGCAGTTCGCACTCGACGAGGTGCGCGAGGCGCTCGACATCGACGAGTCGATCCACCTGGTCGAATGCGATGCCCGCGACCGCGAGTCGGTCAAGCGGGTCCTGGTCGAACTGCTCGAACAGGTGCTGCTGCATCGGTTGTCGCACGCGGTCGCCACGTGACGCCGGGAGTATCCCGGAGCACCTTCGGATTCACCCCGGCAGATTGCCCTGCGACGAATACAGGCTGACCGCGCCCTCGTCGTCGAGGAACGCGTTCACCAGCATGGTGCGAGCGGCCAGCAACTCCTCGCCGTCCGGGGCCTCGGTGGTGATCGAAATCTGCGGAATGGCGGCCCAATTCACGACGTAACGCTCCGGGGGACCCGCGGTGCCCGACACGTGTGCCAGCCGGAACACCGAAACCGTCCGGCGTTCCATGAGATTGCGGACCACCTCGGCGATTCGCTCGGGGTCTTCCAGTGCGAACAGGAAGCCGAAGGTCAGCTCCGGGGAGGACACATAGGCAGACACGAAATAGCAGGCTATCGGACGACGTCCCCCGACGCGGCGTGGATAGCTCCCGTGTCGCTATCGCGACCGCGCGGCCGTCCGCTCGGCGGCAGCGGGTTTCGCCGACGCACCGCCCGGGTACCTGTAGTACCTACCGTGCCGGAAGATCACCGATCTTCGCGATCATGTGACCCCGCCGTAATGGTGTATAACGATTGCCCGCAGCTTCGGTGTTTCGGGCGTCCGACTGTTGCGTGGGTTCTGCCGACGCGCTTTCCTGAATATGTCCCGCATTTCCCGGACACTCTTCTATCGCATCGTCGCGGATTTCCCGGTTTCTTCACCGTGAGCGTTTGTGGTGGGCTGCCGTGTCCGGGCCCGCGGGGCTGCGCCGGAGCCGAGGGGAGCCCCTCCCCGATACCCCCTCGGCCCTGGCGTATCCAGTCGACGCTAGTACGAGGGTGGGAACACCATGTCCACCGAATACGCCGACGGCCGTATCGGATTCGGCGAACTGCCGTCCGCGGCGGCGCTCTTGCGGGCCTTTCGCGCAGACCACGAACAACACGCGCATCCCGTGCTCGACGCGGCCGCGGCGCTGGTGCGATGTCACGAACGGCGGCGCCACGCCCAGCGCGACGCCCGCGCGCCCGGCGTGCCCAGCAGCCGGGTGGCCGCGTGCAGTCAGGTCGTCGACGATGTCGATGTCACTCGGATGCGGCTGATCGCGCGCATCGACACCTGGGTCGGGGACAACATCCCGCACCGGGAGGGCGCCTCGCTGCACACCGAGACCCTCGGCTCGGTCATCGATCGAATGGCGGCGAAATGGGTTGCCGCCCAACATGCTCTGGGCCTGCCGACACCCGATACGCGAATGGGCGTGGACAGCGAGGCGCACCTGCAATGGGTACGCCTCGCCGAGTTGGCCGACGGCTACAAGGATCTGATCACCGACGTCACCGAACACCGCCGCCGCTTGCCGGTCTTCTGACCCGGCAACCGGTCTCAGCGGTCCCGCGGGTCGACGATCTCGATATCGGCGTCGATATACGGCTGTTCGGTGGACACGTGTGGCGTCTGCCGGGGCTCATCGAGCAACACGTCCGGCTCGTCGCGCCCGGCGTTCACGTCGGCGGCGGCGGCCTGATCGCGCTGGGCCGCCGCGGCCGCCTCCCGCATCTCGATCGCGTCGGTGACCCACTCGCCGATCTCACGGGTCACCTCGGCGACGGTGCTCGTGATGATCGTGGCGATATTGCCGACGTGCCGCGCCCCGGACGACGTCAACTCCTGGATCAGATCCTTGTTGCTTTCGAACTTTCCGATCATTCACACGCCCGCTTCGCTAGGATGCCGCTCTCGCATCACGATAACACCTGGCTGCGGGGCATTCTTGGCGAGCGCCGGCGGCAGCGCGAGCCGGAACAGCTTCATCCACACCTCGCCGACCTGCTTGCTCAGCGGGCCGGTGTTGTAGGGCAGGCCGTACTTCTCGCACAGCGCGCGCACCTCGGGAGCGATCTCGGGGTAGCGGTTGGCCGGCAGGTCCGGGAACAGGTGATGCTCGATCTGATGCGACAGGTTCCCGGACATGATGTGGAACAGCTTGCTGCCGGTGATGTTCGCCGAACCGAGCATCTGCCGCACATACCATTCGCCGCGGGTCTCCTCCGCGGTCTCCTCTTCGGTGAACGTCTGTACGCCCGCCGGGAAGTGGCCGCAGAAGATGATCGAATAGGCCCAGATGTTGCGGACGATATTGGCGGTGGCGTTCCCGGCCAGGGTGGACAGGAACAGCGGCCCGCTCAGCAGCGGGAACACCACATAGTCCTTGAGCACCTGCCTACCAGCCTTGCGCAGTTGCCCCTTGGCCAGCTTCTTGATGTCGGACCACTTGCGCTTGCCCTTGACGATGTTGTCGGCCTCGAGGTCGTGCAGCATCACGCCCCACTCGAACAGCATCATCAGCAGGAAGGCGTACGCCGGGTTGCCCAGGTAGTACGGGTTCCACGGCTGCCCTTCGTCGATGCGCAGCACGCCGTACCCGATGTCCCGGTCGCGGCCGTGGATGTTGGTGTAGGTGTGGTGCATGTAGTTGTGCGAGTGCTTCCACTGATCGGCCGGGCAGACCGTATCCCATTCGAAGACACGGGAATTGAGCCCCGGCTCACGCATCCAGTCCCACTGGCCGTGCATGACGTTGTGGCCGATCTCCATGTTGTCCAGGATCTTCGACACGCTCAGCGCGGCGACGCCGGCCAGCCAGAACGGCGGCAGGAAACCCAGATACATCAGGCCGCGGCCGGCGATCTCGAACCCGCGCTGCGCCTTGATGATCGAGTAGATGTACTCCCGGTCGCGCTCGCCCAGGTCGGCGGTGATCCGCTCGCGCAGCTCGTCGAGCCGGCGGCCGATCTCCTCGACCTGCTGCGGGCTGAGCACCAGCGGGCCGTCCTTGGTCTCGGTGAGAATGGTCATAGTTGTTCTCCCCTTTCAGATTTCGATGTCGACGTCGCCGACTGCGGCACTGATGCAGAGCTGGATGGGCTGATCGGGGTCGCCGTCCAGCTCGCCGGTGCGCAGGTCGCGGGTGCAGCCGGACCGCCGGACGGCGGTGCAGGAGAAGCAGATTCCCATCCGGCAGCCGTATTCCGGGGTGAGCCCGGCGGATTCGGCCTGCTCGAGCAGGCTGGCGCCGGCATTGGCCTGCTGCACGCCACTCGCCGAGAAGGTCGTGGTGCCGGTGACGTCCGCCGGGTCCACCGGCGTGGTCGAGATGATGAATTCCTCACTGTGCAGCCGGTTTTCGAGTCCTTCGGCCTGGTAGACCCGGCGTACCGAGTCCATCAGCGCGGGCGGGCCGCAGACGAAGGCCTCCCCGGTCGCGAACCACGGCGCCAGCTGCTCCACCGTGTCGTAGTCGAAGTGGCCGACGGGGCGCGCCTCGGCCGCGACCGGCGAACCCAGGCGCTCGCCCGCACCGCGGCTCGGGTAGCGCAATTCGATGTGGAAATTGCCGTGCCGCTCGGCGATGTCCGTCAGTTCCGTGCGATGCGGCACTGCCTCCGGCGCCTTAGCGTAGTGCAGGAATACCACGGCGCCCGGGTGCTTCTCGCGATCGAGCGTGCGCAGCATCGACAGCACCGGCGTGATGCCGCTGCCGCCGCTGATCAGCAGGACCTTGTCCGGCCGCGGATCGGGCAGCGCGAAGGTGCCCGCCGCGGGAGCGAGATCCACCACCATGCCGGGGGCGGCGTGACGGTAGAGATACTGCGACACCAGGCCGTGCGAATGCGCCTTGACCGTCAGCCGCAGGCGTCGGCTCCCGCGTCCCTGCGCGTCGACCGGCGAATAGCAGCGGGTGTGCTTCACGCCGTCGATCAGCACTCCGACCTGCACGTACTGTCCGGCGCGGTGGCCGGTCCACTGCCAGGTCGGGCGCAGTGTCAAGGTCACCGAATCCGACGCCGAGTGCCGCACGTGGGTGATCTCGGCGCGCATGTCGCGCAGGGTGAGCGTCGGCCGCACCAGTTCGAGATAGCGATCGAGCGGGTGCGGCGAAGTCAATGTCTGCACCAGGTCGATGAGTCCCACCATTCGGTTCTCCCAGAGCCTCGACGTAACCACTAAACTTTCGGTGCACATCTGTACACTCAGATAGTGTGCCTGCTGGTGCCATACAAGTTCAACCAGCAGATGCTGTGACCGAGGCAACATCCCTAGGAGAGTACGAATCGTGAACGGATGTATGCTCAGCGATGTGAGTGAGCAGGTGGAGTCCCGAGTCGAGCGCAAAGAGCGCACGCGGCAGGCCCTGCTGGAGGGCACGCTGGCGCTGGCCGCCGACCGTGGCTTCGCGGCCCTGTCCCTGCGCGAGATCGCGCGCTCGGCCGGCATCGTTCCGACCGCGTTCTACCGCCATTACGCCTCGCTGGACGAACTGGGCACCGCGCTGGTGGACGAGGGCGTGCGCCAATTGCGCCTGGCCCTAAGGGAATTGCGGCGCACGCCGGATGCCAGGCTCGCCGAGACCGTGCGTTTCGTCTTCGGCCAGGTCGCGGGCCGGGAGGCGCTGTACGGCTTCCTGATCCGGGAGCGGCACGGCGGTTCGGCGGCGCTGCGCACCGCGATCGCGGTCGAAATGCAGCTCATCACCCGGGAGCTGGTGGTCGATCTCTCGCGGGTCAGGGCCCTGGACACCTGGTCGCCCGACGATCTGGAGCTGGCCGCCGACCTGATCGTGTCCACCGTCGCCGACCACATCGCCGACTACGTGGCCGCCGCCCTGCGCGACCGCGTGGACATCGTCGACCGCACGGTCCGCCAGGTCCGCATGATCGCCCTCGGCATGGCCGCCTGGCGCTCGTCGACCTGAGGCGCGGCGATATGGTGGCGGCCGCATCAACCACCGCCACCATGGGAGAAGTCCGCGTGACCCGCGTATCGATCGAAGAGTTTCCGGTAGCCGACGGCGGTCCGTACGCCGTGACGACAGGGCCGGACGGCGCGCTGTGGTTCACCTTGGTACACGAAGGCCGGATCGGACGGCTGATTCCTGGCGGTGCCGCGGACTATCATCGCCTCGCGCCGGACTGTGGTCCGACGATCATCACGTCCGGTCCCGACGAGGCGCTCTGGTTCACCGAGTATCGGGCCCATCGGATCGGCCGAATCACCGTCGACGGCTCGATCACCGAATTCTCCTTGCCTACAAAGGATTCCGGCCCGTTCGGGATCGCCGCCGGACCGGACGGGGCGTTGTGGTTCACCGCCACCGCCGCGGACCGGATCGGCCGGATCACCACCGCCGGTGCGGTTTCCGAATTCCCGCTGCCGCGCCCGGGTGCGTTCGCGTCGGCCATCACCGCGGGGGCCGACGGCGACATGTGGTTCACCATGAACCAAGCCGACGCGATCGGACGAATCGGGATGGACGGCGCGATCACGGTGCACCCGTTGACAACTCCGGGCTCGGCCCCCGTGGGCATCACCGCGGGACCCGACGGCGCGGTGTGGTTCGTCGCGATCGCGGCGGGTTATATCGGGCGCATCACGCCGGACGGCGAGGTGACCGAGTTCCCGCTGCCCGACCCCGAAGGACGGCCGCACGCGATCACCGCGGGTGGTGACGGCCGGCTGTGGTTCACCGAGTGGGCCGGTAACCGGGTCGGCTCGATCACCGTCGACGGAGTCATCGAAACCCACGACCTGCCCACCGCCGGCGCCGAGCCGCATGGTATCGCACCGGGTCCGGACGGCGCGCTGTGGACGGCGCTGGAAAACGGAGCGCTGGCACGCATTACACCGTGACGGAAGTCTTCACCGCGCCAGCAGGGCGCGCAGTTCCGCGGTGATGCGGTCGGGGTCCTCCTCGGCCATGAAGTGTCCGGAGGTGACGGTGGCGTGGGCCAGGTCCTTCGTCCAGGCGCGCCACCGGGCGGCGGCGTCGAAGCCGAGTGCGGCGCCCCAGTCCTGCTGTAGGACGGTCACCGGCATTCGCAGGAGGTTTCCGGCGGTGCGGTCGGCGCGGTCGTGTTCGAGGTCGGCCGTGGCGGAGGCGCGGTAGTCCGCGACGATCGAGGGCACGGCGGCGCGGCAGGCGTTCAGGTAGGCGGCGCGGATATCGGCCGGTACGGCGTCGGGGCGCAGGCTCCAGATGTCGAGGAAGTGGCCGAAGAAGGCGTCCGGGGAATTCGCGATCAGCTGTTCGGTCAGGCCCGGCGGTTGCGCCATGAGGTAGAGGTGGAAACCGACGGCCGCATCGACGCCGTGCATCACGTCCCACATATCGAGCGTCGGCAGGACGTCCAGGCAGGCCACATGAGTGATCGTGTCGGGGTGGTCCAGCCCCGCCCGGAAGGCGACCAGCGCGCCGCGGTCGTGCCCGGCGAGGGCGAACCGTTCGTGGCCGAGCGCGGCGGCCAGCGCGACGATGTCCGCGGCCATGGTCCGCTTGCTGTACGTGGCCTTGTCGATCTCGGCCGGTTTGTCGCTGGCACCGTATCCGCGCAGGTCCGGGCAGATGACGGTGTGGTCGGCGGCGAGCCGGGCGGCCACGTGCCGCCACATCAGATGGGTCTGCGGGAAACCGTGCAGCAGCACGATCGGACGGCCGCGCCCGCCGATCGCGGCGTTGAGTGCGACACCGGGCGCGACCGGCACGCGGCGATACTCGAAATCGGGGATGGTCGGTGTTTCCATGAATCTCTCTCGTCGGGACGGATCCGCCGGACCGGCGGGCATCATCGACTGTGCCGCGGGCGAATCAGCATCCGATCAGCACCGAGGTCAGTGCGTCATTCGATGGTTCAGCGCGGTGACAGACGGTAGGGAGGCGGCATGCGGCAGGTCACGTTCGGCGTGCTCGGGCCGGTGACCGCGTGGGACGCCGACGGCGGGGCGCTCGGGTTGAAGGGGCCGCGGCATCGGGCGGTGCTGGCGCGATTGATTGTGGCTCGCGGGCAGTTGGTTCCGGTGTCGCGCCTGGTGGAGGACCTCTGGGAGGACCCGGCCGCGGGTGCGGTCGGCGCGATCCGCACCTTCGTCGGCGATCTGCGGCGCGTGCTCGAACCGGATCGGCCGCCGCGTGCCGCTCCGAGGCTGCTGGTGACCGAGGGGCCCGGTTACGCACTGCGGGCGCGGCCGGACGCGGTCGATTCGTGGCGTTTCGAAACGGCCGTCCGCACGGCGGCCGAGTTGCCGCCCGCGCAGGCGCTCCAGCGGCTGGACGACGCGCTGCGATGGTGGCGCGGCCCGTCCTACGCCGAATTCGCGCACGAAGATTGGGCCCGGACCGAGCGCGCCCGGCTGGCGGAGCTGCGGTTACATGCCGTCGAACAGCATGCCCAGGCCCGGCTGGCATTGGGCAGGGCAGCCGAGGTGATCGCTGACCTGAACGCCCACCTGACCGACCACCCGTGGCGCGAAGAGGCGTGGGCGCTCCTGGCGTCGGCGTTGTATCGGTCTGGGCGCCAGGCTGATTCGCTCGCGGTACTGCGCCGCGCCCGCACCGCACTGGCCGACGAACTCGGACTCGACCCCGGCCCGCGACTACGCCGGTTGGAGGCCGACATCCTGTCTCACCATCCGCGCTTGGAACCGCGGCCGAGTCCGGAGACCGCGGCGGCCCAGGTGTGGACGGAGGCCACCGCGGCGTACGACCGGGCCGTCTCCGCCGGATCCCGAGCCCGGCTGGATTCGACGGTGGGCCTGCTCCGCAACCTCGCCGTCACCGGCGGCACCGGCCTCGAACTGGCCCGGGAGCATCGGATGGCGGCCATCACGGCCGCCGAGGAGTTCGGTGACCCGGAGCTGACCGCCCGGGTGATCGGCGCCTTCGACGTCCCCGCGATCTGGACCCGCAGCGACGACCCGCGGCAGGCCGAGCAGGTGGTCGCCGCGGCCGAACGCACGCTGTCCGCGCTGCCCGGCGACGAACCGCACGACCCCGCGCGCTGCCGTCTGCTCGCCACGATCGCTGTGGAGATGCGCGGCAGTCGCTCGCCGCGGGGGCCGGAGGCGGCGCACCGCGCCGAGGAGATCGCGCGGCGACTGGATGATCCCGCGCTACTGGCTTTCGCTCTCAACGGGAAGTTCATGCAGTCGTGCACCCGCGCCGGTCTCGCTTCACGGCGCGGCGAAATCGGTTCGGAGCTGGTCGATCTGGCGGCCAGGCACGGACTGGCGTCGTTCGAGATTCTCGGACATCTGATTCGCGTGCAGGCGTGCGGCGCGCTCGGCGATTTCGCTGCCGCGGATCGTCATGCCGCCACGGCAGACCGCTTGGGCGAACGCTACGAACGGCCGTTGACCGGCGTGTTCACCGAGTGGTATCGGGCGCTTCGACTCGCCGCCACCGGTTCCGAGGCCGACGCGGAGGCCGCGTATCGTGGTGCCGCGCAACGTCTGGACGGCGCGGGGATGCCCGGGGCGGAACGCGGCCTACTCCCCCTGGCGTTGCTGTGCCTGCGGCTGTCCGGCGGCGCGGTGTCCGCCCGCGCCGCCGCGGAATACGTTGATCCGCAGGAAGATTGGGGACCGTACCGGCCTTGGATAGAGCCCTTCGTCGCGCTTCGGGAGAACCGCGACGCCGACGCGAAGGACGCCTTGCATGCCCTGCCGGAGCCGCCCGCGGATCTCATGTACGAGGCGCAAACCTGCTTGGAAGCGGTCGTCGCGCTGGCGATAGACGACCGAAAAGTGTTGCGCCGGGCACATACTCGCTTGTCACCAGCCACCGCCGAACTGGCGGGCGCGGGCAGCGGCATGATCAGCCTCGGGCCGGTGCGGGACTGGCTGAACCGAATTGCTCACGCGCTCAGTTGAATACGCGCGTGGCCGAGGCCGATCCGCACCGGCTCGTCGTTCGGTGGCTTGTCAGCGGCTCAGTTCGGTGGTGATGGTGTCGACGAAGTCGGGCAGGTCGTCCGGCTTGCGCGAGGTGATCAGGATCCAGCCGTTGTGATCGCAGCGCATCACCGACTGGTCCACCCATTTCCCACCGGCATTGACGATGTCCGTGCGCAGCGACGGGTAGGACGTCAGCGTCTTGCCGGGGAGCACCTCGGCGTCCACCAGCAGCCACGGACCGTGGCAGATCGCGGCGATCGGCTTGCCCGCCGACTTCACGGCACGAACCAGTTCGCGGGCGCGGTCGTCGGTGCGCAGCGTGTCGGCGTTGACCGTGCCGCCGGGGACGACCAGCACGTCGATGTCGTCGGGCGCCACGGCATCCAGGGTGACGTCGGGCTGCACCTGCTCGGCGGGCTCCAGATCGTGGCGATACGTCTGTACCGCTTCGCCTTTCATCGCGGCATGCCGCACCTGAGCGCCGCGTTGGCGCAGCTGGTCGCGCGGCACCACCAACTCGTCGTGCTCGACCCCGGCATTGGAGGTGACGATCAGGACGCGCGCACCCTCGAGTTCTGCGGACACAGTTACCTCCTCTTCTCGGCTACCTGTGCGATCTACCCGGCGCGAAACCGCCCAAACGACGGCACGCGCCGGGATTGATGACAGCAACTGACATAAGCGCTACGCTGATGACAGCGGCTGTCATAGGCCGCTCTCGCACCGCGGTGCGAGCCCCGAACTCATCGCAGGAAGGTGTTTCACCATGCGGGTATTCGTCACCGGAGCGTCCGGGCACGTAGGTTCCGCCGTGGTCCCGGAACTCCGCGCCGCCGGGCACGAGGTCGTCGGCCTGGCTCGTTCGCAGCGCTCGGCCGACGCGCTGGTCGCCGCGGGCGCCGAGGTGCATCGCGGCGACCTCGACGCTCTCGCCGGTCTGGCCGCCGCCGCGACCGCCGCGGACGGCGTGATCCATCTGGCGTTCAAACACGAGAACATGCTGTCGGGCGATTACGCCGGCGCGGCCGACGCCGACCTACGGGTTGTCCAGGCGTTCGGCGAGGCCCTCGCGGGCACCGGTAAACCGCTGGTAATCACGTCGGGTACAGGGATGCTCGGCGCCTTGCAGCGGACCGGCACCGAGGCCGACGCGCTGGAATCCGGGCCGCGCATCGACGCGGAGAACACGGTCGTCGGTTACGCGGACCGCGGTATCCGATCCAGCGTCATCCGGCTCCCACCGACTGTGCACAGCGACCTGGACCACCACGGTTTCGTCCCGACCCTGATCGCCATCGCCCGCGAGAAGGGCGTCTCCGGCTACGTCGGCGACGGCGCCAACCGCTGGCCCGCCGGCCACACCCGCGACGCCGCCCACCTGTACCGGCTGGCCCTCGAATCCGCCCCCGCCGGCTCCCGCCTGCACGCCGTCGACGACGAGGGCGTCCCCCTCCGCGACATCGCCGAAACCATCGCCCGCCACCTGAACATCCCCGCGGTGAGCATCCCCCCGGAGTCCGCCCCCGCCCACTTCGGCTTCCTGGCCCCCATGGTCACGCTGGACAATCCCACCTCCAGCACCCGAACCCAAGACCTCCTCAACTGGAAACCCACCCACCCCAACCTCCTCGAAGACCTCGACGCGGGGCACTATTTCCGGCTCCCGAGCGAATCCTGAACGTGCGGGGCGATCCGACCGCTGAACCGGTGGGATCGCCCACATCCGTTCCGTCGCACCAACTTTCGTGTGTCACATTCCGACACCGTCCCACACCGACAACCGCGCCGACCGATTCGCGTACCGCCACCGATGCGTTCGTGCTACCTGCTCGTAGTCACGACATGCCTCGCCGAACCGAGCGTCCGCATCACTGTCCACGCACCGACTGAACCTGGTCCGCGTCTCGTGCACGACGGACCAACTGATCGCGAGTTCATCGACCGCGAGGGCGTATTCCCGATCCCCGCCGACGGCGGCGGCAATGCGGTCGATCAGCGCATCACCGGTAACGAGGGCAAGATCCACATCCAGCGCGTGCAATGCTTCCGCGCCGGATTCCAGGTGAGCGATATTGCCGGAGGCGGCGTCGATCCGCATCGCATGCACGCTCCTCGGCGCAAACCAGGAGTCGAACGTGGCCAGAAGCCATGCGGCACGGAGAATGTCGACCTGCGGGTGGTGCGGGTCGAACCGTCCGTCCATGGCATCCAACAGGTCGCCGACCACCGGGATCATCATGATGCTTCGTCCTCCTCACTCCATTGCTCGATGGCGGCAGCGGTCCGAGCCAGAACGGTTCCGGGAGGCCTCGACACCGGATCTCTCGCAAATCCGTAAGAGCCAGGAATGCGTTGCGGCAGGCGCGTTTTGGAAGTATCCGCCGAGCCGTTCACCGCAGCATCGGACGCGGGCATGTGGCGGGATGGCTGTATCGGCAGGAACAAGGCCGCGCCAGTGACCGCTGCCAGCACCGCGACCAGACTGATAATCAGGATCATTCGACACCTCGAGGTCGGTTCTTCAGGTGCCAACGAAGGTAGATTCGGCACCGAATGCTGCCGGGTACATTCCGTACCCCTGGCCGCTTCGCTAGCCTTGATCTCGGGGGCGACGAGCGGAGGGCGTTATCGTGAACGGCGAGGACAGCCTGGCGATCGGCCGGCGAATCAAGTTGCGGAGAGAGCGCGCGGGGATGTCGCGGCCGGTTCTGGCCGGTTTGATCGGCAAATCGGCGGAGTGGTTGAAGGCTGTCGAGAACGGCCGCTTGCAGACTCCGAGGCTTCCCATCCTGCTGCGAATCGCCCAGGCTCTCGAAATTCGAGATCTCGCCGAACTGGCCGGTGACGGTCACGCCGTGCCGGTGGCGGTGTTCGCAGGGGAACGCCACGCGGCGCTGACCGAGGTACAGAACGCGCTGACGGACTTCCGTGCGAGCCCGTCCGGCAGGCGCACGCAGCCGCAGCATCTGGCCGAACGGTTGCGGCAGGCGTGGCAGATCCGGCATGCCAGCCCGGACCATCGAACACAGTTGGGTGCGTTGCTGCCAGGGCTGATTCGCGACGCGCAGACGGCGGCGCGCACGCCCGGTGCGGAACGCCGTACGGCCCGCAAGATCCTGGCCGGGGTGTATCAACTCGCGGACTTCTACGTCGCCTACCAACCTGCCCCGGAACTGGTCTGGATGGTCGCCGACCGCGGACTCAACGAGGGCTACGAGGCCGACGATCCCTACGTGATCGCATGCAGCGCATGGTCTATGGTGCAGGCTCTGCGAGATTCCGGTCGGTGGGAAGAAGCGATCGGCCTGGCTCACGATTCGATCGACCGTTTGACTCCCTACCTCGATCGGCCGGGAACATCCGACGATTGGCGCGGTATCGCGGGAGCGCTCGATGCCGAGATCGCCTACGTGCACGCGCGTCGAGGCCGACATGGAGACGCCTGGCGCTACTGGGCACGCGCCGACCGCACCGTCAGACTGCTCGGCCCGTCGTATCGGCATGTGCAGACATCGTTTTCGCAGCCCGTGATGGCCGCGCACGCGGTGACCCTCGGCGTGGAGCTGCGCCGTTCCGGAGAAGCGTTGCAGGCGGCACAGACGTTCGACGCGGAGCGGATCGTCTCCGTACCCCGCCGCAGCAGGCATTTCATCGAAGTCGCCCGCGCTCATCACCGCCGCGACGATGCGGTCGCCACACTCGCCTTGCTGTCGAAATCGGAACGGACGGCTCCGGAAACCATCCGATACAACGGTTTCGCACGGGACCTGCTCCGCGGTCTACTGAAGTCACCCCCTTCGGGAATGCGAGACGACGTGCACGCTCTGAGCGAGCGCGTCGGCGTGGCGGCTTGAAACGCGGAGTCTCGAGATAACGAGAGCGGCCGTGTCGCAATGCATTACGTGACCAGGTGCGGAAAACACGGGACCGACGGCTGCCAATGGGCCTACACTTGGTAGGTGGGTCGGGAGCAGTGGGAGACGCCGGAAGAGCAGGCTATTCGTCGGAAGAACCGGCTGCGGCTGGCCGTCGTGGGGCCTATCGCGATTTTGATCGTGGCGATTGCGGTGATCGCGTATGTCCGCAATCCGGAGGATACCGATTCGGCGGCGACGGCCGCGCCCGCGTTCGTCGGGGCGTGGCAGGGGGCCGCCGACAACGGGCGTGAGACCTTCGATGTCGTCTTGACGATCAATGGCGAGGGTTCCGAACAGGCCGCCACTTCGTCGCATACCAATACGGCCACGGGCGCCCGTTGCGACCGAGTGGAGCGGGTAGTCAGCGCCTCCGAAACCGAGCTGACCCTGACCGCCGAATCGGTGACCGGCACGGACTGCGACAAGGGTGCGCAATCGACGATTCAGCTGCACACCGACGGGTCCCTCGCCTACCGCACCGGCGCCGTCGGCAGCACCATCAACGGTGTGCTGCACAAGGTGTGAGTCAGGCCGTCGCCTCGGCGTGATACCGATCGAAATGCTCCTGCCAGGGCCGGGCGCGCTCATCCGGAGACATGGCGAGCAAACGGTTCAGCTTCTCCCAGTCGGAATCCTGTGCGGGAGTGAGTATCTGGACCCAGGATCCGCTCATCGACGGTAGCGACATGCTGGTCATGACAACCTCCATATCACCGCTGGCGACATTGCGGACCATGCGATACCGGCCCAACGGCGAGGCGACGTCGTTACGCGCCCACAGCGCGGCGAAACGCGCACTGCGCGCGCACATGTCGTCGATGAACGCCACCCACTCCGGATCGTGCAGATTCTTGGCGTAACCGCTCCGCAGAAACCCGACCATACGGCAGACATGCTCGGGCTGACCGGGATACGGATTGCAGCACTCCTCGGTGAAGAACACCTTCCTAATCACATTGCGCTCACCCCGGATGAACCCCGGGCACAGCGCCGCATAGGCCTCGTTGTGCGCCAGCACGTCGTACCGCCCCGACAGCAACACGGCCGGCAGCGGATACAGGTGATCCAGAATCACCTGCAACTCTTCGGGAACCCCCTCCTCGACATGCCAACTCGGCACCGTCGGCACATCCGCGAGTCGATAGAGATGGGCGCGCTCCACGGCATCCAGGGCCAGCGTGCGCGCGATCGCGTCCAGCACCTGCACACTGACATTGATGTCGCGCCCTTGCTCCAGCCAGGTGTACCAAGTGACCCCGACCCCGGCCAATTGGGCGACCTCTTCGCGGCGCAACCCCGGCGTACGCCGCCGCGGCCCGGACGGCAGCCCCACATCCTCGGGCATGATCCGAGCCCGGCGAGTCCGCAGAAACGCCGCCAACTCGGTACGCCGCACCTTCCGCACCGTCCGGGACTCCGCAACCATGCACCCATCCTCACCGACCACCGGGCCGGTATCCAGGTGCTGCCACTACCAGTATGAGCAGGCTCCTGTTACCAGGATCCGACACGCTTCCCCAAGACAGGAACGTTGTCCGCGCCGATACCCGCCTCACTTCTCCCGCGCAGGACCACGCTTCGGACCGTCTCTCCCCGCCCGAGCGTCGAGGAACAGCCGCAGGACGGTGATCGCTCGGCGAGCACGCACGCGATCACGCGAGAACAAGGCAACCGCTGCCGCGAGCAAAACCGCGACCGCATCGCTCGACCTGCGGACAGCAGCGGCAACGGCCAGACAGGCCACCGGAGTGACCGACAAAAGGACCATGGGCGCAGACATGGGCGTTGTTCTCCTGGCATGGCGAAGAAACAACGTCAGCTGCGCGAACCCCTACAGAAGTGGACCGCGAGCGGCAGCACCCCCACAGGGGGAAGACAGTTGGCGAGGACAGGACCGATTATGACACCTTGCCGTCGGTTGGGCTAACCCCGGAATCAGGGTCATAGGCGGCGAGCGTTACCCACGCCTGTCTCGCGGCGCTCTGTTGCGCCTGCTTCTTACTGCCACCGTCGCCCTCACCGACGAGCACGCCGCCGACCGTCACCGACGCGGCGAACCGACGCTCATGGCGCGGGCCACGATCCCGCACTCGGTATTCCGGGACACCCCACCGCCTACGCGCCGTCAACTCCTGCAGATCCGTTTTCCAATCCGGACCGCCGCCGGAGTTGCGCATGGCCGCGGCGACCGACGGCTCGAATAGCTGTGCGACCACCCGCGATGCGACCCCGACGCCGTACTGCAAGTAGATCGCCCCGGCGACCGCTTTCAACGCACCGGCCAGGATGCTGTCCTTGTCCCGGCCGCCGGTCGCGGCCTCCCCTCGCCCCAACCGGATGTACCGCCCCAGTCCCCCCGGCAGAAATCGACGCGCGACCCCGGCGGTCGCACGCATATTGACCACCGCGGTCCGCAACTTCTCCAGATCATCCTCCGCCAACTGCTGATTTCTGCGGTAGAGCACCTCGGTCACCGCCAGGGACACAACGGCACTGCCGACGAACTCCAGCCGCTCGTTGTGCTCTTGTCCGCTGTGTTCGTAGGCGAAGGAACGATGGGTCAACGCGCACAGGATCAAATCCGCATCGACGGCCAAACCGGTCGCTTCGGCCACCGCGGCAACACCATTCGGACGATCACCAACTCGCATTTCGTCTCCCCATCATCGCGAAGGCCCCGCAACCAGGTGCTCTCACTACCAGTATGAGCAGGCTCCTGTTACCGGGATCGGAAGCGGCGCAGGCTCGGCGGCATGACACGAACGCTGCCTGAAACTCCATCGGCGACCGGCGTATCGGCGCTGTCGTCCGGCCGGTCGCTGACCGTTCTCGCCGTGATTCTGCTCGGGCAGTTCATGGCGGTTCTCGATGCCTCGATCGTCAATGTCGCGATTCCCTCCATCCGCACCTCGCTCGATGCCAGCGGGTCGGCGTTGCAGCTGATCGTGTCCGGTTATGTGATCTCCTACGCCGTACTGCTGGTGACCGGTGCTCGGCTCGGGGACAAGGTCGGCCAGCGGACGATGTTCCTGACCGGGCTGGCATTGTTCACGGTGGCCTCGCTCGCCTGCGGCCTGGCGTGGAATACGTTGGCGCTCATCGTGTTCCGATTCATTCAGGGTGTGGGTGCGGCGACCATGGTGCCGCAGGTGATGACGCTGATCCAGAAGACGTTCAGTGGTGGCGCGCGGGCGCGGGCGCTGTCGGCCTATGCGGCGGTAATCTCCGGCGCGATGGTGGTGGGGCAGATCGTGGGCGGTCTGCTCGTCAGCGCCGATATCGCCGGAAGCGGTTGGCGCGGCGTATTTCTGGTGAACGTGCCGATCGGCCTGGCCCTGCTGGCGATCGCGCCGGGAGTCCTTCCCGCCGCCGTCCGTGTCGAGCGCAAGCTGGATCTGGCCGGACTGTCCGCACTCACCCCGGCCGTCCTGCTGCTGGTACTGCCACTCGTCCTCGGCCACGAGCAGCACTGGCCGGTGTGGACCTGGATCGCGCTGGTCTGTGCGGCAATCGGTTTCGCCACCTTCGCCCTCGTCGAGCGCCGCGTGCACCGGCGCGGCGGCGAACCGCTGTTCTCCGATCGCGTGCTGCGCGCGCCCGGTCTGGTCCTGGTCGCGGGCACGCTGTTCGTGATCATGGCCACCTTCAGCGGCTGGCTGTTCGCCACCGCGATCCACCTGCAAGGCCCGCTCGGATACTCGGCACTGCACGCCGGTCTGCTGTTCATCCCGTTCGGCGGCGTCTACGCGCTCGCCGGCTTGAATTGGCAGCGGATACCGAAACGCCTGCAGCCGTTCACGACTCCGGGCGGTCTGGTGCTCGGCGCCGTGACGATCGTGCTGCTCGGCCTGCGCCTGCGTGACGGTCACGCCATGGGAGCGCTGGAGTTGACGATCTTCGGCGTGACCGGTCTCGGCTTCGGAATCGCGTTCAGCCCGTTGATGACTCGGGCGCTGAGCAAGGTCCCGCCCGCACTGGCCTCCGACGCCAGCGGCATTCTGGTGACCAGCGTGCAATTGGGCATCGTGGTCGGCATCGCCGGTTTCGGCTCGCTGTTCCTGAGCCAGGCCGGCGCCACGGCCTTGTCCGCGGCACACGCCGTCGGCGTCACCGCCGTGGCCGAAGGGATAACAGTGCTGGTGGCAAGCGTTTTGGCGGCCCGCGCGGTGCGGTAAAACCGGCAGAAGGGCACCCCGCGAGACTCCGCGAGGCACCCTTCCCGTATCCGAGCTGGTGCGAGCACCGCCTCCGATGGTACAGAGAAATTCGGAATCTCTCTCTACCGCAACAAATCACCCACAATATTGCGGCGGCGACGTCATCGCCCGCGTATCGCGCGGCGGCAGAATGGGTTCGTCCGCCTCCGCCTCCGCGCCGTCCTCCACCAGCCGCCCCCGCGCCAGTTCGGCGTTCAGCCCCGCGCCGAGCAGCGCCGCCACATTGAGAATCCACAGCCACACCAGGAAGATCACCGCCCCGGCCAGAGATCCGTACACCTTGTTGTACGAGCCGAAATGCGCCACGTACACGCTGAATCCGGCCGAGGCGACGATCCACACCACCACCGCCAGCACACTGCCCGGCGTCAGCCACCGGAATCCCGGCTGCCGCGCGTTCGGCGCGACCCAGTACAGCAGGCTCACCACCGCACCCATGAGTACGGCGACCACCGGCCACTTCGCCAGTGTCCACGCCGATTCCACGAACGACCCGCCGCCGAGTCGATGCACGACGGCGCTGGTCGCCAGGCCGACCACCGCGCACAGACCGATCAGCACCACGAGCGCCGCCGTGACACCGAGGCGCATCGGCACCGTCTTCCACACCGGCCGCCCCTCCTGCACCTCGTAGATCCCGTTGGCCGCGCGCACGAACGCGCCGACGTACCCCGACGCGATCCACATCGCCACGGCCAGACCGACGAACGCCAGCGGCCCGGCGAGTTGCTGGGTGCCCTGCAATTCGTTCACCACGTCCACCAGCAACTCGGTGCCCCGGCCCGGCCCCAGCTCCCGAATGGCCCCGATCAGCGGAGAGGTGGCCGACGGCCGCAGCAGGCCCACGAACGCCGTCAGCATGATCAGGCCCGGAAAGATCGAGAGCACACTGTAATAGGTGAGCGCGGCTGCCCTGTCGGTGACGGTGTCGTCCCACAGCGCCACACCCAGCCGCCGCACGGCCGTCCACCACGTGCGCTTGTGCAGCCCGGTGGGACCCGACGACCAGTCCACCGGCGCGTCGCCGCGCCTTTTCGATCCGTTCACCTGCGCCTCCTCACCGGGGCGCGATACCCGAATCACGGAGATCACAAACTACGCCGGCACCGGGTGAGCGGCCTACGATCGATGAGAACCGCTGCGCCGGAATGACAACGAACACACCTGTTTGAGATCCCCGCGGCGGTCTATGTACTTCACGGAGGCGGCCCGCCGGGCCGCGCGTGAAGACGGTGAGGAGAGGTCGGCGTGGCCTGGGAGCTGGGTTGGCTGGTACCTGTGTCGGTGACGGCGATAGGTAGCGCGGCGGTTGTCGTGATCGCGATGTACTGGGTGTTCGTGGTCGGATACGAACGCCAGATCCGCGCCCGCTTCCGTGGCGGGGTGGCCCGCCGCCGCTGGGACTCCCACTACGTCGGCATGTGATCGGAGGAGCGAGACCCCGATCGATTTCCGGCCGTGGCGCCCTCCCGCCGCACATCGTTGCCCGATGTGCACGGCGAGGCAGTCGCCGCGCCGCAGATCCCGCAGCAGGCCACATCACAGCGCTCTACGCCGGTACGCTCGCGCGACGGCACAGAACAGGAGTAACGCATGGATTCGAGTGACGAAGTCGCCGAGCCGGTGACGCCCACCCGGACCATCGGCGTGCGGATACCGGCGGATTTCGAGGATCTGGCGCTGCTGCGCGCCGTGACCGAAACCGTCGCCCTCTTCGCGGATTTCGCGATGGATCAGGTCGTCGACATCCGTCTGGCCGTAGAAGAGGTCGCCACCGCACTAGTGCAGGACAGCGTGCGCGACACCGAACTCGACTGCGCGTTCGAGTACGACCGTGCGGGCATGCGCGTGCGGGTCGCGGCGGTGACCAACTCGGACAAGGGTCCCGACGAGGGCGGCATGGGCTGGCACATCGTGTCGACCCTGACCGACTCGCTGACGACTTCGGTGGACCCCTACGACTCCGCCCTCGGCGGTCATCGCGCGATCATCGAATTCTGTTGCACCGCGGCGGTCACCGATGGCCGATGACCGCAACACGCCGCGGCGGCCGCGGCGCTCCACCCCGGACAGCTACGACAATATCGAGCCGCTGTTCGTCCAGCTCCACGCGCTGGACCCGGACGACCCGCAGCGCCGGGCGCTTCGCGAAACCATCATTTCGCGATGCCTGCCGGTCGCGGAACACATCGCGCGCAAGTTCTCCGGCCGCGGCGAGAACTTCGAGGATCTGGTGCAGATCGCGCGGGTGGGGCTGGTCGCGGCGGTCGACCGCTTCGACCCCGCAGTCGGCAGCACCTTCCTCGGCTACGCGGTGCCCACGATCATGGGCGAGGTACGCCGCCACTTCCGCGACTACACCTGGGCAGTGCGAGTTCCCCGGCGGCTCAAGGAGATCCAGATCAAGCTGGGCCCGGCGACCGACGACCTGACGCATCGGCTGGGCCGGGTGCCCACGGCGCGCGAGATCGCCGAGGAACTCGAGGTCGACCTGGCCGAGGTCACCCAGGCGCTGATCGCGCGCAACGGATATCAGGCCAGTTCGCTCGATTCGGCCACCGAGAGCGACGAGGGCGGCTCGTCACTGCTGGACACCCTCGGCACGGAGGAGCCACAGTTCGGCGCCATCGATAACTATCTGGCCGTCAAGCCCCTGCTGGCCGCGCTGCCCGATCGGGAACGCCGGATATTGTCCATGCGATTCGGCGACTCGATGACCCAGCAGCAGATCGCCGAACAGCTCGGCTGTTCGCAGATGCAGATTTCGCGCATTCTCACGAAAACCCTGAAGAAATTGCGAGATCAGGCACTGCAGGAGTAAATCAAACCGCTTCGAATGCTTCGTCCACCGTGGTGCAGAGATTGAGCAACTCCGACAACCCGGTGACGGTAATCGGCCGGGAGGTCGCCGGCTTGTCGGCGACCACCCACAGCCGGGCGCCCTCGGGAGCCGACCGGGAGCAGCCGGCGAGAACCGCCAGCCCGGCCGAGGCGAGAAACGTCACAGCGGTGAGATCCACGATTGTCGCGGGCGGCTGTGGGCCCTCACTCCAAGCGGTTTCGATGGCTTCCCGTAGCACCGGTGCGGTGAGAACGTCGATCTCGCCGCTGACGCGCAGAACCGTCGCTTTGTCCTGCGTGTCGGCGACGATGTGAATACGCGTCTCGCTGGAGTTGTCGGACACTGCACGATTCTGTTCCGGGGCGCTATCGGTCACGCCTGGCAGTTTACGTTGTATCCACGGCGGACGGGAACCCGATCCGGGATGTGGCGCTCATCGCCGAGCGAGCAGGGCCTCGAGCCGGTCCAGCAGGGCCTCGAGGGCATCTTCGAACTCTTCCAGCGAACGGTCCTGCGCCAGCATCGGTTGCAGCCGCCGCAGTTGCGGGTAATCGGACAGGTCCCGCTCCGGTTCCGGCCGCGATGCGGAATCCGCGCGCGGCGCCGGGGTGCGCGCGGATACTTCCAGCAGTAACTGCCCCAGCAGGAATGTCGTGTAGGACCGATACGCCACCACCGCGGCGATATCGTCGAAACCGTAGGACAGCAACGTATCCAGGAACGTTTCCATCCACTGCAGGCTGCGCAGCGGCGGCCGCACCCACGGCGCCTCCGGCGGGCGCGTGGCCACCAGCGGGAACAACTCCGGATGGTCCAGCGCGATCTGCCGCACCCCGTGCGCGAGTCGCACCAGAAAATCCTGCCACCCGTCCTCTCGGCGGCGGGCCGCGAGCTGATCGGTGCGCAAACGGTCGACCAGATGATCCACGATGCCGCTGAGCAGGTCTTCCCGGCCGTGCACGTACCGGTACAGGGCCATGGCCTCGACCCCGCATTCCGCACCCAGCCTGCGCATCGTCAACTTGTGCAGGCCTTCGCGATCGACCAGGTCGATAGCCAATTCCAGGATCGACCGGCGATTCAGTGGCGGGCGCGGTTCATCGGGCACTGATCACAGCACCGGACCCAGTTTGTTCGGTTCCCGGGGCAGCCGGACCACCTGGACGAAGAACTCGTCGATCTGTTTGATCGCGGCGATGAACTGATCCAGATCCACGGGTTTGGTGACGTAGGCATTCGCGTGCAGTTTGTAGCTGCGCAGAATGTCCTCCTCGGCCGCCGACGTGGTCAGGACGACCACCGGAATATGCGCGAGTTCGGCGTCGGACTTGATCGTCGCCAATACCTGGCGCCCATCGTATTTCGGCAGATTGAGGTCCAGCAGAATCAGGTCGGGGCGGGGCGCGTCGGCATGCTCGCCACGGCGATACAGGAAGTCGAGCGCTTCCTCGCCGTCGTGGGCGACATGCATGGTGTTGCCGATCTTGTTGTCGGCGAATGCCTCCCGGGTCATCAGCTCGTCGCCCGGATCGTCCTCGACCAGCAGAACATCGATGGGTTGGCCTGCCACGGTCATGCCGGTGCTCCTTCCACCTCGACCGGTGCGGCCGTGGTTTCTTCGTTGTTCGCCGGGAGTATGAAACAGAGTCGAGTGCCGTCGGTGTACGTGGTGTCCAGCCAGATACGGCCGCCGTGATACTCGACGATCTTCTTGCACAGCGCCAAACCGATCCCGGTTCCACCGTATTCGTCGCGGCCGTGCAGCCGCTGGAAAATCACGAAGACCTTCTCGCTGAACTCGTCCGGAATGCCGATGCCGTTGTCGGTGACGCACAGCCGCCAGACCTCGCCCTCGTCGCCGGGTTCCGGCTCACAGTCTATGCGGACCACCGGCGCCCGGTCGGGGCTGCGGAATTTGACGGCGTTGCCGATCAGGTTCTGCCACAACATGACCAGCAATGTCGGGGCGGCATGCAGTTCGGGCAATTGCTCCGGCCGTCGCACGGTCGCGCCCGATTCCTCGATCGCGGTGGCGAGGTTGTCGAGGGCGCGGTCCAGCGTCTGATCGAGAGCGACGGCCACCTTGTCCTCACCCAACCGGCCCACGCGGGAGAAGGTGAGCAGGTCGTTGATGAGGACCTGCATCCGCCGCGCGCCGTCCACGGCATACATCAGGTATTGCGTGCCGCGCTCGTCGAACTTGTCGCCGTAGCGCTTCTCCAGCAGCTGACAGAAGGAGGCCACCTTGCGCAGCGGTTCCTGCAGGTCATGGGAGGCGACATAGGCGAATTGCTCGAGTTCGGCGTTGGAACGGCGCAATTCGACGGCCTGCTCGTCGAGTTCCTCCGCTTGTCGCGCGAGCGCCTGCTGCTGCGCGCGGGAGGAGGCGAGTTCCTCGACGATGCGCCGCCGCATCGCCTCCACCGTCTGTGCCATGGTGCGTAGATCGGCCGGGCCGCGCGCGGCGATGCGGTGCTCGAAATCGCCGGCGGCCACTCGCAGCGAGGCCGACCGCAGATCCTGCAGCGGCCGCGTCACCAGCCGCCGGACCAGCACGGCCGACACCACGCCGGTGAGCAGGAACAGCGCCACCATGCCGCCCAGCACCCAGTCCCGCACGGCGCGGGTGTGCGCCAGCTCGGCGCGGTCGTCGGCGATCGTCGCGCTCAGCCCGGCGTTCTGGGTGTCGAACCGGGCGCGCAGCCGGTCGAACGCCGCCTTGCCGCCCAGCACGGCGTTCGGGTCCGCCGCCGGTGCGGAGTTCGCGGTCACGACATCGATCAGCGGCCGGGCGTACCCGGTGCGCCACTGCGACGCCAGCTGTTCGACGGCATCGAGTTCGGCGACCAGTTCGGGCCGATCGCCGATCAGGGTCCGCATTCGCGCGGCCGCGCGGGCCTCGTCCTGCTCGCCCTGCTGGAACGGCGTCAGGAATTGCTCGTCCGCGCTGAGGGCATAGCCCCGCACGCCCGTCTCCTGATTCACCAGCGCGGCCTGCAGGCGATACGCCTCGGTGGCCGCCGGTTCCGTGCGATCGATCAGCCGATCGGTGACCTGCCCGGTCTGCTGCAGCAACCGGACGCCGACAAAGGTTGCGACGATCACCAACAGCACCATGCTCGCCAGCACGACATAGAACCACCGCTGCACACTGAGCCTGCCGACCACACCCACCTTCCCCGATCCACCCAACTCTCCCCGCGGCGCTGCGTCCCCGTCGCCCGGCTTCGGCGTGCCCGTCATCGCGGCTCGGTCGCGTCGTGGGACCAGCGCACGTAGACCGCGGCCACGTCGTCGGCGAGGCCGCCCTTGTCCTCGGCCAGGGCCTCGGCGGCGGCGATCAGTTCGTCGACGAACGGGCCCGGGTCCCGGCCGGCCGCCGCACCGGCGAGCTCGAGCAGGCCCTCTTCGCCCAGTCGTTCGTCGCCGACGCCGTTGTGGCCCTCGAACAGGCCGTCGGTGAACAGCAGCAGGCCCGCGCCGGGCGGCAGGGTCATCTCGTGCACCGTGCATTCGATCGGATCCGGGAGCAGGCCGAGCGCGGGGCAACCGGGGACCTCGACCCATTCGACCGACTCGGCACGATGCAGGAGGAGACCGGGATGCCCCACCCGCATCAGCTGTACGGTCGTATGGTCCGGCAGCAGCGTCACCGTGGTCATCGTCGCGAAGATATCAGTGCCGACGCGTTCGGCGAGTAGCACCTGCTCCAGCAAGCGCAGTTGCTGCGGACCGGTCGTTCCCGCGAGAACCAATGTGCGCCAAGCGATTCGCAATGCCACGCCGAGCGCCGCCTCGTCCGGGCCGTGCCCGCAGACATCGCCGACCACCACGTGCACCGACCCGTCCTCGGTGCGGACCACGTCGTAGAAGTCGCCGCCGAGCAACCCGCTCGCCCGGCCGGAGCGATACCGGGCGACCACTTCGACGTCCCCGCTCGCGCCGAGCAACGGGGTGGGCAGCAAGCCGCGCTCCAGCCGCGCGTTCTCACGCGCCCGCATCTGGCCCGCCCGCAACGCGGCGGTCGCGCGCTCGGCCTGCTTGCGTTGCACGGCGTAGCGCACGGCACGGCCCAGCAGCTCCGGCTCGACCCGGCCCTTGACCAGATAGTCCTGCGCGCCCGAGGCCACCGCCGCGAGACCCGCCTCCTCATCGTCCAGACCGGTGAGCACCACCACCGCGACGTCGTCGGCGTGCTCGCGCACCCGCTGCAGGGCCTCCATGCCGGCGGCGTCGGGCAGATTCAGATCCAGCAGTACACAATCGGGCAGCGTGGTCGCGAGTCGCTCGATGGCCTCGCGGATCGACCGCACCCACAGCAACCGCAGCGGCGGCGCGGTATCCGCGGCCAACTCCTCCACCAGCAGCGCATCACCCGGATCGTCCTCGACGAGCAGCACCAGCGGTTCCTGACCGTCCCCCACCGCGGCGGCGCGCGCGGACCGGGCGAGGGCGCCCTCGGCACCCGCGCCGTGGTCTCGGGAAAGCATCGGCAAACACTCCTTCCATCGCACCGCGGCCGTGGGGTGAGCCGTGTGCGTCCGTCACGAAAGCCGGAGCTTCCAGCCGCTTTCTCGACGTAGAAGTGCCGCCCGCCGGGAAGTTTACGTTGTAAGCGCACAAAAGCGCATAGCCACCGGCCGGACGGGTATGCCGAAATCGTGGCGTTGCGAAACGACTCCCGCTCGGGCAGTGCCGGGGCGGGCAGCAGAAGGCACAGACAGTCGTCGAGCCGTGGCGGGGAACGCATCCGACTGGACCTCGACGCGGTGCCGCCCGCGCGATTGCGGAGCCTGGTCCAGGAACTCCTCGCGGAGAATCACGAGGAGCTGTCCATCCCGGACGCGGTACAGATCGCCGACGAACTCGCCAGCAACGCGCTCCGGCACGGGGCGGCACCGCGGAGCTGCACGATCACCCTGTCGGCCGGACCTCGTCTGCGCATCGAGGTCGCCGACGCCTCTCCGATCGATCCCCGGTTTCGCTCCGCGGACGAAACGGGCGGTCTCGGACTGGTGCTGGTCGATCAGATGTCCTCGGGCTGGGGCGTGATCCACCGTGGCGACCGCAAGATCGTGTGGGCGGAACTGGCCGCCGAGCAGCGCGGCACCGGCCCGCCGCTATGCACCGAGTTGCATAGTACATCGCGTATCAGTTAATCTCGCCGCATGGCCCTCGAGCACGCGCTGCTGGTATCGCTGACCGAGCGCGCCGGTTCGGGCTACGAACTCGCACGCCGGTTCGACAAATCCATCGGATTCTTCTGGAACGCCACCCACCAGCAGATCTATCGCGTCCTCAAGCGCATGGAGCAGCAGGGCTGGATCACCGGCGAGGCCGTGCCGCAGGACGGCCGCCCCGACAAGAAGGTCTACAGCGTCAGCGCCGCCGGCCGCGCCGAACTGGCCCGCTGGATCGCCGCGCCGAGCGAGGACATCGGCCCGTTGCGCAGCGAACTCGGCATCAAGATCCGCGCCGCCGCCCACGGTGACCTGCCCGCGCTGCTCGCGGAGGTGGCCCGGCACCGCGAACGGCACGCCCAGCGACTCGACATCTACCGCCTGATCGAGAAGAAGGACTTCCCCGCGCCGCACCGCCTGACCGGCACCGCCCTGCATCAATACCTGGTGCTGCGCGGCGGCATCCGGGTGGAGTCGGGCTTCGTCGAATGGTGCGACGAGGTGCTGGACGCGCTCCGACCGAAAGGTGAAACCCGATGACGCCCAACCCGTATCCGCATCTGTTCGAGCCGCTCACCGTCGGCGGCGCCACGCTGCGCAACCGAGTGGTGATGGGGTCGATGCACACCGGCCTCGAGGACCGGGCCTGGGATGCCAACCGGCTGGCCGCCTATTTCGCCGAGCGCGCCCGCGGCGGTGTCGGGCTCATCATCACGGGCGGCTACGCCCCGAACCGGGAGGGCTGGCTGCTGCCGTTCGGCGCCAAGCTCACCAACAAGACCGAGGCCTACCGGCATCGCGCGATCACCAGGGCGGTGCACCGCGAGGGTGGCCGGATCGCCTTGCAGATCCTGCACGCGGGCCGCTACGCCTATGTGCCGTTCAGTGTCTCGGCCTCCTCGATCAAGGCTCCCATCAACCCCTTTCGGCCACGCAAGCTGTCGGGCAAGGGCGTCGAACGCACCATCGACGACTACGTGCGCTGCGCCGAGTTGGCGAAGTTCGCCGGCTACGACGGCGTCGAGGTGATGGGCGGCGAGGGCTACCTGATCAACCAGTTCCTCGCCCCGCGCACCAACAAGCGCACCGACGAGTGGGGCGGTTCGGCGGCGAACCGGCGCCGGTTCCCGGTGGAGATCGTGCGGCGGATGCGGGCCGCCGTCGGCGACGACTTCCTCATCGTCTTCCGGCTGTCCATGGCGGAGTTCGTGGAACACGGCCAGACCGAGACCGAGATCATCGCGCTGGCAACGGAATTGGAGCGCGCCGGGGTCAGCATCATCAACACCGACATCGGCTGGCACGAGGCCCGCGTCCCGACCATCGTGACCTCGGTCCCCCGTGCGGCTTTCGTCGAATACACCGCGAAAATCAAAGCGCGGGTGAGCATTCCGGTGTGCGCGTCGAACCGGATCAACATGCCGGAAGTGGCCGAGGAGGTCCTCACCCGCGGCGACGCCGACCTGGTCTCGCTGGCCCGGCCGCTGCTGGCCGACCCGGAGTGGGTGGTCAAGGCGCAACAGACCCGCGACGACGAGATCAACACCTGCATCGCCTGCAACCAGGCCTGCCTGGACCACGCCTTCGTCCACAAAACCGTGTCCTGCCTGCTCAATCCGCGCGCCGGGCACGAGACCGAACTGCGGCTGCTGCCCACCCGGCGGATGCGGCGCGTCGCGGTGGTCGGCGCGGGCCCGGCCGGGCTGTCGGCGGCGGTCACCCTGGCCGAACGCGGGCACAAGGTGGACCTGTTCGAGGCCGACGACAAGATCGGCGGGCAGTTCGACATCGCGCGGCGCATCCCCGGCAAGGAGGAATTCAACGAGACCATCCGCTACTTCACCCGCAAACTCGAGGTCAGCGGAGTACGAGTGTTCCTGAACCGGCGGGTGGACGCGGCGGAACTGGTCGAGGGCCGTTACGACCACGTGGTGCTGGCCACCGGCGTGCGCCCGCGCATCCCGAACATCCCCGGCATCGATCACCCGAAGGTGCTCACCTACGCGGAACTGGTGCGCGAGGAGAAGCCGGTCGGCAAGAAGGTCGCCGTGATCGGCGCGGGCGGAATCGGTTACGACGTCAGCGAATTCCTCACCGTGGACGGTCATCCGGCGCTGAAACTCGACGAGTGGAAGCAGGAGTGGGGAGTGACGAGCGACGACCCGGACGCTCCCGGACAGCTCACCGCACCCGTGCCGTCCCCCGCCGCCCGGGAAGTCGTTCTGCTGCAACGCAAGTCGTCGCCGTTCGGAAAGAGCCTGGGCAAGACCAGCGGCTGGGTGCATCGAGCCGCGTTGAAAGCCAAGGGCGTCGAGCAGGTCGGCGGAGTCAACTACGAGCGCATCGACGATCGCGGCCTGCACATCAGCTTCGGCGAGCAGCGCAAGCGGCCGACCGTCATCGAATGCGACAACGTGATCCTCTGCGCCGGACAGGAATCCGTGCGCGAACTGGAGGCTCCGCTGCGAGCGGCGGGCGTGCCGGTTCATCTGATCGGCGGCGCCGACGTGGCGGCCGAACTGGACGCCAAGCGCGCGATCGACCAGGGCACCCGGCTGGCGGCGGCGCTGTAATGCCGGAACTGGTGAGCCTGGGCTTGCCCGGTGACGAAAAGGCTTGGACCGCTCTCGGTTTCACCGTCGACGAGCACCGCAGAATGCCGGTGGGCGCGGTCTCGTGCGTTGTCGGCATGCCGCCGAGCTGGGGGTTCGACGAATTGCGCGGCGACGCCTCGGAACTCGGCGTGCCGGAACTGCTCAGCGAGAACGCGGCCGCCGCAGGTCCGGAACAGCGGCTGGAGCAGTTGCTCGAGCACATGTCCGACGATCCGAGCGGCGCCGATCTTACTGCCGCCCTGGTAGTTTCCAGCCCGCATCCCAACGGCGTGACCTTCGTCGACCACATCGTCTACCTGGTGCACGACCTGGACGAGTCCGTGGCGGCCCTGGCCGACGTGCTCGGCATGCCGCCGCGCCGCCGCTTCCATCCGCGCGGGCCGTCCGGCCCGGAGATGGCGTTCTACCGTGTGGGCGAGGCTTTCATCGAGGTCGTCGCCGCCCGGCGGCCACCGGCGCTGATCGGCATCGCCTTCGGCACTCCGGATCTCGACGCCACCGTCGCCGCCGTGCGCGCGGCCGGCGGCCCGATCGGCGACCCGAAACCAGCAGTGCAGGGCGGGCGCATCGCCAGCGTGTGGAACGGTCACATCGACTGGGGCATCGCCTTCATGGAGCCACCGGTAGGCTCCGGGTCGTGAGCCTGCCTGCACCGACCTCCGAGAACCGTGCCGTCGTCACCGGAGCCTCCTCCGGCATCGGCACCGCGCTGGCCGAGGAACTCGCCCGGCGCGGATATTCGCTGATCCTGGTGGCCCGCCGGGGTGACCTGCTCAGCGAGCTGGCCGGGCGGCTGACCGAGCGATACGGCGTCGTCGCCGAGGTGCGCGCGGTGGACCTGTCCGACCGCGAGCAGCGGGCGCCGCTGGCCGAGGAGCTGTCCCGCCGCGACATCGTGATCCTGTGCAACAACGCCGGAGTCGCGACCTTCGGCCCCGTCGCGAAGCTGGATCTGGAGTTCGAGCGGGCGGTGATGGAACTCAACGCGGTCGCCGTGCACGATCTCACGCTGGCCGTGCTGCCCGGCATGACCGCGCGCGGCAGCGGAGGCATCCTCATCACGGGTTCGGCCGCCGGCAACATGCCGATCCCGAACAACGCCACCTACGCGGCGACCAAGGCCTTCACCAACAGCTTCTCCGAATCGCTGCGCGGCGAACTCACCGGCACCGGCATCAACGTCACCCTGCTCGCGCCGGGGCCGGTCCGCACCGACAACCCCGATCAGGACGAGGTCGGCAGCAAGATCCCCGACTTCATCTGGGTATCGGCCGCCTACACCGCCAAGATCTCCATCGACGCGCTGGAACGCAACAAGATGCGGGTGGTGCCGGGCCTGATCAGCAAGGGCATGAGCGTCGCCGGACAGTACGCGCCGCGGGCGGTCACCGCGCCGATCGTGGGCACGTTCTACAAGAAGCTCGGCGGTAGCTGACTTCGGGGCGTGCGGCCGATCACATCGGTGTCAGGACCGCGTCAAGATCGCGCCGCCGCATGTCAAGGCCGCGTAGTCGGCCGTTTCGGCGCCCCGGAACCGGCGTAGTCCTGTCGGTGGCCCCGCAGCACAGGCGAAAGCGGGGAACACCGCAGGAGAGATCGTGACGCTGCTCGAGATATTCCCTTCGCTGCGATCGGGAATGCCGTCCCCCGCGTCGACACGACCGTCTGGCCGTGCGAGACCCATTACGACGACCTCGGACGCATCACCCTCGGCGGGGTCGCCCTGGCCGACCTCGCCGACCAGTACGGCACCCCCGCCTACGTCCTCGACGAGACCGAGGTCCGCCGCCGCTGCCAGGCCTACCGCAAGCATTTCCCGGAGGGCGAGATCGTCTACGCCGCCAAGGCGCTGCTGACCAAGGCCGTGGCCGGGTGGATCGCCGAGGAGGGGCTGTCGCTGGATGTGTGCTCGGGTGGCGAGCTGGCCGTGGCGCTGGCCGCCGGCGTCGATCCGGCGCGAATTGTGCTCCACGGCAGCGGGAAACCGTTCGCCGAGCTGGAGGCGGCCGTGGCGGCGGGGGTCGGGCGTATCGTGATCAATTCGCTCACCGAGATCACGCTGCTGTCGGCGCTGGTGTCGCGGCGGCAGCAGGTGCTGTTGCGTCTGTCGCCGGGTATCGATGTGCACGGGCATCCGGCCGTGAAAACCGGTGTGGCGGACCAGAAGTTCGGTTTTCCGCTGGGTAGTGCCCAGGCGGCCGAGGCGATCGAGCGGGTGCTGCGGCAGCCCGCGCTCGAACTGGTCGGCTTCCACTGCCATCTGGGTTCGCAGATCCACGATCCGGATTTCTACGGTGAGGCCGTGCGGCGACTGGTGGCCGAGATGTCCAGGGTGCGTACGGAATACGGGGTGCTGCTCACCCAGCTCGACCTCGGCGGCGGGCACGCGGTCGCATACCGGTCGGGTGACGCCGAACTGAATCTGTACGAACTGGCCGACATCATCGAGGACGCGCTCGACGCCGCGTGCGCGCGCCACCGCTTCCCCCGCCCGCGGATCGCGCTGGAGCCCGGCCGTGCGATCGTCGCCCGCGCCGGGGTGACGCTGTACCGGGTGATGACGGTCAAACACATCGAGGGCGGGCGCACGTTCGTCATCGTCGACGGCGGTATGAACGACAATCCGCGCGTCGCCCTGTACGGCGCCCGCTACGACGCCGTCGTCGCCAACCGCCACCCCACCGGCCCGTTCATGACCGCCACGGTCGCCGGCCGCTACTGCGAAGCAGGCGACATCCTCGCCCCCGACATCCGCCTCCCCGCCGACCTGCGCCCCGGCGAAATCCTCGCCATCCCCTGCACCGGCGCCTACCACCACAGCCTCGCCTCCACCTACAACGGCGTAGGCCGCCCACCCCTCATCTCCGTCCACCAAGGCCGCTCCCGCGAACTCATCCGCCGCGAAACCCCATCCGACCTCCTCGCCCGAGACCTCGGCTGACCACCTCTCACCAACCACCACACCCCAACTCACCCACCCACCAAGACCCACACCAGCTCACGCACCCACCAACCACCAAGACCCACACCAACTCACGCACCCACCAACCAACGAGCCCATGTCCCCGGCCCACCGCCGGGCACACACCATTCCCTGTCTTCCCGCGCCCTGCGCGGGAAGACAGGGTCACCGCCGCCGAGTCCCGAAAATACTTCGGCTGATCTCGCGCCCCGCAGCGGTGGCGGCGGAGCGGAGGAATCCCTTGACCGCGGGGTTCTTCATGATCCGGTCGGCCGCCGACTCCTCGGTTTTCGAGGGTCGGCGCTCGGGCTCAGGATCCGGCTCCGCCGCAGCCACTTTCGCGGCGAGACGCTCGTACGCCGATTCCCGATCGATTGTCTCACCGTACTTCGAGTGCAACTCACTACCCTGCGCGGCCGCGCGAATATCGTCCTCCCCGATGGTGTCCATCAGCGAGCGCGGCGGGCGCAGCCGCGTCCAGGCCACCGGGGTCGGCGCACCCTTCTCCGAGAGCACCGTCACCACCGCCTCGCCGATACCCAATGTGGTCAGCGCCTGCTCCAGGTCGTAGGCGCTGGTCTTCGGGTAGGTGCGCACGGTCTTGGTGAGCGCCTTCTGGTCCTCCGGGGTGAAGGCGCGCAGCGCGTGCTGTATCCGCGCACCCAGTTGCGACAGCACCTGATTCGGCACATCGGTCGGCAACTGCGTGCAGAAGAACACGCCGACACCCTTGGACCGGATCAGCTTCACGGTCTGCTCCACCTGATCCAGGAAGGCCTTCGACGCGTCGTTGAACAGCAGATGCGCCTCGTCGAAGATGAAGACCAGCTTGGGCTTGTCGATGTCGCCGATCTCGGGCAGCGTCTGGAACAGATCGGCCAGCACCCACATCAGGAAGGTGGAGAACAGCACCGGCCGCGACGACTGCGCACCCAGCTCGAACAGCGTGATCACGCCCCGCCCGTCGACCGTGCGCAGCAGATCGGCCGGGTCCAATTCCGGCTCGCCGAAGAAGGTGTCACCGCCGTCGTTCTCCAGATTCACCAGCGACCGCAGGATCACACCCGCGGTAGCGGCCGAGACACCGCCGATGCCCTTCAGATCCTCCTTGCCCTCCGGACTGGTCAGGTGCTGAATCACCGACCGCAGGTCCTTGAGATCCAGCAGCGCGAGCCCCTCCTGGTCAGCCCAGTGGAAGATCAGGCCGAGCGTCGATTCCTGAGTCTCATTGAGCCCCAGCACCTTCGACAGCAACACCGGACCGAACGACGTGATGGCGGCACGAATCGGCACCCCGATACCCTCGGTGCCCAGGGAGACGAACTCGGTCGGGAAACCCGCTGGGGCCCACTCGCTATCGCCGGTTTCCCGGGCCCGCGCAGCGACCTTGTCGCCGGGCGCCCCGGGCCGCGACAGTCCCGACAGGTCACCCTTCACATCGGCCAACACCACCGGCACCCCGGCGGCGGACAGCTGTTCGGCAATGCCCTGCAACGTCTTCGTCTTACCGGTACCCGTGGCGCCCGCGACCAGACCGTGCCGATTCATCATCCGCAGCGGAATACGCACGCGCGCAGCCGGATCCACGGACTCGCCCACCACGACCGTGCCCAGCTCCAGCGCGGCACCCTCGAAGGCGTATCCCGCCGCGATCTCCTGCGCGACCGTATTGCCGGATTCCGATTGCGGCGCAGAGCTTTTCGCATCGCCGGAAGCGGCATCCGAGAGTTCCGCGTCCTGCTCCGGACCCTCCGCGTCTGTCGCCTCGGACGCCTCGCGCTCAGCGGCCTCCGCCGCGGCCGCCGCCTCCGCGGCGACCCGCGCCGCCTCCGCAGCCGCCTTACGCGCCGCCGCGGCCTTCTCCTGAGGGGTTGTCATCGCCGATCCTCCGTCTGCCCTGCCAACTTACCGCCAACATTGCCGACCGCCTGACCAAAGCGCGGATCTGCGCAAACCATATCCCTCAGTACCACTGCGCGGGAGCAACCCGGGCGCAGCAACTTCACGGCGACACAGTCGTGCCACATCCGGTCCCACATTGCGGCGGCCCGTACGGCAGTACCGGCCGATCGCACGCACCGGCCGCCGGTTCGCCGAACGGCCGCCGACCGCGCTGTAGTGTCGACCGGGTGTCGGAGAAATACATGGTGTGGATGGATTGCGAGATGACCGGCCTGCGGCTGGACAGCGACAAGCTGATCGAGGTCGCCGCGCTGGTGACCGACAGCGATCTCAATATTCTCGGTGACGGTGTCGACATCGTCATCCACGCCGACGACGCCGCGCTGGCCGCCATGCCGCCGGTGGTCCAGGAGATGCACGCCCGGTCCGGCCTCACCGAGGAGGTGCGCCGCTCCACGGTCACCATGGCCGAGGCCGAGCGCCAGGTGCTCGACTACGTCAAGCAGTACGTGCCCACGCCCCGCACGGTCCCGCTGGCGGGCAACTCCATCGCCACCGACCGCGGCTTCATCGCCCGCGACATGCCAGACCTCGACGCCCACCTGCACTACCGCATGGTCGACGTCAGCTCCATCAAAGAGCTGTGCCGCCGCTGGTACCCGCGCATCTACTTCGGCCAGCCCGAGAAGGGCCTCGCCCACCGCGCCCTGGCCGACATCAAGGAATCCATCCGCGAGCTCGAGTACTACCGCCGCACCGCCTTCGTCCCCGCCCCCGGCCCGGCCACAGCCGACATCGCCGCAGTCGCCGCCGACCTCCTCTCCCCTCAATAAACCCCAGCTCACCGCCCCGATTAGGCGCTGCACCAAGGTACGCGATACGATCTAGCCCGCCGGTGCCAACCGGCAATGGTGGCTGTAGTTCAGTTGGTAGAGCACCAGGTTGTGATCCTGGCTGTCGCGGGTTCGAGTCCCGTCAGCCACCCTGAAAGTCAGGTCAGGTCCGGTCAATCGACCGGACCTGACCTGTTTTGTGGAATTCCCGCGGTCCCCACTTCCGCTAAGCACGCGGTGGCACCTGGTGCTACAGAACGTACGCTGAGCATTATGGCCCATCCTGAAATCACCCAGCGCGACCTACGCAACCGGTCCAAGGAGATCATGGACGCGGTCCAGCACGGTCAGTCCTTCACGGTCACCCGCGACGGACACGAGATCGGCGAGTTGATTCCGCTGCGCCACAAACGCCGCTTTGTCACCCGCGAAGAGTTCGCGGCCATGTCCCGCAACGCGCCCTCGATCGACCTCACAACCTTCCGCGCCGACCAACACATCGCACTCGAGCACGACGCGGACGACGCATATGAGCGTTGATCCAGCGCTCGCAGACGCAGGCCTGCTCGACACGAATATCATCGTCCTGCGGCAATGGATCGACGCAGCCGAACTGCCCGCCAGGATGGCGATCAGCGCAATCACCCTCGCAGAGCTGTCCGCCGGGCCGCATAAGGTCCGCAGCAATACCGAACAGAAGGACTACGACGAGCACGAGGAGCGCGCCCGCAGGCTGGAAATCCTGCAACGCGTCGAGAACGAATTCGATCCGATACCGTTCGACGCCGAAGCCGCCCGCATCTACGGCCGCATCGCCGCAGGTCGCAAACCGCGACACCGACTCGCCGACCAGATGATTGCAGCCATCGCAATTGCCAACGGTCTCCCGCTGTACACCACCAATCCGGCCCACTACCAAGGCCTCGACAAACTACTCACCATCATCAGCATCAAGCGCCCGGCACATTGAACTCGACCGGCTACAACGCCCTTACCGCTTTTGCAGCTGGGGCAGACCGATGCAGGCGGCGTCAGCCGCCCTGAGCTGCCCGGGTCGGCCGGTCGATCCGCTGACTCGGGCTTGTTTCATCTCCCGGGTCGACACCGATGTCGTCGGCGAGGGTGATGAAACCGCGGCAGCGGCAGCGGAGGTCGTAGGCGCACAGGGTCCAGTCGTCGGGGCCGACGCCGGGGACGGTGCTCGCCCGGCCGCGGCACACCCCCACGGTCGGGTCGTGGGCTACGTAGAGGTGGCCGCAGAGTTCACAGCGGCGGCGCGACACTTGTCGCGAAGTGACAACGAGCCAGGCCACATACGAGAATGCGGCTGCCACACCGACGAGCTGTAGCAGTTGTGACGAATACATTCTCTGCCCTCACCTTTTTCGATCGACCGCGATGCGGCGCACTTGCCGACCTCCACGTTCAGAGTGACCCACCGGCGACCGGATGAGATTGTCCGATTCGCACAATCTGCCAGAGTGTCGTTGGGGATGCCGTACAGTCACCGGAGGCAGTGTGAGTTCGTGCAGCAGGAGTAGCGGTCGGTAGCGATGGTCAAGTTGGATCGCCTGATCAACATCCTGGGCAGGTACGGCACCCGGCTGCACGGGCACGCGGCGGCGCGCGACACCGAGCTGCACAGCGTGACGGTGCACGACCCGGTGCGCCCGCACTCCGCCGTCGGTGACGTTTTCCTCGCCGTGGGCATCGCCGATCTGCATGAGGCCGTCGCACTGGCCGCGCGCACGCGGGCCATGCTCGTCGTCGCCCGGACCACCGAGCAGCCCAGCCGAACTCTCATCGACACGCTCGAAAAGGCCGGTACCGCACTACTTCTCGCGGATCCGGCGGTGTCGTGGAGCCAGATCGCGTCGGTGGTCTACGGATTGGTGCTCGAGGGCCGCGAGACCGAATCGGGCCGGGGGCCGAGCGACCTGTTCGCCCTCGCCGACACGCTCGCCGCCACCCTCGACGCACCGGTGACGATCGAGGACCAGCTGTGCCGGGTGATGGCGTATTCGAGTACGCCGCACGACACCGATCCGGTCCGATTGGACACCATCCTCGGCCGTCGCATGCCGGACCACGTGCGCGGCCTACTCGAACAGCAGGGCGTGTTCGACCACCTGGCGCGCACCGACGCCCCGTTCCACATTCCGCCGTCACCCGAGCACGGGCTGCGGGGACGCACGGTGGCGGCCGTCCGGACCGGACGCGAGCTGCTGGGATCGCTGTGGATCTCGTCGGAGGACCCCCTCTCCCCCACCCAGTCGCGGATCCTGGAGGACGGCGCCCGCACGGTCGCACTGCATCTGCTGCGGTCCCGGGTCAGCGCCGATCTGGAGCGGCAGGTCGAATCCGAGCTGGTGATCCAGCTCTTGGAGGGCAGCCCGGACGCCGAGGCGGTCGCCGGCAAACTCGGCATACCGGCCGAGCATCTGCGCGTGATCGCGCTGCAAGCGCACACGGAACTGGAGCGGCACGCCGGGATTCTGCTCGCCTTCGAACGGGCCACCACCGGGTTCGGCTGGTCCCGGGTGGGACGCAGCACGCTGTTCGGCAACACGGTCTACACCCTGCTGCCGACGGGCGACGATCCGGCGCAGGCCTATCGCTGGGTCCGGGATCTGGCCGCCGGGCTGCCCGCGCACATCGAGATATTCGCCGGGATCGGCGGGCCCGCGAATCTGCGCGAGGTCGCGGCGAGCCGTCAGGAGGCCGACGAGTGCATGGCGCTGCACATGAGTTCCGGTGATCCGGTGCCGGTCTGTTACGACACCGCGTGGGACCGGGTACTGATTCAGCGGTTGAAGTCGGTGGCGTCGAAAGGCCGTCTGCCCGCGCGGGATCCGGTCGCGCAACTGGCGGATTACGACGCCCGCAACGACACGCACTACCTCCCGACACTGAAATCGTGGCTGGAGGCGCACGGCGAATTGTCCGCGGCCGCAAAGATGTTGGATGTTCACCCCAACACCGTGCGCAACCGCATCAACCAGATGAGCCGGATCGTCCCGCTGCACCTGAACGATCCGCAACAGCGCGTCGCCATGCTGATCGCGCTGTCGGTCCGCTCCCCCGACTCTCCTTCGGAGTAGAACGACCGCGCCTGCGTGCGGTCGAAACCCCTGCGGCACAACGGTTCAAGATGTCGTGTGAGCCGTAAGATCGTCGAGCAGGATCATGACCTCACCCTGTCGCTTGACCACCTCCGTGAGCCGCACCCGCAGACCGAGCAATTCGGCGCCGGTGATCGCGGACTCCGCCCGGTGCCGCACGCGCTGCCATTCGCCGTGCGCGGAGACGTTGCCCAGCAACAGATCCCGCGACTCCTCCGCGATCCCGATGCGCGCGTACACGTCGATCGAGGCGTGCGGCGAACGCACCCACAGGTTCACCGCGTCGAGCTGCCCGGCGATCGCGAGCGCCCGGCCCGGCTTGGCCACCAACTCGACCTCCAGCCCGTCGGTCGCCGAACGAACCAGCAGGACCAACGCCCGGTGATCAGCCCCCGCGGCGCCGTCGCTGTAGACGCCGGGCCGCTTGGCGGGCGCTCCCTCGGCGAACGTGGTCAGATGCGTACGGCTCGCCCCGTCGCCGGTGATCTCCCACTTCCCCTTGTCCTCGAAGTCGTCCAACAGCACCTCGACCGAGGCGTCCGACATCGTCACCCTCCCTGTGCTCCGCAACCGATTCCGGCCGCATGAACCCTACCCGCGGTCGGCGCGAGGTTCATCGGACATCAGGTAGCCAGTACCGGGAAAGCTTGCGACGCGACAGGATTCAGCCGGTGAACCGGAATCCGTCAGTCCTCCTCGGCCGGAAGCGCACCGGCTTTCACCGCGCGAACCAACTCCTCGTGGTCGGCCTCGGTGCGGTCGGCGTAATCGAGGGCGTAGCGGGCATAGGCCGAGTCCATCTTGTCGCCGTCCGCGCAGTAACCGGCCAGAATGCGCGGGTCGATGGAGCGGCTGTGCGCGCGGGCCAGCAGAGCGCCGGCGAGGCGGCCGTAGTCGTCGAGATGGTCGCGCTTCAGCTCCGTGACCTCGATGGAACCCTTGCGATTTCGGAACTGCCGCACGATGTACGGGCGCTCGCCGATCGTCGCCCAGCCCAGCAGAATGTCGGTCTCGGCCTGTACCAGCCGCGCGCCGTTCACGATCCGCCGGCCCTCGTGCGGCACCGGAGCGAGGCCCAGTGCCTGCTGCAACGCGCTCGGCCGGGCCTGCTTGGCCTGTAGCACCAAAGCCTCGTCGCCGTTGCCGCGCAACAGGATCAGATAGTTGCGCAGTCCGACGCTGCCCGTGCCGACCACCCGGAACGCCACGTCGCACGCCGTGTACCGCCGCACCAGATGCGCCCGCGACTCGCGGAGGGTGTCCACGTAATCGTCCAGTGCGGCTACGACCTCATCGGCCGTCGCATCGGGCACCTCGGTCAGCACGGGCGGGTCGGCGACGAATCGCCACTGCCCGCCCTCGGCGCTCGTCGTCTTCGCCGCGACCTTCGCGCTGGTGTTCTTCTTCGCCTTCCCGGCGGCCTTGGCGAAGTCGTCGAGCAGTTCGTCGGCCTCGACTCGGTCGATCACCGACTCGTCGCCCAGCGCCGTCCACGATTCCAGGAACGGCAGCCGCGCCAGGTGGTCGATGGTGCGGCGGTAGCTGCGGGCGGCGTCGTGCGCGGCCTCGCGACAGCCGTTCTCCGACACTCCGCCCACCCGGCCCGCCAGCACCAGGCTGGCGGCCAGTCGCTTCAGGTCCCACTCCCACGGGCCCGGCGCGGTCTCGTCGAAGTCGTTGATATCCATGACGATCCGACCGTAGGAAGTGCCGTACAGCCCGAAGTTCGCCGCGTGCGCGTCGCCGCACAACTGCGCGGTGAGGCCACTGCTGGGCGTCGCGGCGAGGTCACCGGCCATCAGGGCGGCGCTGCCGCGGAAGAACGCGAACGGCGACTCGAGCATGCGCCCGACCCGCAGCGGAATCAGCTCGGGTACCCGATCGGCATTGCTCGCGTGCACGAAATCGACGATCGGCGGACGGTCGTCGGGCAGCGCGAGTTCCCGATGTTCGCTGTGATCGTCGTCCTCCCGCAGCGCGCGGCCGCGGGCGTACGCCTCCTCCGGATCCAGCCACTGGTCGAACATGCCCGCTCCTCGCTGTCTGCCGTCGCACGGTCAACGTGCGGGCGGGCGAAGCGGGTTCCGCGCAGCGGCTCGGGCATCGCCGGGATCACATCGTCACCAACTGCCGTCGGCGTTGCCCGCCTTCCACTCCGACCACGGGATGTTCCAGTCGCCCAGCCCATCGATGCCCGACAGCGTGTCGCCCACCGTGTTCTTCACGATGGCGATATCGCCGCGTTTGGCGTTCTCGTAGACCCAGCGCGCGTCGGCGGGACTGAGATTCAGGCAGCCGTGGCTGGTGTTCGAGTAGCCCTGCGCGCCCAGTGACCACGGGGCGGAGTGCATGAAGATGCCGCTGTAGGACATCCGGGTCGCGTAGTCGACGGGTGTGCGATAGCCGTCGGGACCGGTCGCCGAGACGCCGTAGGTGGAGGAATCCATGATGATGTGGTCGAACCGGTCGCTGATGATGTAGATGCCGTTGTTCGTGGGCGCGGACGCCTTGCCCATCGAGGTCGGCATGCTGCGGATCACCTCTCCGTTGCGCTCCACGACCACCGTCTTGGTGTTGTCGTCCGCGGTGAAGACGGTCGGCTCGCCGATCGTGAACGCGGAGTGGATGTCGCTGTCGCCGATCAGGCCGTTGCCGAGATTCTTGCCGTAGGTGTCGACGTCGACGTTGACCCGCGTGCCCGCCGCCCAGAAGTGCTCGGGCCGCCACCGCACCTCGCGGTTGTTCACCCAGTAGAAGGCGCCCTCCACCGGCGGATTCGTCGTGATCTTGATCGCTTCCTGCGCGGCGCGCCGATCCGGGATGTTCTCGTCGAACTGCACGGCCACCGGCTGGCCGATGCCGACCACCTCGTCCTCACCGGGCAGCAGCCACGGGTGCGTGCGGTTGCGCGGCGACAGCGTCGTGAAGCTCAGCGCGGTCGAGGTCTTGCCGCCCAGCCCGACCGCCTCCGCCTGCAGCCGGTAGGTGCGGCCGAAGCCGAGTTGCTCGCCCACCTGCCAGGACTGCCCGTCCGGCGCGACCTGCCCCGGCACCTGGACGCCCTCCGGATTGACCAGCGTCACCGAGGCGAGCTTGCCGTCCTCGGCGCGGAGTTGCAGCGGCACGCCCGGGGACACCCCCGCCTCGCCGTCCTTGACCGGCACCACGAGCTTGGGTTTGATGAGGTCGGCCACGGGGTTGGGCTCGATCGCGGCCTTCGTGCCGTCGGCGCCCGAATTGCTGCACGCGGTGGCCGCCAGCCCCAGCACGGACAGTATCGCCACTGCCCCCAGCATCGTCCTCGACCGCCGTCGACCCCGCCATATACCCATGTCCAACCCCGTTTCATGTTCTCGGCGCCGCCGGGCCGCCCCGGCATGCTGCTCAACCCACCACGCTCGCGGGGATCGGTCGAGACCACGCCCCGCCTATTCTGCCAGCTGGAAGGGCCCGAAACGCGCAAACACGGCGGGCCCGCCGCATGGTCTGCCCCTTCATCCGTTCCCGGCCCCCATCCGTTAACAACCGGCGACACATTCCCTCCCCACCCCCACTGAACAGGCGATTTCACTTTCCCCACACCCGCCTGTTATGGTTTTCCCCGCACCGGAACGGAGCCCCCAGGGCCCCGCCACCGGGCCACGCACCAGCGCCATTAGCTCAATTGGCAGAGCAGCTGACTCTTAATCAGCGGGTTCGGGGTTCGAGTCCCTGATGGCGCACCATTAGCCCGTTACTGAAACACCGCTCAAAACGGCGCAAGCCGGGGCCGTGACCAGCAGCGTACCCTCGCCGCCCGACCGGGGTGGCGAGTCGCGTTTCTGGCAGATGCTGCCGGAGGATCCCTTCGGCCACCGCTGCGGCTGTAGCTTCGTCGTGGCCTCGTCCCCTCGCCGCGTATCCCGCTTGGACGACATGTACTGGGCGATCGTCGGCTGGATTCATGACCGGTGACCTTGTCTTCAAAGACGTACCACCGTTTGAGGATGGCTTGTACAACCGGCATGGATCTCGCAACCCGGGCCTCCCCTGTCGCTGGATCGAGCGACCGACGGGAATCACTGGACCTGACGGCGAAGGAGTCGCAGTTGCCAAATAGGCAGCGCCATCAGGCCGGGGATCTATGCCAGTTCGAACGACAAGTCGAAATTGTCCAGTCAGTTAGATCTCCGGCTTTGAGATCACATGATCATATTCTTATCCGACGTCCCAATCCCTTCTCTGAACAACATCCGCCCAGTCTGTTGAGATAATTGATCCGTCCGACCGGATCTGCGCGCCAATGTCGGTTGCCGAAGTGGTGATCGCGTAGACACGTTCACCGAATCCGGCCAAATCATCCGTAGGTATGCTTCTCGTGAGATCGGCTATTCCTTGTAGGAGACTCACTCGAAGTCCGAAGACTCCGAAATCTACCGCTTCCATCTGGATGCCCGAGTCCGCGACGTACGGTTGACCAAGGTTCAGAGCTTCCACGAAGGGGGCGTAATAGGAGTACAGATACCGGTCTATCGTCAAGTCATCAATCCGTATCGCATCTTCTGCGGATTCGTCGGGATCGAACGCGTCCACAACCAGGTTCTCCCCGGCACCTGGAAAGTGAGCGACGCACCCCAGCGCGAGGCTCGGTGGCGCTGACTCGATCGACAGCACAGAACGTTTCTGGTCCACGAGCTTGCCGCGAAGCGCTCTCTCCATACCCCGAGAGCGCCCTTTCGCTTCAGCAACAATCCAACCCGCCGGGGATCGCCCGATGTAGTCTGCCCGCTTTCGGCCGGCTCGGAACCTCATGCCATATGTCGACCAGTAGCGATCGATGTGAAGGAGGTGGTCGACATGTAGAACCTGGCGACAGAAGATATCCGTCATGGCCGTCCCAAGCGCGTAAGACAGGCCAACCAGCTCCGATCTGTCCAATTCATGTGCAAGCCGTGAGCGAGTAAGCCCGCCGTGGGGGCGACGACGAATATACGCCGGGATGACAGCTGAGCGGTGCAGGAATTCCCACAGTGATGCCCCGCCATGACCGAATCGGTCACCAGGAGCACGCCCGGCGGTGAACATGGCGTGTGCAAGTTCGTCGGCACTGAAAGTCATCGAACCATGGGGTGCAATAGCAGCCGGGAATGAGAACGCGTTGTAATTCACCTCGAAGGTCGGCATCGCCGGAACTCGCATCACAGTCTTCCCCCGTTGTTGCTGGCTTTGTCATTGCGGCTGCCTCAGAGTATGACAATCGTTAGCATTCTGCCCGTTGATCACGCCCTTTTCGTAATGCCCGGCGCGACGGCCGATCCCGTGTTGTGCTGCCGGATGCAACCGACTTCGTTGGACCGGATTGGCATCGTCTACCGCACGGTCTCGGCCGAGCACGCGAGTGGTCCGGCCGAACGTGCGGGGCTCGGCGCGCTGGGCCGGCCTCCGAGCACGCCGGGCCGGATCCGGCCCCGGAGGCGGATACCGACGGCTATGTCGTCGTTCCGCGAGGCGCTCGGCCGCCGCCGGCGAACGGTCCGACAATGCAAAAGAATGCAGTGTGAATGCTTGCCGGGGTCGCTGCGTTCGCGTACTGTCATTCATTGTGTTGCTCACGCCGGAGCCGACACTCTTTGCGCGGCAGCGGTTTTGGGTGCGGGAGCCGATGCATACCGGAGGTGGGATCGTGTGCGGGGCATAATCCTGGCCGGAGGGCACGGCACTCGGCTCACGCCATTGACTCAGGTCATGTCGAAACAGCTGCTGCCCGTCTTCGACAAACCCATGATCTACTACCCCTTGTCGGTGCTCCTGCTGGCGGGCATCCGCGAGATTCTGCTGATCAGCACCCCTCGCGATGTGGGCCACTTCCAGACGTTGCTCGGCGACGGGCGCCGTCTCGGCATAGCGGTGCACTATGCCGTGCAGGCCGAACCGAACGGGCTCGCCGAGGCATTGCTCATCGGGCGCGGATTCGTCGGCGACGGCCCGGTGGCCTTGATCTTGGGCGACAACATCTTTCACGGGCACAACCTCGCCCGAATTCTGCAGGAGAGCATCGAGAAACTGAACGGTGCCACCCTGTTCGGCTACTCGGTGGCCGACCCGGAACGGTACGGTGTCGCGGTCTTCGACCGGGACGATCGCCTGATCGACATCGTGGAGAAATCCGATCGACCGCCCTCGTCGCTGGCCATCACCGGCCTCTACCTCTACGACAACGAGGCGCTCGACTACGCCGCGCAGTTGCGGCCGTCGGCACGCGGGGAACTCGAGATCACCGACTTGAACCGCCGCTTCATCCGGGAGGGCCGAGTCGAATTGGTGAACCTGGGCCGGGGCACCACCTGGCTAGACGCCGGCACCCACACCAGCCTGCTGGATGCCGGGAACTACGTGCAGGTCATCCAGAACCGGCAGGGTGTGCGAATCGCCTGCGTCGAGGAGGTCGCGTATCGAATGGGCATGTTGGACCGGGACGGTCTGGCGGCGGCGATAGCGGCCGTCGGATCGGCCTCGGAGTACGGAAAGTACCTGGAGCGAATACATCTGGAAGCCACCAGGTCGACGCGACCGATGTGACTGGAGGAGAGTGGGATGGGACCCACCGATCAGGCCGAACGCCTCATCCTGGCGGCAGGCTGCCGACCGGCAGACCTCGTCGCCGCCATCGAGGACATCGGCGCGCAGGCGGTCGGCGCGCTGATAGTCGACGAGTTGGTGTTCCGCTGTCGTCCGCCCACCAACGAGTACCGCATGGTGATCGATCTGGAACTGCGCCACGGCGGGGAAACATTCGGTCATTCCCTCGCCGTGCAATCGGGGCAACCCATCTGCGTGACCGCGGGGCGGGAGGAGACCGCGATCGCGCGTCTGGAGTTCGAGCTCGCCGACCTCGTCGCCGACCTGTACGGGCCACCGCGGGAGCGGGCCGCGGGCACCCACCGCACCGAATTGCGCTTGGCCGAGCCCGCGGTGCGCGCCGTCTATCTGCCGGTACTCGATCAGGCATGGCCCTCGATCGGGCGCGCGATCGACGCGGTGCTCAGCGGCCGCTCCGCCCGCTGCCCCGACCTCGGCGAGCTGGCGGTCCGATTCGGCTCCGACAAGTGGGGCACGGTGCACTGGTTCGCGCCGCATTACGAGATGCATCTACGGAGCCGCCGCGCCGATCCGATCCGGATTCTCGAGATCGGCATCGGTGGTTATCGTGACCCCGATGCCGGCGGCGAGTCGCTGCGGATGTGGAAGGCGTATTTTCCGCGCGCCATCGTTACCGGTGTCGATGTCTTCGCCAAGCGCGGCGTGGAACAGCCACGTATCCGCACCGTGCGCGGCGACCAGAACGATCCGGCCTTTCTGACCACGCTGGCGGACGAACACGGGCCCTTCGACATCGTTATCGACGACGGCAGCCACATCAACGAGCACATCCTGACCTCGTTCGACACATTGTTCGACCATGTCCGGCCCGGTGGTCTGTATGTCATCGAGGACCTGTGGACCACCTATTGTCCGGGGTTCGGCGGGGTCGCGGAACCGGTCTCGCCGCCGACGACAGCCATCGGAATGCTGAAGAATCTCCTCGACAAACTCCACTACGAGGAGCAGCCCGGCGATCCCGGCGCCTCGCCCGCCAATCAGGTGGTGGGTGTGCACGTGTATCACAATCTCGCGGTGATCGAGAAGGGAATCAACGCCGAAGGCGGTATCCCGCCGTGGATTCCGCATTCGTTCGACGCCATCGTCGGTAGCCCCGAAGGCGAGGATGTCGTCGATCGGGGGGCCCGATGAAGATTCTGTTCGTGCCGTTCGAATGGGCCACCCACTATTACGCGATGACCTCGCTAGCCTGGGCCGCGCGCGCGGCGGGGCACGAGGTCCGGGTCGCGGCGCATCCCAGCATTACCGCAGCCGTGACCGGCTCGGGAATGATCGCGGTGCCGATCGGCGGCCGCTCCGACCTTTCCGCCGGAATGACGGAGCTTCGGCGCTCGCCGGAATTGCAGCGGGCGCGCAGTGAGCTGAGCGGCGATGTCGGCGATCTGTGGAAGCTGCCCGACGACAAGCTGGCGCCCATCCTGGCCTTCATGATGATTCCGCACGTCCGGATCGCCGAGGACGCGACGCCGGACCTCGTCGAGTTCGCGCGCGCCTGGCGGCCCGAACTCGTCATCGGCGATCCCCTGATGTACGCCGCACCGGTGGCTGCGAGTGTCGTCGGCGCCCCACTCGTCCACCACCTGCTCGGCCCGGATTTCCTGCGCGTGATGCGTTTCCCGGGCCTCGGTGGTGACGCCGCGGTCGGCTGGCCGGAGGGTCTGCGGCGGCTCTACGACCGCTACGGAGTCGACATCGGAGCGGGCGCGGCCCTCCGCACGGTGGACCCGTGTCCGGAGCTGATTCAGGTGCCGGGAGTCCCCCGCCGGTCGCCGGTCCGCTTCGTGCCCTACAACGGGGCGGGCACAATGCCGCGCTGGTTGTCGGAACCACCTGCGCGCCAACGGATCTGCCTCACCTGGGGGACCAGCATGCAGGCCTTGAGCGGCGGCGCCGGGTCGCTGCTCCCCGAACTGCTCGAGGCGCTGCGCGGCCTGGATGTCGAGGTCGTCGTCGCGGTCCGCCCGCACGATCGAGATCAGCTGGGCGACCTGCCACCGAACAGCCGGGTGGTGGTGGACCTGCCGCTCGATATCCTGCTCCCGACCTGTGCCGCGATTCTCCATCAGGGCGGCGCGCAGACCATGCTCACCGCGGCGGCGCACGGTGTGCCACAGATCCTGGTGCCACAGATCATCGATCAGGGGCTGGTGGCCGAGCTGCTGACGAAGTCGGGCGCCGGGATCGGGCTGGATGCGAAGCACCTGCAACCCGGCCTGGTGCGGGAATCGGTCGGCGCGGCGCTGGGCGACGACGCCATCAGGAACGCGGCGGCCGAACTCAGGCGAGAGATAATGGCACAGCCCAGCCCCGCCGAGGTCGTGCGGTCGCTCGCGCAGGTGATTCGAGCGTGATCTCGGTCTTGCGCGACTGTTCCGCCGACATTGATGAATGCGTCCTGAATGCTGGTCGGAGGCACGGTCCCGTGCTACCTTCGCGTCGAGCGAGGGGAAGGAACGGGGCTTGATGCGATTCGGCAGCATCGTCTGGGGGAACGCCGGCGAAACCGGCACGGTCGCCATCGCGCCCGAGGCTCTCACCGACTTGAATCTCGATCAGATCTTCGCTGCCGCCGGTGGCGAATTGCACGCGGCGGTGCATGGGCGCCCACTGTCCGACGTGTCCGTCGTGCGGTATCGCCACGAGGTGTTCGACGATCTCCGAGACGACGCGGTCCGCGCGGTGTTCGATGCCTTCGTCGCCGGAATGCGTTCGGTCCGAAAGCATCTCGAGCGCGCCGAGCAGATGAAGAACTCCTACCAGCGAGACCGCTGGCAACTCGACGGCGAGGCGGTGTACGTCCGGACGCTCGAGGAGTTGCGCAACGCGCTGCACGAGCTGCCCCTGCGCGCTGCCGGGCTGCTGGACTGGCGCGCCTGGCTCGACGACCACCTGAACGGCGCGGAGTTCCGCGGGTTCGCGGACGACGGCGCGAGCGTGCGGACCGCGCTGGAGTCCCTCCGCTACACCATTCATGTCCAGGGCCGTCAGGTCGTCGTCGGGTCCTACGCGGGCCAGTCCGATTACAGCGAGGTGATCGCGGACGCGCTCGCCAGACTCCGTCCGGTGAACGATCCCCGCGGCCCGCGCGTCATCGACCCGTGGCCGGACATGAACGAGGTGGAGGAACAGATCCTCGCCACCGTTGCCGACCGTCACCCCCGCGAGTTCCGGCGGCTGGCTGAGCACGCCCGGCAGTACCGCGGGGTAATCGACTCGACGGTGGCGCGATTCGACGTCGAATTGCGTTTCTACCTCGACTATCTGCGGTTCGTCCAGCGGCTGGAGCGGCACGGCACACGGTTCTGCAATCCGGAGGTGACGGCGGATTTCACCGGCATGTTCGTCGAGGGCGGCTACGACCTGGCGCTCGCCAACACACTGGCCGGCGGGGACAGCGCGGTGGTGACCAACGACTTCCGGCTCGACGGGGCGGAGCGGGTGCTCGTGGTGACCGGTCCGAATCAGGGCGGCAAGAGCACCTTCGGCCGGATGTTCGGTCAGCTGATGTATCTCGCGGCTCTGGGCTGCCCGGTGCCGGGCACCCGGGCGCGGGTCATGCTGTCGGACGGACTGTTCACGCATTTCGTGCGCGAGGACGATGTCAACGATCCGGACGGCGCCCTCGCGCAGGAACTGTTTCGCCTGAACGAGATCCTGAACCGGCTCACGCCGCACAGTATCGTGGTATTGAACGAAAGCCTGAGTACCACGACGGCCGCCGACGCGGCCCTGCTCGGCGGGGAGGTGGTGCGGCGCATCGTTTCCTCCGGTGCGGTGGCCGTATTCGTGACATTCGTCGGAGAGCTCGCCGAATGGGGGCCGGAGGTGGTGAGTATGGTCGCAGGCATCGAATCGGGTGACGATCCGATCCGCACGTTCCGGATCGAGCGGCGCCCGCCCGACGGGCTCACCTACGCGGCGGCGGTCGCGCAGCGACACGGGCTGACCTACAACGCGATTCGGGAGCGGGTGCGATGATCACCGTCGGCCTGCTGCAACCACCGAACGGTGCCGGACGCCTCGCCCGGCACGGGGCGGCGATGCCCGTCGATCTCGGCCTGGACGAGCTGTACGCAGCCATGGCTCTCGGCGACAAGTTCGTTGCGCAGGTGGTGAAAGCCGTTGTGCCCGCGAGCCTCACCGACGTGGACGTGATCCGTTACCGGCAATCCGTCCTGGGCGACTTCCTCGCGACTCCCGAAATGCTGCACGACTTCTTCACCATCGCCACCGAGGCGGTTGCGGTGCGACGCTGGGGTTCCGGGCGCGGCGGTACACCCCGGGTGAAGCTCGGCTTGGCCCGGCAACCGCTCGAAGAACTGGCCGTCCATCTGCGTAGACTCCGGCAAACATGCGAAAAGTACGCGGGCGCATGCACTTCCGACGGATTGATCCGGCTGTGCTCCGTGCTGACGGACCTGCTCGACGAGGACTATCTCGTGACCCTCTCCGAGCACCTGGAGTCGCTGGACTTCGCCGACTACGGGATCATGTTCAGTGCGACTCTCGGCGCAGGTAACAAGCCGTACCGGGTCATGCTGCACGAGCCGCCGAAAGAGGTCAAACGCACATTGTTCGGTCCGCGCCGCGGCGGTACCGCATTCGAGGCGACCAGCAATTTCGAGCTGCCGCACGATCCGTTGATGGCGGTCATCGAGCCACCGCTGGATGCGGTCGCCGAGGTGGTGTCCCGCGCGACCGACAATGTTCAGGAGTTCTTCCGGTCGCTCCGCGCGGAGCTGGCATTCTATCTCGGCTGCCTGAATTTGCACGATCGGCTGCGGCGGGGCGGTGTTCCGATCTGCTTTCCGGAGCCGGCGGTCGGGAGCGACCCTGCGCTACGTGCGGAGGAACTGCGTGACACGTCGCTGTGCCTGTCATCGAATACCGTGGTGGGCAACAGCGTCGATGCCGCCGGGCGAACGCTGCTGGTGGTGACCGGAGCGAACAGCGGCGGCAAGTCGACGTTCCTGCGCAGCGTCGGCGTGGCCCAAGTCATGATGCAAGCCGGCATGTTCGTCACGGCCGGGTCGTTCACCGCCGACGTGCGCGAAGGTGTGTGGACGCATTTCGTGCAGCGCGAGGACTCGAGCATGACACACGGGCGGCTCGACGAGGAGCTCGCTCGAATCAGGGAGATCACCGACGAGCTCCGGCCCCGCGCGATGGTGCTGTTCAACGAGCCGTTCGCGTCCACGAACGATCAGGAGGCCGCGGTTATCGCCGACCCGATCGTCACGGCGCTCCTGGATTCGGGGGTGAAGGTCCTGATCGTCACGCACCTCTATGATTTCGTGCACCGGCGCTACGATGCCGGGCACCGTTCGGACCTTTTCCTGCGCGCCGAGCGCACGCCCGACGGCCGCCGTACCTACCGGCTGACCGTGGGTGCTCCGGAGGCGACCAGCCACGGCCAGGACATCTTCGCTCGCATCGTCGGCTACCGGCCGGGGGCGACCGGCGAGAGTTGATCTCGCGGGCACTGTGTTTCGACGGTGTCCGCCCACAGCAGCATCGGCGGACGTAGCCGGCGCCGCTCCGGATCGGTCAGCTGGCCGGCCAGGGCGAGAATATCGCGGCGCAGCTGAGCGGGGTTGAGCTCGTGGTACCGCCGAGTGAGCGCGGCCTTGGCGTGCTGGGGGACGTTCGGATTGTCGAGGAGCCGCTGATACGGCGTGCGCGCGGTGTCGTATCGCCGGACCACCTTGGTCCCGGCCCGATGCTTGGCCACGAGCTGTTGACGCGGCGAGAAGAAGTTTTGATGCAACCGCAGCTTCGCGTGAATCTCGTTGAGCAACAGCTGCTCTCGCTCATCGGTGGGACGAGGGAGCCGTGCCGGTGACAGCGACGCCGCGTCGGGCCGTAACCGTTTCCGGTCGTCGGCGAGCCTGCGGTCGATGGTCGCGGCCGACAACGCCGACAGTTTCGCCGCCGTCCGGTCATCGATGTCCAGCTCCCCGCAGGCGCGTAAGCGCGCCACCGCCTCGGGCAGGAACGGCGCCAACCGCTTACCGGACGGTGTGCCGAGCGCCAGCCATACCGTGCGCAACGCCTCGAATACCTCCGCGGAGTAGCTCGGTGGCCGAGGCCGCCGCCGCTGCTGGGTAACGGCTTTCGGATCCAGCGCGGCGCGCAGCTGCTTGCGTGCGTGATCGCGGTGCCAGCCGGTGCGCAGGCACAGTTCGGTCAGGATCGCATTCTTTCGGTCCTTTCCCGCGGCCCGATACCGCAGCGCCATCGCGTTGGTGACCATTTGTCGTCGACCCATCGTCCGGCACCGTCCCCTCCGCCTGAACCGGCTTTCACCTGATGTGATCCATCAATGTTGGCGTACTGTCATTTGTAGCGCGGCGCACCGCGGTCGGCAACACGTGATATCTGTTGTCACACAAAGATGCTCGGCGCCCGGTACTCTGATCTATTCCAGCGCCCGTAGGGATGGGAATGTCGCGCCCGCAATGCGTGGGCAGGATTGCGCGACAGCTCCTGTGCGACAACCTGATTGACGAGGGAAAGATGGAAGTGACCCGGCCGACACCCCAGGTCGACGACGTACCCGCCGCACGAACCGCCCGCGAGATTCTGCCGGTTCTGGGCAGCCTGCTGATCGCCCTGCTGCTGGCGATGCTGGACAACACCATCGTGGGCACGGCACTGCCCACCATGGTGGGCGAACTCGGTGGAGCGCAACAACTTCTGTGGGTGGTGACCGGATATACGCTCACCTCCGGAATCTCGACACTGATCCTCGGCAAGGCCGGCGATCTCCTCGGCCGCAAGGCCACCTTTCAGGCCTCGATCGTGTTGTTCCTGCTCGGCTCCGCGCTGAGCGGCGCGGCGCAGGACATGGGGCAGCTGGCGCTGTTTCGCGGCGTTCAGGGCATCGGCGCCGGCGGGCTGGTCGCGGGCGCGATGGCGATCCTGGGTGAGTTCGTGCTGCCCGCCGAGCGCGCCAGATACCAGGGGCTGCTCATGGCCATCATGCCGATCTCGTTGCTCGGCGGCCCGCTGGTGGGTGGTTGGATTACCGACAATGCCTCGTGGCGCTGGGTGTTCCTCGTCAATCTGCCGCTCGGAGCCATCGTGCTGCTGACCGTCTGGCGGACCGTGCACCTGCCGCCGCGGGAGCGGCCGAAGCTGGTGATCGACTGGCGCGGCGCCATCCTGCTGACCGTCTGGACCACCGCGCTGGTGTTGATCGGCAGCTGGGCGCATGCGCGCTACGCCTGGGATTCCTGGCAGATCCTCACCCTGGCAGCGGTGTTCGTCGTCGTGCTCGCGGTGTACGTCCGGGTCGAACGCACGGCCGTCGAACCGATCACGCCGCTGCACGTGCTGACCGGCCGGGATTTCGCACTGGCCAGCGTGCTCGCTTTCATCTCCGGCCTCGTCATGATCGCGGCGGCCGCCTTCATGGCGCCGTATCAGCAACTCGTGCAGGGACTCTCCGCGACCAGCAGCGGCCTGCTCGCCCTGCCCATCATGGCTCCCGCCGTGATCGTCAGCGCCCTGCTGGGCCAGATCATCGCACGCAACGGCAGGATACGGCTCTATCCGATCGTCGGCATGGCCTGTTCGGCCCTCGGCATGCTGCTGCTTGCCCTGATCAACGTGCAGACCGGTCAGACGGCGTTGATCGCGCGAATGATCGTGCTGGGCATCGGAATCGGATTCACCCTCCAGGTCCCGACCTTGATCGCACAGAACAGCGTCGGCCTGCGGGACATGGGTGCTGCGATGGGGATGAGCACCTTTCTGCGCACGATGGGTATGTCGGTCGGTGCGGCGGTGCTCGGCACGGTCTACGCGTCGCGATTCACCGCTACCGCCGATGAGCACGGCGGCCTCGGCCCGGGGGTACCCGCGGACGGCAACAACCTGACGCCCGAACGGGTCCACGCCCTCCCCGCACAGGTGCAGGATGTAGTGCACGACAGTGTCACGGCGGGCGTACAAGGCGTCTTCTGGGCCGGGATGGGTTGTGCCCTACTCGGATTCGTCGCATCGTGCCTGCTTCGAGATATCCGGTTGACCACCCGGCCGCGGCGGAAGGCGGAGGCCTCCGATCCGGCCGCGACGCGATCGAAATGACCTCGGAAGAATGCACAGGACACCGTCCGACCTCGCGAAAGACGTTGTGCTGCAAGCATTGATGGAACTCGAACAATGAGGTACCGTCAATGAATGCGGATTGCCGGGAATGTCGGCGGCGCTGGGGGTGGAAAGGTGCCCCGCGGTGCCGTCACCGAGAAGGGCGACCTGGTCGAACTCGGGCCGGATTTCCTGGCCGATCCGCACCGCGTGTACGAGCAGCTACAGCTGCGCGCGCCCGTGCATCATGTGCGGCTGCCCAACGGCCAGACCGGCTGGCTCGTCACCGGGTACGACCTGGCCCGCAAGGTGCTCACCGACCGCCGGATCGGCAAGGACCTGGACCGGGCGCCGGCGGATCTCCGACGCCGGGCCGACGGGTTCGCGGCGATCATGGGTCATCTGTCGAAGCCCGGCGACACCCGGACGCCCGCACCGGTTCGGCACATGCTCAATTCCGATCCGCCCGAGCATACTCGGCTGCGCAAGCTCGTGACCGGGGCGTTCAGCGCCGGCACGGTCGAGGCGCTGCGCCCCGGAATCATCGCCCACGCCGACGAATTGCTCGACGGGATGGCGGACCGACCGGTGGTCGACCTCATTGCCGACTACGCCCGCCCGATTCCGCTGGCCGCGATCTGCGACCTGCTGGGGGTGCCGCCGCGCGATCGAGATCGCTACCGGCGATTACTGCTCGACGCGATGCCCGGACTGGAGTCGCGCAAGGCCGTACGGACGGTGACACCCGAACAGGTCGCCGCCGCGGGCGCCAGCCTGGTGCGGTTCCTCGGCGAGCTCGTCGCCGCCAGGCGCACGGATCTCGGTGTGGACCTGCTGTCGGCGCTCATCGTCGCGCAGGGCGAAGGCGGACTGGACGAGCACGAGCTGGTCGCGACCTTGTTCCTGCTGCAGATGGGCGGCCATGAGACGACCGCCAACCTCATCGGCACCGGTCTGTTCGCGTTGTTGCGCGACCGCTCGCTGTTCGATGCGCTGCGCACCGCTCCGGAGCAGATCCCGGCCGCGGTCGAGGAATTCCTGCGCTGGGACGGTCCCTCCCATTTCACCACCGCGCGAGTCACTCTCGAACCGGTGAGCCTGGACGGTGTCGAGGTGTCGGCGGGTGAGTTGGTGTGGGTGTCGCTCACGGCGGCCAATCGGGACCCCGGGCGTTTCGACGCGCCGCAGACGGTGGCGAGCAGGCTGAAGCCGGTGGGGCACTTGGGTTTCGGCTACGGCGTGCACCGCTGCGTCGGCGCGCCGCTGGCCCGCCTGGTGGCCGTGACCGCATTCGAGCGGATCCTGCGTCGATACCCGGACCTGCGTCTCACGGTCGATCCGGACGAGATCCGCTGGCGCGACTCGGCATTCCGCGGCGTGCGGGAACTGCCGGCGCGACCGGTCCCGCGGCGGTCTCCCTGACTTGACCCACCTACGACGCCCGCCGAAGGGATATGACGATGTCGCACTCCGAATTCCGCACTGTGCTGACGGAACAGGACCTGCCCGACGGCAGACAGATCCTCACGCCCGATCCGCTGTACGCGAAGCTGCTGTGGCGGTCGGTATCTCAGGATCCTTTCTACCGAGCAGCGGCCGCCGGCCTGACCGCGGGCGATGTCGTGCTCGACATCGGCGCCAATATCGGCCTCACCACACTCTGCTTCGTCGCCGCGGCCCCCGGCCTCCGGGTGATCGCGGCCGAACCCGCGCCGGTCAGCCACGCGGCCCTCCTCGCCAACCTGGAGCGGCACGCACCCGGTTGCGTTGCGGTGCACACCGCCGTCGGATCTGCCTGCGGGACAGCGGAATTGACGTACTACCGCCGGTCCCCCGCCAACTCGACGCTGTATCCGGATCTCGCGGACACTGTCGAGGTCAGTCGGACCTATCTGCGCAACGCGGGCCTGTCCGAGTCCGCCCGCGCGCAGCGGGAGAGCGCCATCGTCGCGAAGTTCCAGGACACCAGCCACGCCGTCGTGCCGGTGACCACGGTGGACGAACTCGTGGCGCGGTTCGATATCGAGCAGGTGGCGCTGGTCAAGATCGATGTGGAACGCGCGGAACTGGAGGTGATGAACGGAATCGGCGACGCCACGTGGCCGCGCATCGACCGGGTGGTCGTCGAGGTGCATGATCTGGACCACCGGGTGGATCGCGTCACGGAGCGGCTCAGCGGCCGCGGCTACCAGGTGGACGCCGGCCAGGATCCGAGTATGGCCGGAACCAACATCTACATGGTGAGCGCGAGCCGCTGACGGTGTCCGCGCTAGCTGTTCGCGTAGTACTCCTTGCACTCGCCATAGGTCGGCAGCACACCACGTTCGATGGCCTGGCCCAGGCTCATCGCGTGCGCCATTTCCGTCGCCATGATCGGCGGTTCGCTCAGTCCCCAGGGCAGATTCAGTTCCGCGTCCAGCGGATGGATCGTGTAAGCCGCCTCCGGCACGTAGGTCGTCGAGCACAGATAGCCCACGCAGGTGTCGTCGGTGAGCGCGAGGAACGCGTGGCCCAGCCCGGCAGCGATGTACATGGCGATCCCGCCCGCCGCGTCGAGAATATTCACGCTGTGGGACCCGAACGTGGGCGAGTCGACGCGCAGGTCCACGACGATGTCCAGCGCGCTGCCGCGCAGACACATCACGAACTTCGCCTGGCCGGGCGGGATCTGTACGCTGTGCAGCCCCCGCAGGGTGTTACGGCGTGAGACGGAGAAGTTCATCTGCGCAACCTCGAACCGGTGCCCCACCGCGTCGCTGAGCCGGCCGCTGCGCATTGCCTCGTAGAAGTACCCGCGCTCGTCATGATGCTTCTCAGGCGTGATCCGGTAGGAATCCGGAACATTCAGTTCCTCGATATTCATTCGATCGCTCCTTCGTCGTGATCGGTGCTCAACGGATACGCCGCGCGGTGGTGGCGATGGCCTCGACCAGCTCCGCCTGCCGGACGATGGCCGCCACGTCGGTGCCTCGCCCCGTTCCGACGGACCGGGCGAATGCCACCAGGCTGTTGCGGAATTGGGTATCCGGGCTCAGTCTTCGTTCCTCGATCACGCCCTGGCGGCCGATCCGGACGATCGGTGCGAGGTCGTCCGGCGGGGTGAACGCTCGATGCACGCTGATCCGCCCCTGCTCGCCCCACAGTGTGTACGCGCAGCGGTAGTCGTGCGCGAAACCGAAGGTCAGTTGCGCGGTGACGCCGGTCGGCGAAGCCAGCAGTGCACTGCCCGCGATATCGACGTTGTGCTTCGACGACATCCGCAGTGTGGCGCCCACGAGTTCCAGCTCCGGGCCGAGGAACAATTGCGCGGCGCGGATCGGGTAGACGCCGGCGTCGTACAGCGCCCCGCCGTGCAACTCGGGCCGGTAGCGAATATCGCTGTCCGGCAACGGGGGAAAGGCGAAATCGGCGGTGAGGGCGCGCAACTCGCCGATGACGCCGTCGGTGACCAGCTGTGTCACCGCGGCGTGCATGCCGTGGTGCAGAAAGGTGAAGTTCTCGACCAGGACCAGGTCGCGCTCGCAGGCGGCCGATGCCGCCGCCCACGCTTCGGCTTTCGTCGTGGCCAACGGCTTTTCCATCAAGACATGCAATCCCGCGTGCAGAGCGCGGTGCGCCCAGTGAGCGTGCAGGGACGGTGGCAGCGGGATATAGACGGCGTCGATGTCGGTGCGAGCCAGCAGCGCGTCGTAGCCCGCCACGGGTTCGCCGCCGAACCGAGCCGAGAAGGTCTCGGCCTTGTCGAGATCGCGGCTGGCGAGGGCCACGAGGTTCAGCTCGGGCACCTGTTCGAGTGCGGGCAGGGTCTTTCGGCGAGCCACGTCGGCACAGCCGATAACACCCAGGCGAATTGTCATGTCTGCCGCTGTCTCCGAGGGGGAACACTCCGGGCCGGAAACGGACCGGATCGACCTCTTCCACTGTCCATCGTGGCGATCGAGCGGCACTGGAGCCACGCTGAAGCGGCGGTCGAATCCAGCACGGCTCCAGGATGTTTCGAGTAGCGCGTGGCACCATGAGGTCGATTCCCGCGCGTGGAGAGAAACGGATACCGGCATGCGAATCCTGTGCACGACATTTTCGTGGCCGTCACACCATTTTCCGATGGTGCCGCTGGAATGGGCATGCCAGGCCGCTGGACACGAGGTCTTGGTGGCGAGCACGCCGAGCCTGACCGACGTGATCCTGCGGTCGGGAATGCCTGCGGTCGCGGTCGGCAAGGATGTCGAGATGACTCCCGGTCCCGCCGCTCGCAGACGCACGGCGCGCCGAGCCCATCGGCGGTGGCCGGACAGGTGGCCGATGCACCCGGAGTTGCTGGACGAGACACAGCGCGAATTGGTCGCGGCGGTGGGACGCATTCACATCGGGATGGCCGAGGCGATGGTCGACGACCTCATCGAGGTCGCGCGGAGCTGGCGACCGGACCTGATATTGCACGACGCATTGTCGTTCGCCGGGGCGGTCACCGCGTCGGTGCTGGACGTGCCGAATGTCAGTTCCCTGTGGGGCGCGCCCGGTCCACAGCGCGCCGAGATGCGTGACTTCCGCTCCGAGCCGCTGCCGGAGTACGTCGACCTCTACGCCACGCGCGCCGCGCCGATCCGGAATACGCCGACGGCCTGGATCGACCCGTGTCCGCCCGCGATCCGCCTGCCGCTGGACGGACGGTGTCTGCCGGTGCGGTACGTGCCCTACAACGGACCCGGCGCCGTTCCGGACTGGTTGTTCGAGCCGGGTCCGCGGCCGCGGGTCTGCGTGACGTGGGGCGCCACCGAGGCCAAACTCGGCGCCGCGCCAACGGATCTCGTCCGCGGGGTCCTGCGGGCGGCCGCCGCGCTGGACGTCGAGGTCGTGCTCGCCACCACCGAGCAGATGCGGGTCGAACTGGGCGAGTTGCCGGTAGGCGTGCGCGGCGCGATCGACCTGCCCCTGAAGTATCTGCTGCCCGGCTGCGCCGCGGTGGTGCACCACGGCGGCGCGGGAACCACCCTCACCGCGGGTATCAACGGCGTGCCTCAATTGATCATCACGACCAGGCCGGAGCCCGCGCTGATCGGATCGCAGTGGGCGGCCGGCGGCGGGGGTCGCCACCTCCTCGCCGCCGAGTTGCCCGCCGAGGAGGAAGCCACCGTCGAAGTGCTCCGCAGGGAGCTTGCCCTGGTGTTGCGGGAGTCGTCGTATCGGGCGGGAGCCGAGTCGATCAGGGCCGGGATGCTGGCGACGCCGAGCCCGGCCGAGTTGGTCGGATCCCTGGAACAGCTGGTGTAAGCGCGGTCGGTCCGTCAGTCCGACAGATACTCCAGCCCGGAGTCGGCGAGCACGGCCTGGTGCACGTGCCACAGCATTTTCGACGGTTCCAGCCCCACCTCGTCGATCATCCGGGCGCGCAATCGCTGGAAGACCTCGAGTGCCTCCAGCCGTCTGCCACTGCGATAGAGCGCGATCATGAGATGACCGTGCAGCCGCTCGTTGAACAGATGCTCGCCGGTCAACTCGGAGAAGCTCGCTGATCACCTCGCGGTGGCGGCCGAGCCGCAGGTCGGCATCAATGCAATCTTCCAAGGCGACCATTCTGGCCTCCTCGAGACCGCGAACCTTCGGACGCAGCACCTGCCCGATGGGAACATCCGCGAAGGGACATCCGCGCCACAGATCCAGCGCGTTGCGAAGTAATTCCGCGGCCTCGGCGATCCGGCCCTCGGTCGACGCGAGTCGTCCGCGCGCCACCAGATCGGTGAAGTCGTGCAGATCGAGCTGCCGCGAGCGCATTTGCAGGGTGTAGCCCACCGGTTCGGTGACGAGAACCTCTTTCGTCACCACCTTGGCGTCGACGGCCAATGAGTTCGTGAAGAACTTCCGGAGGGTCAGGATATAGGTCTGAATTGTGGTGACCGCGCTTTTCGGCGGGGTATCGCCCCACAGTTCGGCCGCCAGTTTGTCGATCGGGACCGGCCGATTCGGATTCATGATCAGCAGTGCCAGCAGTTGCCGCGGCTTGGCAGCGCTCAACATCGGGGCGCGATCACCGGCTGTGAATGTCATGGTCCCCAGGATGGAAATTTTCAGGTCCACCGGTTCGGCGGTACGCAACATCGCCGCTCACCACACCGAATTCAAGCACGCGATCAGGCTGCGCGCCTGCACGTTCAGGTAGTGGCCGTGCTCGAGCAGGCCCGTGAGCTGGCCGACCGTCATCCACAGATAGTCGGGAGGAACGTCCAGGTCCTGATCCACCTCGATGATGAGGTAGCGGTTCTGCGCCTGGAAGAAGCGGCCGCCCTCCTCGGACTGAATCGCGTCGTAGCGGATCTGTCCCGGCTCGGCCTCGAGAACCGCATCCAGAAACGGCGGTCGGTACCGGTCGGGCCAATCGGCGTAATTCTCCGGCGTGCACTGGACGGTCGGCGCCAACTCCACGATGTCGAGGTAGCCCGGCTCGATCCGCGCATGCACCAAGACATGCAACCCCCCGGCGAATCCGCAGACCAGGAATGCGATCACCCCGATACCTACGGGAGCGAGGAACGGCTGCGTCCACTCACGCACCTCGCGGCGAGACGAACGCACCGCCGCGGCGATCACCGAGAAGTATTTCCCGCTCTCGTGCGCGATGTCGCCCTCGGTACGCCGCCATCCGCGCACCTCGCGCAACGGGAGGAGTTGGGCGGCAATCGAATTCCGGATCTTGATGTCGTTGAACCAGCGCATCACCTCGATCCTGGTATGTAATGCGCCGGTGCGCGGCGAGAGGGAGCGGGCCACCGCCAGCCGGAAATCATCCTCGACCCTGCCCTCCAGGACCTCCGCACTCCGGTCGAACGGGATACACGCGAAGACGGTGCGCAAGTCCATATTCATCAGGTTGTCCACGGCAGCGATGCGGCGCAGCAGACCGAGGGTGATCCAGCGATAACCGTGCCGCACCGGTACGGTCTCCGTGACCTCGACGACCATGTTGCGGTTGCGCTTTCGATAGAACCACGACCCTTGCTCGGACTGCAGTGCATCCACCAGCACCCGGGCCTTGTCGGGGGCGGTGAAGTATTCGAGGTACGGCACCGGCAGTCCGCCGTGTACCCGGGTGTAGTTGCTCTGCGTGGCCTGGACCGTGGGAGACACCTGCACCACGTTGATATTGCCCGGCTCCACCTTGGCCTGGACCAGACAATGCAGCACGCCGTCGAAATCCCGGACGACCAATCCGAGTATGCCGACCTCGGATTGATTGATGATCGGCTGCGTCCAATGCGGCACCGGCGGCTGTTCGGTGGTGACCTGCAGACCTTGGACAGTGAAGAAGCGACCGCTGTCGTGCCCCAGATTCCCGGTCTCCGCATCGAACTCCCAGTTCCGCAGGTCGGCGAACGGCACGCGCTCGACCGCGAGCTCTGTGTCGGAGCGCATCTCCTCCCACCAGCGCTCGAAGTCGCCCGCGGGCGCCGTGGCGGTCTCGGTGACCATTGCCGAGGCGGCCAGCAACGATCGATCCACAATGTCTCGACTCGATCTCGGTCGCCTGGCCCGAACAATCTCGGACATTCCGCTTCCTCCTCGCTCGGGGCCGCCGTCGGTCGGAGTATTACATTCATGCTCGAACCACACTAGAGCCGAGCCGCCGCCGCACGACAATGAAATGTCATCCGCTTCTCCCTTGTTACCCTGCTCGACGTGCGCGTATCGCGTGTTACGCGGGCATTCTCAAGTGAGGCAACAATGCCTGTCGTACCCGGGCATTTGCCATGAGGCAACCAGCGCGCCGAACCGGACACGGAGCACGGCATCGTCGGCGGGGAGGGGGACACGTCATCCAGCTACGGGGGCAAAGCAGGGACGAAATGCCCTATTGCGGTGAGGGAATCGGAGTAGAGGCTTCGAGGCATCGATGTTTCAGATGAGGACAGATCATGACGATGCCGCCGCTATTTCCGTCGCAGCCGGAGTCTCCGCCGCGTCCGAAGGAGCGCCTGCTGTGGCCGTGGATCCTGTTCGGGGCCACGATTCTCGCGCTCTGCGGGTGTGCTGCGGTGATCAGCGCCGCCGTGGACCTGGCGATCCGGTCATCCGCCGAGAACGCTGCGGCGGCGACTCCCTCCGCGGAGAGCCCCACGCCCACTCCGGCGGTGCTTATTCCGCCGTTGCCGACCACACCGCAGCCCAAAACCATTACCTACGAAGTCATCTCGAATGCCGGGCTGAATACGGTCGCCTACTTCGACGAGCAGTCCGATCTCGCGAAGGAACCGGGTGTTCGCGCGCCGTGGGTGAAGACCGTGGTGAACAGTTCGGCCGTGACCGTCTCGGGGCTCAGCGCGCAGACCAACGGCACCTCGGTGACGTGCCGGATCACCGTGGACGGGGTGGTGGCGGACGAGCGGACCGCCACGGGCAAGTACGCGGCGGTCAATTGCACGGGGCAGTGAGTTCGCGCGAATTGCCCTGCGCCGGAAGCTCTGTAGGATGAGCGTCTCGCGGTAGACGAAGGAGTGGGGGATGCCGTACGCCGTTGTGGGGGTCGTGACTCTGCTGTTGTGGGTGTATTGCCTGATCGATGTGATCACTGCGCCGGAGAGCGGAATTCGGCAGTTGCCGAAGGCCGGGTGGCTGTTGGTGGTGATCCTGTTGCCGACCGTCGGCGCGCTGCTGTGGTTGTTCATCGGGCGGCCGATCTCCGAGGGCCGTAGCACCGCGCCGAGCCGATTCCCCGAATATGACCGGCCCGGACGTTATGTTCCGCAGAATTCGGAGGCGGACGAGGCGTTCCTGCGTGGGCTGCGCGAGCGTGCGGAACAGCAGCGCCAGGAAGCGCGGCGGCAGGAAGCGGCCAGGCAGGCGGAGATCGACCGGCGCCGCGAAGCCGGCGAGCTTTGATCAGAAACGGCTCTCTACCGGTCCGAGTCGGCTGGCTGGCCAGATCTTGAAGACGGCCCGGCCCCGAACGTCGCTGACGGGGACGGTGCCACCGAACTCGTCGGATGTGTGCGCGCGGGAATCCGCCGAATGGTTTCGGTTGTCGCCCATGACCCATAGATAGCCTTCGGGCACTCGCACGGGACCGAATTCGCGGCCTGCGCCGTAGCTCGCTTTGTAGGCGAGGCCGGGCTGGTACGGGATGTCGTATCGGGCGTAGGGCTCGTCGAGGGCCTTGCCGTCCACGATGATTCGCCCTTGCGGGTCACAACATTCCACCGTCTGCCCGCCCACCGCAACGACGCGCTTGACGAGATCGTTCTCGTCGGGCGGCACCAGCCCGAAGAACGAGAAGAAGTCTTCCACCGGCCGGACGACGGGATTGCTCGATCGGCGCGAGGCGTGGTTGTTGTTCCAGGAATCGGTCGGGCCCACGAACACGACCACGTCACCCGGCCGCGGATCGCGGAAGTAGTAGCTCAGCTTCTCGACGAATATGCGATCCCTGGTGCATCCCGCACAGCCGTGCAGCGTCGTTTCCATCGACTCGGACGGGATGACGTAGGGCCGTCCGATGAGGTGGACGATGACGGCCGCGATCACCGCGGCGATCACCACGAGGAACGGCAGCTCCTGCCAGAACGGCCGCCCGGCCTTCTTCGTCACCACCGGCTCGGCGCCTCCCTCGTCTGCCACGCCGAACAGAGTAGCCGCACAGACGAAAATCACTTTCACTTAGGAAGGCTAATGAAATAATCTGGTAACAGAGAGATCGACAGCGGAGGAGGGCACGACGCGCAGGGACGAGGACGTGGCTTCGACAGTCGGGATGTTCGCCTCGCTGGCGGTCCGCAACTATCGCTACTATTTCGCCAGTCAGATGGTGTCGAATACCGGCACCTGGATGCAGCGGATCGCGCAGGACTGGCTGGTTCTGAGTCTTACCGGCAGTTCCTTCGCCGTCGGTATCACCACCGCTATGCAGTTTCTGCCGATGCTGCTGTTCGGCCTGTTCGGCGGGGTGATCGCGGACCGCTTCGGCAAGCGGCGGCTGTTGCTTTTCACCCAGAGCGCCATGGGCCTGCTCGCGGGGGCGCTCGCCGTGTTGACGCTCACCGGGATGGTCGAGGTGTGGCACGTCTATCTCTTGGCATTCCTGCTCGGGCTGGTCACAGTGGTGGACAATCCGACGCGGCAGACGTTCGTCGCGGAGCTGGTCACGCCGGGACAATTGCGGAACGCGGTGAGTTTGAATTCGGCGAACTTCCAGTCCGCACGGTTGGTCGGCCCGGCGGTGGCCGGTGTGGTGATAGCGGCGGTCGGCACGGGGTGGGCGTTCGCGGTCAATGCCTTGTCGTTCGCGGCGGTGATCGGCAGCCTGCTGATGATGCGGCCCGCGCAGTTGCGGTCGCTGCCGCCGGCGCCGCGCCGGAAGGGGCAGTTGCGGGAAGGGTTGCGATACGTGAGTGCGCGGCCGCAGTTGTTCTGGCCGATCGTGCTGGTCGGCTTCCTCGGGACGTTCGGATTCAATTTCCCCACCGTGCTGTCCGGCTACGCCTACAACGTCTTCCACGTCGACGCGGGAATGTACGGCTTGCTCAATACGGCGCTGGCGGCCGGGTCGCTGCTCGGCGCGCTGCTGGCGGCGCGGCGGACCCAGGTGCGGCTGCGCATGCTGGTGATGACGGCGGTCGGCTTCGGCGTGCTCGAGGCGGTGACCGCGTTCGCGCCGGAGTACTGGCTGTTCACGGCGATGCTGACGCTCGTGGGTCTACTCGGGCTGACGTTCAACACGTCGAGCAACTCGATGGTGCAACTGGCCACCGAGCCCACCGTGCGAGGCCGCGTCATGGCGCTCTACATGATGGTGTTCACCGGCGGCACCCCGATCGGCGGCCCCATCGTCGGCTGGATCACCGAGCACTTCGGCCCGCGCATCGGCCTGTTCGCCTGCGGCACCGTCTCCGCCGCCGCCGCGCTCGTCGTCGCCTTGATCCTCGCCCGAGTAGGCCGCCTACGCCTCCAACTAACCCGCCGCGGAGTAGCCTTCGTCCCCCGCGAACCCCTGACCGCGCTCGTCTGACAAGCGGGCGTAGAGCCGAAATACTTTGGCGCGGTGGTCCTGGTGGCCAGTTCGCTGTTGCTGCCCTGGGGGCGGGGCGAGTTGTGGGATCGGGCGGGGTCGGGTGATCGTGGCCCGGGCCAGTAATCTCTCTGGGCATGGCACGGGATGAGCGCGGTGTGACCGCCCAGAGTGAGGACTTCGCTGCCTGGTACAACGAGGTGGTCTTCAAGGCCGGACTCGTCGACCGGGGACCTGCCAAGGGCACCATGGTCATTCGACCGTACGGGTATCGGTTGTGGGAGCAGTTGCAGGCCGAACTGGATCGGCGGATCAAGGCGACCGGGCACGAGAACGCCTACTTCCCGCTGCTGATCCCGGAGAGCTACCTGAGCCGGGAAGCCGAACACGTGGAAGGGTTTTCGCCCGAACTGGCGGTGGTCACCCACGCCGGCGGCAAGGATCTCGAAGAGTCGCTGGTGGTGCGGCCGACGTCGGAGACGATCATCGGCGAGATGATGGCCAAGTGGATCAGCTCGCACCGGGATCTGCCGCTACTGCTGAACCAGTGGTCGAACGTGGTGCGGTGGGAACTGCGGCCGCGAATGTTCCTGCGCACCACCGAATTCCTGTGGCAGGAGGGGCACACGGCACACACCGACGCGGCCGATGCGCACCGGGAGACGAAGCTCGCGCTCGACATCTATCACGAGGTGGCGCGCGATCTGGCCGCGATGCCGGTGATTCCGGGCGAGAAGACGCCGGGCGAACGGTTCGCGGGCGCGGTGTCGACGTTCACCATCGAGGGCATGATGCGCGACGGCCGCGCCCTGCAGGCGGGCACCTCGCACTACATGGGCACCAATTTCGCCACGGCCTTCGACATCCGATACACCAGCGACGCCGGTCGAGACGAGTTGTGCCACACCACCTCCTGGGGCATGAGCACCCGCATGATCGGCGGCATCGTGATGACCCACGGCGACGACAAGGGCCTGGTCTTCCCGCCGCGGCTGGCGCCGTACCAGGCGGTGATCGTGCCGATCACGCGCGGCGGCAACACCGCGGTCGAGGAGGCGGCCGACGAGCTGGCCCGCCGCCTGCGGGCCGCCGGGGTGCGCACGCACGTCGACGCCCGCCCGCAGCTGAGCCCCGGGTTCAAGTACAACGAGTGGGAGATGCGCGGCGTCCCGGTCCGGCTCGAACTGGGACCCCGGGATCTGGAAGCCGGGACGGCGATGCTGGTGCGGCGGCTCGGCGGCGAGGGCAAACAGGCCGTGCCGATCGATACTCTGCCGGAGGTCCTGCCCGGCATCCTGGACGAATTCCAGGCCTTCCTGCTCGCCCGCGCCACCGAATTCCGCGACAGCCACACCCGAACAGTCGACAGCTGGGACGATTTCGCGGACGCCGTGTCGACCGGCTGGGCCCTGGCGCTGCATTGCGGCACGCCCGCTTGCGAGGACGACATCAAGTCCGGCACCGCCGCCACCCCGCGATGCATCCCGCTGGACGGCGAACCGGCGACGGGCGCCTGCGTCCGCTGCGGCACGGCGTCCGCTTACGGTAAACGGGTGATCTTCGGCCGAGCCTACTGAGACAGATGCCGCGCGACCTGGTGACATAGGTGGTCTGCATCACAGGTTGACCAGATCTGACGCGCTCGAGTAACGTCGCGGCAGTGGCTACGAAGCAGGGCGCCCGGGCCAGGCGCCACTACGGCGGTCGCACCGCCGAAGAGCGGGCCGGACAACGACGGGAACGACTGTTGCAGGCCGCGCTCGAATTATTCGGAACCCAGGGGTATTCGGCCACCAGTATCGAGCAGTTGTGTTCCGCGGCAAGCATTTCCACACGCAGCTTCTACGAGGAGATGAGCAGCCGTGAGCAGCTGCTGATCGCCCTGGCGGACGACCTCATCGGCCGCGCGGTCGCCGCCGGGCTGGCCGAGATCGACGCCGCGGCCGAACTGCCCCTGGCGGAGCGAATCGCCCGCGGGGTTCGCGCCTATCTCCAGATCACCTGCCGCACACCTGGTTCGGCGCGGGTGTGCTACATCGAGGTGGTCGGGGTCAGCGATGCCGTGGAGCGGTGGCGGGCCGAGTGGCGCAAGCGGATCGGTGCGCTGTTGCAGGGCGAGGCCGAACGCGCGGTGTCCCGCGGCCAGGCGCGGCCGCGGGACTACCGGCTGTTCGCGATCTCGGTGATGGGCGCGGTGAACTCGCTGGCCCAGGAACTCGCCCGGCACGACCCGGAATCGCCTCTCACACTGGACGATATCTGTGCCGAGATCGGCACGCTGATCGGCGCCGGGGTCGCCTGAACCCGGCGGCGGTTCAGCTCACCCAGGGCGGGGTGAACCGGCTCCCGTCGGCGAGTTCACCGGAGAAGCCGACCGGCACACTCACTATCAGCACGGCCGGCGACTCGCCGAGATTGTCGACCCGGATGCGAGCGCCGGCGGGGACGACGGCGGCGTCACCGGCCGACAACCGTTCTGCCGCATCGTCGATCGCGAGCACGATCTCGCCCGCCAGCACCACGAACACCTCCTCGCGCAGTACGCGATGTGGCTCCCCGGCCGTGCCGGCGGCCACCTCGAGCTGCCAGACGCACAGCTCGGTGCTGCCGGTGCCGGGCCGGGCGTAGGAAATGAAGCGGGCGTTGTGCATTTCGTGGACATCGGCCTCGGCGGCACGGACGACAGGCATCGGACAACTCCTCTTTAGTCAATTTTCTTGACTATATAGTCAAGCTGCTTGACCTATCTGTCAAGTGCCAAGATGCAACCATGCCGACCCGAGCCGCCGCACCCGCCCAGGATCTGCCCATGCTGCTGCTCGCGGCCGCCGCGGAAGTCACCGACGCCGTGCACGCCGCGGTGGCCGCGGCCGGATTCGACGATGTGCGTCCCACCCACGGTTTCGCCTTCGCCCGCATGGCGCCCGACGGCGCGACGGTCGGCGAGATCGCCGAACACCTCGGCGTCACCAAGCAGGCCGCGAGTCAATTGGTCGAGGAATTGGTGAACAAGGGCTACGCGCAACGCAATCCGCATCCGCGCGACGCCCGCTCCCGGCTCATCACCCTCACCGCGCGCGGGTGGGCGGCGACCCGGGCCGCCGATGCCGCGGCCGCCGAATTCACCGCGCGATGGGAAGCCGCCCTCGGCCGGGAGCGGACGGCCGGCCTGCGCGACGCGCTGGCGCGGGTGGTGGCGCCGGGCAGGGTCCGGCCCTCGGCGTGGTGAGCGACTAGGCTCGACGCCACCGTCCCCGCGATACGAGTCCGCCATGCCCGACTACGCACACACCGACCACGCCGCCAAGGGCCGCGCCGACAAGGCGCGCCGCCTCGCCGCCTACCTCTGGCAGCGCGGCATCACCGGCGCCGATCTGCTCGCCCTGCCCGCGGCGACCCGGCGCAAACTCGCCCGCGCCGCCGACACCAATCCGCCCGGCACCGACGAGACCTGGGCCATGGTCGCGCGCCTGCTCGACGAGAAGGACGACTGGGCCGCCCGCCACCCCGAGCATCCCGCGGCGCGGCGCGCACACCGCGACGAGAAGATCCTGTGGGTGAAGCCGCCCGTGAAGCCGTGGACCGCACCCGAGCCGGGGCCTTGACATCAAGAAATGAACAGGGGTTCACTCCTTGATGTGGCACCCGACTACGAGCACCATTCCGGCACCCGCCCGGCGGCCTGGCGCGACGACGCGACCAGCGGCGACGATTCGCCGTACACCGGCCTCCCCGCGCCGGACGCCGATATCGCCTACCGCACGCTGACCTACGAGGTGACCGGCCGCATCGCGCGAATCACCTTCGACCGGCCCGAGCAGGGCAACGCGATCACCGCCGACACCCCGATCGAGCTGGCTCACGCGGTCGAGCGCGCGGATCTGGATCCGCGCGTGCACGTCATGGTGGTATCCGGCCGCGGCAAGGGCTTCTGCGGCGGTTACGACCTGTCGATCTTCGCCGAGGGCGGGTTCTCCCCCACCGGGGCGGCCCAGCCCACCACCGGCACCGTGCTCGACCCCGCCGTGCAGGCCCGCAACCACAACCCCTGGGGCACTTGGGATCCCATGGTCGACTATCAGATGATGAGCCGGTTCAACCGCGGTTTCGCCAGCCTGCTGCACGCGAACAAGCCGGTCGTCGCCAAACTGCACGGCTTCGCCATCGCCGGCGGAACCGACATCGCCCTGTTCGCCGACCAGATCATCTGCGCCGACGACACCAAGATCGGTTATCCGCCCACCCGGGTCTGGGGCATTCCCGCCGCGGGCATGTGGGCGCATCGACTCGGCGACCAGCGCGCCAAGCGACTCCTGTTCACCGGCGACTGCCTGACGGGCAAGCAGGCCGTCGAGTGGGGCCTGGCGGTCGAGTCCTGTCCGGCCGCGGAACTCGACGAGCGCACCGAGCAACTGCTGCAACGGATCTCACGCGTCCCGATCAATCAGCTGATCATGGCGAAGCTGGCACTCAACAGCGCGCTGCTGGCGCAGGGCGTGACGAACTCGGGCATGGTCAGCACGGTCTTCGACGGCATCTCCCGGCACACCCGCGAGGGCTACGCCTTCCAATTGCGTTCGGCGACAGTGGGCTTCCGCGAGGCCGTGCGCGAGCGGGACGAGCCGTTCGGCGACTGGAAGCGGGCGCAGTTCGAGAAGGGTTCGAGCGCAGGCGAATAGACTCCGCGCCGCCGGACGACCCTGGTCAGCCGAGATCGATATCCGTGCTGTGCTCGGCCTCGCGCACGACCTTCTCGGCCAGGGAGCGGACCGCCTTCGCCTCGCCCTCGGTCATGTCGTCGATGAACAGCCGCCGCACCAGCTCGACGTGATGGGGGGCGGCTTTTTCGAGGGCTCGGCGCCCCGCCTCGGTCAGCCGCACCAGGACGCCGCGCGCGTCGTCGGCGGCGGGGGTGCGCGATACCAGGCCGCGATTGTCCATCCGGCCCAGATGCTTCGACAGGCGGCTCTTGTCCCAGCAGATCTCGGCGGCCAGTTCCTTGGCCCGCAGACAGCCGCCGGGCGCCGCCGACAACGCCACCAGGATCTCGTAGTCGGACATCGACAGGCCGTCGCGGGCCAGCCCGGCCGCCATCGCCGCGTCCAGGCGCTGCCGCATCCGGATGTACGCGGACCATGTCGCCTGTTCCGCGTCGCCGAGCCATCGCACCATGGAATGATCCTAACCGGCGTTTGGTTGACATGGACACCAACCCGCCGAGGAGGTCCCGATGCCCGCCATCACCGTCGACAACATTCTGGTACTGCCGCGGCTGCCCCGACCGGACGGCACCGCGCGGCAGCGGCCGGTCCGCGGCATCAGCACGGCACACCGCCAGCGCGAGGGCGCCGGTTTCGAGGTGCGCCGCCCGTTCCCGAGCACGGAACTGCGCCAGGCCGACCCGTTCATCCTGCTGGATCAGATGGGCCCGGTCGCCTACGAGCCCTATGAGGCCAAGGGCGCGCCCTGGCATCCGCATCGCGGCTTCGAGACCGTCACCTACATGCTCGACGGCACGATGGTGCACCACGACTCGAACGGCGGCGGCGGTGTCATCAGCGAGGGCGACACCCAGTGGATGACGGCCGGCTCCGGCATCCTGCACGACGAACTGCCCGCCGAGGAACTGGTGATCTCCGGCGGCGTCTTCCACGGCATCCAGCTGTGGGTGAACCTGCCGCGGGCGCAGAAGATGGCCCCACCGCGCTATCAGGATCTGCGCGCGAGCGAGCTGACGCTGGTCAGTTCGCACGACGGCGGCGCGCTGGTGCGGGTCATCGCGGGCGAGATCGGCGGCTTCGCAGGACCCGGCGCCACCCACACCCCGATCGCGTACGCACACGCCTCACTCAGCCCCGGCGGGCGCCTGGAAACGCCCTGGCCGCAAGAGTTCTCGGCGATGGCGTACGTGCTGAGCGGCAGCGGCACGGCCGGTGCGGAGGGCCGCCCGCTCACCGAGGGACAGCTCGCGGTGTTCGGGCACGGCGACGCGCTCACCCTGACCGCCGACGCCGACCAGCACACCCCGTCCGGGGATCTGGAGGTCCTGCTGCTCGGCGGTGCGCCGATCCGCGAGCCCGTGGTGCAATACGGTCCGTTCGTGATGAACTCGCGCAGCGAAATCATCGAGGCCATCGAGGATTTCGAGGCGGGCCGGATGGGGCACATTCCGGCCGAGCACGTGACCGGGCGACGGCTGGGCGAGTAAGCGGCTCTCGGCCGCCCAGTTGACAACTGGCCGAGCCATCAGAACAGTAGACTCCGCGGATCCCGGCCCGGCCCCGCGGGGAGTGCCGACCGGCCCCGTCTCAGACGACCCATCAGACATCGAGGAATACATGAACGTTCGCAGGCTAATCGTGACCGCCGGCGCGGGACTGATCACCCTCGCGGCCCCGATCACCCTCTCCACCTCGGCCTCGGCCGAGGGTTTCGTACCCTCCGGCTCGGCCGGAACCGGCTCCTCCGGCATCGACGATGCCATCGGCGCCACCGGATCCGCGGGACTCGCCCAGACCGGTTCGGCCGGTGGCACATTCAAGAACTGCGACGAGGCCCGCGCCGCGGGTCGTGCGCCGCTGTTCCGTGGCGAGCCCGGCTACTCCCCGCACCTGGACCCCGACGGCACCGGAATGGCCTGCCCGACCGTCTGAACGGCTCCCAGAGCGGCACTCGCGTCAACGACGACACCCGGTGTGGCACGCTGCCACACCGGGTGTCGTGTGTCCGGGCTCAGCGCCGGAAGACCTTCACCAGCACCAGCAGCAGCACCAGCGCGCCCGCACCGATCAGGCTGTACTTCACCTTCGGTTCGTTGACCTTCGCGACCACGGCGTGTTTGGTGTTGTCGGCGATCCGCTGCGGGTCCGCCCGCACCGCGAGTTCGTCGAGTGTGTTCGCGAGCCGATTGCGCGCGGCTTCGATCTCCCGCTCGATGCCCTCGGTTTCCTTCGCCACAAGTGTCTCCTGAAATATTCGTCGTCGGTCGTGCGTCGCTAGGGGACGAGTCTATCCGGCGCGGGGAAGTCGTCGCCGTTGTCACCGCCGTCGATTACCGTGCTTGGACATGACCGAGAACCGACTCAGTCCCGGCGATACCGCGCCGGAATTCACCCTTCCCGACGCCGACGGCAAGGAGGTGTCCCTCGCCGACTACCGCGGCCGGAAGGTGATCGTCTACTTCTACCCCGCCGCCAGCACGCCGGGGTGCACCAAGCAGGCCTGCGACTTCCGCGACAACCTGGCCGAACTCGGCGGCGCGGGCATCGACGTCATCGGCATCTCCCCCGACAAGCCGGCCAAGCTGGCCAAGTTCCGCGACAACGAGAAGCTCACCTTCCCGCTGCTCTCCGACCCCGACCGCGAGGTGCTCGAGGCCTGGGGCGCGTTCGGCGAGAAGACGATGTACGGCAAGAAGATCACCGGCGTGCTCCGCTCCACCTTCCTGGTCGACGAGGACGGCAAGATCGCCCTGGCCCAGTACAACGTGCGGGCCACCGGGCACGTGGCGAAGCTCCGCCGCGATCTTTCGGTGTAGACCGGCTGGAACGACGACGGCCCGGGACGTGCTGTCCCGGGCCGTTTCGCTGTTCATACGCGCGGCATCAGCTGGGCCGCCCACTGGACCATCATGCGCCAGTGGTTGTCCCACCACTTTCCGAATTCCTCGGTGCCGAACTGGGGCGGCGCGGTCTCGCCCGGGAACAGCAGCGAGCCGTTGGGTGCGCCGACCTGGACGGTGGGCGCCGGAATCACCGAGGACGGGCCCATGGCCGCCGGTTCCGCATCGGAGTGGTGCAGGAGCGGCTGTCCCTCCGAAACCTCGGAATCGGCGGGCTCGGAATCGAATTGGCGTATCCCGAGCCGGTCGGAATCGCGTGGTCGCCAGTTCACGGCGGCCGGGTCGACGGTGATGATCTCGGGATCGGGCTCCGAGCCAGCGGATTCGTCGCTCCCGCGCAGGGCATCCCGCCGCTGCATGGGATGCGCGCTCGGGACCGTGCGGTGTGTCTGGGCCGCTATGCGGGCATCGGTCAGCTCGGAGTCGGTGCGCGACTTGCCTGTCGCGTGGTAGGCGCCGCCGACGACCAGCCCGCCAGCCAGCACGCTCGCCGCGGCGAACACCGCCGTGGCGCCGCGGGACACCCGGGCGCGGGGGGCGCTCTCCGCCGTGTCGGACAACTCCGGCTGCGCCACCAGCGCGGCGCCGATCGCCGACCCGGCCGCGGCCACCTTGCACGGCACGATCGACGCGCCGAAGCCGGTGCCCAGCGCCGACGTGACGGCGGCATCGCCGGCTGCGGAACCGATCAGCACCACCGCGTCGGGGTCGACACCGGCCGCCTCGAACTGGTCCCACGCGGCAGTGACCGCGGGCCGCATCGTCTCGCGGGTGACCGCGCCGCCCGCCGCCGTCAGGCCCGCCACCACCCGGTCGCGGCCCGGGGAGATCAGCGAGAAGCCCTGGTAGCCGGGTACCACCTCGCAGATGACCAGGTGATCGAAGCCGTCGACCCAGGTCATGGCGCGGGCCAGGGCCAGATGCGCGGACTTGGCGGACACCAGCGACGCCGTGCGCCACGGGCTCGAGGCCAGACCGGTGACGATCGCGCGGCGCTCGGCCGCGTCGCGGTAGGTGACCGCCGCACCGGCGGCCTCGTAGTCGGCGCCGAGTTCGGCGTCCAGATCCTCCAGCGCCGTTTCGACCGCGTGGGCCAGGTCGTACTTGCCGTCGCCGCGGATGCGCTGGGTGCGATGGTGCAGGATTCGCTCCGGCAAACTGTCCGGGCCGCTGCGGAGCGCCACCGCCTGCACGGCGCCGCGCTCGGTGGAAACGCCGAATGTCACCACTAATCGAGCCACTACTGATCAGCCTTCCGCCTGGTCGATGGACGCTCACTCGGTTATGTGTTCGTCACCACATCTGGTACGGATGGGTTATGAACGGCAACCAAACCGGACTCAGTCGGTGCCGCCGCGTGTCATCAGCGTGTCGCTACCGCTAGCCTGGTGACGTGGTGGAAGCGCGCACGGCAACGAGGTCGAACCGACGTGCGGACCCCGCGTTGGAGTTGCAAGACGACCCGCGGGAACTCATGCCCCGGCGCCGGCCCACGCAGGAACGCAGCAAGCGCAAGTTCGACGCCCTCCTGCAGGCCTCGCGGGAGCTGCTGGTGGAGGTCGGGTTCGAATCGTTCACCTGCGAAGAGGTCGCGGCACGCGCCGAGGTCCCGATCGGGACGCTGTACCAGTTCTTCGCCAACAAATACGTCATCGTGTGCGAACTCAACCGGCAGGACCTGGTCGCGGTATCGCAGGAGCTGGCCGACTTCCACGGCGAGATCCCCTCGATGGACTGGCTGCGCCACATGAACAAGCTCGTCGACCACCTGGCCGACCTGTGGATGACCGACCCGTCCCGCCGCGAGGTCTGGCTGGCCATGCAGTCCACCCCCTCCACCCGGGCCACCGGCGCCATCCATGAAAAGGAGTTCGCCGAGGCCGTGCAGCAGATGCTGCGCCCCCTGATGCCCCGCACCCCCCGCGCCCGCCGCTCCATGATGGCCCAGGTCCTGGTCCACGTCGTCTACTCGATGATGAACTTCTCCGTCCAGGACGGCCTCAGCCACGAAGCCGCCGTAGCCGAACTCAAGCGCCTCATGGTCGCGTATCTACTGGTGGCGGAGAAGGAATCCCGCACGGGCGGCCAACGCGACGAGTAGAGCGGGGAGCGCCGCCATCGGCGGAGTAAGCCAGTGCTTTGTACAGCCAGTCGTGGGCTCGTCCGACTGTGACGCGAGTTCCGAACAATTGTTCCGTCAGAGCCCAGTAACGGTGAATTCGATGATCGGAATCCGTTGCATCAGTCAGCAATTGCTCACGAAAATGCGCGGAATCACGATGGCCTCGCGCACGGGCATGGGCGTGTACGAACCGATCGAGTTCGCTTCCGGTGTGCGGGTGCACGCCTCCCGATACGAGCGGTACCACGTCCGCCAAGACGTCACCTACGTCGAGGTACAGCGCGTGGCGGTCTCGGATCAGGTCTGCACCGTTCCGCCAGTATTGTTGTCGCACAATACTGTTCATGCCGGGATCGGAGACTAGAGCAGCCAATTCCGCATAGGCGACGATCTCGTCGACGGAGGGATCCACCGGCGGCTCCGGGACATTCCAGCACACCCACATATCGATATCGCACCGCGGCAGCGGCGCGAGGACGCGCTGCCAGAACTGCACGAGACACCCGTGCGCTACGCCACCGTCCCGCACGGCGGCCAGGAGAGCGAGCCGCTCGGCCCGCTGCGCCGATGTAGCCGCATCGATGGCCCTCAGTGCTGCCTGAGGTTCACCCCGGATGGTGGACAGGGGCTTACAGATTTTCAGGCGGCAGCGGTTCGAAGTGAACGCTCGTAGTTGTCGGGGCTTTGGTTCCCGATCGCGGAGTGCCGCCGGGTAGTGTTGTAGTAGTTCATCCACTTGTCAACCGAGACAACGAGTTCGGTCTTCGTCGCGTAGGTGTGCCGGTAGTAGTGCTCGTGTTTGAAACTTGACCACAGCGATTCGGAAGGGCTGTTGTCCCAGCATATTCCGGTCGCTCCCATCGACCGGCGCAGCCCGTGCCGCCGGCAGGCTTGCGCGGTCAGATGCGCGGTGAACTCCCCGCCGCGATCCGAGTGCAGGATCGTGCCCTGGGCTCGGCCGCCGCGCACCGCGACCGCGGCATTGATGGCTTCGGTGACCATATCGGCGCCGATATGATCGGCCAGGCTGTAGCCGAGCACCTTGCGGGTGTGGCCGTCACGGATAGCGCAGAGGAACAGATCCCCGTGACCACAGGTCAGGTAGGTGATATCGGTCGTCCAGACAGCGTCGGGGCGGCCCTGGTCGAAGCAGCGCTTCACCAGATCCGGCGGGAACGACGCCGCCGGATCGGCCACGGTGGTGCGCACTTTGAACGTTCGGGGACTGATCCCTTCGAGCCCGGCGGAGGCCATGATCTTGGCGACGGTCTTGGCTGAGACCCGTTCGCCCTGATCGCGTAGCTCACCGGTGATACGCGGTGATCCGTAGGTGCCGTGCGATTCGCGATGCACCGTGGCGATCTTCGTTTCCAGATCCGCACGCCGCTGCTGCCGGTCGGTGAGAACCGTTGCCGCCCTGCGCTTCACATACGCGTAGTAGCCCGACTTCGACACCTGCAGCAGTCGTGCCATGCGGCGAATCGAAAACCGGTGCCCTGCAGGCTGATCAGTACCAGCAACGCCGGTGACAGTGTCGGGGCCGGCGTACTCGGCCATCAGATCGAACCGGGCCGGTTCGTCTGCATCGCGGCAAAGTACGCCGACGCTTTTTTCAGGAACGCGATGTCTTTGTCCTGGTCAGCGACCTGCCTTCGCAGTCGCTGCAACTCGGCTCGCTCCGCCGCATCGAGGGGTTTTTCACCATGAATCTCGGCGGCAGCGATCCTGCGCCGCTCGTCTTTGACCCACGTCCCCAGCAGACTCTCGTGAATGCCCAGTTCCCGGGCAACTTCGGCGACCGTGCGACCGGAATCGATCACACGATGCGCAGCCTCGACCTTGTACTCGGCCGTGAACGACCGGCGCTTACGAGGAGGCATGCAGACATCCTTTCAACAGGATCAGTGATCCTGTCAACTCGGTGTCCACAACCCGGGGTGAACCTCAGCCCGCCGCCACGCGAGAGACTTGAATTCGACCTCGACTCGCGCGCTTTCGACCGCGACGGCTTCCTCGATCGATCGTTCGCCGCGCAGTACAGCGCTGATCGAACTCAGGCCGAGACCCAGAGTGCGCAACCACCGCACTAGCAGTAGCCGCTCGGCAGCGCTCTCGGATTCGAACATCCGATGGCCTCCGGCGCTGCGTTGGGCTTCGAGAATGCCCTCGTCGCAGTAGAACCGGATCGTGCGCACCGCAAGTCCGGTGGTGCGCGCCAACTCTCCGATACTCACCAGCGCACCGGAGTGCGTGTCGCTCGTCACAAGTTATTGAACCTCCACCCCACTGGAGACCTTAGCGTACTGGCACCACCGGCCGACCCGACAGTGGAACGAAGCGGTCGTGGCGGACGAGTGGATCACGACGCATATGTCGCCATACAGAGGAGAATGTTTCTTGGCTACCACACAAGAGGAAATCGTCGCCGGTATCGCGGAGATCGTCGAGGAGGTGACGGGTATCGAGGCCGCGGAGGTGACGATGGAGAAATCTTTCGTCGACGATCTGGATATCGACTCGTTGTCACAGGTGGAGATCGCTGTGCAACTGGAGGACAAGTACAGCGTAAAGGTCCCCGACGAAGACCTCGCGAGCCTGAGAACCGTCGGCGACGCGGTCACATACGTCCAGCAGATGGAAGCGAAATACAAGGAAGGCCAGTCGAATTGAATGGCACAGGACGGTTCTGCTCGTCGCCGAGGTGGCGAGCCGGTGATTGCTGACCCAGATCTGAATCCCGCCGCAATCGAACTCGGCAGCTTCTTCCGACAGCCGCCGGATATTGTATGGCGCGCGTTGACGGAGCCGGATCTGCTGGAAAGGTGGCTGCTTCGACCGACCGGATTCGCCGCCTCGGTCGGGGCCCACTTCCGCTTCACCATCCCGGACTCATCGATCGACGAGATCATATGCGAGGTGCTGACTGCCCGGCCGACCGAGCAACTGACCTACAGCTGGATGTATCCACAGGCCGAATACCCGGCCCGATGGATCGTCGACTGGACATTGCGATCACAGGGTCGTGGCACACGACTCCTGCTGACACAGACAGGTTTCGATATCGCGGACCGTCGGCAGAAGATGGCACGCAACGCCATGGAGCGCGGCTGGAAACGGCTCGTGCTGCCGCGGCTGGGTGAGGTGATCCACCGCTGACCGGGAACGGTGCGCCGCGCCGGGTGTCAGGAGTTGATGAGGTCTGCCAGTTCGCCCGGGTCTTCCAGGACGACCATGGCGGCGGCGGTGTCGCCGTCGTGGGTGAGGGAGAGGTGGACTCGGACTCGGGGGAGGAATTCGGCGGCGAGGCCGTGCAGTTTGATGCTGGGACGGCCCCAGGCGTCGTTGACCACCTCGATGAGGGGGTACGGGTTGTCGCCGATCTGGGGGCTGCGGGCGAAACGCGATGAGGCCCAGGCCTTCAGCACCGCTTCCTTGGCCGCCCAGCGGGCCGCGTAGCTGCGCGCGGGGTCGGTGCCCTTGCTCTCGCAGTAGCGGCGCTCCCCCGCGGTGAAGCTCTCCCGGAGCATGGTGGTTCCGGCCCGCTTCAACTGGTCGGCGAACTCGGAAATGGTCACCAGGTCCAGCCCGATCCCCAAGATGGTCACAGCGTCGCAGCTCCTCAACCGTCTGTGCACCGCGGCGACCGCGTCACCGCCGTTCGTTCAATGAACTCGAACACGACGACCGCCGCTCGTGACGAGCGATCACCGATTCGGCTGCAACATACCAGCGCGGCAGCCGTTCCCCGGGGACAACGAGAGACGGACCCGCGGGGATTTCCGCCTCCGGGTGAAGCGACGAAACGGCTGCCGCGAATATGCCTGCGCGGCAGCGGTTTTCGTCAGTTTACCATCAGCGGCAGGCGGGCCCGCCGTCGGCGACGTAGGTACCGTCCTGCGCCAGGCGAGCCTGGGGCGAGAGCAGCATGTCGGCCTCCAGCTGCCGGATCTGCCCGGACGGCGTGCCGTCCGCGCCCAGCCGGCGATCGGCGGGGCGCTCGTACAGCGGGGCGCCGCCGCACATGGCCTCGACGAACCGCTGCCGTCCCGCCAGCTGCCGCTCCTCGGCCCGGCGCAGGTACTCCTCGCGCCCCTGCGGGTCGATGGCCTGGACGAACGCCTGCGGGTGCACGACCGCCAGCAGCCCGGACACGTGGCCGAAGCCGAGCGAGGTGACCAGACCGGCCTTGAGCGCGAACCGATCTCCGAAGCGCAGCGGCTCCCGCACCCACACCAGGTGCGGGTACTCCTGCATCTTTTCGTCGACACAGTCCAGGCTGCGGTTCGGCGGGATCACGCCCTGCTCCAGCACCTGGCAGAGCCCGATCAGCTGGAAGGCCGCCGCGCCGCCCTTGGCGTGGCCGGTGAGCGACTTCTGCGAGATCACGAACAGCGGATTGCCCTCGGACCGGCCCAGCGCGCCCGCGAGCCGCTCGTGCAGCTCCGACTCGTTGGGATCGTTTGCGGCCGTGGAGGTGTCGTGCTTGGACAGCACCGCGATGTCGTCCGGCCCGACGCCCAGCTTCCGCAGTTCGGCCGCCAGTCGCGACTGAGCGCCGCCCCGGCCCGCGCCCAGCGCACCGAGTCCGGGAGCCGGGATCGAGGTGTGCACGCCGTCGGCGAACGACTGCGCGTAGGCCACCACGCCCAGCACGGGCAGCCCGGCCTCCAGCGCGATGTCACCGCGAGCCAGCAACACCGTTCCGCCGCCCTGAGATTCGACGAACCCGCCGCGGCGGCGGTCGTTGGCCCGGGAGAAGTAGCGGTCGCTGATGCCCTTGGCGCTCATCGCGGCCGAATCCGCGGTGGCCGACATGTCACCGAAGCCGACGATGCCCTCGATGCCGAGATCGTCGTACCCACCGGCGACCACGACATCGGCCTTGCCGAGGCGGATCTTGTCCACGCCCTCCTCGACCGACACGGCCGCGGTCGCGCACGCCGCGACCGGGTGGATCATCCCGCCGTAGCTGCCGATGTAGGACTGAACCACGTGCGCCAGAGCGACATTCGGCAGCGCCTCCTGCAGGATGTCGTTGGCGCGCGGCTCGCCCAGCAGGTTGTCGATGTACAGCGACCGCATGGAGGACATGCCGCCCATGCCGGTGCCCTGGGTGTTGGCCACCAGCGAGGGGTGCACCCAGCTCATCAGCTCGGCGGGGCTGAACCCGGCGGACAGGAACGCGTCCACGGTGCAGACGATGTTCCACAGCGCCACCCGGTCCACCGAACTCGCCATATCCGGCGAGATGCCCCACTTGGTCGGGTCCCAGCCCTGCGGGATCTGGCCGCCCACGGTGCGCGACAGCTTCGCCTTGCGCGGGACGCGAATCTCGGTGCCCGCCTGGCGAGTCACCTGCCAGTCGCCGGAATCCGGCACCGGCGCGACGACCGTGTGCTCGGGGTCGGCGGCCTGGAAGGCGCGCGCCTCGGCCTCGCTGGTGACCACGAACGACAGGTCCTTGTCCAGGAACACCGAGGTGAGCAGCGGCGAGGTGTTGTCGATCATGGCGCCGTCGTCGCCGTAGCGGCGCACGCCGCAGCGTTCCACGACCGTGTCGTGGTAGCGCTCGGCCACCTCCGATTCGTCCACGTACTCACCGGATTCGGTGTCGTACCAGCCCGGCTTGGGCTCGTTCTCCCAGGTCACCAGGCCGGTGGTCCATGCCAGCTCCAGCACGCCGGCCGCCGACAGCTCGTCGGAGACCTCCATCTCGAAGCGGGTGCGGGCCGAGCCGTACGGGCCGAGTTCACCGGCGCCGACGATGACCACCATGTCGGCGAGATCGGCTGTCACCGGGCCCCATTCGGGCACCGGCAGCGCCGAGGTCAGCGTCGGCGGGGTGGGCAGGGCGGCGATGGTGCGCTCGGCGGGCTCGAGTTCGACTGCGGCAGCGTCGGTTTCGGCGTTCTCCGCCTCCTTGGCCAGCGCGGGCAGGTCGAGCTTGGCGCGGGCCAGGCCGCCGGTCAGGTCGATCTGCTGCGGTCCGGACGTGGTGACCACGCGGGCCCGGCTGGTGCACCACTTCAGCAGCTCGTCGGCGATCTCCGTCGTCGACCAGGTCTGCACACCGGCCCGCTCGACCGCCGCGACCAGCGGATCGTTGTGGCCCATCAGCCCGGTGCCGCGCACCCAGCCGATCAGCGCGTGCACCAGGGTGACCCGCTGCGACCACGACTTCTCGACCCGCCACTTGGCGACCACGGCGTCCAGCGCGGCCTTCGACTCGCCGTAGGCGCCGTCACCGCCGAAGATGCCGCGGTTGGGCGAACCCGGCAGCACCACATGCAGTTTCGCGTCCACGTCGTGGTCGGCGCCGAGGCCGGACAGACCGCCGATGAGGCGCTCCACCGACCACAGCAGCACCCGCATCTCCATCTCCGCGCGGGCGCCGGCGTCGGCCAGGTCGCCCGCCACCCGCGGGGCCGCGAACGGCAGCAGCAGCGTCGGCGTCATCGCAGGCTTGACGAGAACCTTTGCGCCACCGGCATTGTCGGTCTGCTCGTTACCGACCCAGTCGATCAGCGCGTCGACGTCGGCGTAGGACGCCATGTTGGCGGGCACCACCCACAGCGCGGCGCCGTGCCGGGCGTTCTCGCGGTAGAGCCGCTTGTAGAACCCGAGCCGGTAGTCGTCGAGCTTGGAGGTGGTGACGATGACCGTCGCGCCGCCACCGAGCAGGCGCCCGGCGGCCGCGGCCGCGATGGAACCCCTACTCGCACCGGTGATCACGGCGATATCCGAGGACCAGGTACCGGCCTCGTCGGCGTCCAGGGCCGCCTCGGCGATCCGCTCGTAGACGCCGGCGAGCACCGAGCGCGCCTCCGACATCGCCCGCTGACGCCACCAGTTCGCCTGCGCCGCAACGGTTTCGCCCGCACCGACAAAGGTGTCCACCGGCAGCTCGCCGAGGTCGGCGTCGTCGCCGAGCCACAGGCGCGCGAGATCCTCGCGGGCGGTGGCCCAGCGGTCGTCGATCAGTACCGCCTTGCGGCCGTCGAACGCGGGGGCGACCAGCCGCGGCCAGTCCGAACCCAGTTCGGCGGACACCAAGTCGACCAGCGAGTCGTCGGAGGCCTCCGGCGCGGACACCTGCTCCGCGAGGCCCAGCTGCTCCAGCACGACGCGGGCGGCGGTGGCCAGCACGCCGTCGCGGCCGGTGATCTGCTCGGTGAACTCACCCAGCGCGGCGGCGTCGACGGTCGCGCCGCCACCGCCACCGGCGGCGGGCAGCGAGACGCTCACCCCGCGCCGGGCCGCCACCGACTGCACGGCGGCGTCGATCGCGGCATCCACCGCGGCGGCGTCGCCGAGCGCGCCGGAGACCAGGCCGCCCAGGTCGCCACCGCGCACGCTGGCGCCCTCGCGGGTGCCCAGCGAGACCTCGGCGGTGACGTGGTGGGCCCAGCCGTCACCGAGTTCCCAGACCTTCTTCACGCGGTCGGCGATGGCCGCCGGGCGCTTGCCGGAGGGGCCGAACACCTTGCGCAGGTGGTCGCCGACGGCGTCGGAGAGCACCGAGCCGAACGGCTTGTAGGTGCGGGCCAGCCGCTCCACGGTCGCCGCGAGGGCGCCCATGTCGGCGTCGGCGGCACCGTCGATGGCGCCCAGCGACAGCTCCGAGCCGAGGTCGACCAGCAGCTGGTTGCGCCGTGAGGAGACGCCGTCGCACAGGCTCTCGATGGTGTCCACCGGCCCGATCTGGTCCAGGCGCAGCTTGGTCCACAGGGCGATCAGCACGCGGGTCGCGTCGGCGGCAGTGAACGGGATGTCGTCGGGACGCGGGCCACCGGAGGCAGCGACCGGAGCGGGAGCCGCGGCGGCCGGAGCGGCGGCAGCGGCCGGAGCCTGTTCGGCCACAACCTCTTCCGGCTCCTCCACGGGCGCCGGGTCGGAGTCGGTGGAGTACACCACGCCGGCCTCACGCTCGATATTGAGCACCTCGACCTTGGCGGTGGCGAACTGCGGCAGCTTCAACGTGTTGGTGGCCAGGTTCGCCACGGTCGGCGTGGCGGCCAGACCGATCTCGACGAAGCGCTCCACCCCGAGCCCGCCCTCGGCCGGGTCGCCGAACAGCAGGTCCTGGGTCTCGATCCAGCGCACCGGGCTGGCGAACTGCCAGGCCAGCAGCTCGATCAGCACCACCCGGCACAGCTCGGTCGGGCGCGCGGACCAGTCGTCCCAGTCGGCCAGCACCCGGGCCAGCGGCTCGGAGGGCACCAGATCGGCGATCTCGCTGAGGAACTCGCGCTCCAGCGAGAACGGCCGCGGCACCAGGTTCGGAATGTAGCGTCCCGCAAGGATTTCGGGGTGCAGATTCTCCGGCAGCAGGTCCTCGAGCTTCTGCCGGAACTCCGGCACGCCCTTGCGCAGCACGGTCGAATGGAAGGGCACGTCGATGCCGGGCACCAGCACGAAGGCCCGCTTGCCGCCGAATTCCGCACGGCGGCGCTCGATCTCGGCCTCCAGCTCCTCGAGGCCCTTGACCGTGCCGGCGATCGCGTACTGCGAGCCGCGCAGGTTCAGGTTGACGACCTCGAGGAATTCTCCGGCGCGAGCGCCGATTTCCGCGACGAAGTCGATGACCTCGGCGTCGGGCAGCCCGATCTGCGACGGGCGGATGGCGGCCATCCGATAGTCGCTGCGGCCCTGGGCATCCCGCGGCACCAGCTCGTGCATGGCCGAGCCGCGCTGGAACACCACCTCGAGCACGGCCTCCAGCGGCAGCACCCCGGCGACGGCGGCGAGCGCGTTGTACTCACCGACCGAGTGCCCGGCCAGCATCGCGCCCTCGACGAAGGCCCCGGCCTCGCGCAGCTCCGCCACCTGGGCGACGCCCAGGGTCGCCATCGCGACCTGGGTGAACTGCGTCAGGTGCAGCACGCCCTGCGGGTGGCGGTATTCCACGCCGCGGGCCTTGAGGTAGGTCGGATTGTCGCGCACCACCGCGAGGATGGAGAAGCCCAGCGCCTCGCGGGTGTGCTTGTCGGCGCGATCCCACACCTCCTTGGCCGCCTTGGAACGCGAGCGAGCATCCAGGCCCATCCCCTTGGACTGGATGCCCTGACCGGGGAAGGCGTACACGGTCTTGGGCGCGGCGAGCCGGCCGGTGCCGGTCATCACCAGATCACCGGCGGCGCGGCAGGAGACCTCGATGATCTCGCTGCCCCCGTCGACGGCGACCCGCTCGACCCGCACGTCGATCTCGGCGCCCGGCCGCACCATGCCCAGGAACCGGGTGGTCCACGCGGTCAGAGTCCGTGCGGGAACCGGGGATTCGGGGTCCACGGCCGACACCGCGTGCTGCGCGGCGGCCGACAGCCACATGCCGTGCACGATCGGGCTGCCCAGCCCGGCCAGCTTGGCGGCGTTGTCGCTGGTGTGGATGGGGTTGTGGTCGCCGGAGACCGCGGCGAACGCGGCCATGGCGCGCGGCGCGACCATGGTGAGATCGCGGCGGCGACGCCGCGGGGTGTCGGTGGCGGAGTCGGAGACGGCGCTCCCGGCGCGCGGCGGATCGGTGAGTTCACCGGCGCCGGTGCGGCCGCGAATCGCGAAGCGCTCCACCAGCTTCGCCACGGTCGGGGTCTCGAGACCGTGGTCGCGCATCACGCCGACGGTGACATTCACCTCCACGACGCGGCCCAGATCGGTGTCGAGCACCGACGCGGACTCCGCGCGCACGCTGAGAACCGCTGCGCTGTCGGGCAATTCACCCACCAGCTCGATCCGGTGATCGAGGTGCACCAGATCCAGCATGCCCTCGATGACGGCGGCGCCGTCCTCGGTGCGGCCGGCGCCGAGCACCGCGAAGACGGCGGGCCAGCAGGCGCCCACCAGCACGTCCGGCACGGTGCGGCCGATGGTGCTCAGGGTCGGCGGCAGTCCGGAGCCCGTGACACCGGCGTGGTCGGCGATCAGATCCGGGGTCCAGGCCGTGTTGACGTGCGCGACGTGCGTGCCGTCGGCGGACTTGACCTCCGGCAGCGACTGCCCGGCGGCGACCGCCAGCAGCGCCGACATGGCGGCCTCGGCGTCGTCCTCGGTGATGACCGGCGCACCGCCGTTGTAGACCGAGGCGGGCACGGTGATGCGGATCCGCACCGCGTCGCGGCCCAGCAGCGGCACCGAAAGCTCCACGTACGCATGGTCGTTCGTGGGTCCCTCGGTGGCGCTCAGCGTCGCGCCGGTCGGCGGGTGCTTCGCGCCCTTGCCGTTCATGGTCCACTCGCTCAGGTCACCGAGGCGGTGGATCGGGTTGACCGTGGTGCGCCCGGCCCACTGCACATCCGGTGCGGCGAGCACGATGTCGAGCGCGCCCGCGGCGACCTCGACGCGGCGGCGGCCGTCGACCGCCTTCGGCGTCACGCCGTCGCGCATCAGCGCGTAGGCGGTGTTCTGCTCGAACCGGTCCAGCAGTTCGCCCACCGGCTCGTCGACGCGGGTGATACCGGCGACGGACACGGTGCCCGGGATGACGCAGACCTGGTCGGCGGCGTAGCGCGGGTCGTGGGCCTGCCACAGCGAATCCGAGCGCCACCAGCGCCGCACGTCCTGGTCGACGACGGGCACGAAGTTCACCGGCTTGCCCGGGGTCTTGCACAGCGAGACGAAGAACGGCACGTCGGCCGGGTGCAGCACGGTGTTCGCGGCGGCCGGGTACTGCTCGCGCAGCGCGCAGATCGCCTGCACCGGCTGCTCGAACGCGTCGTCGGCGCCGAACAGCGTCGGGATCTCGCCGCGGTCGGCGGGGTGCAGCCGGGATTCGGTGCGGCGCATCATCTCCGCGAACCGGTCGCGCCAGGTGATGTCCAGCCACACCGAGCGGGTGGCGTCGGCGATGGCGTCGCCCAGGTCGCTGCCGCAGTCGAAGTCCTTGCGGCGGTCCAGTCCGACCGCGAGTTCGACGTAGCGCTCCAGCCATTCCAGGTAGGTCATGGTGGCGACGTCGCCGAAATACGGCTTGGCCGTGCTGTTCAGCGCCTCGATGATCTCCGCGCGCCGCTCGGCGACGGCGTCCGCGTCCCCGGCGACCTCGTCCAGCAGTCGTCCGGTGCGCGAGGCCGAGTTGTCGATCTCGTGGATGTCGGCGCCCAATTGGCTACGGCCCGACGCCATTCCGCCGACTGCCGTGCCCGCGCCCACCCAGTCGGGGGTTCCGGGGGTGTCGACCAGCAGCTGCTTCACCTCGGGAGCGGTGGTGGCCTCCAGCGTCGCCATGGCGGCGGTGCCGACCAGGACGCCGTCCAGCGGCATGGCCGGATAGCCGTGCGCCACAGACCATTCGCCGGTCAGGTACTCGGTGGAGCGCTCGGGCGTGCCGATGCCGCCGCCGACACAGACCACCACGTTGGCGCGATTGCGCAGCTCGGCGTAGGTCTCCAGCAGCAGGTCGTCGAGGTCCTCCCAGGAGTGGTGGCCACCGGCCTTACCGCCCTCGATGTGCATGATCACCGGGTAGTCCCCGACCGCGTCCGCGATCCGCAGCACCGCGCGGATCTGCGCGACGGTGCCGGGCTTGAACGCGACATGGGTGATGCCGACCTCGGAGAGTTCCTCGATCAACGCCACGGCCTCGTCGAGTTCCGGGATACCCGCGGTGACGATCACGCCGTCGATCGGTGCGCCCGCGGACCGGGCCCGCTGCACCAGCCGCTTGCCGCCCAGCTGCAGCTTCCACAGGTAAGGGTCCAGGAACAGCGAGTTGAATTGCACCGCGCGGCCGGGGTGCAGCAGCGTCTGCAGTTCGGCCACCCGGTCGGTGAAGATCTGCTCGGTCACCTGGCCGCCGCCGGCGAGTTCGGCCCAGTGGCCCGCATTGGCCGCGGCCGCAACGATTTTCGCGTCGACCGTGGTCGGTGTCATGCCCGCCAGCAGGATCGGCGAACGGCCGGTGAGGCGGGTGAAGGAGGTCTCGACCACGACGCGGCCGTTGGGCAGGCGAATCGGCTCGGGCGCGAACGCCGACCACGCCGGGGGCACCTCGGGCGCGGCGCCCGGCGTGAACAGGGCGCGCTGCCCCGGACGGGTCGCGACCGGAACGGCGCCGACGCCGGTGCCCTTCAGCGAGCCCTGAGTCAGGCGGGTGAGCAGGTCGCCCGGGCCCAGATCCAGGATCCAGTGTGCGGCAGCCGAAACCACCCCGTCGACGATCTCCACCCAGTCCACCGGGTCGACCAGGATCGCGCGCGTCAGCTCCGCGGCCAGCGCGGTGTCGATGTCGCACTGCTCAGCCCACGCGGTAACCAGCTCGACCGTGTCCGCCAGCGCCGGGTGGTGGAACGCCACCTCGACCTCGACATCCTCGAACACCGGCGCGAACACGGCGCCGCCGCGCTTCTTGGCGTCGCGGTCGCGGGTCTGCTCGTCATGGATCTGCGCGCAGCGCTGCCGCACCCGGTCCAGCTGAGACACGGTGCCCGACAGCACCACTCGCCGCCGTCCGTTGCGAATCGACACCACCGCGGCGATATTCGGGTCCACGCCCTGCGAGACCTCGGCCACCACGGCCCGCAGCTGGTCCGGGTCGACATTGGACACCGCGACCATCGGCGACTTCGCGCCCACCGGGATCAGTCCGCGACGGCGCGCCACCAGAGTCGCGGCGGCGCCGATCAATTGGGCCAGGGCGAGCAGTTCGGCGTCGCGCGCGCCGTGCGATTCGGCGGCCTTGGCGGCGAGCAGGCCCTGCGAGTGCCCGACCACCGCGACCGGCGCGTGCTCGGCCGGGTCCAGCCCCTGCAGCCGCAGCGCGCGCAGCGCCGCCGCCTGCGCCAGGAACACACCCGGCATGGAGACCGCGGCCGACCGCAGCACCTGCTCCGACGGCGCGGCCGACACCTCGCCCTGATCGAGGTCGGCGAGGTCGTCCTCCAGCATCCACCCGATCGGGTCGAAGCCGACGGGCCGCACCACCAGCAGCTGCGCCGCCACCGGCTCCAGCGCGGCCGCGGCCTCGTTCACCAGGGCGGTCAGTTCCGGCTCCAGCGCGCTGTCGCGCCCGATCTCCTCCAGCTCGCCCAGCCATCGCGCGCCCTGCCCCCCGAAGGCCAGCGCGTACGTCTCCCCGGCCAGCAGCCGATCCAGCAGTGACGACTTGATCGCCGTATCCGAAGCTCCCCCAACAATCTTGGCGTTCGATCCGGTCTCGGTGCTCTCGTTGATCGTCAAGACGTTCGACTTCCTTACTCGTGGCGGCCGGTCCCTCGTGGGGGCCGCTGTCCATGCGCAGGTGTCCCTCGCCCCTGAGGACCTGATGAAATCCGAGGATCGCATAAATCATGAGGAAATCCTCACGTTTGCCGTCCGGTCACGGCCGCTACCGCCCAGTATTTCGGTACGTCCGTACAAGAACATCGCCAAACATGACCCTCCCTCATGTTTGAACCCGCTGGTGGAGCCGGTTACACCGCCGTAGGAAAGTTGAGGGTCCCTCACATTGCCCGTTACCCGATTGTTATAATCGCAGGTCGTGTTACTCGTGGGTACGAAACGCCCCGGGGGAACTTCATGATGGCGGTCAAGCCCGGTAGAGTTTGGACGGTCGTACCATCACGCGCGAGTGGCGGAATTGGCAGACGCGCTGGATTTAGGTTCCAGTGTCCTAGGACGTAGGGGTTCAAGTCCCCTCTCGCGCACACATCCCCGGCAACTCTGCCGGATTGCGTGCCGCGTGTTTCGAGCGCACTCGAATACACGTCGCTACCACCAGCCAGCCGACTCCACGCAGGCGTCACGGCGGTGGTGGTCAGTCGGCCGCGCCGTGCGGGCGGTGATAGTTGGCGGATGAATCGGGATCGTGTCTGCTTGGCGCGTCTCCTTGACGGTTGCTCGGCCCGGGTAGAACACTAGGGCTCCAGCCAGGCACGATGAGTTCGTGTCTCGCAGGCACGCGCTTACTCAGTCATGCACGTCGATACGAAGCAACAGATGCATCGGAATCATCCGCAGCGACATGAGAATTGAGGCGACATGCCCGAGCTTCCCGTTCCCGGATCGATCAGCTCGCTGGCTTCCGACGCTGTCGCGGAGGCGGTGGATATTGCCGCGCAACAGGCTCCGCTGCTGCGCGACAAACAGCAACGCCGATTCGAGATTTTCGACATCGACCGCGACGGGTTCGTCACTCCGGCCGACACCACCGCGCTGGCCCGCAAGCTGGCCCGCCTCACCGGGCACGAACCGGACTCGCCCCGCTCCGTTCAGCTCGAGGCGACGATCGCCAAGATCTGAGAGGACGAGGTCGAAGGGCCGGGAGCAGTTGCCGACCCGCACCGGCTCAGTGCGCAGGACTACATCGTCGCGGCAGCCTACGCACTCGTGCGCCGGCCCGACCAGGTCCTGCTCAACATCGGCGCCCTGACCAATCTGGTCTTCGTGATGACCGACGCCGACCACGACGGACTGATCGGCAAAGACGACACCGTGCGCTTGATGAGCGAGGTCCTGGGCCTGTCCGACGACGACGCCGCGACAGCTTGGAAAGCCCTCGGGACCGCCGATGCCGCCGAGGCGAGCTACACGCAGTGCCTCACCGCGATGACCGAGTTCATCACCAGCACGGACTCGAAGGCCCCTGGGAACTCGTTGTTCGGTCCGCTCTGAGCGGCGCACCCGTGACCCCCACTCGTATTCTGCTCACCGGGGCCAGCGGCGCCGTCGGTTCCGCGGTGCTCGAACGCCTCGATCATCGTTCGGTGATCGCGATGACCCACCGGAGATCGCTACCCGGTCCCGGGTTGCGCGGCAACATCATTCGTCCCAGGTTCGGTATGTCCCGTGACGAGTATCGGGCCCTCGCCGCGCAGATCGATGTCGTGATCCACTGCGCGGCGGGGGTAACACATTCACCGCGCACGAACTATTTGCACAAGGTCAACGTCGACGGCGTGGCGGAAGTGCTGCGGTTCGTGGCCGACGCCGACGCTCGGCTGGTGTACACCACGACCGCCTTCACCGCCCGCACCGGCGCCAACGCGCCCTTCGATGCCTACGCCGACACCAAGGCCGCCGGTGATGCGCTGGTCCGCGAATCCGGCGCACCAGCAAGCGTCGCCCACATCTCGACGGTGATCGGTGACCCACGCGCCGGCCGCACCACCCGGCTCCAAGCTCTCGAATACCTGCTCGGATTCGGGATGTCCGGTCAGCTGCCGTTCCTGCCCCTGCGAACCCGATACCCGGGTCGACTTCGTTTCCCGCGGTACGGCGGCCGAGGCGTTGATCGCGTTGGCACACAACAGCAATGAGCGCGGTGACTACTGGATCACCGCCGGCACGGCAGCGCTCGAGATGACTCGCATCATCGACATGGCCTACCACAAGGCCGCCGCCCGCGCTCGCGACGACGCGACACTCCGCCACATCGACAGCTCGCTGTTTCGGACCCGGCTGATCAGCCCCGCCGTCTGCGACAACATCCTCGACTCCGTGCTCGCCCGGACCTCGCCGCAGGCGGCACCCAGTGTGATCCTTCGCGCCGCCCGGCTCATGGCCGGCTACAACGGGGCCGCCGACTTTCCGACATCACTCGGCGACATCCCCGACGGCCCGGACAAACCCACCACCGACGACCTGACCGCCACACTCGATCCAGTACTCGACCACCTGCTGACACTCCCCCAACACCTGTGGGCACTGGACCACCGACCCACCGGCCTCGCCGAACCCGCCCGCAAGGCCGGATGATCATCTGAGGCCCGTACCGCATCTCTGGCTCGATCATCGGCGCGATGGCGGCGGAGACGGTGGCATGACCCCACCCAGCAACCGGTGACCTACACCGCCTCGCTGACCGACGGCGGTGACCTCGATATCGAGACCAGTTCCCTGTCTGCACTCACCGGCTGACCACGGCCCGACAACCCAACCACCCACGCGCGGCGAGTAACCATCGCCGCCACAGCTTGCGCCGATCTCGGCAACTGATCGCTACGTCAGCCCACTATTGGCGCAACATCCCGGTGCACGAGCCGCAAATACCCAGATGACCATGATTTTTGCGCCGAGGGATCCTCCGGACTAGCGGTCGGCCCGAGTTGCGGCCAACCGGCCCCATCCGCCTGCGCAGCGGCTACTGTTGGTGCGGACACTCGGGTCCCGAAGCGTGGCCGTGCCCGCCTTCACTCCTATCCCGAGGTGATTCCCGATGAATTCTCCTGCGTCCTCGGGCGTTGGCGATCAACGCGCATTCGATCAGCGGTTGTCCGGCGAAACCAGCGGCGCGGGCAATAGGCCGGCGGAGCGGGATGTCGTCGGCGAGGTGAGCGATCTGTTGATCGACCGCATGTTCGCGATCGGGCTGAACATCCACAACGAACTGGTTCGCTCACAGCGAGACGTCGCCGCACCGGAGCGCCGGAGCGCCGCCACTGTCACGATCCGGTGTGCCATCGACGAACTCGACCAGCTGATCCACAACACCCGGGCGTCCATGGACCGACTCGACTCCGCACGCGTGCCGCCGAATGATCGGTTCTCGCGGCCGACGCCTTGACCGCCGATCAATTACTGATCTGACGGAGGCGCGTGCCGTTGCCGAACTCCGGAGGGAAGAGGTTCAACGCGATGGAACTCCCGGCTTCATTGTGTCGCAGCGCTGCGTGTTCGGGTGGTTGTCAGGGCCGACGGCGGCGCGGCAACTCGAGCCGGTCCCGCCAGCTCGGGTGAGTGCGGATGTGCCGCGAGCCGCCGGCATGTTCCCGCCGGTCGACACCGAACGCGGAGTCTTCACCCCGAGACCGATCCGGCTCGGGAACAGCTGTGACGCCGGGGCGCGGGAAGCGCCGAAACCCGGTCGACAGCAGTGCCAGACCGGCGGCGCCGACTGCGCCGACGACGATGCCGAACAGGAACGGACCATCGGTGAGCACACCGACGATGCCGAGAACGACGGCCGCGGCCACAGCGGTCAGGCCGATGACGATGCCCATAGGAAACTCCTGAATGTTGCTGGGGTGAATACGTTTTCGCGCGTACCCCGCCCGGTGATCGTCAACCTCGACCGCCGGTCGACGTGCCCACTTCAGTACCCGCCGGTCGGTCGGCGGGTACTGTCGCTGGTTCCGACAAGTCCACAGACGACCGCACCGATCTGCGCGACAGGGACGATGAAATCGGCTGATCCGGTCGCGACCGCCGCGTTCGGCATGCCATCGAATGCCGCCGTCTGCGGGTCCTCGACAATGACGGTGCCGCCGCGTGACTTCACCGCCTGCGCCCCGAGGGCGCCGTCGCTGCCGGTGCCGGTGAGCACGCACGCGATCGCCCGCCGTCCGTAGGTGCCGGCGACCGACTCGAAGAGCAGATCGGCCGACGGCCGCACGAAATGCACAAGCTCGCTGCTCGTCAGCGCCAGTACACCTCCCGGTTCCACGAGCAGATGGTGATCGGGTGGAGCGATGTAGACGATCCCGGGCTCGATCTGCTCCTGGTCGCCGGCGAGATGGACAGCCAAAGTCGTCCAACGGGCAAGAATCTCAGCGAGGCTCGTACGACGGTGCCGATCAAGATGCTGGACAACGAGGACCGGCACCGGGAACTCCGGGCCGAACGCCCCCAGCAGGACCCCCAGTGCGGGGATACCACCGGCCGACGAAGCGACCGCTAGCACGTCGTAACGCTTCGACGAGGACCTCTCGGACATCACACCGCGACCCCTAACCCGCGCGGAACAGCACGAGGTCCGACCAGCGACCTCTGGTCCCGCTATACACCGGACGGGAATTCCAGCTGTTCGCCGATCTCCTCGACCTCCGTGGACTCGAGACCAGCGGGCCGTCCTTCGTATCGGCGAGCATTGCCATATCGCCGCTCTCCTCTCGGATTCGATGCCGACACCGCAGCAGCGATCCGCAACCGGATCGGCTCACCTAGTTCGTGGTGTGACACATCGTTGACAGATTGCGAGTGAAGCCCGGACCCGCTCCGTCGAGGCGTAGAACCCGAGGCGGTTCTACGGACGTATTTCATTGTATACCAGTCTATTTCGTCGCCGATAAGGTAGGGAGAGGTCTCACCTGGACGGCTCATCGCACTCATATGCCCCCAGCAGTGCACCGGACTACATCTTCGCGTATCTGGCCATGGCGAAGCTGTAGAGACCGTAGGTAATGATGCCCAGTCCGGCCACCACCAGAAGAGCCGCGCCATACGGCTGCGCCCCAAGGGTTTTCAATACGCCATCGAGTCCGGCAGCCCTATCCGGCTCGGAACGGCTCGCGGCAAGGATCACCAGCAACCCGACCGCGGCGATCGCCAGTCCCTTCGCGATGTATCCGATCGTGCCCAGCCGGCGCACGAGGTCGCTGGTGCTGCCCTCGAGGTCCTCGAGGAAGTGCCCACTACCCCCCTTGTACGCGTGGTAGCCACCGATCGCGATGATGACCACCCCGGCCACGGCGAGGGCGATCGTGCCCGCGGTGGATTGCGTCAACCGGGCGCTGAGCCCGGCACTCTCCTCGCCACTGGATCTGCCGCTACCGCGGGCGAATCCGAACGCGGAGAAGGCGAACACAAAATAGATCACCGCCAGGGAGAATGCCTTGACGCGATTGACCGCTTCGGACTTCTTACCGGCTGCGTCAGGTTTGGACGAACTGCCCAGTGCCGCTTCGGCGAGCCGCCACAGCGCCATCAACACGAACCCGATGACGCCCACCCATAGCGCGACGATGCCGCCGGGCTTGGCGGCCAGTTCGGCCATGGCGCCGGATTGATCCGCAGTGCCACCCGCACCACCGAGGGCGACCCGGATGGCGATGTAGCCGATGAGCAGATGGACGATGCCGCTCGTGACGAAACCCGCGCGGGCACATCGCTCGAAGACGCTGTTCTGGGCGAACCGACCCGCGATGGAGGACGAGTTGTCATAGGGCGCCCTGGAAGGATTGCTGTCAGCCACGGCGCCTCCTTCATACGGCGGGTGTTTCGCCGGTATCGACATTCCACACCGACCGGATGTCCAGTAGATACCTCGTCACGACGTATCGAAACACCAGCGCCGCTGTGGAATACCCGACAACACACAGCCCCGCCCGGCAGCAGGGTCGCACCCATACTCAGAGGGAGCAGGCTTCGCTACTACGCTGCACAGCCTTCGAAGGAGACAACCTGTGGAGAAGTCCGAGAAGAGCAGTGTAAGAACACTTTTCGACAACGAAGCCGGGCTGTCATGGGTCCTCGCGGGGCTGTCCGGTCTCATCGGGGCCGCTGCGTTCATGCACACGGCCGGCTACTTCGTCACCTTCATGACCGGCAATACCGAACGAGCGATCCTCGGAACCTTTCACGACAAGACCGAAGTTGTCGTCCCAGCGACGCTGTTGCTGGGTTCCTTCCTCGCCGGTGTCGTGGTCGCGTCCCTGTGCCGGAGGCACCTCTGGTCCCGTCACCTGCACGGACCAACCATCCTCACCACCGCCAGCCTCATCATCGCGTCGATCATCGACACAATCTTCAGCCAGGCAACGGAATCGGCCGAACTCGACCTCCTGCCCATCCTGGTCGTCGCGTTCGGCATCGGTAACCTGAACACCACGTTCGTCAAGGACGGCGAGGTGTCGGTGCCGTTGAGCTACGTCACCGGAACACTGGTCAAGATGGGCCAGGGCATCGAGCGACACATCAGCGGCGGCACCTGCGCCGACTGGCTCGGCCATTTTCTGCTCTACACGGCGTTCTGTCTAGGCGCGCTACTGGGCGGTGTACTCGCCACAATCGTCGCCGGCGGGACCATGCTCATCACTGCCGCCGCGGCATGTCTGGCCGTAACCATGTACACCCATTTTCACCTCGACAAACACGGCCCGCTCGCGACCGAATGACTCGAGCACGCCGCGAGATGTTCATGCCTCGGCAGGTCGACGTCGGGACCGGCTCGGTGCCGGATAGGCGGCGCCCGGTCGCCGTGCCGAAATAGAGTGTAGCCCTACAGTGTTGACATAAGGTGTGGATAGGCGTGTACTCGGGGGATCCTATAGATCCGAGGGATCGTCATGATCGTCATCATCGGGCTCGTCGTCCTCATCGCCGCTGTACTCGTCGGAGTCGCGGGTGTATTCGCCAACGGCGGCGCCACGCACGCATTGACCGACAACTTCGCAGTATTCGGCTACCACGTCACCGGATCCACCGGCGTGCTGTTCCTGTACGGAATCGTGGTCGGCGGTATCGGAATCGCGGGGCTGGGCCTGCTGCTGGCAGGTGCCCGCCGCACCGCGCGGCGCGGCGCCACGGCACGCCGTGATCTGAAGACGTCGCGTCACGACACCGCCGTCGACGATGCCCGCCGCCCCTACCCGCCGCAGCCTTCCGGCGCACAGCAGAACGCTCCCACTTCCTACGGCCATACCGGCACCACGAATGTCGGAGCGCAGGTGCCCGACACCGCCGTCGGACAGCAAACCAGCAACCGGTCCGCACCCCGCAGGCGTGGTCTACGCGAGATGTTCGATCACACCGGTGCCGGACAATCCGCTACCGCGCGCGGCGACCAGCGTCGATAGCCACACCCCTGCGCGGCGATCGCCTCGCTTGCCGCGTGACATCTCACGCACTATCCGAAATCAGGTACCCCAGTCATGATCATCCTCGGAGCCGTCCTGCTCGCTGCCGGACTCCTGCTCGGTATCGGCCTGCTGACCACCGCCGGCATCATCATCCTGCTCATCGGTGTAGCGCTGATGCTCGCCGGTCGTGCCGGACACGCCATCGGCGGCCGACGCCACTACTACTGACCAACGCCCCAGGTGGCGGACAACGATCGAACACCCGAAACATGCACCAGCAGTAGAAGACTCGATATACGGAGATAGAGAAATGACACGATACGCACACGACACCAGGAGAATGCGGACAGGCCGCCGCTCGAGAACGACCAGCATCGCCATGATCCTGGTGTTCGTGTGGCTGATGGCCGGCGTCATCGCCGGCGCGCAACGCGACTACTACAACAGCGCCCCGACCAACTGTGCGGGCGCCGGAACCATCGCGGTCACCATCCTCGCGGGACCGCTCAACTACCTCGGCATGAACCCGACAGTCGAAGACTGCCACGTCAACGTGCCATCGCCCAGCCAGTAACCGGGCCCACGACCGGCGCGGTCGAGACCGGAGCGTCCACGGTGCTCACCGCCCGGCTCGGGCCGATCAATCGCCCGGTAAAGCCGCCATCGAAGGCCGCAGGGTGCACCTCGCACGGTGACCGGTACAGATCGCCCCACTCCGGGGCACCGCCCTTGCCCTGCTGGTCCATCCTACCGAACACCACCTCCGGCGACCCTGATACCGCCATGGCGGCCGCGGCCGACCCCACAACACCTCGACCGTCGAGGCCCTGCTCGCCATGGCCTGACGACACGGCAGCGATGTCGGTCCGGAAGGACCACCACGATGACGTCGTTACAGACACATCAGTCCCCCGCCCGGCATCGGGTTCCACCCGAGTACATGCCGCGGCTGCGAGTCGAACCCTCTACAGACCGCTATGCCGGATCAACAAGGCGGACAGCGTGAAACGATCGCCTGCTCCTTGCCGGCATCTTGCGATGGACTGAAAACGCTTGCCGTGCAACTGCACCGTCAACCCTGGACGGTAGGACCCACCGCCCCTCTGCTGCGGCTCGCGTTCGGGTCGCGGCCGCCGCTGCGTTTCGAGTTCTGGGACGGCAGCGTGGTCGAGTCGACGGGCGAGTGTCGCGGAACAATGCGTATACGGTCGAAAGATGCGCTGAGCCATATGGTGTGGGCACCTGGCGAACTCGGAATGGGCCGCGCCTTCGTTTCCGGCGCCGTGGATATCGAGGGCGATATCTTCGAGGTCCTCCGTCAGCTGCAGTCCGCAGTGCCGGGCGACGCACGCTTGGGTGTCGCCGGAGCGTGGCGGGCGGTCAGCGCGGCCGGGCGGCTCGGGGCACTCGGCCATCGCCCGCCGCGGCCACGCGAGGAGGCACGCCCGCGTCGTGGCCGGCGGCACACGCGGAGCCGGGACGCGCGGGCGATCAGCCATCACTACGACGTCGGCAACGAGTTCTACCGACTGGTCCTCGGTCCGAGCATGACCTATTCGTGCGCCCGATTCACGACCGAGGACGATGACGGCCGCGGCCCCGCCGATGCGAGCGTCTCCCTGACCGATGCCCAGCGCGCCAAGCACGATCTGATCTGCCGCAAGCTGGGCCTGTCCGAGCGGCCGGGCATGCGCCTGCTCGATGTCGGATGCGGATGGGGCTCCATGGCTATGCACGCGGCCACGACGTACGGCGCACGGGTCGTAGCGGTCACGATCAGCAGTACTCAGGCCGAACTCGCACGCCGGCGAGTAGCCGATGCCGGCCTGTCCGGCAGTGTCGAGATCAGCTTGTCGGACTACCGCGACCTGCGCGGCGAACAGTTCGACGCCATCTCCTCGATCGGCATGTTCGAGCACGTCGGAGCGAACCGTGCCGGGGAATACTTCGACAAGCTGCACTCCCTGCTCCGGCCCGAAGGACGCCTCCTCAATCACGCCATCTCCTCCATGGGCGGATTCACGATGGGTGATCGGTCCTTCGTCGGACGCTATGTCTTCCCCGACGGAGAACTGCGCGATGTGTGCGATGTCGTATCAGCAATGGAGCGCGCGGGTTTCGAGGTCCGTGACGTCGAGGCGTTGCGGGAACACTACGCACTGACACTGCGGAAATGGGTCGCCAACCTGGAAGAGGGTTGGCAGCAAGCGGTTTCACTCGCCGGGGAGGGACGTGCGCGAATCTGGTGGGTGTACATGGCAGCCTCGGCCCTGGGGTTCGAAGACGGCGGACTCGGACTGCATCAAGTACTGGGTGTGGTCCCCGACTCACAAGGCCACTCGGGCATGCCCGGAAATCGACGGGCGTGGAGATGATCTCGAATCACTGACTGGGTTGCGGTATGTCGACGTTTGCAATCCCCGATTTTCGGGTTCATGCCCAGGTAGTTGAGTGGTCGTTGTCGCTCCATGTATCGAGTTGTGGGTGGTTATTCGAGCCGGTCTCGCCAGCTCGGGTTGGTGCGGATGTGCCGTGAGCCGCCGGCGTTTTCGTTGAGGTCGCGGCTCGCGGCGTTGTCCTCGGGATGCGACCGGCGCAACAGTTGTCGTGCGGCGAAACTGCGATCCCTGCCGCCGCCACCCGGCGATCGGCCGTTCATGGCGGTCATGGCGATGAGTCCGGCGACGACAGCGCCGAGGAGGATTCCGATGATCAGGGCGATGATGACGAGCATGTCGAGCTTCTCGGTTCTATTGGAGTCCTTCCAGTACACGCCGACGAGCACCCAATGTCAACACTGTAGGTCTACACTTGGACAAGTGAGCGAACGGCTGTGGCACGACAACGACATCGCGAGACGGACAATCCGCCGCCCGCGGCACACGATCGCGGGAATCGCATGGACCCTGGGGTTCGCGTACCTGGTCGTCGAGTTCGTCACCGCGTTCTTCTGGAAGAGCGGCTACAGCTTCCGCCACGACACCATCAGCGATCTCGGCATCACCGCATGTACGCCCAGCATGTGCTCACCACTGCACCTGCTCATGAACGCCGCCTTCGTGGCGCTCGGGCTGCTGACCATCGTCGGCGCGATCGGATTCCGCGACTATCTTCCGCACGGGCACCGCCAATGGTGGATCGTCGCCCTCGCCGTCGTCATCGGCCTGAGCACCGCGGCCACCGGCGTGGTTCCCTCCGACAACGGCATCGTCGTGCACGGCCTGGCCGTCATGCCGGCGCTCGTCTCCCGGCACATCGTGCTGATCCTGCTTGCGATCTGGCTGTGGAAACAACGCCGCCTGGTCGCGATCTGCTCGGCATTCTGCGCATCGGCCGGACTCGCCGGCACCGTCCTGTTCGCCATCGGCCTCCAGGTCGGCATCAGCGAACGCCTCGTCTTCTACCCGCTGCCGATCTGGATGGCGATCACTGGTGCCGTCATCGCGCTCGGCCCGCTACGCAACGCGGCGCCCCTGCGATACCTGTGCCGGTTCGAGGCGAAAACCGCTGCGGTGCCGATGTTTTCCGGAACCGCAGGCGATATCCGGACTTCGCGGGCCGAGCGAACTACCTCGATGCGTGACCCGGACCTCCTGCTCGCCGGTCCGGCCGCGCCGACCGATGCCGGGCCCGGAGCCACGCGGCGGCGTCGGCTCCCCCGCCGCGTTCGGAATCCCAATGCTGCTGTGCGGTAGTCATATCGCCATCGGCCACGGGGGTGATGATCCGTAGCGTCAGGGCGGTGTCGATGCCGTCCCCGATCACGGCGAGCGTGCGCGCGGGCCGGTGCCGGGAGCCGTCGAGACGGATCCGTCGACCGGCGCTGTCCAGTTCCCTTGGCGCGACCGACCATTCGTCGAGGTGATAGATCACCCGGCGGATCGGGCCGATGCCGGGGCGCAACGCCGAGAGCAGGCTCGTCAGCTCCACGACGAGATCACGGCTGTGCGGCCACCAGACCCCGTCGACGTTTGCCGTGCCGGCGGCATCGAGCTCGAGCCGCAGCCCTCGAGGCGGCGACGACTGTCGGGCGCTGGTCACGTGCGGTTGTGGTGTCATGATCGACACTCCTGTCGCGGCCGTTGCGGTCCGCCATGATGATTCGGTTCGAGGTCCGGTGTGTGTCGCACCGACGGTCGATCGGTGCTGCCGGACCGGATATTGCCTACGATGTAACTCTACGCCGTAGACATCCGCCATGACGGCGGGATACGCTGAGGTCGGCGTCGACATCGCCTCCCCATGCCTGCCGCGAGGACAGCGCCTGCCATGGCGAAGAGTCGAGATTCAAAGGTCCATTACCGAAAGGAAACAAGAAAATGGCGGCGAAAACGCCTTACGAGCGCCGAGTGGCTCGCGTCCGGGACGCGGTGCGGAAGCATTCGAAACTCGACGATGCCGCGGCGACCGCGCTCGCGGTCCACGTGCTGCATTCCCTCGATACCATCCCCGAGAAGATTCGCTGACGAGGATGCCCGCCTGCGGCTGCGTGCGCAGCCGCGGGGCCTCCGGGTCGGGACCACTCGACCTCCCACATGCCGGGCGAATACCGTTTCGCGCCTAGGTTTCCCGCGCGAGCCGCCGGGCCTGCTGCTGGGTGGAGATCAGTGCGAGTGTCGCTTCGGCACCCTGATTCTCGTTGCTGCCGGTGGGTTCCAGCCCGTCGGAACAACCGTCGCTGTCGGGGTCGAGCAGCACGGTGGCAACGTCGTTCACGCCACGGAACCAGGCTTCGCACAGCATGACCGCGTCCTTCCAGCGCGGCTCGCCGGTGGCATCGTAAGCGCGGGCGCAGGCATCGGCCAGCGTCGCAACCTCGATCGGCTGCTGGTCGAACCCGGGCCGGGCTTCTCCGGTCACCCACCCGTCGACCGGCGTGACGGAGAGGTGGTCACCGGCCGTCTCAATCTCGAGCAGCCATCGCAACATCGCCAACCCGTCGGCCTGGGTACGCCCCTTGCCGGGGAGCGCACCGGCCACGAGCAACGCCTCGGCCAGCACGGCATTGGCATACTGCAGTCGCGGCTCGGGCCATCGCCAGTCCAGCCTGCGCGTGGGTGCGCCGATCACCCCCGCGGCGGCGGCCAGAAGATCACGGGCGCAATGGTTTTCCGGATACCCCCGCAGAACCTCCGCGGCACCCAGCGCGGCGAATGCCATGCCGCGGGCCGAGCCGGAGCGCTGTCCGGCCGCGATCGTGAAGCGCGGCAACACGGTGGGCGCCAGGTCGGGCCTGCGGGCCACGACGGTCCCGAGCGCCCACACCGCGCGGCCCCAGTGATCGTCGAGGCTGGGCTCGTCCTGCCAGCACCGGTCCGGCCCGCGCCGGTTGTGGCAGCGCCCGTCGGGTGTGAGCGCATCGAGGACGAATTCGAGGTACACCCCGGTGAGGGCAAGCAGTTCCGGCGAGTTTTCGGTCTCGCGGACCGCGACAACCAAGGCGCGCGCGACATCGTCGACGCAGTAACCGTTCTCGACGCGAGGCTCGGTGAGCCTGGCATGCTCGAAGATTCCACACTCGTCGCTGAGCCGGACCAAATGCGCGTAGGAAATGGTGATCGTGCTCATGCATCCTTCTTCATCCGGCGGCGCGGACTGAGCCGCCTGGCGCCGACTCGGGAGATCTGTTGCGAGGCCACCGGGGACCGGCCGGCCTTCAAGTGGAGCCGCGGCGACTCCCCCGCCGCTCGCAGCGCCGAAACCAGGCCACGCCTACCGGTCGGGCCATCGATGTCGGCGGCGGCACGGGGCGGGTCGTTGTGAAATTTCCGCTCCGATGCTGTCTCCGGTGCGTCGTCGCTGGTCGCGGTCAGGAAGGTGTCTGGCAGTGCAAGTTTGTGGATGGTGCGTAGGGTCAGTAGGTACTGCCGCAGTAGCGGGCCGGAGGTGTAGGGAAGGTCGTATTTTTCGCAGAGCGCCCGGACCCGGCGCGCGATCTGGGCGTAGCGGTTGCTGGGCAGGTCGGGGAAGAGGTGGTGTTCGATCTGGTAGCACAGGTTCCCGCTGAGGAATGCCAGCGTCGGGCCGGCGTCGAAGTTGGCGGTGCCCAGCATCTGCCGTAGGTACCACTCGGCCTTCGACTCCTCCTCGAGAGCCGCGGGCGTGAATTTCTCTGCGCCGTCGGGAAAGTGGCCGCAGAAGATCACGAGATAGGCCCAGAGATTGCGGGCAATGTTGGCGGTGGCGTTCGCGGCGAGCGTACGGCGCCACCGCCGCCCACTCATCAATGGAAACAGCAGATAGTCCTTGCCGACCTGTCTGCCGATCTTGGTGGCGAACAACTTGGTCTGCGCGGCCTTGCCCGCGGGTGTGGCGGCGCGGTCGCGTTCGGAGTACAGATCGTGCAGGGCGATGCCCCACTCGAATGTTGCCGCCAGGAACAGATTCTGCAGGGGTTGCAGCAGCAGCCGCGGCCGCCACGGCTGGTCCCGGGTCATGCGCATGACACCGAAGCCGATGTCGTCGTCCATGCCGAGCACGTTCGTGTAGACGTGGTGCCGGAAGTTGTGCGAGTAGCGCCATTGCGCCGACAACCCGGCCATATCCCATTCCCAAGTGGCGGAATGGATTTCGGGATCGTTCATCCAATCCCATTGGCCGTGGCCGATATTGTGACCGAGTTCCATGTTCTCGATGCTCTTGGCCACCGCCAGCCCGGCGGTACCCAAAAGCCAGCCGGTCTTGCCCCGGCTGAGGGCGATGGTCAGCCGGGAGGCCGCGTCCAGCGCCCGCTGAAAGGTGATCGTGCGACGAATATAGGTGGCGTCGCGGGTGCCGCGCTGGTCTTCGATGTCGCGTCGGATCGCGTCGAGTTCACGTCCGAGCGCCTCGACATCGCCAGGAGTCAGGTGTGCGTAGATGCCGACTTCGGTGATTGCCATAATTCATACCCTCGAATTGCCGGGTGTCGTGTTTGGCCGAACCGATGCCGGGCACCCGCGCAAGCATGCTGCGCGGCTGCGGAACCGGATCAGCGTTTGAATGCCGCCTCGAGTCCTTTTTTGGCCCGGTCGATTGCACTGCGGGCTTGCTGCCCAGCGCTTTCCGTCCGGGGGCGGCCGTCTCCGCCTGCCTTGTCGAACAGCTTGTCCAGGTTCGCCTTCGCTGCCTGAACCTGGTGGGTGATCTTGTCGCCGATGGTCATCGGGATGGTCCCATCCCCGGATGCGCTGTGGAACCGCGGTCGGCAGATCGCCGGCCGGTCGACGCATAAGACCGGTTATGGCTTCATCCTAGGCCTGAATACGCTGTATGTCTACAGTGTAGGATTACAGCGTAACCAAATGCTTCCGGACAGGCGGAAGAATCGAGGAGCGTGCGATGAACTACACGAGAGCAGGACCACCCGGCGACCCCGACACACACGGCGATCACGCCGGCGACAGCCACACTCACCCGCTGACCCGCGCGGCGATACTGACCGCCGCGCTCGAGATCATCGACCACGACAGTATCGAGCGGCTCTCGATGCGACGCTTGGGCCAGCGACTCAACCGGCACCCGACTGCGCTCTATCGCCATGCCTCCAACAAGGCCGCGCTGCTCGACGGCGTCACCGAATTCGTTCTCGAACAGTTGACCGTCGACTCCACCGACCCGGATTGGCACCATCAGCTGCGCGTCATCGCCCGCGACTTCCGCCGGCTCGCCGTGACGCATCCGCACGTCGTGCCGCTGCTGGTCACCCACCCGCTGGCCACGCCACTGGGCCTGCGGCCGTTGGGCACACTGCGCCCCTTGGAACATATTCTCGACCTGTTGACCCGGGCGAACTTCAGCGGAAACGACGCCCTGCAGATCTACCGGGCGCTGTTCGGATTTCTGTACGGGCATGTACTCAACGAACTACAGGAGATCATCCACCTGCCGGAGGAGTCCACTGATCTATTGCGGCTCGGACTGCACCACCTTCCGATCGGCGACTTTCCGCTGCTGCGCGGACTCGCCTCGGAGCTGGCCGCCTATGACGGCGTCATCGAACTCGAACGGGGGCTGGACATCCTGCTGGCCGGCCTCGACACCACCCTCGCCACGACCGCGTCGCGACCCGATCGCCCGTGACCACGCCGGATGCCCGGTCACCGCGGATCGGGCGCGTCCCCCGGCCCGGGCAGCACGGCATCGCCCGAACCGGGACGGGTGCCGTTACCCGGCCCGGGCAACGTCGCCGCGAGACCGGCCAGCAGAATGTCGAGCCCCCGTTCGAGTTCCACCGCGCCGTTATAGCTCGCCAGCACCGACGCCAAGTTCCGCACCCGCGGAAACTCCCCGATCGGCAGCCGATACAACCCCAGCCGCAGCAGATCGTCGGTCTCGTCCGGACGTTCCACGAGTTCCTGCAATTCGTTGAGCACATGCCCGTGCAAGAACCCGAACAGTGCCCGGTAGATGTGCAAGGCGTCGACCTCGGTGTATCCGGCCTGCATGAGCAACGCCAGCATGTCCTCCAGCAAACGCACCACCGCTGGCGGACGCTGCCCGAGCGGCGTCGCGAGCGGCCGCGTCACCAGCAACGGCACCACCCGCGGATGTGCCAGCGCAACCCGCCGGAACTCTCGGGCGACGCGCCGCACCTCCGCCACCCAGTCCGACGCGGCGGCATCGACCGACAGCTCCGTGAACACGACCTCGGCGACGCCATCGATCACCGCAGCCTTGTTCGGCACGTGCCGGTAGATCACCATCGGATCGCGGCCCACCGCCTCCGCCAGCCGCCGCATTGATAGGCCATCGATCCCGACTCGATCCACAATCTCCAGCGCCGCACTCAACACCGCCGCCCGAGTCACCGGAGTGTCGCCGCGCCCAGCCCTGACCTTGTTTCGACCACTCGGCGTTTCAGCCATTACAGGCGGACTCCATTCCTCGGAACACACAACTGCCGATGTAGACCTACAACGTTGACATACGAACCCACGCGGCGTCTACTGAAGGTAACCGACCCAGGGAGCAACACCATGGCACCACTCCATATCCGCCGTCGGACCACCCGGCACCGCGGCCCGCCCGAATACACGCCGCGATTGCGGCTCAAGCCGGAAAGCGACGCATACATCGACGGCGCCTGGTGGCCCCGGTCCGACGAACTCACCACCGAACTACCGGGCCTGCTGACATTCCTGGAAATTCGGATGGGACCCATCTGCCGCGTCGTCTACGACCGGGCCAGCTGGGCACCCGCACCCCGCACCTTGACCGTCGGAGAGCGCGACGTCCAACTCGACGCCTACCCATTCGAGGCGGGCAACACGATGTATGTCTTCGGCGACGACAACAGCATGCTCGTGCTGCAGGTCGTCCTCTCGACCACCGACTACTACAGCGCACGTTCCACCCTCATCGCCGCCGCGCGACAACCGGCACCACAGCCCCTCGAACAGGAGACAAGCTCATGATCAACGGCAACACGCGCCGCCCGATCACCAATCACCTCGCCATGAACAGAAGCACCGGCCCACCCGGAAGACACACCCAGCCGTTCGGCGCCCCGACCCGCACACCACGATTGCTGTTGCGCCGCAACAGCACCCGCGCCGGTGACGTCGACGGCGCCTGGTGGCCCTGGACGGCCAACCTCACCGCCGAACTGCACGATCTGATCGCCGCCCTCACCCCGAGTCTCGGCCCGATCACCGGAGTGGGCTTCGACTGGAACCGGATCAGCCGCGCCCAACGCCACATTGATCACGACGACGGCGTACACATGCACGACCCGAGCGCCGGCCAACCCGCCGGCATCATGCGCCTGACCGTCGCGTACGGCCCCCAGGCGGTCCTACTCGTCATCCCCTTCGACACTCCCCGCGAACGAGCCGAAGACCTGATGCGCCAGGCAGCGCGAAATACGGACCTGTCCGTTTAACTACACCGAAGGCCTCCTGAGCCGAAAATAGCTCCACACCAAGCAATCAGGGATGAGACGGCGGCCGGAAGCCGCCGATCTTCTGCTCGAGCAGTTCGGCCAGCCGCAACGGGGTGCGGTCCTCGAACATCGGACCGATGAGTTGCACCCCCACCGGCAGACCTTCAGGGGACCGGCCCGTGGGGATGGCGGTGGCGGGCAGGCCGGGCATGGTGGCGACGCCGGCCCAGACGAGTTGGTCGAAGTACGGGTAGTCGACGCCGTCGATGGCGATGTGCCGGTCCTCCAGATCTCCGTTGTGGTCGTGCGGGAAGGCGGGAGTGGGCGTGATGGGGCACACCACGGCATCGAATTCGGCGAACAGCTGCCGCCAGCCGCGGCGGTGGAGTTCGCGACGGTTGTTCGCCTCGACCCAGTCGCGGTGGCTGAGCACCATGCCGCGCAGCCGCGCCGCAGCGAGACTCCGGTCCGCCGCGCTCAGGGCGGCGGCGTCGGTCCGCAGCTGTTCGTACACGTCGAGGGGAAGGCTCGCGGCGGCATTCGACAGCATCAGCAGCATGTAGAGCGTCGCCGCCTCGGTCGGATCGGGCAGCAGCGGACTGTGCCGTTCGACGCGGGCGCCCTCGTCGACGAGCGCCTCGGCGACCCGGTTCACGCCCGCCCGCACCGCCGATCCGGTCGGAATGAGCGGATGGTCCTCGATGATCAGGACATGGAAATCCGATAGCCGCTCGTGGCGCGCGGGCGGCAGCGCGAGGTCGTAGGCGATGCCGTGGGTCAGCGGGTCCGGTCCGGCCATCACGTCGAGCAGGAGGGTGAGGTCGCGGGCGGTGCGCGCCATCGGACCGACGACGGCGAGGTCGAGATCGATCGGCAAGGCCGGCGCGGGCGGCGCGACCATGCCGCGGGTCGGCACCAGCCCGAGTGTCGGCTTGTGCGCGTAGATGCCGCAGAAATGCGCGGGGGTGCGCAGCGAACCGGCGAGATCGGAGCCGAGGGACAGCGCGCCGAATCCGGACGCCAGGGCCGCCGCCGAACCGCCGGACGATCCACCCGAGGTGCGGCCGTGATCCCACGGATTGTTGGTGGTGCCGTAGATCTCGTTGAAGCTCTGGATATCTCGCAGAATCAACGGCACGTTGGTCTTCCCGAGCACCACCGCGCCGGCGGCCTTCACCCGCGACACCTGTACCGCGTCCTGGGCCGGCACGTAATTCTCGTACTGCGGCATGCCCCAGGTCGTGGGCAGCCCGGCGACGTCGTAGGACTCCTTGACCGTCACCGGAATACCGAGCAGCGGCCGGTCCTCGCCGCGGGCGCGTGCCTGGTCGGCAGCGCGGGCGGCGGCCCGCGCACGGTCGAAGTCCGGCACACAGATCGCGTTGATCACCTTGTCGTCGCGCTCGATACGGGCGATCGCCTCATCGGTGAGTTCCACCGAGGACACCGCACCGGCACGCAAGGCAGCCGCGAGTTCTTCGGCCGACTGAAAATTCCGTTCCATGAATTCGAAGTTATGGTCCGCCCACAGGGGGCATAAAATACTGTTTCGCACAACGGGAAAGTCGAACCGTCCACCTGCACCGACACCCGATCCGTCACTACAGGTGTTCCACCGCAGGTCACGGGGTTGACAGCGGGCTTACCCCACTGACAGAGGCCATAAGACGGCCGTTTCGCACAACGGGATGTATATCTCACTACCCGTCATATTTCGAGCTGAAAGGATGGAAATCACCTTGCATGGGTGATCTCGGGGCTGGGGTCGGCACGCACAATCCGTAGCGTGCAGCATCTGCTTCCCGCCGGTCAGCGGCGGTCGCTGGCCGAGTTGGCGGATCGGCTGGATCTGGCGGTGGGTGATGTGCCGGCGAAAAGGTCGGCGTTCTGGATCATGCTGGTGTTGTCGGCGGTGATCGCGATTTCGGGTGTGGTGGGCGATTCGACCGCGACGGTGATCGGGGCGATGATCGTGGCACCGTTGTCGGTGCCGATTCTCGGTATCGGACTGGGTATCGCGACCGGTGACGGCCGTTTGATCGGACGCAGTGTGCTGCTGGTGGTGGCCGGGATCGGGCTGGTGATCGCGCTGGGATTCCTGTTCGCGCAGCTGCTGCCGAACCCGGTGAGTGTGCTGTCGAATTCGCAGGTGGTCGGGCGGACCTCGCCGAAACTCATGGACCTCACCGCGGCGCTGGCGACCGGCGTGGTCGCCGCGGTCGCGATCACCCGCCGCGACGTGGGCGACGTGCTGCCCGGCGTGGCCATCGCGATCTCGCTGGTGCCGCCGCTGGGTGTGGTCGGCGTGTGCCTGGGCTCCGGCGCGCCCGCGCTGGCGCTGGGCGCGTTCGTGTTGTTCGCCTCCAACGTGGTGGCGATGATCATCACGACGACCGCGCTGCTGGTGGTCGCCGGGTACGGCCGGGAAGCGCGGGCGGTCGGTGCGCGGCGCGGGCGCGCGTACCTCGTGCTGGCCGTGGCGCTGGTGCTGGTGGCGGCGCCGATGACGGTGAATTCGCTGACCTCGTTGTGGGCGGGGCAGATCGCCGACGCCACCCGCGACTGGCTGCGCGACAGCCCGGGCGCCGAGGTGACCGACGTGTCCCTGCACAGCGATACGGCGACGGTGTCGGTGCTCGCCCCGGCGGAACTGCCGCCGCTCGCGGAGCTGCAACGGGTGGTCGACGATCTCGTTCCGTGGGACCCCGAGGTGGTCGTGGTGCATACGGTGGGCGGCCGGGTCCCCGGTCGGTAGGCGCACCGGGCTTGCGCCCGGATACGGGGCGGGGGTATAACAGGGGCTCTGGTTCCGATCACCGATGTCCGGGAGTCGCGGTCGAATGATGTGGCGCAGCAAGGGTTTCTCGCGAGCGGCCGGTGGGTCGCGGCGTGGGGCCTACGTGGCGGCGCTGCTCACCGCGCTGCTGCTGGCGCTGCCGATGACGCATTGCGCGGAGGCGCGGGGCCTTGCCTCCGGTCACCATACGCACGCGGCGATGTCCGCCGAAACCGCCGGGCCGGTGCGAGACCACGCCCACACGGTGGCCGGAGGCCCGCTGGACGGCCACTGCCTGCTGCACTTCGATCACTGCCGCGCCGAGCCGGTAGTGCGCGGCACCGCCGAAAGCGTTCCGGCGCAGCATATGGTCCTGCTCGCGCTGGCCCCCGCGGTGCTCCTGGTGGCGGACTCCGACGACATCGTCTCCGCGGGGCCGCGAGATCCGCCCGGCCGCATGCCCGCTCTCGGAGGCCGGGCCACTCTGACTCGGCTCTGTATCGCTCGACGCTGACATGTCAGCGCCAGGCCGACGCCGCTGTGCGTCGGCCGGTGTCCGCTGCCTGCTCACGTCTGCGCCGCCGCGAAGGCGGTTCGATACAGAAAGCGACGGTCATGGACAAGATCGTGCTCGATACCCTCGCCGATCCCGCGGCGGCACTGGTGGGTTCACCGGCGCCGGCCCGGTATCCGCATTCGCTGGTCGGCAATACGCCGGTGCTGTGGGTGAGTGCGCCGTTGGCGCCGGCGGGCCGGGGATTCTGGGCCAAGCTCGAAGGGTTCAATCCCGGCGGCATGAAGGACCGGCCCGCGCTGCACATGGTGCGCCGGGCCGAGCAGCGCGGCGATCTGGCGCCGGGCGCGCGGATCATCGAATCCACCAGCGGCACACTCGGATTGGGCCTGGCGCTGGCCGGAATCGCCGCCCATCACCCGGTGACGGTGGTGACCGACCCGGGCCTGGAACCGATCGTGGCGCGGATGCTGGCCGCCTACGGCGCTCGGGTCGACGTGGTGCCCGTGCCGGGATCATCCGGCGGCTGGCAGCAGGCGCGCCGCGACCGGGTCGCCGAACTGCTTGCCCGCGAACCGGATTCGTGGTCCCCGGACCAGTACGGCAACCCCGACAACGTCGAGGGATACGAGTCGCTCGCGCTGGAACTGATCGAGCAACTGGGCGTGGTGGATGTGCTGGTCTGCGCGGTCGGCACCGGCGGGCACTCCGCCGGGGTCGCCCGGGTGCTGCGCCGGTTCAATCCGGAGATGAAGCTGATCGGGGTGGACACCGTCGCCTCGACGATCTTCGGCCAGCCCGCCGGGCCTCGCCTGATGCGCGGACTCGGCTCGAGCATCCACCCGGCCAACGTCGACTACGACGCCTTCGACGAAGTGCACTGGGTAGCACCGGCGGAGGCGGTCTGGGCGGCCCGCACCCTGGCCGCGACCCATCACGCCAGCGGAGGCTGGAGCGTCGGCGCGGTCGGGCTAGTGGCGGGCTGGGCGGCCCGCACGCACGACCCCGACCTGCGCATCGCGGCCGTCTTCCCCGACGGGCCGAACCGCTACTTCGACACCGTGTACAGCGACGCCTACTGCGCCGCCCACGGCCTCCTCGACGTGCCGCCACCGCTCGAACCGGACACCATCGCGCATCCGGCCGAGCGCGTCGTGCGCTCCTGGACCCGGACCACCACCGTCATCGATCCGAAACACCTTCCGCGGGACCAGGAGTGGGCGTCGTGACCGTCTTCGCGAAATTCGGGAGCTTCGACGCGGCCGCCCGCCTGTTGATGATCAACCAGTTCGGCATCAACCTCGGCTTCTACATGTTGATGCCGTACCTGGCCGGTTATCTGGCCGGGCCGCTGGGCTTGGCGGGCTGGGCGGTGGGGCTGGTGCTGGGCGTGCGGAACTTCTCCCAGCAGGGCATGTTCCTGATCGGTGGCACCCTGGCCGACCGGCTGGGCTACAAGCCGCTGATCGTCGCGGGCTGTCTGCTGCGCACCGGCGGATTCGCGCTGCTGGTGTTCGCCACATCGCTGCCGGGGCTGCTGATCGCCTCGGCGGCAACGGGTTTCGCCGGGGCGCTGTTCAACCCCGCGGTGCGCGCCTACCTCGCCGCGGAGGCCGGTGAGCGGCGCGTCGAGGCGTTCGCGGTGTTCAATGTGTTCTATCAGGCGGGCATTCTGGCCGGGCCGCTCGCCGGATTGTTGTTGCTGGCGTTGGACTTCCGGGCCACGGCGGGCGCGGCGGCGGTGATCTTCGCGATACTTACCGCGGCGCAGTTGTTCGCGCTGCCGACCCGCCGCGGCGAGGCGCCCGCCGAACGGCGTTCGGTGCTCGCGGAGTGGCGCGTCGTGGTCGGCAACCGCCGGTTCGTGTGGTTCGCGGCGGTGATGAGCGGTTCGTATGTGCTGTCGTTCCAGGTCTATCTGGCGCTGCCGCTGCAGGCGGAGTTCATCGCGGGCGCGCAGGCACAGACGCTGGTATCGGCGCTGTTCGTCGTCTCGGGTCTCGTCGCGGTCGCGGGCCAGTTGCGCATCACCGGCTGGTTCCGGGCCAGATGGGGTACCGCGCGCAGCCTCGTGACGGGGCTGGGAATCCTCGCGGCCGCGTTCGTCCCGCTGGTGATCGTGCCCGGTCCGGACCGTTTCGGTGCGCCGATCGCGGTCGCCGCGCTGCTGCTCTCGGCGGCGCTGCTGGCGGTGGGCACGGCGGCGGTCTTCCCGTTCGAGATGGACACCGTCGTGTCGATGTCCGGCGGGAAGCTGGTCGCCACGCACTACGGCTTCTACAACACCGTCGTCGGCGTCGGCATCCTCGTCGGCAATCTCGCCACCGGCGCGGTCCTCGGAGCCGCGCGCGACGCCGGGGCCGGGTGGGCGGTATGGGCGGGTCTGGGCGCGATCGGCGTCCTCGCGGCGGTCGCCCTGCGCGGGTCGAATCGGCAGTCGCGAACCGTCGCGCCGAGTGCGGGAGAGGGCGCGACGGTGGGCGCCGATCGGGCGTGAGCGCCGCGCTGCCCGGGCGTGCCGTTCACCGGGCGGAGGTGTGGCGTTCACGCGGGCGGGTTAGCGTGTCGCGGATCGATTCCGGGGACTGTCGACAGCCCCGAGTACGTGGATCCGAAACGCCGTGCAGAGAAGACGTTTCAGACGTGGGTGAGGGTGTTGGTAAGAGTCCGGCGAGTCGTCGAGTCATGACCGAACTGGTCGGGAAGGTACACGTGCAGTTGCGGTTTCGGCACAATGGGGCGGTGCTCGACTACCGTGCCAGCCGAGTCGCGGCCGCCAATCTGGCGACCGAACTCGTCCAGCACGGCGTCGAGGTCCGCGTCGACGAGGAGGTCGACGACGCGCTCGCCGATCTGCCTTTCGCCGAACTGTGGTCTTCGTGATCGCCGGATTACCAGGCGTCCACGTGAATGATCCCGTCCAGGTCGGTGCGGGAAGCGGGCTTGAATTCGGTGCCCTTCGTGTAGGCGACGGGGAGCAGGGCGCCCTGGGCCACCGTCTCGTAAGGGATGCCGAGAAGTTCGGCGGCTTCGCGTTCGTACTTCAAATGCAGTGTGGTCCAGGCGGTTCCGAGGCCGCGCGAGCGCGCCGCCAGGCAGAAGCTCCACACCGCGGGGAACAGCGAGGCCCAGTGCGACGCGCTGCGTGCGCTGGGGACGTTGTCGACGCGGCCGGAGATGCACGGCACCAGCAGCACCGGAACCTCGCCCATGTGCTGGGACAGGTACTGCGCCGAACTCACGACGCGCTGTCGCACGCCATCGGCCTCGGGGTCCTCGACCGCCTGGTTACCGGGGTAGTCGGGCGAGGACGCGTACTCCTCGAACCCGCGCCGGTACAGCTCGCCCAACGCCCGCCGCTTCTCGGCATCGGTCACGACCAGCCAATGCCACCCCTGCCGATTCGACCCGCTCGGCGCCTGCACCGCCAGCTCGATGCATTCGCGGACGACCTCGAGCGGTACCTTCCGATCCAGGTCCAGCCGTTTGCGCACGGCCCGCGTGGTCGACAGCAATTCGTCCGGGGAGAGGTCCAGCTCGATCGGCATACTCGGCTCCTGTCGCGTTCATGATCCGTCCGCTCGACCGTACGTCACCCGCCCCGAGCATTCACCGAAGGTGATGGTGGTGCCGACGGGGCCGGGGGCGGCGGCGCGCAGCGTTACCTCGTCGCCGTCGCGGAGGAAGGTGATTTCGGTGCCGTCGGCGAGGGGTAGTGGGGTTGTTCCGCCCCAGGCGATTTCGAGGAACGAGCCGCGTTGGCGGCGCTCGGGGCCGGAAATGGTGCCGCTGGCGAAGAAGTCGCCCGCGCGCAGCGCCGCGCCGTTGACGGTCGCGTGGGCCAGCATCTGCGCGGGGGTCCAGTACGTCGAGGCATAGGGCGCGGTGGAGACCACCTCACCGTTGAGGACGATGTCGATATCGATATCGAAAGCCCAAGCGGGAGTCGAGGAGTCGTCCAGATAGGCGGCCGGTGGCAGGTCCCGCGGCGGCGGTGCGACGCGGGCTCGATCGAGGCACGCCAGCGGGGTCACCCACGCCGCGATCGAGGTGGCGAAGGACTTCCCGAGGAACGGTCCCAGGGGGACGTACTCGAATGCCTGGATGTCGCGGGCGGACCAGTCGTTGGTGAGCACCAGGCCGAAGATGTGGTCGTCGGCGTCGCTCAGGGCGACTTCCCCGTGCGGCACCGGGGATCCGAGGACGAACCCGACCTCGGCCTCGATGTCGAGACGGCGGCTCGGGCCGAAGGTGGGCGGGCCCTCAGGCTCGGGTCGCAACCCCTTGGGCCGCCGGATGGCCGTGCCGCTGGGGACGATCGTGCCCGCTCGCCCGTGATAACCGATGGGCAGGTGCTTCCAGTTCGGCGTCAGGGGCGGCTGCCCGGGACGGAAGATCCGCCCCACGTTGGACGCATGGAACTCGTTGCCGTAGAAGTCCACGTAGTCGGCGACGGTGAAAGGCAGGTGCAGCGTGCAGTCGACCAGCGGAATCGACTCGGACACAATACTTTCGGCTGCGTCCGGGCTGTCCACCGCGCGAATGATGCTCGCGCGCACCCGATCCCAGGTAGCCCGGTCCCGGATGAGCAGGATGTCGAGGTTCGCGGTCTCGACGGCCGCGATGTCGTCGTCCGCCGCGCCCGCGTGCCGGAGCAGCGCGGCGACGTTCAGCACGTGGTCACCGAGCCGGACGCCGAGCCGCGGCCCGTCCGCCGCTGTCGAGTACGAGCCGTACGGCAGATGGGTGCTTTCGAAACCGTTGGCGCCCAGCTGTTTTGCGGCGGTCATCCGATAGTCTCCGGTCGGTTCGCCCAGACCCAGGCGTACTTGCCGTCGTCCGTGGCCGTCCCGCCCTCGCCGAGTTCCAGCGGCCGGAAGGTGTCCACCATCACCGCCAGTTCGTCGACACTCCGCACGCCGAGCGACGCCTCTACCGCGCCGGGTTGCGGTCCGTGCGCGAGCCCGCCCGGATGCAACGACACCGAGCCGATCCCGATACCGGAGCCCTTGCGCGCGGCGTAATCGCCTGCGACATAGAACATCACCTCGTCGGAGTCGACATTGGAGTGGTAGTACGGCACCGGTACCGACAGCGGGTGGTAATCCACCTCGCGCGGCACGAAATTGCAGATGACGAAGTTGTCGCCCTCGAAGACCTGGTGCACCGGCGGCGGCTGGTGGACCTTGCCGGTGATCGGCATGAAGTCCTCGACGTTGAACGTGTACGGGTACAGGCAGCCGCCCCAGCCCACCACGTCGAACGGGTGGTCGGCGTAGACGAATCGCGTGCCGACGATGCTCGCGCCCGCGCGATGCTTCACCAGTACCTCGACCTCCGTGCCCGCGGCGAGCAGCGGTTGCCCGGGGCCGTGCAGGTCACGCTCGCAATAGGGCGCGTGCTCGAGGAACTGGCCGAAGCGCGACAGGTAGCGCTTGGGCGGGGCGATATGACCGTTGGCCTCCACGGCGTACAACCGGCTCGGCCCCTCTGGTACCCAGCGATGGGTGGTTGCTCGCGGAATGACGACGAAATCGCCTGTGCGGTAGGGCAATACGCCGAGGACCGTCTCGACGACGCCACGGCCCGCCTCGACATACACGCATTCGTCGCCGACCGCGTTGCGGTAGTACGGCGATGCCGCCGCGGCCACCACGTAGGCGATGCGCACGTCGCCGTTGCCCAGCACCAGCCGCCGCCCGGTCACGGCGTCGATCCCGGCCACGGCGTCGCCGAACAGGTCGTGCAGCCGCAGGTGGCGCGGTGTGAGTGGATGGTTCGGCACGGTCGACTGGTCCGGCAGGTCCCAGATCTCACTGCCGATGATCGCCGAGGGGATCGTGCGGTGATACAGCAGCGAGGAGTCCGCGGAGAAGCCCTCCTCCCCCATCAGTTCCTCGTACCGGAACCGGCCCGCATCGTCACGGAACTGGGTGTGCCGGGTATCCGGCACCTCGCCCACACGTCGGTAGTACGCCATACCCAATCCTCGATGTCCGATAAACGGTTATTGAGCGTCCTATTATCGCCCATGCTCCGCTACAGTCTGAGGCATGTCAATCCCGAGGCAGTGGCAGCCGTGACACGGACGGAACCGAACGACGGTGCGCAGACACTCGAGCGGGGACTGGCCGTCCTGGTCGAGTTGAGCCGCCACCCCGAGGGCCTGACCACCGCGCAGGTCGCGGCGGCCTGCGGGTTGCACCGGTCGATCACCACCCGGCTGCTGGTGTCGTTGCAGCGCACCGGTTTCGCGCGGCGGGCAGAGGGCGGTGCGTACCGGGTCGGCCCGGCGGTCGCCGAACTGCTGGGTCTGTCGCGGCCGCAGTTGTGCGAGGTGGCCGAGCCCGTTCTCCGACGCCTCGCGCGGACCGTGGACGCCACCGCGTCGCTGGTGGAGGTGGTCGACGGGTTCGCGGTCACCACGCTGGTCGCCGAACCGCCGAGCGACGGGCCGCGCTTCTCCTACCGCCTCGGCAACCGCGATCCCCTCGACCGCGGTGCGGGCGGGGTGGCGGCGCTGGCCGCCGGGCCGCCGCGACCGGGCGAACCCGACCGGGTCGCCGCGGCGCGCGCCGACGGCTATCTCGTCACCCACGGCGAACTCAATTTCGGCGCCCACGCCATCGCCGCCCCGCTGCCCGGCTGGGGTCGGCCCGCGGCGGTCAATATCGTCACCAACCGGCAACCCGTCATCGATGCCGCCCGCCAACCGCTGCTCGACGCGGTCCGGGAGATCAGCGCCCACGTCCCGAATCCCGAACCGTCAGGGCGGCAATGAGGCCCGCGGTCAGATCACCGGGCGTTCGCGCGGGACAGGTTCCAGCTGTTCCAGGTGTCCTCGCCGGCGCGGTGGAGCAGGCGGTCGCGCAGCTGGGTGCGGAGCGGGTCGGGTAGGCGGTCGGCGGCGGGGAGGACATCGAGGGAGAGTTCTGCCAGGTAGTCGGTGTCGAAGTTCTTGCCGTGCTGCCAGCGATCGATATTCCGGTCGGCGATGAGGGCCTCCGGGTTCAGCGCGGCGAGCGCGAGCAGGGCGGCCGTCGCGGTTCCGACGGCGGCGCGGGGCAGCCAGGTCAGTTCGAGCCGCATGATGGCGACCACCACCAGCACGTATACGACGCCGAGCCAGAGTTCGCAGGTCTCGACCAGCAGCCGCAGCACGGTGAAGCCGTAGGCCTGCTGATAGGTCCACATGCGGCCGAGCGCGGACGCGAGGATCACCAGGGTGAGGCCGCTGATCGCGCACAGCAGCACCCGTAGCCAGCGGCGGTCCGCGGTGGAATCCTTTGCCGCCCAGCGCAGTACGGCCAGAACGACCGCGAGGGTGAGCACGGTGACCGCGGACAGCTGCCAGAAGCCGCTGCGCGCGTATTCGGCATAGGTCAGCCCGGCGGTGCGCTGTACGTAGCCGTCGCCACCGAACAGGGCCACCAGCTGCGTCGCGACGAACACCGCGAACACCACCGTCAGCGCGCCGACCGGCAGGCCCCACTCGGTCCGGCTCAACGTCCGGCCCGAAACCCCTTGGCGCTCTTCGGCAGCGGGCGGCGGTCCGGCGAGCAGGTACATGGCGCTGACGGCGGCGGTGCCCGCCACCGCGAACACGACGAGCCAGCGCGCGACGGAATCGCCGTCCAGGTTCGGCACCAGCCCGACGACGAGGGCGCCGAAGGTGGCGTCGGCGCTGCCCAGCAGGGGCACGAACACCAGTAGCAACGCCACGGTCGCGACGACCGAGACGCCGAGACGCCGATGGCGGGTTCCGACCCCTTCGCGGGCTCGGCCCAACGCCGTATATACCCAGGCGAGAGCGCCGAACGAGGACAGCGGCACGGCGATGGCGTCATAGAGCACACCGTGGACCGACCGCCGCCCGATCACCGCCAGTGACCCGGCCACGGCCGCCGCCACGGCGCACAGCACGAACAACCACTCCGCCGCGCGCACGACGCCGACGGCCAGCAGCGCCAGCGCCACACCGGTCCACCAGATACGTTCCCAGCCGCGCCCCGCCACCGCCCCGGCCGCTCCCCGGGCGCGGCGGTCGACCACGATCACCGCGGCCACAGACGCCGAACCCGCCAGCAGCCAGCCGATTCCGGGCCGGTCCACCGGAACCGTCAGCGCCGCAACCAGTCCCGCGACGCCCGCAGCGGGCAGCACGCCGGACGGACAGGTCACCCGCCGCCAACGCGGCGGGGCAACCGGCTGTGGAGGATGCATAGGAAACGTCGGCAGCCCGGTCCGACTGGACAACGGGCCACGGCCCCCGGAGCCAGCGCCGGCATCAACGCCGGAGCCGGTGCCAACGCCGGAGCCGAAACCACCGTCAGAGTCGGTGCCAGTGCCAGAACCAGCGCCGGTACCCGCGCCCGCACCGAAGCCGGTGTCAGCACCGCTGCCGCTGCCGCTGCCAGCGCCGGTGCCAGCGCCGGTGCCAGTGCCAGTGCCAGTGGCAGTGCCAGTGGCAGTGGCATCAGGCATGGTGGAAGTCTTTTCAGGTGCTCGCCACAGCAGTTCGTCCCAGGGCGAGAAGGGCTGGGTGCCGGACTCTTTCGATGCCCTGGTCGTAGCGTCGCTGGAGCCAGTGTCAACGCCGGAGCCCGTGTCAGAGCCGGTGCCGGTGCCAGAACCAGCGCCGGAGCCCGCGCCCGCACTGGTGCCGGTGCCAGCACCGGGGCCGGGGCCAGCACCGGGGCCGGGGCCGGGAGCATCGGGCACGGTGGAAGTCTTTTCATGTGCTCGCCACAGCAGTTCGTCCCATGGTGAGTGGGGCTGGGGGCCGGACTCTTTCGGGGGACCGGTCGTGGTGTCGTCGGCGCCCTCGGCAGGTGCGCCGGGCGGCTCCGGGGCTTTCGGTGCCTCGTCTTCCCTTGGTGTCGAAGGCTTTTCGTCGTGGGCGGGTTGTTCGGGCATGGCTGTTCTCCTGAGGGTGTGCGTTATCGCCCCGGGAGCCGATCGGCGGGCCGGGGTGTGGGTGGCGGGAGTGTTTAGTGGCTCGGCGGCGCCGTGGCCGGAAGTGTCACGCGGATACGGGAACCGGGATCGGTCACGGCGATGGTGCCGCGGTGCAGGTCGACCACCCAGCGGGCGATGGCGAGGCCGAGGCCCGTGCCGCCGCCGTCGGTGCGGCCGCCGCGGGTGAAGCGGTCGAAGACGCGGGCGCGTTCGGCGGGCGGTATGCCCGGGCCGTCGTCCTCGACATCGATGACGAGATCGCCGCCCGCGGTGTGGGCCCGGATGCGGACCTCGCCGCCCGCCGGACCGTGCCGGGCGGCATTCTCCAGCAGATTCAGCAGCACTTGATGCAGCCGGGCCCGGTCGGCGTACACCGTGGCCGCGGCGGGCCGCACCTCGCTGTGGAAACGGATGCCCCGCCCGAGGACCGCGGCCATGACCTCGCCCTCGGCCACCACCTCCGCGAAAAGCGTTGCGACGTCGATCTCTTCACGATCCAGCGGCATCGCGCCCGCCTCGATGCTGGAGATGTCGAGCAGTTCGGAGACGAGCCGGCCGAGCCGTTCGGTCTGTGCCAGCGCGGTTTTCAGGGTTTTCGGGTCGGGCTCGGACACCCCGTCGACCAGGTTCTCCAGCACGACGTTCAGCGCGGTGATCGGCGTGCGCAGTTCGTGCGAGACATTGGCGATCAGTTCGCGGCGCTGCCGGTCGGCGGCGGCGAGGTCGGCGGCCATCCGGTTGAACGCCTCGGCCAGTTGCCCGACCTCGTCCCGCGAGGACGCCCGCACCCGATTCGTGTAGTCGCCGTGGGCCATTCGCTGTGCGGCCGCGGTCATCTCACGCAGCGGCTTGGTGATGCCGTGCGCCAGGAATTGCGAGGTCACCATCGCGATCACCATCGCGGACAGCGTGGTCAACGGCGGCAGCCAGCCGATCCGCAACCGGAAGTAGCCGAAGGCGAGCCCGCCCGCGAAGATCATCAGCACGGCCAGCTTGAGCTTGACGGACCGGATCCGGTCCAGGGGACGCGGCAGCGTCTCCGCCACCCGGTCCAGCGCGCCCCGCAGTCTGCTCACGGCGGGGTCGGCCCGCGGGACGTCATGCTCGATCACCGCGCCTCCAAGGCGTAGCCGACACCGTGCACCGTGCGAATGAGATCGGCGCCCAGCTTGCGGCGCAACGCCTTGATATGACTGTCGACGGCGCGGGTGCCCGCCGCATCCGCCCAGTCCCACACCTCCTCGAGGAGCCGTTCGCGCGGATGCACCACGCGCGGACGCCGGGCCAGCCGGGCGAGCAGATCGAACTCCAGCGGTGTCAGCTTGGCCTCCACCCCCGCGCGCCAGACCCGGCGCTGATCGGCGTCGATCCGCAAGTCCCCGACCACGATCCGGGCGCCGTCCCCGGCGCCCGCGCGGTCGACCCGGCGCAGCAGCGCGTGCACCCGGGCGGTGAGTACGCGTAGTGAAAACGGTTTGGTCAGATAGTCGTCGGCGCCGACGCCGAGCCCGATGAGCTGGTCGGTCTCGTCGGCGCGCGCGGTGAGCATCAGCACCGGAACCGGCCGGGCGGCCTGGATCCGCCGGCAGACCTCCAGCCCGTCGAAGCCGGGCAGCATGACGTCGAGCACCACCAGATCCGGCTCCAGCGTCTCGGCCGCGGCGACCGCGCCGGGACCGTCGTGCGCCGTCTCGACGGTGAACCCCTCGGCCCGCAGCCGCGCCGCCACCGATTCCGCGATCGTGATCTCGTCGTCCACGACCAGAATCCGGCGCGCCGTCGCTCCCCCGGCCGGTACGTTCTGTTCCATATCGGGGACCCTAACCACCCGCTGTGGAGAGAACCGGTATCAAGTGTGGAGATTTCGTGTGCACGGAATGCCGCACCCGCGCCGGAAGTTGCTGGAGCCATGAAAGCTTTGGTGTACGACCCGGACGCGAAGCACGGTCTGCGACTCGGCGAAGCCCCCGATCCGACGCCCGGACCCGGGCAGGCGCTGGTGCGAATCGCGGCGACATCGCTCAACTTCGGTGAGGTCACGTATCTGGGCAAGAACTACGCTCCCGGCGAGGTGGCCGGCTGGGACGCCGCGGGAGTCGTGGTCGCCGCGGCCGCCGACGGCAGCGGCCCGGCGGTCGGGCAGCGGGTCGTGACCTTCGGCTGGCGGGGTGGCTGGGCCGAGTTGCGCGCGGTGGACACCGGCGAGCTGGCGGTGGTGCCGGACGCGGTCGACCTCGGCGCCGCCGCAGCGTTGCCCGTGGCCGGTGTGACCGCGTTGCGTGCGCTGCGCAGGCTGGGCCCGCTCGTCGGACGTCGGGTACTGATCACCGGCGCGTCCGGCGGGGTCGGGCGCTTCGCGGTCCAACTCGGCGCGCTGGCCGGAGCGCACGTGGTCGCGGCGGTCGGACGACCGGAGCGCGGCGCGGGACTCACCGAATCCGGTGCGGCCGAGGTGGTTTCGGGCGGACTGGCGGACATACGAGAGCCGGTGCACGGGGTGATCGACAATGTCGGCGGCCCGCTGCTGGCCGACGCCTACGCGCTGCTGGCCCCGGACGGCCTCGCCCTGAGCGTCGGCAAGGCGTCGATGGCGCCGACCACGATCGACTTCGAGCAGGCCCGGGTGACCAACCCCGGCGCCCGGATCGAAGCGTTCGGGGTCGGTCCCGGCTTCGGCCCGGACCTGGCCTACCTGGCCGCACTCGTGGCCGCCGGCCGGCTCGACCCGCAGGTAGGCTGGCGCGGCGACTGGGCACAGGCGGGCGACGCCGCCGAACTGCTGCTCGGCCGCAAGGTGAACGGCAAGGTGGTCCTGGATATATGAAGACGACAGCGTAAGGGGTCAGCCTTGGAATCCACCGACATCGACGTCGACACCGAACTCGGTCGCCTGCGGGTCACCGTGACGGGTTCCGGTGCGGCACTGGTGATGTGGCCGAGCCTGCTGATGGACGCGAACCTGTGGCAGCCGCAGGTCGAGCATTTCGCCCGGCGCTATCGCACCATCGTGATCGATCCGCCGGGGCACGGCCGATCCCAGTCGCTGGACCGGGAATTCGACTTCGACGAATGCGCGCGCTGCGTCGTGGCGGTCCTCGACCGGCTGGGTGAGGCGCGCGCCCATTTCCTCGGCAACTCGTGGGGCGCGATGATCGGCGGCACCTTCGCCGCGACGTACCCCGACCGCGTGCACAGCGTGGTGCTGATGAATGGGACGGCCTCGCCCGCCTCGCGGCGGCAGCGGGCGGAGTACGGCGCGCTGCTCGCGATCGCGAAGCTGCTGCGCGGCATCCGGCCGCCGCTCACGGTGGCTGTGCTGCGCGCCTTTCTGGGACCCACCAGTCGCGGCACCCGCCCGGAGGTGGTGCGGCGGGTCCGCGCCGCCGCCATCGACAACGACGTGGCCTCGGTGGTCTACGCGGTGCGGTCGGTCGTGATGCGCCGCCCCGACCAGCGAGAACTGTTCGGCTCCATCGAATGTCCGGCGCTGGTCGTCGCGGGGCGGGAGGACGACACCTTCCCGCTGCCCGAACTCGAGGCAATGGCCCGCGCCATTCCCACCGCCGAACTGATCGTGCTCGACGATGCCGCGCACTTGGTCGCCGCCGAGGTTCCCGAGGTCGTCAACGACTTGGTCGATCGGTTCCTCGCCGAGCACGGGCACTGATACGCACGACGAAACATGTTCGGGGCGGCCATATTCCGGCCACAATGCACGAAGCCGGGCGAGGCGTCGATGTGACGCCCCGCCCGGCTCGCGCGTACGGTCAGTTGGCCGGTGCGGGCGTATTGATCGTCTGGAAGAACTGCACCGCGGCGGCGATGCCGACGGGGACACCGACGATGAGCGATCCCGCGGCCGCACCCAGCGCGACACCGACGCTGGCGCCCGCGATGCACCCGCCGGGCGCACCGGCGAAGAAGATCGGAGCCGTGAGCGCGCCGACGGTCAGCGCACCCAGCACACATCCGCCGACCAGGCCGACAAGGCCACCGATCATCGTGCCGACACCCGTGGCCAGGCCGAACGCGGTGGCAGCGGTCGACAGCGCCGAGTTGAAGTCGGCCTGAGCGTCGATGGACTGCGGCATGTCGACCGGGTGCGCGGTGGCCGGGTCGGTGCTGGGGGTGAGTGTCGCGGTGTTGCCGTTGATGGCCGCCGACACCGGGAACTCGAGCCCGTTCATCTGATAGGCAAGCGGTAGACCCCCCAGCACCGTGCCCGCAGCGTCCCGCACCACGAACTGGTTGTCCCGAGCCTCGAGGAAGCCCGCGTCGGTGGTGACGACGACCGATTTACCGACAACGTCGGCGTCCCAATGGATAACGGCGGCGTCGCTCTGCTCGGCGGCGGCCGGAGCGGCGTGCACCGCACCCGTGGCGGCGGTCAGCGCCCCGACGACGAGCACGGACGTGGCTGCGAACTTCCGAAACTTCATGTGATTCAGTGCTTTCTTCAGTACCTGCGCCGCCGGTCCGGCGCGCACGGCCCTAAAAGGGCCTCCTGGGAGAGTCGGGCCGTGCTGTTACCCGGGTGGTTCCGTTGTGTGAACACCCGGAAAATTGGGAATTTGCAGCAACCTTCGGCGCCGCCACGAGCAACCGCGAGGGAACCCGTTACGTGTCAACGACCTTCGCGGACGCTCAACCGAAATCGCGGGCGAGTACGGCGCGGGCATAGGCCTCGGCCAGCGCGATTCCCGCGATCCGGCGCAGCCGGGCGAGTTCGCGGCGGCGTTCGCCCGTACAGACCGTAGCCTCGAGTTCCCCGTCCAGGAAGTGGAGGACGTGCTGCAGGCCGCAAACGGTCTCGACGCTCGCCGCGCCGTCCAAGGCCCTCACCTCGTCGACCACGCGCAGCAGTCGGCGTTCCAGACCGAATCGGCGTTCCAGACCGAGCATCTCGCCTCCCGCGCAGCTGTGCGTGTCCGCCGTCGGCCGCGCCGAAGTCCGTCGTTCGCCGCCGCACCGTAAGCCCCACCTATCGTACCGTTAAATAACGGTACATCAAGTAGTGGTGTGCTTGGTGTGGTCGCGAACCCATTGCGCGACAACGGCGCAGGCGGAGATGAGCGAGACGGCGCCCGCCGCCCAGGCCCACGGCGTCAATCCGGCGTTGGCGTACGCGCTCACCCGGCTGCCCGGCAGCACGTACGCTCCGTTGCCGAAATACGCGCGCATCACCAACCCGAGTTGCCCGCCCAGATCGCGGCTCACGCCGACCATGGCCTTCGCTTCGGGCCCCTTGGTATTCAGGTAGACCAGCGTGATCAATACCCACCCGGCCGACGCCAGCGTGGACAGCATCACCAGGCGCGACAGTGTGCGGCTGCGGGCCCGCAGATCGAAAACAACGAAGCAGACGGTCAGGATGCCGGTCGCCGCGGTCAGAATGCCCCACGCGCCGGTGACCCGCACGGCGGCGGGCGGCGATTGCGACCAGGCGTTGAGCGCGCTGGTGGTGATCTCCATCCGGCCGAAGGCGTTGATGCCGATCGAGCCGTCGAAACCCGAAGCGCTGAGCCATGGTTCGAACAGCAGCGCCAGGGTGACCAGGCTCCCCGCCGCCGCGCTCACATACCCCCACCGCCCGCGCAGCGCGCGCAGGGCGGACAGATCGAACTGGAACCGGTCGGGAGCGACCGCGGCAGTGGTTGATTCACGTCGAAGGTCGTTCGCCCGCCAGGGCGTCGGCTGCACCATCATGCTCGTTTCGTGGTGAGGTTGCGGCAGGAACGGGGCGATGTCAGAAGCGCGGAATCGCCTTGGAGGGAGTCAATTTGACGTTTCCGGTCCAGTACTCGGAATTCGCCATGACCTGCAGGACCTCCGACGCTCGGGACAGGTTCTCGGCCTGCGCGGCGCCCAGGTACTGCTGCGCGAGGTGCGGCATGATGAACCGGTTCATCAGCTGACCGCGCTCCTGCGACCAGCCCTCGAACTCGACCGGCAGCGGGTAGTCCGGATTCGACTGCACCACAGCGCCAGTGGCGTCCCGGGTGATCCGGCTGCCGCCCGCGAGCGCCTGGATGCCGCGGATCTTGTCGCGGGTCGGGTTGGCGAAATAGTCACGCAGGTAGGCCATTTCCTCGCGGGTGAGTTCGTTCTCGTGCACGTGGTCGATGTAGCGGCGGTTCGCGAGCCGGTGCGCGGTCTGCTGGAACAGGGCCACGTTGGCCGGCGAGGTGCCCAGCTTGAGCACGGCCAGTGACGCCGCGGCCTCGCCGATGTACTTGTCGCCGTCCCACACACTGGGCGCGAAGTTCTGCCGGTAGTTGTAGGCGCGGATGGCGTCGGTGATCATCGAGTGGTCGGTGAAACCGGCGTCGGTCAGCGCGGCGCCCACGTCGGTGAGCGACCCGCCGCGATTGAGCACCCGGTCGACCGCCGCGGCGGCGCTGCGCGGGGTGTGGCGGCCGCCGTGCTCGTGCACGGCCGACCTGGCGGCCTCCATGATCTGACCGCGCGTCCGGTAGTAATTGAGCATCCAGCCCTTCTCGTGCACCAGCGCGTTGGTCCGCCACATTCCGACCTCGGCGCGGTTGCGCACCCGCGAGTTCGGGTCGAGAGGGTTTCTGCGATAACCGAACAGCGCCGCCGCGATCGGGTTGTTGTTGACGGTGTTGACCGCGGTCAGTCCGGCGAGCAGGCCCGGCGACATCGAATGCGCGGCGCCGCCCGTGCCCATCCCCAGCGCGGTGCCGCCCTCGGCGGACTTGCCGCCGCCCTGTCCCTGCATGGCGAGCGCGAACCGGTTGGCCATCCACTCGTTGCCGCGGTCGAGCCCGGCGCTGAGCCGCTTCAGCTGCAGGATGGCGATGATCTCCACGATCGCGCCCAGCACCAGCACCACCGTGACCTGCCCGCCGGCCTGCTCGAAGAGCTTGCCGAGGAACAGCGCGTAGATGGCGAGGAAGATGGTGTACGCGGTCATCCGGGCGCCCGAGACGAGACCGTCGACCAGATTGCGAGCCAGGAACGTCTGGGTCGGGCCGTAGACGAAACCCCCTGCGGCGAAACCGAACAGCGCCATGAACCCGTGGTAGATGGCGTCCAGGGCGGCCCAGATTATCTTGATCGCAAGATACGCCCCGAAGCACAGCAGGATCGCGGCGCAGATGAGCAGCACGAGACCGGAACCGATCTGGCCCATGCTCGGGTTGTCGGCCTTCGCGTACGCGGTCGCGTCGCCGCAGGACCGCAGGCCGTTCAGCACGCGGTCCGTCTCGCCGGAGCGCACACCGGCCGACCACAGGGCGGCGCACTGCGGCGACTGATCGATCACGTGGCCGAAGTTCCACACCTGCACCGGGCGCCGGGCGAAGTTGTCCGCCAGATCGCTCTGCATATCGGTCATGAGGTGGTTCGTGTCGGGGTGCGAGTCGCCGCCCAGACCGGCGGCCACCGCCACACCCACGTCGCGGCCCTGCGCCAGCAGCCCGTGCGAGGACAGCACGTCCGCCAGCGGGTGGGCGAGGAACAGCGGGCCGATCACAGCGACTCCGAGCATGGTGACGATCTGCACCGTGGCCTTGGCGTAGTGGCCGCGCAGCACGAACCACGCCACGCAGAACGCGCCGATGCCCGCCGCCGTCACCAGCACCATCGGGGTGGCGATCTGGCCGGTCACGCTGTCGGCGACACCGGTCAGCGCCCGCTCGAACGGGTCCAGCCAGCGGAAGCTGATCGCGAAACCGATCAGCCACACGGCACTGGTCACGATCACGATGTAGCCGACGAACTCCAGCCCGAGCACGGCGGAGATCACCGTCTCCAGCGGGCTGAACAGGCTGCCGTGACTGGTCGCGAAGACGTAGTCGGTCAGCCGGATACCGCCCGAGTCCCGGATGTCCATCCAGTTCAGGGCGTCGATCCCGGCGCCCCCGGCGGCCGCGTTGCTCTGGGCGCGGGCGACCGCGCCGACGCCGCCCGGGAAGACGAACAGCACGCCCAGGATCGCCGTGACCCACACCGTCCGGCGTCGCCTCGAGGTGGCGTCGATCCAGTCGCGGGCGCGCCGGAACAGCGTGCGCGGCAACCACTTCCGGGAATCCCAGAACGCCATCTCACGGTCGGACCACGAGGGCCGACAGCCGGAACCCCGCGCGGGACCGTCGGCGATCGGGGCGAGTCTGGGCGTGTTCAGCACTGTGGTCATCGGATCCTGGTCGAGGGGGACGAAAGGGCGTCGCCGGACCCCCAGCCGAGCCCGGCGACCAAAGTTATGCCGCCGCGCGCCGGGTGGACAGGAATGCGACCAGCGTGATCGAAAATATGGAATGTCACCGAACGGCCCGTCGAAGGGCCTGTGCACCAGGGATTTTCAGCCCGATGGCGAGGGCGCTGAGGTCATGTCGCCACCCATCCGGCGACTGTGATTGCGGCCACTGCGCGAACCGGAACAGCGATCAAGCCTGGCGCAGAGGGTATCTCGGTTACGCGTGCCGGACAGAACGCGGAACCCGCAGACTCAGAGCCGATTTCGCGCGCGGCACTGCGTCCCGGAGGCGGTGTCCTCCGTGGCGACGCCGCGCGGACGGGCGACATCGGCCGCGAGTTCGTTGTCCGCGGTGAGACGGTGCACCGCGCGCTCGAGCGTGGGCATGATCTCGGCGATATCCAGTGCGCCGGCGGCATAGCGGCTGATGAGCCCGTAGCTGAGATTCACGAGAATGCGGTCGAGGTCGTCGCGGTACCCCGGGTCCGCCGCGGCGAGGACGGCGGTCGCGGTCTCACGCACGGCGGCACGACCCTGGATGTCGAGCCGATGCCCGCCCGGTCCGCAGAGCGCGCGGTGGTACGCCTTCAGCATCTGCGGGCTGCGCTCCCAGGGCTCGAACACGCCGCGCAACAGCCGCATCAGCCCTTCCCGCAGCGTCTCGCCCGGCGGCGGGGGCGGCGCGGTATAGCTGCACTGCGCCATCCAGCGCTCCATCGCGGCGACGATCAGTTCGTCGCGGGTGCCGAAAAGCTTGTACACCGTGGTGAGCGAGACCCGCGCGCCACGCGCGACCTCTTGCACGTAGACGCTGTCGTACCCGCCACGCTCCAGTGACCGCACCACCTGAGCGAGGATCCGCGCTGCGGTATCCGATTCTCGCTCTTCACTCACGAAGCCAGCGTAGTATGAGAACCGGATAATCGAATTACTCTCAATGGGACTCTCAGATTTGAGAGCCTGGTTATCGAACGTGAGATGAGCCGGTGAAGGGTCGCAGATCCCGCAGCACAGCCGAGGCCGGAGTGCCCGACGTAGCGTCGCTGCTGCGCCTGCTGCGTGCCGCGTCCAGGGAAGGAGCCGGTGCCGCAACGGCACTGGGCTTCGTGCTGGCGAGCGGCGGCAATCCGGGGGCGATCGCGCACACCGCGGGGGTGCCGGTCGCCGGTCGGTACGCGGTGCTGGCGCTCGAGACGGACCAGGGGGCCGACCGGCTCCGAACGGCGCTGGCCTCGGTCTACGGCGAGCGCGTGCTGCCACTGCTCGGCGCGGGCGGCGGCACGCTGCTGCTCGCCGAGGCCGACGCCGCCGACCGGTCGGTGCGGGACCTGTTCGCCTTCGCGGGGCGGGTCGCGCACGGCCCGCTGGCCGCGACCGTCGTCTCCGCGACCGTGCCGGGACTGCCGGAGGCCACCGACCTCGCCCACGATCTGCTCGATATCGTCCGCCGACTCGGCTACGCCCCCCGTCTCTACGAGTTCGACGATCTCGCTCTCGAATACCAGATCACCCGTCCCGGCCCCGCCAACGAATACCTGCGGTCGCTGCTGCATCCCCTGCTGGCACACGACGATCTGCTCGAACTGCTGCGCCGCCGGGTCAGCGACAACTTCACCCGGCGGGCGACGGCACGCGCGATGCACGTCCACACCAACACCGTCGACTACCGACTCCGGCGCATCAAGGAACTCACCGGGATCGACCCGACCGAACCGGTCGGCCTGTGGTACCTGCAGTCGGCGTTGATCGCTCACACCTACACCACCGGCGCGGGCCCGGTCGCCGACGGGACCGGGCAGCCGATCCGGCGGCAACCGCAACCCACCTGACTCCGGGCGCCGACTCGGTCAGGCGGCCCGTGGCGGTTCGGTGAGCGCTTGTTCGCGCAGGGTGGTGAGGATGCGTTTGAGGGTGCGATGGATCTGCATCTGGGAGACGCCGTAGTGGCGTCCGATTTCGGTCTGGCTGCGGCCGGCGAAGAAGCGCTGGATGAGGATGTCGCGGTCGCGGGCAGCGCGGCGATGAGGGGGCGAATGGTGATGGCGTCCTCGAGCAGGGTGTAGCAGGGATCGGTCGTGCCGAGATGGTCGGTCAGGGTGGTCTGGCCGTCGCCGGTGTCGATGGGGGTGTCGAGGGATTCGGTGCGGTAGCTGTCGGCGGCGACGAGGGCCTGGGTGACATCCTCGCGGTCGGCGCCGAGCGCGTCGGCGAGGTCGGTGGCGGTGGGCATGCGGCCCAGTTGCTGGGCGAGGTCGGGCGTGAGGGCGGCGATGCGCTGGCGGAGTTCCTTGAGCGCGCGCGGCACGCGCAGCGCCCAGCCGTGATCGCGGAAGTGGCGGCGGACCTCGCCCATGATGGTGGGCACGGCGAAACCGAGAAAGCTGGCGCCGTGGCCGGGATCGAAGCGGTTGACGGCGGCGAGCAGGCCGACGCGGGCGACCTGCAAAAGGTCGTCGTAGTCCAGACCACGGCCGGTGAAGCGGCGGGCGATGTGGTCGGCCAGCGGCAGGGCGCGGGCGATGATGTCCTCGCGCAGGCGTTGGTGGCGCGGGTCGCCCGGATCGAGAGTGGCGAGTTCGGCGAACAGGGGCTCGAGGCCGTCGTAGCTGTCGGTGCCGCGGCGGGAGCGCCGGGCGGTCGAGGACGGGGACGTGCGCGTGTCGGTGGGCATGGCCGAACTTCTCTCCCAATCTATGCGGACGGACATCGGACGCACTACGTCGGCTACCCGGTCTCGACGAGCTGAAAATAAATCGCCGCGCGGGACCGCGTCAGGCCACCACAGGCGTGCCGACGGGATCGAGCACGATCTTGACCGCGCCATCGGACTTCTGCTGGAACATGCGGTAGGCGTCCGGCGCGGCGGACAGCGGAAGCCGGTGGGTGGCAAAGCCTTCCACGCCCAGCGGATCGCCGTCGGCCAGCAGCGGCATGATGTCGGGCGCCCAGCGGGTGACGTTCGCCTGGCCCATCCGCAACTGGATCTGCTTGTCGAACAGCACGCGCATCGGCAGCGGGTCCACCATGCCGCCGTACACGCCGACCAGCGAGATGGTCCCGCCGCGGCGCACGATGTCGATTGCGCTGCGCAGCGCGGCGAGCCGGTCGATCCCGGCCGTGTCCATCATCTTCTGCGCCACCGCGTCCGGCACGAACGCCGCGGCGCGCTGGGCCAGCGACGAGATCGGCGACCCGTGCGCCTCCATGCCGACGGCGTCGATCACCGCGTCGGTGCCGCGCCCGTCGGTGCGATCGCGGATCACCTCGCCGAGGGAGTCGTGCACCCGTTCCATGTCGACCACCTCGATCCCGCGCCCGGCCACCCGCGCCAGCCGCTCGGGCACGCGGTCGACCCCGATCACCCGCACACCGCGATGCGCCGCGACGCGGCAGGCCATATCGCCGATCGGGCCGAGGCCCAGCACGGTGAGCGAATCACCGGCCGAGACCCCCGCGTACTCCACCGCCTGCCACGCCGTCGGCAGCACGTCGGACAGATACAGGAACCGGGTGTCGTCGGGGCCGTGCGGCACCTTGATGTGCGTGGCATCGGCATGCGGCACCCGCAGGTACTGGGCCTGCCCGCCGGGCACCTGCCCGTACAGCTTCGAGTAACCGAATAAGGCGGCGCCGGAGCCCTGTTCGCGCACCTGGGTGGTCTCGCACTGGGTGGGCAGTCCGGTCGTGCACATCGCGCAATCGCCACAGCTGATCTGGAACGGGACCACCACGCGATCGCCCACGGCGAGGGTGGTGACCTCCGGGCCCGTCTCGACCACCACCCCGATCGGTTCGTGGCCGAGCACGTCGCCCGGGCTCATGTAGGCGCCCAGCACCTCGTACAGGTGCAGATCGGACCCGCAGATCGCGGTCGAGGTGACCTCCACGATCGCGTCCGTGGGCTGCTCGATACGGGGATCGGGCACGTTCTCTACGGCGACATTGCGGCGTCCCTGCCAGGTCACGGCTCTCATCTGCGCTCCTCACCGAGATCGTTCGAGTCCTTCCCGCGCTACCCGCCTCCGGGCCGCGCAAACTGCGGAACGGCCCGCATACCCCGGCGACAGCCGGGTAGTGCCGCAGACGTGGTCGCAACCGCGCCACCTCGTCGAGCCGGAGCGCTCGCCGAGCCACACGGCCGCCGAGGCGCCCGAACACGAAGGAGAGCAATCATGGGTACCGTGACAGCCGCCGTGGACGTCGAAGTCCCGATCCGGACCGCCTACGACCAGTGGACCCAGTTCGAGACGTTCCCCGAGTTCATGGAGGGCGTCGAACGGATCGAGCAGCGCGACGACACACATACGCACTGGAAGGTGCAGGTCGGCCCGGCCACCCGGGAATTCGACGCCACCATCAGCGAACAGCATCCCGACGAGCGGATCGCGTGGCATTCGGATTCCGGGCCGACGCATGCCGGTGTGGTCACCTTCCACCGCCTCGACCCGAACACCACCCGCGTCACCGCGCAGATGGACATCGATCCCGACGGGTTCGTGGAGAACGTCGGCGACAAACTCGGCGTGATCGATCGCCGGGTGCACGGCGACCTGAAGCGCTTCAAGAACTTCATCGAGCAGCGCGGGGCGGAGACCGGGCAGTGGCGTGGCGACGTCCCCCGCTCGCAACCCTGACCCGGAAGTACAGTGAGGCCCCCACGGAATCCCGTGGGGGCCTTGCCCTCAGCCCTGTTCCTCCTCGTCGAATTCGAAACGCAGGGCTTCGACGCAGCGCTCGTATTTGCGGGTCATCTCGGCTTCGCTGTCCGCGCCGATGAAGATGTCCGCCAGTTCGAAACTGTAGCTGTCCTGGGCGGGCGCATCCGATAGCCGGGCGCCCTCGGTGGCGACGACTTCGATTGTGACGCCGGGTATCTCGTTCTGCAGCGCCTCGATCTCGGCGTCGGTCGGCACCCGGGTGACGACGGCGTCGGAGAATCGGCGGTAGTACCACTTGGCGGCGATGTCGTACGGTCCCTCGTTGCGGGGCAGGCTCGGGTCCATGCCCAGACCCAACCGGACCATGCAGTGGTGATTGGGAATGCCGTCCACGGCCATGAACATGTCCGCGTGCGATTGCGAGTGCCGCGCGTTGATCTCCAGCACCGAGACCCGCCCGGTATCCAGATCGCAGAAGAACTCGATGCTGAACGTCGAATTCGTCAGGCCCACCTGCTTGATCACCCGCTCGGAGATGTCGGTCATCCGGGCGACGATCTCGCGCGGCAGCTGGGACGGATACTGATGGCGCAGGAAACTCGACGTATCGGGGTAATTGATGGAGTCGAGCGCGCCGTTGACGGTGACCTTGCCCTGGTACACATACCCTTCGGTCGCCGCCTGCACCCCAGTGAGCGCCTCCTCGGCCAGGCACGCCTGCCCGCCGATCCCCGCGATTTCCGGCGGCAATTTGGAGCGCATTGAATCCGCCCCAGGAAATTCCCATCATGCCGATTTTCCCATTGCACCAAGGCTGTTCGGCCATCCATTTCAGGACATCTTCGGCATCGAGATGTTCCTGCTCGAGATATTCATCGGCGAGGATGCCCTCCGATTCTCCGGTACCACGCAGATCGACCCGGACACAGGCGTAACCGTGCCCGGCCAGATAGGGATGGTGGATCGAATCCCGCACCGCGGTGAGATCCCGCTTGCGATAGGGAATGTATTCCAGAATCCCGGGCACGGGCTCGTCGTCGGCGGCGGTCGGCCGCCAGATCTTCGCCGCCAGCCGGGTGCCGTCCGACATCGGGATCCACACGTGTTCCGCCACGGTGATCTGCTGGGGAAACGAGGTCACCGTCCGCATGCCAGGTCCTTTCTCTCGCCGTCCGCGACCGCATTGGCAGCGCTACCCGTTTGCACCTCGACTACACGGTGCGACGGGCCACGGACGGTCCCGGAGAGGAGTCGACCTGCCGGTCATCGCCGAAAACGCTTGCCCTGGACCCTCGACTGAAATAGTATCCAGACACATGTCCGAGAGTGTGTCCACAACTGCCGACGCGGCTGCCCGCCGGGTCGGTGGCGACGGCTCACCAGGTGTCGCGCGCGGAATCGAGAAAGTTCTCCCACTTCGTGACCAGCCGCAGGTAGCTGTCCAGTTCCGCCCGCGAGGTGCGGAAGAGTTCGGCGGCCATCCGGCGGCCGTAGTCGTCGGCCACAGCCGCCGCCCGCTGCCCCGGCGCGGTGACGAAAAGTTTCTTACGCTTGCTATCGGAGGGATCCGGCAATTCGGAAACAAGACCTTTTTGCTTCAGCTTTGCAATGTTCTGCGACATCGCCGAACGCGTGACGCCGAGGCGCTGCGCGAGCTCGCTGCCGGTAATGCCGGAATGATGCGAGATCAGAAAGCACATCTCGGCCTCCAACATGGTCAGCGGCGGCCCCTCGCCATAACGGCGCGGCGTCCTGCGGCCCTGGTTGATTTTGTTGACGACACGCAGGAGGCCGACGGCGATCTCCCGCGCGATGTCGGCATCGCTTTCGGCCACGGCGCACCTCTCCTGGTATTTCCGTCGAAGTCGTTGACAGCCCGGAACGCCGAGTGTACCTTGCCTGTTAAGTTGCTTAACAAGCGACCACCATCCGATTCTCGGTCCCGAACGCATCAGTAATAGCGCACCCAGCCTCGGCAGACGAAGAATAAGCGGTGCCGAACTCTGAACAATCGGCCCGCGTAATGCGGCACTTTCGTCGAACAAGGAGGTTCGGTGTCGACGACAGACCTGGCCATTCGCACGGCACTCCGCCGCAATTTCTCCGAGACGGTGCTGTCCAGCCTCGCCACGCTCGGACGGGCGATCCACATGGGCGCGCAGGCGCTGCGCATCGGCGTGCTGGACGTGGTGCGGCTGCGCTTCCAGGTCCACGAGACGCTCGCGCAGGCCTGGTTTCTGATCAAGGTCACCGCGATCCCCAGCATTCTGATGGCCATCCCGTTCGGCGTCATCGTCTCGGCCCAGGTCGGCAATATCGTGTCGCAGCTCGGCGCGGATTCGATGATCGGCGCGGCCGGCGGGCTGGGGGTGATCAAGCAGGGGGCGCCGATGGCGGCCGCGATGCTGCTCGGCGGCGCGGGCTCGGCGGCCATCGCGGCCGACCTCGGCGCCCGCACCATCCGGGAGGAGGTCGACGCCATGCGGGTCATGGGCGTCGATCCGGTGCAGCGCCTGGTGGTTCCGCGCATCGCCGCCATGATGCTGGTGGCGCCGATGCTCACCAGCCTGATCATCGTCGTCGGCATCGCCTCCGGATTCGCGGTCGCGGTCACCGCGCTGGATGTGACCCCGGGCAGCTACTGGGATTCGTTCGGCTCGTTCACCACTCCGATCAATCTCTGGGTGGCGGTGCTCAAGTCGTTCGTGTTCGGCTTCCTGGTCGTCGTCATCGCCTGCCAGCGCGGGCTCGAGGCCAAGGGTGGCCCGCGCGGCGTGGCCGACGGGGTCAACGCCGCGGTCGTCATGTCGATCGCCGCCGTCACCGTCCTCAACACCGCGATCACTCAGGTGGTCACCATGTTCATCCCGGTGAGGATGGCGTGATGACCGCGACGCCGTACCTGCCGGCCGGACTGCGGTGGGCCAACCGGTTGCGCGGCCGGATACATCCGCTGGGCCCGATCGAGTCGATCGGCTTCGCGATCGGGTTCGGCTGGCAGGTCTTCGCTTCGCTGCCCTACACGCTGCGGCGGTACCGGCGCGAGACGATCACGGTGATCACCGACATGACCTGGGGCCGCGGCTCGGTCATCATCGGCGGCGGGGTGGTGCCGCTGATGCTGCTGCTGGGCGCGGCGATGGGCGCGTCCATCGGCATCGAGGCCTACAGCGCGCTCAATCTGCTCTCGCTCGGACAGCTCAGCGGCCTCATCTCGGCCTTCGGCGTCACCCGGGAACTGGCGCCGATCGCGGCGGGGGTGGGATTCGCCGCGCAGGCCGGGTGCCGAATGACGGCCGAGATCGGCTCCATGCGCATCTCCGAGGAGATCGACGCCCTCGAATCGCTCGGCATCCGGTCGGTGCCGTTCGTCGTGACGACCCGGGTCGTCGCCGGAATCGTCGCGGTCGCACCGGCTTTCGTGGTGGCGCTGATCCTCAGCTACCTGTCCTGCGAGGTGATCGTGACGACCATCCACGGCACCCCCACCGGCACCTACGACCACTACTTCGACCAGTTCGTGCTGGGCTGGGACGTGATCGCCGCGACGGTCAAGGTGATGATCTTCGCCATCGCCGTCGTGCTGATCCATTGCTACCAGGGCTATTTCGCGACGGGCGGCCCCGAGGGCGTCGGCATCGGTTCCGGCCGCGCGATCCGCGCCAGCCTGGTGTCGATCATCGCGCTCGACATGTTCGCCACCATCGTCCTGTGGGGCTTCCAGTCCCCCATCACGTTCACCGGGTGACCGCATGCCTCCCTACATCCTGCCCGGCACCGAGGTCGGACCGCGCCGCGCCCGCATCCTCGGCGCCTGCGCCGTGCTGCTGGCGCTGGCCCTCCTCATCGGCTGGCGCGTGCAGCCGGATCGCCGGCCGGCCGACGAGATCCGGGTCGCACTGCTCACCGGCCACGTCGGCGAGGGCATCGAACCGGGCACCGATGTCCGGCTCGACGGCGTGCGGATCGGGTCGGTCACCTCGATCGACACCGCGGCGCCGGGTCGCCAGCGCGTCGAATTGGGGCTGCTGCGGTCGCAGCTGTTCGGCCTGTCCGACACGCTGACCGTCGACTACGCACCCGGCAATCTCTTCGGAATCAGTGCGGTGCAACTACATTCGCGCGGCGGCGGGGCGATCCTGGCCGACGGGTCCACGGTCGACCTGACCGGCCGCAACGCCGACCGCGTGCAGGACGCCACGCTCTCGGCGCTGCTGCGCTCGACCGGACAGCTCACCAACGACGTCCTCACCCCGCAGCTGTCCGAACTGCTGCACAAGACCTCACAGGACCTCACGGCCTTCACCCCACTGCTGCAGGCGATGGGCACGACGATCCGTTCGTACACCGAGACGCGGCAGTTGCCGGCGTCGCTGCTGTTCGACCGGTACGGCTCGGTGCTGACCGGCCTGCCGCCCATGCTGACCGGCGCGATCACCCTGCTCTACGGCGACCTGACCAACGCCTACCTCGCGAATCCGGACAACCTGACCCGGTACGGCAACCTGTGGACCAACGTGCAGAACCTGTTGCTGCCCGCGGCGACTCGAACGCTCAGCACCGCCCGGGGATACTTCGGTGAGTTGCTGCCCATCGCCCCGCTGATTCTCGACCGGCTGTCCGCGTCGGTCAGCACACCGGACCGTTCCGCGGGACAGCTGAGCGAACTGCTCGACCGGCTCGACACGGCGTTCCACGATTCGCCCACGGGCCCGGTACTGCACGCCGGCGTCGAATTCGATTCCATACCAGGGCTTTCCGCGCCGCTGTCGGCGACGCTCGGCGGAGGGCAGCGATGACGAGCCGATCCCTGCTGCTCCGCCTCGCCGTGGCCGCGGCGCTCACGATCGTGGTGCTGATCGGGGTGCTACGGGTGATCGAACGGCCGGTCCGGGGCGACACCGACACCTACACGGCGATGTTCACCGACGCCAACGGCCTCCGCACCGGCGACGACGTGCGCCTCTACGGCGTCCAGGTCGGCAAGGTCCGCGATGTCGAGCTGGCCGGAGCGCTCGCTCGCGTGCACTTCACCGTGACCCGCGATCATCCGCTGTTCGACGGCGGCAAGGTCGCCATCCGATATCAAAACCTCACCGGCTTCCGCTATCTGGACATCCAGCAGCCCGAACGACCCGAGCGCCACCGCGATCCGAAGACCGTCTTCGAGATCGCCGACACCATCCCGGCTTTCGACATCACCACCCTGTTCAAGGGCTTGCAGCCGGTGCTGGCCGAGCTGTCCCCCGTCGAGATCAATCAATTCGCGACCAGCATGCTCGCGGTCATCCAGGGCGACGGCACGGGCCTGGGCCCGGCGCTGGACGCCGTCGACAAGCTGAGCCGTCACGTCTCGGACCGCCAGGCGGTGGTGTCGACGCTGGTGTCGAACCTCGCCACCATCTCCGATCACCTCGGCGGCAAGTCGGGAAACACCATGGAGCTGATGGCGAATCTGACCAACCTGTTCGTCAACATCACCGACAAGCTCCCGGGACTGGTCCAGTTCTCCCGCACCATCCCGCCGATCTTGAAACCGCTCCGGAGCACGCTGGCCACCCTGGGCGTGAGCGGTGACCGCGGTCAGGACCTGGATGCCTTGTTGCAGAACGCGATTCCCGATCCGCACGAGGCCGCGGTGGTGTTCGGGCGGCTGCCCGGCCTGCTCCAGACGATGGCGGCGGCGGTCCCGCCCAGCGGCCCCGACGCCGCGCTCACCTGTTCGCGCGGCACCGCCGCGGCGCCCGAGCCGCTGCAACTGCTCATCTCCGGACAGAGGATCACGCTATGCAACAGGTGAGTTTCGCTTCCCTGCGCGCGGCGCTCCGGGGCAAGGGCCGGGCCGTTGATCCGCGCGGCACCGAACTACGCTGGGGCATAGCGGGTTTGGTCGCGGCAGTGCTGCTGATCATCGCGATCGGCGCGGTCTACGTCACCGGCACCACCCCCGAGCGGGAGTATTCCGCCGATCTGGCGCAGGCCGGTTCGATCCGGACCGGCGACGACGTGCGGGTCGCGGGGATTCCGGTCGGCAAGGTGAAATCGCTGACGCTGCTGCCGGATCGGGTCCGGATGAAGTTCACGGTCGACGACAAGGTCTTCGTCGGGGACCAGACCGCGCTCGGCATCCGCATGCTGACCGTGGTCGGCGGCTACTACCTCGCCGTGCAGCCCGCGGGCACCCGGCCGCTGGGCTCGGCGATCATCCCGCGGGAACGAGTCACGCTGCCGTACAACCTCACTCAGGTCTTCCAGGATGCCGTGCAACCGGTCCGGGACATCGACGGCAACGTGCTCCGCGAGACACTCTCCTCGCTGTCCACCGCGGTCGACGGCGGCCCGGATTCCTTCCGCGCGGCGCTCCGGGCGGTCGGTGACCTGACCGGGATCATGGACCGGCAGAACGCCGACATCTCGCGCACGCTCGCGCTGGCCGACGAATATCTGACGGCCCTGCGCGAGAACGCCGACGTGCTGGTGCGCCTGATCACCGCGCTGGCGGGCATGGAGGATGTCATCCGCAACAACAAGACGGAGATCTCGGAGGCGCTGGACGACCTGGGGACGGTCCTGCACGGCCTGTCCCCCTTGGGCCGCGCGTGGGACACGAAGCTGAAGGAGCGGGCCCAGCCACTCGCCGACGAGGCGATCCCGAAGCTCCAGGAACTCGGCGCCCGCCTGGGCACACTGCTCGATGCCGTGCGCGATCTGGAGCAGCGGCTGCTGCCCCTGCTGCCCGGTGGCGGCGGCGTAACCGTCGACCAGTCCGCGGCGACGATCGCGCTGCCGGCCGTCTGCGTTCCCGTTCCGGGCGGAGGTTGTTGATGCTCGCGAAGATTCTCGGCTCGCGGGGGCTGATGTCGGCGGCGGTGGTGATCGTCCTCGTCGCGGCGGCCGCGGCGGCTCTGCAACTGACCCGATCCGGCCCCGGCTCGCGCGCCTACTGCGCGGAGCTGCCCGACAGCATCGGCCTGTACGAGGGCAGCGCCGTCACCGTCATGGGCGTGCAGGTCGGCGAGGTCACCGATATCCGGCCCGACGGCGCCCGGACCCGCGTCGGGTTCACCGTGCGATCCGACCGCAAGCTCCCGCCCGATGTCGGGGCGGTGACCGTGAGCGAGAACCTGATCGCCGACCGGAATCTGGCGCTCATCGGCGCCGAACCCGCCGGGCCGGGCTGGGATCCCGGCGCCTGCATCACCAGAACCCTGACGCCCAAGAGCCTTTCGGAAACCTTCGACGCCCTCGCCGGGCTCGCCGACAAACTCAACGGCGCGGGAGATCCCGCGCAGCACAACGCGTTCGGCGCCGGACTCGACGCGGTCGATCGCGCGACCGCGGGCACCGGGGATCAACTCAACGCCGTCATCCAGCAGCTCGGCAAGGCGCTCGCCGCGCCCGACGCGGCCATCGGGCACATCGGGCAGTTGCTCGACGCCCTCAGCGAACTCGCGCACCGCGCCGTCGGCGGCTGGGCACAGGTGAAGGACACGGTGATTCGGCTGCCGCAGGCCTTCAACGACATCAACGTCCTCGCGTTCCCGCCGGTCGTGGAGATCGTCGCGGCCCTCGCCGACGTGCTCCCGCAGCTCAACGACGTGTTCATGATGTTCGGTACCCCGGCGGTGCGCGCGCTCGACGCCACTCCCGGTCTGCCCCAGCTGCTCGCGGCCGGGGTCGGCTCCCTCACCGATCTCATCCGCATGACCCCGGCCGTCGCCACGGGCTTCGCCGGTGCCGTGGACCCGGTCAGCGGCCGCCTGACGATCGGCTACGCGCCGCCGAAACTCGCTCTGCCGCAACACGATGCCGATCGGGTCTGTACCGCCGTACAGGCCGTCACCGGACAGCGTTGTGCCGCAACGGAGAACGGCACGGTCGCCGTGCCCGCCCTGCCCGCGCTGCTTGCGGGGGTGAGTGCGCGATGAGGCGCCTGGTCGCCCGGGCGGCGTTCGGTCTCGCGGTGGTGCTGGCCGCCGCGGGCTGCGATGTCCAGCCCGCCGACGTCCCGGTGCCGGGGGTCGGCGTCGACGGCCCGACCTACCGTCTGCGCATCGAGTTCGCCGATGTGCTCAATCTTCCGCAGGGCGCCAAGGTCATCGCCGATGGTGTCCGGGTGGGGCAGCTGCGCGGAGTCACCGTCGTGGACCCGGACCCGTCCCGGAGCAAGGGGTACGTGGTCGCCGACGTCGACATCCGCGACTCGGTGCGGCTGCCGATCGGCACCACTGCCGAACTGCGCCAGGAGACTCCGCTCGGCGACGTGCACATCGCCCTCACCGAACCCGCCGCACCCGCGGCGGACCGGCTGCGACCGGGCGCGACCATCCCGCTCGCCGACACCACCCAGTCACCGCCCATCGAGGACATCCTGGCCGGACTGTCCACCTTCGTCGGCAGCGGCGCCGTCACCGATGTGCAGGACATCGTCCGCAAGATGAACGGCATCCTCCCGAAGGACCCCCGCGACACCACCCGGATCGCGGCCACGCTCGGCGCCGACCTCACCGGCCTGGGAGCCGACCTCGACTCCGTCGACCATGTCCTGGACGGCCTGCAGGCCACCGTGACCGACGGATTGGCCGCCAACACACCGTATTTCGACGAACTGCTCACCCCCTACGGCGTCGAGCAGACCACCGCGTCGGTGAATGCCCAGATCGGCGTCATTCTCGTGCTGACCGCGCTGGGCCCGATCGGGCCCGCCTCCGCCTGGCTGGGCCCGCTGCTGCAGTCGGTCGACGGCACCGCCCGCGCCGTGGTGCCCATGCTGTTCGGCAACCACCCCTTCGACACCGGTTCGCCGTCGAACATGAAAAAGCTGCTCGACCTGATCAACACCAAGATCATTCCGTTCGCCGACCACGGACCGAAGGTCGACCTGGTGGAACTGAACCCGCAGGAGCAGACCGGCCGCATCGTCGACAGCCTCCGCATGATCGGAGTGGTGCGATGAATATCCGTGCGGCCGTGTCACTTTCGGCGATCGCGGCGGTGCTGATCCTCGGCATCACCTATATGACGGTCGGTGTGCTGCACCTGGATCCGCGTCGCTCGCACATCACGGCCGAGATGCGGCTCGCCGATTCGGGCGGGCTCGGGCCGAATGCCCCGGTACTGCTGCGCGGCGTGCAGGTCGGCCTCACGAAGGAGGTGCGCAAACAGGCCACCGGTGTGCTCGTGCGGCTCGAGATCGATGACCGATACCGGATTCCGGTCGCCAGCGATGTCGTCATCGAACAGTTGTCGGCACTCGGCGAGCCCTATATCGAATTCGAGCCGGCCGACGGCGGCGGACCGTACCTGGAGAACGGCCAGACCGTGCCGACCGACCGGATCCGCACGCCGATGACGATCACGGCGCTGTCGTCGCGGCTGGTCGAACTCATGAACCAGATTCATCCGGAGGTGATGGGCCGCCTGGTCGACACCTTCGGCCGCGCGCTGTCCGGCACGGATACCACGATGCAGACCCTGCAACGGTCGACCACGCTGCTGGCCACCACCCTGCTCAGCCGCACACCCACCATCCGCCGGCTGTTCAGCGATATCCAGGCGATGGGCGGCGACATCGACTGGCTCGGGCCCTCGCTCGCCGCGGCCGGTCCCGAATTCGGCGAGTTCGGCCGCTACCTGAACCGGATCGTCGAACAGGGGTCGGGGCTGGTCGATGCCCGGCCGACCTCGGTGTACTTCACCGGCGACGGGGTGGTGCCCTTCCTCGACAACACCACCGCGCTGCTGAACAAGATCGGCCCGAGCATCGCCCCGCTGGGTCCGGTCCTGCAGCCCGTGGTCGCCGACGCGGTCCACCGCACACCACACATCAATATCAGCACCTTGATCGATCAGGCGCTCTCCAGCGTCGACACCGACGGGACGGTACGTTTCCGAATCAACGTCAAATAGGGACAGAGCATGACCACAGCAACAGACGAAGACACCACCCGCACCACGCCGGAGGACCGGCCCGAACCGTCCGCGCCGCAACCACGCACGCTCTCGATCCGGCTGTCGACGGTGCTGCTCACCGCGGCGATCGCCGGGCTCCTCATCGCCACGGTGGTGTTCGCGGGACTCTACTGGTCGGCGCGGTCCACCCTCGCCGACCGCGACGCCCGCGCCGCCGACGACCGCCGCGCCGAGCAGATCGCCACCGACTACGCGGTCGGCGCGTCCACCATCGACTTCCACGACGTCAAGGGCTGGATCACGCGGTTGCAGGCCGGGACCACACCGCAGCTCTCCGCCAAATTCGACGCCACCGCACCGCAATTGGAGCAGATCCTGCTGCCGCTGCAATGGACCTCGAAGGCGACGCCGCTGTCGGCGGCCGTGACCTCCGAATCGGGCGGCATCTACAAGGTCAACGCCTACCTCAACGTGAATTCGACCAGCGCGCAGACGCCCGACGGCGCGCAGACCACCGTCACCTACTCGCTCACCATCGACCGCAACGACGGCTGGAAGATCACCGACGTCGGCGGCCTGCAGAACGCGCTACCGACGAAGTAGGGGCGCGTCCTCATCGGGTATCGGCGAGATGCCTTCGGAGGAAACGGGTCTGGTGCTCGACCGCCGCGGCGAAGCACGGCCGGTCCGGAAAGAGATCGAAGTGGTCGCCGGGATAGTGCCGGACCTCCGCGCGCGCCTTGAACGCCACCTTCGCCGCGGCGTGCGGCGGCGCCACTCGATCGAAATCGGCGATCTGCACCAGCACGGGGGCCGTGATGCGACCGGCGTGCCTGCCGACCCGATAGCCGCCGAGTTCCAGGGCGACCGCGGCGTCCACCTCGTTGCGCCAGGTCGGTCCCGCCAGGGCGAGATAACTCTCCCGGTAGCCGTCGGCGGTCAGCGCGGCGCGGTCCCCGGGGTTGCCGACCAGTGGCATGGTCACGGGCTCGCGGCCCAGCCGGGCGGACAGCGCGCTGCGCACGGCGGTGACCGTGGACCCGGCAATCGCCTTGGCTCCCAGCTCTTTCCAAGCCAGCACCCCGGCAGCGGGTCCAGAGACCAACGGGACCATCGCGATGACCGCGCACACGTCGGACCGGTCCGCGGCCAGGGTCAGCGCGTGGCCGCCCGACATCGACACACCCCACAGCACCACGCGCCCGGGGTCCACGCCCGGTTGCCGCCCGGCCGCCTCGATCGCGGCGCGGTAGTCCGCCAGTTGCGCCGCCATCGACACCCGCTGCCGCGGCTGTCCGCCGGATGCGCCGAAACCCCGGTAGTCGAAGGCGAAGACGGCCAGTCCCAGCTCGCGCAGCGCGTCCGCGAACGGCATCAGCCCGGAATCCTTGGTGCCGCCGAAACCGTGCGCCATCACCACGACGGGGCAGCGCCCGGACCGTTCCAGCGGCCCGCCCGCGCCCGGATCGAAAAACCAAGCGTCGCAGTCGGTTCCGTGCGAGTCGAAACGAACGCGCCGATGGTCCGCGGTCATCGGACCACCTCCTGCCCGATCGGCCGCTCCCCCACCCGCGACCAGCGCGGCGGGCCCGCGCTCGCGGCCCGGCGGGCCCCTTCCGGTAGCTCGCGCACGCGCATGTCGTGCTCGTAGAGGAAGTAGTCCACCTGCTGGGTGTGCCGCGGGCGGTCGAGCATGTGCCCGGTGTAGCGCTGCTGGTCGGTCACGATCACCCGGCGCATCTCGGCCTCGGCGGGCAGCCGGTAGCGGCCGACCGCGTAGGCGCCGACGAGCCGGGCCTGGCATTCCACGAACGGGAACAGTGTCGGCGTCGCCTGCGCGAATCCGGCGAACACCAGATCCTCGAGGCCCGGCAGGAACATTCGCTTGTACAGGTCGATCCGGTTGCCCGGGGCGCTGATGAACTCGGGATCGAAGAACGGGAACGTGATGTTGTAGCCGGTGGCGTAGATGATCACATCGAAGTCGTCGCTGCTGCCGTCCCGGAAATGTACGGTGCGGCCGTCGAGCCGGGCGATATCCGGTTTGGGCAGCACGTCGCCGGAACCCAGCCGCAACGGCAGTTCCACCGATTGGGTCGGATGCGCCTCGAAGAACTTGTGATTGGGCGTCGGCAGGCCGTAGTTCTCCGGCCTTCCCGCCGTCAGCGGCTGGCCCCACTGGACCACCTTGCGCTGCCACGACGCAGGGATATACGGGAAGGTGCGGAAATACTTGTCGGCCGGGCGCCCGGCGATGTACTTCGGCACGATCCAGGCGCCCGAACGGGTCGACAGCGTGAGCCGGTTGCCCAGCGCCTTCGACGACAGCTCCACCGCGATGTCGGCCGCGCTGTTACCCAGGCCCACCACCAGGATTCGCTGGTCCCGGAAGTCCAGCGGGGTGCGGGGATCGATGTAGTGGTGCGCGTGCAGCGTCTCGCCGGTGAACTCGCCCGGGAAGTCGGGGTAGCGCGGATCCCAGTGGTGCCCGTTGGCCACCACCAGCAGATCGAACCGGCGCGACTCGCCGCGCTCGGTCTCGAGTTCCCAGCCGCCCCCGGGCAGCCGCCGCGCCGCGGTGACGCCGTTGCGGAACTCGATCGCCGCCGCGAGATCGAAAGCGGCGCAATAGTCGTCGAGATACCGCTTGATCTGCGTGTGGTGCGGGAAGTCCGGATAATCCGCAGGCATCGGGAAGTCCCGGAACGACAACTGATGCTTGGAGGTGTCGATGTGCAGCGACCGGTAGGCGCTGCTGTGGCCGTTCGGATTGCCGAACGCCCAGTTGCCGCCGACCCGGTCGGACGATTCGAAGCAGACGTAGGGCACGCCGTAGTCGGCGAGCATCTTGCCGGCCGTCAGCCCGCTGATGCCGGCGCCGATGACGGCCGTCCGCGGTAGATACATCGTCGGTCCCTTCCGAGGGTGTAGACAGTTTGAGAATTATGTCTACTGATGGACAGAATCTCAGATCTGTCCATAGGTTGCTATGGTTTTCGCGGAACCGGTGGCGATGGACCTTCGAGGGAGAGCGGGGCGTGTGACCGAGGCACCGACTACGCAGGTGGTGGACCGGCTGCTCGACGCCGCCCAGACGTTGCTGGCGCGCAAGGGGATTCGCGCCACCACCGTCATCGAGGTCGCCGAGGAAGCGGGGGTGTCGCGGGCCTGGCTGTACCGGCACTTCCCGGACAAGTCGGCGCTGCTGGGCGCGGCGATCGTCCGGCTGAGCGACTCGTTCTGGAACGACGCGCGCGCCCAGCTCGACACCTTCGAGACCTTCACCGAACAGCTCGTGGCGGGGGTGCGCATCGGCCGCCACGCCTACGAGGATCCGGGCGCCCTGCCCCTGCGGCTGCGCGTCACCGAGCCGGAGGAATTCGCCGCGTGCGCCGGCGCGGGGGTGTCGGGGCTGGTCCCGGATCTCGGGGCGTTCTGGCTGCCCTATGTCGAAGCGGCGGTCCGCCGGGGCGAGATCCATCGCGATCACGATCCCCGCGAGGTGTCGGAGTGGGTGGCGCGGGTGCTGATCAGCCTGGGCACCATGCCCGGCGAGACGGTCGACGCGGACGACCCCGCCGCCGTGCTGCGCCAGGTGCGCCGCTTCGTGATGCCCGCGCTGCGAACCGATCCCGGACGCTGACCGCCGACCGGTCAGCGCAGCCCGCCGGGGGCCAGATCGTCGATCGCGGCGGCGCTGCGGGTCAGCATGGTGTGGAACATCCGGTCCCCGCGTTCGGTGGATTGCGCCGCGCCGCAACCGAAGACGATGATCAGCGGGGCCTGGATCAGCTCGGTGGTGTAGTCGTGCCAGCACTGTTCGAGGGAGTAGTCCGTGACGCCGTGCCGCAGCAGCGCGGCGTGGTAGTCGCCGACGATCGCGCGTTCGTGCGCGCGGCGGTCCGCGACGGGCAGGCTGGTGGCGAGCAGAAAGCCGATGTCGCGCAACGGTTGTCCGGGTGTGATGGCCTGCCAGTCGATGAACGTCACCGACCCGTCGGGCCCGAACATCACATTGTCCACGCGCAGATCGCCGTGCAGTAGCGCGAAGTGCCGCACCGGGGTGACCAGCCAGTCCCCGGCCGTCGCCACGAGCCAGTCGAGGGCGGCCAGTTCCAGCGTGCTCAACCGGTCGGCGAAGCGGTCCCGGAAGGCGTCGGTCATCGGGGCGAGCACCGAATCCATCAGTTCGCGATCCGCTTGCGTCGGCAGCGCCAGGCCCGGCTCGGCGAACAGGGTGTCGTCGCACCAGCGCGGTCCGTGCAGGCCCGCCGCCGCGACGGCGATGGTCCGCGCCTGGTCGACGCCGCAACCGGCGATCTGATCGCCCTGCGTGGCGGGCGCGAGATCATCGAGCAGCAGCACGAATTCGGCGCCCGAGTCCGACAGCACCGAGCCGTAGCAGCGCGGCAGCGGTACCCGCACCGTGGCGGCGAGGTTGCGGTAGAACCGCACCTCGTTGCGGAACGCGCCGCTGCCGAAACTGCGCTGATCCGCCGAACCGGTGGCGAGCTTGGCGACCATCGTGGACGGCAGCGCGGTAGCGTCGCGGTAGCGCAGCGCCAGCCGGTAGCTGCCCGCCATCTGGCCGGAACCCACCGGTGTCGACGCGACACCCTCGACGGTCACGTCGTGGCCGTGCGACCGCAGCAGCGCGGTCAGCCACTTCGGGGTGAGTTCGGTTGCGCTGGTGGGGATATCGAGCGACATGGTCACCTCACTGCTGCGGCGGTGGCGCCGGGGTTCACGGGCGGACGGCGATCGGCCGGGCGGACGGCCCGGTAGGCGGCCACCACCGGAGCGAGTTCGGCGGGCGTGGCGCCGTGCAGGATGACCGAGTCGACGCCGAGGGTGAACTGCCGGGTCACGGCCGCGGCGCAGTCGGCGGCGGATCCGGTGGCGCAGTCGCGCACCCAGGCGTCCGGTATCACCGCGGCCAGTTCGCGCAGTTCGGCCGGTGTCGCGGTGGCGTCGATCGCGCCGCGCGCCCCGGAGAACGCGGCACTCGCCCGGACACGGTCGAGATCGCTTGCCCGCCAACGGTTCGCGCGCATCAGAGCGTCCGGGTAGCCCTGCAGGTAGGTGGCCAGCCGACCGTACAGGCGGCGCAGCCGTTCCATCTCGGCGTGCTGCTCGTCGACGGTCGCCAGCACCGCCCAGATCCGCACCGACGCCGGATCGCGCCCCGCGCGTTCGGCCGCCGCGCGCACGGCGCCGACCGCCGCCGCGGTCGCCTCGTCGCCGAGAAATGTGTGCAGGACCACCGCGTCGGCGATCCGACCGGCGAGAGCGAGCGTACGAGAACCCATGGTGGCCAACAGGATCGGCGGCGGCGTAGCCAGGGTGACACCGAGATGCAGCGCCGGGTACGCGCCGATCAGGCCGTCGTGCCCGATCACCGTCTCGCCGCGCCACAGGCGGCGCAGCAGGTCCGCGAATTCGGCCAGCTGCGCCCCGGTCACCGTGGGCAGGCCGAGCACCTGCCACTGAGCGGCGATCCCCCGCCCCAGCCCCAACGCGAACCGGCCGCCGGACAGCTCGGCGAGCGTCGCCCCCATCGTGGCCGTCACCAGCGGATGGCGGGTGTGGTGATTGGTCGCGGCGGTGGCGACCCCGAGCCGGGGCGCGGCCACGGCGAGCGCCCCCGACAGCACGGCGGCGTCCTTGACATTGAATCGCTCGGAGACGAACGCCGCCCCCAGCCCGATCCGCTCCGCCTCGGCCGCCTCCGCGACGAGTTCGGCGGGCCGCACCGGATGCCGCGACAGCGTGTAATACCCCAGCTCGGTGAGCAACTCGGGCCCGGGATCGATCATGCCCCAAATCTAGAACGAGCCCCGGGACTCGGTATACAGATTCGAAAAATTGTCTACTGCGTAACGTGACCCGCATGAGCGAACGTGTGGTGATCGTCGGCGCGGACGCGGCCGGGATGTCGGCGGCGTCGCAGGCCCGCAGGCTGCGGACGGCGAGCGAGTTGGACATCGTGGTGTTCGAGCGCGGGCACTTCACCTCCTACTCGGCGTGCGGTATCCCCTACTGGGTCGGCGGCGACGTGGACGACCGCGACGACCTGATCGCCCGCACGCCCGAGGAGCACCGGGCCCGCGAGATCGACCTGCGGCTGCGGACCGAGGTGCGCGAGATCGACGTGCCCGGTCGCCGGGTCCGTACACACGACCTCGAGACCGGCGCCGAAACCTGGACGGACTTCGACAAACTCGTGCTCGCCACCGGCGCGAGCCCGATCCGGCCGCCGCTGCCCGGCATCGACGCCGCCGGGGTGCACGGCGTGCAGACGCTCGACGACGGCCAGGCCCTCATCGACACGCTCGACTCCACCCGGGGCCGCCGCGCGGTGGTGGTGGGCGCCGGGTACATCGGCGTCGAGATGTCGGAGGCGCTGATCAACCGCGGCTACCAGGTGACGATGCTCAACCGCGGCGCCGAGCCCATGTCCACCCTCGACCCCGACATGGGCGTCCTGATCCGGAAAGCCATGCAGGGCCTGGGGATTCACGTCGTCGACGACACGGAGGTGACCGCCATCCACACCGACGCGCAGGGCCGGGTCCGCGCGGTCGCCGCCGACGACGCCGAATATCCGGCGGACGTCGTGGTACTCGGCCTCGGCGTCCGCCCCGCCACCGAACTGGCCCGCGCCGCGGGGCTGCCGCTGGGCGCATCCGGCGGGCTGCTGACCGACCTGGCGATGCGCGTACGTGGGCACGAGAACATCTGGGCCGGTGGCGATTGCGTGGAGGTACTGGATCTGGTGTCCGGCTCGCAGCGGCACATCCCGCTCGGCACCCACGCCAACAAGCACGGCCAGGTCATCGGCGCGGGTGTCGGCGGCGACTACGCCATCTTCCCCGGCGTGGTCGGCACCGCCGTCAGCAAGGTCTGCGATCTGGAGGTCGCGCGTACCGGCCTGCGCGAGAAGGACGCTCGCGCGGTCGGGCTGCAGTACGTCACCGTGGTCATCGAATCCACCAGCCGCGCAGGGTATTTCCCGGGCGCCGCGCCCATGACGGTGAAGATGCTCGCGGAGCGGCGCACCGGCCGGTTGCTCGGCGTGCAGATCGTGGGCCGGGAAGGCGCGGGCAAACGCATCAATATCGCCGCCGTGGCCCTGACCGCCCGGATGACCGTCGAACAGATGACCGCCCTCGATCTCGGCTACGCCCCGCCGTTCTCCCCGGTCTGGGATCCGGTGCTGGTGGCCGCCCGCAAGGCCGTGTCCGCGGTGCGGAAGGACGCAATTCCGATACCGTGAGCATACTTCTGGCAATCACAGGGAGGGATGCTCATGACGCACGGCACGAACCCCGCGGCGGATCCCCGGCCACCCGGAGACATCGTGGTCGGGGTGGACGGTTCCAGAGCGTCCGACAGCGCCGTCCGGTGGGCGGCCCGGACCGCCGCCGAGCGTGGACGACCGCTGCGCATCCTGCACGGACTCGGCCTCACGACGGCCGGGCTGCTCCTGGGATCGGATCGGATCGGCGCCTCCGACGCCCTCGAGAAGCTGCGGCGCAAGGCCGACGAGTGCGTGGCCGGCGCGGTCGCCCTGGCCCGCGAGACCGCCCCGGAACTGGATATCGACACCGAAGTCTCCGATCTGGGCCCGGCCCGGTTCCTGATCGAGCGGTCCGGGTCGGCCCATCTGGTGGTGCTCGGCGTCTCCGGCACCGGCGGCGCGCTGACCCGGCTGGGTTCCACGCTCATGGCAGTCGTCGCGCACGGGCACGGCGCGATCGTGGTCGTGCGCGGCACCGACGAAGAGGACCCGGACATGTCCGCGCGGCCGGTGGTGGTCGGCGTGGACGGGAATCCGGCCGGGCAGGCGGCGACACGGGTCGCCTTCGCCGAGGCCGCCGCCCTGGGCGTGCCGCTGGTGGCCGTGCACACCTGGAGCGATCTTCCCGTCGGCGGGCTGCCGGGCGCCCCGCCGGAACTCGACCCGATGACCGAGGCCGAGGCGCAACGCACCCTCCAGGAGCAGTTGGGCCGGTGTCAGGAGCAGTATCCGGACGTCGTGATCGTCCGCAAGGTCTATCTGTCCGGCCCGCGAGATCGCCTGATCGGGTGGTCGCGCTCGGCGCAGCTGCTGGTGGTCGGCAGTCGCGGGCGCGGCGGATTCCGCGGCCTGCTACTCGGCTCGACCAGCCAGACGCTGGTCCAGCAGTCGCACTGCCCGGTCATGGTCGTGCACCAGCGCTGAGGCCGGGCTACCAGGTACCCGTCAGGTCGTAGGTGGTCAGGATCGCCTCCAAGGGCGGATTGACAGCGGGCGGCAGTACCTCGACGCCGGGATCGGCGGCGGGAATGAGCCCCTTGGTCGCGCGGCCACTTCTGGTGCGGCGCAACCAGATCGCCCAGCAGCTCCATTCGCTGCCGTGCCGGGAGCCATACATGATGCCGTGCGCCAGGCTGTCGTCGTCGAGGGTGATCGGCCACAGCCGGGTGGCTATCGCCGTGGTGAGAGCGCGGTCGCTGCCGCGCAATTCGGCGACGGTGACCTCCGTGACGCCGCGCTCGATCAGACTCGGCGGCGGGTACTTGGCGATCGCCGACAGGCTCGACGCGGCCTCGACATCGATGAACCATCCCATGGTGGGCAACGTGATTCGGTACAGCCGGTATTCGGTCAGCCACGTCAGATCGATCTCGCGCGGCGCGCGGAAACCGGCGTTCTCCCATTCCTCCCTGATCAGGGAGTCCAATTCGGCATCGGGACCGACATCGTCGAAGTAGGTCGACGCGGCGACGGGCAGCCGCGGCTTGAGCGGTGCGAGCAGTTCGCCGTAGGCGCCCTCCTCGGTATCGGCGGCATAGACCGTCTGCTGCCCCGCCACGTCGTACCGATTCCAGGCCGCCGGGGAACTCTCACCGGCCAGCCCGCGCAGCAGCGGATTGAGCGGGCCGTAGGACGGTTTCGCCAGCCGGTACACCTCGCGGCTGGCCGACGGGACGAGCACCAGGCCGGTTTTCGAACAGGTCCGCCGGGCACTGGAGCGCCTGACATCCCTGATAGACACGAAGAATTCCCCTCACACCGCCGGCTCGGATCCGCATGCGAGAGTAGAGCTTAGTGGAGGGGAGGATCTCGGGGCTATTCAGTTGTCGCCGGAGCCATCGACGAAAGCGACTGCGGCAGCGATCACTTCGGGAAAACGACCCTCACGGATGGCCACCGCCGGCGACTCCTCGCCCAGCCGTGGATTGGCGCCGATGAACCAGGACCGGGCCACATCCTCACTCTCGGAGGTGGCGAGCAGGATCCAACAGCGGTGCGCGACCTGCAGCCGCGCCAGCGCCGCGTCACGCGGGCGGGGTCCGTCGGCATGAGCCCACTTGTGCGGCAGCTTGCGGTCGCGCACGCCGGCGACCAGCGCCACCATGGTGGGACCGAGGTGCTGCACCAACTGCCGGGCCAGCTCGGACGGCCGCAGCCGGGCCGTCTCCACGTGACTGGTGATCGCTCCGTTGAGGACTGCCATGACTGTCACCACTTCCGCTGCACCGAAGAACGGATCCATTGGAGCCGACCCGGTCAGCCTAACCAGAATGCCACCTCAATGCAACCACTGTGCTACCGTAACGCCCGCTGAATTCCGCACATCCCCTCGTCGAACGGCTGTTTTCCATGTGGCGATGGCTCCGCAGCGAGCAGACACCGGCGCACTCCACCGGCCTGCACAGCCCCCAGTCACCCCCGGCGGACGCCGATCCGCTCGGCGTCAGCCTGCACTACCTGCACCTTTTCCGCGACGAGTACGAGCGATCGCGGTTCGTGGTGAAGACCCGCGCCAAGCACGTCGTGGTGTGGACGGCCGTGGCCAACGGCCTCATCGCCGTGCTCGGCACCGCCATCGCCGTGGCCGACGCGCCGTGGCTCGGCCTGTTCAGCACCGGCCTGGCCGCCTCGATCGGCGTCATCACCGCGTGGGACGGCCTGTACCGGCATCGCGAGATGTGGGTGCAGCGCAGCGTGATCCTGGGCCAGCTGCAAACCCTGCTCCGCACCACCGAACTGCGGCAGGCGTCCGGCGAGGACCGCGACCTGCTGGCCCGCGAGACCATGCGGGAACTGAACGAGATCCTCGAGGAGGACCTCGAGGCGTGGACATCGCTGCGCCGCACGCAATCATCTGTTCGCGAACGGGGCGAGGACCCCGGGGACGCGTCGTAACGGGCGGCGCTCGGGTCGATGTCAGTCGGGCGGGCCACTGCGACCGGAATCGCCGTGACCATGCTGGGTTCGCAACGCGCGCAACCGATCGGCGATCGGCGGATGACCGCCGTACCAGCGCAACCGCACGGCGAGCAGGCCGGTCGGCGGCGAGTAGTCCCGTTGCCATCGGCGCAGGGCCACCGCGAGGTCGCGACCGTACCCGAGATCCGCGGCGAATCGGTCGGCGGCGAATTCCGCGCGGCGGGACCGCGCCGCGGCGGTGAGCGGCTCGACGGCGAACAGCGCGCACAGCGAGAGGGCGACCGGCCGGCCCGTGGTATCGGCCAGGACGAAATACAGCGCCGCCAGTAATCCCAGGGCGAGCACGAATCTGATCACGATCGCGGCGCGCCCCAGCGCACCGAACGGTCGACCCGCCGCGGCCGCAAGGCGTTTCACCACGGTGCCCGGAATCGCGCTCCAGGCGGCGAGCAATCGCAGACGCTGGTCGCCGGCGACATGATGGCCGAGTTCATGGGCGAGAACGGCTTCCAGCCGGCGCGGGCGCAGCGTCACGATCGCCCAGCTGGTCACGGCGACGATCCGGGTCGGTGCGGCATAGGCGTTCAGCGACGCGGACTGCTGCACCCACAGCGAATACGGCCAGCCGTCCAGGCCCGGTGCGCGGGTCACGTTTTCCCATGCGGCAGTGAGGATTTCCGACTCCCGCCCGATCGCCTTGCGGAATCCGTAGAAGGCGGCCCACGACTGCCGGTTCGGGGTGAACCACGCCGCGTCGAACAGTACGACGCCCGCGAACACCCAGATTCCGCCGAGCACGGCCGCCACCCACAGCCCGGCGCACCGCTCGACGACGAACACCAGCAGCGCACTCAACGCCACCGTCGGGACCGCGAGTACGGCGGTTACCCACCGCGACAGCGCATTTCGGAAGCGGTCATCGGATGTCGCGGACATCTCTCCCCCTGATCCCGTGCCCTCGGCCGCGCGCCCTGGGGTGGGCGGCGACCGGAACCGACGGCGCGGGGCGCCGCCGGTCGTCGGTCACGGTAGCCGAACAGGACGCTGTCGCCATGGGCGATAAGCGTCGGGGCCGAGACTTACGGCACGAAGACCTCGGCCGAGGCCGGGATATTCGGCTTGTCGGTCCGGAGGGTGAGCTGAACCCGGCCCGGACCGGTGTCCGCCACCAGGATGGCCGCGGTCAGGCGCTGCCCGGCCGGGACGAAACGGCTCACGCTGCCCGCCGCACCGGAGTCGAGATTGCGCCAGTCGAGAATCGCCGTCACGTCGCAGGCCAGCAACTGCGGTCCCCATTCCCCCACCGGCGAGAAGCCCTGGGTAATACGCAGTACCACCGAATGCTCGGCGCCGGGCGCCTCGGAATACTGGTAGAGCGGGCCGTCGAAGGCGGTGCCGCCGGCGTTCATCAGACCCGCGCACACACCGTTTCCGAGGGTGAACACCGGGCTGAGCTGGAAGTCGGTTTTCGCGCAGGTACGCGGCCCGACATTCGACCATCCGAGCTGACACGGCTCGCCGCCATCGGCCATGGCGGGCGCGGCGACGGCGACTCCCGCACCGAGAAATGCGGCGACCGCGGCGGCCGAAACCATACGTTTCATCGTCGAAACTCCCTAGTCTGGAAAAACTCCCGTTCGGAAAGTATTGCGATCCTAGCCATATCGACGGGTTGCGCGTGGTTGTCTCGCCGGCGAATGCAGTAGAGTCCGGCAACGCCGTTTCGCGACATACGCGACAAACACGGCAGCAGTGGAACGGAGTTCGGTCATCGTGTCGCGAGTGGCGAAAATCGTCGGACTAACCACCGCGGGGCTGATCGGCCTACTTCCCGCGGCCGCACCGGCGACGGCACAGCAGCCCGACTACGCGCCGACCATGCTGGTGCTCGACGCGTCCGGATCGATGCTGGCCGCAGACCCCGGCGGCGGCACGAAGATGGATGCCGCCAAGGACGCGGTGCGCGGCTTCGTCACCGCGGCGCCCGCGGCGTCGAAGGTCGGGCTGTCGGTGTACGGCACGGCGACCGGTTCCTCGGCCGCCGAGCAGGCCGCGGGCTGCCGCGATGTGCGGGTGCTGCGCGCGCCGGAGACCATCGACAAACCGGCGCTGATCGAGGCGGTCGATCGGATCGTCCCGAGCGGGTACACCCCCATCGGCGTCTCCCTCCGCGCGGCCGCGCAGGCCCTGCCCGCCTCGGGACCGCGGTCGATCGTGCTGGTCTCCGACGGCATCGACACCTGCGCGCCGCCGGATCCGTGCGAGGTCGCCCGCGAGCTGAGCCGCCAGGGCACGCGAATCGTCGTGCACGCCATCGGTTTCGGTGTCGACGAGGCCGCGCGGGCGCAGCTCGCCTGCATTGCGCAGACCACTGGCGGCACCTACACCGACGCGGCCGACGGCAAGATCCTCGAACAGGTGCTGCCTCGCGTCAGCGCCGCGGCCCTGCGCAACTACGCACCGGCGGGCGCGCGCATCACGGGCACGCCCACCTATCGCGACGCACCGGCGGCCGTGCCCGGACAGTATCTCGACACCATCGGCCGGAAGACGCCGCGCTACTACGCGGTCGATGTGCCGCAGGGCGCCACCGCCTATTTCAGCGGCACCGTGTCGTTCCCGCGCGGGGGCGAGGGGGCGTTGTCCAACAACCGCCTCGATCTGCGCGTCTACGGCGCCGAAGGGCAGGACTGCCACGTCTACGAGAACGAGTTGGCCACCCGCTCCTCCGACGGCGTGACGCTGACCGTGGCCGAGGTGTGGAAAGGCGCGACCGAAACGGCGACGGGCGGCAAGCGCAATTGCACGGGCGGCGGCCGCTACTACTTCAGCCTGGAATGGGCGCACGTCGCGGACAACGCGCCCGAAACGCTGCCACTGGAGATGAATGTCGGTGTGGAGCCGCCGGTTTCGGACGCCGGGCCCGCGGCCGCGGCGACGGAAATCGCATTCCACGACCCGGGCGGGACGGCCGTCCCGGTGACGGGTGGCGGCTCGTTCAACGTGGCGGCCCCGCTGGCGGGTTCCGGCAGCTATTCCGATACCTTGCAGCGCGGCGAATTCGTTTTCTACCGTGTGAAATTGGAGTGGGGTCAAGGCCTGGCGTACCGCGTGCGCTACGCCGCCACGCAGGGGCACGGCGTCGAATACATCTCGAATATCAATACCACCCTGTATGCCCCGTACCGCAAGGAAATCGCCTCGGACACCACCTCCTACGGCGGCGCGGAGAATGTCCTCCCGACCGGTAGACCGGCGCTCGCGACGGCGCCGGTGCGCTATGCCAATCGCACGGCGAACGACAACAAGCTCCGGGATCAGGCCCTCGCCGGCTGGTATTACATCGCGGTCGCGGTGGGCCCGCCGATCCACGACGAGGGCAAGGCCGGTCCGGTCCCGATCCGGCTGGAGCTGAACGTCACCGGCGAGCGGGAGCCGGGACCGTCCTACGGCGGCGCCGCGCAGCAGGAGACCTTCGGCTCCGAGGACCGCGCGCCCGGCGACAGCGCCGCACCGCTCACGGCATCCGACGACGCAATGCCGCTGGTGTGGATCCTGGCCGCGGCGCTCGGCGGCGTCGTCGTCGCGGGCGCGCTTGTCGCGGTGCTGCTGCGGAGGCGCACCCGCCGGTCCTGAGCGGAGCCCGCCGATCAGGGGTTGTGCCAGTGCGGAATTCGGCCCTCGCGTAGCGCGGCGAGTCCTTCGACCGGGTCGCGGTGGGCGATGAGCTTGTCCAGCAGCGGGGCGGGCTCCCCGATGGCGGCGAGCGGGTCGGCGGTCCGGTCGGCGTGCGCCATGAACGCCAGCGCGGCGCGGATGGCGACCGGTGAGCGGGCGGCGATATCGGCGGCGAGCTGGCGGGCCACGGTCCGGGCCTTGCCGGTCGGGGCCGTGCGCGCCACCAGTCCGGCGGCGACGGCCTCGGCCGCGTCGATGCGGCGGCCGGTGACGATCATGTCGTGCGCCAGCGCCCGGCCGACGATCCGGGGCAGACGCACCAGCACGCCGGGTCCCGGCGCCTGCCCGATCCCGGTGTCGGGCAACGCGAACGAGGCCGACTCGTCGGCGACGACGAGGTGACAGGCGAGCACGAGTTCCAGCCCGCCGCTGTCCGCGCGGCCGTTGACCGCCGCGATCACCGGCTTCGCCGACTCCCGCGCCGACAGTCCGCCGAACCCGCTGCGCGGCTGCGCCAGCAGTTGCAACGGCGACATGAGGTCGCTCAGATCGGTTCCGGTGCAGAAGGTTTCGTCACCCGCGCCGCTGAGAACCGCGACCCACAGCTCGTCGTCGTGCTGGAACGCGGTGAAGATCTCGTCGAGTTCGCGCTGCGCCTGGGCGTTCAGCGCGTTGCCCGCCTCGGGACGGTCGATCATCACCTCGAGCACATGCTCCGATCGCGTGACGACGACGTGCGTGTAGGACTCCCGCAGCACCGGCACCCGCGGCCCCAGGTGTGCGTCGAGCAGTTCCCGGGTGGACGCGACCCGGTTGCCGTCGGGGGTCGATCGGACGAAAACGTGTCCCCCGATGGGCTCGCTATCTCCGGTCAGCGCGTCGACCAGCTCCGTATCCTGTTCGAGCACATTGGCGATGAACCGGCTGCCGTCGTCGAGCCTGCCCACCACGATGGCGACGGCCGAACCCTCGCGTTCGAACCGCACGGCGCAGCTTTCCACGGTCGCCCGGCCGTCGGCGTGGTACACCGATCGCACACCCGGCACCGCGTCCAGTTCGGCCCGCGCCGCGGCGATACGCGCGGGACGCCAGGCACTCGGTGTCGTCGTGTAGACGCCCACCGAATGCTTGCTGAGCACTCCCCCGTTGGCGGCCACCATCCCGTAGCTGCCGGGCCGATCGCGCACGCGCGCAACGATTTCCGCGATGGCATGGGTGGTGTAGTTGTTGCCGGGACCACCGAAGTACGGCAGGCCGCCGGTGACCGTGAGACCACGCGGATCGTCGGGCGCCAGGCCCAGACCGTCGCAGAGATTGAACACCGCGATCGGGAAGCAGCTGTACAAGTCCAGCGCCGACAGCTGGTCGAGTTCGACCCCGGCCAGCTCCAGCGCGCAGCGGACGGCGGCGACGGCCGCGGGGCTGCGGCTCAGATCCGGCCGTGCGAGCAGCGGCCGCTCGGTCAGGTCGGCGTGCCCCGGCATGAACACCATGCGCGACTGGGGAATACCGAGCCGCCGCGCCGCCGCCAGCGACACGATCAGGACCGCTGCGGCCTGATTCACCTGTTCGCGAGCGACCAGCAGCCGGGTGTAGGCGTCGGTGATGCGGCGATTGCGGTCGTCCACCGCGATCAGCTCCTCGGCGTCGCGCGCGCTGGGCGCCGCCGCGTGCGGGTTACCGGCGGCGACCGCGCTGAACCGGCTGAACAGCTCGCCCATGGCCCGCGCGTACTCCCGCGGCAAGAGGCCCGAGCGCGCCCGGCGGGCATTCTCCAGCACCGTGTACGACACCGCCGGCTCCACCATCCGATGCAGCACACCCTGCGAGGGCGTCATCCCCTCGATGCCGTAACCGCGATCCTCCAGCGAACCGTCCACTCGCTCGGCGAAATCGGGACGCTCCGCGCGCGGCCGGGTCGCGAGGTCGCGGACCGTGGAGATCGCCTCGGCGCCGAAGACCACGGCGACCTCCGAGTTGCCCGCGGCTATCTCGCCGCACAACTCGGTGACCACTTGCTGCGGCGTCTGCCCGCCGGTCGGTGCGAGGATCGCCCGGCGCGGCCGGGCGCCGATCCGGCCTGCCACGGCGCGCGGCACATTGTCCGGAGCGCCCAGAGCGGCGCGGGCGAACGCGCTCGAATCGTCGAACGCGCGGATCGCGGCGACCGTATCCAGTTCCGCGACAATCCTTTCGGTCTCGCCTCCGGAATCGGCCACGGCGGCGCGCACCGCCGCGGCCGCCAGCTCGGCGGCGGACAAGCCGCGATAACCCGGCTCACCGATGCGCTCGGAGATCTGGCCGACGCCGACGATCACCGGTGTGTGCGGCGGCAAGCCCGCATCCGACCCCATGGAAGACACCTCACTGGACACTCGTCCGAACCTAACAGGATCACTTCGCGCCGTCGACGTGCACCGGCAGGTCGTCCGCCCACGGCTGCCGGGTCACCATGTCGGCCACCCGCACCACGCCGCGCTCGAATTCTCCGGTGGCCGCGTCGACCAAGCGGTACGCCTGCTCCTGCCGATGGATCGGCTGCGCGTCGAGCAGGATGACCCGCACCTCGCCGGGCTCGAATCGGCACCGGCGCTGCAGGGCCGCGATGAGCTGCTCGTTGTGCATGTGGCCGTCGCCGAAGTTCCAGCCGACGGCCGTGCTGCAGATGCGTTCGCCGTCGGTGATCGTGTACTCGTCCTCGCGGCCCTCCGGCAGGGCGCGGTGCACCAGGGTGAACAACGCGCGGCCGTGCGTGTTCATGGCGCGGAACGCGTAGCCGAGATAGAGCGGGATCTGCGCGCGGTCCTTGCCGTAGTACCGCTCCAGCTGAGCCTGCGGCATGCTGGCGATCGCGACGACGCCGGTCCCGATCTTCGCCGCGGCCGACGGTTTCACGCACCACAGGGTGGTGTCCCAGTTGCCGGCGTAGTACCGCATGCCCGGCAGGAAGGAAACCTTGCGCGGGAACAGGTTTCCGGCGGCGACGGTCCCCGCGAGCACCGCGAACAACACCGCCACCGGCACCGGATCGCCCAGATCGCCGAGCCCGATATCGGCGTGCGCGACGAACAGCGATCCCATGCCGAAGATCATGAAGACGTTCCACTCCAGCGGGACACCCATCGGGATGGCGGTCAGGATTCCCAGGTGGAACAGCAGCATGACCACCGCGGCCACCGTCGTGGGCCAGCCGCCGCCGGAGCAGAACAGCACCAGCGGCACCAGCATCTCCACCGCCGTGCTGGTGTGCGCCACGATTCGCGACCACCGCCCCGGTCGCAGGTCGTCGGGGAAGTTCTCGAAGAACTTCCGCTTGATCCACCGCGGCCGCATCACCGGACTGTTGGACATCATCGTGGACACCACGAACGGGAAGTGGTGGTTGAGCTTCGAGGTCGCCGCACCCATCCAGATGACCAGGAACACGACCTTGGACCCGACGAGCACATCGGCCCCGGCGAACAGGAAGGTAACCGCCAGCGTGGCGTACACCTCGCCGCGCGCCGCCAGGAAGATGACCTTGTCGCGCAGCCCGAGCACGGCCAGCACACCGAGGATCGCCACGATATGCCAGACCGGCAGCAGGCCGACGGTGGTGTCCAGCTCCGGTACCGGCCCGGTGCCGTCGGCCAGCAGCGCCCACACCAGCAGCGCCAGCAGCGCCGCGTAGAGGGCGACGTCCACCGGCGTCCGGGTGTCGCCCTCGGTCAACGGGATTCGGCCCGGCCAGGGCGGCAGCCGAATCGTCTTGGGGCGCAACCAATACAGGACCGACCCCATGGGCGGGAAGAACCGGTTGTTCAGCGGTCCGAAGCCGCAGCCGAGCCCGATCACCTCGAACAGCAGCGTGTACAGCACGACCTTCTCGAAGACGATCGGCTCCGACCACCACGAGCCCACCCGGGTGAATCCGTCGATGCCGCTGGTGGTCAGCGCGAACAACCACCCGCCGAGGATGTAGAGGCAGATCTTGCCGACATAGAACAGGTGCAGCACGACCGGAGTGCCGAAGCCCACCTCGGCCCAGTGCCGGGCCATCGGCCTGATTCGTTCGCTGCGACTGCCCCGGCTCCACTGCGCCATGTCGACCACGGGCAGATCGGGCTCGACAAACCCCATCGGACCCTCCGTTCCATCCTGCGGACGGGCGGTCACGCTATCACAGCGAACTAGAACTTGTTATAGAAATGCCTCGCGTTGCTGACCGGAACCGTGCACCGCCGCCGCGCCGTCGGCCGCCCCGGTCAATTCGACCGACCGCACGCGGTCGTCGATCCCGGTGGCGCCGTGGGCCAGGATGAGTTCGTCGGCCCGGATGGACGCGGCGAACTCGCCCAGGAACTCGTGCACCTCGGCGGGCGTGCCGACGGCGGTGTACCGGGTCATCGACGCGAGCGACTGCCCGTTGGGAGAGGCGAGGAACGCATCGATCTCGGCGTCGCTGAAATCGGGGCCGGCCGCGCCGCGCCGGATCATCATGCGGGCGCGGGCACGGTAGGCGATCGTCTTCTGCTCGACGGCCGCGTCGTGGTCCTCGGCGGCGAACACGTTGGCGCCGGCCATCACGTAGGGCTCGGCCAGTTGCCGCGACGGCCGGAAGGTATCCCGGTAGACCTCGACCGCCTGATGCAGCGCGTCGGGGGCGAAGTGGGAGGCGAAGGCGTAGGGCAGGCCCAGATGCGCCGCGAGCTGGGCGCCGAACAGCGACGATCCCAGAATGTAGAGCGGCACAACGCCTTCGGCGCGCGGCACCGCCTGCACGCCCGGCACCCGCGTCTCGCCCGTCAGGTAGCCCTGCAGTTCCAGCACGTCCTGGGGGAACGAATCCGCCGAGGAGGGATTGCGGCGCAGCGCCAGCATCGTCTTCTGATCACTGCCCGGCGCCCGGCCGAGGCCCAGATCTATCCGGCCGGGGAACAGGGTCTCCAAGGTGCCGAACTGTTCCGCGATCACCAGCGGCGAATGATTGGGCAGCATGATGCCGCCCGCGCCGAGCCGGATGGTGTCGGTATGCGCCGCGACGTAGCCGATGAGCACGCTGGTGGCGCTGGACGCGATCGAGCCCATGTTGTGGTGCTCGGCGTACCAGACCCGCCGGTACCCGCTGCGCTCACCGGCGCGTGCCAGCGCCACGCTGTTGGCGAAGCTGTCGCGAGCGGTGCGGCCGGGTTCTATCGATGCCAGGTCGAGAAGGGACAGGGCGGTGGCCATCGGACGCTGCCTTTCCTGTGGTCGGGGCACGCGCGGTTCAGAGCGCGTGGTGGAGTTGCTCGGTGAAGGCCCGGATTCGGGCCTCGTCGCGGCGGTAGTAGGTCCACTGCCCGCGCCGGGTGGCGGACAGGAATCCGGCGCGCTGCAGGATCGCCAGGTGCGCCGACATGGTCGACGCCGAGGTCCCCGCCTTCTGCTGGAGGAGGCCGACGCACACGCCGAGACCCGCCGTATCCGCGCCGCGCGCCGGGAAGTTCGCGTCCGGGTCCTTGAGCCACTCCAGGATGCGCAGCCGAGTCTCGTTCGACAGGGCCTTGCACTCGTCGAGCATCGTCACCACCGTTCGCTATTTCGCTAATAAACGAAATTACGCCCCCGGCGGCCATCGAGCACCATGACGATGCTCACTGCCCGACAGCTTTACCTGATGCGAAGGTCGAGGCCTGTCGACCCGGGGGGTGGCGGACTATGGTGAGGGTGTGGTACCGGAGCCAGGCGAGCGTTTCGCGGGATTTCTGCTGCGAACCCGGCTGGGCCGCGGCGGCAGCAGCGAGGTGTTCCTCGCCGAGGACATCGAACGGTCGCGCCCGGTGTCACTGAAGATTCTGGGGCCCGAGGCCAGCCGTTCCGCGTCGGCGCGGGCGCGGTTCGTGCACGAGTTCGACATCCTGTCGGCCTTGCGCCATCCCCATATCGTGCGCATGTACAACCACGGCGAAACCGCCGGGCGGCTCTGGTCGGCACACGAATACGTCGCGGGCACAACGGGTTTGGAACTCGTGCGGATGCCGCATCAGAATCCGCACCTGGCCCGGGTGCTACCGCTGCTGACCCGGGTGGCGGCGGGTCTGGACTTCGCGCACGCCAACGGCGTGGTTCATCTCGACGTCAAACCGGCGAACGTGCTCGTCGGCACGAATCGTCCTGCGACGGTGAAGATTTCCGACTTCGACCAGTCCCCGCTGGCTGGATCGGCCCGAGCCGCCGCTGGCCACCGACGGCTTCGTCGTCGTCTCGGTGCCGTATGCCGCACCCGAACTGCTGAAGGCGGGCACGGTCTCGCCCGCGACCGATCAGTATGCCCTGGCCTGTTCCGCGATCGAACTGCTCACCGGGAGACCGCCGTTCCCGCGCGGGGACCTGATGACCACCGCGCAGGCCCAGCTCCACGACGCGCCGCCCGACCTGTCCGAGCGCAAGCACTGGATTCCGCCCGAGGTCGACGCCGTTCTGCACCGCGCACTCGCCAAGGACCCCGCCGACCGCTATCCCACGTGCGCCGAACCGATCCGGCTGCTCACCGAGGCCCTCCGCGACATCGACCCGCGCCCCCTCGCTCCGCTGCGAAACCGCGTGACGGCCGCGTTCAGCCGAGTGGGCTAGGAGTATTTCGAAGGCTCAGCGGCGGACGCGATAGCGGATATGAGTAGCCGCGGGCGTATTGATCACCTCGACAACTTCCAGTTCGATCTCCGACGGCAACACATCGAACAAGCGATGCCCACGACCGAGCAACACCGGAATCAAATGGATCTGCACTTCATCCAGCACCCCGGCCGCCAACGCCTCCCGCACGGTGTACGCGCCGCCACGTATCTGCACATCCCGCTGCCCCGCAGCGGCTTTCGCCTGTGCCATCGCGCTTTCGATCCCGTCTCGCACGTAGGTCACCAGCGGATAGCCCCAGCGAGCCGCCGGCGAAGGCGGCCGGTGGCTGGGCACAAAGATCGGGCTACCGTTGTGATCACCACCCCAGTGATCCATCAGTTCGGCAGTCCGCCGGCCCGACAGAACCGCACCCGCAGCGTTCCACTCCTCCTGAAAACGCCCGACCGGCCCGGACACATCGGTCTCATCGGCCCACCGGTGCAACCGCTCACCGTCCTCGCCGCCGAGGAAGTCATCGGAATCTGCGATATACCCGTCGAGCGACATCGACATATCCAGCACTGATACAGACATAGTTGGCTCTTTCGTGTTCGGACTCGCACAGTCCACGCGGATGTATTCGATATGACGACGTCGCGCAGTCGAATTCATCGCCGCGCCTGGTACTCCAGCCGTCCGGGACCGCCACGCCGGCAAGATCACGGCCTACGGCTGGAGTGCTAGGAACGGACCCGGTCCGCGGGCGCGGTCCAGCCGGTGGAGCGGATCCACTCGGGCAGGTCCCGGGTGGTCGGCTCGATCGCCTTCACTGCTGCCAGGTCCGACGGGTTTTCGGACGCCTCGGCGAACTGACGGAACATCGCCTTGTCGAGGTCGTTGCCGAGGACGCTCAGTGGCAGGGTCTCGTAGCGTGACGGTAGCCCGGCTCGCGCGCCGAACGCGGCGGCGATCTGGGGGCCCGTCGGCTCGTCGCCGATGAGGTCGATGGCTCCGCCGGGCACGTCCGCGGTGTCGAGCAGGATCGCGGCGGCGACCTGGCCGATGTCCTTGATCGAGATCATCTTCAGGGGGATGTCGTTCGGCAGCGGCATCCTCACCACGATCGTTCCGTCCTCCAGGCTCGGCGCCATCACGGTCGCGAAGTTCTCCATGAAGGCGGTCGGGCGAACCATCGTGGCCCTCAGGCCGGAAAGCTTCAGGTATTCCTCGATCCGGTGCTTCGAGTCGTGGTGCGGCACACCCGTTTCGCGATCCGCTCCGAAGACCGAGTTGAACACGACGTGAGGCACGCGCGCTGCGGCCGCCGCATCGACGAGGGCGGTGCCCACTCGGACCTCCTCCTCGATCTCCTCGAGGCTGTTCGCCTCCGGGGTCATGAAGTAGAACGCGTCGACCGCCTCCAGCGCGGCGACCGTTGACGCCGGGTCGTCGATCCAGACGGTCGCCAGCTCGACGCCGCGGGCGGCCAGCGCCTGCGCTCGATCGGACTCGGGGGTGCGGACGAGGGCCCGCACCCGCGCTCCTCGGGCCAGGAGCGCGTCGACGACCGCCCCGCCCTGCTGTCCCGTCGCACCGAAGACCGCGATCGCACCGTTTTCCCGCGTGACCATGTCGTCACCTCTCGCTAGGGCATGGCATGAACCCAACTAGTTCATGCCATGAACAATACTAGTTCATGGCATGAACTGATGCCAAGCATGAGGGTGCCCAGGAGGACTGCGCGGTATGTCAGGACGAGGTGGACGCCGAGACATCCGACCTGTCCACGATGGCCGTGGCCAGGCGTTCGAGGTCGCGCTGGTCGTCGGCGTCGAGGTTCTCCGCGACGTCGGGCAGGCGCTTGGTGGTCTCGGCGAACACCGCCTCGGCGAGCACCTTCCCCGCGGGCGTCACGCTGAGCATGATGACCCGCCGGTCCTGCTCCGAACTCGCTCGGCTGACCAGGTCGCGCCGCTCGGTGCGATCGACGAGCTGGCTCAGCGCGTTCTTGGTCATGCCGAGCGCGGCGGCGAGGTACGCCATCTGCCGCGGCTCGTCCTTGATCGCGCACAGCAGCGTGGCCTGTAAGGAAGTCAGGTCGTACTCGGCGCAGATCTGCGCGTACCTCCGCTGGATCAGGACCGAGAGCCAGAAGAGCTTGTCGCCGTAGTCCACTCCCGCCGCCCCTCGTCTGGTGCCGAACGGCCAGTATACCGACGCCATGACACTGCGCAGCGGCGCCACCCGTCGTCAGCACCCGCCTCCCCGGCCCGGACGGTGCGGTCGCCCGTGGATAGCTGTGCGCGCTCTGATCGCCTCCGCGGCGTCGGCTACCGTTCGCCACGCCGCCGAAATCGTAACTCTACCGGTACCTTTCGCAAGGAATTGGTCGTTGTTGTCCGGTATTCTCGATCCAGCAAAAGACACGCCGAACGACTCGCCAGAGATTTGCTGAAAGTGGTTGCGGTGGCTCTAGAGTGCGTATGCGCCGCTGTGCACGGGTGTCTCCGGGGTGGAGTCGGCGAACTGCCCACCCGGGGTCGGTGGCGCCGCGTGCGGTGGGGAGGCCCCCGAGGAAGGCGGCTTCCCCACCGGCACCGAAGCTTTCGCGAAAGTCGTTGTGCGAGGCGGTAAACAGCTGGAGGAGTGGTGGTATGGGGTCGCAATCGGGTGCATTGGATTTCGTAGAGGAGGTGACCGCCCGCTACGGGTCGGTGGAGGCATACTTCGCCCAGTTACGCGCCGAGGTAGACGAGCCGGACGAGGAGCCCACCGAACAACTCCCGGTAATCGAACGACTACCCCGATCATCGAACGCAGCGACGCAACAGCAACCCGACATCGCCGCGCAACCCACTCCCCGGCAAGCGACGCAACCCACGGACCGGACAGCGTATTCGCAGCTACAGAACGCGCGAGTGCGGCAGGCGGCGCCTCCACAGCAGGCGGTGGCTGATTCAGGCCGGAAACGCAACGCGGCCGCGGCGGTATGGCGGCGCTTGACCGGTCGCGGTTGACACAACGCGCGGCCGCGCATGGGATTCGCCGCTCGCCGGCGGCCAATCGGGTGAGTCGACAGGGTGGGACGTTGGCCGGTGGAGAGTCATCGGCTCAGTCGCGGGTACGTTCTCGTCCACCGCGCTCTCGTTCCCGCCCTTCTCTGCCGCCGCGAGTCCTGCCCGCTTGCGGTGGTTCTCGGTGCGGCGATTCGATTCCGGGTGTCGGCTGACCGACCCGCATTATGTCTGCTACCTCACGGACCATCTCGCCAGGTTCTCTGTTAGTCGCCGCATCGCGTGCTCGCGTCGCGTGCTCCGCGAGCCGATCGGCCGCCTCACGCTGCTCCTGCCGCGCCTTCTCGTCGGCCCGGTCCCGTTCCCTCTGCTTCAATTTCTCGGCGGCGTCGGCTTCTTCGCGTGCCCTTGCCGGACTGTCTACGTTCGACTCCCGGCCGCGAGACAACAAAGCTCTGTACTTTTCCGCGAACTCCCGCGCCACTCGTTCGGCCACTTCCCTTTGGACTCGTGCCCGCTCCTCGCGGGCTTCTCGCTCACGCTCCGCCCTTTCCCTCTCGTCTCTCGCCTTGGCTTCCCTCTGGCGTACGATCTCCCGGATATTCGCGAGTCGTTTCCGGGCGCGGTCCGCACGATCCAGCTCATAGGCTCGTACCAATTCGAGCTGCTTGGAGACGAGCGACCGGCCTATTTCGATCGCTCGGAGTGCATCCGCGCGAGAAATTACTTCATGGCGGAATCTACCGGGGAAATCCCGCTGCATGGCGCGTAGATCCGCAAGTACCGTGGCGGGCATCCTCTCACCTGCCACAGTTTCCCAACCGCTGTGCGTAAGCTGACCAGTTTCGAGCGCTGTACGCTCTATACGGAGCTGCTTTCTGGTTTCAACTTCATTTATTCGTCCGGACTTTCGTTCGACGCTTCTCGTTCCCCGGCCCTCGGTGCGCGCCGAGTCGAGTCGTCGCCGTTCCTGGTCTGGACCGACTCGGATTTCAAACTGTCTGACCCAGCCTTTTTCGGCCGTCTCTCCGCGAATATGTGCGCGACCAAGCTCAAAATAAAGGCCGCGTTCATAATTTGATAGATCCCGTCGCGCGGCGTCGTACTCGTCCGACACAGTCCCCCCAGGCTGGGTTGAATCAGGCGGGCTTGCCCGCCGTTCGAATCTCATATTCGATCATTCGGATGCCGTCGTCATCGAATAGCCATTCGACAATGCGCTTCAATGACGCTCCGTTGTCGGTTTCGGGATAGTGCAGCGACGGGCCGAAACCGTTGTATATCGGCCAGTCGGACCCTGGCCTGTTCGTCCACGCCATACCTGCGTGGAGACGGATGCAACATTCGCCGATGAACCTGACGAACCCGTCGGCGCTCTCCCGGTTCTCCGGCGCGATAAAACCGGACCAGTCGCCGAACACCTGTTTCGATGCTTCGAGAAGACGAGTCAACAAGGGGCGTTTCCACCATTCATCCGAGTAGTCCGCGATGCCCGGAACGGTCTGGGTCAGGAATGCTCGAATCTGCGACTCCATGAGCTCGGGCGTAGCCCACTCCAAGAACGCCTGTGTCTTGTCATCGAATTGGATATCGAAACCGATTTGTTCGTCGCTCATTGTTTCCCCTCGCGTCGGCTGTACCGGTGTGCGGAGCCTATCGGGTGCGGCCTGAGTCCGGTTTGATCCGTCCGGCTTCGACCAACGACTGGAACGCGGCACGCTTGCGGGGGCAGTCGTCCACGCGGCACTCCACATGCATCTGCATAATCGCGTGGGCGCGATCAGGTGTCAGCGGACCCACCGGTGCGTCGTGTGTCCACCAGAGCGCGGACAGTTCCCGCCTGGACGCCGCAGGGTCGTTCGTCATGCGAATACCCCTTCACGGATCGGCGTCCAGCGAGCGAAACTCATTCGTGGAGAGATAGTTTCGATCTCCGCGACGTACAGAATCCCATTCACCTCGAGCGGGCTCAGGTGCTGCGGTGACGGCGTGATCACCACGTCCACGTCAGCGGCACGCACCTGATCGGCAAGTGGGATGAACGACGGCTCGGGCCAGATGACCAGGTATCCGAGATGCCGCGCCAAACGCTGCACCTGAGCGCGGTCCCACATCAGCGCATCGGACACCTCCGTATCTACCCATCCCAGCGCGGTCGGCCGGAATCTCATGATCGGTACCCCCTCCCGTTGTCAGCGTTGGTTTGTCGGCTACAACCCTCTACGGCGCGTCTTCGAGACTCGTCGCAATCCGGCTGTAACGACAGCGTTTTCGCATCTACAAGCGTCTACAACTGACCTACGCTTGGGCTGTGGACGACATCGCTGGTAGCCGCCTACGCGCGGCGCGGGAAGCCGCAGGACTCAGCTTGTCCGCGCTTGCGGCGCGTACGCACTACTCCAGAGCGCTACTCGGCTTGCTGGAGACCGGACAGCGACACATCACACCCGAACACGTCGCCGCGTACTCGAGGGCTCTCGGTGTCAGCGTCCGAACATTGGAATCACCCCCGGACGATCCCTTGCGCATCGCTCACGAATGGCTTGTGCTCGACACACCTTCGAAGGTTCACACCAGATCCGGACGACGGGTAGGCCACACCCTCGCAGCCGAGCTCGAGCGGCGCGTGATCGAACTTCGGCGACTGGATGATTCGATCGGCGGCCGTGACTTACACCCTGTCGTGTCCAAAGAACTGCGAGACGCGGAGGAAATAGTTCGGAACGGCAGTTACAGCACCGAGGTAGGCCGGAGGCTGCTGACTGTGGTCGGAGAGCTGGCACAACTTGCCGGGTGGGTCGCCTCCGATGCGGGTCGCTTCGAAGAAGCACGACGCATCTATCTGGACGGGCACCGGGCGGCGGCAGCGGCCGGTGCCCGCGCGCTTGCCGGACAACTGTTGTCGACGCTGGCCTATCAGGAGGCGAACGTCGGTAGCGCGGCCGACGCCGTTCTCATCGCCCGATCGGCGGTGGCAGGTGCCACGGATGCCACACCTACAGCTCGCGCTCTCCTACTGGAACGTGTGGCGTGGTCGAGTGCACGGGCACGAGACACAGACACCGTGCGGCGAACTCTGGACGCCGTGGACGACGCGTACGAAAACCGGTCGGACGGCGTTGTCGAGCCTGATTGGGTCTACTGGTTCAACCGCGACGAGATCGACGTGATGGCAGGCCGGTGCTTCGTGGAGCTCGGAGACGGCCGGAACGCACAACCGTTGTTGTCCCGCGCAATCGACGCATATCCATCCGACCATGCGCGGGAGGTAGCGCTCTACCGGACTTGGCTGGCGGAGGCGTACGCCAAAGGGGGACAGTTCGACGCCGCTGAACACACGCTAGCTCTGATAGACGGCGATGCAGGGTCCGATCGTGTCGACCGACGCGTGCGGGAAGTCACGCGCCTCATGAATCGTCGTTGATCCGCCGCGAAGGTCGCCCGGTGCGGGGTGGGATCGGTTCGAACACCGGGTACGGCTGCTGGTTGAGGTGTGGGCGGGCGGGTATTACGGGGGTGGATATTGCGGCGATGGGGGTGATGGCATGGTTTTCGATCGGGTGGTGAGTGGTGCGTTCGGTGCTGCGGCGTGGGTTCGGCGGGGCCGGGTGTTTCATCCGGTCGGTATGCCGTTGACCGGGGCGTTGCATGCGGTGGATGCCGATTACGCCCGTCTGGTCGGGGCGGCGGAGCGGCCGGTGCTGGCGCGGCTGTCCAAGGGGGTTGGTCTGCCGGGGCCGCTGCCCGATGTGCTCGGGTTGGCGGTGCGCGTGCTCGACCATCGCGAACGGCCCTGGGATCTGGCATTGGCTACGACCGGTGGCGGTCCGCTCGGTCGCCTGGTCGTCGTGCCCGCGCGCGGCTGGGCGCATGCCTGCTACGGCAGTCTCATGCCCTACCGTTTCCCGGGCCACGAAGCAGAATGGATTGTGGCCCAACCGCTTCCGGGGCAGCCGGGCACCGCCTCCGTGGACGATCTGAACACCCACCTGGAACACCATCGGCTCGATTTCGTGCTACGAGCGGTTCCGTGGCGGGGGCCGGCTCGCACGCTGGCCGAGATCACCTTGTCGAGGTGCGAGATAGGCGAGCACGCCGGACCGGGTTTCTACGACCCGGTGACCAACCGGCCCGAGGGCGTGGAACTGCTCCCCCGCCAAGTGGCCGAGATCCGCGAGCGCGCCTACGCGGGCAGCCGCCACGGCCGCGGCGAGCCGGACGATATCGCCACGGCGGGCACCTCGGCCCTGCAAGGCGCTACCGAGCCGTAGCGGCCGCCCCGGACATGCGGTGGGCCTTGCCCTATGACACGGGATCACCCATGATTCACTCATGAGTAAGGTAACCCTAACCACCGAGCTGCCGATCGCGGCCGAGACGGCGTGCAAGTTGGCGCGGACCCCGGAGCTGTTCGCCTATGTTGTGCGCCCGATCCTTTCGGTCCCCGGCCTGCTCGTCCCGGATCGTGTCGAGCCCGGCATGGAGACCTCCGCACGGCTCTGGTGGTTCGGCGTACTCCCCACCTGGCGCCATCACCTGCGCCTGATCCATCTCGCGCCGACGGAGATCTACACCAACGAGTGGGGCGGCCCGGTCCGCACCTGGAACCATCGACTCACCTTCACACCACTCACCGAGTCGAGCTGCCGCTACACCGACGAGGTCGAAATCGACGACGGCATAACCGGTTTCGGTACCCGCCTGTTCGTGCGCCTGATGTTCGCGCACCGTCAGCGCCGCTGGCGCGAACTCACGAGACTGCTGGCGAGCAGCGAACTCCTCGGCCCCCGGCCGCGGTGAGCGGCGGGCCTACCCGTCGCCCGATGCCCGCCGCGGACCGATCAGCGCGATCGCCGTTTCCACTGCGACATCGACTATTTCACCGAGATCACCACCGTCCTCGAACGTCGAGGCGATCAGCTCGCGGTAGCCGCCGTAGAGGATGGTCGCCACCTGCCGTGAGGGCGGATGCAGCTCGCCGGACTGGAATTCCGGTGTCGCGGTGAGGTTCTGGATCAAGGTCACGAAGGCCTCGCCGGTGTCGCGATGCAACTGCCGTCCGCTGTCCCCGAGCGCCGGGGTGTCGCGAATCCAGGCGAGCGTGATCGAGCTGTCGCGCTGCGACGCCACGATCCAGGCCTCGATCGCCTGACGCACCTGCGTACGCCAGGGCGCCGCGGGATCCACCGCCGCGTAGATCTGCCGGATGGTGTCGGCGTTGCGCTCGGCCAGCAGCGCGATGAAACAGTCCTGCTTCCCGCTGAAGTGCTCGTAGAACGTCCGGCGCGAGGTGCGGGCGTGCCGCACCACGTCGGCGACGGTGAGGTCCCGATAGCCCTGCCGGCGCACCGCTTCGGCCATGCCGTCGAGCAGGCGACGCCGGAACCCCGACTCCGGCTCGGCCGGGTCGTCGCGTAGCCCGCTCACCCGGGCATTTCCGCGGAACGGGCGGCACTGTCCGCGGCGGGTCGCGCGGTGCGACGGTGCACCACGGCGCGGCCCTTACCGGCGGGCACCAAGGCGACGCCGCGAAAGTGCGTGCGCTCGTCCGGCGCGGCGGTGGGCTCCAGCGTGAAATCCCTTAGCAGCGTGCGCAGCACGACGTTCATCTCCATGGTCGCGAACGCCGCACCGATGCAGCGACGCGCCCCGCCGCCGAACGGGATCCACGTGAACGTACCGGGCCGCGCGCCCAGGAACCGGTCCGGGTCGAACGCGCGCGCGTGGGGATACAGCTTCTCGTTGTCGTGCATCAGCCGGATATTGACCAGCACACTCTGCCCCTTCGGCAGCGTCCAGCGCCCCAGCGACAACGACTCGGCGTGCACCATGCGCCCGGTGATGTCGACGACCGGACGGACCCGCTGCACCTCCAGCAGCGTCGCCTCGCGCAGTGCGGAACCACCCGCGTCGACCTCGGAGACCAAGCGCCGCAACACCTCCGGATGCCGCCGCAACCGCTCGACGGTCCACGCGAGAGTCGCCGCGGTGGTCTCGTGCCCGGCGGTGAGCAGGGCCAGCAGTTCGTCGGCGATCTCGCCGCGCGTCATCGCCGACCCGTCGTCGTAGCGGGTCTGCAGCAGCATCGACAGCACGTCGTCCCGCTCGGCGAGGGCGTCGTCGGCCTGTGCGCGATCGATGAGCCGGCCGACGAGCGCGTCGTACTCACCGCGATAACGCGCGAACCTGGCCCAGGGACCGAAGCGGCCCAAGAACTTTCGCGGCACCGGGACCGCGGCCAGGGCCGAGGCGACGAGTACCAGCTTGGGCAGCAGCTCGCGCAACCGGTCGAATTCCACGCCCTCCGCGCCGAATACCGCCCGCAGGATCACGTTCAGGGTGATCCGCATCATCGAATCCATGGTCGCGAATTCCTGCCCGGTCGGCCACGACGCCATCTCCCGGACGGTCTCCTCCTCGATCAGCGCCTCGTACACCGGCAGCCGCCGACCGTGGAACGGCGGGGAGAGCAGCTTGCGGTGGCGGCGGTGCGCCGAACCGGTCAGGGCGAACAGGGAATTCGGACCCAGGAAATCGCCGAGGTTCACATCGCCGTTGTCCGCCACGTCGGGCCCGGCGGTGAACAGCGCCTTCACCTCCGCCGGATCGGACAGCACCACCATCCGGCCGAATCTGGGCACGTAGACGGTGAACGCCGAGCCGTAGCGGTCGTGCAGACGCCGCCACGCCCGGGTTCTCCCCGCGAGGATCTCCATGCCCTGGACGAGGACGGGCGACCTCGGCCCGTCCGGCAGCTTCACAGTGGTCATGCGCGCCTCCCACTCGGTACGGCCATGTACCACCGTACGGTACGCCGCCGTACCGACTGTGGCAAGGGTCACTCCCGAGACCTGCCGAGAATGGCCCGGTGATCGCGCGCGAGGGTTGAAATCATGCCGCGCACTAAGGTTTTCGTGCCCGTTTCGCCCTGATTCAATGACGCCATGTTTCGCCTGCGCACGGTCAAGGTTCGGTTCGGCCGGACAACGGCGCTACTGCTCGCCGCGTCGGTTGTCGCGGGCGCGGCCCTGACCGGCTGCGCGAACAACGACACCACGGTGAGCCGCGCGCCCGACGGCCCGCTCCCCGCCGAGATACCGCCGGGCACCAAACTCGTCGTCGCGGACCAGCAGGAACGCGTGCAAACCTGGCTGCGCGCCTCCGGTGAGCTGGACAAGCTGCCGTTCACCGTGGAGTTCGCCAATTTCGTCGGCGGCCCGGCCGTGCTCGAGGCGTTCCGCGCCGGTGCGGCCGACGTGGCACAGGTCGGTGACGTGCCGCCCATTCACGCCCTCGCCGCCAAGCAGGACGTGCCGATCGTCGCGGCCTATCAGAGCAATCCGCTGGCGATGAAACTCGCTGTCGCGCCGGGCCGTTCGATCACGCGGCTGGCGGATCTGAAGGGTAAGAAGATCGCGTACGCCGAGGGCACCGCGCAGCAGGCGGGGGTGCTGCGGGCGGTCGCCAAGGCCGGGCTGAAAACCTCCGACGTGCAACTGATCCGCCTGCAACTGAGCGATTTCCTCGACGCGGTGCGCACCGGGCAGGTGGACGTCGCGCCCCTCATCGAACCGAATGTGACTCGGCTGCTGCGTACTCCGGGCGCGTCGGTGCTCCCCGACTCCGAAGTCACCGGGATCTACGGCGGACTGGGGTACCTGTACGCGCGCCGGGCCGTCGTACAGGACCCGGCCAAGGCGGCGGCGACCCGCGCCCTGGTCGCCGCGTTCATCCGGGCGCAGCAGTGGTCGAACCTCCATCAGGACGAGTGGGCGCGCAAGTACTACATCGACAGCCAGAAGGTCAGCGCCGACGACGCGAAACGCATCATCGACTCACTGGGCGTGTACACCTTCCCGCACCTCGATCAGCAACTGGTGGACCGCCAGCAGGCCACCATCGACGTCATCGACGACGCCGGTGAGCTGCCCGCGAAGATTCGCGCCGCGGACGGTTTCGACCTGCGCTTCGACCAGGTTGTCACGCAGACGGTCACCGAGATCGGCGCGTCGTTCGGAACGGGAACCAACTGATGGCCGTCCTCGCCACGACCCGCCCGCACCGGGCGAAGCGCCCGAAACTCGGTCCGGGCAAACCGATTCCGTACGGCATCGCGCTCGGCCCGCTACTGCTCGTGGCCGTCTGGGTGATCGGCTCGGCCCTCGGCCGGATCGATCCGAATACGCTGCCCGCGCCGTGGACGGTCGCCGAGACCGCCGCAGACCTGCTGTCGGACGGCCGTTTGCAGTCGAACCTGCTCACCTCGCTGCGGCGCGCCGTGCTCGGCTTGGCCATCGGGGTGGTGGCCGGGCTGATCCTGGCCCTGTTCGCGGGCCTGAGCCGGATCGGGGAGGCACTGGTGGACGGGCCGATCCAGATCAAGCGCGCCATCCCCACGCTCGCGCTGATCCCGCTGTTCATCGTCTGGTTCGGCATCGGCGAACAGATGAAGATCCTCTGCATCGTCCTCAGCGTGCTGATCCCGATCTACATCAACACGCACGCGCACCTGCGCGGCGTCGACGCCCGCTACGTCGAGCTGGCGCAGACCGTGGGGCTGTCCCGCTGGGAGTTCATCCGGCGCGTGGCGCTACCCGGTTCGCTGCCCGGCTTCTTCACCGGATTGCGGCTGGCGGTGACGATCTCGTGGATCGCGCTCGTGGTGGTGGAGCAGGTCAATGCCACCAGCGGCATCGGCTACCTGATGACCCAGGCGCGCACCTACGGGCAGATCGACGTCATCGTCGTCGGCCTGGTGATCTACGGACTGCTCGGCCTGTTCGGCGACGTGGCGGTGCGACTGGTGGAACGGAGGGCCCTGACATGGCGGCAGACACTGGCGGACTGACGGTCGTGCACACCCGCGACCTGAGCCGCCGCTTCGGCGACCGGATCGTGCTGCGCGGCATAGATATCGAGATCGCCCGCGGCGAGTTCGTCGCGCTGCTGGGGCGCAGCGGTTCCGGTAAGAGCACATTGCTGCGCGCCCTCGCCGAACTCGACTACGGCGTCGAGGGCTCGGGCGAGCTGGCGGTACCGGTGAATCGGGCTGTCGTCTTCCAGGATTCGCGGCTGCTGCCGTGGATTCGCGTGCTGGACAACGTCATTCTCGGTCTGCGCGGAAACGGAGCCCGGGACCGGGGCCGCGCCGCGCTGGCGGAGGTGGGCCTGGCCGGGCGCGAAAAGGCTTGGCCCAAGGAGCTTTCCGGCGGCGAACAGCAGCGCGTGGCATTGGCCCGCTCGCTGGTGCGGGAACCGGCGCTGCTGCTGGCCGACGAGCCCTTCGGCGCCCTGGACGCGCTGACCCGCATCCGCATGCACGGCCTGCTACAGGACCTGTGCGCCCGGCACACGCCCGGCGTGCTGCTGGTCACCCACGACGTCGACGAGGCGGTGTTGCTGGCGGACCGGGTACTGGTGCTCGACGACGGCCGCATCGCGGTCGACCGGCGCATCGATCTGCCGCGGCCGCGCCGCCACAGCGACGCCGGGTTCGCCCGCCACCGGGAGTCCCTGCTGCACGACCTCGGCGTCACCCGCTCGGCGGGAACGGACAACCACATCGACATCACGAAGGCGGGCATACCGGCATGACCGAACGACAGCTACACCTCAACGCGTTCATCTACCCCGCCGGCCATCACGAGGCGGCCTGGCGGCACCCGGACAGCGGGCCGGACCGCATCTACGACGTCACCTACTACCAGGAGATCGGCCGGACCGCGGAGGCCGCGAAACTCGACGCCGTCTTCTTCGCCGACGGCCCGGCGTTGCGCACCAATGTGGAATACAACGCCGCGCCGGGGTTGGAGCCGATCACCCTGCTCACCGCGATCGCCTCCGCCACAACGCATCTAGGCCTGATCGCCACCGCTTCCACCACCTACTACGAGCCCTATAACCTGGCCCGGCTGTTCTCCTCGCTCGACCACATCTCCGGCGGCCGTGCCGGGTGGAACATCGTGACGACCGGAACCGACCTCGCCGCGGCGAATTTCGGCCTGGACCGCCACCCCGACCACGCCGCACGCTATGCCCGCGCCCGGGAATTCGTGGATGCCGTGGTCGCGCTGTGGGACAGCTGGGAGGACGACGCGATCCTGCTCGACCGGGCCGCCGGGCGGTACGCCGACCCGGACAAGATCCACCGCATCGACTTCGCGGGCGACCACCTGCGCGTGCGCGGCCCGTTCCAATCCGCCCGCACCCCACAGGGTTACCCCGTGCTCGTGCAGGCGGGCGCCTCCAACGACGGCCGGGCCTTCGCGGCCCGATACGCCGAGGCGATCTTCACCGCGCATCAGCGCCTCGCCGACGCCCAGGCGTTCTACTCCGATATCAAACGCCGCGCCCACGGCTTCGGGCGCAATCCCGACCACGTGCAGATCCTGCCCGGCATCAGCCCGTTCATCGGGGATACCGAGTCCGCAGCCAAGCGCCTGGAACGCGAATTCAACGAACTCACCGTGCCCGCATACGGGCTCGGGCAGCTCGAGGACCTCGCCGGAGAGAATCTGCGGCACCTGAAGCTGGACGAGCCGGTGCCGGTCGAATTGTTCGCCGGCGCGGGCGATGTCACCGACAATGCCGCCAGCCGCCGCCAGGTGGTGGCCGGGATCGTGCAGCGGGACCGGCCTACGCTGCGGGGTTTGCTGCACCGCCTGGCGGGCGCCCGCGGGCACCGGGTGTTCACAGGCACTCCCGAACAGGTCGCCGACACCATCGAGGAGTGGTTCCGCTCCGGTGCGGCCGACGGATTCAATGTCATGCCGCCCTACTACCCCGGCGGGCTCGAGGTCTTCGCCGAGACCGTGGTCCCGATCCTGCAGCAGCGCAAGCTGTTCCGCACCGAGTACACCGGCACGACCCTGCGGGACCACTTCGGCCTCCCCCGCCCGCAGAGCCGTTTCGCCCGAGAGCCCGAACCGGCGGTGTGAACTGCCCCGGACGATTGCTCAGAGTCGGCCGACCACGCGTTCGGGTGTGACGCGGACAGTCACCATCTCGACGTCGCCGTACCGCTCGGCGACGTCGGGGTTGTGCTCGGTGTAGGTCTGGCCGGTGTATTTCAGCGAGAGGCGGTCGCGTAGTTCGTGGCCGCCCTCGGCCACCAAGGTCGCGCGGCCGTGGAGGGCCGCGTAGGTGTAGGGCGCCTCGGGGGGATTGAGCAGCACGCTCACGCGCGGGTCGCGCCGGAGGTTGCGTTCCTTGCGACTCCCGGCCGCGACGGCGAACAGCACATCGTCACCGTCGCGGAGCACCCACACCACCGACTGGTGCGGGCCGCCGTCCGGCTGGACCGTCGCGACGGTGGCGAACACCGGGGTGTCGAGCACCTGCCGCAACCGGTTCGGATCGACGCCCCATGCCGCCGACTGGAGCCGTCCGAGTAATCGCACTGTCTCCGTGTGCAATCGGTCGGCGGCCTCGGGGTCGAAGGCGGGCCCGTGCACATCCAGGGGCCGTCCCTCCACGATCGCGGTGAGCGGTTCGGCGGGCGGATGGTCGAGTACGTCCAGGATCGGAACGATCGCCTCGTCGATCGACCGGGCACCGCGACGCATGCGCTCGATGTGCTCGGCGGTCGGCGCGTCGTAGTCGCCGGACAGCGCGGTGTTCACCACCCCGGGATGCAACAGCACGTACCGCGTCCTGGCCGATACCCGGGCGCTCGCGAACCGCACCCCGAGCAGGTCGTTGAGCTGGCCGCCCTGTGCGAGCGCGTGTCCGCCGTCGTACCCCCGCTCGCCCTCGAGGTCGTCCCAGCGGATCGCCCCCGTCCCACTCCCCGGCCCCGCCACGTTCACGATGACCGGATGCTCGGCACGGTCCAGCAGGTCGATCAGGTTGTGGCTGAACACGAATCGGCTCAGATAGAACAGCGCGAAGTTGTACTCGAACCCCTCCTCGGTAACCAGCCGCTCGGACCGGAAATGCCTGGCGCACAACAGTAATGCGTCGAGCGTGTCGAACCGTTCGCGGATCTCCGCGATGGCGGCGCGCGTGGCGACGATCGAACTCAGGTCGGCCGCGACGAAATGCGCGCGTCCTTCGGCCCCGAGCCCCGCGGCGTCCGCGAGGAACGCCTGTCCCTTCGCCGGGTCCCGCCCGACGACCACCACCGCGTCACCCTCGGCCAGTCGCCGCAGCGCCACGGCGCGGCCCATTCCGTCGGTGCCACCCGCCACAACAAGGTTCTTCATGGGCTCGATTTAACCAGCCAGTTCAATCAAATTGCAATGCTGGTTAAAATTCAGCTCAGTCACCGGACGCGCGCAGGCCGTTGAGGGCGTAGGTGAGCAGCCGGTCCGCCTGCGCGGAAGTGGCGTGTTCGCGAGTCCATGCCGCCGCGTTGACGAGGGTGAAGATGTCGGTGGCGGTGGTATCCGGGGCGAGTGCGCCGGCGCGGGTGGCTCCGGCGACGATTTGTTCGCCGATCTCGTTCATGCGCAGGCAGGAGGCGTGCAGTTCGCTGTCGTCGTCGTCCAGACTCCGCACGAGTACGGCCGCGAGCCCTCGATAGGTGGCGGCGTGCTCGACGACCGCGCGCACCCATTGGGCGACGATGTCGAGCGTGGGGGGCGCGTCGAGCAACCGGTCGCCGCGCTCGAACAGAGCCTCGTTGCGGTCGGCCAGCAGCGCGGCGATCAGCGCGCGACGAGTCGGGAAGTGCCCGTACAAGGTACCGACGCCGACACCGGCCCGCCGGGCCACGTGCTCCAGCGGGGCGTCCGCGCCGCCGGTGGCGAACACCTCGTCGGCCGCCGCCAGCAGCGCTTCCCGATTGCGCCGGGCGTCGGCGCGGGGACGACGGCGGCCCGGAGTTTCGCTCTCGCCCATCACAAACCCTTCTAAGTCGAGGCACCCTCGAGATATATTTCGAGGGTGCCTCGATTTTAGAAGGAGTGGGCGATGATCCTGGTGACGGGTGCGACCGGTTCGATCGGCCGCCATCTGGTGGGTGACTTGCGGCGGCGCGATCTGCCGTTTCGGGCGCTCGTGCGCGACCCCGTGCGGGGGCGAGCGCTGGGCTGTGATCTGGTGGTCGGCGATTTCGATGATCCGGACTCGATGGCGGCCGCCGTGTCCGGTGTCGATCAAGTGTTCCTCTGTTCCCCGGGCGCGGGACCCACGCCCGGACCGCAGCCGATGATCGCGCACCAGACCGCGGTGATCGACGCGGCCGCGCGGGCCGGAGTGCGGCGGGTGGTCAAGGTGTCGGTCTGGGGCGCGCGGCCCGGCGGTTTGCTCGCCGAAGGCGCGCACGCCGAGATCGAGGCGCACCTGGAGGCGTCCGGGCTGGACTGGTCGATCCTGCGGCCGAGCGGGTTCATGCAGAACTTCCGCACCGGCGCGGGCTCGTTCAGCGCCGACGGCAACCTGCTCGGGGCCTATGGGCAGGCGCGGGTGTCCTACATCGACTGCGCCGACATCGCGGCCTGCGCCGCGGTCCTGCTCGCCACCGAGCGCGGTAGCGGCGAACGATATGTGCTGACCGGGCCGGAGGCGCTGACCCACGCCGAGATCGCCGAGCAACTGTCCGCGGCGATCGGCCGCCCGATCTCGTATATCGACCTGCCACCAGGCGAATTCGCCGACAAGCTGGTCGCGCAGGGGATCCCCGCAGCCTTCGCCGCCGATGTGGCCGCGCTCTACGCCGAGGTGGCTGGCGGCTCGTTGGCCGAAACCACCTCGGCCGTACGCGATCTCACCGGCCGACCAGCTACCACGTTCGCCGAGTTCCTCACGCGGGAACGAGACCTGTTGCCGCAGTGGCCACCTCAGCTCTACGAATGACTCCCCGCGCCTCGTGCCTCGGAGCACGCCATGTCATCCCGACATGCCTCGAACCACCTGAGGTAACCGTGGCGGAGGTGCGCCGTGCGGCAGCGGCGGGCCGACCGCGAGCAGACTGCCCGGCGTGCGACCCCGGCCCCAGCCCAGCTTTTCGCGGTATCGGCCGATGTGCTCCTGCGGGATCGCGTCGTGGTCGGTCAGTGGGGTCGCTTCCGGGGCCACGTACAAGGCGTCGGTCGGGCAGTACGCCTCGCACATGAAGCACGTCTGGCAGTCGGATTGCCTTGCGATGACCGGAATTCCGTCCGGGGCGCGGTCGAAGACGTTGGTGGGGCAGACGTCGACGCACTTGTCGCAGCCGATGCAGTCGCCGGCACGCAGCAGTTCGATCACGACGCCACCGCCAGGGCGCTGTGCCGCGCGGGCGCGGTGGCCGTCCACACCTCGTCGAGCCCGCCGGACAGGATGTGATGGTGCTGGGCGGGATCCAGGTCGGGATGGTCGGCCCGCTTGCTCATACCGCGAGTCTCCGTGCGCGCCAAGGCGGATCGGTACATGAGTCGACCCACCGCGGTGATGGCGGCGGCCTCCCGGGCGCGCACCCGCTCCGCACCGCTGTCGCCACACAGTGCCTCGGAAGCCGTGTGCCACAACGTGTCCAGACTCGCCAGCGCCGGGCGGATCCGGTCACCGTGGCGCAGATAGTTCTTCTCGAACGGGATCAGTTCACGCTGGGCGGCGGCCAGCACATCGGCGGGCCGCACCCCCGCCGTGCCGTCCGGTCGCAATCCGGTGCGCCCGGCGCCCCGCAGATCGGTCACCGCGGGACGACCCGACCGCAGGGCGAAGCGAGCGGCGCCACCGCCTGCCCAGGTGCCCGACGACATCGCCCACGCCGAGTTGTGGCTGCCGCCGCCGGTGAACCCGCCGCAGATGCGCTCGCGCGTCGCGGCGTCGCCCGCGGCGTACAGCCCGGGAACCGTGGTGGCGCACTCGTCGTCGATCACGTCGATCCCGCCGGTGCCGCGCACCGTCCCCTCCGCGAGCAGGTCGACCTCGAACCGATCGGTGAACGGGTCGATGCCGCGCCGATCGAACTGGAGGAAGAAGTTCGGCTGCCCCAGTCGCATCTGCGCCCGGACCGTGGCGTCCGCGCGATCCAGCTGCGCGAAGACCTTCTCGTGCAACAGTGTTCGCGCGATCACCGAGCGGCCCTTGGTCGACCCCGCGCCCTCGAGCACGCGGCCGTCCTCGTGGAAGAAGGTGGCGTAGCCGTAATAGGCGGTCTTGGTGACGGTGGCGCCCTTCGGCACGATCGCGTACGCGTTGGAGAATTCCATGCCGGAGAAGCTCGCGCCGACCTCGGCGGCCATCAGGGCGCCGTCGCCGGTATCGACGTTGGTGCCCAGCGCCCTCGACAGGAACGCGCAGCCCCCGCTGGCGAGCACCACGGCTCCGGCGGCGATGCGGTAGTCCCCGTCGGCCTGCCGTCGATACCCGGCCGCGCCGCGCACCACGCCGTCGGCGTCGACCAGCAATTCCAGTGCGGGCGAGTGGTCGAGGATCCGCACTCCGGCGCGCCGCACCCACGCGCGCATCCGGCGCATGTACTCCGGCCCCTGCACGCCGGTGCGGATCTGCCGCCCGGTGCCGGGGTCGACCGGGAAGGGGTATCTGCCCTCGGTCGCAAGGCGATTCATGTTGGCGTAGGTCTGGTCGAGGACCCGGTCCATCCAGTAGTGGTCGGCGAGATATCCGCCCAGCGCCTCGCGACCGGCCTTGGCCTGTGCGCGGGCCGCCGGGTCGGGCGCGACGTACCAGACGCCGGTACCGGCCGGTGCGGTCGCGCCGCTGGTCCCGCAGTATCCCTTGTCGACGAGGATCACCTCGGCGCCCGCCGCCCGGGCGTGGATCGCCGCCCAGCAGGCGGCCGGGCCGCCGCCGATCACCAGCACATCGGTGTCGATCTGCCACGTTTCGGTCACGTCTCTGCTCCTGACATTCTCGGAAAGCACGAATCAGGAGCCGTGGAAGGGCTCGCCCTCCACCGATTCGGACCGGCGCCCGTCCACCCCCTGCGGGACGTCGCCCTCGATGGTGACCCGGTACAGCACTCGGTCGTGCCCGAGATGTCCGGCGTCGGGGATGGCGAGATGCGCGGTGGCCCGGTTGTCCCAGAACGCGACACTGCCCGGCTGCCAGCGGAAGCGGACGGTGTATTCGGTCCGGGTCGCCTCTTCCCACAGCGCGTCGAGCAGATACGAACTCAGCCGCGGACCCAGACCACGCAGGTTCTTGGCCGCTCGGGTGAATCCCGGGCTGACGAACAGCGCGCGCTCACCGGTCTCGGGATGGGCCCGGACCACCGGGTGGAAACTGCGCAGCGGCTTGCGGGCCACCGCGTTCGCTCGCGTACCGCCTTGTGCCGCACGCGATTCGAAGGTGTGCTCGGCATCGAGGGCGTCCACGAGGTCACGCACCGGGGCCGGCAGATTCTCGTACGCGGCGACCAGATTCGTCCACGCCGTATCGCCGCCGTACGGCGGCAGGATGTCCGCGCGCAGGATGGAGAAGGCCGGCGGGTTCACCAGCGCGGTCACATCGGTGTGCCAGCTGCTGTCGTAGGAGGTGCGCTTGCGGCCGTACTGCTCGCCGTAGCGCCTGCTGTCGATCGGGAAGATCTCCGGGAAACCCGGCGGCGGATTGTCCTCGTAGGGATGAGCCGGGGTGACCTTACCGAACCGCCGGGCGAACGCCACCTGCTCGGCGTGCCCGATGGTCTGGTCGCGGAAGAACACGACCTTCCATTTCAGCAGGGCCTGCCGGATCTCGGCGATGACCCGATCGGGCAGGTCCTCCGCCAGGTCCACGCCGGAGATCTCGGCTCCGGTGTAGCCGGACTGCGGGTGAATCGTAATCGTAGACTCGGACGAAAGAGACTGCGCTGCAACAGTTGTCATCGTGACCATCCATTCCCTCGGCACGACAATGTTCCCGTCACGGTACGTCGCGCGCCGCGGTATGCCACCGGTTGCGATCGGCAAGATTACCTGCACGATCGCTACAGCCGACCTTGATATCGAGAGAGCCGCTACGTAGAGACGCGGCTGGGTTCGGCGGGAACGGTTTCCGGTGACGATTTCAGCAGGGTGAGCAGCGGCGCCGTGAGCGCGGTGGTGATCAGGGCCATGACGACCAGCAGCGAGTACAGGTCCGGGCCGATGATGCCGGTGGACAAGCCCACGTCCAACAGGATCAGTTCGGTGAGGCCGCGCGTGTTCAGCAGGGCCGCGAGGACTCTGGCCGGGTGCTTGTCGATCCCCGCCAGCCGGGCGGAGAGATAGGTGCCGATTACCTTGCCCGCGACCGCGACCGCGATCACGACGACGAGTTCGAGGACGCCTGCCCGATCGATGCTGGAGAGGTCCACGCGGAGCCCGGCGATCACGAAGAAGCACGGCATGAACAGCGCTCCGAGCGGCTGGACCGCGGCCGTGACCTGCTCTCGGCCACCACGCGGAAATACCACGCCGAAAAGGAACGCGCCGAAGATCAGGTGCAGCCCCGACCATTCGGTCATCGCGCCCCACAGCAGCGCGCCGCACACCGCGACCAGCGTGAGGGACCGTTCGGTCGACATACCGCCGACGACGCGACCGAGCAGCGGCCGCACGAGCCACCACGTCCCCGCCGCCAGGGGCACCAGCAGCAGCAAGCGCCACGTCTGGCCCGCCTCGGTCCGGGTGGAGGCGATGACGCCCGCCAGCACCACCCATGCCAGCACGTCACCGACGGCCGCGCACCCGAGCGCCAGCTGCCCGACGGGAGTGCTGAACATTCCCCGGTCGTGCAGAATCCGCGCCAGCACCGGGAACGCGGTCACCGCCAGCGAGCAGCCGATGAACAGCACGAACGCGATCCGGCTGCCGGTCTGATGGCGCGCCAGAATCGTCAGGGCGGCAACGGAACCCAGCACGAACGGCAGCACGTACGCCGACAGCGACACCACCGGCACGGCACTGCGATTCTTGGCGAACCGCCCGAGATCGGTCTCCATGCCCGCGACGAACATGAACAGCGCGATTCCCACATTCGCCAGCGCGGTCAACGCCGGCCTCGTATCCATCGGAAAGACGAGAGTCGACAGGTGATGCCCGAGCACCGTCGGCCCGGCCAGAATCCCGGCCGCGATCTCGCCGACCACGGGCGGCTGCCCCACCTTCTCGGCCAACCACCCCAGCACCCGCGCCGCGGCCAGAATCAGAACAAGATCAATAAGAAGCATGGTGACGACGTGGCTGGGCACAAGCCCACCTCCTACCTTCCCGAACCCCGGCATCGGCGACACGAACCGATCCGGCCGAATAACCCTACCGGTGTCGGTCGCCGAAGTCGCCGCTTCAAATGTTTGCTCTCGTATCGCTCGTAAGTGAATGTCCATCCCGTTGTGGCAGTTGAGATCTCGGGCTTCCGCTACAGTTGAGGGGCATTTCGGGTTGCGCCGCAACGGCATCGGGTTCTACCGGCCGTTGTAAAGAACAGCAGGTGAGCAGCGGGGAGCGGCTCGATCACGGCGGATTGCGGCAGAAGAATCCGAAGTCCGCGGAGACGACCCACCACCGCCGCAGCGTCCGACCCACTTTCACAGGTTGATCCGACCCACATTTGCAGGGGGTATGCGCATGACCAATAACGGCGAACCGTCGACACTCGCCCGGCGGCAACTCGGCCGGATGCTCCGCGAGGCCCGCCAGGCGCTCGGCCTGACGATCGAAAGGGCCGCCCCGCTAGCGTCACTCAGCAAATCCGGACTGCAACGCCTCGAAGCGGGCGACGTGGTCAAGATCCGCACCCAGGACATCGAGCTGCTGTGCGAGCTGTACGAGCTGACACCCGACCAGACCGCGCGGCTGGTGGAACTCGCCAACCAAGCTCAGGAAAAGAGCTGGGTCACGGCGTTCGGCGGACTGTACAGCGACTCGACGTTCAATATGGTTGTCGGGCTGACGGAATCGGCGGCGCAGCTGTTCGTCTACGCCGAGATCGTTCCGGGGCTGCTACAGACCGCGGCCTATGCGCGCACGCTCATCAGCGCCTACTTCGCCAGCGATGAGCCCGACGACATCGAACGCCGCGTAGCGCTGAGAATGCAGCGGCAGAAGATCATCACACGCAAGGCCGATCCGGTGAAGCTCGATGTCCTACTTCACGAGTCCGCCCTCTATCGCGCCGTCGGGACGCCGCGAATCATGGCCCGCCAGCTCCACCACCTCGCGGAGATGAGCAAGCTGCCACACGTCTCCCTGCGCATCCAGCCGTTCTCATCCGGTTACCCGCAAGGCGCCTTCCTCCCGAACCTCTTCATGATCCTGGACTTCGGGACAGACGCCAAGGGACGACCGGTTGAACCACCGCTCGTCTACCTGGAAGGATCAGCAGGTATCAACGATCTGTTCTTGGAGAAGACCGACGACGTCGAGCGCTACCGTTCCCTCACCGCGGCAGTCCGAGCCGTCTCGCTCGACGACACGAATTCACGAGACCTGCTTCGCCAGGTGGCGACTAGGAGATACGAAACGTGAACACTGATCTATCCGTGGCGAATTGGTTCAAGAGTAGCTACAGCAGTGGCAAGACGGACTGCGTCGAAGTCGCCTGGCTCGATGGTGGGGCGGTGGGTGTCCGGGACTCGAAGAACCCCTCCGGTCCCGCGCTGATCTTCGCCCCCGGCGAGTGGGATGCGTTTACCGACAGCGTGCGCGGCGGGAGTTTCGGCCCGGTTCAGTAGGTTTCGGCCTGGGCGGACACAGATCGGGCCGGGATGGCAGTTTTCGCCGTCTCGGGCGGGATTGTGGATGCTCAGGCCGGGTCCAAGACTTCACGACGCGAGCCGCTCCGGACCCGCGACCGTCCGTAGTGCACCGATAGCCGCGGCGACGGCCGGGCGGTCCAGGGACGCCTGGCGGTAGGTCACGCCGATATGCCGGAAACCGCCCGGGACGGGCGAGGCGACCAGGTGGCGGTGGCGGTCGTCGACCGACATCTCCGGGACGACCGTCACGCCCAAGCCGTGATCCACCATTTCCGCCATCGCCGCGAAGCTGCCGCCGCGATGTTCGATTCGCGGCGCGAAACCCGCTTCGCGGCAAGCGAATACCACCGACACGATGGACGGCGCACCGTCGCGGGCGGCGATCCAGTCGGCGTCGCGGACGACGCTCAACCCGTGCTGGCGCACCCGGTCCCGCAGCGGCGGCGGGGCGAGCAGCACGAGGGGGTCGCTCAGGAGGGATTCCGAGGCCAGACCGAGCGGCAGATCCTGGGTGCGGAACGAATACGAGTACGTCACGGCGAGATCCACGTCCTGCTGGCGCACGGCCTGGACCGAATCCACCGGCACCATGTTCACCAGCCGGACGCGCAATCCCGGATACTCCGCCCGTAACCGCGCCGCCGCGGGCAGCGCCAGCTGCGAGAGCGCGGTGCGGAAGGTGGCCACGGTAAGCACCCCGGTGACGGCCGCGTCCGTAGCGGCCACCGCGCTCTCGGCCTCCTCCAGCGCCGCGATAATCCGCACCGTGTGGTCCACGAGCACCCGGCCGGCGTGGGTCAGCCGCAGCACCCGGCCCTCCCGCCGGGTCAGCGCCGCGCCCACCTCGTCCTCGAGAATCCGCAACTGCTGGGACACGGCCGAGGTCGTGATGCCGTGCAGTTCCGAGACGGCCGTCATGGTGGTGTGCTCCGCCAGGTCGCGCAGCAGGATCAGACGTCGAATGTCGTACATGCGTCCTCATTTCGACCGTCCCCGCACCGTCACCGGCGACCCACGGGCACGGTCATCGCCGAAACATTACGGCGCGGTGCGCTCGATGGTCGACCGATAAAAACTGCGTGATCGCAACAGCAGAGCCGGAGAATGCCGCCGGGCACACTCGACCACAATCCCCCCACTTCGCGAAAGATCGAATGATGTTGTCCCGCAGTAGAAGATTCATGCCGCTTCGCGTCCTCGCCGCAGCGCTCGCCCTCCCCGCCGCCGTCTCGCTGTCGGCCGGGTGCGGCAGCTCCGATCCCGGGCTCAGCGCGGATGGCAAGACCGTCCTGCGATATCAGGGACAGACCGGCCAGGTGTCGCCCTTCGAACTTGCCGCCGATCTGGGCTATTTCCAGAAGATCCAGCTGCGCTGGGAAAACGACAGCACCAGCGGCCCGGCCAATATCCAGGCCGCGGCCACCCGCCAGATCGAATTCGGCAGCGCGTTCAACGGGGCCGTCGTGAAACTGATCGCCGGTGGCGCGCCGGTGAAGTCCGTGCTGAGTTCCTATGGCGCCGACGAGTTGTCCTTCACCGGCTATTTCGTGCGCGACGATTCCGGTATCACCTCCGCGCGTGATCTGATCGGCAAGAAGGTCGGTGTCAACACCCTCGGCGCGCACCACGAATTCATCACCCGAGAATGGCTGCACCGCCAGGGGTTGAGCGAACCGGAGATCAAGCAGGTCCAGTTCGTGGTGCTGCCCCCGGTCAGCACCGAGGACGCGTTGCGCAAGGGTCAGATCGATGTGGCCGCGCTGGGTAGCGTCTTCCGCGATACCGCGGTGGCGCGAGGCGGGCTGCATCCGCTGTTCACCGACAAGGACCTCTTCGGCAAGTTCGATTACGGCACCTACGTGTTCCGTGACGATTACATCAAGCAGCATCCCGACGCCGTGCAGGATTTCGTGCAGGGCACCGCCCGCGCCATCCGCTGGTTGCAGATCACACCGCGCGACCAGGTCCTGGCCAAATTCGAGGCGATCATCAACCAGCGCGGCCGCAACGAGAACACCGAACTGCTGAAGTACTGGAAGAGTTCCGGAATCCCGGTGCCGGGCGGCGTCGTCGACGAGCGCGAATTGCAGATCTGGATCGAGTGGCTCGTGCGCAACGGCGAATTGAGCGAAGGAAAGCTCACGGCCAAGGACGTCTACACGAACAAGGACAACCCTTACGCCAACGGCACCTATGCGCCGACGAGCGGACCTGCCGGAGAGGTGGTGGCGGCGAAATGACCGGCACGGCAAAGCTTTCCCTGACCGGCGTGCGCAAGCAGTTCGCCGCCCGCGGCAGCCGGGAACCGTTCACGGCACTCGCCGACGTCACCCTGGACCTGCACGACGGTGAGTTCCTGGTGCTGGTCGGCCCCAGCGGTTCAGGCAAATCCACCCTGCTCGACCTGCTCGGCGGGCTCAGCAAGCCGACCGCGGGCCGGATCCTGCTCGACGGCAACCCGATCGAGGGCCCCGGCCTGGATCGCGGCATCGTCTTCCAGCAGTACGCGCTGCTCCCGTGGCGCACCGCCCGCGCGAATATCGAATTCGGTTTGGAAGCGAAGCGAGTGCGGCGGCGCGAGCGGCGCGAGATCGCCGAGCACTATCTGAATCTGGTGGGGCTGGACGGTTTCGGCGACCGGTACCCGCACGAGCTGTCGGGCGGCATGAAGCAGCGCGTCGCCATCGCCCGCAGCCTCGCCTTCGATCCGGAGGTGCTGCTGATGGACGAGCCGTTCGCCGCACTCGACGCGCAAACCCGAGAGTCGTTGCAGGACGAGCTGTTACGCATCTGGCGCACCACCGGCAAGACCATCCTGTTCATCACCCACGGCATCGACGAGGCGGTGTACCTGGGCCAGCGCGTCGCCGTGCTCACGTCGCGGCCGGGCCGGATCAAGGCGGTGTTCGATATCGACCTCGACCGGGATTCCGGCGCCGATGTCCGTTCCAGCGAGCGGTTCCGGGACTTCCGGCACCGCATCTGGGAGCAGTTGCAATCCGAGGTGAGCCGGGCCCAGGGCCTGGAACGCGCCGCGCTGACCACCCACACCGACCGGAGGCCCACCCATGTCTAGTGCCGTGCCACTCGCGGAGCAGGTGACCCGCTACCCGGCCACGCCCGGACCGGACGCCGCCGCACCCTCGGGCGCGCCGATCCGGGCGCTGCGCGCGGCCACCGGGCTGGGCTGGCGGCTGCTCAAGCCGGTCATCGTCATCGCGCTGTTCCTGGCGGTGTGGGAAACCGCTCCCCGATTCGGGTTGGTGGACGAGGTGTTCCTGCCGCCGTTCTCGGTGGTGCTCGACGCGTTCGTCGAACTGGTCCGCACCGGGGAGATGTGGAACCACGTGTCCACCAGCCTCACCCGATCACTGGCCGGTTTCGGGCTCGCCCTGATCAGCGCGGTCCCCGTCGGTATCGCCATCGCCTGGTACAAGCCCGTGGCGGACTTCCTCAATCCGATTCTCGAGCTGTTCCGCAACACCGCCGCACTGGCACTGCTGCCGGTGTTCGTGCTCATCCTCGGTATCGGCGAGACGTCGAAGGTGGCGCTGGTGGTCTACGCCAGTTTCTTCCCGATCCTGCTGAACACCATCACCGGTGTCCGCACGGTGGAGCCGCTGTTGATCAAATCGGCTGTGTCGCTGGGCTTCTCACCGATCGGACTGTTCCAGAAGGTGATCCTGCCGGCCGCCCTGCCGTCGATCTTCACCGGCCTGCGGATGGCGGCCTCGTCGTCGATCCTGGTGCTCATCGCCGCCGAAATGGTCGGCGCCCGAGCCGGTCTCGGCTATTTGATCACCGCGGCGCAACAGAACTTCCAGATTCCGAACATGTACGCCGGCATCCTCGCCATCTCGCTGGTCGGCCTGTCGTTCAACGGAGTTCTGGTCACGCTGGAGCGTCGCCTGTCTCGCTGGCGCCCTCGGACCGATCAGTGAGATAGTCCGCCACCCAGGCTTCCGCCGCGGCCTTGGCCGCCTCGACCGACATGACGGAGGCCTCGCGCAGCAGGCGGCCGTCCGGCCGTCCCACCCACCACGAGCAGGTGGTGGGTGTGGTGGCCCGGATCCGGGTGCGCACCGCACCGAAATCCTTGACCAGACGCGGTTTGCCCGGCGGGCCCGTCAGCTCCCACCCGTCGGTCGCGTGCTCGGGCAGGAGCGCCACGACTGCCCGTTCACCCCCGCCCGCGCCCTTGTCGTCCACCACCTCATCCTTCCGATCCCCCTCTGGCGCAATGAGAAAGAGCGCCAGGGACATATCGGTCGCCACGTTGCGCTCTCCGTCCCATCCTGCCCGACGCCACCGGTACCGGGTCGCGCATCGGGGATTCGAGCCGGGCCCCGCGGCCGGTGTCCGAGACACTCGCAAGTCTAGGTTACCGTTCAGCAATCTTCCACGGTTTCGCGATCGCCGTGCGACGGGAGCGGGTACCGACACCTTGGGGTGGTAACGCTCACCCCTGGGAGGCCGCCGGCCAGTACTGAGGTCGCTGTCGAGACGGGTCCGCAACCCCGACAGTTGATTCATGAGCAATTCCACCCGGCAGACCGACCCGACCACCATCGCCGTCCTCGCCGACGACTGCGAACTCACCTGGACCGACCTGGATCGCTGGTCGAATCGGTTGGCCCGGTTGCTCGTGCAGCGCGGCGCGCGGCGCGGCGTCCGGATCGTGATGGCGGTGCCCGCGCCGATCGAGGCGGCCGTGACGCGGGCGGCCATCACCAAAACCGGTGCGATCCCAGCCCTGGCGGCGGATGATGATTCCACTCCCCGGGCCGACCTCGGCGTGACCACGAGAGCGCAGCGCGGCCATCTCGGTGATGCGATCGACTGGCTGGTGCTCGACGACCGCTCGACCCTGCTGGGTTACCTGACCGGGTCCGACGCACCGCTCGGCGACGCCGGCGCCGTGAATCAGGCCGCCTGACAACTGAACACTCAGGACTCTCCATGCCTCAGCGCACAGCCACGGCCGCGGCCGACGCGATCGTCCCCGCCGGAGCCTTCCCCTTGTCGGCGGCCCAGCGCGGCATCTGGTTCGCCCAGCACTTCGCCGGCGCGACGCCGATCTCCATCGCGCAGTACGTCGAATTCGAGGGGGCGGTCGATGTCGATTTGCTCGCTACCGCGGCCCGGCGAGCCGGACGCGAGTTCGGCACCGGCTACCTGCGCCTGCTCGAGATCGACGGCGCGCCCTACCAGATCGTCGACACCGCGCTGGACGACCGCATCGGCACCGTCGACCTGCGCGGGGAGGCCGATCCCGAGGCGGCGGCCCTGGCGTGGATGCGCGCGGAGTACTCGGCGCCGCTGGATCCGGTGACCGACCGGCTTGTCCAGGTCGCCATGCTGCGCGTCGGCGCGGACCGCTGGTTCTGGTATTCCCGGATGCACCACATCGCACTGGACGGCGTGGGCGCGTTGACGATGATGCAGCGCACCGCCGAGATCTACAACTGCGCCGCGCGAGGCGAGGAGATACCGGCCGGGCGAGCGGAGGATCTGCGCCGGGTCGTGGCGGACGATCTGGCCTACCGGGATTCGCAGCGGCTGCACAGCGACCGCGAGTACTGGCGCGACCACCTGGCCGGCATGACGCCGCCGGTGACGCTGGCCGGGCGGGAAGCGGGGGTCGACGCCCAGCCGAATCTGGTGTCGGCCGAATTGCCCCGCGCGACAGCGGAATTGCTGGAACGCGTCGCCGCCCGGGAGTCCTCGAGCGCGGCGCCGATCATCGTGGCGGCCTTCGGCGCGTATCTCGGCGCCATGACCGGAGCGGGCGAGGTGGTGCTCGGGCTGCCCGTGTCGGGGCGCACCACGGCGACGCTGCGGCGATCGGGCGGGATGATCGCCAATGTCGTTCCGCTGCGGCTGCCGCTGACACCGACCCAGACGGTCGGTGATCTCATCCGGGCCACCCAGAGCGAGTTGACCGGCGCGCTGCGGCGGCAGCGCTACCGGCAGGAGGACATCGTCCGGGATCTGGGCTGGGCGATGGACGAGGTCACCTCGTTCGGGCCCACGGTGAACCTGATGATGGTCGACAGCCGGATTCGCCTCGGCTCGGTCACCGGACGGCTGCACGTGCTCACCTCCGGTTTGATCGACGACCTGTTCGTGAACGTCTACCCGGGGATGGGCGGCGAGAGCACCCACATCGACTTCCAGGCCAATCCGAACCTCTACGATGATCGCGAATTGGCCGGTCAGCACGCACGTTTCCAGGCCTTCCTGACGCGGTTCCTCTCGGCCGGTCCGAACGCGCCGCTGGTAACGCTCGCGGTGACCTCCGAGACCGAGCGCGGCGAGCTGGCGCCCGCTCGCGGGCCGGCCGGTACGACGGTCCGCACCCTGCCCGAGATCCTGGCGACCGGGCCGCGCACTCGGCCCGGGGCCGTGGCGATCCGGTCGGGGGAGACCACGATCACCTATCGCGAACTCGACGAGCGGACCGACCGGCTGGCCCGGCTGCTCCTCGCCGCGGGCGCGGGACCCGAACGCGCGGTGGCGATCTCGATTCCACGCTCAGCGGAGTCGGTGACGGCGATGTGGGCGGTCGCCAAGACCGGGGCGGCCTTCGTTCCGATCGATCCGACCTATCCGGCCGACCGCATCGACTACATGGTCTCCGACAGCGGTGTCGTCACCGGCGTGACCACGCGGGCCGCGCGGGCCGCGCTGCCGGATCGGCTCGACTGGCTCGTCCTCGACGACCCGGCCACCGAAGCGGCTGTCCGCGAACAGGATCCGAGGTCCGTGACCGATGCCGACCGCCACGCGGCCGTGCACTCAGACCAGATCGCCTACACGATCTACACCTCCGGCTCGACCGGGCTGCCCAAGGGCGTGCAGGTCTCACATCGCGGACTGTCCAACCTGGTGGCAAGCTCCGGGTCCGCGTTCGGTGTCGACGCGAATTCCGTGGTGGCGCACGCGGTCTCGCCGAGCTTCGATATCTCGGTGGAGGAGTTGCTGGTGACCTTCGCGGCCGCGGCCACCGTCGCGGTGGTGCCGCCGCGGGCCTATGCGGGCGATGAGCTGGCCGAGGTACTGCGCGCGCAGCGCGTCACCCATCTGAATGTCACTCCGGCCGTGGTGGGTTCGCTCGATCCGGCCACGCTGCCCGAGCTGCGCACGGTCGTGGTGGGCGGCGACGCGTGCCCGGCGGATCTGGTGTCGGCGTGGGCGGGGCGCAGGGTGCTCAACGGGTACGGCCCGACCGAGACGACGGTGACGGTCACGCTCAGCGCGCCGTTGTCCCCGGACGGTCCCGTGACGATCGGTGGTCCCGTGCGCGGTGTGTCCGCGCTGGTCCTCGACCCGTGGCTGCGGCCGGTGCCGCCCGGGACGACCGGTGAGCTGTACCTGAGCGGCGATTGCCTGGCCCGCGGCTACCACGGCCGGACCGGTCTCACCGCCGCGTGTTTCGTGGCCGACCCGTACACGCCGGGCGGACGCCTGTACCGCACCGGCGACCTCGTGCGCTGGACCCGGCACGACGACCGCTGGGTGCTGGAGTACGGCGGTCGCGGAGACGCGCAGGTGAAGGTGCGCGGATTCCGGATCGAACTCGGCGAGATCGACGCGGTGCTGCAACGGCTGCCGGAGATCGACTTCGCCCTCACCCTCGGCGCCGACTCCGGCTCGGGCACGGCCCTGGTGTCCTACGTGCGCGGCCGCGACGGTGTGCCGCTGGATCCCGAGACTGTGAGAACCGCTGCGGCACAAACCCTTCCCGCGTACATGGTGCCGTCGGTGATCATGGTGCTGGACCGGGTCCCGCTGACCCCGGTCGGCAAGGTGGACCGGCGGGCGCTGCCCGCCCCGATCTTCCGGTCCCGGGCGGCGGACGGCCGCCCGCCCGAGACGGATCGGGAGCGGACGCTGGCCGCCGTGTTCGCCGACGTGCTGCGGCTGGACGCCGTCACCGCCGACGACGACTTCTTCGCGCTCGGCGGCGACAGCATCGTGGCGATCCAGCTGGTCTCGCGGGCCAGGGCGGCAGGTCTGGGCCTCACCGCCCGCGACGTGTTCGAGCGCCGCACCGTCGCCGGCCTCGCGGCCGTCGCCGCCGACGCGACGGCCCCGGCCGTATCCGAACTGCCGGGCGGTGGAATCGGGCCTCTCGCACCGACACCGATCGTGCACGCCATGCTCGACGCCGGCGCCTGGCATCGATTCGCGCAGGCGGCCCTGATCGGAGTGCCCGCCGAGGTGGACCGGGACCGGCTGACGGCGGCGGTACGGGCGCTCCTCGACCACCACGACGTGCTCCGCGGTGCGGTGCGGCAGGCCGACGGCGGCTGGGAATGGACTGTGGGCGAACGCGGCTCGGTCGATGCCGCCGCCCTCGTCGACGTGGTGCGCGCCGACACGGACGAGGACCGGGAACGCGAACTGCACAGCGCCGCAGACCGTCTCGATCCGGCCGCCGGTGTGATGGCGCGCTTCGTTCTGATGGAATCCGGCGACGCCGCGCCGACGCTGTGGGTGGTGGTGCACCATCTCGCCGTCGACGGTGTGTCGTGGCGAATCCTGCTGCCCGATCTCGCCACCGCCTGTGCCGGTGGCGGACTCGCTCCGGTCGGCACGTCGTTCCGCCGGTGGGCGCACGCACAGCGCGAGCAGGCGGATCGCCGGGCGGTCGAACTGCCGCTGTGGCAGAGCATTCTCGACACCGCGGATCCGGCGCTCGGGTCCCGCGAGTTCGACCCGGCGGTGGATGTCGTGGCCACCGAGGCGCAGCTGCGTACCCGCGTGGATGCCGCCGTCGCCGAATCGGCGCTGACCACGGTGCCACACCGATTCCATTGCGGCCCCGACGAAGTCCTGCTCACCGCACTCGCGCTGGCCGTGGGCCGGTGGCGGCAACGCGGAACGACGCTGATCACCCTCGAAGGCCACGGGCGGGAGGAGGCGATCCTGCCCGGCGCGGACGTGGCGCGCACGGTGGGCTGGTTCACCGCCGCGTACCCGGTCGGGCTGGACCTCGCCGATCTCGACATCGACGACGCGTTCACCGGCGGCGCCGCGGCGGGCGCGGCGCTCAAGACGGTCAAGGACCAACTTCGCCGCATTCCGGACCGTGGGGTCGGCTACGGAATGCTCCGCTACCTGAATCCTGTAACCGTCCAGCGGCTTTCGCAGGCCCCGGCTCCGCAGCTCAGCTTCAACTATCTCGGCCGGACCGCCATCGGCGCGGACGGCGCGGGCTCGGCCTGGCTGCCGCGCCGGTTCGACGCCACCCGGGACGAGCGGGCTCCGCTGGCCGCCGTCGTGGACATCAACGCGATGATGGACGGCGACGGACTCGACGTGACGTGGTCCTATGCCGCGCGGATCCTCGGTGCGGCCGAGGTGCGGGAACTGTCGGAGCTGTGGGCCGCGGCGCTGAGCGCCCTTGTGGCGCACGCGGAGTCCGATAGCGCGGGCGGTCACTCTCCGTCGGATTTCGGCCTCGTCGAGGTCTCCCAGGACCAGGTCGACGCCTGGGAGCGCACCTATCCGACACTGACCGATGTGTGGCCGCTGTCGCCGCTGCAACAAGGGCTGCTGTTCCACGCCCGCTACGACACCGATACCGCCGACGACTACACCGTGCAGACCCGGCTGACGCTGACCGGCCGCGTCCACGCCGACCTGCTGCGCACGGCGGCCCAGGCATTGGTGGACCGGCACGAGAACCTCCGGGTGGCCTTCGTCGAAACCGCGGACGGACCCAGGCAATTGGTGGCGGGCACGGCCGAGGTGGCATGGCACGACGTGGATCTCACCGGCACGGCGGACCCCGCCCGCGAACTCGACCGGGTGATCGGCGTCGACGCGCGTACCCGATTCGATGTGGCGCGTCCCCCGCTGGTGCGCTTCACGCTGATTCGCACCGCCGCCGCGGAGTACACGCTGCTGATCACCAATCACCATCTGGTGCTGGACGGCTGGTCGACGCCGCTGCTGGTGCAGGAATTGCTCGGCGACTACGCCGGACTGGCCGCCGGGCACACCCCGGACCGGCCCGCGCCGCCGTCATATCGGGGGTTCCTGGCCTGGCTCGCCGAGCAGGATGCCGCGACTTCCGTTGCCGCCTGGGCCGATTCGTTGGCGGGCGTGGACTCCCCCACTCGCGCGGTGCCGTCGTTGGCGGGCATCGCGTCGGCCGAATCGGGCACGGTGACAGTGGATCTGCCCGCCGACACCGTCACGCGCCTCGAGGCCACCACCCTGGCGGCGGGCGCGACCGTCAATACCGCGGTGCAGGCGGCCTGGGCGCTGGTGCTGGCCATGCTCACCGGGCGTACCGATGTCGTCTTCGGCGGCACCGTTTCCGGACGGCCGCCACAGCTGCCGGGTATCGAACAGATGGTGGGCCTGTTCATCAATACGGTGCCGGTGCGGGTGCGGCTGGATCCCGCCGAGCGGGTTACCGATCTGCTCGGCCGCATCCAGTCGGAGCAGGCCCGGCTGCTCGACCATCAGCATGTGGGGCTGGCGGCCATTCACCAGGCTGTCGGGTTGCCCGAATTGTTCGACACCCTCACGGTTTTCGAGTCGTACCCGATCGATCGGGAAACGTTGTCGCAGTCCCCGGACATCGCGGGTATGCGCATCCTCGATATCGCCGGAACCGACGCGACGCCGTATCCGTTGAATCTCATGGTGATTCCGCAGCCGGGCGGCTTGCGGATCAGCGTCAAATATCTGGCCGACCACCTCGGCGCGTCCGCCGCACAGCGAATGCTCGACCGGTTCGTGCTGCTGCTCGGCCGAATCGCCGAGCGGCCGCAGCAGCTGCTCGCCCAAGTGCAGCACTGTGACCCCGAGGAATATCGCGAGCTGCTGCCGGTGCGCGGCGCGGAACCGGCTGCGCCACGGGCGCTTCCGGACATCCTGGCGGCCGGGGCGAGCGTGAATCCCGAGGCGATCGCCGTCAGTTCCGATCACCTCACCATGACCTACGGCGAACTCGACGCGTGGTCCAACCGGTTCGCCCGGGTACTGCTGCGGCGCGGCGTCGGCCGGGAGGTCTTCGTCGTGCTGGCGCTGACCCGGTCGGTGGAGTCGGTCGTCGCCGTGTGGGCCGTCGCCAAGGCCGGCGCGGCCTTCCTGCCGCTGGACCCGAACCATCCGGTCGAGCGCATCGAGCACATTCTCACCGACTCGCGGGCGCCGATCGGGATCACGGTGTGCGCGACCGGGGAAACGCTGCCCGGCAGCATCGACTGGCTGCTGCTGGACGACCTCAACACCATCCGCCGGGTGATGACGGTCTCCGACGCACCCGTCACCGACGCCGAGCGCGGCGGCCCGATCGCGCTGGACCAGACCGCGTACCTGATCTATACCTCCGGCTCCACGGGCAAGCCGAAAGCGGTGCTGCTCAGCCATCACGGCCTGGCCAATCTGACCGCCACCCAGGCGGAGTCGCTCGCCCTCGACGCCGATTCCGTTGTCCTGCAGGTGGCTTCGCCGAGCTTCGACGCGTCGGTGCACGAGTTGCTGAAGGCGCACTCCACCGGCGCGCGCCTGGTGCTGTCTCCGCCGGAGGTGTACGGCGGCGACGCTCTCGAACGGCTGCTGCGCACCGAACGGGTCACCCACGCCGTGATCACCCCGTCGGTGCTGGCGACCATGGATCCGCGCGGTCTGGAGGATCTGCGAGTGCTCTCGGTGGCCGGGGAGGCCGCCGGGCCGGAGCTGGTCGCCGACTGGTCGGCGGGGCGGCGCATGCTGAACCTGTACGGCCCCACCGAGTTCAGCATCTGGGCGACCGGGCCGGGCGAGTTGCGGCCGGGCGAGCAGATCACCATCGGCCGCCCGATTCGCGGCGCGGCCGCCGTGGTGCTCGACACCTGGCTGCGGCCGGTTCCGGTCGGCGCCACCGGTGAGCTGTACCTGTCCGGGCCCGCGCTGGCGCGCGGCTACTTCAACCGATTCGCCCTCACCGCAACGCGTTTCGTCGCCGACCCGTTCGGACCGCCCGGAGCGCGGATGTACCGCACCGGCGACATGGTGCGGTGGGTGCCCGCCGATCGGCCCGGCGGCACCGTCGTGGAGCTGGAGTACCTGGGACGCAGCGACTTCCAGGTCAAGATCCGCGGTCTGCGTATCGAACTCGGTGAGATCGACGCGGTGCTGGGCCGGGCGGAGGGCGTCGACTATGCCGTCACCGTCGGCCGCCCCGGGCCGGGCGGCGCCACGGTGCTGGTGTCCTATGTCGTTCCCGCGGCCGGGCACGACCTCCATCCCGAGGAACTGCGGACCCGCGTCGCGGCCGCGCTGCCGGGATACATGGTGCCCGCCTATCTCGTTGTGCTGGAAGATGTTCCGCTGACTCCCGTGGGGAAGCTGGATCGCGCCGCACTGCCCGAGCCCGACTACGCCGCGGCGGAGCAGCAGTACCTGGCGCCGCGGACCGCCGTGGAACACGCGGTCGCCGACGTGTTCGCCGAGGTGCTCGGGCGTGACCGGGTCAGTATCGACCGATCGTTCTTCGAACTTGGCGGCAATTCACTCAGCGCGACGCGGGTGGTCGCGCGGGTCAACGCGACGCTCGGATCGACGGTCGCGCTGCGCGACCTGTTCGACGCGCCCACGGTCGCGCTGCTGGCGGGTCGCGTCGTGCCCACCGCCGACGGCCACGGAAAGGCCGCGCTCGCACCGCGAATCCGGCCCGACCGCGTCCCCCTGTCGCCCGCGCAGCAACGCATGTGGGTGCTCAACCGGATGGATCCGGCGTCGGCCGCCTACAACATCGCCGCCGCGCTGCGGCTGACCGGTGACCTCGACGCGGCCGCGCTCGGGCGCGCGCTCACCGCGGTCGTCGCCCGGCACGAGAGCCTGCGCACCGTGTACCCGGCCGACGACCAGGGGCCGCGGCAGGTGGTGCTGACCACCGACACGGCGACGCCGGATCTGGTCGTCGCCGATGTGGACGACGGCGCGCCCCTGCGGGCCCGGATCGCCGAACTCGCCGGGATCGGCTTCGATCTGGCCGAACAGCCGCCGCTGCGGGTCGGGGTGTTCCGCGTGGCGGGCCGGCCCGTGCACGTCGTCGTGCTGGTGGTGCATCACATCAGCGCGGACGGTGTCTCGATGGCGCCGCTGGCCGCGGACCTCATGGCGGCCTACTCCGCACAGGTACACGGGACGGCCGCGGCGCTGCCGCCGCTGCCGGTGCAGTACGCCGATTTCGCGCTCTGGCATCGCGAACTGCTCGGCGCGGCGGCGGACCCGGAGTCCTTGGCGGCCAGGCAGATTCGATACTGGATCGAGACGCTGGCCGATCTGCCCGACGTGCTGGAGTTGCCGTCCGATCGGCCGCGCCCGGCCGTGCAGTCGATGCGCAGCGCCGCCCGGCCGTTCGGCATCGACGCCGAGGTGCATCGCGCGCTGACCGAGCTGGCCGCGGGATCGGGTGTCAGCCTGTTCATGGTCGTACACGCCGCCCTCGCCGTGCTGCTCGCGCGGCTGGGCGGGACCGGGGACGTGGTGGTCGGGACGGCCGTCGCCGGGCGCGGCGCGCAGGCCCTGGACGGGCTGGTCGGCATGTTCGTCAACACGCTGGCCCTGCGGACGACGGTCGATCCGGCGCTCCCCTTCCGCCGATTCCTGGCACAGGTGCGCGAGACCGACGTGGACGCGTTCGGCCACGCCGACGTGCCGTTCGAACAGCTGGTGCAGATCCTGAATCCGGCCCGGTCCACCGCCCACCATCCGGTGTTCCAGGTGTCACTGTCGTTGCAGAACTTCCAGGAGCCGGTGCTGGAGCTGCCGGGACTGCGAGTCGAGGTGGAGCCGTTCGACCTCGACTCCTCGCCGTTCGATCTCACACTGGATCTGCGCGAACGCTTCTCGGAGTCGGCGCCGGCCGGAGTGGACGCGGTGCTGACCTTCGCCACCGACCTGTTCGACGACGCCACCGCGGCGGCGTTCGCGCACCGGTGGGAGCGGATTCTGCGGGCCGTCATCGCCGACCCGGATCGGCCGATCGCCGATATCGACCTGCTCGGCGCGGCCGAGCGAGCCGCGCTGGTCCCGCGCCGACGTCCGGGTGGGGCCGCGGCCGTGACGCTCGCGGACCTGTTCGCGGCGTCGGCGCTGGCGCATCCCGACCGACCGGCCGTGGTCAGCGGCGGGACCGCGCTCACCTATCGCGAACTCGACGGGCGGTCCAATCGTCTGGCTCGCGTCCTGCTGGACGCCGGGGCCGGTCCGGAAACCGTTGTGGCGCTGGCGCTTACCCGCGGCGTCGAGCTGCTCACCGCGGTGTGGGCGGCGGCGAAGGCGGGCGCGGCGTTCCTGCCCGTCGACCCGGCCCATCCGATCGATCGGATCGAGCACCTGCTCGCCGACTCGGGCGCGGTGCTCGGGCTCACCGTCTCCGCGCATCGCGCACTGCTTCCCGGCGGCACCCGCTGGCTGACCCTCGACGAACCGGGGCTGGTGAGATCCCTGCGCGAGAGCGCGGATCACGCGGTGCGAGTGGATGTCCGGGCCGACCATCCGGCGTGGCTCATCTACACCTCGGGGTCCACGGGGACACCGAAGGGTGTCTCGGTGACCCATCGCGGGATCGCCGAACTGGCTGCGGCACAGCGGGATTCCCTGGGCTTGGATTCTTCGGCGCGAGTCCTGCAAGTGGCATCGCCCAGCTTCGACGCGTCGGTCTTCGAGGCGCTCATGGCGTTCGGCTGCGGCGGGGCCGCCGTGGTCGCGCCGCCGGAGGTGTTCGGCGGCGTCGCGCTCGCCGAGCTGATCGCCGCCGAGCGCGTCACCCACGCGGTCATCACCCCGTCCGCGCTGGCCACCGTCGCGCCCGACGCCGTACCCGGGCTCCGGGTGCTCGCCGTGGCCGGTGAGGCGGTAAGTGCCGAGCTGGTGCAGCGCTGGTCGCCGGGCCGGACGCTGGTGAATCTGTACGGGCCGACCGAATTCACCATCTGGGCAACCGGTTCCGGGCCGTTGCGGGACGCGGCCCGGATCACCATCGGGGCGCCGATTCCCGGTGCGGGCACCGTCGTGCTGGACGACCGGCTGCGCCCGGTGCCGTTCGGGGTCGCGGGAGAGCTGTATCTGTCCGGTCCCGCGCTGGCGCGCGGGTACCACGGACGGCCGGATCTGACCGCCGCACGGTTCGTCGCCGACCCGTTCGGCCGCCCCGGCGACCGCATGTATCGCACCGGCGACCTGGTGCGCTGGACCGGGTTGGTCGCCGCACCGGAGCTGGAGTACCTCGGCCGCACCGACTTCCAGGTCAAGGTTCGCGGTCGGCGGATCGAACTCGGCGAGATCGACGCCGTGCTGAACCGCGCGCCCGGGGTCGAATTCGCCGTCACGGTAGGCGTTTCCACGCCCGCGGGGTCGATGGCCCTCGCGGCCTACGTGGTTCCAGGCATGGTAGACAGACGCACCGCAGGCGCGTCGGCCACGCCCGCGCCGATGTCGGCCGAGGCCGCCGAGAGCGTCTCGAACGGCAGCTCAGCGGTGGCTCCCGCGTTCGATGTGCGCGCGCTGCGCGACTGGGCAGCCGAACTCCTGCCCAGTTATATGGTGCCGTCCGCCTTCGTGGTCCTCGACGCCATTCCGCTCAACGCGGTCGGCAAGCTCGATCGAAAAGCACTGCCGCAGCCGGTATTCGACGATGCGGGGACCGAGTACCAGGCACCGTCCACACCGACAGAGAGCGTTCTCGCCACGCTCGTCGCCGAACTGCTGGGCCGCGAGCGGGTGGGCACGCGCGACTCGTTCTTCGCGCTCGGCGGCGACAGTATCCTCGCGATCCAGCTGGTGTCGCGCGCCCGGCTGCACGGCCTCACGCTCACGCCGCTGCAGGTGTTCGAGCATCGCACCGTGGCGGCGCTGGCCGCGCTCGCGGACGCGGCCGGGACCGCCGTCACGCTGGACGAGCTGCCCGGCGGCGGGGTCGGCGAGTTGCCGCTCACGCCGATCGTCCGGTACATGATCGAACGCGGCGGAAATTTCGACCGCTTCGCCCAGACCGCGGTGCTGGAACTGCCCGTCGGCATCGAGCGCGCTCAGCTGGTGGCGACCGTCTCCGCCGTGGTCGACCGGCACGACATGCTGCGCGCGCGGCTGGCCCGCGACGACGACGGCGAGTGGCGACTGCGCACCGCCGAACCGGGCACGGTCGACGTCGACGCGCTGCTGCACCAGATCGAATACGCGGACACCACCGACGCCATCGAGCTGCGCGAATTCGCCCGCAGCGCGGTGGATTCCGCGATGAAGCGGCTGCATCCCGCGGACGGCACAGTGCTGCAACTGATCTGGCTGGACCCCGTCGGGGATTCCGGCGTGCACCGCCGGGCCGGACGGCTGATCATCGTCGCCCACCACCTCGCGGTGGACGGGGTGTCCTGGCGCATCCTGGTGCCCGACCTGATGACCGCCTGGGCACAGGTGTCGAGCGGCGCCGCGCCGGTACTGGAGGCATCGGGCACGTCGATGCGCCGCTGGGCGCACGCGCTCGCGGACGAGGCCCAGCACGAGGACCGAGTGGCCGAACTCGACTACTGGCGCACGGTCGTCGACGGCCCCGATCCGCTGCTGGGCGATCGAGAACTGGACCCCGCCGTCGACCGCGCGGGCACCCTCCGCACCGTTGAATTCGAACTCCCCCAACAGGTCACGGCCGACCTGCTCACCACCCTGCCCGGTCTCTTCGACGGCACCGTCGAGGATGCCCTGTTCGCCACGCTCGCCCTCGCGGTGGCACGGTGGCGCGGCGCCGCGGGTCCGGACAGCGTGCTGCTGCGGCTGGAAGGCCATGGCAGGCAGGAGGAAATCGTCCCGGGCGCCGATCTGTCGCACACCGTCGGCTGGTTCACCAGCATCTATCCGGTCCGGGTCGACCTCGCCGGAATCGATGTGGACGACGCTGTAGCGGGCGGCCCGGCCATGGGCGAGGCGATCCGCGCGACACGGCGACAGCTGTCCGCGGCGCCGGACAAGGGCATCGGGTTCGCGCTGCTGCGGTACCTGAACGAGGCTGCGGCACAGCGGCTTCCGGCGCGCCTGCCCGGCCGGATCGCCGTCAACTACCTCGGCAGGTACGCGCAGTCGGATATCCCCGCCGGATTCGAGGGGCTGGGCTGGCTGCCCACCGACGAACTCGGCGACCTGCACGCCGACGAGGACCCGCAGGTTCCGGTGACCGCCGAGATCGACATCAACGCCGTCGTCCTCAGCGATCGGCTGCACGTCGGTATCCGCTATCCCGAGCAGTTGCTGGACCGCCGCGAGGTCACCGCGCTGAGCGCGCACTGGCACGAAACCCTCTCGGCCGCCTCGCACTTCGCCCACACGCCCGCGGCGCGTGAGGTGGCGGCGCGGAAACCGGCGGCGGCCCCCGCCCCGGCGGGCCTGGGGCTGGACGTGGTCCTGCCGATCCGCGCCGACGGCGACGCACCGGCGCTGTTCTGCATCCATCCCTCGTCCGGAATCGCCTGGACCTACCTCGGATTCGCCGAACAGCTGCGTCCCGGACGGCCCGTCTACGGCTTGCAGGCACCGGATCTCAGCGGCGAGCCCTCGGCGCGGTCCATCGACGAATTCGCCGAACGCTACGCCCGCGAGATCCGGCGGCTCCAGCCCGAGGGCCCGTACCACCTGCTCGGCTGGTCGTTCGGTGGCCTCATCGCGCACGCCGTCGCGGCCCGGCTGGAGCGGTCGGGCGCGCGGGTCGGCGTGGTCGCCCTGCTGGACGCCGACACCGCCGACCTCGACGGCGACAGCATCGAGAAGCTCACGCCCGGCGCGTTCGTCAACGCCTTCGGCGCGGTGTTCGGCATCGAGGACGTCCCGGCGACGGCCACCGCACACGAAGCGGCCGAGCTGATCTGCGAGCGGATGGGCGGCCTGTCCCTCGTGGACGCGGCGACGCTGGAGCGAATGGCCGCCTCCTACAACGCTTCCGCGCGCACCCGCACCGGATACCGGCGGCCGGTCCATCACGGCGACATACTGTACTTCGCCGCCACCGTGGGCACCTCCGACATTTTCGGCGCGGCCGGGTGGCGGCCCTATGTCACCGGGGCCGTCACCACCCACGAGCTCGAGGTCACCCACGACGAGATGACCGCACCGCACGTGCTCCCGACCATCGCGCGGGTGCTCGACGAACACCTGGAAGGCTGGCAGTGAACAACTCTGGCGGAGTCCTCGTCGAGGGCATCGAGAAATCATTCGGCTCCGTGGCCGCGCTGCGCGGCATCCATTTCGAGGCCGTGCCGGGCGAGGTGCTCGGCGTGCTCGGCCCCAACGGCGCGGGCAAGACCACGACGGTGAACATCCTGTCCACCCTCATCGCCCCCGACCGCGGCCGCGCGCTGGTCGCCGGGCACGACGTGGTCGCCGATCCGGCCGCGGTCCGCCGATCCGTCATGCTCACCGGTCAATTCGCCGCCCTGGACGACATGCTCACCGGCGCAGAGAATCTCGTGTTGTTCGGCAGGTTGATGGGGTTGCGCAAACGCGCGGCGCGCGCCCGTGCGGAGGAACTGCTCACGGAATTCGATCTCGCCGCGGCCGCGGGCCGGAAGGTCGGCACCTATTCCGGCGGCATGCGGCGGCGCATCGACATCGCCTGCGGGCTGGTGGTCCGCCCTGACGTGGTCTTTCTCGACGAGCCGACGACCGGCCTGGACCCGCGCAGCCGCCAGGGCGTGTGGGACCTGGTCGGGAGCTTCCGGAAGGAGGGCATCACCACGCTGCTCACCACGCAGTATCTGGAGGAGGCGGACGCGCTGTGCGACCGCATCATCGTGATCGATCACGGCGTGGTCATCGCCGAGGGCACCGCCGACGAGCTGAAGTCGCGCACCGGCGGCAGCTACTGCGAGGTGGTGCCGCTGGACCTGAACGATCTCCCGGCGATCGCGGCCGCGCTCGGCACCCTGCTGCCCGAGCCCCATCGCACTGCGCTGTCGGGTGATTCGGACCGCATCACGATTCCGGCGCCCGACGGGCACAAGACCCTGGCCGAGGCACTGCGCCGCCTCGACGGCGCGGGCGTGGAACTGGTCGACATCGCGCTGCGCAGGCCCTCGCTCGACGACGTCTTCCTGCAACTCACCGGCCACCTCGCGGACGGCGGAGGCGAGCAATGACCGTGTGGCACACCGCGACCCGGCCCGCACCGGTGACCGTTCAGCAGTGGTGGGTGCTGACCACCCGGCTGATCGCGCCCTCGATGCGGACCGGTGAGGTGCTCGGCTCGATCCTCGCGCCCGCGGCGTTCACCGCCAGCTTCTATCTGCCGCTGGATCGGGTGATGTCGTTCTCCGGCACCGGATTCAGCAGTTACGCCCAGTTCATGATGCCGATCGTGATCCTGCAGGCCGCCGCGTTCACCGCCATCGGGGCCGCCTTCCGGGCCGCCACCGACGCGGTGTCCGGACTCGACCGCCGCTTCGGCACCATGCCGATCGGACCGCTGGTTCCGGTCGCGGCGCGCATGGCGGGCAACATCTTCCGGCTGTCGATCGCGCTCGCCGCCGCGCTGGCCTGTGGCCATGTCATCGGCTTCCGCTTCCACCTCGACGCCGCGCACACCACCGGATTCGTGCTGCTCGCCCTGTTCATCGGCGTCGCCTTCACGCTCGGCGCCGATGTGATCGGCACGGTGTCGAGGAGTCCGGAGGGCACCTCCCAGGCACTGGTGCTGCCGCCGCTGATCTTCGGCATGCTGTCCACCGGACTCGCTCCGGCACAGCAGTTCCCGCACTGGGTACAGCCTTTCGTGCGCAATCAACCCGTCTCGCAGTTCGCGATCGCGCTGCGCACCCTGGCCGGGGACACCTCCGCCACCGCCGCGGTGTCCTGGGCCACGCTGGGCCCGGCGCTGCTGTGGGTCGGCGGAATGCTGGTGGCGGGCCTGTTCTTCAGCGGCCGAGTCGATCGGAGCAGAGCATGACGATCTCGATGGCGGCCGCCCGCCGCGCACCGGCCGGGCCGGAGAACGCGCCCGCGGCGTTCCTGCGGCACACCGCGATCCAGACCCAGCGGCTGCTGCTGCGCTGGACCCGCAGCCCCATCACGCTGCTGGAGACGCTGATCATCCCCTGCCTGCTGCTGTTCATGCTCGACACCGTGATCGGCGGGCAGATCGAACGGTTCTCCGGGACCAGCGCGCTGTACGGTTCGGTGCCCATGGTCGCGATCGTCGGGGCGCTGTCGGGCGCGGTCGCGGGCGGGGTGATGCTCGGCCGCGAACGCGATTCCGGTCTGCTCGCCCGCTTCTGGGTGCTGCCGGTGCACCGCGCCTCCGGGCTGGCGGCCCGCATCCTGGCCGAAGGCTGCCGGATTCTCGTGGGCACCTGCGTGGTCGTCGCGCTCGGGTTCGTCCTCGGATTCCGTTTCCAGCAGGGCTTTTTCGCGGCGCTGGGGTTCGTGCTGATCCCCGTGCTGTTCGGTCTGGCCTTCGCGACCATCGTCACCGCCATCGCCGTGTTCACAGCGAAAGCGACTCTGGTGGAAGGGATTACGATCCTGTCCTCGCTGCTGATGTTCTTCGGCACCGGGTTCGTGCCGCTGGCGGCCTACCCCCGTTGGATTCAGCCGGTGGTGCGCAATCAGCCGATGTCGGTGGCGGTGGACGCGATGAAGGCGCTGTCGCTGGGCGGGCCGCTGGCCCATCCGCTCACCCTGACCGTGCTGTGGTGCGCCGGTGCGATCGCCGTGTTCGCGGTGCCCGCGGCGATCGGGTACCGGCGCACCAGCCGGCGGTGACCGCTCAGCCGGCCGGGCTGCGGTCCCCGACCCGCGCGGGACGACGACGGTCGACCCACACCAGGATCGGCTCCGTCACGCGGGCGGCGATCGGTCCGAGCACGGCCATCAGCAGCACATAGGTGGTGGCCAGCGCCGCGAACTCGTCCGGCACCGCCCCGGCGGCGACGGCCAGTCCGGCGATGACGATGGAGAACTCGCCGTGGGCCACCAGCGCCGTACCGGCTCGGGCCCGGCCGTAGCGGGAGGCTCCGGCGCGTTTGGCCGCCCACCAGCCCGTCGCCACCTTCGTCACCACGGTGACCACGGCGAGCACGACGGCCCAGCCCAGCACCGGCGGAATACTCTTCGGATCGGTGCTCAGGCCGAACAGCACGAAGAACAGCGCGGCGAACAGGTCGCGCAGCGGTTCGAGAATCTTCGCCGCTGTATGGGCCGTGGTGTCGGAGATGGCGATCCCGAGCAGGAACGCGCCGACCGCGGCCGAGATCTGCAGCGTGGAGGCGACCCCGGCGACCAGCAGCGCCGAGCCGAGCAACTTCAGCAGGAAGATCTCGCGATCCTCGCTGTCGACGATGGCGGAGACGAACCGGCCGTATCGCAGCGCGACCACCAGCACCACGGTCACCGCCACCAGCGCGATCCCGAGCGTCTTCAGTCCGGAGACGAAACCGACCCCCGCCAGCACCGCGGTCAGCACCGGCAGGTAGCCCGCCATCACGAGATCCTCGAACACCAGGATCGACAGAATCGTGGGCGTCTCCCGGTTGCCGACCCGGCCCAGATCGTTGAGCACCTTCGCGACGATCCCCGACGAGGAGATGTAGGTGACCCCGGCCATCGCCACCGCGCCGACGAATCCCCAGCCCAGCAGCAACGCGACCAGCACACCCGGGGTCGCGTTCAACACCAGATCCACGACGCCGGCCAGCCAGGAGGCCCGCATCCCGGTCACCAGTTCGGCGGCACTGTATTCCAGCCCGAGCAGCAGCAACAGCAGGACGACCCCGATCTCGGAGGCGAGGTGGATGAACTGGTCCACCTGATGCAGTTGCACCAGCCCGCCGGTGCCGAAGACCAGGCCGCCGATGAGGTACAGCGGGATGGGCGACATCCCGATCCGCGCCGCCAGCCGGCCCAGCAGTCCGAGCCCGAAAAATACCGCGCCCAACTGCACCAGTGCGAGCGCGGTGTCCTGTTCCACCACGGGCTCAGCCGTCCGCGAGGATATCGGCGGCCGCCGTCAGGCCCGCCACGGTACCGACGATCACCAGCGCGTCCCCGGCCGCCAGCACGAACTCCGGGCCGGGCGACGGGATGGGATGCCCGGAACGCACCACCGCGACGACGGAAACCTTTGTCCGCGTACGCATCCGGGTGTCGCCCAGCGGGCGGTCGACGAACGGGGAGCCGGTTCGGATGCCCAGCTGCCGAGTGGTGACACCGTCGAGATCGCGGTGCTCTTCCTGCAATTGCGCCACCAGTTGCGGCGCGCCGAGCAGGTTGGCCAGTACCGAGGCCTCGTGCGCCGACAGGGAGATCTGATCGGTCACATCGGGGTTGCTGGGCTTGCTCACGATCAGGTCGATCGTGCCGTCTTTATGATCGATGACCCCGACCCGCCGCCGGGAAGAAGCCGACAAAAATTCCTTACGCACACCGATACCAGGTAACGGTGTCACTTCAACATTCACACATCCACCCTAATCACGACACCGCAGTTCGTCGTGCCGCTCTAGTGCGCGAATGCCGCGTGGAGGCCGAAAGTTGTTGGTATACACCGCTTTTCGCAGAATGCCCACGCAGCCTGCGGCGATACCCTTCCGCTATCGGGCAGCGCGCGCGGATCGGCCGGTGGCCAGCGCGGTGATCAGCTCCAGGCTCTGGTCGGGCGGACTGGCGTGCACGCACAATCGGTCCCAGATCGCGTGGTAGGCGTCCAGGTCGGCGCGGCGGTCGAGGAACTGCGCGCCCGTGGCGTGATGCAGGTGGACGATGTCCCCCAGGTCCTGTTCGGCGAAGCGCAGCAGCGTGAACGGGACCGAGCTGATCGCCGGACCGCCGACGTGATCGGGCACGATCTGCACGATGGCGTCACCGGCGGCCGCGATCGCGGCCACGTGGTCCAGCTGGTCCTGCCACACCCCCGTGCCGCCGAACGGCCGGCGCAGCACGGCCTCCTCGATCACCAGCCAGACCTTGGGCGCGCCCGGACGCTGCAACAGGCGCTGCCGCCGCATCAGCAGCTCGACGCGGCGCTGGATATCCGCGGTCGGACCCGGCCGGGCGATCGCGGCCACCGCGTGCGCGTAGGCCGCCGTCTGCAGCAGGTCCGGCAGCACGCCCGGCGAATACGAGCGCAGCAGCGCGGCCGCGTCCTCCAGCGCCAGGTACGTGTCCAGCCGCTGGGCCCCCAGGTCGCCGTCGACCTGCCAGCGGCCGGTGGCGTTGGCCCGCTTCGCGAGACGGAGGAAGTCGGCCCGGGTGTCGGGGTCTTCGACTCCGTACAGCGACAGCAGATCGTCGATGTCGATGGCCCGGAACCCGACCCGCCCGGCCTCCAGGCGGCTGATCTTCGAATGCGACGCGCGAATGGCCCGGCCGGCGGCCTGCCCGCTGATCCCCGCGGCCTCGCGCAACCGCCGCAGCCGCGTGCCCAGCACCAGCCGCAGCAGGGCCGGGTCCGTCCCCGGCTCGGTTCCACTCCCCGGAACCGCCGCCCGGGCGGCATTACTCTCGATCACAGGCGCCTCCTGTCGCGTCGCGGTAACGCGTCATCGAGTGTGCCACAACAGCTTAAGTGATACCTACGTACGTACGCACGTGCTTCTGCACGTGCATATGCACGGTAGAATGGAGACGCACATATCGGGACCGCGCCATGCGAGGGGGACACCCGTGACCGAGGCCATCGGCACCACCGCGGCGGCCGCGCACTCGCGCACCGGCCGCGTCGGAATACTCGACGTAACAAGGGAATACGGACTCACCGCCGTGCGCGATCGGATCGCGCAGTTGCGGGCGGCCGGGCAGCGGCACGCCGCGCTGGCCATCGAGCGCGAACTCGAACTCGCCGGTGTCCTCACCACGCCGGACGCCGCGTGAATCCGAGTACGGAAAGCGCGTAAAGCCTTGCGTGCGAAAGGAGCCCGCCGGGTAGCATGAGCCGATGACCCAGGACCGGGATGTGCTCGCCGCGATCGACATCGATACGCCCCACGCGGCACGCATCTGGAACTACTGGATGGGCGGCAGCGACAACTACCCGGCCGACCGCACCGCCGGAGACGCGGTCGCCGCGGTCTATCCGGACATCGTCCGAATGGCCCGGCTGTCGCGGGAGTTCCTGGTCCAGGTGGTGAGCTATCTCGCCGGGGAGGCGGGCATCCGCCAGTTCATCAATGTCGGCACCGGCCTGCCCACCATGCAGAACACCCACGAGGTGGCCCAGCAGCTCGCCCCCGAGTCCCGCATCGTCTACGTCGACAACGACACGCTGGTCCTCGCCCACGCCCGCGCCCTGCTGACCAACACCAGCCCACAGGGTGTGACCACGTACGTGCACGCCGACTACCACGACCCCGATCGGATTCTGGCCGAGGCGGAAAAGGTCCTCGACTTCACTCAGCCGACGGCGGTGCTGTTCATGGGCGTCCTCGGCTACGAACCCGAACTGGACACCGTCCGCGATATCGTCGCGCGCCTGATCGCCCCGACCCCCGCGGGCAGCTACCTGGTGCTGTGGGACGGCACCGACACCGGATCCGCCGTGGTCGCCGGGAGCGAACGGCTGGTCCAAGCCGGCGGCGCCCCCTACATATTGCGCAGTCCCGAGGAGCTTTCCCGCTGCTTCGCGGGGCTGGAACTGGTGGAGCCCGGCATGGTGCCGATCACCGAGTGGCGGCCGCTGCGGCACCGCATCGGCATGACCGAACCACTCGACGCCTACGGCGCCGTCGGCCGCAAGCCATAGCGCGACACGTCCTCACCACCCTGCGGTTCCATTCACTCCGCGCTAGTCGGTGGGCTCCTCGCTCAGGCGGGTGGCGAAGGTGCGGAAATGTTCGGTGGGGTTCAGGTCGGTTTCGCCGTTTCGGTGGGTGGTGGTGGCGGCCAGGTCGAGGGTTCCGTTGTGCCACCAGTAGACCCAGGGGTTGAGGGGGTGGGGGTCTTCGGCGTGGCAGACACGGGCGAGTTGGGCGAGGACGGTTGCGGCGGCGGCCAGTTCGGGGCCGATGATCGGGTAGGCGTAGATGTGCTGTTCGGAGGGGAGGATCAGGACGGCGCCGTGGGGGCCGGTGACCGGGTGGTCGCCGAGCCAGCGGGCGTGGGCGGTCAGGTATTCGGGGCCGGACAGGATGGACATCGGGGGCAGGCCCTCGGCGAGCGGGACATCGAAGTCGCCGTGGCGGATTCGGACGCCGCCCGCGGCGCGGACATTGTGTTCGGCGAGGGTGAACAGGTCGAATTCGCCGATCGGCCAACTCCGCAGCATGTCGAACGTGACGGGGGTGACCGCGCCGGCGCGGTCGACCACGACCCGTTGGATCAGGCCCGGCGCGACCACCCGCCGCACCACCTCGGGCCCGGCGGCGGCGGTGGAATACAGCCGGGTCCGGAGCAGCGGCCGCACCGTCGCGAAATCGGTGTGGTCGAGCCGCAGCCGATCATGGTGTGCGACAGACATTTCGCTGCTCCCCGTTCCGTGACTCGGTGCCGCGGACGCGAGACACGTCCACCCGAGACCTCGATTGTGACCTACCGCGCCGACAAATCGGGGACCCGGTCAGGCGCCGGGGAAGTCCGGCGGCAGCGGCGACGGGTAGTCCAGCTTGAACTTCGGCCCCGGGGGCAGGCCGCGCAGGAGCGCGCTGATCCACGCCGTCGCCGGTAGCCAGCCCGCGACCGCGTTGGTGAGGTGCTCGGGCAGCGGCATGGTGTAGTAACGCAGATCCGCGCCCCGCCGCCAGTAGTCGTTCACCGTCGGCAGCACGATCGACGACGGAATCAGCTCGTCCCACACCCCGTTCCACCACAGCAGCGGGATATCCGGAATGTGCTTACCGAGGCTCTGACTGCGCAGCACCTCCTGGATCGCCGGATCGTTCAGACCCTGCGAGCCGGGCGCGTAGTACTCGCTGATCGGCCGATACATTCCGGTGAGCGCGGCCGAATAAACGCAGCGGCTGTTCAAATCCGCGATGATCTGCTGCCCTTCGGCATTCAGCAAACGGCGAGGATCGAACTCGACGGGGAATTCCCGGGCGAGTGCGGCCGCGCCGAGCCACATGGTGAAACTGCTGATCCCGGTGACGCCGGGCCGCGGCACCGTGGCGTAGTCGGCGATGGCGGCGAGATCCGGTGGCGCACCGCCGAATGCGGCGCCCGCTATACGCACGTCCGGCGCATAACTCTGGCGCAGCTCAGCCGCGCGGGCGGTCGCCGACCCGCCCCCGGAGAAGCCGTACATGGCGATCGCGGAATCGCGCAGCCCCAGCGCCGCGTCGTTCTTCATCGCGCGCAGGCTGTCGAGCACCATCCGGCCCTCGTCATAGGTGTTGAAGGTGTTGAACTTGCCGTCGAAATCGGGCACGTTGAACGCGAAGCCCTGTGCGATCCAAAACTGCGCCAGCGCAATCTCTTTGAACGTGCCGGTCTGCAGCGTGTGCGACGGATTGCAGGCCGAGTCGGTGGAGTCGATGGCCTCCTGGAACGACACCACCGGCCGCGGGCTGCCCACCCAGGGAATCCCCGGAACGATGACGGTGGTGGCGGTCGCGATCGGATTGCCGTGCACGTCGGTGGACCGGAACAGCAATTGCTTGCTGAACACCGGTACCGGAATACCCAGCAGCCGCGTCTGCACCTCGCGGGTGCGAATGATGTCGCCCGGTTGCAATTCCGCCAGATTCGGCGGATCGGCGTACCAGGAATCGTTGTCGGGCGCCGGAATCGGCAACGCGTCGTAGATATCCGGCTCGCGCGGCAACTGCGGCAGCTGATTCTGATCCGGCGGGAACGAGGGCGGGAAGCCGGGATCGGCGAATGCCGCCCCGCTCCCGCCGACCACGCTCGCCACCAGCGCACACGCCGCGGCCAGCGGCAGCACTCGACGACCCAGAGCTGTCCTCATCGACAACACACCCCATCCACCGTCCCGTATTCCGGAAGGTTGCTCGACCGCGGCCGATATAACCGCTGACTGCACCCTACGATCGCCGCTTCCGCGCCACTATCGGCAGAAATTCGACTTCGGCGAGACCCCTTTGTTCGAATGCACAACCTAGCTCGCGCGGGCGACGGCGCGGCGGCCGTAGCGGGCGCGCGCCTCGGCCGGCGTGATGGTCTCCGGCTCGGCCGGATGCTCCATTTTCAGGTGCTGTTCGAGGATCGCACCGGCCATGGGTGCGATCAGCGGGGCGCTCTTGATCAAGCCGTAGGACTTGAAAAGGGTTGCCGACCAGACGATTACGCGGGCGGGCAGCTTCACCGCGAGGTCCACGATGCCCGGCCGGTCGTAGCGGCCCAATCGGCGCATCCAGCGCGGCGTGATCGCGACCGAGGCCAGCGACAGCAGACGGCTGCCGAAGTAGTAGGTCCAGCCCGAGCCGTTGGCCCGCGAGGTCCACAGCAGATGATGCATGCCCTCCTCCGCTCGCTCGGAGGTGCACAGCCGCGGTCGCACCCGCTCGAAGTACTCCCGGAGCTCGGCGCGGGAACGGGGCACGTCCTCCGCCCGGCAGGTCTGTAGCTCGGCCGCGATCGCGCATTCCGCCCAGTAGCGCGCCTCTTCCTCCGGACTCAGTCCGGGCCCGAACTCCTCGTAGGCCTTCAACACCGAATGCCAGCCGGTGAGATGGATCCACAGCTGGGTCTCGGGGCTGTTCGCGCTGTAGCGCTGCCCGCTGATCGGCTCGGCGCCGGTCATCTTCGCGTGCACCTGCCGCAGATGCTCCGACGCCTGGATCGCGGTCCGGCCGTCGCCGACCGCCACGATCAGGAAGTAGGCGAAGGTGTTGTCGAGCCGGCTGCGCGGATCGGTGTAGATGCCGCGCGAGTCGGCGACCGCCGCGGTGAGGAACGGGTCGAAGTGCTCGAGCACCACCGCGCGCTGGAAACCGATCACCGCGGTCGGTGCGGTCCAGACCTTCCAACTCGGCGAGCCGGGCCCGAAGAACCCGTAGTCGTCCCGGCGAAGGGTGGTCGGATCGAAGCCCATGGCTCCTCCTTCGTGCGCTGACCCGCCCCGACGGCGAATACAACGCCACCGTAGCAATCGCGGCGATGGAATACAACGGCATCGTAATATTCGATTTCGCGACGGTTACCCTCACCGGCGGCCGAGCTGACACTATGGACCGCGTGGAGGTGAGACGGCAGTGACGAAACCGCGCCCGGCGACCGATCGACCGCGCCGCCGCTACGCGCCGCGCCTGCCTCCGGAGCAACGCCGCGAACAGGTGCTGGACGCCGCGTTGGCGGTGCTCGGCCGGGTCGAGTTGCACGAGCTGAGCATGGAGGCCGTCGCCCAGGCGGCGGGCGTGGGAAAACCCGTGCTGTACACGGTGTTCAAGACCCGCGCCGAATTGGTCACGGCGCTGCTGGAACGCGAACGCGAACGCGGTCTGGAACAAGTGGCCGACACGCTACCGGCGGACCTCGTCGGCGCGGACCCGGTGGTCGCCGCCTCGGCGGCGGTGGAGACGTTCGTCGGTGTGGTACTGGCGAATCCGACGCGCTGGCGCCTGATCCTGACCAGTCCGGGTAGCGCGCCCGACGAATACCGAGCGGCCCTGCGCAGTTCCCGGACCGGCATCTTCGACCAAGCCGAGGCGCTGGTGCGGATGGGCGCGGCCCTCGACTCGCGCTGGGCGGACGTGGATTCCGCGCTGCTGGTCAACGCGCTGCTCACCGTGGCCGAGATGCTCGGCCGCCTCGCGGTCTCCGACCCCGACGAATACCCCAGGCAGCGGCTGGAGGACTTCGTCCGGTCCATCGTCGGCCTGCTGCTGCGCCCCGAATCCTGAACCGCCGGCTCCTGGCGGGAATCGGCCGGTGAAACCGCTTGCCGGGCACGGCATAATCGGTTTGGTGCAGCCGCTGTCGACATCTCGCGTCACTCGTATCCGCTGGTCGACAGCCGTGCGGTGGTCGGGGACGAGGCGTGCGATGCCCGCGGCAGTTCGCAGATCTCGCTGACATGCGGTGCGTGCGCGCCGCGGTGGCGGTGATCGGTGTCTGCCTGCTGACGGCGCTGCTCGGCGGACCGGTGGCCCACGCCGATGGCGCTGCCGCCGGAGCCGATCTCGCCGTCGCGCAATCGCTGGGCGACCGGGAATTGACGGTGATCGTGCGGCGGGCGCAGCCGGTTCCCGGGCCCTTGCGCGTCGACGTCCTGACCCACACCGGTACTGCCCCAGGCACTCTCGCGCTCGGTGTCGTTCCCGTCGACCGCGCGGGGCCCGGCTCGTCCACCACCGTCGAACTGGGCGAGCGCGCCGGTCCCTATCCGGCGACGCTGCGCGTGGACCATGCGGGACCGTGGGAGCTGAGCGTCGGCGACGGCGTGCGCACCGCCCGGATTCCGTTCGTGGTGGCGGCGCAGGTCGTGACACCGTGGGAACGCGCGGCGTACGGCGGCTTCTTCACGGCGGGCGCGCTGCTGCTGGTCTCCGTCGGCACCGCACTGGTGTCCAAGCGGGGATGGATCACCCTGCTGCCGGCCGGTGCGACGGTGGCGGCGCTGACGGTGGGCATCACCGGCGCCGTCCTCTCCGCGAGCGCCCCGCCGCCACGGCCCACGGGCAGCCTGCTGGATCCGACCTCGGCCACCGTCGGCGATCCCTATCCCGAACGCGATCTGCCGATGACGACGAATTACTCACGGCCGCCGGTCAATCTGACCTCGAGCGTCCGGGGCGAAGCGGTCGCGGGGCGGCCCCTCGATCTCGTCTTGTCGCTGACCGACAGCGCCACCGGCCGTCCGGTCGACGATCTGCTGGTCGCCGACGACGCCCTGGTGCATCTCATGATCGTCGGCCCGGCCGAGCGGCTCTGGCACCGGCATCCGATCCGCACGGCGCCCGGTGTTTTCGAGGTCCGCATCGTGCTACCGGAATCCGGCGACTACGCCGTCGCCGCCGAACTCTCGCGCCGCGGCGGCGGAGTCCAATTGCTGCGGTCCGCGATTCGCGTCTCGGGCTCGGCCGCATCGCCATCGCGAAACCCGGCGCCCGCACCGTCCGAGGCACGAAACACCTTGACCGCAACCGATCTCAGCGCAGGCGTCCCCGGCACCCTCACCGCCCGATTCGGCGGACCCGCGGATCTCCAGCTCTGGCTGGGCATGCTCGGCCACCTCATCGCCGTGGGACCGCTGCCCGCGGACGTCCCCGCGGGCGCGGCCGCCGCCACCGCACCGATCTGGGCACACGCGCACGCCATGGCGCCGATGCTCGGCCCGGGCGCCCAGCCGCCGGACGAGACCGTCGCCGCCTACGGCCCCGATATCTCCTTCACCTACACCTTCCCCCTGCCCGGCCGATACCTGGTCTGGGCCCAGGCCGAACGCGGCTACTCCGTACTGACCGCCCCGGCCGTGGTCGACGTGAAAGCCGGTGCGCCGCAATGACAATCGACCATCCCCGCCGGAAGAGACGAGACATCCTCCTCGCCACGGCCGTATTCGCCGTGATCGCGGGCGTCGCCACCTGGCTACTGTGGCCCGGCGGCGAGGACGTGACGCAGCGTATCCCGGCGGGGCCCTACTCGATACGGCTGGCGAGCACGCTGCATCCGGGGGCCAACGCGGTCGAATTCGACATCACCGACCGGCAATCCACTCCCGCGCAACCGACCCGGGTGACCGTGGCCCCCGCCATGCCGCAGATGGGCCACGCCGTGCCGCCCGTCGCGGCCACGGCGACCGGACCGGGACGCTATCGCGCCGACCTGGACCTGCCGATGTCCGGACAGTGGGAGATCACCGTCGACCTGGCCGGCCCGGACGGTTCCGGCACGGCCACCTTCTCCGTCAGCGCCACCTGAAGTCATCCGAGTCGTCACGAGAGAAAACGGGAGCAGCCCAATGGATCTGACCGTCTCCGCAGCGGGGGTGAGCGCGCCGGTCGCCGCCCGCGGCACCGGCATCCGGCCCTGGCTGCCCGCGTCCGTGCTATTTTTCGCCACCATGACCTGGGCGGTCGGCGCCACCTGGGACATCCAGTGGCACGCCGACGTGGGCCCGGACACCTTCTTCACCCTGCCGCACCTGTTCATCTACGCCAGCGCCGCGATCGCCGGATTCACCGGTCTCGCGGTCATTCTCGCCACCACCGCGGCCGGACGCGGTGGGCGCCCGGTGGATTCGGCGCTCGGCGGGCCGGGCATCGGGGTCTTCGGCCGCACCTTCACCGCACCGCTCGGCTACCTCGTGACCTGTCTCGGCGCGGCGTCGTTCCTGCTGTACGGGCTGTGGGATCTGTGGTGGCATTCGCTCTACGGCTTCGACGCGGTGATCGACTCGCCGCCGCACATCGGACTGTTCCTGTCCAGCACGGTCACCTCGGTGGGCACGGTGATCGTGTTCGCCGCCGCCCGCGAGCACCGGTGGGGACGGCTCGGCACGCTCGCGAGCCTCGGGCATCTGGTGGTGTCCAGCGTGATCACCGCGCTGGCCGTGCAGCAGCTGTCCACCGGCACGGTGCGGTGGACCACGGCGGTCACCGCCTTCATCGTCGTGCTGCTGCTGACGACCGGCGCGGGCTTCGGCCGCTGGGGGGCGACCGGGGTGGCCGCCACCGCGGCGCTGGTGCAGGGCGTGTTCTGGTGGTTCGCGCCGTGGGCGGCCCAGGCCTACGCCGATTTCGTGGATCTGCCGCTGCGCGAGAACATTCGGATCATCCCCTCTACACCGTCACTGGTGCCGCTGTGCCTGCTGCCCGTGGGCGTCGGCATCGACCTGCTGCTGCGCAACGGACGGGCCGGGTGGCTTCCCAGCCTGGCCGGTGGGCTGGGCGGGCTGGTCATCGCGATCTGCGCGCCCTGGCAGACCGTCCTCATCCGCGACGCCCGGCTGCCCGCCGTAGCGGTCATCGTCGCCACCGCGATCGCCGGTGGCGCGCTCGGCGCCCTCGGCGGCTTCCTCGGCCGACGGTTCGGCGTCATGCTTCGGCTCGCCGCCGCGGAAGGAGACCGCGCGTGATCACCAGACTGCTGTCGGCCGCGGCCACCCTGCTGCTCGCCGTGGGCCTGGCCACCATTCCCGCCGGAAGCGCGGGCGCGTACGAACCGGTCGACATCGTGCACACCGAGCACGTCCAGGCCGGGCCGTACGCGATCACCGTCGGGTTCAGCACCTGGCCGCTGCGCGCGCTGCAATCGCTGGACTTCACCTTCATCCCCGACGGCGGCATCGAGGACAAGACCGGCACGCTCACCGGAATCAGGCCCGACGGCCACGCCTTTCGGCCCAACCCGCTGTCGCGGCATCCCCGCAAGCGCGATGTCTGGGGTCTGGACGTGCAATCCCTGGAGCAGGAGGGCAACTGGACCTTCCGCTTCGAGATCGACGGCCCGCAGGGGCACGGCGTCGGGGAACTGCGCGACCTGACCGTCCTCCGCCAGCCGGGCCCGCCCCTCGGTCTGAGCTGGGCGCTGAGCACCCTCCCCCTGCTCGGGCTGGTGTTCTTCCTGGCCTACGCCTGGCGTCGCACCCGCCGCCACGACCGCGAACCGGTGTCGGTGGCCTAGGGACGTCCGCGGGCGATGCGCGAAACTGAAGGGATGCCGACCGACGACGGCCGCCCCGGGCCACCCGCGACCAGCGCCTCCATTCTCGTGCTCACGCTGGCCAAGCGGGTCGAGAGCGAACTCGGCGCCGCGCTCGCGCCGCTGGACCTCACCATCGCCCGGCTCGGGCTGCTCGGCCACATCGCCGGGGTCCCCGGGGCCTCGTTCAGCGATCTCGCGCGCATGTCGGGCATCAGCGTGCAGAGCGTGCACACCGCGGTGAAAGGCCTGGTGAGCGCGGGCCTGGTGCGTGATCGCACGGCGCGCGCCGGATCGGCGTCGACGATCGAACTCACCGCCGCGGGCGCCCGGCTGCTGCGGTCGGCCGAGCGGGTCGTCACGGAGGTGGACGAGCGGTTGTTCGGCGCGCAGGCGGAGCCGAGACAACGGCGGGCAGGGCAGGCCATGGTCGCCGCGTTCTTCGAAAAGACGCCCGGCACAGGCTGATCAGCGGTCAGGCGGTGCGCTGCCGGACCGGTGCCCGCTCGGCGAAACGCTCGGCGAGGAACTGAAAAGCCTTGGGGGCGAAGGAGAACGCGCCGCCGATATGCTCCCGCGCCATGGTCACGAAGGTGACATCGACGCCGAGACCGCGCCAGTCCCGGTACAGCGCGGTCATCTGCTCGAACGGGATGACCTGTTCCTTGGTGCCACCGGCGATCAGCACCGGGGCCGCGGGCGGGATCGCGCCCAGCCGATTCTCCCGCAGCCGCGCCAGCACCTCGGGCACCTCCAGCGGGTGACGGCGCACGTACCGGGCCGAGCGCGTCGGCAGCACCAGGCTGCCCGCGATACCCAGCGCCGCGCCCGGCAGCACATGGGTGCGGCGCAGCACCGCGGCCAGCGCCCGCCCGGCCGGGTTCAGCAGGTCCAGCACGTCCAGTTCCGGATAGGCGGCGTCGATGCCGAGCAGAGCGTAGAACAGCAGGAACGCGTAGCGGCCGCCGTCATGATGCTCGAACATCCCCTCCAGATCGGCCGGCGCGGAGCCGACCGCGCCGCCGTCCAGCGTCAGTTCCGGTGCGTAGCCGGGCTGGAGTTGCAGCGCCCAGCCCGCGGCGCAGCCGCCCTCGGAGTAACCGAAGATCCCCAGCGGCCCATCGGATTCCAGGCCCGCCTCGTCCACTTGCCGTGCGGCGCGGATGCTGTCGAGCACTGCCGGCCCCAGCGCGCGTCCCATTACGTAGGGATGCGAGCCCGGATTACCCAGCCCCGGATAGTCGGAGATCGCGACCGCCCAGCCTCGCCGCAACGCCTGAGCCAGGAACAGCGACTCGTACTCCAGCCCGCACCGCAGCTGCCACGACGCCGCGGAGACATCGGCGAGACCCTGAGTGCCGACGGCGTATCCGATCAGCGGGCGCGGACCGTCGGGGTAGGGCGTCGACGGCACCAGCACGGTGCCGGTGACCTCGGCAGGTTCGCCCTGCGCGGTGGTGGTGAGATAGCGGATCCACCAGGCTCGGGCCGGAAGGCGAAGTCCCGGAACAAGATACGCGCGGATCGGCCGGGCCTCCAACAGCAGGCCGGGTCGGCCCTCGCCGACCGTCGCGATCGGTCCCGTCACGGCATGTGCGGTCACCATTGACCCGCCTTTCGACTCCGGGTAGCCGACTACGCCGATCTGACCCATTCACGATCATGATGGCACAGTGCCAACAAGAAGACGAGACACCGACCGGCATACCGTCTCGCACGATGCGATCACGGACGGGCAAACGGCCGCGAGAATGCGCCACAATCAACAACATTCGCGGTGATGAATTCGCCATTACCCAATTCACGCATCCACGAAACCCCCGAGCGCCAAATTTTTCCGCCGAATATTCCCGCTCGCGATTCGGAGGCGGTACCCGCTGCGCCGCCAACTCGAACGCTGTACGGTTGCTCGAGCCAGTAATGGGGGCTATAGCAAGCCTGCGCCCATACTCTGTGAAAGGACTCGGATCTGATGTCGATAGACACCGACCGCATATCCGACGGATCAGATGACAGTGCCGGGAAACCGATTCGCGAGCGACGTCCCGAACGCGGCTTGGATCGGGTGGTTTTCGGCATCACCGCACTCGGCTCGTTGGCCTTCGTCGCCTGGGGCATCCTCGATCAGGCGAGCCTCGGGTCCGCCGCGTCGGATGCGCAGTCGTGGGTCATCACCAATACCGGTTGGCTGTTCGTCCTGATCGCGTCGGCCTTCGTTGTATACGTCATCTGGCTCGCGGCCAGTCGGTACGGGAAGATCCCGCTCGGCGACGACGACGAGCAGCCGGAGTTCAAGACCGTGTCCTGGATCGCGATGATGTTCAGCGCGGGCATGGGCATCGGCCTGATGTTCTGGGGTGTCGCCGAACCTCTGACCCACTTCGTGAAACCGCCACCGGGGACGGCCCAGGCCGAATCCGACGCCGCGGCCGAGGTGGCGATGGCGCAGACGCTGTTCCACTGGACGCTGCACCCGTGGGCCATCTACGCCGTCGCGGGCCTGGCCATCGCGTACGGCACCTTCCGCAAGGGCCGGTCGCAGCTGATCTCCTCGGTGTTCCGCCCGATTCTCGGCCGGCATGCCAAGGGCCCGGCCGGCCGCATCATCGACATGATGGCGATCTTCGCGACGCTGTTCGGGTCGGCCGCCTCACTCGGTCTGGGCGCCTTGCAGATCGGCGCCGGCATGGAGTTCAACGGCTGGGTCGATTCCATCGGCAAGGTCGGGCTCGTCCTCATCATCACCGTCCTGACCATCGCGTTCATCGCGTCGGCGGTGTCGGGCATCGACCGCGGCATCCAGTGGCTGTCGAACATCAACATGGTGCTGGCGCTGATCATCGCGCTGTTCGTGTTCGTGCTCGGCCCGACGCTGTTCATGCTCAATCTGCTGCCGACCACGTTCGGCGACTACATCGCCCGGCTGCCGGAGATGGCCTCGCGCACCGCGGCCAGCGGCGGCGACCCCGAGAAGGCGTGGCTGTCGACCTGGACGATCTTCTACTGGGCGTGGTGGATCTCCTGGACGCCGTTCGTCGGCATGTTCATCGCCCGCATCAGCCGCGGACGCACCATCCGGCAGTTCGTGACCGGCGTGCTGCTGGTGCCCAGCCTGGTGAGCCTGGTGTGGTTCGTCATCTTCGGCGGCGCGGCCATCTTCCAGCAGCGCGAGACCCACGACCTGACCGAGCCGAACGGCTCGGTGGACTCGAACTTCGCGCTGTTCCACCTGCTCGACCACTATCCGATCGCCTCGGCGACCGCGGCCCTGGTGATGGTGCTGGTCGCGATCTTCTTCGTGTCCGGCGCCGACGCCGCCTCCATCGTGATGGGCACGCTGTCGGAACGCGGCAGCCTGGAACCGTCCAAGGTGACGGTGACGTTCTGGGGCGCCGCCACCGGCGCGGTCGCCGCGATCATGCTGGTCATCGCGGACGCCGAGAAATTGGACGGCGCGCTGAACGGGCTCCAGGCCTTGACGACGGTGGTCTCCTTGCCGTTCGCCGTCGTGATGGGCCTGATGTGTGTGGCGCTGTACAAGGACGTGCGCTCGGACCCCATCATCCTGCGCGAACAGCACGGCGCCCTGCTGATCGAGAACGCCGTGCTCAGCGGCACCGAACAGCACGATGCCGAGTTCGGCCTGGTCACCGAGCCGGTGGTGGTGACGCCGGTGACGGACGAGGATCCGCCGGAGACCGCGAAACCCGCCTAGGCGGGGCCGGGCGGGCCTACCGCTTGCGTCCGACGCCGCCCATGATGCAGTGGCGCGGCGGCGACAGCGGCTCCAGGCGGGGTCCGTCCGGCCACCACTCGTCGCAGAGCACCAGACCCGGCTCGATCATCTCGAGGTCACCGAAGAAGGCGCGGATCTCCCGCGGCGTGCGGAAACGTCCGCTGCCCAGCGGGCTGTGCACGAATTTGTCTTCCATCTGCTTGGCCAGTTCGCCGTGTTCGGGCGTCTCCGGGTTGCAGAAATGGGCAATGGCGACAAAGGAACCCGACGGCAGCGCGTCGATGTAGGTCTGCATCAGCGCGGCGCCGTCGTCCGCCAGATAGTGGTGCAGCGTGCCGATCTGGAACAGGGCCACGGGGCGGTCGAAATCCAGCTCGCTGCGGACCACTCGATTCCCGAGCACCTCGAGCGGGCGGAAGATGTCGGCGCCCACGATGCTGGTGTCCGGGTTGCCGTCCAGCAGCGCCCGCGCGTGCGTCAGCACCATCGGATCGTTGTCCACGTAGACCACGCGCGCCGTGGGCAGGACCCGCTGCACGGCCTGATGCGTGTTCTCCGCCGTGGGCAGGCCCGAACCCAGATCCAGGTACTGATCGATGCCCGCGTGACCGGACAGGAAGCGGCAGACCCGGATGAGGAAATCCCGGTTGGCCCAAGCCAAGTCGTTGACCTGCGGGGCCACCGTGCGGACCTGCGCGAGCACCTCGCGGTCCACCTCGAAATTGTCCTTGCCGTTGAGCGCCGCGTCGTAGACGCGGGCGGCACTGGCTCTGCTGGTATCGACACCGACCGGCACGACACTGGGGTAGGCGGAAGACTGGGACATCGCAAACTCCCCTGACGTGGTCGGTCCGGTCACCGACACCGAGTTTCTCGCATTTGCGCGTATTTCGGATCGGTACCGCACTTTTCGGGTGATGACCACTCGCGGATACACGAGCCGGAGCGGGCGAGTTACATGCTACGGCAGGTACCGTGGCCCGCATGTCGGAGACCTTCGTGCAGCGGGCGGAACGCATCGTGGACGCGGTGCTGCGGGCCGATCCGGCGACGGCCGCGTTCGCAGGTGACCACCGGGTCGACGACCTGCTGCCGGACTGGTCACCGGGCGCGGTGCGCGCGCAGACGGCGATGCTGCGGGACGCGTCGCACGCGCTGGCCGAGGTGGACGAGCTGGAATTGCCGCCCGAGGACCGCGTCGATCACGCGCTGCTGCACCAGGGCGTCGACAGCCGCCTGTTCGCGCTCACCGAATTGCGCGAACACGAATGGAATCCGTTGTCGCACAACCCGGGACCGCTGCTGCACGGATTGCTGGCGCGGCCGTTCGCCCCGGCGCCGGAGCGCCTGGAACTGCTCGCCGCCCGCCTGGCGGCGCTCCCCGACGCGCTCGCGACCGCACGCGGCATGCTGCGGGAATGCCCGCGCGTCCACGTCGAGACCGCGATCGGGCAGTTCGGCGGGGTCGCCACCCTGATCCGCGACCAGGTGCCGGAGCTGGTCGCGCAGGTGCCCGGCGCGGACCTCGGTGCGGAGACCGCGGCGGCGATCGCGGCACTGCGGGAATTCACCGCCTGGCTGGCCGAACAGCTCGATCGATCCACCCGCGACCCCCGCCTGGGCAGGCGGCTGTGGGAGGGAAAACTGTGGCACACCCTCGACACCGAACTGACCGCGGCCGAACTGCTCGACCGCGCCCGCCGCCACCTGGACCTGGTCTCCGACGAAATCCGCGATGCCGCAGGCGAATTGCTCGGCGTCGCCGCCCCGGACGACGACACCGTCCGCACCGCACTGGCCCGGTTGGCGGCCGAGCGCCCGGACAACGGCACCGTCGTCGACGTCGCGAAGGCCGCGCTGGCCGAGGCCGAATCCTTCGTCGCCGCACACGATCTGGCGACGACGGTCGACGACAGCCTGGTCGTGCAGGAGATGCCGGAATTCGCCCGGGGTGTGGCCGTCGCCTACTGCGATCCCGTCGGCCCGCTCGAAACGGGCGATCTGCCAACCTTTTTCGCGATCGCTCCGGCACCGCCCCACTGGCCGGCGGAGCGCGTGACGTCGTTCTACCGCGAATACAACAATCACATGCTGCGCAACCTCACCGTGCACGAGGCCGTGCCGGGACACTTCCTGCAACTGGCGCACGCCCGCCGCTTCCGTAGCGCCACCGCGGTGCGGGCGATGTGCGCCAGCGGCACCTTCGTCGAGGGTTGGGCCGTATACGCCGAGCGGCTGATGTCCGAACGCGGGTTCGGTGGTGTGCCGGTGCGGCTGCAGCGGTTGAAGTCGCTGCTGCGCACGACCATCAACGCCATCCTGGATCAGGGCGCGCACTGCGACGGCCTGGACGAGGCCGAGGCGATGGACTTGATGGTGCGCCGCGGCTTCCAGGAGGAGGGCGAGGCGGCGGGCAAGTGGCGGCGCGCCCGGCTGAGTTCCACGCAACTGTCGACCTACTTCGTCGGCTACACCGAGATGTCCGCCATCGCCGCCGCCCGGCCCGCCGCCGTCTCGGTGCGCGGCTGGCACGACGCCATGCTGGCGCACGGCTCGCCGGCGCCCCGCCATCTGCGGACGCTGCTCGGCATGACCGAGTCCTGATCGCAACCATGGACACGCCGGGCGTCTTGGCCGTCCGGATCGCTAACTAGTGGTTTGCTCATTTCGCATAACCGGCTTTTCGCCGAGTCGCAGGTTGACGCGAAAGGAGCGTGTTCGCGATGCCGAAGCCGAGATCACGCACCATGCGCTGGGTCGGACGGATCGCCGTTGCCGCGCTGCTGACCGGTGCGCTGACGGTGTGCGCCGCCGTTGCCGCAGCCGATGATGGAGTCTTCCTCTCGCCCCGCGCACCCGCCTGCGCGGCCGTCGGCGACCCGCACGCCCCCGTGCCGGCGGCCGAAGTGGCGGAAAGCCTCGCGGCCGCCGCCGCACGACCCGCCGACACGGCGGCCGGTGCACCCGGTCCGGACATCTGCGCCGGACGTACCCCGGCGGGGTCGTCGGTCACCGACCTGATCGGCATGGGCCTGGGCGTGGTGCTGCCGGCCTTCCGCCTCGCCCCGAAGACCATGGCCCGCTTCATCGTCCCGCCCCACCAGTTCCCGGCGTTCGACAACATCATCACGAGGGAAAGCGGCTGGAACACCTTCGCGATCAACCCGGAGTCGGGCGCGTACGGCCTGGGCCAGGCCCTGCCGGGACACAAGATGAGCACCCACGGCCCGGACTGGTGCTGCAATCCGGTCACCCAGATCCGCTGGACCTACGACTACATGAACCAGCGCTACGGCGGACCGGACGGCGCGTGGGCGTTCTGGCAGTCCCACGGCTGGTACTGAGCACTGCTACAGGTTCCAGGTAGGCTGACCCGGGCGCGCAAACTGTACCGATTGTCGTTTCTTCCATTCGGCTGCAACAATCGAGTGAGGGTTGCGGGCACTCTGGCTTCCGCTACTCGTGGAGATCCACAAGACCCCCGCGGGTGTCGGGCTACAGCGAAAGGCATCGGCATGTTCGTGCGTGTGTTCGCCCTGTCATTCATCGTCACAGTGGTATCGCTGGTGGCCGCGCTGATCTACGGCGGGCCGGAAGCGTTGCTCCTGGCGGCGATCCTCGGTGTCCTCGAGGTGTCGCTCTCCTTCGACAACGCCGTGGTCAACGCCAGTGTCCTGCAACGCCTCAGCGCGTTCTGGCAACGGATGTTCCTGACCGTGGGCGTGGTGATCGCGGTGTTCGGCATGCGATTGCTGTTCCCGCTGGTCATCGTCGCCATCACCGCCCACCTGGATCCGGTGAAGGCATTCGAGCTGGCCCTGAACCCGCCGCCGGACGGCGCGGCCTACTTCTCCGACGGCCGGCCGAGCTACGAGACGCTGCTCAACGAGGCCAATCCGAAGATCGCCGCGTTCGGCGGGATGTTCCTGCTGATGCTGTTCCTGGACTTCGTCACCAGCGCTCGCGAGATCACCTGGCTCACCTGGATCGAACGGCCGCTGGCGCGCCTGGGCCGGTTCCCGATGTTCTCGACCGTCGTGTCGCTGCTGGTGCTCGTCGCCATCGCGGGCTTCACCGCACCCGACGACCGGGCCGACGTCGTGATGGTCGCGGGCGCGCTCGGCATGGTGACCTACATCCTCGTCAACGGCCTGAGCGAGGCGCTGGACAACGAGCACGAGGAGGAGCTGGAACGCACCGGCCCGGGGCCGATCGTCGTCGCCACCGGCAAGGCGGCCTTCTTCGTCTTCCTCTACCTGGAGGTGCTGGACGCGTCGTTCTCCTTCGACGGCGTCATCGGCGCGTTCGCCATCACCGCCGACCCGATCATCATCGCCCTGGGGCTGGGGTTGATCGGCTCGATGTTCGTGCGCTCGATCACCGTGTACCTGGTGCGGCAAGGCACCCTGGCGGAGTACGTGCACCTGGAGCACGGCGCGCACTGGGCCATCGGCGCCCTCGCCGTCGTGCTGCTGTACTCCACCGGGCATCACCTCAACGAGGTGGTCACCGGCATGGTCGGCGTCACGATCATCGCGGCGGCGTTCGTCACCAGCGTCGTCTACAACCGCCGCCGCCGGGCGCCCGACGACGACTCGTCGACGGAGCCCAGCCTGACCACGGCTACCTCGTCCGCCCGATGACGCCCCGCAGGAACGCCGCCTGACCCGCGTGCTGTAGATCGTCGGAGACCACGCTCACCAGCCGCACGCCGAGAGTCACCGGCGGATCCCAGTTCGGGTCGACCACGCGGGCCAGATCCGCGTCGGTGAGGCCGCGGACGTATCGCAGCGTCTGCTCGTGGACGGCATCGTAGTAACCGGTCAGCAGGTCGGCCGGGGCCCGCACGCGGGCCACGTCGGCGGGGCTGTCGCCGTAGCCGGTGGCGCCCTTGCCGATCGGCAGCGCGAACCGGTCGTACCAGCCCTGCGCGGTCCATACCTGCTCGATCTCCGCGGCGTCGGCGACATGGTCGTCCTGGACCCGGGTCAGGTGCCAGATCAGCCAGGCGATGGTGTTCGCCGCGGGGTCGACCCGGTAGGTCAGGGCCCGCTCGTCCAAGCCGTCGGCCGCTTCGTGCACCACCTCGCGGATTCGCTCGTAGGCGTCGGCCAGCACGTCCGCACTCGTCATCGTCGAATCTCCGTTCCACGTTGAGTGATTCCCGGCATTCGCGACCGTACTCCGCGGCACCGACAAGGCGATGTCACACTCGCCGCCGCCGCGTCGTCATCCAGTCGAACCGGCCCGCCGGTGAACGAATCCGTGTGAGAAAGAAGGCAATTCGATGACCATCGCCTACTACATCGTCGCTGTCCTGGCCGCCCTGTGGATCGGCTTCTCGTCGTTCTCGCTGCTCACTCGGAAGCAGTTCGTCGTCGATCCGCTGATCGAGTACGGCGTGCCGCGGTCGTGGTGGAACTGGCTCGGCGTGGCCAAGGGCGCCGGCGCGCTGGGCCTGATCGTGGGCCTGTTCGTCCCGGCCGTCGGCATCGCCGCCGCGGTCGCCCTCATCCTCTACTTCATCGGCGCGGTCATCACCACCCTGCGCGCCCGCTCGTACAAAACCACCCCATTCCCCGTCCTGTACATGGTGCCCGCCGCGGCCGCCCTGGCCCTGCAACTCGCAGCCTGAGCGTCGGTATTGTCACAATGTGAAGTCCAGGGCGTTGACGTTGATTCGGGATGAGCTCGTCGATTACGACAAGGCGATGGAACGCATGGCCGGGATGGTGGAGGAGCGGCAGCGCGACGAGCGGCCGGACACGCTGTGGCTGCTCAGCCATCCGCAGGTCTACACCATCGGCCGGCGCACTCCGGTGGAGCATCTGCCCGATCCGGCGCGCCATATTCCGGTGGTCGAGACCAACCGCGGCGGTCAGCTCACCTACCACGGCCCCGGGCAGTTGGTCGGCTACCTGATCGTCCGGCTGCGGACCGACGAGGGCGTGGTCGACTACATCCGTGAGGTCGAGCACCGGCTCGTGGACGCGCTGGGCGCCTTGGGCGTCGCCGCCGAGCGCCGCGACACCCCGCCTGGAGCCGAACTGCTCACCGGCGTCTGGACGGTCGCGACGGGCCGGAAGATCGTCTCCATCGGCATGCGGCAGAGCCGCGGCGTCACCAGTCACGGCTTCGCGCTGAACGTGGACGGCGATCTGGCGCCCTGGCACTGGGCCGTCGCCTGTGGCCTGCCGGAGGTCGACATGACCTCCGTCGCCCGCGAAACCGGTGCGGCCACAATGGATCAGGTCCGTCCGGTGGTGGCCGCCGCCTTCGAGGCCGCCTGACTCCCGGTCAGGGCAGGTCGGCCGGTTCCTCGTAGCTCAGTCGCACATCGTGGGTGAGTTCGCCACCGTCGACCACCACGCGACTGGTCGCGGGTGGGTAGCCACGGGCCACCACCGTGTACTCGCCCTGCGGCAGATCGGTCACCACGTACTGGCCGTCGGTGTCGGTGCGCGCCGAGGCCACCGGATTGCCGCGGCCGTCGAGCACCAGGACCTGCGCGTCCGGCACGGCGTGCCCGTCGGCCCACGCCAGACCGGCCAGCGCACCGGTCGATCCGAGTTCGACGTCGTGACGCAGCAGCCCGCTGTCGGGCACGGTCAAAGTCGTTGCGGTGGGCCGCCTGTGGTCGGTGACAGCGACCAGCGTGTAGGCGCCCGGAACCACGCCGCGGCACACGTACCGGCCGTTGCCGTCGGTGACGGCCGACCCGACGACCTCGCCGCCCGCGTCGGTCAGCGTGACGGTCACCCCGGGCAGCGGTTCGCCGCGACCGGTCGCGCGGACCACTCCGGACACCTCCCCGGTGCCCAGCAACGTGATGTCCAGCGCCTGCGGCCACTCCCCCACGGTGACGTTGACCGCGGCCGGCTGGTACCCGGTGGCCGACACGATCAGCACGTATCCGCCCGCTCCCGGCGCCTCGATCCGGTAGCCACCGTCCGGCCCGCCGGTGGCGCGCGAAACCTGGTGCCCGCGTTGGTCGATCAGCGTCAGCGCGGCCGCGGCGATCGAGTGGCCGTCCTCGCGCTGGACCCGGCCGTCGAGCGAATGTCCTTCGCCCTCACCGTATTCGGCCGACAGCAGCACCGCCGTCGCGGTACCGGACGCCGAGAACGCCGCGCCGCCATCGGTTTCGGCGAGCACGCCGGGACCCACGACCGTTTCCGAAGGATCCTGCAGCGGAATCTCTTTCATGAACATCAGCACCACGCAGGCCAGTAGCGACACCGCCGCGCCCACATAGAACACCCCGGCGAGCGAATCGGTGAAGCCGGTGAGGATCGGCGCCTTCACCTCCGCGGGCAACGCGCCGATACCCGCTGTGTTGCTTTGCAATTCGGTGAGCGCGCCGGTGTCGAAGCCGGGCGGCAGCTGGCCGCCGAAGGCGTCCATGATCCGCCGCGGCAGCAGGTTGAACAGGATGGTCAGGAATACCGTGACGCCGAGCGTGCCGCCCATCTGCCGGAAGAACGTCGCCGCGGCCGTGGATACGCCCATGTCGGTCTTCGGACCGGCGGCCTGCGCGGCGATGATCAGGGTCTGCATACAGCCGCCCAGCCCGACGCCGATCACCGCGCTGTAGGCCAGCGGCTGCCACAGCGGGCTGTCGAATTTCACCTGCGCGAACAGCACCGCGCCGACGGCGATGACGAAGGTGCCCAGCACGGGCAGGATCTTGTACCGGCCGGTGGCCTTCGTGACCGCTCCGGCGACCGACGAGCCGACCATGATGCCCAGCACCAGCGGCAGCATCATCAACCCCGACCTGGTCGGCGAATACTCCCGCACCACCTGGAGATACAGCGGCACCATGGAGATCGCCCCGAACATGGCGATGCCGACGATGAACCCGCCGAGAATCGTGATCGAGAACGTCGAACTCCGGAACAGCCGCAACGGGATCAGCGCGGCATCCTTCATCAGGGCCTCGACGATCAGGAACAGCACCAGCCCCGCCGCGCCGAGCCCGTAGCACAGCAGCGCCCGATCCGACTGCCAGCCCCAGGCACGGCCCTGCTCGGCCACGAGCAGCAGCGGCACCACACAGATGGCCAGCGCGACCGCGCCGAACCAGTCGACACGATGACGCTGCCGCTCGTGCGGCACGTTGAGCACCTTCGCCACCACCAGCAGCGCGAGCACCCCGACCGGCACATTCACCAGGAACACCCAGCGCCAGCCCTCGAGACCCCACAGGTGGTCGTAATCGGAGAAGAATCCGCCCAGCACCGGACCCAGCACCGTCGAGGTACCGAACACCATCATGAAATAGCCCTGATAGCGCACCTGCTGACGCGGCGGCACGATATCGCCGATGATGGTGAACGCCAACGACATCAGGCCACCCGCACCGAGACCCTGGAACGCCCGGAACCCGGCGAGCTGATACATGGACGTGGCGAAGGTGCACGCCGCCGAGCCGATCACGAACAGGCCGATCGCGATCAGATAGAACGGCTTCCGGCCGTAGATGTCGGCCAGCTTGCCGTACAGCGGGGTGCTGATCGTGGCCGTGATCAGATACGCCGTCGTCGCCCACGCCTGCTGATCGAAACCGTGCAGGCTGTTGGCGATCCGCACGATCGCCACCGTCACGATGTTCTGATCCAGCGCCGCCAGGAACAATCCCAGCAGCAAGCCGGACATGATGGTGAGAATCTGCCGGTGCGACAGCGACGCGCCCGCATTGGTCATGTTCAAGCCCTGATTCGGTTCGGCCGATCGTGAATGAGTTTTCGCTACTGCCAGTCGATCCGGTGGAGCACGGCAAATATGGCGCTGCCGGTAACGGACCGCGCGCGGTGACTCGGCGACGGCCGCGGGGGAACCCCTTCTCCCACACCAGCAGACGTGTTTAGCCCGTAAAACGAGTTGCCCGCGCCAACTATACATAGCACCGCACCGGGCATCGCAAGCCGTTTGCCCGGTTACCGCCGCACCGCGGAACCGGTCAGAACAGCGTCATGGGCGCGGTGGGCGCGGGCTCCGGTAACGGTTCCAGATCCGGCACGCGCTCCCGGACCTCCGCGTGGAAGCGACGGGCCAGCATCATCAATTCGGCGTTGTCGGGGGTGTGGACGAAGACCGTCGGAGAGCGGCCCTCCCGCAGCCAGCCGGTGACGATTTCCAGCCAGGGGCGCCAGCCCGCGATGGTGGCGGCGCTGTCGTCACGGCCGTGGTAGCGCACGATCGGGTGGTCGGTGAGGGCGTGCGTGCGGCGCGGCAGGCGGGGTTTCTTCGACCACGCCTCGCGCTCACCGGGACTCGTCGGCCGGGCGGCGAACAAGGTGGTGGTGTCGAAGGGCAGCCATTCGGCCCCGGCGCGTTCGAGCACATGCTCGAGTTGCCGCGCGGATCGCTCCTCTTCGAAGAAGGCGCGGTGGCGCACCTCGACCGCGTAGCGGTACCGCTCGGGCAGCTCGCGCAGCAGCCCGGCCAGAGGGCCGAGTTCGCCGGGGCCGAAGGAGGCCGGTAGCTGCACCCAGAGCGCGTGGACGCGCGGCCCCAGTGGCTCTATCGCCGTGAGGAATTCGCGCAACGGGTCGTCGGCGCCGGACATTCGGCGTTCGTGGGTAACGGGTTTCGGCAACTTCGGAACGAAACGGAACTCCGGGTCGGTCTGCGCCGCCCACGATCGGACCGTGTTCGGCGCGGGCGTCGCGTAGAAGGTGGTGTTGCCCTCCACGGCGTTGCACCACTGCGCGTAGGACCGCAGCCGCTCCCGCGGATTCGGCTGCCGATCCGCCCAGGCCGAGTGCGTCCACTGCGCACAACCCACGTGAAGCCGCATGGCTTCGAGGTTAGTCGCGGCGACCGGGTGATCAGTCCCGGCCCTGCTGGAAGAACAGGACCTGGTCGCCGTAGTCGGCCAGCGGGCGGGACTGCCCGGCCTGCCGGATGCCACTGACCGGCAGGTGGGTCAGCTTGGCGAACATCGGGCTGTTGCCGAATGCCGAACGGACCTGGGTCTCGGAGGCGTAGTCGGCGCCGTAATCGGCGAGCGCCGCGAAATCCAATGGCGCGAGCGGTTCTTCGGTCGGCGGCTGCCCGGCGGGGCGGCCGAGCGCGGCGTACTGGGTGGCGACACCGTCTACGTACCAGCACAACTCGTAAGACATGTTCTCGGTGGTATTCACCGCGATCACGGGCCAGCGCTGCGAAAGCCGCTGCGCCAGCGGGTGTCTGCCGACCGGCGTGAGTTCCCAGTGCAGGCTCATCACCGAGATCCAGCTGCCGCCGGAGCGTTCGATGAGCACCACGTCGTCACCGAGGCGCTCGGCCAGGTTGAGTTCGGGATCGGGGATGTGCCAATGGGTTTCGTGCACGCCCTGGAACACCGCGCTGTCGGCCGGGAAGGCGCCGTCGGCCTCGTAGGCCGCGACCACCGCCGCGCGCACCTGCAGCAGCGCGTCGGGCGCGGCGCAGCGCACGCTCAGCGCGCCGAAGGAACTGCCGATCTCCACCGGCTTCGACGGCGGGTCGGCCAGCGCGCCGGCCGCCAGCGGTTTCAGACCGACCAGGCCGAGCTTCCAGTTGATCTCCTCGATCGTGGTCAGATCTCCGGAGGTCTGGTACAAGATCTGCTGCTGGGTCAGATAACCGGCCCGTTCCAGCGTCGGGCATTCCAGCTTGACCAGCGCGGCCCGGGTCTTGCTGGTGAAATCCACGTCTTCGATGCGGATTTCCCGCAAGCGGGTCGCCATCGCCTGGGTGGTCCACGCGGAGTAGCGCTCGCGATACATCGCCAGCGCCTGCTTGCGCGGCCGGCCGATCATCAAGGTGCGCAACAACATGTTCAGGCTGGCCAGGTAACGACCGGCGGAATCCGGTTCGGTGGCGAAGAGTCCGGCGCGAATGCGCACGGCCTCGGAGCTGGCGGCGACGGCGGACTCGGGATCCAAGCGGCACAGCCAGACGCCACACTTGGACAATCCGTCGGCGCACACTCCGGCCGCCATCGGATAGCGCTGGGCCACGTGGTGGTAGGCGTCGCAGGCCTGGCGGATGGTCGAGGTGGCCAGCTCGCGGTGCCCGATGGTGCGCGCGGCCTGCTCGAACAGTCGCAGCGCCTCCTGCACCTGCCCGGCGAACTGCGCGCTCACATGCCCGTTGGCCAGCCAGCGCAAGCGGATCAGCACGGCCTCCTGGGCCGGCTCCAGCGCGGCCGGTGCGCGATCGCGGCCCGCGCCCTGCTCCTTGGTGGCCAGGAAGGCCCGTGCCAGTTCGCACAGTGAGGTGGCCAAACGCAGCTCGGCCTCGGGTGATCGCTCGGCGGCGGCGGTCCGTCTGTCGTCGGATACCTGCTGCTCGATGGCGCTCAACTCCATCGCAACCTCAACTCCCGCATCACCTTCCACACACGGTCGTCGAGCGGCCGCATCTACCGTGGCGAGTCTGCCACAGATTGCCTTCGACCGGTGACCGGATGGGCGGACAGCGGGCGGACACCTGCCGCGCCGCGGCGGCACTCCCTCGCGACGCGTTTTCACAACGAGAATCCGTGTTAACTTAATGGAATATCTCTCGCGAATGATCGGAGTGGCTATGACCTCGGCTGTGATCGTCGACGTGGTCCGGACCCCGTCCGGCAAGGGCAAGGCCGGGGGCGGCTTGTCGCAGGTACACCCGGCGACGCTGCTGGCCGGCGTGCTGGGTGAGCTGGTGTCGCGCAACGACCTGGATCCGGCGCTGGTCGACGACGTGGTCACCGGCTGCGTCACACAGAGTGGCGAACAGGCGTTCAACATCGGCCGGACCGCGGTGCTGGCGGCCGGGTTCCCGGAGTCGGTTCCGGCCACCACGGTCGACCGGCAGTGCGGGTCCAGCCAGCAGGCCGCGCATTTCGCCGCCCAGGGCGTCATCGCCGGCGCCTACGACATCGCGATCGCCTGCGGCGTGGAGTCGATGAGCCGGGTGCCGATGTTCTCCAACGCGCAGGGCGCCGACGCCAACCGCGGCCCGATCGCCCACCGATACCGATACGGTCTTGTGCAACAGGGCATTTCGGCGGAGCTGATCGCGGCGCGCTGGAAGCTGGACCGGACCACGCTGGACGAATTCGCCGCCCGCTCCCACCGGCTGGCCGCCGAGACCGCGGCCTCCGGCGGCTTCGCGAGCGAACTCGTCGCGGCCGGCGAGCTGACCGCCGACGAGACCATCCGGCCCTCGACCACGGTCGAGAAGCTGGCCGGGCTGCGGCCCGCCTTTGCCGACGACGAGTACCAGGCGCGCTTCCCGGAGATCGAATGGTCCATCACGCCGGGCAATTCGTCGCCGCTGACCGACGGCGCCTCGGCGGCGCTGATCATGAGCGAGGAGAAGGCGAACCGGCTCGGGCTGCGCCCGCGGGCGCGGTTCCACTCCTTCGCGGTGACCGGCGACGATCCGCTGCTGATGCTCACCGCCGTCGTCCCCGCGACCCGAAAGGTGCTGGCGCGCGGCGGTGTGTCGATCGACGACATCGACGCCTACGAGGTGAACGAGGCGTTCGCCCCGGTGCCGCTGCTGTGGGCGCACGAACTCGGCGCGGACCCCGCCCGGCTGAACCCGCGCGGCGGCGCCATCGCGCTGGGTCATCCGCTGGGCGCGTCGGGCACCCGCATCCTCGCCACCCTCGTCAACCACCTCGAACACACCGGCGGCCGCTACGGCCTGATGACCATGTGCGAGGCCGGCGGGCTGGCCAACGCCACCGTCATCGAGCGCCTCTGAACCGCTCCGCCAGTCACGACAGACCCGACTATGTCGGAATAAAGCCAGCAAGCGACCTGGTTGCTGCTGACATGGCTATTACCGAACACCCTGGCTACGAGTGGAATTCCGTCGCGAACGCGCCCGCGCGCGAGCTGTTCCCCGGCATTCGGCTGCACCCGCTGTGGTCCGGGAGCAACGGCGCGAAGGCGTTCGTACTGCAGATGGACCCGGGCGCCTCCTGGTCGGGCATCGACGTGCACCAGCCCGGCCCCGAGGAGGTGTACGTGGTCGCGGGCACTTTCAACGACGGATTCCGCGACTACCCGGCGGGGTCGTTCATCCACGCCCCCGCCGGTTCGTCGCACGTGCCGCAGACGACCGAGGGCTGCACGCTGTTCCTCTTCTATCCCGAGGGCTGAGCTAGTCGCCGGCCGCCGGTGGGGCCGCGTCCGCCGTTCCGGCCAGCGCGGCGGCGAGTTCGTCGTACCGGCGGCCGGTGAGTTCGGCGAGATCGGTGTGCAGCGTGCCGAGGTGGTCGAGGGTTTCCCGGTCGAGTCCGCGCCGGATCTCCGGACGCCGCAGGAAATCCACGCCCGCCCGGACCCACCCGTCGAGCGTCCACCACGACAGCACGACCTCCACCGCGCCCATGTCGAGCAGTTCCTCCGGCAGCTCGCCGTCGGGATCCGGCAGTTCACCGCCCACCCGGTCCAGCCAGGCCCGCGCGAAACCCTTGGCGTAGCCGAGGTTCACGATCAGATGGGTGAGCACCGGCGGGCCGCAGACGGTCGCGTCGGCCCCGTTGTCCACGCACGCGCCGATCAGGACCGCGATATTCGCCTGCCCGCCCAGCGGCACGGCGTCGAGTACGGCCGCCAGCCGCGGACCGGCCACCGCCAACTCCTCCGGCGTCACGGTGTCCAGGGCCCGCGCCAGCGCCTCGTGGGCGGCCCTGGTCGCCCGGACGTCGTCGGCCCGCACCGTGCGTTCGAAATCGGTCAGCGCGGCCAGGAATGGGCTAGTCCCCGAGGTCATGAGGGGGCACGCTACCGCACGGCCCTCAGTCGTCGCTCGCGTCCGGGAACGCCTGCTGGCGGTAACCGCCGCGCAGCGTCCCCGTCAGGTAGGCAGCCTTGCAGGCCCGGCGGGCGATCTTGCCGCTGGAGGTGCGCGGAATCGAGCCCGCGGGCACCAGCAGCAGGTCCCGCACGGTCACCCCGTGCCGTTTGGCGATGGCGCCGCGGACCGTCTCGGCGATCGGCTCGGGATCGAGTTTGGCCGCCCCACTGCCCCTTTCGGCGACGATCACCAAATGTTCGGTGCCCGAAGCCCCTTCGAGCGCCGAGCCGGGTACCTCGTTGGCGCCCACCGAGAATGCCGCCACGAACCCGGGCCGCAGCGCGCCCGACGACTCCTGCGCCGACAGCTCCAGATCCTGCGGGTAGTGATTGCGGCCGTCGACGATCACCAGGTCCTTGACCCGGCCGGTGATGTACAGCTCGTCGTCGTGATAGACGCCGAAATCACCGGTGCGCATCCATTTCGCGTCCGGCGCGGCGCCTTCCGCGTGGCTACGGGCCTGCCGGTCGGTGAGCCGGTTGCCGAAGGTGGCCGCGGTCTCCTCCGGCCGTCCCCAATAGCCGATGCCCATGTTCTCACCGTGCAGCCAGATCTCGCCGACCTCGCCGTCGGGCCGCTCGGCCCCCGTCTCCGGATCGACGATGACCGCCCACTGCGAGCGGGCCACGTGGCCGCAGGACACTTGCGCCACAGCGTCTTCCGCGTCCGGATCCACCTCGACCATGCGGCCCGCGTTGAGTTCGCCGCGGTCGACGTAGACCACCTTCGCCTGGTCGTCCCGCTTGGTCGCCGAGACGAACAGCGTCGCCTCCGCCATCCCGTAGCAGGGTTTGATCGCCGTCTTCGGCAGGCCGTAGGGCGCGAACGCGTCGTTGAACTTCTGCATCGACGACACCGAGACCGGCTCGCTGCCGTTGATCAACCCGATCACGTTCGACAGGTCCAGGTCTTCCCCGGCCTTCGGACGCCCGCGCACCGCGGCGTGCTCGAACGCGAAATTCGGTGCGGCGGCATAGGTTCCGGCGCCGTCGGAGTGCGCGGCCAATTCCTTGATCCACCGGTAGGGCCGACGCACGAACGCGCTCGGCGACATGATGGTGATGAACTTGCCGCCGATGGCGGGCAGGATCACACACAGCAGACCCATGTCGTGGAACAGCGGCAGCCACGTGACGCCGCGCGTGTCCTCCTCGATGCCCAGCGCGTCGATCATCTGCAGCAGATTCGTCCCGACCGCGCGGTGGGTGATCTCGACACCGGCCGGGGTCCGGGTGGACCCGGAGGTGTACTGCAGATAGGCCACGCTGTCGATATTGATCTCGGGCTCGGACCAGCTCGCGCCGACACTGTCGGGGATCGCGTCCACGGCGATGATGCGGGGGCGCTGCGCGGGCGGCAGCGCGCGGAAGAATTCCCGCACCCCGGCCGCCGCCGAACTGGCCGTGAGGATCGCCGTCGGCTCGCAGTCCCCGAGCACCGCGTGCAGGCGATCGGTGTGCCCCGGCTCGTCCGGATCGAACAGCGGCACAGCGATATTGCCCGCGTACACGGCGGCGAACATGCCGACCACGTAGTCCAGCCCCTGGGGCGCCAGGATCGCCACGCGGTCACGCGGCCGCGTCACCTGTTGCAGCCGCGCGGCCACCGCCCGCAATCGCACGCCGAACTGCCGCCAGGTGAGTTCGTGATACTCCCCGTCGCGCTCGCGTGAATAGTCGATGTAGCGGTAGGCCAGCTCGTCCCCGTTCGCCGCGCTGTGCTTGTCGACGAAATCGATCAGGGTCGCGTCGCCCAGGATCTTGATGTTGCCTTGCTCGTCCAGATAGTCATCGAAGGTCTCGCCGATCATTCCCTATCCTTTTTCACGCACGTACCCGAGGTCGTGCGATGACCGAACACACAGATCGACACCGAAGCACGCGCAGATTAGCAGGCGCTCCGGCCGGGGCCGTTCAGTATCGTCCGAAAGCCAGGGACACGTTGTGCCCGCCGAATCCGAACGAGTTCTTCACCGCGTAATCGATGCGGCCCGACCGCGCCTGCCCGCTCACGACATCGAGATCGATCTCCGGATCGAGCTTGTCCAGATTGAGTGTGGGCGGGACGACGCCGTCGCGGATCGACAGCACGGTGAGCACCGCCTCCAGCGCCCCGACCGCCCCGATCGAGTGGCCGAGCGCGGATTTCGGCGCGTAGACCGAGGCGTGATTGCCGATGGACGCGTTGATCGCCTTCGCCTCGGCGGTGTCGCCGATCGGGGTGGCGGTCGCATGCGCATTCACATGTGTCACATCGGTTTTCGACAGACCCGCGGTTTCCAGCGCGCGGGTGATGGCCCGCGCCGCGCCCTTGCCCTCCAGGTCCGGCGCCACCAGATGGAACGCGTCGGAGGTGATGCCGGCGCCCATCAGGCGCGCGTGGATGGTGGCGCCGCGTGCCCGGGCGTGCTCCTCGGTCTCGATCACCATCATCGCGCCCGCCTCACCGAAGACGAAGCCGTCGCGGTCGGCGTCGAACGGCCGGGAGGCGCGCTTGGGTTCCTCGTTGCGCGTGCTCATGGCCCGCATCATGGTGAACGCCGCGATCGGCAGCGCCTGGATGGAACCCTCGACGCCGCCGGTGACGACCATGTCGGCGTCGTCCATCACGATCATCCGCCAGGCGTTCGCGATCGCCTCGGATCCGGACGAACACGCCGAGACCGGCGTCGTGATACCCGCTTTCGCGCCCAGCTCCACCCCGACCACCGCGGCCGCGCCGTTGGGCATGATCATCTGGATGGCCAACGGCGTCACCCGCCGATATCCGGCGTTGTGCATCTTCTTCTTGACGTCGACCAGCATCTCCGCGCCGCCGAGCCCGGTGCCGATCGCCACCCCGAGCCGTTCCCGGTCGACGTCCGGACTCCCGGCGTTGCGCCAGGCCTCGCGGCCGAGCACCAGCGCCATCTGCTCCACGTAGGAGAGCCTGCGGGTCTCCTCGCGGGTGAGGCCCTGCTCCGGCTTGACCTTCAGGTGCCCGCCGATGCGCACCGGCAACTCGAACTGCTCGATGAACTCGTCCTCGAGGACGTCGATACCGCTCTCACCGTGGAGTAGGCCCTTCCACGTCGAATCGACGTCGCCGGCGATCGAGGTGGTCGCCGCGAGACTGGTGACGACGACATCGGGGTACCTGCGACTGGAACTCGTCATTCTCGGCTCACTTTCGGTGGCAACACTGCGGTTCTGGGCAACACTGCGGCGAATACAAGCGGGAGTGACACCTGCCTCGAGCGCCCTGCCGAGGCGGGTCTAGATTATCGAGGCGAAGCCGACCGGCTCGGCCGCTGAACACACAGCTACCCGGTCGCAATTGCACTGTACCGGTTTCCATCCGCAACGTCTCACCCGCACAGCGAGGAAGGGCATCACCGTGGCGAGGAATCTGACGCAGCTCGAACTGCTCCTCGAACTCGAACCGGTCGCCGAGCAGAACGTCGATCGGCATCTCTCGATGGCGAAGGACTGGCACCCGCACGACTACGTCCCGTGGGACGAGGGCCGCAATTTCGCGGCGATGGGCGGGCTCGATTGGGAGCCGGGGCAATCACGGCTGAACGAGGTCGCGCGCGCCGCGATGATCACCAATCTGCTCACCGAGGACAATCTGCCCTCCTACCACCGCGAGATCGCCGAGAACTTCTCCCAGGACGGCGCCTGGGGCACCTGGGTCGGCCGCTGGACCGCCGAGGAAAATCGTCACGGCATCGTGATCCGCGACTACCTGGTGGTCACCCGCGGCGTGGACCCGGTCGCGCTCGAAAAGGCCCGGATGACGCATATGACGAACGGCTACAACGCCATGAAGCTGCTCCGGGAGAGTGGCCGGGTCACCAACGAAATGCTCGCCGACACCGGGTTACTGCACTCGGTGGCGTACGTGACCTTCCAGGAGCTGGCCACTCGCGTCTCGCACCGCAACACCGGCCGGGTGTGCGACGATCCCGTCGCCGACCGCATGTTGCAGCGCATCGCCGCCGACGAGAACCTGCACATGATCTTCTACCGCAACATGTGCGGCGCCGCCCTGGATCTGGCGCCCGACCAAGCGATCGAGGCGATCAACGACATCGTGCAGCACTTCCAGATGCCCGGCGCCGGCATGCCCGATTGGCGGCGCAACGGCGTGCTGATGGCCAAGCACGGCATCTACGATCTGCGCCAGCACCTGGAGGAGGTGCTGCTGCCGGTGCTGCGGAAGTGGAACGTGTTCGACCGCAATGACTTCACCGCGCGGGGCGACCGGGTGCGCAACGACCTCGGCGCGTTCCTCGACAAGCTCCAGCAGGACTGCGTGCGGTTCGAGGAGCAGCGTGACCGGGCGCTGGCGCGGGAGGCCCGCAAGCGGGAACTGGTGAGCGCCGAGGGGTGACGGATCGGGCGCGGCCGCAAGCGGACTCACCGCCTCCGTTCCCGATTGACGCCGCCGGTCCGGCCGTTCGCGCCCGCGCCCTCTGATTCCCCGCTGCCCGTGGCATTTCCGCCGCTCGCAGCCCGTTTTTCGGGCTCTTGGACGCACTTCCAGAACAGCCCCGCGAGCACGAATTACACGCTCGAGTTAGCTGGCGACGGCCCCCGATTTCCGCCCGTGAGCCGTCGCCCCGGCGTAAGAGACTGCCTCTCCGAGCATTTCGAATTGGTATCACAGCGAAAAAGCGCCGCAACACACATTGCCAGGAAATAGCCGTTCGGTGCACACTGTAGGCATGACTGCTCTACCCCGCGCTACTCGTGCCACGGATCGCGATTCCGTAGCGCTGATCGGCGCACCCAAGGACACCGTGCACTTCGAGTTCCGCGTCTCCGACCCGCAGCGCCTCACCAAGGTCCGCGAGGCCCTGGCCCGCATCCACGCCAACCACCACTGACGCCCACCCGCAACGCGCACAACTTCGGTACTTCCGGTCGGCCGCAACCGCCGCCGGAACCGCCCCCTGGCTCTCTCCCAGCCCGGCGCCCTGCGCCGGGCTTCGCCATTCCGAGCACCTTCGGACGTCCGCCCGCAGGTCGAGACGGCAGAAGAGGACAAGGGCACATACGGACAAGGACGTAAGTCTTCGTAGCCGACCACCGAGGTCACCACTTTCACGCACCGGCGATCAACGAGCTAACAGGCTCTCCATCATTCTCGATCTGCAAGGTATCCACGGGATATCTCGATCCCGAAATGCCAGTTGCAGCAGGAGAATTCGTGTCCACGCTCCGCCCCGCCCTCGCCGTCGCCGCAGTCGGCCTCGGGCTGCTCACCGCCTGCGGTGGCAGTCCGCAGCACCCTCCGACCGCGGATACCACGAGGCCCGCCGCCACCACCAGACTCCCCACACTCGCGCCTACCACCACAACTACATCGAGGGCCGCCATCGCCCCAACGCCGACACCCATCGTTCCCGCATTGCCTACCACAGCACCTCGCGCGGTCCAGCCGTCCGCTCCGCCGGCGCCCACCGTCCCCGCGTTGCCTACCACAACAGCTCGCGCGGTCCAGCCGCCCGCTCCGCCGGCGCCCGCTCTCCCCGCGATCCCACCACCCACCGCGGAAACACCCGGGTCCTATTACAGTTCCTGCAAAGAAGCCAAGGCGGCAGGCGCGGCCCCGCTACACCGCGGTGAATCCGGCTACCGGCCGGGCCTCGACCGTGACAACGACGGCGTCGCTTGCGAATAGCGCCTCGGAGCCAGGGTCAGCGAGCCGTTCCGGGCGGGCCGGTGATGATCGGGGTCAGGTATGTGCGGGCGAAGGTCGACAGGTCGGCGTCGGTGGATAGGTGGGCTACGCCTTCGGGGGCGAGGACCATGGAATGGACGATGCGGCAGACTATCTCGGCGCGGGTCATGAGGTCCGGTGAGGGCTCGAGCAGGCCGCGCTGGACTGCCGCGTCGAGTGCCGCGGCCGTGGCGGAGACGCACATGGCGAAGGTGGTGGCGCCGTCGACGGTGAGTTTCATGACGACGCGCTCGGGCTCGACGGCCAGCATGCGCTCCACGAGCGGGTTGGTGCGCCAGCGCGTGACCACGGTGACGAAGACATCGGCGACCAGATCCGAGATGTCGTCGTGCCGCTCGGGAATCTCCGCGAGCTCGGTGAGTACCGCGGCGACTTCGCGATTGATGACCGCTTGGACCAGATCGTCGCGCGAGCCCATCCTGCGATAGACCGTCACGCGGTCCACGCCCGCCTGGCGGGCGACATCCTCGATCGTCGTCTTCTTGACACCGACCTTCTGGAATTGGATCAGCGCCGCATCCAGGATCCGAGTCTCGCTCTCGTCCACGGCATCGACGCGGCTCAGCGAGGGTTTCGATGCGGTGGCCACGGCTTCAACGGTAGCAGGCACGACGCCTCCTGCAACAAATCAGTCCGATTTGTTGCCGCAACATTGCAATGGATTTTGTTGCGATGTACGGTCTGGGCATGGTTGTACAGGTCGGCCCGGCGGAGCATCGCTACCGCGACGAAGCACACGCGATCAACGCGCGAGACGTTCACTTCGACTTCGACTCGGTGCCGATGCATTACATTCCGGGCGAGGTGCTGGCCACCCACATCGTCAACGTCATGCATCTGGTCCTTCCGGAGGGCGAGCGGGCCATGGCCGAAGCGCTCAGCGAGGCGCTGCCGCAGATCGAGGACGAGCGGCTGCGCGAGGCGGTGCGCGGTTTCGTCGGCCAGGAGACCATGCACGCCGGCAGTCACGAGGCGGCGCGCAAGCATCTGCAGTCCATCGGCCTGGACGTCGACTCCTACATCGACAAGATCTCCTGGCTCGTGGACCGCCTGCTGGGCGGCCACGGTCTCACCGGCCGCGCCGAGCAGGAGTGGTTGAAGGAACGGCTCGGGCTGTTCGCCGGCATGGAGCACTACACGGCCGTGCTCGGCGAATGGCTGCTCAACGCCGACATTCTCGAGGCCAAGGGCATGCATCCGGCGATGCTGGACCTGGTCCGCTGGCACGGCGCGGAGGAAGTGGAGCACCGCAGCGTCGTCTACGACGCGTTCATGCACCTCGACGGCAGCTACGCGCGCCGGGCGCGGACCGCCGTCCTGGCCGGCGTGACCCTGCTGCCGCTGTTCGTCGTCTCGGCGGGCTATCTGTACCGCAAGGATCCGTCGGCGGACAAGGGACGGTTCTGGGGGCTGCAATTCCTCAATGCCACGCGGCGTGGCGTCATCCCCAGCTGGACGGTGTTCCTCACCGAACTCCCGCGCTACCTGCGCCCCGGATTCCATCCGTCCCAGCTCGGCTCGATGGACAAGGCGCTGCGGTACCTGGCGCAGTCTCCGGCGGCCCGGGCGGCGAGTCACTGATGCACACCGTGCTGGCGGCCGAGCCGTCACCGAGCCTGCGGATCCTCGGCGGGGTCATGGACCTCTACAAGCGGATGTTCGTCAGCGGACCCACCGCGCCACTGCTGTCGCGGCCGAACCCGGTGCGCCGCAGTGGTTTCGACATCGAGCTGGCCGTGGCGGCGGTCGAGCGGCGCGCCACCGATGTGGTGAGCCTCGAGTTGCGGTCGCCCGACGGGTCGCCGCTGCCGACTTGGCGGCCCGGTGCGCACCTCGATCTGTTCCTCCCGTCCGGGCGGCAGCGGCAGTATTCGCTGTGCGGCGACCCCGCCGACCGGTTCCGGTACCGGATCGCGGTGCGCCTGATCCCCGGGGGCGGCGGTTCCCGTGAGGTGCACGAGGTGCTGAAAGCCGGTGACCGCGTGCGTGTTCGCGGTCCCCGCAACGCCTTCGCCCTCGTGGACGCGCCGTCGTATCTGTTCATCGCCGGGGGGATCGGCATCACGCCGATCCTGCCGATGGTCAAGGCCGCGAAAGCGCGCGGGCATCTGGTGTACACCGGGCGCTCCCGCGAGACGATGCCGTTCCTGGACGAACTGCCCGGCGCGGACGTCCGGCCCGACGACGAATGCGGGCCGCCCGACGTCCCCGCCCTGATCTCCCTCGCCAACCCCGGTGCGGCCGTGTACGTCTGCGGTCCGCCGCCGATGCTCGCCGCCGCCCAGAACTGCCTGTTCGACCTGAATCCCACCGGCTCCCTGCACACCGAGCGGTTCTCCGCGCCGCCGGTGGTCGACGGCAAGGAGTTCGACTTGCGGCTGGCGCACAGCGGCAAGACGATCCGCGTCGGGGCCGACGAGACCGCACTGTCCGCGATCCACCGCGAGCTCCCCGACGTCGCCTATTCGTGTCGGCAGGGCTACTGCGGCACCTGCGAGGTGCGAGTGCTGGCCGGAGCCGTCGACCATCGCGATCACACCCTCACCGACCAGGCCCGGCGCGACCGGATGCTGGTCTGCGTCTCCCGCGCCGCCGGGAACGAACTGGTGGTCGACCTGTGAATCCCACGACGGACACCGACGTCCGGACAGGAGGTGCGCCGATGACGGCATCGACGAAGCTCAGCGCCGCAACGACATTCGAGGTGCGCAACCCCGCCGACGGCGAACTCACCGGAGTCTATCCCGTCCACACCCGCGCCGAGGTCGACGCGGCCGTCGCCGCGGCGCACCCGGCCGGGACCTGGTGGGCCGCTCTCGGTTTCGCCGAGCGCGCCCGTCGCCTGGACGCGTGGCGCGGCGAGATCGCCCGGGACCGTGCGGGACTCGCCGAGCTGATCCATGTGGAGATGGGCAAGCCGGTGCCGGACGCCAAGCTCGAGATCGCCATGGCCCTGGAGCATCTGCGCTGGGCGGGCCGCCACGCCGAGCGCGTGCTGGGGCGCAGGTCGGTCCGTCCGAGCCTGCTCACCGCCAACCACGCCGCGAGCGTCGAATACCGGCCGTACGGCGTGGTGGGGGTGATCGGGCCCTGGAACTATCCGGTATTCACGCCGCTGGGCTCTCTGTCGTTCGCGCTGGCCGCCGGGAACGCCGTGGTGTTCAAGCCGAGCGAGTACACGCCCGGCGTGGGCCTCCGGCTGGCGGAGGCGTTCGCCCGGGTCGTGCCCGAGCAGCCGGTGTTCCAGGTCGTCACCGGGCTCGGTGAAACCGGAAACGCCTTGTGCCGCAGTGCGGTCGGAAAGATCGGCTTCACCGGGTCGACGGCCACCGGCAAGCGGGTGATGGCCGCCTGCGCCGAGAACCTGACCCCGCTGCTGATGGAATGCGGCGGCAAGGACGCGCTGATCGTCGACGCCGACGCCGATCTGGAGGCGGCCGCCGACGCCGCCGTCTGGGGCGGGCTGTCCAATGCCGGGCAGACCTGCCTGGCCGTCGAGCGCGTCTATGTGCACACGTCGGTGTACGAACGCTTCGTCACCGAACTGGTCGCGCGGGCCCGAGCCATCGAGGCGGGTACGCCCGGGTCGAAGATCGGTCCCATCACCATGCCCAAGCAGGTGGACACCATCCGTCGCCACATCGAGGACGCGCTCGCCCGCGGCGCGCGCCTCCTGCTGGGCGGAACCGAGGGCATCCGTGGGCAATTCGTGCAGCCGACCATCCTCGCCGACGTGCCGGAGGACGCCGCCGCGATCACCGAGGAGACCTTCGGCCCCACGCTGACCGTCACCCGCGTCCGCGATATGGACGAGGCCGTCGAGCTGGTGAACGCCGGATCGTACGGGCTGGGCAGCACCGTGTTCGCCCGGCGCGACGGTGAGCGAATCGCCGCGCGCCTCCGCGCCGGCGGGACATCGATCAACGCGTTCGTCGCGCACGCCACGATTCCCACACTGCCGCTGGGCGGTGTCGGAGGATCCGGGTTCGGCAGGGTGCACGGGCCGGACGGTCTGAAGGAATTCGCGTACGCCAAAGCCACTACGCGGCAACGCTTTCCGTCGCCGCTGCCGCTGACCACGTTCCGTCGTACCGAACGGATCGACGCCGTGGTCGACACCCTGGTGGCGGTCCTGCACGGAAGGGCCCGCCGATGAGTACCGAGCACACCCACATCGCCGTCGTCGGCGCCGGATTCGGCGGCCTCGGGCTCGCGGTCAAGCTCCGAGAAGCCGGTTTCACCGACTTCGTAGTTTTGGAGCGGGCCGCCGACCTCGGCGGAACCTGGCAGGCGAACACCTACCCCGGCTGCGCGTGCGACGTGCCCTCACAGCTGTACAGCTACTCCTTCGCCCCCAACCCGGACTGGTCCCGCACCTACGGCAAGCAGCGGGAGATCCTCGATTACCTCCGCGGGGTCGCCACCGAGCACGATGTGTTGCGGCACATCCGATTCGAGACCGAAGTGCTCGAGGCGCGCTGGGACGACGAGCACTCGGTGTGGCGCATCGAGACACCGCACGGGCGAATGACCGCGGACTTCCTGATCTCGGCCGCCGGAATCTTCGCGGAGGCCAAGTATCCCGAGCTGCCCGGCTTGGATTCGTTTGAGGGCAAGGCTTTCCACTCGCTGCACTGGGATCACGAGCACGACCTCACCGGAGAACGGGTGGCGGTGATCGGAACAGGCGCCTCCGCCGTGCAATTCGTGCCCGAGATCCAGCCGAAGGTCGGCAAGCTGCTGGTTTTCCAGCGCTCCGCGCCGTGGATCGTGCCTCGGATGGACCGGGCGACAGGGGCATTGGAGCGGTCGCTGCTGCGGCGTATCCCGCTGGCGCAGCGGGCCGTTCGCGGTGGCTGGTACGCGGCGATCGAGTCCTTCGGACTGATCTCCCTGGTGGACAAGCGTTTCCGGCACCCTTACGAGGCGCTGGGCCGCTTGCAGCTGCGGCGGCAGGTGCGCGACTCGGCGTTGCGCCGGAAACTGACCCCGGACTATGTGATCGGCTGCAAGCGGGCCATCTTCTCCGACGCCTACTTCCCCGCGCTGGACCAGTCCAATGTGGAGGTGATCACCGCGGGCATCGCCGAGGTGCGGCCGCGCTCGATCGTGCTGCGCGACGGGACCGAGCATCCGGTGGACACCCTCATCTTCGGCACCGGATTCACACCCATTCCCACGGTGTACGAGCGTTATGTCGGGCGCGACGGGCTGTCGGTGGCGGAGCTGTATCACAAGCAGCCGCAAAGCTATCTGGGCGTGGCGATCTCGGGCTTCCCGAACTTCTTCATGACACTCGGGCCGTTCGGCGCGGCCGGGAACCAGTCGGCGATCTATATGATCGAATCGCAGATCGCCTACATCGTCGACGCCTTGCGGACGGTGCGCCGCACGGGTGCGCGCCGGGTGGAGGTGCGCCCGAACGTGCAGGAGAAGTTCCTCGACGAGATGGCCCGGCGCAGTTCGAACAGCGTCTGGCTCACCGGTGGCTGCAAGAGCTACTACACCACGCCCGACGGGCTGAACGCCGGACTGTATCCCAACTGGAGCTTCGAATATCGCAGTCGTACAGCGAAATTCGACACACGATCCTACGAGGTGGCGCAATGACGGGTCGCTCGGCACTCGATCCCCGCTCCGTTCTCGCGGGGGCACGCGGACAGCTGGCGCGTGCGCTCGGAGATCGCCCGGACTATTCCGTGGCGGGCAAGGTCGTCGCGATCACCGGCGCGGGCCAGGGCATCGGCCGTGAACTCGCGGTATTGCTGTATCGCCGCGGCGCGTCGGTCGCGATCATCGACATCGACAAGGACGGCGCGGCGGCGGTGGCCGATCGGCTGGGCGTCCGTGCGGCCGCCTTCGCCGCCGATGTCGCCGACCGCGACGGGATGCGTGACGTGATCGGCAGGGTCGCAGAGGATTTCGGCCGTTTGGATGTCGTCGTGGCCAATGCGGGGGTGGTGCCGCGGCCCGCGACCCTGCGCACCATGGACGGCCGCGACTTCGACCGTGTTCTCGACATCAATCTCACCGGGGTGTTCAACACCGTGCGTCCGGCGCTGGATCATGTGATCGCCGCGCACGGGCACGTCGTGGTGGTGTCGTCGTGCGCCGCGTTCGCGCCCGGCATGGCCGGGTCGCCCTACATGATCAGCAAGGCCGCGGTCGAGCAGCTGGGCCGGGCGCTGCGCGTGGAACTCGCCGCCGTCGGGGCGAGTGCGGGTATCGCGTATTTCGGCGTCGTCGACACCGAGATGACGCACGACACCCTCGACCGTGACGACCTCGGCCAGGCCCTCACGGAGATGCTTCCCTGGCCGCTGAACGTCCGTATCACGGCCGGTCAGGCCGCCGAGGTGATCGCCGAAGGCATCGAACGCCGGGCTCCCCGCACCATCGCGCCCGCCGGCTGGGAGCTGTACGCGCTGTTGCGCGGGGCGATCAACGTAGTGCTGGACAATCGGCTGGCGAACGATCCGCGCATCCACGAGTTGGTGCGCAAGGTCGAGCAACGGGTGCGTGGGTGATATCTGTATGACTGCCCGCTTCGAAACCCTCTGTGCCGCTTTCCAGCACAATGCCGCGCAGGAGCCCGATGCGGTGGCGCTGCGCTCGCCGGGCGATGCCGCCACGCTCACCTGGCGCGAGTACGCCGATCAGGTGCGCGCGGTCGCCGCCGGACTGTCGGCGCTCGGGGTCCGCCGTGGTGACACCGTCGCGCTGATGATGGCCAATCGCATCGAGTTCTATCCGCTGGAGGTCGGCGCCCAACATCTCGGCGCCACTTCGTTTTCCGTCTACAACACGCTGCCCGCGGAGCAGATCGCGCACGTGCTCACGAATTCCGGTGCGCGCGTGGTGATGTGCGAGCCGCAGTACGTCGATCGGGTGCGGGCGAGCGGCGTGCCGTTGGATCGCATCGTCTGCGTGGACGACGCTCCGGCCGGAACGATGTCCGTCGCCGAGCTGATGTGTTCCGGCGCACCGGATTTCGACTTCGAAAGCAGCTGGCGCGCGGTTCGGCCCGACGACGTGGCGACCCTGATCTACACCTCGGGCACCACCGGGGCGCCGAAGGGGGTCGAAACCACCCATGCCAACCTGCTGTTCGAGTGTTATGCCGTCGAGGAGGTGCTCGGCATCCGGTTCGGCGACACCATCACGTCGTACATGCCCTCCGCCCACATCGCCGACCGGCTCACCGCGCTGTACTTCCAGCTCGTCTTCGGCACGCAGATCACCTGCGTCGACGACCCCGGCCGGATCGGCCCCGCACTCGCCGAGCTGCGGCCCACGATCTGGGGCGCCGTCCCGCGGGTGTGGGAGAAGCTGCGCGCCGCAATCGGTTTCGCGGTGGCGGCCGAGCCGGAGGCGACTCGCACCGCCATCGAGTGGGCACTCGGGGTCGGGAGCCGCTACGCCGAGCACAAGATCTCCGGTTCCCCCGTCCCCGCCGATCTTCAGGACGAATGGACTCGCGCCGACGAACTGGTGCTCTCGGGTCTGCGCGCCAAGCTGGGCCTGGACCGGGTCCGCTGGGCCCTCTCCGGCGCCGCGCCCATCCCGCGCGACACCCTCGCCTTCTTCGCCGGTCTCGGCATCCCCATCACCGAGATCTGGGGCATGTCCGAACTCACCTGCATCTGCAGCATCAGCCACCCCGCGCAGGCCCGGCTGGGGACGGTCGGAACGCTGCTCCCCGGCATGACGGCCCGCCTCGCCGACGACGGCGAACTCCTCGTCCGCGGCCCCCTTGTCATGAAGGGCTACCGCGGCGAGCCGGAAAAGACCGCCGAGGCAATCGATTCCGACGGCTGGCTGCACACCGGCGACATCATCACGATCGACGACAACGGTTATTTCACCGTCGTCGACCGCAAGAAGGAACTCATCATCAACGCGGCAGGCAAGAACATGTCGCCCGCACACATCGAGAACACCATCAAGGCCCACTGCCCCTCGATCGGCGCCATCGCGACCATCGGCGACGCCCGCCCCTACAACACCGCCCTCATAGTCCTCGACACCGAACCCGCCCAGGCCACCGACCCCGAACTCCTCGACCGAATCGCCCGAGGCATCGCCGCAGGAAACGCAGCCCTATCCCGCGTAGAACAAATCAAACGCTTCCGAATCCTCCCCGAATCCTGGGAACCAGGCGGCGACGAACTAACCCTCACCATGAAGCTCAAGCGCCGGGTGATCGGGGAAAAGTACGCCAAGGAGATCGAGGATTTGTACGCCCCCGATCCGAGCCCCGAGGTACACGAACCGAGTGCGCAGGAGGCGGCCACTAGTTGACGGACTATCGGGACGAGCTGGCGATCGCCCGTGCCGCGGTTGCCGAGGGTGCTGAACTGCTTGCCAGCGCCGAACGAGGGGCCGTTCATCTTAAAGGTGATCGCGACTTCGTTACTGATCTCGATCGACGTATCGAGGAGCACATCCGGGGGTTTCTCGATCGGGAGGCGCCTGGGGTCAGCTTTCTCGGGGAGGAGAGCGACGACGGTTCGGTCGACCCGGGGACAGGCCGGGTGTGGGCGCTGGACCCCATCGATGGGACGTCGAATTACGTCCACGGTCTACCGCTGTGCGCGGTGTCGCTGGGGTTGATTCAGGACGGTGTTCCGACGGTCGGTGTTGTCTCGGCTCCGTTTCTGGGGCTGGAATATTTCGCGGCGGAAGGTGGCGGCGGGTTCTGCAACGGACGGCGGATTCACGCCAGCGACTGCGGAAAGCTGCGTGATGCAATCGTTTCGATCGGCGACTACGCCACCGGTGCTGATGCCGAGCCGAAGAACGTGCGGCGCCTTGGCATTACGACGGCGCTGGCCGCCGGAGTCGAGCGCGTACGTATGTTCGGTTCGGCCGCACTCGATCTGGTGTGGGTGGCGGAGGGTCGTACCGACGCGTGTGTCAGCCTCTCCAACAAGCCTTGGGACACTGCGGCTGGCGTGGTCATCGCCCGCGAAAGCGGTGCAGTGGTAGTCGAACTGGGAGGCGGCGCACATAATTTGAGGTCGGACAGCACGATAGCCGTCGGTCGTCCGCTCGCGGCTCAGCTTCTGGGATTGATCGAACGGGTCGCGTAGCGGGCCTGGTAGAAGCGTCGCCGGTCGGCTTGCTGTTGCGTAACTCGCTGTCGCACTGTAACAACAGCGGCGCCACACAAAGCCCCAAAACGTCGCTTCGACAGGAAATTTCGTTGTCCCTATCGCGCACCGCCCTCGCCATCGCCGCTGTCGGGCTCGGCTTCCTCACCGCATGCAGCAACACCGTCACTCCCAACGCACTACCCGCGGAATCCGCAACCTCCAGCACCTCCGCAATCCCCTCGGCCCCGGAACCCACCACACTCGCCCCCGCCGACGGCCCCCTCGACACCAACGCCCCCGCAGCCGAACCACCCCCACCGGCCGCACCCCCACAACCCGCCGCCCCACCCGAACCCGCACCAACCACCACCCCACCACCTCCCGCTCCCAAACCCACCAAACCGCCCGCCCCAACCTCCACCCCGAAGCCCTATTACAAATCCTGCAAGGAAGCCAAAGCCGCAGGCGCAACCCCACTACACAAGGGCGACCCGGGCTACCGCCCAGGCCTCGACGGTGACAACAACGGCATCGCTTGCGAGAAGTGAGCGCGCAGTTCCCTCACCGCATCCAACTCGTCATAGAAAGCGAACGGCACTCGGACGCAGCAGAGGCCAGTCGGGTTCCCGGCCGTGGCTGTCGATCGGGCGCCGCCGGTAGAGCACTAGGTCGTGTCTCCTAATGAGGCCGGTTGATCGGCCCCGCTGCGCGGGCCCGATCATGCATCATGTTCGCTGTGGTGACGGTGGCTGGCGATCGGTATCGAGTCCTGACGGATAGGCAGTGGGAGCTGTTGGAGTTGCTGCTGCCGAAATCCGAAGGGCGCGTGGGTCGTAACTTCGGAGACAACCGCCGGGTCGTGGAGGGGATGCTGTACCGGCTGCGCACGGGCGTGCCGTGGCGGGATCTGCCGGAGGTGTTCGGGCCGTGGCAGACGGTGTGGAAACGGCACCGGCGCTACGCCGCCGACGGCACCTGGGACAGGGTGCTCACCGCGCTGCTGGCGCTGGCTGACACCACCGGCGATCTGGACTGGGTGGTGTCGATCGACTCGACGGTCGTACGAGCCCACCAGCACGCTGCCGGTGCCCGCACCGACGGCCCGGAGGGTGGGTTATGAACCGGCCGACCACGGGCTGGGCCGCTCGCGAGGCGGGCTGAGCACCAAGGCCCATGTCGCGACGGACGGCAGCGGTCGCGGTCTGGCCGTGTTGATCACGCCTGGGCAGGCTGCGGACTCACCCATGCTCCCGGCAGTGCTCGAGCAGTTGGCGGTACCCCGTCTCGAGGGCGGCCCACCCCGGCGCAACCCGGACACCGTGATCGCGGACAAGGCGTACTCCGCGAGGTCCAACCGGAACTTGTTGCGGCGCAGGCATATCCGGGCGGTAATCCCCGAACGCGCCGATCAGATCGCCAACCGCAAGCGCCGGGGACGTGCAGGCGGGCGGCCGACAGGTTTCGACACAATCGTCTACAAACGCCGCAACGTCGTCGAGCGCGCGTTCAACAAAGCCAAACACTGGCGCGCAGTCGCCACCCGCTACGACAAGCTCGCCACCACCTACCGTGGCGGATTCACGCTGGCCCTCATCGTGGAATGGCTCAAATCATTGGGAGACACAACCTAAGCCCTCGAACGAAGGGCAGGGTGGCTGTCGGCGCAATGGCGGATGTCACCATTTCGGGCGCATTTCAGTCGGGGCGTAACTTCCGGCGCAGAAGAGTCGATCTGCTGAGTGTTCGCTGCTCGGGTTGGCAGCAAACACCACATTCGTCATATCTGACGCCGGAAGGAAGGTGGTTTCATGTCGAGCACGTCCACCATCGACCGAATCAATATTATTGCGAACAAGCTGCGATCGTCACAAGCGGCGATAGTCACCGAGGAGGCAACCAAGAATGCCTTGGTGATGCCTTTCATTTCACAGGTTCTCGGCTACGACGTGTTCGATCCCTCGGAGGTTGTGCCGGAGTTCGTGGCCGATGTGGGCACCAAGAAGGGCGAGAAGATAGATTACGCGATCAAGCGGGAGGGAGTTATCCAGATACTGGTCGAGTGTAAGAAGATATCCGAAACGCTCAGTATCAATCACGCATCTCAGTTGTATCGGTATTTTTCGGTCACATCGGCTCGCATCGCCATACTCACCAACGGTCGCGAGTACCAGGTCTTCACCGATGGCGACAGGCCGAACGTGATGGACTCGAAGCCGTTTCTCGTGTTCGACCTGCTCGACATGGACAAGGTACTCGTCCCGGAAGTAGCGAAGCTCTCCAAGGAATCGTTCGACCTCGACTCGATCCTCAGCGCCGCTGAAGAACTCAAGTACATCGGTCAGATCAAGCGCCTGATCGCCGCCGAGTTCAAGAGCCCATCGGACGAGTGGGTCCGATTCTGCACGGCGCGAGTATACGAAGGAAAGGCCACCCAGCGGATAGTCGAGCAGTTTCGCACGCTGACAGCGAGGGCAGTGGCACAGTACATCGCAGATCAGGTGAGCGACCGACTGAACACCGCATTGCGCGACAATGACAGTGCGGTTGTCGCCACTCCTGCACAGCCAATTCACACAGCACCGTCTTCACCGCAGGACTCGGCTGTTCCGAGCAAGGAGGCAGATATTGTCACCACGGAGGAAGAGCTGTATGGATTCCATATCGTACGGGCCATACTCGCCAAGGATGTAGACCCCACCAGGGTCTCCTACCGAGACGGGAAGGCATACTTCGCGATCCTCCTCGATGACAACAATCGCAAACCGATCATACGACTTCATCTCAACGGCAAGTCCGTAAAGTTTATTACCACCTTCGAGAACGGCAGAGAAGGGGAACGCCATGACCTCGGCACTGTCGTCGACCTGTACCGCCATGTCGACAAGATCCGTGCTACGGCAGATCTTTACACACTGTCGCCCCGAAGCAACGATGTATCAACCAGTGTGCAGCCGGTCGGATCCGAAGGCCCGGGATCGGGTTCGTGGTGACCCGCGAGCCCGGCGGGCGAGTAGTGCGTGGCGGTGGGGTAGCGGGGCCTTAGCGGTACCCAGGGCTGGGAAGGTGCTGGGTGTGGGAGGGGTGGGATAGAGTCCAAATCCCCCAGTTGCCTGCGACTGGTCGTCAACCCCGCTGCCCAAGGTCACCTTCTCTCCGATCCCGCATCCGCCCGGCTACCGAACGGTGAAGAATGACAGATCTGTGGGGTGTTGCGGAGTGACGGAATACATTGCTGCTGTCAACAACTCGATGATGAGATCGGACCATGAACGGGGGCCGGTGGTGGCTAAGCCGATACCGGATGCTCGGCACCGCTCGGTCGCCGACTCGGCCTAGTAGACGAAGACACCGGAAATACCATGCACAACAGGATTTTTCGCGCCGTTGCGGTAGCTGCTGTCACGAGTGCGCTCATGTCCCTCGGTATCGTATCGGCCCATGCGGACCCGGGCGATCCCACCTCGGCCAGTCGGGGAGTCCGCCCGGATCGCAGTCCGGTCGACAGCCAATTCCTGGACAAGAGCCATCTGAAGGATGCCGACCATGTGCGGCAGGATGCCGCCATCCAGTTGGCGCACGCGGAGTGCGGGTGGCTGGACGCCAACGGCAATTCGGCCGCCAATCAGGTTCGGCTGGCGGAGAACCTCCGGGACTCGGTGGAGTATCCGTACACCTTCCTGGCGGCCACCATCGACACCTACTGCCCGTGGCATCAACTACAACGGCCCCACGGCGGCTGAACCAGCCCACGACGACTCACAACCCGCGCAGCGCCGCCAACACCTCGAAGGCGACGTTCGCGGTGCCGTACAGCGCCCGAATCTCCACCGCCGCGGCCTCGCGGGTGTTCGGATCCTGTAGCGCCAGCCCGTTCCCGAAGACGACGACGTTGTATCCCAGGTCGACAATCCGCAGCAGCGGCCTGGTCGCGACCCCTTGACCCGCCAGCAGATCCAGCCCTTCCCCGACGAAATAGAGCCGCCACAGCGGTCCGAGATCGCCGCCGTACACGGCCTTCGTCAGGTCGACGATCACGAAACCGGCCGAGGCGATACCGTCCACGATCTTGAAGAAGTCGCCCGCGTTGTCGGGCCGGGTACGCACTGCCGCAACGGAATACGCCAGATCGACGGTGAGATGCGCGTTGTACCCCACCATCGCGAGCCGAGCGGCCGAGATCTCGCACTGCCGAGCGAGGTCGAAGTACGGCGCCCAGTGTGGCTCGACCACGCCGCCGCCGAACTCCGCGTGCACGTTGACCAGATAGCGGCGTAGCAGCTCCAGGCTGATCGCATGGGCGTAGTCGGCGTCGGCGAACGCCGCGGGGTCGCGCTGCATCGGCATGACCGAGAGCTGCTCGACGGCGTCGAGACCGAGCGAGAACACGCCGCGCCGATCGCCGTGCGCCACCAGGATCTCCGTGATCCGCCGATGCCGCTCGACCGCGTCCTCCAGCCGAGGCAGCGGCGCTCCGGCCAGCGTCGACGTATCGGAAAGCGCGGTGATGGTCTCGATCTCGGAATCCGAGAGCGGAGTGCCACACGCGACGGCCGGAACACCCGCACCGAACGCGGCGGCGGGCGCCACACTCACCGCGAGGACACCGGCCAGGACGACTATCAGGCTTCGAATTGCCCCCATGGGGGGAGCCTAGGGCATGAGGAGGTGGCTCGCAGGGTCCGCGAAACGCGACTCGACCGACCTGCGCAAGATCGGTCAAGCGCGGGCTCACCTGCACGTACCAGACTGTCAACCGTGACCAACGGACGTGACCGCCTGCGCGAACTCCTCGACGCCGTTCTGGACGAGGACAACGCCACGCTGAGCGCGATGGCCCAGCACGCTTTCGCCTCGCCCTACCACTTCGCCCGCCAGTTCTCCCGCGGGACCGGGGAATCGCCGGTCGCGTTGCGGCGCCGGGTGTTGCTGGAGCGGGCGGCGTGGCAGCTGAGTACCGGCTCCTCCGTGACCGACGTGGCGTTCGCGGCCGGCTACGACTCGGTGGAGGGTTTCAGCCGGGCCTTCAGCCGCGCGTACGGGCATCCGCCCAGCGCCACCTCCGCCACCGCGCGGCGCCACTGGCTGACCGCGGCGAACGGCATTCACTTCCATCCGCCGATGTCGCTGTGGGTGGAGCGGGAACCGAAAGGCAGGCACGACATGGACCCGACCTCGCTGCTCGTACACCACGATCTCGACGACACCCGGGCACTGTTGCGGCTGGCCGGCGGCCTCGACGAGGAGCAGTACCGGCGCGACCGGGGCCCCCACGCCGTGCTCGACTGGGACGGCCCGGACGATTCGATCGCCACCGCCCTGGACCACCTGATCTGGACGAAGGAGGCCTGGCTGGCCTCCATCGACGGCGACGACACCCCGCACCGGCAGCCCGACGACCTGCCGACCCTGATACGCCGGCTCGACGAGGTGGGTCCGCGCTGGCTCGAGACGATCCGCGGCATCGACCGCCGCGGCGGCTGGGGCGACACCCTCATCGACGCGCTGTGCGAGCCGCCCGAGAGCTTCGTGCTGGGGAGCGTCGTCGCACACGTACTCACCTTCTCCGCGCACCGCAGGCAACTGGTCCGGCATTGGCTGCGCGGCGAATTATCCGGCAGCACAACAGAAATAGACAGCGGCGACCCCATCATGTGGCTACGAGAGCGAGGCTGACCATGCCCTACACCACCTACTACACAGCGACCACCCTCGACGGTTTCATCGCGACACCCGACCATTCATTGGACTGGTTGCTGTCACGCATCGTGGAGGGCGACGGGCCGATGGGCTACGACGAATTCATCAAGGACATCGGCGCGATCTGTATGGGCGCCAGCACCTATCAATGGGTTCTCGACAGCGGCGAACCCTGGGTCTACGACATGCCCGCATGGGTCTTCACCCACCGCACGTTCCCGCCCCGCACCGACGCCGATGTGCGCTTCACGCAGGACCCGGTGCCCGCCGTGTACAAGGAGATGGCGGAGGCGGCCGGCGCGAAGAACCTGTGGGTGGTCGGCGGCGGCGACCTCGCCGGTCAGTTCGCCGATCACGGACTCCTGGACGAGGTGTGCGTCTCCATCGCACCCGTCACCCTCGGCGCGGGCGCGCCCCTGCTCCCCCGCCACATCGAGCTGAAGCTCACCGAGTTGGCGACCAACGGCGAATTCGCCTGTGCCCGTTACGCGGTGGTGCGGGACTGACCCCCGCGAAATTTGCTGTGTCGCAACAATATTTGTGGCCCAGCACAAACCGCTTACCCGTAGGACCGGTCGTTGGTTAGCATCCGCCAGATGAACCATAGCTCGGTACGGGCGGGTACGCAGACGCCCACGTTCGCGAAGGTCGTCCTCGCCGTATTCGCTGTCGTCGCCGCTCTGGCCGTGCCGTTCACCGCGGCCCCGCGGGCCCACGCCGCCGGGACGGTGGTGTGGGAGACCCGGGTCAGCGACCGGATCCTCGACTTCGGGGTGTCCTCACCGAATCTCGACGCACCGATCAAGGTGGTGCGTCTGGTGGTGCCGCCGGGATGGTCGAAGGACGCCACACGGACCTGGCCCACCGTCTGGGTGCTGCACGGCGGATTCGACGATCACAAGTCCTGGACCGACAAGGGCAACCTGGAGGCGCTGACGGCGGGCTCCGACGCCATCTTCGTGCTCCCCGAAACCAGTTGGTGCAGTGCGTATTCCGACTGGTACAACGGTGGCCGGGGCGGCGCTCCGGCGTGGGAGACCTACCTGACCGACGACCTGCGCACCATCCTGGAGAACCAGTACCGGGCCAGTGACGTCCGGGCCGTCGCGGGCAACTCCATGGGCGGACTGGGCTCGATGAAGCTGGCCGCCGCCCACCCGGGGATGTTCCGGTCGGCGGCGTCGTTCAGCGGCAACGTCGATCCGCTGCACGCCTCCGGCGCGCCCGGCGAACCCGACAAGCCGGGCCAGGGCTGCGGCGCCAACTGGAAACTGGTCTGGGGCGACTACACCGTGCCCAAAGAGCTCGAGGTCTGGCAGGCCAACGACCCCTATGTGCAGGCCGACAAGCTCACCGGCATACCGCTGTTCGTCTCCTACGGCCGCAACGATCTGGTCGAACAGGGCGCCTACGAACAGAACTACCGCTTCGTCGACCGCCTGCAACAGCTCGGCGCCACGGTCGACGAACGCTACGAGCCCGGCCAGGGCCACAACTGGGACGCCTGGACGGCCCAGATGCGCAATGCCCTGCCGATGCTGCTGAATTCGGTGGTCGGCTGAGGGCGGCTACATCTCCGGCAGCCGGTCGCCCTGCACCAATTCCATGTCGAGGTCGATCTTCACGGTGGTGCCGACCGCGGCCACGCCCGCCCGCACCACCGCGTTGTAGTCGATGGCGAAATCATCACGGCGCAACAGGGTTTCGGCGTGGAAGGCGGCGCGCACGCCACCCCACGGATCGGGGCCGTAGCCGCCGTAGGTGAGGGTGAGATCGATCGGGCGGCGCTCGCCGTGCAGTTCCAGCTCGCCCGCCATGATCCAGCTGTCGGCGCCGGTGCGGCGCAGGCCGTTACCGGTGAATCCGATGACCGGATACCGCTCCACGTCGAGAAAGTCGGCCGTGCGCAGGTGGTCGTCGCGCATGCCGACGCCGGTGTCGATGCTGGCCGCCTTGATCTCGGCGTATCCCGTTGTGTGCTCGAAGTTCTCGGCGACGTCCAGCCGCCCGCCGACATCGGCGAAGCGGGCCTTGATGCTCGCGATGCCGAGGTGGCGCGCGGTGGCGACGACCGTCGAATGCACCGGGTCGATGGTCCAGGGACCGGCGGGCGGCAGCTCGACCGAGCCCGCCTCCGGCTCGAGCCGGATGTCCCCGAGTGTCCCGGCGCCCGCCTCGGACACGCGAGCGATCTGCGCGATCGGCCTGTGGCCGGGCGCGGTGACCACGGCGGTGTGCATGCCGGCGGGCAGTGCCTCGGTGGTGGCCGCCCCCGTCTCGTCGGCCACCGCCCGAGCCAGCTGCCGGCCGTCGAGGCCGGTGACGGTCAGTACCGCCCCGGCCACGGGCCATCCGTCGGCGTTTCGAATCTGTGCGGTCAATCCACTCATGACAGCTCCACATGCTGGTCGTCGTAGCCGAGGCGCACGTCGTGGTCGACGTCGCCGCCGCTGACGTGCACCCGGCCGGTCACCGGCGGGTAGCCGCGGGCCACGACCGTGTAGTCGCCCTCGGGCAGGTCGGTCACGCAGTAGCGGCCCTCGGCGTCGGTGCGGGCGGAGCCGACCGCGGTTCCGCTCGCGTCGAGCACCGTGACCTGCGCGTCCTGCACCGGCCGTCCCGCGGCCCGGACCGCGCCGGACAGCCGCGCCATGGACGCCAGCTCGACGTCGAAGCGCAACTGGCCGCTGTCGGGGATGGTCAGCGTGGTCGCCGTGGGCCGCATGTGCGGGGCGACCGCGACGAGGGTGTAGGTCCCGGACACCACGCCGTGGCAGACGTATCCGCCGTCGGCGGCGGTGACGGCCGCGCCGACCACATCGCCGCGCAGGTCGGTCACCGTCACCGTGGCGCCGCCGACCGGCTCGCGGCGGCCGGCGGTGCGCACCGTGCCGGTCAGCTCGCCGGAACCCTGCAGCGTCAGATCCAGGTGCTGCGGGCTGCCGTCGACGGTGACGTTGACGGCCGTGGGCTGATGCCCGCTCGCCGACACGATCAGCACGTAGCCGCCGGGTGTGGGCGGCTCGATGGTGTAGGTGCCGCCGCCGTCGCCGGTGGCACGCGAAACCTGATGTCCGCGTTGGTCGATCAGGGTCAGCGCCGCACCGGCCACCGCCCGGCCGTCCTCGCGGCGAACGCGCCCGCTGATCGAGCGCCCACCCACGGAGGCCGTCGCACGAGGCGTCGAGATCGCCGACACCCGGTGCGCCACATGACCGTTGGCGACCGCGTGGCGGCCACCGGTGGCGGCGAGCACCGGTTCGGGTTCGAAGATCACGGGCGCGGGGTCCTCCCGGACCCGGTCCACGGTCCGTTCGGGCTCGGCCCGGTTCGCCGCCGCGACGGGCTCGACCTCGACCGGCACGGCGGCGGCCGCCGCGCTCTGATCCGTTGTGGCATTGTCCGTTTCGGGTTTCGGCTGGGCCGTCGATGGGTCCTGCAACGGAATCTCCTTCATGAACATGAGCACGATGCATGCCAGCAGGGCCACGGCCGCGCCGAGGAAGAACACGCCGTGCATCGCGTTGGTGAAGCCGATCAGGATGGGCTCACGCACCTGGTCGGGCAGCGCGGCGATACCGGCGGTGTCGGCCTGCAACTGGTCGAGCTTGTCGGTATCGAATCCGGCGGGCAGCCGTCCGCCGAAGGCATCGAGGATCTTGGTCGGCAGCATGTTGAACAGGATCGTCAGGAACACCGCCACCCCGAGCGTGCCGCCGACCTGCCGGAAGAAGGTCGCCGACGCGGTCGAGACGCCCATGTCCCGGCGCGGTCCGGCGTTCTGGGCCGCGATGATCAGGGTCTGCATGCAGAAGCCCAGCCCGAGGCCGATGATGCCGCCGAAGATCAGCGGCTGCCACAGCGGGCTGTCGAATTTCACCTGGGCGTAGAGCAGCGCGCCGATCGTGATGATGAAGGTGCCGAGCACGGGCAGGATCTTGTAGCGGCCGGTGCGCTTGGTGACCTGACCGGCGATCACCGAACCGCTCATGATGCCCAGCACCAGCGGCAGCATCAGCAGACCCGCCTCGGTCGGCGAATATCCGCGCACCACTTGGAGATACAGCGGCACCATGGTGATGGAGCCGAACATGGCGATGCCGACGATGGTCCCGCCGCCGATGGCCACCGAGAAGGTGGAGTTCTTGAACAGCCGCAGCGGGATCAGCGCGGAGTCCTTCATCACGGCCTCGATGACCAGGAACAGCACCAGCCCGACCGCGCCCACGCCGTAGCAGAGCAGCGCCTTGCTCGAGTCCCAGCCCCAGCTGCGGCCCTGCTCGGCCACGATCAGCAGCGGCACCACGCAGATGGCCAGCGCGACCGCGCCGAACCAGTCGACGCGCAGCTTCTGCCGCTGATGCGGCACATTGAGCACCTTCGCCACCACGAGCAGCGCGAGCGCGCCGACCGGCACGTTCACCAGGAACACCCAACGCCAGCCGTCCAGGCCCCACAGGTGGTCGTAGTCGGAGAACAGCCCGCCCAGCACGGGGCCCAGCACCGTCGAGGTGCCGAACACCATCATGAAGTAGCCCTGATAACGGGCGCGCTCCCGCGGCGGGACGATATCGCCGATGATGGTGAGCGCCAACGACATCAGGCCGCCCGCACCGAGACCCTGGAAGGCACGGAATCCCGCCAGCATGTACATCGAGGTCGCGAATGTGCACGCCGCCGAGCCGATGACGAACAGCGCGATCGCGGTGAGGTAGAACGGCTTTCGGCCGTAGATGTCGGCGAGCTTGCCGTACAGCGGAGTGCTGATCGTGGCCGTGATCAGATACGCGGTCGTCGCCCACGCCTGCTGATCGAAGCCGTGCAGGTCGTTGGCGATCCGCACGATCGCCACGCTGACGATGTTCTGGTCGAGCGCGGCCAGGAACATGCCCAGCAGCAAGCCGGACAGAATCGTCAGAACCTGCCGGTGCGTCAGCGACGGTTGCGCACCGGCGTCCAGGACCGGCTGCGCCGCCGGTGCCCGGGTGGTCGAAGTTGTCATCAATCAAGCCCTATTCGAATCGGCTGTGGCAGTGGTCTTCTCGATCCCGGTGACGAGCCGCTCGACCAGGTCGGTCAGCGTCGTACGCTCGTCCTCGGACCAGTCGGTCAGTAGTCCGGCCAGCACGTGGTTGCGGATGCGGCGGTTCTCCTCGAACACCCGCACCCCCTCCGCGGTGGGGGCCAGGACGCAGGCTCGCCCGTCGATCGGGTCGGCGCGGCGTTCCACCAGTCCGTGCGACACCAGATTCCTGGTCTGCCGGCTGATGGTGGAGGTCTCGGCATGCAGCAGTTCGGCGAGTCTGCCGGTCCGCTGCGGGCCGTCGTGGACCAGGCAGAACAGTACAGCGTAGGCCAGCCGCTCGAGCCCGTCCGGTCCGAGCGGGGCCAGCTGCGATTTGGTTCTGCCGATCGCCCGCATGAGCCGGACCAGTTGGGCGCCGAGTTGGTCGGCGACGTCGAGTTCGGCCTTCGTAGCACCGCGATCACGGGCAGCAACGACCATGATCAGCTTTCCTTTTCCCCGCAACACATTTGTTTAGCACTTACAACTAGTTGCTGAGGCCAACTATACAGACCGGAGGTAGCACCTCCGCAAGCGGTATTTCGCCTGGGACAGAGCGGGCGACGCCCGGCCCGACCGAAATCATCCCAGGTCTGCACCCTCAGCGCCACGACGGGCATACACCGCCGACGACAGCTGTGGCCAGGAACACACCACCGAGGCCTTCCGTCCCGTCCGGTTTGCCCGTATTGCCAGATAATCCCACGTTCCGGGAGTGCCGCGACGACCACCCGCCTTCCCGTCAGCGGAACCATTGCCCGCCCCGGCGCTTAGAATCTGCGGGACCGACTCGAAAGGGACCCGCAGCATGGACGCGGTCATCACGGAAGTCGCCGAAGAGGGCAAGCGGCTCATCGACGAGGCCTGGCTGGGCAGGATCACGCGCGACCAGGCGGTACACCGGTTCGTTCAGGTCGGCGACGGCTTGGTCGAACTCACCACCGCCGAGGACATCGTCGACGACGGCCTGGCCTGGCTGGATTCGCATTCCACCCGGCTGCGCCTGCTGGGCTGGTGCGCGGTGCTGGAGCTGCCGGTTTTCGGTGGTCTGGCGGTGGTCGGCGTGATCACCGGGGACTATCCGGCCGCGGCCGTCGCCGCGCTGCTGCTGGCGGGGCTGCAGTACGTGCACCGCCGGTTCGCGCCGCATCCGACCCCGATCCGCCGCCCGTCGCGCGCCGGGCGCTGAGTCGGACGCGCCGAATACCATGACCGGATGACCAAGGCGCAGCGACTGCACATCGTCCCGTCGCGGTTCGCGGTGGAGCATCTGCCCACCGCGACCTTCCCCGAGGACGACGAGTGGATCGCGCTGGTGCGCGCGCCGGAGGGGCTGACCATGGTCCGCGAGGCGCCGCCGTGGGAGCGGGGCGAGGTGTGGGTGGGTTTCTACGCCGGGGCGGCCGCGCGCGGACCGCACGACTCCGGCGCACTGGCCGCGCTGGTGGGTCCGCTCGCCGACGCGTCGATCCCGGTCTTCGTCACCTCGACCTGGCACGCCGATCTGGTGCTGGTGCCGCAGGAGCGGCAGGAGGAGGCGATCGCAGCGCTGAAGTCGGCCGGGCACGAGGTCGCGGAGTCGTCGGCATAGTTGCTCAGGCCCCGCGGTCCCGCTTCCATTCGAGGTACTCGTGCCGAAGGCAGACCGCGCACGGCCGGTAGCCCGCGGCGACGGCCGTTCGCTCGTCGGCGAAGAAGACGCGGTGCAGCGCGTAGCGGCCTCGCGGCAGTGCGCGCAGGGCGGCCGGGCAGTCCAGACGGCCGTAGACGCGCAGTCGCCGGTGACCGCCCAGCGTGCCGGGAGTCGTACTGCGGTAAGGCTTTCCGTCCGCGCCGAGCAGGGTGTAAGACATCAGGCGTCGTGGAAGACCAGGCCGAGGGTGTGCCGCCGTCCGGAGCGGACCACGCTCACACCGTGCCGCATGGGCGCGGCCGACCAGCCGCGCGAGCTGCGCACCGGGCGTTCCCTGGTCGTGAAGACCAGCCCGTGGCCCTGTGGCAGCGTGACCGACGCGCCGCGGGATTGGGCCCTGGGACGCTGCTCGACCATAAGGAATTCGCCGCCGGTGTAGTCGTCGCCGGGCGCATCCAGCCCGATGACGACCTGCAGTGGAAATATCATGTCGCCGAACAGGTCCCGATGCAGCGCGTTCCAGTCACCCGGCCCGTAGCGCAACAGGATCTGCGCCGACTTGGACTGACCGGCCTGATGACACTGGGCGATCCAGTCGTCGAGCCGGGGCGGCCACGAGCCCGGCCGCCCCAGTCGCGCCGCCCAATCCCGCGCTATGGGAAGCAATTTCGGGTAGAACGCCGCCCGCAGGTCCCACACGAGATCGGGGAGAGCGTGGGTGAAGTACCGGTATTCGCCGGAGCCGAACCGGTGCCGCGCCATCACGATCGTGCTGCGGAACCGTTCGGCGTCGCCGTACAGCGCTGCGAGTGAACGACATTCGCCCGGCGTCAGCAGGGGGCCGGTCAGCGCGTGGCCGTGCTCGTCGAGCTCGCCGGCGAGCGCGGCCCAATCCTGTTCTGCCACACGCCCGGCGGGGGCCGTCGACAATCCGGTCGCCATCACGCCGCCCGGCGGGCCTGCTCGAGCTTCGAGCAGGCGCTGCTTGCGTTCCACTCCCCCGGCGTACCCGGTGAGCGACCCGTCCGCGCCGATGACACGATGGCACGGCCGGAGGATCAGCAGCGGGTTCGCCCCGATGGCCGTTCCCACCGCGCGCACCGCGGCGCGCGGCGCTCCGATGCTCGCCGCGATCTCGCCATAGGTCACGGTGGCGCCGTACGGTATGCGCTCCAGGGCCTGCCACACCCGGCGCTGGAAATCGCTACCGGCAGTGGCGAATTCGATGTCGAACTCGGTGCGGTCGCCCTTGAAGTAGTCGTGCAGCTGGGCGGCGACCGCGCCGAACGCCGTCGCATCCTCGATCCAGTCATCCTGCGCCGCAACGGCTTTGGCGCCGCCCATGGACAGGGCGGTGAGCACCACACCCGCGGCCGACGGCTCCCCCGCCAGCCGCAGCTCGCCGATCGGGCTGTCGATCGTCGTGTACACGGTCATGAGAATCCTTCCGTTGTTCCCACGATCCAATGTGCCCCGGTCCCCGAGCCGATACCGGCGGGAATCGGACATGCCATTCGCGGTCGCCGGAATATCGCCGCGACCTCGCATGGTTACGAGACCCATGCGAATCATCATCATCGGCGCGACCGGGACCATCGGATCGGAGGTCGCCGCCGAACTGGAACGCGGCGGCCACGAGGTGGTCCGCGCGGCACGCGGCGGCGCGGTCCGCGTGGACATGGACGATCCCGCCTCGATCGATGAGCTGTTCGCCACGGTGCCGGACGTCGACGCGGTGATCTGCTGCGCGGCCAGTGGCAAACTCACGCCGCTGGATTCCGACGACGACTTCTACCGTGGCATTCAGGGCAAGCTGTTCGGCCAGGTCCACCTGGTCCGCACCGCGTTGCGCCGGCTGCGCGACGGCGGCTCGATCACCGTGACCTCGGGCGTCTTCGAGCGGGTGGAGACCGGGATGTCGTTCGGCGCGCTGGTCAATGCCGGGCTGGAGTCGTTCGTGCGGGCGGCGGCCGTCGAGATGACGCGCGGAGTGCGGGTCAACGCCGTCAGCCCGGGCTGGGTGGCCGAGACCCTCGAGTCGATGGGTCGCGACGGCGCCGACGGCACTCCGGTCCGCGACGTGGCCCGGGCGTACGTCGAGGCGGTCGAGGGATCGGGGCAGGGAGAGGTGCTGCGTCCGAGCCGGACCGGCGTGCGGGTGGTCTGATCAGCCTCGGACGCGCTGCAACTTCGGTGCGTGGCGCACCGGCCGGAGCGTCTTGTCCAGGTTGGTTCGCATGGTGGTGGCCGAGTCGATCAGATAGTTCTGACGCACTCGCCACGGGTGCCGGTCGCCCTGGCGCGGGAAATCGCCGATCGAACGCTGGATGTAGCCCGACGCCAGATCGAGCAGCGGATGCTGCTCCAGGTGGCCCTGCGGCTCGGGCACGACCGCCCGATAGCCGCGACGGTCCATGTGCGCCAGCACTTTACAGACCAGCCGCGAGGTGAGGTCGGCGCGCAGCGTCCAGGACGCGTTGGTGTAGCCGATGCACACGGCGAAGTTCGGCACGCCCGTGAGCATGGCGCCCTGCCAGACGAACTGGTCGGACAGCTCCACGGGCACACCGTCGACGGTCAGCGCGATACCGCCGAACGCCAGCAGTTTCAGCCCGGTGGCCGACACCACCACATCCGCCGGCAGCACCCGGCCCGAGCGCAACCGAATCCCTTCTGGCACAAAGGTTTCGATGTGATCGGTGACCACCTCGGCCTTCCCCTTCTTCATCAATTTGAAGAAGTCGGCGTCGGGGACGGCGCAGAGCCGCTGATCCCACGGGTTGTACGAGGGCGTGAAATGCTCGGCGACCAGCCGCTCGTCTTTCAGGATGCGGGTGGACAGGTCCGTCAGCAGCTTGCGCGCCGCCTCCGGCCGCCGTCGGCAGTACTGGTAGAAACCCACATTGAACAGGATGTTCTTGGTGCGGATGAGCCGATGCGCGAGCTGCGGGGGCAGCAGATCGCGGATCCGGTCGGCGTATTTGTCGCGACCCGGGACCGGGGAGATCCAGGAGGGCGAGCGCTGCAGCATGGTGACCAGTTCGGCCTGCTCGGCCATCGCCGGGACCAGGGTCACCGCCGTCGCGCCGCTGCCGATCACGACCACGCGCTTACCGGCGTAGTCGAGATCCTCCGGCCAGAACTGCGGGTAGATCACCTGACCGGAGAACGATTCCACACCGGGGAATTCCGGCGCGTGGCCCTCGTCGTAGTCGTAGTAACCGGCGCAGCAGTAGAGGAAGCCGCAGGTCAGGGTGTGCCGCTCGGCGCCCTGCTGAATGGTGACCGTCCACCGGGCGTCGTCGCTGGACCATTCGGCCCCGACCACCTTGGTGCCGTAGCGGATGTGCTGCCCGATGCCGTACTGGTCGGCGGTCTCCTCGATGTAGCGCAGGATCGACGGGCCGTCGGCGATGGACTTGGCGTCGCGCCAGGGCTTGAACGGGTAGCCGAGGGTGAACATGTCCGAATCGGAGCGAATGCCGGGGTACCGGAACAGGTCCCAGGTACCGCCCAGCGCCTCACGCGCCTCGAGGATGGCATAGCTGCGATCGGGGTGTTCGGACTGCAGCCGATAGGCCGCGCCGATCCCCGAGAGACCCGCCCCCACGATCACGACGTCGAGATGTTCACCTGCCACGGTCATGGTTCCAGTGTGCGCGGCGCAACGGCGTGCTTCTTGACTTCACACGACAACTATTTGATTCTGGACGACATGTCGGTGATCCGGTCCGCGGGCCTGCGCGGCTTCCGCGCCACAGTGGCCGAGCTGGGCGGCGACGCCGAGGAGTTCGCCGCCGCGGCCGGGCTGCCGATCGCCGCGCTCGACGCCGACGATCTGCTGGTCGCCGACGAGGCGATGGCGCTGGTGCTGGAAATCGCGGCGGAGCAATTGCGCTGCCCGGATCTCGGATTGCGCATCGCGAGGCGGCAGGACCTCGGCATGCTCGGCCCGCTCGCGCTGGCCATCCGCAGCTCCCCCACCCTCGCCGACGCGCTGGAGTGCACGTCCCGCTACCTTTTCGTGCACGCCCGGTCGCTGAGTCTCACCCTGGAACCCGATCCGTACGGCGACCGCGGCGTCACGGCGCTGCACTACGGCGTACGGCCGGGGCTGCCGATTCCCGTGCAGGGCACCGATCTCGGGCTGGGTTTCCTGCACCGGGCGCTGTGGCGGCTGGCGGACGGGCCGTACGGGCTGCGCACGGTGGAACTGCCCTACCGGCCGGTGGCGGCGCGCGGGGTGTACGAGGAGTTCTTCGGCGCTCCGGCGCGATTCGAGCGTCCGGCCGCCGTGCTCCGGGTGCCCAGCAGCCTCACCTCGATGGCCGTGGCAGGCAGCGACGAGACGCTGCGCCGGTTGGCGATGGCCTTCCTCGCCGAGCTGTCGACCGGCGCGGGATCGGCCTACGAACCCAGGGTGCGCGCGGCCGTGCGCCAGCTGCTCGGCACGACGACGCCCGAATTGACCGCTGTGGCAAGACTTCTCACCACCCATCCGCGGACCCTGCAGCGCCGCCTCACCGCCGAGGGCACGTCGTTCGCCACCATCCTCGACGATGTCCGCCGCACCGAGGCCCGTCGCTACCTCACCACGACCGATCTGCCCATGAGCCAGATCGCCTCCCTCATCGGACTGGCCGAGCAGTCCACTTTCACCCGCACCTGCCGCCGCTGGTTCCGCACCACCCCCACCGCGCTCCGCCGCGGGCAGCACACGGCGAACAACACGGTGTGGTGAGCCGCGAAGTCCTTGCAGGCCAGGCAAATTCACGTGAGGTCAGGACGCGGCGGGCGCCCAGTGGTTGGCGGTGAGGGTGAAGCCGGGTAGGGCGGACAGCGACATGGTGGCCTCGTACAGCCGTTCGTAGCCGGTATGCGCGATGCGCCACTGCCCGTCCGTCTTCCGGTAGCGGTCTTGATAGTAGGCCGCGCCCCGGATCGCCACGTCGAACTCCGGCACGATCACCGTGTCCTCCATACACCAACTGCCCGTGGCATTTTCGCCGTCCACCACGATCTCCGGATGGCTGCTCACATGCACGGTGATGATGTTGCGGTCCAGTGTGCCGCGCATGTAGTCCACAATGGCGGCGCGCCCGGTGAATTGCAGCGGCCGACCGCCCGACGGCGACCCGTAGTCACCGGTCGCGTCCTCGGTGAGCGTGTCCCCGAACTCGTCCCACCGCTTCAGGTCCAGCGCCCGCAGATAGCGGTATTTGACCGCACGAATCTCTTCCAGCGCGATCAGATCCACGCACCACCTCCTAGTATTGCCCGCCGCCCACTCTAGAACACGTTCTCATTCCACTCGGGCGGTTTCGCCGACGGCGAGCGATTCCTCGCGGCCGTTCGAGACCGCGGAGACCAGCAGACCGGCGTCGTCGGCGGTGACGCGGACGGTGTCGCCGGGTTCGAGCTCCCCGCCGAGGACGAGGGTGGAGACGCGGTTCTCCAGCTCCTTCTGGACGGTGCGCCGGAGCGGGCGGGCGCCGAATTCGGGCTGATAGCCGTTGTCCGCCAGCCAGTCCCGGGCCGTGTCCGAGACGTCCAGCTCGATGTCCTGGGCACGCAGGCGCCGACGCGGGCCGTCGAGCACCAGATCGACGATGTGGCGCAATTGCTCCTGATTCAGCCGGTGGAAGACGATGGTCTCGTCGATGCGGTTGAGGAATTCCGGCCGGAAGTGCTGCCGCAGCCGCTCCATCAGCTTCGGGGTGAGCGAATCGACGTCTCCCGCAGGGGCGTTCAGGATCAGGTCCGAGCCGATATTGCTGGTCATGATGACGATGGTGTTCTTGAAATCCACCGTCCGGCCCTTGGCGTCGGTGACGCGGCCGTCGTCGAGAAGTTGCAGCAGCACATTGAACACGTCGGGGTGCGCCTTCTCCACCTCGTCGAACAGGATCACCGAATACGGCTGCCGCCGCACCTTGTCGGTCAGCTGGGCGGCGTCGTCGTAGCCGACGTATCCGGGCGGCGCGCCGACCAGCCGCGACACCGTGTGCTTCTCCTGGAACTCGCTCATGTCGAAGCGGATCATCCGGTCCTCATCGCCGAATACCGCCTCCGCCAACGCTTTCGCCAGCTCGGTCTTGCCGACGCCGGTGGGCCCCAGAAACAGGAACGAGCCGATCGGCCGGTTCGGGTCCTGCATGCCGGCCCGGGCCCGGCGCACCGCCTCGGCGACCGCGGTGATCGCCTCCTCCTGCCCGACCACCCGCTTGTGCAGCACGTCCTCCAGGCGCAGCAGCCGCTGCTTCTCCTCCACCGTCAGCTCCGACACCGGGATGCCGGTCTGCTTCGACACCACCGCGGCGATGTCGTCGACGGTGACGTGCGGGAGATCGTCCGCGTCGTTCCCGAGGTGATCGACCCGTTCCCGCGCGGCGGCGATCTGATCCTTGAGTGAGTCGGCCCGCGCGTAGTCCTCGGCGGCGACGGCGGCGTCCTTCTCCCGCTTCAACCGGGCCAGCTCCTCCTCCGCCTCGCGCCGGTCCGGTCCGGGCATGCGGGTGCGCAACCGGACCCGGGCCCCGGCCTGATCGACCAGATCGATGGCCTTGTCGGGCATGAAGCGGTCGGTGAGGTAGCGATCCGAGAGTTCGGCCGCGGCGATCAGCGCCTCGTCGTCGTAGCGGACCTGGTGGTGCTCCTCGTAGACATCGGCCAGCCCGCGCAGGATCTCGACCGTGTCGGAGACGGAGGGCTCGGCCACCAGCACCGGCTGGAAGCGGCGCTCCAGGGCGGCGTCCTTCTCGATGTACCGGCGGTACTCGTCCACCGTGGTCGCGCCGATGGCGTGCAGCTCACCGCGCGCCAACGCCGGTTTCAGCAGGTTCCCGGCGTCCATCGAGCCCTCGCCACCGGACCCGGCGCCGACGATGGTGTGCAACTCGTCGATGAACAGGATCAGCTCGCCGGAATGTTCGCGCACCTCGTCGAGGATCTTGGTCAGCCGTTCCTCGAACTCGCCGCGATACTTGCTGCCCGCCACCAGCGATCCCACATCCAGCGCGATGACCCGGCGGTCGGCGAGGGTCGAGGGGACGTCGCCGTTGACGATCCGCTGCGCCAGCCCCTCGACGATCGCCGTCTTGCCGACACCCGGATCGCCGATCAGCACCGGATTGTTCTTGCGCCGCCGCGACAGGATCTCGACGGTCTGTTCGATCTCCTCGGCGCGGCCCACGACCGGATCCACCTTCCCCGCGCGGGCCTCGGCGGTGAGATCGCGGCCGTACTCGTCCAGGGTCGGCGTATCGCTGGACGGCTGCTGACCTTCGGCCTGCGGCAGTTTCGCCCCCGACAGCGCCTGCGCGGCGGCGCTGTCGCCGGCGGCGAGGCCGAGCAGGATGTGCTCCGGACCGATGTAGCTGGACCCGGCCTCGGCGGCGCTGCGCTGGGCGTTGCGCAGCACGAGCTTGGCGGCCGGACTCAGCACGATGCCCCCGCCCGCCGTCGTGGCGGAGGCCGCGCCGCTGCCCGCCGCACCCCGCATCTGCGCCCCGACCCGGTCCGGATCGAGATCCAGCTGGGCGATGACACTGCGCGACGGCTCCACCTCGGTCGCCGCGTAGAGCAGGTGCTCGGGTGTGATCTCGGCATTGCCCCACTCCCGCGCCGCGTCGCGGGCCTCGGCGACCAAGGTCTTGGCGTTGTCGCTGAGCAGGCGCCCGAGGTCGATGCGCTGCACCGGAGGCTGGGCGGTCAGCCCCGACGAGCCGAAGAATTGATCGAAGATGTCGTCGAACGAACCGAGAGAACCAGGCCACGCTGCGGTCATATCCACACCTCGTCGTCTGTCGGCGCCGCGCCTGCGACGCACTGCCAAGGGCATCGGGCACCGGTGAATCCTCGGCTACCGTGGCACCCGGCGATCGAACTCCACCGTACTCCGCGATGCAACCCTCACAGCCAGGCACCGAATCGCTGTCCAGCGAACTTTTGGCGACCGACCGGGCTCGCCATTCGGGCCAATTGATCTCCGCGCGGTGCCACACTCGAAACCGGTTGGGCTCGAGGAGGATCTGTGGCTACAGCATCGTCTCGCGGCGCCGCCGAGATCGCCGCCGTCAGGCCGTTTCCCAGGCGCGTCGCACCGAAGGGTTCCTACGTCTGGAGCGTCGTGACCACCACCGACCCCAAGCTGCTCGGGGTCATGTACATCGTCACCTCGATGGCGTTCTTCCTCGTCGGCGGCCTGATGGCGCTGCTGATGCGCTCCGAGCTGGCCCGGCCGGGACTACAGTTCCTGTCCGCCGAGCAGTTCAACCAGCTGTTCACCATGCACGGCACGATCATGCTGCTGTTCTATGCGACGCCGATCGTGTTCGGCTTCGCCAACTGCGTGCTGCCGCTGCAGATCGGGGCGCCGGACGTGGCCTTCCCCCGGCTGAACGCGCTGAGCTACTGGCTGTACCTGTTCGGCGCGACCATCGCCACGGCGGGTTTCCTCACGCCGGGCGGCGCGGCCGACTTCGGCTGGACCGCCTACACCTCGCTGAGCCTGAGCACCCATGCCCCGGGCGTGGGCGCGGACCTGTGGATCATGGGTGTGGCCGTATCCGGCGTGGGCACCATCCTCGGCGGCGTCAACATGATCACCACCGTGGTGTGCCTGCGCTGCCCCGGCATGACCATGTTCCGGATGCCGATCTTCACCTGGAACATCCTGGTCACCAGCGTCCTTGTGCTGCTGGCATTTCCGATCCTGACCGCGGCGCTGATGGGGCTGGCGGTGGACCGGCACCTGGGCGGGCACCTCTACGATCCGGCCAACGGCGGGACCATTCTGTTCCAGCACCTGTTCTGGTTCTTCGGGCATCCCGAGGTCTATATCGTGGCGCTGCCGTTCTTCGGGATCATCACCGAGATCGTGCCGGTGTTCAGCCGCAAGCCGCTGTTCGGCTACACCACGCTGGTCTACGCGACATTGTCGATCGCGGCGCTGTCGGTGGCGGTGTGGGCGCACCACATGTTCGTCACCGGATCGGTACTGCTGCCGTTCTTTTCGCTGATGACCTTCCTGATCGCGGTGCCGACGGGAGTGAAGTTCTTCAACTGGATCGGCACCATGTGGCGCGGGCAGCTGACATTCGAGACGCCCATGCTGTGGGCGCTCGGCTTCATCGTGACGTTCCTGTTCGGTGGCCTGTCCGGGGTGATCCTCGCCAGCCCGCCGCTGGACTTCCACGTCTCCGACACCTATTTCGTGGTCGCCCACTTCCATTACGTACTGTTCGGCACCATCGTGTTCGCCACCTTCGGCGGCATCTACTTCTGGTTCCCCAAGATGACCGGGCGCTTCCTGGACGAACGGCTGGGCAGGCTGCATTTCTGGTCCACGTTCTTCGGTTTCCACCTGACCTTCCTGGTGCAGCACTGGCTGGGCGCGCAGGGCATGCCGCGCCGGTACGCCGATTACCTGCCGACGGACGGATTCACCACGCTGAACACCATTTCCACCATCGGGTCGTTCGTGCTGGGGTTCTCGATGATCACGTTCGTGTGGAACGTCTTCAAGAGCTACCGCTACGGCGAGGTGGTGCACGCCGACGACCCGTGGGGGCACGGCAATTCGCTGGAGTGGGCGACGACCTGCCCGCCGCCGCGGCACAACTTCCTCGAACTGCCTCGAATACGTTCCGAGCGACCGGCTTTCGAGCTGCACTATCCGCACATGGTGGAGCGGATGCGGACCGAGGCACAGGTGGGCTGGGGCGCGAAGTGATCGGGTGAAGATCGGTATCGTCGACGTGTGCGCGCACTCCGACGAGCCGTGGTGACGCTCGTCGTCCTCGCCGCTGCGATCGCGGCGCTCGCGGTGGCGGGCGTGCCGGTGTACGTCCATCCGCATATCGACCCGCTGCGCCCCGCCGACGCCATCGTCGTGCTGGGCGGAACGGCCTACGAGCGCTTCGACATCGGGCTCGACCTGGCCGCGCGCGGCTTGGCGCCCGAACTGCTGATCTCGCGGTCGACCGGCGCCGACGACTCCGTCATGGACCGCTACTGCGACGGCGGTTATCCGTTCCACGTCGACTGCTTCGTGCCGGACCCGTGGACGACGCAGGGTGAGGCGCAGGAGATCGCCCGGCGCGCAGAGCGTTTCGGCTGGCATCATCTCATCGTCGTGACCAACACACCGCACGTCTCGCGCGCCCGCTACATCGTCGGCAACTGCTTCCACGGCGAGCTGACCATGGTCGCCAGTCCCGCGGAATCGGGTGTGCGGTACTGGGCGTGGATGTATGTGCGCCAATCGGCGAGCTATGTGCGCGCCTTCTTCGCCTCGGCGTGCTGACGCGGCGGTTACGCTGTTGCGGAGCGTCCTTGTCGGGGTGGATGCGGGCGGAAGGACGCTGGCATGCGCATCGACTCCCTGCGCGAGGTCCCGGACATCGACCTCGAGACCGACATCTGCATCGTGGGCTCCGGTCCGGCGGGGCTCACCATAGCCGCGGAACTGGCCGGAACTCCTTGGCGGGTACTGGTTTTGGAGAGTGGTGGGCGCCTCCGCGATCCGGACATCGACCAGCTCAACGACATCGAGAACGTCGGCGCGGCGCGGGCGCGACCGCATCGCGACGCCCGCAACCGGGTGCTGGGCGGCAGCTCCGATACCTGGAGCGGTCGCTGCGGGTATCTCGATGAGATCGACTTCGCCTGTCGGCCCTGGGTTCCCGGGTCCGGCTGGCCGATCCGGGCCGAGGAGGTGCGGCCGTATCTGGACCGCGCGGCCGGGCACATCGGCATCGGGAACGGCTCCGGGTTCAACGACGACTCGTTCTGGGAGCTGTCCGGACGGCCGCGCCCGCCCGGCGACGTGGACGCCGGGCTGCTGCGGCCGTACTTCTGGCAGATCAGCAAGGATCCGGCGGACCCGTTCGACGCCAAGCGATTCGGTGCGCACGTCGCGGCGACCGCGGCGGCCAATGTGCGGGTGGTGGTCGGCGCCACCGTCACCCACATCGACACCGACCCGCTCGGCACGCGGGTGGAGTCGCTGGAGGTCACCGGCGACGATCTGCGGCGGCGCACCGTGCGCGCGGGCCGCGTGGTGCTGGCCGCCGGGGGAATCGAGAACGCCCGGCTGCTGCTGGCGTCGCGGCGCGTCGTGCCGCACGGCGTGGGCAACCGCAACGACCTCGTCGGGCGCTATCTGATGGATCACCGCTGCGGCGCGGTGGGCGCCTTCGACACCACCACGTCGGCCGCCGTGCGCGACCGCTTCGGCAAGTACGTCGTGCGGTCGCCGCGAGGCACCCACACCTTCCTGCACGGCCTGGCGCTGTCGGAACGAGTCCAACGCGCGGAGGGACTGCTGCACTGCGCCTTGTGGATTCAGGAGACGCCCGCCGACGATGACCCGTGGGACGCGCTGAAGCGGATGCTGCGCGGGCGGGCCGACCGGCACGACGCGCGGGTCGTGCTGGGCAACCCCGGCCTGCTGCTGGCGGGCGCCCGGCGGCGGTGGATCCAGCGCGCCGGTCTGCCACATCGGCTCGCGGGCGTGGAATTGCGCTGCATGGTCGAGCAGCGGCCCGATCGCGACAGCCGGATCACCCTCGCCGACCACGATGACCGGCTCGGAACGCCCGTGGCCCGGATCGATTGGCGGACCAGCGCGCTCGAGGACGCCACGGTGCGCCGGGCGGCCGAGCTGGCGGTGCGCGAATTCGCGCGACTCGGGTACGCCACTCCCGTCCTGTCCGACTGGGCTCGGACCGGCAGCACGGCGCCGGTGCGGCTCACCGACTGGGCGCACCCCACCGGGACCACCCGCATGTCCGCGGATCCCCGGCACGGCGTCGTCGATCCCGGCTGCCGCGTGCACGGTGTCGACAATCTTTATGTGGCAGGCAGTTCCGTGTTCCCCACCAACGGCCACGTCAACCCGACCCTGACGATCCTCGCCCTGGCCGTGCGCCTCGCCGACACGCTCGCGACAGGATCCGGGCCCCTGCGCACCCCGCCCGCCCGGGCTTCCTAGCCGAAACTTGTCGTACCCCTCCGGCATACTGATCTCGTCGGACGCCGATCCGGTTGCACCGCAGAGTAATCCGCAACCTGAGGAGAGGCATGTACATGGCCGAGTTCTACTCGTCGACGTCCGACGACCGCGCCGACGATCGGCTGGCAGCCGAGATCGAGCGGCATCGGGAACTGCTGCGCAAACCCGTCGCGGAGCACTGGCGACGGGTGGACCTGCGGATCCGATCCGCCGCGCCGGCGGTGCAGTACCTGCTGGTGAAGCAGGCGGGGCGGCTCGTCGACGGTCTGCTGATCGACGCCGAGCGGCATCGCGACCTCGACGTGGACGCCTACCGGGCCGTCCGCGACGGGGTGCCGCTGCGCTACGACGCGCGGCGGCGGGTCTTCGTCGCCCTGCGCGGGCGGCAGGAGATCCTGATCCGTCCCGACAGCAGGGAGCGGCGGCTGGGCATCATCGCCCGGTTGGCCGCCGACGGCGTGGACGTGGACCAGATCCTCACCGTGGCCACGGTGGTGGTCTCCCACCCCGCGTACCCGGGCGTAGCGCCCGCCCGGGCACCCCGCCGTGACGACCCGATCCGGCAGGCGCACAGCCGGGCCACCACCGGCCGGTGAGCCGAGCGCCGGGGCGCATTGCTGGACTGCGCCCCGGCCCCCGGTGCGAACGCGGGAGGGTGAGCGCGGGTGCGGGCTTTGCCAGGCACGGTGGGGATTTCGTCGTTCCGGCGTGTTTGTGGCCGGAACCCGGGTGGTGGATCCCGGCCACAAACATGCCGGGATGACGTCTGGAGAACAGGCGGGCGTGGGGTGGATCGGTGTGCGTGGGTTCAGTCGGGGGCGCTTTCGGGGCGGGGGGACGGGGTGGGGAGGGGGCCGAGGCGGCGGTGGATCAGGTGTTGTTGCGCGAAGGTCCAGGTGTTGCTGGTGGCGAAGTAGACCAGGATGCCGACCGGCATGAGCACACCGGCGAGCGCCGCGCCCAAAGGGAACACCCAGAGGGTCAGCCAGTTGATCACGCGGGTCTGCGGGGTGGTCTCGGCCTGCCGGGCGATGGCGGAACGCGCGGTGAAATGGGTGGCGACACCAGCGATCAGAACCAGCGGAATCACCACGGCGAGAACGGCGGTCAACGATCCGCCGGAGGTCGCGAGCGTCGCCGACAGCGGCGCGTCGAGCAGTTTCGCCTGGAGGAACGATTGCACCTGTTCGGGCGAGAACACATAGTTGGCGGTGGCCGCGTTCTCGGCGGCGGTCATCGAGGTGGAGTTGCCGAGCAACGGCACCTGTGAGACCGGCCCGGTGCGGTCGAACGAGCGCAGCACGTGGTACAGCCCGAGGAACAGCAGCAGCTGCCCGACCATCGGCAGGCAGCCGCGCAGCAGGCTGAAGTTGTGCTCCTGCTGCAATTTCCGGGTTTCGGCGACCAGTTTCTCGCGGTCGTCGGCGTACTTGGCCTGCAACTCGCGCACCTGCGGTTGCAGCACCGCCATGGTCCGGGAGAACCGCACCTGTGCCAGGAACGGCCGGATCAGCAGCATCCGCACGGTGACGACGAGCAGGACGATCGCCAGCACCCAGGCCAGGCTGCTGCCGGCGCCCAGCACGGCGGCGAATCCGGTGTGCCACAACCACAGCACGGCGGACACGGGGTAATACACGAAATCGAGCATGGGACAGCACCTCACGGCGAGGCGCCCCGCGGAGGGGCGAGGGGGAACAGGGTCAGCGGAGTCGCCGACCGCGTCCTACGACGCGGTCAGGCCCCGTGCCCCGGCGCCCTGGGCCGCGCCCGGCCCGCGGTGTCCGGATTGCTCTGGCGCAGAAAAGATCCCCGGCGGCGGCGCTGCGCGGAAACCGGCGGCCCGGCGTGGACGACGACCGGCAGCATCGTGGCCCGCGCGGTGTGCGCGGCCACCACGGCCAGTGCCACCACGGCGGCCGCGCCCACGGCCACCAGCGCGTTCGGCTCCCCGACCGGCATCACCAGGGCCGCCAGCGCGGATACGACCAGCGCGCACAGCACCAGCGCGGCCGACCGGATCCGGGAAGTCATGCCACGAGAGTACCGAACCCGTGCCGCCCCACCATGTCCTATCGCTCGGTCTACTGCTTGGGCAGTGCGCCGTTCATGCCGCCGACGTCGGTGACCTTCCAGCCGTCGGCCGGGTCGATGTCGACGGTGTAGGTGACGGTGGTCTGCGCGCCCTCGGGGGTCTGGGAACTGGTGGAGGTGACGTTCAGGAAGACGTTCACCCGGTAGTGGCCGTTGTCGGTCGACATCACCTTGGCGGTGATCGGTGTCGCGCTGGAGGTCCACTTCAGCGGGACCAGAATCTCCTGGAGTTTCGGTGCGGTGGCGTCGAATTTGGTCGCCAACTGTGGACTGGTGTTCGCCTTCAATTTCGCGACCCAGCCGTTCACGTCCTGGAAATTGATGTTGGACGCCCCGACCGAGTAGTCGGTGGCGACCTGCTCGGCGTGCCGCTCGTCGGCGGCCCGGGCATCGCGGTCGTGCAGCGTGCCGCGCGCCGAAAGCCACAGCGCTCCGAACACGGCGGCCAGCGCGATCAGCGCCACGCCCGCGAGGGCGGTCGCGACCGTCGACAGCCGGACGGACACCGTGCGCGGATTCTCGGTACCACTGTCGTTCGCCATCGGTTCTCCTCTACTTGACGTTCACTCGCACGCGCACGGCCCCGTCGCTGTCGACGTCGTCGAGGGCCTGCGTGATCAGGCTGGAAATATCAATGCGCGGCGCCGCCGAGGTCGCCGCGTCGGTCAGCGGTTGCAGCGCCGGCGCCAGGGATTTCAGCTCCGGCCCCAGTTCCCGCAGCGCCGCGGTGAGCCGGTCCAGGAACGGGACCAGGCCGCTGCCCTCGGTGTAGGCCGTGGCCGGCTGGGTGTCCACGAGCCTGCCGACCGCGCCCACCAGGTCGTTCAGGGTCTGCGTGAACCGCACGAATTCGGGGGCGGCGGCGCTGGTCGCCGGTCCCGCCCAGTCGATGTCGGCGGCCGCGGCCTGGAAACTGTTGAGCAGGTCGGCGATTCGCGGGCTGCGGCTCATGATCGCCGCCGCGAGCAGGTCGCCGGAGCGGGCCAGATTCGGGATCGCGGCGTCGGTGTCCTCGAACACCTGGCTCGCCGTGCCGACCAGGGAGCCGACGACCTTCGGGTCGAGCTGGTTCATCGTCTTGGTGACCAGTCGCGCGACCTCCGGGATCGACAGCGGCGTACGGACATTCGCACTCGCCAGCCGCTGCCCGTCGCGCAGATACGGTCCGGCGCCGGTGCGTGGCCGGAATTCGACGTAGGGCTCACCCAGCGCGGACAGGTGCTCGATGGTGACCACGCTGTCGGTCGGCACGTTGCGGTCGGCGTCCATCCGCAGCCCGACCTCCACGCCGTCGGCGCTCTTGCGCACCGAGGTCACGCGGCCGACCTCGATGCCGGACAACAGGATCGGCGAATCGGCGCCCAGCCCGCCGGAATCGGCGAGCACCATGGTGGCGCGGGTGTACTCGGCGAACGGATCGGCGCGCACCACGCCGAATGTCAGGTAGCTCGCGCCGAGCACGGTGATGGCGGCGATACCGCCGAGCGAGGCCAGCGCACCGATCCTCATCGCACCGCTCCGATCATCCGGAGGGTGCCGACGATCCGATCCGCCTGATCCGCGGCCGAAACATCGTTCGCGGCATCGTTTTTCACGCCGACGATATTCACCTTGGGACCGTGCTCGAGAAATGGGATCACCTTGTCGCGCAGCAGTGCCACCAGCGTCTGGAGATTCGACGGCCGACTCAGATCCAGGGGTTGCGAGGACGTGAGCAGCGGCAGGAACGCCTGCGCCGCCCCGTCGGCGCCCTGCAGCACCGGACCGAGCCAGGTGAGCGACGTGCCGACCGGCCCGAGCAGGTCGAAGATCTTCGTCACGCCCACGATGGAGGCGACGATGCCGTTCATTTCCGCCACCGACTTCTCGCTCAGGATATTGTCCAGTTCGGGCCGGATGTCATGCAGCACTTGGGCATTGGTCCCGAGTCCGTCGAGCAGGGCATCGACGCTGTCGAGGTCGGCGGCCAGATCGACCACGTCGTCGGCCATGGTCTTCGAGATCTGTGCGGTGCGCGCGGGATCACGCGGCAGGACGCCGTTGATCTGGTTGATGGTGTCCTGCAACTGCGTCACCGCGCCGCCCTGCGTGAACGTGGCGATGGCGGCCATCGTGTCCTCCAGCTGAACCGGCGGCTTGGTCTGTGCCAGTGGGATGGTGGCGCCGTCGGACAGCACCGTGCCGAACCCGTCCGGCGGAGTGAGGAGAGCGACGTGGATATCGCCGAGCACCGTGTTCTGTCGCAGTTCGGCGCGGGTGGTCGCGGGCAGCCGCACCGATTCGGAGAGGTCGGCGTCGACCACCACGTAACCGCCACGCCCGGCCGACTGCGCCGCGCTCACCACGGAGACCCCGGAGACCGTGCCCACCTGCGCCCCGTTGGCCATGATCTTGGCCCGCGCGGGCAGATTCAGCGCATTCGCGAACTCGATCCGCACGTGATAGGTCGGCCCCGACACGGTGGTGCCGGGCACGGGCACCGAGGAGGGATCGAACGCGCATCCCGCGGCGGTCGGAGTCGCGGCGAGCGCCACCGCGAGGCACACGACGAGACGCCGCCTCGCCACCCGGCCACACGCATGAGATGTCGGTTTCGCGATCCGAATCCAGCTCATCGGGCACCCGCCAATCCGAATACGAGGGTGGCGGCGTCCATCTTCACCATGCCGCCCTCGGCGGTGCACCTACCCGGCGCGAGGGCCTCGACAGCCGCGCACACCTGGTCCGCATTCTGTTGCGGCACCGCCACTTTGGGCGGCGCGAAGGAGATGCCCTCGCCCGCCACCGCGCGGAAGGCCTGGGTGAGCACGGGCGTCATGCCGATCACCTGGGTCAGCGAACCGACGTGCGCGCGCAGGAACTTGACCAAGGGCACCGTCGCGTCGAGCGTCTTCATGATCGGGTCACCGAGGATCGTGGTGAGGTCGTTGAGCATGGGCACGACCTGCTGTAGCCCGTCGAACAGCCGCGCGCCCGGTCCGATCAGGTCGGTGGCGGCGTGGTCCAGCACCGGAGCCAGCCGGGTGAGCATGGATTTCAGGTCGCCCCAGTGCTGTTCGACCTTCTTCGACACCGAGGCGAAGGCATCGAAGATGCCGACCAGGTGCGCGATATCGGCGTCGGGCGTCGCCAACGCCGCACTCAGTTTTTTCACGATGGCGTTGATCTGCGGCCCCGTGCCGACGGTCGCGGAGTCCAGCGCGGACAGCCCGCGGGCCAGCGCGTCCGGCGAATCCGGGTCGGGCCCTTGGATTTCCGAGGACAACTGCGCGAGCGCGTTCAACGTCTCGCTGATGCTCTTGGGTGTGAGGGTCTTGGTGATGCACCGGGCGGGATTCCAGCGCGCGGTGTCCTTGCCGCTGGACACCACGGCGAGTTGCCGCGCGGCGACGATGCTGTCCGACAGCGTGGTGGCGCCGGCGTCGGCGTACACGGGCTTGTCGGCCTCGACATCGAACTCGACCAGCACCGAATCACCCTGCGGTGCAATCGAAGTGACCGTACCGACGGGAATGCCACGCATGGTGACCTGGTTCCCGGTGTACAGCCCGACACTGTCGGGCATGATCGCGCAGTAGCTCGCGGTCGGCTTCGCCGGATCGAACGCGACGAAATATCCGACGACGGTGAGCGCGACCAGCACCACGGCGCCACCGATCGACATCAGCCAGCGCGAGCCGAGCACACGATGCAACATCAGCAGTCCTTCCCCGGCACCGGCACACACACCCGCGCCTCGGGAGCGGGCGTCGGCACGGTGATCGTCGAACCGGATCGGTCGATCGTCACGCCGCCGTCGGTCAGCTCGACCAGCTTCTGCCCGAGGCTCTGCACCGCCGCGAGCACCGGTTCGAGCTGCGCGCCGAGGTTCTCCAATTGCGGTACGGCGTCGATCAATTGCCGCAGTTTCGGCTCCAGCGCCGAGTCCCAGGTAGGCGCCAGTCCGGCCACCCGATCGACGACCACGCGCAGCAACCGCACCCCTTCGCGCAGTTCGGCGCGCTTGTCCAGGACCAGGGTCTCCATCAGATTCACGTTGTCCATCAACCGGCCCAGATCGGTCTTGGCGCCGTCGTACATGGTCACGTACTCGTCGGCCACGGCGACCGCGTTCGACACCTGGGTGCGCTGCCGGTTGAGCGCGTCGATGTAGGTGCCGAGGGTGTCCAGGGTGGTGCGCAGCGCATCGGGCGCCTGCTCGATGGAGCTGTCCAGCGCGGACAGATTGCGCCGCAACGTGTCTCCGTCGATCTGCTGCAACGGCTGTGCGGCGTCCTGAAAGGTCTGCACCAGGCTGTAGGGCAGGCGGACGCGCTCCGCCGGAATCGGCTTGTCGCCCAGCGGTTCACCGCCGGACGGGAACAGCGCGACATAGTTGCCGCCGACGATGGTCAGCATGCGCACGTCCAGCGACGACTCGCTGCCGACGAACACCTTCGAGTCGACGGTGAATCGCATCAGCACCCGATCCGGTTTCAGCTCCAGCGATTTCACGTTGCCTACCGGTACCCCCGCCACCCGGATGTCGTCGCCCGCCTTGACCGACTGGGCCTCCGACAGTTCGGCGGTGTAGGTCTTCTTGCCGACCGGCACGACGTACAGCACACCCGCCGCGATCGCGAGTGCCGCCACCAGCACCACACCGATTATCCCGTAACGGATTTCGCGCCGATGCCGGGTCGCCTCGTCGGCCACCGCCCGGTCCCGGGGCAGGAACCGGCCCAGTCTCAGCCGTTGCATATCGCCACCTGCTGTCCCGCGATCAGCACGCCGAACACCTGCGGCACATCGGCGGTTCCCTTGGAGCACTGCGGTTTCCAGCCCGCCACGGACTTCGGGGTGGCGGCGTCGAGCCCGGCCAGCAGACCCGGCAGCCGGTCGAGCACCTCCAGCGCCTGCTGCGGGTCCGGGAACAGGTTGCGCAGCAAGGCATCCACGTCGTCGCCGGTCTGCAGGCCCAGGGCGTCGAACAGGTTGTCCAGCGGCCCGAGCACCGACGGTGCGGCCATGGCGAACTGCGCCAGTCCGCCGATATTGGTCTGCAACGCCTGGAAGATGTCGGTGAGCCGGGCCAGCAGCGGCACCAGGTGGTGCACGCGGCCGCCGACCTTCTCCGACAGATCGGACATGTTGTGGATGAGCGTGCCGATCACCTGCTGCCGATTGTCGACATAGGCGGCCAGCTTGCCGATCGCGTCCAGCGCCGGTCCGACACCGCTGCCGTCGCCCTCGATGAGCGCGACCATGCTCGCGCTGAACTGGTTGATCGCCTCGGGAGATATGGTGGCCAGCACCGGTTTCAGGCCGTTGAACATGCTGGTGACGTCGAAGGAGGGCACGGTGCGCTCGGTGCCGATCGTCGCCCCGGCCGGGATGCGCGCACCCGGCTGCGGCTGCTGTTGCAGGTCGATGTAGCGCTGCCCGGTGAGGTTCTGATACCGGATGGCGAGCCGGGAGTTGTCGTAGACGGGCGCATCGGTCTTGAGCGACAAGTGGATTCGCGCCTGCGCGCCGTCGAGCGAGACGCCCTCCACCTTGCCGACCTGCACCCCGAACAGGCGCACATCGTCACCCACCTTGAGCCCGTTGGCGTCGGTGAACAGGGCGTCGTGGGCCTCGGTGTCCCCCGACACGGGCCGCTTGATGGCCGTGAACACCAGGGCGAGGACGACGACCATCACTCCGGCGAACAGCACCAGCCGCCACGCCGCGGCCCCGACCTTCATCGCGCACCTCCCAGCAGTGGCGCCAGCACGGGGACGCCGCGCAGGTCGATCTCGGTGTCGAGGACGGGGCCGTCCGGGGTGTCGGGCATCGCCGCGCGCAATCGCCGCATCAGTTCGGCCAGGTCGGTTCCCGACTGCTGCGGACGCGGCACCATCTGCCCGAGCAGTGCGAGGACGGGCGCCAGTAGGTCGGTGGTGCCGGACAGACCGGCCCCCGCGGCCCCGCCGAGGTTCGCCAGTCCGGGTAGCAGCTGATCGGTCAGGACCCGCACCCCGGCGTCATAGGGCTGCCGATTGTCTTGCAGCCGTGGGAGATCGCGGATCAGATCGAGCACCTGGATGGTGGCGCCGGCGAACTTGCCGCCGCCGTCGAAGGCGGGCCCGAGGCGGCCCACCAGTTCGGAAGGGGGCATCTTCTGGTTGTCGGTGATGGTCTGGGCGACGGTGATCATCGCCTGCGCCAGCGGGGTGAAGGCCTCGACATCGGTGGAGAGCTGCGCGATCACGGTGGCCATCTGCGGTGTCAGCACCGCGTCGCCGGTCTGCGACAAGCTGCGCAGCAGACTGCCCATGGTGGCGTCGAAGACTGCGGCGGAACGCTTTCCGGTCAGGTCGACGGTGCCGTTCTCGCGCAGCGGCGCGCCACCGGGTCCGCGCCGCAGCTCGATCTCGCTGATACCGAACAGATTCGCCGGTGCGTAGTCGAGCTGGAGACTGTCGTCGATGCCGAACAGCTGAGAACGGTCCAGCCGCAACGAGATTCGCTGAGTGCCGCGCTCGTCGGGCACGATCTCGGTGACCTTGCCGACCTGCACCCCGTCCACTCGCACCGGGGTGCCGGCCAGCACGCCGTCGCCGATCTGCTCGGTATGCAGGGCGATGTGCAGTCCGTCGTCGTCGCGCAGTCCGCGATACAGCGACACCGCGACCACCACGGCCGCGATCACGCCGAGCGCGACCGCGCCGATCAGCAGCGACCTCTTCTTGTCCACGGCGACGCCGGGCATTCCGTATTTCGGCATTCGCTATCCCGTGAAACTGATCGTCGCGTTGAAGCCCCACAGCGCGAGGGTGAGGACCATATCGATGGCGACGATCGCGACCGACGAGGCCCGCACCGCGCGACCGGAGGCGATGCCGACGCCCTCGGGGCCGCCGGTGGCGAAGAAGCCGTAGTAGCTGTGGATGAGGATCACCACGGTCGCGAACACGGCGACCTTGAGCACCGCCGCGATCACGTCGAAGCCGGAGACGAACTGGAAGAAGTAGTGGTCGTACACGCCCGCGGACTGGCCGTGCACCAGCGTGATCAGGCCGCGGCAGGCCAGATACGACAGGATCAGCCCGATCAGGAAGGTCGGCACGATCGAGATGGCGCCCGCGATGACGCGGGTCGTCACCACGAACGGCACCGACCGCAGCCCGAGCGCCTCGATGGCATCGATCTCCTCCGAGATGCGCATCGACCCGATCTCGGCGGTCATCCGGCAGCCCGCCTGCGCGGCGAAACCGATCGCGGCCACGATCGGGGCCAGCTCACGGGTGGTGGCGTAGGCCGACACGATGCCGGTGACAGGGCCCATGCCCAGCATGTTCAGGATCGTGAAGGACTCCACGGCGACCGAGGCGCCCATCACCAGGCCGAGCACGATCATCATCGGCACGGTGCCGCCGCCGACGATCACCGAGCCGCGACCCCAGGTCATATCGGAGATGAGCCGCAGTGCCTCGTCGCGATATCGCCTGAGCGTCAAGGGAATCGACGACAGCACCTGCCACACGAACGCCAGCACGAAGCCGACGCCCTCGATCCGCGCCGAGACCAGTCCGCGTCGCCGGTAGAGGCGCGCGAACCAGCCCAGCCCTTTCGGGAAGTAGGTGGAGACGGCCATCAGACCAGCCTCGTGGGCAGGAACATCTCGACCACCTGGGTGACGCCGAGATTGACGATCGCGATGGACACCACCGACAGCACCACGGCCGCGTTGACGGCGTCGGCCACGCCGCGCGGCCCGCCCTTGGCCTCCAGCCCGCGCTGGCAGGCGATGACCACCACCAGGAAGCCGAAGACGACCGCTTTCAGCAGCGACACCCACACGTCGGCGGCCGTGGTGAACGACCCGAACGTCGCCCAGTAGCTGCCGGGCGTGACGTTCTGCCCGCCGACGGCGACCGCGTACCCGGCCACGATGCCGACGAAGATGATCAGGATATTCAGCAGCGGCGCGACGAAGATCATCGCCGCCAGCCGCGGGATCACCAGCCGGTGAATCGGGCTGATGCCCATGGTGTTCAGCGCGTCGATCTCCTCGCGGATGGTGCGCGCGCCCAGGTCGGCGGCGATCGCGGCCGCGCCCGCCCCGCCGAGCAGGAAGCCGGTGGCCAGCGGGGCGCCCTGTTTGATGACGCCGAGGCCGCCGGTGGCGCCCAGCAGCGAGTCCGCGCCGAGGGTGTGGATGAGATTGCCGACCTGCACCGAGACGATGACGCCGAACGGTATCGCGATGAGCACCGCCGGAATGGCGGTGACGGTCACCAGCCGCCACGCCTGCAGAACGGCCTCGCGCCACTGGAATTCGCGCCGCGCGACATCGCTCGCGGTACCGACCACCGATTCGCGGGCGATATCCACGGCGCGGCCGAAGGTCCGCAGCGCCGACACCAGCGTGTCGGAGAAGTTCTTGCGAACGATACGAACGGCTGCTCGCTTGTCGGATATCGCGCTCGAGGGAGCCCGAGTCACCGGCGCCATGGGCGGTTCCGGTGTGGTCGATGTGTCTCGGGATTCAAGTCGCTCTCTCCGTGATCGGCAACACTGCCAACATGAAGCTAATCGTTACAACTAGTTACAGTAAAGTCGATCACGGTGTGAGCATCGCCTCGAAAGCGATCGCTCGAAGCTTGCCTAACCGGCAGGTCGGAGCGCGACAACGGCCTGCCGACAACGATTCTGAAACGTGTTATCAGCGCAGATCCGCTATCGCTATGACGGCCGACACAGCCATGCAGTTAACGGATAGCGCACTCACGGGCTGACGGCCAGGAAGACGAATCCGGCGAACAACACGAGGTGAACGCCGCCCTGCAGCAGGGTGGCACGGCCCGGGACAACGGTCAGCACACCGACCACCACGGTCAGCGCCAGCAACACCATCTGGGTGGCCCCGAGCCCGAGCGTCAGCGGGCCGGAGATCCAGATCGAGGCCAGGGCGATGGCCGGAATGGTCAGTCCGATACTGGCCATGGCCGAGCCGAGAGCCAGATTGAGGCTGGTCTGCACGCGGTCGCGGCGGGCGGCGCGCACAGCGGCCAGCGTCTCCGGCAGCAGGACCAGCAGCGCGATCACCACGCCCACCGCCGATCGCGGCAGACCGGCGGCCGCGACACCGTGCTCGATCGACGGCGACACCAGCTTGGCCAGTCCGACCACCCCGATCAGGGCGACCACCAGCAGCACCAGGCTGCGCACGGCCGTCCGCGCCGACGGGCGATCCTCGTGCTCGACGTCGGCTCCGCCGGATTCCACCGGCAGGAAGTCGTCGCGATGCCGGACCGTCTGCACCATCACGAACAGCCCGTACAGCAGCAGCGAGGCCACCGCCGCGAAGGCCAATTGCGAGCCGGAGAACTCCGGCCCCGGCTTGCTCGTGGTGAACGTGGGCAGCACCAGGCTCAAGGTCGCCAGCGTCGCGACGGTCGCCAGCGCCGCGCCGGTGCCCTCGGCATTGAATACCGCCACGCGCCGCCGCAGGGCTCCGACCAGCAATGACAGCCCGAAAATGCCGTTGCAGGTGATCATGACCGCGGCGAATACGGTGTCGCGGGCGAGTGCCGCCGCGTCCTCGCCGCCGGAGGTCATCAGCATGACGATGAGCCCGACCTCGATGACCGTGACCGCGATCGCCAGGATCAGCGAACCGAACGGGTCACCCACCCGGTGGGCCACGACCTCGGCGTGCTGCACCGCCGACAGCACCGCGCCCGCCAGCGCGGCCGCGAGAAGGATGGACATCGGTCCGGTCGGGTGCGTCACCCAGGAAATCGCCAGAACCACGGCGGCGAGAAGGGGAACAACGGTCGTCCAATGTCTGTCGATCGCGCGCACCACGCCCTCCATGATCCCAGCGGAATCGGGCATTTCACGCAAAGGAGACAAGCCTCTCGGTCGGCCGGGACTCAGAGCATGCGGCGCGGGTGCAGCATGAGTCTGGCGCGGCGCACCGAGATCCGCGACCACACCGCCTGCTGTACGGCCAGCGTCGCCCAACCGGCCAGGGCCATGCCCGCCACGTTCACCAGCAATTGCAGGGAACTCTCCGCGATCGCCGAGCCGACGCCGAAGGCGATGCCCAGCGCGATATTTCCCGCGGCCGGAACCGTCGTCACGGAGATGAACACACCGGCCAGTCCGGTCGCTTTCGCGGAGGTCAGCGACAGCACCCCGGCGGCGCCGGCGACCAGCGCCACGATGAACGACCACTTGTCCGGGGAGTAGATGAAGGCCGTACCCGGCCGCGGGCCGACCACATCGTCGAGGGTGATCCAGCCCAGCGCCCGGCCGAGGACCGCCAGCAGCAGTGTGACGGCGATGGCCGCGACGAAGCCGAGCACCAATGTCCGGAACGCGAGCACGCCGAGCACGAACCGCCGCCGCACCATCGCCACGCCCAGTGCGGCGATGGCGCCGAACTCCGGTCCCAGCACCATCGCCCCGATGACGAGCACCTGCGAGTCGTTGACGATGGCGATACTCGCGATCACCGTCGCCAGGGTCATGAAACTCAGGTACGTCCAGTTGAGTTCGGTGGCCTCGTAGGAACGCTGCGCGACATCCGCCCACACCACCGAATCGGCGGCGCTACCCGGACAGCGCACCTCGGCCTCGAACCCGCCGCGCGACAACCAGGTGGGCACCGACTGGATCTCGATGCTCCCGCGCTGATGCACACCGAGGCCGCGCAGCCGGTCGACGATGTCGTTGGCCGCTTCCCGCGCGACATCCGCCATCACGACATCACCGGCCGGCCGCAGCGCCGCACCGCGCATGACCGCCAGACCGCTGACGCCGTCGTCACTGTCGAGAACACCGAGCACCCCGTCGGTCAGATCGGCCGGCGCCAGAATTCGCAGGTGGAGCATGCCCCCAGTCTGCCGCCCAAACACCCGCACCGCGCCGAACTTCGACCGCCGACGCGCCGCCGAGACCGGTGCGGCTCAGGCCAACTCGGCCATGTCGCCGGTGGGTAGCAGCGCCAGGAAGTTGCGGACCAGGGGGCGGTCGTCGGCTACTCGGTGGGCGACGTAAACCGTTGTGGTGGCTTCGGTTTCGGTCAGGGGCACGATGCGGACGGTCTGTGGGGCGGTGAAGGTCGCGCTGCGCGGTGCGACCGTGACGCCCAGGCCCTCACCGACGAGGTAGAGGATGGTGGTCCAGTTGTTGCCCTCCTGCACGATGCGGGGGCGGTGACCGGCTTCGATGAGGGGTCGGAGGTTCTTGTCGTGGGCGTGGCCACCGGCGGCGCGCGGGAAGAACACCAGTGGCTCGTCGGCGAGTTCGGCGCCGGTGAGCGCGTCGCGGCCCGCGAGCGGATGGTCGACGGGCAGCACCGCCATGAACGGCTCGGTGGCCAGCGGGAACACCACGGCGCCGGATTGCTCGTCGGGGTCGCGCACGATCACCATGTCGAGTGCGCCGTGCCCGAGCTGCGCCATCATGTGCGTGGTGTAGCCCTCGACCAGGTCGATCTGCACCAGCGGATAGCGATCCCGGAACCGCCGCACGCTGCGCAGTGGCTGCAGCGGCAGCACCGACGGAACGAAGCCGAGATAGAGCCGCCCCTGGCTGCCCTGGCCGATCCGCGCCACCTCGTCGAGGTCGCGGCTCGCGTGCCCGAGGATCGCCGCGGCCCGTTCGCGCAGCACCTCCCCGGCCGGAGTGAGCGCGACGCTGCGGGAGGTGCGGTCGAACAGCCGGGTCGCCAGCAGTGTCTCCAATCGCTGGATCTGCTGGGTCAGGGCGGGCTGGGCGATGTGTAGGCGAGCGGCCGCCCGGCCGAAGTGCAGTTCCTCCGCGACCGCCAGGAAGTAACGCAGATGACGCAGCTCCACACCGTCGTTCATAAGTTCAACGTATCAATCCGACCTATCAAGTATTGGACGTGATGATTCACGCGCGGGCATGCTGGCGGCGTGACACAGCAGATCGAATCATCCGAAGGGACCGGCACGATCGTGGTCGAGCCGATGTCGGGCCCGGCCGACGCCCGCGCGTTCAAGGAACTCAACGAGGCGTGGATCGTCGAGTTGTTCGCCCTGGAACCCGCCGACTCCGTCAAGCTCGACGATCCCGAACGCGAGATCGTCGGCAAGGGCGGGCAGGTGCTCATCGCCCGCGACGGCGCCGACATCGTCGGCTGCGTGGCACTGGTGCCGGAGGGGGACGGCGTCTTCGAGCTGTCGAAGATGGCGGTGGCCCGGGAGCGGCGCGGGCGCGGCCTCGGGCGCGTCATCCTGCGGGCGGCGATCGATTACGCCCGTCGCAGTGGGGCCACGGCGCTGTTCCTGGGCAGCAACAGCAAGCTGGCCGATGCCGTGCACCTCTACGAATCCATGGGTTTCGTGCACGTACCGAGCGACCGGATCGGGCCGATGCCCTACGCGCGGGCCGACGTGTTCATGAGTTACGACCTGGTCTGAGCTCGTCCAGGAAGTCGGCGATCGCGCGGGCCGTCCCGGCCGGGTCGTCGTCGTGAATCCAGTGGCCCGCGCCCGGGAACTCCACCAGACGGCTGCCGGGGCGGCGGGCGACCATCCGGGTCGCCAGGTCCGCGGGCAGCAGAGGGCTGTGCTCGCCGTGCAGAACCAGTGCGGGACAACTGGATTCGAGCCAGTCCGGCCACCAGTCGCCGACTCCCCCGGTCTGCACGGCCATCATGTCGTCCCAGTCGAACAGCAGCCGCCAGCCGTCGTCCGCGGGTTCGGCGCTCTGCATGAAGTAGCCGGGATCGGGGACTCCGCGAGCCCGGATCGCCTCGGCCAGTTGCTCTTTCGTGGGCGCGGCGGCGGGCCAGCCGCGCACGTCGAGCACCGGGTGGGCGATCTCCGGCGCGCGCATCACCGGGCCGACATCCTCGATGATCAACGCCGACACCAGGTCCGGGCGGCGCGCGGCCAGCCGGTAGGCGGTGATGCCGCCGTGCGAATGCCCGAGCACCACCATCGGTCCCAGACCGAGGCGCTCGATCAGCGCGGCGGCGTCCGCGACGAAGTCATCGGCGGTGTAGGTGGCGGTGCGGCCGCTGTGCCCGTGGCCGCGCTGGTCGGGGGCGAGCAGCCGGGCCCGGCCGTCCAGTTCGCGGGTCAGCCCGGCGAATACCGCAGCGCGCCCGAAACTTCCGTGCAGTGCGAGCACCGGCGGTCCGTCGCCGCCGAAGTCCGTCACCCTGATCGGAACGCCGTCGACGGTCATCGTCGCAGAATCACACACCCGACCATCCTCACCGCCGGCGCAAGCGAATTTCGCCCCGGCGGTCAGCGGTTCTGGTACCGCGCAAGGGCTTCGGACAGAACTCGCAGGCGTTGGTGCCGGAACTCGGGCATGTCGTGCTCCTGGGCGTGCAGCACGTCGAGGGCGGGATCGGCGCAGGCCCAGAAGCGCAGTTTGGCCTCCGTGCGCGGGGTGAGTTCGGTACCGCGGCAACGTTGTACGCGGTCGACGAAGTCGTGCCCGGCCTCCGGGTACAGGTAGCACAGGTCGTAATCCGGGTCGCCGATCGTCACGTCGCCGAAGTCGATCAACCCGGTGATCTCGGAGCCGGTGACGAGCAGGTGGTCCAGGCTCACATCGGCGTGGATCAGCGTGGGGCGATAGCCGAAGTTCGCGTCGTCGTCGAGGTAGCGCTCCCAGGCGGCCAGCAGCAGCGCCGCGTCGGACCGATCGAGCAACGGGATCACCTCGGCGCGAATGGTTTTCAGATCGTCGGCGAATTCGCCGCGCAGATCCCAGGTTCGGATGCCCAGCTCGCGCGCCCGGTCGACCGAGAAGGCGTGCACACCCTCGAGCGATTCCGCGATGCGCCGGTGGATCTCGGGCCGGTCCAGCAGTCCCCGCTCATGCCACTGCTCCTCGGACAGCGATTCGCCCGGGACGGCCGGGTAGACACAGAACTCGCCGGGGCCCAGTGGATTCGGCGCGGTGAACAGAAACCGCGGGATCGGCAGCGGCAGCCGAGCGGCCAACTCCGGCAGCAATCGGTGCTCCCGCGCGATGCCCTCGGCTCCGTGCGGATCCTGCGGCAACCGCAACACATACTCGCCCTCACCCCATTCGACCAGCAATGCCACGCTGTCCATCCCGGCGCCCAGCAGCTGCAACTCCCCGTCCGCCAACTCCGGCCGCGGCGACCCGGCCAGCGCCTCCCGAACCCGACCCGCCCAGCCGTCGGGAAGCACCACACTCGCACTCATATCCACCCCCGAATCCTACGGGCCGGTGGGGCTCAGGCTGGGCGGGCGACGAGTAGGTGAGCGGGGATGGGGCCGTTGCCGAGGGGGCGGTCCTCGACGGTGAAGCCGGCCCGTTCCAGGGCGTCGATCAGCTCCGGGACGGGGCGCAGCCGGAAACCGTAGGCGGTGAACGGCATTCGCGCCATAGCCGCGGGGTCGCCGATGCCCACGACGAGACGGCCCTCGGGGCGCAGCACGCGCGCGAGTTCCGCACAGGCGCGGTCCAGTTCGGTGACGAAGTACACCGTGTTCACGGTGATCGCGGCGTCCAAGCTCGCATCCGCCAGCGGCAGGTCGGTCAGTGAGCCCTCGAGGGCGCGCAGGCGGCCCGTGCCGACATCGGCGGAGAAGCGGGACTTGGCCCGCGCCAGCATGTCCGGTGAGATCTCCACCCCGTGCACGGTGCCGTTCGCACCGACGCGTTCGAGCAGCAGCGACAGTCCGACGCCGCCACCGAAGCCGATATCGGCCGCGGCCGCGCCCGAGCCGACCTCCGCGGCCGCCACAGCCGCCTCGATGACCGGACGATTGCCGCGATTGAGCATCGCCGCCACACCCTTGCCCAGCACTCCGTGCGGATTGCCGAGCTGACCTGCGACGGTGGACAACACGCGACCGACAAGGGGATTCACTCCACGCATGCTACCGGTGCCGCCCGCACGAGCGGTTCCGCGCGGCTTAGAGTCCGGTGCATGACGGATCTGTCGATCGGCGATCTGGCCGCACGATTCGGGATCGCCACCCACGTACTGCGGCATTGGGAGGACATGGGCCTGTTGTCGCCGCGGCGCGACTCCGGCGGCCGCCGCCGCTACAGCCCCGCGGATACCGAGACGGTGGGGCTGATCCTGGTCGCCAAGCGGGTCGGGATGTCGTTGGACGAGATTCGCGCCCTGTCCACCGCCACCGCGGATCGCGAGTCCCGCCGGAAACTGCTTCGCGCCCACCAGGACCGGCTCGAGGAGCAGATCGCCTGGGCACAGGCGGCGATGGCGACCATCGGGCACGCCGCGGACTGCACCGCGGAGAACCTGCGCGAGTGCCCCAACTTCCGCGCGCTGCTGGCGCGGGCCGTGCCCGAGCGCTGAACCGTCCCCTCCCCGGCGCCGCTGCCGCGCCCGCCTACTGTTTCGGTCGTGGACGACAACCGCACGCATCCGCACGAACCGCACACCGAGGGGCTCGCGTCGAGGCTGAACTGGCTGCGCGCCGGGGTGCTCGGCGCCAACGACGGCATCGTGTCCACCGCCGGGCTGGTCGTCGGTGTCGCGTCGGCCACCACCAGCACCGGGCCGATCCTCACCGCGGGCGTGGCCGGGCTGGTCGCGGGGGCGATCTCGATGGCGGCCGGGGAGTACGTCTCGGTGAGCACCCAGCGCGATTCCGAGAAGGCGCTGCTGTCGAAGGAGAAGCGGGAGCTGGCCACGGAACCGGACTACGAGCTGGCCGAACTCGCCGAGATCTACCGGCGCAAGGGCCTGTCCACGGCGACCGCGCGCAAGGTCGCCGAGGAACTCACCGCCTACGACGCCTTCGCCGCGCACGCCGAAGCCGAGCTCGGGCTGAACCCGAACGAGCTGACCAACCCGTGGCAGGCGGCGCTCTCCTCGGCGGTGGCCTTCACCTGCGGCGCCCTGCTGCCGCTGCTGGCGATCCTGCTGCCCCCGGCGACGTGGCGGGTGCCGGTGACGTTCACGGCGGTGCTGATCGCCCTCGCCGTCACGGGCTCGGTCAGCGCCCGGCTCGGCGGCAGCAACCCCCTGCGCGCCACCGCCCGCGTGGTCGTGGGCGGAGCGCTCGCCATGGCGATCACCTACGCCGTCGGCCAGATCCCCGGCATGTCGGGCCACTGAATCACTGGCCCGGCCCCCGCCCCACTGCCAGAGTGGAGGCCATGACCGAGCGAAAAGGACTGTTCTGGGACGGCGTCGAGGGCCGCGCACCGATCCCGCGGGCGGCGCAGACCCTCGGCTTCGAATTCCTTGAGGCCGATATCCCCAGTGGCACAATCGAACTCGCCTTCACCGCGACCGAGGCGTTCACCAACCCGCTCGGCGAGGTGCTGGGCGCCTTCGTCGCCGCGATGCTGTACGACACCGTGGGTCCCGCCCTGCTGGCAACGCTGGGTCCCGACGAGTTCCAGTCCACCCTCGACCTGCAGGTGAGTTTTCTGCGCCCGGCCCGCACCGGCCGGTTGCGCGGCACCGGCCGGGTAGTGCACCGCAACGGCGACATCGCCTTCCTCGCAGGCGAATTGCGCAACCCGGACGGTGAATTGATCGGCACCGCCACGGCCACCGCCCGGGTAATTCCCTTGGACCACTGAGCTCCCGGCTTGTCCGCCGACCGTCAGTCACGCAGCGGGAGCAGGCCGATCTCTCGTTTCGCCAGGTCCACCTTCGCCCTCGCCCGCCCGCGAGCCCGATTTGCGCCCTGCCGCAACAGTTCTCGTACCCGCTCCGGCTCGCGTGACAACTCGGCGTACCGCCGCTGGGCCGGGTCCAGCACAGCCACCACAGCATCCGCCACCGCCCGCTTCAGATCGCCGTAGCCGTCGAACTTCTCGGCCAGCAGCCCCGGTGCGGTACCGGCGCAGGCGCTCAGGATGGTCAGCAGGTTGCTCGGGCACCTGCGACTGCACCATGAACAAGCCGCCGTCCGGGTCTACGCCCGCGGCAAGGAGCAGCGTCGCGAATTCCAGTGTGCGCCTGCGTACTTCGTCGGGCTCGTGATGCAGGGTCAGGGCGTGCAGATCGCCGGAGGGGGTGAAGGCGGTGAGCCGGGGCATCGGAGGTTCCTTTCGGGTGGTGCCACCCGATCAGGCCACCGGTATGCGAAACGGCCGCCCGATCGGGGCGGCCGCAAGGGAGGAGACATGCGGGAGTGGGGCCGCCCTAGGGCAGCCACCAGGCCGGGAACGTGTCGGTCCGCATGGTCCCGAGGTTACCACCGCGGCATCGCGGCGACCAACCGATTAAGGACCAGTGATCCTGTATTGGATCTGTTTCGGGGGTCCAGTTGTGGACCATGCTGGTGCGATGTTGTTCCGCCGACTGTGTGCACTGTATGCCGGGCTGTGGTTGTACGGGTTCTCGATGGCCGTGATGATCCGAGCGGGGCTCGGGCTCGATCCGTGGGATGTGTTCCATCAGGGGGTGGCCGGGCAGGTGCCGCTGAGCTTCGGGACCGTCACCGCCGTGACCGGCGTGGCGGTGCTGCTGGCCTGGATCCCGTTGCGGCAGAAGCCGGGTCTGGGCACGATCAGCAATGTCGTGGTGATCGCGATCTCGGTCGACGCCGGGCTGTGGTTGCTCCCACAGCTCCACGCGCCGGCCGTGCGGGTGGGCGCGATGGCGGCGGCCGTGCTGCTCAACGCGGTCGCGACCGTGCTCTACATCGGGGCGGGCATGGGCCCGGGACCCCGCGACGGCCTGATGACCGGCCTGGTCCGGCGCACCGGGAAACCGGTGTGGGCCATCCGCACCGGCATCGAGGCAACGGTACTGGTGACGGGCTGGCTGCTAGGCGGCAGCGTCGGAATCGGCACCCTGGTGTACGCCTTCGGCATCGGGCCGCTGATCCACCTGCTGATCCCACTCGCCGACCGCTGGCTGCCCGGCTTCCGCACCCCGGAATCAGTTGTCGCGCACGATGATTCCAGCCGCCCGCGCGAAGGCCGGGGCCAGGTCGAACAGCTGCACGGGGCTGATGGTGGCGCCTCGTAGCGCCTCGATTCCGGCCGTGATGTCCAGGGTGACCGCGCCGCGCAGATCGACCTCGCGCAGCGTCGCCCTGTGCAGCGCGACCTGATCCAGCCGCGACCCGGGGAAACTGACGCGAGTGAGCTTGGCCTCGCCGAAATCGGTGTCGCGCAGGACGCAATCGGCGAAGGTGACATCCTGCAGCGCGGCATTACGCAGGTTCACCGAATCGAATTTGCAGCCCTCGAACCGGATCCGCCGCAGCCCGGCGCCGACGGCCTCCACGCCCGCCAGCGCGGAATCCACGAATTCACTGTTCAGCCAACTGGTTTGGCCGAGATTGGTGCCGATCAACCGGACATTGCGGAACCAGACGTCATCGAAGCGGGCATACCGCAGCATGCCGCCGCTGAACACGGCCTGGGTGAACGCCGACTCGGTGAATCTGGCGCCACGGGCGTCGATCGCCTCGAAGGCGGCCGAGTCGACGTGCACGCTCTCGTACTCGGTGTCGGATTCGGGTTCGGCGTCGAAGCCTTCCAGGAAGCGGGCGTACGGCAGATCGGCTAGGTCGCGGGGCACCCCTGCACCCTAGGCGACCCGCCGTTTCGCGCTCAGTCCAGATCGACGCGCACGGTGAGCAGGTCGGTGCCCATGATCCCGACGACCGCGCTGTTGCCGCGCGGCAATTCGCGCAGCCGCGCGCGGGCGTCGTCGTCGGGTACCGGATGGGCAGTGCCGGTGTGCCAGTGGCCGTGCAGCCGCAGCCGCACCCGGTTGTCGGCCCGGATGTTGCGGACGTACTGGGAGCGCTCGCCGAATTCAGAAACGAACCAGAACGAGTTGCCGACACGTCGCCCGCCGATCGGGGTCGTGCGCGGCTCGCCGCTCACTCGGCCGGTCGTCTCCAGCAGGGTCTGCGCACCCAGTCGCCGCAGGAGGGGATTGCCGATGTTGCGCTGGAAGGTCGTCACTACTCGGTGCTGGATATCGCGACGATTCGCCATGCGCCGACGGTAACACCGGCACCCGGAACGGGCATCCCGACACGGTGTGCGCGATTGCCCGGATTCCGGCCCCGGCGCACCGCCAAACATGCAGCGTGGCAACGTGTTCGGCCTCAGTCGCCCCGCGCCGCGGGCTTGACCACCGCGAGCACGTGCGTAGGATCAGTACCTCGACAGGCCCGGCCGATGTCGGGACAGGAGGGGCGGACGATGGGGAGACAGGCGGGCGGTCCCCGGCGAGGGAGCGCGCACGAGCCCCTGCCGGTCGGACGGATCCTCCAGCGCTGGCGTCAGGACGCGGCCCTGGATGTGACGGAACTGGCCGCCGCGGCGCATCTGTCCGAATCCCTGCTGCGCAAGGTCGAGTCGGGGCACCGGCCCGCGACCAGGAACACGATCGCCGCGCTCGCGCCGGTACTGCGGATCCCGGCGGCCGACACCCGGCAACTGCTGTCGCTGGTCGACCCCGCGCAGGCCCCGGCGTCCCGGCCCGAGGCGCCACGCGCACCGACGCCACGGGAACTGACCGTGCTGGACACCGATCCGTTCCCGGCCTGCTACATGATCACCCCGGCGGGACGGGATCTGATCGAGGGCGCGCTGCACCGGGTCGTCGCGACCAACGAGGCCTTCGACCGGTTCTTCCCCGGTCTCGGGCCCGGTGCAGGCGTGGTCGAGTACGAGGTGCTCACCCCGGCGGCGCGGGACGTGTTCGTGCGCTGGGAGGAGGACACCCACCATCTCGTGCGCGCGTGCCGCACGCAGCTGACCGGCTTCGCCCCCGAGATCCGGATCGAGGAGGTCAAGGCCCTGCTGCGGCAGAACCCGGACTTCGAGAACATGTGGGACACACCGTATCCCGCCGACCTGGACGATCGGGACACGGTGTGGGTGCGGGACATCTCCGACGGCACCGATTTCGAGATGGTGTTCCGGATGTCGCACGACGGGAGCCCGTTCCTGCACTGGGCGCTGCGGCCGGTCCGGCTCGCGGAGTACCTGAAGCGCTACCCGCCCGAGATCTACATGCCCCGCTGACCGCCGCTCACTCGGACGTTCTGCGGGTGAGGAGCATCGGCAGCGGCGGCGGGCGCAGACTGGCGGCGAGCCGAGGCCGCGGCGGGCGCTCCACCAGAGCTGGGGTGGGCCGCAAACGCCAGCGCGCGGCGATCGACGCCAGCGCGAGAGTCAGCTCGGTCATGGCGAAGTGCTCGCCGATACAGCGCCGGGCACCCTGGCCGAACGGCAGGTACGCCCCCGCGGGCAGGTCGCGGTCCCATTCCCACCGGCCGGGATCGAACCGGGCCGGACCCGGGTACAGGTCGGGCCGGTGGTGCACCAGATACGGGCTGACCACGAGCGTGGCCCCGGCGGGGATCCGATACCCGCCGAGCACCGTATCGGTCATCGCGGTCCGGGTGAGGATCCACACCGGCGGATACTTGCGCAGCGTCTCCACGGCCACCTGCCGGGTGTAGACCAGGCGCGGCAGGTGCTCGTGCGTGGCCACGTGGCCGGACAGCACGGCGTCGACCTCGGCGTGTAATTGCCGCTCGACGTCGGGGCGGGTGCCGATCAGCCAGAGCGCCCAGGCGAGAGCGGTTGCGGTGGTGTCGATTCCGGCGATCTGGAACAGCAGCAGCTGGTCGACGATCTCGGTGTCGGACAGGCCGGTCTGCCCGTCGCGGGCCGCCAGCAGCACCGACAGCAGATCGGCGGTGTCATCGCCCGCGGCCCGTCCCTCGGTCGCGGCGGTGGCGATCAGGGTGCGCAGCCGCAGGCTCGCCGCGTGGTAGCGGCGGTTGTCCGGCGTCGGCAGGCGGCCCAGCGCGGCGGGCAGCACCATGCGTTTGGCCGCGACCGCGACCAGGGTGTCGATATCCTCGAGAACCTGCCGCAGTTCGGCGGGCGCGAGCGCGGCGCGCTGAAACATCGTGCGGGCGAGGATCTTCGCCACCACGGTCATGGTCTCGGCGGTGACGTCGACGGTGGTCTCCGGCTGCCACCCCGCACACATCCCGGCGATCTCGTCGCTCATGTGCGCCGCGTAGGCGACCAGGCGCTGCTTGTGGAATGCCGGTTGCACCAGGCGTCGCTGCCGCCGGTGTTCGTCGTGCCGGCAGGTGGTCAGGCTGTTGCCGACCACCTCCTTGGCGCGCTCGAAGAATTGCCCGCCCTTGTCGAAATCCTCGCCGCGGCGCAGGATCTCGTGCGCCAGGTGTGCCGTGCACGCCACCAGGACCTCGGCCGGACCCATTCGCAGCGATACGAGATCGCCGGACGCGGGCAGGGTGGTCAGGAAGTCCAGGAAGTGCCGCATCCGGGGCAGATGACCGAGTACGGGGACCGCGCCGGGAGCGGCCGGAACAGCGGAAACGGCCGGTTCGGCCGCCGGAAAACGTTCGGACACTGCACTACTCCCAGAATTTCACGCCGAGCGTGGAAAACACTCGGCAATCGCCCTCCGCCCCGCCGGAAACCACTTGCCTTCCTTGCCGGATCAGTCAACCGCCGACGTTTCCGGGGTGTCAATTCACACCTTGTGCAAATCGTGCACCCGATTGCCGAACCGGGGTTCCCCCAGGCATTTTCACAAGATGTGCATTGACGTCCCGATGGTCGCGGCAGTTGACTGGTAACGCACGGACGGTAGCGATTTCGCGGTTCCGGAAGTGGGACCGTCCGGCCTCGGTACAGCCGTCTCGCCCGACGAGCCACACCGGCCTTTCCTACCGCACCCTCGGCGATTCGAGGGGTTTGCCGAAGACGTGGAGTGCAACCATGACCGTGTCCGATACGCTGCCCGGCCACCGCGCCGCGCAGACCGCCACTCTCGCGCTGCCCACGCGGCGCGAACAACCGTTCGTCATCGGTTACCTGCGCACCGATCTCTGCCCGCCGCGCACCAGCCTGCGCTGGGGCGCGGCCGAAGACGACGCGGAACAAGCGATCCGGGCCACGGCGGCCCGGCACGACTGGCACCTGCTGTACATCCTGCGGGTGCAACCGCAGCCCGATGTCATCGCCGAGCCGATCGAGCATCTGCTGAACTTCGCGCACATGATCGCGCCCGACGCGATCGTCGTGCCGAAACGGCTGCACCTGCGCGACGCCGGGGGTTCGGACTGTCTCGACGAGGTGTGCCGCGTGTGCCGGGTGGTGACGGCCGCACCGGAGAAGCTGTGGCCCTGCACGGGATCCGACCTCGCGTTCGACGACGTTGCCGACACCGATCCGACGGGGACCGCGTGGTGATCGGCTCACCGTTCGGCTGTCCGGAGGGGAACAGCCGAACGTCCGGGCGGGCCGAAAGTTATTGCACCGGTTCGAAGTCCGTCTTGCCGGTGTCGGTGAGGGCGTAGATTCCCGAGGCCAGGTCCAGCGCCGTCACGGTGCGGGCCGCCGCCTCGTCGATGTGGATGCGCGGCGGGTCCGGGTAGTCGCTCGGATCCGGGTAATAGGTGTCGGGACCGTAGAACTGGCCGTAGCGCAGGACCACGCCGCCCGCGCCGAGCACGGCCTCCTCCAGATATTCCTGGCCGGCCTTGCCCTCTCCGGTCATCTCCCACGCGACGCTTTGCGCCAGTACGCGTTTCGTGCCCGCGGCCCGCGCCGCCGCCAATAGGTTGGCGGTGCCCTCCCGCCGGATGCGCGCGTTCGCCGACCGTCCGGCGGGGAGGTCGGCGCGGTCGTCGGGAAGGTCCGTGAGCTGATGGATCACCATGTCGGGGGCGAAGGCGCGCACCGCCTGCTCCAGCCCCGCCGCGTCGTACACGTCACACACGACCGGCTCGGCCCCGAGTTCGGCCAGCTTCGACGCCTTGGCCGGGGATCTCGTCATCCCCGCGACCTCGCAGCCCACCGCGACCAACAGCGGCGTCAGCCGCACACCCAGCACACCACTGGCACCCGCCAAGAAGACTCGCACAGTCGCCACCATAACCGGTCGCACTCCGGCGACATCTTCACAGCAGGCAGAGCAGGATCCCCGACGCCGCGGTGGCGGCGATCAGCAAGGGGCCGCTGACACCCAGCGCGATCCCGGTGAGCAGCCCGGCGCGGGCCTGGACGTGCCATCCGGCGCGCGGCGCGGCCAGGCGTTCGGCGCGGGCCAGCACGTCGGCGCCGCTCGCGGCGAGCGCACCCGTGGGCGCCGTGCCGGAGAGCGCGAGCAGCCCCGACAGCAGCGGGGCGCGGCCGTGCCGGCGCACGGCAGAGTCGTCGGCGCACATCTCCAGCAGCCGGGCCACCTCGCGCGCGCCGACGGTGCACAACCGCAGCCGCGGGAACGTCGTCGCCAGGCCGCGCATGATCGTCAGCAGCAGCGGATGCCGGTGCCGCAGGTGCGCGTGTTCGTGCGCGAGCACCGCGGCCAGCTCGTCGTCGGCCAGCGCCGCCAGCGCGCCGCTGGTCACCACGACGACATTCGGGACGCCTTCCACGCAGTAGGCCGCGCGCTCCTCGGACTCCAGCACCACCACATCGGCGACCTCGTGCCGGTGCACCCGGCGACCGGTCAGCCGCAGCGCCTCGGCGTGTTCCCGCGCGCGCAGCCGCATCCGCCGATGCAGCCGGGTCAATCGGACGCCGAGCACCAGCGCCGCCACCGTCAGCGCGCCGGTCACCGCCATCAGGCCGAGCTGGGCCGCGAAACCGGCGTGGCCGACCGCGATCTCCTCGGCCTCGTGCAGTCCGGACAGCACCGGCCCGTCCGGCCGGAACCAGGAGTGTGTGAGATCGGCCAGCGCCACGACCAGCGCGACGCTCCACGAGCCCAGCACGCTCACGATCAATGTCAGCCAGGCCAGCACGCCCAGCCGCGGCAGCACCCCGTGCCGCGTCAGTCGCGGCAGCAGCCGGGGCGCGGCCGTCGCCACCACGACGGCGTAGAGAAACAGCCCGATCGCGACGCTCACGCCCGCACCTCACCGGTCGGCGCGACCATCCATCGGACGGTTCCGAGCGAATTCATGTTCCCCTCGCCAATCTCCGCAGTGCCGCACGCAGCCGATCGGACTCCTCGGGCCCGATCTGCTCGACGAAGTGGGCCAGCACCAGTTCCGAGCGGCCGCCGTCGTCCAGCGCTTCCCGCATCAGCCGCGCGCTGTGTTGCTCGCGGGTCAGGGTGGGCCAGTAGCGGAACGCCTTGCCCTCGCGGCGGCGCTTCAGCCAGCCCTTCCGGTGCAGGTTGTCCATGGTCGACATGACGGTCGTGTACGCGATATCGCGTTCCCGCGTCAGTTCGTCGAACAGTTCCCGGACGGTGGTCGGATCGCCGTCCCGATTCCAGAGACGGTCCATGACCACCGACTCGAGTTCCCCGAATCCGCGCGTGCGCACCGTACCTCCTCGTCGTGCCGCCGCTCCGGCGACCGGACGGCTTACTGGACATAGTATCTACGTACTTAGACAGTAAATAGGCCCGCGAAACCGGCGATGTCACTTGACCCACCCGGAAACCGTCATCTACTGTCTACGTACGTAGATAGTAGAACATGCTTCGGCGGATCGCTCCCTCAGGCGACCGCCGGGGGTCACGACGCGACCGGCCGGTCGTGCACGGTATTCCGGGCTTCCCTCATCGTCCCGGGCCGCCGTCGGCGCCAGGGGACAACCAATGCGCCGCACACCCGGTCACCGCGCTCGCGACCAGCACCGCCCCGGGCTCCCGCGCCGGCACGCCGGACCCCGGGGCGGTCGCATGCCTGGACCACTGTGCGCCCCCGCGCGATTCCCCGCAGGGAATGGCGCCGCCCCCGCGCGACGGTGAGGATGGGCTCCATGACAACCACCGTGGCCGATCCCGGCCCGTTCGCCCGGGAGTTGCGCCGGTGGCGCGGACTGCGCCGCTGGAGTCAGCTGGACCTGGCGCTGCGCGCCGACACCACCCAGCGCTACCTGAGCTTCCTCGAACAGGGACGGTCCCGGCCGGGCCGCGAGATGGTGGTCCGGCTGGCCGAATCGCTGGAACTGTCACTGCGCGAACGCAATGCGCTGCTGATGTCGGCCGGCTACGCCCCCGCCTTCGATGAAACCGAGTGGCGCGCACCGCGACTGGAGCCGGTGCGGGAGGCGCTGCGCGGCATCCTCGACGGGCACATGCCGTATCCCGCGCTGATCGTGGACCGGCACAGCACGCTGATCGAATCCAACGCCGCCTTCGACATCTTCTTCGACTACTGCGCGCCCGAACTGCTGCGGCCGCCGGTCAATGTGCGGCGCCTGGCCCTGCACCCGGACGGCCTCGCACCGCGGGTGCTCAATCTGCCCGAATGGGGCCGGCACGTCACCGAGTCGCTGCACCGCCGCCTGCGCACCAGTCCCGACCCGGAACTCGAGGCCTTGCTCACCGAGCTGGAGAGCTATCTGCCGCCGGTCACGCCCGGCCCCGGCTACCTCGGTTTCGCGGTGCCGCTGCGGCTGCGCGGCGACGACGGCGAATTGCGGCTCATCACCACCCTCACCTCGTTCGCCACCGCGACCGATGTCTCCCTGTCGGAATTGCACCTGGAGGCGTTCCTGCCCGCGGACGCGGAGACCGCGCGAATACTGCGCGAGCGCGCCGCGCGGTGAGGCGACGGCCGGGCAGCCGCGCTCACCGCGGCTTCCGCGCGGTCAGGATTCCCGCGCCGTACCGGCTCGCGCGGAATTCCGGCGTCTGGAATCCCACACCGACGAGGGTGTCGGCGTAGCGGCGGATATCCACGTCGAGAAACGGGTCACGCTGCGCCGCAGCCTTTTCGGAGCCGTTGCGTGCGCGCGACACCCGGCCCATGACGTCGGCGACGGCCCGCATCAGACCGGTCGGATGGGCATCGGCGAGCAGCAATCGTCCGCCGGGTCGCAGCACCCGGTACATCTCGGCGAGCGCGTCCGCCCGCCGCTCGGCCGCGACGTGGTGCATGACGAAAGTGCAGGTCACTACGTCGAATTCGGCATCGGGCACCGGGAGTGACTGCGCCGCACCGACTTCGAAGCCGGTATTCCCCGCGGCCGCGTGCACCCGGGCGTAGTCGACCATTGCCCGGGACGCATCGATGCCGAGCACGCTGCCGTCCGGGCCGACCGCCGCGGCCAGCGCGGCAGCCAATTTGCCAGGCCCACTGCCGATATCGAGTACGCGATCACCGGGTACCGCGCCGCCGACGGCGACCAACTCGGACAGCAGGCGACGGTGCCGCCCGCCGAAGAGCACCGCGGTCAAGGCGTTGTAGCGGCGCGGACTGGTGATCAGCAGCCCGTTGTCGTCGGAAACGGTCACGGGGAACAGCTGTATGTTTCGGGACATGTGTTCATCATCGGAACGGCGTGGCGGCCGGACCAGAACCGAAACCCACGGATCCGTCCGGTTCGGCACGATTCCTCGAATTCTGTCCGGGAACACCGGGAGACAGCGATGACCGAGCCCGCCGACCGGCGTGTGCGCCGCACCCGCCGGGCGCTGCACCAGGCCTTGATCGGCCTCATGCTCGAGCGCGGTTACGCCCGAATCACGGTGCAGGACATCCTCGATCGCGCCGATGTCGGCCGCTCCACGTTCTACGCCCACTTCCGGAACAAGGACGACCTGCTGGTGGGCAGCAGCACCGACTACCTGCGCCAGGCGGTGGCCGAGACCGTGCCGCGCACCGCGCCGCCGCTGGCTCCGGCGCGCACCCTGCTGCGGCTCGCGGCCGAACATCCGGACCTCTATCGCGCGCTGATCGGCCCCAAGAGCGGCGCCGTCCCGTTGCGCGCGACCCAGCAGATGATCGCCGGAATGCTGGACGACCACCTGCGCGAGCGCCTCGACCTGCCCGACGCCGAATTCGCCGACACCGTGGCATTCCTGTCCTGGGGACTGCTCGGGTTGATCGGCGCGGTGATCGACCCCCGGCATCCCACCCCGCCCGACACGGCGTTCCGCCGCCTCGAAGGACTGGTAGGGCGCGGCCTGGGATAAACGCATACTTGCCCGCGAATACTCGTAGACGTATATTCGTACACGAGTAAGGAGGTGTGATGGCCAAGAAGCGGAAGGTGGGAAACCTGCTCGCGCTGGCGGTGCTCGCGGTGCTGTTCGAGCGGCCGATGCACCGCTACGAGATCGCGGCCACGCTGAAACAGCGCGGCAAAGAGCGCGACATGGACATCAAGTGGGGCTCGCTCTACACCGTGGTGCAGAACCTGGAGAAGCACGGCTTCCTCGAGGTCGTCGGCAGCGAGCGCGACGGCGCCCGGCCCGAGCGCATCATCTACCGCATCACCGAGGCGGGCCGCGCCGAACTCGACGACTGGACCCGCGAACTGGTCGCCACACCCGAACCCGAGCACCACCGGTTCGTCGCCGGCCTGTCCATCCTGGGACTGCTGCCGCCCGATGACGTGATCGCCCTGCTGAGCGAGCGGCTGCGTCGGCTGGAGACCATCATCGCCGGTGAGCGCGAGTCGATCGCGGCGCAGCGCGCGGTCATTCCCCGCTTGTTCATCGTCGAATCCGAATTCCAGCTCGCGATGCTGGAGGCCGAGGCCCGCTGGGCGGCGGCACTGCGCGACGAGCTGACCGCGGGCGCTTTTCCCGATATGGACCTGTGGCGGCGCATGCACGCCGAGGGCGTCGAACCCGCCGAGATCGTCGAAATGGTCGAAAGGGGGGACTTCACGCTGTCGACGGACACCTGATCACCAGGCGTCCCTACCGAACCGGGCCCGGAGAGGTGCGGCAACACCCCGCCGAGCCCGATCTTTTCACCCTCTCGAACCGCATTCGCGCAGGCGAACCCGGCCCAAGTGTGGCAACTACAGGATAACGGGGCACCCTGCGCGGATCGGTTCGGGCAACCGAACCCACCAGGGAGAACACTTATGTCCATTCGGACCGCACTGGTCATCGGCGGCGGCATCGCCGGTCCGGTGACCGCCACCGCGTTGCAGCGAGTAGGCATCGAGGCCCGCGTCTACGAGGCGTATCCGGGCCCGGCATTCAATATCGGCAGCGCGCTCGGTTTCGCACCCAACGGGCTGACCGCGCTCGACATCATCGGCGCCGGCGACGCCGTGCGCAAGGTCGCGCTGCCGATGACCGACACCGTGATGTCGCTGGGGCGCAAGCAGATCACCATGCCCGCGCTGCCCGGCGTGGAGCCGTTGCAGGTGGTCGACCGCAGCAGTCTGCACGAGGTGCTGCACGACGCCGCGGTCGCGGCGGGCGTGGCGTTCGAGTACGGCAAGCGGCTGGTCGGCGTCGACGAGCACGCCGACGGCGTGACCGCCCGCTTCGCCGACGGCTCCACCGCCACCGCCGACATCCTGGTCGGCGCGGACGGCATCAAGTCGCTGGTGCGCACCCTGATCGACCCGCAGGCCCCGGCCGCCGACTATCTCGGCATGCTCGGCTTCGGCGCCTACACCCGCTGTTCGTTCGATCTGGCGCCGCAGACCATGGTGTTCGCGTTCGGCAAGAACGCCTACTACCTGTACTGGTCGCTGCCCGACGGCCGGATCGGCTGGGGCGTGAATCTGCCCCACAAGCAGTATCTTTCGCTGTCGGAGGCCCGCCAGGTGCCTGCCGAACAGTGGTTGCGGATCCTGCGCGAGACCTACGCCGACGACGTCCCGGGCGGCGAGCTGGCCCGCAGCACGGCTCCGGAGGATCTGGCCGTGACCGGCGCCCTGCACATCATGCCGCCGGTGCCGACCTGGCATCGCGGCCGGATGGTGCTGGTCGGCGACTCGGTGCACGCGCCGTCGAACAGCACCGGGCAGGGCGCGTCCCTGGCCATCGAGAGCGGCATCCAGCTGGCGCGCTGCCTGCGCGACTGCGACGATCCCGCAACGGCTTTCGCCACCTACGAGCGGATCCGGCGGCCCCGGGTGGAGCGCATCGCGGCCCGGGGCGCGAAGATCAGCCACAGCAAGACCGTCGGCCCGGTCATGCGCCGGATGATGCCGGTGCTGATGCCGCTGGCGGGCAAGCTGATGAAGCTGGAGAAGACCATGATCCGGGAGCAGAGCTACGCCATCGACTGGGACGCGCCGGTCGATGTCGGGGACGAACTCGCCCGCGCCTGAGCATGATTCGCGTATCCCGCCCGCTTCTAGCGGCGGGCGGGATCGCGGTCAGCGCGCGTGGGCGGCCGGGAGCACGTCGGGGCGCTCGGTCTCGTCGAGCAGTTTCGCCACGATGTTGTCCAGCGCCCGGTCCAGCAGGACCCGGTCGTCGGGATCGGCGCAATCCCAGTCGTCGACGTATTCGCACAACCAGCGGCGCCAGGCAGCGAAGATCCGATCGAATTCCGCCTGCCCGGCGTCGGTGAGATCCAGCAGCGCACCGTCGAATTCGACGTAGCCGTTGCGAACGGCCTTGTCGTACACCGGTTCCAGCACCTCGGGCGGCATCCAGTGGGCGCGGGCGATCGCCGCCAGCGTCGCACCGCCCCGCACCCGGTTCAGCATCTCCACCTGCCCGATCGCCCACGCCTGATCGCGCGAGAGAGTGCTGTCGGCGGCGGCCAGGATGCGCGGATCGGGTAGCTCGTCGTCGCGCAGCCGGCGCAGCACGCTGGCCAGCGAATGTTCCAGCCGCACCGCGCGATCCGTGGAATCCGGCACGGCGAAGCCGCCGCCCACGTCGGTGGCCTCGGCGCGGGCGCTGTCGCGCAGCGGCACCTGCCGCAGGAACCACGCGACGAGAAATCCGAGCACCGCCACCGGAACCACCCAGCGGAACACGTAATCGATGGTCTGGGCGTAGGCGTCGACGATCGGGATGCGCTGCGCCTCCGGAAGTTTGTGCAGCAGTTGGGGACTGCCCGCCGCGGCCGGCGGCACCCCCGGATCCTGCGCGAGCGCCCGCTCCAGGTTCGGCCCGATCCGGCCGCTGTAGAGGGTCCCGAAGATCGCGGTGCCGAAGGTGCTGCCGACGGTCCGGAAGAAGGTCACGCCCGAGGTCGCGGTGCCGAGATCGGTGTAGGGCACGGTGTTCTGGACCACGATGGTGAGCACCTGCATGGCCAGCCCGATACCCAGACCAAGGATCAGCATGTACAGCGACTCCAGCCAGACGCCCGTGGTGCGGTCCATGGTCGACATCAGATACAGCCCCAGCGCCATGACGGCGGTGCCTGCGACCGGAAAGTACTTGTACTTACCGGTTTTCCCGACCACCTGGCCGGAGATGATCGACGTCGTGAACAACCCCACCACCAGCGGCAGCGTGCGCACGCCCGACGCGGTCGCCGACACTCCGTTCACATACTGCAGATACGCGGGCAGATAGGTCATCGCGCCGAGCATCGCGAAGCCGACGATGAAGCTGAGGATCGAGCAGACGGTGAACACGTTGCTGCGGAACAGGTGCATCGGCAGCATGGGCTCCGCCGCCCGCAACTCCACGAAGACGAAACCGGCCAGCAGCGCCACCGCCGCCGCGAACAGCCCGATGATCGTCGCCGAGCCCCACGGATACTCCTGCCCGCCCCATTCCAGCCCCAGAATCAGGCAGCTCACCCCGACCGCCACCAGCGCGATCCCGGCATAGTCGACCACCGGCCGCACCGCCGCGCGCACTGCCGGAATCGCCCGCGCCGCAACGACAATCATCAGGATCGCGAGCGGCACGTTCACATAGAAGCACCAGCGCCAGCTGGCGTGGTCGGTGAACAATCCGCCCAGCGTCGGGCCGACCACGGTGGTGACGCCGAAGACCGCGCCCAGCGCGCCCTGGTATTTCCCGCGCTCCCGCAGCGGGATGACATCGGCGATCAACGCCATCGACGTCACCATCAGCCCGCCCGCGCCGACGCCCTGAATCGCGCGCGCGATCACCAGCAGCGTCATGCCGTGCGCCAGCCCGGCCACCATCGAACCGATGATGAAGACCAGCCCGCTGAGCTGGAACACCAGCTTGCGGCCGAACAGGTCGCCGAACTTTCCGGCCAGCGCGGTCGCCACCGCCTCCGCCAGCAGATACGAGGTGACCACCCAGGCCATGTGCCCGGCGCCGCCGAGGTCGGCGACGATCGTCGGCAGCGCGGTGGACACGATGGTCTGATCGAGCGCGGCCATGAGCATGCCCAGCACGACGGTGCCGAAGACCACATTGGCGCGGGCGTGGCTCACGGGTTCGGGGGCGTCGGCGACTGCGGCGGCAGCGGTCATTAGCTCAGTATGTGCCGGGAGGCCGTATTCTTCCCGCAGACACGGCAGCGAGCCAGCTCGACGCGGGTCAGGGATGTTAGCCATGAAGTATCGGCACGTCAGCCGTGTCGGATGCTGTTCCCGGAACTTACTCTGGAGTAAGGTCGGGGTGAGAGAATGCACCGACGCTTCTCGTACACGGTAGGGCAGTGAGGTCTCGACATGGCGTGGAACCCCAGCGAAATTCCGGACCTGACCGGGCGGACGTTCGTGATCACCGGAGCCAACGGCGGCATCGGCAAGCACACCAGTCGGGTGCTGGCCGCCAAGGGCGGCACCGTGATCATGGCCTGCCGCAACACCACCAAGGCTCAGCAGATCGCCGACGGCCTCGCGGGCGATGTCCGGGTGGCCGCGCTGGATCTGGCCGACCTCGCCTCGGTGCGCGAATTCGCCGACCGGACGGGTGAATTCGATGTGCTGATCAACAACGCCGGGCTGATGAACATCCCGTTCTCCCGCACCAAGGACGGCTTCGAAACCCAGTGGGGCGTCAATCATCTCGGCCACTTCGCGCTGACCGGCCTGCTGCTGGACCGCATCGGGGACCGGGTGGTGTCGCTGTCCAGCATCGCGCACAAGCAGACCCCGAAGCTCTGGGTCGACGACCTGAACTACGAGCAGCGCAAGTACCAGCGCAACCTCGCCTACGCGCAGGCCAAGCTGTCGAATCTGATGTTCGCCCGCGAGCTGCAGCGGCGGCTGGCCGAGTCCGGCTCGGCGAAGAAGTCCTACGCGGTGCACCCGGGTGTCTCGGCGACCGACCTCTTCACCCGGACCGAGACGCCGATCGACAAGGTCGCCAAGCCGTTCATCGCGACGGTCGGGCACTCCCCCGCCAAGGCCGCCGAGTCGAGCCTGTTCGCCGCCACCACGCCCGACGCCGATCCGAACACCTATTGGGGTCCGACCTGGATGTTCGGCGCACGCGGCCCGGTCAAGCCCTCGCCGTCGAACAAGCTGTCGCAGGACCGCGAGTTGTGGCGGCGACTGTGGGAGGAATCCGAGCGGCTGACGGGCGTCACCTACAAGTTCTGACGGCCTCGGACTCGGGAGGGCCTGCCACTACGTACCGCGTAGTAGACGAGTACCGTGGTAGGCGTGTCCGCTCCACACCGCCGCCCGGCTCTGATCATCCTGGTGATCGTCGCCGCGCTGGTCTGCCTGGCGCTCGGCTGGTGGCAGTGGGGCCGGTTCGAATCGTCGACCGGCACGGCGCAGAACCTCGGTTACGCCCTGCAATGGCCGCTGTTCGCGGGGTTCGTGGTGTTCGCCTACTTCCGGTTCGTGCGCCTGGAGCGGGAGACCGCGGCGGAGGAGGCGGGCGAGGAGAGCATTGCCACGCCGACCGACAAGAGCGTGAAACCCCTACCGCCACGCGAGATTCCGCCCGGCATCCTGCCCGCACGGCCGACCGCGCGCCGCGACGACGACCCGGTCCTCGCCGAATACAACCGCTATCTGGCGGAGCTGAACGCTCAGGACATGCGGCAGCAGCTCGACAGCGGCTCACCCGGCGCGAGGTCCACGCCGTCTCCTCACCCTTCATCCATCGCCTCATTCGAGAGGAGCGCCGGTTGAGCGCCGCCGAGAACTCCACCGACACCACCCCGGACACCGAGCCCGCCGACGCCACTCCGGGCGCCACCGACACGTCAGCAGTGACGACCGCGGCCGCTGCGACGTCCGCCGACAATCCCGCCACCGGCACGACGGCGCAGCCGCGCGCCGCTGCTGCGAGCACGGCGCGGATCCGTTCGGCGCTCACCCGCTACCGGGTGCTGGCCTACATCACCGGTGTGTGGCTGCTGCTTCTCTGCGCCGAGATGGTCTACAAGTACCTGCTGCTCGAGGACAGCAGCACGGCGCCGCACTGGTTGTTCTACGTCGGCCAGATCCACGGCATCTTCTACATGCTGTACCTGGTGTTCACCATTGATCTGGCGATCAAGACCCGCTGGAAGCCCGGCACCACGGTCGTCACCGCCCTCGCCGGCACCATCCCGTTCCTGTCCTTCGTATGCGAGCACTACCGCACCCGCCAGGTCCGAGCCGCCCACAACCTCTGAGCGTTCAGGCCCGAGCCTGCTACAACCTCTGAGCATTCAGGCCCGAGCCGCCTACGGCCTTTGTATTGCCCGTCAGGGCCCGGCGAGTTCGGCGAGGGCGGGGAGCAAGGCGCGCAGGGCGCGGCCGCGGTGGGATGCGGCATCCTTTTCGGCGGCGGTGAGCTGGGCCGAGGTGCGAGTCTCGGCTTCCGGGACGAACAGGGGGTCGTAGCCGAAACCGTTGTCGCCCAGGGGCTCTCGGCGGATCACCCCGGGCCATTCGCCGACCGTGACGACCTCGCGGCCCTCGGCGACCAGGGCACACGCGGAGACGAACCGCGCCCCGCGGCGCTCGTCGGGAACGTCGGACAACTGCGCCAGGAGCAGGTTGTTGTTGGCGGCGTCGTCGCCGTGGCCCCCCGACCAGCGCGCCGACAGCACCCCGGGCATGCCGTTGAGCGCGTCCACCGCGAGACCGGAATCGTCCGCGACACAGGCCAACCCGGTGGCCGCGGCGCCGTCGCGCGCCTTGGCCAGTGCGTTCTCCTCGAAGGTCGCGCCCGTCTCGGGGGCCTCCGGGTAGGGCGGCACCTCGTTCAGGCCCACGATCTCCAGGCCCTCGATACCGGCTTCGGCGAGGATGCGCCGCAATTCGTCGAGCTTCTTGGCATTGCGGCTGGCGACCAGCACGCGCCGCCGCTCGGTCATTTCCGCTTCTCCGGCTCCGGCAGCACACCGGGATACGGCAGCGCCAGCGCCTCCTTCTGCACTGCGAACAACTGCTCGCAACCGGCCAGCGCGGAATCGAGCAGTTTGTCCAGCGTGGAGCGGGGGAAAGTAGCGCCCTCACCAGTGCCTTGGATCTCCACCAGCGTTCCGGTATCGGTGGCCACCACGTTCATGTCGACCTCGGCGCGCGAGTCCTCCTCGTACGGCAGGTCCAGCCGCACCCGGCCGTCGACCACGCCCACGCTGACCGCGGCGATCATGCACGAGATCGGTTGCGGGTCGGCCAGTTGCCCGGCCGCGCCCAAGTAGGTGACGGCGTCGGCCAGCGCCACGTACGCGCCGGTGATGGCGGCCGTGCGGGTACCGCCGTCGGCCTGCAGCACGTCGCAGTCGAGGGCGATGGTGTTCTCGCCGATCGCGGCCAGGTCGATGCAGGCGCGCAGCGACCGCCCGACCAACCGGCTGATCTCCTGCGTGCGCCCACCGACCTTGCCCTTCACCGACTCTCGTCCGCTGCGGGTGTGGGTGGCCGCGGGCAACATCGCGTATTCGGCTGTGAGCCAGCCCAATCCGGAGTCACGCCGCCACGGCGGCACGCCCTCGGTGACGCTCGCGGTGCACATCACCCGCGTCTGCCCGAACTCCACCAGCACCGATCCCGCTGGATGCGTGGTGAACCCACGGGTGATCCGGACCTCGCGGAGTTCGTCGTCCGCCCTGCCATCGGCTCGTCTCGACACGAGGAGCAGCCTAGTGGGCCGGTTAAATCTCGAAGACCTCGCCCGGCGACACGGCGTGCACGGGCCCGCTGAACTGTTCCTTCGCCTCCGCGATCACGTCCTCGCGCGAGGTCCACGGCGGGATGTGGGTCAGCAGCAGTTCGCCGACGCCGGCGCGGGTGGCGATCTCCCCGGCCTCGGCGCCCGAGAGGTGAATACCCGGCGGGCGATTGGCCGGGTCGTGCGTCCACGACGCCTCGGACAGCAGGACGTCGGCGCCCTGCGCGAGTTCGAAGACGGCCGGGCACAGCGCGGTGTCGCCGGTGTAGACCAGGACCCGGCCGGACGCGGTGGTGAGCCGCAGGCCATAGGACTCCGGCGGGTGGAACATGCGCCGGGCGAGCACGGTATGCCCCTGGCCGAAGGGGATCTGCTCGCCCTCCGACCACGGCCGCATATCGATGACATCGGACCAGTCGTCGCATTCGCCGCCGACCTCGGCCGAGGCGTTGCCGATGCGCAGCGCGGAATCCGACGGCCCGTACACGACCGCGCGACCACTCGGCGGATTCGGATGATAACGCCGCCAGACCAGCAGGCCCGGCAGATCCAGGCAGTGGTCGGCGTGCAGATGGGTGAGGAAGATGTTCACCTCACCGGGATCCAGATGGCGCTGCAGCGCGCCCAGGATGCCGGGACCGAAATCGATCACCGTCGGTGTCATGTCCGGACCGGTGAGCAGATAACCCGACGCGGGGGAATCCGGGCCGGACACACTGCCCGAACACCCGAGGACGGTGAGGCGCATTCCCCCATGCTGCCACGCTGAATTCTCACTCAAGAGGGGATCCCCCAAACACCGGCCGGGCTCCGCGATCATCCCGGCGACGCGGGGCGGCCGACACTACCCCCGCGGCGACGACGACGTTCATCCCCAGAGAGTACCCAGCCGGCAACCAGTCCACCCACCGCCCCGAAAAGATGCCCTTGCCAAGAGATTCCGGGCTGCCCGGGCAGTACTCCCCACAGAATCGACCCGTACAGCAATCCCACGACCAGGCCGATCAGTATCTGCCAGAGGTTACGCGCGAAGAACCCGCGGGAGATCAGATAGGTGAGCCACCCGAAGACCAGCACCGACGCGCCGACGTGTATCGAGTTCGGATCCGCGATCAGCCAGGTCCCGAAACCGCCGATCAACCAGACGATGGCGGTGGCCGCCAGACCGCGGCCGATCCCGGTGAGCAGTGTCAGCAGGCCGAGCACGAGCACCGGCAGGGTGTTGCCGATCAGGTGCGCCCAATCGCCGTGCAGCAGCGGCGCGAACAGGATTCCGGTCAGCCCGTCGGTGCTGCGCGGGTGCACGCCCTCCTGCTCGAGCCGGTCACCGGTGGCGGTGTCGACGCCCTCGATGCCGTAGAGCAGCACGACGAAACCGAGCGTGATCGCGATAGCGCGCTGCCACAACAACTTCAGCGCCGCCGACGAGGTTCCCCGCTGCGCGAGCGGCGATTTCCCCTGTTGCCCGCGCCAGGCCGCGATCCGATCGGGATCGAACGACGAGCCCATTCCTGCGGTCACCGGCCATCACCTCCTCGCGAAGACCTCGGGCCGGTAGCGGCCCACACGCGACCGGACTCCGCACCCCCGAGCGTACCGATGAACCCGCCGGACCCGCCGCGTCCTCGTGCCGAGACGGGCCTGCCGACTCGGCTCAGGCCCAGAGCTGCCCGTCCAATTTGTCCTCGGCCTCTTCGAGCGTGCCCTCATATGCCCCGGTCGACAGGTATTTCCAGCCGCCGTCGGCGACCACGAACGCGATGTCGGCCCGCTTCCCCGCCTTCAGCGCCTTGGCGCCCACGCCGAGCGCGGCGTGCAGGATCGCGCCCGTGGAGATACCCGCGAAAATGCCCTCCTCGCCGACCAGTTCCCGGGTGCGCCGCACGGCGTCGTAGGGGCCGACGGAGAATCTCGAGGTCAGCACGGATTCGTCGTACAGCTCGGGCACGAATCCCTCGTCGAGGTTGCGCAGCCCGTAGACGAGTTCGCCGTAGCGCGGCTCGGCGGCGACGATATTGATGGACGGCACCTTCTCACGCAGGAAGCGCCCGGTGCCCATCAGCGTTCCGGTGGTGCCCAGCCCCGCGACGAAGTGCGTGATCTCCGGCAGGTCGGCCAGGATCTCGGGGCCGGTCCCCTCGTAGTGCGCCAGCGCGTTCGCGGGATTGCCGTACTGGTACAGCATCACCCAGTCGGGATTCTCCGCCGCGATCCGCTTCGCTTGCGCCACTGCCTGATTGGAGCCGCCGGCCGCGGGCGAGTCGATGATCTCGGCGCCGAACATGGTCAGCAGCTGACGCCGCTCCACCGAGGTGTTCTCCGGCATCACGCAGACCAGGCGGTAACCCTTCAGCTTGGCCGCCATGGCCAGCGAGATACCGGTGTTGCCACTGGTCGGCTCCAGAATCGTGCAGCCTGGCCGCAGCGTCCCGTCGGCCTCGGCGCGCTCGATCATCCGCAGCGCCGGGCGGTCCTTGATGGACCCGGTCGGATTGTGGTCCTCGAGTTTGGCCCACAGCCGCACGTGGTCGTCGCCGTCCCATTTCGGCGACAACCGGCGCAAGCCCACCAGCGGCGTATTGCCGAGGGTGTCGATCAGGGATTCGTAGCGCGCCACGGGAAATCAGCCGCCGGCGACGGCGGGCAGGATCGTCACGGTGCCGCCCTCGGGCACCTCGGCCGCGAGACCGCCGGCGAACCGCACGTCCTCGTCGTCGACGTAGATGTTGACGTAGCGGTTCAGCTTGCCGTCCGACAGCAACCGCTCCTTCAGCCCGGAGTAGTTGTTCTCCAGGTCGTCGATCACCGCGGCGAGGGTGGCGCCGGTGGCCTGCACGCGCTTCTCGCCACCGGTGTGGGTGCGCATGATGGTCGGGATGGACACGGTTACCGGCATGAGGTACTCCTTGCTTCCTGTCGGGACGGTGTTCCTGGTGCGGACGGGCTCAGACGGTCGAGTACTCGGGCACGATCCGCACCGGTTCCTCGGTCACCACCCCGTCCACGATCCGGTAGCTGCGCAGTTCGTGCACTTCCGGGTCGCGGGTGGAGACCAGTACGTAGTGGGCGTTCGGCTCGGCGGCGTAGGAGATGTCGGTGCGGCTGGGATAGGCCTCGGTCGCGGTGTGCGAGTGGTAGACGACCACCGGTTCCTCGTCGCGATCGTCCATCTCGCGCCAGACCCGCAGTTGCTCGCCGGAGTCGAACCGGTAGAACGTGGGCGATCGTTCGGCGTTCAGCATTGCCACGAATCGCTCGGGGCGGTCGGATCCCTCGGGCCCGGCGATGATGCCGCAGGCCTCGTCCGGGTGGTCGGCGCGAGCGTGCCCCACCATCGCGTCGACGAGGTCGGCCCTGATCACCAGCACAGTCGAAATCCTTCCGCTCACACCCGACGCACGCGCCACGAGGTCGAAACGCTGTCGTCAACGGCCCAGAATATGCACCTATTCCCCGACCGACGGCCGCAGCCCCCGAATTTCCCGCGCCGGATCGGGAAATGTGCTAGTCGACGTTGCTGTCAATAGTTATCCGCAGTGAGATTCGAATTCTGGTCACGGCGCGAGGGCTTGCAAGAGGGAATCCTGCATCCAGGTGAGCCAGTGATAGACGTCCAGATGCGGGGCCCGCGGGTCGTCGGGAGCGAGTTGCTCCGGGGTGTCGTTCTCGATGCCGAGGGCGGTGCCCAGCGCCAGCCGGACATCGTTGAGGGCACTCAGCCAGGCATCGGCCTGCTCGGGGGTGAGCACGACCTTGCCGCCCGTCGCGGGCAGCGTCTCGAGCACCACGCTGCCCGCCGCCACCTTGGCCTCGATGATGTCGGGTTCGTGCAGGCCGCGCAGGGCGCTGTTGAGATCGGCGCGGTCGGCGTCGGGCGAGCCGGGCTCGGGCCGGTGGAAGTCCGGCAGCAGTCGCGCCAGCCGCGGATCGTCCGGGGGACTCGTGTTGCCGCTGCGTAGCCCGGTCAGCTCGGCGAGATCGTCCTCGGGCGCGGACTGCGCCCGGTCGCTCAGCAGGCCGGTCACCGCGCCCACCAGCGAGCGCAGCACCTCGGCCTCCCGCGCTTCCATCTCCGACCGCAGCTTGAGCCCGCTCAGCGAGTTCTTCCTGCTCCACTTGCGCACGGGGCTACGGTAGTCGTCCCGGTCAGTCGTCACGCTGCATGGTGGCCCACAGTCCGGCCGCGTGTAGTCGCTGCACGTCGTGTTCCATCTTGTCGCGTGAACCGGACGAAACCACCGCCTTACCCTCGTTGTGCACCTTGAGCATCAACTCGGTTGCCTTGGCTTTGCTGTAGCCGAACAGCTTCTGAAATATGTAGGTGACGTAGTGCATCAGGTTCACCGGATCGTCCCAGACCACCGTGACCCACGGCCGGTCCTCGGCCTCCAGGATCTCGGTGGCCTCGACGGTTTCCGGAGTCGCCTGCGGCGCCGACAGCCGCACGGTGGCGATGCTCCCGGGGCCCGGCGTGTGCACCGCGGTCACGTTCGCGCCGACCGGACCGGCAGCGACCCGGACAGCGTGGTTCATGCACAGACCCATAACCCTCAGGGTACGACTCGACCCCGGATAAACAACACCCGCCGGTAGCCGATTCGGCCCTGTCCCCAGCCACATCCGGGGCGCCGCGCGGGCGAGCCGCCTGGCTACAGTGGCGACGTGGACACCGCCTCGGCACCCAGCACCGCGCTGCTGACCGACCAGTACGAACTGACCATGCTGGCGGCCGCGCTGGCCGACGACTCGGCCCGGCGGCAGTGCACCTTCGAAGTGTTCGCCAGAAGATTGCCACACGGCCGGCGCTACGGCGTGGTCGCGGGCACCGGCCGGTTGCTCGAGGCCCTGGCCGAATTCCGTTTCGGCCCCGCCGAACTCGACGTCGCCGCCGGTTTCCTGGACGACCGCACGCTGGAGTGGCTGCGCGACTACCGGTTCTCGGGCGATATCGACGGCTACCGCGAGGGCGACCTGTACTTCCCGGGCTCGCCGATTCTCTCGGTGCGGGGCGAGTTCGCCGAATGCGTCGTCCTGGAGACGCTGATCCTGTCGATCCTCAACCACGACAGCGCGATCGCGTCCGCGGCCGCCCGCATGGTCAGCGTCGCGGACGGCCGCCGGATGATCGAGATGGGCTCCCGGCGCACCCACGAACTGGCCGCGCCGGCCTGCGCCCGCGCCGCCTATCTGGCCGGTTTCGACGCCACCTCGAATCTGGAAGCGGTGCGCCGCTACGGCGTTCCCGGAGCGGGCACCAGCGCGCACGCGTTCACCCTGCTGCACAGCGGGCCGGACGGCCAGCACGAGGCGGCGGCGTTCCGCAGCCAGCTCGACGCGCTCGGCATCGGCACCACACTGCTGGTCGACACCTTCGACATCACGCAGGGGGTGGCCACCGCGATCAAGGTGGCCGGACCCGGACTCGGTGGGGTGCGGATCGATTCGGGCGATCTCGGCGTGCTGGCCCGGCAGGTGCGCGACCAGCTCGACGCGCTCGGGGCGACCCGGACCCGGATCGTGGTGTCGGGCGATCTGGACGAGTACTCGATCGCCGGGCTGCGCGCCGAGCCGGTGGACGCGTACGGCGTCGGCACCTCTCTGGTCACCGGGTCCGGCGCGCCGACCGCCGGAATGGTCTACAAGCTGGTCGAGGTGGAGGGCGTGCCGGTCGCCAAGCGCAGCAGTCACAAGGAGTCGCGCGGCGGCACCAAACTGGCGATGCGGTTGTCGCGCGAGACCGGGACGATCGTGGAGGAGATCGTGTATCCGGCCGCCGGGCCACGCCCGGATCCCGGCGGCTTCGAGGCGCGCGAGCTGCTGGTTCCGCTGGTCCGCGCGGGTGCGATCGCCGACGATCGGCCCGGCCTGCGGGAGGGGCGGGAGCTGGTCGCGCAGGGCCGGGTCAGCCTGCCCTGGGAGGGTTTGAAACTGTCGGCCGGGGAACCCGCGATCCCGACCACCTTCCTACAATGAGAGCACCGAGCCAGAGGTGCGAAATATGACCAGAGCACTCATCGTCGTCGACGTGCAGAACGATTTCTGCGAGGGCGGTTCGCTGGCGGTCGCGGGCGGCGCCGCGGTGGCCCGGCGGATCAGCGACTACCTGGACGTCTCCGACTACGCCGCCGTCGTGGCGACCCGCGACCACCACATCGATCCGGGCGCGCACTTCTCCGACAATCCGGACTATGTCGCCACCTGGCCCCCGCACTGCCGCGTCGGGACGCCCGGCGCCGAGTTCCATCCGAACCTGAATCTCGCCCCGATCGAGGAAATCTTCTCCAAAGGCGAATACAGCGCGGCCTATTCGGGTTTCGAGGGCGCCGCCGCGGACGGCACTCCCCTCGCGGACTGGTTGCGCGCCAACGACATCGATACCGTGGACGTCTGCGGCATCGCCACCGATCACTGCGTGCGCGCCACCGCCCTGGACGCCCGCGCCGCGGGCTTCGAGACCCGGGTGCTGCTGGGTCTCACCGCCGCCGTCGCCCCCGGCACGGCCGAGCAGGCGCTCGACCGGATGCGCGGGGCCGGCGTGGAACTCGCGGGCGAGCTGGAGCACTGACGGTCTACGTCAGCTTCGCGAAGAATCCGCGAATGTCGGCGGCCAGGATTTCGGGCACCTCGTAGGCGGCCCAGTGGCCGCCCTCGCTGTACTCGTTCCACTGGACGATATTGGCGTGGTCGCGTTCGGCGAACTTGCGGGGCGCCCGGAAGTCGTATCCGAACGAGGCGAGGCCGAGCGGGACCGTGGTCGGTTCGGTGGCGTGCGCGCCGTGCCCGTCCTCGAAGTAGAACCGCGCCGAGGACGCCGAGGTGTTGGTGAACCAGTAGAGCGCGACATTGGTGAGGATGTCGTCGGGATCCAGCGTGCCCAGCAGCTGACCGCTCCAGGCCAGCTGGCCGACCGGGGAATCCGAGAGCCCGTGCGCCAGCGTCTGCGGCTGTGCCCGCTGCGCGAAGTCGTGGATGGAGTGTTCCAGGAACTTCTGCCCGAACCGCACACCCATCAGTTCCTGCTCGCTGAGTCCGTCCAGTTCGCCCGGCTCGCCCTGCGGGAAGGAGAAGATCTGGTTGACGTGCACGCCGATCACGTTGTCCGGGGCCAGGCGGCCGATTTCCGGGGAGACGATCGCGCCGCCGTCGTTGCCGTGCACGCCGTAGCGCTCATATCCCAGCCGCCGCATCAGTTCGACGTAGGCGGCGGCCATCCGCTCACGCGCCCATCCGATGTCGGCGGTCGGACCGGAGCAGGTGAAGCCCGGGTACGACGGGATCACCAGGTGGAACTCGTCGGTGAGCAGTTCCACCAAGCCCAGGAACTCCACGAACGAACTCGGCCAGCCGTGCGTCAGCATCAGCGGCGTCGCCGCCGGATTCGCCGAGCGGATGTGCAGGAAGTGAACGCTCTGCCCGTCGATCTCGGTGACGAAGTGCGGGTACGCGTTCAGCTTCTCTTCCACTGCCCGCCAATCGAATTCGTCGCGCCACCGCTGAACCAGCGTGCGCACGAACTCCCCCGGCACCCCGTACTCCCACCCCGCCGGCACCGGAATGCCCACATCGACCTTCCCCGCCACCCGCTCCGCCGGCAGTTCGTTCGCGAACCGCGCATGCGCCAGCCGATAGCTCAGGTCATCCAGCTCGGCCTGCGGAATCTCGATCCGGAAGGAACGAATCTCACTCATACTCTTCTCCTCACTCACCAGAACGGAATGCTTCGTTCTACTCTACGACCAGAGTATCAGAATAGATCGTTCCGTTCCAACTCCAATCCGAAGAAGTCTCACCCACCGGGCGCTACACCAGCCGTGTACAGGGACCGGATCGACAGATTGCTACGGCGAACCCGGCGCCAGGAACTCTGTCAGGGCTGTGGCGGTGGCGTCGGGGTTTTCGAGTTGGGGGTAGTGGCCGGTGTCGTCGAGGACTGTGAAGGTGGCTCGGGGGAGGCGTTGGCGGAGGCGTGGGAGGAGGTGGGCGCCGCTGATCGGGTCGGCAGGGCCCCAGAGGAACAGGGTTGGGGCGGAACAGGATTCGAGGGCGTGTTGCCAGCGGGTGGCGTTGGCGCGGCGCTCGTCGTGGTAGCGGTTGAGGCGCCATTGGATGCGTTTGCCGCCGTCGCTCGACGTGGCGAGCCACATCTGGTGGAGGTCCGAGTCGGCGAGGGGGCGACCGAGGATGCGGCGCAGGGACATGCGGTACGTGGACTCGGTCATCAAGGGCCCCAGGACTTTTCCGAGCCTGGTGTAGAGCAGGCGCTGCACCGGCAGCGGCCGGTACAGGTCGGGGTAGAGGCCGCCGTTCAGCCACGCCATCCGGGTGACGCGGTCCGGATCTCGGGTCAGTAGTTCCTGCGCGACGCTGACGCCGTAATCGTGTGCGACCAAGGCGGTTTCGCGGATGTCGAGATACCGCCACAGCTCCTCGACCAGGGTGGCCTGTTCGGTGAGACGGTAGTCGTGCCGCCGCGGCTTGGCGCTGGCGCCGAAACCGAGAAAGTCCAGAGTCGTTACCCGGCAACCGGATTCGACCAATGCGGGCAGTACCGGCGCCCAGTCGTGCGAGGAGGTCGGATACCCGTGCAGCAGCGTGACCGGGCGACCGTCGACCGGACCGTCCTGGCGGTGAAAGATCCGATGCCCGGCCACCTCGACATGGTCGCCCCCGGCAATCCAGTCCGCCCGCGACGGATGCATCGGATACTCCCTTCCCCGGCGACCGGCCCCGGCGAGCGCCGACGCCCGCCCGTTGCCGATACCGTACAACCCGGACGGTTCGCCCCACCCGCCCCGCATTCCGCGAGAGTCCGCGCGTGACTGTCGGACCGGCGCAGTAATCTGCCTGAGTGCCCGAACTCCCGCCCGTCCCCACCCTGCTGGCGACCGCTGTCGACGCGCTCGGCGGCGCGGCGCGCAAGGGTCAGCAGACCATGGCGGCCGCGGTCGCGCACTCCATCGACACCAAGGAGCACTTGGCCGTGCAGGCCGGTACCGGTACCGGCAAGTCGCTGGCCTACCTGATACCGAGCCTGCGGCACGCCGTGCAGACCGGCCGCACGGTGGTGGTCTCCACGGCCACCATCGCCCTGCAACGCCAGCTGGTGGACCGCGACCTGCCGCGCCTGGCCGAGGCGCTGGAGCAGCCGCTCGGCCGCCGGGCGCGGTTCGCGATCCTCAAGGGCCGCAACAACTATCTGTGCCTGAACAAGATCAACAGCGCCGTCCCGGACGAACCGGCCGACGCCGAACTGTTCGACGCGTTCGCGGTGTCCCGCCTCGGCCGCGAGGTGCAGCGGCTCAACGACTGGGCCTCCGACACCGAGACCGGCGACCGCGACGAGGTCGCGCCGGGCGTCACCGACCGGGCGTGGCGGCAGGTCAGCGTGTCCTCGCGAGAATGCCTGGGCAAATCGCGCTGCCCGTTCGGCACCGACTGCTTCGCCGAACGTGCCCGCAGCGAATCCGGCCAGGCCGATGTGGTCGTCACCAACCATGCGCTGCTGGCCATCGATGCCATCAGCGGCATCCAGGTGCTCCCGGAACACGATGTGGTCGTCATCGACGAGGCCCACGAACTGGTGGACCGCGTCACCGGCGTGGCGACCGCCGAGCTGTCCACCGCCGCCATCACCGCCGCCGCCAAACGCTGCGCCAAACTCGCCGACGAACAAGAGGTCGACCGGCTCGAGGGCGCCGCCGACGCCTGGCACGACCTGCTCGAGGATCTGCCGCCGGGCCGCTGGGACGCCCTGCCCGACGGCGTCTCCCCCGTGCTCGCGCTGGTCCGCGATGCCGCCTGGAATCTCCGCACCGCGCTGGCGCCGCCGGGTGTGTCCGTCCCGCAAGGTGATCCGGAGTCCGCCGCGGCCCGCAATCAGGCGGTGGCCGCGGTCGAGGAGGTGCACGACACGGCGGTGCGGGCGCTGACGGCGTTCGAGGAGCCCGACCCGGCGGTGCGCCGCGACGTGCTCTGGCTGTCCGCCGACGAGGTGCGCGGCGTCGCGCGGCGCAGCCTGCACATGGCCCCGCTCTCGGTCGGCGGGTTGTTGCGCAGCCGCCTGTTCGGCACCGCCACCGTCGTCCTGACCTCGGCGACACTGCAGGTGGGCGGCTCGTTCGACGGGCTGGCCGTCACCTGGGGCCTGCCGCCGCAATCGGCGAACCGGGTCGACGCGGCCCTGGCCAACGGCGCCGAGGCCCCCTCGGACAACGCCGCGGTGCGGTGGAATTCGCTGGACGTCGGCTCCCCGTTCGACCATGCCAAATCCGGAATCCTCTACGTCGCCAAGCATTTGCCGCCGCCGGGCCGCGACGGCATGGCCCCGGCCGCCCTGGACGAGATCGAGCGGCTGATCCGCGCCGCCGGTGGCCGCACCCTCGGGCTGTTCTCCTCGATGCGCGCGGCCAAGGCCGCCACCGAGGTGCTGCGTCAGCGACTGGACACGCCGCTGCTGTGCCAGGGCGACGATGCCACCGGCGCCCTGGTCCGCCGCTTCGCCGAGGACGCGGAGACCTCGCTGTTCGGCACGCTGTCGCTGTGGCAGGGCGTCGATGTGCCCGGCCCGTCGCTGAGCCTGGTCATCCTGGACCGCATCCCGTTCCCCCGCCCGGACGATCCGCTGCTGGTGGCCCGGCAGCGCGCGGTGGAATCGCGCGGCGGCAACGGCTTCATGGCGATCGCGGCCAATCACGCCGCGCTGCTCCTGGCCCAGGGCACCGGCCGATTGCTGCGCAGCACCGACGACCGCGGCGTGGTCGCGGTGCTGGATTCGCGCCTGGTGACCGCGCGCTACGGCGCCTACCTGCGCGCCTCGCTGCCGCCGTACTGGGAGACCTTCGACCCGGAGGTGGTGGCCAAGGCGCTGCAACGCCTGACCGCGACCGCGCCGACACCGACCGGCGGCTAAACCTCACGCCGGTGTGAATTGACTCTCAGCCCTTGGCCAAGCTTCTATGCGGAACTAAATTGGGCATCGGTACTCCGATGAACCCCCAATTCCCACATCGGATGTGCCTGTTGCCCCCGCGCCAAGCCCTGCACACGGTGCGGGGGCCCCACTCTTCCGCCGCGGCAGAGGTCAGAGCGCCCATTTGAGAATCAGGGTGACGACGCCGGCGACGACGGCCAGAACCACCGCGCCGGTTCCCCAGACGACACCCTGCCGCTGCCACGGGCGGCCGTAGTCGAGCGAGTAACGGCCCGGTCCGGTGAACGCCAGCGCGGCCGCGGCCACCGCGAACAACAGACCCATCTCGTAGCCCGGCCCCTCGGCGCCACCGAACAGACCGCTGTGCCAGGTCGCGTTGATCGCGTTGATCATGGTGCCGAGCGCGATGGCGGCGGCGAGCGGTGTCAGCAGGCCCAGCACCAGCAGGCCGCCGCCCACCATTTCACTCAGGCCGGCCAGGGTCCCGAAGAACTTGCCGGGGTTGTACCCCATCTGGTCGAAGCCGGATGTGGTGGCGTCCCAACCCATTCCGTCGAACCAGCCGAATAATTTCTGGGTCCCGTGTACGAACAGCAGGCCGCCGAAAAATATCCGCAGGACCAGCAGGCCGATATCGGCGGCGGCGATACCGCCGGTGCGCTGGTCGAGGTCGGTCGAAGCGGTGGTGTGGGCTGTCATGGTCTGTCTCCGAGTCCTCGTTCGTTAGTTTGCGCAAGCAAACCGGACTATGGTCCGGTTTGTTCACGGGACACAACTCTAAGCGGTTCAATCGATATTCCGCGCGACGACGGAACGTTATTCGGCGAGGAAGAAGAAGTACCCGAGGAATACCGCCATGAGCACCCACATCACCCAGTGCACCTCGCGCCCGCGCCCGCGCGCGACCATCACCACCGGGTAGAACAGCAGTCCCATGGCGATGCCGTTGGCGATCGAGTAGGTCAGCGGCATCATGACCACCGTGAGGAACGCGGGAATCGCGTATTCCAGCTTGTGCCAGTCGATTTCGCCGAGCGCGCGGGCCATCAGCACCCCGACCACCACGAGCGCCGGCGCGGTCACCGCGGGAGCGCCCGCGACGACGGCGAACAGCGGGAAGAAGAACATCGCGACCAGGAACCACGCCGCCGTCGACACCGCCGTCAGCCCGGTGCGCCCGCCCGCGCTCACGCCCGCGGTGGATTCGACGTACGCGGTGGTGGTCGAGGTGCCGATGATCGCGCCCGCCGTGGTACCCACCGAATCGGCGGCCAGCGCCTGCGCCGCCCGCGGCAGCCGTCCGTCCGGACCGAGCAGCCCCGCCTGGTTGGCAATGCCGATCAACGTGCCCGAGGCGTCGAAGAAGTCGACGAACAGCATGGTCAGTACGACGATCACCATCTGCCCGGTGAACGCGTCCGGCAGGTGGACGATGGCCTGCCCGAAGGTCTGATCGAGCCCGTGCGGCATGGCGACGACCGAATCCGGCAGCTCCACCAGCCCGCTCACGACACCGACGACGGTGGTGGCGACGATCCCGTACAGCACCGCGCCGTGCCAGCCGAGCACCATGAAGATCACCGTCAGCAGCAACCCGAACAGCGCCAGCAGCGTACTGCCCTTGGTGAAGTCGCCGAGATGCACCAGGGTGGCGTCGCTGGCGACCACGACACCGGCGTTCTTGAGCCCGAGGAAGGCCACGAACATGCCGATGCCCGCGCCGACGGCCAGTTTCATCTGCATCGGGATGGCGTCGATGATCTTTTCGCGGACCTTGGTCACGGCCAGCACGAAGAAGATCACGCCCGACAGGAACGTCCCCGACAACGCCTCCTGCCACGGGATGCCCATGCCGAGCACCACCGAGTACGCGAAGAAGGCGTTGAGCCCCATGCCCGGCGCGAGCGCGACCGGGTAACGCGCCCACAGCCCCATGACCAGCGTGCCGAATACCGCCGCGACGGCCGTGGCGGTGAACACGGCCTGCGTCGGAATGCCGAGCGGCCCGAGTTGTCCCTGGTCGCCGAGAACCGACGGATTCACCGCGAGCACATACGACATCGCGAGGAAGGTGACCGTGCCGGCCATGATCTCGCGCTTGTAGGTCGACCCGAGCCGGGTGACCCCGAAGTAGGAGTCGAGGCGACTCTCTGGTCGCGGCTGCGCGTCGGTACTCATCGTGATGTCTCCACCTCGGCCGGAGGAACAATGCCCAGGGCACCGTAGCTGCCACGACACACCCGTGCCATTTCAGGACGGGCTAACCGATAGCAATCCATAGCCGCACCGGTCGGGCGTTACTTGAAGTAACACGCAATCACCGGGCAATTTAACGAAGAGTTCGCCTTCAATATGGAGGTTCTTGACCTGCGAAGTGGTGGCCGTTACAAATATGTTATCCGCCGAATCGAGCTGTCGTGGCGGCCGAGCGAGAAGTGCAAGCTGTTGGTTACCGATATCGTCGAAGCGGCCGCGGAGCTGTCCGCCGACCGCCGCGCCCTATGGGATCTGCTCCTCGATCCCGAGACCTATCCTCGGCTGTTCCCCGGCATCGGCGCCTGCGAACAATTCGACACCGACGAGGGGCCCGCGCTGCTGCGGATGCGACTCGGTGGCGACACCGGCGAGATCCGCACCATCGACGTCCACCTGATCCCCGGGCGCACCCACGAATTCCTCGAATTGCAATGTCCCACACAGGGTTGCTTCGCCGCGATCCGGCTGCGCGGCGATCACGAGCAGACCCGCGTCAACGTCACCTTCTTCACCCCGGGCCGCGCGCACCCGCTGGTGGCGACACTGCCGAACGAGGCCGTGATCGACTGGACGCTGGCCGGGCTGCGGCGGGTGGCCGACGTCGTCACCGGCGCCCCGACCTCGGTCGCGATCAACGGCGAGGACTCCCCCATGCGGTTGCAGGTCGACGTCGCCCGCCAGATGATCTCGACCGGCGTGGTGCGCACCTACCGATTCGACAAGGGCGTGAAACAGCTACGCCGCCTGGCGAGATGGGGTTTCACGCTGGCGGGTGGGTATGCCGCGGCGGCCGCCTACGAGCCCCATCGCCCGGCCGTGATCGACGACCGCGGCATACGGACCTTCGCCGAGATCCACGCGCGGACACACGCACTGGCGAGTGCGCTCGCCGACCTCGACATCCGCGCGGGTGACGCGATCGGCCTGCTGTCGCGCAATCACGCCGAGATGGTCGAAATCATGGTCGCCGCGGGGAAACTCGGCGTCGACGTGGTACTGCTCAACACCGGCCTGGCCGCCGGGCGGATCGCCGAAATCGCCGAAAAGCACCAGATCGCAGCGGTATTCGCTGATCCGGCACTGGCCGACCTGATCCGTTATGTGCCGCCGGAGATCCCGCGCTTCCCCGCCTCGGCGGATCCCGACGAACCCGGCCGCGCCGCCGTCGACGACCTGATCGCCATGGGGCGCGGCAGTTTCGGGAAACCCTCGCGGCCGGGTCGGCTGATCGTGCTGACCTCCGGGACCAGCGGGACGCCCAAGGGCGCGCGCCGCCCGCATCCGAAGGGATTCGGCACGGTGGCGGCGCTGCTGTCGCGAATCCCGTTGCGGATGAACGAGACCATGCTGATCCCCGCGCCGCTGTTCCACACCTGGGGGCTGGCCGCACTGCAGATCAGCACGCCGATCCGGGCGACGGTGGTGCTGCCGGAGCGCTTCGACGCCGAGGACTGCCTGCGGCTGATCGCCGAGCACCGGGTCACGTCGCTGATCGTGGTGCCCATCATGGTGAACCGAATTCTGGACCTGCCCAGCACCGTTCGCGCCCGCTACGACACCTCCAGCCTGCACGTGGTGGCGAGTTGCGGTGCGCCGCTGTCCGGTGCGGCGGTGCTGCGGTTCGCCGAGGTCTTCGGCGCCACCCTCTACAACGTGTACGGGTCCACCGAGGTGTCCTGGGCGACCATCGCCGACCCGGCCGACCTCCGGCTGTCCCCGACGACCGCCGGGCGGCCGCCACTGGGCACGAAAGTCGCTGTGCTGGGCCCGGATTCCCGGCCGGTGCCGGTCGGCGCGACCGGCCGCATCTTCGTCGGCAACCACATGCTCTTCGACGGCTACACCGACGCGGCGCCGCCCGGCGAGGCCGACGGCATGCTCGACACCGGCGACGTCGGCTACCTCGATGCCACCGGCCGCCTGTTCGTCGCCGGCCGCGACGACGAGATGATCATCTCCGGCGGCGAGAACGTCTTCCCGCGCCCGGTCGAGGAGGCCCTGTCCCACCTCCCGCAGGTGAGCGAGGTGGCGGTGATCGGCGTGCCGGACCACGAATTCGGCCAGCGCCTGGCCGCTTTCGTCGTCAAGCGCGACGATTCCGGCCTGGACCCCGACATGATCCGCACCTATATCCGCAACCGTCTCGGCCGCTTCTCGGTCCCCCGCGACGTCCACTTCCTGGACGCCCTCCCCCGCAACCCGACCGGCAAGATCATGAAACGCGCTCTCGCCCAACCGAGCTGAGCCAATTCCACGAATCCGAGATTACGGGGTCGGTGCGGCGACCAGGCCCAGTTCGGCGTCGCTGGACAGCAGGCGGTGGCGGGGCAGGATGCGGACGGTGTAGCCGACCGCGCCGGAGAGCGGGACCGGGGTGTCCGCAGTGTAGATCTCTACCCCGGAATCGGTTGTGGTGTGGGTCATCTCGATGGAGGTGACATCGGAGAGGTCGTCATCGGGCGACACCCGGCCCAGCACTGCCTGCACCACCACGTCCGAAGGCGCCAGGCCCGCCAGGTCGATGCGGGCGCGCAACGACAGATCCGCGCCGATCACCGGGGTGTCGGGCAGGCCCGCGCTGTCCACCTGGATCACCTTCACCTGCGGCCACGCCGACTCGACCCGGCGACGGTACTCCGCCAGCACCCGCGCTCCGGCGAAATCATCCTGTGCCACAGCGGAATACGAGGCCGCGGCCGGTATGTAGTAGTCGACGGCGTAGTCGCGCACCATGCGCGAGGCCAGCACCTGCGGACCGAGCGTCTGCAGGGTGTGCCGGACCATCTCCATCCAGCGCACCGGCAGGCCGTCGCCGTCGCGATCGTAGAACCGCGGCAGCACAGCGCGATCCAGCGTCTCGTACAGGGCGGCGGCCTCGAGATCGTCGCGGCGGTGGTCGTCGCGGACACCGTCGGCGGTGGGAATGGCCCAGCCGTTCTCGCCGTCGTACATCTCGTCCCACCAGCCGTCGCGGATCGACAGATTCAGCGAGCCGTTGAGCGCGGCCTTCATGCCCGAGGTGCCGCATGCTTCCAGCGGGCGCAGCGGATTGTTCAGCCACACATCGCATCCCCAGTACAGGTAGCGGGCCATCGACATGTCGTAGTCGGGCAGGAAGACGATGCGATGCCGCACCGCCGGATCGTCGGCGAAGCGCACCACCTGCTGGATCAGCGCCTTGCCGCCGTCGTCGGCCGGGTGACTCTTGCCCGCCACCACCAACTGCACCGGGCGTTCCGGATCCAGCAGCAGCGACCGCAGCCGTTCCGGGTCGCGCAGCATCAGCGTCAGCCGCTTGTAGGTCGGCACCCGGCGCGCGAAGCCGACGGTGAGCACGTTCGGGTCGAAAACGTCGTCCACCCAGGTCAATTCGGCGGGAGCGGCGCCGCGCTCCAGCCACGATGCGTGCACCCGTCGGCGCACCTCGGCAACCAGCTTGCCGCGCAGGGTGTTTCGGGTCGACCACAGTTCGCGCAGATCGATGTCGCGCAACCGCTCCCAGCCGCGCGCCTCCTCCACCAGTTCGGGTCCGACGAATTCCCGGGCCTTCTCGATCCACTCCCGCGCCGCCCAGGTCGGGGCGTGCACGCCGTTGGTGACCGAGCCGATGGGCACCTCGGCGGCATCGAAACCGGGCCACAGCGACGCGAACATGGCGCGGCTGACCTCGCCGTGCAACCGCGATACGCCGTTGGCGCGCTGGGCCAGCCGCAGTCCGAGGTGGGCCATGTTGAACACCGACGGATCGGCCTCCCGGCCCAGCGCCACGATGCGGTCCACGGAAACACCCGGCAGCAGCGGAGATTCGCGCTCGCCGTGCGCTCCGCCGAAGTAGCGCCGCACCAGGGCGCCGGCGAACCGATCGATCCCCGCGGGCACCGGGGTGTGCGTGGTGAATACCGTGCCCGCCCGGACCGCGGCCAGGGCGGCGTCGAAATCCATTCCGGCGGTCATGAATTCGCGGATCCGCTCGATGCCCAGGAAACCGGCGTGGCCCTCGTTCATGTGGAAGACATCCGGGTCGGGCAGCCCGTGGGCATGGGTGTAGGCGCGCACCGCCCGCACGCCGCCGATGCCCGCCAGGATCTCCTGTTTGATGCGGTGATCCTGATCGCCGCCGTAGAGGCGATCGGTCACCGACCGCAGCTCCGGATCGTTGTCGGCGATATCGGAATCCAACAGCAGCAACGGAATCCGGCCGACCTGCGCGATCCACACCCGCGCCCGCAGCACCCGGCCCTCCGGCATCGGCACGTGCACGAGCACCGGCGCACCCGACTCGGTGAGCAACCGCAGCGGCAGGCCCTGCGGATCCAGATCCGGGTAACGCTCGGCCTGCCAGCCGTCGGCGGTCAGGGATTGGCGGAAATATCCGGACCGGTACAGCAGTCCGACGCCGATGAGCGGCAGCCCCAGATCGGACGCGGCCTTCAGATGGTCGCCCGCGAGAATCCCGAGCCCACCCGAATAGTTCGGCAGCACCTCGGTCACACCGAACTCCATCGAGAAGTAGGCGATCGCCCGCGGCAGATGCTCGGCACGGTCCCCGTCCGACTGCCGATCGAACCAGCTCGGCCGCTCCAGATAGTCCCGCAGATCGGCCGCGGCACCATCCACCGCGCGGGTGTAGGCGTCGTCGGCAGCCAACTCGTCGAGACGCCCCGCCGGCACCTCCCCCAACATCCGCACCGGATCCCGCCCGACCTCCACCCACAGCCCCGGATCCAACTCCGCAAACAGATCCTGCGTCGGCCCATGCCACGACCACCGCAGATTCGTAGCGAGTTCAGCGAGCGCCGACAGCCGCTCGGGCAGATGGGCACGGACCGTGAACCGACGCAATGCCTTCACCCGAATGACCCTACCTCACGCCGTATGCTCCACCACGAGCTGGATAGGTGCCCTGACCTGCGGGTCTGCCGCACACTCAGTCCGGCGCCAGCCACACCGCGCTGTTGGGCGCCAGCGTGACGGCCGCGGAGAACGGGCGGCCGTGCCATGGTTCCGCGACCGATCGCACGCCGCCGAGGTTGCCTACGCCGCTGCCGGCGTAGTCGGCGGCGTCGGTGTTGAGGATCTCGCGCCAGTGGCCGGCGGACGGGAGGCCGATGCGGTAGTCGCGGTGTTGGGTGCCGGAGAAGTTGTAGACGCAGGCCACCAGCGAGTTGTCGGAGCCGTAGCGGAGGAAGGCGACGACGTTGCCGGCGCGGTCGTCGGCGTCGATCCAGGCGTAGCCGCCCGGCGAGGCGTCCTGCGACCACAGCGCCGGGTGGGCGCGATAGGCCGCGTTGAGGTCGCGGACGAGCCGCCGGATGCCGTCGTGCAGCGGATTCTCCAGCTCCTGCCAGTCCAGTCCGCGATCGTGCGACCACTCCCGGAACTGGCCGAAGTCCTGGCCCATGAACAGCAACTGCTTGCCCGGGTGGGCCCACTGATAGGCCAGCAGCGTGCGCACCCCGCAGGCCTTCACCCAGTCGTCGCCGGGCATCCGGGTCCACAGCGTGCCCTTGCCGTGCACTACCTCGTCGTGGCTGATCGGCAGCACGTAGTTCTCGCTCCACGCGTACACCGTCGAAAAGGTGATCTCGTTGTGGTGCCAGCTGCGGTGGATCTGGTCGCGCCCCAGGTAGCCCAGGGTGTCGTGCATCCAGCCCATGTTCCACTTCATGGTGAAACCCAGGCCGCCGACATCGGTGGACCGGGTGACGCCCGGCCAGGTGGTGGATTCCTCGGCGATGGTGACCACGCCCGGATGATGCTTGTGCACCATCGCGTTCATCTCCTGCAGGAACGCCACGGCCTCCAGATTCTCGCGCCCGCCAAGGATATTCGGCTCCCAGCCGCCCTCCGGCCGCGAGTAGTCCAGGTACAGCATCGAGGCCACGGCGTCGACGCGCAGCCCGTCGATGTGGAACTCCTCGATCCAGTAGCGGGCGTTGGCGACCAGGAAGTTCCGCACCTCGTTCCGTCCGAAGTCGAAAACGTAGGTGCCCCAGTCCAATTGCTCACCGCGCCGCGGATCGGGATGCTCGTAGAGCGCGGTGCCGCCGAAACGGCCCAGCGCCCATTCGTCGCGCGGGAAGTGCGCGGGCACCCAGTCCAGCAGGACGCCGATGCCCGCGGCGTGCAGGTGATCCACGAACGCCCGGAAGTCGTCGGGAGTGCCGAAGCGGGCCGTCGGCGCGTAGTAGGAGGTGACCTGATAACCCCACGAGCCGCCGAACGGATGTTCCGCGACGGGCAGCAGCTCGACATGCGTATAGCCCTGCGCCAGAATGTATTCGGCGAGTTGCGCGGCGGCCTCGCGGTAGTCGAGCCCCGGCCGCCACGAGCCGAGATGCACCTCGTAGACGCTCATCGGCGACCGCACGGGGTCCGTGCGGGTACGTGTCGCGATCCAATCGTCGTCGCGCCAGGTGTAGCGGCTCTCGGTGACCACCGATGCGGTCGCCGGGGGCACCTCCGTGGCGAACGCCATGGGATCGGCGTGATCGACCGTGCGGCCGTCCGCGCCGTGCACCCGGAACTTGTATTTCGCCCCCACGCCGACCCCCGGCACGAACAGTTCCCACACCCCGGAACCTCCCAATTGCCGCATGGGCGCGGTGTTTCCGCTCCACCCGTCGAAGTCGCCGATCACCGCGACCCCGCGGGCATTGGGCGCCCACACCGCGAACGACGTCCCCGCCACCTCGCCGTCGAGCGTGGTGTAGCGGCGCGGATGCGCGCCCAGCACCTCCCACAGCCGACCGTGGTTGCCCTCGCCGATCAGGTGCAGGTCGAGTTCGCCGACCGTCGGCAGGAACCGATACCCGTCCGCGTCGAGAACGGTGCGGCTGCCCGGATACGACACCAATAGCCGGTAGTCCCAGAGGTCCGGGAAGGGCACGACGCCTTCGAACACACCGTGCTCCACGTGGGCCAGCGGATAGTCCGTGTCGCCGATCCGCGCCGCCACCGAATTCGCGTGCGGGCGAAGGGCTCTGATCACCGTACCGGTCGGATGCGGATGCGCGCCGAGCACCGTGTGCGGATCACGGTGAGTACCCGCAACCAGCAGCAGCAGATCGCGACGGTTCATCGGCGCCTCACCGGAACGACCTCCGATAGGCCAATTCCGTGCGCGCCGCCGCCGACACCGGCGGCAGCGTGAGGATGTGGGCGACCGCGCGCACCGGATCCAGCCGCACGTAATTGGTTTGGCCCCAGTGGTATTCCTCGCCACTCACCTCATCGAACACCACCGGATGGTCGTGCCATTCGCGGCCGATCGCCGGCATGTCCAGTGAGATCATGCCGTCCTCGGCGCCGAACGGGTCGAGGTTCACCACCACCAGCATGGCGTCGCCGGTACCGGGATCCACCTTCGAGTACGCCAGCAGGGCGTCGTTGTCGATGTGATGAAAGGTAATGCAGCGCAACTGTTGTAAGGCCGGGTGGGCGCGGCGGATCTCGTTGAGCCGAGTCAGCCACGGCTCCAGCGACTCGCCGCGAGCGACCGCCTCGGTGAAGGGACGCGGGCGCAGCTGGTACTTCTCCGAGTCCAGATACTCCTCGCTGCCCGGCCGCACCGCCTGATGCTCGAACAACTCGAATCCGGAGTACACCCCCCACGCCGGGGCCAGCGTCGCCGCCAGCACCGCGCGGATCGCGAACATGCCCGGACCGCCGTGCTGCAGGCTCTCGTGCAGGATGTCGGGAGTATTGACGAACAGGTTGGGCCGTGCCTCGTCGGCCTTCGCGGCCAGCTCGAGCCCGAACTCGGCCAGCTCGTGTTTGCCTGTGCGCCAAGTGAAATAGGTGTAGGACTGGGCGAAGCCGCGCCGCGCCAGCCCATACAGCCGGGCGGGGCGGGTGAACGCCTCGGACAGGAACAACACGTCGGGGTCGGTACGGCGGACCTGCGCGAGCAGCCACTCCCAGAAGTCGGCGGGCTTGGTGTGCGGATTGTCGACCCGGAATATGGTGACGCCCAGCGAGATCCAGTACCGCACCACCCGCAGCACCTCGGCGTAGAGCCCGTCCGGATCGTTGTCGAAATCGATCGGATAGATGTCCTGGTACTTCTTGGGCGGGTTCTCGGCGTAGGCGATGGTGCCGTCCGGCAGCGTGGTGAACCACTCCGGATGCTCGCGGACCCACGGATGGTCGGGGGCGCACTGCAACGCCAGGTCCAGCGCCACCTCCATACCGAGTTGCCGTGCGGCGCCGACGAATTGGACGAAATCCGCCTCGGTGCCGAGCAGCGGATGGAAGGCGTCGTGACCGCCCTCGTCCGAGCCGATCGCCCAGGGGGAGCCCACGTCGCCGGGCTCGGCGGTCAGGGAGTTGTTGCGGCCCTTGCGATTCACCTTGCCGATCGGATGCACCGGCGGCAGATACACCACGTCGAAACCCATTGCGGCGATGCGCGGCAGCTCCTTCGCGGCGGTGGCGAAGGTGCCGTGCACCGGGTTGCCGTCGACATCCCAGCCGCCGGTCGAGCGGGGGAAGAACTCGTACCACGAGCCGTACAGCGCCTGACGGCGCTCCACCAGCACCGTGTGCTGCGGGCCGCGCGTCACCAGATCGCGCAACGGATTCGCGCGCAGGATCTCGCCGACCTCCGCACCGAACGCCGGCGCCACCCGCGCGGGCAACTGCCCCTTCCCGCGCAGCGCGGCCGCGGCCGCCCGCAACCGCTCCCACTGCCGCTTCGGCACCTGCTGTGCCGCGCGGTCCAGCAGTCGCGCACCGAGTTCGAGATCGTTGGCGAGGTCGGCGGCACTCTGGCCGACGGCGAGCTTGGCCTCCACGGCCGCCCGCCACGTCGCGATCGGATCGCCCCAGCCCTCGATGCGGTAGGTCCATGTCCCCGGTTCGTTCGGGGTGAACACGGCATTGAACACATCGGGCTCGTAGTCCGGCGACATCCGGATCCGGCGGGCGCGCGAGGCGCCGGGCGGGCGCACGGCCAGCGTCGCGCCGACCACGCCGTGGCCCTCGCGCCACACCACGGCCCGCACCGGGAACACCTCGCCCACCACGGCTTTGGCCGGGCGGCCACCGGGTATGGCCGGAGCGGTGTCATCGATGGCGATGCGACCCGTCACGAGACCAACCGTACCGGGCATTGACCGCATGATCATGAAATGCCGCCGCCGGGCCTGTACCCGGGCCCGGACGGCATGGCAGGCTGGTGACCGACCTCGAAGCGGAGACATTCTCCGCTCCGGTCGGTCCGCCGATACTCCAGGAGGGATCATTCATGACCGCAGTGCAAGGCCTGTCCGTCGACGTCCCGACGCCCGGCGGCGTCGCCGACTCCTATCTGGCCGCCCCCGCCGACGGCGCGCCACATCCGGGCGTGCTGCTGTACATGGACGCCTTCGGACTGCGGCCGAGCCTGCGAGCCATGGCCGACCGCATCGCCGCACACGGATATACGGTGCTCGCCCCGAATGTGTTCTACCGGCACGGGCGGGCGCCGGTGGTCGAGCTGCCCGATTTCATCGACCAGGGACAGCGGCCGGACATCTTTCAGCGGTTGCTGCCGATGATCCAGGAACTCACGCCGGAGATCGCGGCCGCCGACGCCGCCGCGTATCTCGAGTGGCTGGCGGCGCACGACCGCACGGCCGCCGGTCCCGTGGGCCTCACCGGCTACTGCATGGGCGCCCGGTTGGTCGTGTACACCGCCGCCGCCTTTCCGGATCGCGTGGCGGCGGCCGCCGGATTCCACGGCGGCGGCCTGGTCACCGACACCCCCGACAGCCCGCACCACGCCCTCGAAAACGTCACGGCGGCACTGTATTTCGGGCACGCGGACAACGACCGGTCCATGACGGCGGAGCAGATCGAACGCCTCGAGAAGACCCTCACCGACGCGGGCATCCGCTACCGCAGCGAGACCTACCCGGGCGCCCACCACGGCTACACCCAAACCGACACCGCCGCCTACAACGAACAAGCCGCCGAACGCCACTGGCACGAACTATTGGCCCTACTCGACCGCAACCTCACCCCGGCCCGCTGATCCCAGCAAGCCCCGCCAGATCGTTTCCGCGGCCCGCGGCTGACACGGCGGCCCGGCCGTTGCTCGGGGGTTCGGTGAATCAGACTGCCCAGAGGGTGGGGAGGTCTGGGATCAGGCAGCCGTAGGTGCGTTCTACTGAGATGGGAGTGCCGTGGAGGGTGCCCTCCGCCCGGTACACCACGGGGTGATAGCGGAAGCAGCGAACGCCCGGATCTTCCTCGGGGAGGGTGAGTTCGCCGAGCGGGGCGAGGAAACCGCAGGCTGTGGCCGCGGCGGGGTGCGAGCCGCCGACCGGATCGCAGGTCAGTGTGACCGTCCGGGTCGGCTGATCGGAGTCCTCGCGGGTGAGCACGAGCCGCGTGACGGGCTCCTCCGCCACGGCGCTGCCCGCGGAAAGCAGGACCGCCGCGGCGGCGACGGTCCCCGCCGCGATCCGAGCGGCCTTCCTGGCAATACGCATCTGTTCGCCTCTCCCCCGACCCGGTTCGTGCCCGGGCACACCGAATGGTAGCCCGGTGCGCGACATTCCGGCCCGGGCGCTCAGCGCACCCAAGCTCCGCACTCGGCAGACCCGAGGGCCGCTCGGCCGCCTCCTCTTAATACAGCGCGGTGGCCAGCTTGCGGCGCGCGGCGACCACTACCGGATCGGCCGTGTCGTACAGCTCGAACAGCTCCACCAGGCGGGTGCGCACGCGGTTGCGGTCGTCGCCCGCGGTGCGCTTGATCAGAGTGATGAGGCGGGTGAAGGCGGCCTCGGGCTGCTGGTTGAAGCACTCCATATCGGCGGCCGCGAAAGCGGCATCGATATCGTCCGGAGCGGCGTCGGCGCGCGCGATCGCGTCCGCGGGCAGGCCCTGCGCCCGGCCGAAGAAGCGCACCTGACGCAGAGCGGCCTTGGCCTCGGCATTGGCCGGCTCCTCGGCGAGGATCTTCTCGTAGGCGGCCTCGGCGCCGGCGATGTCGCCGCGGTCGAGCGCCTCCTCGGCGGCGGTGAAGCGGGGGTCCTCCGGCACGGCCGGAGCCTCTTCACCCTCGACACCACCTTCGAGCTTGCCGCGCACCGCGTCGACCACGGCCGCCAACCACTGCTTCACCTGTGGCTCGGGTTGAGCGCCTTGGAAATCGGCGAGCGGCTGGCCCCCGGCCACCGCGATGACGGTCGGGATGCCCTGCACCCCGAGCGCCTGCGCGATGCGCATATTCGGCTCGGCCTCGACGGTGGCCAGGTCCCAACCGCCATCGTCCTCACCCACCAGGCGCTCGAACAGCTTCACCAGCTCCACACTGCCGGGACTGCGCTGCGAGTACAGGACGATGACCACCGGAACCTGCATCGATCGACGCAGCACCTTGGTCTCGAAATCGGCCTCGGTGACCGCGTGACCGGTCGGCGCATCCGCGGCGACGGCCGGCTGTTTCAGGCTGGACAGATCCACCGCACCGGACATAGCAGCGGCGACGGCGGGCGAAGGACGACGTGCAGCAGGTCGAGTCACGGTTTCCAGTTTGTCACGAACGGGCAGCGGCAGGTGCCGCGGCCGTGCTCAGTTCGCCCAATTGCCCGCTCCGAATCGCCCACCGCTCGAACCATGCCGAGGTGAACGGGACGACCGAGGACAGCAGACCGAGGAGCAGGGTCTTACCCGGCCACTCGAACTCCCGGGAGGCCAGGAAAACATTCAGCACGAACAGCAGGAAGAGGAGGCCGTGCAGCATGCCGAACACCATCACCGGCCAGGTGATGGGTTCCGGCAGGCGCTTGAGTACGGAGCCGGTGAGGAGCAGCGCCCATGAGAATGCTTCCAGCGTGCCGAACAAACGCACGCGCTTGGCTACGGTGCTCACATCGAAGAATTCGCCCATGGGGTTATTGTGCCCAACGGCTGCATGGCTACGACAGCGGGTAGTTGGTGTGGGATGCGCCACAGGGGGTGGGTTTACACCCGGATGAGGAGGGCGTCGCCTTGGCCTCCGCCGCCACATAGGGCGGCTGCGCCGATGCCTCCGCCTCGGCGCTTCAGTTCGAGGGCCAGGTGTAGGACTATGCGGGCGCCGGACATGCCCAGGGGGTGGCCGATGGCGATGGCGCCGCCGTTGACGTTCACCTTTTCGGGGGAGATCCCCAGCTGGCGGGTGGAGGCTATGCCTACCGCGGCGAAGGCCTCGTTGATTTCCACCACGTCCAGGTCGGTGGGCGAAATGCCTTCTTTCGCACAGGCTTTGGCGATGGCGTTGGCCGGTTGCTGCTGCAGGGTGGAGTCGGGGCCTGCTACTACGCCCGCGGCGCCGATTTCGGCGATCCAGCTCAGGCCGAGTTCCTGCGCCTTGGCCTTGCTCATCACGACTACCGCGGCGGCGCCGTCGGAGATCTGCGAGGCCGAGCCGGCGGTGATGGTGCCGTCCTTGCGGAACGCGGGGCGCAGCTTGCCGAGCGATTCCACCGTGGTGTCGGCGCGGATGCCCTCGTCCTCGGATACCAGGACCGGGTCGCCCTTGCGTTGCGGCACCGCCACCGGTACCACCTCATCCTCGAACAGGCCGTTCTTCCAGGCCGCGGCGGCCTTCTGGTGCGACGCGGCGGCGAAGACGTCCTGATCCTCGCGGCTGATGTGGTCGTCGTCGTTGCGGGTCTCGGTCAGCGCGCCCATGGCCTGATCGGTGAAGATGTCGTGCAGGCCGTCGAAGGCCATGTGGTCGCGCAGCGTCACGTCGCCGTACTTGAAGCCCTCGCGGCTCTTCTCCAGCAGGTGCGGCGCCCGGCTCATCGACTCCTGGCCGCCGGCCACCACGATCTCGTACTCACCGGCGCGAATCAGCTGGTCCGCCAAGGCAATTGCGTTGATGCCGGACAGGCACACCTTGTTCAGCGTCAGCGCGGGCACATCCATCGGGATGCCACCGGCGACCGCGGCCTGCCGGGCCGGGATCTGCCCCGCACCGGCGGTGAGCACTTGGCCCATGATCACGTAATCGACCTGGTCGGGCCGCACGCCGCTCTTCTCCAGCGCCGCCTTGATCGCGAAACCGCCCAGATCCGAACCGCTGAAGCCCTTCAGGCCACCCAGCAGCCGGCCGACCGGAGTACGCGCGCCGGAGACGATGACGGAGGTGGTAGTCACGATGTACCTCGCTTCGTAAGTGAGAACGCCGTACTCCACGGTAACCGGTGCCGTCCCGGCAGCACCATGCAGGTCCGCGCTACCGTTCGAAGGGTGAGTACTACCGATACGCCCGAATTCATCCCCGCCGATTACGTGATCGCCGTAGACCACGTCGGCGTCGCCGTTCCCGACCTGGACACCGCCGTCGAGTGGTACTCCGAACATCTCGGAATGGTCGAAACCCACCGCGAGGTCAATGAGGCCCAAGGGGTACACGAGGCGATGCTGTCGCTGCCCGGCGCCGGCGACGACTCGACTGCTCTGCAGTTGCTGGCCCCGGTCGACGAGACGTCCACGATCGCCAAGTTCATCGATCGCAACGGCCCCGGACTCCAGCAACTCGCGTATCGCGTCACCGACATCGAGGCCGTGGCTACTTTCCTGCGCTCGCGAGGTCTGCGTTTGCTGTACGACGCGCCTCGCCGCGGAACCGCCGATTCCCGGATAAACTTCGTACACCCGAAGGATGCTGGAGGTGTGCTCATCGAGCTCGTCGAGCCGGCGCCGAATCCTACTCACTAGTATCGGATTCCGACCGGGGAAACTTGTCGTAACGACATTCGCGGTCGGCTCACCATCGTGGGCCGACAGGCTGTAGTTTGTGGGGCATGTCGTCCACTGAGCCCGATCGCAATCGCTTCGTCGCGTTGCCGTTTACCGTAGTCCGAAAGGGCTACGACCGCGATGAGGTGCGCAATTACTTTGACCGATTCGATGCTGAACTAAGGGTCACCGCCACAGATCGCGACGCCGCCGCAGCCCAGGCCCGAAATCTCGCCGCCCAGCTGGAGGACGCGCGCGACGAAATCGATGAGCTGCGTAAGGAAGTCGACCGGTTGTCGGTGCCCCCGACCACCGCCGAGGGCATGAGCGATCGCATCTCGCGCATGCTCCGCCTCGCTTCCGACGAGGCCTCCGAGGTCCGCGCGCAGGCGCAGGCCGAGGCCGCCGAGATGATCTCGATCGCCGAGCAGCAGGCCACCGAGATGCGTGGCAAGTACGAGTCGCTGCTCGCCGAGACCAAGGAGAAGCGCGAAGCGCTCGAGGTCGAGTTCGAGCAGACCCTCGCCAACGCGCGCTCGGAGTCCAAGAAGATCCTCGAGGCCGCCAACGCCGAGGCCGAGCGGATCACCAAGGAGGCCGAGGCCAAGCGCAAGGCCGCCCAGCAGGACTTCGAGGTCACCATGGCGGAGCGGCGCACCAAGCTCACCCGCGCCATGGAGGAGCTCGAGGCCAGCAGCCGCTCCGAGGCCGCCCAGCGCATCAAGGACGCGACCGACGAGTCGAACCGTCTGGTCACCTCCGCCACCCAGCAGGCCGATCGCAAGATCGCCCACGCCAAGGAGCTGGCCGAGGAAATGCGCGTCCTGCGCGGCCGAGTCCTGGCCCAGCTCTTGGGAATTCGCGGCCAGCTCGATTCCGTCCCGGCCATGCTCGCCGCGGTCAACCGCGAGAGCGAGCTGCTCGACGGCGCTCCGGAGCAGCGTTCGCTGTCCGGCAAGCAGTCGGGTTCCGGACGCCAGAAGGCCATCCCCGAGGTCAAGACCGAGGAGGACGAGCTCGTCGACGACGAAGAGCGCGAGAACGCAGAAGTCTCGAGCTGACGCCGATCCTGCCGGGCGACACTACATCGACCGTCCGAAGGCCGCCTCCCTGACGTGGAGGCGGCCTTCTCTATATTTTTGGCCTCCGCTTCGCTCCGGCGGGTTTTCGGCGCCCTTGGTCTCGGTTTTCGGGTGCCGCTGCTGGCTCCTTCGTCGCTTCGCAGCGGCACCCGAAAACCGAGACGCGCCGAAAACCTTGGGGGGTGGGCGATTTGAGGGTGTTTTGTGGCGATGAGTGGTGGATGGGCGCGCGATCGGTTCTACGCGGGTGGGTGGGCGAGCGATGGTGTCCTAGGCGGGCGGGTGTATTGCGTTGGCGGGGTTGGGGTCAGGACCAGCGGCGGGTGATGGTTCTGGTGTGGCGGCCTCGCCAGCAGCCTGTGTGCCAGTGGCGGCGGTCGTCTTCGCCGCCTTGTTCTCGCCAGGCTACGAGATGGGGTGTGCGGGGGCGGATTTCGTGGTCGCAGCCGGGGCAGCGGTAGGTCTTGGTGGCGCGGGAGCCGGGGATGGTGCGGACGATGTAGGTTTCGCCGTCGGGGCCGGGCTCGGTGCGGCCGAAGACGTCGCCGATCGGGCGCAGATCCCGTTGGGATCGTGCCGGCGGCTGGTGGGGACGCGGTTTCCGGCGGGGCATGGCGAAGGGTTAGAACAGCCGGAATTCGGTGCTGTCCGTGCCGCGCAGAGCGTTGTAATCCAATGTCAGGCAACGGATTCCGCGGTCGGTGGCGAGGGTCTTGGCTTGCGGCTTGATCTGCTGGGCGGCGAACACGCCGGTGACGGGGGCCAGCAGCGGGTCTCGGTTCAGCAGTTCCAGGTAGCGGGTCAGCTGCTCGACGCCGTCGATCTCGCCGCGGCGCTTGATCTCCACCGCCACCGTCGCGCCGTCGGCATTGCGGCACAGGATGTCCACGGGGCCGATCGCGGTCATGTATTCGCGCCGGATGAGCGAGAAGCCGGGGCCGAGGGTTTCGATGTGCTCGGCCAGCAACTCCTGCAGATGCGCCTCCACACCGTCTTTCACCAAGCCCGGGTCGATGCCGAGATCGTGCTCGGAGTCGTGCTCGATGTCGGCGATGGTGATCCGCAGTTCCTCACCGGCCTTGTTGGTCACCACCCACAGCTTCGCCGCCTCGGTCTCGCTGTCCCGTTCCTCCAGCCAGCAGGGCGGGCTCATCCAGTTCAGCGGCTTGTACGAGCCGCCGTCGGAATGCACCAACACCGAACCGTCGGCTTTCATCATCAACAGCCGGCGAGCCATCGGGAGGTGAGCGGTGAGCCGACCCACGTAGTCGACCTGGCAGCGAGCAATCACGAGGCGCACCCCCGGCACTTTAGGCGAGCCCGTGCGGGCCGCGTAATTCAGCCCACGAGCAACAGGTAGCCGAGCGCGGAAGCCACCGCGAGCAGACCACATTCGAACCGGGTCATGCGGTGCAACCGCGGCAGCCGTACCCGCTGGGTACGCAGCAGCCAGAAGGCGACCACCAGGCCGATGGCGAGGGCCAGCAGATGCCCCACATTGGTGAACGTGCGCCCCATCGCGACACCCGACACCGCGACGGCCAGCCAGGTGATCGACCAGGTCGCGCGCCAGCGGCGGGGCAGCAGTACGACGAACGCGCCGATCACGGCCATCGCGCCATAGCTGATGCCGACGTCCTCGGCCGTCGTCGTGCTGACCGGAACCCAGTCCGCCGTCACCGCCACCCACAGGCCCGCGGCGACCAGCAGCGTGGCGCCGATGTGCCCGGCGACGAAGATGCGGATCGTGGTGAGCGCGCCGAACCGACGTTCGGCCAAGGCGAGCAGGCAGACGAGCAGCGGAATGAGCAGTGCCGCGGCGGCGCCATCCCCCACCACGAGGGCGCTGGAGACGAGGGTGCCGTAGTTGCCCCGCAGCAGGTTGCTCAGGTTGGTGCTGGCGCGCAGGATCACCTGGGTCTGCGCGGCATCGCTCAAGGCGGCGAGCAGGGCCGCGACCGTGATGAGCATGGCAGCGTAGCCGTAGGTCACCGGTAGGAAGAACCGACGCCAACCGGTGCGCGCGGCACCGAGCGTGGGGGCCGTGTCAGCCGTTGCCTCGCCGACCATCCGTACCTCGTCCTTCCCGCACGGCTCGCGTGTGCCGGGCTACCCGTCCATCATCCAGCGAACCGGCGCCGCGCGGGTTGCCATACCTTGTGAACTGACTGTGAATCCGGCCCGCCGGCCGGGTGTACAACGAGTTTGCCCCGATCCGCCCGTTCTACACCTGTCCGGCCCACATTGTCCGGTACGCCGCTTCGGTCCGGATACGACGAAGGCCCCCAACGGTGTTGGGGGCCTTCGTGAAGGTATGTTCCGGCGGTGTCCTACTCTCCCACACCCTGTCGAGTGCAGTACCATCGGCGCAGGTGAGCTTAGCTTCCGGGTTCGGAATGGGACCGGGCGTTTCCCCACCGCTATAACCGCCGTAACTCTATGAAACTATCCACACAACCCCCTGCGAGGGGGCCACATTCCCGGCATGCTTTCCGCCGGGATCCGTGTGTTGTTTCAGATACCGCACAGTGGACGCGTAACATCTTCGTTGGTAAGCCCTCGGCCTATTAGTACCGGTCACCTCCACACATTACTGCGCTTCCAGTTCCGGCCTATCAACCCAATAATCTGTTGGGGGCCTTACCCACTCGAAGGTGGTGAGAAACCTCATCTAGGAACAGGCTTCCCGCTTAGATGCTTTCAGCGGTTATCCCTTCCGAACGTAGCCAACCAGCCATGCCCCTGGCGGAACAACTGGCACACCAGAGGTTCGTCCGTCCCGGTCCTCTCGTACTAGGGACAGCCTTCCTCAAGTTTCTAACGCGCGCGGCGGATAGAGACCGAACTGTCTCACGACGTTCTAAACCCAGCTCGCGTGCCGCTTTAATGGGCGAACAGCCCAACCCTTGGGACCTACTCCAGCCCCAGGATGCGACGAGCCGACATCGAGGTGCCAAACCATCCCGTCGATATGGACTCTTGGGGAAGATCAGCCTGTTATCCCCGGGGTACCTTTTATCCGTTGAGCGACACCGCTTCCACACGCCGGTGCCGGATCACTAGTCCCGACTTTCGTCCCTGCTCGACATGTCTGTCTCACAGTCAAGCTCCCTTGTGCACTTACACTCAACACCTGATTACCAACCAGGCTGAGGGAACCTTTGGGCGCCTCCGTTACCATTTAGGAGGCAACCGCCCCAGTTAAACTACCCACCAGGCACTGTCCCTGAACCGGATCACGGTCCGAGGTTAGAAGTCCAATACGACCAGAGTGGTATTTCAACGACGACTCCCACGACACTAGCGTGCCGCTTTCACAGTCTCCCACCTATCCTACACAAACCGTACCGAACACCAATACCAAGCTATAGTGAAGGTCCCGGGGTCTTTTCGTCCTGCCGCGCGTAACGAGCATCTTTACTCGTACTGCAATTTCGCCGAGTCTGTGGTGGAGACAGCAGAGAAGTCGTTACGCCATTCGTGCAGGTCGGAACTTACCCGACAAGGAATTTCGCTACCTTAGGATGGTTATAGTTACCACCGCCGTTTACCGGGGCTTAAATTCTCAGCTTCGCCCCCGAAAGGGCTAACCGGTCCTCTTAACCTTCCGGCACCGGGCAGGCGTCAGTCCGTATACCTCGTCTTACGACTTCGCACGGACCTGTGTTTTTAGTAAACAGTCGCTTCTCTCTGGTCTCTGCGACCCAACCCAGCTCGAGGAGTAAATCCTGTCACCGGACCGGGCCCTCCTTCTCCCGAAGTTACGGAGGTATTTTGCCGAGTTCCTTCACCACAGTTCTCTCGATCGCCTCGGTATTCTCTACCTGACCACCTGTGTCGGTTTGGGGTACGGGCCGTGTACCAACTCACTAGAGGCTTTTCTCGGCAGCATAGGATCACTGAATTCACCTCAACGGCTACGCATCACCTCTCAGGCACATGCTGTGCGGATTTGCCTACACAACGCCCTACAGGCTTACACCCGGTAATCCACCACCGGGCCCAGCTACCTTCCTGCGTCACCCCATCGCTTGACTACTACCACAGGGGTCCCATGCATCCCCCTCCAGCTTCCCGAAGGAAGTCCATTGGGTTCAGGATGGTTAGCACCATGGATTCGCCATTGGGCGCGGATACACGGGTACGGGAATATCAACCCGTTGTCCATCGACTACGCCTGTCGGCCTCGCCTTAGGTCCCGACTCACCCTGGGCGGATTAACCTGGCCCAGGAACCCTTGGTCATCCGGCGGACGAGTTTCTCACTCGTCTTTCGCTACTCATGCCTGCATTCTCACTCCCACAGCCTCCACACCTGGATCACTCCGGCGCTTCCCCGGCTGCAGGACGCTCCCCTACCCACCCAGACTCCTGGCCCGAAGGCAAGATAATGTCTGAGTGCCGCGGCTTCGGCGGTGTACTTGAGCCCCGCTACATTGTCGGCGCAAGACCACTTGACCAGTGAGCTATTACGCACTCTTTCAAGGGTGGCTGCTTCTAAGCCAACCTCCTGGTTGTCTCAGCGATCTCACATCCTTTTCCACTTAGTACACGCTTAGGGGCCTTAGCCGGCGATCTGGGCTGTTTCCCTCTCGACTACGAAGCTTATCCCCCGCAGTCTCACTGCCACGCTCTCACACACCGGCATTCGGAGTTTGGCTGACTTCGGTAAGCTTGTAGGCCCCCTAGGCCATCCAGTAGCTCTACCTCCAGTGTGAAACACGTGACGCTGCACCTAAATGCATTTCGGGGAGAACCAGCTATCACGGAGTTTGATTGGCCTTTCACCCCTACCCACAGCTCATCCCCTCAGTTTTCAACCTAAGTGGGTTCGGGCCTCCACGTCGTCTTACCGACGCTTCACCCTGGCCATGGGTAGATCACTCCGCTTCGGGTCCATGACATGCGACTCAGGACGCCCTATTCGGACTCGCTTTCGCTACGGCTCCCCCACACGGGTTAACCTCGCCACACACCGATGACTCGCAGGCTCATTCTTCAAAAGGCACGCCATCACCCCACAACAAAGGAGGCTCTGACGGATTGTAAGCGTCCGGTTTCAGGTACTATTTCACTCCCCTCCCGGGGTACTTTTCACCTTTCCCTCACGGTACTAGTCCGCTATCGGTCACCAGGGAGTATTCAGGCTTACCGGGTGGTCCCGGCAGATTCACAGCAGATTTCACGGGCCCGCTGCTACTCGGGTACTCACTACGAGAGAGCACGTGTTTTCGTCTACGGGATTCTCACCCTCTACGACGGACCGTCCCAGGCCACTTCGACTAACACGAACTTTTCTGACTCTCGCTCCCCACGGCAGTAGGAAGAAAATGAGCCCCACGACCCCACACGTGCAACCCCTGCCGGGTATCACACACGCATGGTTTAGCCTCATCCGCTTTCGCTCGCCACTACTCACGGAATCACAATTGTTTTCTCTTCCTGTGGGTACTGAGATGTTTCACTTCCCCACGTTCCCTCCACACCGTCTATATATTCAACGGCGGGTAACACGACATCACTCGTGCTGGGTTTCCCCATTCGGAAATCCTCGGATCTCAGCTCGGTTGACAGCTCCCCGAGGCATATCGCAGCCTCCCACGTCCTTCATCGGCTCCTGGTGCCAAGGCATCCACCGAACGCTCTTAAACACTTACAAACAAAGATGCTCGCGTCCACTGTGCAGTTCTCAAACAACACACCCACACCGAATCCAACCAAGGACCAGCACTCCCGAAGAAGCCGGTATCACAAGAGATCCGAGCAGATCGTTATCTTTCGCCTAGAAAGAAACACTCGCGTGTTCTTTCAGGACCCAACAGTGTGCCGATATATCCCCACCGAAACAGGGAAGTAGCCAGTGTTCCACCCATGAGCGTCCACCGGGCTACATTCGAGCCCGAAATGGTCTCTGACACAACCGCTCTCGACTGTTCGAGGCAGCGTGTAGAAGTGCTCCTTAGAAAGGAGGTGATCCAGCCGCACCTTCCGGTACGGCTACCTTGTTACGACTTCGTCCCAATCGCCAATCCCACCTTCGACGGCTCCCTCCCACAAGGGGTTAGGCCACCGGCTTCGGGTGTTACCGACTTTCATGACGTGACGGGCGGTGTGTACAAGGCCCGGGAACGTATTCACCGCAGCGTTGCTGATCTGCGATTACTAGCGACTCCAACTTCACGGGGTCGAGTTGCAGACCCCGATCCGAACTGAGACCGGCTTTAAGGGATTCGCTCCACCTCACGGTATCGCAGCCCTCTGTACCGGCCATTGTAGCATGTGTGAAGCCCTGGACATAAGGGGCATGATGACTTGACGTCGTCCCCACCTTCCTCCGAGTTGACCCCGGCAGTCTCCTGCGAGTCCCCACCATGACGTGCTGGCAACACAGGACAAGGGTTGCGCTCGTTGCGGGACTTAACCCAACATCTCACGACACGAGCTGACGACAGCCATGCACCACCTGTACACCAGCCACAAGGGAACCGACATCTCTGCCGGCGTCTGGTGTATGTCAAACCCAGGTAAGGTTCTTCGCGTTGCATCGAATTAATCCACATGCTCCGCCGCTTGTGCGGGCCCCCGTCAATTCCTTTGAGTTTTAGCCTTGCGGCCGTACTCCCCAGGCGGGGTACTTAATGCGTTAGCTACGGCACGGATCCCGTGGAAGGAAACCCACACCTAGTACCCACCGTTTACGGCGTGGACTACCAGGGTATCTAATCCTGTTCGCTACCCACGCTTTCGCTTCTCAGCGTCAGTTACTGCCCAGAGACCCGCCTTCGCCACCGGTGTTCCTCCTGATATCTGCGCATTTCACCGCTACACCAGGAATTCCAGTCTCCCCTGCAGTACTCTAGTCTGCCCGTATCGCCCGCAAGCTTGGGGTTGAGCCCCAAGTTTTCACGAACGACGCGACAAACCGCCTACAAGCTCTTTACGCCCAGTAATTCCGGACAACGCTCGCACCCTACGTATTACCGCGGCTGCTGGCACGTAGTTGGCCGGTGCTTCTTCTACAGGTACCGTCACTTGCGCTTCGTCCCTGTCGAAAGCGGTTTACAACCCGAAGGCCGTCATCCCGCACGCGGCGTCGCTGCATCAGGCTTCCGCCCATTGTGCAATATTCCCCACTGCTGCCTCCCGTAGGAGTCTGGGCCGTGTCTCAGTCCCAGTGTGGCCGGTCGCCCTCTCAGGCCGGCTACCCGTCGTCGCCTTGGTAGGCCATTACCCCACCAACAAGCTGATAGGCCGCGGGCCCATCTCGCACCGATAAATCTTTCCACCACAAACCATGCGATTCGTGGTCATATCCGGTATTAGACCCAGTTTCCCAGGCTTATCCCAGAGTACGAGGCAGATCACCCACGTGTTACTCACCCGTTCGCCGCTCGTGTACCCCGAAGGGCCTTACCGCTCGACTTGCATGTGTTAAGCACGCCGCCAGCGTTCGTCCTGAGCCAGGATCAAACTCTCCGTTGAAGACTCACAAACCACGAAACCCGATCACTCGGGCCCCGCAATCAGAAGTAATCTCGAACCAGAGTCCGAAAACCTAACCAAAATAACGCCAGCCGGAAAAATAGCTGACAAAAAATGCCCGACCCTCACACGGGGGTGTAGAGAGCCGGAACCAAAATAATTGGCACTGACATTCATCGACACACTATTGAGTTCTCAAAGAACACACGCACCAGTAATCTCACGGGAGTATCCCGGTCGATCGGCTGGGCAACTTTTACAGCTTAGCCCGACCATGAACACGGAACCAAATCCGGGTTCGAAGTAGAGCCAGTGTGATCGTCAGGCGCTCATCGTCCAACCTCGTGTCCCCGGCCTCTCGGCCCGGGTCGGTGTCCGTGTCGCTCTGACCTGGAATAAGTTACGTGTCGGTGGAATCGATGTCAAATCGCCTGGTCAACAGGGTTACGTGATCAGCTCACGCGCTCGACTCCGGCGCCCAGCGCGCGCAGGTTCTCCACGAAGTCGGGGTATCCGCGGTCGATGTGGAAGACGTCGTGCACCTCCGTCACGCCGTCGGCGACCAGACCCGCGAGCACCAGACCGGCGCCCGCGCGAATGTCCGAGGACCAGACCGGCGCGCTCGACAACCGCGGAATACCACGCACCACGGCATGGTGACCATCGGTGCGGGCGTCGGCGCCCAGGCGAATCATCTCCTCCACGAACCGGAATCGGGCCTCGAAGACGTTCTCGGTGATCATCGAGGTGCCGTCCGCGATGGCCGCGAGGCCGATGGCCATCGGCTGCAGGTCGGTCGGGAAGCCGGGGAACGGCAGCGTCGAGAAGTTCACCGCACGCGGACGTTCGGCCTGCAGAACACGAAACCCGTCCGGCTCGAACGAGATTCGCGCGCCGGCGGAGCGCAGCTTGTCCAGCACGAGCGACAGATGTTTGGGGTTGATCCCCGTCACCCGGACGTCGCCCAGCGTCATGGCGGCGGCGATCCCCCACGTGGCGGCGACGATACGGTCGCCGATCACCTGGTGCGTGGTCGGCGAGAGCTTGCGCACCCCGTCGATGGTCAGGACCGAGGTGCCCGCACCGCTGATGCGTGCGCCCATCCTGGTCAGCATCGTGCACAGGTCGACGATCTCCGGTTCGCGCGCGGCGTTGTCGATGACCGTCTCGCCCTCGGCCAGCACCGCCGCCATCAGGATGTTCTCGGTCGCGCCGACCGAGGGGAAGTCCAACCGGATGCGCGCGCCCTGCAACTCGTCGGCACGGGCGACCAGGCAACCGTGCTCGATCTCGCTGGTCGCGCCGAGCAATCGCAACCCCGTCTGGTGCATGTCGAGCGGCCGGGAACCGATCGCGTCACCGCCGGGCAACGCCACCACCGCGCGCTTGCACCGGGCCATCAACGGCCCGAGCACGCAGACCGAGGCCCGGAACTGCGTGACCGCAGGGAAATCCGCGTGGTACTTCGGCTCGGTAGGGGTATCGATGGTCACCACGGAGCCGTCGACCGTCACATCGCAGCCGAGACCTCGCAGCACCTCGGCCATCAGCGGGACATCGAGGATGTCCGGGCAGTTGGTGATCGTCGTCGTGCCCTCGGCCAGCAGTGCGGCGGCCATCAGCTTGAGCACGCTGTTCTTGGCACCACCGACCGCCACCTCGCCGGCGAGCCGACTGCCCCCGGTCACCAGAAACCGTTCACTCACGGGGGTCAGCCTAGTGGGCGCGACGAACGATGGTGACCACTCCGCCCGCCCGCTACTCCGCGTTCTCGTCCGAAACGCCCGGGCGCCACAGCACATCGCCGTCCGGATTGGCCACCCGGCCGAGGATGAACAGCAGATCCGACAGCCGATTCAGGTACTTCGCGGGCAATACCGAGGTGTCGTCGGGATGCGCGGCTACCGCCGACCAAGCAGACCGCTCGGTCCGGCGCGCCACCGTCCGCGCGGTGTGCAGCAGCGCCGCCAGCGGTGTGCCGCCCGGCAGAATGAACGAATTCAGCGGCGCCAGACCATCATTGAACCGATCGCACCAGCGCTCCAGCCGGTCGATGTAGTCCTGGGTGATGCGCAGCGGCGGGTACTTCGGCTCGGCGACCACCGGAGTGGACAGGTCGGCGCCGGCGTCGAAGAGGTCGTTCTGTATCTGCCGCAGTACCCGTTCGATCTCGGGATCGGGTGCGCCGAGCGCGATTGCGACGCCGATCGCGGCGTTGGTCTCGTCACAGTCGGCATAGGCGACCAGCCGCGCGTCGGTCTTGGACACCCGGGAGAAGTCGCTCAGGCCCGTGGTGCCGTCGTCGCCGGTTCGCGTATAGATCCGAGTCAGGTGCACGCTCACACCACAACCCTAGCGTCGGACGACGATCACCTGCGGCGGCGGATTCGCTCCGAGGGACGGGACTCGACCCACGACAGGAAGGCCGCCAACGCCCCGCGGTCCAGCGCCAGCTCGTAACTGCCGTCGCCGTCGGAGACCGCGATGACGATGATGTCGTCGGTCATGATGTCGTATTCGTCGCCGACCGGGCCGCGGCGATCGGTGACCTCGATGCCCAGGCGCCGAATCGTGGCGTCGGCGCCCAGTTTCACGCTCGTCAACTTGAAGAAGACCAAGCGGTCTTCGTCGTAGCGGATCAGACCGTGCCGCCAGCCCTGCCCGCCCTTGGCCGGCAGCACGCGCAGAATCGCGGCCGTCCCGCCGCGGCGCAGCATGACGAATCGGTAGATCGAAACCAGCGCCAGGCCGACGAGCAGCAGCACCAGAATGATCAGAAGCACCATCCCGGTCCGCAATCCAGGTCCGTCCCTTCGCCTTTGCCCCTGTGCTGGTGCGGGTGCCGTGCCATCCCCGAACAAGGTCACCGTTGGGGCGAGTCTACAAACAGTCCCATAACGCAGAGCGCCAGCCTAATCGGGCCGGGTGCCCGGGACGCGTGAACGGCGGATTCCGCGTCCCGGGCGATGCGATTCGGGAGTGTGGGCGGCTCAGCCCATGGTGAACGGCTGGCCCCAGACGGTGAGCATGCTCTCGCCGGCTTCGGTCGAGACATCGGCCATCGTGAACGCCCTCGCCTGGGCATAGCCGCCGCACCCGTTGACGGCGAAGGTCTCGTCGGTCCAGCTGACGCTGGCGTGCGAACCGTCGACCGTGGGGTGCTTCTTGTGAATCTCGTTGCCGTAGTCGTCCGGTTGCTCGATGTCGAGGACATAGCGCGTCACGGCCTGGCCGGGGGCGATGGTGAGGGTTTCGGTGACTCCGATGACCGGTGCCGCCAGCCCCGCGCCACCGGTCTGGGTGCCCTGAGTGTCCGTATCCTCCGAGTTCAGCGACCCGATGTCCACCTGACAGCCGACCACGTAACCCGGATTCAGCTGAATACTCGCCGAATCCGCGCCGGGGCCGGACACATCGGCGACCACCCGGCCCGATGTCCAGACGTTGCGATGGGTCGGCGTCGCGCCCATGGATCCGCTGATCGTCGCCGACTCGTCCACGATCGACAGCGTCACCACGGTGCCGTCGCCCAGGGTGCGGGTGATCGAACCGCCTTGCAGCGGAACGAACGTATCGGCATTCGCGGCGCCGGAGGAACACAATCCCAGCCCGACGGTCACCGCCGCCAGCAGCCCGACCGCCCGGCCACGTCGCAGAGTTCTACTGCGGTACATGCGTTTTCCTTTCAGCCGATGCTGAACGGCTGGCCGTACAGCGTGACTTTGTGATAGTCGGGGCCGATGACCTCGACCACGGCGAAACTGCGTGCCTGCGCATAACCGGCGCAGCCCTGCACATCCATCGGAACGTCTTGGTAATTGAGGAAATACCGGCCCGATTTGGTCATGTCCTTGTTGTTGATCTGCACCCATTTCACCTCGCCGGGGCTGATCGGAAAGGACACGCCGGCGGTGATGGACGGAGTCGAGGACAGCGTCGCGCCGAGCGAGGGACCGAACGATCCGAGCGCCACCTGGCAACCGACGAGATAGCCGACCGTCAACCCGGAGGAGCCGTGTGTCGACGAATCATTGGTGCCCGGCTCGTTCAACGCGCCATTGTTGGGGCCGATCACACCGGGCGGTGTATCGATGTCGACCGTCACATCGCCGCTGACCCAGGCCGTGCGGCCGGCGCCGTTGGCCGCCAGCGACGGTGCCAGCACGGCATGTTCGCCGGAACTGTGAATAACGACCCCCGCCCGCTCGATATGTCCGTCGGACAGCGGCACGAAAGTATCCGCCCGCGCGCCCGGCGACCACAGGCCGAATACCGTCGCGATTGTCGCCGCCGCGGCGGTGATACGCAGGAGCCATCGCGTTCCGTTTACCTGATTCTTGATCATCCACCCCTCGCTCATCGTGACGCTTGCGCCGACCAGACAGTGCTGAGGTAATGCTCGGTACTTCAGGTGAAGCTGAAACCTTCGAAAATGCCGAAAGATCGTCGGCGAGTTCGGTCACGAGTGGACCGGTGCTCGATACTAACCCGGGCCGGGTAATTGATTCGTAGCCGGGCAACTGTGTCGCGAATTCGAATCGGACATCGGCGAAAAGACTTGTGCCGTCCGGAAAATCGGCACAAAAACGACGGCGGCCCCCGGGAATCGTCCCGGGGGCCGCCGTTCGTTCGACGTGCCGGTCAGGCTCGCACGGCCTCCGCCGCCCGCACCTGTCCGCGCGCCACGTTCTGCGCCTGCTCCGACGCGTTCGGGTCGGCGAGCACCGCCCGCGCGGCGTCGATATCCACATCGTCCGCGAATTCCGCCGATTCGGCGAGAATCCGCACGCTCGAGGCCGTCACCGAGAAGAACCCGCCGTGCACGGCGGCGACGATGCGCTCACCCTCGGTGCTGTCGATGATCACGGTGCCGCCCTCGACCAGCTGGCCGAGCAGCGGCTCGTGGCCGTGCAGAATACCGATCTGACCCTCGGTGGTCTCGGCGACGACGAAACTCGCCTGCCCCGACCACAGCCGCCTCTCGATGGCGACCAGATCAACTGACATATCTGCCATGGTGGACTACTTCCCGGCGATCTTCTTCGCGGCCGCCTCGACGTCGTCCAGGCCACCGCAGGAGTTGAACGCCTGCTCCGGCAGGTGGTCGAATTCGCCCTTGCAGACCCGGTCGAAGTCGTCGATGGTCTGCTCCAGCGGCACGACCGAACCCGGCTGACCGGTGAACTTCTCGGCCACGATGAAGTTCTGGCCGAGGAACTTCTCCAGGCGACGGGCGCGGCCGACGAGAACCTTGTCCTCTTCGGACAGTTCGTCCATGCCCAGAATCGCGATGATGTCCTGAAGTTCCTTGTACTTCTGCAGGATTCGCTTCACCTCGTTGGCTACCGCGAAGTGCCGGTCGCCGACGATCGAAGCCTCGAGAATACGAGAGGTCGAGGTCAGCGGGTCGACGGCCGGGTAGATGCCCTTCTGCGAAATCGGGCGCGAGAGCTCGGTGGTCGCGTCCAGGTGGGCGAAGGTGGTGGCCGGCGCCGGGTCGGTGTAGTCGTCGGCGGGCACGTAGATCGCCTGCATCGAGGTGATCGAGCGCCCGCGGGTCGAGGTGATCCGCTCCTGCAGCTGGCCCATCTCGTCGGCCAGGGTCGGCTGGTAACCGACGGCCGAGGGCATGCGGCCCAGCAGGGTCGACACCTCGGAACCGGCCTGGGTGAAACGGAAGATGTTGTCGATGAACAGCAGCACGTCCTGGCCCTGCACATCGCGGAAGTACTCCGCCATGGTCAGCGCGGACAGGGCCACCCGCATACGGGTCCCCGGCGGTTCGTCCATCTGGCCGAAGACGAGCGCGGTGTCCTGCAGGACGCCCATCTCCTCCATTTCCAGGTGCAGGTCGGTGCCCTCACGGGTGCGCTCACCGACGCCCGCGAACACCGAGGTGCCGGAGAATTCGCGCGCGATACGGGTGATCATCTCCTGGATCAGCACGGTCTTGCCGACACCGGCGCCACCGAACAGGCCGATCTTGCCACCCTTCACGTACGGGGTGAGCAGGTCGAGGACCTTGACGCCGGTCTCCAGGATCTCGGTCTTGCCCTCGAGCTGGTCGAACGGCGGCGGCGTGCGGTGAATGCCCCACTGCTCGCCGTCGCGGCCGGTGCCCGGCGCGTCCAGGCAGTCGCCCAGGGCGTTGAACACGTGACCCTTGACGACATCGCCGACGGGTACCGAGATCGGCTTGCCGGTGTCCTGCACGGCCGCGCCGCGGGTCAGGCCGTCGGTCGGCTGCATCGAGATGGTGCGAACGATGTTGTCGCCCAGGTGCTGTGCCACCTCGAGGGTCAGGGTCTTGGCCACCGAGGGCAGCGAGATCTCGGCGTGCAGGGCGTTGTACAGCTCGGGGATGGCGCCACGCGGGAACTCGACGTCCACGACGGGGCCGATGACCCGGGCGACGCGGCCTGTACCAGCGCCGGCCCGGCTCTTGTTTTCTGCAGAAACTGCTGCGGTCATTTGTCTACTTCCTGGGTGGGCTCGGGCTCAGTCGCCAGTGGCTGCCAGCGCGTTCGCGCCGCCGACGATTTCACTGATTTCCTGCGTGATGTTGGCCTGCCGGATCGAGTTCGCCTGGCGGGTCAGGGTATTCACCAGATCCGTGGCGTTGTCGGTGGCGGCCTTCATTGCGGTGCGGCGCGCGGCCGACTCCGAGGCGGCGGCCTCGAGCAATGACGAGTAGATCCGGGTGTTCACGTACTTCGGCAGCAGCGCGCCGAGCAGCGTGTCCGCGTCCGGCTCGAACTCGTACTGCGCGGTGACGTTCGCGTCGGGGCTGTCCGACACGAAATCCTCACCCAGCTCGTAGTTCTCGTCGACGAAGCTCACCTGGATCGGCGCCAGCCGGCGCACCTCCGGAACCTGCGACAGCATCGACACGAAGCGCGTGTAGACGATGTGAATCTCGTCGACGCCCGCGATGGTGCCCGTGCCGTCCACCGTCGGCACCTCCCCCTCGGCGCCGGCCATGAAGGCCTCGACCAGGTGATTGCACGCGGCCGACGCGTCGGTGTAGTGCGGCTGCTGCGAGAACCCGACCCACGACCCGTGCGGGCGGCGGTTGCGGAAGGTGTAGTACGTCAGGCCCTTGGAACCCATCACGTACAGCACCGGCTCTTTGCCCTCGGAGCGCAGCGTCGTGAACAGTTCCTCGGTGCGCTTGAGCACGTTCGAGTTGTAGCCGCCGCACTGGCCGCTGTCGCTGGTGATGACCAGCACCGCGGCCCGGCTCGGGTTAGGCCGCTCGGTCAGCAGCGGATGCGCGAGATTGGTCGAGGCGGCGGCCAACTCGCCGAGCACCTTGGTGATCTCCTCGGCGAACGGCTTCGCGGCGGCGACACGAGCCTGCGCCTTCGTGATGCGCGAAGTGGCGATCAGCTCCTGGGCCTTGGTGATCTTCTTGATCGAATTGACACTACGAATGCGGGAGCGCAGTTCGCGGGTGCTGGCCATGAGTCACACTCCCTTCATTCCGTAGTCGATTGCGGCGCTCACGAGTCGCCTACTTCTCGACGTGCTTGCGGGTGACCGACAGCGACTCGACCTCTTCGTGACCCAGCTCGCCGGCGGCGGCCTCGTTCACGACGCGGCTGCCGTCGGAGGCCAGGAAGCCCTGCTTGAACTTCTCGGTCGCGGCCTTGAACTGATCGGCCGCCTCGCCCTCGATCCGCTTACCGCCCTCGATCGACTTGAACGCGTCGGCGGCGTTGCGGTGCAGGTCCTCCAGCAGCTCGACATTGAAGCGGCGGACGTCGCCCACCGGCACCGAGTCGTAGTAGCCGCCGTCGACCAGGAAGATCGACACGATCTGGTCCTCGACCGAGACCGGGGAGTACTGGTCCTGCTTGAGCAACTCGACCCAGCGGGCACCGCGCTCAAGCTGCGCCAGCGAGGCGGCATCCAGGTCGGAGGCGAAGGCGGAGAACGCCTCCAGCTCGCGGTACTGGGCCAGCTCGAGGCGCAGCGAACCGGCGACCGTCTTCATGCCCTTGGTCTGCGCGGCGCCACCGACACGGGAGACGGAGGTACCGACGTTGATCGCCGGGCGCACACCCTTGTTGAACAGGTCGGACTCGAGGAAGACCTGGCCGTCGGTGATGGAGATGACGTTGGTCGGGATGAATGCCGAGACGTCACCGGCCTTGGTCTCGATGATCGGCAGGCCGGTCATCGAGCCGGCGCCCATCTCGTCGGACAGCTTCGCGCAACGCTCCAGCAGGCGCGAGTGCAGGTAGAACACGTCGCCGGGGTACGCCTCGCGGCCCGGCGGGCGGCGCAGCAGCAGCGAGATGGCGCGGTAGGCCTCGGCCTGCTTGGACAGGTCGTCGAACACGATCAGGACGTGCTTGCCCTGGTACATCCAGTGCTGGCCGATGGCCGAGCCGGTGTAGGGGGCCAGCCACTTGAAGCCCGCGGAGTCCGACGCCGGGGCGGCGACGATGGTGGTGTAGTCCATCGCGCCGTGCGCCTCGAGGGCGGTCTTGACGCCGGCGATGGTCGAACCCTTCTGACCGATGGCGACGTAGATGCAGCGCATCTGCTTGCTGGGATCGCCCGACTCCCAGTTCGCCTTCTGGTTCAGGATGGCGTCGATGCAGACCGCGGTCTTGCCGGTCTTGCGGTCGCCGATGATCAGCTGACGCTGACCGCGGCCGATCGCGGTCAGCGCGTCGATGGCGGTGATGCCGGTGGCCATCGGCTCACCGACCGGCTGACGCTCCAGCACGGTCGCGGCCTGCAGTTCCAGCACGCGGCGTTCGTCGGTCTCGATGTCGCCCAGGCCATCGATCGGCTGACCGAGCGGGTTGACCACGCGGCCGAGGAAGTTGTCGCCGACCGGCACCGAGAGCACGTCACCGGTGCGGCGGACCTGCTGGCCCTCCTCGAGGGTGTCGAACTCACCCAGGATGACCGCGCCGATCGCGTTGTCCTCGAGGTTCAGCGCGACGCCCAGCACGCCGCCCGGGAATTCGAGCAGCTCGTTGGCCATCGCCGACGGCAGGCCACTGACGTGGGCGATACCGTCGCTGGTGTCGGTGACGACACCGATTTCCTCGATGGAGGTCTCGGGGGTGTAGCTCTGGGTGTAGCTCTCGATCGCGCTACGGATCTCATCGGGGGAGATCGTCAGCTCCGCCATGTTCTTCCTGCTCTCGCTGTCTGGTCTGGTATGTCGGGGGTTGCGGTGCTCGGGTGACTCACCCGAGGGACTGGCGCAAGCGCTGCAGTCGGCCGACGGCGCTACCGTCGATCACGTCGTCGCCGATCCGCACGACGACACCGGCCAGCAGGGCCGGGTCGACCTGGACGTGCACCGTGACCGGCTTGTCGTAGATGCGCTGCAGCGAGGCCGCCAGGTGCTCCCGCTGCTGCGGTGTCAGGGCGGTGGCGGCCCGCACGTGCGCGACGATCTGCTTGCGCAGCGACGCCGCCAGGTCGGACAGCTCGTCGAAGACGATGCCGATATCACCGTGCGCGCGACCGACCGCCTGCTCGGCCAGCTGCAGGGTGATGTCCTCGACCTTGCCGGTGAGCAGCCGCTGGAGCAGGCTCCGCTTGTCCGCCGCGGTCTTGCCGCGATCGGCCAGCGCCTGTTCCAGGTTCGGGTTGTCCTCGACGATGCGGCCGAGCCGGAACAGCTCGTCCTCCACCGCGTCGATGCGCCCGCGATCGGCCGCTGCCCGCAGCAGCGCCTCCCGCCCGAGCAGCACCAGGGTGTCGACCAGATCCCGGGTGCGGGACCAGTCCTGAGCGACGGCCGTGGTCAGCACGGCCGTGGTGGCGGCGCTGATCTTCCCGCCGAAAACGCGTTCGGCCAGTTCGGCGCGCGCCGAACTCGACACCGACTTATCCGCGAGCGCCACACGCAGCGAACGCTGGTCGTCGAGTACTGCGACAACGGCGAACAGTTCGGAGCCCGTCGTGGCGGCGACGGAGTCGCTCCCGGTGAGAGCGGCCGAAAGAGCTTCCCGCGCACGGGAACTCGCCTCGCGGCTCGCTGCGTACATGCTTCCCACTTTCACTGTGTTGGGACCCTGCCCGGGCGGGGCCGCCGGCTCGGCCGCCGACCCGCTCGCGCATGGTTACCTTCCGACCCCGATGCCGGCCTTCTCGTCCAGTTCGGTGAGGAACCGGTCGATCGACGCCGCCTGCTTGGCCTCGTCCGACACCGACTGCCCGATGATCTTCTCGGCCAGGTCGACGGCGGTGCTGCCCAGCTCCGACCGCAGCTCGGTCACGATCTGCTGGCGCTGTGCCTCCAGCTGCGCGTGCCCCGACGCCACGATGCGATCCGCCTCGGCCTGCGCCTCGGACCGCAGTTGCGCGAGGATCTGCTGACCCTGGTTGCGCGCCTCTTCACGAATGCGCGCGGCCTCGAGCCGGGCCTCCGCCAGCTGCTGCTGGTACTGCTCCAGCGTCGCCTGCGCCTCGGCCTGCGCGGCCTCGGCCCGGGCGATGCCGCCCTCGATCTTGTTCGACCGTTCGTCGAGCACCTTCGACAGTCGCGGGATCACGTACTTATAGAAGACGAACGCGATGACGGCCACGACGACGAGCGACCATACGATGTCGTACACCTCGGGGAGCAGCGGATTTCTGTCCTCCGGTGCTTCCTCGGCGAGCAAATGGATCCCGTTCATGGCAATCAGAAGATGAAGCCGGCGACGAGACCGATCAGCGCCAGCGCCTCGGTGAACGCGATGCCCAGGAACATGTTGGTCCGGATGGTGCCCTGCAGCTCGGGCTGGCGGGCGATGCCCTCGATCGCCTTACCGACGACGATGCCCACGCCGATACCCGGACCGATGGCGGCCAGACCGTAACCGATAGCGCCGTAGCCCTTGACCCTCTCGGAGGTCTGGGCGAGTTCGGCGGCCACGTAGGAGAGGCTCATGAGATTTTCTTTCCCTTTCTGTTGCCCACCCGCCCGGCGACGGAGTGGGTTCAGTCTTTGTGCGGTTGTGCGGTCAGTGCGAATCCGCGTGCTGAGCCAGACCGATGTACACGGCGGTCAGCAGGGCGAACACGTAAGCCTGCAGGAAGATCACCAGCATCTCGAACAAGGTGAAGGCGAATCCACCGAGCAGCGAGAACGGCGACAGACCCTTCATCCACGCGGCGCCGTCGAACAGGAAGAACTGGGTCGCCGAGAAGAACAACACCAGCATGACGTGTCCGGCCAGCATGTTCGCCATGAGTCGGACGGTCAGCGTGAACGGGCGCAGGATGAAGGTCGAGATGAACTCGATCGGAATCAGCAGCACGTGCATCGCGGGCGGCACATCGGGCACCACGATGCTCGAGCGCATGTACTTCCAGAAGCCGTACTTCTTGATGCCGATGGCGTTGAACGCGATATACGCGATGATGGCCAGCACCAACGGCATACCGATCCGCGCGTTCGACGAGATGTTCAAGAACGGGATGATGCTGGAGAAGTTCAGGAACAGCACCGTGAAGAAGATCGTCGCGATCAGCGGGAAATACTTCCTGCCGGTTTCCTTGCCGAGCACTTCGTCGCAGATCTGCTCCTTGACGAACAGCAGGCCGTACTCCGCGATGTTCTGCAGACCGCGCGGCACGATCTTGGGGCTGCGGAATGCGAGCAACATCACCGCAATCAGAACGGCCGCCATCACGATGCGGATCAGCATCAAACGGTCGAGCTCGAAAGGCGTCCCCTCGAACAGCACAGCTGGAGGGAAGAAATCTGACAGCGAAGGCGCGTGGAACTCGCCCGCCAAAGTGGTGACGCTCAGCGTTCTCTCCCGTGTTCGGGCCGCGGGCCGTGTTTCCACCCGCGGTTCGATCGGACATTGACGATCTTGTGGTCGACTCAGGTCGGCTCGAGTTCGTCAGCAGCTGCGCGGGGTCACCCGCCGTGGCGTCTGTACGTCGGCGACATCGTCGACGGTGCAGAGCCGAACCCCCTCAGGTCCGGCACGGCTGTAAGCATAACCGCCAGGTTTGCGATCTTGTGATCGCCCCTGGGATAGCTGCTTACGGTAAAGAGTTTACCAAGCTATCTACGACAACGTGTAGGGGGTGCGCTCAAACATTTGAACGATCTTGGTCGGCGCGCTCGTCGGGCGTCTCGACCACCGGAACTCGTTGGCGCAGTAGACCGTACGTCTCCGCGCCCAGAACGATCAGCAGAGCGCCCACCACGGTGAGGAACAGGGTGCCGGGACTGTAGAACTCGAACTGCTTCAGCACGGCCACCACGATCATCACGACCAGCAGCTTGCCGACCCAGCTGGCCAGCATGACCATGCCCTGGACGCCGGATTCCAATTTCGCGCTGAACAGCACCAACGCCGCCGTGGTGAGAATGAAGAAGCCGCCGATGGCCGAGCCGATCAGCGCGCCCCACAGGCCGGGCAGCCCGGCGAAAATCGAACCGAGGACGGCCGAGAGCACCACCAGCGCGATCAGACCGGCGATGCCGTAGCGCAGCGCCGCCCGCAGCGGGGCGTCGGGATGGTACTCGGATGCCGTGCTCACGCGGGCCACTCTACCTATTCGGTGTGCGCGCCCCGCCCGCGCGGTATCCAGCGCCGCAATCCGAGCGCCTCACGCAGCGACGGCACCGCCGTCACCACCAATGCGAATACCAGCCCGGCGGCGAACAGCAGCACCACGAGACGGCGATCCATCAAAGACGTACCGACCGCCCCGAATGCCAGCACACCGACCCACAGATAGATGGTCAGCACCACCCGCCGCTGCGAATGTCCGATCTGCAACAACCGGTGATGCAGATGCATTTTGTCCGGAGTGGAGAAACTCACGCCCGCGCGCACCCGGCGCACGATAGCCAGCACCAGGTCCAATACCGGAATGAACATCACCGCGCCCACCAGCAACAGTGGGGAAAGGAGACCGACGAAGTCGCGGGGTCCGTATCCGGTGAGCGGAATTCGACCGGAGGCGCCCGTGGAGATGGCGGCCAGCATGAGGCCGATGAGCATGGAACCGGAGTCGCCCATGAATATGCGAGCCGGCTGGAAATTGTGCGGGAGGAATCCCAGGCAGGCGCCGGCGAGTGCGGCGGCCAGCAGCGCGGGCGGATAGGTACTGACGTCACCGCCCTGCGCGTAGAGCAGTCCCATCGAGAACACGAACACCGCGCCCGCGCAGATCAGGCCCAGTCCGGCGGCCAAGCCGTCCATGCCGTCGACGAAATTCATCGCATTGATCATGGTGACGGTGACGACGACCGTCACCAGTCCGCCCTGCAGCGCGTCGAGCACGACCGTGGTCTGGTTGAACGGGTTGTAGACGACGACCCAGCTCAACCCGATGACGGCCATGACACCGGCCGCCGTGATCTGGCCGACGAATTTGGTGAGGGCGTCCAGGCCCCAGCGATCGTCGACGATGCCCACCAGCACGATGAGCGTGCTGGCGACGAGCACCGCGGGGATATCCGGTGCGAAATCGAAGCCCCGGCGCAGCGCGGGCAACTGGTGCGCGAACAGCACGGCGGCGACCACGCCGATGTACATGCCGACGCCGCCCATGCGCGGCGTCGGCTTCACGTGCACGTCGCGTTCCCGGGGCACCGCCACCGCACCGAAGGCGATCGCCAGCACCCGAATGCCGCCGGTGGACAGCAAGGTCACCACCGCAGACACGAGCAGCACCAGCAGCAGCTCGCGCAGCGGAACCACCGCGCTCTGACTGAATCCCATCTACCAGGCCATCACCGTGCGGCTTCGGATGTCAGCCGGTCCGGCGACACGCCCAGCACCTCGGCCACCTGCGCCGTGGTCACAGCGCCCTCGCGCAGGATCCGCGGAGTGTCGGCGGTGAGGTCGACGATGGTGGACGGGCGGCCGTGCTCGGCCTTCCCGCCGTCGAGGTACACGCCGACCAGTTCGCCCAGCTGATCACGGGCCTCGTCGGCGGTCGTGGCGGGCGGCTGCCCGGAGACGTTGGCACTCGACACCGCCAGCGGCCCCACCTCGCGCAGCAGTTCCAGCGCGATCGGATGCAGCGGCATGCGCAGCATGACCGTCCCGCGCGCGTCACCGAGATCCCACGCCAGCGAGGGCGCCTGCTGCACCACCAGACTCAGCCCGCCGGGCCAGAACGCCCGAATCAGATCCCGCGCCTGCGACTGCACCGAGAACACCAGTCCATCGATGGTGTTCCAGGACCCGACCAGCACCGGCACCGGCATGTCCCGCCCGCGCCGCTTGGCGGCGAGCAGCGCGGCGACGGCCGCGGAATCGAACGCGTCGGCGGCAAGGCCGTACACCGTATCGGTGGGGATCACGGCAAGCCGTCCGGATTTCAGGGTCGTCCGCGCGGCGGTCAGCCCGGCGGCCCGAGAGTCGGGATCGGAGCAGTCGTAGACGGTACTCACGGCGCTGAGTCTATTGAATGTGTCTCACCGCACGCCTTCCGGCAGGGTGCCGAGCCCCGCGTACCGCGATGGCCAGCACCGATGCCACGCTCCCACCGAGCGGGTGGGCGCGCCGAGACGCTCACGACCATGGGCGGCAATGCTTCCGAACGAGTGCGGGGTCGGATTTGCGCCAGCGGGCGGTGCAGGCGGGTTCGATAGTGGTTGACATGACCACTTCACGGGCGAGGCCCGATGTAGACGTGCTCGAGGGGATGTATCGGGCGGAGGCGGAGTATCTGGCGGCGGGTGGGCCGGGGCGGGCGTCGTTTGCGACGCTGGCGCCGTTTTTCGCGCCGGATGTCGTGCTGTATCAGGCCGAGGGGCTGCCCTACGGGGGAATCTGGCGCGGGCATGACGGGATGGAACAGTTCTTTCGCGCGATGAGCGGGGTGTGGGAGCGGTTCGAGATGGTCGAGCAGACCTATCTCAGTGGGGTATCGCCGCTGGTCGTCCGGACCTGGGTCAGTGCACGAGCGCGGGCGACGGGCCGGGATCTGAAGTTTCCGATCCTGCAGACCATTACCGTCGCCGACGGCCGCATTGCCGAGGTTCGGCCGTTCTACTGGGACACCGCCGCCATCGCCGACGCCTGCCGTATCCGCCTCGGGCATACCTGAGGCAAATCGGCGATCAGTCGGCGCGGGTGCGGCGGGCGGCCACGAAGCGGGGCCGGCCGGCGAGGTCGGGGTGCTCGGCGACCGCCGTGAAACCGCCGTGCGCGGTGAACGTGGCGGCGGTCTGGGAGCCGTTGGTGTCGTCGTGCTCGACCGCCGCCACGCCGTCGGCGCGGAGCAAACGGGCGATGGTGCCGACCATGGGGCGGATGACATCCAGGCCGTCGGCGCCGCCGAACAGGGCCAGATGCGGATCGTGGTCGCGCACTTCAGGATCCAGCCACGCCGACGTGGGGATGTAGGGCGGGTTGGCGACCACCACGTCGACGCGGCCGTCGAGGTCCGCCAGGATCGATGGGTCGGTGACATCGCCGGCGTGCAGGGTGATCGGGGTGTCACCGGTGGCGGCGCAGCGGTCCGCATTGCGCCGGGCCCAGTTCAGCGCGGCCGGATCGAGTTCCACCGCGTGCACCTCGGCGTCGGGGCGCGCGTGCGCGATCGCCAGTGCCAGCGCCCCCGACCCCGTGCACAGGTCCACGACGATCGGCGGATGCTCGTGCCCGGCCGCCTCCAATTGCGCCAGCGCCCAAGCGAACAGCAGCTCGGTCTCCGGTCGCGGCACGAACACCCCCGGCCCCACGACCAAGTCGATCTCCCCCATCGCCGCCGTGCCGGTGAGGTGCTGGAGCGGCACCCGCTCCGCGCGCCGCGCCACCAGCTTCTGGAACTCCCCCAGCTGTTCGGGCGTCACCATCGGAATCAGCGCCAGCCGTGGGCGTTCCACGCCGAGGACGTGAGCGGCCAGCGACTCGGCGTCGACGCGCGGACTGTGCACCCCCGCGGCCTGGAGCGTCTGCTCGGCCGCCAGGACCGCTGGGCGTAAGGGAACTCGGGTCACATCGTCCAGCGTGCCCGACGCGGCCGGGTCACCGGACACGAATACCCACGAAGCCGACCGTTCGGTGCCGTGAGTTATTCGACAGCAAGCCGGGCCGCACGGTCCGCCTCGCCCAGGGCGTCGAGGAGCGCGTCCAGGTCGCCGTCGAGCACCGAATCCAGATTGTGGGCCTTGAACCCGATGCGATGATCGGTAATCCGGTTCTCCGGGAAGTTGTAGGTGCGAATGCGTTCGGACCGGTCCACCGTGCGGATCTGGCTGGCCCGCCCGGCCGCCGCCTCCGCGTCCGCCTGCTCCTCGGCCAGCGCCTGCAACCGCGCCGCCAGCACCTGCATGGCGCGAATCTTGTTCTGCAGCTGCGACCGTTCGTTCTGACAGGTGACCACGATCCCGGTGGGCAGATGCGTGATACGCACCGCCGAATCGGTGGTGTTGACGCCCTGACCGCCCTTACCGGACGACCGGTAGACGTCCACGCGCAGATCCGACTCGTCGATCTGCACCTGCTCGACCTCGTCCGGCTCCGGATAGATCAGCACGCCCGCGGCCGAGGTGTGGATGCGGCCCTGCGATTCGGTGACCGGCACCCGCTGCACGCGGTGCACACCACCCTCGAACTTCAGCCGTGACCACACACCGTCCCGGCTGGGCTCGCGGCTCTTGATCGAGAACGTCGCTTCCTTGTAGCCGCCCAGGTCGGAGATGTTGGCATCGAGCACCTCCACCTTCCAGCCGTGCCGCTCGGCATAGCGGATGTACATGCGGGCCAGGTCGGCGGCGAACAGCGCGGACTCCTCGCCGCCCTCCCCCGACTTCACCTCGAGCACCACATCGTCGGCGTCGTGCGGGTCGCGCGGCGCGAGCAGATCGGTCAGCGTCTGCTCCAGCTCGGTTACCTGCTGCTCCAGACCCGGGACCTCCGCGGCGAACGAGGCGTCGTCGGCGGCCAGTTCCCGAGCAGCGGCCAGATCGTCGCGCGCGGCCTGCAGCTTGGTGTAGGTGGACATGATCGGAGCGAGTTCGGCGAACCGCTTGCCGACGCGACGGGCCTCGCCCGGATTGTTGTGCAGCGCCGGATCCGACAACTGCATCTCCAGGCCGGAGTGCTCGGCCAGAATGTCGTCGATCGCGGACGGGGCCGTGATATCGGCCATCGCGTGCTCCTGTAATTTTGGCGCCGCCTTCGGCGTCGCGGTTCGCGGCCCCTGAGGCTCGATTCTTCCCTCCTCCGCTCCTCCGCTTCGCTCCCCCGCTCCGTCGGTCCAGAATCGAGCCGGGCCGCGAACAGGAGGGATACCGGGTTGAGGGCGTTTTTGGGGGCCTTCTTCTCCCGAAACGCGCCGACGCCCGGCCTGCTCGGCAGGACGGGCGTCGGCGGTGGGGTTAATTGGCGTCTGCTTCGGCGCCCTTCTTGGCGCGCTTGCCGTAGCGGGCCTCGAAGCGGGCGACGCGGCCGCCGGTGTCCAGGATCTTCTGCTTGCCCGTGTAGAACGGGTGGCACTGGGAGCAGACCTCGACGTTGATGTGGCCCGACTCCTTGGTGCTGCGAGTCTGGAAGGTGTTGCCGCAACCGCAGACCACGGTCGTCGGCACGTACGTGGGGTGGATTCCTGCCTTCATGGGTGTCCTTTCGATGTGGTCGCCGGGTCGCCGTCGTGCATCGAGGGCGTGAACCGGAACCGACTAGGCGGGATGGTCTGCCTTCTACCAGCAGACGCACCAGCGGTCCAGTATGCCAGAACCGCCGGCATGCTCTCAAAACACTCCCCGCCACAGCTTTGTTCCCCGCCACCGAGCGCTTCCCCCTGAAACTGCGGGCACGCATATCCGCAGCTCTCGAGCCACGCTGAAGTCGAGTAGCTCGCTACTCGGGAATGTGAACACCGGTGTTCCTAAAGTTTCTCCAGGTGAGAACCGTGCCAACACTCGAAAGGAATGCAGTGCACCTCCACGCCGCTCGGGGGGCGACGAGATCCAGGTCACCGGCACCCGGGAGAACGCATCCGAGACACCGGAGAGGTCGCGCGCTGCCGGGGGGTACGCGCGCGGCGGAAATGTACGCCGGCGCCGTGTTGGTCGTGCTGTTGCTGACGGCCGGAATCGGCTGGTTCCTGATACCCGGCGACCGGCCCGCGACGGCCGCCGCACCGCCGGCGGGCTCGTCGCAACTCGAATTCACCGCGACCGCCGTCTCGACCGGCGGCGTCACCTCCGCCACGGCGCTGATCCTGGCGGTGCTGATCGTCGGCGCCGCACTGATCGGCGCGCTCTGCTACGCCCCGAAAATGCCGCGGCGGCCTCGCCGAAACGAGGCCGCCGCAACAACTTTCGCCCGCCGGAAACAGCGGTAGGCGGGTTACTCCTCGAGCGCGCCCGGGGCGGTCTTGGAGACCGTCATCAGGAACTCGAGGTTGTTCTTGGTCTTCTTCAACCGGTCGATCAGCAGATCGATGGCCTGGTGCGAATCCAACCCGGAGAGCACGCGACGCAGCTTGTGCAGCACCGCGGCCTCGTCGGGATTCATCAGCAGATCGTCGCGGCGAGTACCGGACGGGTTGACGTCCACGGCCGGGAACACGCGCCGCTCGGCGATCTTGCGGTCCAGCTTCAATTCGGCGTTGCCGGTGCCCTTGAACTCCTCGAAGATCACCGTGTCACCGGTCGAACCGGTCTCCACCATCGCGGTGGCGATGATCGTCAGCGAGCCGCCGTTCTCGATGTTGCGCGCCGCGCCGAGGAACCGCTTGGGCGGGTACAGCGCGGTCGAGTCGATACCACCGGAAAGGATGCGGCCCGACGCCGGCGACGCGTTGTTGTACGCGCGGCCGAGGCGAGTGATGGAGTCGAGCAGCACGACCACGTCCTGACCCATCTCCACCAGGCGCTTGGCCCGCTCGATGGCCAGCTCGGCGACCGAGGTGTGGTCCCCCGGCGGCCGGTCGAAGGTGGACGCGATCACCTCGCCGCGCACGGTGCGCTGCATGTCGGTGACCTCTTCCGGACGCTCGTCGACCAGCACCACCATGAGGTAGACCTCGGGGTTGTTGACCGCGATCGCGTTCGCGATGTCCTGCATGATCGTGGTCTTACCGGCCTTCGGCGGCGACACGATCAAGGCGCGCTGTCCCTTACCGATCGGCATGATCAGGTCGATCACCCGGGTGGTGAGCTTGTTGGGCTGAGTTTCCAGCCGCAGCCGCTGATTCGGGTACAGCGGGGTCAGCTTGTTGAAGTCCGGGCGGCGCTTGGCGCTGTCGATGTCGCTGCCGTTGACGGTGTCGAGGCGCACCAGGGGATCGAACTTCTGCCGCTGGTTTCCGGCCTCGCCCTCGCGGGGCGCGCGCACCGCGCCGGTGATGGCGTCACCGCGGCGCAGACCGTTCTTGCGGACCAGGTTCATCGACACGTACACGTCGTTCGGCCCGGCCAGGTAGCCGGAGGTGCGCACGAACGCGTAGTTGTCGAGCACGTCCAGGATGCCGGCCACGGGCTGCAGGACGTCGTCCTCGCGGATCTCGACGTCGCGGGTCTCGCTGCCGCCGCTCTCGCGGTCGCGACCGCGCCGCCGCTCGCGGAAGCGACGTCCGCGCCGGCCCCGGCCGGACTCGTCGTCGTCACCGCCACCATCGCGGCCATCACGGCCATCGCGGCCGCCCCGGGCGCCGTTCTGGTTGTTCTGGTTCTGACCGCCCGACTGCTGGTTGCGGTCGCGACGACGCTCGCCCGCATCCTGCTCCGGCTTCGCCTCGCCCTCGGTCTTCGCCTCGGACTTGTTCTCGGCCTTGCCTTCCGAACCCTCCGCGGCGCGCTGCTCGCGGCCCCGGCGCTGCCGGCCCCGGCCACGCTGACCACCCTCGCGGCCCGCGTCGTCGCCCGAATCGGCGGAGTTCTGCTCGGCCGGCTTGTCCGTGCCCACACCGTCGAGCGTCTGCTGCTCGGCCCGCGCCGACTTGCCGCCCTCGTTGCGACCGGCGGAGTCGTTCTTCGCGGCGGGCTCGGACTTCTTGCCGGACTCCGACTTCTCGGACTTCTCGGCCTTGTCCGACTTCTCGGCCTTGGCCGCGGGCTCGGACTTGGCGGCGGGCTCCGTCACGGCCGCGGGCGCCTCGCTCGCGGCGGCCTGCGCCTCACCCTTCGCGTCGGCGGCCTTCTCGGCCCGGCCGCGCGCGGGGGCAGCGGCCTTCCCCGACCCGGAAGATTGGTTTTCTTTGATAGCGGCGATCAGATCGCCTTTACGCATCCCGGATGTGCCTCGGATACCGAGCTTCTCCGGCAAGCGCACGCAATTGCGGCAACAACATTCCAGTCAGCCCCGATCGTGCGACGTCAGTTTGTTCGCTCATCTTCGAAATCTGTCCGGAGTCACTTTCGCGGTCCGAGGTGCGCACATCGGTCTCCACCCCGGGTGTCGCGAGCAGGTCCGTATCTGTCACGGAGATCCTTTCCTTCCCTCGATTGCCGTGTGCTTGTTCGAGGGTTTCGTCCCGAAGTCCGGTCACTGCGCCGAACTCGGATGCCGTATCGCCTGCCCCGCCGGACCGGCGGCGAAACACCACCTGGTCACAGCCACCGGTTCACAAAGGTGGGAGTGATCATTCCAGTTGCTGTCCTCGATGTACGAGACTCGGGTCCCGAGCCTGAGCAAGGAGCCTTCTGGAGCGATTGCCCTGATGAAGCACCGGCGACTGACGCGCACGATGTACGGACTCGCCCAGGATAGCTCCCACCGTTCACCTCAGCAAGGCAGGCGCGCCGTCAATCGACCCGGACGCCGTCGGAGATGTCCGGCCGGATCACCCGCAAACCGTCGATCACCGCCCGTTCACGCAGCTCAGCGGGAAAATCTCCGGTGCTCAACGCCAGCACCGTCGGCCCCGCGCCCGACACCGTCGCCGCGATTCCGGCCTCGCGCAATCGCGCGATCCACGTCGTCGTGAGCGGCAGCGCGGACGAGCGATAGCCCTGGTGCAGCCGGTCCGCCGTGGCGGGTAGCAGCAGGTCGGGACGCTGCGTCAGGGCGACCACGGCCAGTGCCGCGCGACTGGCGTTGAACGCCGCGTCACCGTGCGGGACCAGGTCCGGCAGCATGCCGCGGGTATGTGCGGTCGAGGACCGCTCCTCGGGGACCAGTACCGTCGCGCACAGCGCGGGGTGCGGATCCAGCCGTACCGCACGGTATACGCGCTGATGGTCCGCCGAACCGTTGGCGCCGTTCGCGACCGGGCCGCCGGTTTCGGTCCACGACACCACGATGCCGCCGAGCACGCTCGCCGCCGCGTTGTCGGGGTGTCCCTCGAATTCCGAAGCCAGCTGCACCAATTCGGCATCGTCACAGGCCAGCTCCGCGTCGAACTCGGCGGCCAGGCCACGGGCCGCGGCCAACCCGCCGACCACCGCCGAGGCGGACGACCCGAGCCCACGAGAGTGCGGAATCACATTGCGGCACAACACATCCAGGCCGTTGGCCCAGACGCCCGCCGATTCCAACCCCCTTTCGATCGCACGCACCACGAGATGTGAAGGGCCCCAAGGCACGTCGTCGGCGCCTTCACCCTCCACCCGGATCGTAAGCCCGGAATCGGTCGTGCGCACCACGATCTCGTCATAAAGCCCCAGGGCGATACCGAGCGAGTCGAAGCCCGGACCCAGATTCGCGCTCGACGCCGGCACCCGGGCCGTCACGGTGATACCTGGCGGCAGGGTCCGAGTCATCAACCGACCTTCGCGCGAGCTCAACTCAGGCCAGCTCGAGTTCGTGGGCCACCGCGACCGGGTCGACCTGGATCGCCTGCACCTCCGGCATGCCCGACAGGGCGGTGTCGGGGTCCTTGAGGCCGTTGCCGGTCACCGTGCACACCACGGTCAGCCCGGCGTCCAGCCAGCCCTCCGCGCGGGCGGCCAGCAGCCCGGCCACGCTCGCCGCCGAGGCGGGCTCGACGAACACGCCCTCGGTGCTCGCGATCAGCCGGTACGCGTCCAGGATCGCCTCGTCGGTGGCGGCCCGGAAGGCGCCGCCGGACTCCTCCTGCGCGCGCACCGCGCTGTTCCACGAGGCCGGCGCGCCGATCCGGATTGCGGTGGCGATGGTCTCGGGATTCTTCACCGGCGCCCCGGCGACCAGCGGCGCGGCACCGGCGGCCTGCACGCCCAGCATGCGCGGGCGGCTCGTGGTGACGCCGTCGGCGTGGTACTCGCTGTAGCCCTTCCAGTACGCGGTGATGTTCCCGGCGTTGCCGACCGGCAGCGCGTGCACGTCGGGCGCGCGGCCCAGCGCGTCGCAGATCTCGAACGCCGCGGTCTTCTGGCCCTCGATGCGGGCCGGGTTCACCGAGTTGACCAGGCCGACCTCCGGGAATTCGGAGGTCACCTTGCGGGCCAGCTCCAGACAGTCGTCGAAATTGCCCTGCACCTGGATGATCTTGGCGCCCAGCATGACCGCCTGCGCCAGCTTGCCCATGGCGATCTTGCCCTGCGGGATCAGCACCGCGCAGTGCATGCCCGCGCGGGTGGCGTAGGCGGCGGCCGAGGCCGAGGTGTTGCCGGTGGAGGCGCACAGCACCGCCTTCTGGCCGCGGGCCTTGGCGTCGGTCATCGCCATGGTCATGCCGCGGTCCTTGAAGGAACCGGTCGGATTCAGGCCCTCGACCTTGAGATAAACCTCACAGCCGGTGAGCTGCGACAGGTGGTGCGCGGGCACCAGCGGGGTGCCGCCCTCGAACAACGTGACCGGCTCCCAGTCCGCGCCGACCGCGAGTCGATCGCGATACGCGGCGATCAACCCCGGCCAGGGAGTGTGCACAGCCGCCGGCTGCACTCCTGTACTCATTCCTCGGTGCCTTCCAATCTCAGAACGCTGGTCACGGACGTGACGGACTCCAGTTCGGCGAGCGCTGACACCGTATCGGCCAGCGCCGACTCCTGTGCGTGGTGGGTGACCACGACGAGTCGTGCTCCCTCGTCGTGTCCCTCTTGGCGGACCGTCGAGATGCTGACGCCGTGTTGGGCGAATTCGCCGGCTACCGCCTGCAGCACCCCGGTGCGATCGGCGACCTTCAGGTTCACGTGGTAGCGGGTGGGTGTGTCGCCGATCGGCGCGATCGGCAGCTCAGCATAAACCGATTCACCCGGGCCGCGACCACCGTAGAACTTGTTGCGCGCCGCCATCACCAGGTCGCCCATCACCGCGGACGCCGTCGGGGCGCCGCCGGCGCCCTGGCCGTAGAACATCAACCGGCCGGCGTTCTCGGCCTCGACCACCACGGCGTTGAAGGCGCCGTCGACGGCCGACAGCGGATGCTTGCGCGGGATCAGCGCCGGGTACACCCGCACCGAGACCCGCTCCTTGCCGCCCTCGGCCGCGGGCAGCTCGCCCGGGACGCGCTCGCAGATGGCCAGCAGCTTCACCGTGCAGCCGACGGCCGCGGCGGTCTCCAGGTCCTCACCGGAGATCTTGGTGATGCCCTCGCGATAGACGTCGGCGGCGGTGACACGGGTGTGGAAGGCCAGCGAGGCCAGGATCGCGGCCTTGGCCGCGGCGTCGTAACCCTCCACATCGGCGGTCGGATCGGCCTCCGCGTAGCCCAGCCGGGTGGCCTCGGCCAGCACGTCCGAGTAGTCGGCCCCGCTCTCGTCCATCGCCGAGAGTATGAAATTCGTTGTGCCGTTGACGATTCCGACCACCCGGTTGACCCGGTCACCGGACAGCGACTGGATCAGCGGGCGCACCACCGGGATCGCCCCGGCGACGGCGGCCTCGAAGTACAGATCCGCGCGGCTGCGCTCGGCGGCGGCGGCCAGCTCGCCGGTGTAGTCGGCCAGCAGCGCCTTGTTCGCGGTGATCACCGACTTGCCCGCGTTGAGCGCCGCCAGGATGACCTTGCGCGCCGGGTCGATGCCGCCCATCACCTCGACCACGAGGTCCACGTCGTCGCGGCCCACCAGGGCCTCGGCGTCGGTGGTCAGCAGCTCGTCCGGGAGGCCGCGGTCGACGCCGAGCCGGCGCACGGCGACCCCGCGCAGCACGACCGGCGCGCCCACGCGCGAACGCAGGTCGTCGGCATGGTCGCGGAGGATTCGCACCACCTCGGTACCGACATTGCCCATACCGAGCACCGCGACGCCGATCGGATGATCGACGCCGAAACCGCCGGCACCCGTGCGGCTCGATACCTCGCTCATGGCTCCACCTCCAAACTCAACAGATCGCCCACCGTCTCGCGACGCAGGATCAGCCGCGCCTGCCCGTCGCGCACGGCCACCACGGCCGGCCGGGTCAGCATGTTGTAGCGGCTGGACATCGAATAGCAATAGGCGCCCGTACCGGCGACGGCGACCAGGTCGCCGGGGCCCACGTCCGCCGGAATCCAGGTATCGCGAATGACGATATCGCCGCTCTCGCAATGCTTTCCGACCACCCGCGCGACCACCGGGTCGGCCGCGCTGGAGCGCGACACCAGCCGGCAGTCGTAGTCGGCCTGATACAGCGCGGGCCGGATGTTGTCGCTCATGCCGCCGTCGACGCTGACATAGCGACGCCGGGCGCCGGCGTCCAACGTCACGTCCTTGGTGGTGCCGACCTCGTACAGCGTCACCGTGCCGGGACCGGCGATGGCGCGGCCGGGCTCGACGGCGATTTCCGGTGTGGCCAAACCGATCTGGGCGGCCTCGGCGGTCACCAGATCGCGCACCTTGGCCGCGAAATCGTCCAGCGGCGGCGGATCGTCGCTGGGCAGGTATGAAATGCCCAGTCCGCCACCGAGATCCAGCGTGTGGATCTGCTCGGTGCGCTCGACGCCGAACTTGTCGATGGCATCGCGCAGCAGCCGCAGCATGCGCCGGGCCGAGATCTCGAAGCCGTCGATCTCGAAGATCTGCGAGCCGATGTGGCTGTGCAGGCCGACCAGGCGCAGGTTCCGGGTGTCGAACACCCGGATCAGGGCCTCCATGGCGTCGCCGCCGGCGATGGAGAAGCCGAACTTCTGGTCCTCGTGCGCGGTCGAGATGTATTCGTGCGTATGGGCTTCCACGCCGACCGTGACGCGCACCAGCACGTCCTGCACCACGCCCGCGGCGCCGGCCACCCGCTCCAGCCGGTCGATCTCGATCAGCGAGTCGACGACGACGTGGCCGACCCCGGCGGCCACCGCCGCTTCCAGTTCGCTCACCGATTTGTTGTTGCCGTGCAAGGCGATTCGCTGCGCGGGGAAACCGGCGTGCAGCGCCACCGCCAGTTCGCCGCCGGAGCAGACGTCGAGATACAGGCCCTCGTCGCGGACCCAGCGCGCGACCTCACCGCACAGGAAGGCCTTGGAGGCGTAGTGGATCCTCGCCTTGTCGCCGAAGGCGCGCAGCATGTCGCGGCAGCGCGAGCGGAAGTCGTCCTCGTCCACCACGAACAGCGGGGTGCCGTACTGCTCCGCCAGTTCGGTCACCGGGACACCGGCCAGCCGCACCACCCCGTCGGCGTCGCGAGAGGCGTTGCGCGGCCAGACGTTCGAGGGCAGTTCGATCAGCTGTGCGGGGTTCGCGGGACGCTCCGGGAGATTCGGGGCGTGCGGGATTTCGGCATGCCGGGGCCCGGCCGGGTGCGCACTCACGATGGTTCCTTTCCTGCGGCGCGGGTCGATTCGTCGGCGGGGACCGGGGCGTTCACATGCGCTCCGGTGCCGAGACGCCGAGCAGGCCCAGCCCGTTGGCGAGGACCTGCCGGGTCGCCCGGACCAGTTCGAGCCGGGCGGCGTGCAGCGGCGTCACCGGCTCGTCGCCCTTCGGGAGAACCCGCATGTCGTCGTCGGACTGGAACGGGTGGTACACGCCCGCCAGTTCGTCCAGATAGCGGACCACCCGGTGCGGTTCGCGCATCTCGGCGGCCGTCGCGACGACCCGCGGGTACTCGCCGAGGGTGCGGATCAGCTCGCCCTCCCGGTCCGAGGTCATCAGGCCGAGATCCGGTGTGACCGAGGCGAATCCGAACGCCGCCGAATTCTCGATGATGCGGCAGGTGCGCGCGTGCGCGTATTGCACGTAGTAGACCGGGTTCTCGCTGCCCTGCGTGGTCCACAGGCCGAGGTCGATGTCGATGCTCGAGTTCACCGAGGAACGCACCAGCGAGTACCGGGAGGCGTCCACGCCGATGGCCTCGACCAGGTCGTCCAGGGTGATGACAGTGCCGGCGCGCTTCGACATCCGTACCGCCACACCGTCTTTCACCAGGTTGACCATCTGGCCGATGAGCACCTCGACCGTGTCGGGGTCGTCACCGAACGCGGCCGCGGCGGCCTTCAAGCGGCCGATGTAGCCGTGATGGTCGGCGCCGAGCATGTAGATGCACAGATCGAATCCGCGTGCCCGCTTGTTGTGGAAGTAGGCGATGTCACCGGCGATGTAGGCGGCGTGGCCGTCGCTCTTGAGGACCACCCGGTCCTTGTCGTCGCCGTACTCGGTGGAGGCGATCCACCAGGCGCCGTCCTTCTCGTAGAGCCTCCCGGACGCCTTCAACTCGGCGACGGCCTTGTCTACCGCACCCGACTCGAACAGCGAACTCTCGTTGAAGTACACGTCGAAGTCGGTGCCGAAGTCGTGCAGGGTCTGCTTGATGTGCGCGAACATCAGCTCAACGCCCTCGCGCCGGAACAGTTCGTGCCGCTTCCGCTCGGGCAGGTCGGCCGCGCCGGGATGCGCGGCGGCGATGCGGTCGGCGATGTCGCCGATGTAGGCGCCCGCGTAGCCGTCCTGCGGGGTGGGCGCGCCGGTGGCCGCCGCGACCAGGGAGTTGGCGAACCGGTCGATCTGGGCGCCGTGGTCGTTGAAGTAGTACTCGCGGGTGACATCGGCGCCCTGCGCGGCCAAAATGCGGCCCAGTGCGTCGCCGACCGCGGCCCAGCGGGTGCCGCCCAGATGGACCGGCCCGGTCGGGTTGGCGGAGACGAACTCCAAGTTGATCTTCCGCCCCGCCAGCGCGGCCGACGTGCCGTAGCCGGCGCCCGCCGCCAGCACCTGCTCGACGATCGCCCCCTGCGCGGCCGCCGCCAGCCGGATATTGAGGAATCCCGGTCCCGCGACCTCGGCGGACTCGACGCCGTCGGTCGCCGCCAGCGCGTCGGCCAGCAACCCCGCCAGCTCGCGCGGGTTCATGCCCGCCTTCTTCGCCACCTGCATGGCCACATTCGTGGCATAGTCGCCGTGTTCCGGATTGCGGGGACGCTCCACCTTGACCTCGTCGGGCAGGACCGCGGGGTCCGATCCACGTTCGACAAGCACCTTCGCGGCCGTGGCGCGAAGGAGATCTGCAAGGTCAGCTGGAGTCACGAGTCTCTATCCTATGGTCTGAGCAGGTGTGCCCCACCAGCGGGGACCTGCACGGGCAACGCCGGTCACAGGACCGGCAACACCAGCGTGCCGCACGAACAACGACGCGCATATCGAATTTCCCGCCCACCACCGCGACACCCCTCCCGCCCCACCAGCCGACGCCCCCGGTCGCCCCTACTTTTTGGCGCACGCCCCCGGATGCGATACGCTTTCCCAGCCCGATCGGACGACGTGTAAACAGGTGACGAGCGGGTCCACCCCCGCCCTCGTAGCTCAGGGGATAGAGCGTCTGCCTCCGGAGCAGAAGGCCGCAGGTTCGAATCCTGCCGAGGGCACCGAATGAAGCCCTGACCAGCCACCACGGTCAGGGCTTTACTTCTAGGATGGCATCGACCGCCCGATCAGAGGACGCGCGCTATGTCGGAAGCATTCGACTGGTCATCACCCAAGACCTATGTCCAGGCCATAGACATGGACACCTATCTGTCGATGCCCGAAGACATTTCCCGAACCGTAGAGATCCACGACGGCATGGTTGTCTTCTGTGAGTCACCGACGCCCAATCACAATGCGATCGCCTACGCCATCGAGCGGGCCCTGCGGGATGCGAACGCTGCGCGGTCGCCGGCGGAGCCGTGCCTGCGCGTCAACCACGATCTCGACTTGCTCGTCTCTGAGGTTCCCTTTCATTACAAGCGGCCGGACGTAATCGTCTATCGCTGTATCCCGGAACCCCGAACGAAGTGGAAGCGCAAGCCGACCATCGCCGACACCCTCCTGGTCGTAGAGGTTGTCTCGCCGACCACCGTTACCGCCGACTTGATCGACAAGCGGGCCGAATATGCCCGCTATGGAGTCCGCCACTACTGGATCGTGCGGATGGTCGATGACGACGGCCCCGCGTCCTCGGTGGAGATGCTGAACCTGGATTCCGCCGGACGGTACATCTCGGAGGGTTTGCGCAGTCGCACCGCGACGTCGCACGCTATCGAGGCCGTGACACCTCTGAAGGTGCAGGTGTCCTGGGACGAACTGGACGTGGGAATCGACTGAGGCTGTTCAGCGATGTCGCTCCGGCGGGTGCGGGGCGGCGTGAGATGGTGATGTCTCATGGATGCCTTCTACGTGCCTGATCCCGCTGATCCGAATCTCTTCGAGTCGACCGAGTTGACGCGGGGGCCGTGGTCGCCGGATGCGCAGCACGCGGGGCCGCCTTCGGCGTTGCTGGGGCATGTGATCGAGCGGTGTGAGCCGCGGGCGGGGTTCACGGTCGGGCGGGTGGCGGTCGAGATTCTGGGGCCGGTGCCGATCGCTCCGTTGCGCGCCGAGGCTCGGGTGAGCCGGGCGGGGCGCAGTGTCGAATTGATCGAGGCGACACTGAGTTCGGAGCAGGGGCCGGTGATGAAGGCCAACGCCTGGCGGTTGCGCGGGGCCGAGCCGGAACTGGATCTGCCCGCCGATGTCGTGCCCAGCGGGACGTACCCGGGGCCCGAAAGCGCCGCGGCGGGAGCCGAATTCCCGTCCACACAAACGGTCGGCTTCCACACCGGCATCGAATACCGTTTCATCGCGGGCGGATTCGCCGAACCCGGACCGGCGGTGTGCTGGATTCGACTGCGCTATCCCATCGTCGGCGGGACCGTCCCCAGCCCGCTGGAGCGCACGCTCGCCGCCGCCGATTCCGGCAACGGGATCAGCGCCGTACTGGATTGGGACAGTTACCTTTTCATCAACACGGACCTCACCGTGACGCTGCACCGTGAGCCGCTCGGCGACTGGGTGTGCCTGGATGCGGTCACCTATCCCGAACGCAGCGGCCTGGGCCTCGCCGAATCCCGCTTGTACGACGAGAAGGGTCCCGTCGGCCGCGGCACCCAGACCCTGTTCATCGGCCCGCGCAAACGCTGAGCCCTGGGTACTCCTGCCGGAGTCATGGCGTCGAGGTGAGGTAGCGCTGGAGCGTGGGGCCGATGTCGGCGACGATCCGGGCGGGGGTCAGAGCTACCACCGGGGGCAGCCGTAAGACGTAGCGGCACAAGGCGAGTCCGAGCACCTGCGAGGCGATCAGGCCCGCGCGACGGGGAGCGTCGGCCGGGTCGCCGATGCGGAGCACGACCGGGGTCAGCTGGCGGGCGAAGACCTGCTGGACCCGCTCCACGACGGCCTCGTCGGTGACCGACGAACGCAGCAGCGTCAGCAGGATCTCGTTGCCCGGAGAGTCGTCCCACAGCTCGAGGAACCGTTCGGCCAGGAGTTCACCCAGGGCCTCCGGGTCGGCCTCGGTGAGATCGGGCAGGGACAGGTCCACATCCAGGGCGGCGTCGAACAGGCCCTCCTTGTTGCCGTAGTAGCGCATCACCATCGACGGGTCGATACCCGCGTCCGCGGCGATCGCCCGGATGGTGGCCTTGCGGAAGCCGTCCTCGGCGAAGCGGCGGCGGGCGGCGTCGAGAATGGCGGCGCGGGTGGCGTCGGAACGACGCTGAGGTGCATCGACTGTCATGCCAACAAATGTAGGCCAACAAGTGTTGACATGCCAGCGCGGGCCGCCCTATCGTTGTTGCCAACAGACGTTGGCCAACAAATGTTGGCAAGCCAGAGGAGTCATCATGACCATCCCCGCCACCACCTCCGTCGCCATCGTCGGCGCCGGCCCGGCCGGGCTCACCGCCGCCATCGCGCTCGCCGACGCGGGCATCGACTTCGTCCTGCTGGACCGGCAGGCCGAGGGCGCGAACACCTCGCGCGCCGCCGTGGTGCACGCCCGGACGCTGGAGGTGCTGGACGGCTTCGGCATCGCGGCGGAACTGCGTGACCTGGGCATCGAGGTGCCGCGGTTCGTGGTGCAGGACGGCACCACCCGGCTGGCCACGGTCGACTTCGGCGGCCTGCCCACCGCCTTCCCCTACACGTTGATGGTCGGCCAGGAGACGACCGAGGCCGTGCTGCTGGCGCGCCTGCGCAAGGCGGGAGGCGATGTGCACCGGCCGTACCGGGTCACCGCCGTGCACGACGACGGCACCGGCGTCACGGTCGAATACGCCGACGCCGCAGGCACTTCCGGCGCGCTCCGGGCCGACTACGTCATCGGCGCGGACGGCATGCACAGCGTGGTGCGGGAGCAGGCCGGAATCGGTTTCACCGGCGCGACCTACCCCGAGTCGTTCGTGCTGGCCGATGTCCGGATGACCTGGCTGGACCCGCGCGACGAGGTCTCGCTGAACCTGTCGCCCGAGGGCGTCACGGTGGTGGCCCCGCTGCCCGACGAGAACGGCGAGCGCTACCGAGTCGTCGCGACCGTCGCCGAGGCGCCCGAACATCCCGAGCTGGCCGATGTCCAAGCGATTCTGGACGCCCGGCGGCCCGGCGCGGTGGTCCGGGAGGTGTTGTGGGGCTCGCGATTCCGCGTGCACCATCGGGTGGCCGAGCACTACCGCGCGGGCCGGATCCTGCTGGCCGGAGACGCCGCGCACGTGCACAGTCCGGCCGGCGGGCAGGGCATGAACACCGGTATCCAGGACGCCGCGGCGCTGGGCGCGCTGCTGGTGCGGGTGCTGGGCGGCGCACCCGAGGCGCTGCTGAACGACTACGAGAAGTCCCGCCGCCCAGTGGCTCTGGACGTGGTCGCCTTCACCGACCGGATGACCCGGGTAGCCACCCTGCGCCCGCGCCCGGCCCGGCTCGTGCGCAATGCCGTCCTGCGCACCGTCACCCGCCTCCCCGCAGTGCGGCGGGCCCTGGCCTATCGGCTGTCGGAACTGGCCAACCGCTGAATCACCCGTCCCGCCCTCCGGGATCGACGGCCGAAACCACCGATGCGACCACGGAGCGACCGCTACCGTGGTCGCTGCCGACGACCCGGGAGCCGCTGTGACGAAACTGATGTACGCCCTGTGGGGTGCGGACCTCGACAAGAACCTGCACGCGCCGACGCTGCACGAGCGCCTGGCCGCGGCCGGCGCGGACACGGTGCAGCTCAATATCTGTGACGACGACGTGGCGGCCGCGCAATTGCGCATCTCGACCTACGCCGAACCGATCGCGGCGATCGTCGGGGTGTGGACCGACGCCGCCGAGGCCCCGATCACGGCCGCGCTGGCGGACACGGCCGACCGGCTCGACGGCTGGATCGTCGAGGAGCGCGTCCCGTTGCCCGCGCCGCCGACCGAGAACGGCGCCCGCAGTGCGGCTCTGGCCAATATCGCCCTGCTGCGCATCCCGGAGGGGCTGTCCCGCGAACAGTGGCTGCGCTATTGGCACGACACCCACACGGCGGTCGCGATCGAGACCCAGGCGACCTTCGGCTACGTGCAGAACATCGTCACCACCGCGCTCACCCCAGGGCCGCGCGTGGACGGCCTGGTAGAGGAGCTGTTCCCGCCGGCGGCCATGACCGACCAGCACGCCTTCTGGGGCAGCGGCGGCGACAATGCCGAATTGGAGCGCCGGGTCACTCGAATGCTGGCCAGCGTCAAGGCTTTCGGCGCGGATCGCGATATCGACGTGGTACCGACCAGCCGCTACCTCTACCGGCTGCGGTGAACGGCCCGAAAACCGCTTATCCCCGGGTGATTTCGAGTACCGCCTTGCCCGCGATCCGGCGATCGATCAGCGCCCGCGCGGCATCGGCGTAGTCGTTCCAGTCGCTCCGCCGACCCACTTCCGGCGAAAGCCGTCCGGCCGCAGCGAATTCCAGCAATGTGGCGAGATCGGGACCCACCTCGTGGACATCGCCGAAGGTACTGATGGTCTTGACCGCGCCGACGAAGAACAACGAGTAGGGGTCGAACACCGCGGGCTCGTCGGATGCCCAGCCGATGGTCTGCACACTTCCGCCGGGCGCCAGCAGTTCCCAGGCCGCGGCCAGTTGCGGGCCGCCGACATTGTCCAGAATGAGATCGACCGGACGGTCGATACCGGACAGGCCTACCACGACCTCGTGCGCCCCCAACTCCGCCAAACCCGTTGCGCGCCCAGATGATCCGACGGAGGCGACCACGTGCGCCCCGCCCAGTGCGGCCAGTTGCACGGCATACCGGCCGACTCCGCCCGCGGCCCCCGTGACCAGCACCCGGCGGCCGAGAATGTCGCGGGTACGCAGCGTGCGCAGCGCCGTGACCCCCGCCATCGGCAACGCCGCGGCCGCGACGAGATCCAGCGCCTGCGGCACCTCGGCGACCGCGGAGGTGTCCACGGCCAGCAATTCCGCCCACGCGCCCGCGCCGAAGGCGGCGACCCGGACGCCGGCCGGTGGCCCGGACCCGTCCGCCGCGGCCCGCACCACGACCCCGGCCGCGTCGTAGCCGTGCACGGTCCCCGCGGGCCTGCGACCGGCGAACAGCACCTCGCCGCGATTGAGCGAGAAGTGCCGCACCTCGATCAGCACTTGGCCGGGCCCGGGTTCCGGGTCGGGCACCGTGCTCAGGCGCAGCGACTCCGGCCTTTCGTTATCGACGATCAACGCACGCATTTCGGTAGGACCTCCCAGCGAGACACAAAGCGGACCAACAGTCCGATTAAGGCACGGTAGCATGAACCGGACCAGCAGTCCGATTGAGCGGAGGTGTGCGATGCCCGACCAGCGCGGCGAACGGGCCGACGCCGCCCGCAACCGCCGGGCGGTGCTGCGGGCCACCGAGCAACTGCTGGCCGAGGGCGGCGGTGACCACGTCTCGCTCGATCGTGTCGCCGCGTTGGCGGGGGTCGGCAAGGGCACCGTGTTCCGGCGCTTCGGCAATCGCGCCGGACTGCTACAGGCCCTGTTGGAGGAGCGATCCCACGAGCTCCGCGAGGCCGTCCGCACGGGTCCGCCGCCGCTCGGTCCGGGCGCGCCGACACGCGAACGCCTGATCGCATTCCTGGATGCCCTAGGGGCGATCGCGGAGGGCAATGCCGTCCTGCTGTCGGCACACGAACAAGCTTGCGCCGAGGACAAATTCGACGATCCGAGCTACCGGTTCTGGCATCGCCATCTCAGCGATCTCTACGCCGCCGAGCAGCCCGGCCGCGACACCGAATTCCTGGCCCACGCACTGCTCGGCACATTCGACGGTGAACTGGTCCGCCACTTCACTTCTCGCGGCGACCCGCGCCGATTCACCCGCTCCGTACAGGATTTGGCGCTGGCGCTACTCGAATCCCCGCGCGAGGGCGGCTAGAGCAGGTCCGCGTCGGTCATCAGCTGGGTGATCTTCTTCGCGTCCAGCTTGCTCGGATCAATACGCGGCGCCTGCAGGCTGTCGAGCGGCGGGAGCGCCGGGTTGGCGGGCACGTCGGCGGCGACGGGGTATTCCATGGAGGTGCTGCGCTGGAGCACCTGCTGTCCGGTCCGGCCGGTGACGAACCGGACGAACCGCTGTGCCGCCTCGGACTTCTTGCTGGACCGCAGCACGCCCCCGCCGGAGATCGACACGAATGCGCCGGGGTCCCCGTTGCGGAAGTAGTGCAGCGCGGTGTTGCCGCTGTTCTCCTTGGTTCCCGCCTGGTCGCGGTACCAGTAGTAGTGGGCGATCAGGCCGCCCTCGACCTGTCCGCGGTCGACCTTCTTCATCGACTCGACGCTGTTCGGGGACGCGACGGTGTCGGTCTTCAGGCCCCGCAACCACGCCCGGGTCACGTCCTCGCCCTGCGATGCCAGCAGGCCCGCCACGACGGCCTGGAAATCCGCGCCCGAGGTGGCGGCCGTCCAGCGGCCCTTCCACTGCGGCTGCTGCAGGTCCAGCAGTGAGGCCGGCACCTGGTCGGCGGGCAGCTTGCCGCTGTTGTAGACGAAGACCGTCGAGTTGGCGGCGGTGCCGGTCCATTTGCCGGTCGAGGGCCGATATTGCTCGGGGACCTGCGCCAGCGTCGCCTGGTCGAGATCGGCGAGCAGTCCGGCGTGCTCGACCGTCGCCATCGCCGGGGAGTTCTCGGTGAGAAAGACGTCGGCCGGAGACTTTTCGCCCTCGGCGGCGAGTTGGTCGGCGAGATCGGTGTCGCCGCCGTTGCGGAGGGTGACCTTGATACCGGTCTCCGCGGTGAACGCGTCCACCCACTGCTTGGTCAGCGCCTCGTGCTGGGCGTTGTAGACCAGAATCTCGTTGTCGTCGTTCACGTTCGAGCACGCCGTGGTCGCCGCCAGTACGGTCAGCGCCGCGAGGATGCCGATCGCCGATTTCCGTCGAGCCGCCGTCATGACCGACCAAGCTACCCGGTGGCACGGTACAGCGCGGCGTCGCCCCGGGCTCGGAGATCGAATTGCCGTACTGTGCGAGAAAACCGGCGGGCCGACGAGGGGAACGTGATGACCGATCCATCCGGTGGCCTGCCGTACCAGCCCGCACCGGAGCCGCCGAGCTACTACCCGCCCGAGGGATATCTCCCGGCGGACGACTCCGCGCCGCAGCCGCAGCCGCCCGCGCCACCGCCGCGCCGGAAGCACACCGGAGCGATCGTCGCGCTGCTGGCCGCCGCCCTGTTCGCGGTCGCCGCCGCGATCGGCGTCGCCGCGCTGCTCACCGGACAGGGCAAGGGGCCGCTCGCCTCGGACGAGAAGAAGATCGAGGTCGCCGTCCGCGACTTCTACGACACGATCGCCGCCGAGGGCGTGGACGCGGCGATGGCGAAGTCGTGCCGCGTCGATCGCGACGAATACGCGGCGCTGCCGGACGATCAGCGTGCCACGATCGCGAGCGAGACCGTGAAGATCCGGATCGACGCCGTCGACGGCATCGTGGTCCGCGGCGATCGGGCCACCGCGAAACTGCACGGCAAGCTGGAGCCGTCCGGCGGCGGTCTGATGCCGGATCTCGATGCCATCGACAGCGCACCGGAATACCTGCGCAAAGAGGACGGCGACTGGAAGGTCTGCGCGGCCGACAACCGCTAGCCCCTGCTACCGTCGCTGCGGTGGGCTACGGGATGAGCTGCTGTGGACCGAAGCGGCGCCACGTGCTGCGCGCGCTCGGACTGGCGGCCGCGGCGCCGCTGCTCGCCACGAGCGCGCCGGGATCCGCTCGCGCCCAACCGGGTTCGCTGATTGCCACGGATCTCGAGGTGGTCACCGTCACGGCCACTTCGGTCGTACTGACCTGGACCACACTGGCCGTGAACGCCGACGGCACACCGATTCCGGCGGAAGCGAACACGGAAGTCCGTCTGGCCCCGGCGGATTCGCGCGGCCCCGCGACGGTGTACTTCCCCGCCGGAGCGGAACGCACGCCGTACCATTACGCCGAGGTCGACGGCTTGGAGCCCGGCCGCCCCTACCGTTTCGAGGCCTGGTCGGACGGCGTGCGCGTCACCCCCGCGGCGAATCTCGTCACCCGCATGCCCACCGCGCCCGAATGTACCGGCGAATTCACCACTTTGGTGCCGCCCCCCGGCCGCCGGTTGCGCACCCTGGCCCTGTGCAACGACGTGCATTTCGGCGAGGAGGTGAGCGGCCTGATCGCGGCGGGCCTACCCCCCGGCGTGCGACAGGACCCGGGCCTGACCCCCTACCCCGAGATGATGCTCGCGGCCGTCCTCGACGACCTACGCCGCCCCGACCGCGCCGCCGACCACCTCCTCCTGGCAGGCGACCTCACCTCGGAGGCCACACCCGACCAGACCCACGGCGTCCGAAGCCAACTCGACGCCTGGGGCGCCCCCGGCCGAGATTGGTTCGCCGTCCGCGGCAACCACGACCGCCCCCACATCGGAAACGACTACGCCACCTGCCCACCGATCGCCGCCGACCACCACGACTGCTGGGGCGAATCCTTCACGCCCCCAGGCGAAGTCCTCGACCACCAAGTAGGCGGCCTCCGCCTCCTGGGCCTGGACACCACCGACTTGGACACCGCCGGCGGCCGCATCGACCGCCCCCAACTCGACCGTATCCGCGAGCTGCTACACGCCGACCCCCACCGCCCCACCCTGGTATTCGGCCACCACCCCGTAACCCTCGACTCGGCCGTATCCAACATCGCCGGCCCCTCTTTCGTCCTCAACCGCCCCGACGCCACAGCCCTACAAGCCCTGTACAGCAAGGCCCCCGGAGTCTTCCTCCACCACAGCGGCCACACCCACCGCAACCGCCGCAGCCCACCCGACACCCCCCTCCAAGTCGAATTCATAGAAGTAGCCGCAGTAAAGGAATACCCCGGCGGCTACACCCTCCTCCACCTCCACGAGGGCGGCTACCAACTCAACTTCTACAAAACCCGCTCCCCCCAATCCCGCACCTGGAGCACAAAAACCCGCTCCGAATACCTAGGCCTACAACCCGAATACACCCTGGGCCCCACCACAACCCGCAACCACGTAGTCCACAAAGACCTATCCGGCCTTACCTAGCCCCGCACACCCGCACACCCGCACACCCGCACACCCGCACACCCGCACACCCGCACACCCGCACACCCGCACACCCGCACACCCGCACACCCGCACACCCGCACACCCGCACACCCGCACCGAGCGAACGCGACACCACCTCCCCACGCAACCACCCACGCCCAAAACATCCACTAATCCCGGTTCCCCCAAAGGTTTTCGGCGCGTCTCGGTTTTCGGGTGCCGCTGCGAAGCGACGAAGGAGCCAGCAGCGGCACCCGAAAACCGAGACCAAGGGCGCCGAAAACCCGCCGGAGCGAAGCGGAGGCCAAAAATACAGAGCGAGTGGCGGGATTCGAACCCGCGTACACGGTTTTGCAGACCGCCCCCTAACCACTCAGGCACACCCGCATCAATCCCCATACTCGCCAACAGACCCCCAAACCCCCACCCTTCCCCTCACCATGATCAAAACCAACCCCCCAACACCTAGAACCCACCCCCACCCCCACCACCTAAACTCGGCCACATGGCCGTCCCCCGCCCGCTCCCCCTGGACCCCATCGAAGAGGCCCACCGCCAATGGACCGCACACGGCTGGGAGAACGTAGCCGACGGAATGGCCGCGGTCACCTCCCTCGTCCGAGCCCAGCAAATCGTCATGGCCCGGGTCGATGAGGCCCTACGCCCCTCCGGCCTCACTTTCTCCCGCTACGAACTCCTCATGCTCCTGAGCTTCAGCAAGTCCGGAGCCCTGCCGATGGCCGTCGCGAGCGCCCGCCTGCAAGTCCACCCGACCAGCGTCACCAATACCGTCGACCGCTTGGAAGCGGCCGACCTCGTCCGCCGCGTCCCGCACCCCAGCGACCGTCGAGCAACCCTGATCGAAATCACCGATGCGGGCCGTGAACTGGTCACCAGTGCCACCGACGCTCTGAACACCAAGGTCTTCGCACATCCCGGGCTTGCGCCCGACCGACTGCAATTGCTGCTGCAACTCCTGGCCGAGTTCCGGCGCGCGGCCGGCGACTTCGATGCCGGAGCGGGCCCGACACGCTGGGCGTGACACGATAACCGTTCAGCATCCCACCAGCGACATTCCGACTCCCGGCTTCACATCGGCGGTCCGAGGGTCCACCATGGAGGCCATGGTGCTGGTCCTGGGGGTGTCGGCGGGCGCTGGTGGCGCACGCGCGATGCTCACGCATTCCGACCAGCCACATCTCCCGCCCATTGATCGCTGCACGGTGCCCCGGCGCGCCGGCGGCGGTGTCGAGGAACCGGTTTTCCAGGCCATCGATCGGATGCGCCGGTCGGCGGAGGAGCGCGACGAGTTCATCACCGGTATCGCCGTCACCTCGCGCAGCCCGGTGCACGCCGACGCGATCCGCGCCACGGCGGGGCGCAGTCGGCTCACCATCGTGGACGAGCCGGTGGCTCAGCTGCGTTATCTGCGGTTCAGCGGTCAGCTGCCGGAGGAAGGCGCGATCGTGCTCTACGATCTGGGCGCCTCGGGCCTGACGGTCACGGAGGTCGACTGCCGCACCGACGCCATTCTGGCGGCCAAGCGCAGCACGGTGCTCGGCGGCGACGGCCACGACGCGCTGTTGCGGTGGCGGCTGGCGCACGGCGGCGTGATGATCGACAAGCCGACGAGCCGCGCCTACAAGGAGGCGCTGACCACGACGCCGGTGCTGACGGCCGGCGATCCGCTGACCGATACCCGAATGGTGTTCACGCGCAGCGATTTCAGCGAGTTGGTGGCGGCCGGGGTGCATCATTCGGTGTCGTTCGTGCGGCAGATGATGGAGGAGACGGGCACCGCCGCCGAGTCGGTCGCGCTGCTCGGCGGCTGCACGCGGAATCTGGGCATTCGCGACGCGCTGGCGCAGTTGCTGGATCTGCCGGTGATCTACGACCCGGAGCCGGAGTTCGTGTCGGCCCGCGGCGCGGTGCTGATGGCGACGCAGATGCCCGCGGCGCGGCGGGTGCGCGGTGTCCGGTTCGCGGCGCAGCGGTTGCGGCCGACGGGGTCCGCGCCGGTGTCCAAGCGCAAGGTGGTGGCGGCGCTGGCGGTCACGGTGACGCTGGGCGCGACGGTGGCCGGTCTGCTGGCCGCCGACCGGCAGGCCCCGCAGCCGACCACGCACGGGACCGTGCCGTCACCGGTCGAGGTGGCGGGCACGCCCGCGCCGCACAAGTGATCAGCGGTTGGTGAAGTTCGCGGGCCGCTTCTCGACGAAGGCGCTCATGCCTTCCTTCTGATCCTCGGTGGCGAACAGCGAGTGGAATACCCGCCGCTCGAAGCGCAGCCCCTCGGTGAGCGTGGTCTCGTAGGCGCGGTCCACGGCTTCCTTGGCGATCATCACCGCGGGCAGTGACATGGACGCGATGGTCTCGGCCGCCTCCAGCGCCGTCGGCACCAGCTCGGCGGCGGGTACGACGCGGGCCACCAGACCGGCGCGCTCGGCCTCTTCGGCATCCATGTTGCGCCCGGTCAGAACGAGATCCATGGCCTTGGCCTTGCCGACCGCGCGGGTGAGCCGCTGTGAGCCGCCCATGCCGGGGATGATGCCCAGCTTGATCTCGGGCTGCCCGAATTTGGCCGTGTCGGCGGCGAACAGGATGTCGCACATCATGGCCAGCTCACAGCCGCCGCCCAGGGCGTAACCCGCGACGGCGGCGATGATCGGCTTGCGGAAGGCGACCACGCGATCCCAGCCCGCGAAATGGTCGTGCAGGAACATGTCCATGTAGGACTTGGCCTGCATCTCCTTGATGTCGGCGCCGGCGGCGAACGCCTTCTCCGACCCGGTGAGCACGACCGCGCCGATGCCGTCGTCGGACTCCAGCTCGTCGAGGGCCGCGGTGATGTCCGTGAGCACCTGCGAGTTCAGCGCGTTGAGCGCCTTCGGCCGGTTCAGTGTGATCAGGGCGACGCGACCCTTACGCTCCAGCAGGATGGTCTCGAAGTCGGTCACAGCTGTTCCTCTCCGGATCGGTTGCGGATATCGGTCACGATAGCCGAGCAGGCGGCGCAACGAGATTCAGTTCGTCGGCGCCCAGTTCGGCGAAATAGGAGTCGACCTGCGCGGCCGGGACGTCGGCGAGGGTGGCGGGCCGCCAGCGCGGAGTGCGGTCCTTGTCCACCACCTGCGCGCGGATGCCTTCGACCAGATCGTGGCTGTCCAGCGAGGCGACCGAGACCCGATACTCCTCGTTCAGCGCCGATTCCAGATCGGTTGCGGCGCGGGCGTTTCGCAGCGAGCGCAGCGTGACCTTCAGCGCCACCGGTGATTTCGACAGCACCTCGGCGGCGGCCCGACCGGCGGCCGGGGCGGGGTGTGCGCGCAGCCGCGCGACGATCTCCTCGACGGTGTCGGCGCTGTAGCAGGAGTCGATCCAGTCCCGCTGTGCGAGTAGCTCGGACGGCGGTGCGGGCTGGGCGAACTTGGCGATGGCGACCTCGGGCTCCGCGGTGCGCAGCGCGTCCAGCAGAGCCGGAAGCTGGTGGGAGGGAACGTAATAGTCGGCGAATCCGGTGGCGATGGCGTCACCGGCGCTCATGCGCGCGGTGGTGAGCGCGACATGGGTGCCGATCTCGCCGGGCGCGCGCGAGAGCAGATAGGTGCCACCGACATCCGGGGCGAACCCGATGCCCGTCTCGGGCATCCCGACCTTGGAGCGCTCGGTGACGATGCGGTGACTGCCGTGCCCGGACAGGCCGACGCCGCCGCCCATCACGATGCCGTCCATCACGACCACGTACGGCTTCGGGTAGCGGCCGATGTAGGCGTTCAACACGTACTCGTCGCGCCAGAACCGCGCCGACGCCGAATTCGCACCGCTCGCAGTGTATTTGGCGTCGTTGTAGATGGCGACGATGTCGCCGCCCGCGCACAACCCGCGCTCGCCCGCACCGGTCACGACGACCGCGCGAATCTCGTCGTCGTCGGCCCATCGCCGCAGCGCGTCCAGGATGGCCAGTGCCATCGGATGATTCAGCGCGTTGATGGCCCTGGGCCGGTTCAGCGTGATCAGGCCGAGGCCGTCGCGCTGGTCGATGAGAACTTCGTCGCTCATGCTGCTCCTACTACTGATCGGGCGACGACCACCCGTACGATCTCGCCGACGCTCCTCGAGGAGTCGGCGCGGGCGACCTCATTCCGGCCGATGTACGGTCATCCTATAGTTGGACTACCAAGTATATCTAGGCGACAGTTCGAGGTGTGCGCTACGCCACTGGACCGCCGAGGGCGGCCGCCGGTGCGCGTGCGCCACGCACCGGCCCGCCCAGAGGGTGCGTTACCGCCCGCTCAGTGCTCCGGGCCGAGTTCGACGGTCGTGCCCGGATGCGCGAGCGAGGCCACCCGGACCGGGCCGCCCTTCGCCTGCTCGATGAGCTGCCCCTGCCACGCCACGAAGCAGGAGGCCGCCTCGCTGTCGTGGATCCGGTCCAACGCCGGGGCCAGGTTTCGGGCGAGGTCGCCCTCCGCGGCGATCAGCTGATCCCGATACGGGCCGTAGTAGGGCAGGATCGCTTCCAGCACAACGGCTTCCACGCTCTGCACCTGGGCGATGACCGGATCGATGAGCGGCTGGTTGCGGATGATCACCGGTGCGATTTCGGCGAGCACCGGGCCGACCAGCTGCAACAGCGGCTGATACACCGAGCCCAGCGCGAAGGCCTCCGAGGAGAACGGGCCGGCCAGCGGGGCCAGGCCGATCAAGGAGGCCAGGCCGCCCTGCTGCCGCGGCGCCGGCCAGCCGAGCGGGCACGGCGGCTGGGCATTCGCGGGAGCGGCGTCGAAGAGACCGGCGGCACCGGGCGCCCCGTTCAGCGGCACGGAATCCGTGCCACCGGGGCCCTGCGAACCCCCGTTCAGCGGCACGGACGCGCCCGGACCGGCGTTGCCCGGACCGATCGCGATCCCGGGTGCCACTCCGGCCGCCCCGCCGAGCGGGACCGACGCCGCGGGCGCGACGCCGTTCGGAACCGACCCGGCGGGCGCGGTGCCGGGCGGGAGCGACCCAGCAGGCGCAGTGCCGGGCGGAACAGACCCCGCGGGCGCAGTGCCGGGCGCTGCCGGGGCCGCGGGTGCGGACCCCGGCTGCGCGGGCGGTTCCGGCTGCGCGGGGGCGGTGCGGGCGGCGGGTGCGGGCGCCTGCGAGACCACCACCGTGACCGGCTGGTCGTCGTGGTCGCGGACGGTCAACGCCGTCACCGCGACGGTGCTGCCGAGCGCCGTCACGGCCGCCACGATGCGGATCGCGCCGGCGAGCCACGGCTTCGGCGTCCTCGTGCGGGAAGTCATGGGCCCGAACTCCTTGTCGTATCGCTCATTTCGTCGGTACCGGCGGGGATTCCGGTGCGGCGGTGCCGGGTTCGAACACGCCCTCGAGATGCCAGACCCCGGTGAACCCGTTGAACGGCCCGCCCACGATCAGGCTGGTCCACTGCAGCGTGAACTTCCGGGTCTTCGAGTCGTAGCTGCCCGTCGCCGAGGGACCCTGCGGGGCATCGGATTTCGGCTGGTTCAGCCACTGGTGCGCCACCCAGTCCCATACCTTCTGCACCTGCTCGGCGCCCGCGACCTGGCCGACCAGCTTCTCCGGGGGCTTCGGCGCGCCCTGGTTGAACTCCTGGTCGTTCCACGAGGCCGCCCACGACGACAGATCGGCGGTCAGCTTGCCGCCGTCGTTGATCACCGACGGCGGCGGCACCTGCCGCTGGGTCTGCGGATCGACCGCATTGGTGGAGGCGCCGAACTCGACCGCGAAGAACTTCGTCGGCCGGGTGATCGAGGCGGCGAGCGAATTGCCGTGGTCGAAGCCGGGATTCGGCTCGCTCTGATAGCCGCCGGTGCGCAGGCCGCCCGCGGTGCCGGGGGCCAGCAGCGTGGTCGAGCCGCCCTGTGCCGGGGAGTCGCCGTTGGGCATGTACGGCCCCTGCTCGGCGGTGCCGCCGGGCTGCACCATGCGGAACCAGGTCCCGGTCACGGACGTGCCGTCGACCGCTCCGGGCGTCAGCCGCAGCAACCCGATCAGTGGTTCCGGCCCGTTCGACGCCGGAGCGTCGCCGCCGGAGCAGCCGGTCAGCACCGCGACGGCCGAAACCAGCACGGCGGCCAGTACTGTGCGCGTGTTCATCTGCCGTCACCTCCGGTCGCGTTCGATTCCTGCCGCCTGCCGGTTCCGGCGGCCGCCACCGCGAGCGCCAGCACACCGGGCACCAGGTAGAACCAGCCCAGCGCCCGGAAGCCGGTGACGCCCAGCGGTTTCGTCGTGTCGTTCAGCGCCGCGACGGCATCGAAATTGCCGATGTTGTCGTTCATGGCCCCGATGAGCGCGGCGAACCGGGAAGTCATGGGCTGCCAGCGGGATTCGAGCGCGGTGAGACCGCCCAGCCCCGCGTCCGGATGCGCCGCGCGCACCGCGGGGACGTAACTGCTGTTCAGTTCGCCGTCGGCGGCGACCAGGGTGATGAAGTAGTCCTGCACCTTGCGCACCTCCGCGTGGGTGAGCAGGGGACCGAAGCCGTCGATCACGGGTTGCCCGGCGCCGGCGGCGCCGAACAGCCCGCCCGCCAGTGGGACCGCGATCAGCGCCACGCCCGCCAGCGCCGCCAGCGACCGCCAGACCGGCGCCGGGCGGCCGTCACCCGCACGCCGGAAGCCGAAAACGCCTGCGGCGGTGAGTATGACGCCGGGCAGCACGAGCAACCAGGGCAGCACCCCGAACGGCGGCAGATCGGCCAGCCGATCGTAGTCTCCGCGGTGGCTGTCGATCGTGCCGATCGTGCCGCCGAGATCGGTACGGATGCCGGGATAGTCACGTACGAATCGATCGATCCGCTCGGAGCCCCGTGGCTCTTGACCCCGTGCGCGCAACTCGAGCACATTCGACCGGGCGTCATCGAGCACCACCAGGTCCGCCCGGAAGTCCGCCACGGCCGAGGCGGTGACGTAGGGCGCGAAACCGTCGATCATGGCCTCGCCCTTGGCCGTTCGCGGGAACATGCCGGTCACGATGGGCACGACGATCAGCGCGACACCGAGGACCGCGAGCGCCACGAACGGCCATCGCGGCCGCACGGGCGCCGCCACCTCGACGCTGGACACGTAGTCCGCGTAGGCGGGCAGATCGGAGGACAACGGGGATGTCATGGCCGCCCGCGCCCGACCAGCCGATCAGCGCTGAAGAACACACCCGTCGCGACCACGGCCACCACCACCAGCACCGGAATCAGCCACACCGGCTCCCCCCGGCGCGGCGGCACCTCAACCGTCCGCCCCGCCAGCACCGCATCCGACACGGACTGCCCTTGCTGCACAGAAGAATTCACACCGGACCCCGCTCCCCCAGGCGGAGATCCCCCGGGCACGAGGGTGGGCGGGACACCTCCGGGCGCAGCAGCGGGCGGAACACCTCCAGGCCCGACGGCAGGCGGGGCACCCGCAGGCCCGAGGGCGGGCGGGGCCGCTCCGGGCGCCACGGCGGACGGCGCTCCCCCAGGCCCGGCGGCGGACGGCGCTCCGGCAGACCCGACGGCGGGCGGCACTCCCCCGGGCGCTACGGCGTTCGGCGCTGCTCCAGCAGGTGGGGCTCCGGCGGGCGGGGCTGCGGCGGGTGGGACCGGGGCCGCTACCGCTGCTCCGTGCGGCAGACCGCCCCCGCGATATTGGCCTGCCAGGTGCCACAGTCCTGTGAAGTTGTTGAATGGGCCGCCGACGATCTGGCTGGTCCACTCGAGCACGAAATTGCCTGCCTCGTCGATGGTTCCGCGGACCGGGCTGGTCTTTCCGGGGAGCCCGCCGCCGGGTTTGGGCGCACCCTGGTTGAACACCTGGTTGTTCCAGGTGACGCCGAGGCTGCTGAGATCGCCGGACAACTGCCCGCCGTCGGCGAAGATCTGCGGCAGTGCGGTACCCGTGCCGGTCTGCGGGTCGGTCGGATTGGTCGCCGTGGCGAAATCGACGCCGTAGAAGCGGACCGGCGTGGTCACCCGTCCCGATTGCGCGTTGCCCGAGGCGTCGAAGGCGGCCGCGGGCTGCGGCTGATAGTCGCCGCCGATCAGGCCGCCGTCCGTACCCGCCGACAGCGGCGTCACCGTCTGATCGCTGCACCTCGAATCGCTGTTCTGCAGGTACGGGCCGCCCGCGTCGCCGGTCGGCAGAATCATGCGGAAGAAGCTGCCGGTGACCGCGCCGTTCGCGCATACCCCGGGCGATAGCGCGAACAACCCGTCCAGCGCCACCGGATCCGCCTGCGCGGGCGGTGTCGCAATCATCGAGACGCCGACCGCGGCGGCCGCGGCGGCGAGCCGGTACCCGGTCCGTCCCATGCGTTCTTCCTTCGATCGATGCAGCTGAATGCCCACGGTCATGCCGTGGCCCGTCCATCGGAACTCGAGTCCGCGCGGAAGTCGCCGGTTGTGGTCAGGCTGAACCGAAATATGCCCGCAAACTTCCGGGCACCCCGCCTGGCATTGTGGCCGCGCTCACCGTAGAATAATTACTTTGACGTCCTAGTATTGGTCGCCAAAGCAGTACTGATCGCCACAGCACATTCCCCGGCGGAGGATTCCATGCCCGACCAGACCACCCTGCACGCGCCCGTGCACCCCGTGCGCTTCGTGACCTCGGCGGCGCTGTTCGACGGGCACGACGCGGCGATCAACATCATGCGGCGGATCCTGCAGTCGCAGGGGTCCGAGGTCATCCACCTCGGGCACAACCGGGCCGTGCACGAGGTCGTCGACGCGGTGCTCACCGAGGACGCCCAGGGCGTGGCGGTCAGCTCGTATCAGGGCGGGCACGTCGAGTACTTCGAATACCTGGCGACGGCGCTGCGGGAGGCCGGCGCCGGGCACGTGCGGATCTTCGGTGGCGGCGGCGGAGTGATCGTCGCCGACGAGATCAAGCGGCTGGCCGAGTCGGGGGTGCGGATCTTCTCCCCCGAGGACGGGCAGCGGCTGGGGCTGCCGGGCATGATCAACGAACTGGTCCGCGACTGCGACGTGGATCTGTCGCTGGAGCCCGCACCGGTCGACGCGGTGCTGTCCGGCGAGCGGAAAGCGTTGGCGCGCACCATCACCTGCCTGCAGCAGGACGCGCTGCCCGCCGCCGATCTGGCGGCGATCACGACGGCGGCGGAGAACAAGACCGTCCCGGTGCTCGGCATCACGGGCACGGGCGGCTCCGGAAAGTCCTCGCTCACCGACGAACTCGTGCGGCGGCTGCGCTCGGACCAGCAGGACAAGCTGCGCGTCGCGATCCTGGCCGTGGACCCGACGCGGCGGCGCGGCGGCGGCGCGCTGCTCGGCGACCGCATCCGGATGAACGCCCTCGACGGCGACCACGTCTACTTCCGCTCGCTGGCCACCCGCGGCGGCCGCGAGCTGCCGACCAATGTCGACGCGATGATCCTGGCCTGCAAGGCGGCCGGATACGACCTGGTGATCCTGGAGACACCGGGCATCGGCCAGGGCGACGCGGCGATCACCGACCACGTCGATCTCTCCATGTACGTGATGACGCCGGAGTTCGGCGCGGCCTCGCAGCTGGAGAAGATCGACATGCTCGACTACGCGGACGTGGTGGCGATCAACAAGTTCGAGCGCCGCGGCGCCGCCGACGCGCTGCGCGACGTGTCGCGTCAGCTGATCCGCAACCGCGAGGCGTTCGGCTCCACCCCCGACGACATGCCCGTCTTCGGTACCAGCGCCGCCACTTTCAACGACGACGGCGTGACCGCGCTGTACCAGCACCTGGCCGGTCGGTTGCACGAGCTGGGCCTGCCGCTCGAGCCGGGCGCGCTGCCGCGGGTGAACACCAAGGCCTCCACCAGGTTCGCGCAGATCATCCCGCCGTCGCGGGTGCGGTACCTGGCGGAGATCGCCGAGACCGTGCGCGACTACCACGCCGACACGGTGCGGGAAGTCGCTGCGGCACAACGGGTTCAGCGATTGGAGCAGGTGCTCGGCGAGCTGGAAGGCACTCACGAAACGACAGAGGCACAGCACGCCGTCGCCGCACTCCTCGACCAGGCCCGCACCGGACTGGCACCCGAAAACGCCGCGCTGCTGGCGGAATGGCCCGCCCTGGCCGAGTCGTACCGGGGCGAGGAGCAGGTGGTCAAGGTCCGCGATCGCGAGCTGCGCACCACGCTGCGCCGAACCTCGTTGTCCGGCAGTTCGATTCCGCGCGTCGCACTCCCGCGCTTCACCGATCACGGTGAGCTGCTGCGGTTCCTGCGCTCGGAGCACCTGCCCGGCCGATTCCCGTTCACCGCGGGAGTTTTCGCGTTCAAGCGGGACAACGAGGATCCGGCGCGCATGTTCGCGGGCGAGGGCGACCCCTTCCGCACCAACCGCCGGTTCAAGGTGTTGTCCGAGCACTCGGACGCGAAACGCCTGTCCACCGCCTTCGATTCGGTGACCCTGTACGGCCACGACCCGGCCGAGCGGCCCGACATCTACGGCAAGGTCGGCACCTCCGGCGTGTCCATCGCCACGCTCGATGACATGAAGGCGCTCTACGACGGCTTCGACCTGACCGCGCCCACCACCTCGGTGTCGATGACGATCAACGGCCCGGCGCCGACCATCCTCGCCTTCTTCCTCAATACCGCGATCGATCGGGCGGTGGAGAGCTTCACCGAAACCGAAGGGCGCGCACCGAATTCCGAGGAAGCCGCGGAAATCCGCGCGAAGGCGCTGGCGACCGTGCGCGGCACCGTGCAGGCCGACATTCTCAAGGAGGATCAGGGCCAGAACACCTGCATCTTCTCCACCGAGTTCAGCCTGCGCATGATGTCCGATATCCAGGAGTGGTTCGTGCGCAACAGCGTTCGCAACTTCTACTCGGTGTCGATCTCGGGCTACCACATCGCCGAGGCCGGGGCGAACCCGATCAGCCAGCTGGCCTTCACCCTCTCCAACGGCTTCACCTACGTGGAGGCGTATCTGGCGCGCGGCATGCACATCGACGACTTCGCGCCCAACCTGTCGTTCTTCTTCTCCAACGGCATGGACCCGGAGTACTCGGTGATCGGCCGGGTCGCGCGGCGCATCTGGGCGGTCGCCATGCGCGACAAGTACGGCGCCAACGAACGCTCGCAGAAGCTGAAGTATCACGTCCAGACCTCCGGCCGGTCGCTGCACGCACAGGAGATGAGCTTCAACGACATTCGCACCACGCTGCAGGCGCTGATCGCGCTCTACGACAACTGCAACAGCCTGCACACCAACGCCTACGACGAGGCCGTCACCACCCCGACGGAGGAGTCGGTGCGCCGCGCCCTGGCCATCCAGTTGATCATCAACAAGGAGTGGGGCCTGGCGATGAACGAGAACCCGCTGCAGGGCAGCTTCATCATCGATGAACTCACCGATCTGGTCGAGGAGGCCGTGCTGACCGAGTTCGAGCGGATCAGCGAGCGCGGCGGCGTGCTGGGCGCCATGGAGACCGGCTACCAACGCGGGCGCATCCAGGACGAGTCCATGCTGTACGAGCACCGCAAGCACGACGGCAGCCTGCCGATCATCGGCGTCAACACCTTCCGCAACCCGCACGGCGAGGAGCATCAGGTGCTGGAGCTGGCGCGCGGCACCGAGCAGGAGAAGCAGTCGCAGCTGCGGCGCACCCGCGACTACCAGGACCGGCATCGCGACGAGGCGCACGCGGCGCTGGCCCGGCTGGAGGCGGCGGCCCGCGGCGACGACAACGTCTTCGAGGTGCTGATGGACGCGGCGCGGGTGTGCACGCTGCAGCAGATCACCGACACCTTCTTCACCGTGGGCGGGCAGTATCGCCGCAATGTGTGAAACGCGGCGATCTCCCGCGATCGCCGGTCGCCGCGTGTGACAATCGCCTGGTCGCACGGCTGACGAGGCGGAAGGGGCGATATGGACCTGGCGGGTATCAGCGTCGTCGACGCGCACGTCCATCAGTGGGACCCGCTGACGACGCCGCGTGATTTCAGCCTGCTGGCCAAGCTGTTCCGCTACGCCCCGATGTCGATCGACGTCGCGGCCCGGCTGGCCCCGCGGCGCGATCGCGAGTTCGTCGGAGATCCCGACATCTACGTGCGGCCCTACCTGCCCGCCGACTACCGAGCCGATCTGGGCGCCGTGCCGGTCGAGGCGCTCGTGCACGTCGAGGTCGAATGGGCGGGTAAGGCGCCGGCGGCCAAGGCCGACGAGACGCGCTGGGTGGCGAGCCTGCCCTTCGGCGTCGACACGCCCGCTCTGGGCGCGATCGTCGGCAGCGGCGACCCCGCGGCCGAGGGCTTCGCCGCGCTGATCGACGCGCATCAGTCGGCGTCGTCGCTGTTCCGCGGCATCCGGACGATGGTGGCGCATCACCCCGATCCCAGCGTGCGCTCGTTCTGCCCGGTGCCGGGCGCGCTGACCAGCAAGGCATTCCTCGACGGTTTCGCGGTGCTGGCCGAGCGCGGGCTGTCATTCGACGCCTGGGTGTACTCGCATCAATTGCCGGAGGTGACCGCGCTGGCGCAGCGCTATCCCGAGGTGACCATCGTGCTCGACCATCTCGGCACGCCCGCCGGGATCTTCGGCCCGGTCGGCAAGCGCACCGGCGTGAATCCCGGGGCGCGGCGCGAGCTGTTCGTCCGGTGGCGCGACGATATCGCCACGCTCGCCACCCATCCGAACGTGGTGGCCAAGGTGAGCGGGATGGCCATGCCGATCCTCGGCCACCCCGTCCCGGCGCGCGGCAATCCGACCCCGGCGCCGGAGCTGCTGGAAAGGGCCGCGCCGTTGCTGCACCACGCCTTGGATGTCTTCGGCGCGCAGCGCCTGATCTGGGGCTCCGATTTCCCGGTGGACAAGCCGATCACCAGCGTCGGCAACAGCGCCCGGGTGGTGGTCGACGTGCTCGCCGACCACGGTGGCGGAGCGGCGGAACTCGACCAGATCTTCCGCGGCAATGCCCAGCGGGTGTACGGGATCGACGCCGAGCTGCTGGCCTGACGGCGCCTGAGCGCGGCGCTGGCGTCAGGGGGCCGTTCGTGGCCTAATGGTGGCGGGCGGCCAGTGGCGGCAGGAGGTCCATGAGCGAGCAGACGACGCGGTCCGCGGATTACGAGGTGATCATCGTCGGGGCCGGGTTCTCCGGGATCGGCGCGGCGATCAAGCTGCGCGAAGACGGGTTCGAGGATTTCCTGATCGTGGACGATGCCGACGGAGTGGGCGGCACCTGGCATTGGAATACGTATCCCGGTATCGCCGTGGATATTCCGTCGTTCAGCTACCAGTTCTCGTTCGAGCAGAGTCCGGAGTGGTCACGGGTGTACGCGCCCGGCCGCGAACTCGCGGCCTACGCCGAGCACTGCACCGACAAGTACGGGCTGCGGCAGCGAATCCGCTTCCGCACCACCATCTCCGACGCCGAGTTCGACGCAAACGGCGACCTGTGGCGATTGCGCACCACCGACGGCGACGAACTCACCGCGCGCTATGTCATCGCGGCCACCGGCGTGCTCACCCGGCCGAAACTGCCCGACATTCCCGGTGTGGAATCGTTCGCGGGCCGCACCATGCACACCTCCCGCTGGGACCATTCCGCGGATCTGCGCGGCAAGCGAGTCGCGATCATCGGCACGGGGGCCTCCGCGATACAGGTCATCCCCTCGATCGCGCCGGACGTCGAGCGGCTGGTGGTCTTCCAGCGCACGCCGATCTGGTGCCTGCCGCGGCCGGACGCGACGCTGCCCCCGCCCGTGCGGTGGGCGCTGCGGCACCTGCCGGGCGGGCCAACGCTGGCGCGGCTGGCCAGCCAGGCGTTCGTCGAGCTGACCTTTCCCCTGTCGGCGCACTACTACTCCACCCTGCCGCTGGCGAAGCTCGGCGAACGCAGCGGGCGGGCGCATCTGCGCAAACAGGTGCGCGACCCGGCGATCCGGGACAAGCTCACCCCGCGCTACGCGCTCGGCTGCAAGCGGCCCGGATTCTCCAACGACTACCTCGCCACCTTCAACCGCGACAACGTGCTGCTGGAGACCGACCCGATCGCCGAGATCACCCCGACCGGCGTGCGTACCCGCACCGGCGCCATCCACGAGGCCGACGTACTGATCCTGGCGACCGGCTTCAAGGTGATGGAGGCCGGGAACATGCCGACCTTCGCGCTGCGCGGCGTTGACGGGCTGGACCTCGAGAAATGGTGGGACGAGAACCGCCTGCAGGCCTACGAGGGCGTGAGCGTGCCCGGCTTCCCGAATTTCTTCTCCATCATCGGGCCCTACGGATACAACGGTTCGTCGTACTTCACACTCATCGAGATGCAGACCCACCACATCCTGCGGCTACTGCGGCACGCCCGCCGCAAGCGGGTCACTCGGGTGGAGGTGACCCGCGCGGCCAACGAGCGGTACTTCCGCGAGATGCTGGATCGCCGTGCCGGACAGGTGTTCTGGCAGGACAGCTGCACGCTGGCCAACAGCTATTACTTCGACAAGAACGGCGATGTGCCGCTGCGCCCGATGAGCACCGTCGAAGCCGCTTGGCGGGCAGCGCATTTCGACCTCGGCGACTATCGGTTCGAGTCGGGGGCCACGGACGCCCGGGCCAGCTGAGCGGTGAGTTCGGCCCGCGCGGTGACCAGTGACGGGCCGTACCAGGTGAGGCTGCGGCCGGACACCAGGGCCACCGGAATACCCGGAAACGCCTCGGGCCCATCGGTTTCGGTGAACACGTAGGGCTCGTCCGGCAGCACGGCCAGTTCGACGCCGGGGGTCAGCTCCGGCGCGGACACCGTGGGATAGCGCTCGTCCCGGTCGGCGTGCACGAGCCGCAAGCCGAGACGGCGGGCCAGATCACCGGTGAAGGTGTCGCGCCCGACCACCATCCACGGATCACGCCACACCGGGATCACCGTGTCGCGCAACGGTTCCGGCGCGGGCGCGGCCCAGACCTCTTCCGCCGCACGCAGCCAGGCGGGCGAACGGATACCGAAGGCCAGTTCGAACAGCCTCGTCATGGCGGTGAACGCCGCCGGTACCGTCTCGATCCTGGTGACCCACACCGGAATTCCCGCCGCGCGCAGGCGGTCGACATCGAGGCGCCGGTTCTCCTCCTGGTTGCAGACCACCAGGTCCGGGTCCAGCTCGGCGATGCGCCGGACATTCGGGTTCTTCGTCCCGCGTACCCGCTCGACCGCGAGATCGCCGGGGTGCGTGCACCATTCCGTGGCCGCGATCAGCCGCTCCGGGCAGGTCGCCGCGATGGCCTCGGTGAGCGACGGCACCAATGAGACGACCCGGCGCACCGGGCGGCGCACCGGCACCTCCGTATCGAGATCGTCGCGCGGGATGTCGGCTGTGGTCATCAGTTCTTATCCCCTGCCCAGTGCCCGGTAGCGGTCGCGCAGTTCCCGCAGACCGGTCTCGGCGATGTGCTCGTCCTCGGCGGTCATCCGCAGCGCGCGGCGCAGCGGGACCGGGTCCAGGTCGTCGAGGGCGGGGCGGAAGTCCGGCCGCGGGAGGCCGGGCAGCGCGATGTTCTCCCCGTACAGGTCGTCGGAGACCGTTGTGCCCGCGTCGTTCTGGACGCCGCTGATCAGCGTGTCCAGTTCGAGGCCGCGCAGCGTGAGCATGATCGACGGCTCGGCGTCGAGGCGTTCGGCGACGATGTAGCAGACCGCGGCCACGTGCTTGCACGGCCAGCCGGAATCGGGGCAGCTGCAGCCGAAGTCGAGTTCGGCGGCCGTGGTCGGCAGCAGTAGTGGTCCGAGTTCCTGCGGCAGGGCGCCCGAGGCCAGCTGGACGAGCATGCCGGGAGTATCGCGGACCAGGTCGATCAGTTCGTCCAGCCGCTCGTCGCGCAGTTGCCGCAGGGTCAGCACCGAGGTGAACGGGCGCGGCTGGCTGCCCTGCACCTCGGCCGTCACCGCGCCCGGCTCGACGTGGTAGGTCACCACCTGCCCGGAGCGGGCGTAGGTGCGCCCGCGCGTCAGCCGTCCCGCGTCGGCGACCTGCTCGACCGCCTCGATGAACGACCGGCCCCACCAGGTGCGGGCGAACGACCCGCGCCGACTGCGGGGTTCGACACCGCCGCGCACCGGGCGGCGCTTGCCGTACTGGCTGTAATCGGTGAACGGGCTCATGCCGCCGCCTCGCTCATTCGCCCACCGCCTCGGACCCGAGGGTAAACAGTCGCTGGATCTCGTCGTTGCTGAATTCGGTGATCCAGCTCTCGCCGGTGCCGACGGTCAGATCGGCCAATTCCTGTTTGCCGCTGATCATGTCGTCGATGCGCTCCTCGATGGTGTCGACGCAGACCAGCTTGCGCACCTGGACGTCGCGGCGCTGGCCGATCCGGAAGGCGCGGTCGGTGGCCTGGTTCTCCACCGCCGGATTCCACCAGCGGTCCAGGTGCACCACGTGATTGGCGGCGGTGAGATTCAGTCCGGTGCCACCGGCCTTGAGCGACAGCAACATCAGCGGCGGGCCGTCGGCGCTCTGGAAATTATCGACCATGCCGTCGCGCCGCTTCTTGGACGCCCCGCCGTGCAGGAACGGGATCGGAGTGCCGAACCGCTCGGTCAGGTACGGCTCGACCAACTCGCCGAACTCGCGGAACTGGGTGAACAGCAACGCCTTCTCACCGTCGGCGAGTACCGCCTCCAGGACGTCCTCCACCAGCGCCAGCTTGCCCGAGCGGTGCTGCCCGCGCCGCAGCACCGCGGAGCCGTCGCCGAGGAAATGCGCGGGATGGTTGCACACCTGCTTGAGCCGGGTCAGCGCGGCGAGCACCACGCCCTTGCGCTGAATGTCCTTGGACTGCTTCAGTTTCGCCATCATGTCGTCGACGACGGCCTGATACAGCGCGGCCTGCTCCACGGTGAGGTTGGCGCGCACCGTCATCTCGATCTTGTCGGGCAGGTCGGAGATCACCGCGGGATCGGTCTTGACCCGGCGCAGCACGAACGGCGCGATGACCGTGCGCAGCCGGGTGATCGCGTTCTCGTCGTGCTCGCGTTCGATCGGCACGGCGAAGCGGGCGTGGAACTGCGAGGCCTTGCCCAGCAGATTCGGCGCCGCGAAATCGAGGATCGAGCGCAGTTCCTCCAGCCGGTTCTCCACCGGGGTTCCGGTGAGCGCCAGGCGTTGTCGCGCCGGGATGTGCCGCGCCGCACGAGACTGGCGGGTATTGGCGTTCTTGATGTGCTGCGCCTCGTCCAGCACCACCCGCGCCCACGGCTGCCGTTTCAGCTCTTCGACATCGCGGGCCAGCAGCGCGTAGGTGGTGATCACCAGGTCCGAATCCGTCACGGCCGCATCGAATTTCGCACCGGATCGGCGACCGGCGCCGTGATGCACCAGCACGCGCAGTTCGGGCGCGAAGCGCTCGGCCTCGCGCTGCCAGTTGCCGACCACCGACATCGGGCACACCAGCAAGGTCGGGCCCGGCACGGAAGCTCTTGCGGCGGTTTCCCTTTCGTGCAGCAGCAGGGCGAGCACCTGCACCGTCTTGCCCAGGCCCATATCGTCGGCCAGGATGCCGCCGCAGCCGTACCGGTTCATCGTGGCCAGCCAGGACAGGCCGCGCAGCTGATACGGCCGCAGCTCCGCCTTCAGGCCCGCGGGTGGGTCGACCGGCTCGGCCGTGCGGGTCGACTCGAGCAGTCCGGCCGCCCAGCCGGTGGCGCGCACCTGCTCGATCGGCACGTCCTTCACCTCGGTCGTGGCGATCTGGGCGAGCAGGTCGGTGAGCGTGCCCGTCGTGTCGGAGGTGCGGCCGTCCAGGTAGGCCGCGGCGGCGGCCAGCGCCCGGTGGTCGGCCTGGACCCACTGCCCGCGCAGCCGCACCAGATCCGACTTGGACCGGACCAGCCGGGCCATCTCGGCCGGGGTCAGCACGATGTCTCCGAGCGCGAGTTCCCAGCGGTAGGAGACCAGCCCGCTCAGGCCGACCGCGGTCTCGGTGGCGGCCGGGCTCTGCACGGCCAGGCGCATGCTGGGGGCGACGATCCGCCAGGCACGCGGCAGCAGCAACCGCACACCGGCCGCGTGCAGCGCGTGCGCGCCGTGCGCCACCAGGTCCTGGACCACCGCGGTCGGGAGCAGGAAGTCCAGCCCGCCCGGATCGCGCGGCAGTTCGCGCAGCATCGGGTACGCCTGGACCGCCGCGGCCACCTTCTCCGTCGTGAGCTTCAACTGGCCCGGATCGCCCTGGATCGGAACCGGTTGCGGGGCTTCGCCTTCCGCGCGCAGACACACCTCGAGCCGCCAGAGCGCGTCGGTGTCGGCCGCGCCCGTCTCCGGCTCCTCCTCGGGCTCCAGCAGGCGCAGCACCAGTTCCGGCTCGCCGAGGGTGAGGCTGGTGCGCCACTCCTCCAGCGCCGCGGACACTCGGTGCGACCCGGTTTCCAGCGGCACGTCCTCGGTCAGGGCCGCCACCAGCGGGTGGGTGTGCCGCGCCGCGACCAGATGCGCGCGGGCGACCGGATCCGCCAGCTCGCTCACCATGTTCTCGAGCACGGCGGAGGGGCGGGCGCCGACCCGCAGCGCGGGCGGCATCGCGGCGGCCAGTTCGGCCAGCCAGGCGCGCTGCCGCTGCCCGCCGACCAGCCGCCAGCGGACCCACCACGCGCCGTCGTCGCGACGGAGTTCGGGCACCACCCGCCCGGCCCGCACCCATCGATCGATGCCGTGCGCGACGTGCGCGAGGAACCGCAGGTCGGCGGCGACCAGATGGTCAGGCAGCCGTTGGAGCAGCACCTCGGCGGCGGCCGACGGGGTCAACGCGTGCGCGCGCACCTCGGTGAGTTCCGGGCCCTCGGCGCCCGCGACCAGCACCTGTGCGCGATGTCGGAACCGGGCGCTCGTGAGCACCGCGCCCAGCGGATCGGGCAGGGCGGACTGCGCATCGGGTGCGCCGGATTCGGGATGGCGCCACAGCACCAGCCCCGCTCCGGGAGTCCACAACCCGTGCAGCATCCATCCATCCAATCAGCCGCCACCGACACGACTCGCGGCCGTCCCGCCGCACTGTGAGCAGAACGGTGTTTCCGCCGACAGCTGTCAGGCTACGAATAAGCAGCGCTCCGTCGGCCCGGACGACGGAGGCTCGTAACCCATCGACCGGGACGAGGATCGCGCCACCCGGCGCGCAGTAGGAGGATACGTGCGACCTGTCACAGCCGGAATCGTCGCCGCGGCCCTGACCGCCGCCACCCTCGCGGCGGCCACCCAGCCCGCGACCGCGGACGAGCCCGCGCCCAGCGGACCCGACGAGATCATCTCGATCAATATCAACCTGCTCGGCTGCTCCCTCGGCGCCGGCCTGGGCCTGGATCTGCTGCTCGCGCTCACGGCCGGGAACGGTTCGAGCGCCGTCGTGGGTTCCGGCCTGGCAACCCGGCTGCGCGCCGCCGGTTGCCTCCCGTGGAAGCCGTAACTCGGCATTCCGAGTGAAACAGCTTGCCCGGAACTGATTCCTGTCGGTGCCCGGGTGTAGACCTGACATCGTGCGATGGGGAGGGCGCGGCGGGTGGGCGGCGGCAGCAGCCGTCGTAGTGGCGGCTGTCGGGGCGTTGGTCGCGGGCTGTTCGATTCTTCCCGGCGATCCGCCCGCCCCGGGCAGTCCTACCCGAACGCAGTTGGAGGGTCTGCTCGTGGCGGTGCGTGTGGTCGACAAGCGCGCCCGTCCCGGCGGATATCAGCGCGGCTGCCGCGCCGGGGAGGGGTGCGTCTTCGGCGCGGCCTGGTCCGACGACCACGACGGTCCCGGCGGGCACGACGGCTGCGATTCCCGCAACAGCGTGCTCACCCGGCAACTGACCGCGGTGCGGCACCGTCCGGGCACCCGCGACTGCGTGGTGCTCGCCGGTGTCCTGCAAGATCCGTACACCGGCAAGCGCATCGATTTCGACAAGTCGCGCGCACGGGCGGTACAGATCGACCACGTCTATCCCCTGGCCGCCGCCTGGGACATGGGCGCGGCGAATTGGCCCCTCCCCCAACGCCTCCGGTTCGCCAACGACCTCGACTTCAATCTCCTCGCCGTAGACGGCCCCACCAACGAGGACAAGGGCGACCGCACTCCCGCCGACTGGCTCCCACCCGCCCACGCCTACCGCTGCTTCTACGCCGGTAAATACCTCACCGCCGCAACCCGATACGACCTCCCGATCACCACCGCCGACCGAGACGCCCTACGCCGGGTGACCCGAGGCTGCCCCTGAAGACACCACGGGCGGGATCTCAGTCGGTGGCGACCGGGCGCTTGGGGTCGTTGGACCATTGCGACCAGGAGCCGGGGTACAGGGTGGCGTCGATTCCGGCCACCGCCAAGGCGGCGACCTCGTGGGCCGCCGTGACACCGGAGCCGCAGTAGACCGCTACGGCGTCCGAGTCGAGGTTCGCGAAGCGGGCTCGCAGTTCCTCGGGGGACTTGAATGTGCCGTCGGCTCTGAGGTTTTCGGCGGTGGGCGCGCTGATCGCCCCGGGGATGTGGCCGGCGCGCGGGTCGACGGGCTCGGTCTCGCCGCGGTAGCGCTCCCCGGCGCGGGCGTCGAGTAGCGAGCCCGGCCAGTTCGCCGCGCCGTCGGCGTCGGTGACGGGCACGTTGTTCGGAGTGAGCACCACGTCGCCGGGCGTGGGGTCGGGCTCGCCGCCGGTGGCGAGTTCGCCCCCGGCGCGCTCCCAGGCGGGCAGCCCGCCGTCGAGAATCCGCACGTCCGGCACCCCGGCCCAGCGCAGCAGCCACCAGGCCCGGGCGGCCGCCATGCCGCCGGTCGCGTCGTAGACGACGACCGGCTCACCCGACCGCAGCCCCCAGCTCCGCGCGTACCTCTGCAAATGGGCGAGTTCGGGGAGCGGGTGCCGCCCGCGGGCCGGGGAGGGAGGATCGGCCAGCTCGGTCTCGAGATCGACGAACACGGCACCGGGTATGTGGCCGTCCAGGTAGTGCTGCGGTCCGTCCGGGTCGCCGAGCGCCCATCGCACGTCCAGCAGATGTACGCGGGACTCACTGTCGGACAGCACTTTCCGAAGTTCCTCGGCCGAAATCAATACCGCGGTCAAGCCAGCTCCTCTGTCAGATCTGTACCCGGGACCGAACACCCTCACCCTACGACAGCACCGCGCCGCGCGACCGGATCCGCATCACCGGGAGTCGAATTCACCGGGAGCCGCAGTCACCCCGCGGGCCGCCGCAGCACCCAGCGCACCAACAGTCCCGCAGCCAACGCCCAGAAGGCAGCGCCGATCCCGAGCAACGCGACGCCCGAGGCCGACACCAGGAAGGTGACGGCGGCGGAGGTCCGGTGCTCGGTCGCCCCCAGCGCCGCGTGCAACGCCGCGGCCAGGGTGGCGATCAGCGCGAGCCCCGCGACGGTCTCCAGCACACCCCGCGGCGCGGCGGCCACCAGCGCGACCAGCGCGGCGGAGGCCGGCGCCAGCACCAGGTAGCAGCACCCCACGCTGAACGCGGCGATCCAGCGCCGCCGCGGATCCGGGTGCGCGGCGGGCGCGGCCGCCAGCGCGGCGCTGATCGCGGCGAGATTGATCGCGTGCCCGCCCGCGAACGCACCCGCGACCGTGCCGAGCCCGGTCGTCCCCATCGCCGCCCGCCACGGCACCCGGTAGCCGAACGAGCTCGTCAGGGCCGTCCCGGGAATGTTCTGCCCGGCCATGGTGACGATGTACAGCGGGACCGCGACCCCGATCACCGCCTGCCAACTCCAGTGCGGCACAGTGAATTCCACGTGGGGCACCATCGCGCCGATATCGATCCGGCGATGGGTGAGGGCGATGTCGACGCCCGCACCGATCGCGGCGGTCACGAAGGCCGCGGGCACCGCCCAGCGCGCGGCGAAGCGCTGCAGCGCCAGCCACACCACCAGCACCGGGATCACCACGGCCGGGCTGGTGCGCAGCGCCCCCACCGGCGCCAGGCACAGCGGCACCAGCACCCCGGCCAGCATGGCCTGCGCGATCTCGACCGGGATCGCCGCGATCAGCCGTCCCAGCCGATCCCACCACCCGGTGAGCACCACGAGCGCTCCGGTCACCACGAACGCCCCGACCGCCGCGGGCCAGCCGCCCGCGACCGCGCCCGTGCTCGCCAGCAGGGCGGCGCCGGGCGTCGACCAGGCCAGCGTGATCGGCATCCGATAGCGGCGGCTCAGCAGCAGGATCCCGACGGCCTGCGTGACACACACCGCCAGCAGTCCCGACGCGGCCTGCGCGGGCGTGGCGCCCATCGCCGTCAGCCCGGCCAGCACCACCGCGAACGAACTGGTGAACCCGACCAGCGCCGCCACCACCCCGGCGCCCACCGCGTGCAGCGGCCCGGCGTCGGGCGGAGTGGCGGTGGTCGGCGCGGAGGCAGCGGTCGCAGTCACCGCGCCATCGTCGCCAACTCCGAGCAGTCCAGTCACGAGCCAATCCCGCGAAACTGGCCTGAATTACCGACAATTCAGCGCGGGCGGGCGTTCCCGCCGCCGGAACCGTCCTCGGCCGCGGTGGCGGGCCGGGGTGCGACGCCGGTCGGATTCGACATCCGCCGCAGCAGCGGCGCCGAACGCGGACCGACCAGCTGCCGCATGACCAACGCCATATTGGTCCGTTCGACACCGGGGATCTTCAGGATCCGCCCGGCGATGCGGTAGAGATCGTCGGCATCGCGCGCGACCACCCGGACCGTGAGATCGGTCGGCCCGGTCATGCCGCACACCTCCGTCACCTCCGGCACCTCGGCCAGCTCGTCGACCACCGAATCCAGGGTGTGCTGGTCGACCACCACCGCCACGAAGGCGGCCAGCGGATAACCCAGCGCGCGCGGATCGACCCGGCGCTCGAAACTGGCCAGCACGCCGCCCGCCTCCCAGCGGGCGAGCCGAGCCTGCACGGTATTGCGCGACAGCCCGAGCCGGGTAGCCAGTTCGACTCCGGTGGCGCGGGGGTTGGCGACCAGTTCCAGCAATAGCCGCGCATCGGTCGCATCGACCACGGCCCCGGCAGGCTCTCCACTCGACATGCACGCAGTATGACAGCCATCACTGCGTCGGCCAATCTGATCAAGGCAGGCAGTATGCCCGCGAACGCCGGAACAGTGACGAGCACTTTGCACAGTTCGCGTGTCGTCACTTGCGCAACAAGCTCAACCGTGGATGCTGTGTGATACAGCACACTCTCACGTCGCCGAGTGCGGAGACCCCGGCGGGGCGACGGACAGGAGGGGATGGTTATGGCCGACCCGCTCACCTACCCGGTGCAATTGGTCCAGCCCGACGGCCGCCGCGTGCTCGATCGCGAGCACGCCGCCCTGGTATCCGATGTCGGACCCGAACGGCTGCGGCAACTGTACGAGGACATGGTGGTCGCCCGGCGCATCAATGTGGAGGCGACCGCGTTGCAGCGCCAGGGTCAGCTGGGCCTGTGGCCCCCGCTGCTCGGGCAGGAGGCGGCACAGATCGGTTCCGCCCACGCCCTGCACCCCGACGACTACGTGTTCTGCAGTTATCGCGAGGCCGCGGTCGCCTACTGCCGCGGGGTCGACCCGGGCGAGATCACCCGGTTGTGGCGCGGCGTGGCACACCACTGCTGGGATCCGGCCGAGATCAACATGACCAATCCGGCCATCGTGGTCGGGGCGCAGGGCCTGCACGCCACCGGTTACGCCTACGCCGCGCACCTCGACGGCGCCGAGATCGCGGTGCTCACCTACTTCGGCGACGGCGCGACCAGCCAGGGCGACGTGGCCGAGGCGCTCGGCTTCGCCGCCTCGTGGAGCGCGCCGGTGGTGTTCTTCTGCACGAACAACCAGTGGGCTATCAGCGAACCCGTGCGCGTGCAGAGCGCGACCCCGATCGCGCGGCGCGCGTACGGCTACGGCATCCCGGGTGTGCAGGTCGACGGCAACGACGTGCTGGCGGTGCTCGCGCTGACCCGCCAGGCGGTGGCCCGCGCCCGGACCGGCGGCGGGCCGTCGTTCATCGAGGCCATCACCTACCGGATGGGCCCGCACACCACCGCCGACGATCCCTCCCGCTACCGCTCGGCTGCCGAGACCGAGCTGTGGCAGCGCCGCGACCCGATCGACCGGATACGCCGCCTCCTCGAACGAGAAGGCCTGTGGGACAGTGCCTTCGAGAAACGCGTCGGCGCTCGCTCGGACGAGGTCGGCGCCCGGCTGCGGGCGGCGACGATCGAGATGCCCGACCCCGACCCGGCGCAACTGTTCGAGCACGTCTACCGCACCGCGCATCCCCTCATCGAGGAGGAACGCCGGGAGTACGCGGAATACCTGGCAGGCGACCACATCTCGGAAGGAGTCCGGCCATGATCACCACCTTCGCGGGCGCCCTGAACACCGGACTGCGCCGCGCTTTGGAGGACGACGCCAAGGTCGTGCTGATGGGCGAGGACATCGGGCGGCTCGGCGGAGTCTTCCGGGTGACCGACGCGCTGCAGAAGGACTTCGGCAACAACCGTGTCATCGATACGCCGCTGGCCGAATCCGGCATCATCGGAACGGCTTTCGGCATGGCGCTGCGCGGCTACCGGCCGGTCTGCGAGATCCAGTTCGACGGCTTCGTGTATCCGGCGTTCGATCAGATCGTCTCCCAGGTCGCCAAGATCCACTATCGCACGCAGGGAAAGGTGTTCGCGCCCCTCACGATCCGCATTCCGTGCGGCGGCGGCATCGGCTCGGTGGAGCACCACTCCGAATCCCCGGAGGCCTATTTCGCGCACACCGCCGGATTGCGCGTCGTCATGCCCAGCGATCCCGCCGACGCCTATCTCATGCTCCGCCAGGCGATTTCGCTGGACGACCCGGTCATCTTCTTCGAACCCAAGCGCCGCTACTGGGACAAGGCCGACGTCGATTTCACCGCCCTGGACGACGACCCGTTCCCGCTCGACCGGGCGCGGATCCGCCGCGCGGGTGACGACGCCACCGTGGTGGCCTACGGCGGCATGGTCCGTACCGCACTGACGGCAGCGGAAATCGCGGCGAGCGAGGGCCGTTCGCTGGAGGTGATCGACCTGCGCAGCCTGTCGCCGATCGATGTCGACACCATCGCCGAATCGGTCAATCGGACCGGACGGTTGATCATCACTCACGAGGCGCCCGTCTTCGCCGGTCTGGGCGCCGAGATCGCCGCCCGCGTCACCGAACGGTGTTTCTACTACTTGGAGGCGCCGGTACTGCGCGTCGGAGGCTTCGACATCCCGTATCCCCCCGCTAAGCTCGAACGGCACCACCTGCCCGACCCCGACCGCATTCTCGCCGCGGTCGACCGCACGCTCGCCGCCTGACCAGACCGCTCAGACAGAAGGTGCCCGTTGGACGACTCGGTTGCAGCAGACCAGAACCACGTGCTCGAGTTCCGGCTACCCGATCTCGGTGAGGGTCTGACCGACGCCGAACTGGTGTCGTGGGCGGTGGCCGTCGGCGATCGGGTGGAACTGAACCAGACCATCGCCGAGGTCGAGACGGCCAAGGCGCAGGTGGCGCTGCCCAGCCCGTTCGCCGGCGAGGTGCTCGAGCTGCTGGCACAGCCCGGCGACACCGTGCCGGTCGGCGCGCCGCTGATCCGGGTCGCCACCGAGTACCAGGCCGCCGCGCCGCAGACCCCGCCCGCCGAGCGGCAATCGGTGCTGGTCGGCTACGGCCCCGAGGGCGAGACCGTCTCGCGCCGTGCCCGCCCGGCCGCGAAAACCCCTGTGGTGCATGCCGATCCCGCGCTCACCTACCCGGAGATTCCCGGCCGTCCCCCGGCCACGCCCGCCGCCCGGAAGCTGGCCCGCGAACTCGGCATCAATATCTCCTTCGTCGCCGGTTCGGGTCCCGGCGGCGCGGTGACCGTCGACGATGTGCGGCACGCGGTGCCGGTGTCGCAGCCGCCCGCCCGGATCCAGCCCGAACCCGGCACGGAATCCGACGACGCACCGCGTCCCAGCAAACCGCCGGTGCCGACGATGCGCCCGGACGGCGGCATCATCCGCCCCACTCCGTCCGCGCGGGAGACCCGCACCCCGGTCAGCGGGGTCCGCAAGCGCACCGCCACGGCCATGGTGACCAGCGCCCGCACCATCCCGCAGGCCAGCGCGTTCGCCACCACGGATTTCACCGCGTCGATGGAACTACTGGACCACCTGCGCAGCACCGAATCCTTCAGCGGACTCACCCTGACGCCGCTGGCCCTGGTGGCGAAGGCGACCCTGGCCGCGATGGCCGAATTTCCCGAGATCAACTCGTGGTGGGACGACGAGCGCAAGGAGATCGTCACCAAGCACTACGTCAACCTGGGCATCGCGGTGGCCACCGACCGCGGCCTGCTGGTGCCGAACGTCAAGGAGGCGCAGACGCTGAGCATGCGTGAGCTGTGCCGGGAGATCGGCTGGCTGGCCGACGTCGCCCGGACGGGCAGCGCCCGGCCCGCCGATCTGCGCGGGGGCACGTTCACCATCACCAATGTCGGCGTGTTCGGCGTCGATACCGGTGTGCCGCTGGTGAATCCGGGCGAGGCCGCGATCCTGTGCCTGGGCTCGATCCGCAAGCAGCCCTGGGTCTATCGCGACGAGCTGGCCGTCCGCTGGGTCACCACGCTGGGCCTGAGCTTCGACCATCGCATGATCGACGGCGAACTGGGCGCGCGGTTCCTCTCGACGGTGACCTCACTGCTGGAGGATCCGCTCACGCTGCTGGGCCGGGTGTGATCAGTCGGTGACGAGTTGTGTTGCGGCACTGCGGATCACGGCCGGGATCTCGACCGGTTTGCGGGTCTGCTCGTCGACGTAGACGTGCACGAACGTGCCCGTGGCCGCCAATTCCAGCGCGTCGCCGTCTTCGCGGAAGATGGCCAGGCCGTAGGTGATGCTGGTGCGGCCGAGCCGGGTGATCCGCAGGCCCACCCGCAGCCGGTCGGGAAAGCTGAGTGAGCCGTGGAACCGGCAGGAGGTCTCCGCGACCACGCCGATGGCGGGCAGGTCGCGGATATCGGTGCCGGTGGCGTGGATCAGCCAGGCGTTGACCGCGGTGTCGAAGTACGAGTAGTACGTCACGTTGTTGACGTGCCCGTAGTGGTCGTTGTCCGCCCAGCGGGTCGGCATCGGCCAGAGCACCGGGTAGTCCTGCTGCGTCGTCACCCGGCCGACAATAGCCAGGCCGCCGCCCGAACCGGTCAGTGCCCGGCGGAGGATGCCCGCGCGAGGGGGTCGGTCCCGCGCTCGGCCGACATCCCGCTCTGCCGGTGCTCGCGCGGGCTGCGGCCGTAATGCCGCTTGAACGCCGTGCTCAGCGCGAAGGCGCTGCCGTAGCCGACGCGCCGGGCGATGGACTCGACCGTGGCGTCGGAATCCTGCAGCAGATCCGCGGCCAGGGCCAGACGCCAGTCGGTGAGGAAGGCCATCGGCGGCTCTCCGACCAGATCGGTGAAACGCCGCGCGAGCGCCGCCCGGGACACGCCGACCTCGGTGGCCAGCGCGGCGACCGTCCAGGGGTGCGCCGGATTGTTCTGCAGCAGGCGCAGGGCCTTGCCCACCAGCGGATCCGCGTAGGCGTGGTACCAGGCCGGCGCGTCGTTACGGGAGAACCAGGCGCGCAGGGTGGCGATGAGCAGCAGATCCAGCAGGCGATCCAGCATGGCGCCCTGCGCCGGTCGATCCTTGGCGCTCTCCTCGACCAGCAGATCCAGTACCGGACTGTCGAGTTCGGCCCGGGGCAGCACGATCAGCGGTGGCAGGGCGCGCAGCAGGCGGCGGCTGGCGGCGCTCTCCTGCTCGTAGGTGCCGGTGACGAGCATGGTCGCGGCGTCCGGATTCGGGCCCCAGCCGCGCACCCCGAGATTCCACACCTCGCACAGCACCTCACCCTCGGGCGTCGTGGTGATCTGGCCGGGGTTGATGTACACCTGCGGCGCCGTGGCCGGATCGTCGGCGACGGTGTAATGGTCGGGGCCGCGAATGATCGCCACGTCGCCCTCGCGCAGCTGCCGGGGCGCGGTCGTGCCGGCGCCGGGGAAGCCAACGCGACCCAGTTGCGCCGATTCCGCGCTGCCCGCGCCGCTGTGTGGATCCGGGAGCACCCAGCCACTGCCCCGGACCAGCGCCACCACCGTCAGCGGCGACTCGTCCCGGACACGGAGCGACCAGGGCGGGTCGAGCAGCGACCGCATGACGAACGCGCCACGCGCCCGCGGGCCCTCGAGCAGGCTTTCCAGCGGATCCACCCTCAAACCTTGGCAGATGACCAGGGGCTTCTCAACCCCGGTGCGTCCGTCCGCCCGCGACCCTGATTTTGCGGGCCGGAACTTGTCGGTGCCCCGCCCTAGAATTGAGGCGAAACCGGTTGAACCGGGACACTATTCGGCACCTGCCCGCCGGCGTCGACGAGGCCGTGGGCGGCAGGGCAACGGGGAGCTGCCGGGCAAGGCCGCGGGTGCGGCCGTGCCGGTACCGTCGAATCAATGGCTGCTTCGACGCTCGCTCCCCCGGTCCGGATGGCCCGCGCCGCGGTCTTCGTGGTGTTCGGGCTCAACGGGTTTCTGGCCGCCATGTGGGTGGTGCACATCCCGGCGATCACCGAGCGCGCCCACGTGTCGAACGCGACGCTGGGCATGCTGATCCTGCTCATGGCGGGCAGCGGCATCGCCGGTATGCAGGCCGCCGGCCCGCTGGCCGACCGCTTCGGCAGTCGTGTGCTGGTGGCCGCGGCGGCGTGCTGGCTGTCGGTGGCGGTGCTCGGCCCGGGGCTGGCGACGAACCCGTGGTCGCTGGCCGTGGCGCTGGCGGCCTTCGGCTTCGGCAACGGCGCGCTGGACGTGTCGATGAATACCCAAGCCGTCCAGGTCGAACGCGAATACCCGCGGCCGATCATGTCGGCCTTCCACGCGCTGTTCTCCTGCGGCGGCCTGGCCGGTTCGCTGGTCGGCGCCGCGGCCCTGCACCGCGACTGGGATCCACGCGCGACGCTGACCCTCGCGGGGGCGATCGGGCTCGCCCTGACAGCAGGGTGCACGAAAAGACTGCTCCCCCACACCGGACCCCCACCCGCGAGCGCACCGGCCGATATCCCACGCGGGAGCGCGCTGCCGGTGAGTCCGTCGGACGACTCCTCCGCGCCACGCCGATTCCGCGCGTCCCGCAAGGTGTTCGCGCTCGCCGCCGTCGCTTTCGCGCTGCTGATGACCGAGGGGGTGGCCAACGACTGGAGTGCGTTGCAATTGCGCGAGCATCTCGGGGCGGACGAGGCGACCGCGGCGCTGGCGTTCGGCGCGTTCTCCACGACGATGACCGTCGGACGGTTCGGCGCGGATCGGGTCAGCGGGCGCTACGGGCCGGTCGCGGTGGTCCGCTGGGGGGCGCTGCTGGCCGCCGCCGGACTGGTGTTGATCATCGCCTCGATGTGGGTGCCGCTGACCTTGTGCGGCTGGGCGCTGCTGGGTATCGGGCTCGCCGGCGGCGTACCCCAGATCTTCAGCGCCGCAGGCAATCTGGGTACAACGACGGCCGCGACCGACATGTCGCGGGTGTTCAGCCTCGGATATCTCGGCTTCCTCGCGGGGCCGTCGGTCATCGGCTGGCTGTCCGAGCCCACCTCGCTGACCACCGCCCTGATCTTCCCGCTCGTACTGGTGGTGCTGTGCGCGTGCTTCGCGTCAATAGTTGACCCCGAGGACAAAAACTCGTAGGGTCGGTCGCATGGCCAGACCGCGCAATTTCGAACCGGAGACGGTGATCGATCTGGCGATGGAGACGTTCTGGACCCACGGCTACGCCAATACCTCCCCGGCGCAGCTCGCCGAGTGCACGGGCATCGGAAAAGGCAGCCTGTACAACACTTTCGGCAGCAAACGGGAACTGTTCGCCCGCGTCCTCGAGCGCTACGACCGGATGGGCTCCGAGCTGGCGGCCGAGTTCATGTCCCGACCCGGCGGCACCCGCGAATGCCTGCGCGCGTTCCTGCGCTTCCTCGTCGACACCGACACGTCCCAGCCCGTCCGGCGCGGCTGCCTGGCGGTGAACACGGCCACCGAGTTCGCCGCCCAGGACCCGGAGATCACCGCGGCCGTCCGGGCGATGCAGGAACACACCACGGCCGCCTTGGCCGCCCGCATCGACCAGGGCCGCCACGACGGCGATGTGCCGCGCGACACCGACCCCCGGGCGGCCGCGGAATTCCTCATGAACACCATCGTCGGCCTGCGAGTACTGGCCAAGACCAACGACATTCGCACCCTGCACCGAATCATCGAGACCGCACTGACCACGATCTGACACCCCCGCCGCGCAACGCGGCCCTTCTTCCTGCCCTAGTTTTTGACCCGTAGTTCAAGAAAGGACCATCTCATGGAACTCGACCTGACCGGCAAGACCGCCGTCGTCACCGGCGCCGGCCGCGGCATCGGACTGGCCGTCGCCGAAGCGCTGACCGCGGAGGGCGCGCGCGTGGTGGGCGCCGCGCGCACCATTACACCGGAACTCGAAAAGGCCAGTGTCGCAGCCGTTTCGGCGGATCTCGGGACGGCCGACGGCGCGGCCGCGTTGATCGACGCCGCCCTGACCGAGCTGGGCGGCATCGACATTCTGGTCAACAATGTCGGCGGCGGTGACGCGGATCGCTTGGGGCTCGGCGGATTTCTCGACGTCTCCGACGAGCAGTGGCGAATTCTGTTCGACCTCAACCTGTTCAGCGCGGTCTGGGCCACCCGGGCGGCGCTGCCGAGCCTGCTGGAGCGCCGAGGCGCGATCGTCAACGTGTCCTCGATCAACGCCCAACTCCCGGCGGCCGGTCCGGTCGGCTACAGCGAGGCGAAGGCCGCGCTCTCCAATCTCGGCAAGCGGCTCAGCGAGGAGTTCGGGCCGCGCGGCGTACGGGTCAACACCGTGTCCCCCGGCGTGGTGGGCACCCCGCTGTGGCGGGATCCGAGCGGTTTCGGCGCCAAACTCGCCGAGTCGCAGGGTATTTCGCACGAGCAGTTGCTGGCGAGCATCGGCGAGCAGTTCGGCATCGCCTCCGGCCGGATCTCCGAGCCCGAGGAGGTCGCGGCGCTGATCGCGTTCCTGGTGTCGCCCCGGGCCGCCAATATCGTCGGCGCCGACTACGTCATCGACGGCGGCACATTGAAGACCGCGTGAGCCGCAACCCGCTACAGTGCGGGAATGTTCGACAATCGCCGTCTCGAGCGCCTCGAGCGCAAACTCGATCTGATCATGCGTCACTTGCAGATCACCGACCCCGACGCGCCGCAGCACATCTCCTCGACCGTCGCGCCGGGCGAAGGAATCCGGAATGCGGAGATCGATGAATTGCTGGCGCAGGGGAAGAAGATCCAGGCCATCAAGGTCTACCGGGACCTTCATCCCGAACTGGGGCTGAAGCAGGCCAAGGACGCCATCGAGGCGCGCGAGCGGCGATACTTCTGAGCCGGGCCGCGCGCTACCGGGTCTCGGTCCGGTGGAACGACAGCTCGGGCCACGGCGGGCGGCGCAGCACAGCGAGCGTGGCGAGGGTGGCCGACACCAGGCCCGTCAGCACCGCGATGAGGGCGATCCGGCCCTCGTCGACGGCGGGCCTCCAGGTCACCTCGCCCGCGTGCACCACGAATACGCCGACGGGACGCAGCCCGGGCCGGAACAGGCCCGGCCGGGCCACCGTGATCACCGTGGACCCGTCCGGCGTCTCGTGCGGGACGCCGTAGACCAGCGAAGCGTCGACGGTCACCGAAAGATCGTGCTTCTCGCGCAGCGTCATTCCCGCCCTTTCGAACAGCGCGGCGAGCCGACCTCGACGCGGTGAGCCATACCCGGCCAGCGTAACGCCGCGCGACTCGGCCCGACAGCGGCAACTCCAGCAGCGGCAGCCGAATTCGCTGACGGCACAAGCCCGCTGTGCCCGGCGGGACCCGCATCGGCATGATGGTGATCATGACCGATTACCCCAACGGGCTGCTGACGGCGGCCGACTATCAGGTGCGGCTGCAGCAGGCGGCCGACTCGATGGTCGCGGCGATACAGGCGGGACCGCTGGACGCGATCGTGCCGGCTTGCCCGGGCTGGACCCTTCGCGACCTCGTCGTCCATGTCGGCGAGGTGCATCAGTGGGCGCGTGCCAATATCACCGACCCCGAGATCACCGACCTCGAGCGAGCGCCCCGGCACACCGCTGTCCCGCCGAGCCCCGACGAGGACCTGTCTGCTTGGTACCGGCGCTGTTTCGACGAACTGGCCGAGGTCCTGGAGTCGACCGATCCGGCGACGCCCGCTTGGACCATGCAGCCGTCGAACCGCACGGCCGGGTTCTGGTCGCGCCGGCAGTGCCACGAACTCGCCATGCACGTCGTCGATGCCCGGCAGGCGCAGAACGCGGTCACGTACTACGAAACCGATCTCGCCGTCGACGGGCTGTCGGAGATCTTCGACGTGTGGGTGTACCGCCGGTCGGCTTGGCGGGTGCCGCCCGTGGATCTGGCTGCGCCGGTTGAGGTTTCCTGCACCGACCGGGACGCACGCTGGGTGCTGACGCCGACCGGTTCCGCCGAACCACCGGAGTACGAGGCGTTCGGGCCGACCCCGCCGGCGACGGCGCCCGCTCCCGCGGCGGTGGTCCGGGCCGAATCGGCACAGCTGCTGCTGATGTTCTGGGGACGCGCCGATCGGTCGTCGGTCAGCATCGACGGCGACCCGGAACTGGTCCGGCGACTGCTGGATTCGCGCATCACGCCCTGATCGGTCCGGAAAAGGCAACGGCCCGCACCCCTTTCGGTAGTGCGGGCCGCTGCATATCCGGAATGCCTACAGCGCCTTGAGTTCCTCGGTGACCGCGCCGACGGACTTCTTCGCGTCGCCGAACAGCATGGAGGTGTGGTCGGCGTAGAACAGCGGGTTGTCGATGCCCGCGAAACCGGAGTTCATCGACCGCTTCAGCACGATCACGCTCCTGGCCTGATCGACGTTGAGCACCGGCATGCCATAGATCGGGCTCGAGGAGTCCTCCCGCGCGGCCGGGTTGGTGACGTCGTTGGCGCCGATCACCAAAGCCACATCGGTGCGGGAGAATTCGCCGTTGATGTCGTCCATTTCCTTGAGCGCGTCGTAGGACACCTCCGCCTCGGCCAGCAGCACGTTCATATGGCCGGGCATGCGGCCCGCGACCGGGTGAATGGCGTACTTGACCTCGACGCCCTTGGCCTCGAGCAGGTTCGCCATCTCCTTGACCGCGTGCTGGGCCTGGGCCACGGCCATGCCGTAGCCGGGGACCACGATGACCTGATTGGCGTAGGCCATCTGAATCGCGGCATCGGCGGCGCTGGTGGCCTTGGCCTGCTTCTGTTCGCCGCCACCGGCCCCGGGAGCCGTTCCGCCGCCGCCGAATCCGCCCGCCACGATCGCCGGGATGGAGCGGTTCATGGCCTTGGCCATCAGGTTGGTCAGAATCGAACCGGACGCGCCGACGATCATGCCGGCCACGATCATGGCGGTGTTGTTCAGCGCCAGACCCGCTGCCGCGGCGGACAATCCGGTCAGCGCGTTCAGCAGCGAGATGACCACGGGCATGTCGGCGCCGCCGATGGGCAGCACCACCATCAGCCCGAGCACCGCGGCCAGCACGAGCAACAGCACCATCCACCAGCCCGGCGCACCGTCACCGGTGGCGCCGACGCCGATCACCACTGCCGCCGCGACGGCGCCGAGCAGCAGCAGAATGTTCAAGGGCTGCTGGAGTTTTCCGGCGCCGATCGGCTTGCCGGGCAGGATCTCCTGGAGCTTGCCGAACGCGATCAGCGAGCCCCAGAACGAGATCGAGCCGATGATCGCCGCGAACAGCGACGCCACCACGATGTGCACGGTCGGCTCTTCCGGGATGCGCGAAAAGCCTTCGGTATTCAGGAATTCCGACCACGCGATGAGCGCGACGGTGCCGCCGCCGACACCGTTGAACGCGGCCACCAACTGCGGCATCGCCGTCATCTTGGTGAACTTCGCCGGCGGCACACCGAGCACCACACCGACGACCAGGCCCGCGACGATCAGAATCCAGTTGCCGGTGTCGCGCACCGCGATCAGGGTCGCGATCACTGCGATACCCATGCCGACCGCGGCGATCCAGTTGCCGCGCACCGCCGTCTTCGGGCCGGTCAGGCCCATCAGGCCGTAGATGAACAGCGCGAACGCGACGATATAGAGAATGTTGACCAGGTTGTCCATGGGTTACTTCCCCGCCTTCGCGTTCGCACCCGTACCGGGCTTCTTGCCCTTGAACATGCCCAGCATCCGGTCGGTCACGACGAAGCCGCCGATGACGTTGAGGGTTCCGAACACCACGGCCACGAACAGAATGATCTGCGTCGCCACCGACGGGTCCTCGACGCGGCCCAGGGTGACCAGCGCACCCAGCACCACGATGCCGTGAATGGCGTTGGTCCCCGACATCAGCGGGGTGTGCAGCGTATTCGGGACCTTCGAGATCACGGCGAAGCCGACGAACCCCGACAGCACCAGAATCGCGATATTGGCCAGCAATTCGGTGTACATCAGCTCTGCTCCTTCTCCGCCTCGCGGGTGACGCAGGAATCGGCGAGCACCTGGTCCTCGAAATCGGGCGCCAGCTTGCCGTCGACCACCATCAGCTCCAGCAGGGCGGCGATGTTCTTCGAGTACAACTCCGAGGCGTGCTCGGGCATGGTCGCGGGCAGATTCAGCGGGGACGCGATGGTGACCTCGTGCTTGACCACCGTCTCGCCCGGCTCGGTCAGCTCGCAGTTGCCGCCGGTCTCACCGGCCAGGTCCACGATCACGCTGCCGGGCTTCATGCCCTCCACCGCGGCCGCGGTCACCAGCCGCGGCGCGGGCCGCCCGGGGACCAGCGCGGTGGTGATCACCACGTCGAAGCCCTTGATGGCGTCCTCGAGGGCCTGCTGCTGCTTCGCCTTCTCCTCGTCGGTGAGTTCGCGGGCGTAACCGCCCTCACCGGCGGCATCGATGCCCAGATCGAGCCACTGCGCGCCCACCGAGCGGACCTGATCGGCGACCTCGGGCCGCACGTCGTATCCGGTGGTCCGGGCGCCGAGCCGCTTCGCGGTGGCCAGCGCCTGCAGGCCCGCCACGCCCACGCCGAGCACCAGCACCGTCGCGGGTTTCACCGTGCCCGCGGCCGTGGTCAGCATCGGGAAGAACCGCGTCGACTCCGACGCCGCCAACAGCACCGCCTTGTAGCCCGACACGTTCGCCTGCGAGGACAACGCGTCCATCGCCTGTGCCCGCGAAATGCGCGGGATCGCCTCCACCGCGAAGGACTGCACTCCCGCGGCCCGCAACGCGCCGATCTTGTTGTCGGCGTTGCGCGGAGCGAGGAACCCGATCAGCGTCTGTCCCGCGGACAGCTTCGCGATCTCGGCATCGCTCGGCGGCGCGACCTTCGCGATCACCTCCGCCGACCACGGGTCGCCGATGGTGGCGCCCGCCTCGACATAGGCCTCGTCGGGGATCAGCGCGCCCAGTCCGGCACCGGACTCGACGACCACCCGCACCCCCAGCTTCTGCAGGGCAGGAACGATCTTCGGCACCAACGCGACGCGTCGCTCGCCGGCGCCCGATTCGCGCACGACTCCGACAGACGTCCCGCGCGGCGCGTCCGCGTCTGCGCTTTGCGTTGTCTCCACTGGTCAACTTCCTTACTCGTGGTGGCAGCTGGCCCCCGACACCATGGTGGGCCGCTGTGCCCGGTCAAGTTTTCCGGAACTTACTTTTCAGTAGGTTCCAGCGAATCCTCGCAACTGTACCCGGCACGCGGTGAGCGTAGCCGAGATCAACGTCACATGGTGAGGGCGCATTCCTCCCTATTGCCGGAATTAAGGGGTACGCGGCAGGCCGGAGAATCGCCGAGGCCGCGGGCTGTCACCGAGCGGTCGTACGCCGTAATGTCGGGCGGGTGAGTGGCTGTATCTTCTGCGGCATCGTCGCGGGCACCGCACCGGCGACCAAGGTCTACGAGGACGAGAACCTGTGCGCGTTCCTCGACATCCGGCCCATCACCCGCGGGCACACGCTGGTGATCCCCAAGCAGCACGCCACCAATCTGGACGATCTGGAGCACGAACTCGGCGCGCGGATCTTCACCCTCGGGCACCGCCTCGCCAAGGCGCTGCGCCGCAGCGATCTCGCCGCAGACGGCGCGAATCTGCTGCTGAACGACGGCAAGTCGGCCTTCCAGACGGTGCATCACGTCCACCTGCACGTGGTGCCGCGCCGGCGGGGCGACCTGTTCACCTTCGCCCGCGGCTTCGTGCTGCGCCGTCCGCACGAACCCGCGGCCACCGCCGCCGCCATCCGCGCCGGACTGGACCGGCTCGATACCGAGGAGAGGGAGACTCGCGCATGAGCACGCCGCCACCGAACCACGCCGAACTCACCGCCGCGCTGTCCGAGCAGTGGGACGCGCTGGCCCAGTTGGTCGCCGAGCTGGACGAAAAGGCTTGGCGCACACCGACAGCGCTACCCGGCTGGACCGTTTTCGACGTCATCGCCCACGTCATCGGCATCGAATCCATGCTGCTGGGCCTGCCGGCTCCGCGGCTCGACACCGACGTGCGCGGATTCGAGCACGTGCGCAACGAGATCGGCGCGCTCAACGAGGTCGCGATCGAGTCGCGGCGCGGTCGGTCCGGCGCCGAGTTGCTCGGTGAATTCCGCGAGGTGACCGACCGGCGGCGGAAAGCCTTGGCGGAGACGAGTGCCGACGCCTGGGCCGCACTCACCGAATCCCCCGTCGGCACCGTGCCTTACGGGCGATTCATGCGGGTCCGGTTGTTCGACTGCTGGATGCACGAGCAGGATATCGCCGACGCCCTCGGCGTCACCGTGGACGAGGGCGGGCCGCGCGCGGAGTTCGCCTTCGCCGAGCTGATTCCCACCATCGGCCGCGCGGTGGTGAAAAAGGCGCAGGCGCCGGACGGTGCACAGCTCACCATCGCGCTCACCGGTCCCGTGACCCGGCAGCTGCACATCGTCGTGGACGGCCGCGCCGAGCTGGTCGACGCCCTGGACGGTCCCGCGACCGTGACCATCGAGCTGTCCTCCGGGCTGTTCGCCCGCTTGCGCGGCGGGCGCACCGACGCCGACGCCCACCTCGACGAATTCACCATCGTCGGCGACAAGGAACTGGGCGACCGGCTGATCCGCAACCTCGCCTTCACCATCTGAGATGCGACTGTTCCTGTCCAGCTACAGATTCGGCGCGCACTACGACCGGCTCGCCGCCTTGATCGGCACGCCCGGCCGGGTGGCGGTGATCCCGAACGCCTGTGACGCGTGGCCCGCGATGTGGCAGGGCGCCGTCAGCAGTGACGTGAATCCCTTGCGGCGGTTGGGTTTCCGGCCCGACGTGGTCGATCTGCGCGAATACGTCGGGCGGCCGGAGGAATTGGAGCAGGTCCTGCGTGGCTACCCGATGCTGTGGGTGCGCGGGGGTAATACGTTCGTGCTGCGAGCCCAATTCGCCCGCAGCGCGGCCGATCTGGTGCTTGCCCGGCTGCTCGCCGAGGACGCGCTGGTCTACGCCGGCTACAGCGCGGGGGCCTGCCTGCTCACGCCGGACCTGCACGGCCTGGAGGAGGCCGACGACCCGGACGAGGTCCTCCCCGCCTGTGGCATCGAAACCCGCTGGGACGGGCTGGGTTTGGTGGACCACCGCATCGTCCCGCATGTGAATTCCCCCGGCACCGATCCCGACGGCTGTGGCGACCGTCTCGCCGAGCGCTTCCGCGCCGAAGGGGTCCCGCACTGGGCGCTTACCGACGACGACGCGGTGATCGTCGATGGCGAGCGGATCGACGTGCTGACGTCGGATATCACTCCCCCTGGGGCGCAGTAGGTTTCGCCGCCACCACCCGCCGGACCGCGTCCTTGAGCCACGAGCGCCACGCCTCGGGGTCGTCGTCCTCGCCGATCACGAAGCGGGCCGACTGCGGGAGCGCCTCGCGATAGTTGATCATGCCGGTCAGCAGGGTGAGCAGATAGCCGGCGGGCAGATCGGGCCGCAGTAGTCCGCGCCGCTGCGCGTCCTCCACCTTGGTGGTCTTGTCCAGGTAGCGGGCGGCGCGCAGTTCACCGGCCGAGACCTCGTCCGGATCGAGTTCGAGGGCCTCCCACATCTGCAAGCGCAGGAACTCCGGGTGCTTGCGGTGATAGTCGATGTGCGCGTCGACCCACGCGTCGATGTCGTCGATATCGGTCGACACCGAGGCCGCCACGTCCAGCATCGCCTTCTCCAGCACCTGGTGGAACAGCTGCTGTTTGTCGCCGAAGTAGGCATAGATCAGCTGCTTGTTGGCCTTGGCGTTGCGGGCGATGCGGTCCACGCGCGCACCGGCGATCCCGTAGGCGGCGAACTCCTGCGTGGCCGCGTCGAAGATGCGGGCCCGGGTTGCCTCGGGATCTCTGGGGGACATGCTCCGATGGTAACCAACCAATTGGTTGACAAGAATCCGGCGGGACTGGAATAGTTGCAACCAACCGGTTAGTTACATACTTTCGTCACCCAGATTCCGGGAGCACGACGTGTCCATGCTCGAATCTCCTTCCGTCCCAACCACTGTCGCCCCTGCCGGACCGGCGCCGTACGCCGCGCGGTGGCGGGTGCTGCCGGTGGTGCTGAGCGCCGTATTCATGGCGATGTTCGACTGGTTCGTGGTCAATGTCGCGGCCTCCTCGCTGCAAACCGACCTGCACGCCGGGGAGGCCGCGCTGGAGCTGATCGTCGGCGGTTACGGCTTCGCCTTCGCCTCCGGCCTGATCACCGGCGGGCGACTCGGCGACCTGCACGGCCATCGCCGGTTGTTCGCGATCGGCATGGTCGCCTTCGCGGCCGCCTCACTGCTGTGCGGACTCGCGCCCAACGCCTGGGCGCTGGTGGTGTTCCGCGTCCTGCAGGGCGGGACGGCGGCGCTGATGGTGCCGCAGATGCTGGCGCTGATCAACACCATGTTCCCGGCCGCCGAGCGGCCGCGGGCGATGGCCGCCTACGGCGCGACCATCGGCACCGGCGCGGTCGCCGGGCAGGTGCTCGGCGGCGTACTGCTGGACGCCGACCTGTTCGGCTGGGGCTGGCGCACGATCTTCTACATCAATGTGCCGGTCGGGCTGGCGGCCGCCGGGCTGGCCGCGCGCTGGCTGCCGCGGCACGAGCGCACGCACCGGCCGAAGCTGGATCCCATAGGGGCCGTGGGTATTTCGGCGGCGCTCGCGCTGGTGCTGGTGCCGATCACGCTCGGTCGCACGGCGGGCTGGCCGCTCTGGACGTGGGTGTCGATGGCGGCCGCGGTCCCGGTGCTGGCGATCACGCTGCGCTACGAGAATGTGCTCGCGCGCCGCGGCGGTGAGCCGGTGCTCGATCTGACGATGGTGCGGGAGCGGGTGTTCCGGTCGGGCCTGGTGATCTCCGGCGGATATCTCACCTTCTTCGCCGGGTTCATGCTGTGCCTGACCCTGCTGCTGCAGAACGGGCTCGGCCTGGCGCCGCTGCCCGCCGGGCTGGCCTTCGCGCCGCTCGGGCTGTGCTTCGCGGGCAGCTCGTTCTTCCTGGCTCGCCGGGTCGCCGATCGGATCGGCAACCGGGTCATGGTGGCGGGCACGATCACCAGCCTGGTCGGCCTGGCGCTCACGCTGGCCGCTCTGACCTGGTACGGCCGCGACCTGAGCCCGCTCGCTCTGATCCCCGGCATGATGATCGTGGGCATCGGCAACGGCCTGACCATTCCGTCGGCCATCGGCGCGGTGCTGTCCTCGGGTATTCCGCCGAACCGCGCGGGCATGGCCGCGGGTGTCCTCACCACCGCCCAGCAGTTCGGCAATGCCATCGGCGCCACGGTCCTCGGCACCATCTTCTTCTCGGCCCTCGGATCCGCAAGCGGCACCGGCGATTACGTGACCGCCATGCAAGCAGCCGCCCTGGCGGGGCTCGTCGTCCTGGCCATTGTGTTGGCGGCCGCCTTCACGTTGCCGCGGCGTGCCACCCACTGATCACCTTGCCCCGTCATCCCGGCGAAGAGCATGCCGGGATGACGGGATGAAACGCGCTCGCGGGGAACCACAATTACAGATACAGGCCGGTGCCGTGTTCCGGGCGTTCGCTCGCCACGGCGTGCAGGTCGCGTTCGCGCAGGACGAGGTACGGGTGGCCCTGGACCTCCACCTCGAACTGGTCCTCGGCGCTGAACAGGACCCGATCGCCGACCGCGACGCTGCGCACGTGCGAGCCCACTCCGGACACCTCGCCCCAGATGAGCCGCTTGGCCACCTGCGCCGTGGCCGGAATCAGAATGCCTCCGCTGCTGCGTCGCTCACCGGGCTCCTGCGCCACGCGCACCATGACCCGATCGTGCAGCATCTGGATCTCTAGCTTGGCATCGGACACCGCGGCAGTGTACCGGCACCGGACGACGTAGTTTCGGGGGTGTGGATCCGAACACCCTCGCCGCGCAGCTTCCCGACGGCGTGCTCGTCACCGACCCGGACGTCCTCACCGGATATCGCCAGGACCGCGCGCTCGACCCCGCCGCGGCCATGCCGGCCGCGCTGCTCCGCCCGCGCACGACCGAGCAGGTCGCGACCATCCTGCGGTGGGCGCACGAACACCGGGTTCCGGTCGTGCCGCGGGGCGCGGGCACCGGCCTGTCGGGCGGGGCGACGGCACAGGCCGGGGCCCTGCTGCTGAGCACCGAGCGCATGCGCGACATCACGGTCGACCCGGTGACCCGCACCGCGGTGGTCCAGCCCGGCCTGCTGAACGCCGAGGTCAAGCGGGCCGTCGCGGAACACGGCCTGTGGTATCCGCCGGATCCGTCCTCGTTCGAGATCTGCTCGATCGGCGGCAATGCCGCCACCAACGCCGGTGGGCTGTGCTGCGTGAAGTACGGCGTCACTACCGATTACATCCTCGGCATGGAGGTGGTGCTGGCCGACGGCACCCCCGTGCACCTGGGCGGTCCGCGATTGAAGGACTCCGCGGGCCTGGCCCTGACGAAACTGTTCGTCGGCAGCGAGGGCACCCTCGGGGTGATCACCGAACTCACCCTGCGCCTGCTGCCCGCACAACCGCCGCAGAGCACGGTGGTCGCGTCGTTCGCCACGCTGACCGCCGCGACCGACGCGATCCTCGCCGTCACGGCCCGGCTGCGCCCGTCGATGCTGGAGTTCATGGACGCGGTGGCGATCAACGCCGTCGAGGACGAACTGCGGATGGGCCTGGACCGTTCGGCCGCGGGGCTGCTGGTGGCCCGCTCCGACGCACCCGGCCGCTACGCCGCCGAGGAGGCCGCCGTCATCGTCGCCGCCTGCGAACAGGCCGGTGCCACAGAGGTTTTCAGCACCGAGGACCCGGAGGAGGGCGAAGCCTTCACCGCCGCACGGCGATTCGCCATACCCGCGGTGGAACGCAAAGGGCCGCTACTGCTCGAGGACGTCGGGGTGCCGCTGCCGCGGCTCGGCGAACTGATCACCGGCATCGCCGAGATCGCCGCCCGCCGCGACGTGCTGGTGTCGGTGATCGCGCACGCCGGCGACGGCAACACCCACCCGCTGATCGTGCACGACCCGGCCGATGCCGACCAGAGCGCCCGCGCCCATCAGGCCTTCGGAGAGATCATGGACCTGGCCATCGCGCTGGGCGGCACCATCACCGGCGAGCACGGCGTGGGCAGGCTGAAGAAGGCGTGGCTGCCCGACCAGCTCGGCCCGGACGTGATGGCGCTGACCCGCCGCGTCAAGGACGCGCTGGACCCGCACGGCATCCTGAACCCGGGCGCTGTGCTGTAGGACTGGAACAACAGCCGCCATCGAGGAGTTTTACCGACCATGACCACCAGGTTCGAGCACAATGTCGAGGCCACCCGCTACGAGGTCTACCTCGACGACACCCTCGCCGGTTACGCCGACTACAGCGAGCGGACCACCGGCGATCGGAAGGTCCGGGATTTCCAGCACACGCTGACGTTCCCCGAATTCCGCGGGCGGGGCGTGGCGGCTCAGGTCGTGGAATTCGCCCTGCGCGATACGCGCGAGGCGGGATTCGCCGTCGTACCCACCTGCTGGTACGTCGAGCAGTTCATCGGCGAGCATCGGGAGTACGCCGATCTGGTCGCGTAGTTCCGCACCGACCGGCTAGTTCCGGGCGGGCGAGCCACCCTTCGCGGGACTCTTGCGCCGCCACACCAGAAACTGCCGGTCGGTCACGCTCCCCATCGCCTCCACCACTTTGGTGTTGTCGAAACCCGGCAGCCGTTGCAGCCGGACCAGGAAACCGGAGTCGGCCGCCGAATGCGGCACCACACAGCCGTTACCCTTCGCGCCGATCAACACGAAAAAGACATCGTCGGCGAACGGTCCGTCCGCCGTGGTGATGATCCGCACCTCCGTAAGATCGTGCCACGCAACCTCTTCGATCCGTCCGTTGTCCAGCGTGCGCCGGACGAATCTGTCGTTGATCTCGACGCCGGCCATGCCTCAATAGTGCTCCGTGCACGGCCGGTCCGATAGCCCTAATTCGCCCGATTGCGACTGAAATTACCGATGTAAGAACAGATCTGGGCGGTCGAGATTCACCGGAGGATTGCGCGCGACATGACCATGCGCTGAATCTGGTTGGTGCCCTCGTAGATCTGCGTGATCTTGGCATCGCGCATCATTCGCTCGACCGGGAAGTCGGTGGTGTAACCGGCGCCGCCGAACAACTGCACGGCATTCGTGGTGACCTCCATCGCCACATCCGAGGCGAAACACTTCGACGCCGCGGAGATGAAACCGAGGTTCTTCTCGCCGCGCTCGGCGCGGGCCGCGGAGGTGTAGACCATCAGTCGCGCGGCCTCCACCTTCATGGCCATATCGGCGAGCATGAACTGGGTGTTCTGGAAATCGGCGATCGCCTTGCCGAACTGCTTGCGGTCCTTGGTGTAGGCGATCGCGGCGTCCAGCGCGCCCTGCGCCAGGCCCACGGCCTGCGCGCCGATGGTGGGGCGGGTGTGGTCGAGCGTCTCGAGGGCGGTCTTGAAGCCGGTGCCCTCGGCGCCGATGATCCGGTCGCCCGGGATGCGGCAGTTCTCGAAGTACAGCTCCGCGGTCGGCGAGCCCTTGATGCCCAGCTTGTGCTCGAGCGGGCCGACGACGAAGCCCGGGTCGTCCTTGTGCACCATGAACGCCGAGATGCCGTTGGCGCCCTTGTCCGGATCGGTCACCGCCATCACGGTGTACCAGGTGGACTGGCCGCCGTTGGTGATCCAGCACTTGGAGCCGTTGATCACCCAGTCGTCGCCGTCGCGGCGGGCCCGGGTGCGCATGCTCGCGGCGTCGGAGCCGGCCTCCCGCTCGGACAGGCAGTAGGAGGCCATCTTCCCGTCGACGAGGTCGGCGAGCACCTGGTGCTTGAGTTCCTCCGAGCCCTTCAGGATCAGGCCCATGGTGCCGAGCTTGTTGACCGCCGGGATCAGCGACGACGAGCCACACACCCGCGCAACCTCCTCGATCACGATGCAGGTCGCGACCGAGTCGGCGCCCTGGCCGCCGTAGGTCTCGGGGACGTGCACGGCGTTGAACCCGGCGGCGTTGAGCGCCTCCAGGGCCTCCTGCGGGAACCGGGCCTGCTCGTCGACGGCCTTCGCGTGCGGCGCGATCTCCTTCTCGGCCAGGCCGCGGATGGCCTCGCGCAGTTCGTTGTGGATGTCGTCGAGTTTGAACAGGTCGAAGTCGGGATTGCCCGCCATGGGTTCACTCCTGGTCGTCGGGTCGGAATCGCCTGGTTCCGCAAATCGTCAGCAGGTTCGGCACTCAGTGCCATCGAGGATTGAGTATACGCCGCGATATCGCAGCCACATGCGCCTATGTCCGGCAGATCACCTGGCACTGAGTGTCACCGGGGTGACTCGGTACCGTCCCTACAGGTTACCGAGCCGATGCGACAGCAGGTCGGCAATCCGGCGGGGTGGCATGTCCCGCGGAAACACCGCCACCACCAGCTCCTCCGACTGCTCCCGCCCGGCCCGCGGGATCGCGGCCAGCGCCGCGCGCAGGTCCGACGCGGCGGCCTCGCCCTCGCCCCGCACCATGCGGCGCAGCAGATAGTTGTGCGTCGCCGTGACGGCCGCGGTGAACTGGATCAACGTCAGATCCGGCGCCTGCGGCAGCCGCCGCCGCAAATAGTCGGTGAACAGCCGCTCGTACCGGAACACGGTGACGATCTCGCGATCGCGCAGCGCCGGGACTTGACGGACCACCCGGTAGCGCCGCGCGGCCAGCTCGCGCGTCTGGGTGAACCGCTCGAACACCCCGACCACCGCCTCCGCCACCGCATCCCACGGATCACCCTGCGCCGCAGCGAGATACGCCTGCGCCTGCGCCAATTGCGCCTCGTGGTCCGCGAAAACGACATCCTCCTTGGACCGGAACTGCCGGAAGAAGGTGCGCCGCGAGATGCCCGCGGCCTCGGCGATCTCGTCGACCGTCGTTGCCTCGTAACCCTTTTCGGCGAACAGCCGCAGTGCGTGATCGACGACGGCGAGCTTGAAACCGGAGTCCCCGGCGGTGCTCATCGGCGGGCCGCCCGCTCAGCCGAGCAGCCGGGCGCGCAGCGCGTCGTCCTTCTCCAGCACCAGCTGCTCCAGCCCGGCCTGGAATTGTTCCATGCGCGAACGCAATTCGGCGTCGGCGGCGGCGAGGATGCGGACCGCCAGCAGCCCGGCGTTGCGCGCACCACCGACCGAGACCGTGGCCACCGGCACCCCGGCGGGCATCTGCACGATCGACAGCAGCGAGTCCAGGCCGTCGAGGTACTTCAGCGGCACCGGCACACCGATCACCGGCAGCGGCGTCGCGGCGGCCACCATGCCCGGCAGGTGCGCGGCGCCACCGGCGCCGGCGATGATCACCCGGATGCCGCGCTCCGCCGCGCCGCGGGCGTAGTCGAGCATGCGCTGGGGCGTGCGGTGCGCCGAGACCACCCCGACCTCGAAGCGAATGCCGAACTCCGCCAACGCTTCCGCCGCCGCCTCCATCGTCGGCCAGTCGGAGTCGCTGCCCATGATCAGGCCGACCTGCACTGTGTCACTCATGGGGATCCCATCCGTCGGTCCATACCGCGTGCGACATCCACTGTGCCGCTCGCTCGGCCTTCTCGCGCACCTCGGCCACGTCGTCACCGAGAATGTTGACATGCCCGATCTTGCGGTCGGGCCGCTCGCCCTTGCCGTACAGGTGCACCCGCGCCTCGGGCAGGCGCGCGAACAGGTGATGCAGCCGCTCGTCCATCGACATCGCCGGGGCCTCGGGGGCGCCCAGGATGTTGGCCATCACCGTGACCGGCGCCAGCGGCGTGGTGTCGCCGAGCGGGTAGTCCAGCACCGCCCGCAGGTGCTGTTCGAACTGGCCGGTCACCGCGCCGTCCATGCTCCAGTGCCCGGAGTTGTGCGGCCGCATCGCCAGCTCGTTCACCAGCAGCTCGCCGGCGTGGGTCTCGAACAACTCCACCGCCATCGCGCCGGTCACACCCAGTTCGGCGGCCAGCCCGAGCGCCAGCGCGGAGGCCGCGGCCGCCGCGTCCTCGGACAGGCCGGGCGCGGGCGCGATCACCACCGCGCACTGGCCCTTGCGCTGCACGGTCTCCACCACCGGCCACACGGCGGCCTGACCGAACGGGGAGCGCGCCACCATGGCCGACAGCTCCCGGCGCAGTTCCACCTTCTGCTCGGCGAGCAGCGTGACGCCCTTCGACAGCTGGTCGCGGGCGATCGACTCCGCTTCCGCGGCCGACTCCGGCATCCACACACCCCGGCCGTCGTAGCCACCGCGCACCGCCTTCAGCACGCAGGGCCAGCCGTGCTGGTCGCCGAACGCCACCACGTCGGCGACGGACTCGACTGCGACGAAGGCCGGGGCGGGGATGTCCAACTCGGCCAGGCGGCGGCGCATGGCCAGCTTGTCCTGGGCGTAGACCAGCGCCTGCGGGGGCGGCTGCACGTTCACACCCTCGGCGACCAGGGCGCGCAGGTGCTCGGTCGGCACGTGCTCGTGGTCGAAGGTGAGCGCGTGCGAACCGACCGCCGCCTTGCGCAAGGCGGCCAGATCGGTGTGCGAACCCAGCACGACCTCGGGAGTGACCTGGGCGGCCGGGTCGTCGAGGCGCTCGGCGAGCACGCGCAGGCGCTGGCCCAGCGCGACGGCCGCCTGGTGGGTCATCCGCGCCAGCTGGCCACCGCCGACCATGGTCACGGTCGGCATCACAGAAGCATCGAAGGGACGGGTACTGGGCTCGTTCACGGCCCCCAATATTGTCATGGCACCGCCCTCGCAACTGCGGTCGGGTTGGTTGCCGAAAAATCGAGCGACGTAGACTCGGTCCGTGTCAATCGTCGACAACGTGGTCAGCGCCCTACCCAGAACGCTTCGGGATCTCGCCTATCGCCATCACGAACTGATCAAGTTCGCGATTGTGGGGGCCACCACGTTCGTCATCGACAGCGGCATCTTCTACATCCTCAAATTGACGGTACTGTCGCCGAAGCCGGTTACCGCCAAGATCATTTCGGGTGTCATCGCGGTCATCGCCTCCTACATTCTCAACCGGGAATGGTCGTTCAAGGGGCGCGGCGGTCGCGAGAAACACCACGAGGCCCTCCTGTTCTTCGCCGTCAGCGGCATCGGCGTGGTCCTGAGCTTCCTGCCGCTGTGGGTATCGCGCTACTGGCTCGACCTCCAGGTCCCCCACATCAGCCTGGCCGCCGAGAACATCTCCGACTTCCTCAGCGCCTACCTGGTCGGCAATATCCTCCAGATGGTCTTCCGATTCTGGTCCATGCGCCGCTGGGTCTTCCCGAACGAAATCGACACGCTCGTAGAAGAATTCGAGGAATTGTACGAAGAGGAAGAGCAGCTCGGGCACAGCTGATTCGTCATCGCGGTTCGCTGGTCGCGGTGCCGTTCTCGCCCTTCGCCGCGCTGGGCTTGCCCAGGAATATCGCGAAGAGGGCGGGGCGGCGGCGGTGTAGTTCGAGGCGGCCGCCGTCGGCCTCGATCAGGGCGCGGGCCAGGGCCAGGCCGACGCCGGTGGATCCGGCGCCGGAGAAGCCGCGGTCGAAGATGTGCGGGGCGAGGTCGTCGCTGACGCCGTCGCCCTCGTCGGCCACCTCGACGGCTACCAGGGGTTCGCGGTCGGGGCCGCCGTAGACGGTGCGTACCGACACCGTGCAGTCGCCGCCGCCGTGCATCAGGGCGTTGTCGACCAGCACCGCCAGCGCCTCGCGCAGCCGGGAGCCGGTCACCGGGGCGGTCAGGGTGGGGTCGCCGGACAGGATCAGCTTGCGGCCCGCCTCGGTGAACGGGTGCCGCCATTCGGCCACCACACCGCGCAGTTCCTCCACCACGGGCACCGGGTCGCGGTCGGCGGCGCCCTCGTCGCGGGAGGCGCGCACCAGATCGTCGATGGCCTCGGTCAGGCGGTCGACCTGCGCCATCGCCTCCTCGGCCTCGTGCACCACATCCGGATCGTCGTGCACCGACAGCTCGTCCAGCCGCAGCCGCACCGCGGTCAGGCGGCTGCGCAACTGATGCGAGACATCGGCGACCAGCGCGTGCTCGCGTTGCAGCCGCCCGGCGATCTCGACGGCGGCCGCATCCAATACGTCGGACACGCGATCCAGTTCCGTGATGCCGTGCCGCCGCGCGTCCAGCCGGAAGTCGCCGACCGCGATCCGCGCGGCGCGGGCCGCGACATCGCGCAGCGGATCGGCCACCCGGCGCGCGGTCACCACCGCCACCGCCGCACCCGCCGCCAGCGAGGCCAATGCCACCAGCGCCACCGCGCCGACCGCCTGCCGCTGCATCGAATGCATCGGCGCCGCCGGAACTTCCAGGCGCAGCGAACCCGAGGTGCCCATGGACAGCGACTCCACCACCGGGTCGTCCACCCCCGGCACGCCCGCGTCGACGCGCATCGCGGAATCCTCCGGCGTCGGATACACGACCGTGAGACGCCCGCCGGGCGGGATCAGCGGCCGCACCGAGCGCAGGTCCAGCGCGCCGTGCACCTGCCCGTCGTCACGCTCCTGGGCGACGATCTCCACGGCCATCCGGTCCAGCCGCGCCCGCAGGTCGCCGCGGGTGATGTCGGCCACCCACTGCCAGGCGGTAAAGCCGAGCGGGATGCCCAGCACCACCGTGGTGAGGGTCAGGGCAGCGAGCATCGACAACAGTATTCGGCGGCGCATGGGCTCCTCAGTCGGTGTTGAACCGGAAGCCGACGCCGCGCACGGTCACGATCCGGCGCTCGGCCACCGGCCCCTCGTCCCCGATCTTGCGACGCAGCCAGGACATATGCATATCGAGCGTCTTGGAGCCGCGCAGATCGGCGTCGCCCCACACCTCCCGCAGGATCGTTTCGCGCGGGACGACCTGACCGGCCTTGTCTATGAGTACCTTCAGCAGTTCGTACTCCTTGTTGGCCAGGTTCACCTCGTGCCCGTTCACCAGCACCCGGCGCGCCTGCGGCTCCAGCCGGATACCGCCCACCTCCACCGCCTCGTCGCCGATTCCGCTCCGCCGCAACAGGGCCCGCACCCGGGCCAGCAACTCCGCCAAGCGAAACGGTTTGCCCACGTAATCGTCCGCGCCGGCGTCCAGGCCGACCACGAAGTCGACCTCGTCGGTGCGCGCCGTGAGCATCAGCACCGCCAGATCGGCCCCGCGCGCTCGCACCTGGCGGCACACCTCCAGACCGTCCATGCCGGGCAGGCCGAGATCCAGGATCAGCAGGTCGTGCCCGCCCTCCAAGGCGCGTTGCAGCACCGCGGGACCGAAACTCTCCACGGTCACCGAGTAGCCCTCGCGCCCCAGCGCCCGGGAGAGCGGGGCCGCGATGGCCTCGTCGTCTTCGGCCAGCAGTACAGCGGTCACGCTCCAAGATTACGCAGCCGCGGCGCTAACGTCGGCCGGACCGGCCGTGGTCGTAGGGCGGGCTGTGCGGATTGTCGAAGACCTCGTGGTACAGCAGCGCGTGCACCTTCTGTACCTGCGGGATGTCGTCGTACTCCAGCGGATCGCCGGAGGCCGCGTCGATGATCAGGGTGCCGGTGCCGAGCATGCGATCGGAAAGCCCGTGCCGGAACTGGATATTGGCGATCCGATTCATCGGGATGTCGATACCGGTATGGGTGAGCACGCCCTCGCGGACCAGCACGCGCCGGTCGGTGATGATGAAATGCGTTGACTTCCACCGGAGTACGGGCGCCGCGCAGCGCCACAGCAGCAGCGCCACCCAGATCACCACGACGGCGATGAGCACGGCGCTGCGGACGGTGCCCTCGGTATTGCGGTAGGCGAAGCCCCCGGCGAACCCGGCGACGGCCGTGGCCACGATCAGCGTGATCGCGGGCCAGAACAGCATCTTCCAATGCGGATGACGGTGCAGCAGCAACCGCTCCTCGGGTGCGAGCAGCTCCTCCGGGTAGCCCATAATCGAACCCTACCGCGTGAAGATACGAAATTTCCTGACAGCGAACGCCGTTGTGCTGCACAATTTGCAGCTACCGCGACCGGAGCCACGTGACGCCAGCACGGCGCACGGACGGCACGCGCGGATCTCCATGGCTCTTTCTGCAGCACCGAAGGACGACCCGGCTTTTTCCTGTCCATTTGCGATAGCGGAGGCGTGCGTGACCGAGGAACTGACTCAGCTGGAAATACTGCGAGAGCTCGAGCCGGTGGCCGAGCAGAACCTGAACAGGCATCTGTCGATGGCCAAGGACTGGCACCCGCACGACTACGTGCCCTGGGACCGGGGCCGCAACTTCGCCGCCATGGGCGGAGTGGATTGGGCGCCCGAACAATCCACGCTGAGCGAGGTCGCCAAGGTCGCGATGATCACCAATCTGCTCACCGAGGACAATCTGCCCTCCTACCACCGCGAGATCGCCGAGAACTTCTCCCAGGACGGCGCCTGGGGCACCTGGGTCGGCCGCTGGACCGCCGAGGAGAACCGCCACGGCATCGTGATCCGCGACTACCTGGTGGTCACCCGCGGCGTGGACCCGGTCGCGCTCGAACAGGCCCGGATGATCCACATGACCAACGGCGCCCACTCGCCCGACGACTGGGGCGGCTTCCTGGAGAACGTCGCCTATGTGACGTTCCAGGAGCTGGCCACTCGCGTCTCACACCGCAACACCGGCCGGGTGTGCGACGACCCCATCGCCGACCGCATGCTGCAACGCGTGGCCGCCGACGAGAACCTGCACATGATCTTCTACCGGACGCTCTGCGCCGCGGGCCTGGATCTGGCGCCGGACCAGGCGATCGAGGCGATCGTCAAGGTGCTCACCAACTTCACCATGCCCGGATACGGCATGCCCGACTTCCGCCGCAACGGCGTCATGATGGCCAAGCACGGCATCTACGACCTGCGCCAGCACCACGAGGAGGTGGTGGCGCCCGTGCTGAAGAACTGGAACATCTTCGAGCGCAACGATTTCGGGCCGCGTGGCGAACAAGCCAGGGAGCGTCTCGCCGCCTATCTGGAGAAGCTGGCGCAGGATGTGGTCAAATTCGAGGAGCAGCGCGATCGGCTGCTGGCGCGCGAGCGGGCACGCGAACTGACACCGGTGTAACGGCGTAACCTACTGTGCCGCAGTGACTCTCAGTCCTGCGGCCGCAGGTGGGTGACATCGCCCGCCGAGACCGGCCGGTCGCCGATCAGCAACCGCCCCTGACCGTCCACGTCGGCGGCGGTTCCGGTCAGCACCTCGCCACCGGGCAGCTCCGCGCGCACGGCCATGCCGAGAGTGGCGCAGCGCGTTCGGTATTCGCGCGCCAGGCCGGACGGGTCCCAACCGGCGGCGCGCCACGCGGTGAAATACCCGGCGATTTCGCGCAGCATCGACCGCACCAGCGCGGTGCGGTCGACCTCCGCGGCGCCGGCGAGGACCAGCGACGTGGCGTGCGGGACCGGCAACTCTTCCTCGGTCAGGCTGACGTTGAGGCCGATGCCGAGCACCACTGCCGGGCCGTCCGGTCCCGGCGCGACCTCGGCCAGGATGCCCGCGGCCTTGCGGCCGTCGATCAGAACGTCGTTGGGCCATTTCAGGCTCGCCCGCAGGCCGGTGGTGGCCCGCACCGCGTCCACCGTCGCCACGCCCGCCAGCAGCGGCAGCCAGCCCAGTGCGGACGGGTCGACGCCGCGCGGTCGCAGCAGCACCGACATCGCGATCTGCGCACGCGGCGGGCTCACGAAGACCCGATCGTGGCGGCCGCGGCCGGTGCGCTGCGTCTCCGCGACCAGTACGCGGCCGTCCGCATCCAGGTCGTCGGCCAGCGCGAGCAGGTCGGCGTTGGTGGAACCGGTCGACTCCACCACGTCGATGCGGGAGAACAACGACAACTCCGGGAGTTCGGCGACGCCGCGCCGCAGGAGTTCGGCATCCAAGGGTGGCCTCTGCACTCCCGCAGGCTACTACTGCGGTACGAACACGGCGCCGCACCCGTGCGGATGCGGCGCCGTGGCACGCGTTCAGGCGATGAGGCAATACTCGCCGAGCTGTGCGGATACGGAGATCGCGTCGGCATCGTCGCGATCGTTGTCGTGCTCGGTGTTCTCCCGCCAGGTCTCGGGGTCGACCACGGTCGGCCGCGGTTCGCGAGCCGACCCGGTCCACACCGCGGCGGCGGCTCGTTCGGCGACGGTTCTACTCCACTCCCACATGTTGCGCCTCCCCAACGCTCGACAACGGGGGGTGTTCACCGTAACTCGCGAGATAGGTGTCGCGACAGTGAATATTCGGCGGCGCGGTACCTTGAATTAGCAGAAGCTATTGCTGTGCAACGCTTTTCGCGTCGAATCAGGACCTCAGATCGGTTGCAGGCCCAGCGCACCGGCGACGAAACGGCGCACGGCCTGCTCACCGGATTCCAGTGCACCGTCGTAGCTCTCGCGGGCCCAGCCCGAAATATCCGCGGTGCCATCGGGATTCGGCGTGACGACGATCTCGGCCACCATTTCCGCGGTGGTCGGTTCGCACACCGCCCACGAGTAGTGGGTCTGCTCGGCCCATTCGCGGGCGCGGCGGTCCACGTACTCCGGATCGGTGATGCCGCCGTCGGCGAGGGCGGGGCGGTCGTCGATGCGGTCGTCGGCGCGCAGGGCGCGCAGGTACCAGCCGCCCGCGTTGATCTCGATCGGCTCCATTACCGGCCCCGCCGCCGGTCGCGGTGCTGCTGCCGGAGTTCGCGCGCCTGCTGCTTCAGCTCGCGGCGGTGCTGCTCGATCTCCAGCCGGTGCGCCTCGGCCGCCAGGTGCCGCTCCCCCCGGATCTCGTGACGACGCCGATGGCCGCCGTGCCCGAGCGAACCGATCAAGATGCCCGCGGCCGGGATCATCAGGAACCACAGCCAGCTGCCGGTGGTGAAGAACAGCACCAGCGCCAGGATGACGGTCAGGCCCATCGCGGGACCCTGGATCTGCGGCCGACCGCCCGGCCGGGGGCGCGGTGCGCGGGGCTCGTCGGCCACCGGCTGCGGCAGGTCGGCGAAGACCGGCGCGAGGTCGCCGCGCGTCACCGCCGCGGCGATCACACCGCTGCGTTCGTCGAACTCCGCCACCGAGAGCCGCCCGGCGGCGAAATGCTGGGAAAGCTGCTCCATGGCCTTTTCGCGCTCCGCGGTACCGATGCGGACGTCGGGAGTATCAGCCATGACACGAGATTAGCGCTTCCCACTGTCGCACGGCCCACACTGGTCTCGTGCGGTGACGCCGGTTTAGGGTCGAACCATGTTCCGGCAGCGCGGCACCCGTCTCACCTGGAGGCGCTGATGGCGGCGCGGACGTTCGGCAAGTACCGGCTCGACCGGATGATCGGGCGGGGCTCGGTCGGTGAGGTGTGGCTGGCCCGCGACACGGCCGCCGATCGTTCGGTGGCGCTGAAGATTCTCACCATCACCGCGGCCGAGGACCCCGACTATCGGCGGCGGTTCGAACGCGAGGCGCGCATCGGCGCGAGCCTGAGCAATCCGCACATCGTGCCGATCCACGACTTCGGGGAGCAGGACGGGCGGCTGTTCCTGGACATGGCGCACGTGCCCGGCACCGATCTGGCCCGGCGGCTGCGGCCCGGGCCGATCGGGGCGCCCGAGGCCGTCGATATCGTGTCCCAGATCGCCGAGGCGCTCGACGCGGCGCACGCGGCCGGGCTGATCCACCGCGACGTCAAGCCCGCCAACATCATCGTGCACGCGAGCGGTTTCGCGTACCTCATCGATTTCGGCATCGCGCGGGCGCCGAACCAGACCACCATCACCGCAACGGGTTTCACGGTGGGGACGCTGGCGTACATGGCTCCGGAGCGGTTCACCGGCCAGGGCGACTCCCGCTCGGACATCTATTCGCTGGCCTGTGTGCTGTTCGAATGCCTCACCGCCCAGCGCCCTTTCGGCGACACCGACCCGGTCCAGCAACTACACGCCCACCTGCGCGAGGACCCCCCGCGCCCGTCGGCCGACAACCCCGCGATCCCGCAGGCCCTGGACGCGGTCATCGCCCGCGGCATGGCGAAGAACGCCGAGCACCGCTACCCCACCGCCGGCGACCTCGCCGCCGCCGCCCGCACCGCCATCGGCATGCCCCACCCCGTCCCCCGCACCCCACCCCTCCCCGAACAATCCGAACCCCTCACCCAGGCAACAGGCCAACCCGCATCCCCCTGGGCCTCCTCCCCGAAATCCACCTCCGTTCTCCCCGCGCCCCCATCCGGCACAGACACCCCCGGCCAACCCCTCCGCCCCACCCGAGCACTTCCGGAAACCCCACGCGCACAGGCGAACACCCCCGTCCAATCGCCCGCCTTGCAGTGCGCCGGGCCGGGCCACCCACACCCGCATCCGGAAGATTCCGCAGAGCCACACGGGACAGGCCGACCACTACACCTACCGAACGACCAAGCCGCGCAGGCGCACTCAGCAGGACACTCACCGCATCCCACTCGCGCGATGCCGGAAAGCCCGGTCGATGCCGCCGGGCGGCCACTGCGGCCTACCCGCGTCATGCCGAACGACCCAGCGGCACAGGAAGATTCGCGTAAGCCGGTCGACGCGGCCGGTCAGCCGCTGCGGCCCACTCGCGTCATGCCCGGGCCCGGTGGGGGGCAACCGCCGTGGCGGCCGGGTGGGGCCGGGGGTGGGACGGCTCGGCAGCCGGTGCGGCCGGAGCCGCGACAGCGGTCGGTGGTCAAGATCGCGACCGTGGTGGTGGGTGTGGCCGTGCTCGGGTTCGCTCTCGTCGCGGCCTGTACGGCGGTGCTGACGCAGGGTGGGGGTGGGCAGCCGGGGCGGCAGCCCGCTGTCTCCGCGACCGCGACTGCCGAGCCGCAGGCGAGCACCGTCGCGCCGACGGGTAAGGACTGGCCGCCGCCGGGATACACGCTGCCGTTCCCGACGGGATTCCCGACATCGTTCCAGATCCCGATCCCCACACTGCAATTCCCGACCCAGCAACCGCAGTCCCAGGCGCCGCCCATCCAGCTCCCGGGTTTCCTCGCCCCGGCGGAGCCATCGGACCACCGCAAGCCGAACAAGGAAGACAAGAAAACGGAGCGCTGACCCTTCCGGGTCGCACGTCGGCGGCAACTCGGATCGGGACGACGAGAAGTGGGAACGGCGGGGCACTCCCGCCCACAACAAGGCCCGATCCGACAACAAGGCCCGACCGCTCCGAGGAGCGGCCGGGCCTCGCGAAAATCCTTGCGCCCTACTTGATTTCGGCGAGCACGGTGCCCTGGGTGATGGCGGCGCCGGCCGCGATCGACAGCCCGGTGACCACACCGGACTTGTGCGCGTTGACCGGGTTCTCCATCTTCATGGCCTCGAGCACCACGATCAGGTCACCGGCCTCGACCGACTGACCCTCCTCGACGGCGACCTTCACCACGGTGCCCTGCATCGGCGCGGTGACCGCGTCACCGGACGCCGCACCGCCACCCGCGCCGCCACGCTTGCGCGCCTTGGGCTTCTTGCGGATGACCCCCGCGCCGTTGCCCGCCGCGACGGGCACGCCCGCGCCGACGGAGAACTGGCCCGGCAGCGACACTTCCAGCCGCCGGCCGCCGACCTCCACGACCACCTTCTGGCGCGCGGCTTCCTCGTCGTCCTCGATCGGCTGTCCACCGGTGTAGGGCGGAATCGGGTTGTCCCAATCGGTTTCGATCCACTTCGTGTACACGTCGAACTTCGTGCCGTCGCCGATGAACGCCGGGTTGGACACGATGTGCTGATGGAACGGCAGCACCGTGGCCAGGCCCTCGATCTCGTACTCGGCCAGCGCGCGGCGCGCCCGCTCCAGCGCCTGGGTGCGGTTCTCGCCGACCACGATCAGCTTGGCCAGCATGGAATCGAACTGGCCGCCGATCACGCTGCCCGCCACGACACCGGAGTCCACGCGCACGCCCGGGCCGGTCGGCTCCTTGTAGACGGTGACCGGGCCCGGTGCGGGCAGGAAGTTGCGTCCGGCGTCCTCGCCGTTGATGCGGAACTCGATCGCGTGCCCGCGCGGGGTCGGGTCCTCGGTGATGGTCAGCTCCTCGCCGTTGGCGATGCGGAACTGCCAGCGCACCAGGTCGAGTCCGGAGGTCTCCTCGGTGACCGGGTGCTCGACCTGCAGGCGCGTGTTGACCTCGAGGAACGACACCGTCTCGCCCTGCACCAGGTACTCCACCGTGCCGGCGCCGTAGTAGCCGGCCTCCTTGCAGATCCGCTTGGCGGACTCGTGGATCTTCGAACGCACCTCGTCGGACAGGAACGGCGCGGGCGCCTCCTCGACCAGCTTCTGGAACCGGCGCTGCAGCGAGCAGTCGCGGGTGCCGGCCACGATCACATTGCCGTGCTGGTCCGCGAGCACCTGCGCCTCGACATGGCGGGCCTTGTCCAGGTACTGCTCCACGAAGCACTCGCCCCGGCCGAACGCCGCGGTCGCCTCACGGGTCGCGGACTCGAACAGCTCGGGGATCTCCTCGATGGTCTGCGCGACCTTCATGCCGCGACCGCCGCCACCGAACGCGGCCTTGATCGCCACCGGCACGCCGTAGGTCTTCGCGAACTCCACCACCTCGGCGGCGTCCTTGACCGGGTCCTTGGTGCCCGCGGCCATCGGCGCCTGCGCGCGCTCGGCGATGTGGCGGGCGGTGACCTTGTCACCCAGGTCCCGGATCGACTGCGGGGACGGGCCGATCCAGATCAGCCCCGCGTCCAGCACGGCCTGCGCGAAATCGGCGTTCTCCGACAGGAACCCGTAACCCGGGTGGATGGCGTCGGCGCCCGACTTGCGGGCGGCGTCGAGCACCTTGTCGAACACCAGGTACGACTCCGCCGACGTTTGGCCCCCGAGCGCGAACGCCTCATCGGCGAGCTTCACGAACGGCGCGTCCGCGTCCGGTTCGGCGTACACCGCGACGCTGGCGATACCGGCGTCCTTGGCGGCCCGGATCACACGCACCGCGATCTCGCCCCGATTGGCAATCAGGACCTTGGTGATCTGCGCGCTGGCATGGCTGGGCACTGAGCCTCCTGTGCTTTGGACAAACTATCGTCTGGGCCGAGTGTAGGCAGTCTGCCAACAGACGCTGAACCGGGATAGGGGCTACTGAACGGTAAGCCCTGGGAAGTGATGTGGACAACAGTGTGTCCTCATTGCGCCCGACTCGCTGTGGAGGCCCTGTTCAGGGAACTGTCACAACGGGGCGGCCGATATCCGGGATTTCCCCGGGTTCATGCCCTTTGACGATCGGCGTGCGGACCGCATTACTCCATTCGGTCCACGAGCCGTCATAATTGCGCACATTCTCCCGGCCCAGCAGATAAGTGAGTACGAACCAGGTGTGCGCGGAATGTTCACCGATACGGCAGTAGACGATTGTTTCGGGCGCCTCGGAGGCCGCGGCGTAGATCCGGTCCAGTTCCGCCCGCGAGCGGAAGCGCCCGTCGCCGCCCAGCGCGGCGGTCCACGGAATGTTCACCGCGGTGGGGATGTGCCCGGCGCGCAACGACTGTTCCTCCGGCCGGTCGGTGATGCGCGCCAGTTCGCCGCGGTACTCGGCCGCCGGGCGCACGTCGATCAGCGACTGCCCCAGCCGCGCGCGCACCTCGTCGAGGAAGATCCGCGCGCTCCGGTCGTCCCGCTCCACCACCGGATACTCACCCAGACCGACGTCGGGAACCTCGAAGGTGGTGTCGCGCTCCTCGGAGATCCAGGCGTCCCGGCCGCCGTCGAGCAGGCGCACGTCGGGGTGCCCGAACAGGTCGAGGACCCACAGCGTCGCGGCCGCCGTGCCGTTGGATTTGTCGCCGTAGACCACCACCGTGTCGTCGCGCTCGATACCCTTCGCACGCATCAATTCCGCGAAACGGGCGCCATCGACCACATCTCGGGCCCTCGGGTCGGTAAGCTCAGCCCGCCAGTCGATCTTGATGGCGCCGGGTACGTGCCCGATGTCGTACAGCAGAACGTCCTCGTTGGACTCCACGATCTTGAGCCCCGGCGCGCCTATGTTTGCCGACAGCCACTCCGTGGTTACTAGTCGGTGAGAGTGTGCGTGGGAGCCGAAGGATGGATGAGAGTCCGGGGCGACGGGCACGGTGTCTGGTCCTTCACGCGTGGGTAGGCGGGTGGTAGCAGGTTCCACCCCGATCGTAGGTGCGAAGCGTTACAGCAGCCGGTTTCACATCACGAATCGGGTGAAGCGCGATTAAGTCGCAGCCTCATCCGATAAAGTCTCCCGGGAGGAGGGGTGAGCTATGTCTGATTCTTGGCCACGACGGCGCCTGCTCGCGATCCTACGTGGCGCCAGCGAGCCTCTCGATGCCCAAGGCTCGCACGAGTCACCGGGCAACACGTCACCACCGTCCGATTCCATCTCGATGTGCTGACGCGAGAATCGCTGGTGCGGCAGTTCCAGCAGCCGCCGCGCGGTCGCGGCCGTCCGCGCATCGGTTACACCGCGGTGCAGCGATCCGTCGGCTATCAGGATCTCGCCCAGGTGCTGGCCGACCAGCTCGGCAGCGATCCGCGACGGCGCTCGGATGCCGCCGTCGCCGCCGGGCGAGCCTGGGGCGCCAAACTGGAGGCCGGCGACCAGCCGATCGCCTCGCTCGCCGACGCCCGGGACGTCACCGTCACCACGGCCTCGGAACTGGGCTTCGCACCCGAACGCGACCCGGCCACCGAGACCGACGAGCAGGTGCTGATCCGCCTCACCGCGTGCCCGCTGCGCGATCTGGCCCGCACCCACTCCGAAGTGGTGTGCGGCGTCCATCTGGGGCTGATGCGCGAGGTGCTCGACCGCAACGGCGGCCGGGACACGGTCAACGTGCGGCTGCATCCGTTCGTGGAACCGGAGATGTGTGTCGCCCGGCTGGAAGCGCTCGCGAGCACGCTGGTGCCGGATCCCGCCGAGCTGCCGGACCTGCCGGCGAACGGCGAACCACGACTGGCCGCACCCGCGGGCAGCCGGGTCGGTCCGCAGCTACGAACCGACCCACAGCTGCGCAACGCCGACACCCACGCCGGCAAGCAGTCGACGCAGCAGCGGTAGCCCGATCCCGATCACGCTCGACGGGTCGCCCTCGATGCGGTCGACGAACCAGCCGCCCCGGCCATCGAGGGTGAAGGCGCCCGCCACCTGCAACGGCTCGCCGGTGGCGAGGTAGGCGTCCAGCTCCTCGGGTTCGGGCTTGGCGAAATGCACCGTGGTGCGGCTGCAGTCGGCGACCTCGGCGACCGTGCGCGCGTCCCGCAGGCGCAGCACGCAGTGGCCGGTCAGCAGGTCGGCGCCGCGGCCGGCCATCGCGGCCCAGCGCTCCCGCGCCACCTCCGGGGTGAGCGGCTTGCCCTGCAGCACACCGTCGACGAGCAGCATCGAATCACAGCCCACCACCACGCAATCCGCGATGACCTCGGCGCGCTCCGCGACCAACGCCGCGGCCGCGGCTTCGGCCTTGGCGCGCGCGAGCGCGGTCACCACGCCTGCCGGGTCGGTGCCCGGCGGCAGTGCCGCCGCCACCGCGTCCTCGTCCACCTCCGAGACGCGCACCAGCGGGCGCAGGCCGGCGGACCGCAGGACCTCCAGCCGGGCGGGCGAGGCGGAGCCGAGTACGAACTCCGTCACGTCAGTCGCGCAGGTGCGACAGTTGGGGGAAGGCGTACGGGGAGAACGGCGACGTGCCGCGGTGCATCAGCGTCGGCCGACCCCACGCGTCGGCCGGGCCGCTGGGACCGGGAGCCGCGGCGGAATTGGCGGCGGCCGCCAGCACGCACACCAAGGCGGCGATCTCGTCGTCGGTGGGCGAGCCCTTCAGGATCCGGATGACGGGTCCCGCGTTCGATTCGGTATCGCCGTCGGCTACCACCGGCTCCATCGCGACGAATTCGTCGACCGACAGATCCAGCTCGGCCGCCCGCAGTACCTCTTCATCAGCTACAGCCGTCACAGCGCCAGCTCCTCCTGTCCATGTGCCGGGCCCTGCCGGACCCGGCGTTCGCGGTAACCAGGAGCATTCCCGGCGCCCGCGAACGGTATTCGTTGCGGCTCTCGTCTGCGAGGGCCCTACTTACCATCTTTGCTCGGCTGAGGCAGTTGCGCGCGGCCTGCTGTTGTTTCTCACAACCGAGTGTGCTCCCGATACCGCGCATATCGTCGGATCACAGCGGAATGTTGCCGTGCTTCTTCGGCGGCAGGGTCACCATCTTGCGCTCCAGCAGCCGCAGCGCCGAAACGATCTGGCCGCGGGTCTGCGAGGGCGGGATGACCGCGTCGACATAGCCGCGCTCGGCGGCCACGTACGGGTTCACCAGGGTGTCCTCGTACTCGTTCTGCAGCTCGAGCCGCAGCGCGTCGACGTCGGCGCCCTCGGCGGCGGCCTGGGCCAGCTGCTTGCGGTAGACGAACCCGACCGCACCGGAGGCGCCCATGACGGCGATCTGCGCGGTCGGCCACGCGAGGTTGACGTCGGCGCCCATGTGCTTGGAGCCCATCACGTCGTAGGCGCCGCCGTAGGCCTTGCGGGTGATGACCGTGATCTTCCCCACAGTGGCCTCGCCGTAGGCGTACAGCAGCTTGGCCCCGCGGCGGATGATGCCGTTGTACTCCTGGCCGGTGCCCGGCAGGAAGCCCGGCACGTCGACCAGGGTGACGATCGGGATGTTGAACGCGTCGCACGTGCGCACGAACCGCGCGGCCTTCTCCGAGGCGTCGATATCCAGGCAGCCGGCGAACTGGGTGGGCTGGTTGGCCACGAAACCCACACTGCGCCCGTCGATCCGACCGAATCCGACGATCACGTTCATCGCGCGCTCGGCCTGCACCTCGAAGAACTCGTCGTCGTCGACCAGCCGCCGGATGACCTCGTGCATGTCGTAGGGCTGGTTGGGCGAGTCCGGGATCAGCGTGTCGAGTTCGAGGTCCTCCTCGGTCAGCGACTCCTCGATCGAGCCCTCGATCGGGTCGGTCGCCGGGAACCGCGGCGCCTCGGCGCGGTTGTTGCTCGGCAGGTAGCTCAGCAGGTCCTTGACCCAGTCCAGGGCGTCCTGCTCGCCGGAGGCGACGTAGTGCGCGGTACCGGACTTCACCATGTGGGTGTGGGCGCCGCCCAGCTCCTCCATGGTGACCTCCTCACCGGTGACGGTCTTGATGACGTCCGGTCCGGTGATGAACATCTGGCTGGTCTGATCGACCATGACGACGAAGTCGGTCAGCGCCGGGGAGTACACGTGCCCGCCCGCCGCCGCGCCCATGATCAGCGAGATCTGCGGGATGACACCCGAGGCCTGGATATTGCGGTGGAAGATCTCGCCGTACAGGCCGAGCGAGACCACGCCCTCCTGGATCCGGGCGCCGGCGCCGTCGTTGATCCCGATCAGCGGGCGGCCCGTCTTCAGCGCCAGATCCATGACCTTGACGATCTTCTCGCCGTACACCTCGCCGAGGCTGCCGCCGAAGACCGTCGAGTCCTGGCTGAAGATGCACACGTCGCGGCCGTCGATGGTGCCGTAACCGGTCACCACGCCGTCACCGAGCGGACGGTTGTTCTCCAGCCCGAAATTCACGCTGCGATGCCGCGCGAGCGCGTCCATCTCCACGAACGAGCCCTCGTCCAGCAGCGCCAGAATGCGCTCACGCGCGGTCAGCTTGCCCTTGGCGTGGACCTTGTCGACCGCGGCCTCACCCATCGGGTGCTTCGCCTCTTCCAGCCGATTGCGCAGATCAGCCAGCTTCCCAGCGGTGGTGTGGATATCGGGGGCCCCCGCCGAACCCGGCGTAGGCTGCTGCTGGACACTCGTCATGCCCCGGAGTGTAACGAGTGCCAGGCTCGGTGGAAATCCGAGTAGGGGCTACCGACGAGTACCGCTATTGGCTGGCCGCCAGCGGAAAACCGCAGGTGAGAAGCGGTTTGAGGCTCGCGAAAAACCGCGGAAATCCCCGCCCTGAAAACCTTTCAGCGCATGACTCCCGTATGCCCGGTGCAATAGCGTCCCGGTTGCGGCCAGATGGTCAGCCCGTGCGGTCCGTGCCCGACGGGTATGCGCGCCAACAGCTTCCAGTCCACGATGTCGATGGCGTACACCTCGTCGTGGTAGCGGCCCGCCACCCAGAAGACCCGGCCGTCGGCGGAGAGATTGCCCATGTCCGGACTGCCGCCGCCGGGCAGCTCCCACTTGCGCACCAGCCGCCGCGCCGCGAAGTCCCACACCGACAGGCTGCCCTCGCCGCGATTGGTGATGATCAGCTGCCGCGAGTCCCGGGTGACGTACAGGCCGTGCGCGCCTCTACCGGTGGGCAGGTGCCCGGTGACGTCGAAGGATTTCGCGTCCACGGTGTACACGCCGTCGGCCATCATGTCCGCGACGAAGAAGGTCGACCCGTCCGGAGACAGCTTGACGTCCTGCGGCATGCCGTGCGGCCCGCCCGGCAGCTCCACCATCCGCACCAGCCGCAGCGCGCCGATGTCGAGCACCGCCATGCGACCGGCGAATTCGCAACTGGCCAGGGCGAATCGGCCGTCGGCGGTGAAGTCCAGGTGGTCGACACCGGCGCAGTCGGGCACCGGCACCGAGCCGACCTGCCGCCACGTGTGCGGGTCGTAGAGATCCAGCGACCGGTCCGCCTCGGCGACGACCACGGCGTAGCGGCCGTCCGGGGTGAAGTACATGTTGTACGGGTCGCGCACCGGGAGCGGGTCCCCGGACTTGCCGGTGCGTGGATCGATCGGCATCAGGCTGCCGCCGCCGATCGGCAGATCGTTGGTCGCGTACAGGGTCTGCATGTCGTAGGACGGCACGACGTGCTGTGGCTCCACGCCCCGCGAGGAGTAGGTGTCGACGACCTGGAAGGTGGCCGGGTCGATCACGGTCACGGTGTTCGACTTGCTGTTGGGAACGTAGACGCGGGGCAAATGATCGGCCACCGACGGGGCGAGTTCGCGGGCGCCGGCGTACACATCGGTGCCCGACATCGGTGGCGGCATCCCCGGCAGCAGATTCATCGCCGCCGGGGAAGGCTCGCCCGAGACGGTGGCAACCGTGGACAAGATGGCACCGGTCGGCGCTTTCTCCCCCGAGACGCCCGGTGAGCAACCGGCCAGTACGACGGCCGTGACCAAGACTGCGAGACGAACGTGCCGGGCGCTCACGCGCCGCACCGTGCCGAGAAGTCGAACCGGCGAATCGACATGGACGAATACTAGAGGGCCACAGCGTCTTTCGCAGCAACATTTCAGCGATGTCGCGCGACGAACCTGCCGCACGCCGCGCAGGGGTCAGCCGAGCACCCGGTCCAATGCATCCACCGCCTCGTCCAACTCCGCTTCCGTCACCGTCAGCGGCGGCCGGAACCGGAGGCCACGCTCCCCCGTGCCGAGGATCAAGACGTGCTCACGCTCGCGCAGTTCGGTGACGACCGCGTCGCGCCGGTGCGCCGACGGCAGGGTGATCGCGCACAGCAGTCCGCGACCGCGCGGTTCGGTGACGGCCGGATGCCGTTCGGCCAGCCCGACCAGCCGGTCCAGCAGATGCGCGCCGAGGCGACCGGCCCGCGCGGCCAGTTCCTCGCGCTCGATCACCTCGAGGACGCGGCGAGCCCGCACCATGTCCGTGAGATTCCCGCCCCAGGTGGAGTTCAGCCGGGAACTCACCGCGAAGACATTGTCGGGCACCTCGTCGACGCGGCCGCCCGCCATCACCCCGCACACCTGGGTCTTCTTACCGAAGGCGACCACGTCCGGGCGCAGCCCCAATTGCCGGTAGGCCCACATGCTTCCGGTCGCGGCCACGCCGGTCTGCACCTCGTCGAGCACGAACAGCGCGTCGTTCTCCCGGCACAGCGCCTGCATCGCGCGCAGGAACTCCGGGCGCAGATGGCGATCGCCGCCCTCGCCCTGGATCGGTTCGGCGATGAAACAGGCTATGTCGTGCGGGTTTTCGGCGAACGCTGCGCGCGCCTGCGCCAGCGCGCGAGCCTCCGCCGCCTCGATGTCGATATCCCCGGCCAGATACGGGGTGTCGATGCGCGGCCAGCCGAAGGACGGAAAGCGCGCGGTCTTCACCGGATCGGTGTTCGTCAGCGACAGCGTGTATCCCGTGCGCCCGTGGAAGGCGCCGGTCAGGTGCAGCACCTTGGTGCCCAGTTCGGCTGGGCGGCCGTGCATTTCGTTGTGCCGGCTCTTCCAGTCGAAGGCCACCTTGAGCGCGTTCTCCACCGCGAGGCCGCCACCGTCGATGAAGAACAGGTGCGGCAGTGCGGGATCGCCGAGCACCCGCGCGAAAGTGTCTACGAAGCGCGCCATCTCGACGGTGTAGATGTCGGAGTTGCTCGGCTTGTTCAGCGCGGCCGTGGTGAGTTCGTCGCGAAAGGAGGCGTCGTCGGCCAGCGCCGGATGGTTCATGCCCAGCGCCGAAGACGCGAAGAAGCCGAACATATCCAGATAGGCGGTGCCGTCACGGGCGTCGACCAGGCGCCGGCCACGCGAGGCGCGCAGATCCAGCACCAGCTCGAAACCGTCGGCGAGGATGTTCGCGGACAGGATCTCGTGTACCCGGGAGGGGGTGACCAGCATGTCGTCGGCAACCGCCCCTGGGCGCTCCAGTTCTAGGGTCACACTGGCAGATTACGCAAATTTTTACGCTTTTGCTACAGCACTCCGTAAAGATTACGATCGAGACTCATCTGTCATAGAATGTCTGCAGGATGATGGTGCTTCGAGTCCGAACGTTGGCCGTAGCGCGAATCTCCTGCAGCAACTGCTCCAGGTGCCGGGGCGAGGCCACCCGCACCAGCAGCACATAGCTCTCCTCGCCGGCCACCGAGTGGCACTCCTCGATGCCCGGGATGTGCTGCAGCAGTGCGGGAGCGTCGTCGGGCTGCGAGGGGTCGAGAGGAGTGATGGCGACGAATGCCGACAACAGCTGGCCCAGCGCCTCGGGATCCACCTTGGCCGTGTAACCGCGGATCACCCCGCGCGCCTCGAGCCGACGCACCCGGGACTGCACCGCCGACACCGAAAGATTCGCCTTCTCCGCCAGATTGGAGAGCGTGGCTCGGCCGTCGGCCATCAATTCCCGAATGAGCAGTCGATCGATGTCGTCCAGAGCAGGTTTCGCCGGTGCATCCGCCATCAGCGAAGGCTAACCCAGCACACCGGACTCGTGGCAGGAACCGAGCCCGCGACGGCCGCCGGACGGGGCCCGCGACGCCGCGAAAGCCACCCTCGGACAGGGAGTAACCCATGACCTCAGCACCGACCGCAATCGACACCGGCCACCTGCGTGACCGCGCCGAACGCCACCTGCGCGACCTCGGCGCCGCCCTGCCCGAACCCGGCGCGCTGTCGGCGCGCACGCCCATCACCGGGGGCGAGCTGGCGAGCCTGCGCCCGAGCACGGCCGCGGCGGTGGACGAGGCAATCGACAAGGCCGCCAATGCCTTCCGGTCGTGGCGCACCGTCCCCGCGCCGCAGCGGGCCGCGGTGGTCCGCCGCCTCGGGCAGTTGCTCACCGAGCATCTCGGCGCACTGGCCGAGCTGGTCACGCTGGAGGCGGGCAAGATCGGCGCCGAGGCCCGCGGCGAGGTCCAGGAGATGATCGACATCTGCGAGTTCGCGGTGGGGCTGTCCCGCCAGCTGTACGGGCGCACGATGCCCTCGGAGCGGCCCGGTCACCGGTTGATGGAGACCTGGCATCCGCTGGGGGTCGTGGGGGTGGTGTCGGCGTTCAATTTTCCGGTCGCGGTCTGGTCGTGGAATACCGCGGTCGCGCTGGTGTGCGGGGACACGGTGGTCTGGAAGCCCTCGGAGACAACGCCGTTGACCGCGCTGGCCTGCCACGCCCTGCTGCGGCGGGCGGCGGCGGAGGTCGGCGCCGATCCGGAGATCCACCAGCTGATCCAGGGCGGCGTGGCGGTGGGTGAGCGGCTGGTCGACGACGAGCGGGTCGCGCTGGTGAGTGCGACCGGGTCGGTGCGGATGGGCCGCGCGGTCGGTCCGCGGGTGGCGGCCCGGTTCGGTCGCTGCCTGCTGGAGCTGGGCGGCAACAACGCGGCCGTCGTCACGCCCTCGGCCGACCTGGAATTGGCCACGCGCGGTGTCGTTTTCGCCGCGGCGGGCACGGCCGGGCAGCGCTGCACCACGCTGCGGCGGCTCATCGTCCACGCCGATGTGGCCGACTCGCTGGTGGGCCGGATCGAGCAGGCGTATCACCAGCTGCGCGTGGGCAATCCGCTGGAGGACGACGTGCTGGTGGGGCCGCTGATCGACGGGCGGGCCTACGCGGCGATGCAGGAGGCCGTCGCCCGCGCCGTGGCCGATGGCGGCGAACTGGTCTGCGGCGCAGAGCGTCTCATGGTGTCCGGAGAGGACTCGTACTACGTGCGTCCGGCGATCGTGCGCATGCCCGCCCAGACGGAGGTGGTTCGCGAGGAGACCTTCGCGCCCATCCTGTACGTGCTGACCTACCAGGAGTTCGACGCCGCGATCGCACTGCACAACGGTGTGCCGCAAGGACTCTCGTCGGCGATTTTCACCGGCGACCAGCGCGAGGCCGAGCGGTTCCTGGCCGCCGACGGCTCCGACTGCGGCATCGCCAACGTCAATATCGGCACCTCCGGGGCGGAGATCGGCGGCGCTTTCGGCGGCGAGAAGCACACCGGCGGCGGCCGCGAATCCGGTTCGGACGCCTGGAAGGCCTACATGCGCCGCGCCACCAACACCGTCAACTACTCCGCCGAACTCCCACTGGCCCAAGGCATTCGCTTCGGTTAGGCACCCGATCAGTCCTCGGCGATGGCGCGGATCTGGTCCTCGTAGGCGGCGCGGGTCCGGCGGTCGGACGGGTGCAGGGCTCGGTCGCCGTCGAAGAGGCGGCGGACCAGGCGCACAGCCGGTTCGGGGGCGGCGGCCAGGGCGAGGTCGACGGGGTTGAGGTAGCCGGGGACGGCCACCTCCGCGCGGCGGGTCCGGCAGGTCTTCAGGATCGCGGCCGCGACGTCCCCCGGGTCGACGGTCGGCAGGCCGTGGCCGAGCGCCAGCCCGGACGACAGGCGGGTGCGCACCGCCGAGGGCAGCACGCAGCTCACGCTCACGCCGTGCTCGGCGAACTCCAGCCGGGTCGCCGCCGACAGGCCGACGGCGGCGAACTTGCTGGCGTTGTACACGGCCAGCCCGGGGAGGGGAATCTTCCCGGCCAGTGAGGCCACGTTGACGACGTGTCCGCGCCCCTGCTCGATCATTCCCGGCACCACCGCCCGCATGCCGTGGATCAGGCCCCACACATTGACGTCGATCGTGGTGTGGCCCACGGCATCCGGCTCGGCCAGGAACGCTCCGGCGGGCATCACACCGGCATTGTTGACCAGCACGTCGACGCCGCCGAGGTCGGCGACCACCTTGTCCCATCCCGCGCGGTCCCGCACGTCGAGTTCGCAGGCTCGCCCGCCGAACGCCGCCGCGGCCGCCTGCGCCGCGGCCACATCGACATCCGCGACGGTGACCTGGGAACCCTTGTCCGCGAACAACTCCGCGGTCGCCTGCCCGATCCCGCGCCCGCCGCCGGTGATGAGCACGCGGGCCCCGCGCAGGTCGATGCCCGGATAGTCCGCCCCGAAAACGCTCATCGTGCTTCCCTTCTCGCTCAGACGAATTCGCCCTGCTCGACGGCGCGGCGGGTGCTGCCCAGGCTGTGCGCGAAGGTGTCCCGGCGGCGACGGCCGTCCATGAAATTCGGTCCCATCACCGCCAGGTCGGCGGCGGTGGCGTCCACCCGCAGCACCCTCGTGCCGGCCGCGCGGACCGCCGCGATCTCCGCATCGAGCTTGGCGCTCATGCGGTTTCGCAGTTGCCGTTCGAGGTAGTGCCCCGGACCCACCGCCGGAATACGGCCGGTCGACGCCATCGGCGCCAGCACCACCAGCTCGTCCAGCTCATACGGGACCAGCAGGTCCACCGAAGCGGTGGACGCCGCACCGCCATCGATGTAGCGGCGCCCGTCGATTCGCACCGGCGGGAACCAGCCCGGCACCGCCCACGAGGCCCGCAGCGCCGCGCCGAGGGGGGCCACCGGAGCGCCCGGCGCACCGAAGGGCACTCGTTCACCGGTCGCGTAATCCATGGCGACCAGCCAGGTCGCCGGATGCGCGACCCACGACCGTCCCGGGTTCAGATCCGTCGCCAACCGTTCGAGCCACCCCGCGTCGCCGCCACCGACCGGCAGCAAGCCGCTGCCCACGGTCAGCAGCCGCTGCTGGGAACGGTTGCCGTGCAAGGCCATTCGCGGCGCGCCCACCGACGGCCGGGGCAGTGGCGGAAACCGTCCCGGCCCGCTGCGCAGATGTCGCGCCAAGACCGGATGGGCGGTGCTGCCGTCCTGCATGGCGACCAACTCGTCGACACCCACGCCGCTGCCCAGCATGGTCACCAGTTCCGCGCCCGCCGAGGTGCCCACCAGCACGTCCGCGGTGCGCGGGTCCCAGTCCAGCGCGTCGCGGACCGCCGCCAGCGCCGCGACGATCCACGCCGCCCCCAACGTGCCCCCGCACCCGATCGCCAGGCCGCGCCGCCGGGGGCGGTTGCCGTTACTCATAGTTTCGAACATATCAGAATGTAAATACCGTAGGTATCCCAAAGCCATCGGTACCTAGAATCGCGATATGGCCAGACTGACCCGCTCCGAGAGCCAGGCCCGCACCCGCGCCGACCTGCTCGCCACCGCGCGCGAGTTGTTCCTCGCCGAGGGCTACGCGCGCACCAGCCTGGAGCGAGTCGCCGACGAAGCGGGATATTCCAAGGGCGCGGTCTACTCCAATTTCCGCACCAAGTCTCAGCTCTGCCTCGACGTGCTCGCCGACATCCACGAGCGGAAGTTCACCGAGATCAGCGCGCTGCTCGCGGACGAGGGCGAGCTGGATGAGCGGCTGGCGCGGTTTCAGGATTGGGCCGAGCACACCCTGGGCGATGTCGGCTGGACCATGCTGGAATTCGAATTCGCCATCGTCGCCCGCGAGGACCCGGAACTGCAGACGGCGCTGGTGTCGAATCTGGCGCTGGTGCGCGGCATGGTCGCCGCTCAGTTGGAGACGCTGGCCGACGCCTTCGGCGTGCGGCTGCCGATGCCCGCTTCCGACGCCGCCACGACCGTGCTGAGCATGGGTCTCGGGCTGGGCATCCAGCGTGCGATCGATCCGTCGCTGCCGGCCCGGCTGATCACCGACGCGGTGCGCACGCTGGTGCGGGCCGGGCCGCCCGTCACGCCGTGAGGTGCAGCGTCCAGTCGCCGCGATAATGCAGCCTGGTCACGCTGACCGGCGGAATATCGATGCGCCAGAACGACTTCGGCGGGGCATCCAGCACGACGAGCAGGGCGGCGCGGATCACCGCCGGATGGGTCACGGCGATGGTCGGGTCGCCCTCGTTCGCGACGGCGGTCAGCCACTCCCGGACCCGCTCGATCACATCGACGACGGCCTCGCCGCCGTGGCCGCGGAATTCCGGGTCGGTCAGCCAGGCGTACAGCTCGTCCGGCGGCACCGACGTCAGCTCGTCGCCGCGCCACGCGCCCGCGTCCAGATCGCGTAGCCGATCGTCCTCCTCGCCGACCAGGCCCAGCAGCGCCGCGGTTTCGGCGGCGCGGCGTTCGGGCGCGGTGCGGACCCGCGCGGCGCGGAGCAGGTCGCGGGCGGCGACGGCGCGGCGACCGGCCTCGGTCAGCGGTTCGTTCTCCGGGAATCGGGCCTTGCGCATCGCCTCGGTCATGCCGTGGCTGACCAGATCGACCCGGAGCACCTTCTGCACGGAGGGAAGCGTACGGCGCGTCCGCGGGACCGTGCCCCCGATCCGGCGATCGCTTCACCTGTCGGTGCCCGGGTGCACACTGGGCCCATGGATCAGTTCTCCCGCCCCACCCAGGAGTGGTTCGGCGGCGCCTTCCCGGCGCCGACGGCCGCTCAGCTGGGCGCGTGGCAGGCCATCTCGGCCGGGGAACACACGCTGGTCGTCGCGCCGACCGGCTCGGGCAAGACGCTGTCGGCGTTCCTGTGGGCGATCGATAGGCTCGCCACGCGCGAGCCGTCGGACCCGCCGCGCAAGACGTCGGTGCTGTACATCTCGCCGCTGAAGGCGCTGGCCGTCGATGTCGAGCGCAACCTGCGAGCACCGCTGGTGGGCGTCACGCAGACCGCGAAACGGCTCGGCCTGCCCGCTCCGGAGATCAGCGTCGGCGTGCGCTCGGGCGACACCACGGCCGCGGCCCGGCGCTCCCTGCAGCGCACCCCGCCCGACATTCTGATCACCACGCCCGAATCGCTGTTCCTCATGCTCACCTCGGCGGCCCGCGAGACGCTGAGCGAGGTCCACACCGTGATCGTCGACGAGGTACACGCCATCGCGGGCTCCAAACGCGGCGCGCACCTGGCCCTGTCGCTGGCCCGGCTGGATCTGCTCACCGAGCGGCCCGCCCAGCGCATCGGGCTCTCGGCGACGGTCCGGCCGCCCGCGGAGGTGGGCCGGTTCCTGGTGGGTTCGGCGCCGATCACCATCGTGTCGCCCCCGGCGCCGAAGACGTTCGACCTGTCGGTACGGGTGCCCGTGGCCGATATGAGGGAGCCGGACCAGACGGGCGAGTCGGACAGTCCGGGCTCGATCTGGCCGCATGTCGATTCGGCGATCGTGGATCTCGTGCTGGCGCACCGTTCCTCGATCGTGTTCGCGAACTCGCGGCGGCTGTCCGAGCGGCTCACGGCCCGGCTGAACGAGGCGTACGCCGAACGGCTCGGCGAGCCCGTCGAGTCGGAGCACGCGCCGCCCGCCCAGCTGGGCCCGTCCACCGAGGTGACGCACGGCGGTTCGGCGCTGCTGGCGCGCGCCCACCACGGATCGGTGAGCAAGGAGCAGCGCGCGCTGATCGAGGACGATCTGAAGAGTGGCCGGCTGCGATGCGTGGTCGCCACCAGCAGCCTGGAACTCGGAATCGATATGGGCGCGGTGGATCTGGTGGTCCAGGTCGAGGCGCCGCCGTCGGTGGCGAGCGGGCTGCAGCGAGTGGGGCGGGCCGGGCATCAGGTCGGCGAGGTGTCGCGCGGGGTGATCTTCCCGAAGCACCGCACCGATGTCGTGCACTGCGCGGTGGCGTCGATGCGGATGTCGGCGGGGCAGATCGAGGAACTGCGGATGCCCACCCACCCGCTGGACATCCTGGCCCAGCAGACGGTCGCCGCGTGCGCGCTGGAGCCGATCGACGCCGATACCTGGTTCGAAACCGTCCGCGCCACCGGCAGTTACGCGACGCTGCCGCGGTCGGCCTACGAGTCGGTGCTGGACCTGCTGTCGGGCCGCTACCCCTCCGACGAGTTCGCCGAGCTGCGCCCGCGCGTGGTGTGGGATCGCGATGCCGGTACGGTCACCGGCCGCCCGGGAGCACAACGGCTCGCGGTGACTTCCGGCGGCGCGATCCCCGACCGCGGCCTGTTCCCGGTGTTCATGGTCGGCGAACGCGCCTCGCGCGTCGGCGAACTCGACGAGGAGATGGTCTACGAATCCCGCGTCGGCGACATCTTCGCCTTGGGCGCGACGAGCTGGCGCATCGAGGAGATCACCCACGACCGCGTCCTGGTCACTCCGGCCTTCGGCCTACCCGGTCGACTACCGTTCTGGCACGGCGATTCCCTGGGCCGCCCCGCCGAATTGGGCGCCGCCCTGGGCGAATTCATCCGCAAGGCGAGCCAGGCAGTGGAACGCGCCCCCGCCACCCAGCTGAATGCCCTACTCCGAACGGCCCGTCAGCAGCCCGCCGATCTCGATGCCGAACCCTCGGCCCAGCCGCTCGCCACCGAGGTCGGCGTGCACCACGAGCCGCCCGAGAAAGTTGTGGAACCCGGCGGCGCTGCCGAGTCGGAGCTTCCTGATCTTCCGGAGCACTCCGACACTGCGCGCACCGGCCGCGCGGCGGGGAAAGCACGGTCTGCCGGTGCGTCCAAGCCCACGAACCCGAAACGTCGCGCCGGCGGGTCCGGTCGCACGCGAGGCCCGGCCGCTGCCGAGCTGAATGACCTCGAGCAGGTAGTCCACGCGGCTGGGCTGGATGAGTTCGCGACGGCGAATCTGGTGTCGCTGCTGGAGGATCAGCGGCAGGCCACCGGCCACCTTCCGACCGACCGCACGTTGCTGGTGGAGCGCTTCCGGGACGAACTCGGCGACTGGCGTCTGATCCTGCACTCGCCGTACGGGCTGCCCGTACACGCGCCGTGGGCGCTGGCCATCGGCTCGCGGCTGCGCGAACGGTTCGGGGTAGACGCCGCGCCCACGGCCTCCGACGACGGCATCGTGGTCCGGCTGCCCGACACCACCGACGACCCGCCGGGCGCCGAGCTGTTCGTCTTCGAGCCGGACGAGATCGATGAACTGGTCACCGAGCAGGTCGGTGCCTCGGCGCTGTTCGCGTCCCGCTTCCGGGAGTGCGCGGCCCGCGCACTGCTGCTGCCGCGCCGCGACCCCGGCCGCCGCGCCCCGCTGTGGCAGCAGCGGCAGCGCTCCGCCCAATTGCTCGATGTAGCACGCAAGTTCCCCGATTTCCCGATCCTGCTGGAGACGGCGCGCGAATGCCTGCAGGACGTCTACGATCTGGCGGCGCTGCGGGAGCTGCTGGTGGGCGTGGCCCGGCGCAAGCTGCGGCTGGTGGAGGTGGAGACCGCCGCGCCGTCACCGTTCGCCAACGCGCTGCTGTTCGACTACATCGGCCAGTTCATGTACGAGGGCGACAGCCCGCTGGCGGAGCGCCGCGCGGCCGCGCTGTCGCTGGATTCCGCCCTGCTGGCCGAGTTGCTCGGCCGGGTCGAACTGCGCGAGCTGCTGGACGCGGCGGTGCTCGAGCAGACCGAGCGGGAATTGCAGCGCCTGACGCCCGAGCGGCAGGCTCGCGACGCCGAGGGCCTCGCCGATCTGCTGCGTCTGCTCGGCCCGCTCACGGCCGAGGAGGCCGCGCAGCGGTGCCTCGACGATCCGCGGCCATGGTTCGAGGAACTGGCGAAAAACCGTCGCGCACTGGAGGTCTCGTTCGCCGGTGCGAGCTGGTGGGCGGCCGTGGAGGACGCGTCCCGCCTGCGCGACGCACTGGGCGTACCGCTGCCGATCGGGACGCCCGCCGCCTTCATCGAACCCGTCGCCGATCCGCTGGGCGATCTGGTCGGCCGCTACGCCCGCACGCACGGCCCCTTCACCCTGGACGCGGTGGCCCGCCGCTTCGGCATCGGCACCGCGGTCGCCGCCACCGCACTGCATCGGCTCGCCACCGAGAAGCGCGTGGTGGAAGGCGAATTCACGCCGGGATCGGCGGGCGCGGAATGGTGTGACAGCCAAGTGCTGCGGAGACTGCGGCGGCGGTCGCTGGCCGCGGCACGCAAGGATGTGGAGCCGGTCGCGACGGCGGCGTTCGCCCGATTCCTGCCCGCCTGGCAACATGTCGGCACCGGCGAGCTGCGCGGCGTGGACGGCGTCGCCACGGTGGTGGAACAGCTTGCGGGAGTACCCATTCCGGCATCGGCCTGGGAATCGCTGATCCTCCCGTCCCGCGTCCGCGACTACTCCCCCGCCATGCTGGACGAACTGCTCGCCACCGGCGAGGTCATCTGGTCCGGCCACGGCTCGATCACCGCCAAGGACGGCTGGATCGCCCTCCACCCAGCCGACCAAGCAAACCTCACCCTCCCACCACCCGACGACATCGACCTCACCGAAACCCAGATCCAACTACTCCTCGCCCTCGGCGCAACGGTCATCCCGCAACCCCCCGCACCACAGCGCGAGACATCGCCCCACACGAAGTCCCCTAGCAACGGCACCCGCCCGGCTCCAAGCCCATCTCGCGGTAGAAACCATCCAGCACCCGGCACAACCACCCCAGAACATGGCGACAACGCCAAGTCGCCTACCTCCCCGAACGACTCAGTCGCCCCCTCGCCACCCACCTCCCCAAGCAACTCGCCCAACCCCACCCCCACCTCCCCAGGCAGCTCGGCCAATCCGCCACCAACCTCCCCAGGCAGCTCGGCGGACCCATCTGCACCCACCTTTCCAGGCGACTCGGCCGACCTATACGCACCCACCTCCCCTGGCAGTACGGCCGACCCGGCACCCTCTCCAGACGGCTCGCCCAACCCGCCACTCACCTTCCCTGGCAGTACGGCCGACTCACCGACCCCCACCTCGCCAGGTGGCCCGCAGCGCGCCTCGCGGAACAGCACCCCCGCCGCGCCTGCCGCGAATGCCACTGGGACACCGGCACTTTCGGCTGCATCGTCGTCCGGACGCGTCCAGGTGGTGCCCGGCATGGGTGGCGCGTACTTTTTCCGGCAGCTGTCCGACGCCACTGGGCTGCTCGACGACGCCGCGGTGGTGGCGGCGCTGTGGGAGTTGGTGTGGGCCGGGTACGTCGCGGGCGACACCTTCACGCCGGTGCGGGCGATGCTGTCGGGGACCACGCGCAGTACCACTGCCCATCGCACGCCGCGTCGTACCCCGCGGGGTCGGGTCTATCTGCCGCGGGCGAATATGCCGACGCGCACGGGGCCGCCGAGTGCGGCGGGGCGCTGGTCGCTGCTCCCGGAACGCGCCTCGGACAATACGATTCGCGCTCACGCCACCGCCGATGTACTACTCGAGCGATACGGCGTGCTCACCCGGGGGTCGGTGCAGGGCGAGGGCGTTCCGGGCGGCTTCGCCCTGATGTACCGCGTGCTCACCGAATTCGAGGACCGCGGCCGCTGCCGTCGCGGCTACTTCGTGGATTCGCTGGGCGGAGCGCAGTTCTCCACCACCGATGTGGTCGATCGGCTCCGATCGTTCGACACCGAGCGCCCGCAGCGCACCGAGGGCACCGCACTGGCGCTGGCGGCCTGCGACCCGGCCAATCCCTACGGCGCGGCACTACCGTGGCCCAAGGGCCCGGAGGGCGGGGGCCATCGTCCGGGCCGCAAGGCCGGTGCCCTCGTGGTGCTCGCCGACGGCGAACTCGCCCTGTATCTGGAACGCGGCGGCAAGACCCTGCTCACCTTTTCCGAGGACCCGCGGATCCGTGCGCAGTCGGCCGCCGCCCTCGCCGCGCTCGTCCACGACCGCCGGGTCGACTCACTCGTGATCGACCGTGTCGACGGAGAATCCGTACACGGAAACACCTTCGCCACCTTTCTCACGGAAGCCGGATTCGCCGCCACGCCCCGTGGGTTCCGATTGCGCGGCAAGCCGTGAGCGAGCCGCTCCGCCACCGGCCGCCAGGCGCGCCGTCCGGGAAATGTTGGCCCACAGCGGCTTTCATCGCTCGACAGCGAGGCTCGGATGCCCGAGGGTGACACCGTCTATCTCGCCGCGGCCCGCCTGCGACAGGCGCTTGCTGGAAAGATGCTGACTCGCAGCGATTTCCGCGTCCCGCGCTATGCGACGCTCGATCTGCGCGGCCAGCGGGTCGAGGAGGTCGGCAGCTACGGCAAGCATCTGTTCGTCCGGACGCCGACCGTCAGCATCCACACCCACCTGAAGATGGAAGGCGTGTGGCGCGTGTACCGGCCCGGGCAGCGCTGGACCAAACCGGGTTTCACGGCACGGCTGGTGCTGGCCACCGACGACGCGGAAGCCGTCGGCTTCTCGCTCGGCCTGGTCGAGGTGCTCGCTCGCGCCGACGAGCACACCGCCGTCGACCACCTCGGCCCGGACCTGCTGGGACCGAATTGGGATGCGGGCGAGGCGGTTCGGCGGCTGGCCCGGCACCCGGACCAGCCGATCGGCCTCGCCCTGCTCGACCAGCGCAATCTCGCCGGAATCGGCAATATCTACCGCAGCGAAGTCTGCTTCCTACGCCGCGTCCACCCGGCCACCCCGGTCGCCGCCGTCGACGACCTCCCCGGTCTGGTCGCCGAGGCCCACCGCGTGCTCACCCAGGCCGCCCAGCACCCGCCCTGGCGCGCGGTGGCCTATGGGCGGCAACAGCAACCGTGCCGGCGATGTGGCGCCGGCATGGTCGTCCACCTGCTCGGCGACGACACCGCCACCCGCTCCGAACGCGGTATCTACTTCTGCCCGCGCTGCCAGCCCGCGCCCGGCTAGCCCCCGCCGTATCGCCGGACCGGATACTTTTGCCACTCGATTGCTAACATTTCAACGACCAGGTCCGACACTCTCTGCGACCGATCGAACCCGGATCCAGGAGAGAGGCGGATGGCAGCGACCATGGCCCGGCGCCGCATCGCCGGCATCGCCACCCAACTGCTCGTCGCCACGATCGCGACGGTGGTGACCGTCCTGTTCTCCTGCCTGCTCTGCCAGCATCATTCGCACAGTGGGGTGTCACGGCCGACCGGCCGGCCACCCGCCACCGTCACCTCGCCGCACTGACCGCGATCACCGCGAATCCCTTGACCCCGCACCGCGTCCCGCTTAACTTACATTCTGTTAGTTGAGTGAGGAGGCCCGCCATGGGCGAGGACCCGCGTCGATACGTGGTCATCGGGGGCGGCCTGGCCGGGCTCGCCGCCGCCGTGTGGCTGGCCGAGGCCGGCAAACAGGTCACCCTGCTGGAGCGCCGCGGTCGGCTGGGTGGTCGCACGCAGGCCATGCGCGCCGAGCAGGTGGACGACACCCCGGACAACGGCCAGCACGTCATCGCCAGCGGCTACGTCCATCTGTTCCGCTATCTCGAGACCATCGGCACCCTCCGATTCGTCGCCTTTCCGCGGCGAGCGACGCTGCGCTGGCCGGACGGCCGCAAGGCGAGTCTGGTCACCACCGGCGCGGGCGCGATCAAAACACTGTTCGGCGCGCATCCGAGCGCGAGCCTGCCGGACCGGCTCCGGGCGGCGCGCGCCACCCTGCGGCTGGGGTGGCAATGCCTGCACCAGCCCGCCGACCTGGCCGACCTCACCACCGAGCAGTGGTTCCAGCGCGTCGGCATGCCCGCCACCGCCCGCGAGGCCCTCTGGGACTGGCTGGCGCTGGGCATCGCGGCCGAACCCGTGCAGCGGGAATCGGCGAAGGTCTTCGCCGATGTGCTGGCGACCGGACTGCGCCTCGGTCTCGCCAACCGGATTCCCGTGACCATCGGCTACCCGACCGTCGACCTGGACACGCTCTACATCACCGGCGCGCTCGAGCTGTTCGAGCGACGCGGCGTGGACGTGCGCTACCGCGCAGTGGCGCGCCGGATCCACCTCGGCGACGGCAAGGTCACCGGGGTGTCGCTGGCCGACGGCACGGTCGTCGCGGCCGACGCGGTGGTCTGCGCGGTTCCCAACTCGACTATCGGCGGACTGCTCGACGAGCTGCCCGAACATGCCGAAATCTACGCCGCCGCGGACAAACTGGGCTGCACGCCGATCGTCAGCACCAATCTCTACCTGGACCGCGCGCTGGGCACCGAGGCCGAGTTCGAGGCACTCATCGGCGGCACCGGGGTCATAGACGAGGTATTCGACCGGCAACGCATGCACGACCGCGACACCACCGCCGCGTGGCTGTACTGCCTGACCACCAGCGGGGCCTACGAGCAGATCCACAAGAGCAACGACGAGATCGTCGCCGAGCAGATGGCGTTGCTGCGTCGCTACTACCCCGCCGCCGCGGCGGCGAAAGTCGTTGCGGCCCAGGTGGTGAAGATGCCCAAGGCCACCTTCTCGCAGGTACTGGGCACGCACGGGCTGCGGCCGCCGCAGCGGACCTCGGTGCCGTCGCTGGTACTGGCGGGCGACTGGACCGCCACCGACTGGTCGGCCACGATGGAGAGCGCGGTGCAGAGCGCGGCGAGGGCCGTGGACCTGCTGCTCGAGTTACCGTCGGGAACGTGAGCGCCGATCGCCCCGCCGTCAGACGTCGCATGTCGGCCGCGGACCGGCGCGCGCAATTGCTGGATGTGACACGCGATATCGTCGCCGCGGCGGGATTCACCGCGGTCAGCATCGATCGGGTGGCGCGCGCCGCGGACGTCACCAGAGCCGTGGTCTACCAACAGTTCACCGATCTACCCGGATTGGTCACGGCGCTGCTGGAACGGGAGCGGTCCATCGCACTCGCCGGTGTCGGCAGCGTCGACAGGCCCACCACCGCGGACGACGTGGACACTCTCGGCCGCGGCATACTCGCGTATCTGCATGCGGCGCCGACGAGTTGGCGCATCATCCTGCGTCCGCCCGACGGCGCGCCGCCCGAGTTGCGCGAGCACATCGAACTCGGCCGCGCCTACGCCCGCCGGGTCGGCGCCCGCCACCTGTCCCGATTCACCGGCACGAGCGTCGACCCCGACGGCCCCACCGAACGAATCCTGTTGGCCGCCATCGAGGAACTGGCCCGGCTCCACCTCGAGCGCCCCGCGGACTATCCGGACGAGCTGGTCCTGCGCTACCTGCGCACCCTGGTCTCCTGGGCGGCCGACGTCGAATCGGCAGACCGCTGACCGCACGCTCACCGTTCGGTCGGCACCGGTTCCAGAATTTCCGGGCGAGGTTCCGGCGCCGCCGCGCGCAGGGCGTCCGCCGACTCGTCGTCCGGCTGGGTCTGGGATTGGATCTCGGATCGGACTCGGGCGCTGTAGGTCTCGACTTCTCGCGTGATGTCGGCGTCGGACCAGCCCAGTACCGGCGCGACCAGTCGCGCCACCTCCTCGGCGCAGTCCGCGCCGCGGTGGGCGTACTCGATGGAGATGCGGGTGCGGCGGGCCAGAATGTCGTCGAGGTGCAGGGCGCCCTCGGCGGCGGCCGCGTACACCGCCTCCACCCGCAGGTAGGTGGGCGCATCCGTAATCGGTTGCAGCAGTTCGGGTTTGCCCGCGGCCAGGTCGAGGACGTGGGTGACCAGCGAACCGTAGCGGTTGAGCAGGTGCTCGACCCGATACGGGTGGACACCGTAAGTCTCGGCGAGGTGCGGCGTCTGGTTGAGCAGGGCGAAGTAGCCGTCGGCACCCAGCAGCGGCACCTTGTCGGTGATGCTGGGCGAGACCCGCTGTGGAATGTCTTGCGCCGCAGCATCTACCGCGTCGTAGGCCATCACGCGGTAGGTGGTGTACTTGCCGCCCGCGATGGCGACCAGGCCCGGCGCCAGCCGTGCGACGGCATGCTCACGCGACAGCTTCGACGTCTCGTCGCTCTCCCCCGCCAGCAACGGCCGCAGCCCGGCGTACACGCCCTGGATGTCGTCGTGGGTGAGCGGCGTGACCAGCACCTCGTTCACCCGGTCCAGCAGATAGTCGATGTCGGCCTTGGTGGCCGCGGGGTGCGCGAGATCGAGATTCCAGTCGGTGTCGGTGGTACCGACGATCCAGTGGTTGCTGCCCCACGGGATGACGAACAGCACCGAGGTCGGGGTGCGCAGAATCAGCGCGGCGTCACTGGCGATGCGGTCGCGCGGAACGACGGTGTGCACACCTTTGGAGGCGCGCACGTGGAACCGGCCGCGCTGATGCGACAGCGCCTGGATCTCGTCGGTCCACACACCGGTCGCGTTGACGACCACATGACCGCGCACCTCGGTGGTGCGGCCGTCCTCACTGTCGCGCACCTCGACGCCCACCACCCGGTCGGCCTCTCGCAGGAAGCCGACCACCTGCGTGGATGTGCGGATCACGGCGCCGTAGTGGGCCGCGGTGCGCGCCACCGTCATGGTGTGCCGCGCGTCGTCGACCACGGTGTCGTAGTAGGTGACCCCGCCGATGAGCGCGTCGCGGCGCAGGCCGGGCGCCAGCCGCAGCGCACCCGACCGGGTGACATGATGCTGTCCCGGAACGGATTTCGCGCCGCCCATGGTGTCGTAGAGCAGCAGCCCCGAGGCCACGTACGGCCGCTCCCACACCCGATGGGTGAGCGGATAGAGAAAGCGCAGCGGCTTGACCAGATGCGGCGCAAGGGTTTTCAGGCTCAACTCGCGCTCGTGCAGCGCCTCCCGCACCAGCCCGAACTCGAGCTGCTCCAGATACCGCAGCCCGCCGTGAAACATCTTCGACGACCGGCTCGAGGTCCCCGACGCCAGATCCCGCGCCTCCACCAGCGCGACCTCCAGCCCGCGAGTGGCCGCGTCCAGCGCGATTCCCGCGCCGACCACTCCCCCACCGATCACCACCACGTCGAAATGCTCGTCGCCGAGCCGCTCCCACGCATCGGCCCGCTGCGCGGGTCCGAGATCGCCGGCGGCTTGCCCCTGCGGTTGCGCCTTCTTCGTCATAGCCCGCCTCCTCCAGAACGCCCGTGGTCGCGGGTTGCGGATCGACCCGCCGTTGGTGAAAGCTCTCGTCGGCTGCTCGCGTCCAGGCTATGGGAACACCGAGACTTCCCGGCCGGGGTGGCGCTCGTGTCGCGCGTCCGTCCTCGGCCTACCCACGAGTAACCGAGGCCCACGGTAGCCCACCCGTCGCTCCGCGGCGATGTGAAACACACCGCACAAGGAGCGCAGCCCGCACCGATGGCACACAGCGACCACCGACGCGGTAAGCACCACAGTGACCCACGGGCAAACGAGTATGGCCTCCGACCGGCTACCGGACGGAGGCCATACTCGTGGCTCGGCTGTGCCGCTACGACTTGCAGTCCTTCGACACGCCCGGCTGGCACTTCGGCGGCGGCGGCGTATTGGTGCAATCCGTCGACACACCCGGCTGACAAGGCCCGGCCGTGGCCACGCCCGGCGCGATGAGTGCGGCGGCGGTCGTAATCAGAACTCCCGCAACGATTTTCGAAATCATGGAAACTGCCTCCCGTTAGGTTCGCTCGAAGGTTACGGGGGTGACCGACCCCGGAGCAAGGATGAGGCTGTCCGCTCCGGACGCAAACATACTGCGGCAGTTGGCTATTCGTCGACGGCCGAGGCCAGACGTTCGACGGCGGCACGCAGCGTGGGCGCGTCGAACGTGGTGAAGCACAGGCGCATCGAGCTTCGGTAGCCGGCGGTGACGGCGAAGGCCGACCCCGGCACGTATGCCATACCGCGGTCGACGGCGCGCGACAGCAGCGCAGCCGTGTCGACGCCGTCGGTGAAGTCGGCCCACACGAACATCCCGCCGGTCGCGTCGGTGCTCACGATCCGCTCACCGAACCGGTCGCGCAGCGCGCCGACCAGCGCTTCCGCCCGCTCGCCGTAACAACGTCGCACCTTGTCCACGTGACCGCTCAGCCAGGCTTCGTCGGCGAGCAGTTCGGTGGTGATCTGCTGGGTCAGCGCGGAACCGCAGAGGTCGGCGCCCTGCTTCAGCAGTTCCACACCGCGGCACACCGCGTCCGGCGCCACCATCCACCCCGTCCGCAGGGTCGGCGCCAAAATCTTCGACGCGCTCGACAGCCGAATCACATTGGGCGAGTAGGACGCCACCGGCGCGGGCGACGGCTCATCGAACCACAGCTCACCGTACGGATCGTCCTCGATCACCCAGAACCCGTGCCGTTCGGCGAGCGTCGCCAGCTCCCGGCGCCGGGTCGGGCTCATGGTGACGCCCCCGGGATTGTGGAAGTTGCTCACCGTGTGCACTACGGCAGGCCGCTCGCCACGCTCGAGCAACTCGGCCAACGCGTCGATCCGCATACCCTGGGAATCCAGCGGGATGCCGACCACGCGCGCGCCCGCGGCACGGAACACCTGTAGCGCGCCGACATACGCCGGATCCTCGACTACCACCAACGCCCCCGGATCCAGCAGCACCTCGCCCAGCAGTGACAGCGCCTGCTGCGACCCGTGGGTGACGAAAACCTCCTCGACCGGCACCGGACGACCTATCCGCGCCGTTTCCCGGGCGGCCAGTACCTCACGCAACGGCCCCCAGCCCGCCGATTCGGTGTATTGCAGCCGAGTGCGATCCGCCAGCGCCGACTCGGCGGCCAGCGCGATCCGGTCCCGCGGCATCAGCTCGGCGTCGGGCAGCCCGCCGGCGAGCCCGATGACATCGGCGCGTGCGGTCAGCTTCAGCAGGTCACGAATCGCCGAACTCCGCAGACCGTCCAGCCGGTGAGCCAGTGGTGGGGTGAGCGGCGACATGGGGCGACCTCCAGGGACTACGCGATACCCCACTGTCACACACGACAACCCAGATTCTGAAATCAGATTCTCACATAATGAGATGTCTCACCAGATGATCTGTCCCACCAGCGTCCGTCCGTCGACCACGACGGTCGTAATGACCTGCGCGTACAGGGCCGTAGCGCCATCCGGGCGATGCTCGGTGATCTCCACGTTGAACCGGTCGGGCTGCGCTGTCACGATCCGCAGGCAGTAGCTCGTGCCGCGCGGGATCTGTTCGTCGATGGCCTTCTGCAGGTCCGCGGCCGGTAGGAGGTTCACGTCGGGAGCCGCGAAACCGCGGGCCAGCGTGGCGTTGCGGTCGGTGTAGTACGCGTGCTGGAAGGCAAGGATCGCCCCGATACCGCTGGCGGTGTCGCCCGGTCCGTTGCCGGTCGTCACATTGCCGTCGGTCTTGGTCTGACAGTCGGCCGCCCCGGCCGCGGAGGGCGCCGGTCCGGCCGTCGGAGCGCTGTCCTGCCCGTTGTTCCGCGTGGCGAAGACGATCACGGCGGCGATCGCCACGATCACCACGAAGGCCGCGGCCAGGCCGCCGATCAGCACCCTCGTGTTGCGGCCGGACTTCTCCGGCTCGGCCTCGGGCTCGGTCCGGGGTGCGGCGAGCTTCTTGGCCAGATCGTCGTCGTCCCACAGGGAGGACGAGGATTCGCGCTGCGCGGTCGGACGCGCGGCAACCAGCTTCTTCGCCAAATCGTCGTCGTCCCAGAGGGATCCGGAGGATTCGCGGGGCGGCGTGGGCGGTCCCTGGCGCCACGATCCGCGGTCGTCGGACGCGTCGGCGGGCCGCGGTGGCTGACGCGGGACGACGCCACGCGAGCCGGCCAGCGGCGGGCGCGACAGATCGAGATTGGACGTGCGCCGCGGCTCGGCCTGCGCGGGCCGCGACAGGTCGGGGCCGGGTGACCGCTGCGGCTCCGCGGTGCGCGGGTCCGCCTGCGCGGGACGCGACAGATCGGGACCGAGTGACCGCCGCGGCTCGGCGGTGCGTGGATCCGCCTGCACGGGCCGCGACAAGTCCGGGCCCGCCGTGCTCGAATCCGGCGCGCGGTACTGCGGGGGCGGCGGCGGCACGGGCGGCGCGGCCGGTGCGTCGGCGGGCTGCCAGCCCAGAGTGGGACGCTCCGGCGAGTCCGCGGGCGCCCAGCCGACCGCCGGGGCCTCACCGGTCGGCGGACCGAAATCCTTCAGGGGTGGGCCGAAATCGCCTAGCGGCGGGCCGAATTCGGAGAGGGGCGGGCCGAATTCGGACTCGCCTCGACCCGGTGCACCCGGTCGTCCGGACTCTTCGCGTCCGGCATCGTCTTCGGAGGCCATCACCTACAGTCCCTTCCCCATGACACACTCGTGGGGCGGTCGCGAACGGCCGCCCCACGTGTCGATTCGGTCTGTGTCAGTTCTGGACCGACCCACTCCACTGCGTGGTCACGCCCACGACGTTCACGATTTGCGGCGCGAAGTCGCCCTCCGGAAGCCTACCAACCTGAGCGGCGGCGGCGATGGCCGCTTCGCCGCCCGGCTGCATCCGGATCCAGCCCTCGACCGCCGCCTTGGCGGCATTGGCCTGGGTGGTGTCGACGTAGGTCTCGTTGGTGACGTCGGCGAAACCGGTGGCCGACTTCAGGTCATCGATACCCGTGGTGTGGGTGTACGTGGTGACCTTGATCTTGTTGGCCTCGACGTACTCGAGCGAGACGCCGCCGTCGCCCGTGCCCGTCGGAGTCGAGTAGCCCACCGTGCCGACGTAGCCGTCGAGATTGCTGAAGTGGTGGGTGTTGGCCACGTAACCCGGGACCAGGCCGCCGCCGTCGATGTTCGCGCCGACCTCGGTGTGCGGGCCTGCCATCGGGACGACCGGCGCGGCCGGGGCCGCGTGCAGGCTGGGAGCGTTCCAGCGCGGCTGGGTCTCCTCCGCGGGGCCGTTGTCGGTGAGGGTGTCCAGATTGTTCTGGCCGTTGCCCTGATTGCCCTGGCCGCCTTGACCACCCTGACCCGGCTGCGCGGGGCGCGGCGCCACCTGGGGCTGATCCGGCTGCGGCTGCTGGGGCTTGAGCTGATCGGCCTGGGGGCCGTTGGGCTGGCCCGGCACCACCGCCGGCTGCACCTCGCCCTGGTTGTTCTGGCCCGGCACGGGCAGCGGCGCCACGCGCGGGGCGGTGACGCCCGGCTGCCGCGGCGCGGCCTGATCGCGCTGATCGGGCTTGGGGGCGTTGGGGTTCGGCGTGGTGACGCCCGGCTGCGGCGACGTGGTGCCCGGCTGCGGGGTGGTGACACCCGGCTGGTTCGGGGTCTGTCCCTGCGGCTCCGCGTCGCCCGGCTGCTGCTCGCCTTCCGGGGCCTGGACCTCGTTGGTACCCGGCTGCGACTCGTTGGCGCCCGGCTGCGCGGGGGTGGTAGGCACCGCCGGCTCGGCGGGGGCCGCGGTGGCCGGCCCGCCGGAGGCCGTCAGGATCGTCGCGACAGCGGCCGCGGCGGCCAATGGCAAGGACGTCTTGGCGACCGTGCGCGTCGGCCGACCCGGCTTACGATGTTTCACTGTCTCGCAATCCCTTTCCCAAGCCCGGTACCCCGTCAAGGGTCGACCGCGCTCCAGCTTTGTCCTCATCAATGCCCGGTCCGCTCGTCCCGGCCGCCAGGGGCCGTCCGCGGATCTCCGGTTCGGGAAAGATTCAATCCCCCCGCACACGAAATCAACCAACCGCCCACCAGTCACATCTCTGCGGGAAGTGAACCACACGAACAAGTTTCAGGCAACAGCTGCGACAGGCACTCACCGGTGCTGGGAACACGGTGGTCGTGACCTGGTCAGCAGCCGAATCGGCGGTCCGGGTCGGCCGGTACGTCGGCCGGTACTCAGCCGAGGTCGTCGTGCCGCATCAGCTGGCGGGCGGCCTCGGTGAGCGAACCGGACAGCGACGGGTACACCGAGAAGGTCTGAGCCAGGTCGTTGACCGTCAGATTGTTCTGCACCGCCATGGCGATCGGCAGGATCAGCTCGGAGGCGATCGGCGCCACGACGACGCCGCCGATCACCACGCCCGTCGCCGGACGGCAGAAGATCTTGACGAAGCCGCGGCGCAGGCCGGACATCTTGGCGCGCGGGTTGGTGTTCAGCGGCAGCATCACCGTGCGCGCGGGGGTGTCGCCGTTGTCGATCGCGGTCTGGCTGACGCCCACGGTCGCGATCTCCGGACGGGTGAACACGGCCGAGGCCACCGTCTTCAGCCGGATCGGCTGCACGCCCTCGCCCAGCGCGTGGTACATCGCGATCCGGCCCTGCATCGCGGCCACCGAGGCCAGCGGCAGCAGGCCGGTGCAGTCGCCGGCGGCGTAGATGCCCGGCACCGCGGTCCGCGACACGCGGTCGACCCGAAGGTAACCGCCCTTGTCGAGTTCGATGCCGATGCGTTCGAGGCCGAGATTCTGGGTGTTCGGGGTGGAGCCGACCGTCATGAGCGCGTGCGAGCCGGTCACCGTGCGGCCGTCGGACAGTTTCACCACGATGCCGTCGGCGGTCCGCTCGACCGCGTCGGCCCGCGCCTGCTTGAACAGTTCCACGCCGCGCTCGGCCAGCGCGTCCTCCAGCACGAGGGCCGCGTCGGCATCCTCGCTGGGCATGATGCGGTCGCGGCTGGACAGCACCTTCACCTTCACGCCCATCTCGGTGTACGCGGAGACGAATTCCGCACCGGTGACACCGGATCCGATGACCACCATGGTCTCGGGCAATTCTTTGAGGTCGTAGAGCTGCCGCCAGGTCAGGATGCGCTCACCGTCGGGCTCGGCGCCCGGCAGCACGCGCGGGCTGGCCCCCGTCGCGAGCAGCACGACGTCGGCCTCGAGCACCCGCTCCGCCCCATCGGCCAGCGTTGCCCGCACCAAATGGGTGGCCAGACCCGGAATCTGATCGATCAGCTGCCCGCGCCCGTTGAGAATCGTGACCCCCGCCGCCTGCAATTTGGACCGGATATCGGACGACTGCGCCTGCGCCAGCGTCTTGACCCGAGAGTTCACCTCGGACAACCGCACGTGCGCCTGCGCCGGATGCAGGGTGATCCCCAGATCGCGGGCCCGCCGCAGATCGGTACGCACCCCCGTCGACGCGATGAAGGTCTTCGACGGCACGCAGTCCCACAGCACACACGCACCACCGATGCCGTCGCTGTCGATCACCGTGACCGTCGCGCCGTGCTGAGCCGCCACCAACGCCGCCTCATAGCCGGCGGGACCGCCCCCGATGATTGCAATGCGGGTCATGTGCACCTCCGCTATCGACCTGACACCCGGGATCTCCGGAACCCCCTAAACGTTATCCGCCCTGCTCCTCACATGTTTACTTGCACCACCGGTGAGCCGACCACACCAACTCGTCCCCAACGCTCAGCCCTCGCGCAACCACAACGGTTTTCGGCGCGTCCCGGTTTTCGGGTGCCGCGGCGAAGCGACGAAGGAGTCGGCAGCGGCACCAGATAACCCCATCACCAGCTACGCTTGCCTCGTGCCGATATACGCCGCCTACGGGTCCAACATGGACCCCGAGCAGATGCTCAAGCGCTGTCCGCACTCCCCGGTGTACGGAACCGGTTGGCTGGAGGGTTGGCGCCTGACCTTCGCCGGCGACGACATCGGCTGGGAGGGCCCGCTCGCGACGGTGGTCGAGGAGCCGCGCTCGCGCGTGTTCGTCGTCCTGTACGACGTGTCCGCCGAGGACGAGCTGAGCCTGGACCGCTGGGAGGGTTCGGACTTCGGCATCCACAAGAAGATCCGGCTGCGCGTCACGCCGAGCCCCGGCACCGGTACCGAGCCCGTCCTGGCCTGGCTGTATGTGCTCGACGCCTACGAGGGCGGCCTGCCCTCCGCCAGGTACATCGGAGTGATCTCGGACGCGGCCGAAAAAGCCGGCGCCCCCGCCGAATACGTCCACGCCCTGCGCACCCGCAACAGCAAGAACGTGGGCCCGGGGACCTTCGGCCCCTGATCGGGCACCACGCCTCGGTGTCTCAGCGTGCTTGTAGGACCAGGTTGGTGAGGGTGCGGACGCCGACGGCGAGGGCTCGTTCGTCGATGTCGAAGGTGGGCTGGTGCAGGTCCAGTTGGGGACCCCGGCCGGACCAGACGCCGAGGCGGGCCATCGCGCCGGGGACCTCCTCGAGGTACCAGGAGAAGTCCTCACCGCCGCCGGACTGCGGAGTGTCGGCGAGGGCGTCGGGGCCGAGCGTGCGGATGGCGTCCTCGAACATCCGGGTGGCCTGTTCCTCGTTGACGACCGGCGGCACGCCGCGCTTGTAGTTCAGCTGGTACCGCACGCCCGTCGGGGCGAGCAGGCCGTCGACGATCTCGCGCACCATCGGTTCCAGCAGCGACCAGGTGGCGTGGTCGCCGGTGCGCACGGTGCCGGTGAGCATGCCGGTCTGCGGAATCGCGTTGGGCGCCTTGCCCGCCGACACGGCCCCCCACACCATCACGGTGCTGGTGCGCGGATCGATGCGGCGGCTGAGCAGGCCGGGCAGGCCCGTGATGACGGTACCGATCGCGTACACCAGGTCGCTGGTCAGATGAGGACGCGAGGTGTGCCCGCCGGGCGAGTCGAGCACCAGTTCCACGGTGTCGGCGGCGGAGGTGATGGCCCCGACGCGGACGCCGACCCGGCCCACCTCCAGCCGCGGATCGCAGTGCAGCGCGAACATCCGCGACACGTCCTCCATGGCGCCGGCGGCGACCATGTCGATGGCTCCGCCGGGCATGACCTCCTCGGCGTGCTGGAATACCAGCCGCACGCCGACCGGCAGTTCGGGCGCCTCGGCCAGCGACAGCGCCGTGCCGAGCAGGATGGCGGTGTGCGCGTCGTGCCCGCAGGCATGCGACACGCCCGGAGCGGCGGAGGCGAACGGCAGTCCGGTGTACTCCTGCAGCGGCAGCGCGTCCATGTCGGCGCGCAGGCCGAGGCGCGGGCCGTCGGGGCCGATGTCACAGATGAGGCCGGCTCCGGTGGGCAGCTTGCGCGGCTCGAGACCGGCCTTGACCAGCCATGTCTCGACGAATTCGGTCGTGGCGAACTCGGTGCGGGACAGCTCGGGGTTGGCGTGGATGTGCCGTCGCCACCCGATCAGGTCCTCCGCGTGTTCGCTCAGCCATGCGTCGACCGCCGCGCGGCCGCGCGCTACCCCGTTCGCCGCCGCGGCGCCGTTCGTCGATGCGCCGAGCCGTCCCGCGGGCGCGTCCGGACCGGTCACCCGCGCCGTACTCGGTGCGGTGTCCGACCCGCCGGTTGTACTCACCGAATGTCCTCCTGTCGCTGAATGCTGCGCTCCAACAACCTGTCTCTGTGAAATTGATCGCCCGCAATCGCGATTGCGGTACGCGCCAGCGCGGTGGCCCCGTCGGTCACCGCGAGATCCGCCGACGGCGTGATACACGCCGCGGCGAATTCCGGCTGATGTGTCACCGCGCCACCGGCCTCGATTCCGATAACCGGATGGATGCCGGGGATGACATTGGTGACGTTGCCCATGTCGGTGCTGCCCAGCGGACGCGCTGCCTCGAGGTCCGCCGCGAGCGGCACCCGGCCCATGCCGACGATCTGCTCGCGATAGGCAAACAGTAGTGCGGGGTCGGGAGTCAACTCGGTATATGTGGGCGCCAGCGTCCGGATTTCGTGGGTGCATCCGGTCGCCAGTGCTCCCGCCTCGAAGCAGGCCGATGCGCGTCGCATCAGATCGTCGAGGGATGCGGAGTCGACTGCCCGTAGGTAGTACAGCAGTTCCGCATGTCCGGGCACTATGTTGGGGGCAACGCCGCCCGTCTTGACTATACCGTGCAGTTGCTGCCCGGGGTTCAGATGTTGACGCAGCAAACCGAGGGCTACCTGGGCGACGGTCACCGCGTCACCGGCGTTCCGGCCCTGTTCGGGCGCGGCGCTCGCGTGCGCCGCACGCCCTTGGAAGGCGACCGAGACGTCCGCCAGCGCGAGTGAGCGCGCGCCGACGATGTCGCACGGTCCCGGATGGACCATCATCGCCAGCGCCGTGTCGTCGAACACGCCGCGCTCGAGCATCAAGACCTTGCCACCGCCGCTCTCCTCGGCCGGCGTGCCGAACACCTTCACGGTGATCCCGCACCGATCGGCCACCTCGGCCAGGCCCAGGGCCGCACCCACCGCCGCGGCGGCGATGATGTTGTGCCCACAGGCGTGCCCGATCTCGGGCAACGCGTCGTACTCCGCGCAGATTCCCACCACCAGTTCACCGCTGCCGTAGGTGGCGGTGAACGCGGTGTCCAGCCCGGCCGCGGGCGTCTCGATCGCGAAACCGCGCTCCCGCAGCGGAACGAGGGTCTTGGCGACGCTGCGCGTCTCGGCGAAGGCGAGTTCGGGCTCGGCGTGGATGTCGTGGGACAGCGCGATCAGCGCGTCCGACGCGGCGCCGATCGCGGTGTCGGCCGCCGCGACCAGCGCGGGATCCGGCGGCGTCGCGAAGTACGAAGCGCCTGTTCCGGAGTCGATCGATCCGACTGTTCGGTCCGACTCCGGGTCGGAGGGGTGGGCGCCGGCGCTACGTGGCATGGCACACAGTGTTGCACTGCGACCGCCTGACCGCCCGCCGGGTTATCCGGGAGCGAATATCGGACTCCGGCGGCGGAGTTCTCAGCCGGCGTCGAAGGCCAGGTTCTCCGGAGTGGTCGGGTTGGTCAGCCCGGCCAGCGCCCGGCCGTGCAGCGCGCGCTTGATCACCGGCAGATTCGGTTTGCGGTTACCGGCCAGGGCGGCGGCCCGGGTGACGGCCGCAGCCAGCACCTTGTCGGCGTCCGCCTGCTCGTCGACGATGCCGGCCGCGATCGCGTCGGCGGCGGCGTAGCGGCGACCCGTGGTCATCGCCTCCAGCGCTACCTGATTGGTGAGGCGCTCGGTGACCAGGGCGTTCATCGCGACGGTGAACGGCATGCCCAGATGCACCTCGGGCAGGCACCAGTAACCGCGATCGCCGCGCATCACCCGGAAGTCGTGCGAGGTGGCCAGCATCGCGCCGGCGCCGAAGGCGTGCCCGTTGATGGCGGCCACGGTCGGCATGGCGAAGGTCAGCAGGCGGCTGAACATCGAGTGCACGCGGTCCAGATACCAGTGCACGCGGTCGTAGTTGCCGAACAGCCAGTCGGTGTCGAGGCCGTTGCTGTAGAACTTGCCGGTGGCCACGGTGACCAGTGCGGCCGGACCCGCCGAGGATTCGACCCGGTCCAGCAGCCCGTGGAACTCGTCGATCCAGTCGGGGTGGAAGCGGTTCTCGCTGTCGGTCTGGCCCTCGTTGCCGAGGTAGAGGACGAATACATCCCCGTCGCGCTCCAAGTACGGCATAGCGGGAAGCATAAGTTACCGGCGAGTCGGGACCGGAACACGCATGAGATCTTCGGCCACCACCAACTCGCCGTGGAAGTACTTGCTCGCCTCGATGCGGTGACCGTCGAGGTCGGGATAGCGCTGCGAGAAGTGCGTGAGCACCAGTGTGCGCACGCCCGCCGCCTCGGCGACCTGGGCGGCCTCGGCGGCGGTCAGGTGGCCGAACTCGTGTGCCAGCGCGGCGTCGGCGTCGAGGAACGTGGATTCGATCACGAGCATGTCCGCGTCCTGCGCCAATTCCTCGACCCCCGAACACATCCGGGTGTCCATGACGAAGGCGAACCGCTGGCCGCGACGCGGCGTCGAGACTTCGTCGAGGGTCACGGTGCGGCCGTCGGGCAGGGTCAGGCTGCCCGCGCGTTGCAGGCGTCCGACATCGGGTCCGGCAATACCCGAGGCCGCCAGCCGATCCGGCAGCATCCGGCGGCCGTCGGGTTCGGTGAGGCGATACCCGAACGTCGCCACGCGGTGGGACAGCGACACGGCTTCGAGGTGAAAGGGCGCGTCCGGCAAGGGAATCGGGCCGTCCATCGCGATCGGGTGCGGCCGCAGGCCGGGGTCGCGGTGCCGCGGCACGATCTGGCTCAGCCGCTCGAAATAGTCGATGTCCTCCGCCGGAAAGCAGATGTCGACCGGATGGGTCACCCGGTCCAGGTTCAGCCTGGCGAGGACGCCCGGCAGGCCCAGGCAGTGGTCGCCGTGGAAGTGGGTGAGGCCGATCCGGGTGATGCTCGCCGCGGAGACGCCCGCGTACAGCATCTGACGCTGGGTGCCCTCACCCGGGTCGAACAGCAGGCCGTCCCCGTCCCACCGCAGGAAGTAGCCGTTGTGGTTGCGTTGACGGGTCGGCACCTGGCTGGCCGTCCCCAACACGACGAGTTCACGCACGGCCTCATACTGCCCTGCCCCGCCGACGGTCGCCGGATCGCGCCCGTACTGGGCGGTATTCCCCACGCGGCGGCCCGTATCCGACGCGACTATGGTGAGCCACATGCTTGCCGAACAGGCCGCCGAGGCGATTGCCGAACGTACGGGAGTAGCGCGTCACCGGGTCGCGGTGGTGCTGGGTTCGGGCTGGCAGGACGCGGCCGCCGAGATCGGCACGCCGACCGCCTCCGTGCCAATGAGCGACCTGCCGGGCTTCGGTGCGCCGACCGCGCAGGGCCACCGGAACACCGTGCATTCCGTGCTGGTGAACGACACGCCGACGCTGGTGCTGATGGGCCGCCAGCATCTGTACGAGGGCTACGAGCCCGCCGATGTGGTGCACGGGGTGCGCGCGGCCGTCGCGGCGGGCGCCGACACGATTCTGCTCACCAACGCCGCGGGGGAATCCGGCCCGGCCTGCGCGTGGGCGAGCCCGTGCTGATCGGCGACCACATCAATCTCACCGGGCGCACGCCGCTGGCCGGGGCGAGCTTCGTCGATATGGTCGACGCCTGGGATCCGGAGCTGCGCACGCTGGCGCGGGAGGTCGACCCGAGCCTCACCGAGGGCGTCTACGCGGGCCTGCACGGGCCGCAGTACGAGACGCCGGCGGAGATCCGGATGCTCGGCACCGCGGGCGCCGATCTGGTGGGTATGTCGACGGTGCTGGAGGCCATCGCGGGCCGCGCCGCCGGCGCCCGGTTGCTGGGTATCTCGCTGGTGACCAACCTGGCCGCCGGTGTCACGGGTGCGCATCTGTCGCACGCCGAGGTGCTGGCCGAGGGTCACGCCGCGGCGCCGCGGCTCGGCAAACTGCTGCGCGGCGTGCTGGAACGGCTGTAGTCCGTCGCCGAGCCCGCCCGAACCGACGACGCCGGAAGGACACTGCCGCTGATGCTCCGATTCGGAACTGCCGGACTGCGTGGCCCGCTGCGGGACGGCCCCGACGGCATGAATGCCGACACGGTCGCGCGCGCGTCGGCGGGAATCGCCGCGTGGTTGCGGGATCGCTGCCTGGGCGGCGGCCTGGTGATCGTGGGCCGCGACGCCCGGCACGGTTCGGCGGAATTCGCCACCGTCACGGCGGAAGTCTTTGCCGCGGCGGGCTTCTCGGTGCTCGCTCTCCCCCGGCCGGTGCCCACTCCGGTTGTCGCGTTCGCCGTGCGTGAGCTGAAAGCCGTTGCGGGAATACAGATCACGGCCTCGCACAATCCCGCCACCGACAACGGCTACAAGGTGTACCTGGACGGCGGCTCCCAACTGATCCCACCCGCGGACGCGGAGATCGAACGCGCCATAGCCGCTGTGCAGGAACCCATCCCCCGCGCCGACCCCGGCGCCTCCGCTCCCACGCCCACCGCGCTGTCCCTCTCCACCGGTGCGACGGCCGCGGACCTGGGCGAGGAGATCATCCAGCGGTACCTCGCCCGGGTAGCCTCCCTCCCCCCTCTCCTCGGCGGACCGGACACGGAAGCGGGCAGCGCCTCGGACACTGTGCGCCGCAGCGATATTCGTATCGCGCTCACCCCGATGCACGGGGTGGGTGGCGAGTCGGCCGTGACGGCGTTGCACGCGGCCGGGTTCACGGATGTGCATGTGGTGGTCGAGCAGTTCGCGCCGGATCCCGACTTCCCGACCGTCGCGTTTCCGAATCCGGAGGAGCCCGGCGCGGCGGATCTGGTGCTGGCGCTGGCGGAGAAGGTCGGTGCGGAACTGGCGATCGCGCTGGATCCGGATGCGGACCGGTGCGCGATCGGGGTGCCCGGACCGGACGGCTGGCGAATGCTGCGCGGCGACCAGACCGGTGTGCTGCTCGCCGATTACGTGCTGCGGTCCGCGCCGCGAGATGCCTTGGTGGCCACCACCATCGTGTCGTCGCGGCTGCTGAGCAAGCTGGCCGCGGCGCGCGGCGCCCGCTACGCCGAAACCCTCACCGGCTTCAAATGGCTGGCCCGCGCGGGCGACGGCCTGGTCTACGCCTACGAGGAGGCGATCGGCCACTGCGTGGACCCCGCGACGGTCCGCGACAAGGACGGCATCTCGGCGGCGGTCGCGGCGGCGGACCTGCTGACCCGGCTGCGCGCGGCCGGGCGCACCCTGCCCGAGGTCCTCGACGACTACGCGCTCGAATTCGGCCTGCACGCCGGTGCGCAGGTGGCGTTGCGCCTGGCGGACCAGGAGGCGGCCGCCGAGGTGGTCGCGCGACTGCGGGACACCCCGCCGGACACCCTCGCCGGAGCGCCGGTGACCTGCACCGATCTCCTGCGGGCACGGGGCCGGATGCGCACGGACGCACTGATTTTCGAGGGCGAGTCGCAGCGCGTCGTCATCCGCCCCTCGGGCACCGAACCGAAACTCAAGTGCTATCTCGAAGTGGTGCAGCCGGTTTCTGCCCGAGCGGACCTGCCCGCCGCGAAGGACGCCGCGGCACAACGCCTGTCACAACTACGCGAGTTCTGCGAAGCGCTCTGACCGCGAGGACCGTTCAGCGCGGCCCGAATTGGCGGTCCCCCGCATCGCCGAGTCCCGGCACGATGTAGGCGTCGGCATTGAGCCCGTCGTCCACCGCGGCCGTCACCAGCCGCACCGGCAGGCCGGAATCCTCCAGCGCCGCAATGCCTTCGGGCGCGGCGACCACGCAGACCGCGGTGATGTCGGTAGCGTTGCGGGCCGCCAGCAGTTCGAGGGTGTGCCGCATGGAACCGCCCGTGGCCAGCATCGGGTCCAGCACGAACACCGGATACCCGGACAGGTCCTCCGGCAGCGATTCCATGTAGGGCACCGGCTGATGCGTCCGCTCGTCCCGCGCGACACCGACGAAGCCGACCCGGGATTCGGGAATCAGCGCACTGGCCGCGTCGACCATTCCCAGCCCGGCCCGCAGCACCGGCACCAGCAGCGGCGGCTGCGCCAACCGGGCGCCCACGGTCGCCGCGACGGGGGTGACGACCTCGAATCCGGCCAGCGGAGCGTCCCGAAGTGCCTCGTAGATCAGGAAACCCGTCAGATCGCGCAACGCCGCCCGGAACCCCGCATTGGACGTACGGGCGTCGCGCATGGTCGTCAGCAGAGTGGCGGCGAGCGGATGATCCACGATGTGCGTACGCATGAGGGAACGATAAGGTCTGTACGGGTTCGGGGCCCGCACCCGCGGTGGATTTCCGGTCCGGTGACGGAACCGTTGCCGCGGTGCCTGCGTCCAAGTACTCGGATGCCGTAATCTGCCACCAGACCAGCACGATGGGGGATGTTGATGCACAAGATCTCGGTCGACACCGAGGGCGTCGCGGCCTACGGTGCGACAGCCGGGGGCCTGTCCAGCGAGATGGCCGCCGCCGCGGTCAGCGCGGCCGGCGCCGATCCGCTACTGCTCGGGCCCATCTTCGGACTGATCGGCGGGGATTTCGTCACCGCCTACGCCGCCGCGCACGCCGGTCACGTGGCCGGCATCGGGCAGCTGTCGGCGGTGCTGGGCAGCATGGGTGTCGCCGCGGCCGGCGCCTCGGGCGCCTACGCCGAGACGGATCTGGGCCACGCCGCCACGCTGCGAGCCACCGAGGGAGAGCTGCCGTGACGGGCGTGATCAACCTCGATGCCCTGGCCCAGCCGATCATCGAACTGCTCACCAGCTTCGGCCACGGCGTCCTGCCGGGCGGCGGCCCGGCCGACTCGCTGCGGCAGACGTCCACCACCCTGGACGGAATTCATCAGGCCGGCAGCGCCGGTATCAACCAGATGACCAACGCGTGGCACGGCCAAGGCGGCGATGCCGCGATGGACAAGGCGCTGAAGATACAGACCTCGGCGGCCTCCATCTCCGATCGCGGCCTGGACATGGCAGACGTGGTCACCCAGGCCGCGGCAACGGTCCAGACCGGGCAGAAGGAACTCGACGGAATCCTCCAATCCTTCGTGCAGTCGGTGACCGCGCTCGGCCCCGCCGTGACCACACCGCCCGGCCTGGCGACAGTGGTGGGTTCGGCCATCGATCACCTCGGCCAGGCCCTGAACGTGGTGACCCGCACCCGTTCCGAACTCGACACGCACACCGCCTCGATGACGGAGCTGACCCCGCCGCCGTCCACGCCGTCCACCGCGGGCACCCCCGTGGCCGCCGCGGCCGCCGCCGCCCCGGTCGCCGCCAGTGGCCTGCAGCAGGCCGGTTCGGTGCTGGGCACGGTGGCCTCCACCGGCGGATCGATGATGAGCGGGCTGATGGGCACGCCCACCTCCGCGGCGAGCATGTCGTCGCCGTCGCGCGGCGGCACGGTGCAGCCGAATGCCCAGTCCGGCACGGGCGAACGCGGCCGCCACGGTGGCGTGATGGTCACCCTGCCCGACGGCAGCCAGGTCGAGGCGCCCAACGAGAAGGCGGCGAAGGCGGTCACCTCGGCGCTCAGCGCCCAGGGCACGCCGTACGTCTGGGGCGGCAACACCCCCGGCGCGGGCCTGGACTGCAGCGGCCTCACCAAGTGGGCCTACGGCGAGGCGGGCGTGGATCTCCCGCGGCTGGCCGCCGACCAGAGCGCGGGCGCCACCCCCGTGAGCCCCGGCGATCTCATGCCCGGCGACCTGGCCATCTGGGACGGCCATGTCGCCATGGTCATCGGCAACGGACAGCTCGTGGAGGCCGGTGATCCCGTCCAGACCGGCCCGATTCGAACGGAGAACAGCGGAATGGCGTTCCACGGCTTCTACAGGCCCACCTCATGACCTCGCAGCAACCACAACCGCAGATCCCGAGCGTCACGGTCGCCGCCAGCACCAACCGCGCCGGCACCATCAGCGTCCGGGCCACCGACCAGGGCATGCCGGTGGAGATCAAGTTCGAGCGCAGCGAATACCGTTACGGCGCAAAGGCATTGGCCGCGGAGATCCTGCGCTTGACCAAGCGGTCGGCCGTCGTCGCCAAGGCGCGGCGGCGCGAATTGCTGGCCGAGTCGGGCATGCCCGAGGAGATCTTGGACAAGCTCGGCCTGCCCACCCGCGGGCAGGCCGTCGACGAGCTCGACCGCATGGACGACGCGGATACGGGACCCACGAGCTGGATGAGGCCGGTGTGAGGGAGGCGCGAGGATGAGTGCCGAGATGGATGCCCTGGTCGCACGGGCGACCGACAAGCTGGAGGCGCTGGAGGCCGCGCTCTACGGCCTGCAGCACGTGCGCGGCCGCTATACGTCCGAGGACGACTCGGTGACGGTCGAGGTGGATTCCAGCGGCGCGCTGGTCGCGCTGGAGCTGGCCGAGACGGTGACGTCGCTGCCCCCGGCCGAGGTCGGTCAGTTGATCATCTGGGCGTGCCAGCAGGCCGCGCAGGACGCGGGCACGCAGCGGTCCGAGGTGGTCGGCAAGCTGAACGCCGCGTTCGTCCCACCGGAACCGGGATCCCCGCAATCGGGAAACGTTGGGGGGCGGGCCGAATAGTGCCGCGGCCGTCGACTGGATAGGCTTCCGTTCATGGCTTCTGGAGACATCGTCCCGATCGAGCTCGGCCTGACCGACGGCGACCTCGTCACACTGTGGGCACCGCGCTGGCGAGACGGTGACGACGAGTGGGAGGCATTCCTCGGGCACGAGGACGCGCTGTACGGCTTCGAGTCGGTGGCGGAACTAGCCGCCTTCATCCGCACCAACGACGACAACGATCTGGTCGACCATCCGTCGTGGAAGGTGGTGGCGGGGCTCTCGGCCGCCGAGCTGGAGCCCGAGGAGCAGTACGTCTTCGACCTGATCGGCGTCCCCGAGCTGGCGGCGGGCGACCCGGACCCGGAGACCCTGGCGGAGCTGGAGGAAACCCTCGACATGGTCCGCACCCTCGGTGAGGTGTGCGAACTCGAGGTGGTCACGAAGTTCTTCGGCTCGCATCCGGTGCTCGGCGCGCTGCCCGCGGGCTCGAGCGCGTTCGTCGGCCGCGAGGGCGAGGAGCTGTGGGACCAGATCGGCGCGGCCATCGCCAAGGACTGGGACGCCGTCGTCGACGCCATCGACTCGGCCGTGCAGACCCCGGATGTCGACGCCGAGGCGGTCGCCGTCGCCGAGGCGGAACTGCTTGCGGCAGAAGAGAATGTCGTGGACGCGGAGGACGCCGCCGAGACCGACGACGAGGAGGACTTCGAAGAGGTCGACCTCGCCGCCGAGGACGACGACGAAGCCGAGGAGGAAGAGGAAGAGGAGACCTTCTGGCACGAGGTCGGCATCGACCCGGTCAAGATCGTCACCTCCGCCGACACCCTGTACACCCTGCGCTGTTACCTCGACGACGAGCCGGTGTTCCTGGGCTCCGAAGGCGTCATCACGGTCTTCACCTCCGAGCGCGCCCTGGCCCGCTACCTGGCCGACGACCACGACCACGACCTGTCCCGGGTGAGCACCTACGGCGAGGTGCAGACCGCGGCCACCGACGGATCGCTCGAGATCGAGGTGAGCGACGAGAACGTCTACGTACTGCCGGGCCTGGCCGACGACCTCGCCGAGGGCCCCAAGGTGGTCGACATCGACCAACTCGACCTGGCGGTCGAATTGTTCACCGACGCAGCGGATTACGCCAACGACGACAGCGTGGAGCAGGCGCTCGCCAAGTCGACCCCGCTCGGCTGGTACGTGTCGTATCTGCTGGAGCCGGACCCGAGCCGGATGGCCCCGAGCCCGCCGTTCACGGCCGAGGCCGAGCAGTGGCGGGCCCTGGAGCAGGCCTTCGAGACCCGGTTGCAGAAGGGCTGATTCGGCTCAGCCGATCAGCACGGCATAGCCAGGTTTGATCACCTCGTCGATGATGCGGAGCCGATCCGGGAACGGGATGAAGGCCGATTTCATCGCATTGATGGTGAAGCGTTCCAGGTCGCTCCAGCCGTAGTCGAAGGTCTCGACCAGCTTGAGCATCTCCCGGCTCATGTCGGTGTCGCTCATCAGGCGGTTGTCCGTGTTCACCGTGACCCGGAAACGCAAGCGGGCCAGCAGGTCGAACGGGTGCTTCTCCAGCGAGGGCACCGCACCGGTCTGCACATTGGACGACGGACACAGCTCGAGCGGAATTCGCATGTCCCGCACGTAGTTCGCGACCTGTCCGAGGCGCGGCTCGGTATCGGAGTCGACGATGTCGTCGGTGATCCGGACGCCGTGGCCGAGGCGGTCGCAGCCGCAGAACGCCACCGCTTCGTGGATGGACGGCAGCCCGAACGCCTCCCCGGCATGGATGGTGACGTGGGCGCAGTTGGCGCGCATGTACTCGAAGGCGTCCAGGTGCCGGCTGGGCGGGTAGCCCGCCTCGGCTCCCGCGATGTCGAAACCGCCCACCCCGCGGTCGCGGAAGCGCACGGCCAGTTCGGCGATCTCCAGCGAGCGGGCGGCGTGCCGCATGGCGGTGAGCAGGCAGGTCATCCGGATGGGGGTGCCCGCCTCGGCGGCCAGGGCAGACCCTTCCTCGAATCCGGCCAGGGTGTGCTCGACCACCTCGTCCAGCGAGAGTCCGCGCTCGAGGTGCTGCTCGGGCGCGAACCGCACCTCGGCGTAGACGACGCCGTCGGCGGCCAGGTCGAGGGCGCATTCGCGCGCCACTCGCCGCAGCCCCTCGGGGGTCTGCATCACCGCGACGGTGTGGGCGAAGGTCTCCAGATAGCGCTCGAGCGATCCGCTGTCGGCGGCGTCGCGGAACCACTGGCCCAGGGCCTCGGCGTCGTGTGCCGGAAGCTGGTCGTAACCGCAGTCGGTAGCCAGCTCGAGGACGGTGTGCGGACGCAGCCCGCCGTCGAGGTGATCGTGCAGCACGGCCTTCGGGGCCTGGCGGATCGAGGCAAGGGTCAAAGGCATCGGTCCAGTCATGTACCGACGCTATCCGCATCCGTCCCGTTCCGCAGCGGAGTCGGCGCGTGTCCACTCACCGGCTGGCATGTCGTAGCCGGAATGTCGCCCGCGTGTCGCCGGGATAACGCTTCGGCCCGTTCCCGTCGAGTTCAGTACTTGGCCATCAGATAGGAACCCGCGATGAGCAATACGCATCCGGCCAGGCGCTGGACGGTGAGCCGACGACGCGGGAAACCCATGACGCCGTAGTGGTCCATCGCCGTCGCCAGCAGCATCTGACCGGCGATGATCAGTGCGTTGAAGGTGCTCACGCCCACACTCGAGGCGACGGTAATCATCGCGAAAATCGCTGCGCCACCGGTCAATCCACCGAACGGGGCCCATCGGGGCATGGCCTTCAGGTCCGCCCGCGACGGCCAATGCCGATGCCGCGAGAGCGCCAGCGTGACGGCGAAGATGATCCCGACGCCGGTGAGCGCCACCGCGTAGGAGATCACTCCGCACAGAAAGACGTTGTGCAGGGCCAGTTTCAGCGAGTTCTGACACCCGGCCTCCACCGATCGCAGCGCACCGCCCGCGAGCATGAAGACGAAGATGAGAATCATGACGCGGCGCGGCAGGGACGTCCGCGCGGTAGTGGTGGTTGTCATCGGACGACCTCTCCCGCGAGGACGGCGGGCCGCCGTTCGGGCTGTGACTCGCCGGAGTCGCTGGCCATGAGATAGACCGCGGCGGTGATGAGCACGGCGGCCAGCAGCCGGGGCGGCGTCAGCTCTCGCACCTCGAAGCCCATCAGACCCAGGTCGTCCATGACCAGCGCGACCAGCATCTCACTCACGATCACGACGGCGTTGAAGGTGGCGACCCCGACGTACTTGGCGACGGTGATCATGCCGACCACCGCGACACCGCCGATCAACCCGCCGAACGGCGCCCACCACGGCATCTGCCGCAGGTCCTCCGACGACGGCCACGCCGACCCCGAGACCACCACCGATACCGCCAGGAAGATCGAGAATCCGATCAGCGCGACGGCATAGGACACCACGGCGCACAGCCAGAGGTTCTTCAGATGGATCTTCTGCGTGTTCTGGCAACCGACCTCGACGGAACGCAATCCGCCCGCGGCCAGGATGAACAGGAAGACCAGCCCAAGAGCGACAGCACTCACGAGCACACGTCCTTCGATCGATGGTCGGTGACGCGCTTAATGTACCGTTATATAACGGCACGTTAAATAGGTATCGAGGTAATCCCTGGTCAGGACGCGAGAAGCAGCGCACCCACCGCCCCGGCGGTCGCGGTCGCGGCGAGCACCGCCCCGGTGGCGACGAAGCGTCCGAACGGCACTCGCACGCCATGGGAGCGGCAGAACTCCAGGCACAGCAGCGTTGCCAGCGAGGCCCACGGCGTCACCACCGATCCGACGTTGGTGCCGATCAGCAGGGCCAGCAGTTGATCGCGATGGCCCGGCTCGATGACCGCCTCGCCGGCGGTATAGGCGGGCAGGTTGTTGGCCACATTGGACAATCCCGCCCCCGCCGCGGCGGCGCGGAAGACCCCGGCCGTACCCGAGTCCGCGCCGATCAGCAGGCGCATCAGGTCGGTGAGCCCGAATCGGCCCAGGGTCGGAACCACCAGGAACAGCCCGACCACGAAAACCAGTAGCCGCCAAGGGATCAGCGACAGCCGCAGCGCCGAGCGGTCGAGGACGGCGAACGCGCCGACCGCGACCAGCGCGGCAGCCAGGGCGGCCACGCCGATCAGGTCGCCGACGATCGGAATCGCCGCGATGAACACCAGACAGGCTGCGCCGGTGACGTAGAGCAGGACCCGCTCGCGGCGGTCTGCGAGCCGGATCGGGTCCGGCGGCAGATAGCGGTCCACGCCCCGGCGCCCGCGCCGCCAGTACCACACCCACAGCCACAGCATCGTCGCGGTGATCGAAACCAGTTGCGGCAGCCACATTCTCGCCGCGAACTCGGTGCCCGCCAGGCCGACCCGATCGGCGGCCAGCAGGTTGGTCAGGTTCGATACGGGCAGCAGCAGGCTCGCCGTATTGGCCAGCCACAGGGTGGTCATGGCCAGCGGCAGCGGCGGAATGCGAGCCGGAACCGCCAGCGCCAGCAGCACCGGTGTGAGCAGCACCGCGGTGGTGTCGAGATTCAGCAGGATCGTCGTCGCGGACGCGAAGGCCACGCACAACGCGAACAGCGCCGCGTAGTACCCGCGCCCGATAATGGCCAGCCGATACGCGATGACGTCGAATACCTGCGCCCGCCGGGCCAGTTCGGCCAGCACGATCACGCTGCCGAGGAACAGCAGTAGCGGCCCGATCCGCCGCATGTTCGCCGCCGCCTCCGCCCGCGGCAGCAACCCCGTAACCACACAGAGCAATCCGGCCACCAACAGCCCGACCCGCACCCAGTCGAGCACGCGCGACCGCCGACCCGCCCCGACCTCGTCGGCACCCTCGGAATCCCGCTGCGCGGTGTCCACTCGCTCAGACACGCGCCCATCATCCCAGCCACACCCCACCGGATTCCTGTGCATGGGGAGCCGCCACACCCCAAGGCAGACCGATCACCCAGCCGAGCCATCCCACTCAGTCATCTCGGCCTAGCCATCCGGACCCAACCATCCTGCGCGGTCATCCCGGCCCGGTCATCCCGGCCCAGCCATCCGGGCCTAACCATCCCGCCCCAGTCATCCCGGCATGCTCTTGGCCGGGATCCACCGAACGGTACTGGGAGCAGGGCGTGGGGGTACCTAGCGCGAGGTGGCCCCTGGCCACGCTGCCCGCTCGCTGATGCCGAAGTGATTCAGGGGGTAATGCGGTCCAGGACGAGGGGGGTGGGGTGCACGGGGGCCGGGCCGATGGCGTGGCCCGCGCGGAGAGTGTCCAGGGCTACGGGGATCGCGTCGGGGGTGTCGGTGTGGAGGGTGAACAGTGGCTGACCCGCGGCGATCGCATCGCCCGGCTTGGCGTGCAGTTCGACGCCCGCGCCGAACTGCACCGGGTCACCTTGCCGGGCGCGGCCCGCGCCGAGACGCCACGCGGCCAGGCCGACGGCCATGGCGTCGAGGCGGGTGAGGGTGCCGGATTGCCCGGCGGTCATCGTCTCGGTGTGCGCGGCCCGGGGCAGCGGCGCGTCCGGGTCGCCGCCCTGCGCCGCGATCATCGCCCGCCAGTGGTCCATGGCGCGGCCGTCGGCGAGGGCCGCGGCGGGGTCGGCGTCGCGAATTCCCGCCTGTGCCAACATCTCCCGAGCCAGCGCGAGGGTCAGCTCGACGACATCGCCGGGTCCCCCACCGGCCAGCACCTCGACGGCCTCGGCCACCTCCAGCGCGTTGCCGGCGGTCCGGCCGAGCGGGGTGTCCATCGCGGTCAGCAGCGCCACCGTGCGCACACCCGCGTCAGCGCCCAGTTCGACCATGGTGGTGGCCAATTCGCGCGCCGACTCGAGGTCCTTCATGAACGCGCCGCCGCCCACCTTGACGTCGAGCACGAGCGCCGCGGTGCCCTCGGCGATCTTCTTGCTCATGATCGAACTGGCGATCAGCGGCACGGATTCCACCGTGCCGGTCACGTCGCGCAGCGCGTACAGCCGCTTGTCGGCAGGCGCGAGATCCGCACCGGCGGCGCAGACCACCGCGCCGATCTTCGGATCCGCCGTCAGCTCCCGCATCAACGACACCGGAACGTCGGCCCGCCAGCCGGGAATCGACTCCAGTTTGTCCAGGGTGCCGCCGGTATGGCCCAGCCCGCGCCCGGACAATTGCGGGACGGCCGCCCCGCACGCGGCCACCAGCGGCGCCAGCGGCAGCGTGATCTTGTCGCCGACACCGCCCGTGGAGTGCTTGTCGACGGTCGGCCGGGGCAGATCGGTGAAGTCCAGTCGCCGACCGGACGCGATCATGGCCCGCGTCCACCGCGCGATCTCCCGTCGCGTCATTCCGCGCAGCAGTATCGCCATAGCCAGGGCGGCCATTTGCTCATCGGCGACCTCGCCGCGGGTGAAAGCGTCCACCACCCAGTCGATCTGTTCGTCGCCGAGTTCTCCGCCGTCCCGTTTCGCCGCGATCACCGATACCGCCGAATGCGCGCTCACCATGGCGAACAGCCTGGCAGACCGCCTCGCCGCGCGCGGCCGTCAGGGGAAACGTAGCCAAATCCTCGCCGGCGTGCCGAATTTCACATATCCCGTTGCCCCGCCGCCAAATCGGCGGGTCCGAAGGCATCCGGCAGCAAACTACTCAGCGGCATCGGACCGGCCCGATGATCCACCAGCATTTCCGCACCGCCGTGCTCGTAGAGCACCTGACGACACCGCCCGCAGGGCAGCAGAATCGCCCCGCGCGAATCGCATACGGCAACCGCCAGCAACCGCCCGTCACCGGTCGCGCAAAAGTTACCCACGAGTACGCATTCGGCACAGAGGCCTAGGCCATATGAGAGATTCTCCACATTGCAGCCGCTCACAATTCGCCCGCCATCCGTGAGAGCAGCGGCGCCGACCGGGAACCTGGAGTACGGGGCATACGCATTCTGCATAACTCGAAATGCGCTGTGGCGCAATGCATCCCAATCAATATCGGGCATATCGGACCTCCGCTCGAACGTGCCGAACACGACCGTAGGAATGGCATTGCGAGCCCGTCAATTCATCAGGCAAGGCAAACCTAACTCATTGATTTACCGGCCAACGACCGGCACGCCGAATTAGTTCCGCCAATCGCCGGGGATTAGAGTTCGAGACAGATCGGTTCAGGTTCCCGGCGGCGGGCCGGCCACCGCCTCCGGGGAGTCGGCCCCGGGCACGAGCTGGTGTTTTCCAACATCCAACGGCTCACATGTCCGCGCGCCGAAAACCGCGACGGGTCCAGACTTGCCGGCTTGCCGGCGTGTCCATCAACGACGTTGGAGGCACCGCACTCTATGACCGCCACACTGGAAGCTCCGGCACAGCCGAAGCGGAAGACGCTGTACCGCGGCGACCCGGGCATGTGGTCCTGGGCGCTGCACCGGATCACCGGCGTCACGATCTTCTTCTTCCTGTTCGTCCACGTGCTCGACACCGCCCTGGTCCGGGTCAGCCCGGATACCTACGACCAGGCCATCGAGACGTACAAGAACCCGCTCGTGGCCCTGATGGAGATGGGTCTGGTCGTGTGCGTACTGTTCCACGCGCTCAACGGCATCCGCGTGATCCTCGTCGACTTCTGGTCCAAGGGCCCGCGCTACCAGCGCCAGATGCTCTGGATCGTCCTCGCGATCTGGGTCCTGGTCGCCGGGGCCGGCGTCGGCCGCCAGTTCTTCTACCTGCTGACGGAGCACTGATCATGTCTGCACCTGTACTGGGCAAGTCCTACGACATCCCCGCCAGCCTCGACGCCCCCCGCGCCCCGCGCCGCACCATGGGCAACAACTTCGAGAAGTACGCGTGGCTGTTCATGCGCTTCTCCGGCCTGCTGCTGGTCGTGCTGGTGCTCGGCCACATGTTCATCATGCTGATGATCGACGGCGGTGTGCAGCGGCTGAACTTCGCCTTCGTCGCCGGCCGCTGGGCCAGCCCGTTCTGGCAGCTCTGGGACCTGACCATGCTGTGGCTGGCGCAGTTGCACGGCGGCAACGGCCTGCGCACGGTCATCGATGACTACGCCCGCAAGGACTCCACCCGCTTCTGGCTCAAGACGCTGCTGGTGATCTCGATGATCCTGATCATGGGTGTGGGCAGCTACGTCATCTTCACCTTCGACCCCAACATCAGTTAGGAACAGGCCAAATAGCCATGAGTGAATCCCGACCGATTCAGGAGCACCGGTACGACGTCGTGATCGTCGGCGCCGGTGGTGCGGGGATGCGCGCGGCGATCGAGGCCGGTCCCCGGGCCCGTACGGCCGTGCTGACCAAGCTGTACCCGACCCGCAGCCACACCGGCGCGGCGCAGGGCGGCATGTGCGCCGCGCTGGCCAACGTCGAAGAGGACAACTGGGAGTGGCACACCTTCGACACCGTCAAGGGTGGCGACTACCTGGTCGACCAGGACGCCGCGGAGATCATGGCCAAGGAGGCCATCGACGCGGTGCTCGACCTGGAGAAGATGGGCCTGCCGTTCAACCGGACGCCCGAGGGCAAGATCGACCAGCGCCGCTTCGGCGGCCACACCCGTGACCACGGCAAGGCCCCGGTCCGCCGCGCGTGTTACGCCGCCGACCGCACCGGCCACATGATCCTGCAGACCCTCTACCAGAACTGCGTCAAGCACGACGTGGAGTTCTTCAACGAGTTCTACGTGCTCGACCTGGTGATGACCGAGACCGATCGCGGCCCGGTCGCCACGGGCGTGGTCGCCTACGAGCTGGCCACCGGTGAGCTGCACGTGTTCCACGCCAAGGCGATCATCTTCGCCACCGGCGGTTCCGGTCGCATGTACAAGACCACCTCCAACGCGCACACGCTGACCGGCGACGGCATGGCGATCGTGTTCCGCAAGGGACTTCCGCTGGAGGACATGGAGTTCCACCAGTTCCACCCGACGGGCCTGGCCGGTCTGGGCATCCTCATCTCCGAGGCGGTCCGCGGCGAGGGCGGCATTCTGCGCAATGTCGACGGCGAGCGGTTCATGGAGCGCTACGCCCCCACCATCAAGGACCTGGCGCCGCGTGACATCGTGGCCCGCTCGATGGTCAAGGAGGTCCTCGAGGGCCGCGGCGGCGGCCCGAACAAGGACTACGTCTTCATCGACGTCACCCACCTCGGCGAGGACGTGCTCGAGGAGAAGCTGCCCGACATCACCGAGTTCTCCCGCACCTACCTGGGCGTCGACCCGGTGAAGGAGCCGGTGCCGGTCATGCCGACCTGCCACTACGTGATGGGCGGCATCCCGACCCGCATCCGCGGCGAGGTGCTGCGCAACAACACCGACGTCGTCCCCGGCCTGTACGCCGCGGGCGAGTGCGCGTGCGTGTCGGTGCACGGCTCGAACCGCCTCGGCACCAACTCGCTGCTGGACATCAACGTGTTCGGCCGCCGCTCGGGCATCGCCGCGGCGGAGTACGCGCAGCGCGCCGAGTTCGTCGAGCTGCCCGAGAACCCGGCCGAGTACGTGCAGGGCTGGCTGGCCCGGCTGCTGTCCGACCACGGCAACGAGCGGGTCGCCGACATCCGCAGCGAGCTGCAGGTCACCATGGACGCGAACGCCGCGGTGTTCCGTACCGAGGAGACGCTCAAGACGGCGCTCACCGACATCCACGCGCTCAAGGAGCGCTACGAGCACATCACGGTGCAGGACAAGGGCCGCCGCTACAACAGCGACCTGCTCGAGGCCGTCGAGCTGGGCTTCCTGCTGGAGCTGGCGGAGGTCACCGTCGTCGGCGCGCTCAACCGCAAGGAGTCGCGCGGCGGCCACGCCCGCGAGGACTACCCGGATCGCGACGACACCAACTTCATGCGCCACACCATGGCCTACAAGGACGTCGAGCCCGGCGAGCACGCCAAGCTGATCGCCGACATCCGCCTCGACTTCAAGCCGGTGGTGCAGACCCGCTACGAGCCGATGGAGCGTAAGTACTGATGACCGCTGTAGCAGAGGCCCCCCAGAAGGCCGCTCCCGTGCCGGACGGGTCGACCATGATCACCGTCAAGGTGGCGCGGTTCAACCCCGAGGACGACAAAGGCGCGCACTGGGATTCGTTCCAGGTGCCGGTGCTGCCGACCGATCGCTTCCTGAACGTGCTCATGTACATCAAGTCCTACCTGGACGGCACGCTCACCTTCCGGCGCTCGTGCGCGCACGGCGTCTGCGGTTCCGACGCCATGCGCATCAACGGCGTCAACCGGCTGGCCTGCAAGGTGCTGATGCGGGACATGCTGCCGAAGAACGGCAAGACGCTCACCGTCTCCGTCGAGCCCATCCGCGGCCTGCCCGTGGAGAAGGATCTCGTGGTGAACATGGAGCCGTTCTTCGACGCGTTCCGCGCGGTGAAGCCGTACCTGATCACCCACGGCAACGAGCCGACCCGCGAGCGTATCCAGTCCCAGACCGACCGCGCCCGCTTCGACGACACCACCAAGTGCATCCTGTGCGCCTGCTGCACCACCTCGTGCCCGGTGTACTGGAGCGACGGCAGCTACTTCGGCCCGGCCGCGATCGTGAACGCCCACCGCTTCATCTTCGACAGCCGCGACGAGGCCGCCCGCGAACGCCTCGACATCCTCAACGACGTCGAGGGCGTGTGGCGCTGCCGCACCACCTTCAACTGCACCGACGCCTGCCCCCGCGGCATCGAGGTCACCAAGGCCATCCAGGAGGTCAAGCGCGCCCTCCTGTTCGCCCGCTGACCCGCAGTCCGAAAACCGAAGGCCGCCTTCCTCGTTCGCGAGGAGGGCGGCCTTCGTCATTGCCGGGCACAGCTCAGTGGTGATACACCGCATACGGGGCGCGGGTATCCAGCAGCTTGACAAGATACCCCCTAGGGGTATTCTCCTGGTTATGGACGAACATCTGAATCACGAACACGCCGGACACCGGCTGGAAACCGATTCGCACGCGGGGCATTCGATGAGCGCCCACACCGCCCCCGCTACGTGGAAGATGGCCGCCACCGCCACCCTGCACTGCCTTACCGGGTGCGCCATCGGCGAGATCCTCGGCATGGTGATCGGCACCGCGCTGGGCTGGCACAATGCGCCGACCATGGTGCTGGCGATCGTGCTGGCCTTCGTCTTCGGCTATGCGCTCACCATGCGGGGCGCGCTCGCCGCGGGGCTCGGGCTGGGCGCGGCGGTGTCGTTGGCGCTGGCCGCCGACACCGTGTCGATCCTCGTCATGGAGATCGTCGACAACGCGGTGCTGCTGGCCGTGCCGGGCGCGATGCACGCCGGGCTGGCCGACGGGCTGTTCTGGGGGTCGCTGATCTTCGCGCTGGCCATCGCCTTCGTCATCACCACCCCGGTCAACAAGTGGATGATCGGCCGCGGCAAGGGGCACGCGGTGGTGCATTCGCTGCACGGCCACCACTAACTAGGCAATTTGCCCAGCTGCCTGCGCGTTTGTTGTCTGATTCGCCCAGCGGTGCTTGCATCGAGACATGTTCGAAGAAGCTCAGCTGTACTCCCCGGTGACCACCGGGGCCGGCGGCGACGTCACGGTGCACCTGAGCGACGAGCACCCCGGCGTGAACGACCCGGCCTACCGGGCCCGCCGCAATGCGATCGCCGCTCGGGCGCTGGCCTACCGGCCCGGGGACCCGGCGCCACGCATCGAGTACACCGACGAGGAACAGGAGGTCTGGCGGATCGTCTGCGCCGAGTTGCGCCGCAAGCACCACAGGTACGCCTCGCGCGAGGTGCTCGCGGGCGAGGAGCGCCTGGACCTGCCCGCCGACCACATTCCGCAACTCGACCAGGTATCCGCGAAACTGGTGCCGCTCAGCGGTTTTCGATACGTCCCGGCGGCGGGTCTGGTGCCGCTGCGAGAGTTCTTCGGGTCCTTCGCCGAGCGGGTCTTCCATTCCACCCAGTACATCCGCCACCACTCGGCCCCGCTGTACACCCCGGAACCGGACGCGATCCACGAGATCATCGGGCACGCCAACCAATTGGCGAGCCCGCGGTTCGCGGCCATCTACGCGGCCGTGGGCGCGGCCGTCGATCGGCTGGAAACCGATTCGGCGCTGAAATTCCTGGCGGACGTGTTCTGGTTCTCGATGGAGTTCGGCGTGGTCCGTGAGAGCGGCGAAACTCGGTGCTACGGAGCGGGTCTGCTGTCCTCGTACGGTGAGATCGAGGAGTTCCGGCACGCCGAGCTGCGGCCGCTGGACATTGCCGAGATGGGCGCCCGCGCCTACGACATCACCCACTATCAGCCCGTATTGTATTGCGCCCGTTCGGTTTCCGAGATCGAGGAGGTAGTGGGCGGGTTCTTCGCGACCGTGACCGACGAGGTCGTCGCTAGAGCCGCATCCCGCCTGCCATGAAAGTGATGATCCGGGTGAGGCTTTCGGTGTCGTACGGGTCGCGGTCGAGCAGCGCCGCCTGCGCGGCGCCGATCAGCGCGCCGGAAAAGGCCCGCACCTCGATGTCCTCGGGCGATCGGCCGGTCCGCGCGGCGGTCAGGTCCGCCACCAGCCGGACGCTGCGCTCGAACTCGCGGGCCAGCGCGCCCCGCAGCTCCGGCACCGTGCGGATCAGGTCGGTTCGCTGCCGCTCGAACGAGAGAATCTCCTCGTCGAGGACCGAGAACACCTCGAGCGTGGCGAGCCGGAACGCCTCGAGCATGGTCAGCTCCGCGGGCTGCCGCTCGATCGCCTCGATCATCAGCGGGTCCAGGTCGTCGGCCAGCACCAACTCTTCCTTCGACGGGAAGTAGCGGAAGAAGGTGCTGGGCGAGACCTCCGCCGCCTCCGCGATCTGCTCCACGGTCGTCTCGTTGTAGCCCTGTTCGCGGAACAGCCGGAACGCCTCGGTGCGGATGGCGCGGCGGGTGCGCTCCTTCTTACGCTCGCGCAGGCCCATCCGGGGGGCGGTCACACCCGGATGGGCCTGCGCTGGCGGGGCCTCGGAATCAGCCGGCATGACCAGATTCTCCCGCACCACCGGCAGCGGCGGTTTCGGGCACCCGGGAACGGACGAAGAGCGCGGCCAGTGCGGCGGCCACCACGCAGATGCCGGCGCACACCCACAGCATCGCGCTCATGCCGCTCACGAACGCCGACTGCACATGCCCCAGCATCTGCGGATCGCCCAGCTTGCGGGCCACCGCGACACCGGCGTTCACCCCGTCCGAAACCGGCGCGACATCGTATCCGCCCAGCTCGGACCGGTATTGCGTGGCCAGCACGGTGCCGAGCACCGCCACGCCGATGGTCCCGCCGGCCTGCCGGACCGCCTGCATGAGCGCGGAACCGGATCCGGCGCGCTCGGGGGTCAGCTCACCCATCGCCATACCCATCGCCGAGGGCATCACGAAACCCATCCCGGCGCCGAGCACGGTGATCCAGGCGGCGGCATAGCCGTAACCGATGTCCGCGGAGGTCAGCGCGCCGAGTACGAGGCCGACGGCCAAGACCGCGAATCCCGCGGTGAGCACGGTCCGTATCCCGAGTCTCGGCAGCAGTTTGTCGGCGACCCGGGTACCGACGACCAGCCCGCCGATCAGCGGCAGCAGCCGCAACCCGCTGCCCAGCGAATCGGCGTCCAGCACCGCCTGGAAGTACTGCGGCACGGTGAAGAACAGTCCGAGCATCGCGAACTGCACGAGAATGGAAAACCCGGTGCCCCAGCGGAATCCGCTCGCCGAGAACAGACCCAGATCGATCAGCGGGTGCGAGGTCCGGCGCTGCGCCAGCACGAACCCGGCCAGAATCGCCAGTCCCGCCGCCACGGTCGCCCAGCCGAGCAGATCGCCCCAGCCCGCGTCCCCGAATCGGATGAAACCGTAAGTGAGCGACAGCATTCCGCCCGCCGACAGCGCCACGCCCACCAGATCGATCGGAAAACGCTTCTCGCTGCGGGATTCCGGAACCAGCAGCGCCACCGCGAACAGGCCCACGATCACCAGCGGCACGTTGATCAGGAACACCGAACCCCACCAGAAGTGCTGCAACAGCCAGCCGCCGATGATCGGGCCCAGCGGCAGGCCGATCGCCGTCGAGGTGACCCAGATCGTCAGTGCCCGTTGCCGTTGCGCCGGCTCGGGGAACATGGTCGGCAGCACCGCCATCGACAGCGGCATCATCGTGGCGGCCGCGATACCCAGGATCGCCCGGGCCGCGATCAGCTCCCCGGACGACGTGGCCAGGGCGCACCACACCGACGCCACCCCGAACAGCGCCAGCGCCGCGAGCAGGAACTTCTTCCGGCCGTAGCGGTCGCCCAGCGCGCCGGCGGGCAGCATGACACCGGCCAGCGCCAGTGTGTACGCCGTCGTGAACCATTGCAGCGCAGCGGTATTCGCGTTCAGATCGAGCGCCATCGTCGGCAGCGCCACCACCAGCACCGTCGTGTCCAGGCCGATGGTCAGCATCGCGACCGCGAGCGCGCCCAGTGCCAACCACCGGGCCTTTCCGCTGGTCTCGGTGGTCGCCGCTCGGGCTTGGTCCCCTCCCCCGGCGGCCGATACCCGGTCCCGCGAGCCCAACGTCTTCATGACAGTTCCCATCATTTGGCTTCTACTACTTTTTGATAGTAACTCTCATTTCATGCCGTCTGTCAATACCGTCCTGTCGCAGTGGGGACTGAGCGCAGCGGCCCGGGTGCGCGCCGAATAAGCTCAGGGGCGATGAGTACCTGCATGACCCGGCGTCTCAGCCGCTCCAGATCGTTCGCGGCCGCTGCGCTGGTGGCCGGGCTCATCGGCGCCCCCGCGCTGCCGGGCATCCTCGCCACCACCTCGGCCGCGCCGCCGGTGTCCACCACGGCGCCGTTCAGCACGCCGAACACCGACTCCTGCCCGAACAAGACCGCCCCACCGCCCGCGATCGACGCCTCCGAGGTGCCCGAACCGGGCGACCCGGCGCCCGCGCCCCTCCCGGTCCAGTCGCCCCCGATCGGCGGCGACAAGCTGGGCGCCTGCGGCCTGGTGCTGCCGGACGGCGCGCCGCCGCTGCCCGCCGACCTCTCCGCCACCGCCTGGGTGATCGCCGACCTCGACACCGGCCGGGTGCTCGCGGCCAAGGACCCGCACGGGCGATACCGGCCCGCCTCGACGATCAAGGTGCTGCTGGCCGCGGTCGCGCTGCGCAGCCTCGACCTCGGCAAGGTGGTGGTCGGCACGCAGGAGGACGCCAACGCCGACGGCACCCGGGTCGGCATCGGCCCCGGCGGCCGCTACACCAACAAGCAGCTGATGCAGGCGTTGATCATGGCCTCGGGCAACGACGCCGCGCACGCCGTCGCCATGCAGCTCGGCGGCCCGAAGGCGACCGTCGAGAAGATGAACGATCTGGCGAAACGGTTGCGCGCCTTGGACACTCGCGCCGCGACGCCGTCCGGGCTGGACGGCCCCGGGATGAGCACATCCGCCTACGACCTGGCCGCGCTGTTCCGCGAGGCGATGACCATCCCCACCTTCGCCGAACTGATCCACACCGAACAGGTCGACTTCCCCGGTTTCCCCGCCAACCCGCAGATTCCCGGCGACCAAGACCATCCCGGCTTCCCCATCGCCAACGACAATCACCTGCTCTACGACTACGAGGGCACGCTGGGCGGCAAGACCGGATACACCGACGACGCCCGCCAGACCTTCGTCAGCGCCGCCGAACGAGGCGGTCACCGGCTCGTCGTCACGCTGCTGCAGGCCGAGGTCCTGCCCATCCGCCCGCCGCAGCAGGCGGCCCGGCTGCTCGACTACGGCTTCGCGCTGGCGTCCGGCGCGAGTGTCGGCGAACTACCCGACGGCAGCGCGACAGCGTCGAATACGAATGTGGCCGTGGCCTCGCCGCCGCCGCACGACTCCGACACCGCGGCCCCCGCGGAACAGCACAACGAGAATCTGCTGACGGTGCTGATCGTGGGCGGTCTCGCGGCCGCGCTGGTGCTGGCGATCGCGGCCTGGCGACTGACCGGTCGCTCCCGCTGACCGGCACGCCGGCGAAACCCTTTCTCCCTCTCGGTGTTTGACCGCCCGATAGCCGGGCATCCGCACATCGAGCCGCTTGCAGGCTCCAGCAAGTAGTACCGGAGAGAGGAGAACAACATGCCGGATCGCAAGAACGCCGGCCAGTTCGGCAATCGACCGGATACCGCGAAGCAGGCCCAGAAGGGCGGCGTGGCCAGCACCGGCAGCTTCGGCTCCCCGAACAGCGCGGACCCCTCGGCAGCCGGCCGGAAGGGCGCCGCCGCGCAGCCCACCGAGGCCAAGTCCCGCGGCGGCCAGCACAGCCACAGCGGCCGCTGACGGGCCGGGGCCCCGAGCAGCATCCTCCCGCTCCCGGGGTTCCGATACCCGTCCCCTCGCATCGAGGAGGCCGCCGCGGCACGCGCCGGGCCCGAGACCGTAGTCCATACGGTCGAGCGGCCCGGCGCGTTGCCGTGTATGGGTGTGCGATCGATCGGACCGCCTCAGTCCAGCTGAGCGAGCTTGCGCTCGTACACCTTTCGCTCGCGCTCGTTGCCGCAGAGCTTCGCTGCTCGCTCGAGTTCGATGCGGGCGTCGGCGGTACGACCCAGGCGTGCGAGCAATTCGCCACGGACACTTGGCAATAGGTGCGAGTTCGGCAGTGCGTTGGTGTCGATCAGATCATCGACTATGGGTAGGGCGGCGGCCGGCCCGTGGGCCATGGCTACTGCCACCGCGCGGTTGAGGTCGACCACCGGGGAAGGCGCCAAGCGGCCGAGCGCCTCGTACAGCAGCACGATGCGCGGCCAGTCGGTGACTTCGACCGAGGCCGCCGTGGCGTGACATTCGGCGATCGCCGCCTGCAGACCGTAGGTGCCCAGTCCGCGGCCGACCTGCTCCGCGCGTTCCAGGGCCGCTCGACCGCGCCGGATGGCCGCGCGATCCCAGCGGCGGCGGTCCTGATGCTCCAGCAGAATCGGCTCGCCGTCGCGACCGGTGCGGGCGGGGAAACGCGCCGCGGTCAGTTCGAGCAGCGCCAGCAGGCCGTGCACCTCCGGCTCCTGCGGTATCAGGTGAGCCAGCACGCGGGTGAGGCGCTGTGCCTCTCCCGCCAGGTCGAGCCGGATCACATCGGCGCCGGAGCTGGCCGACGAACCCTCCGTGAAGATCACGTAGAGCACGCTCAGCACCGACCCGAGCCGCTCGGCCCGCTCCTCCGGCGACGGCACCCGGAACGGCACCCGGGCCGCGGCGAGCGTCTTCTTCGCCCGGGTGATGCGGGCCTGCACGGTCGCGGTCGGGACCAGGAACGCCTTGGCGATCTCGTCACTGGTCAAGCCGCCGACCACGCGCAGCGTGAGCGCGACCCGCGCCTCCCGGGACAGCACCGGGTGGCAGGCGGTGAACATCAGGGCCAGGACGTCGTCATCGATCTGATCCGGATCCCTCAACACGTCCTCCTCGTCCGGGCGGACCGGCGGGCTGCCGGCGGCGATGCCGCCCTCGCCCAGGTCGCGGGCGAGAGCGGCATGCCTGTCGTCGAGGGCCGCGCGGCGGCGGAAGCCGTCGATCGCGCGGCGCCGGCCCACGGTGAGCAGCCAGCCCGCGGGGTTGCGCGGCACACCGTCGCGTGACCAGGTCACCAGGGCCTCGGCCAGAGCCTCTTGGGCGAGGTCCTCGGCCAAGGCGAAATCGCCGGTGTAGCGCGCGAGCGCACCGACGATCCGGGCGGACTCGATGCGCCACACCGCGGCGACGGTCGCGCGGCTCGCGGGGTCGACCATTGTTCGGCCTATCGGTCGATCAGAGCTGACCGGTCGCCTCGCGCCACGCCCGCTCCTTCTGCACCCACTGATTGTCCTGCGGGAACTCATCGATCGTGGGCACCCGGCGGATCTCGGTCTTGAATCCGGGCCCGGCCATCGGCAGCCGCTTCGCCCACTCGATGGCCTCTTCCTTCGACGCCACGTTCAGGATGTAATAGCCGCCGAACAGCTCTTTCGTCTCGCCGTACGGACCGTCGGTGACCACCGGAGTCTCCGACGAGTAGTCGACGACCACGCCCTCCGACGCGTCCTCGAGCCCCTCCGCGGCCAGCAGCACCCCGGCCCGGATCAGCTCGTCGTTGAACCGGCCCATGGTGTCGAGCATCTCGGCGAAGTCGACGTCGGCCATCTTCGCCATGCCCTCGTCGGTAGCGCGCATGATCAGCATGTACTTCATGGTTTTCTCTCCTCGACTGTGGGCCCCCGTCGGACCCTTTCACGCATAGGTCGAACAGGGAAGTAGCGGATCGACACGGCGGGCGAGAATTTTTCGAAGCGCGTCGACGGACGTAAGTTGAGGGTGCGCACGCCGCTGTTCGGCGGATCGGAGAAGCATGTCGTCGTCGGAACGCCCGGACTCGCCGTACCTGGTGATCGCCGCCGAGATCCGGGAGCGGATCACCAGTGGTGCGCTGCGTCCGGGCGACCGGGTTCCCTCCATCCGGCAGATCGTTCAGCGCTGGGGTGTCGCGGTAGCGACGGCGACCAAGGTGACGGCGACCCTGCGCGACGAAGGCCTGGTCGAGACGAAGGTCGGGTCGGGGACCGTGGTCAGCTCGCCCGGCAACCGGAAGCAGCCGAGGCCCTCGCCCGAGTCCCGCCAACCCGCTGCTCCGGAGCGCGCTCTGCAACGAAAACAGGTGCTGCGCAAGGCCATCGAGATAGCGGATGGCGAGGGGCTCGACGCGGTGTCGATGCGGCGCCTGGCGATCGCACTGGGCACGGGGCCGATGTCGCTGTATCGGCATGTGGCGAACAAGGACGAACTGCTCACCCGGATGGCCGACGAGGCCTTCGGTGAACTCGACCTTCCCGCACCGGGTACGCGCGGGTGGCGCGCGGAGCTCGAATTCAGCGCCCGGCAGCACTGGCAGCTGTGTCGCCGGCACCTCTGGCTGCCCCGAATCGTCTCGTTCACCCGGCCCCTGTTGGCGCCGAACATGATGGCGCAGACGGAGTGGGTGCTCGGCGCGCTCGAGGGGCTGGGGTTGCCCATGGCGGTCCGAATGCGCGAAGCGCTCACCCTGCACGCGCTGGTCCTCACCTTGGCGCTGTCGGTGGCCGAGGAAGTCGAAACGGAACAGAACACCGGCGTCTCCCACGACAGGTGGCGGGTAGCGCAGCTGGCACGGGCCCGCGATCTTCTCGACAGCGGGCGATTTCCCTTGCTGGCGGAGGCGCCCGGCGACATTGCCGTGGATCTGGACGAACTGTTCGAATACGGGCTCGCGCGCCATCTGGACGGATTCGCCGTCTTGGTAGCGCAGGCATAGCGATATTCCTCAACGCCGAGTGCACTAGTTCATTTCCCAGCGCCCTAGTGCACTATTCGTCTCCAAAACTGGTGTTTATCAAGGCATTTCGCCTACTCTGAGCGCCGAGACCAATACATCGTACGCACGCCCCTAGTACGGTCCCTGCACAGGAGTAACCGATGAAAAACCAGAGCATCCTCATTTCCGGTGCCGGAATCGCCGGACCGGCCCTGGCGTACTGGCTGCACGAATACAGCTTCCGGCCGACCGTGGTGGAACGCGCCCCAGGACCTCGCAGTGGTGGTCACGCGGTCGATATTCGCGGTACGGCCCGGGAGGTGGCCGCGCGGATGGATATCGTCGCGCGGGTTCGGGCAGCGGGCACCGGGGCACGCGGTATGGCATTCGTCGACAGCGCGGGCAAACGGGTCGCGACGATGGGTACCGACGTGTTCGGGCATTCGGGCGGCCCGGTCGCCGAATTGTCCATCCGGCGAACCGATTTGGCGCGGATTCTCTACGACACCACCGGCGACGCGGTCGAATACGTCTTCGGCGATGCGATCACCGCCGTCGAACAGGACGGCGACGGTGTCCGTGTCCGATTCGAACAGGGTGCATCCAGGGAGTTCGACCTGCTGGTCGGCGCCGACGGTGTGCGATCCACTGTGCGGCAGTTGATATTCGGGCCGGAGGAACGCTACCTCCGCGATCTCGGCTCCTATATGTCGCTGTTCACCGCGCCGACCGAGATGGAATACGACGGCTGGCGATTGATGTACACCGTGCCCGCGGGCGGCGGACGGCCCGGCCGGACCGCGGCCTGCTATCCGCAGCTCGAACCGGGCACCGCACTGACCGGGTTCTTCCTGCGCTCGGCGCCGCTGCCGGACATTCGGAGCGATACCGACGCGCAGCGACGCATCGTGATCGACGCCTTCGAGGACGACGGGTGGCTGGTCCCCGAAATGCTCGCGGCCATCTGGGATGCGCCCGATTTCTATTTCGACAGAACGGTGCAGGTCGACATGGACGTCTGGTCGCGCGACCGGACAGTGCTGCTCGGAGACGCCGGTTACTGCGCGTCACCGATGTCCGGTATCGGCACCAGCCTCGCACTCGTCGGCGCCTACATCCTGGCAGGCGAACTCGCCACCGCCGGCGGCGACCACACCCGCGCCTACCCCGCGTACGAGCAGAAGATGCGGCTGTTCGTGCATCGAGCCCAGGAATTCGCCCGCCGTGCCGGCGACGGCGGTCTCATGCCCGAATCACACCGGCAGCTGCGGCTGCGCAACCAGGCGATCCGAATGCTTCGGTTCCTGCCGAAACGCCTTGTCCGACGCGGCATGGAGAAGGTGGCCGACACGGTCCAGCTCGATGAATACCGCAGAGGAAAAGCCATGCGAGCGAGCACATTCCTGTGGTTCGACGGCCACGCCGAGGAAGCCGCCGACCACTACACCGGCCTGTTCGCGGATTCCGCGATACTCGAGCGGCAACGCGACGCGGACGGCCGCGTCACCACCGTCGTTTTCGAGCTGGCCGGACAGCGCTACATCGCTTACAACGGCGGACCGCAGTTCACCTTCTCCGGTGCGATCTCGCTGTATCTGGAATGTGACACCCAGGAGGAAGTCGACACCGCGTGGGCGGCCCTCACCGAGGGCGGGCAGGAAGGCCCGGGTGGCTCGCTGACCGACCGATTCGGGGTCACCTGGCAGATCGTCCCGAATATCCTCGGTGAACTACTGGCCGAGGCGGAACCCGAAGCCGCGCAACGCATTCTCACGGCGGTACACGGCATGACGAGGATCGATATCCAAGCATTGGTCGACGCCCGCGACGATAAACAGCCCGAAAGCCCTTCTCACGCATAGGCATATCGACACGGCTCCGAGAAGCTCCGACTATCGCGGGTGTACGGCTGATGGTCAAGTGGTGATGCGACGGAGCGCGGCCGGCGTGTCCAGGTCGGCGTAGGCGGTCGAATACCGATGTGCGAGAGCGAGAGCGATGTCGGGGCGCTGCCAGAGTTCGCCGGCGCTGGCGGTGGCCAACCACAGGGTCAGGCCGTGGGCCACCGACGCGCTGTAGCGCAACCAGATCTCCTCCGCGGTCGGTTTCTCGTCGGCGGGCAGGGCCAGCGTGTCGCGGTATTCGGTAAGCAGAGCGCGCTCGCTGCGGCGGCGGTCGGAGACGGTCAGCGCGCCCTGCAGGAAGTAGCCGACATCGAGCGACCAGTTGCCGCGACGGACGACTTGCCAGTCGAGGAAGCCGATCTCGCCGTCGGGGAGCAGGTAGGTATTGCCGATGTGCGGGTCACCGTGCAGCAGCGTGGGCGTGGTGGTGGTGAGGGTGTGGATATAGGGCTCCCAGACGTCATTGATCAGGGAGTCGGCGGTCAGGGCCGTCACCTCCGGCGGCGCGTCGGCGCCGAGTCGTTCGAATGTCTTCTCGATCGGCGCGGCGCGCATGACGTCACCCCACGGCCGGAAGGGTTCGAGCCAGTGCAGGTTCGGATGCCGCACGCGGTCACCCCAGTAGGCGCTGTGCAGCCGCGCGAGCGCGCGGACTCCGGCCGCGGCCTGTTCCTCCGACAGCGGTGTGGTCGCATCGAGCATCGTCGCGCCGCGGGCGGGCAGGTCCTCCATCACCAGGCAGAACCGGTCGGCCGCCGTGTCGATGGGTGCGGCGTACACCGTGGGATGGTCGACCGGCAGCGGCACACCGGCATCGAACAGGCGTGGCTCGTGGAACAGTCCGCTGGTCAGCTTGTGCAACGGAGTGTGGGCGGGATCGGTCGCCTTGACGAAGACCGTCGCGGGCCCCGTCCCCTTCGCGTACGTCAGAGCCAGGCGCGCGCGGCGGTTCGTCCCGTCGTCACGCAGCCGCACGCGCACTTCGCCGATCTCGGCATCGGGATGGCGGCCACTGAGCGCGGCGGTCATCCATTCCGGCGTGATGTCGTCCCAGTCCTGCGGCACGGTCAACTCGGCACGGTCCACTTGCCCGACCTCTCCATCGAATGTGGTTAGTATACGACCCGTGTCGTATCTCATGGAGGCTACCCGCACTAGCGGACGGTTCGGGGCGAATCGCGCGAATACCCGCGACACACAACCGCTTTCGTGCACTACCGTCGGTCACCGCGCAGACCATGGATACGCTTTCAGGCATGTCTGATGAGCGCGGCGGCAGACCACGCGACGCGCGGTTGCACGACCGCATCCTCGCCGCGACCCGTGAACTGCTGGCCTCGGGCAGCTATACGGCGTTGTCGATGGAGGCCGTGGCGGCTCGCGCCGAGGTCGGAAAGAAGACCCTCTACCGGCGATGGCCGTCCAAGGCGCCGCTGGTGGCCGAGGCGGTACTCGACGCGTACGGGCGCCGAAGTTCCTTCCGCGTCGCCGACACCGGTGATCTGCGCGCGGACCTGTCCGCGTGGTTCGCCGAGCACGCGGAATTCGTCGCCGACCCGTCGTCCGCCGCACTGATTCGAGCCATCGTCGCCGCGGCGGCAGCCAGCCCGTCCGACAGCGACGCCCTCTACCAGCAACTCAACGCTCCCCAACACGAGGGATTGATCTCCCGGCTACGGCAGGCCGCCGAACGCGGCGAAATCCGCGACGGCGTCGATGTCGAGGCCGTCGCGAACGCCATGATCGGCAGCCTCCTCCTGCACACCCTGTCCGCGTCCTACGATCCCCACCGATCCGCACCGGTATTCGACGGGTTGGTCGATGTGCTGCTGCACGGCGTGGCTGTTACGTAAGTTGGTGGTGCCGCGCTCAGAAGGCGTCGCATTCGTTCCACCAGTTGACGAGTTTGTCCATTTGGGCCCGGCCCATCCAGGCCGGAGTCAGGTACATCAAGTATGCGGCCCGTTCTGGGTCGTCCGGGAAGGTGGTGATCATGACCGCCGACTCGTTACCGTTGCGGTCCTTGTTGAAAAGCTTGTAGTTCGTATAGGCGCGGCCATCTTTGGCATCGACCGAACGATCGGCGCCCAGAGCACCGACCGCACTTTGTACATCGTCCGGAGACCGGTACGAAAGTATCGTGAATCCCGCGTCTCCCTTCCCAATGCAGCGCCAACCCCCGACCCAATTTCCGTAATCCACCTCGCCGGGTCCCACATAAGGGCGCCAATACTTGGCGATGAAACTACACTCGCGTCCCCCATAGCCGATGGGCTTACTCCCGTTGGGACCGGTAATATCGGGAGGAACCATCTTCGGAAACGCGGCACTGATCGCCTTGACGGCCGCAATAAGTTCCGCTTCGTCCTTCGCCTTTTGCGGATCGGCAGTCGGCCCGGCCGAGGTAGTTTTCGGCGCGGCAGCCGGTGACGTGCTCGTCTGCGTCCCGACCACGATGCCGACACCGACACCGAGCACGACGACCAGCGCGATACCCGCTCCCACCAGAACAGATGACCGGGAGAAAGGTCGTTTCGGCGCCTCGGAAATCGGCGGCGGCGCGTGCTGTACCCGTACGGGCTCGGGCGTCGGCATCGGGACGGGGGCCGGGACGACCGGCACGTAGCCGGATGGCGCGACACCTCTGGTCAGCGCGTGCCATGCCGCCGTGGAGAATTCCGTGCAGGAGGCGAAACGATCCGCCGGCCGTTTCGCGAGCCCGCGAGCGAACACGATATCAAGGGCAGCGGGAAGCCCCGGCCGCACCGCGCTCAACTCCGGCGGAGCCTCTTGCAGATGCCCTTTGATCACCGCTGCGGAATTCTCCGACTGAAATGGCGCGCGGCCGGACAGCAACCAGAACAATGTGCACGCCAGAGAATATTGGTCCGCTCGATGATCCAGAACTGCTCCGGTCAGCTGTTCGGGCGAGGCATAGGACAACGTCGCGTTGATCGCGCCGGCCTGTGTCAGATAGCCGGTCTCGCCGCGGAGCCGGGCGATCCCGAAATCGGCGAGAAAGGTGCGTCCGCCGACACCGTTGGCGCGTGGGATCAGGATGTTCGCGGGCTTCACATCCCGGTGCAGGACGCCCACACCATGGGCATAGTCCAGAGCTTCCCCGGTTCGACCGATTATCTGCACGGCATGATCCGGCGGCAGTACGGCCGGATCGATCGTCCCGGCATCGACGCCGTCGACGTACTGCATCGCCATCCATGGCTGATCGCCCTCGACGCCGCGGTCGTACACCGCGACAATCCCCGGGTGATCCAACCGAGCCACCAGATCGGCCTCACGCGCGAATCGAGTTCGCATCTCGTGATTCGCGAAGAGGTCACTGTTCAGTAGTTTCAGCGCGACGAGGCGGCGCAGCCGAGGATGCCGCGCAAGATAGACCGAACCCATACCTCCTCGGCCGAGGACACGCTCGATGACGTATCCGGCGCACACGTCCCCTGCGTCGAGCACCCGACCCCCTACTGCGATCCAGACCCGGACTTCGCTCCGGCCATAGGCCGACCATGCCCGCTGACCGGCCAACCGACCATACAGTAGGGTGTCTGCCAGGGAGTCAGGGCGGGAGGTACCCTTACGTGGGTCAATCACTGAGAGACGGTGAGGTTTTCGCCGGATTTCGCATCGAGCGCCGACTCGGCTCAGGCGGTATGGGGGAGGTCTATCTCGCACACGATCGTGACCTGCCGCGCTATGTCGCACTGAAAGTTCTCGGTCCCAGCGTCGCCGGTGACCCGGACGCACAGGCGCGGTTCCTACGTGAGGCCGACACCGCCGCTCGGCTGTCGCACCCGAACATAGTCACCGTCTATTCCCGTGGCCGAGAGGAGAATCGGCTGTGGATGGCCATGCAGTACATCGAAGGCACCGACGTGGGTGCCTTGTTGCGCAATGGCCCGATCCACCCGGAGCCCGCGGTCCGCATCGTGAGCGAGACGGCCAAAGCTCTTGATGCCGCCCATGACTCGGGAATCCTGCATCGAGATGTGAAGCCCGCCAACATCTTGCTGGCCAATAACAAGCTCGAACAGGTGCTGCTGGCCGACTTCGGTATCGCGAAGGCTCTCGACAGATCCAACAACCTCACCCGGACCGGCGAGCTGTATGCCAGTTTTCAATACGCCGCACCGGAGCAGTTCGACGGCCATTCCCATGTCGATCATCGAGCCGACGTCTACGCGCTGGGCTGCACGCTTTATCACATGGTCACCGGGGTCACTCCATATCCCGGCACCAACACGGGTCAGCTGATTCACGGTCATTTGAACCTGCCCATTCCACGGCCCAGCCAGCAAAACCCTTGGCTGCCACCACCCTTCGATGCCGTGATCGCTCGTGCGCTCGCTAAGAACCGAGATGAACGATTCTGGAGCTGCGGCGAACTTGCCCATGCTGCGCAACAGGCACTGACGAGTCCGGCACCTACGCCCCTACCGCCCCCGCCCGCGAAACGCCCGTCCCGCACGACCGCCAAGATCGCGGCCGGTGCGGCCGCCGGTCTTCTGATTGCCGGCGCGACAACGGCAATCGTTGTGCTGTACAACAATTGGAGCCGGGACCACGAACAGGTCGCGCTGAACCAGGCTCGCGATGCGGCAAGTGACGCGGCATGCGCCTACATACAAACGATGTTCAACTACGACTACACCGACCTCGAGCCGTACCGAACGTCGGCCATCGACGGCGCGACCGGTGACTGGAAAACCCAGTTCGAATCGTCCTGGCCAACCCTCAGCAAGACCATGACCGACTCGCACGCACATTCCAAAGCCACCGACCCCCAATGCTCGGCCAAGTCTTCGGAGAAGAACAGCGCCGAGGTCTCCGCGGTCATGAACGGCCGGTTCAGCAATGACAACAACGGCCAAGCCAACAGCGCCAAGCAGATGACCTTCAACCTCACCATGGAAAAGGTCGATGCCCGATGGCTGTGCAGCAAGTTACAGAACGTGGAGTCCGGCAACTGAACCGACCGAGTTAGCGAGCGCCTCAGCGGTCGAAGACGCCGCGCCTTTCGGCTTTCGCGGCTATTCGATTGCGGGAGGGGTTGTTTGCCGGCGGGCGTAGTCGTGCCAGTACGCCGCGATCTCCGCGGTCTGCCGCACTATACGGTCCGGTTCGGGTGGGGCGGGCCAGAACTGCAGGAGGTAACGGTCCAGCAGTGGCTCATCGTCGAGTCTGGTGTCCTTCTGCCGTGCCTGGTCCATACCCTGGGCGCAGTACCGCACCCGGTAGTCGATCTCTGACAAGTCCAGTTCCCAGAAGGCCTCGCCTGCCCACTGCATCAGCCGGCTGTGAGCCGAGACCGGATGGAAGGAGACCTCTACGACGTCTTCCCATACCGGATCGAGTGGCGGAGCCTGACTACGCACTTCCACGGTGAAACCGACGTTGCCGGTGTGCAGCCCGGTCGTGAGCCACAGTGCGCCGGGTATCGCTGCGCCGCACAGCCCTGCGCTCTGCCCGGCGAACGCATCCTTCAGATCCGGGCCGAAACTCTCGGGGTCGCTCACCGCGTAGATCTGGCCGTAGTGGACATGCACTTCGCCATCGAGCCTGCGCACGCTCTCACACCCTTCCCACCGACGAGGACCAACCGTCGCGTAGCCGCGCCACGCGCAGCGTGCCGCCGAACGGGAGGCGAGAATTCACCCCATCATCGCTGCCGACCCATGTCATGCACGTCAGCGTAGAGAACGCCACCGACACGGCCGCTCCGCAACCCTCGCGGCATGAACTCGTGCAGCAAGGGACACCCGGCAACTAGACCTACCGAGACCCGAGACCTCAGCGGTCGAAGACTCCCCGCTGCGCCGCAGAAGTGAACGCCGACCACTCGGTGGTTGTGAACACCAAGGCGGGGCCGGGGTGAGCCTTGGAATCCCGCACGCCGACAAGGTCGTTCGGGAGAAAGGCGACCTCGACGCAATTTTCGGAACCGCCACTGCGGGTGCTCTTGAACCACTGGGCGCTCGATAGGTCAAACGTCAAGGCATGTACTCCTTTGCCATCTTTCGGAGCCGGGCCCGGCTTGCGTCGGCATCCAAAGCGCTGCGCCGCAGGTCCCGGTAAGTCTGATGGTACCGCCGCACGGCCTCAGGTTTCGTAAGATACAAACCCCCCGTGAAACATTCGGTGTAGACCACTGGCGGCTCGATCATCTGACCGTTCCTGTGCTGGCCGAACTCCATGATCACAAACGGCCCTACTGCCTCACCCAGCGGGAAGCCGACACTGAACGGCAGGATCTGCACGTTGATATTGCTCCGTGTACCTATGTCCGCCAAGTGTTTCAGCTGCGCTGCCATCACCTTCGGACCGCCCACCATTCCATGTAGGACCGACTCGCGCAGGATGACGTCCAACGTCGCGGGCTCGTGTTTGCGGGTGATCCGCGTCTGGCGGCGCATACGGAGCTGCAACCGACGGGCATGCTCCTCCTGACTGTCCTCGGGATGAGATGCATGCATTAGCGCACTCGCGTATGACGGTGTCTGCAGAAGCCCTGGCACGAGTTCCGGTTCGTAGGTGATCAGTTGCTGCGCAGCAGCTTCCAATCCGACATAGAAGTCGAAGTTTGCCGGGATGACATCGCCGTACTCGCACCACCAACTCTCCTCGGTGCCCTGTTCCGCAAGCGCTTTCATCGCGGCAGTGTGCTCCTCATCGAACCCGTAGAGCTTGCACAACGCCTCGATATCTACCTCCCGCAGGTTCGCCACCATCCCCTTCTCGATCCGCTGCAACGTGCTCGCACTGCGCTGTATCAACGCCCCCGCCTGCTGCAATGTGAGCCCGCATTCCTCCCGCCCGTTCCGCAGGTACCGGCCCAGTTGCCGCCGCGGCAGCGTAGATCCGTTCTCCGACATGCCCGCCTCCCTCCAGGTTTCACATGGACCCCGCCACCCCATCACCCCGCGAACCCCCACGCCCCCGCCACCGCGGAATCTCATTCAATCTCCGCATAACCCCAGGAAGCGTTGCATTCTCAGCCCCACTCGTACCCGAAATCCGCAACAGAGGGAACCAAGTCACCCGACAGTGCGTCCAGTAAGGTAAGCCGTCGAGCACGAAGGGAGGGCCTGTCGATGGATGTGGGACAGTCGACAGCGATCGGGCTGTACCAGCAGGCGGTTGCGGGCACGTTCCAGATGGACCGCGACGCAGCCCGCAAGTGCGCGGAGATCTATCAGCGGTTCGCGGATTCGATCAGCGATATGGTGATCACCGCCAACGAGCTGCGGGTGTTGCAGGGTTTCGGCACATTTGAGTCGGCACAACATCTCCAACAGGGGTTCGAGGGCAAAGGTGTCAAGCTGATCGAAGCCCTACAAGGGTTGCGAGAAGCATCTACTCGGATGGCGGCGGCATACCTGCGAGCAGGCGGATGCGTGGAGGAAGCGGACGACATGAATACGCTGGCCATCCGGATGGCGGGAGCTGAGCAATGAGGTACGCGCGACAGAGTGGGTACTTCGTCGGCATGCTTGTGACTGCTGCTCTGATCACGAGTTGCGCGACCGACAATAATTCGTCGAGCACTGACAACGAATCCGCAACCCGCACCGCTACAGCCAGCGCCGCAGCGACCGTGAATGCCCCGAATCCGACACTGACCGCTTCGTCGCTGCAGCCCCCGCCGCAGAAGCAGTACGGGCGCCCAGGCGTCGTCTACGACCCTTGTACCTGGATACCCGACGATGTCATTGCCGGCGCAGGCTTCGATCCCGGCACCAGGAGTCGGCCCGGTGATCAAATTGCCGAAATCACCTTTCTGATCTGCCGTTTCAAGTCGAAGCCCCGCACCCTTTCAGTCCTATCGGGAAACGCGACTTGGGACGAAGATCTGCAGAAGAATCGCTCCTGGAGCGAACCCCTCACCGTCAACGGCCGAGAAGCGATGTGGGTGCGCGATCCTGGGCTCGGGGATGGATGCGCCATCGATCTGCGTACCAAGGTAGGCGTCATTAGCGTCATGTCGACTCTGACCCTCAACGGACTGAGCCAAAACCTCCAACCCTGCGACGGCCTCCTCGACATCGCCACCGCCATCGAGCCGACGATCGGCAAGGACAACTGATGACCGGTGAGACCACGCCCCCCAATCCACAGCAGGCCGTCGCGGGCTTTCTCGTCGGCGTTGACCTGCCGACCCACCAGATCATTCAGCGAGCCGAGAAGACCCAGGACGGGTCGCGAATCATGCAGGGCCAGCTGGCCTACAACAGCACCGATCCCGACTACATCCCGGATGTCGAGCATTGGAATCAAAAGGACCTGTCGCATCAGGAGATCTATAACCGCGTCCAGGAAATGCAGCCGGACGCGATGCACACGTCCGCCAAGAAGTGGGGTGAAATCTCCGCGGGTCTGGGCGGGGCGATCTTCGGACTCAACCTGTCCATACAGAAGGCCCTCTCGGACGGGATCCAGGGACAGTTCGGCGACGCCGCGCTGACCGCTGCCCGCAAATTCGTCGATCAGGCGACCGATGTGCAGGAAGTGATTCGAGTCGTCGGTCTTCGGATCGAGACCGCGGCGTACGGCGCCGAGGCCGTGAAGCGCTCCGTGCCGCCGCCCGCGACCTCCAGCCCGGGTTCGGCGACCGGTTCGCTCGCAGACGTACTCGAGACCGTGGGGGCTCAGTCGCCGGGCGCTGCGGTGACGAACGGGACCGGGGAAGAGGAGCTTTATCAGCAGGCCATCCTCGCGATGCAGACCAATTACGACCCCACATACCACCCGGCAGGCCAGGGCGTCCCGACGTTCGCCCCGGTCGACTCCCCCGGCGACGATGGGAACGGCCCACCCAACAACGGCTGGACGCCTGGCACCGGGGGCCCGAGTGCAGCCGGGACCGATGGCAAGACCGGGAGCGCCGACGGACAGTCCGGCACCGGTGAGCAGCAGGCACAGGCCGATCCGGCCGGCACCGCGACGGCGAGCGATTCTTCGAATGCCGCAGGCAGCCAAGGGAGTCAGGCCGCGAACTCGAACCAGCAGGGTGCGGGTGCGACCTCGCCGAACGGCAACCAGACGACCGCCGCGGGCTTCGGGGGCGGTTCGGGTGGTCGTGGTGGTGGCTCCGGGTCGTCGGGCGGATTCGGAAGCGGCGGCAGCGGGCGCCCCGGCGGCTCGGCAGGTGGCCCCGGGCGCAGCGGCACGGGCGTGCCGGGTGCCGGGAACCCGGCCGCCGCGGCCGCGCTGGGTGCCGGTAAAGCCGGGACGGCCGTACCCAACGGCATGCCCGGCATGGGCGGGGGCGCGCCGGGACGCAAGGGCGAGGACGACGAGAAGGAACGCAAGACGCCGGATTACCTCGTCATGGACCGTGAGGAAGAACTGCTGGGCACCCGCGAGCGAACGGTTCCGCAGGCCATCGGCGCGGATATCCCTGCGGCGCAGACCCAACCGGACAACGGCGGGGGCCAGAAAAGGTGAAGTGGGAGTTCACTCCCGACGAATTCATGCACGTCTGGGCGGAGACCGACATAGACCGGTACCCGTTCCCGCTGAAGCTGAGATCGTCGGTGCAATGGCAGAGCGAATACGCGAAGCTGAAAGAAGAGTTGCGGCAACGCCTGCCGCACGGCCACGATCCCGACCTGTCCGCAGTACTGCGGGTGGCGTCGAATCCGGCTGTGTCCCTGCTCGTTACGGGTAAACGCAAGCGTCCGGTGCGCGCGTACGGCGCAATCGACACCACCGTCGGCGTCACCCTGGTCCAACGCCCGGGCCCCACCGACGACGTGGGCGGCAATGTGATGATCGAGGTCGGTTCGCCCGCGATCGTGCCGAAGGTGTTCGCGGCCGTGCTCGGCGACGTCCCGCCCGGAAAGCACCCGCCCATGGTGGAGAGCTTCGACCGCATCCGCACCGACCTCGAATCCTGGACCGGCACAAAGGAAACCATCACCGACCGCATTCGTCGCCTGCTGGGTTCGCCGCGCGCAGGCACCGGCCACGTCGAAGTCCGGTGCGGCCTACAGGATTCGCGCCCCTTCCCACCGCAGTATTTGAGCTGGGTGGATGTCGAGGGCGACGGCCGCTACGTATATCGCCAGCAGCACAACGACTTCCACGTCGAACCCTGCTCGCAGCAGGCCATCTTGCGCGAGATCACCCGCATGACTCAGCAAGGAGTATCGGACAGGGCCGGGTAGCGGCCGGCGCGGGAACCTACCTCCGCCGCCGCAACCCCACCAACGCCCCCGCGACGGCACCCACCCCGAACAGCGCCGCCCCCGTCCGCGCGGTCATCCCCACATTCACCCTCGGCTCGATGACTGCCGGTGGCGGCGGGGGGATTTCGGCTTCGGGCTCGTTTTCGCGGGCGGTGGCCGCCCAGGCTGTGGCGAAGAGAATTATGCGGGCGGTGATGTAGGCGAAGACCATCAGGCCGATGATGGGGCCGAAGGTGACGCCGGCGGGGCTGTTGAGGACGGATTTGAGGTAGATGCTGGCGAGCTGTTTCCAGAGCTCGAAGGCCAGAGCGGCGAGCAGGGCCGCCTTCAACGCGCTCACCAAGGTCACCGGTTCGCGCGGGAGGCGGGCGATGATCCAGACGAAGACCGCCCAGGACGCGAGCACGGCGAGCACCAGCGAGACGATGGTGAGCAGCACGCCGACGCCGGGCGCGTTGTCGAGGTGGACGGATTTCAGCACGCTGCGGCCGAGACCGCTGCCCGCGAGCGCCGACAACCCCAGCGACACCACCATCGCCGCGCCGAGACCGAGCAGCGCGAGCAGGTCGGACACCTTGCTGCCGACCCAATTTCCCTCCGGCGTCTTCTGTTCCCACTGTTCGGTGAGCGCGGCCCGCAGGTTCGCCATCCACCCGAGCCCGGCGTAGAGGGCGCCGACCAAGCCGACCACGCCGACGCCGGTGCGCGACCGCACGGCCTGGTCGATCAGGTCGGTCAGCTGCCCGCCGAAGGAGCCCGGAACCTTCTCGACCACCTTCTGCTGCAACTCGGCCAGCAGGTCCGCGTTGCGCGACAGCACGAATCCGGCCACCGCGAAGCCGACCATCAGCAGCGGAAACAGCGACAGCACAGTGAAATACGTGATGCCGGCGGCGTAGTAGTCGCCGCGCTGGCGCTGATACCGCCCGCCGGCGCGAATGGCATGGTCCAGCCACGGCCGTGCCTGTACCTCACGTTCGATCCGTGCCTTGACCTTGCCGAACACCAGTCCTCCCGAAACCTGTCGGCCGGCCGCGCATCGGGGCAGCGCGTGTCACCACGAAGGCGGTCGGCGGTCGTGCACAGCCCCGCGAGGTGGACGTCAGCGGGGCAGGAACCCCACCCGGTCGTACACCTGCGCCAGGGTGTTGCCGGCGATTTCCCGAGCGCGCTCGGCACCGGCGCCGAGAATGCGATCGAGTTCGCCCTGGTCGTCCAGATACTCTTGCACCTTCGTCTGCAACGGCGTGACAAATTCGACCAGTGCGTCGGCCACATCGCCCTTGAGATCGCCATACCCCTTGCCGGAGTAATCATTCTCCAACGTCACGATGGGGCTGCCGGTGAGCGACGACAGGATAACCAACAGATTGCTCACCCCCGGCTTGGCCTCCGGGTCGTAGCGGATCTCGCGTTCGGTGTCGGTGACCGCGGAGCGGATCTTCTTCGCCGAGACCTTCGGGTCGTCGAGCAGGTTGAGCAGCCCGGTGTCGGTGGCGGCCGACTTGCTCATCTTCGACGTCGGATCCTGCAGGTCGTAGATCTTCGCGGTGCCGGAGACGATGTGCGCCTCGGGGACGACGAACGTCTTCTTGTACCGGGTGTTGAACCGCTGGGCCAGATTGCGGGTCAGCTCCAGGTGCTGGCGCTGATCCTCGCCGACCGGCACCTGATGCGCCCGGTACAGGAGGATGTCGGCGGCCATCAGGACCGGGTAGGTGAACAGGCCGACGGTGGCGTTCTCCGCGCCCTGCCGGGCCGACTTGTCCTTGAACTGGGTCATCCGGCTGGCCTCGCCGAAGCCGGTGATGCAGTTCAGCACCCAGGTCAGCTCGGCGTGCTCGGGCACCTGGCTCTGGACGAACAGCGTCGACCGCTTCGGGTCGATGCCCAGGGCGAGGAGTTGCGCCGCGGCCCGCTTGGTGCGGTTGCGCAGTTGCTTGGGGTCCTGCGACACGGTGATCGCGTGCATGTCCGGGATGAAGTAGAGGGCGTCGTAGTCGTCCTGCAGGTTCACCCAATATTGCAGCGCGCCAAGGTAGTTGCCGAGGTGGAAGGAATCGCTGGTCGGCTGGATGCCGGACAGGACACGCTGCTTGCGCTCACCGGGTGCTGCAGGACTCGACATGCACAGATCTTCGCATGCCCGGACCGGCGGACGACCGGCACCTTGCTCGCTGGAAATTCACCCGGCAACCGTGTCGCGGTAACCCGGCACCCACGTGTGGTTGGTTTACTGGGCTCATGGCCATCCTCTCCCGGCGGCATCTGCTCGGGCTGGCGGCCGGTTCGGCCACCGCGTCCCTGCTGCCGCCCGCCGTGCACCGGGCGATGGCCGCCCCGATGCGGCCGGGCGGGCTGCGGGCCATCGAACACGTGATCCTGCTGATGCAGGAAAATCGCTCGTTCGACCACTACTACGGGACCTTGCGGGGCGTGCGCGGGTTCTCCGATTCGTCGCCGCTGCGCCTGCGCAACGGCGCCTCGGTCTTCCGGCAGCCGGTGTCCGGAGTCTCGCTGATGTCGGACGCGCGCGGGTCGCCGCGGCCGGGACTGCCCGACGCGGCGGGCGGCTCGGTCCTGCCGTTCTCGCTGCGGCAGGCGGCGGCGCGGGCGGGCCGCCCCGACACCGATATCCAATACCTCGACAGCCTCGACCACGAGTGGGACGGCAGCACCGCGGCGTGGGCGCGGGGCTGGTGGGACGGCTGGATTCCGGCGAAGACCGCGGCGACCATGGCCTACTACGAACGCCGCGACCTGCCGCTGCAGTACGAGCTGGCCGACACGTTCACCATCTGCGACGCCTACCACTGCTCCCTGTTCGGCGGCACCAATCCGAATCGCAACTACTTCTTCACCGGCACCACGGGGTACGAACCCGGCACCGATGAACGCGCCGTCGACAATGCCGCTTACGAGGCCGCCCATCCCGGCTACGAGTGGACGACCTACCCGGAACGGCTGGAGGCCGCCGGGGTCTCGTGGCAGATCTATCAGGAGTGGGACAACTTCACCGACAATCCCGTCGAGTACTTCGCGACGTTCAAGCGCATCGGGAAGAAGCTGCTCTCCCAGGTCGAGGGCAACTATCCGACGACGGAGAAGTTCTACGAGGCGCTACAGCAGAAGCCACCGCCCGACCAGCGTCGGCTACTCGGGCAACTGGACGCGGCACGGGATCGGCTGAGCGCTCCGGAGCGGCGCCTGTTCGACCGGGCGATGTATCGCGGCGAACCCGACAGCCTGCTGCGGCGGCTGGCCACCGACATCGAGGAGCGGACGCTGCCGAAGGTCAGCTGGCTGGTACCGCCCGCGAAATACAGCGAGCATCCCTCCTCATCGACCCCGCTGGGCAGCGCGAACCTGATCTACCGGCTGCTCGACCTCGTCGCCGCCGACCTCGACACCTGGTCCCGCACAGCGATTTTCATCAACTTCGACGAGAACGACGGCTATTTCGACCACGTGCCCTCGCCGGTGCCACCGCCCGGGGGCGACGACTGGTACGACGGCACGCCGATCGGGCTGGGACCGCGGGTGCCGATGACCGTGGTGTCGCCGTGGACGATCGGCGGTTTCGTCAGTTCGGAGGTCTTCGACCACACCTCGGTGCTGCGGTTCCTGGAACAGTGGACCGGTGTGCGGGAGCCGAACATCAGTGACTGGCGGCGCACGGTGTGCGGCGACATGCGGTCGGTGTTCGATTTCGGCGCTGCGGGCAAACCACCGAAATTGACTGAGCCGAAAGGCATTCCGAGCCCCGCCGCCCGATGGAAGCCGGAGCCGCCGGACGCGCAGTCACTGCCCGCCCAGGAGCCCGGTGCGCGGCCCGCTCGCCCGCTGCCGTACCAACCGGCGGCCGCGGGATCGGTCTCCGGGACGACGCTGACTCTCCGGCTGACGAACAGCGGTGCGGCGTCGGCGCATTTCGTCCTCTACCCGTTCGGCGGAGTATCGGACAGCCCACGGCACTGCGATGTGCGCGGCGAGCGGACCGAGACGTTCACCGTCACCGACTCTTACGAGTTGTCGGTGCAGGGGCCGAATCGGTTCTGGTACGAAATGCGCGGCGGCACAGCGGGTCCGGCGGCGACAGTCGAGGTCGCTACGGTGCCCTCGGGAGCCGGGCTCAGGATTTCGCTGGCCAACCGGGGGCGGCGGCAGGTCACCGTGACGGTCGCGGCGTTGCGGTACGCCGGGCTCCAGGAGCGTGTCGAACTACCGGCCGGGGCGACCCACTCGCTCGAGTGGGCTACCGAAAACGGTTGGTATGACGTGGAAATCACCGCCGACGAGGATTCGGACTTCCGGCGGCGCGTCACAGGGCGCATCGAGAACGGCAAGCCCGGCGTCAGCGCGGACTGAGTATCGAATCCGCTATGAGACGCCGCGCTGCTCGTGGTTCAGCGGGTCGACACCGGGCATACTCGGCCGCCCGGAGCTGACCAGGTCATGCTCGCGACGGCTGAGCATCCGATACACCGGAGCGCTGGGCCCGGCGAGCGTTGTGCGGAGCGGGCGCGGCGCGAGCGGCGGTGTGCGATGGGCCGTGCGGACGCCCTGGGCCAGCGTGCGAAAGGCCAACTCCTCCTTGGCGCCCCACCGGATCCCGTACATGTCCCGGATCCGCGGCGGCAGGCTGCCCTGGATCAGCAGATACACACCGGAGGTCACCTGGTGCAGCGGCGCGCGCAGCGGGTACGGCACCCGCCTGCCCGCCAGATACGAGCCGACCAGACGCGCCTCCTCGGTGAGGAACACTTCGTCGGAGGCCAGATAGTCGTCGAAGAAGCGACGGAACGCGGGATAGTCGGCCGGCGCCGCCGTGCGCGGCATACCGAACAGCTCTCCCCAGCGCACGTAGTCCTGGTAGAGACCCTCCCGCTCGGCGGCGGTGAGCCTGCGGATCAGCAGATCGTGCATGACCTCGGCGGAGTCGAAGGTGAAGGCCATGGTCATGAACATCAGATGGGGGTTCGTCGCGGAGTATTCGCTGCCCTCGGGGTGGTGCGGACCGGCGTCCTCGGGCAGCGAACCCGATACCCGCGCATGCTTCTTGTGCGTGAAGGCCAGCGCCCGGTCCGCCTCCGCCCGGCTGCCCAGGAACACCGCCTCGAACAACCGGCCGGTGAGCGCGAGCCGCGTATAGGGCGTCGTCCGGTGTTCGGTGTTCTCGGCGGTCCCGACGTACAGCAGCGGGTGGACGGCCCCGACCACCAGCGCGCGCTGACCGTAGGTGAGGCCCACCGCCCGCTTGCGCATGACACGGCGAATCATCGAATCGTCGGAGAAATAGCCGGTCTCGGGCATCGTCGCCTCCTCGTCCAGGGCATCTGGCAATAGAATCCACCAGAATCGACAATCTGGCAAGAGGCACCTCCAGAATTGCTGCCGCACCTCCGCGGCGTTCGTATCCGGGGTCCGGGGGCGGGCGCGCGCCGTGCCACAATCGGAACGTGGCAGCGCAACGGACGTACGGCGGGGTCTCCGCAGCGCAGCGCCGCGCTCAACGCAGATCCGTGCTACTCGAGGCCGCGCTGGACATCATCGGCACACAGGGGCTGGAGAAACTGACCGTTGCCGGGCTGTGCACGCGAGCCGGACTGAACGAGCGCTACTACTACGAGCAGTTCGACGGCCGCGACGCCGTACTCACCGCACTGTTCGACGGTGTCGCCGAGGAGTTGGCGACGGCGATCGTGGCGGCGCTGCGGACGGCGCCCGCCGACACCCGCGACACCGCGCGGGCCGCGATCGCGGCGGGCATCCACGTGCTCACCGACGATCCGCGCAAGGCGCGGGTGGCGTCGATCGTCGGCACCGCGACACCCGAATTGCGCTCTCGCACACTCGAATCCATTCGCTCGTTCGCGAATCTCGTGGCGGCCAGCGGCATCGACTTCTACGGGCTCACCGGCGCCGAACCGGACCCGGTGATCGCCTTCCGCGCGACCTACCTCGTCGGCGGCCTCGCCCAGACCCTGACGAGCTGGCTCCAGGGCGACCTGCCCATGACCCGTGACGAGCTGATCGACCACACCACCGATATCTTCGTCCTGCTCGGGGAGGATCTGGCGAAACGCCTCCGCTGACGCACCGCGCCCGGCGACCGCGCCTCAGTCGGCCGCGAGCGTGAGCGGCACCGCGGCCAGCTCGGGACGACCTTGCAGCACAACGCGATACGCGGTGTCGCGTGTGGACCAGAAGGCGGCCGCGTCGCGCATGGCCTCGGCGAACCAGTCCATTTGCTCCGGCTGGTCGGCCAGCAACTGCTCGGCGTCGCGGACCACCACCAGGTAGCCGCGCGCCGGACCGACGAAATCGTCCAGGTCGCGCAGGCATTCGTCGAAGGCGTCCTTGTTCGCGCCGAAGTAGTACGGGAACTGGAAGGCCGCGGCGAATTCGTCGTAGACGCCCGCGAGCGTGCGCATCTTGGCGCCGCGCAGCTCACGGACGCGAAAGTTGTCGGGCGCCTGGTAGCGCACGCCGCTGAACTTTCCGTCGTCGGCGGCCAGCTCACCCACCACCGGGCCGGCGCCGGACAGGAACTGCGACAACGTCATCGGCCTGGTCATCACCGCATCCTCGTGAACGTCTCGTAGTGGTCTCCGGTGTAGTAGGCCGAGCCGTCGCTGCCGGTGACTATGCGTTCGGCGTCGCGGGACTGGCCGCGCTTCTTCGGATTCACATCCCATTCCTTGTAGGTGATCGCCTTGCCGGAGGAATCCGTTTTCGCCAGTGTTCCATCGCGATTCATCCACTGGTCACCGCCCTTGGTGCCCGGCGCACCCGCCGAGTCGGGCCAGCGCCCGGCGTCGATCTCCGCCAGCGTCTGATACGCGCGCTCGGGAACACCGGCGACTCGGCTGACCGCAGAAGTGTTGCCCGCCTTCGCCGTCGGCTTCGCCGTCGCACTCGCGGCAACGGACTGCGCGGTGCCGCTACCGGAATCGGTGCCACCGCGCAGCGCGAGCACGCCCGCGACCACCACCGCGACAACCAGACCGGCCAATACCAGCAGCGTGCGAATTCGCTTGTCGGAGAGGTTCATCGGTACTGCACCGTCACCGGGGCGTGGTCCGACCAGCGCAAGGCGTACTCCGACGCCCGCTCCACCACCGCGTGTTTCGCCCGCCCGGCCACGCCGCCGCGGGCCAGGTGGTAGTCGATGCGCCAGCCGGCGTCGTTGTCGAACGCGCGGCCGCGGTAGGACCACCAGCTGTAGGGTCCCGGCACACCCGGGTGGAGGGTGCGCACCACGTCGACGTATCCGGCGGCCAGTATCTCGTCGACCCATGCTCGCTCGCCGGGCAGGAAGCCGGCGTTCTTCACATTGCCCTTCCAGTTCTTGATGTCCAGCTCGGTGTGCGCGACGTTCCAGTCGCCGCAGATCACGAAATCACCGGTCTGCGCGCGCAAATGCGCGCCCAGGGCGCCGAGGAACCGGTACTTCTCGTCCTGCATCGGCGTGTCGGCCTCCCCGGTGTGGACGTACACACTCGCGACGGTGAGCCCGTCGAACTCGGCCTCGATATAGCGGCCGATACCGTCGAACTCCGCGCAGCCGAACCCGGTCCGCACCGCGCGTGGCTCCTGGCGAGACAAGATGCCCACCCCGGCCCGGCCTTTCGTGCCCGGTTCGGCGTGTGCCAGATGCCATCCGGCCTCCAGCGCCGGGGCCAGCGCCTTGCGCGTCTGCTCGTCGGTTGCCCGGGTCTCCTGCAGGCAGATGATGTCGGACTCGGTGGCCGCCAGCCACTCGAGCATCCCCTTGCCCGTCTTGCCGGTCGCCGCCCGAATCCCGTTCACGTTGATCGTCGAGATCGTGCAGTAGCAGGCATAGTTGTCCGACCAGGTCTGATGGAACAGCTCATGAGAACCCACAGCGACACGATAGCCCGAACCCCGTGCGCCGCACTCACCCAGCAAATTGAAATGAGGCTCGTTTACATCATGCCGTAGCGGTGATGTAGAACACATTTCCTCCGTACAATGCTGTCATCAACTCCCTGTGGACATCGAGGTCCAGGAAGGGGTGACGAACGATGACGTCCGGCACCACCCGATCCGCACTCCCGCTCGTACCGATGCAGGCACTGCACACCGGGTCCGGGGATCCGCTGCTGTTGCTGCACGGGTTCATGCTCTCGCCGCACTGCTGGGAGCAGGTGGCGTTCCGATTATCCAGTACCTGTGAGGTCTTCGCGCCGGCCTTCCCGGGCCATTGGGGCGGCCCCGATCTGGACGGCTGGTACATCGATATCGACGTACTGGCCGATCGGGTCGAGGCCCAACTCGACGAATTGGGCTGGCGCACCTGTCATATCGCGGGAAATTCGCTCGGCGCCTGGGTCGGCTTCGAATTGGCGCGGCGCGGCCGGGCCCGCACGCTGACCGCGATCGCACCCGCCGGCGGCTGGCAGTCGCCGTCGCTGCTGCAGATCCGGGTGGGGCTGAAATTCCTGTCGCTGGTGCCGGTGGTGCAGGTCGGCAAGCGACTGCCGCCGCTGGTCCAATTCAGCGCTCCGGTACGGCATTTCGCGGCATACCTGCTCGCCAAGAACACCGCCGCGGCGGCTCGGCGCGGCGTGGAGGCGGCGATCGCGTCGGCGCTGCACTGCACGGCCATGCTGCCGCTGCTGGCCGGCGGGCTGCGCATGCCCGCGCTGGAGGACATGTCCACGCTGCGCACCCCGGTGCGCCTGCTGCTCAGCGAGCACGATCGGGTGATCCCGAATCGTGCTTTCGCGCAACGGTTTCTGCGGGAACTGCCGGACTCGGCCGATCGTATTCTCGTGCACGGCGTCGGCCACGTTCCGATGCTGGAGGCGCCCGACCGCGTCGCGACCCTCATCGCCGAGCACGTCTATGCCAGCCGCACGCACCTGCGCGCGGTGTGAGGAAGGCCGGCGGATCGGTCACCACCCCTCGGCGCCGATCCGCCGGCCGCCCACGCAGGATTACGCTCCGAGTAGGCCCTTGGCGATGTGGGTCACCTGAATCTCGTTGCTGCCCGCGTAGATCATCAGCGACTTCGCGTCGCGGGCCAGCTGTTCCACGCGGTACTCGGTCATGTAGCCGTTGCCGCCGAACAGCTGCACCGCCTCCATCGCCACCTCGGTGGCCGCCTCCGAGCAGTACAGCTTGATCGCCGATGCCTCCGCCAGCGTCGGCGGCTTACCGGCGCGGGCCCGCTCGATCGAGTGGAAGACCATGTTCTGCACGTTGATTCGCGCCACCTCCATCTTGGCCAGCTTGAGCTGCACCAACTGGAAGCGGCCGATCTCCTGGCCCCACAGCTTGCGGTTCTTGGCGTAATCCACACAGAGCCGGTGGCATTCGTTGATGATCCCCAGCGCCATGAAGCCGACGCCGATGCGCTCGGCGGTGAAGCTGGACCGGGCGCTCTCGCGGCCGTCACCGCCCTTGTGCTCCTCGGTCTCGCCGAGCAGCCGGTCCCGGCCCAGACGCACGTTGTCGAAGAACAATTCACCCGTGGGCGAGGCGTGCAGGCCCATCTTCCGGAACGGTTTGCCCTGGGTGAAACCTTCCATGCCCTTGTCGAGCACGAAGGTGAGCACCTTGCGGTCGCGCTTGTCGACCCCGGCGTCGCCCTCCTCGAGCTTGGCGTAGACGATCACCGTGTCGGCGTAGGGGCCGTTGGTGATGAAGGTCTTCTGCCCGTTGAGGATGTAGTCCTCGCCGTCGCGCTTGACGTAGGTCTTCATCCCGCCGAACGCGTCCGATCCGGAATCGGGCTCCGTGATCGCCCACGCCGCAACTTTTTTCATGGTCACGATGTCTTCGAGCCATCGCTCCTGCTGCGCGAGCGTGCCGCGCGACATGATGGTGGTCGCCCCGAGACCGATGGACACGCCCAGCGCGGAGACCAGCCCCATGCACACCCCGGACAGCTCGCCGATCAGCACAGCCATCAGCGACTCCTGCCCACCGAACGGGCCGCCGCCGGATCCGCCCCGCTTCGCACCGGGTTCGGCTCCTTCGGCCTTGGCCCGCTGCTTGGCCAGCATCTTGCCGACCGCCTCGGCGCCCATCGCGTCGATGCCGAACTCTCCGAACAGCTTTCGGATCACGGGATAGGGCAGCATCTCGCCGCTCTCCAGGGCGTCCAGGTGCGGCCGGACCTCCTTGGCGATGAAACCGCGGACCGCTTCGCGGATCAGTACGTCGGTCTCGGACCATTCGAACACGTTGTTCTCCAGTGGTTTTCGGGGTTACGGCAGGCGGGCGGCGATATCGTCGATCAACCAGGGGCCCTCGGTCTCGATGGTCTTCACGTCGTGCCAGCCGGCCAGCTCGGAGATGGCGCCGCCCTGCACCGCGAACACCTTGCCCGTGATCGCGCACTTGTCGCCGGCGAGATAGGCCACCAGGGGCGAGATATTGGCGGGACTGAACGCGTCGAACTCGCCCTCCGGGACCTCGGCGGCGAAGATCGCGCCCATGCCCGGGGTGGCGAGGGTCAGCCGGGTGCGGGCCATCGGCGCGATCGCGTTGACCCGCACCCCGTACCGCTCCAGTTCGTCGGCGGCCACCAGGGTGAGCGCGGCGATCGCGGCCTTCGCGGCCCCGTAGTTGGCCTGCCCGGCATTCGGGACGGTGACACCCGAGGCCGAGGCGGTGTTGACGACGGCGGCGTTGGGCCGGTTGCCCGCCTTGGCCTGGTCTTTCCAGTACGAGGCCGCGTGCCGCAGCACGTTGAAATGCCCCTTCAGATGCACCGCGATCACCGCGTCCCACTGGGATTCCTCGAGCCCGGCTATGAAGCCGTCGCGCAGGATGCCCGCGTTGTTGACGACCACGTCGAGTCTACCGAACTCCGAAACAGCCAGGTCGACAAGGTTTTTCGCACCCTCCCACGTGGCGATGTCGCCGGTGTCGGCGACCGCCCGGCCGCCCGCCGCGGTGATCTCGTCCACCACTTCCTGCGCCGGACCGGTGTCCGCGCCCGTCCCGGTATTGTCGCCGCCGAGGTCGTTCACCACGACCGCGGCGCCCTCCCGCGCGAACAGCAGCGCGTGTTCGCGGCCGATGCCGCGGCCGGCGCCGGTGATGACGGCGACCTTGCCTTCCAGTGCGCCCATCCGTAACTCCTGTCTGTGTTCGTTCAGTCCGCGATCTCGGCCAGGCCGTCGCTGAGCACCACGTCCGCGCCGCGCACCGTTTCGAAGGCGTAGGTGGTGATGCCCTTGTCGGACTTCACCTTCCAGATCCGGGTGCGTAGTTCGTCACCCGGAAAGACCATCTTGGCGAATCGCACCGCGAAGCGCCGCAGCCGGTGCGCATCCGAACCGCCGACCTCGGTGAGCACCGCCCACGAGGCGAAGGCCATGGTGCACAGGCCGTGCGCGATGATGCCCGGCAGCCCGGCGTCCTTGGCAACCTCCTCGTCGAGATGCAGCGGTACCGGGTCGCCCGAAGCCGGTGCGTAGCGGTAGGTCTGGTCGAGGTCGATGCGCTGGGTCACCTCGGCGACCGGGTCCTGCGCGCGCAGGCTCTCGTCGAACTTGTGCTCCGGCGCGGGCCGGCCGACCGTCTTTCCCGCGTCGATGTTGCGGAAGAAGGCGGTCAGGTATTGCTCGTTCACGAGTTCGCCGGACTCCGTGCGACATTCGATGTGCACCGTGATGCCGCTGCCGTTGGACCGGCCCGCGTACCCGATCGCCCGCGCCCGCGAGACCAGCGTCTCCCCCGGGCGGATCGGACGGTGGAAGTGGAAGTCCTGCTCGCCGTGCACGACTCGGCCGAAGATGTCCATCGGCGCCACATCGATGACCGGGACCAGCATGGCGTCGAAGACCGGCACGATCGCGAAGACCGGCGGCGCCACATCCCCGCCCCGGTGCGCCTCGATGGGATCGTTGGTGGCGGCGGCGTATTCGGCGATGCGTTCGGCCAGGACCTCGAAACGTTCCTCGTCACACCAGCGGTTCAAGCCGGAGTCGTCGAATTCGACTACGCGGCCGCCGGTTTCGGTGCTCACGCCGCCGCTGCCAGCACCTCGAGCTGCTCGAGGGACTTCTCGAGCTGTTTGCTGCCGTCCTTCTCCACCGCCTTGCCGAGCGCGCCCTTGATCAACGCGCCCTCGAAGTCGCCGTTGACCGACAGCTCCGTGCCGTCCGCGGCGGGGGCGAGAGTGAAGGTGAATTCGACCTTCACGCCGGCCATTCCGGTCGCGGTCAGCGTCAGCGTGCGGCCCGCCTCGACGGCCGCGACGCGCCATTCGAACTTGTTGGCCATGCCGAGCATGACGACCTTGGCCACCAGCTTGTTGCCCACCTCGAGAGTGGTCGGCGGCTCCTCCATCCAGCGTTCGTGGATGGAGAACCAGTCGCCCCAGGTGTTCGGGTTGCCGACCACGGCCCACAGGGCCTCGGGGTTCGCGGACAGGGTCTTGGTGTATTCGATGTGGCCCATGGTGCTCTCTTTCGTCGTCGGCCGGACTCAGCGGTCCGCGCGCTGGTAGGCCGTGACGACGGCCGCGCCGCCCAGGCCGATGTTGTGTTGCAGGGCCGCGGTCACATTCGGCACCTGCCGCTGGTCCGACTGCCCGCGCAGCTGCCAGGTCAGCTCGCTGCACTGGGCCAGACCCGTTGCGCCCAACGGATGTCCCTTGGAGATCAGGCCGCCGGACGGGTTGACCACCCACTTGCCGCCGTAGGTGGTCTGGTTGTCGTCGATGAGCTTCCCGGCCTCGCCCTCGCCGCACAGCCCGAGCGCCTCGTACAGCAGCAGTTCGTTGGCCGAGAAGCAGTCGTGCAGCTCGATCACCTGGAAGTCCTCCGGGCCGAGGCCGGACTGCTCGTAGACCTGGCGCGCCGCCTGCACGTTCATGTCGTAGCCGATGATGCTCTTGGCGGTGCCGTCGAAGGTGGAGGCGAAGTCGGTGGTCATGGCCTGGCCGACTATCTCAACCGCCCGACTCGCCAGGCCGTGTTCGTCGACGAACTTCTCGGACGCCAGGATCGCCGCGCCGGAACCGTCGGAGGTCGGCGAGCACTGCAGCTTGGTCAGCGGGTCGTAGATCATCCGCGCGTCGAGAATGTCCTGGAGCGAATACTCGTCCTGGAACTGCGAATACGGGTTGTTGACCGAGTGCTTGTGGTTCTTGTACCCGATCTTCGCGAAATGCTCGGCGGTGGTGCCGTAGGCCTGCATGTGCTCGCGACCGGCGGCGCCGAACATCCACGGTGCCGGGGGAAACAGCACCTCGGAGATCTCCGCCAGCGCCATCATGTGCTTGGCCATCGGCTGCTCGCGGTCGTCCCAGGTGGAGCCGAGCGAACCCGGCTGCATCTTCTCGAAGCCCAGGGCCAGTGTGCAGTCGGCCAGTCCGCCCCGAATCGCCTGTGCCGCAAGGTAGAGCGCGGTGGAGCCGGTCGAGCAGTTGTTGTTGACATTGACCACCGGGATGCCGGTCATGCCCAGCTCGTAGACGGCTCGCTGGCCCGATGTCGACTCGCCGTACACGTAGCCGACATACGCCTGCTGCACCCGGTCGTAGGAAATGCCCGCGTCGGCAAGGGCTTTGGTGCCCGACTCCCGCGCCATGTCCGGGTAGTCCCACGCCCGCGTGCCGTCCGCGTCCTCGACCTGACGCCGACCCGGCTTCTCGAATTTCGTCATGCCGACGCCGACGACGTAGACCTTGTTCGCCATCGAACTCCTCACCTCGCGCGGTCTGATCTGAAAACAAACATACGGAGCTGTATGTAACTACGCAAGATGTGGGCGCGGATAAGGCGCTGAATGCCGGGTCGGGGTGGAGATACGGGTCTTACGCGGTCATATACAGCCGCGGAGGTATGCAAGGCGGAATGGCCGAGTCGCTGTGTCGGCGCATTGCACTTCGGCGGTGCGGATCAGCGTCCCGCGCGCAGTCCCGGCAGGGAGGATTCGGCGGCGATGCGCAGGTGTGCCGAGGCGCGTTTCCAACGCCGCAGGGCGCGGTCGGAGTCCGGATCGATGAAGTTGGAGACCAGGATTCCGCGCAGCGCGTCCATCGCGGTGTAGACGAAGTCGCGGGCGGTCTTGCGGTCGACCTCGTCGGGTACCAGCTGGGCGACCGCCATCAGCACCGCGTTGTTGACGAACGGCTCGACCTTCGCCATCTCGGCGGCCAGCACCCGATCCACGCGGCCCGCCACCCACAGCTCCATCGCCGCGATGAACAGCGGGCCCTGGTGCAGTTCCCACAGGAAGTCCAGCACCGCGGCGACCGGGTCACCCTCGTGTCGGAATCGGCCCAGTTCCCGCATCGCCGCATCGGTGCGGCGCTGCGCGAGATGGCTGATCGCGGCCACCACGAGATCGGTCTTGGAGCCGAAATGGTGGACCTGCGCGCCCCGGGTGACGCCCGCGCGCTCGGCGACCCGGGGCGTCGTGGTGCCCGCGTAGCCGTACTCGACCAGGCAGTCTATGGTGGCGTCGAGCAGGCGGACGCGCATCTCGCTACTACGCTGCTCCTGCGTGCGGCGCTGCGGTTTCGAGACTGCGGGCCTGACCATCCGGGAATCATACACTTACATGCACTGCTGAATGAAAATGTGCGTGACTACCGCGCCCGGCGGGCGAGCCAGACGGTTCCGGTGAACATCAGCACGCCCGCCACCGCCAGACCCGCCCCGACCACCGCGGGAGCGGTGTACCCGAGGCCCGCCGCGATCACCAGCCCGCCGAGCCACGCGCCGGCGGCATTGGCGATGTTCAGGGCGGCGTGGTTGAGGGCGGCGGCGAGGGTCTGAGCGTCGTGCGCGACATCCATCAGGCGGATCTGCAGGCCGGGAGCCAAGGCCGCGCCGGACGCGCCGACCAGGAACGCACCCGCGCCTGCCGTGAACGGATTGTGCGCGGCCGCAACGAATCCGGCGAGAATGACGACCATGGACACCAGCGCCAGGAACACCGCGCGCTCCACACCGCGATCGGCGAGCACGCCGCCGACGATGTTTCCGGCGATCATGCCCAGACCGAACAGCGCCAACACGATCGGCACCAGCCCGATCGGCATGCCCGCGACATCGGTGAGCGTGGTGGTGATGTAGGTGTAGACGGCGAACATGCCGCCGAATCCGACGGCGCCGACCAGCAGCGTCAGCAATACCTGGGAGCGGCCCAGCGCACCGAGTTCGGTACGCGGATCGGTCACGCGGACGCCGGTCAGTTCCGGAACGAATTTCGCGATGGCGAACACGGTCGCCAGTCCGATCACGGCGACCACCCCGTAGGCATCCCGCCACCCGAGATGCTGGCCGAGCCACGTGGCCGCGGGAACGCCGACAACGTTGGCGGCGCTCAATCCCAGCATAACCGCGGCAACCGCCTTCGCGCGCTGCCCGACCGGCGCCAGAGTGGCGGCCGCGAGAGATGCCACCCCGAAGTAGGCGCCGTGCGGCAGCCCGGAAACGAAGCGCGCGGCCGTCAGGGTCGCGAACGAGGGCGCCAGCACTGTCGCGACATTGCCTACGGTGAAGGCGACCATCAGCGCGATCAGCAGGCGCTTGCGCGGCACCCGTGCGCACAGCGCCGCGATGACCGGCGCGCCGACCACCACGCCCAGCGCGTACGCCGACACCGCGTGTCCGGCGGTCGGCTCCGAGACGTTCATGGCGTGCGCGATATCCGGCAGCAAACCCATGGTGACGAATTCGGTGGTGCCGATGCCGAAACCGCCGAGCGCCAGCGCCAGCATCGCGGGGACATGCCAATCGGTGCGACCGGGGTGATCGACCGCGGGGACGTCGGCGGCGGACGGCTCGGCGGAGGAGGACTGGGGGAAGGCCACGGCGGGCTCGGAGACGGAAGCCACGCTTCACCGCAACACGGCGGCGAACGCTTACGCATCCCGGAGGGACGGTGATCTCACTCACCGGGGTCGGAACTGCCCGCCCAGACGCTCCGAAAATGCCGCTATTCACAGCCGGATCGGTTATCCCCAATCGCCGATCGCCCGCTTCCGCCGGGTTCGCGTGGCCTCTAGCGTTGTCGTCATGACCAAGCCGCAGCGAGACCCGATTGTCGACCGGTTGCGTCACGACGTCGACGACCTCTACGAAATGAACGACGACACCAACCGCACCGCACACACCTCCCTGGCCGCGGTGCGCGGGGTCGACCTGCGCCTACGCCGCTTCCAGCGAACCAGCGGCCGCCAGTTCGGGATCCTCATCGCGACGCTGCGACAGCACAGTCGCCGCTTCGACCAGACGGATGCGCGCCTGGACGGGATGGACCGGCGGTTCGACAAGATGGACACGCGGCTGGACAAGATGGGCACGCGGTTCGACAAGGTAGACACGCGGTTCGACAAGGTGGGCACGCGGTTCGACAAGGTGGACGAGCGATTCGATCAAGGGGAGGCGTGGAGCGGGGGCACGGATCGGCGGCTCGACAACATCGAGGGGTACCTGCGGCAGATGCAGCACACGCTGACCGAGGTGGTCACGTTGTTGCGGAAGTAGGTCGCCGCGAGAACAATTCGGGCACCCGCGGCCACCGGGGTGCGGTGGGGGCGGGTGCCCGGTTGTTCAGCTTCTCGTGCGGGTGCTCAGCGCAGTTCGCGCGCCAGGTTGGCATCGAGCACACCGAGGAATTCCTCGGTGGTGAGATAGCCCTGATCGCCGCCGACCAGCAGCGCCAGGTCCTTGGTCATCTGGCCGTCCTCGACGGTCTTGATGACGACATCCTCGAGGGTCTGCGCGAAGCCGATGACCTCGGGGGTGTTGTCCAGCTTGCCGCGATGGGCGATGCCGCGGGTCCACGCGAAGATCGAGGCGATCGGGTTGGTGGAGGTCGGCTTGCCCTGCTGGTGCTGACGATAGTGGCGGGTCACCGTGCCGTGCGCGGCCTCGGCCTCACAGGTTCGCCCGTCCGGGGTCAGCAGCACCGAGGTCATCAGGCCCAGCGAGCCGAAGCCCTGCGCCACGGTGTCGGACTGCACGTCGCCGTCGTAGTTCTTGCACGCCCAGACGTAGCCGCCCTCCCACTTCAGCGCGGAGGCCACCATGTCGTCGATCAACCGGTGCTCGTAGGTGAGGCCGGCGGCGTCGAACTCGTTCTTGAACTCGGTCTCGTAGACCTCCTGGAAGGTGTCCTTGAACATGCCGTCGTAGGCCTTCAGGATGGTGTTCTTGGTCGACATGTAGACCGGGTAGTTCTGCTGCAGGCCGTAGTTCAGCGACGCGCGCGCGAAGTCCTCGATGGACTTCTTGAAGTTGTACATGCCCATGACCACGCCGCCGTCCTCGGGCATCCGCACGACCTCGTGCTGGATCGGCTCGGAGCCGTCCTCGGGCGTGAAGGTGAGGGTGACGGTGCCCGCCTGATGCACCTTGAAGTCGGTGGCGCGGTACTGGTCACCGAACGCGTGACGGCCGATGATGATCGGCTTCGTCCAGCCCGGAACCAGGCGCGGGACGTTGGAGATGATGATCGGCGCGCGGAAGATCGTGCCGCCGAGGATGTTGCGGATGGTGCCGTTGGGCGACCGCCACATCTTCTTCAGCCCGAATTCCTTGACGCGCGCCTCGTCGGGCGTGATGGTGGCGCACTTGACGCCCACGCCGTGCTGCTTGATGGCGTTGGCGGCGTCGACGGTCACCTGATCGTCGGTCTTGTCCCGATACTCGATACCGAGGTCGTAATACTCGAGATTGATGTCCAGGTACGGATGGACCAATTTGTCCTTGATGAACTGCCAGATGATCCGGGTCATCTCGTCGCCATCGAGTTCGACGACGGTACCTTCAACCTTGATCTTGGACATGGATCTTCGTGTCCTCCTAGGAAGGTGCTCCCATTGCACGGCCAGGTGAACACGCTTGTGAGCGGACCCCAGCTGTTCAACAGACAACGTATACGCCCCGCGTTGTCCGCGAGACTTCGAGGTACTAAACAAGACAAGCGTACTGGTGCGCTGGGTCTCACTTCCAGGGGCCGTCCCATTGAGAGACGGTCACATCACATTCGCGGGGTCGCACACGAGGGCCGGTGCCACCTCAGCGGCACCGGCCCTTCCCCGCCTGCGAGTAATCAGACAGCCATCGGCGCGTGCTCGGCGCCCTCGAGGAGGTTCTCCGGCTTGTCGCGGATCATCAGCGCGACGATCAGGATCGAGGCCAGGAAGAATCCGGCACCGATGTAGAAGGCGATGTCGTAGCTGTGGATCGCGGCGCGGGCCATCAGGTTGTCGGCGGTCGGGTTGTTCTCGGCGTACCGCTCGGCCACCTGCACCGAGATGGTGGTCAGCAGGGCCGTGCCGATCGCGCCGCCGACCTGCTGGGCGGCGTTGAGCAGCGCGCTGGCCACGCCGGAATCCTTCTCCTCGACCTGATGCAGCGCGGTGGTCTGCATGGACACGAACAGCGCGCCCATCCCGAGTGCGATCAGCACCGTCGACGGCAGCACGGTCGCGGCGAAGCTGTCACCGAAGTCCAGCTGCGCCAGGTAGAGCAGGCCCGCCGTGCCCAGAATGCCACCGCCGATCATCAGCGGCCGCGGACCGATGCGAGGCAGCAGCGCGCTGGCCACGCCCGCCGAGATCACGATGCCGATCGGGAAGGGCAGGAACGCGACACCGGCCTGCAGCGGGCTGTAGTCGAGGGTGATCTGCAGGTAGTAGCTGAGGTTGATGAACATCGCGAACATCGCGATCGGCACCAGCAGCGCCACCAGGAACGACCCGCCGCGGTTGAGTTCGCCCGGAATATGCAGCGGCAGTAGCGGATTGGCGGTACGCCGCTCGATCGCCACGAACGCGATCAGCAGCGCCACCCCGGCGATCAGCAGCGCGAGCGTGGAGGAGGCCAGCCAGCCGTCCTCGGCGGCGCGGCTGAAGCCGTACACCACCGAGATCAGGCCCAGGGTCACCGTCACCGCACCCGGCACGTCGTAACCGCCGGTCCGCGGCACGGGCACGTCCTTGATGACGAACACGAACGCGCCGACCAACGCCAGCAGCGCGACGGGCGTGTTCACCAGCAGGCACCAGCGCCAGTTGGCATATTCGGTGAGCGCGCCACCGGCGATCAGGCCGATCGCCGCGCCGCCGGCCGAGACGCCCGCGAAAACGCCGAAGGCCCTTGCCCTTTCGCGCGCCTCGGTGAAGGTGACCGACACCAGCGACAGCGCCGCCGGGGCCAGCAGCGCACCGAAGGCGCCCTGCAGCGCGCGGCCCGCGAACAGTTCCGCGGAGTTCTGCGCCAGGCCGGCCAGCGCCGACGCGGCGGCGAAGCCGACCAGGCCGATCAGGAAGATCCGGCGGCGGCCCAGGTAGTCGGCGAGGCGGCCACCGAGCAGCAGCAGGCCGCCGAAGATCAGCGTGTAGGCGGTGAGCACCCACTGCTTGTCGCCGTCGCTGATGCCCAGGTCCTGCTGGGCGAACGGCAGCGAGATGGTCACGATCGTGGCGTCGAGCACCACCATGAGCTGGGCCAGGGCGATGACGCCCAGCGCCCACCAGCGTGCCGAGCTTGGGCCCGGCGGAGGTATCGGGAGTAACGAGTGTCCCGGTTTCGGTCATGAGGGGACTCCTGCATCGAAAGAATTGTGTCGCCATCGTGTCACCGGACGACAATTGGCGTCAAGAGAAAAATGTCCGAGTGTGACATTTGGCGGTACTAGTCACATTGAGAGCCGATCGCGATAGAATCGGGGCATGCTCGACTCACCGCCGCGTCACGCCCAGCCCGGCCTGCGTGAACGCAAGAAGCAGCAGACCAGGGACCGCATCATCGAGGTGGCGCTGCGGTTGTGCGACGCGAACGGCTTCGAGGCGACGACGGTCGAGCAGATCGCGGAGGCGGCCGATGTGTCGCCGCGGACGGTGAACCGGTACTTCGAGCTGAAGGAGGACATCGTCCTCGCCCCGATCGAGGACTGGGGCAAGGCGATCGGCGCCGAACTGCGCAAACAACCGGTCACGGGGAACGAACTGCAGGCCCTGCTCGACACCTACCTGGCCGTCACCGCGGAGAGCATCTCGGACGGCCCGGTGCCGTTCGAGTGGTTCCAGCGCATGCAGCGGATCAGCCGGACCAGCCCGACGGTACGAGCCCGCAGCATGGACATCGCCGACTCCAAGACCGTCGAGATCCACACCGCGCTCGCCGAGCGCATCGGCGCCGACAGCGAATCGATGACGGTCCGGCTCATCGCGGCCACCTTCAACGCGATCCTGCGCACCGGCATGGAATGCGATGCCGAGGTGCCCGAGGGCGAGCCGGCGGTCTCGGCGGAGGCCAGTGTGCGGGCAGTGCGCGGCGCCTACGACGAGTTCGTCCGCCGCTGCGCGGTTCCCGTGGCCGCGGCCGACGGCGGCGGCAGCGACCCGCGACGATAGCGGCGACCTGGCCTCGCCTCCGTCACCGGCGATCCGCTACCATCCCATTCAGGTCATGAGTGCCAGCGCCAAGCCCCGGCTTGCTGGCCGGCAACCCTCCAGTTGCGGTGGGGTGCTCCGGGTGATGACCGGGCTCTCGAAAGCCGAGAGCAAGCGCGACTTATCAGGAGGTCCCGAGATGTGTTGTTGCCGGTCGCTACCCGAGCCCCGCTGACAGCCGCATACGGCCTTTTCACCTGGAGTAGTACATGAGCGACTCGACTGCTGCTGTCTGCGACCCGGCGAACATCTCCCACGGCCCGCGCGGCACCGAGCATCCGATGCCGTCCGGTCGTATCGCTACCATCGAAGATGTGTGTTCTCCCCTGCTCGCTTCGGCATCGGCCCAGCATGCGCGGCCGACTCGCGGCGGGCGGCCGGTCTCCGGCGGGGCGGCGCACGGCATCGATGACGTTCCGGCCGGCCGGTGTGGCGGGCCCGCGGCGGCGGCACGGTGACCGTGAGCACCGAACCGACGACGACCCGGTCGGCCGCCGCTGCCCTGTTGCCCCCGCCGGACGGCACGCTCGGCACCCTCGCCCTCGGCGCGGTCCGGCTGGAGAACGGGGCGGTGATTCCCGAGGTCGAGCTGGCCGTGCAGCGTTGGGGCGAGCTGTCGCCCGACGCGGACAACGTCGTGCTGATCGAACACGCGCTGACGGGCGACTCACACGTGGTGGGCCCGCAGGACGAGGTGCATCCGCTGCCGGGCTGGTGGGACGGCGTCGTGGGGCCGGGCGCCCCGCTCGACACCGACCAGTGGTGCGTGATCGCCACCAATGTGCTCGGCGGCTGTCAGGGCAGCACCGGGCCGTCCTCCCTCGCGCCGGACGGAAAGCCCTGGGGCGCAAGGTTTCCCGAGATCTCCATCCGCGATCAGGTGACCGCCGAGGTGGCGCTGTGCGACCTGCTCGGCATCGAGCGACTCGCCGCGGTGGTCGGCGGATCGATGGGTGGGATGCGGGTGCTGGAGTGGATGGTCGGCTACCCGCAGCGGGTCGAGGCCGCGCTGGTGCTGGCCGTCGGGGCCCGCGCCACCGCCGATCAAATCGGCACCCAGACCACCCAGATCGCCGCCATCCAGGCCGACCCGAACTGGCAAGGCGGCAACTATCACGGCACCGGCCGCGCACCGACCGCCGGGCTGGGGATCGCCCGCCGGATCGCGCACCTGTCCTACCGCACCGAATTCGAACTCGATCACCGCTTCGAGAACCATGCGCAGGACGACGAGGATCCGCGCGACGGCGGCCGCTACGCGGTGCAGAGCTACCTGGAGTATCAGGCGCAGAAGCTGGTACACCGCTTCGACGCGGCCACCTACGTGCTGCTGACCGAGGCCATGAACAGGCACGATGTCGGGCGCGGGCGGGGCGGGATCACGGCCGCGCTGGCGGCCACCCCCGTGCCCTGCATCGTCGGCGGCGTCGACTCGGATCGGCTGTATCCGCTGCGCACACAGCAGGAGTTGGCCGATCTGCTGCCGGGCTGCCGCGGCCTCGAGGTAGTGCACTCGCGCGACGGGCACGACGGTTTCCTCACCGAGACCGAGGCGGTCGGCAAGCTGCTGGTGGAGACGATGGAGCTGGTGCACTCGGCGCGGGCCGCGCGCTGAGCCGTCGATTCGCCGTCAGCCGACGCCGAGGCTGTTGATGGTCGCGGCCAAGGCGATGACGGCGCCGCCGAGCACCGCGTAGGCGCCGACGTCGAAGGGCTTGCCGCGCACCGCGAGCAGCCCGACCCGGGCGGTCGGCAGGCAGGCCCGCAATGCCGACGCCAGCAGTGTCGCCCCGCCGATCACGTACGCGCCGCGTCGCCAGCGGTCCTGCGCCACGAACACCACGGCCACCAACAGCACCGTTACCACGAGCAGCATCGGCAGGTGGTTGCGGAAGAACCGGCCGACCGGGCCGGAGCGGTGCGCGGGAGCTGCGGGGGCTTCGATCACGCCCCGATTCTCGCATTGCGCGCGCCGGTCCCGCCGATGTGGCACCGGAGCGGCCGATGCGGGGGTCGTGCGATGCTTGTCGCCGTGCTCCATGTGGTGTTCTTCGAGCCTCGTATCCCGCCCAACACGGGCAACGCGATCCGCTTGGCGGCCGGCACCGGCTGTGAGCTGCATCTGATCGAACCGCTCGGCTTCGATCTATCCGAACCGAAGCTACGCCGGGCGGGGCTGGACTACCACGATCTGGCGTCGGTGACCGTGCACGCCGATCTCGATGCCGCATGGCAGGTCATCCGGCCCGAGCGGGTATTCGCGTTCACGACCAAGGCGACGACGCGCAACACCGATATCGCCTATCGCAAGGGTGATGTGCTGCTGTTCGGGCCCGAGCCGACCGGATTGCCGGAGGACGTGCTCGCCGACTCCCGCATCACCGATCAGCTGCGGATTCCGATGCTGCCCGGGCGACGGTCGATGAATCTGTCCAATGCGGCGGCGGTCGCGGTCTACGAGGCGTGGCGGCAGCTGGGGTTCCCGGGCGCGGTGTAGGACGTCAGTCGATTTCGAAGCGTTTGAAGCGGGACGTGGCTCCCGCCGTGAGCCGGACCGAGCTTTTCGGGACGCCGTAGTGTGCGGCCAGGAGTTCGACGGCGGCCTTGTTCGCCTTGCCCTCGACGGCGGGCGCACGCACGTAAAGCTGTAGCGTGCCGTCGTCGAGGGACTCGACCAGCGGGCCCTTCTTACTGTTCGGCTTGATCACCGCCCGGACGACGGTCGGCGGCATCGGCACCCCCTGTTTCCGCCGTTCCGGTGCGCTGCGGCGAATCTCCCTCTGCGGCAGCGGCTTCCGCAGGAGTCGATCCCTTCTCAGCGGCAGCGTTTTCCGCGGGAGCTGAAGCCTTCTCGGCGGCAACATTTTTCGCCGGAGCCGAAGCGTTCTCGGCGTCAGTCCTTTCCGCGTGGACCGGTGTCTTCTGGGCTGCAGTCTCTTCCGCGGAGACCGAGGCCTTCTCGGCAGCCGCGCCTTCCGCCGGGACCGAGACCTTCTCGGCGGCAGTCCTTTCCGCGGGTGCTGGCGCCTTCTCGGCGGCCGTGCCTTTCGGAGAGACTGATGCCTTGTCAGCGGCTGGATCCCGCTCCGATTCCGGCGGCGTCGGCGGGACCTGTTGCGGCGTAGGGGAACGACGTCTGGTCGCCAACCGCACTACACCCCAGACGACGGCGGCGAGCAGGAGCAGGAACCCGAGCCACGGGAGCGCGTTACCGGTCGACTTCAGCGCCCGCACCAGCGAATTCCAGCCGTCGACGATGCGGTTCCAGTAGTTGTCGGGCTTCGACCCCGGCGGCTCGTCGGTGCTGAGCTGGATGGTGAGCGTGGACAGGGCGACCTCGTCGTCCAGCTGGCGTTTGCGGGCGGTGAGGCTGTCCAGCTCGCCCTGCCGGCTCGACAGCGCGTTCTCGGCGGCGATCAGGTCGGCGGTGGTGGCGGCGCTCGAGACCAGCGCGCGCAGGCGATCGACCGAGGCCTGCAGGGCCTTGATCCGCGCGTCGAGGTCCTGCCATTGCATGGTCACGTCCGAGCGTTCGGTGGTCACGCTGGTGACCTCGCCGATGCCGCCGAGTCCGTCGACGAAGCCGTCGGTCTTGTCGGCGGGCACCCGGACGGTCAGCGTCGCACGGGCTTTGGTGGTGTCGGTGCCGGGCTGCTCGGAGCGGCTGTCCACCCGGCCGTCGACGGTCCGCACCCGGTCGGCGACCTTTCCGGCGGCGCCGATCGGGTCGGCGGTGGTGATGTCGACGCTGCCTGTGACGATCTCCTTGCGCTCGACGGTGGTGTCGGCGGAGTCGCTGTTCTGCTGCTTCGGGCTCGCGGGTCCGGCCTCGCGCAGGGCGGGCGGACCGGACGGTGCGGTCGCCGCGTACGGAGCGCCACGGGATCCCGAACCGTGCGCGGTATCGGAGTGCTCGGCTCCCCCGCACCCGGCCAGCAATGCCAGGGTCAGCAGACCGACCGGCAGGACAGCGAGTCTTCTCATGGGACGCAGCGTAGCCATCCGCCGGACGTTTCACCCGTGATCCGTCGCCGACCGTAATCGTGGCGGCGGCCGGTCTGCGGGCGGCTCCCGTTCGCCGTACGGAAGGCGCAGGTCCACCACATTGTGCGCGAGAACGCGGGCGTCGGTTCCGGCGAGCAGCAGGAGCGCACCGGAATGCACGGTGCGGACCCGATCGCGGCCGGTGCGGCGGATTTCCAGCGTGACCACGGGTGTGAGCGACGCACGCCGCAGAGTGTCGTTGCCGCCCTGCCGATCCCACCGCGTCTCTTGTTGAATCCAGACGGCGGTGGCGGTGGTGTGGTCCGGGGCGTTCGGCTCCCAGGACAGGTTGGTGATGATCGGCTCGGAACCGTGCCAGCGTAGGTCCGTCAGCGCGGAACAGGGCGCGAGCCATGGCGGGTCGAAGGTTTCCGTGCGGTCTCGTGCCAGGTCGATACGCACGAGACGGGCGGTGCCGCAGGTGTTCCCGTCACGCGCGTAGCCGCTCAGCGTGACCGCCCGGCCGTCAGGACGCAACGCGGCCGTCGCGAAGGCGGTGTTGACGCCCGTTCCCATGGTGTCCAACGGCCGGGCGGCGGCCGTGTCCGCGTCGACCGCCGACAGATGGTTGATGCCCCAGGACGCGCCGCGCGGAGACTCGACGCGGTCGATGATCAAGGTTCGCTGGTCGGCGGTGAGCAGTCGCGGGGCCGAGAGCACATTGCCCGGGGCGACGGACTCCTGCGGCAGGGAGATCGACATGGCCGCAACGGGTTTCGGGCTCAACAGATCGGCCCGCAGATAGGTGTCGGGCTCCTGCCACCAGCCGACGGTAGTGCCGGTCAGGGGAAAGATCCGCGTGCAGTGGCACTCCAGCCGCTGCGGCAGCATGGCGCCACTGTCCGTCTCCACGACAGCGACCCGGCCAGTGTCATCGAGGGCGTAAACATGCGAATCATCGCGGGTGAAACCGAAATCCACGTATTCACCGGTATGCCGCCCGATCTCCCGATCCGCCGTGGCAAGCACCAACTCGCTCCGTGACCGAAACACGAACGGCCGGTCGACCACGGCCTCCGACCCGTGCGCCACACCGGACTCCGAAACAGAACCCGAAAACCCACCCGCACACCCAGACGCGACAAGCACCCAAACCACAACCGACGCCGCAACCCCCGCACGACGACATCCGCGTCGGCGCACAGCGCCCGTCCACGTCACGCCGATACCACCCACGCGCACCACAGAGCGAAACCCGCAGCAGCCGTTCATGTCTCAGTCCCCCAGCCCGGGAAGCTCACGACGGCGGCCGGTGGTGGCTGTGCGGCAGCGGACGCGCACTGTGCCGAGTCGCGTCAACCGATTCCGCGCGTCGGCCTCCTCGTCGGTGTCGGTATTGCGGTGAGCAGTTCTGGGTGTCCGCGTTCGACTTGCGGGGATCAGCGACCGATCGCCGCGACGCCCTGCGGTCGCGTCGCCGTCAGCGGTGGTTGCCAGGGCGGAGAGGACGGTGGGGTGCATGCGGGCTGCGGATCCTCCTGCCCGCCACTCGGTATCGCGATCTCCGTCTGTCGCGCGGCGGGTGGGTTCGGGGCGGGTGGTCATCCGAGGACCTCCAGGGCGCGGGCGTAGTACTCCTGGCGGGCGGACAGGCCGTTGTAGCCGCCGTTGACGGCTCGGGTGACGGCGGCGAAATCGTCGGCGTCGGCCAGGGCGTTGATGTTGCGGGAGGTCCAGTACCACTGGGCAATTCGGAAACCGATGTCCGGCTGGGCGGCGAGTTCCGGGGTGGTCTCGAGGTCGAGGCCGAGGGCCGCACCGGCCTCGCGGTAGTTGGCGCGGCCGGTCAGTTGGATGGGGCCGCGGCCGTGGTAGCGCGGGCCGTCGCCAGGTTCGGTGTTGCCCACCGCGGTATTCGCCTGGCCCGGGTCGTACTGGCTGAAGTAGTCGTCGTCACCCAGTTCCTCGAAGTAGCGGAGCTGGCAACTCTCGTGAGCCAGCTGAGCCAGGAAAGCGGCCTGCCGAGGCGGCGTGGTGATGTCGCCCTCCTGCATAGCGGCGTTCAACGCGGGCAGATACTCGCTTGCCAAATCAGGAGAAAGATCCGGCATGATCGCCACGAGCTGATCAGCGTCCACCCCGCCAGGCGGCGGATCGATCACAGCAGGCAGCTCCGGAATGAACACCCCCGCCGCCGATCCGGTCTCGAGCTGATCATGCTGCTCCACCGCGGCGACCGGAATCGTCGGTGCGGGCAAGGAACCCCCACCTCCCTGCGGGACCGGCATGCCCGATGTGGGCGACCCGTCAGGCACCCCCGGCATCGCCGCCGCCTGGCCGCCCTCGGGCACAGCAGCCATCCCCGTCGACCGAGCACCGCCAGGCAGAGTCGGCGCAGCCAATGGTTGCGGCTCGTCACTCGGAACCATTGCGGCCGCCGATGTTTCGGTAATCCCGATCTCGTCACCGCCCTGAGATGGCATTACCGGCTCGACGCCATCAGATTCACCCTTCTCACCCAACTCCGCTCGGCCGCCCTCATCGGCCTGCGAACCACCCTCGTCCTCTGACTCCCCGGGGTCTTCGCCCTCGCCTGATATGCGCGGACCCTCATCCGATACCTGCGGGCTGTTCTCCTCTCCTGACTTCCGAGAACTACCCTCCTCGCCCGAGTCCCCTTCGCCTGTGCACTCCTCCGAGGCCTGTGCACTGCCCTTGTCTTGCGCACTGTCCTTGTCTTGCGAGTTGGCCTTGTCGTGTGAGGTGCTGTCCTCGTCCGTGGTCTCCGGGCAGTCGCACTCGGTCGGGGAATGGGGATCGGTACTTTCCTGTGGTGTGGGGGTGGGGGCTCCCCAGTGCTCGCTGGGGACAGTTGGTTCGGGGGGTGGGGGTCCGGGTTGTCCCGTGTCGGGGCAGGCGGGGACGGGGGTGGTAAGTGCGTTCAGGCCGGTGAGTAGCATGCCGGGGAGGTCGAAAGAGGTTGCTAGGTGGCCTATTTCGGTGGTTATTGCGCCGATGGCGGTGCGGCCGCACTCGTCGGCTCGTTCGACGGCGGCTACGGCCTCGGCGATTACCTCGGCCCATTCCTGTGCGGCCGCGCCTGCGGTGACTGCCCAGTTGTCGGCGATTCGGCAGCCGGCGGCCTCGGCGTCGGCTACGTAGTCCAGCAGGGCCAGGGCCGTGTAGTGCAGCTCCGACAGTGCTCGGGCGCCCGCGTCGCGCAGTAGTTCGGCCTGTTCGCACAGCCGCTGGTGCCGGCGGTGGGCCGCGTCGACGTGGGCGAGCACGGCGTCGTAGGCCTGGCCCTGCCAGCCGTCGCCGTCGAGCCGGTGGCAGGTGTCGCGGACGGTGGCCGACAAGGTTTCCAGATCCTCGATGTGGCGGTCGAACTCCGCGCAGAGCAGGTCGGCTGCCTCCAGTGCGCGCCACGACGCGATCACCGAGCGCGGCGGGATCATATGCGGGCCACCGATCGATCGATGTCGCCGGCGCAGCAGCGGTCGGCCGCGCAGAGCACGTCGACGGCCTGATCGGTGTGCTCGGCGAGCCGCCGGAAGCACTCCGCGCTGCGACGGACGATCTCCAGCGCCACGCGGGCCGAGTCGCACCACTGCGGCGCGGTGGCACTCTGCGGAACCAGGCCGGCGATCGACGCGCCGGCGTCGGCCGCCGTGTCGACCATCTCACAGATATCCCGAAACACTTGCAGCGCAACGACTCCGAATCGGAGCACCGCATCAGCATCAACAACACATGGACCGGACATGCCTCCCCCTCTGCCGTGGCTTCCCCTACCTCGAGCCACGGTAGCCACCGCCGATCGCGCCTGTCACGGCCCGGCGCACAGCCGCACCCGTTGCATGTTCCCGCACCCCGTGCAGGCCGTGGAGAGAGTGCGCGAACCTGCACAGGGTGCGGGAATGCGACAGACGGACGCGCCGTGAATCCAGCAGCAAATCGGCGACACCACACCGGCATCGCTCAGCGAAAGTCTCGCGATTTGGTGGCGACGCGCAGGTCCAGGAGCTGGAGGTGTTCCGCGACGACGCTCACCACACCCTCGGCATTCTGTACCCGGCCGCGGATCAGTAGGGCGGAGGCGCCCTGGGCGGTGCGGCGGTAGCGCCGCCACAGGCCCACCGAGCACACCACGTTCACCATGCCGGTCTCGTCCTCCAGATTGACGAAGGTGACTCCGGCGGCGGTGGCGGGTCGCTGTCGATGCGTAACCGCGCCTCCGACAAGCACTTTCGATCCGTCCGGCACCTGGGAGAGCTGCGCGGTGGACAGCGCGCCGAGCGAATTCAGGTGCGAGCGCAGGAATTCGGTCGGATAGCTGCCCGGCGACACCCCGCTCGCCCATACGTCGGCGGCGGCGAGTTCCAGCTCGCTCATACCGGGCAGGGCGGGTGCTGCGGTCGCGGCGCCCGTGCCGGGCAGCCGCCCGGCGCGCTCCCCCGCTGCCGCGCCCGCCGCCCACAACGCCTGCCTGCGATCGAGTCCCAGACTGTCCAATGCGCCTGCGGTGGCGAGAGATTCGGCCTGCGGCACGGAGAGTTCGACCCGCCCGGTCAAGTCCACGAACGAGGTGTAGGGCCCCGATTCCCTTGCCGCGACGATCTTTTCGGCCAGCTCGTCGCCGATGTGCCGGACCGTGGACAGGCCGAGCCGCACCTCGGTGCCGCGCCGCTCCAGCGTGGCGTCGGCGCGGCTGTGATTGATGTCCGGACCGTGCACCACCACGCCGTGCCGCCGGGCATCGGCGACCAGCGACTGCGGCGAGTAGAAACCCATCGGCTGCGCGTTCAGCAGACCGGCGCAGAACGCCGCCGGATGGTGCAGCTTGAACCACGCGGAGTAGAAGACCAGCGAGGCGAAACTCTGCGAATGGCTTTCGGGGAAGCCGAAATTCGCGAACGCGTACACCTTCTCGTAGATATTGTCCGCCAGTGCGCCGGTGATGCCGTGCAATTCACGCATGCCCTGGTAGAAGCGCTCGCGCAGCCGCTCCATCCGCTCGGTCGAGCGCTTGGATCCCATGGCGCGGCGCAGCTGATCCGCCTCGACCGCGGTGAAACCGGCGACGTCGACGGCCATCTGCATCAGCTGCTCCTGGAACAGCGGCACACCCAGCGTGCGGGACAGCGAATTCTCCAGTGCCGCATGCTCGTAGGTCACTTCCTCACTACCGTTGCGGCGACGGATGTAGGGATGCACCGAGCCGCCCTGGATGGGTCCCGGCCGGATCAGCGCCACCTCCACCACCAGGTCGTAGAACTCGCGTGGCCGCAGCCGCGGCAGGGTGGCCATCTGCGCCCGCGACTCCACCTGGAACACCCCCACCGAGTCGGCGCGCTGCAGCATCTCGTAGACGCCCGGCTCCTGCAGATCCAGCCGATGCAGCTCGACGGTCTCGCCGGTGTGCTCGCGCACCAGGTCGATCATGTAGTGCAGCGCCGACAGCATGCCCAGGCCGAGCAGGTCGAATTTCACCAAACCCGCTGCGGCGCAATCGTCCTTGTCCCACTGCAGCACGCTGCGGCCGGGCATGCGGGCCCATTCCACCGGGCACACGTCGGCGACGGGGCGATCGCAGATCACCATGCCGCCCGAGTGGATGCCCAGATGCCTCGGCAGGCCCTCGATCTCACCGGCGAGCGCCAGCACCTCGTCTGGAATATCGGTGTGGGTCTCGCCCGCGACGCCGGTCCAGCGGCTCACCTGTTTGCTCCACGCGTCCTGCTGGCCGGGCGAGAAACCCAGCGCCCGGGCGGCGTCGCGGACCGCCGACTTGCCGCGATAGGTGATCACGTTGGCCACCTGGGCGGCGTATTCGCGCCCGTACTTGGCGTAGACGTGCTGGATCGCCTCCTCGCGGCGGTCCGATTCGATGTCGAGATCGATATCGGGCGGGCCGTCGCGCTCCGGCGACAGGAACCGCTCGAACAGCAACTCGTTGGCCACCGGATCGACGTTGGTGATGCCGATCGCGTAGCAGACCGCGGAATTCGCGGCCGAACCCCGCCCCTGGCACAGGATGTCGTGCCGCTTGCAGAAATCCACGATGTCGTGCACCACCAGGAAGTAGCCGGGGAACTTCATCTCCTCGATGATTCGCAGTTCGTGTTCGATCTGTCGGTACGCCTTGGGGTTTCGCTCCGGGCTCCCATACCTGCGAGCCGCACCATCCATAACGAGTCGGCGCAGCCAGGTGTACTCGTCGTGCCCGTCCGGCACGGTGAACGGCGGTAGTTCGGGGGCTATCAGTCGCAGATCGAAGGCGCATTCCCGGCCGAGCGCGACGGCCTCGGCGATCGCCTGCGGATACTCCGCGAACAATCGCGCCATCTCGGCGCCGGAGCGCAGATGGGCGCCGCCCGCCGGTGCGAGCCACCCGGACATCTCGTCCAGGCTCTGCCGGGCCCGGATCGCGGCCAGCGCCATGGCGCGGCGGCGATGCGCGGGAGCCGCGAAATGCGCTGCGGTGCTTGCGATCACCGGCAGGCCCACGTGATCGGCGAGGGTGAGCAGCCGAGCGTTGCGTTCGTCGTCCTCCGGAATGCCGTGCCGGGTGAGTTCCACGGTCACCCGATCGGCGCCGAACCGTTCCACCAGGTCTCGCAGCGCCGCCTCGGCCGCCGCATCGCTCTCCCGAAGCGCCTGGCGCACATGCCCTTTGCGACATCCGGTGAGAATCTGCCAGTGGCCCCCGGCGGCCGCGGTGAGCCGATCCAGGTCGTAGCGCAGGATCCCCTTCTCGCCCGCCGCCATGTGCGCGGCCGAGATCTCCCGCGACAGCCGGCGATATCCTTCCTGCCCACGGGCCAGCACCAGCAGATGCGGCCCCGCGGGGTCGGGGGCGCCGGCGCGGGGTTCGGAGTCGGCCGCCGCGAGCGGATCGCTCAGCGACAGTTCCGCGCCGAAGATCGTCGGCATCCCCCATTCGGCCGCCGCCTCCGCGAAGCGCACCACGCCGTAGAGGCCGTCGTGGTCGGTGAGTGCGAGCGCCTCCAGGCCCAGCCGCACCGCCTCCTCCACCAGTTCCTCCGGCTGGCTGGCCCCGTCGAGGAAGCTGTAGGCGGAGTGCGCGTGCAACTCCGCGTACGGCACCACCGGTTCGCCCGGCCGCGGCCGCGACCCGGCCCGGTACTCGCCGCGCTTGCGCGACCAGGCAGGACTGTCGCCGCCGTCCCCGGGTGGATCGTCGGTGCGGCCGGGTCGCCCGGACAGCACCCGCTCCATCTCCGCCCACGTCGGCGGGCCGTTGCCCCAGCCCATACGCACCTCCGGCAAACCGATCGGTCTCTCTGGTATCGAACATACATTCGATATCGTGGAGATGGTCACCGGGGTTGCCGGACTGTGACGAACCAACGTTGGCGAGGTAACTTACTTTGGAGTAAGTTCGGGAGAACTCGACCTGCAAGGGAGCAGCGATGACCGACAACCATGCGGCCACCGGACCCGGCGACGGCAGCCTGCGCGGTCCGGGTCGCCGGCGAGCCCGCCGGGACCTGACCGGCAGACACGTCCTGATCACCGGCGCCTCCTCCGGCATCGGGCGAGCCGCCGCGCTCGCGGTCGCCGCCAAGGGCGCCGTCGTGTTCCTGCTCGCCCGCCGCGGCGACGAATTGGACGCGGTGGTCGAGGAGATCCGGGCCGCGGGCGGCGAGGCCTACGGCTACCAGTGCGACGTGACCGACTCCGAGTCCGTGGACCACACCGTGAAGACCATCCTCGACACCCACGACCACGTCGACATGCTGGTCAACAACGCCGGCCGGTCCATCCGCCGCGCGGTGCACCGCTCGACCGACCGGCTGCACGATTTCGAGCGCACCATGGCGGTCAACTACTTCGGCGCGGTGCGGATGACGCTGGCGCTGCTGCCGCGGATGCGCGAGCGCAAGTTCGGCCACATCGTCAACATCTCCAGCGCCGGGGTGCAGGTCGCCACCCCGCGCTTCGCCGCCTACCTCGCCTCCAAGGCCGCCCTCGACAAGTTCGCCGAGGTGACCGCGGCCGAAATGCTCGCCGACAACATCACTTTCACCACCATCCACATGCCGCTGGTACGCACCCCGATGATCACGCCGAGCGGCAAACAGGGCCCGTCGGAGTCGCCCGAGTGGGCCGCGGCCACCATCGTGCGCGCCCTCACCGATCGGCCCAAGCGCATCGATGTACCGCTGGGCACGCTGGCCGAGTACGGCACCCTGTTCACCCCGCGGTTGAAGGACCGCATCATGCACCGCTACTACCGGGCACTGCCGGATTCTCCCGCCGCCAAGGGCGAGACGCAGCCGGAGGACGACACCGACGCGGAAGAGCTTGTGCCCGAAGCGGAACCGCGCCGCCAGCCCACGGCCGCGGGACGGATCACGCGCACCACCCTCCGCCGGGCCGCCCGCCTGGTCCCCGGCACCCACTGGTGATCACGTCAGAACCGCTCTCCCGCGGCCAGTTTGCCGATGATCTGCGCCATCCGCCGTGCCCGCGTCTCCGGCCGCACGGCGTTGCCGAGGTGATAACCGATCGCGGCGCGGGACTGGCCGTCGAGGGTTTCGAAGAAGGCCGCGGCCTCCGCGTTCGCCGCCAGCGCGTCGAGGAAGTCCCGCGGCAGCTCCCGGCCGTAGGCGTTGGCCCAGCGCCCGTCCAGCTTGGCGCGTTCGATCTCCGCGTGCCCGGCCGGATGCACCAGCCCCTGCTCGACCAGCTCCTCGACCAGGCCGATATTGCGCTGCGACCAGGGGCTGCGCCGACGGCGCGGAGTGAAGCCGACCAGGTAGAAGTCCTCGTCGAAGGAGCGGGCCTGGCCATCGATCCAGCCGAAGCACAGCGCCTGCCGTAACGCGCCCGCGTAGTCCAGGGACGCGATCCCCGTCCCCTTCTTCGCGAACTTCAGCCAGATGCCGTCGACCGCGGCATGGTTGGCCTCCAGCCATACCCGAAATACCTGTTCATCGGGGAAGAACAGGGTCGGACGCTCCAGAACGGACATCGTTTCACTGTAGAAGCCGCTGCCCCTTCAGTGACCGAGGAACGGCAGCACGGTGGCAGTGAACTGCCGGTACCGGTCGCGGTGAATGCTGTGGCCGCAGTCGAAGGCGTCCACGGCGCAGTCGGCGATCGCGGCGCGGAACAGCTCCAGCTTCTCCGGATCGACCATGCCGCCGGGGCCGCCGCGCAGCATCAGGGTGGGCGCGGTGATCTCCGAAAGCCGCTCCCACCACTCCGGATTCGGCTTGCGGAACTGCTCCAGCGCGATCCGCGTCATCGACCGGTCGTACGCCAGCACCGCGCCCGGATGGCGGACCAGGCTGCTGGTGGCGTGCCACAGCTCCGGCAGACTGGGCAGGCGGCGGGTGAGGGTGAGTTGCTCGTCGCCGGACCGCAGCGGCAGCGGCTGCTCCTCGATGACCAGGCGGCGCACCAGTTCGGGCCGCTCGATCGCCACACACGACACCGCGTAGCCGCCGAGCGAATGCCCGACCAGGTCCGCGGTGGTCAGCTCGAGCCGATCGCACAGCCGCAACACGTCCGCGCCGAAGTCGTCGAACCGGTAGGAGCCGGTGTGCGCGCTGCGCCCGTGGCCGCGCAGATCCGGGATGATCACCCGCCGGCCCTGCCGCACCAGCAGCCGGGCGAACCGGTCCCAGGTGTGGCCGTCGCCGCCCATGCCATGTACCAGCACGACCGGGACATCGGACAGCGGGTGCGCGACGGCGGGCGCTCCGGAATCGCGGTAGGCGATCCGCACGCCCGCCAGCGACACCCGGGTAACCGTCGACTCCACGATCAGCCAGGGTACGGGTTTCGCGAGGCCACCGCCGCAGGTTGTGGGCGGAGCCATAGGCGGTGCACGGGAAAATACTTGGCGTGACCGGGACGCGGTTCGCGATACTGCGGCGCATGCCCACCTTCGCGGAATTCGACCGGCGCAACTATCGCACCGTGGACGTCGCCACCGGGTACGACGGCTGGGCGCCCACCTATGAGCAGACCGTCATGGACGAGATGGACCTCGCGCTGCTGGGACGGCTGCGGCGACCGGACTGGGCCGGGGTGCAGCGGGCCGCCGACCTGGGGTGCGGCACCGGGCGGACCGGCGCGTGGCTGCGTGAGCACGGCGTCGCGCACATCGACGGCGTCGACCTGAGCGAGGGGATGCTGTCGCGGGCGCGCGACCGCGGCGCACACTCCAGCCTCGCCCGGAGCGATGTGCGTGACACCGGATTGGCAAGCGGCGCATACGGTCTGGTGATCTCCTCGCTGATCGACGAGCATCTGCCCGACCTCGCGCCGTTCTACGCCGAGGCGCGGCGGCTGGCCGCGCCCGGCGGCGCCTTCGTCCTCGTCTGCTATCACCCGCAGTTCATGATGGTGACCGGGATGCCGACCCACTACACGGCCGAAACCGGTGAGCCACTGGCGATCAGCACCCATCTGCACCTGTTCAGCGAGCATGTGAACGCCGGGGTCGCGGCGGGCTGGCAGCTCGTCGAATCGGCCGAGGCGGTGGTGGACGACGCCTGGCTCGCCGCCAAACCCAAGTGGGCGGCACTGCGCGGGCATCCGTTCACCATGGCGTTGGTGTGGACCGTGCCGCGCTGATTCACTCGTAGCTGATTCATTCGTAGAGGCCCTCGACATGCCACTCCCGGTCGTAGCCGAGGAGCAGCAGGACGCGGAACTCGGCGTCCAGCAGCACCTGGGCGCGGACGGCGCCGTCGGCGAGATGGTCACCGGCCCACCAGCGTTCGTCGAGCAGCCACGGTCCGGTCCAGCCGGTCACGTCCCACTGTTTGCTGCTCCAGCGCAGTTTGGCCGGTTCGGCGGTGAACAGGCCGCGGTCGGTGATCCATACCGGGGTGCCGTCGGCGGCTTCCAGTGTCACACCGGGGTGGTTGACCAGGACCACGGCGGGTGCGGGCGCGGGCAGCCTGCCGGGCCAGGGCAGCGCCGGGTCGGCCGCGGGCATCCGCTCGTCGCCCAGCGCGACCAGAGTGACGCGTTCGGCCGGGCCGCGGCCACCGCTGAGCACCCCGATCCGCACCGCTTCGCCGCCCAGCAGACCCTGCACTCGAACCAGTGCGCGACGGGCGCGCTCGTCGCCCTCGCCGACCCCGCCCCACAGACCGAGTTGCAAGGCGCCCGCCGTCACCACCTCGACGGGTTCCAGGCGGAGCAGTGTGATCGGAGCGCTCGGGATCGAGTCGAATCTCCCACGGCTGCTTGCGTTTCCGAGACTCGGCCGATCGGGGGCGCGGTCGTCGGCCACCCGTCCGTGGATGGCGCCGAAATCCGATTCCGACGACTCCGGCCCGCCGCGTAGCGCGCGGTGGGTGAGCCAGCCGTCCAGCTGCCAGCGCACCCGGTCGGCGGTCTCCTCCGGGGTGAGCGGTTCGGCGCAGCGCCAGATCCGGGAAAGGCGCTCTCCGGCAGCGGTTTCCGCGACCACCGAGAGCCGGGTGCACGCCACCGAGGCGGCGGACAACCGCTCGTGTAATCGCGTGGCCAGCAGGCGACCGGCGAAGGCTGCGGCGTCGACCCGGTCGATCGGGGGGTCGCAGGAATAATCCACCGCCAGGTCCGGCGCGGGCGGGCGGGCCGACGGCAGCCGCTCCGGCTCCGCCCGGGCGCAGCGGTGCGCGCGGATCGCGTCGGCGCCGAAGCGCGAGGCGACCTCGGCCGGGGTCAGCGCGGCGAAGTCGCCGATCCGGCGCAGGCCCAGGCGATGCAGCAGATCCACCAGTTCCGCGCGTTCCGGAGCGGCCAGGCTCGGTTCCGCGGCGAGTTCCCGCACCGGCAGCGGCGCCAGGAACCGGGCGCCCGTTCCGGACGGCACGACGGCGGCCCGGCGGGCGGCGATCACGGCCGTCGACAACTCGTCGGCGATGCCGATCTGGCATTCGACCCCGACCGCCGCCACCGCGTCGACGAGCCGCTCGGCCGCCACCGTCTCCGATCCGAAGAACCGGGCGGCGCCGCGCGCGCTCAGGACCAGCAGCCCCGGCCGCAGCACCTCCACACCGGGCACCGTCGCGTCCACGGCCGCCACGACCGGCTCGAACAGCCGCGCGTCCCGATCCGGATCAGCCTGCGCCACATACAGATCCGGACAGCGGGCCTGCGCCTCCCGGCGCTTCAGCCCACGCTGCACACCCGCGGCCCGCGCCACCGCCGAGCACGCCACCACGCGGTTGGCGTGCAGCACCACCACCGGTCGGGTCGGCGGCACATCGGCCAGCGCGGCCGCCGCGGCGGCCGGCCAATCGGGGCACCACAGCGCCAGCACCCGCCGCGCCCTCACCCCCATCGTGGAACCGCTCGGGAGGCACGGGACAACTCACTCACCACATGCCCCGCCCTAACCCCCTGCCACACAACAACTCTGCACACTGCGAACCCAGCCGCCCGATCGCCTGTCGTGACCTGCGGCTGACTGTGGCGCAGACCGGACGCCTGCTCGACAGGCTTTCGTAAGGCGGCGACCGGCTTCACGAAGCGGCCTCGCGTACGGGTGTCAATTGCTGTGGCGGATTCGCCTGGGCCGCAATCCATTCGACTCGGTCGGCGCGGGGACTCAGTTCCAAGGTGCCGGTGCGAGGTGGGGCGGAGCGGGCGTGCACTCGGACGTCCAGGCGCATGGTGCGCAAGCGGCCGCAGCCGCGACCCACGCCGTCGTAGCCCGCCACCCGGGCCTCGATCCGCAGGGCAGGACCGCTCCAGGCGCCACCGGTGACGATCAGCGTGGAGCCCTTGCTGCGGGCGCGGGCGGCGAGCACCCGAGTTCGGCTGGGCGGCACCGACAGTCCGCCCAGGCCGAGCACCACCAGATCCAGGCCGTCGAGCAACACGGCGGCGACCTCCACCGGGTCCGAGCCGGGGTCGGGCACCACCGCCAGCCGGTCCAGCTCGGCGCCCATCTCGGCCGCGGCGAGCAGACCGAGCCGGGGCAGGCCGACCGCCGCGGCATGACCGCCCGCGCCCGTCACCGCGGCGAGCAGACCGGCCAGCAGCGAACTCGCGCCCGCGTACGCCACCACCGACCCCTTCGCCACACCGCCCTCCGGCAGCAGCTCCACCAGCGCGGACGGCACCGCCAGCGACTCCCGGTGTAACGGCCGGCGCAGCGTCGCGCCCGCACCGCGCGCCGGGACGGCCGCCATTCGCCGCCGCAACTCCGCCAGCCGCTCTCGCTGAGCCTCTCCAGCCGAACCCATCCTCGACCACCTATCTCCACCGAATGGACTCCACCGCTCGGGCCGCAGCCTGCGCGAGCCGCCGCGACCGAACCGGCACGACGCCGGAGCCGCCACTCCAGCACCGATTCAGCTATCGATCTGTCTCGAATATACGTTCGACTCCCCTTCAGTAGAACCCCACCCCCGATTCCCGTCAAGCGGCACTCGCGCGAGCGCACCCGCGCGATCCCGAACCACCGAAGCAGGCCAGTCAGGACGGTTTTCCGCTATCCTCGCGCCGTGACCGAACGCGCCCGTCCCATCGTCGGCCCCGACTACCTGGTCGCCGGCCGCTACCGCCTGCAATCGAAGCTGGGCGGCGGCGGCATGGGCGCGGTATGGCTGGCTCACGACCGGCTGCTGAACCGCGACGTCGCCATCAAGCAGGTGCTCACCACGGCCGGGCTCAGCGAGCAGGAAGCCACCGAGGTCCGCAACCGGATCATCCACGAGGGCCGCGTCGCCGCGAAGCTGTCGCACGAGCACGCCATCGCCGTCTACGACGTGGTCCTCGAGGCGGGCGAGCCGTGGCTGGTCATGGAGTACCTGCCCTCGCGCAGCGTGGCGAAGGCGCTGGCGCTGGCGGATACGCTGCCGCCGATCGAGGTGGCGCAGATCGGCGCGCAGGTTGCCGACGCCCTGGCCGCCGCGCACGCCGCGGGAATCACCCATCGCGACATCAAGCCCGGCAATATTCTCGTCGCCGACCGCGGCGCCGAGGTGGGCAAGGTCAAGCTCAGCGACTTCGGCATCTCCGCCGGCACCGGCGACCCGCACGACGAGCTGGACGATGTGATCACCGGAACCCCCGCCTACCTACCCCCCGAGGTGGCGCGCGGCGCCCGGCCGACCGAGGCCAGCGACGTATTCTCGCTCGGCGCAACGCTCTACACCGCGATAGAGGGCCAGCCGCCGTACGGCCTCGACGACGACAACGACGCGATCGTCATGCGCGCCGCGATGGCGCAGATCATCCCGCCCAGCCGCAGCGGCGCCCTGACCCCCGTGCTGCTGCACATGATGGAGCCCGCCCCCCAGCGCCGCCCCTCCATGGCCGAGGCACGCAACGAAATCCTCACCGCCGCTTTCGGTCCCGGCACCGCCCCCTACATTCTGGGCGCCCCGGTCCGCACCGACGACGGCACCATCCCCGCGTGGGCGGCCCGGAACTCGGCCGCCGGCCTACGCAGCCCCCACTCCACGCCGCTCCCCCGGCCGCCCCGCGCCACAGCACCGAATTCCCCTGCCGCACAACAGAAGTCGCAGGGATTCGACCTGTCCGCCCTGGGCCCCAACGCCGCACCCCTGGCCATAGCCATCGGACTGCTGATAGGACTGTTGATCCTGATCATCATCCTGGTGGCGGTGCTGTAACCACCCTCAGTCGATCCGCCGCCGATGCGCCCATCGAGTGAGCGCATTCCGATTGGACTGCTGAGTCTTTCGCAGCACATTGGACGCATGAGTCTCCACGGTCTTGACCGAAATGAACAAGGACTCAGCGATCTCCCGGTACGTGTATCCCCGCGCGAGCAACCGCAACACCTCCAGCTCCCGCGGCGTCAGCGAGTCCAGCTCGGGATCCAGAGGCGGCTCCGGCACCGATGACCGACCGGTGAACGAGTCGAGCACGAATCCCGCCAGCCGTGGACTGAACACCGCGTCACCCCCGGCGACGCGCCGAATGCCATCCGCCAGTTCGGGACCGGAAATGGTCTTGGTGACATATCCACGCGCACCGGCTCGGATCACCGCGATCACATCCTCGGCGGCGTCGGACACACTGAGCGCCAGGCACACCGGCCCGTCCTCGACCCCTTGCAACACCGCCACCCCGCCACCGTCGGGCATGTGCACATCGAGCAGCACCACATCGGGCCGGGCCGTCCCGACTCCGGCGATCGCCTCGGCCACCGTGCCCGCCTCGCCGATCACCTCGATATCGGATTCGCGGCTCAGCTCGGCCCGCACCCCGGACCGGAACACGGCGTGATCGTCCACCAGAAACACCCGGATACTCACTGCTCTCCTCATTTCGGACCGATGCCCGTTGCCCGGGCGCGGCGACGCCCACTCATCGGTACCACAAGGCGCGCCGGTCCGCCGCCAACCTGGGCGCGGATCTACCATGCCCCGAGTGCGTATTCGAGTGGTTCCTCACGACAGCGAGTGGCCGCGCCAGGCTCGGGTGGCGATCACGGAACTGACCGATGCCCTGCCCGGCCTCTTCCCCGAAATCGAGCACATGGGCAGCACCGCGGTGCCCGGACTGGCGGCCAAGCCGATCATCGATCTGATGGCCGCGGCACACGATCTCGACGCGGTCGCCGACCGTGCGGACGTCTTGGCCGCGCTCGGTTACCGCCGCGAACAGAACGGCATGCGCGACCGCCTCTTCTATCCGCGTATCGATGCCGCGGGGCAGCGCACCCACCATCTGCATGTGGTCCGCACCGCCGACTGGGACGGCCAGAACGAACGCATCCTGCGGGACTACCTGCGGGATCATCCCGCGGCGGCCGCCGACTATGCCGCGCTGAAACAGGCTCTCGCGGAGGAGATCTCCGATCCGGAGTTGTACACCCGTCGCAAGACCGACCTGATCCAGCGACTCGTGGACGCGGCCCGCGCAGAGCTGGGCCTCCCGCTGGTCCCGGTGTGGGTCGACTGATCTTCTCCCCTACCGATACCTCGACCGCTCGAACCGGCTATCTACCCGGCCGCGCATGCTGGCGCTGCCCATCGGCATCTACCGGTCCGCCGATTCGCCCTGGCCTTCCGAATTCCGCGCCGCGGTGAATCGACCGCCGCCCACGGACTCCTCCGCATTCTCCGAGACCGCTTCGTCGCCGACCTCTCCCTCGGAGTCGTTGCGGGGCAGCATGATCCGGACCTCGGTGCCGCGGCCGCGGGTGGACTGGATCTCCACGGTGCCACCGCGGCGCTCGATCCGGGCCCGGATGGATTTGGCCAGGCCCCGACGGTCGGCGGGGACGTCGGCCGGGTCGAAGCCGGTGCCGCGGTCGCGCACGAAGATGCTCACCTGATGCGGTTCCACCTCGGCGAACAGGTCGATGGTGGGAACGCCCGCGTGTTTGGCGGCATTCACCAATGCCTCGCGGCTGGCACCCAGGACGGCGGTGAAATGCTCCCGGGGCAGACCGATACCTGTCTCGCCCGGATCCATCGACACATCGCCGACCGTCACCGGCGTGACCTTCACCCCGTGCTGATCCTCGACCTCACCGGCGATGGTGCGCAGCGCGGCGGCGAGGCTGGACTGCGCCGGCACGGTGTCCTCGAACAGCCACCGGCGCAGCTCCCGCTCCTGACTGCGAGCCAGCCGCGTGACCTCCTGCGGGTCCTCGGCCTGCCGCTGGATCAATGCCAGCGTCTGCAGGACCGAGTCGTGCAGGTGTGAGGCGATCTCCTCGCGCTCCTCGTTGCGGATGCGGGCGGCGCGCTCGGCATTCAGGGCGCGCATCATCCGCAGCCACAGCGGCACCGTCAGCAGGCCCATCCCGATCAGCGTCACCGCGACGGCGATCAGCGCCGAGCCCATGGAACTCAGATTGATCCGGGCCAGCACCACCACGCCCAAACCGACCACGATCAGCGTGATACCGGCCAGGATGCGCGTCCAGGTGAGCACCGAGGGCCGTGCGGGCAGCCCGAGAATCGACCGCGGACCCTCCGCGTCGAATTCGCGCCACACCAGCGCCGCGCCGACCGCCACCACGATGATCGGCGCGACCACCTTGGCCGCGGTGCCGTTGAACAGCCACGACATCGACACGGCCAGCGCCAGCCCGAGCAGGATCAGGCCCACCGCCTGCCGCCGCTCCGAATTGGACGGCGGTGGGGCGTCGGCACCGGCCGGGGTGCAGATCCACAGCATCCCGTAGGCGACGATGCCCGCGCCCATCAGCGCCGACAGCAGCACGAACGCCATCCGCACCTTGAAGACATCGACCCCGAGATGATCGGCGACACCGCCCGCGACACCGCCGACGACCCGCCCCCCGGATCGCCGCATCAGCCGCGGAAACGGCGGCGCGGTCTGAATTCCGCGCGCGTCGAACGCGGGTGTGGACGGATACATGCCTTCGATACTGGCACGCCCTACCGACACCGACCATCAGGAAATACCCCCATTCCAGCGTCAGTGTGGCGAAGCAGCCAGCGCGTCATCACCGACAGTCATCGCCGGATGCGGAAAAACCTGTCCGGACAGCGGAACTGAAGCCCGGCCGGTTCCGTCCAACAGGAGGTCGAGTCAAACGAGGTGATATGCGGATGAGTGGGATATTTTCGCTCGAACCGGACGAGTTCTCCGGACAGGCGCCCGTATTCGGCGACGCGAGCGACGAGTTGGCGGCCGCGATCCGGCGGCTTCAGGCGGCGATCGATGGCGAGGGTCGCTGCTGGGGTGATGACGAGCCCGGACGCGCATTCGAAAAGACGTATCAACCGGATGCGGAAAGAACGGTGCAGAATGTGCAGAATCTGACGTCGATCCTGCGTGCCACCGGAGCACTCATCAACAACTCCGCGAACCATTTCGACCATCAGGACCTCGGTAGCGCCGCCGACTGTCAGGCCGCCGCCATCACGGACCCCGAATCCGGCTCGGCCATCGGCCTCGGCGACAACCCCACGCCGCCGCATGTCGCACCGGCCTCTCTCGGCATGTCACCCCTCGACACGCCCGACCACTGGCAACAGCAACTACTGTCGCCGGCTTTCGGCGACCGGTCGGCCGTTTCGACTCGAGCAGCCGAAACATACACACCATCCACCGCCACCCCCACCGGCACGGATCTGCCGAACCAAAGCACCCGTCTGCTGGGCGAGCGCGACCCGGCCGTATACGACCGAGAAGGCCACGGACCATCTCGGCAAGGGCACGATGACCGGCAACGACCGGGTAACCACAACCCCAAGGCCATCTCGCCGGACCTGCGTGGGACCGGCCGTACAGCGGAACCGATCTGCGACACCACCATCGGCAGTGACGGCGCTGTGGGATCAGCCGAACAGCCGGCGCCGAGTGCGAGACCAGGCACTGACGCACGGGAGGCAGGTGGGGGCCGTCCGGGCATGCGGCCTCCCTGGCAGCGGGCCAAGTCACGGGGCAACGATCAAAAGAAAGATCCCAAGCGTCCCAACGGGATTGTCGCGCCTGACGGCCAGGATCCGACTTCGGATACCACGGCGCCCAACGAGTTCTCCGCACCAGTCACCGGGAGGACGGGAGGCACTCCCTGGTCCGAGCGCAACCGCGACGATTCCCGCCTCGTCACACGCCCCAGCGCCTGAGGACTGTGACGAATGGACCGCCCGAATCTCGAGCAGTTGTATTCGATGAACAACGAAATCAAAAGACTGGTCTCCTCCCTGCTGGACGGACTCGACCAGCAGCAGGCGTACCTGTCGGACGTGGTAGCACGGCTGGCCGCATCACGATCGACGGCATGCTCGTCCGATCGACTGCTCGAGTTGACCGTCGACGCTTACGGGATCGTCGTCGAAGTGCGTCTGGCCGACAATGCGTTCAGCGCCAGCACGCCGGAGCGGCTCGCCCGATCGATAACGGAAGTAGCCAGGGCAGCGGCTAGGCAGGCACAGCAACGGCGGGCCGACATACTCACACCGATCACTGAAACGGTCGACAGTCTGCCGGATCTCCCCGACCTGTTTCCAGGCGCGCCGAGCCTGCGCGAGATCCGCGACATCATCGATGCGGCGGCCCGCACCGACAGCGCGGACACCGATTCGACTCGACCCAACCGACCAGGGCACTCCCGCTGATGTCGCCGCAGCCAGTGCCGCACCCGCCGCGAGACCCATCGATGTGCATCGGCGGAGGGGGTGAGGTGAGCACGAGTCGAGCGCCGATCGCCGATCCGGTGGGGGGTTGTCTCGGGCACGGGTGACGCTGCAGATTCCACCGGAGATTCCACAGTGGGTCGTGGCAGCGGTGGCCGGTCCCTGGCCTGAGGGCGATGAGGACGCGATGCGTCGGCTGGGTCAGGAGTGGATCGAAATGGGTGATGCGATTGCCCGGGTATCCCAGCTGACCGGTCAGGCTCGAGAGAAGGCCCTGGCGTCGATCTCCGGGGAAACCCGAAAAGCGTTGGAAGCACATGAACTCGACCTCAACGGCGATCTGCGGACAGTTGTTCTGGCCTGCAACAGCCTCGGCGAGCAGTTGATATACGACGCCCTATACATCGAGCACAGCAAGTACGTGATCATCGGGGCTCTGGTAGCGCTCGTTGCCGAGCTGGCCCTTGTTGCGCTCTGGCCCGGTGTGGGACAGGTGGGCGCGGCCTCGAAAACGGCGGCAACGCGCGTGACGGTGCGGGCGGCGGTACGGGAACTCGTCGAAAAGATCGGAACAGATGGCGCCTGGGCCGCTGCGGCGCGAGGGGGAAAGGCGATTCTGGGCAAGGGCGTCACGCTCGGCGCGATCCAGGGCGGAGCGATTCCGTTCGCCGCCGAGACCGTACAGATGATGGAAAGCAATCGCGAATGGGGCGATTACGCATGGCATGACGTCGGCATCGGTGTTGTGTCAGGTGGCGCGGCGGGTGCTGCGGGTGAATTCTTCGGCCGCCGGGCGCTCATGCGAATCGAGCGTACCGCCACCGAACTGGGTGCCAGACTCGATCGCGACCTAGCCTCGCCGTTTCTGGGGCAGGCGGTCATTCGCCTCAGTGGCGCGGCGGCCGGGGGCGTTGCAGGGGCCGGCGCGGCGGTGCTGGCGACTGTGCCGTTCACTGGGCAACTTCACCTCGGCTGGGAACAGGTACTGCCCGGTCTGGTCGGCGGTGTACTCGGCAGTATGCCGCATGCACTGCGCAGCCCTGTTTCGTTTCCGCCGCGGCGAAACGGGCCCGCCCCATCGCGTTCCGACTCCGCCGCGCCGGGCGATAGGGCCGCGAACACGCCACACAACGATGTGGAGACTCCGCCACCACCCCGTGGTGGACCCGAGCATCCCGGCGATGCGGTATCCGCTTCCGCAGGCCCTCGGTCGGCGGAGATGCTCCACTCACAGCCCGGAGAAGCACCGCGACAACAGGTGTATCGGGACAGCAGTAACACCTCCATGTCGCGGCTCGTCGGCGATTATGGGCGGGGCGTGCGTGACAACTCATCCGTGGAGTTGATCCGAAAGACGGAAGAACACTCGCACGGGGTGCCACGCCTCGAGGAGAAGGTTGTCATCGGAAATAGATGGGTACGTCGTAGGGAAATGTGGGAACCGCAGGAAGCCCACGATCTGAAGGCAGCGTATTTGACGGCAACAGCGGTTGGCATGAAGAAGGTTCCCGAGGTGTACATCGGTGAGGACGGCGCCGTATACACGAACTTCACGTCGGGCAAGGTGAAAGACGGTGCGGGGGACCTGGATCCGATGCTGACCTATCTCGAGTCCCACAAATTCGTTCCCGATGAATTGTCTGCGGCGCGAGAGAGGCTCACCGAGCTGATACCCGAGCTCAACCGACTGGGGCGGCCGGATCTACACGTGCAGATCATGGACCGGCTCACCGATATCGAGGCCACCCTCACAGAATCTAGAGCAGACGCCGCACCAAATACTCCGAATAGGACTGATTCAGCACCTTTACCACAATCTTCCGCCATGAACAGAAGTATCGCGGACGCTGGAGCTTCCTCCGTCCACGGTCAACGAATCAAGGATGTAACCGATGCGCTCCGAGGCCCTCTGGAGGAGCGGCGCGAGAACAATTCCCGGACGCAGCTCGGGCAAAGAAACAACATCAACTATGCATACGAGCAAAGAGAGCTTTCCGAAGGCGGCGTCAATTATGGCCGCGCCCAACCCGAGGAGGTGATCAAGGCCATCCGCGAAGGCCGCCCGGTGGGCGTCGAAGCCCCGGGACCCTATCTGGTGGACTATTCCGGCGGGCACATCACGATGGAGAACCTCATACCGGCCGACCGTGCCGTACTGGAAACCACTGCCACAATAGTCCGGGCGCTGCGCGAGAAAGAGCCGGGTGCTGATATCCGTATCGTCGCGCTCTGGGACGACTACAATATGCAAAATCCTGGCACCGGTTCGATGCGGACCCATCCCTTCACCGCCGACGAACGTGCGAATTTCCGAGAAGGCCAGATCCACATACTGAAGGAGTTCGGCCTCATCGAACCCGATGCGGTGGAAGGTCGCGATTTCCACCTCTTCCAGGAAAGCACACTGGTCAGCAAGGCTGAACAACTGGTGAATGTCCTGGAGGGACATGGCCTGATCCGGCGCTATCCAGGCAGCCTGCGGATCTCGTACGTCAACTACGATCCGGAGAACGCGTTGCACTATACCTTCGACTTGCGGAAGCAAGATGGTCTATGGATGTGTGAGGCGCTGGACTTCGCGAAGGTGGTATCGCTGCTCGAGGCCACGGGTCCGGACACGGTAATGGTGGTACCACTGTCACAGAACTTGCGCAGACAGCAGGATCGACTGTGGGAGTTGTTGCGCAGTTACGGTGTTCGTCCGGAAAACCAGCACAACTACTTCCTGGACCCGGAAGGATCCACCCAGCAAACGAACCTGATCAGATCGCACCTCACGAAGGCCACTGTCATCATCCTGGTCTTTGCTACGACGACGGCGGCCTCCGAGACCGATGTCCGGATACTCCGGCAGTACGCGGTCTAGCCGGCCGCCGGCGCACGAAGTTCCGTGCGGCGCGGATGTCGCTCGCGGCACGGTAACGATTTCGTAGCGCAGGGGGCGTTGACCGGGGCGGCGGAGTTCAGGTTCGCAATCAGGGTGAACCCCGATGTGCTGCGGCGGCGGCGATCGCCACCATGGAACCATGACCAGAGCGAACGGCTGGGCCGGCGGGACCGGCCGGATGGGATTCAACGAGCAACTCCACCATTTGTGGCGGACTCGCCCGCGGCGGCTGCCGCGGCAGGGGCCGATCGCGGGCGTCGCCGCCGGGTTCGGGCGTCGCTACGGGGTCGATCCGGTGCTGGTGCGGGTCGTGTTCGTGGTCGCGTCGATCTTCGGTGGCGCGGGCATCGTGCTCTACCTGGCGGCCTGGCTGTTGCTGCCGGCGGCCGGCGACCAGGTCTCGGCCACCGAGGGACTGCTGGGCCGGGGCCAGACTTCGCAGTCGCCGACCAAGACCATAGTGCTGATCGTGGCCCTGGCCATCGCCGTGAGCACCATGGGTCCGGTCGGAGTGGGACTGGGCGGGTCCGGCCTGATCAGCTTCGCGCTGATGCTGGCGGGCTGGTGGCTGCTGTACCTGCGGCAGCCGGAGCCACCCGCCGACGGCTACGACGCGCTGATCGCCGAGGGCGGCACCGCTTCGACCGGCTACCCCGGCACCATGTTCCCCGGCGCCTCGCCGTGGGTGGGGCCCACCTACGGCCCCTACACCCGGCTGCCGGACCACTACGAACCCGAGCAGCCGAAAACCCCTCCCGCACAAGCTTTCTCCCCGGACAACACGGCCACGGACGTCATCCCGCGACCGGACCGCGACACCGCGGTCCTCCCGGCCGACACCGCCGTGTTGCGCACCGAGGGCCCCGCCGAATCGCGGTCTTCCACCGCCACCACATCATTCGACCCCGGCACGGCACAGAGTTCAACGGCCGACGTCCTCGACAAGCCGGACGCGACAGACGACCCCGGCACGACGCCGGGCTCGGCGGCCGACTCGACCGCTGACACCACCTCGAGCCCGACAGCCGACGCGAGCACAGCACCGGACACGGCCACAGAGGTCGGCACGGCTTCGGGCGCGGCCGCTTCCGACGACGCGACACCGGGATCTATCGGTGAGGTAGGCGCGACATCGGACACGACCGCCGACACCGAGGCGCTACCGACGGGGGAAGGCACCCGCGCTGACCGGCCCGCGCGGCCGACCGCTGTCCCGCCCGTCGGCGATTGGCGCACCCGGACCGCGCCGGGACCCGCTCGGCCCGGGCTCACCCCGCCGGGCTGGGATCCGCTGGGTGTCGCTCCGCTGGCCTGGGATCTGCCCGAGCCCGGTCCGGCTCAGCCGGTCGTGATGCAGCCGCCACCGCCGTCGCGGCCGCGTTCCCGGCTCACGCCGATGGTGATCGGTCTGGCCGTTCTCGCCGCGGCTGTCGCGGGCGCCATGGCCGCCGCGGGGGTGGAGTGGATGACTCCCGCCCGGATCGGCGCGGTGGCGCTGGCGGTGGTCGCGCTCGGGCTGATCGTAGGCGCGTTCCTGCGCCGCGGTTACGGGTTGATGGTGGTGCTGGCTCCTCTGGCCGGTTTCGTCATCCTGGCGGCGATCGCCGGGCCCGTGGACTTCGACCGCGGCGCGATGGGAGACCACACCTGGACACCGGCCACCGTCGCCGACCTGCATTCGGATTATCGGGTGAATCTCGGTTCGGGCACCCTGGACCTGCGTTCGCTCGCCTTGACCGAGAACCGGACGGTGGACGTGTCGGTACGCATGGGCGATGTGCGGGTGCTGGTGCCGGAATCCATGCGATTGCGGGCCAATTGCACGTCGCAAATGGGTGACATGCAATGTCCGCAGGGACTCACGGGTCCCGCCGACGGACCGGTGCTCACCCTCAATATCGATGTCCACGCCGGAGACGCGGAGGTGAAACGTGGCTGACAATTCGGAAACCCGTCGGGGACCGTCGTTCTCGATGCTGCTGGCCGGAGTGCTGGCACTACTGGTCAGCGTCTGGGCTTTCATCGGCCCGTCCTCGTGGCCGGCGCACAGCATCATTCCGATCGGCTGGATCGTGGTCGCGGCCGCGATCGTGGTCGGCATCGTCCTGGTGGTCGCGCCGCGGAAGAAAAAGAACTGAATATCCGCAGACGAACAGGGGCTTGGATCGCGATGATCCAAGCCCCTGTTGTCGCAGGTACTCTCAGCGCATTCGGGTGAAGCTGCGATAGTGATCGCCGGTGTACCAGGCCGACCCGTCGCTACCGGTGACGATGCGCTCCGCGTCCCGAGATTGCCCCGGCTGTTTGGGATTCACATCCCACTCCTGATACCGGATCCGGTTGCCACCACCGTCGTTCGCGGGCAGCTGCCCTTCACGATTGCTCCACGTGCCGCCGCCCTTGGTGCCTTCCGCGCCGGCAGCGTCCGGCCATTGCCCGGCGTCGATCAGCTGCAACGTCTTCCACGCCCGGTCCGGAACAGTGTCCGCCACCAGCCGCACCTCGACCGGCCCCGCCGCCACCGAAGCCGGAGCATGATCACGCCCCGCCTCGCCTCCGGGCATCAGCAACACGGACGCCGCCGCGAGCACCGCCATAGCGAGCCCGGCGAATGCCGTGAATACCTTGCCCCACAAGCCTTTCGCCCGATCGGATCCCTGAGTCATCGGCTACCTCCCCAACATAGGCCGAGCCCGATCCGACTCGGCGCCTAACCCGAGCACCGAGCGACACCCTGGCAGCAGACCCTGAACCCCCGCAACACATCACACCACGCCGAACTTGCGACTCGGTGAAAACTCTCGGCACACGCCGAGTTCATTCCCACTCGATAGTCCCCGGCGGCTTACTGGTCACATCCAATACCACCCGATTGACCTCCGCCACCTCATTGGTGATCCGAGTCGAGATCCGTTCGAGCACTTCATAAGGCAACCGAGTCCAATCCGCGGTCATCGCATCCTCACTGGACACCGGGCGCAACACGATCGGATGCCCATAGGTCCGCCCGTCCCCCTGCACCCCGACACTGCGAACGTCGGCCAGCAACACCACCGGACACTGCCAGATCTGCTTGTCCAGCCCCGCCGCGGTCAGCTCCTCGCGAGCGATCGCATCGGCCTGCCGCAATGTGCTCAGCCGATCGCGAGTCACCTCGCCGACAATGCGGATGGCAAGTCCCGGCCCCGGGAACGGCTGGCGCGCCACGATTTCCTCGGGCAGTCCGAGTTCCCGCCCGACGGCGCGCACCTCGTCCTTGAACAACAGCCGCAGCGGCTCGACGAGCTCGAATTCCAGATCTTCGGGCAGCCCACCGACATTGTGATGACTCTTGATATTGGCCGTACCCGTGCCACCGCCGGATTCCACCACGTCCGGGTAGAGCGTGCCCTGCACCAGGTACTCCACGTTCGCGGCGCCGCCCTCGTCCGCGCCGGTCTCCTCGACGATCTGCGCGACCGCGTCCTCGAACGACCGGATGAACTCGCGCCCGATGATCTTGCGCTTCTCCTCCGGGTCGGTGACGCCCTTCAGCTCGCCGAGGAACTTGTCCACCGCGTCGACGGTGATCAACTTCGCCCCGGTCGCGGCGACGAAATCGCGCTGGACCTGTTCGCGTTCACCGGAACGCAGCAGGCCGTGGTCGACGAACACACAGGTCAGCTTGTCCCCGATGGCGCGCTGTACGAGCGCGGCCGCGACCGCGGAGTCAACGCCCCCCGACAGGGCGCAGATGGCGTGCCCGTCGCCGATCTGCTCGCGCACCCGCGCGATCAGGAGGTCGGCGATATTGGCGGAGGTCCACGCGCTCGGGATACCGGCCATCTCGTGCAGGAACCGGCTCAGTACCTGCTGTCCGTGCGGGGAATGCAGCACCTCCGGGTGGTATTGCACGCCGGCCAGCCGCCGCGCGCGGTGTTCGAACGCGGCCACGGGCGCACCCGTCGTGGTGCCGGTGACCTCGAATCCTTCGGGCGCGTCGGTAACGGCGTCGCCGTGGCTCATCCACACCGGCTGCACGGTGGGCAGGCCGCCGTGCAGGACGCCGCCGTCGATGCTCAGTTCTGTGCGGCCGTATTCGCGGGTGCCGGTGTGGGCGACGGTGCCGCCGAGCGCCCGCGCCATCGCCTGGAAGCCGTAGCAGATGCCGAACACCGGCACGTCCAGGTCGAACAGCCGCGCGTCCAGCTGGGGGGCGCCTTCGGCGTAGACGCTGGCCGGACCGCCGGAGAGGATGACGGCGGCCGGTTTGCGGTCGGCGATCTCCTCGACGGTCGCGGTGTGCGGGACCACCTCGGAGTAGACGCTGGATTCACGCACCCGCCGGGCGATCAGCTGCGCGTATTGCGCCCCGAAGTCGACGACGAGGACTGGTCGCTGGGTTTCTGCCACCCGCACAGTTTAGTGAGCACGCGATCGGGTCCTGTGCCCGGGCAAACCGGCGGGAACAGCGCCCCGAACATCCCACCGCTGGGGACATCGCCGAACCGCGCTCGCCGTGTCGCGCGGCGACACGCCCTCGTGGTAGTCACTGCCACGAATCCCCGTGTGGCACAAGCTCCCTGCTCGGCGAACCGGCAGCACCTCGGCCGACGGTAAAGATCACCGAGCGCCGTGGAACTGTCACGCAACCCGGACGTACGACGAGGCCCGGCCAGCTATCCTCGTGCTCGTGCCATTCGCCCGTGCGATCGATGCCGAGATCCATTACGAGGACAGTGGCGGCCACGGCCCGGTTGTGCTCCTCGGGCACGAATTCTTCATGGACCGAACGATGTTCGCGTCACAGGTCGCCGCGCTGGCTCCGGAGTTCCGCATCGTCGCCTGGGATGCCCGCGGGCACGGCCGCACCCGCGACAAGGGTTTGCCCTACACGTACTGGACCGCCGCCCGCGACGCCCTGACGGTGCTGGACCAGCTCGGCGTCGAACGCGCCGTCGTCGGCGGCACCTCGCAGGGCGGGTTCAGTGCGATGCGCACCGCCCTGCTGGCGCCCGAGCGGGTGGCAGCGCTGATCCTGATCGCCACCGAGGCGCACAGCCCGACCCCGCGGGAGCTGGAGACGTCTCGCAGATTCCTCGACCGCTGGCACGAGCCCGGCGTGCGGCGGGCCCTGGCCGACCATCTCGCGCAGTGGCTCATCGGCGACGACCCGTGGTACCGCGCGGTATGGACCAAGCGCTGGCTGAACCGCGACCCGCACGCCACCGAGGTAGCGGCAGGCTGCCTGCTCGGCCGCGACTCGATCATCGACCGACTTCCCGAAATCACCTGTCCCGCATTGGTGATTCATCCGACCCGGGCCGGCATACCCACCGCGCATGCCGCGGAAATGGCTCGCGCCCTGGTGAATTCACGCTACTTGGAGATCGAGGGCGCGCACCAAGCGGTGAACATGACACACCCCGCGCAGGTGAACACCGCTATCCGCGAGTTCCTCCGCCGCACGGTCGTCCGCGCCGGTTGACCCGGGCGAGCATAGAGCCAGAGCCCGATCTCAGGCCCGGACCGTGAGCCCCACCCGCTGAAACTCCTTGAGTTCGCAGTACCCGGCCTTGGCCATCGAACGGCGCAGTCCCCCAACAAGATTCACCGAACCCCAGGGATCGCTGGACGGCCCGTACAACACCTGCTGCAACGTAGGCCGCTCGTCCTCCTCGGCGAACTTCAACAGCGCCCCGCGCGGCACCGAGGGATGCGCGGCGGCCGACGGCCAGAACCACCCACGCCCCGGCGCCTCCTGCGCCAGCGCCAGCGGCACCCCGAGCATGGCGGCGTCGGCGCCGCAGGCGATGGCCTTGGCCAGATGCCCCGACGACACGATGTCGCCGTCGGCGATGACGTGCACGTATCGGCCACCGGTCTCGTCGAGGTAGTCACGTCGCGCGGCGGCGGCATCGGCAATGGCGGTCGCCAGCGGCACCCCGATCCCGAGCACCTCACCGGTGGTGGTGGCGCCCGGCGTGGAGCCGTAACCGACGATCACACCCGCCGCACCGGTACGCATCAGATGCAGCGCGGTGCGGTGGTCGCTGACCCCACCGGCCACCACGGGCACATCGAGGTCGGCGATGAAGGTCTTCAGGTTCAGCGGCTCACCGTCACCGACGTGTTCGGCAGAGATGATGGTGCCGTGCACAACCAGCAGGTCCACCCCCGCCTGCACCAGCGCCGGGGTGAGCTGCCGGGCATTCTGCGGACTCACCCGCACCGCCACCGTCACGCCCGCGGCCCGCACCTGCGCCACCGCCGCGGCCAGCAGGTCCGCCTGCATGGGCGCGGCGTGCAACTGCTGCAGCAGCGCGACCGCCGCCTCGGTGCCTTCCTTCTCGGCCACTTCGAGCAGCTGGTCGATGCGCGCGGCGACATCGGCATGCCGCGCCCACAGCCCCTCACCGTTGATGACGCCGAGCCCGCCGAGCCGTCCCAGCTCGATGGCGAACTCCGGCGATACCAGAGCGTCGGTCGGGTGGGTCACCAGTGGGATGTCGAACCGGTAGGCGTCCAGCTGCCAGGCCAGCGAGACCTGCTTGGACGACCGGGTCCGCCGCGAGGGCACGATGTCGACATCGTCCAGTTCGTAGGTACGCCGGGCGGTCCGGCCCATGCCGATCTCGACCATGTCGCGCACTGGTGTATCTCCTTGCTGTGTCTTTGGCGCCGCCTGCGGCGTCGCGGGTTTTCGGCGCCCTGTGGCTCGGTTTTCAGCGGCCTCCGCTTGCTCCTTCGTCGCTCGCGCGGAGGCCGCTGAAAACCGAGCCGCGCCGAAAACCGGGCGGGGTGCGATGGTGTCGGCACCCCTGTCCTTTGTGCTCAACCTGCACGGACGGTTCCATGATCCCAGCAACCAGCGCAAGCCATGCCTTCGGGGGCATGCGTGGTAAATGCCGAACCACTAAAACATCGCCCCGTGGATCCGCAACGCAACCATCAAGCCCGACCTGAACAACCATCAAGGTTCACGAACAAGGTTCCGCCGCCGCACAACTCGCCCACCCCACCCATCGAGCCCAAGCACAAGTCCCCCGCCCACCAAACCACCCACACATATCCCCGCTCACTAAGCCACCCGCGCACACCCTCCCCTCACCAAGCCACCCCGCGCAGGCCCTCCATCCGCCAAGTCACCCGCACATATCCTCCGCCCGCCGAGCTCACCCCGCGCACACCCTCCGCCCACCAAGTCACCCGCGCACACCCTCCATCCGCAAAGTCACACGCACACGTCCGCCGTCCGCCGAGTCACCCGCACACGTCCTCCGCCTGCCCAGGTCACCCCCGCGCACACCCTTCCTCCGCCAAGTCATCCGCACACACCCGCAACAAACACCCACCGGCAACACATGAACCCCATTCACAACATCCCCCACCACCCCACGCAACCCCCTCCGCCAAAAACCTCCCCTGTAGCACGCCAACCCCGTAAGTTTTCGGCGCGTCTCGGTTTTCGGGTGCCGCTGCAATGCGACGAAGGAGCCAGCAACGGCACCCGAAAACCGAGACCAAGGGCGCCGAAAACCCGCCGAAGCGAAGCGAAGGCCAAAAACACAGCCCCCACCTAACTCAACACGCCACCCACCAACACCTCACCAACACACACGCGAGCAACGGCTCCCGACCAACCCAACCCTCACCCACGCCCCGTGTAATTAGGCGCCTCAACAGTCATCGTGATGTCATGCGGATGACTCTCCTTCAACCCAGCCGCAGTAATCTGCACAAACTGAGCCCGCTGCAAATCCGAAATAGACTGCGCCCCGGTATACCCCATAGCCGCCCGCAACCCCCCGACCAGCTGGTGAATAACCTGATTAACCGGCCCCCGGAACGGCACCCGCCCCTCGATCCCCTCAGGAACCAACTTGTCCTCGGCAAGCACATCGTCCTGGAAGTACCGATCCTTGGAGTAGGACTTAGCCTGCCCCCGCCCCTGCATGGCCCCCAACGACCCCATCCCCCGATAACTCTTGAACTGCTTGCCGTTGACGAGAATCAGTTCCCCGGGCGATTCCGCGGTCCCGGCCAGCAGCGACCCGAGCATGACAGTGGAAGCCCCGGCCGCAATGGCCTTGGCGACATCACCGGAGTACTGGATACCGCCGTCCGCGATCACCGGCACACCAGCCTGCGTGGCAACGGCGGTGGCCTCGAGAATGGCGGTGATCTGCGGCGCCCCGACACCCGCGACGACGCGGGTGGTGCAGATGGAGCCCGGCCCGACCCCGACCTTGACCGCGTCGACACCGGCTTCGATGAGCGCCGCGGCGCCCGCCCGGGTCGCGACATTGCCGCCGACGATCTGAATGCGGTCGCCCACTTCGGTCTTGAGTTTCGCGACCATCTGCAGCACCTGCACCTGGTGGCCGTGCGCGGTGTCGACGATGAGCACGTCCACGCCGGCGTCGCGCAGGGTCATGGCGCGCGACCAGGAGTCCTCGCCGACACCGACGGCGGCGCCGACGAGCAGCCGTCCGTCGCGGTCCTTGGTGGCGTTGGGGTACTGGTCGGTCTTGACGAAGTCCTTGACGGTGATGAGCCCGCGCAGGCGGCCGTTGCCGTCGACGATCGGGAGCTTCTCCACCTTGTGGCGGCGCAGCAGGCCCAGCGCGGCCTCGGCGGTCACGCCCTCCTGCGCGGTGATCAGCGGCGCCTTGGTCATCACCTCGGCGACGCGGCGCTCCTGGTCGACCTCGAAACGCATGTCGCGGTTGGTGATGATGCCCACCAGCTCACCGGTCTCGTCGACCACGGGCAGGCCGGAGATGCGGTACCGGGCGCACATCGCGTCGACCTCGGCGAGGGTGTCGCTGGGGCGGCAGGTGACCGGGTTGGTGACCATGCCCGCCTCGGAACGCTTCACCGTCTCGACCGCGGCTGCCTGGTCGGCGGCGGCGAGGTTGCGGTGCAGCACGCCCATGCCGCCGGCGCGTGCCATCGCGATCGCCATGCGGGCCTCGGTGACGGTGTCCATCGCCGAACTCACCAGCGGGGTGCGCAACGTGATCTCACGGGTCAGCCGGCTGGAGGTCTCCACCGAGCTGGGAATGAGATCCGAGGCGGCCGGCAGCAACAGCACGTCGTCGAACGTGAGGCCGAGCATGGCGATCTTGTTCGGATCGTCACCACCCGTATGAGGGCGGACGGCGTGTTCGCCCATCACGGGACTACTCATCGGATCGACCCCTCCTGGACCTCGAAAGCAACAATCCGGGGATCGACCCGGACCGCGAACGTCTGACGGATTGCCGGAGCCGAAGATCAATACCCGGCACCGGTTCCGTCCATGGTATCGACCGCGCAAATCGACCGCCGCAGCGACCAGTCCCAGTAATCTCCGCCACACCCCCACCCCCACGACACGCCGACAACCCCGAGCAACCCACCCCGGCACCACATCCCACACATCACCCCCACCCGCCACAGCTCACTCACGAACCGAGTCGCCGACACAGCCCACCTCACTACACCGATCACCTGGCCTCACCGAACGCCCACGCCCGACCTCACCTCCCCAAGGCCCACTCCGCCACCTCCCCGAAATCTCCCCGCACACCCTCACGTCCGTCCGCCGAAAACCCCCACACGCCCCAATTCCCGAAAATCTTCTATACACACCACCACACACAGAAACTCTCCCCCGCCTTCCCTGCATCACCCGGATATCTTCCCCCCACGGCTACTGCCCTCCGGAGCTTTGCGCCCCACGACGACCTCCCAACAATCTCCCCGACCTGCCTACTTCCCCCGAACTTCCTCTCCGCACGCCACACCCTCGAAAGCCCTCCCCACAACCACGCACCCCCTCACCTCTGCAAACGTCTCCCCCACACGCAACCACAACGGTTTTCGGCGCGTCTCGGTTTTCGGGTGCCGCTGCGAAGCGACGAAGGAGCCAGCAGCGGCACCCGAAAACCGAGACCAAGGGCGCCGAAAACCCGCCGCAGCGAAGCGGAGGCCAAAAAACACAGCAGCGATCCCCACCCAACCCAACCCCACACCCGCCGAAAACCCACGACGCCGCAGGCGGCGCCATCAGACCCAGCAAAACTTCCCCGCAGCGCTGGCGCAGGTACCCCTGTTCTGCGTACCGTGGGATTGTGCGTGACCATCTACCACCTGGCCTGCCGCCGGATCCGTTCGCCGGAGACCCCTCCGACCCGTCGGCCGCGCTCGATGCCATCGAGCCGGGGGAGCCGCTGGATCCTCACGAGCGCCTAGCGGTCGAGGAAGATCTCGCCGACCTCGCTGTCTACGAGGCGCTGCTGGCCCACCGCGGTATCCGTGGGCTCGTGGTCAGTTGTGAGGACTGCCGGCAGGATCATTATCACGACTGGGACATGTTGCGCGCGAACCTGCTTCAACTGCTGGTGGACGGCACGGTGCGCCCGCACGAGCCCGCGTACGACCCGACCCCCGAGGCCTATGTCACGTGGGACTACTGCCGCGGTTACGCCGACGCGTCGATGAACGAGGCGCTGCACGGCGACGGGTTCGAGGGCTTCGACGCCTGATTTCGCGCTGATCGGATGCGTGCCGGGTAGGCCGCATCCGACATACATTCGATGCTCTGTGCCTTCGTCCGGGCAACGTACACCGGACGGGAACGCACACAGCAATGTCACCAGGACAATGTCACCACGACATACCGCGCGCACAGCAAAGCCGACCACCTGTCGGCGATCGGTTGATGTGCTGCTTTGTGACCGTGTCCCGCTATCCGCCGATTCCACCCGGCAGCGACCCGCCCGGCAACGATCCCGCCGGGGGCTTGACCGGTGTCGGCACCCCGATCGACGGGACGCTGGGACGGCCGGTGGGCTCGATGGTCTGCCCACCCGGCCGCGGCGGGAACGCGGGCGCCCCCGTCGAGCCGATGGTGGTCGGCGCGCCGGTGGGCGGTTCCTGCGGGATGGTCGGCGGTTCCTGCGGCACCGTGGGTTGCACGGTGGGCAGTTCGGTCGGCAGCGACGGCGTCGTCGGCAGCGTGGGCTTGGTGCTCGGGCCGCCGGGGTTGTCCACGCCGGGATCGGTGCCGAGGGTGCGTGGATCGAAGGTGCTGGTGGGCTTGCTCGGGCTGTCGGCCGGCTGCTGGGTGATCGTCGACCCGGTGGACGGCACCTGCGGACGGCCCGTGGACTTCGGCGGGCTGATCGGAGTCAGCGACGCGGCGATGTCCGGTGCGTCGATTTTCAGCTGTGCCCACAGCTGGTTCCAGCGTTCTTCCAGCTCGTTGCGACGCTTCTGGTCGTCGACCTGGGTCGCGGTATTGCGGGAACTCGCCAGCAGCGCCTTGGCCTCTTCCGGCCGCTTCTGCTCGAGCAGAGTCTGCGCCTCGCTCAGCGCGTTGTCGGCGCGCTGGGCGATGGTGGTCTGTGCCTGCTGGCTGAACACCACTTCCTTCACTCGCCACAGCGGATCGCCGGGCTGCGCACTGTAAGAGAACGCCGTCATACCGCCGAAGATCAAGGCCACCGCGGCGGCCGCACCCATGAGGGGACGTACCAGCCGTAAATGACTTCGCCGCGCGACGTTAACTCTCGTCTGCCGCGCACCGATTTCCTGATTGACCGCCGCGACAACAGCATCCAGATCCGGTCCGCCCGGCAACGGCTCCTCGACGATCTCCGCCCGCCAGTTCGCGAGCAATGTCGCGAGCTGATACTCCTCGGAGCTGTCGGTCGTCACGGGTCCGTCACCGGCGATGGCGTCGATCAAGGCATCGTCGCGGCGCACCGCGGCAATGTCGACCGGGCCGTTGTCCCCGGATGCCTCGGCGTAGGGATCGCTGTTGTGCGATCCAAGCCGCGCCTTCCAGTCGCCCCGACCGCGCTCGCCATCCCTAGCCATACATTTCACCTGCCCTCGCCACTTGTGACTTCAGTTTCGCGAGCGCCCGGTGCTGGGCCACTCGTATAGCTCCCGCCGTACTGCCCACGGCGACAGCAGTTTCTTCTGCTGACAGACCCATGACCAATCGCAGGATCAGAATCTCTCGATGCTTCTCCGGAAGCGTGGCCAGCAGACTGTTCATCTGCCGGCTCGTTTCGGAATCGAGAGCGCGCTGCTCCGGCCCCTGGTCGGTGGATATGACATCTGGTACTTCGGCCATCGCGTCCGCCTTGTTACGGGCGGCGTTGCGATGAGCATCGGCGACCTTGTGCGAAGCGATTCCATACACGAAGGCCATGAACGGCCGCCCTTGGTCCTGATAACGCGGCAGGGCGGTCATCACGGCCAGACAGACCTCCTGCGCAACGTCGTCCGCGGAGAGCTGCCCACGCTCCGCGGATCCGATCCGCGCACGGCAGTAGCGAACTACCAGTGGACGGATGATCTCCAGTACCTGGGCTAAAGCCGAACGATCGCCCTGCGCTGCGGCAGCGACGGCGGCGTCCAACTCCTCGCCCGTGTGCGTCATCGTCAGAGATATTCCTGGCGTTACAAGTGGCACGGTCGGTTGTTGACCAGTGCTTCCGCCGATCGGCGGAACGGCTCCAACAATAGCGGCTTCACAACCCGTGACGGGCAACACCTGGGATCAGCCACTACCGAGAACCTCATCGTCCGAACGCAATACACCGCCATGACCGGCCAGGTCCTGCGCACATGCGCGCGCTTCGGCCGCTGCTCGGGCCGCATCGACGCCCTCGTCGACCCCCGCCCGCAACATCGCGCAGGCCCACCGGAGCGGAAGCAGACCGTTTTCCCGGCTCTGGGAGGAGACCAGCGCGGCGGATGCCCGAGACTGTTCGACATCGCCGGCGGCGGCCGCCGCGGCGGCGACGAGTAGACGGGACTTGACGCGATGGCGCACCGACGGGCCACGCTCCGCGAGTGCGAGCGCGGTTTCGGCGTACCGCAGCGCGGAGCCGGCAACCAGCCCGCGGTCCGGCGCGGCCAGCGCGGTCTCGGCCGCCACCCAGTGCCAACGCAGCCGAGCGCGCGTCCCGTCGTCGTCGGCGGAATCGGGAAAATCGCCGAGAAAGTTCTGGCAACGTTTCAGCAGCCGCGCCGACAGCTCCGGCCGGGCGGTCCCCAACGCATCGGCGGCCAGGCCGGTCAACGCGTCGCAAACCGCTTCGCGCCAGGCCGCCGGCCCGGCCGCGCCGGGGGCGGGCGTCTCGGGGAGCACCAGTGCGAGCGCCCGGCCGTCGAGTACGGCGGCGCGCGCGTGCCGGCCGAGTTGCCGCAGCAGCGAGGCGCGGGTGCTGGTGATCAGCGAGCGCAGCGCCGGGTCGGCGCCGCCGCGGTAGGCGCGGTGCAGTTCGGCCCGGGCGGCGGCATAGCGGCCCTGGCCACCCAGAACGACCGCGCGGAGCCAGGATTCGACGGCGTCGGCGGCGGCGGGCAATTCGGCCGCGGGGATGCCCGGACGGGCGCCGAACGCGGCCTCGACGAATATCGCGTGCCGCGGGTTCGCGAGCGGGTCGGGCAGCGCGGAGAAGTGATTCACCGCCGCACCTTATCCGGCGACCCGCACGCCCCCGCGCGAACCCGTTTCGAACGGCGAGCAACCATTCAGCAAGAGGAAAGCGCCGCAGATGTTTCGATCTCGTAAAACAACGACGGGCAATCGCCCAGCACGTATGTTAGGAATTTGTATGCTTTTCGGATAATTAACCTGCGCGCCTCGGAGCGGCCATCTGACCATCGCCCACATTCGCCCGATCGGTGGCGTCCGCCACATACCACAAGCTACGCCGGCGATGGAACAACCGTGTCTTTCTTTCGATGAAAAGGGCCATGACCTGGCCGTTTATGGCCTATCACAAGACAGCAACGGACAGGCCCTGAACTGGCCAACCGATCAGTATCGCTATCGGTGGCCCGGATGTAAATAGCAGGAAGGTTAAATCTCGGAACCGCTCCCTTTGAAATCGTCGCCAGAGAAACTATTGACTGGATTTCGCTATGCGTCCTAACGTACGACATCGCCGTCGTCGGCGCCGTGTGAAATTGCGGCGACCACGAACTGCGATCGCCGGAACTCCGGCGACACGGTCCGAGCCCGATCTCGGCGAGGTCTCATCCGACCGCGCCTCGAGGTTCGGACAGACCGCTGCTGACAAGCACCGCTCGACAACGCCGACGAGCTCGCACCACTAGGAGTTCACGATGCCCATGCCCACCCACCTCCCCGGGCCCAATGCCGACATCTGGGATTGGCAGATGCGCGGTTCCTGCCGCGGTGTGGACTCCTCCGTGTTCTTCCATCCCGACGGCGAGCGCGGCCGCGCCCGCGCGCAGCGTGAGCTGCGCGCCAAGGAGATCTGCCGCACCTGCCCGGTGCTCATGCAGTGCCGCAGCCACGCGCTGAAGGTCAGCGAGCCGTACGGCATCTGGGGCGGGATGTCGGAGACCGAGCGCGAGATGCACGCGCGGCGCAACCGCCGCCGCGTGACGGTCTGATTCTCGCGCCCTCGAACTTTCTCCCATCCGGAACGCTCGGCGCGCCGAATGCCTGGCAAACGCCCGGCCATTGCGCTACCGGCCGGTGACGCCGACACAGGCGCGCAGGCTCCTTCGGTCACCGCCGACCGCCTGCCGCGAGATGGCCAGAAGCCTTGCCCACCCCTGTCGCCGCCCGCCTTGTCGCCGCGATGCCGGGTACGTCCGAATCGAACACAGCGATCCACACAATTTCCGGCGTGTCTTACCGAAGACTGCCTCGGCGTGTCGGGCAATGTCCGAAAACCGCTGAGCCGCAGTCAGTTTGCCGATACCCCCACCCGAGAGGAGGTCATAGCGGCACGCTACGGTAGTGGCCGATGACACAGAATGGAGCGTTGTGACAACGCGGCCGCCGGCCGCAGAGGGCGACTCGTTCCAACAAGCTATCCGGGACGAGCGGGTGGAAACACCCCGCGGAGACTCTGCGGTGACGGCGCGCGCAGCCGAAAGCCTCGAACTAGCCGCGCTTCTCGAACGCTGCGGCCGATCCGACCAGGAGGCCTTCGCCGAGCTGTACGACCGAACGTGCGCCCGGGTGTTCGGCCTGGTCCTGCGCGTCCTACACGACCCCGGCTACGCGGAGGAGACCACGCAGGAGGTCTACCTCCAGATCTGGCGCACCGCAGCCAACTTCGACTCGTCCAGGGGATCCGCGGTCACCTGGCTGATGACGCTCGCCCACCGCCGGGCGGTCGATCGCGTCCGCGCCGAGCAGGCCCACGCCCAGCGCGAAGTCGCCTACGGCGCAAGCTCTCTCGGTAACGAATTCGACGAGGTCACCGAAGAAGTAGGACGAAGGCTCGATCAGCAGGCGGTGTTGGAAAGCCTGTCCACCCTGACGGAGACACAGCGGGAAGCCATCTCGCTGGCCTACTTCGGCGGGCGGACGTATGCGGAAGTAGCGGAGTACCTCGGCGTCGGTTTACCGACCGTGAAGTCCCGCATCCGCGATGGATTGACACGATTGAAGAAGAGTTTGGGAGTGACGTGAGATGAACGAAAGCCAGATCGATCTCGCGCATGCGGTCGCGCTCGGATCGATCGGCGACGAGGACCGGCGCGCCGTGCACGATGTGCTCGATTCGGGCGACGCGGCGCTGCGCGCGGACTTCGACAGCGAAGTGCAACAGACCAGAGAAGCTCTCACCGTGTTCGCCTCGGCGTCGGCCACCCCGCCTCCCGCCACCCTCCGCACCCGCCTGCTCGCGGCCATAGCCGCCGACCAGACCCCCGCGGCAGCCACCCCGCACCACCCCCCACGCTGACCCAGGCACCCCGGTTACAAACAACAGCGGGCCGTTCCCATCCCAAAGGATGCGAACGGCCCGCTACTTGATCACCCCCACCCCGAACCCGCACGTCCCACCCCGTCCCCCGCACGGAGCGAGTCTTACGAGCGACCGTTCGCGGCCGGCTCGCGTTTCGGCGGTCGAAGCGCATGCGCGAAGCGCGAGTCTCGACCGCCGAAACGCGAGCCATCAGGGCCGCGAACACGCGACGCCGAAGGCGGCGCCAATATCTCAGTGCGAGTGCCCGTGGTGGTCGTCGCCCTCGTCCTCAACCGGCTTCTCAACGATCGCGCTCTCGGTGGTAAGCACCATCCGAGCCACCGAAACCGCGTTCAAGACGGCAGACCGAGTCACCTTCACCGGATCCACCACACCATCGGTCACCAGATCCCCATAGGTAAGAGTGGCCGCATTGAACCCCTCCTTACCCTCGGAAACCTTGCTGACCACCACAGCACCATCGATCCCGGCATTGCTGGCAATCCAGTACAACGGCGCCCGCAACGCCTGCCGCACCACATCCACACCGATCGCCTGATCACCACTCAGCGAATCGCGCAGCTCCACCAGCTTCGCCGCCGCCTGCACCAGCGCGGTGCCGCCGCCGGGCACGATGCCCTCCTCGATCGCGGCCTTGGCCGCGTTCACGGCGTCCTCGACGCGGTACTTGCGCTCCTTGAGCGCGGTCTCGGTGGCCGCACCGACGCGGATCACCGCGACGCCGCCCGACAGCTTGGCCAGCCGCTCCTCGAGCTTCTCGCGGTCCCAGTCGGAATCGGTGGCCTCGATCTCGGCGCGCAGCTGGGCCACGCGCGCATCGATGGCGTCCTGGGTGCCGGCACCGTCGACGATGGTGGTCTCGTCCTTGCTGACCACCACGCGCCGCGCCTGGCCGAGCAGGTCCAGGCCCGCCTCGCGCAGGTTGATGCCCAGGTCCGGGTTGATCACGGTGCCGCCGGTGACGACGGCCAGGTCGTCCAGGAACGCCTTGCGACGGTCACCGAAGAACGGCGCCTTGACCGCGACGACCTTGAGCGTCTTGCGAATGGCGTTGACGACCAGGGTGGACAGCGCCTCGCCCTCGACGTCCTCGGCGATGATGACGACCGGCTTGCCGGATTCGGCGATCTTCTCCAGCAGCGGCAGGAAGTCGGGCAGCGAGGAGATCTTCTCCCGGTGCAACAGGATCTGCGCGTCCTCGAACACGGCCTCCTGCTTGTCGTGGTCGGTGACGAAGTAGCCCGACAGGTAGCCCTTGTCGAACTGCACGCCCTCGGTGACCACGAGTTCGGTGCTCACGGTGGAGGATTCCTCCACGGTGACCACGCCGTCCTTGCCGACGGTGGTCAGGGCCTTGCCGACCATCTCGCCGATCTCCTCGTCGCGCGAGGAGACGGTGGCGACCTGCGCGATGGCCTGCTCGCCGGAGACCGGCTTCGCGGCGGCCAGCAGCGCCTCGGAGACCGCGTCGGCGGCCTTGCTCATACCCGCGCCGAGCCCGATCGGGTTGGCGCCGGCGGCGATGTTCTTCAGGCCGCCGCGGATCAGCGCCTGCGCCAGCACGGTGGCCGTGGTGGTGCCGTCGCCGGCCACGTCGTTGGTCTTGGTCGCGACGCTCTTGACCAGCTGCGCGCCCAGGTTCTCGAAGGGGTCCTCGAGGTCGATGTCACGGGCGATGGTGACGCCGTCGTTGGTGACCGTCGGGCCGCCGAACGCCTTGGCCAGCACCACATGCCGACCACGGGGGCCCAGCGTGACCTTCACGGCGTCGGCGAGCTTGTCGACGCCGCGCTCCATAGCCCGACGAGCCTTCTCGTCGAACTCGATCTGCTTTGCCATGGTGAAATCAGTCCTTGCTGATGGAAGGGGACGAACGACAACTGCCCCGGCCCCACGTGTGCGGGCACCGGGGCAGCGTCGTTACCGGGTCACTTGTCGACGACGGCCAGCAGGTCGCGCGCCGAGAGGATCAAGTACTCCTCGTTGTTGTACTTGATCTCGGTGCCGCCGTACTTCGAGTAGATGACGACGTCGCCTTCCTTGACGTCCAGCGGAATGCGCTTCTCGCCGTCCTCGTCCCACCGGCCGGGGCCGACGGCGACGACGGTGCCCTCCTGGGGCTTCTCCTTCGCCGTGTCGGGGATGACCAGGCCGGAGGCGGTCGTCGTCTCGGCCTCGTTGGCCTGGACGAGGATCTTGTCCTCGAGCGGCTTGATGTTCACGCTCGCCACGTTGAGCCCTCCACTTTCAGGGGATTCGTCGCGTCCGGGGCGGTTCCCCGGGCGCACGGTTATGGTCACGGTGTTGACCCTGTGCATAGCCCCGTCGTCGCGGGTGCCGGGACCCCTGCTCAGTAGTCAAGCGGCACCTGAGCAACATCCGCAGTGCCACCTAGCACTCTATACATGCGAGTGCCAGCGCTCAAGAGCGGGCGGTGCTATTCGCACCCGGCGGGAGCCAATTTCCAGATCAACTCCCAACACGCCGTAGGACGTGGCAATCCATCGTCAAAATCTGTAACGTTCCAATAACGGATTGTGACACTATGGACGACGGCTCCGTGATGTTGCGTCCGCCGCGCGCTCGCGCTGGTTGACGTCCAGTCATGCGAACCGCCGAGCACGACAACACAACTGCTTCACCCCACCCCACCCCCGCGCGAACCATCGCGCACGCCTGAGACGAGAGCTAGACCGCAAGTGATCGGTGGCTGGTCCCGACACCCGAACGGACGAGGGCCCGGCTGGATCCGCCGCTCGGGCCGTCCGCCATCCATGCGGACGCCCGCGCTGCCCGTTCGAGATGGTCGGCGACACCGTGACCATCCGCTCGAAGGGAGGTGAACATGCGAACATCCCTCGGCATCTCCGCCGGGAACGAAGTGGTGTGCTCGGCGCTGGTCGCCACCGCCCCCAACGGTGCCCAGAGTTTCGACTATCGAGTCGTGTCTGCGGACGCCGCACATTCGGACCTCGGTGATCTGGTGGCGTCGTCGATCGAACTGATGACCACCCAGATGCCGGCCCGCGACGTCGTGCACCCCGTGGGCGCGCACACCGCCGGCCTCCCGGCGCTGCATCCCGAGGCCGCCGCCGGACCACCGGGCGCGATCGCCGTCGCCTACCGCGATCGGGAACAGGCCGTTGCCATCCGGTCGGCCATCGGCCGTCAGCGCCGCGACGTGCAGCTCATCCCCGAGAGCACCGCCGCCCTCACCTATCTGCGCCACACCGGCCTGCTCGACAGGTACGAGACGGTCGCGATCATCGACCTGGGCGCCTCCGGCATGACCGTCACCGTCGCCGATCTGGCCGACGACACCACGCTGCGCTCCGAGCGCACCGCCGCCATCAGCGGCGCCGCGGTCGACGAGCTCATCTACCACCACCTGCTGGATTGCCACTTCGCCCGCCGTGGCACCCGCCCCAACCGCAGCATGCTGATCAACCGCAGCCGCGCGGCCAAGGAGCATCTGTCCATCGCCCCGGCGGTGACCATCGACCACGTCGCCGGTCAGCCGCTGAAACTGACGCGCGCCGATTTCGAGGAGCTGATCGCCGGTCTGGTCCGCGAGGCCGCGGTGTACGCGTCCGGGGTGTTCGCCCGCTCGCCCAAGCCGCCCGCGGCGATCGCCGTGATCGGCGGCGGCGCCAACATCCCCACCGTCGTCGCCGGCCTGAACGAATTGATCGACGTCCCGGTGCTCACCGTCCCGGAGCCGGAGGCCGCTACCGCGAAAGGCGCCGCGCTGGTGGCGGATTCGGCGCAACCGTCGACGTTCCCGGTGATCAGCCTCGGCAGCGACGCGTCGGCCGGTACCTTCACCAAGCTGGTCGGCACCCTCGCCGGTGCGGTCGTCGTGGTGGGCCTGGTCGTCGGCTACGGCGTCAAGGAACTGGTCCCGTCCGCCGATCGCCACGATGTCAGTCCGGTCGGCACCAGCAATACCGCGCAGCTGACCCCGGCGCCGACATCGCCGCCCACGCCGACGGGCTCGTCGACCGCACCGGCGGGCCAGTCCCAGCCCGGCCGGGAACCGGCCGCCACCAGTGTGCCCGTGCCGCCGCCCGCCTCCACCGGCACACAGCCGACCACCACCACGGTGAATCGCACCCCGGTCACCACCGCGCCGCCACTGCGGCCGGACCCGAACCTGCCGCAGATCCCGCTCCCCGACCTGCCGCGATTACTCGGCCCGTTACTGGGCACCACCACCCCGTCCCCGGGCCCGACGGTGTCTCCTGAGGGATCGACAACCACGACCCCGACCACGAGCCCCAATCGGGCACCGGCTCTGCCGAGATCGAACTCCGGTTCCGCCGGGGCCGCCGCGGTCCAGCCGACCGACTGATCCAGAGAGGTTGCCGCAGCAATCTTTTCGGGGTTCAGCGCAGCTGGCTGGTGGAGACGGGGAGGCCGGGGTCGGTGGCCACGGTGAGGGGGGATGGTTTGGCGCCGCCCGCGATGACGTGAGCGCCCAGTGTCGCGATCATGACGCCGTTGTCGGTGCACAGGCGGGGTTTGGGTACGCGCAGGGTGAGACCGGCCGCGGCGCAACGTTCCTCGGCCATGGACCGGATGCGTGAGTTCGCGGTGGCGCCGCCGCCGAGTACCAGCGTGTCGACGCCGACGTCCCGGGCGGCGCGGATTGCCTTGGCGGTGAGCACATCCGCGACCGATTCCTGGAACGAGGCCGCGATATCGGCGATGGGCAGTTCGGCACCGGTCCGCTGCGCGGCCTCGACGTAGCGGGCGACGGCGGTCTTCAATCCGGAGAAGGAGAAGTCGTAGCGCGGATCGCGGGGACCGGTCATGCCGCGCGGGAACATGATGGCGGTCGGATCACCCTGCGCCGCAGCCGCATCCAGCGCCGGGCCGCCGGGGAAGCCGAGCCCGAGCAGCCGCGCCACCTTGTCGAACGCCTCCCCCGCGGCGTCGTCGACGGTGCTGCCGAGCTCGACGATCGGCTCGGCAAGATCGGTCACCTGCAGCAGATGGGTGTGCCCGCCGGACACCAGCAGCGCCACGCACGGCGGCATCGGGCCGTGCTCGAGGGTGTCCACGGCGACGTGGCCGCCGAGGTGGTTCAGCGCGTACAGCGGGATATCCCACGCCGCCGCATAGGCTTTCGCCGCGGCCACCCCGACCAGCAGCGCACCGGCCAGACCGGGACCGATGGTCACCGCCAGCGCGTCGGGTCTGGTGACGCCCGCGGCGGACAGCGCCCGCCGCATCGCGGGCACGATCGCCTCGAGATGTGCCCGGGAGGCGATCTCCGGCACCACGCCGCCGAAGCGGGCGTGCTGGTCGACGCTGGAGGCCACCTCGTCGGCCAGCAGCTCACAGCTGCCCTTCCCCTCCTCGGTCGCTCTGGGATGCCAGCGGACGATGCCGACTCCGGTTTCGTCACACGAGCTTTCGATGCCCATGACGATCATGACAGGACCTCTGAGTTGTGCACGGAATCCGGTTGCGGGAAGCCCGTCATCGCCGGGCGGCGCATGGTGAACGCGTCGGCGCCGCTGGGCTGGTAGTAGTTCTTGCGCAGGCCGATGATGTGGAAGCCATGCTTCTCGTAGAGCGCGATCGCGGGCGCGTTGTCGGTGCGGACCTCGAGAAAGACCGGGCCGCCGCGTCTTCCGGCCTCCACGAGTAGCGCCCGCAACAGCACGGTGCCTATTCCGGCGCGGTGCACCCCCGGATCGACGCCGATGGTGTGCACCTCCGCCTCCGGATGTTCCAGGGTGCCCAGCAGCGCGATGCCCGCGTAGCCGACCATGCGGCCGCTCTCGTCGCGGGCCACCAGGTAGCGGTTGTGCGCGCCGGCCAGCTCCGACTGGAAGGCCACCTCGGGCCACGGATCGTCCTCGGGGAACAGCAGCGTCTCGAGTTCCGCGCAGCGCGCGATGTCGGCCGGGCCCATCGGTTCGACGGTGACAGCCGGTCGATCCGCCGTGGTCATGACGCCGCCTGATAGCTGCGTTCGACGGCGTCGGGGCGGCGCAGATACAGCGGCACCAGCGGTTCGGCGGTCGCGCGGGCCAGTATCTCGGTGGCGGCGCAGCGCACCAGCCCGGCCGGTGACGGCGTCTCCACCGGCAGCACCGGCAGGTCGAAGAAGTCGACGTGCGAGGCGGATCCGGCGATCACGGTCGAATCGCGCGTGTCGAGATCGGCCGGCTTGGTCACGCCCGGACCGGCGACCCGGCTTATGGCACGCGCATCGGATCCGATGGCGGCAGGCCCGGCCAACTCGGCTGCCGGGCGGATGCGATAGCGCGCCCAGTAGACCTCACGGCGACGGGCGTCGGTCACCACCAGCAGCTCGGAGTCGGCGTCGGTGATCTCCTGCCACGCCTCGGCGGCGATCGCGTCCAGGCTGCACACGCCGTACACCGGCAGGCCGAGGGCGTCGCCGAACGCGGCGGCGGTCGCCATCCCGACCCGCAATCCGGTGAACGGGCCCGGGCCGATGCCGACGACGACCGCCTCGAGGTCGGTGCGCGAACGACCCGCCGCGTCCAGGCATTCGAGGATCTGCGGCGTCAGCACCTCGTTGTGGGCGCGCGCGTCCACGGTCACGCGGGTGGCGAGGGTGTGGATCCGCGGCGCTGCCTCCTGATCGGCGGGCTGCCGATCCTGCTCCGAGGCGGCCCGCTCCAGCTCCACCAGTCCTGCTGTAACGGCAGGTGTCGCGGTGTCGACAGCGAGTACAAGCATGATTGGGCCAACGATACCGGTTGGTCACCTTCACAACGGCACCCGTGGCCCGCGTCGCCGAGACCGGCGCGAGGCGGCGGGCCCGGCGGGTTCAGGACGGGCTCACCCATTCCCATGTGGCCGTGCGGATATCGGATTCGGGTTCGCGGCGCAGGAGGACTCGGAGGTGGCGGTCGGAGAGGTGTTCGACCACGCCGAGGCCCCATTCGACCACCACCACGGCGTCGTCCAGGTCGGTGTCGAGGTCGAGGGCGTCCAGTTCGTCCAGGTCGCCGCCGAGGCGGTACGCGTCGACGTGCACGAGGGCGATCGCGTCCGGGCGGGGTCCTGCCCGGTGCTGGCGAGCGATGATGAAAGTCGGTGAGCTGACCCGGCCCTCGACACCGAGCCCGGCCGCGATGCCGCGGGTGAGCGCGGTCTTGCCGGCGCCCAGCGGGCCGTCCAGCACCACCAGATCGCCGGCGCGCAGGGTGGCCGCCAACTCGCGGCCTAGAGCCTCGGTGTCCTCGACGGTCGGCAGAATCCGTTGGTCAGCCACGGGCGGCCTCGCGACCGGCGCGACGGTTGCCGAGCAGCCCGCTGCGCCGCAGCAGACGATCCAGCGCGGCGTTGACCAGGTCAGGGTATTGCAGGTGCACCATGTGGGCGGCGTCGGTGACGCGGATCAGGTCGGCGTCGGGCAGCCGCGCGGCCAGCGCCCGCGAGTTGCGGAACGGGATCACCCGATCGTGCACGCCGCCGAGGACCAGCGCGGGGCGCGGGGCCAGGGTCGGCAGTGCGGCCGATTCGTCGTGCAGCTCCAGCGCTTTCAGGAATTTCACGATCGTGTCGACGGGGGTGCGGTCGATCATCGAGGTGGTGAACCGGGACAGAGTCGGGCTCACGTCGCCGTGGAACGAACTCACGTGCAGGATCGGCGTGATCACACCGCGCGCGGTGACGCGACCCGCCTGCACCAAGGCCGGCGCGGCGCGGGCCGCCACCCGGAACCCGTCGATCGCGGGCGTGCGCAGCAGCTGCGCGACGCCGGTGGAGGTGACCTCGGCGGCCGTCGTCGACAGCAGCGCCACCGCCCGCACCCGCCGCTGAAACAACCGCGGGAACTGTGCCGCCGCCGCCAGAATCGCCATGCCGCCCATGGAATGCCCGACCAGCAGCAGCGGCCCCTTCGGCGCGCGCTGCTCGAGCACCGCGGCCAGGTCGCGCCCCAATTGCGGCACGATGCAGCTGGGGTCGTCCGGCGCGCCGGAGCGGCCGTGCCCGCGCAGATCGAAGAACACCAGCCGGACCGCGGCGCCCCAGAGCTTTTCGAGGTCGCGGCGCTGAAAGTGGAACGACTCCATGCTGTTGCAGAAGCCGTGCACGAAAACGACTGTGGCCGGGGCCTTCTCGGGACCGCACTCGCGCACGGCCAGCTCCACGCCGTCCTCGGTGCGCACCGTGGCGGCGCGATCGCGCTCCAGCAGCGTGAAATCCTCGTCGCGCAGTTCGTCGCGGTGGGCGGGCCAGCGCACCGAGGATCCCATGCGGCGCAGCGCGTGTGCCCCCGCCAGAGCGCCCATCGCTCCCGCGGTCGCCACGCCGCCGCGCCACGCCGTCACCCGAAAACCGTGCGGCCGTTCGGGTTTCATAAGCCACCCCCTTGTTGCGCGATATCGCCCACATAGCGTCGCACGACCCTGCCCCGGGGGGAACAGACGATCTCGTAATGGATGGTGCCGAGCAGGTCGGCCCAGTGTTGCGGATGGGGCTGCCCCGGGCCGAACAGCACGGCAGTATCGCCCTCGCGGACGTTGGCGGTGTTGTCACCGAGGTCGACCACCAGCTGGTCCATGCACACCCGTCCGACATTGGGGTAGTGCCATTCGCCGATGCGGACCGCGATGCGCCCGCCCAGCGGCCGGAACACGCCGTCGGCATAACCCGCCGGAACCAGCGCAACCGTCGTAGCGCGCGGCGCGACCCATTCGTGACCGTAGGAGACGCCCTCCCCCTCGGCGACCTGCTTGACGAGCGCCACCCGAGCCTGGAACGTCATGGCCGGTCGCAGCCCGAAGTCGGAGATCTCCGGAACCGGCGACAGCCCATAGGCGGCGATACCCGGCCGCACCATGTCGAACGCCAGGTCGGGCCGCGTCAGCGTGGCCGCCGAATTGGCCAGATGCACCAATTCGGGCTCGAGCCCGTACTCCTTCGCCACGGCAATAGCGTCCAGAAAGCGATCCCGCTGCATGTCGATCGCCGGATGCTGCGGTTCGTCGGCCCGAGCGAGATGGGAGAACAACGCCCGAAACCGCACCACCCCCTCCTCGACAAGCCGCCGCAGCAGCCCGAGCACCTGCGGATACTCGACACTGGACACCCCGTTGCGATTCAACCCGGTATCAACCTTCAGAGTCACAGTCGCGGTAATCCCCGTAGCCCGCGCGGCCCGCTCGACCGCCCGCAGATGCGCCACAGAAGACACCCCGATCTCGATATCGGCGGCAACCGCCGCAGCGTAGTCGGCATCGGAAGTATTGAGCCAACTCAGAATCGGCGCACCAATACCCGCAGCACGCAGCCGCAACCCCTCAGCGACGGTAGTAACACCAAGTTCGGCAGCCCCCGCCGCCAGCGCCGCCCGCGCCACCGCCACAGCCCCATGGTTATACCCATCGGCCTTGACCACAACCATCACGGCAGCACCCCCCGCATGCTCCGCCAGCACCCGCACGTTATGCGAGATGGCGCCCAAATCAACGACAGTCTCCACCTGCGGCTCAGCACTACTCACAGCCACCGATCCTGCCACTACCCCTCACCCGAGCAGCACAGGCTTCCCCACCAGAAATCCCCCTTGCTTAGAGCCCACTCCAACTCACTAGCGTTGTACTCGCAAACAACAACCACCAACTGACAGCTACCACCCACCCCCGCGCCCCCTCCACCGAAACCTCCCAGTCCACACACCCCCCTCCGCCGAAACCTCCTCACCCCACGCAACCCCCTCCGCCAAAAACCTCCCCTGTAGCACGCCAACCCCGTAAGTTTTCGGCGCGTCTCGGTTTTCGGGTGCCGCTGCAAAGCGACGAAGGAGCCAGCAGCGGCACCCGAAAACCGAGACCAAGGGCGCCGAAAACACGCCGCAGCGAAGCGGAGGCCAAAAAACACAGCAGCGTTCCCCACCCAACGCAACTACCCCCAGGAGCCCCCCATGCCCAAAGCCTGGTTCATAACCGGCGCATCCCGCGGCTTCGGCCGAGAATGGACCCTAGCCGCCCTATCCCGAGGCGACCAAGTAGCCGGCACCGCCCGAAACCTCAAAACCCTCCACGAAATCACCACAAAATACCCAGACACCTTCCTCCCCCTACAACTGGACGTAACCAACCGCTCCGCAGATTTCGCCACCGTAGAACAAGCCGCCCACCACTTCGGCCACCTGGACGTCGTAGTGAACAACGCAGGCTACGGACACTTCGGAATGATCGAGGAACTCACCGAACCCGAGGTCCGCGCCCAACTGGAAACCAACGTCTTCGGCGCCCTCTGGGTAACACAAGCCGCCCTCCCCATCCTGCGCGCCCAAGGCAGCGGCCACATCATCCAAGTGTCCAGCATCGGCGGCATCAGCGCGTTCCCGAATCTCGGCGCCTACCACGCATCGAAGTGGGCACTGGAGGGCTTCTCCCAAGCGCTCGCGCGAGAGGTCGCCCCGTTCGGCATCCACGTAACCTTGATCGAGCCAGGCGGATTCGACACCGACTGGTCCGGGCCATCCGCCCAGCACAGCACACCGAACCCCGCCTACGACGAGATCCGAGACGCCCGCAACCGCGCCCGCGCGGGCCAGCACGGCGGCGAGCCGACCGCCACCCGCCCCGCGATCCTCGCCGTCGTAGACGCCGACCAGCCCCCACTACGCCTCTTCCTCGGCGAGGCCCCCCTCACCATCGCCACCGCCGACTACGAATCCCGCCTCTCCGAATGGCGCAAGTGGCAGCCGATCGCCGCAAGCGCCCAAGGCAACTAACCACCTGACCCCGCCTCACAAATCCGCTCGGCAACGCACGTCGCTCGGGTCCACAAGCCGCGTCCGCTCAAGCATGCACGGCACCACTCGGGCCGACGCATCACCCGCTCGGCAATGCGCGGCGGCTCGGCGGGCTCGTAAGGGCGAGCTGGGCTGGTCAGGTGGGGTGGGCCATGGCCCGGAGGGTTTGGATGGCTGGGCGAATGTGGTCGAGGAGGGGGGAGGCGGAGATCGGGGCGGGGGCGGGGCCGTGGGCGTGGGCCGCGAGGTTGGCGGCGAGGGAGTGGGCGCGGGCGGCGGCGGACGCGGCCCAGGATGGGTCGCGGCCCGTGGCCAGGAGTGCGCCGAGGATGCCGGAGAGCACGTCCCCGGAACCCGCTGTGGCCGCCCAGGATCCACCTGCCTCGTTGACGTAGACCGGGCCTCCGGGGCTCGCGACGAGCGTGGCACGGCCCTTGAGCAGCACGGTGACCTGCCATTGCTCGGCGAGTTGGCGGACCGCCGCCACGCGGTCCGGGCCAGGCTCACGACCGGTGAGCCGGGTGAATTCTCCCGCGTGCGGGGTGAGCACCACGGGTGCGCGCCGACCGGTGACCGGAGACGGGTCGTCGGCCAGCATGGTGAGTCCGTCGGCGTCCACGACCACCGGCAGGTCGGTCGCGAGGATCTCCGAGAACCGTTGGCGCGCGGCGTCGTCGGTGCCCGCGCCGGGGCCGAACACCCATGCCTGCACCCGCCCGGTCTCCGAAACCGATTGCGCCGCAATGACCTCCGGGAAGTGGGCGAGCACCTCCGCGGCTCCGGTCCCGGCGTATCGGACCATCCCGGAGGTCGCGGCCACCGCGCCGCCGGTGGACAGCACCGCCGCGCCCGGGTATCGCGCACTGCCCGCGCAGATTCCGACCACACCCTGGCTGTACTTGTCGTCCAGTGCGTCGGGTACCGGCCATGCCGCGCCGATCGAGACCGGTTCCAGCGCAGCCAGATTCGGTTCCGGCAGGGTCAGGCCGATCGGCACCAGTTCGATTCGGCCACACCGCGGAGCAGCCAGCGCATGCACCGGTTTGTATGCGCCGAACGCCACCGTCACGTCGGCGCGCACCGCCGGACCGTCGACGGCGCCGGTATTCGGGTCGACGCCGCTCGGCAGGTCCGCGGCAATGATCGGAACCTCCACCGCCGCAACCAGTTCGGCCGCCTGTGGACGCAGCGCACCCCGTCCCGAGATGCCGACGATACCGTCGACCACCAGATCCGGCTCGCCCAGATCGGTGCGGATCTGGCCACCGGTACGGCGCAGGGCGGCAAGGCCTTTCGCGTGTGCTCGTTCCGGCGAGAGCAGCACCGCCGACACCGCGACACCGCGACGGCGCAGCATCGATCCGGCCCACAGCGCGTCACCGCCGTTGTCGCCGGATCCCACCAGCAGCGTCACCGCACGCCCGGCGACGCCTCCGGTTCGCTCGCGCAGCTCGGCGGCGACGACCTCGGCCAGACCGTGGGCCGCCCGCCGCATCGGCACCCCGTCGGCGACGCGCTTGAACAGCTCCGCCTCCGCCGCCCGCACTTCATCGGCGGTGAAGTACCCGCGGACCGTCGGTGCGGTCATGCTCGCCTCCTACCTGCCCGCGGCATCGTGCGGGCCGACTCGGTAATCCGCAACGAGTGCAGAGTACGCCCGCCGACCGCGGCTACTACGCTGTCCCGCATGTCGACTGCTACCTCCGCGCGCGTCCTGGTCACCATGCTCGCCGCGGCGGGCGTGCTGCTGGCCGGGTGCGGTTCGGGTGACTCGGAGAAGACGCCGAATCCTGCCACGGCATCCACCGCGTCCGGCTCGTCGGCTCCCACGACGGACGCCCCGCAGTCGGCGGTGACGGTCCGGGTCGACAACATGGCATTCTCCCCCTCGTCGGTCACCATCACCGCCGGTGGCACCGTGACCTGGAAGTTCTCCGATTCGGCCCCGCACGCGGTACAAGGGATCGGCGACGCGGCCATGGGTCTGAACAGCCCGATCTTCCGAGACGGCGAGTGGAGCCACACCTTCACCACCCCCGGCACATACCGCTACCTGTGCCCCCTGCATCCCGACATGCGCGGCACCGTCACCGTCCAGTAGCGGGGATCTCGCCGCGCGGGAGAATTGCGAATACCCTTCAGACAGGCCGATATTCGCGCGATCGCGCGCCGAGGGCCGAAGTGTTGAGCGCCTGCACCGCGGCGACCAGAGGGGCCAGTTCCGGATCGGCGGCGGCTTGGCGGAGCGCGCCTGCCAGCGCGTCGTCGTAATCGGGACGCGCCTTCTCGAGCAGTTCGAGACCGGTCGCCGTGACGTCGGTGTAGATGCCGCGGCGGTCGTCGGGGCAGAGATAACGCTGTAGTAGGCCCCGATCCTCCAGCCGGGTGACCAGGCGCGTCGTCGCGCTCTGACTCAGCGCCACCGAGTCGGCCACCTGATTCATGCGCAAGTGCCCGCCCGGCCCGTCGTGCTGACGGCTGAGCACGGTGAGGACCGAATACTCGCGGACGCTCAGCTCGTGGGTCTGCAACGCGCGTTCGAGGTGCGCCTCGATCCGGTCGTGCAGCACCGACAGCGCGCACCAGCCATCCGCCAGGCCGGTCAGCGCGGCATCCGCTGTCATGGGTTCCTTACCTTTCTTCGTAGGTGGCCGAGCCCGCATCCAGTGGGTGTCGAATCACCTGGGAGTGGCGGGTATGGCTTTCATGTTTTTGCTGAGGTTCATGGCCGAGGAGGATTGGCCGCCCGCCGCTCCACGACGACCCGACTGCTGATTGAGAAACGCGAACCGATCGCTGTGTAAGGACACGACAGCGTGGTCGTCGGCCATCCGAACAACCAGTGCGAACCTGATGGAGGTGGTTGTGCCGCAACAACTGTGGGTGGGAATCGACGCGGGAAAGACGGCGCATCACTGCGTGGTGATCGACACCGACGGCACACGACGGTTCTCGCGGCGGGTCGGCAACGACGAGACCGAGCTGACCGGGTTGATCGACCAGGTCACGACACTGGCCGACGGCGCGGACCCGACGTGGGCGATCGACCTCAACCACGGCGGCGCGGCCCTGTTGATCACGTTGCTGCTGACTCGGGACCAGCGGCTGCTCTACATCCCCGGCCGGGTCGTGCACCACGCCGCCGGCAGCTACCGGGGCAACGGCAAGACCGACGCCAAGGACGCCGCGATCATCGCCGACCAAGCCCGCATGCGCCGTGACCTGCAACCGTTGCGTGCCGGTGACGAGATCGCGGTCGAGCTGCGCATCCTCACCGCGCACCGCACCGACCTGTCGTGCGACCGAACCCGGGCGATCAACCGGCTGCGCGCTGCTCTGGGCGAGTATTTCCCCGCGCTGGAACGCGCTTTCGACTACAGCAAGTCCCGCGCCGCGCTCATCCTGCTCACCGGCTACAACACCCCCGACGGACTGCGTGGGCTCGGCCGTGACGCACTGACGCAGTGGCTGCGAGACCACAAGGCCCGCAACGCAGCCACGGTCGCGGCCACCGCTGTCGCCGCTGCCGATGCCCAGCACACGCGAGTGCCCGGACAGCAGGTCGCCGCGGCCATGGTGGCGCGGCTGGCGAAGGAGGTGATGCGGCTCGATGACGAGATCGGTGACACCGAAACCGTGATCGAGCAGCGATTTCGCCGCCACCGCCACGCCCGGATCATCCTGAGCATGCCCGGCTTCGGGATCCTGCTCGGCGCGGAGTTCCTCGCCGCCACCGGCGGCGACATGGCCGTGTTCGCCAGCGCCGACCGGCTCGCCGGCGTCGCCGGCCTGGCACCAGTGCCCCGCGATTCCGGGCAGGTCAGCGGCAACCTCAAACGCCCCCGCCGCTACGACCGCCGCCTGCTGCGCGCATGCTTCCTGGCCGCCATGGTCGCCACCCGGCACGACCCAGCCTCGCGCGCCTACTACAACCGGAAGAAGACCGAAGGCAAACGCCACGTCCAAGCCGTGCTCGCACTGGCCCGCCGACGCCTCAACGTGCTGTGGGCAATGCTGCGAACCGGAACCCTCTACCAAGCCCCCGCACCGGCGACAGCCACCGCCTGACCACATCAGCGGTCCCCACACCACTTCGAGTCACTTGACAACTTCATTGAGAATCCTCCTGAGTACGGGGTGTCTCACCCAGGATAGCCACTCAATGCAATAGCCAGCGCTTGCAATTATCAGGCGTGTGCAATTATTGTCGACGCCTGTAAAGCTCGTTCGCAACATCGCTAGGGAGGCCGCGGCCATGCCGCTCGCTCTGTTCGCCCTGACGCTCGGGGCATTCGCCATCGGCACCACCGAATTCATCGTGGTCGGCCTGCTCCCGGGCATCGCCGACAGCTACTCCGTCACCATCCCGACCGCCGGATGGCTGGTCACCGGGTATGCCCTCGGCGTCCTGGCCGGCGCGCCGATCATGACCGGGCTCGGCACCCGCGTCTCACGCAAGCGCATGTTGCTGGCGAGCCTGTTGCTGCTCATTGCGGGCAATGCCCTCTCGGCAATCGCTCCGACTTTCGGGCTCATGCTCACCGGGCGCATCGTCGCCTCGCTGGCGCACGGCGCGTTCTTCGGCATCGGATCGGTGGTGGCGGGCACCCTGGTCGGCCCGGATCGCCGGGCCGGGGCGATCGCCATCATGTTCACCGGCCTCACCGTCGCCACCGTGCTCGGTGTGCCCTTGAGCACCCTGCTCGGCCAGCACTTCGGGTGGCGGCTGGCGTTCACGCTGGTCGCCCTGGTCGGCGTGATCGCTTTCGCCGGTGTGGTCGCCCTCGTGCCCGACCGCCCCGCGCCCCGCGACGCCCGGCTGCGGCACGAACTGGCCGTGCTGAAGAATCCCCAGGTGTTGCTGGCAATGGCCATGACCGTGCTCGGATTCGGCGGAGTCTTCGCCGCGATCACCTATCTCGCGCCGATGATGACCGACGTCACCGGATTCGCCGAGGGCACGGTCACCTGGATCATGGTGCTGTTCGGCCTGGGCTTCCTCATCGGCAATCTGATCGGCGGCCGCTATGCCGACCGGCACCTGATGCCGATGCTGTATCTCACGCTCGGGACGCTGGCGGTGGTGCTGGGCCTGTTCACCCTGACCGCCCACAACAAGATCGCCGCCGGGATCACGGTCCTGCTCATCGGCGCACTGGGCTTCGCGACCGTGCCACCGCTACAGAAGCGGGTGCTCGACCAGTCCGCCGGCGCGCCCACGCTGGCCTCGGCGCTCAATATCGGCGCGTTCAACCTCGGCAACGCCCTGGCCGCGTGGCTGGGCGGCCTGGTCATCGCCGCGGGCTTCGGCTACACCGCGCCCAACTGGGTCGGCGTGCTGCTGTCCGGCAGCGCGTTGGGATTGGCCGTACTGTCGGGCGCGCTGGAACGGCGCTCGACCGCGAAACAGCCTGTCCCCGTTGGTCAGTACGCCGAGAAGACGTTGTCGATGGAACCGTAGCGGTGCGCGGCGTAATTGCAGGCCGCGGCGATATTGGCGACCGGGTCGAAGATGTCCCACGACGTCCCGTCCACATGGAACGCCGCGAAGGTCGGGTCGATGACCTGCATGAGCCCCTTGGACGGGATACCGGCCGCGGCATTGGAGTCGTACAGGTTGATCGCGGCCGGATTACCGCCCGACTCCCGCATGGCATTGCGGTAGATGCCGTCGTAACTGGCCGGGATGCCGCGCTGCCCGAGGATATGCAGGGCATTGCGGATCCAGCCGTCGAGGTCGTTCGCGAAGATCGGCGGCAGTAATTGCGGAATCGGCTGCGGCATCGGCTGGATGAACTGCTGCAATTGATCCTGCTGCGCCTGCGGCAGTTGCTGCTGCCACTGCGCGGCCTGTAACTGCGCCTGCTGTGCGGGTTCCTGTAGTTCCGGCGGTACGCCCGCGATCGGAGTCTCGGCGTAGGCCTGCGCGGGAACGGCCACGACGGCGGCGAATACGGCGAGCGGTAACAGTTTTCGTACATGCATGATGAAGGGCTCCGACAGCGCGGCGGTACCACACCGGGGCCCCTGGCTACCGGCGTCGTTGTTGCGCTGTTTTCTTTTGTGACTTGTGTTGGGGGATTCGGCGGATCACCGCACGCGACAAACAGACTTGCGGTCTGTTATCTGGCACATCACAGACTGATTGCGAAAGGTGAACGCAATCTGAACTGGCAGTGAACTCTGGGTTCTATTGTCCTGAGAGAATTCCTCCGACCAGCACCGACCGAGATCTCGGCCACATCACAGCTTCGACGCTGTTCGTGAGAACCAGATTTGCCCGGGAGTGCCGGTCGGCTTATTCGACCGTGACCGACTTGGCCAGATTCCGCGGCTTGTCGATGTCGTAGCCACGCGCCTGCGCCACCTCGGCGGCGAACACCTGCAACGGAACGGTCGACAGCAGCGGCTGGAAAAGCGTTGGCGCGGCAGGGATTTCGATGAGGTGATCGGCGAACGGCCGCACCGTGTCGTCGCCCTCCTCGGCGATCACGATGGTGCGCGCGCCGCGCGCCTGAATCTCCCGGATATTGCTGAGCAGCTTGGAATGCAGCACCGCCCGGCCCTTCGGCGACGGCATCACCACGATCACCGGCAGGCCCTCCTCGATCAGCGCGATCGGGCCGTGCTTGAGTTCGCCGGCGGCGAAACCCTCGGCGTGCATGTACGCCAGTTCCTTCAGTTTCAGCGCGCCCTCCAGCGCCACCGGGTAACCGACATGGCGACCGAGGAACAGCACCGTCGGCACGTGCGCGAACTGCCGGGCGATCGCCCGCACCTGCGGCGCCGTCTCCAATACCCGAGCCACCAGCTTCGGCATCGCCTCGAGTTCGCCGAACTCGCGGGCGACCTCGTCGGGGTACTTGGTGCCGCGCGCCTGCGCGAGGGCGAGGCCCACCAGGTAATTGGCGGTGATCTGCGCCAGGAACGCCTTGGTGGACGCCACCCCGATCTCGGGTCCGGTCCGCGTGTAGACCACGGCATCGGATTCGCGCGGGATCTGCGCGCCGTTGGTATTGCAGATGGCGAGCACGCGGGCCTTCTGTTCCTTGGCGTGCCGCACCGCCTCCAGGGTGTCGGCGGTCTCGCCCGACTGGGAGATCGCCACCACCAGCGTCGAGCGGTCCAGAACCGGGTCGCGGTAACGGAATTCGCTGGCCAGCTCCACCTCGACCGGCACCCGCGTCCAATGCTCGATCGCGTACTTGGCCAGCAGGCCCGCGTGATACGAACTGCCGCAGGCCACGACGAAGACCTTGTCGAACTCGCGCAACTCCTGCTCGGCCAGGCGCTGCTCGTCGAGCAGGATGCGGCCGTTGGCGAAATGCCCGATCAAGGTTTCGGCGACGCCGGTCGGCTGCTCCTCGATCTCCTTGAGCATGAAGTAGTCGTGGCCGCCCTTCTCGGCCGCGGCCAGATCCCAGTCGATGGTGAAGGGGCGGGTGCGCACGCCGTCGGTGTTGCCGTCGAAGTCGGTGACCTCGTAGGAGTCGGCGGTGATCACCACCGCCTGGTCCTGTCCCAGCTCGACGGCCTCGCGGGTGTGCTCGATGAAGGCGGTCACATCGGAGGCGATGAACATCTCGCCCTTGCCGACGCCCACCACCAGCGGCGTGGAGCGGCGCGCCGCCACGATCGTGCCGGGATGGTCGGCGTGCGTGAAGACCAGCGTGAACGCGCCCTCCAGCCGGCGCAGCACGGCCAGCGCGCTGCCGACGAAATCGCCGGCGGTGGGCCCGGCGGCGTAGGCCCGCGCGACCAGATGCACCGCGACCTCGGTATCGGTGTCGCTGCTCAGTTCCACGCCGGCGTCCTCGAGTTCGCCGCGCAGCGGGGCGAAGTTCTCGATGATGCCGTTGTGTACCACCGCGACCTTGCCGGTGACATCGCGATGCGGGTGCGCGTTGCGATCGGTCGGGGCGCCGTGGGTGGCCCAGCGGGTGTGGCCCATGCCGGCGCTGCCCAGGAACCGCTCGATACCCGTCTCGGCCAGCTCGGCCTCCAGATTGGCCAGCCGACCGGCCTTGCGCTCCACCGCGATGGCGCCCGCGCCGTCCAGGATCGCTACTCCCGCGGAGTCGTACCCCCTGTACTCCATGCGGCGCAGCGCGTCCACGACGACGCCGAGCGCGTCCCGGTACCCGACGTAGCCCACGATTCCGCACATGGTGCCTCAGCGTACTTGGAGCCGAGACGCGCAGCGACGCCGCCGCAGGCCGATCGGTGCGCCGGAATAGGTCGGTGACCACGCACGCTCGTTCCGGGCGGCAAGCCGTCACGTTCGCTCGCCGCGGGCGGAACGGACGCCATGGCCGCACTGAAACGCCGGAAGAGTGCGTTCATCCGATAAGTTCGTCCACGTGTCGGCGTCTGTGAAATCGCTTCTGAGCAAACTCAGTACCCCCGGACCGCATCGGGTGCTGCGCGGCAATCTCGGTATCGCGGGGCAGCCGGGGGTGGTGTTCACCCCGGAGACCGGGCTCAATCTGCCCGCGGTCGTGTTCGGCCACGGCTGGCTGGCCGGTGTGGGCAACTATCGGAAGTTGTTGGAGCACCTCGCGTCGTGGGGTTTCGTGGCGGCCGGACCGGACACCGAGCGCGGACCGATCCCGTCCCACCTGAACCTCGCCACCGACCTGCTGACCACGCTCGACATCTGCACGGGCGTGCGCCTGGGCAACGGTTCGATCAGCGTGCACCCCGACAAACTGGCCCTGGCCGGACACGGCATGGGCGCCGGGGCGGCCGTGATCGCCGCCGCGCAACGCCAGGTCGCCGCCGTCGCGGCCCTCTTCCCCGCCCCGACCGCCCCCGCCGCGGAATCCCTCGCCCCCGACATCGAGGCCCCCGCTCTCATCCTCGCCGCCGAGGACATCGATGCCGTCGGCTCCAACGCCCTCTCCTTGGCCACCGCCTGGGGCGGTCCCATGGCCCTGCGCACCGTCGACAAGTCCACTCACAACGGCATAGCCTCGGGCCGCCGCGCCCTCGCTGCCCTCGGCGCCGCGAAATACGAACCCCGAACCGACCGCATCGTGCGCGGCCTCCTCGTCGGCTACCTGAACTACCAGCTACTGGGCGACAAGACCTACCAGCCCTTCGCCGACCCCGACGAGCCCATCCCCCACACCCAGCCCGTCGACCCGCACGCCGTGAGCGAGGAGGAGCCGGAGCGCCCGTCGAAACTCCAACTCCTGCAAGCCGTCCAGACGCTGCGGAAGTAGCGGACACCGGCTGTTTCGGGCGATCTCGGCACGCACGGAACCGGGGAGCCGTCGAGAACGTCAAACCCTTCGAACAGCCAAGCTATGTGGTGCCGCTCGAGCCTGGCAGCGCCGATGGTCGGTCTGTCATGATCGTAGGACCGCGGCCGGCCCTGGGTGGCCGGTTCTCTGTGGAATCGGGAGATGAGGAGGGGGCCGTGCTGATCGACCCGCAGTCCGTACTGAACATGGCGAAAACGTTGGAGCCCAGCGTCGACGCGACACAGAACCACGCGACCCAGATCGCCGGCGTCGGTTTCGACGCGAGTCACACCGGTCAGGATTACCAGGACGAAGGGCAGAAGCTCGCCGCGGGCGTCGACAACATCGTCGGAATGCTGCAATCGTGGTCGCAGGCGTCCGACGCCACGGTAGCGGCGATGCGTCAAGCGGTGACGGCCATTCAGACGCAGGAGCAGCAGAACACCGACGGTCTCGGCCAAGCGCCCGAAGGTTCGGGTACTGCATGACCGGCGCGCAGCAGTACCGGCAGGCTTACCAGCGGGATTTGACGGCCGCGCGAGATGCGCTGGGCCGTTTCCTGCGGGACGACGGCACCAACGTCTTCGACAAGAAGATCTGGAACGACACGGTCAAGGCCACCGGTGCGGACGTCAACGCTCTACTGAATTCCGCGGCTCCGGGTCTGCAATGGTTCGAGCGGGCGCTGATCCGATATCACCGTTGCGGCGACATCGGCCTGCCCGGGTTCGATGAATTCGCGGTGCCCGCACTGCCCGTGGGCGGGGAAACGCTCGGCGGCGAGACCATCAAGACGCGGGACGACCCCGGTAAGGAGATTGTTCGGCTGGAGGGCAAGTGGTACGACCAACAGCGGAGCATGAACCTCGCCAGTCTGCGCGATTTGTCGAGCCAACTCGGACTGGCCTCGACCGCAAACGGTACGCAGGTCTCCGCCAGTGAGATCACACAGGACCTCAACGGTGTCGCCCAAGCGGTGCCGGAGTACTGGCAAGGTCAATCCGGCGGCGCTACACAGGACCACCTGGCGGGTTTCCATGCCCATGCCGACCAGCAGACCCAATACCTGCAAGCGGTGACAGCCGCGTTGAACGGCCTGCCGGAGGTGCTCCTGCAGATCGTCAGCGACAAGGCGAATTTCATCGCCGGGTTCAACAGCGAGCAACTGCCGGTCGCCGGACACGCGATGCGCGTCGGGGACGAGGACCCGGTGAGCACGATAATCACGGTGGCGGCGGGACAGGGGAAGTCGTATTCCCTCCGCGCCGATCGGGAAGTGGTAGTAGACCAGTTCCATCTCCAAACCTATGAGAACGCCGACGGTTACAAGGAATTGGTCGCCAACACCTGCAAACAATGGTTGACCGATCATTTCCGCCCGGCGGTGCAGGAGGCATTCAAGGCCTTCGTCCACCAGTGCGCGCTCGCCGACTACTACATCCGTCAGGCGTACAAGCCGGTAATCACCCTGCTCGACAGCCACGACACCACACCGTTCCCCGCGCCCGCCCAACCGGGCCCTTCCACACCCGGCCCCTCCACGCCCGGCCCTTCTACTCCCGGTCCCTCCACGCCCGGCCCTTCCACTCCCGGCCCGAGCACCACGCCCGCCGCCACCCAACCAGCCTCGACGACACCGGCGGCCACGACGCCCGACCTCAGTTCGGTGCTGTCCGGTCTGGGCCAGCTCTCCAGCGTCGGCCAGACCGTGGGTCAGCTGGCCACGCAGGGGATCAGCTCGCTGTCGGGAGCCATTCAGCAGAGTCTCGACGGAGTGCTCGGGCAACAGGATGTCTCGCAACAGGTTTCGGGCAGCCCGACGGATGGCAGTGCCGCCCCGAAGCCGTCGGCGGAGTTCGATCTGGCCGGTAAGCACCTGAAGTTCGAGATGGGGCCGAACGGCGAACTGCAAGTGGTCACGACCGACGGTGGCGGCCAGGACACGAAATACGAGCTGAAACTCGATGAGCAGGGCAGGCCGACCATCGCCGTCGCAGGCCAGTCTCCGGAAGCTCCGCAGGGCGAGAATCCGGCCGGTGCGCCCGCACCCGGCGGCCCACCGCCCGGCGACCGGCACGGCGAGGGACAGCCTGCCGAACCGGCCGACCAGCCACCGCGGGGGCAGCAACCACCGCAGCAACAGCCCACGCCGGGGCCTCAGCACACCGGCGAGCATCCGCCGCAGGCGACCGGCGACCAGAACGCCCACCAGCCTCCGCCCCCTGCTCAGCAAGCCCCGCCGCCGAGGGTGGCCCCACCCAGTTATCGCCCCGTGGGCAATCAAAGCGGGCCACCGGTCGCCTCACCCGCCCAGCCGATCGACAGCGGCGCGGAATTGTCGGAAGCGGGCCCACTGTGAACTTCGCGGAAACCGGCCGATTCCTGATGGCTCGGCCAGCGGCGGTTGTCGACCGAGATAGGTGACACAGCAATGGATTATCAGGCGGAGATGGACCGAATCCTCGCCGAGTACAGGACCGCGGCCCGCGGCGTGCAGAGCGAGTTCTTCGAGGCCGACGAGCGGACCACTCGAGGCGGCGCGGCGGTCTTCGAAGAGCTTCGGCAAGAGGTGAATCAGCCCGAGCCACAAGCGGAAACGCCGGAGGAAGCGGCGGCACGCGAAGCCCGAGAAGAACACGATCGGCTGCTGCGTGACGCCGCCGAGCGAGCACGTGCCGCGGCCGCGGAGCGGACGGGGCAACCCCGGTCCGGCCGGAAAGCGTATGTGCTGCCGTCCGACTGGACCGATGAGGACGAAGCCCGGATGGAAGGCTACGGTCCACCGGACTCCTGGCTGCGCTAACCGCCGGGCACTCCCCTACTTCCCCAACTCCCCCTTGTCCGTACGGACCCACTCACTCGTCCCGTCGGGATGCTGGTGGAATTCCCATGCGGCATAGGCCCCGTCGCGATCGATGGTCTTGACGTGGTCGGCGGTGCCGTCGTGGTCCATGTCGGTCCAGATGTCGGTGCCGTTGGGGGTTTGGATGGATTCGGTGTCGGGAATGCCGTCGGCGTCGATGTCCTGTGTGGGGTGGTGGAGTTCGACGGCACCGAGACCGCCGAGATCGGAGTGCGCATCGACGTCCGGCAGGTGCAGACCCGGCAGATCGTCCGATGTCATCATGTGCGGCTCCTCGAGGACGTGCGGCGGATGTCGCTCCATCCTGACATCCGCCGGGCCTCTCGCGCAGCCCCGCTGTGGATAACTGTGCCCGGCGGAGCGAGATGACGCCCGGCCTCGCTCGTTGCCTGTGGATAACCGCGTGCGGTCAGCCCTTCGGAATGACCAGCCACAGAATGATGTAGAGGATGAACTGCGGCCCGGGCAGCAGGCACGACAGCACGAACAGCAGGCGCACCACGGTGGCGTTCCAGCCGAAGTATTCGGCGAGGCCGCCGCAGACGCCGCCGATCCACTTGTCACTGCGGGATCGGGTGAGGCGGCGGGTGGGGGCGGTCATGTCGGTTCTCCTTCTCTCGTTCGCTACGTCTCCACTCTGCGCCGATCCGGGCCCCACCGGCATCGGGCGCCGGACCTATCCACACCCTGATTTTTCCCGGGCCGGACTCAGGGTCCGACCCCGAGCACGGCAGACTCTTCGGGGTGAGCGAACCGAAACCCGGATGCGGGCGGCCCCTGTGCGCCGAGGCGCGGCCGTGAGCGCCACCCTGCACGCCCGCGGCCTGGCGGCCGGTCACGGCGAGCGCACGCTGTTCAGCGACCTCGATCTGGTGCTCGCGCCGGGTGACGTGATCGGCCTGGTCGGCGTCAACGGCGCGGGCAAATCGACGCTGCTGCGGATGCTGTCCGAGCGCACCGCGCCGACCGGCCGGATCACGCTGAGCCCACCGGACGCGACGGTCGGCTACCTCGCCCAGGAGCCCGAACGCGTGCCCGGCGAGTCGGTCATGGGCTTCCTGACCCGGCGCACGGGAGTGGCCGCGGCACAACGGGTGATGGACGCCGCGGCGGAGCAACTCGCGGCGGCCGACGCATCCGGCGACGAATACACCCCCGCGCTGGAACGCTGGCTGGCGCTCGGCGGCGCCGACCTGGAACCGCGCGCCGAGGAGACCGCTGCCGACCTGGGCCTGATCGACAGTCTCCCGGACGGCCTGGACACCCTCATGACGGCCCTGTCCGGTGGCCAGGCCGCGCGCGCCGGGCTGGCCTCGGTGCTGCTGTCCCGCTTCGACATCCTGCTGCTGGACGAGCCCACCAACGACCTCGATCTGGACGGCCTGGACCGGCTGGAGCGCTTCGTCACCGGCGTGCGGGTGCCGCTCATGGTGATCAGCCACGACCGAGAATTCCTGGCGCGCACCGTGAATCGGATCGTGGAACTCGACCTGGCACAGCAGCAGGTGGGTGACTACGACGGCGGCTACGAGGCCTACCTGGCCGAACGCGAGATCGCCCGCCGGCACGCGCGCGAGGCGTTCGAGGAGTACGCCGACACCAAGTCAGCCTTGGAGACCCGGGCGGTGACGCAGCGCAACTGGATGGAACACGGCGTGCGCAATGCCCGCCGCAAGGCGCGCGACCCGCGAAAGGTGGACTCGGACAAGGCCGGTCGCAAGATGCGCGCGGAATCCACCGAGAAGCAGGCCTCGAAGGTGCGTCAGACGCTGCGCCGCATCGAGCGGCTGGACGCGGTCGAGGAGCCGCGCAAGGAGTGGGAACTGCGAATGTCGATCGCCGCGGCGCCGCGCAGCGGGACGGTGGTCGCCACCGTGTCCGGCGCCACGGTGACTCGGGGCGATTTCACGCTGGGACCCGTTACGGCACAGGTGGATTGGGGCGACCGGATCGTGCTGACCGGCACCAACGGATCCGGCAAGTCGACGCTGCTGGGCTTGTTGCTGGGCCGGATCCGACCGGACGAGGGATCCGCGTCGCTCGGCTCGGGTGTCGCGGTGGGCGAGGTGGACCAGGCGCGCGGCCTGTTCCGCGGAAGTGCCACGCCGGCAGATACTTTCGCCTCCGAGGTGCCCGACTGGACCGATGCCGACATCCGCACCCTGCTGGCGAAGTTCGGCCTGCGCGGACCACATGTGGTGCGCGCCAACGACACCCTGTCCCCCGGAGAACGCACCCGCGCCGCCCTCGCGCTGCTGCAAGCGCGCGGCGTGAACCTGCTCGTACTCGACGAACCCACCAACCACCTCGATCTGCCCGCCATCGAACAGCTGGAGCAGGCGGTCGAATCCTTCACGGGCACACTGCTGTTGGTCACCCACGACCGCCGGATGCTCGACAGCGTCCGCGCCACCCGCCGCTGGCGGATCGAAGGCGGCCTGCTCACCGAGGACAGGTGACCGAACTGGATGCCTGCATCGTTGCCGGCTTTCTACACGTCTGGTTCTGACCGCCGATCGGAACGTTCCCGCACGGTCGGATCGGACCCCGCCTCGTCGGACGGCTTGTGCCACAACAAGAAGTAGCGCCAGAACAGGACCCGTCGCACCCGGACACCGGGGAGCACCGACTCCGCCACGCGCCGCGCCTCGCGGGTGGTGAGGGGCGGGTCGAGCACGACCGGCATCGCGGGATCGTCTGCGGCGGCGAACCAGCGGTCACCGGTCAGCGTGCGCAGCACGAGGAATACGACCGCAAGGAACCTGTGACCGAGCGCCGCCGCGACCTCGAGCGGCAGTTCGCGCGGGTCGTACCGAGGCAGCGCCACCGCGGCGAGAACACCGCCGGGTCGCAGGGCACGAGCCAGGACGGGCAGCGCGTCCTCGAGCGGCAGATGGTGCAGCGCGGTGACCGAGACTATCGCGTCGTACTCCGCGTCCGGAAGTTGCCGTTCGAGTACGTCATCGAGGAGGCAGGTGACGTTCTCGGGCACCGTCGCACGCGCACGGTCGATCATCTCCGGGGAACGGTCCAGGGCGTCGACCCGCTCGGCGCGCCGGGCGAGTTCGACCGCGAACTCGCCCGCGCCGCAACCGACATCCAGGACGTGACGACACGGTCGTGGCAGCTGCCGAATGAGCAGCCGGTGATAGAAGGCGTTGTGGCTCCAGGCGAATGCGGTCACGCGCCCCAGAATGCCAGCCGTGAGTCTCGGCGAGTCAGCCCGTCACGACCACACGCCGCGGCTCACCCCGCGTGAATGGCGCTGATCAAGGTGCGGTTGGCGACGGTCTCGGTGATGACCGTCTGGGTGAACGACTTCGGCGCCTCGTCGGGCGTCTGCTGGGTCAGCCGGACCTCCCACTGGCCCTCCTCCCCGGACCGGGTGATCTGCACGCAGTAGCGGGTGCCGACGGGGATCTGGTTGATTCCGCGCTGAATCTGTTCCGCCGCGGGCACAGTCGCGTCGTCGGCGACGACTGCGCGGGCCGCGAAACCGGAACGCTGCACGTAATAGGCGCGTTCGAAGGCGAGGATGGCGTCGGGGCCGTTGCCGGTGCCGCCCGGGTCGGTGCCGGACACCACGTCGGCGGTACGCCGCTGCTCACAGCCGTCCGCGGCGAAGGTCGCGGGCTGGCCGGTGGAGGGCACGGGCGCGGCCGGTGCGGCGGCCGAACGGGTCGGCACACCCTGCGCGGCGGCCGTGGTGCGGGCGGCGGTGGTCGGCGTCCGGTCCCGGGCGGTGTGGATGACCGTCAGCACGATCGCCACCACGACCACGCCGAGCCCCAGCATGATCAGCGCGGCGACCACCTTGTCGCGGCGGCGATTGTCCGCCTGCTGCCGCCTTCGCGGATGCCGCAGCCGCGGACCGGGATTGCCGCCCGACCGATCGACGAGCGCCGGAACCAAGGGGGGTCGATCCTCGGCGAGAGGCTCCTCACCCCACGATTCGGACGGCTCGGACGGCGTCACCACAACACTCGGCTCCCGTTGCGGCGGCGCGGAATCCAGCCACTGCTCCCATTCACCCGACTGATAGGAAGGACCGTCGGTCATGGGTAGCGCCTCGGGGACGTCGGGTGGCGGCGGCCGGCGACGCCGCGCGCCACGACGCCCGGGACGGCGTCGCTTCGGCCGGCGGGCCGGCATTCGCACCATCGGCAGCCCCAGCTCGAACGGGTTGCCGTCGTCCGGGTGCGGTGCGCCGGGATCAGATCGTGTCATCGCCGAAGTCGCCGATGACGGCCGCCGGGACCGTCTCCTCGACCCGCGCCGGAACGGTCACCCCCAGCTGGCCCTCGCCGCGCGGCTTGTGGTCCTGATCGCCGGACGCGGGCGGCGGCAGCGCGAGCCCGCCGGTCGCGCCGGGAACATGCTCGGGCGCGGCGGGTTTCGGCGCGGGGGCCGACGCCTGCGGGACCGGGTCGCTCGGCGGGATGACCGGGGAGGGCATCGGGGCGGGTTTGGGCTCCGACTTTTCCGGCGCGGCCGGAGTGTTCTGCGACGGCGGGATGACGGCGCCGCCCGGCGCGGTGCCCGACGGCGTGGACTGTTGTCCCGAATGCCCGGAGCCGCCGCCGAAGTCGAACAGCTTGCTCGACCCGTTGCTGCCGCTCGAGGTGGTGCTGTCGGCCGCGTCGGGGTTGATGGCCTCGGTGATCGCCTTGTCGGCCGAGGCCGCGACGGTGTCCATGGCGTGCGTGCCGACCTCGGCGATCTTGTCGATCAGATGCGTGCCGATATCGACACCGGCGTTGATCGCGGTGGTGCCGATCTGCACGCCCGCGGAGATGAGCTGCTGCTGCAACTGCATCTGCGCCGCCAAGGCCGGATCCATCGGCTGCCCCGGCGGCTGGCCGGGCACGGCCGAGTACTGCGGGGGCATTGTCGAGGACTGGCCGGGCGCCGACCAGCCCTGCGTCTGGGTGCCGTAGTTCTGCGCCATGCCGGACGGCGCGCTCACCGTCAGCGGACCCATCTCGTCCAGGCGGCGGCTGTGATCGTTCATCTCGGTGCGCGCCGCGGTGACCGTGCCGATGGCGTCGCGCAGCGCCTGGGTGGCACGGGTGATCACGGCATCGGTGTCGGGGGCCGAGTTGGCGTTGTCCAGAATGACGCGGGCGTCGCGGCGGAAGTCGTCGATGATCACGTCGACCCGCTTCGCCGCCCGGGAACTCGTGGACTGCGCGTCCGACAGCACGGCCAGATAGGCCGGGCCGCGATCGGAGATGTCGCCTATCTCGGTCTGCGTGGTGCGCAGCGCCGGGACCGCGGCATCGGAGGTCTGGCCGACCATGCTGGACTCGATGGCGTGCAGGCCGTCGCGGTGCGGGGTTTCGGTCTCGGCGGCCTGGGCCGAGGCGTTGGACAGCGCGGCGGCGATCGTCGCGTCGGGGACGGGGACGCCGGTGCCGAGCGAAGCCCGCAGCGCCAGCATCGGTTCCACCAGCCTCGCGATGATCGGCGGGTCGCCGGTGGGGGTGGCGGTGGACGCGGGAGTGGCGGCGGGTTCGGTCGGCCGGTTCCGCAGGCGCCTCATGGCAGGGACTCCCCGGTCCGGGTGATGGCCGCGGCCGCCTCGGCGTCGCCGCCCTGGACCGAGGTGTCGAATCCGCGCAGGACCTGGCCGTAGGCGGAGACCAGCTGGCCCGCCGTCGACAATGCTTGCGCGTGCTCGGAGACCGCCGCGGTGAACCGGGCCGCGAAATCAGCGCCCAGCATGCCCAGGTCGGCCGACAGCTTCTCCTGGTTCACGGCGCCCTCCGCGACGGCCGCCGCCGACGCCAGCTGTTGCGACACCGTATCCGCGATGGTGGTGTAGGCGGCCATTGCCGCCGGATCGAGCTTCAGCGTGTTCACTGTTCCCCCTCACGGAAACCCAAGCTTTCGCTGCCGCATCAGGATTCGACGTCCACCATACGTGGCGGCACCGGGCCTTGCTTCCCGATCCCTCCGACGGCTACCGGACGTTCAGTCGAGATTAACGCCTCACCGCAGCTCACGCACTCTTTCGCCGACTTCCCTCAAATGGCGGCCACGCGCTTGGCAAGATCGTCGGCGAGTTCGCGCGCACGGTCGGGATCGGTGGCCTCGACCATCACGCGCACCAGCTGCTCGGTTCCGCTGGGCCGCAGCAGGACTCGCCCGGACTCGCCGAGGATGCGTTCGGCCTCGGTAACGGCGTCGCGGATCTCGGGGGCCGCGGCGACGGCGGCGCGGTCCGACACGGGCACGTTGATCAGCACCTGCGGCACCGTCCGCACCAGGCTCGCGAGGTCGTCGAGGCCGCGACCGGTCTCGGCCATGCGGGCCATCAGCTTCAGGCCCGTCAGCACGCCGTCGCCGGTGGTGCCGAACTTCGGGAAGACCACGTGCCCGGACTGCTCGCCGCCGAGGGTGTAGCCGCCGCGGCGCAGCTCCTCCAGCACGTACCGGTCGCCGACGGCGGTGGTACGCACCGTGATTCCGGCCTCGCGCAGCGCGAGGTGCAGGCCGAGGTTGCTCATCACGGTCGCGACCAGGGTGTCGTGGGCGAGTTCGCCGGCCTCGTGCATCGCCACCGCGAGGATCGCCATGATGGCGTCGCCGTCGACCACCGCGCCCGCGGCGTCGACGGCCAGGCAGCGGTCGGCGTCGCCGTCGTGCGCCAGGCCCAGGTCGGCGCCGTGCTCGCGGACCGCGCGCTGGACCTGGTCCAGATGGGTGGAGCCGCAGCGGTCGTTGATGTTGAGGCCGTTCGGTTCGGCGTTGATCGCGACGACCCGCGCGCCCGCCTCGCGGTAGGCCGCCGGTCCCACGTCCGAGGCCGCGCCGTGCGCGCAGTCCACCACGACCGTCAGCCCGCTGAGGTCGCGGCCGGTCGCCTCCACCAAATGCTCGACATAGCGTTCGTGGGTGCCGTGCAGGCTGTAGTGGTCGTCCACGTGGCCGTCGATGCCGGACTGGCTCAGTATCCGGCCCAGCCCCGCACCCGTCGGGCGCACGAAGGCGCGTTCGCGCACCAGTTCCTCGATGCGGTCCTCCACGGCGTCGTCGAGCTTGCGACCGCCCGCGGCGAAGATCTTGATGCCGTTGTCGGGCATCGGATTGTGCGAGGCGGAGATCATCACGCCCAGGCACGCGTCGTACGTGGCGGTGAGGTAGGCGACGGCCGGTGTCGGCAGCACCCCGACCGAGAGCACGTCCACCCCGGCGGCGGTCAGGCCCGCGGTGACCGCGGCCTCGAGCATCTCGCCGCTGGCGCGCGGGTCGCGGCCGACCACCGCCACCGCGCGGCGCTTACCACGCCCGAGAACCTGTGCCGCCGCGGCCGAAACATGTAGCGCCAGTTCCGGACTCAACGACTCGTTGGCAAGCCCGCGGACTCCGTCGGTGCCGAACAAACGTCCCATTCCCTCGCCCCTAGTGTCTGATCGCGGTGCCCGGCCGCGGTCTTGGTTGCGCGTCCGCGGGAACCTCCATAGTCACGCAGGCTGCCCGTCCGCGTGGCCGAATTACGAAGTGCCGCGGCTGGATACAGCACGAGAGCAGGCGCCCGGACGGGGCGCCTGCTCTCGTACGAAGGCCGCACGCCGCAAGATCAGCGCTTCGAGTACTGCGGAGCCTTGCGGGCCTTCTTCAGGCCGTACTTCTTGCGCTCGGTGGCACGCGGGTCACGGGTCAGGAAGCCCGCCCGCTTCAGGGCCGGACGGTCGTCCGGGGTGACCTCGATCAGGGCGCGGGCGATCGCCAGCCGCAGGGCGCCGGCCTGACCCGACGGGCCGCCGCCGACCAGGCGGGCGAACACGTCGAAGTTCTCGGTGCGCTCGACGGTGACCAGCGGGGACTTCACCAGCTGCTGATGCACCTTGTTCGGGAAGTAGTCCTCGATGGTGCGGCCGTTCAGCACGAAGTTGCCGGAGCCGGGCACCAGGCGGACGCGGACCACGGCCTCCTTGCGGCGGCCGACGGTCTGCACCGGGCGGTCGATCAGGGCCGGGGCGACGGTGGCCTCGAAGGGCTCCTCGTAGCCGGCGCCGTCCTCGACGACCTCGGCCGGGGCCTCCTCGACGTACTCTTCGTTGAATTCCTCAGGAGCGGTCACTGGGCCACCTGCTTGATCTCGAACGGAACGGGCTGCTGGGCCGCGTGCGGGTGCGACGGGCCGGCGTAGACCTTCAGCTTGCGGGCGATCTGGTTGCCCAGCTTGTTCTTCGGGATCATGCCCTTGATGGCACGCTCCACGACACGCTCGGGACGGGTCTCCATCAGCTGACGGACAGACCGGGTCTTCAGACCGCCCGGGAACCCGGAGTGGGTGTGGATGAACTTGCGGTCGGCCTTGTTGCCGGCGATCGCAATCTTGTCGGCGTTGATGATGATGACGAAATCGCCACCATCGACGTTCGGCGCGTAGGTCGGCTTGGTCTTGCCCCGCAGCAGATTCGCTGCCTGCACGGCAAGGCGGCCGAGCACTACGTCAGTGGCGTCGATGACGTACCACTGCCGGGTCACGTCACCCGCCTTCGGGCTGTACGTAGGCACAGTGCTTCCCTGTCTGTCGTCGTGTTCTGCCGGCCAGGCGAGCGGTCGGGTGATCCCGGCGGCCAGTGGAGACCCGGGGCCCGTCGGACGACGCGAGAATTCCGCGACGTACCGCACGCCAACGGGCAACGATACCAGCAGGCCCATCGGCCCCTGAAATCGGTCACGCAAGGCGTTCGACCGGCGCGGATGCACCGGGCGGCGACTGCCACGGCTCGAATGTGCCCTCGCCCCGGTGGCCGAATATTCGGCGTTCCGGACATGAGGCACTGGATCGGTAGCAGCGCCGCTCCTCCCTGCCCGCGCCGCAGCTGTCCTGCCTGCCGGAGTGTTCCCGGCGTGCCCACAGCTCAGATGTGCATGGGCGGGCCCGGATCGATGGTGCCGCGGGGTGTGGGGATCGTGTAGCGGAGGTTGTGCACGCCGAGGCGTGGGCAGTCGTCGGAGTCGCGGGCCTGGTTCGTGCCGTGTGACCGGTCCTTCGGGGTGAATGCGCAGAGGGGCGCGGAGTCGAGGACCGGGCGGGCGGAGTGGTCGGCCGCGCCGCCGGGGTGCAGGAGGAACGCGGCCAATGCCACCGCCCCGACGATCGTCGGGGCGCCGAACGGGTTGTCCTTGACCTTGCGCGAGCGCTTGCCGTGCTCCGGCTCGTCGCCGGATTCGGCGTCCGGAGCGGTCCGGGTTCCGCTCGGGCGTTCGGCTTCAGCCTGGTCGTCGGCCGGACGACGGCCGAGGACGGTGGTCAGCTGGTCGTCGGGCGGGATCTCCGGCGGCCGGGTGAAGCGGCTGCCGGTCTCGTTGAGCGCGGTCTGGTCGCGCGTGATGCGGGTGGTCTGCTCATGATCGGGTTCGCGGGCGGCGTGGCGGCCGTGCCGCGGCGGCGAATCCGCTTCCCGCGCAATCGTGTCCGACCCGCGACGGGACGATGCCACGACGGGACCGACGTGCCGAATACCCTGGTCGACCGGGCGGCCACCCGCGTGGCGCACCTGATCGGTCGGGGTGCGCAGGCTGTGCCGCCCGCCCTCCTCGACCGGAGCCGCCATCATGGGCGTAGCCGACGTGAGGCCGGATTGTGCCCCCGCAGAACCGAAATGCTGGGTCGGCCCCGCCCCCGGTCCCCCGCTGGGCATGCCGGGCGTCGCCTGTCCAGCCGAGCCCGGCCCGGAGTTCCCCGGGTCCACCCCGGATTCCCCCGACGCCGGACGCCCGGCCCCCGGCTGTCCGATGTCCTGCCCGCCCCCACGCGCGCCGGGCGCCGTGGCCCCCGAACCGGACGACGGCCCCCCGAGCGGCGATCCCGATGCGGGACCCGACCCGAACGACGGTTCTCCGAGCGGCGATCCGGGCGTTGCGGGACCCGAGCCAGAGGCACCCGGCCCCGACGACGGGCCCCCGCGTGGGAATCCCGATGTGACGGGACCCGAGTCTGAGGCGAGACCGCCGGGCGGCGATCCAGGTGTAGCGGAACCCGAGCCCGAGGGACCCGCGCCGGACGGCGGGCCCCCGCGTGGAGATGCCGATGTGGCGGGACCTGGGCCTCCGGGCTGCGAGCCCGGGGTGGCGGGACCCGAGGCCGGGTTTGCCGGGCGCGCAACGGGTCCCGAGGCGGGATGTGGGTGGTCCGGTTCCTCGTCGGCATATTCGCTGTCGGTGACGAGCAGGTGGGCCGCGCCCAGCGCCAGCGCGTGCATTGGATGATCCGCGACGCGCAGCCGGTGACCCAGGTGGTTCTGGAACGCCAGCCGCAGCGCGTCGTTGAAACACACGTTTCCGGTGAGGAGCACGGTCGAGGTGTCGGCGCCGATGGAGCGGGCCGCGGCCATCACCTCGATCACCACGTTGTCGGCGGACTGGGCGTCGCGCATGGCGTCGGGGGCGATCGGCACTCCGACCGACTCGGTGGGCTGCTCGTCGTCGCCGTGCACCGCGACCACCAGGCAGATCCGGCCGTCGGAGTACACGCCGGTGGCCCCGTTACCGCCGCGACCGGCCTCGGGCGGACGGACCAGGCCGAGCGCCCGCACGTATCCCGACAGCGCCACCGATTCCGGTAGCGGTTCGGTTGCCACATCCAGCATTTCGACAACCCGGCAGTACTCGTCGATCTTCTCGTCGGGCCAGTCGTCCGGGTAGGGCAGCGCCACGACCTGCGGCTTGCCGCGCACGTGCTTACCGATCGCGGCCAGCGGGTTGTAGAGGCGGGCGCGGAACACCAGCTCCACCGGCCAGGTCGCACCCGCGATCCGGATCTGCCGATGGCCGAGCACGTCGCGCACATCGGAGATGGCGATGCCCAGGTCGGGACGCTGCCGCTCGGCGCCTGCCGTGTGCAGTCGGCCCGACGCGTCCGCCAGCAGATACGCGGGCGGCGTGTATGTGCCTTCCACCTGGACCGGGCGGATCGGTGTGCCACCGCCGCCTGCGGCCACGGACACCACATCCCAGCCGAGATGCATTGCCCCAACTCGAGCCGTCACATGCATAAGTGTGCCTGCTGCGCTGCCGACACGCTCGGGGCAGGGCAGGATTCCCACACTGAGCTGCGGGTTCGCTGAATCATGCCGAGGTCTTCCGCAGGCGCAGCCGCCACCACGTCAGCACCGACAGCACGGCCGTGATCACCAGCAGCATGCCGATGTCGAGCAGCCAGAAGCCGGCCTTGTGCTGCCAGATCGCGTCCGGCTGGGCGTTCGCGAACAGATAGCGGAGATCGACCGTCGCGGCTCCCGAGGCGAAGCCCCAGCGCGACGGGAAGATATAGGAGAGCTGCTCCAGCACGATGCGGTCGGTCACCGGGATCATGCCGCCTGCCATCACCAGCTGGCACATGATCATCACGACCAGCAGCGGCATCACCTGTTCGTTGGATTTCGCCACCGTGGACAGCAGCAGCCCGATGACGACGCACGCCACCGCCGTGAACGCCAGATCGAAATACAACTCCACGCTGCCCGACGGGATGAGCGCGCCCTTGCCGGGCGGGTTCTTGCCCGCCAGCACGATCCCCACCAGCACCGCCGACTGCAACAGCGCGGCGATGCCGAAGATGGCGACCTTCGCCAGCAGATACGCCGACGGCAGCAGCCCCACCGCGCGCTCGCGGAAGAAGATGGGGCGCTCGCCGACCAGGTCGCGCACGGTCAGCGTCGAGCCCATGAAGCAGGCGCCGAGAATGAGCACCACCAGCAACTGCTGGGTCTCACCGCCGCCGTCGAGGACGAACGTGCCGTCCGGCAGCGGCACCGGCACGCCGGGCGCGAAGCCGTTCTCACCGGGGACCACCAGCGACAGGATGCCCAGCACGAACGGCAGCACCACCAGGAACGCCAGATAGCCGCGATCGGCCAGAATCAGCCGCACCTGCCGCCGCGACAGTGTCGAGAACTGTTTCCAGCCACTGGATTTCGGGGGCTGCCCACCGCCGCCGCGCGGTGCGACCGGGGGTGGCGGCGGAGTCGCGGCGGCCTGCCGGGACCGGTAGTGCGCGAAGGCCCGGTCCGGGTCGGCGGCGACCCGCGCGAAGATATCCGCCCAGTCGCTGGTGCCCAGGAAGTCGCCGACGGTCGCGGGATGCCCGCAGAACGCCGTCTTACCGCCGGGCGCCAGCAGCAGCACCTGATCGCACATGTCGAGACACGCGACCGAGTGCGTGACGACGATGACCGTGCGGCCCGCGTCGGCCAGCTCGCGCAGCATGGTCATCACCTGGCGGTCCAGCGCCGGGTCCAGGCCGGAGGTGGGCTCGTCGAGCAGCAGCAGCGCCGGACCGGTCAGCAGCTCGAGAGCGACCGAGGCACGCTTGCGCTGACCGCCGGACAGCTTGTCGACGCGGGTGTCGGCGTGCTCGGTGAGCGAAAGCTCCTTCAGCACACCGTCGATGACCTGCTGGCGGTCGGCCTTGCTGGAGTCGGGCGGCAGGCGCAGTTCGGCGGCGAAACCGAGGGCCTGACGGACGGTGAGCTGGCGGTGCAGCACGTCGTCCTGCGGCACCATGCCGATTCGGCTGCGCATGGCCTCGTACTCGGCGTGCAGGTTGCGGCCCTCGAAGGTGACCACACCCGCGGACGGATGTGTCGATCCCGCAATGAGTTTCGACAGCGTGGACTTGCCCGCGCCGGAGGGCCCGATGAGCGCGGTCAGAGTGCCGCGCCCGGCCTGCATGTTCACGTCGATCAGCAGTTGCTTGTTGCCCTCGACGGTGAATCCGACGCCGTGCACATGCAGGCCCTGCTCGGTGACGGGCTTCTTGCGGTGCTTGAGGGCCCCCTCCTGCACCACGAAGTCGACGTTGCCGATGGTGACGATATCGCGCTCGCGCAGCGCCACCCGCTGTTCGCGACGGCCGTTGACGAAGGTGCCGTTGGCCGAGCCGACGTCCTCGAGGACCAGGCCCTCGGCGCCCTTGACCAGGCGAGCGTGCCGGCGCGAGGCCAGCGGATCGTTGACGACGATCTGGTTGTCGCTGGTGCGGCCGATGGTCAAGCCGCCGGCGGGGATTCGGTCGGCGCGGGCGATCGGCGCGGTGGACGCGCGGGCGCGCACCGGCGGCAGCGCGGAGGTATCGGCCTTGGTCGTCATGTTGACGTTGGGCATGTTGGCGCTCGGACCCAACGGGACCGGCTGCCGGGGTTGGGAATTCGGGCGCTGCGGCGGCGTGCGATCGCGCCCGTGCGGCGGCGATTGCGGGCGCTGCGGCGGACCACCCTGGGGACGCTGCGGCGGCTGTTGCGGGCGCTGCGGCGCGGGAGGTCGCTGGCCCGGCGGCGGCTGCTGACGATGTCCGCCGGGCGGAGTCTGCCCGCGCGGATGCCCGTCCGCCGCGGCCTGCCCCGGGACGGCGCGGGACGCTGCGGCGGCGCCTGCCGCGCGGCATCGGGCACCAGATGCAGCAGCGGACCGGTGACCGCGTCCCCCAGCCGCACGAGCGTCGGCCGCTCGATCGGCACCGGCCCGTCCAACCGCTGCGCGTCCACGAACACGCCGTTGGTACTTCCGTTATCGCTGAGTATCCAGGTACTACCCTGCCAAGTCAGTGTCGCGTGCACACGGGAAACCAGCGGGCTGTCGACGAACAGCAGTACCTCCGGCGCGCGGCCCACGGTGACGTGCTGAGTGGAGTCGAAGACCCGATCGGTTCCCTCATGGCGCACGGTGATCTTTTGCGCCCCCGGTGATGACATGTGCCGGATCCTATGCGATGACCCGGACATCGGTGAGGCCCGAAGCTGCCCTCGATTACTCTGTACCGGCGACCGCGACCGAGACGTGACCGGCCCCGGGGAGGGAGTGAAGGGTGGCAAGACGCCTAGCCATCACGGCGCTTGCCGTATCGGCCCTGGCAGCCATGGTGCTCACGGGCTGCACGATGACCGTCGACGGCCGGGCGGTGTCGATCTACGACGACCCGTTCAAGGTCGCCGGACTCCCCACCACCGACGGCCCCAGCGGCCCCCGCGAGGGCGTCCCCGACACCCCGATGTCCGCGGTCGGCGGCGACCGTGGCGAGATCGACAAGCTGGCGCTCAACGCCATCGACGACATCCAAACCTATTGGCAGGGTGAGTATCACAAGGAATTCCAGGGTGACTTCGCGCCGGTCGGCAAGTTCTACTCGTGGAACGCCAAGGACCCGAAGTCGCAGGAGACCCAGTTCTGTAAGGAGAGCACCTACCACCTGGTGAACGCGGCCTACTGCCGGCTGGACAACTCCGTCGGCTGGGACCGCGGCGTGCTGCTGCCGATGATGCAGGAGAGCTTCGGGAAGATGGCGGTGGTCATGGTGCTGGCGCACGAGTACGGGCACGCCATCCAGACCATGTCGCGCATCGTCGGCGCCAAGGATCCGGTGATCGTCAAGGAGCAGCAGGCCGACTGTTTCGCCGGAGCGTTCATGCGGCATGTGGCCGAAGGCAACGCGACCCACTTCACCATCAACACCTCCGAGGGACTGAACAACGTTCTCGCCGCAACGGTCGCGATCCGCGACGCCAACCCGGAAGACCCGGAGGCCGTGCACGGCTCCGCGTTCGAGCGGGTGACCGCCGTCCAGATCGGCTTCACCGACGGCCCCAAGGGCTGCAAGGCGATCGACATGAAGGACATCAACCAGCGCCGCAAGAACCTGCCGCAGTCGTTCGAGAGCGACCCCAACCACGGCGAGATGAAGATCACCAAGGCCAGCCTGATCGAGCTGAGCAAGGCGATGGCGGCCATCATGCCCGTCCCCTCCGAGCCCGCCTACGACTACCACGGCGCGACGCTGAACTGCCGAAACGGCGCCGACACCGCACCGGTCACCTACTGCCCGGCGACGAATACGATCGGCACCGACGTGCCCGCCCTCGCCGAGCGCGGCCTCGCGAATACCGCACAGCACGACGGCTTCCCGGCCCGCGTCGGCGGCGACTACAACGCCTACGTGGTGTTCGTGTCCCGCTACGCGCTGGCGGTACAGAACAACGCGCACCAGGCACTGACCGGCGCGAAGACCGGCCTGCGCGCGGCCTGCCTGGCCGGGGTCATCACGGCGAAGCTCGGCGACCAGAACCGCGATCCCGCCGACGGCGACATCACCCTGTCCCCAGGCGATCTCGACAAGGCCGTCTCCGGCCTGCTCAGCGACGGACTCGCCGCCAGCGATGTGGAGGGCAATACCGTCCGCAGCGGTTTCGCCCGGGTCGACGCCTTCCGCGCCGGTGTCCTCGGCAACCGCCAGACCTGTCAGTCCCGATACTCCTGAGCCGGTCTCCGACCGTATTCGGAGGCAGAAGGAACCGAACCGGCCTCGCATGCATCCAATGCATACGGGGGGCATTCGTCCCCTTCGCGTGATGAAGGAGAGATCGAACGATGAAACGCACTGCCACCATGGCCCTCGCCGTGACCGGATTCGCCCTCGCCACAGCGATGTCCGGCGCCGCGATCGCGTCGGCCGAGCCCGCGCCGCCGACCAAGGGCGTCTTCTGTTTCCACGACGACCAGAGCAAGACCGTGCCCATGTACCACCCGCTGGACAAGGTCTGCCCGCCGGGAACACGGCCCGCGCCGGGCTGGCGCAACTGACCTGAGACTGCGGTCGTCGGTGCCCGATGGAGGGGATGGCACCGGCGGCGCAGTACGGTTCGGAACAGCCTGTGAACGAAGGTGCTCGGACGATACCCGGACCCGTGAGAGGCGGCACGAACCATGCCCGAACCCACCTCGGACGTCCCCGACCACTCATATCCGCTGCGGCGGCGTGGGCGAGCGTTGTGGTTGCTGGCGCTGCCCGTATTGCTGTACTGCCTGGCGCCGTTCGTGGCGAACCGGATCGAGCCGCGGGTATTCGGAATTCCGTTCCTGATCTGCTACCTGCTGGTGGTGACGGTGTCGACCGGTCCGATCGTCGGGCTGGTGGCCCGGTTCGATCCCGCCTATCGCGAAGGGGCCGCGGAATTCGTTCCGGTCGACGATGATTCGCGGGACCCGGCATGACGTCGGATGCGGCGGTAGCGGTCACGCTGTTCGGTGTGGCGATGGTGGCGACGGTCGCGATCGGGGTGCTGTCGGGACGCGGGCGCGAACGGTCGATGGCCGAGTGGTCGGTGTCCGGGCGCGCGTTCGGCACGCTGTTCGTGCTGCTGCTCATGGCGGGCGAGTCGTACACGAGCTTCTCGTTCCTCGGGGCCGCCGGTTGGTCGTACCGGTACGGCGTACCGATCTTCTATCTGATCGCCTATCTGAGCAGCGGATTGGTGGTCGCCTACTTCGTCGCGCCGCTGCTGTGGACCTACTGCGCCCGCCATCGGCTGGTCTCGATCGCCGACATCGCCGAGCACCGGTTCGGGTCTCGTCGGCTCGGCATCGTGGTGGCCGTCGTCTGCACCATCTTCCTGATTCCCTACGTGCAGTTGCAGATTCAGGGCATGGGCGTGGTGGTGAACGCCATGTCCTACGGCGCGGTGGATCTGAAGGTGGCCGCCGTCGTGTCGTTCGTCGTGGCCGAGGCGTTCATTCTCGCGTCCGGGTTGCGCGGGTCGGCCTGGGTGAGCGTCCTCAAGGACGGGCTGGCGGTGTTGTCGGTGCTGTTCCTGGCGATCTATGTGCCCTGGCACTACTTCGACGGTCCGGCCGAGTTACTCGATCGCCTGGTCGCGGAGAAACCGCAGTGGCTGACGTTCCCCGGCGCGGGCGGCGGCACCTTCGGCGCGGGCTGGTTCGTCTCCACGATCCTGCTCAACGTGGCGACCATCTGCATCTTCCCGACCACAGTCGCGGGCTATCTGTCGGCCGCCGGCCCGACGCCGCTGCGCCGCAATTCCATCCTGCTGCCGTGGTACCAACTGCTACTGGTCATTCCGATGCTGATCGGCGCGGCCGCGCTGTTCGTGGCGCCCGGACTGACGAACCCGGACCTGGCGCTGTTCGAACTGGTCACCGACGCGCTGCCACCGGCGGTGGTGGCGGTCATCGGCATCGCGGGCGCGCTGTCGGCCATCGTGCCGATGAGCGTCTTCCTCATTTCCCTCGGGACGCTGTGGGGCCGCACCATTCTCGGCGGCGGCCTGCACGGGACCCGCCGCGCCGACGGCGTCAGCGATCGCGGGCAGCGCGGGCGCTCCCAGCTGATCTGTTTCGTCGTGGGCCTGCTCGCGCTGGCCGGCGCGCTGATCTATCCGAAGGCCCTGGTCAACCTGTCGGTGCTGTCCTACGAGGGCATCGCGCAGTTGGTGCCCGCCGTGCTGCTCGGGCTGTACTGGCGGCGGCTCACCACCGCGGGCGCGACCGCGGGACTGCTGACCGGCACCGCGATCGTGCTGGTCCTGCACGCCCTCGGCCGCGACCCACTGGCCGGGATCAACGGCGGTCTCATCGCCCTGGCCGCCAATCTCGCCGTCGCCGCCGCGGTCTCGACGGCGACCGGCTCCACGCGCGTGACCGGTGACGCCGTGCCGACCACGCGCTGAGCCGAGGCTTGCCGGACAGTTGACCGGGCTCGCGCCGCGGGGCATGGTTGGGCGATGAGCGGCGAGGAGACACGCCAGGGCGTGACGCTGACCAATCTCGACAAGCCGCTGTTCGACGGCGCCGACGCCACCAAACGCGACCTCGTCGACTACCTCGAGTTCGTCGGTGACCGCATGGTCCGCGGGTTGCGCGAGCGGCCCCTGTCGGTGGTGCGCATCCGCCCCGGGCAGGAACCGTTCATGCAGAAGAACCTGCCCAAGTACACCCCGGAGTGGATGGCCCGGGTGACCATCTGGGCGGAGAGTTCGCGCCGCGAGGTTACCTACGCACTCTGCGACGACGTCCGCACGCTGCTGTGGTTCGGCAATCAGCGCGCCATCGAATACCACCCCACCCTGCTGCTCGCCGATCACAGCACCGGCCCGACCCATCTGGTCCTGGACCTGGATCCGCCGCCCGGGGAGCATTTTCGCCAGGCCGTGCGCGCCGCCGAATTGATCCGCGCGGCCCTGCACGCCGACGGCCTGGCCGGAGCGGTGAAGACCAGCGGCGCCAAGGGCCTGCACGTCTTCGTCCCGATCGCGGCGGGCACCGGCATCGAGGACGCCGCCGCGGCCACGCGGGCCGTCGCCGTCCGTGCCGAACGTCTCGACCCCGACCTCGCGACCACCGCGTTCATCCGGGAAGACCGGGGCGGCAAGGTGTTCCTGGACTCGACCCGGTCCGGCGGCGCGACCGTGGTAGCCGCGTACAGCCCGCGGGTGCGGCCGGGCGCCCCCGTCTCCTTCCCGCTCTCGTGGTCCGAACTCGACGGAATCAGCCCTGGCGACTTCACGATCCGCACGGCGGCGGCCGCCCTCGGCGATCGTGACCCGTGGCGCGACGAGATGCCGCCGCCTCAGACACTGCCGGCCGACCTGGTCGAGGAGGGTCATACCATCCCGATCGCCCGCGTGCAGGCCATGCACGAGGGCAAGCGCCGGGCCCGCGCCCGCCGCGCCGCCACCGACTCCTGAACACCCTTCGCCACGACGGCACGAAGCCGGAACCGGTCCGGCGACCAGTTTGTATCGACCGCAAATAAAAACCTGCGTTACGGTTTGTCTGACAATTTACTGGGTAATTGCCAAGCATGCGCGAGCATCGCCCGCCGGAACCGGCGGAGCGCAACCACGAGGAGCGCGGCATGTTCGATATTGCTCACCGTCGAGCCCTGCTCGATCAGGACACGCAACGCATCATCCGCCCGTCCCGCGACGGCGATCCCGACCAATTGCGCATTGCCGAAGAATTCTACGCAGAACCGGCTGTTACCACATCCGACACGGCCGAGAAGTTTCGCACTTAGCGCCGCCGATCCGATGTGATGTCCACCGAATTTATCGGAATGAAAGCCTATATTCTAAAATGCCGACCGTTTTCCGCGGTCGGTAGTTCTCGATTGTCTGAAACTTATTGATTCACGACGACCGGAGGGCAGTGCGGTGAATGCTGAGGTACCTCGAAGCCTGCAGCACAGCTCGTGAACGAATCAGAACAGCCCGCACACCGCGCCGAAGCCGACCTCTGGCTGGCGCAATATCGCGATTGCGGCTGTGAACCCGTGGGACTGACGCCGGAAAAAGCTAGATTCGTGCGAACGGTGCACGCCGGCCATGGTCCCGGATGTCAGTTGTACCTCGCCGCCGCGGCTTATCTGAGCCAGGCGGTCGAGGCGCCGACCGAGCCGACCACGCCATCCGGACGAGACTCGGTCATCACTCCACACCATCGAGGAGGAAGCACCATGAGCAGTACCCTGTCCGGCACCGATTCGATTCTCGATCAGCTGCGCGGATCCGGCTCACCACTGCATGTCGTGATGGTCGCGCCGCCGTACTTCGAGGTCCCACCGGCCGGCTACGGCGGCGTCGAGGCTGTGGTCGCACAGCTCGCCGACGCGCTCGTCGACTGCGGGCATCGAGTCACTCTGCTCGGAGCAGGGCGCCCCGGGACCAAGGCGGATTTCGTGCCCGTATGGGACGACATTCTTTCCGACCGGCTCGGCGAACCTTTCCCGGAGGTCCTCAACGCCCTCAAGGTGCGACGCATCGTCACCGAGATCGCGCAAAAGGAGCGAGTGGACATCGTGCACGACCACACCTTTGCGGGGCCGTTGAACGCACCGATGTACAAGGAACTCGGTATTCCGACCGTGGTGACCGTGCACGGCCCGGTCGACGGCGACCCAGGCGAATATTATCGGGCACTCGGTGACACGGCCCATCTGGTCGCCATCAGCGATCGGCAGCGCGGCCTGGCCACCGAGCTGAATTGGCTCGGGCGGGTGTACAATTCGATCCGGCCGAGCGAGTTCCCATTCCAGGCGAAAAAGCAGGACTTCGCATTGTTCCTGGGTCGCTACGCGCCTTACAAGGGCCCGGATCTGGCGTTGGAGGCGGCCCATGCCGCCGGAGTTCCACTGGTCTTGGCGGCGAAGATGAACGAGCCTCCGGAAAAGGCCTATTTCGAGCGATCGGTGCGTCCGTTGTTGACGGCTCGCGATCTGGTATTCGGCGAGGCAGACTCGGTTGCCAAGAAGCTGCTGCTTTCCCAGGCACGCTGCTTGCTGTTCCCGATTCGCTGGGAAGAACCCTTCGGAATCGTCATGATCGAGGCGATGGTCTGCGGCACTCCCGTGGTGGCGCTCCGCGGCGGAGCGGTCGAGGAGGTGGTCGAGCACGGCGTCACCGGCATCATCTGTGACGACCCTGCCGAGTTGCCTGCCGCGATCGCCGCGTCGGCCGAACTCGACCCGGCGGCGTGCCGGCGACGCGTGATGGAGCGCTTCGCCAGCGAGCACCTCGGCGCCGGCTACGAGGCGGTCTACTACGCCGCCCTCGAATCGGCGGAGCTGCCGCGGATCCCGGCCCTCGCGGCCGGGCGGCGGTCCGGCCGCACGCTGTCGGTCGCCAGCAACAGCTGACCGGTCGAGTGGTACGACTCTCCACAGCACCATGCGCCCGGGTCGGATTCGACCCGGGCGCGCCGTCGCGTACGGCCCGATAAACGGACATTCAGGGCGCGAGACAGCTCTTTCGACAGCTGTCCGAACACCGCGGCTCAGACACCTGTGTTCGCTCACAAGAATTGCCCGCGGACTATTGTGGTGAAGTTATTTTTTCTTCAACTATCAGACGACTGGTATTGCTCGCATTTTCCCCGGCCGCGGTCCTGGAAAAATCCCGGCGAAATCTACTTACGTAATACCGATTGCCGGTACGCCCGCGGCGACATGCCGCGCCAGCGGGTGAAGGCGTGGGTGAAGTTCGCGGTCTCGGCGTAGCCCAGGCGGCGGGCCACATCCTCCACCGTCGCGGAGGTGCGTAGCAGCTCGGCCGCCTTGATCTCGCGGACGTTGTTGAGCAGGCCGCGGAAGGTAGCGCCCTCCTCGGCCAGTCGGCGCCGGAGGGTGCGCACGGTGACGTGCAACTCCGCGGCAATCTCAACCATCGACGGCATCCCGTCCGGGTCGCTCAGCAGTCGTTCGCGCACCTTCGCCGTGAGGCGCCAGCTCGACCCGAGCAAGTGCCGCAGCGCCTCGCGGCACTGCCGCTCGATGGCCGAGGCGGTGCGCGAATCCGCTTGTGGCATAGGGTGGTCCAGGAAGGAGCGAGGCAGTCTCACGAGATTGCGGGGACGCTCGAAGACGATCGGGTGACGGTCGAACGGCGTGAGCCCGGCCAGCTCGTCACCGCGCTCGGCCGACATCTGCATCTCGACGCCCAGGACCGGGATATCGACATCCAGCAACTCGCCGGCCATGAAGATGAACGCCACTTCACGCTCGATGAAGAAGTCCCGCACATCGGCGGGGACCGTAGCGCCGTCGACCACGATCGCGACCTCGTCACCGCGGTCCTCCAGCGAATAGCGCGCCGCGACGGAGACGAGGTCCTGGTAGCGGACCGTGATCGAGAGGACGTCGCCGATCGTCGGGCTGACCAGCGCCGCGAGGCCGACCATGCCGCCCTTGCCGATGGTGGCGTGCCGAGCGGTCTGCACGCCCAGACCGGGCGCGTCGCCGAGGTGCCCGAGCAGATTCCGGGCAACATCGAATTCCTGATCCGGCCAGATTTGCGCATTCTCGTCGTCGAGGTCGGCGACGCCTATTCCGGTACCCGCCAATAACAATGTTTCGTCCAGACCGTGCGCCTGTCCGACACTGACCATCATCCGCACGCTGACGCTGCTGTGAGGTAGCACGCCGGGCGGTACACCAAACGAAACCACTGTCCGAAATTACCAACAATCCGTCCCGTCGGCACATTCTTTCGAACGGAATCGCTGAATAGTCTCGACGACACCGGCGTTGCGGTCCCCCGGGCACGGCGCGCCGATGGGTTTCCGGGATCGAGAAAGAGGCATCCGACGTGGACATGTTCAGTACCTGCTGGATCGAGCCCCTCCAGCTGACGCCGCAGAAGGCCCACGCCATCATGCAGATGCATCTCAACTGCCGCACCGAGGAGTGCCCCCGGCGACGGGCGGCGGTGCGGACCCTCGTCGAGGCCGGACGCCTGGTTCCCGATTCCTCGCGCGCGCGGTGAGCCGCGGCTGATCAGTCGAGAGCGCGCCACCGCCAGGACATCTCGGCCACCAGCGGCCGCTCCGGCGTGACTGTCCGGGGCTCGGTGTTCAGGCCGTTCGGCGGGCCGGATTGTGGTTCGACACAGACGGTCTCGGCCGGGAGGTCGTAGACCACCACCCACGACAGGGGGCTGGTGATCGTCAGCTCGAGGGTTTCCGGCCAGGTGAGGGTCGCGTCCACACCCTCGGGCATGGCGAAGCAGTCGTCCCACGGGCCCGGCAGCGGGGCGATACGGTGGCCGTCGGGCAGATAGTCGGCGCCGCGCCGCTCCTGCCACGCCGGGGTGAATCGGAGTTCGACCGCCTTGCCGTCGGTGTCCAGCGTCCGCCGGAACCAGGGATGCCAGCCGACCTGTGCCGGAAAGGAATCAGCGGCCGATTCGACGCTCATGCGGAAGGTCGCGGAGTCGGCGGCAAGCCGGAAGGACTGCGTCACTCGCCCGGCGAACGGCCACGGCTCGGTAAGTTCCTGCGCGAGAACGGCTTCGGTGCCGTCGTTGTCGAGCACCCGCCAGGGCCGATCGCGGACCGTGCCGTGGATGGCGTGTGGTTCGGCGTTGCGGGGCAGTTGGTAGGTGTGCCCGTGCCACGTCAGCACGCCGTCGCGCATGCGCCCGCACCACGGTGCCATGGGGAAGCTGCCGAACCGGGCGCCGGTCCGCAGGATGCCGAGGCCGCCGATATCGAGGCTCGCGATCCGGCCGGTGGCGGTGTTCACCACCATCCGCGTGTCGCCGGCGGTCAGCTCCAGTTCCGCGTCGGCCATGCCACGCCTCCTCGCCTCGACAGACTCCGATCGTGTCCCGGCCGAACGGTTTCCGATCGGCATCCACAGCATGTCACAGGGCACCGACGGTCCCGCCACAAGATCACCGCGAACCGGTCACGCATCCCTGCGACGCGCCGCGCACGGGTGCCTGCTGTGCCGTGGCGGACGCCGGACTAGCTCGACCAGGCAGCGGTCCAGCGGCGCGCGATGCGGGTGGCGCGGCCCGGGGGCATGCGGTTCGGTTCGGTGAGGACCGCGATGGTGAGACCGTCCAGCAGGCCCAGTAGTTCGGCCGCGGCGTCGGCGGCTTCGCTCGCGCGGGCGGGATTCACGGCGGTCAGGGCGCGGGCGATGATGTCCTCGGTCTGCTGCCACTGACCGCGGTGCAGGGCGGCGATCTCCGGATCGTGAGCGGCGCGGGCGGCCAGGGCGAGCCAGACGCGGGCCAGCGTGTCGTCGCTGTCGGGGGCGATGAGCAGGTCGGTCAGGCGGTGCAGGCGTTCCTCCGGTGGCAGGTCGGCGACGCCGGAGTTCAGGAAGCGGCGGGACGCCTCGTCTCGCACGTGCTCCCAAACCCGCAGCAGCAGATCGTTCTTCGTCGAGAAGTAGTACTGCACGGTGCCGATCGACACGTTGGCGCGGGCGGCCAGGGTGCGGATGCTGACGCCCTCGATCCCGTCCTCGGCGATCACCTCGGCCAGCCGGTCGAGCAACGCGCGGCGACGGTCGGTGGCCTCGGCGGTCGCCGCCGCCTGCCTAGCGCCCATCGGGCCGACTCCTCTCCCGCCGATTACGGTCTCGATAGTAGCGCCAGGCCGCCGCGCCGAGTTGCCGCGCCGCCGCGACCGGCTCGCGACGTCCGTCCACGTCGGGCCGCTCGACCACCGCCGCGAAGAACAGCAGCAGCACGCCGATCCCGCCGACACCGAAGTAGACCGTGTCGCCCAGCAGGTTCACGATCATGCGCGCGGACTCGTGCTCGTCACCGGCCAACGCGGGGCCCACCACACCGAGTTGCAGCCCGCGCAGCGCCTCCGCGAGCAACCACACCAGGGACCCGGCCGCCAGCGACAACCCCGCGATCCGATATCGCCGCGCCAGCCGCAGCCCGAACACCAGCGACCCGACGGCCAGCGCCACGACCGCGACCTCCCCCGCCCCGAACACCACCGATCCCGCCATCACCGCACCTCGACCCGGCGCGGCCGCCGCGTAATCGCGACCAACAGCAACACCCAGGCCCCCGCCAGCAGCAAATTACGCACACCGCCCCCGAATTCCATCCGCTCGGTGATGCCCTCCGCCCCACCGCCGCCGAACCACATCGCCCGACCGGTCACCACGCCGACCACAGAACCGCCGCCCGCCACCGCAGCACCCGCAAGCGCGAATCCGAACGCCCCACCCATCCGCCGCCGGTAATACAGCACCAGCGCAGCCCCGACGAGCGGTGCGCACAACCCCACCAACTCAACTACCCGCAGCATAGAAGCTCCTTTCATACGTTCGTATTGCACGATAGGAGCTCGCCACCTCACGAGTCAATACATTCGTATGAAATACCTGGTAAACCGTGCCCTCAACGGGGTTCCGACTCCAGACCTATTGCGTCCCGCCATCAGGACGGCACCGGCCCGCCGACACGGCGCATCACCGGCCCCCTGCGTGTTCTGCACACCGTCTGGTTCGCTGTTCGACGGCCACACGGCGTCGGCGTCCTGATCACGACCGGGCGCAGACCCGCCGAACATATGTCAAGGCGTGTGGGAGGGAGACCGCCGTGGCATCCCCGCCGCGCCAAAATCCTTGAACCGCACCGCGTCTGGCTCGACGGAGGTACCCACTCGTGGTGGACCTCCGCCGCACCGAGGACAGTCACGTTGAGCCGGGGGAAACGCCGACCCGCGAATCGGGGACGTAGCGAACTGGCCTATTCGCCTGCGGCGCGCCGGATTTCGCCGCCGGCGGCGCGGTTGCGGGTGGCTCGGGCGGTCGCGGCGTCGAAGGGCTCGAGGTGGTCGAAGGCGGCGTCCTCGTCGTCCACGTCGAGAACGACCGCGCGGCGGCGCAGGACTCGGGCGGCGTCGCGGTCGAGGGCGGCGCTGTCGTCGCGGGCGGGGCGGCCGTCGGTGGCGGGGCGGTCCGGTAATTGACGGCCGCGGGACAGGCGGGCGGCACGGCGGCGGCGGATCTCCTCCTCCATGCGCACCTGGCGGCGGAGGTAGGCGAGATAGGTGCCGAGCGTCAGGACGGCCAGCGCGCAGCCCCACCACAGCATCGGCGCGACAGCGAACGCGAAACCGCCGAACATCAAGGCGCTCAACGCCAGACCGAGCGCGGTGCGCTGACGGAAGCGGTAGCGCATCCGGCGGGCCATCGCGTCGGACTCCGGGTCGTAGCCACCGCGGCCACGCCGGGTCGGCACGAAATCCGGGTCGTCCGCATCGAATTCGTCCTCCTCCGGCAGCGCTGCCGGGTCGGCCGCCGCGGGAGCCGGGGGGATGCGCGCCATCGCCGGAGCGGGCTCGGCGGCGGGTTCCTCGTCGTACTCCTCGAAGTCCGCGTCGGTCGCCGCGTCGTCGAAGGTGTCGGCCTCCGTGCCCTCGAGATCGGCGCCGGCAGGCGGCGCGTCGTCGTCGGTGGCCGAATCATCGGTCGCATCGTCGTCGATCTCGGCCTCGAGAATTTCGCTGTCGGTCTCGGCTGTCGGTTCGGCCGGATCGCGGTCGCGGGCGGTCTCGTCGTCGTGCTCGGTGACGGTCTCATCGGTCGATGTCGTCATCCGATCCTCCGCATCATCGCCGTGGGAAAGCTTTCTGTGCACGCGGGTCGGCACCCAGTCCGGGTCGGATTCGTGCCCGGCGGCCGGGCCCTTCTTCATACGTCGCTTGGTGTCGCCGCGGTGCAGCACCCGGGTGGCCAGCGCGGCATCCGTGGTACGCCGGATGCGCGGGTGCCGGTCGGCGAGCATCGGGAACAGCACGAAGACCCAGAGCACGACAAGGCCGACCCACAAGATCGAATTCGGCATCGCGCTCGCACCTCCGTCCCCGCCCGGCCGTTGTCCCTTCGACGGTTTTCACCTCGTGACCGGCGCAGCGCCCCGTCGGCGCGCCGGTTACACCGCCGCCTGGTCGGGTCACTCCGCCGGCTCCCTTCCGGTAGTGCGGGACGCACCACCGACGTCCGTAGGCTAGTGCCGTGCCACAGGAATATCCCGCAGGCGCGCCGTCCACACCTGTCACAGGGGTAACAGGGGGCGGGGGTTATGGGAGGGTGGCTCGGCCTGTTTTTATCAGGCGGTCCACTACCGTGCCGGTGACTTCTTCGGCGGTCATCGCTACCAGGAGGTGGTCTCGCCAGGAGCCGTCTACGTCCAGGTAGCGGCGGAGTAGGCCTTCTTCTCGGAAGCCCACATTGCGGAGGACTGCTTGGCTGGGGAGGTTCTCGGGGCGGACGGTCGCTTCTACTCGGTGCAGGCCTACGGGGCCGAAGCAGTGGTCCAAGCCCAGGGCCAGGGCCGCGGTGGCTACTCCTTGGCCTCCGACATCTTTCGCTACCCAGTAGCCGATCCAGGCCGAGCGCAGCGCGCCGCGCACGATATTGCCCACGGTGAGCTGGCCTGCGAAGGCGCCGTCGACCTCGATCACCAGGGGGATCATCGCGCCGCGGCGGGCCTCGGCTTTCAGGCTCGACCACAGGGACGGCCAGTTGGACGGGTGGTTGCGGGCCTCCCAGGAGCCGCGGCCGGTCGGCTCCCAGGGCTCCAGATGTTCGCGGTCGCGGACCCGGATGCGGGCCCAGGCGGCGGCGTCACGCAGGCGGATCGGGCGCAGGGTGACCCGGCCGGCGGCGACCCGTACGGGGCCGAGATGTGCGGGCCAGCCCGGATGCTGCGCCGCCCGGAACACGTTCATGTCCACATCTCACCCGCGCTGGGCGAGGAAGGCGACCTGAACCTCGTCCCCCGTGCGCACCTCGGTGACATCGGGGTCGAGCACGATCAGGCTGTTCGCCTCGGCGAGCGTGGACAGCAGATGTGAGGATCCGTTGCCGCCGAGCGGCTGCACCAGGTACTCGCTGGTCTGCTCGTCGCGCATGAGCTGCGCCCGCAGATAGCCGCGGCGACCCTGCATCGAGGCGATCGGCATGATGGTGCGCGCCCGCACGACCCGCCGCATCGGATGCCGCCGGCCCAGCGCGATCCGGATCAACGGGCGCACCATCACCTCGAAAACCACCAGTGCCCCAACGGGATTCGACGGCAACAGAAAGGTCGGCACCTCGTCGCGGCCCAGCCTGCCGAAGCCCTGCACCGAGCCGGGATGCATGGCGACCCGGGCGACCTCCAGCTCCCCCAGCCCGGCCAGCGCCTCACGGATCTGCTCGGAGGCCCAGCCGCCGACCGCACCGGCGATCACCACCACCTCCGAACGAACCAGCTGGCCCTCCACCACATCACGCAACCGGCCCGGATCGGCGCTGACGATGCCGACCCGGTTGACGTCCGCGCCCGCGTCGCGCGCGGCCGCCGCCAGGGCATAGGAGTTCACGTCGTAGACCTGGCCGGGACCGGGCGTGCGATCGATGTCGACCAGCTCGCCGCCGATCGAGATCACCGACAACCGCGGCCGCGGATGCACCAGCACCTTGTCGCGGCCCACCGCGGCCAGCAGCCCCACCTGCGCGGCGCCGATGATCGTCCCGGCCCGCACCGCGATGTCACCGGGCTGCACATCGTCGCCGATGCGGCGCACGTAGTCGCCGGAACGCACCGGCTCGTACACCTTCAGCCGGGCGCGCCCGCCGTCGGTGAAATCCAGTGGCAGCACCGCGTCGGCCAAAGTCGGCAGCGGCGCGCCGGTGTCGACTCGCACGGTCTGGCGCGGCTGCAACCGGATCGGCTGCCGCGAGCCCGCGGCGACCTCACCGACGACCGGCAGCGACAGATCGATCGGCTGGCCGTCCTCGTCCCGAATATCGGCGCCCGCGCCTTGCACATCGACGCTGCGTACCGCGTAGCCGTCGATGGCCGCCTGGTCGAAACCCGGGAGCGGCCGCTCGGTGACGACGTCCTCGGCGCACAGCAGACCCTGGGCCTCGGAGATCGCGACCCGGACGGGCCGCGGGGCGACGGCCGCCGCGGTCACCTTGATCTGCTGGTCCTCAACCGAGCGCATGCAGCCCTTCCCTCATAGTCCGGCGTCCTGGCGACCCCGCACGACGAGAACCGAGCCGCACCCGTCACTCGGACGAGGTCAGCTGCGGATTCCAGTCGGGAGCGAGCCGGCGCTCCAGCCACTCGCGCAGCGCCGGGCCGTATTCCTCTCGCTCCAAAGCGAAATCGACCGCAGCACGAAGATAACCGCCCGGGTTGCCCAGGTCGTGGCGCGACCCACGGTGCACCACCACATGAACCGGATGACCCTCCGCGATCAGCAGCGAGATGGCATCGGTGAGCTGCAGTTCGCCACCCGCGCCGGGCTCGATGCGCCGCAGGGCGTCGAAGATCGCGCGATCGAGCAGATAGCGGCCGGCGGCGGCGTAGGTGGACGGCGCCTCGGCCAGCTCGGGCTTCTCGACCATGCCCTTGACACGCAGGACGTTCGGGTTCACCGCGTCGGGCACGGTGGCCACGTCGAAGACGCCGTACGCGCTGACCTGATCCTTGGGCACGTCGATCGCGCAGAGCACGGTGCCGCCGCGCTTGCGGCGCACCCGGTCCATCACCTCCAGCACACCGCTGGGCAGCACCAGGTCGTCGGGCAGCAGTACCGCGATGGCGTCCTCGTCGGTGTCGAGCACCTGCTCGGCCTGCGCGACGGCATGGCCGAGGCCCAGCGGCTCCTCCTGCACAACAGAGGTCACGTCGAGCAGGCCCGGCGCCTTGCGGACCTTCTCCAACAGCTGGAACTTGCCCCGCTCGGCGAGCGTGCTCTCGAGCATCAGGTCCTCGACGAAGTGCGCGACCACGCCGTCCTTGCCCGGCGAGGTGACGATCACCAGGCGGGACGCACCGGACTCGGCGGCCTCCGCCGCGACCAGTTCGATGCCGGGCGTGTCCACCACCGGCAGCAGTTCCTTCGGCACGGTCTTGGTCGCGGGCAGGAACCGCGTTCCGAGCCCGGCCGCGGGCACCACCGCGGTGCGGAAACAGGCCTGCGGCGCGTCCGTTCCGGCGTCAGCTGTCATGTCGCACACCCTATCCATCAGATTCGTCGGCCGGACCCGCTTCGACCGGGCCCGGCATCCGGAGAGCCTAAGCGTCGGCCGAGAGCGGCGCTTGCCGGTGGCGGTCCGGAAACGGCCGGTCGAGCGGTTCACTCGACGAAGCCGGTTCGGCACACGCACGCGGGGCGGCCACGGAGAACTCGGCCGACGCCCGGCCTGTGGTGGCACAGGATTACCCGTGGATCGGACGGAGAAACGCACCCGCAGGCAAGATCACACTCGGCGCGGGTCCTATCGTGGTCGGGTGAATACGGCTGGTCAGCGCGACAAACAGCAGTGGCGCGCGGAGTTGTCGGCGCGCCGGGCCGCCGTCGGCGCGCAGGTCCGGAAGACCGAGGCGGACGCGCTGACCGCGGCCGTGGGGCGACTGGCCACCGAGTGGGCGGACGGTGCGTGGGTGGCCGCGTACGTGCCGGTGGGCGGCGAACCGGGCTCGACCGCGATGCTCGACGCGCTGCGTGCGGGCGGCGCCCGCGTGCTGCTGCCGGTGACCGGGCCGCCCGGCCCGCTGGACTGGGCCGAGTACACCGGCGCCGGTTCGTTGTGCCGCGGGCGGTACGGGCTACTGGAACCCGACGGTCCCCGATTGTCCACGGCCGCAATCGAATCGGCGCACGTGATCCTCGTCCCGGCGCTGGCCGTGGACCTCGAGGGAGTGCGGCTGGGTCGCGGTGCGGGATACTACGACCGCACCCTGCCCGCGGCGCGCCCCGATGCCCGGCTGGTCGCGGTCGTGCGTGACGACGAACTGGTGTCCCGGTTGCCGGAGGAACCGCACGATCGGCGGATGGGCTGGGCGCTGACTCCCGGCGGCGGATTGCGGCGGCTGGGCAGGCGCGTGACCGGGAATTAAGGCCGGATTGGCACTGTTGGCACTGTCGGCTGTAGAGTGCCAACGACGGAGACTGTGGAGGTTCCTGTGCCTACTTACTCGTATCAGTGCACGCAGTGTGGTGACAAATTCGACATCGTGCAGTCGTTCTCGGACGACACACTCACCACCTGCGAGAAGTGCAACGGTAAGCTGCGCAAGCTGTTCAACTCGGTCGGCATCGTTTTCAAGGGCAGCGGCTTCTACCGCACCGACAGCCGCAACGGTTCCTCGACCGCGAGCGATCCCGCCAAGGCCGACAGCTCGTCGTCCGGTTCGTCCAACGGCGCGGACTCGTCGAGTTCGTCGTCGTCCGACCCCAAGCCGTCGACCAGCACCTCCGCCAACGGCTCCAGCACGGCCACCACCGGTTCGGCGGTCGCCTGAGCGACGCTCGCCTCCGGCGAGTTTTCCACAGCATTCTCGTTATCCACAGCCCGGTTTCGACCAGCTGATTTCCGGCGCTGATCGGCGTCGCCCGACGTAGCGTCCCGGGCATGAGACGACGACCGCGCCGCGATGCCGACCTGGGCCGGGAACCGCACTGGGACAGGCTGATCCGGTACCGCCCCGCGTGGGCGGATGCCGCGCTGGCCCGCCGTGTGCTCGCGGCCGCGCTCGTCGTACTGGCCGGAGCCCTGTACTTGCGCGGCGACCCCGACACGCACCCGGTCGACGTCGTTGTCGCCGCACGCGATCTATCGCCCGGCCGCGTGCTGGAGACCGCCGATCTGCACCGCGTCCCCCGCCCTGCGGGCATGTTGCCGGAGGGCGCTCTCCGCGACATCGCACCCGTACTGGGCGCCACGGTGACCGGGCCGGTGCGGGCGGGCGAGATACTCACCGACCTCCGCGTACTCGGCCCGCGGCTGGCCACGGCGGCCACCGGTGCGCGAGAGGCCCGCATCGTGCCGATTCGCTTGGCGGACAACGCTGTTGCCGACATCCTCCGCACCGGAGACCGGGTCGATGTGATCGCGGGCGCGGAGCACGCCACCGAGGGCGCGCACGGTCCCGCGCCGCCGCACACGCTCGCCACCGATGCCGTGGTGGTGCTCATCGCGGGTGCCGCCAAGGTCCGTGGTTCCGACGAGCGAGTCGTGCTCGTCGCGCTGGATCCCGCGCCCGCCACCATCGTGGCGGCGGCCTCACTCACCAGCGCGCTGACCGTCGTCTTCCATTGACCGGCACGCGACCTTCACAAAGTTCGCCGAATATTTGCTTTCAACTCGAGTAGCATCCGGTCTACCCGATCCGAAACGCAGCCCTCCACCGCGCTACATACCACTACCAGCACTTCTGCCCGATGCCAGGGCGCGGTGAGGAGACAGGAGCCGCAATGCTGAAGGGTTTCAAGGAGTTCCTGCTTCGCGGGAATGTGATCGACTTGGCCGTCGCGGTGGTCCTGGGCACCGCCTTCGTCGCGATCGTCACGGCCTTCACCAACGGGATCATCAATCCGTTGCTCGCGCTGCTCGGCGAACAGAACGAACTGGGCTGGGGCATCCAGCTCGACGCCGATAAACCGGCCACCTTCATCGCCGTCGGGCCGATCGTCACCGCCGCGGTCAATTTCCTGATGATCGCGACGATCCTGTACTTCGTGCTGGTGATGCCGGCGGCCAGGGCCAAGAAACGGTGGGGCGCGGCCACCAAGGACGAGGCGACCGAACTGGAACTGCTGCGCGAGATTCGCGATCTGCTCGCCGAGGGCGGCAAGAGCGCGGGCGGTCGGCACGAAACCTGAACACGACGGACCCGGCGCCGGAATGGCGCCGGGCCCCTCGGTTATCGGTTCGTACCGGTGATCAGCCGATGCTGAAGGGCTGACCCCACACCGTCACCCAGGAGATGACGTTGTCGGTCTCGACCTCGACGCTCACGAACGACCGCGCCTGCGCGTAGCCGCCGCAGCCGTTGAGACCGATGGTCTCGTCGGCCCAGGACACCGAGCCGCTGTTGCCCTTGAACTTGTTGCGCTTCTTGTGCGCCTCGTTGCCGTAGTCGTCGGCCTGCTCCAGATCGAGCACGTAGAACGACTGCGCCTGACCGGGTCCGAGGGTCAGGTCACCGCCGCCGCTGCCCTTGACCGACGGGGTGACCTTGCCTTCGGTGTCCCACGACGCGCCCGCCTCCGGGCCACCGTTGACGCCGCCGCCATCGATGTTGACCTGGCAGCCGACGACGTAACCGGGGTAGATGCTGCCGCCGGTGGCGCTGGTGTCACCGCCGATGTCCACATGGGCGCTGCCGGTGACCCACGCATTGCGGTGCACCGGAGTCGAACCCATGGACGGATTGATGTTCGCCGATTCGCCGTCGACCCAGATGTGCACGACGGTGCCATCGGACAGGGTCTTGGTGAGTTCCGCGCCCGGCAGCGGGATGAATGTGTCGGCGTTGGCGGCACCGGTGGAGAAAAGGCCTAGAGCGGCGGTCGCGACAGCGCCGATACCGGCCGCACGGGCCACGGTCTTACGGATGTTCATAACGAGTCCCTCGATGAATCGCTTTACGCGGTAATGGTTTTGGCGGAATCGACCAACGTCAGCCGATGGAGAACGGCTGCCCGTAGAGAGTGGTCTTCGAGTAGTGGTCACCGACGACCTCGACGACCGTGTACGACCGCGCCTGGGCATAACCCGCGCAATTCTGGATCTCGATCTCCGCATCCTGGTACTCGACCGAGTAGCGGCCGGGCTTCGTGATGTCCTTGTAGTCGATCTGGACGAACTTCACGTCGCCGGGGCCGAGTTCCAGGCCGATGGAACCGCCGATGCTCGCATCGGTCATGCTGACGCCGCCGGAGATACCGGCGGAGATGGCATCGGAACCGATGTTGACCTGGCAACCGACGATGTAGCCGGAGTTCACCTGGGACGCGCCGTGCGTGGACGAATTGTTCGTTCCCGGCGCGTTGAGTGGACCGTTGTTCGGGCCGACCTCCGCTTCGGGAGCGTTCGGCACGTCGGCGATGGCGTTACCCGACACCCACACGGTGCGGCCCGCACCGTTGGCCGCCAGAGACGGTGAAATGGTCGCGTGCTCTCCGGTGCGCGTGATGACAACGCCATTGGGACCCACCTTGTGACCGTCCGGCAACGGTACGAAGGTGTCGGCGTTGGCGGCGCCGGTGGAGAAAAGGCCGATGGCAACGGCCGCAGCTGCGCCGATACCCGCGAAGCGGGCACCACGCCGCAGACCGATGGTGCGGTTCTCGCTCATACTTCCCCTCATCAGGTTCTAACTGTCAACCTCGGCTTTCGAGGTTGAAAAGCGGGTCCCTTCAGGCCCAGCTCAGTTTGTCGCTGGCTTGTTGCCGCCGTGTAACCGACGCCAAATTTCCGGCAACGACAACCAACGGTCGGAACTGGGCACTGTTCCGCTGAGGTCGGCGCCGGCACGCCTTGCTCGAGCCGTTGGGATCCGCAGGTGTAGCAGCCCAAAGTGGGACATTAAACGCACCGGCATCTACCTGACAACGCAAGGCCCTGTAAACTAGGTGTGATCTGGATCACACAACAAGCCGCGACATATCACGTTTTACGCATAAATGCTGTGAGCGCTCCCAATCGAGGGGTGATCGGAGCAATGGCACATACGAGACGTTGTGATAGCGCCGTGATGCGACGGGTCAGCCGTGATGAGGGGGTACTTGTGAACGCAACCAGTCGTCCGGCGAGCCCGCCCGTTCGCCGTCGGGCGACCGTTCGTCACTGGTTGTTTGCGGAAGGGTATCTCCGAAGATGCGGGCCAGTCGCGCCGCATCGGACTCCGGACGAACGCGACCCCGCGTCGAGTCGTCGGAACGGCTCGGGCGCGGGGTCGGGTCGTCTTGCTCGGTGTGGCTCACTCGTCCAATCCGGACAGCTCGTCGATGACCCGGGCGGCCAGCGGGCTCAGCGTGGCCATGCCGTCGCGCACGGCGGCCCGGGTGCCGGGCAGGTTGACCACCAGCGTGCTGCCGGAGACGCCGGCCAGCCCGCGCGAGAGGCCCGCGTCGAGAGAACCGGCGGCCAGCCCGGAGGAGCGCAGCGCCTCACTGATGCCCGGCAGCTCGCGATCGAGCACCTCGGAGGTGACCTCCGGCGTCACGTCGCGCGGGGACATGCCGGTACCGCCGACCGAGATCACCAGATCGACGCCGCCGATGACGGCGGTGTTGAGCGCGTTGCGGATCTCGACCTCGTCGTTGGCGACCAGCACCGTGGCGTCGACCAGGAATCCGGCCTCGGTGAGCAGCTCGGTGACCAGCGGCCCCAGCGAATCCACCGCGCCGTGCGCGGTACGGTCGTCGACTACCACCACAAGTGCACGGCCGGCCACAGCGGCATCCATTTCCATGTTGCTCACCGTAGCGTCCAGCTGTGACATCGGCGCAGTGTCCCCGGGGCGTGGACGGCGCTCGTCCAGCACCGTGACCGGGCGCGGGCGGCGGTTCATCGGCCTCCCTCCGCGGGCGCAGCGGCGAGGGTCACCTCGGCGGTCTTCGGGTTCTGTCCCTTGTCGTCGGTATAGGTGATCTTCACCTTGTCCCCCGGCTGATGTGAGCGGATGGCGGCGACCAGGGCGTTGCCCGAGTCGATGACCTGACTGTCGACCCTGGTCACGACCGTGCCGGGCGGGATCCCGGCCTTGGCCGCCGGGCCGTCCGGGGTGACGTCCTGCACCCGAGCGCCGTTCATGTCGTCGGCGCGCGACACGGTAATGCCGACCTGGGCATACGTCGCGCGACCGGTCTTGATCAGCTGATCGGCGACCCGGCGCGCCTGGTCGACCGGGATGGCGAAACCGAGCCCGATCGAACCGCTCTGCTGTCCGGTGAGTTCCGAGGAGCCGAGCGTCGCGATCGCGGTATTGATCCCGATGAGATTGCCGTTCATATCGACCAGCGCGCCACCGGAGTTGCCGGGGTTGATCGGCGCGTCGGTCTGGATCGCGGAGATGACCGAAGCCGGTTCGGCGCCCCCTTCGCCGCTGGCGGAGACCGGGCGATTCAGGGCGGACACGATGCCGGTGGTCACCGTTCCGGCCAGGCCGAGCGGGGAGCCGACCGCGACCACCGACTGGCCGACCTGGAGGTTCTGCGAGGAGCCCAGTTCGATGGGTGTCAGGCCGGTCTTGTCGGCCTTGATGACGGCCAGGTCCGACACCGGATCGAGGCCGACGACGGTCGCGCCGGCGACGCTGCCGTCGCTGAACTGCACCTCGATCTTCGCGTTCGGCCCGGCGCCGCTGGCGACGTGGTTGTTGGTGAGGATCATCCCGTCCGAGGAGAGCACCACGCCCGAGCCCTCACCCTGCGCGCGGGCCCCGACCACCTGGATCATGACGACGCTGGGCACCACCTTCTGCGCGACCGCGGGGACGGTGCCCGCGGGTGCGTTGGCGGCGGGCTGCCCGGACTTGGGCGACGGGGCGTTCAGCGCATTGATCGACGTGGACGATCCACCATCGTCCGAACCGCTGACGAGCGCGCCGACCGCACCTCCGACGCCACCACTGACCAGAGCCAGCGCCACGGCACCGGCGATCAGGCCCGCCCGCCCGCGACGCCCCGGCGTCCCCGGATACCCGGCCGACGCCGCGGGATATCCGACACCCTGGCCGGGCGGATACGGCGGCAGCGGAGCCGTCTGCTGATCCCCCATCCCGTAACCGGCATGCTCGGCATTCGGCCCCTGCGGACCGTATGCCTGATTCGGGCCATAGGAAGCGCCCGAATCCTGCACGACACCCGGGCCCTGCGGTGAGTTCGGGGGTGGGGTTGGGGCCCATGGGCTTTGCGGGACGTATGGGTCCTGTTGGGGCTGGCCTGGATACGGCTGCTGGGGGGTGGGGGCGCTCGATGCGAGCCGCGGGTCGGATTGCGGCTGGGCGGGGCGCGGGGCGTCGGGGTGCGAGGCCGGGCCGCTCGGCGCGGCCGACTCGTCCCGCGTGTCCTTCGAGTCCTCGGTCATTTCTCTCGTTTCTCCTCGAGTCTGCCGCCTAGTGTGGTGACGCCGACTGAGAGCGGACTGAGACCGCACTATCAGTTGTCCGAGACATCCGTGCCTGCCTCTCGTCATCCTAGGGTTGCCCCGGCTCGCGCTCCGAACCGGATTTACGCGTCCTCGGGCGGAGGCTCACCCGCACCGGGGAGCACGATGCGGACCAGGGTGCCGCCACGCTCGGACGTTTCGATGACAATCGTCCCGCCGTGCTTGGTCACCACCTGTTTGACGATGGCGAGACCCAATCCGGAGCCGGGCATCGAGCGCGAGGCGGTCGTTCGGTAGAAGCGTTCGAAAACGAGTTCCCGTTCGGCGGGCGGGATCCCGGGCCCGGCATCGTCGACGGTGAGTTCGAGCAGCCCAAGCCCGGTTTCGCGCATCCTGACCAGGACGGGCGCACCCACCGGATTCCACTTCGCCGCGTTGTCCAGCACATTGAGAATGGCCCGTTCGAGACCGGCCTCGTAGCCGTAGACGAACCAGGGCCGCAACTCCGCGACGAATTCCAGGCCCGTTCGACGACGCCGCGCGCGTTCCAGCGCACGCTCGGCCACCTCGCCCAGATCGACTCGTTCGTAAACGTTTTCGGGGGCGTCTTCGCGCGCGAGATCGACCAGATCACCGACAAGATTGGACAATTCCTCGATCTGGGCGATCACATCGGCCCGCAATTCGGCCATGTCCTGTTCGGAAATGGGTGGCGCACCCGGGCGCTGCGAGGCGATCAGCAATTCCATATTGGTGCGCAATGACGTGAGCGGGGTGCGTAATTCGTGCCCGGCGTCGGCGACCAGACGCCGCTGCCGATCGCGCGATTCCGCGAGCGCGCGCAGCATCGTGTTGAAACTCTCGGTGAGCCGCGCCAATTCGTCGTCGCCGGTCACCGGGATGGGCGTCAGGTCGTCGGTGCGGGCCACTCGCTCGGTGGCGGCGGTCAGCCGCGCGACCGGACGCAAACCGGTGCGCCCCACCGCCGTCCCCGCCGCGGCGGCGACCACAACACCGCAGCCCCCGATCACGAACAACAGCCACGCCAGCCGGTCGAGCACGCGCCTGGTCGGCTGCAATCCTTGCGAAATGATCAGTGTCGCACCGCTTTTCATCCGTTCGGCGAGCACCCGCTGGTTGCCGTAGGTACGCAGCGAGGACGCGGATTTGCCGTGCGCGACCGCCAATTCGGGCTCCCCGATCGGCGGCAGGGTCTGCTGTGGCGGCACGTACGCCTGTTCCGGGTCCGGATAGATGAGCGCGACGCCGACCTCCTTGGAGTAGAGGCCCGCGAATTGCAGCACCGGTACGACACCGTAGGCATCGAAGTTGTTGTCGATCATGGCTTCGGCGCGGGCCCGCAGCTGATTGTCGACGTCGGCGTACAACGCGCGCGCCACCATGGCGTACGCGGCGATCGAGGTCACCGCCACAGCCACCGCCACCACGGACGCGGCCAGCAGCGTCACACGCCAGCGCAGGGAGACCGAGCGCGTCAGCGGCATCGGCGGGCGCAGTTCGTGCGCGTCGGACCGGGGCCGCAGCCCGGCGACCACCGGTCGGCGCGGAACTGTTCTACCCACCACTACGGCACTCCTACGGCGGGGTCTCGCGCAGCACGTAGCCGACGCCGCGCACGGTATGGATCAACCGGGGCTCGTTCTCGGCCTCGGTCTTGCGGCGCAGGTAACCGATGTAGACCTCGAGCGCGTTGCCCGAGGTCGGGAAGTCGTAACCCCACACCTCCTCGAGGATGCGGCTGCGGGTCAGCACCCGGCGCGGATTGGCCATCAGCATCTCCAGCAGAGAGAACTCGGTGCGGGTCAGGCTGATCGAGCGCTCGCCGCGGGCGACCTCGCGGGTCACCGGATCCAGCGACAGATCGGCGAACCGCATCGCCTCCGAGGACTCGACGCCCGAGTCGGCGGCGGTGCGGCGCAGCAGGGCGCGCAGCCGGGCCAGCAACTCCTCCAGCGCGAACGGCTTGGGCAGATAGTCGTCGGCGCCGGCGTCCAGCCCGGCGACCCGCTCGGAGACCGAATCGCGGGCGGTGAGAACCAGAATCGGCAGATCGTCGCCGGTGCTGCGGAGCCTGCGGCACACCTCGAGACCGTCCAGCCGCGGCATCATCACATCGAGCACCAGGGCGTCGGGACGCTGCACCCCGACCCGGTCCAGGGCGTCGACCCCATCGACGGCCAGATCGACGGAGTAGCCGTTGAAGGTGAGCGATCGACGCAGCGATTCGCGCACCGCCCGATCGTCATCGACTACCAGAATGCGCATAACCATCAGTCTGACCGTACCGACTGAGAGCCGACTGAGAAGCAAACATGCGACACGCCGGGCCTTCCTGCGGCGATGGCCACTCACCCGTCCGGCGGGCCATGGGTGAGCCATCACATAAGCTGCGAAACATATTGTGGTCAGCAATAATCGACCCCTCGCGCAGGGGAGTTCCGAATTGCCGTAGCCCACTCCACGCGGTATGTTGCGAGCCGTAAAAGAAGACCTCCAGTTGGTTGTGCGCGGGATACACCCCGAAGGCCGCTACACCCGGGCAACGAATCAGGTCTCGGGTGGGAGCTTTCCGAGCTTCGGCGGGCATTGCGGTCGGCGCCGCGCCCGGACCGGAGGGCCATAAGCAAGCGGAGGCGACACGAGCGGGTATGGGCACAGCACCGCGGCCATGGCAGAGCAATCTGTCCAACCTGTCCGTGACGAGCAAGGTCGGCATCGTTCTGCTGCTGCCCGTCATCCTCGCCTCGGTCTTCGCTGTGCTGCGCATCAAAGACGAGCTGGCTACCATCTCGCAACTGAACACGGCCGGCGAGCAGGCTCGAATCATCCGGCCGATGCTGGAATACAGTTCGGCCGCGAACCAGTTGGCGATCACCGCGGCCGGTGACGGTCCCGGCGATCGCGCCGCGAAGCCGACGCTCGACCAGGACGCCGCACACTTCGACCAGTCGCTGGCCAATCTGCAAGCAGCACTACAGGTATCGAAGGCGGACAAGCGCGTCACCACCGCGATCAACAACGCGCTCGCCGCGGGACGCGCGCTGCGCGAGAACCGCACCGGCACCTCACCGATGCAGATCGGCAAGCAGGCCGACGAGGTCGCCACCCACATCGACACCGCGATCACCGCGCTGCCCACCCCCAAAGAGACCGCGATCGAGCGGTACTACGTGCAGATGGGCGTCATCGCCATCGCCCGGCAGATGTTCACCCAGGAGCAGCTGTGGATCATCAGCGGCGAACTCGGCGACAATCCCGCGCTGGTGTCGCAGGCGCTGCTGTCCGCCGGTGGTGAATCGGCCACGATCCACCAGTACGCCGCGGTCTATCCGGAGACGGCCGACCGGCCCGACGTGCTGCTCGCCGCCCTGCAGACCCGCGTCGACGCCCTGAACCAGAACTCGGTGGAGCCCATCGAGCTACCCGGTGTCGCGGACTCGCTGCGGATCAGTTCGGGGATCTACACCGACTCCACCAACCGCTTGGTCGACCTGATCGACACCAGCCTGCGCGACAGCCTCACCGAGGCCCGCGGGCAGGTGCTGCGGGACGTGGCGATCGTGGTGGTGACGCTGTTGGCGGGGCTGGCGCTGGCCCTAGCAGTGGCCCGCTCGCTGGTCGTCCCGGTGCGGCGGCTGCGGCGCGACGCCCTGCAGGTCGCGCACGACGACCTGCCCGCCGAACTCGCGGTCGTGCGCCAGGGCGGCGCCACACCGGAGATCGTCCCGGTCGACGTGCAGACCACCGAGGAGATCGGTCAGCTGGCCCGGGCCGTCGACGACATGCACCGCCAGGCGCTGCATCTGGCGGCCGATCAGGCTCGCCTGCGACTGCAGATCAGCAGCATGTTCGAGACCCTGTCGCGGCGCAGCCAATCGCTGGTCGAACAGCAGCTGACCCTGATCGAGGATCTCGAGCGCGACGAGGACGACTCCGGGCGGTTGCAGAGCCTGTTCCGGCTGGACCACCTCGCCACCCGCATGCGCCGCAACGGCGACAACCTGCTGGTGCTGGCCGGTACGGCGTTGCGCCGCGGGCATCTGCCGCCGGTGCCGCTGTCGGACATGCTGTGGAGCGCGGTCTCGCAGGTGGAGGATTACCAGCGCGTCGAGATCGGTTCCGTGCCCGACGGTATCGTCGCCGGTGAACCGGCCGTCGACATCGAGCACCTGCTGGCCGAGCTGATCGATAACTCGCTGCGCTACTCGCCACCCAGCACCCCGGTGGCGGTGTCGGTGAACCGGGCGGTGGACGGCGGCTACCTGATCGAGATCACCGACCGAGGCCTGGGCATGTCCGGCGACGACCTAACCGCCATCAACGAGCGACTGGCCTCCGGTGGCGAGGTCACCATCGAAACCGCCCGGCGCATGGGGCTTTTCGTCGTCGGGCGGCTCGCGAAGCGGCACACCATCACCGTCAGCCTGCGGCGCACCTCGTCGATGTCGCACCAGTCGGGCATCACGGCCGGTGTGCACCTGCCGGGTTCGCTGGTGTCGCCGGCGGACGGCGGAGCACCGGTCACCGGAACCTTCACCGCCCCCGCGGGTGTCGAGGACGAGCCCGCGAACGCCACACAGCGTTTCCTGACCGCCGTGCCGTCCGCGGAGCCGTCGCTGTACGGCACGACCAGCGCCGGTCTCCCGCAACGCCGCACCCCCGAGTCCGTCTCCGCCCTCGCGGCCACCGATTCCGACGTCGACCCCGCGCCCGGCGACCGAGATGCCGACTCGCACAACGGTTGGACCCCACCGACCACAGGCTCCTGGCGTGCGGTGCCGCCCGCCCGCCCGGCCTTGAACATGTGGGCCGATCCCGAAGACGAGCCGGGCGAGCGCGACTACGACGATGCCGACGAACCCGGGCTGACCACACAGCAGACCGCCCTCCTCCCGCTGCAGTCCGCCGCCGAACCGTCCGGGACGACCTCGGACTTCGACGCCGACGGGCCGCTCGCAACCCGCGCAGGGTTCGCCGAGTCCGACTTCGAAAACGCCTCGGCCTTCGACGACGCTCCGGAATTCGCCACACACTCGAACCTCGAGGCGGACACGGACTTCGCGCCGAATTCGGAGTTCGAGGCAGGTACCGAGTTCGACCCGGACTCGGAGTTCGGCCCGGACACGACGTTCGATGCGGACGCGGAGTTCCAGAAGGGCTCAGAGTTCGAGGCGGACTCGAATTCCGAACCGCGCCCGAACTTCCAAGCGCGCTCGAGATTCCAGCCGCGCTCAACCTTCCAACCGCGCTCGAATTCGGCGAACGCGCAGGCCGACACGGACGCCGCATCCGACCCGCAGTCCGGCGCAGGCCAGGGGTTCGACGCGAACCCACAGGCCGACAACGGTTCTGGGTTCGGCGCGGACCCGCAGACCGACACAGGCTCCGGGTTCGACGCGAACTCGCAGTCCGACACGGGCTCGAGGTTCGACGCGAACCCACAGGCCGACACGCGCTCCAGGTTCAGCGCAGACTCACAGGCCGACCCGGGCTCGAGGTTCGGCGCGGACCCGCAGTCCACCACGGGTTCTGGGTTCGGCGCGGGGTCGAAATCGGGTTCGGGGTCGGGGTTCATGTCGGGGTCGGGCTTTGCCACGGCCCCACGCGAGGAGACCTTTCCTCAGTTCGACAAGTCGCCCCGGATCGACGGCGGCTCGCAGCCGGATCCGCAACGGGGCGAGGCGTTTTCGCCCCCACCCACCACCGCGCGATCGGCGACTCGCGCGACCGGTACGGGCCCGAACGTCACCCGCCCGGCGACACCGGAGCCCGCGACTGCTCTCCGGGAAACCACGGGATCGACCGCTCCCGAATCGGGCGCGTCCGGCCCCGCCACTCCGATCTACCAGCGCATGGTCTCGGAGTGGCTGGTGGAACCGTCGTCGAGCACACCGGCCGGGATGTGGGCATCCCCGGCCGACGAGGGCTGGGCCGCCGCCGCGGATGCCAGCCAACCGGCCACCATCGACCGGACCAGCGGTGGCCTGCCGATTCGGCGTCCGGGTGCGCAGTTGGTGCCGGGCGGATTGGCACCGGCCGAGGAACCGGGCGCTCCCGATCCCGAGGAGATCCGCAACAACTTGTCGAGGCATCTGAGTGGTGTCCGCAGCGGACGAGCAGATGCCCAGTACAACGATGACGGAGGCCTATCATGACCGACACCGAGCAGACCACCGACGAAAATCTGAACTGGCTGGTCGCCCGCTTCACCCGGGAGGTCCCCGGCGTCTCCCATGCGGTGCTGGTGTCGGCCGACGGGCTGCTGCAGGCCACCAGCCCGAACCTGCCGTCGGACCGGGCCGAGCAGCTGTCGGCGGTCACGGCCGGGCTGGCCAGCCTGTCGTCGGGCGCGGCGCAGTTGTTCAACGGCGGCAAGGTGATGCAGTCCGTGGTCGACATGCAGCGCGGCTACCTGCTGGTGATGAGCGTCGGCAACGGCTCGCATCTCGCCGTGCTGGCCAACAAGCAGCACGATATCGGCCGGATCGGCTACGAGATGGCGCTACTGGTCGATCGGGTCGGATCCGTGGTGCAGGCCAAGGCGAGAGCGGTCTAGCGAGCGCGATGTCCGATCTTTCCGGAGCCGGCCCCGGCCGGCCGACAACTCGCGTCCGCCCTTACGCACTGACCGCCGGGCGCACCCAGCCGGCGGTCGATCTGCCGATGGAGGCGGTCGTCGAAACCCTGCCGTACGCTAACCAATTCGATTGGCCCGTCGGTGATGTGCGCACCGACATCCTGCGGCTCGGCGCCGCCCGCTTGTCCGTCGCCGAGATCGCCGCACACCTGAACAGACCGCTCGGCATGGTCCGGGTGGTTATCGGCGATCTGGTTGTCGCCGGCATGCTGCGGGTGTATACCACGCTGAGCGACAATGCGAGCTTCGACGAGCGCCGATCCCTGATGGAGAGGACCCTGCGTGGACTTCGTGCCCTCTGACGCACTACCCGACCCCCGTACCGCATCCACCAAGATCGTGGTGGCCGGTGGCTTCGGCGCGGGGAAAACCACTTTTGTCGGCGCGGTCTCCGAGATCGTGCCGCTGCGCACCGAGGCGATGGTGACCGGCGTTTCCGACGGCATCGACGACCTGTCGGCCACCCCCGGCAAGGAAACCACCACGGTCGCCATGGATTTCGGCCGCATCAAGCTGCCGGGCGACCTCACCCTGTACCTGTTCGGCACGCCCGGGCAGCGCCGATTCTGGTTCATGTGGGACGACCTGATCCGCGGCGCCATCGGCTCGGTGGTGCTGGTGGATACCCGCCGCCTCGAGGACAGCTTCGCCGTGGTCGATTTCTTCGAGGCGCGCGAACTGCCATTCCTGGTGGCGGTCAACCGATTCCCCGGCGCGCCACAGTTTCCCGCGAGCGAGTTGCGCGAGGCGCTGACCATCCGCGAGGAGGTGCCGGTGGTCGATGTGGACGCCCGCAACGCCAACGAGGTGCGGCACGCCCTCGCGGCGGTGACCGAATACGCCATCAAGCGCCTCACCACGGCACAGCAGCAGACCGTCGGACAGGGCTGAGGGACCGGTGCACTACTTCTCGCTGGGGTACTGGGTGCTGGGCCTGTCGGTGGCCCTGTCGTTCGCGGGGGCCGTGGTGGGCCTGGCGTGCGTGCGGCAGTCGACGCTGTCGGTGACGGCACGCTTCCGCCTGGTGTGGCTGGCCGCGGCGGCCGCCTCGCTCGGCGGCGTGGGCACCTGGCTGGCGGTCTTCGTCACCATGCTCGGCGTCGAGGTACCGGTGGGCGCGATTCGCTACGACGTGGCCCGCATGGTGCTCGCGGCGATCCTCGCCGTCGCGGCGGTGCTGGCCGGGCTGCTCGTGATGGGCCGGGCGGCCGATCCGCTCCGGCTGGCGGGCGGCGGCGTGGCCATGGGACTCGGACTGGGGCTCATGCACTACCTCGGCATGGACGCCATCCGGGTGCAGGGATCGGTGCGGGTGAACATGGCGTCGACCGCCGGTTCGATCGTGCTGGCGGTGGTGATCTCGCTCGGCGTGCTGTGGACCATCTCGCGCTTCCGGTCGATGCCCGTGCTGACCGGGGTGGCGCTGCTGTTCGCGGTGGCGGTCAGCGCGGTGCACTATGTCGGACTGGCCGGGGTGCAGGTCCGGGTGGACTCGGCCGTGCTGCAACCGGTGGGCGAGGATCTTTTCAGCCTGTTCGTCCCGATCTTCGCGGTCGGGACGCTGTCGCTGGCGATCCCGATCACCGCGATCCTGGTCGCACCCGACCGCAGCCGCTCCCCCCGGCCGACGGTGCCGCCCCAGCAGGACAACGCGCCTGTCCGGGCGGTACCGCGCCGCCGCAGCCCGGACCCGGTGGGCTGACACGCGGCACGACGGATACGGCATCGGGCCGGATCGCCACGACGGCGGTCCGGCCCGATTGCGTTGCGGCACAGCCGCGATCAGCCCGCGGGGGGCGTGTTGATCCGGCTGAAGTACTCGACGGCCACGGCGATCCCGGCGACGCCGCCGACGGTTACCAGGCCCGCCGCGGCGCCCAGCGGCGCACCGAGTGCGGCGCCCGTGAGGCAGCCGCCGATCCAGCCCGGGATCACCAGGAACGGCGTCCCGACGAGCGCGCCGAGCAGGCAACCGCCCGCCAGGCCGATGACGGTGCCGACGAGGGTGCCGACGCCGGTGGCGAGGGCGAACTCGGTGCCGGCATTGGACATCGCGTCGTCCATCTCCTCCCGGGAGGCGACGTCGTGCAGCATGGGCGCCGGGTGCGCCGCCGCGGGGTCGACGCTCGGCGTCAGGGTGACCTCGTTGGCGCCGTCGGCCGCCGCCGCGATCGGATATTCCAAGCCGTCCCGCAAATAGGTCAGCGGAAATCCAGCAACCACGTTTCCGCGGTTGTCCCGGACCTGGAGCTGTTTGTTATCGGTGGTCAGCGAACCGGCATCGGTCCGCACCACCACGGACTTGTCCACCACATCGGCGGTGTAGTGGATGTCGGGGTTGTCGACGGCGGCGGGCTGGGCGTAAGACGTCCCGGCACCGACTCCCAGAGCCGCGATGACCAGTGCGGACGTTGCGGCGAACTTCCTGAACTTCATACCCTCGAATACTTTCTGCAGCAGGTGCGCCACCAACCTCCGGCGCGCAGGCTCACTGAGAACCCGTCAGTAGGTTCACTCCACACTATTACGGATTCGTAACAGAATGTATCAACGGATCGATAGGCCGAGCCGCACGTGTTAAGAGACCGCAAATGCCGCCAGCAAACTCCCCGCTAGGGACCCTCAGCGAATGCTCAGCTCTTTCTGCTGTGAGTTGTGTTACTGCGACATCTCCCCGCACCCGCGCCGCGAGGACGACGTTGCCGGCCTTTCCTCCGGACACACCCTGGTTCACCAATGTGTCAGCGGTGATAACCTGCGCGAATTACAGTGGGAGCCATGCGTTTCGGCTTGGACTACGCCGCCGGCAGGCCCGGGGGCCAGGCCATCCGCGCCGCGGGTTTCGACTTCGTGGTCCGCTACCTCTCGCCCGGCGGCCCGACGCTGCCCGGCAAACTCCTGACCCCCGAGGAGGCGGAGGACCTGCGCGCCCACGAGATATCGATCGTCTCGAACTGGGAGACCACCGCCACCCGCATGCTCGACGGTTTCGCGGCGGGGGTCACCGACGCCCGCGCAGCCGTGGCGCAGATACTGCGCTGCGACGGCCGTACCGACCGGCCGGTCTATTTTTCCGTCGACTTCGACGCCACGCCCGCCCAGCAGCTTCCGATCAACGCCTATCTCGACGGCGCGGCCACCGTGCTGGGCCGCGAATGGATCGGGATCTACGGCGGGTACTGGCCGGTGAGCCGGGCTCTGGACGCCGGCGTCGCGCGCTGGGCCTGGCAGACCGATGCCTGGTCGGGCGGCAATGTCGACACCCGCCGGCAGCTGCATCAGACGCGTCGGCAGGTGGTCGTCAACGGGGTGGTCTGCGATGTGAACGAGGCCGAGGCCGTGGACTTCGGGCAATGGGATTTCGATCAGGAGGTAGGAGAGTTGACGCCGGAACAGGACGCGATTCTGCGCGATATCCAGATCCAGCAGCGCGGTCCTGGACTGGCGGGCTGGCCGCAACTGGGCACCGACGCGAACGGCCGTAACCGCACGCTGGTGGACGGTGTGGCAGCGGCCTTGGCGCAGATCGCCGAATTGCGCACCGAGATCGGTGACTTGGAGGCGACGGTCGCGGAGTTGGAGAAGGAGGTCGAGCGGCTGTCCGGGCACCACTGGCCGTGGCCGCTGTCGTTGCTACAGGGCCCGGCCGAACTCGTGGGCGATCAGCTGGCCAGGCTCGAGGCGCTGCTGGCCGATCTCCCGCTACCCGGCCGCGGCGAGGAGGGCCCGCAGAACGGAACCCAACGAGCAACGGGCACAAAGCAATAAAGCGAGAGAAGACGGGAAGCGCGCCGGAGTGGCGATGAGCGGGTTCTCGCGATTTCTCGGGAGAACCCGCCCTCCCGGACGAGCGTACCGGGGCAACGCCACGAAAGCATCACTTCGGCGCGACTTTTTCGTCGCTCAAAAACGAACTACCAGTAGGTAATTCGACGATCAGTTACCGCAAAGCAATCGCAATGTGTACGAGCTTGCAGCTAGTCGCAACGTCGTGATTCCCACCGCGGTTGCGGGATTCGGGCAAATCATTCATGTCGGACAGCACTGTACAGACTGGACGGTCCCGACTCGAATCCACCAATACTCCCCAAAACGAGCACACTTCGAGTTATCGTCTGCTTGCCCGAACCCGACTCGTTCTCAAGGAGATTCCGATGGCCGTCACCGTGTCCCTCGACAAGGTCCTCGACAAGGCATACGAGAACAAGGAACTGAAGGACGTCCTCTCCGCACCACCGTCGGCACTGGCCGGACTCACCGAGAGCCACGACGCCAAACTGCTCGACGCGCTGGGCATCAAGACGGTCGCGGACCTGGCCGGCAACAAGTACTTCCGGCTCGCGGCCGCCCTGGCCGACCTCGCCGCGAAGGAAGGCTGACCGCCCCGGCCGCTACAGCCGCTCCGGGTCGATCACGCCCCGGCGCACGGCGGCCACCAGGCGCCGCGGTACCCGATAGGTGACGCCCCCGACACTGACCGGCACCAGGTCGGGCGGCGTCGCCTTCCAGTTCGCTCGCCGGCTGCGGGTGTTCGCCCGCGACATCCGCCGCTTGGGAACCGCCATCGCCTAGCCCTCCCCTCGTTCGGTCGGAGTGGACGACGATCCGCCGCGTGGCCGCCTGCCGTACTTGCGTTCGAACTTCTCCACCCGGCCCTGGGTGTCCAGTACGCGATTCGCGCCGGTCCAGAACGGGTGCGAGTCGGCGGTGACATCGACGGTGATCAGCGGATAGCTGTTGCCGTCGGTCCACTCCGCGGTCCGGGTTCCGGTCGCGGTCGAGCGGGTGAGGAAGCGCTTGCCGGTGCTCACGTCCTCGAAGATCACCGGATGGTAATCCGGATGGATTCCTGCCTTCATGGCCCTACCTTTCTGTCGTGCGCTGCTCGCCGGTCGGCGAGGCGCTGGATGCCGGGTCGGATTCGGACCCGTCCGCGCACGGGTCCGCATGCCACTCGCCGAACGGGTCCTCCCACTGCGCCACCAGTTCCGGGGCGCTGTGCACCAGCAGCAGTTCGGCGTCGTCGACCAGCGCCCAGTGCAGCGCGCGGCGGATCTCGTCGGCATCGCCGTCACAGGCGAGGATCACCAGCGAGATGTCGCGGTCGCCGAACTGCTCATCCCAGCGCAGCGCCGCCAGCGCCCGCCGATCCGGGTCGGCGGCGGCCAGCTCCCGCGGTGACATCGACGCCAGCCACGGCCCGGCCGAACCGACGCGCAGCCCGCCGCCGGCCGACTCCAGCCACACCACCTCGTCGGGCTGGGTGGCCAGCCAGATCCGGCCGCGGGCGGTGACCACGCCGTCGAACAGCACGTCCAGCGCCTCGTGCAGGCGGACGGGATGGAACGGGCGGTCGGTGGCGAACTCGATCAGCGTCACGCCGTGGTCGGTGTCCAGCGGCGGCTGCCCGCGCAGCAGCGGGGCGTGCGCGTCGAAGAGGCGGCCGCGCCGCGAGTCCGCCGGGATTTCCGCGAGCAACGCCTCGATCCGCTCGGCGCCCAACGCCTCCGGATCGTTCGCCCATACCCGCGGCGCCTGCGGCAGCAGCCGGTCCAGCACCGCGCTCAGCCGGGCCCGGTCCGATTCGAGCGTGCCGTCCGCGCCGAGAACCACTGCGACATCGGCGAATTCGACCTGGCCCACGGCGAGCTGCGCCACCGTCCGATCGTCGTCGGCGTCGGCCTGCCCGCGGTCGGCCAGGGTCTCCTCGCTCAGCGCGTCCGCCAGCCAGCTCCGCGCGTCCAGGCAGGTGACCACGGCCTCGACCCGCACGTCCCGCCCGGCCGGGCCGTCGATCCGGCCCACCACCCCGGCGACGGGAACATTCGCGATCGCATGGCACACCGCCTCCGCTTCGAACGCCGGATCCAGCGCGATCACGATGCGCCGCACCGAATCCCGCGCCGTCAGCCGACACAGCAGCGGCAGCAGATCCGCCCGCAGCGTGCAGGAGACGCACCCGTGCGCCAGCTCGTGCACGGTGCGGTGGCGGATGACCTCGCCCGACGCCTCCCCCAGCGGGAGGTAGGAGACGGTGCGGCGAACGATGCCCTGGTGCAGTTCGGTCAGGTCGTGGCGGATCACGACGGTGCCGGGCGTGTCCCGCAGCATCCGCGCCAGGTGATCCACGCCGGTCGTCGTGAGACCGTCGAAGCCGGCCAGCATCACGACGGGCGTGCGGCGGTCGGGATGAGACAGCACCGGAACCTCTTTCGACAATGATTTTCATTTAACGCAGGCCCACGGTACAGTCTCGAACGACCATTGTCGAAAATGATTGTCATTGCGGTGTGAGCGGCGGGTCCTCGCGGCCCGGGAGCACCGCCATCGGAAACAGGAGGCTCCTATGTCGGCTCACTGCCAGGTGACCGGTCGCAAGCCGGGATTCGGCAAGTCCGTCTCGCACTCGCATCGGCGGACCAATCGCCGCTGGGATCCCAACATCCAGCGCAAGACCTACTTCCTGCCCAGCGAGGGCCGCCGGATCACGCTGACCGTGTCGGCCAAGGGCATCAAGACCATCGACCGCGACGGCATCGAGGCGGTCGTCGCCCGGCTGCGCGCGCGAGGAGAGAAGATCTGATGGCACGCAACGAGATCCGGCCGATCATCAAGCTCCGTTCCACCGCCGGAACCGGTTTCACCTACGTCACCCGCAAGAACCGCCGCAACGACCCCGACCGCATGGTGCTGCGCAAATACGACCCGGTCATCCGCAAGCACGTCGACTTCCGAGAGGAGCGCTGACATGGCCCATACGCCAACCATCGAGTTCGCGGACCCGGGTCGGGTCTGGACTGACGGAGCGGGGGAGCGAAGCGGAGGAGCGGAGGAGGGAAGACCCGGCCCGCAGGGGGCCGCGAACCGCGACGCCGGAGGCGGCGCAATTCAACACAGCGAGGAGCGCTGACATGGCCAAGAAGTCCAAAATCGCGCGCAACGAACAGCGCGCCGTCATCGTGGCCCGGTACGCGGAGCGGCGCGCCGAACTCAAGGAACTGATCCGCAAGCCCACGACTCCCGAGGAACAGCGCGCCGCCGCGCGGGCCGCCCTGCAGCGGCTGCCGCGCGATGCCAGTCCGGTACGATTGCGCAATCGGGACGCCACGGACGGACGCCCACGTGGTCATCTCCGGAAGTTCGGTCTCTCTCGCGTACGCGTGCGCGAGCTGGCCCACCGGGGGGAGCTGCCCGGTGTGCACAAATCGAGCTGGTAGACCACCGCAGATCTCGTGCAGCTTGCGTACCCAGGCCGGGCCCGGAACGCATGCCGAGGAAGGATACTGACATGGCCGTGAAGCGAGCACCGTCGAAGAAGGTCCGTGCCGAGCAGGCGCGCCGCCCGAAGAAGAATCCGCTCATCGCCGCCGGGGTCGAGATCGTCGACTACAAGGACGTGAACCTGCTGCGCACGTTCATCTCCGACCGCGGCAAGATCCGCAGCCGACGCGTCACCGGGCTGACCCCGCAGCAGCAGCGGCAGGTCGCCATCGCGGTGAAGAACGCCCGCGAAATGGCGCTGCTGCCCTTCACCAGCCGCTGATCCCGGCCGAGAAGCAGAGTTCCGCCCGAACCCCCCGGTGTCGACGCGTCGGGGGGTTCGCGCTGCCCACTAGGGTGAACAGCCATGAAACCGATCTCGGGACCGCGTCGCCTCGCCGCTGCGGCCGCGGTGCTGTCGACCCTGGCGGCCGCGGCTTGCGGCGGCTCGGACAACGATGGCGCGCAAGCGAATACGAGCACCACCACCTCCTCGGGCCCGAGCACTCCCACCGAGCAGAACCCGCCCCAGCCCGGCCGGATGTTCACCGCGAACCCGGCGATCACGGGCGCCCGGCCGATCCCGTTCGACTCCTGGAGCCGGGTCGCTCCCGACCGGATCGCGGTCGACTTCCAGATCGGTTCGCCCGAATGCTACGGCGTGGACGCGACTACCACCGAGACCGACAGCACGGTCACCGTCGAACTGCGCGCGGGAACGCTACCGGAGGCCGCCGGTCGAATGTGCACGATGATCGCGGTCTTCGGAACGCTCGAGGTGCCGCTGAAGCAACCGCTCGGTGAGCGAAAGGTGCTCAGCGCCAGGTAAAAACGGCGAAAGCACAAATGCAAGAACAAATGAAGGTTTCGCGGGGAAGTTTCTTTGTGATGTACATCACTTCGCCGAATCATGCTGCATTTATAGCGAAATGATCTGACACAATGGCGGTGTGCCCGGTGATACGTTCCCTGGCACAAGCCACTCGACTCGCTCCCCGCCCCGGCTGGGATAGCGAAACCCGGGTGCCGGGATGAGGAAGGCCCGGTGGCTGGATGAGACGAAGCCCTGCGCGGAACGCTGATTCCGTGCAGGGCTTCGTCTTTCGAGGAGGGTGCCGAACTAGTCAGTGGGCGAAGTGCCGCGCGCCCGTCAGGTACATCGTCACACCGGCCTCGCGGCAGGCGTCGATGGTCAACTGGTCGCGCACCGAACCACCCGGCTGCACAATGGCTTTCACGCCCGCGGCGATGAGCTGCTGCGGTCCGTCCGGGAACGGGAAGTAGGCGTCCGACGCCGCGACCGAACCCTTGGCACGCTCGCCGGCGCGCAGCACGGCCAGATGCACCGCGTCCACCCGGTTCACCTGCCCCATCCCCACACCCACCGAGGCGCCGTCGTGCGCCAGCAGGATCGCGTTGGACTTCACGGCTCGGCATGCGCGCCAAGCGAATTCGAGGTCGGTGCGGGTTGCCGCGTCGGCGGCCTCGCCCGCGACCAGGGTCCAGTTGGCCGGATCGTCGCCTTCGGCGTCGATGATGTCGGATTGCTGCAGCAGCGCACCGCCGCTGATCGGGCGCAGCTCGACGCCGCCGCGCCGCGGTTCGCTCGCGACCAGGATGCGCACATTCTTCTTGCGCTGCAACACTTCTACCGCGCCGTCGGCGTAGGCCGGGGCCACGATCACCTCGGTGAAGATCTCCGCGACCTGCTCGGCCATCGCCACGGTCACCTCGCGGTTGGCCGCGATGACGCCGCCGAACGCGCTCACCGGATCGCAGGCGTGCGCCTTGCGGTGCGCCTCGGCGATGTCGGCGCCGACCGCGATGCCACAGGGGTTGGCGTGCTTGACGATCGCGACCGCGGCGGCGCTGTGGTCCCACGCGGCGCGCCAGGCGGCGTCGGCGTCGGTGTAGTTGTTGTACGACATCTCCTTGCCGTGCAACTGCGTCGCCTGGGCCAGCCCGGTGCGCCCGTCGTTGTTCGCGTACAGCGCGGCGGACTGGTGCGGGTTCTCGCCGTAGCGCAGCACCGCCTCGCGGGTCCAGGTGCCGCCCACCCAGCCCGGAAACTGCTGCGCGGCAGCGGGATCGGCCGTCAGCACGCTCGTCATCCAGCTCGCCACGGCCACGTCGTAGCTCGCGGTGTGCTGGAATGCCTTGGCCGCCAACGTGGTTCGCTCGGCGAGGTCGAAGCCGCCGGACTTCACCGCGGCCAGCACGTCGTCGTAGTCACCGGTGTCGACGACCACGGCCACCGAAGGATGGTTCTTGGCCGCCGCGCGCACCATGGACGGGCCGCCGATATCGATCTGCTCGACGCATTCGTCGGGAGTGGCGCCACTGGCCACCGTCTCGGTGAACGGGTAGAGGTTCACCACCACCAGTTCGAACGCCTCGACGCCGAGTTCGGCCAGCTGGTCGGCGTGCTCCTGCTTGCGCAGGTCGGCCAGGATGCCGGCGTGCACCCGCGGATGCAGCGTCTTCACCCGGCCGTCCAGGGTTTCCGGAAAACCGGTCAGGTCCTCCACCTTGGTCACCGGGATACCGGCGCCGGCGATGCGCGCCGCGGTCGACCCCGTCGACACCAGTTCCACGCCGGCGGCGTGCAACCCGGTGGCGAGTTCGACCAGTCCCGTCTTGTCGTAGACGCTGACCAGCGCCCTGTTGATCGGCTTGCGCTCACTCACCGGAGAACTCGCTCATCTGGGATAACTGCCTTTCGTCCATCGGAGACAATGCCTCGGGTCGCGACGGCGGCCACCACCTCGGCCAGCAACCGTCGCTCCACCACCTTGATCCGCTCGTGCAGGGTCGCCTCGTCGTCGTCCGGTAGCACCGGCACCGCCTCCTGCGCCAGGATCGGTCCCGTGTCGACACCGGCATCGACGAGATGCACGGTGGATCCGGTCACCCGCACCCCGTAGGCGAGCGCGTCACGCACCCCGTGCGCGCCGGGGAAGGACGGCAGCAGCGCGGGATGGGTGTTGAGGGTCCGGCCGCCGAATCGCTCCAGGAACGCCGGGCCGAAGATCTTCATGAAACCGGCCGATACCACCAGGTCGGGTTCGTGCTCCGCGACCGCCGCGGTCAGCGCGACGTCCCAGGCCGCGCGATCGGGATGGTCGGCCACGGCGACCCGGAAATGCGGGATGCCGGCGGCTTCGGCGTGTTCTGTTGCGGCACAGGCACGGTCGACGCCGACGGCGGCCACACGCGCGGGGTAGTCCGGCTGTCCGGTGGCCTCGACGAGCGACCGCAGCAGCGATCCGGTGCCCGAGGCGAGCACGACGACGGTCGCGGGCGCCGTCGGAGGCACCAGGCGGGCGGGCGGGGTCGTCAGCGCTCTACTCCCAGCGTGTCGGGGTCTACCGGAGGGGGCGGCCACGAAAGAACCACCGCGGTAGAGCCTAACGACCGTCGGTTCGGCGACTTTCGGGCAGGTCCGCCTCTACCACCTCGGCGTCCAGAATGTCGGCCGTTTCGTCGGCGAAGCCGGCGCCGGGACCGATCCGGCCGCCGAGCGCGCGCTGCTCCTCGACCAGTTCGCCCTCGACCACCTCGGTATCGCGGCGGTAGTCGGCGTAGTCGGCGTACCGGTCGTCGGCGTAGTCGGCCTCGCGCTCGTCGTAGTCGTAGCTCTCGGCGTAGTTGTCCTCGTCGTCATCCGCGTATTCGTCGTATCCGAACGCCGACGACGGTGCGAGATTCGGCAGGAACCGCCGCGCGTAGACCAGGGCGGCATACCCGGGAATCGCCAGCCACGCGAAAATCAGCACGGTCGCGAGCGGCAGGGCGGGGCCGAGATAACCGAACGACCCCACCGCGCCACCGGCCAGTCCGCCGAAGACGACGGTCAGCAGGGCCGCGAAACCGGCCGACGCCAGCGTCGCCCACGGCGCGCGCACCTCGTCGTACGAGGTTCGGGCACAGTCGATTCCATTCAGTACGCCGATCGCCGCCGGGACGAGCAGCAGCACCGGCCACCATCCGGCGGCGGGCCCGGCCGGGACCGCGGACAGGATCGGCAGGCCCGGCACCGGCGCACCGGAGACCTCGAACACACTCAGCCCGCCGGTACCGATGTGCACCTCGGCGCCGAGCAGCACGGCCGCCGAGCCGAGCACCACATTCGGCAGATACGCCAGGGACAGCACCGTCAGGCCCAGCACACCGACCACGTTGCCCGCGGCGTCATAGGTGTCGCCGATGCGCGACCAGTGCGCGAGGAACGAGATCAGGGTGAGGGCGGTCGCCACCACCAGCAGCCGCCCGGCTGCCCGCAGCGCCGCCCGCGCGCCCGGCGCGACCCACTCGGGCAGGTAGGCAACGGCCAACTCGCGCAAGGGGTTCGGTCGGCTCGCGATACCGGCCACCGCGGCGACCAGATGCAGCCCGAGCACCCAGCCGAACGCCGCGAGGGTCGCCGGCGGCTGCAGCGCCACGACGGCCGACGCGTCCTCGGCGACCGCGAGGCAGACCGCCGTGATCAGCAGCGGCCCGGCCAGTGCCGCGCCGACGATCCAGCCGAGATCGGCGCGCGAGGCGTCGGGCTCCACCGCCCGCGCGCAGTCGCGCGCGACCGACCACAGCATCAGCGCGGTCGGCAGCAACGGCAGCAGTCCCAGCGAGGTCTTGCCGATCACCAGCGGAACCTGGTGCACGCCGAGCCAGCCCGCGGCGATCGCGCCGGACGCACCGGTCATGCCGCTACCGGCCGCCCACAGCGTGATCAATACCAGCGCCACCACGGTGACCATCGTGAAGCTGGCCGTGCGGGCGGCGATGAACAGCAGGATCTTGGCCCGCTCCGGGCTCAGCGAGAGAAAGACGTTGTCCCCCGGTGGCGTCCGGCCGGATCCGCCGCGCCGACCGGTCGGCGCACCCGCCGGCTCCCGGTGACCGTCCCACCGGGCCGGAGACGATCTCATGACACCACCTTGCCGGACACTCGACCTCGGGCGACCGGCCTCGACCGCGCACGACGGTCACCGGACAACTCGCTCACAAGGATTCAGCGTGACAGCTCGATACGCGTCGGCGAGTCAGGCGCGCCGGATAGCGCGGCCTGACTCGCCGATGCGCGTTGTTACTTCTGGTCGTCCTCGGGGCGGAAGGCCTTGGTGGCGTCCGCGGCCGGGTTCGAGGCCTGGCTCTCGCCGAACGGCTGGGCCTGCCCGCTCTGCCCGGCCTGCCCGCTCTGGCCGAAGTTCAGCGAACCGTACTGCTGACCGGGCTGCGCCGAGATGTGCTGGGTGGCGTTCTCGTCACCGGTCGGCTGCTGCGGGCGCTGCGGCTGCGCACCGTAGGGCGACTGCGCCCCCGGCTGCGCGCCGTACTGCTGGCCGCCGCCGTACTGGCCGGGCTGACTCGGCTGACCCTGACCGTAGGAGGGCTGCTGTCCGTACTGCGACTGACCCTGCTGGCCGTAGGACTGCTGCCCGTACTGCCCGTAGGACTGCTGCTGCGCGGGCTGGCCCTGCTGGCCGTAGCTCTGCTGACCGAACTGCCCGTAGGACTGCTGGCCCGGCTGGCCCGGCTGGCCGTAGGCGGCCTGCCCCGACTGGCCCTGACCGTAGGACTGCTGGCCCGGCTGACCGTAGCCGTACCCGCCCGCGGCCGCCGCCGACTTGGGCGCCGGCGCCGACAGGATGCCGGATTCGAACAGCACCGCGACCACCGCGGCCGCCGTCTGCACCAGGCCCAGGAACAGCACCACCCAGGCGCCCCACGCCAGGCTGATCTCGTCGGGCAGGCTGAACGACTGGAACAGCAGGCCCAGGAAACCGGCGGCGCTGGCCGCCGCGGCGGCGCCGACCCAGTTCTGCTTGGGCAGCAGCGACAGGGCCGCCAGCAGACCGCCGAGCAGCAGGAACACCAGCAGCGGCGAGATGCCGACGGCCTTGAAGAAGGTCTCCGACTGGGCCTCGGTCTTCACGCCCATGCCCAGATCCTGGGCCTTCGACGAGGCGAAGGCGGTGAAGCCCAGCAGGAAGTTGATGACGCCCAGCGCCGCGACGCCCACGGTCAAGAAGAACGGCAGCCCCTTGGCGCTCGAGCCGCTCGACTCCGTCGCGCCGGATCCAGCACCGGCACTACTTCCCGTCTGGCCGAAGCTGGGCGCGGAGGAGGGCGTCGGTGCGGGCGCGTTGTACCCGGAGCCCCCGGTCGGGTATGACATGTGGTCGTCTCCTATCGAGTCCTTCATGGTCTACACGGCTGGATGCCCTCACTGACGCTACTGCAATCGCGCCGCCTGGTCACGGGCACCGCATCCAGGCCGATCCTCGCAGATTCCGCCGTGAACCCGCAGCCCGCTCGAATCGTGATGCAAGCGAAGCGAACGGAGGTATCCGGATGGATCTGAACGAGATGTTCTGCATGGTCGTGCGCACGCTCGGCCTGTGCCACTTGCTGCCCGCACCCTGAGCCCCTCCCGTCGTTCCGGCCACGAGCATGCCGGGACGAGGGGCCGAATATCGAAGGCCGCCTTCCCAAGACGGGGGAGGCGGCCTTCGCGCGTAGTGCCGTGGGTCAGGCGGTGACGCTGGCATTCTCCAGGATGGCGCGGGCCAGGGCGGCGGTCTCGGACGGCGTCTTGCCGACCTTCACGCCCGCGGCCTCCAGCGCGTCCTTCTTCGCCGCGGCGGTGCCCGACGAACCGGAGACGATGGCGCCGGCGTGGCCCATGGTCTTGCCCTCGGGGGCGGTGAAACCCGCGACGTAGCCGACGACCGGCTTGGTCACGTTGGCCTTGATGTAGGCCGCGGCCCGCTCCTCGGCGTCGCCGCCGATCTCGCCGATCATGACGATGAGCTTGGTCTCCGGGTCCTTCTCGAACGCCTCGATGGCATCGATGTGGGTGGTGCCGATGACCGGGTCACCGCCGATGCCGATGGAGGTGGAGAAGCCGAAGTCGCGCAGCTCGTACATCATCTGGTAGGTCAGGGTGCCGGACTTGGAGACCAGGCCGATCGGGCCCTTGCCGGTGATGTTGGCCGGGGTGATGCCGACCAGCGCCTCGCCCGGGGTGATGATGCCGGGGCAGTTGGGGCCGATGATGCGGGTCTTGTTGCCCTTCTCCACGTTGTAGGCCCACGCGTAGGCGGTGTCCTGCACCGGGATGCCCTCGGTGATGACCACGAGCAGCGGGATCTCCGCGTCGATGGCCTCGACGATGGCGTCCTTGGCGAACTTCGGCGGCACGAAGGCGATCGAGACGTCGGCCCCGGTCTCCTTGATGGCCTCCGCGACACCGGCGAACACCGGCAGCTCGACGGCGTTGCCGTCCTTGTCGGTGTGCGAGACGGTGGTGCCGGCCTTGCGGGCGTTGACGCCGCCGACGACCTGGGTGCCGGCCTTGAGCATCAGCGCGGTGTGCTTGGTGCCCTCACCGCCGGTGATGCCCTGGACGATGACCTTGGAGTCCTTGTTCAGGAAGATAGACATTTGACCTGTTTCCTTACTTGGCCGCAGCCAGCTCGGCGGCCTTGTCGGCGCCTTCGTCCATTGTCTGCGCCAGCGTCACCAGCGGGTGGTTCGCGTCGGCCAGAATCTTGCGGCCCTCTTCGACGCGGTTGCCGTCGAGCCGGACGACCAGCGGCTTGTTGGCCTCGCCGCCCAGGATCTCCAGGGCCTTCACGATGCCGTTCGCCACGGCGTCACACGCGGTGATGCCGCCGAACACGTTCACGAACACGCTCTTGACCTGCGCGTCGTTCAGGATGACGTCGAGACCGTTGGCCATCACCTCGGCCGAGGCGCCACCACCGATGTCGAGGAAGTTGGCCGGCTTCACGCCGTTGTGGTTCTCGCCGGCGTAGGCGACCACGTCCAGGGTGGACATGACCAGGCCCGCGCCGTTGCCGATGATGCCGACCTCGCCGTCGAGCTTGACGTAGTTGAGGTCGTTCTCCTTGGCCTTCAGCTCCAGCGGATCGGTGGCGTCGCGGTCCGCGAACTCGGCGTGGTCGGCGTGCCGGAAGTCGGCGTTCTCGTCCAGGGTGACCTTGCCGTCCAGCGCCAGGATCTCGTTCTCCGGCGTGCGGACCAGCGGGTTGACCTCGACCAGGGTGGCGTCCTCGTTGACGAACACCTCCCACAGCTTCTGGATGGTGACCGCGGCCGCGTCCAGCACGTCGGCGGGCAGATGGCCCTGCTCGGCGATGGAACGGGCGAACGCCAGGTCCACACCCTTGACCGCGTCGACCGGCACCTTGGCCAGACGGTCGGGCTTGGTGGCGGCGACCTCTTCGATCTCCATACCGCCCTCGACCGAGCACATGGCCAGGTAGGTGCGGTTGGCGCGATCGAGCAGGAAGGAGATGTAGTACTCCTCGGCGATGTCCTTCGCCTCGGCGACCAGGATCTTCTTGGTGACGTGGCCCTTGATGTCCAGGCCCAGGATGTTGGAGGCGTGGGTGAAGGCGTCCTCGGGGGTGGCCGCGTACTTCACGCCGCCGGCCTTGCCACGGCCACCGACCTTGACCTGCGACTTGATCATCACAGGCTTGCCGATTTCGGTCGCGATCGCACGGGCGTCCTCGGCCGAGTCCGTGACCCGGCCTTCCGACGAAGGCACTCCGTGCTTCACGAAGAGCTCCTTCGCCTGATATTCGAAGAGATCCATGTACTCACCGTCTCGTCTGCGTTGTTGTACAACGACTTTGTTGGCGGCCCGTCGTCGGAGGCGGGTCGAATCGGACTCTAATCAGTCACATGGAGGGGAAATCAGCCGCATACAGCCTAAGTGGCGCAGGTCACGGGCCCGCATACCGGGGCGGTAAAAGCGCTGGCCAAGGCTACCGGCGAGTAGGTTGCGGATACCACGGCAGGTCGAGCCGGAGAAGTCCGACCCGGGAGACCGATTACTACGAATCGTCGTCGAGTACGCTCACCTCAATGCCCACTCGATAGTGAGATATTCCCTGGTGTTATCGTGATCAATCTCACATGTCAGGACAGATGGACCGCAGCGCTTGCCGAGCTGCAATCGTTTCGTTACCGTCGATGCGGTCGATGTCACAGCACGGTCACGACGTCGGCGGGAACAATACGTCCCGCGGACGACAACTCGCGTCACCACGGTGAGACTCGGAGACGACACAGGAGGACGGCAGGCTTGTTGCAGCACAGCGCTCCGCAGGTAGAGAGCCGCTCCGCAGGCGACCTGTCCGCCGCATCGCGTCATCCCGAGTCGGGCCCGCGCCGATGACCGCCGATCCGTATCAGCACGGACATCGCGCCCAGTCCGCCCGGCGTTACCGGCAGGACGGCGACCATCCGTTCGGCGGTGTGGAGTTCGGCTCCTACACCGGCGCCGCGGCCGTCCCCGCCCAGCACGGCTGGAGCGCCCCGGCCGCGGCCGAGTGGAACAACGCGCCCGCGGAGAACCCGTGGGGCACACCGCCACCCGATGCCCCCGCCTGGGATTCCTGGGGCACGCCGGAAGACGCCGCCGCCGATCAGGGCGATTACGACTACGACTACCGCGCCGCCGACGACGGGTCCAGCACGCACAGCGGCTGGTCGCACACCGATCCCGGGCTCGCGGCCATCGCCGACGACGCACCCGCCCGCCCGCACCGCATCGCTCCCCGCCGATCCGGCGCGCATCGCATGCCCGTACCGCCCGCCGCGCTCAAGGGCCGCGCGGCCGTCGTCGCGGTGGCCGCGGGCGCGGTCGTGGCCGCCGGGCAGGCGACCATGCAGTCGACGGGCCAGAGCCCCTCCTCGACCACCGACTACCAGGCCGACGGGCAGGTGCACGAGATCGCGGCGCAGGCCGTGAGCGTCGCCGACCCGGCCGCCGCCGGGTCGCAGCAGCAGTCCTCGCAGCTGGTCAGCGTGGCCCCGGTGACCGACCTCAGCCAATTCAGCGACATCTTGCAGCACGGTGAGCAGTTCGCGGCCGACCTGGCCGCCCAGGAAGCCGCCAAGCTCAAGCCGCTGTACACGAAGTTCGCCTACGGCAACTTCACCTCCAGCTTCGGATTCCGCTGGGGCGCACCGCACGAGGGCGTGGACATCGCCGCCCCCATCGGCACCCCCATCTACGCCGTCGAGGACGGCACCGTCATCGACGCCGGGCCGGCCTCCGGTTTCGGCATGTGGGTACGGCTGCGGCACGACGACGGCACGGTCACCGTGTACGGCCACGTCGACACCACCACGGTCAGCGTCGGCCAGCGCGTGATGGCGGGCGATCAGATCGCCACCGTCGGCAACCGCGGCTTCTCCACCGGCCCGCACTGCCACTTCGAGGTCCACCCCCACGGCGGCTCCGCGATCGACCCGCTCCCCTGGCTCGCGTCCCGCGGCATCTCGCTCGGACCCGAGCGAGACTGAGCCGCAGGCAGTTTCCTTTCGTCTACTACAGCTTGACCAGGGTGCGGCTGTACTGGGGGATGAGGCGGATCTTGCCCGCGGTGCCGAAATCTATGGTGACCGTGGCGAGGGCGCCGAAGCCCTCGGCGGCGACCACTCGGCCCAGGCCGTACTTGTCGTCGCTGACGCGGTCGCCGACGGCGAGCACCAGGTCGGTGTTGTTGCGCTTGCCGGAGCCGCCGGGGGCCGGGCGGCGGGGGCCGCGATCGCGCAGGCCGGGGCGCTGATCCCAGCCGTCGCCGCGGGTCCAATCCCGTTCCAGTCCATCATCGTCGCCGCGGCGGCGGAATCCGCGAGTGACCGTGGCGGCGGGCTCGAGGCGCTGCCAGTCGACCAGGTGGCCCGGAATCTCCTGCAGGAAGCGGGATTCCGGGTTCGACACCGGCTGACCCCAGCCCGATCGCACCACCGCGCGGGTGAGATACAGCCGGCGGCGGGCGCGGGTGATGCCGACATAGGCGAGGCGGCGCTCCTCGGCCAATTCGGTCGGGTCGCCCAGGGCCCGCATGTGCGGGAACTGCCCGTCCTCCCAGCCCGTCACGAACACCACCGGGAACTCCAGGCCCTTGGCGGTGTGCAGGGTCATCATCGTCACCACGCCCGAACCCTCGTCGGGAATCTGGTCGGTGTCGGCGACCAGCGACACGCGCTCCAGGAAGGCCGCCAGTGAGCCCGGCTCCGGCTCGCCCTCCGCGGCCTCGGGCACCAGGCCCTCCTCCTGGGCCGCGGCCACGTTGTTGCGTGCCTCGGAGCTGAATTCCCGGGCGACGCTGACCAATTCGTTGAGGTTGTCCAGACGGGCGCCGTCCTGCGGATCGTCGGAGGCCTCCAGTTCGGCGCGGTAGCCGGTGCGTTCCAGGACGGCCTCGACCACATTGCCGACATCGGGGAAGTCCAGATCCTCCTGCGCGCCGGCCGCTCGGATCCCGTCCAGCAGATCCATGAATCCCGCGATGGCGCGCTGCGCCCGCGTGTTCAGCAGCGCGACCTTGCCGTCGGCGGCGTCGCGCAGGGCGGCGGCGAAACCGATGCCGCGCTGCTCGGCGTGCACGACCACGCACGCCTCGGCGCGGTCGCCGATGCCGCGGCGCGGGGTGTTGAGGATGCGGCGCAGGCTCACCGCGTCGTCCGGATTCTCCAGGACGCGCAGGTAGGCGACGATGTCGCGGACCTCTTTGCGCTCGTAGAACCGGACGCCGCCGACCACCTTGTAGGGCAGGCCCATCCGGATGAAGATCTCCTCCAGCGCGCGGGAGTTGTTGTTGGTGCGGTAGAAGACCGCCACGTCGCTGTAGTTGTAGTCACCCTGGTCGACCAGGCGGTCGATCTCGCGGGCCACGAACGAGGCCTCGTCGTGCTCGTTGTCGGCGACGTAGCCGACGATCAGGTCGCCGTCGCCGGAATCGGTCCACAGCTTCTTCTCGCGGCGGCCCTCGTTCTTGGAGATCAGCGAGTTGGCGGCGGACAGGATGTGCTGGGTGGAGCGGTAGTTCTGTTCCAGCAGAATCGTTTCGGCGTCCGGGAAATCGCGCTCGAATTCCTCGATGTTGCGGATGGTGGCGCCGCGGAACGCGTAGATCGACTGGTCGGCGTCACCGACGACGCACAGTTCGCTGGGCGGTACCGCGTCCTCGCGGCGCACCGGGGTGAACTCCGGATCGGCGGCCGACGCCCCGGCATCGGCGTCGTCGACCTCGGCCTCGGCGTGGTGGCCGACCAGTTCCCGGATCAGTACGTACTGCGCGTGATTGGTGTCCTGGTACTCGTCGACCAGCACGTGCCGGAATCGGCGCCGGTAGTACTCGGCCACCTGCGGGTGGTGCTGCAGCAGCGCGACCGTCTCGCCGATCAGGTCGTCGAAGTCCAGCGCGTTCGCCGCGCGCAGCCGCCGCTGGTACTCGGTGTAGACCTGAGCGACGATGCCGGGCAGCTCGCTCTCGTCGGATTCCGCGTCGGCCGAGGCGGTTTCGGGATCGATCAGTTCGTTCTTGAGATTCGAGATGGCGGTGGCCAGCAGGCGCGGCGAGTACTTCTTCGGGTCCAGGTCCTGGTCGCGGATGATCATGGCCAGCAGGCGGCGCGAATCGTCGGCGTCGTAGATGGAGAAGTTGGAGTTGCGGCCCGGCAGCAGCCCGGCCTGGGTGCGCAGGATCCGCACGCAACTGGAATGGAACGTGGACACCCACATGTTGGTGGCGCGCGGGCCGACCAGTCCGCTCACCCGCTCGCGCATCTCCGCGGCGGCCTTGTTGGTGAAGGTGATGGCCAGGATCTGGCCCGGTGTCACGCCGCGGGCCGCCAGCAGGTAGGCGATGCGGCGGGTGAGCACCGCCGTCTTGCCCGACCCCGCGCCCGCGACGATCAGCAGCGGCGAACCCGAATGCACCACCGCCGCCCGCTGCTGCGGATTCAGGCCCTCGAGCAGCCCCTCGGCCCGTTCTCGCGCGCGGTCGGCGGGCTCCGCACCCCCCGCCGGCCGTCGGTTCAGCTCGTCCCCCTCGGTCCGCTCCGGGCGTTCGGAATCTGCCGGTTCCGAAGCAGAGCGCGTCTTGTCAGCCACCGTCGTCTCCATCGTCCATCCACGCTACCGGCGGGCACCGACATCCTGTAGTCCGGTGACGCACTCCGCAGCCGCGAGAACGAAGAACTGTTTGGCTCGCCTCGGGGCCCGTGGCAGACTGGCGGCATGACCAGCGCTCTCGCGTCCACTTCCGCTCGGCTGAGCACAGCCTGTCGTGGTCACCGACCTTGCACCTGAGCGCATGTTTCGACGGGGGACAATGAAAGACCCACCGGGTCTGTTTCACGGTGAAAGAACCGATCGGTAACGGGGTGGGGCCGCGCACCGATCGAAGTTCTGACACGAGGAGAGAAAGTATGAGTACCTCTACGACCGAGACCGGGTCCGATTCCGCGCTGCCCAGCAGCGAGGCGGAGATCGATAAACTCCGCAAGGAGATCGACCGGCTCGACGCCGAGATTCTCGCCGCGGTCAAGCGGCGCACCGAGATCTCGCGGATCATCGGCCGCACCCGGATGGCCAACGGCGGACCGCGCCTGGTCCACTCGCGGGAGATGAAGGTGCTGGAGCGGTTCAGCGAACTCGGCCAGGAGGGCCACACCCTCGCCATGCTGCTGCTGCGCCTCGGCCGCGGCCGGCTCGGCCACTGACCACACGCGGCGCTCCCGAGCGCCGCTGCCCCAGAGACCGCCCCGGTGTTTTCGCCCGGGGCGGTTTTCTTCTGCCCGGATGCCGCGCTACGGCAGCGCGATGTACTTGGTGGACAGATATTCGTCGATGCCCTCGAAACCGCCCTCACGGCCGAAACCGGACGCCTTCACGCCGCCGAAGGGCGCGGCGGGGTCGGAGATGACGCCGCGGTTGATCCCGACCATGCCGGATTCCAGGCCCTCGGCAATGCGCAGGGCGCGGTCCAGATTCCGGGTGTAGGCGTAGGCGACCAGACCGAATTCGGTGTCGTTGGCGGCGGCCAGACCCTGCTCCTCGGTATCGAAGCCGACGATCGGCGCAACTGGGCCGAAGACCTCTTCGCGCAATATGCGGGCCGACTCGGGCACATCGGACAGGATCGTCGCCGGGAAGTAGTAGCCCGGCCCGCCGGGGGCCTTGCCGCCGATGGCGACCTGCGCGCCCTTGGCGACCGCGTCGTCCACCAGTTCGGTGACGGTATCGAGCTGGTTCTGGTTGATCAGGGGACCCAGCGTGGTGGACGGGTCGCTGCCGGGGCCGAGCTTCACCTCGCCCATCGCGGCGACGAACTTCTCGGTGAATTCGGCGCGCACCGAGTTGTGCACGTGGAAGCGGTTGGCCGCGGTGCACGCCTCGCCGCCGTTGCGCAGCTTGGCGAGCATGGCGCCCTGGACGGCGGCGTCCACGTCGGCATCCTCGAACACCACGAACGGGGCGTTGCCGCCCAGCTCCATCGAGGTGCGCAGCAGGCCGTGCGCGGACTTCTCGACCAGCGTCCGGCCGACCTCCGTGGAGCCGGTGAACGTCAGCTTGCGCAGGCGGGAATCGGTGAGCAGCGGTTCGGTGACGGCGCTGGAACGGCTGCTGGTGATCACCGACAGCACGCCCGCGGGCAGACCCGCGTCGGCGCACAGCCGCGCCAGCAGCAGCATGGTGAGCGGGGTGGCGGAGGCCGGTTTGACGATCATCGTGCAGCCCGCCGCGAGGGCCGGGCCGATCTTGCGGGTCCCCATGGCGAGCGGGAAGTTCCACGGCGTGATCGCCAGGCAGGGCCCGACCGGCTGCTTGTGCACCACGATGCGGCCGGTGCCGGTCGGCGCGGTCTGGTAGCGGCCGTGCACGCGGACCGCCTCTTCGCTGAACCAACGGAAGAACTCGGCGCCGTAGCGCACCTCGTTGCGGCTCTCCGGCAGTGCCTTGCCCATCTCCAGGGTCATCAGCAGCGCCAGGTCCTCGGTGCGCTCGACGATTCGGTCGTAGACCGCGCGCAGGATCTCCGCGCGATCGCGGGACGTGGTGGCGGCCCATTCGCCCTGCGCCGCGACCGCGGCGTCCAGGGCGCGGACCGCGTCCGCCGGGGCGGCGTCGGCCACGTGGGTCAGCGGTTCGCCCGTCGCCGGATTCTCGACCGGGAACGTCGCGCCACCGGTGGCATCCACCGGCCCGCCGATCCACAGCTGCGTAGGGACTGAATCGAGGAGTTCGCGTTCGGACACCATGCCCCAAGCCTACGAGCCGACGCGGGCGCCCGCCGGAACCAGCGCGGTACGTATCGGGTGGGTAATGTCGAAGTTTGTGAGCAGCGACATCACCGCGACGGCGGCCTGGCGGAAACTGCGCGATCATCATTCGGCCATTGCCGACCGGCACCTGCGCGAGTTCTTCGCCGAAGATCCGGAACGCGGGCGGGACCTGACCATCGAGGTCGCCGACCTGCACATCGACTACAGCAAGCACCGTGTCACCCGCGAAACCCTCGATCTGCTGGTCGAATTGGCCGAGGCGGCGGGGGTGCCGCGGCGCCGCGACGCGATGTTCGGCGGCGAGCACATCAACACCTCGGAGGATCGCGCGGTCGGGCACGTCGCGCTGCGGCTGCCGCCCGGCGCGTCGATGACCATCGATGGCGCCGACGCCGGCGCCGAGGTGCACGAGGTGCTGCGCCGGATGGGCGAGTTCACCGACGCGCTGCGCTCGGGGCAGTGGCGCGGCGCGAGCGGCGAACGCATCCGCACGGTGGTGAACATCGGCATCGGCGGTTCGGACCTGGGTCCGGTGATGGTGCATCAGGCGCTGCGGCACTATGCCGACGCGGGCATCTCGGCGCGGTTCGTCTCCAACATCGATCCGGCGGACCTGACCGCGAAGCTCGACGGCTTGGACCCCGCGACGACGCTGTTCATCGTTGCGTCCAAGACGTTTTCGACGCTGGAGACGCTGACCAACGCGACCGCCGCGCGCCGCTGGCTGGTCGCCGCGCTGGGCGAGGACGCGGTCGCCAAGCATTTCGTGGCGGTGTCCACCAACGCGGAACGGGTGTCGGCGTTCGGGATCGACACCGCCAACATGTTCGGCTTCTGGGATTGGGTCGGCGGGCGCTATTCGGTGGATTCGGCGATCGGGCTGTCGGTGATGGCGACCGTCGGCAAGGAGCGGTTCGCCGAATTCCTGGCCGGGATGCACAGCGTCGACGAGCACTTCCGCACCGCTCCCCCGGCCGCCAACGCGCCGCTGCTGCTGGGTCTGCTGGGGGTGTGGTACTCGAACTTCTTCGGCGCGGAATCCCGTGCGGTACTGCCGTATTCGAACGATCTGGCCCGCTTCCCGGCCTATCTGCAGCAGCTGACGATGGAGTCCAACGGCAAATCGGTGCGCGCCGACGGGACCCCGGTCACCACATCGACCGGGGAGATCTTCTGGGGCGAGCCCGGCACCAACGGGCAGCACGCCTTCTACCAGTTGCTGCACCAGGGCACGCGGCTGATCCCGGCGGATTTCATCGGCTTCGCCCGGCCCACCGACGACCTGCCGACCCGCGACGGCACCGGCAGCATGCACGACATCCTGATGAGCAACCTGTTCGCCCAGACCAAGGTGCTCGCGTTCGGCAAGACCGCCGCCGAGATCGCCGCCGCGGGCACCGACCCGAAGCTGGTGCCGCACAAGGTGATGCCGGGTAACCGGCCCACCACCGCGATCCTCGCCGAACGGCTCACCCCGGGGGTGGTCGGGCAGCTGATCGCGCTGTACGAGCACCAGGTGTTCGTGGAGGGCGCGATCTGGGGGATCGACAGTTTCGATCAGTGGGGCGTGGAACTGGGCAAGCAGCAGGCCCTCGAACTGGAACCGCTGCTGACCGCCGCCGAGGATCCCGCGCCACAGCCGGATTCGTCGACGGATGCCTTGATCCGGTGGTACCGCGCGCGGCGGTGAGGCAGGTACCGTCACGACCATGACGTCGGTTGCGCGACATGTGCTGTGGTTCCTGCCGATGCTGTGGCTGGGTATGGTGCTGGCGATCTCGTTCCTCGAGGCGCCGCTGAAGTTTCGGGCGCCGGGCATCACGCTCGCCCTGGGCCTCGGTATCGGCCGACTGGTGTTCCGAGCGCTGAATATCGCCGAGGCGGTGCTCGCGGCGCTGCTGGTGGTGGCCGCTCTCGTGGTCGGGCCATCGGGCGCGACGTGGGCGTGGCTGATCGCGGCCGCAGTCGTACTGGCCGTGCAGGTGGTCGTCGTCCGCCCGCCGCTGACCCGCCGCTCCGACCGCGTGCTGGCGGGCGAGGACGGGCCGCGGTCCACCGCGCACTACTGGTACATCGGTTTCGAGGTGCTGAAGGTGATCGCCCTCATCGGGCTGGCGGTCGCGGCGGCGCCCTGATCCCTTCGCGGCCACAACATCCCGCGCCGGAAGCGTGTGCTTTCTCATAGGACCCGAACCCGCACGACCGAATTGGGGGCATGCGCGGAAAGCGGCGCGGCGGTACACCGGTACGCGGGGGAACTCGTCTCGGGAGGGTCCATGTCCACCGTCTTTCGCGCCGCCGCACCGCAGCCCGGCGACGCCGCCGACCTCGGTCCGCTCCAGAACCTGCCCGGAACCTGGATGGGCACCGGATTCAGCCTCGCCGAACTGCCGGACCACGAGGGCGGCGCGCCGTTTCGGTTGCGCCTCAACGCCACTCACGAGACGCTGACCTTCACCGAGATCGGCGCGCCCATCCTGAACCGCGGTAACCTCCAGGACGACATCGTCTTTCGCGGACTGCACTACCTACAGCAGATCTCCGACGCGCAGACCAGCGAATCGCTCCACGTGGAGAACGGCATGTGGCTGTTCGTGCCACCGACCTCCGCGCCGCCGTCGGGGCCGACCGTGGTGCGGATGGGCAACATTCCGCACGGCGACTCCTTCCTGGCCCAGGGCGCACCGATGGCGGATGTCCCCGGGGCGCCGGACATTCCGCCGCTGGACTCCACGCCGCGCGGCTTCATGTTCGGCCAGGGCTACTTCCCGCCGACCGGAACCGAACTGCCGCCGGGCATTCCGGACGAGACCCTGCGCAACCCCGCGGTGCTGCTGCGCCGGGTGCTGAAGGAACAGACGGTGCTGCACACGACCACCCTCGACGTCCGGACGGGCCCGGCCGATATCCGCAATATCGGCTTCGTCACCTCGAACGCGGAGGCCGTCGCGCTGCGGTCCGTGCTGTGGATCGAAACGGTGCAGCGTCCCGACGGCACCGAAACCCTGCAACTCCAGTACAGCCAGCATGCGACCCTACGGTTTCCGGCGGGACCGCAGCCCGACCCCGCCGTGCCGGTCGACTGGCCCCACCTGCAGGTCGCCACGCTGGTGAAGCAGTAGGGCGCGCCGTCAGACGAAGGCGCGCTCGAGGATGGCCCCGGTGTCGACGCCGACCGGCAGCGTCCCGAACGCGATGCCCCAGTCACCGCCGAACCTGGTGGCGCAGAAGGCGTCCGCGACGGCGGCGTGCCCGTGGCGGACCAGCTGCGCGCCCTGCAGCACCAGCGCCATCAACTCGACCACGCGACGGGCGCGGTATTCGATGTCGGTCAGATCGGTGAGTTCCTTGCCGATGCGGTCGATCGCGTCGTCGAGATGGTGGTTGCCGCCGCGCGCCAGGGCGACCTCGTTGAAATAGGCCTCCACCGTTTCGGGCTGGCGGCCCATCGCGCGCAGCGCGTCCAGCGCCGCGACGTTCCCGGAGCCTTCCCAGATCGACATCAGCGGCGCCTCGCGATACAACCGCGGCATCCCGGACTCCTCGACATATCCGTTGCCGCCCAGGCATTCCAGCGCCTCGGCGGCATGCGCAGGGGCACGCTTGCAGACCCAGTACTTCGTGACCGCCAGCGCGATGCGGCGCAGCGCCGCCTCGGCCGGATCGGCGCCGGCGCGGTCGGTGGCCCCGGCCAGGCGCATCATCACCGTGGTCGCCGCGTCGGACTCGATGACCAGATCGGCGAGGACGTTGCGCATCGCGGGCTGGTCGATGAGCTTGGCGCCGAAGGTTTCCCGATGCCGTGCGTGATGCACCGCGTGCACCACGCCGGCCCGCATCCCGGTGGCCGAGCCGATCACACAGTCCAGCCGGGTCATGTTCACCATCTCGATGATGGTCTTGACCCCGGCGCCCTCCGCGCCGACCAGCCAGCCCACCGCGTTCTCGTACTCGATCTCCGAGGAGGCGTTGGACTTGTTGCCGAGTTTGTCCTTGAGCCGTTGCAGCCGAAGCGGATTGCGGCTGCCGTCGGGCAGCACCCGGGGCAGCAGGAAACACGACAACCCGCCGGGGGCCTGGGCGAGGGTGAGGAACATGTCCGACATCGGCGCGGAGGTGAACCACTTGTGCCCGACGATGCGGTACGTGCCGTCGGACTGCGGCGTGGCCGTCGTGGTGTTGGCCCGCACGTCGGAGCCGCCCTGCTTCTCGGTCATCGACATGCCCGCGATCAGGCCGGACTTGGACGAGGGCTCCCGCAACCCGAAATCGTATGTGCGCGAACCCAGCAGCGGCTCGAACCGGGCCGAGAGTTCCGGGTTGTGCCGCAGCGCGGGGACGACCGCGTACGTCATCGAGATCGGGCACATGTGACCGGCGTCGGCCATGCCCCAGGTGTAGAACTTGGCGGCGCGGGCGGTATGCGCGCCGGGACGCTCGTCGAGCCAGGGACTGCCGTGCAGGCCGTGGGCCACGGCCACCCGCATCAGCTCGTGCCAGTACGGGTGGAACTCGACCTCGTCGACGCGGTGGCCGTAGCGGTCGTGGGTGTGGAGCACCGGCGGGTTGTCGTTGGCCAGGCGTCCCCACTCCTGGGCCACGGAACCGCCTGCGAGCGCGCCCAATTCGCGCACCTCGGCCTCGGCCCAGCCCGCGCCCTCCCGGTGCAGCCCCTCGAGTAGCGCGGGATTGCGGGAGAAGTCGAACGGGACGAGGTGGGGAACCTGGTTGAACACTTCGTGGGTGAGCATGCTGGACTCCTATTCGTGCAGGCCCAAGGCCCGCAAGGCGAAAGTGACGAGTTCGGGCACCACCGCTTCGCCGTGTAGCCCGTCGGCCAGCGGACCGACCAGCACCTCGCCGATGGCGCCGACCAGGGCGGCCGCGCTGACCCGCGGATCCTGCGGCGGCAGTTGGCCGTTCGCGACGCCCTCGGCGACCGCCGACTGGAAGGTCTCGGCGAAGGCGCGGCGGAACCGCAGCCGCTCGGTATCGACCGCCGCGTCGACCGGCTCGGCCAGCAGTACGTAGGCCAGTTTCGGGTTCTTCAGCGCGCGGCCCGCGAAGGTCTCCACCGCGGCGGTGACCCGCTCTACGGAGGTGCCCTCGGCGCCGGCCGCCGCCACCGCCGCGACCTCGCGGGTGACCACATCGCGGAAGACCGCCGTCACCAGCTCGGTCTTGCCGCTGAAGTTCTTGTAGACGGTGCCGGTGGCCACGCCCGCCTCGGCCGCGACGGCCGCCATGGACAGACCCGAGAACCCGCGCTCGGACAGCACCCGGGCGGCGGCGTGCACGATCGCGCCCGCCTGCGCGTCGAGGCGGGCCTGCACGGCAGGGGTTCTGCGGTAGGCCATACAAGAAGTGAATCACGGATTCATTTCTTGCCGCAAGGGGGTATGGTCGGGTCGGGAACGGCACGCCGCGCGGGTCGCGGCGGTCGACGACAGCGAGGAGCGGACGTGGCCGCAGACACCTTCGACACAGCGATGCCGCCCGGTGGAACGGCGGTTCGGTCATGAGCGTCCGGATCGAACGCAACAGCCCGGTGTGCACGGTGGTATTGGATCGCCCGGAGGCCCGCAACGCCGTCGACGGACCCACCGCACAGGCGTTGGCCGACGCCTTCCGTGAGTTCGATGCCGACCCGAAGGCCTCGGTGGCGGTGCTCTGGGGCGCGGGTGGCACGTTCTGCGCGGGCGCGGACCTGAAATCCCTTGGTACCGAACGCTCCAACCGAGCGGCCGCCGACGGCGACGGGCCGATGGGTCCGACCCGGATGCGACTGTCCAAGCCGGTGATCGCGGCGGTCTCGGGCTACGCGGTGGCCGGCGGACTGGAGCTGGCGCTGTGGGCGGACCTGCGAGTTGCCGAGCAGGACAGCACCTTCGGGGTGTTCTGCCGGCGCTGGGGCGTGCCGCTCATCGACGGCGGCACGGTGCGGCTCCCCCGCCTGATCGGCGCGGGGCGGGCCATGGACATGATTCTCACCGGCCGCGCCGTCGGCGCCGCCGAGGCGTTGCAGATCGGGCTGGTGAACCATGTCGTGCCGCCGGGCGAATCCCGCACGGCCGCAGAACAACTCGCCGCCGAACTGGCCGCGCTGCCGCAGACCTGTCTGCGCTCGGACCGGACCTCCGCGCTGGAGCAGTGGGGGCTGGACGAGGAGGCCGCGATCGGCAACGAGTTCCGCCACGGCCTGACCGCGCTGTCGGACGCGGAGGGTGCGCTGGCCGGTGCCCAGCGCTTCGCGTCCGGCGCGGGTCGGCACGGGGCTTCGGCGTAGTCGAGCGGAGCGGCCACCGGTGACGAATCGACTCGGTGTCGTCGACGAGATCTTCCTGCGCACGCATCGCGGCCTCGGTACGCCGATCGTCCTGCAAGGGTTGTGGCGCACCGCCGATCGGGTGACACCGGCCGTGCTGGAGCAGGTGCACGCGGCGTTGCGCGTCGGTTCGCTGGGGCGGCGGGTGGTGCGTCCGCGGGTGCCGGGCGCGCGCCCGTCCTGGCGGGCCAACGACTCGGCGCATCCGCTGCGTATCGCCGCCCGACCGCTCCCGGCCGCGGAGCTGCTGGACTGGGCGGATCTGCAGGGGTCGGATCTCGATCCGGAGTTCGGGCCGGGTTGGCGGTTGTCGGCGACACGGCTGGACGACGGCGGGTCGGTGGTGTCGTTGACGTGTTCGCACGCGCTCGCCGACGGGCGTGGCCTGACGATCGCGGTCGACCGGGCGCTGGCCGGGGCGGCCGGGGTGCACGGCGCGGAAATCGCGGCGGCGGAATCGGATTGGGCCGATGCGCGGCGGCAGTGGTCGATCGTGCTGGGCGGTACGGTGCGCGCGCTGCGACGCGGCGTGCCGAGTCGGCCGACCGCACCTGCCGCGCGGGTCACCAGCGCCGGACGGGACGCGACATGCGGTGCCGTGCTGCAAGTTCCGGCGGCGGACTGGGAGCTGGTGAGTGCCGCGCACGGCGGCACCGCGAACAGTCTGTTCGTGTATCTGGTCGCGAAGATGCTGTGGGACAGCGGGTTTCCCGAACCTACCATCGACGCCAGCGTTCCGGTCGACACGCGGGCGGAGCCACGGGTGGACAACGACATGGCGATGACCGAGGTCACGGTCACGCGCGCCGATACGCCCGCGACGTTGCGCGAGAAGTGCCGCGCCGCATACGAACACCGCATGTCCGCTCCGAGCGGGCTGCCCGAGGAACTGCTCCAGGTGCTGCCCGAGCGGCTGGCCTACCGTCTGTCGCGGGGCGCGGGTGAGCGAGATGTGCTGTGCTCCAATATCGGCGCGCTACCGGCGTCGCTCACCCACCTCGGCCCGCACCGCTGCACCGGCGTCGCGGCGCGCGCCATCCATCCCGGACTGTTGCGGTCCCAGCTGCCGCGAACCCGCCTGTCGGCGTACCTCTCCCGCGCCGCACACACCTACACACTCGCGCTTGTTTCGCTGGATCCAAACCACATCGAGAGTGCCGAATCCCTCCGAGCGTTCGCGACAGCCACTCTCGACTCGCTCGACCTGCTGAACACCAGCTGGTGACTCGGCGGTGGCGCACCGCACTGTGCGCCTTGCCCGGATAACTTACGATCGTGCGCGCACCGGTGCCGATGCGGACGAGACCCGGGCACGCACATGCTCCGGGAGGTCGATATCCGACGCGAGATCCGCTGCGGGAACCGGCTTTTCGAAGACCTGGCGGACCGGTAGTACACCTGCCCAGACGTCGGAACCGAGATCTGCGGGGTCATCGCTCGGCCCGGCGGCCCGGGTCTTCACCGATGCCTCGGTGAGGTCGAGCGCGAGAACCATGGTGGCGGCCAGTTCCTTGTTGGTCGGCGGGCGGACGTAATCCCAGGAGCCGGGTGCGGCGTGCTCGACCACGGCGCGCAGGCCGTGCAGGCGCTCCTCCCGATCGGTGAGTTCGACGGCCCGCCCGTGGATCACCGCCGAGCGGTAGTTCATCGAGAAATGCATGGCCGAGCGGGCGTAGACGATGCCGTCGAGGTGTGTGACGGCCACCGACACGGGTTCGGCGAGGGCGGCGCGCAGATTCCCGGCGCCGGTGGAACCATGCAGGTAGAGCGTGTCGCCGTCGCGACCGTAGGTGGTCGGCAGCACCACCGGCGCGCCGTGCAGCAGCACGCCGAGGTGGCAGATCAGACCGTCGTCGAGAACCGCGTCCAGCGCCCCGCGATCGGCGGCGGCGCGGTCCCGATAGCGCGTGAGGGTGCTGCGCGACGTCGGGGAAAGCGGGGTCCGGGCGGCATGTGACTCGGTCATGTCACCAGCATGTTCCCTACAATGGCATCATTGAACGGCCAATTCGACAGAAGAATGAAAGACCACTTCATGAGCGCTGCGGAGGATTTGATCCTCACCGTCGACCGCGGTTCCGCCCGGCCGATGGCCGTTCAGGTCGCCGACGGCCTGCGCGCGGCGGCGGCCGACGGCCGGCTCCGCGGCGGCGACCGGTTGCCGTCCTCGCGCGCGCTCGCCGGCCGGCTGGGAGTCAGCCGCACCGTCGTCACCGCGGCCTACGACCAACTGCACGCCGAGGGCTGGCTGACCGGGCGGCACGGATCCGGCACATTCCTCACGGCCGCTCCCGTTCCGGCGCCGGAGCCTGCCGATCCGGCCTTCGAGGACGAAACCGCCTCGCCGCGATACGATCTGGCGCCCGGCGCACCCTGTGTGGCGGCGATCGACCGGGCCGCCTGGCGCCGCGCGTGGCGTTCGGCCTCCGACCGTATTCCCGTGGCGCGCAAGGACAGACGGGGTGATCCCGACTATCGGACCATGGTGTCGGAGCATCTGCTGCGGCACCGCGGCTTGGCGGCCGGTAGCGACACCGTGGTGCTGGCGACGGCCGGAACCAGCGCCGCCGTCGCCGAACTCGCCGCCACGCTGCTGCGCCCTGAGGCCGTGGTGGCGATGGAGGATCCCGGCTACCAGCGGGCGGTGGGCGCCTTCCGCGCGGCGGGCGTGCGGGTGGCGCCGGTGCCGGTGGATGCCGAGGGGCTGCGGGTCGACCTGATCCCGCCCGGCGTAGCGGCGGTGTATTGCACTCCCGCCCATCAATTTCCGCTCGGCGCCCGCATGCCCGCGGGACGGCGCGTGGAGTTGATCGAATTCGCCCGCCGCACGGAAGCTTTCGTGATCGAGGACGACTACGACGGCGAATTGCGCTACGACACGGCCCCGCTGCCGCTGCTCGCCACGCTGGCCCCGGACGTGGTGGTGCATCTGGGGACCACGTCCAAGATTCTCAGTCCGACATTGGGCGTCGGCTGGCTCGTGGCGGCGCCCGCTGTCGCGAAAGCGGTGACAGCACACCGGAATACCACCGGCACGGGCCCCGCACCGATCGGCCAGCAGGTGCTGGTCGAATTGGCACGGCACGGCGATCTGGCCCGCCACCTGCGGCGGTTACGCCGCAAGATGCCGCCGCGGCGGGCGGCGGTGGTCGACGAGCTGCGCGGTCGCGGCCTGGAGGTCCTCGGTGACGATGCGGGTTCCCATGTGCTGGTGGCGCTTCCGTCGGCCGCGGCGGAACAACGAGCCGTAGCGGCCGCAGGGCGACGCGGCGTCCTCCTCGACCGCCTGGCCCGGCACCACCTCGGCGAGCAGCGGAATTTCGGAGTGCCACTGGGCTATTCGGCGCTGCCGGAGACGGACCTGCACGCCGCCCTGGCGATCGCGGCGGAGTGTCTGGCGACCGCATAGGTCCGCTCGTCAGTCCGGCCCGACCAGCCGCAGCACGCTCACGCGCAGCCGCTCCTCGGCCTCCTCGACGCTCATGCGCCCGGCCTTGACCTCTTCCCCGGCGGCGTGCCCCAGCGCGATGACGGCGGCGGCCAGCCAGCTCGGCGGTTGCGTCCGGTCGAACTCTCCGGCACGTTGACCTCGGCGTATGAGTCGTCGCAGATAATCGTCGACGGGGACATGGCGGTCCCGGTCGCCCTGGGGCGTCGCCTCCACCCGGTGCAGCACCGGATGGCTCTCGAAGGCGCGCCAGCTGATTTCGAGCATGCGCACGAGGGCGTCGGCCGCGGGGCCGCTGTCGGGGTCGGCGGCGTTCATCGCCGCGATCGTCCGCTCGGTCACGATATCCATCACCGCCGCGAGCAGTTCGTCGCGAGAGGCGAAGTGCGCGTAGACGGTTTGGCGTGTCACTCCCGCCTCCGCGGCGATGGCGGCCAGCCCCGCGCCGGGCCGATCGGCGAGGAGCCGAGTCGCGGCCTCCAATATGGCCGCGCGGCTGCGCTCGGCGTCGGCGCGGCGACGCGGTGCACTCGAACTGACCAACTCTTACACCCTTGTCAAATTTACGGCCGAAGCCTAACGTTTACAGCGTTGTCAGAATTCTACGGCTGGAGCGCCCATGGACCACGCAGCACACCTCCCCCCGGAGCAGTTCATCGCCGACTTCTTCACCGGCTTCACCGACGCGGCCCTGAGTGAGGGCGATCCGGGACAGATCGTCGACCGCTTCCACACCCCGGATGTGGTGGAGATCAGTGACGGCATTCGCATCGATCGGGAGCGCCTGGTTGCCCATCTGCGGCCGATCCGCAAGAACCTGCGGGACTACCGGATCGAGGTGCACGAGGCGCTGGCCGAGGGCGGCCGGGTCGCCGCCCGGCTGACCATCCATGCCCACATGCGCAACGAACGCCAGATCACGACCGAGGTGTACCTGTTCGGCGAGTTCACCCCCGACGGGCGAATGCGCCGCTCCCACGGGCTCACCCGCACCGTTCCGTAGCATGGTCCCATGACCGAACAGGACATTCTCTCGCGCATCAAAGACCTGGTGGATCGGGAGCATCAGCTGCGGTCCAAGGCTGAGGGCGGGTCGCTCGATCCGGAGCAGGAGCGCGCCCAGCTGGCCGATCTCGAGGTGATGCTGGACCAGTGCTGGGACTTGCTGCGACAGCGGCGCGCCCGCACCGACCGGGGCGAGAACCCGGACGAGGCCCAGTCCAACTCCGCCAAGCAGGTCGAGGGGTACCTCCAGTAACGGATACCATCGCTGGATGGTGGCAACGACAGATATCACGACCGCCGACGGCATCGTGCGGGGTCGTCGGGGCCGCCGCGTGCTGCGCTGGCGGTCCATCCCCTACGCCGCTCCCCCGGTCGGTGACCTGCGCTTCCGGGCGCCGCAACCGGTCCAGCCCTGGACCGGCGTACGGGACGCGACCGACTTCGGATTCGCGGCCATGCAGCACCGGCGCGGGGCCCTCATCGGCCCGCGCCGCTCCCAGCCGACCGCCGAGGACTGCCTGACCCTGAATGTCACGGCGCCGATCACACCGTCGTCCGCGCCGCGGCCGGTGCTGGTGTTCATCCACGGCGGCGGCTACGTGCTCGGCACGTCGGCGCTGGGCCTCTACTCCGGAGCGCGGCTGGCGTTGCGGGGCGACGTGATCGTGGTGTCGCTCAACTACCGGCTCGGCGCCTTCGGCTACGTCGATTTCAGCGAGTTCTCCACCGCGGAAAGGCCTTTCGAATCGAATCTGGGCCTGCGTGACCAGGTGGCGGCGCTGGGCTGGGTGCAGCGCAATATCGCGGCATTCGGCGGGGACCCCGGCAATGTCACCATCTTCGGGGAGTCGGCGGGCGCGCACGCCGTGGTGAGTCTGCTGGCCACACCCGCGGCGGCGGGCCTGTTCCATCGGGGCATCGCCCAGAGCGCTCCGGCGGACTGGGCGATGACTGCCGAGGAGGCGCGCGACTTCGCCCGCCGCTGTCTGGACAACCTCGGCGTCGCGAGGGAGGACGCCGCCACCGCGCTCACTACCTTGGGCGCCAACGACATTCGCAAGGCGGTCGACCGCGCTGTCGGGCAGGTGCTGTGGGAACAGCCGGGCAGCTTTCCCGCCGCGCCGGTGGTCGACGGCGACTATCTGCCACAGGCGCCCGTCGACGCCTGCGCCGACGGCAGCGCGCACCCGGTTCCGCTGATCATCGGCACCAATCGCGACGAGGGCACGCTGTTCCAGCGTTTCGACCGGACCCTGCCCACCACCGCGGCACAGTTGCACACCGCGCTGTCCCGGTGCGGTGGCGAAGACCTCGAAAAGCGTGTCGTCGCCGCCTATCCCGGGTTTCCGGGCCGTCGCGCGGCGGTGCGGATGGGCGGTGACTTCGTCTTCTGGCGGCCCACGATCGCCCTGCTGGAAGGGCACAGCAAGCATGCGAGCTGTTACGCGTACCGCTACGACTTCGCCCCGCGCGCGGTGCAGTTGGCCGGATTCGGGGCGACGCACGCGCTCGATCTGATCCCGGTGTTCGGCGGCGTCGACACCGCGGTCGGGCGGGCCATGACGGCGGCCGGCGGACAGCGCGGATTCCGCGCCGTGCAGAACGAGTTCCAGGAGAACTGGCTGGCCTTCGCGCGCACCGGGAAACCGCTCGACTCCTGGCCGGAGTACTCCGTGGAGCGGCGCAGCACCCGGATCATCGACCATCCGGCGCGGGTGGAGGTGGACCCGGAGCGCGCGAAACGTCTTGCGTGGGAAGGCGTCCGCGTCCCGGCGCTGGGGTAGGAACTACTTCAGCAGGCGCGACATCCTGCGGTCGGCGAGAATCTTGCCGCCGGTCTGACAGGTCGGGCAGTACTGGAACGACTTGTCGACGTAGGCGACCTCGCGGACCGTGTCGCCGCACACCGGGCACGGCAGGCCGGTGCGGGCGTGCACCTGCATGCCGGAACGCTTCTCGCCCTTCAACCGGGCGGCGTCCTGGCCGACGGAACGGTTCACCGCGTCGGTGAGGATGGCGCGCATGGCCTCGTAGAGCAGCACCGTCTTCTCCGGGGCGAGCGAGCCCGCCGTGGCGAAGGGGGACAGCTTGGCCGCGTGCAGGATCTCGTCGGAGTAGGCGTTGCCGATGCCCGCCAGCAGCGTCTGGTCGGTGAGCGCGGTCTTCAGTCGCTGCGAGGTGCCGCGCAGGATCTCGGCGAACTGCGCCTCGGTGACCGCCAGCGCGTCGGGCCCCAGCCGCGCGATGCCCGGGACCGCCTGCGGATCCTCGACCACCCAGACCGCGAGGCGCTTCTTGGTGCCCGCCTCGGTGAGGTCGAAGGCCGGGGTCGCGCCCTCGGGAGTGAAGAAGTGCACGCGCAGGGCGAGCGGGCCCTTGCCCGGCTTGGGCGGGTTCGGACTCGGCTCGTCGATCCAGCGCAGCCACCCGCCTCGGGACAGATGCGTGATCAGCCACAGGCCCCCGCAGTTCAATCCCAGATGCTTTCCCCAATGCCCCGCCGCGAGGACGTCACGACCGGACAGCGCGGTGATCGGCGGGTCGAATGTCTTCAGCACGCTCAGTGCCGCGACATCCACCCGCCCGACGACCGCGCCCACCGCGTGCTCGGCGAGGAACCGCTCGAGCGCCGCGATTTCGGGTAACTCGGGCACTCTCGCAGACTACCGGCCACCACCGACATCGGCGATCACTCGCCGTCGTGCACGGTGATGACGTAGCCCTCCGGGTCGGCGAAGGCGAAATGCTTACCGAACGGACCGTCGGCGATCGGCCGCACGATCGGGACCCCGGCCGCGGCCAGCTCGTCGTGCAGCGCGGGGGCGTCGTCGGCGTGCAACCACAGCGCCACACCCAGCCCGGGCCGCGGCACGGCGCTCAGGTCGACACCCGGCAGCGGCTCGCGCACCGCGAACGGGACGGGCCGGGTGTCGAAGACGACGGCGCCGGGCGGGGCGGCCGCGGCTCGGCGCAGACCCAGCCGCTCCTCGTAGAACGCGGCGGCGCCTGCCAGATCGCGCACCTGCAAGCCGATGAAATCGAATCCGGTGACCTTCACGATGACCTCCTATGTCAGAACTTTGACATAGGGAACGGTACGTGCGGCCATTCGGTATGTCAAACTTTTGACATGAATCGCACGGAACTCGGCAACCTGGTCGGTTACGAACTCAAACGGGCGCAGGCGGCGCTGCGGGCAACCATGGACGCCCGGCTGCGGCGGCACGACCTCACCGTCCCGCAATACGTCTGCCTGGAACTGCTCGACGGCGACACCGCCCGCTCCAACGCTGACCTCGCCCGCGACGCGTTCGTCACCCGGCAATCCATGAACGTGGTGCTACGCAACCTGGAAGCCGCCGGCCTGGTCACCCGCCCCGACCAAGCCCCGCACGGCCGGGCGCTCCCCGCTCAGCTCACCCTGGCCGGAACCGAGCGCCTCCGCGCCGCGCGAGCCGACATCCTGACGATCGAGCAACGCATGACCGCCGACCTCACCGCCGAGCGCCTGCGGCACCTGCTGTCCGACCTGAAAACCATGGCGAGCGCCCTGGGCGAGCCCGCGCAGGACCACACGACCTGACGCGGGTCAGCGGCGTCGCAGCAGGTAGATGTCCATGATCCAGCCCTTGGCCGCGCGGAGTTCCTCCCGCCGGCGCACGATCGTATCCGCCACCTCGTGCAGGGGGCCTTCGATCAATGTTTCGTCCGGCATGCCCAAGTAGGCGGCCCACCAGATATGTAGATCAGCGCCGGGGACGGTGGTGAAGGAGGTTTCGCCGTCGAGCATGACGAGGGTGGATTCGCCCGGGGCGACGCCTTCTTCGCGTAGCCGGCGACCGGTGGTGATGTGGACAGGCTCGCCGATCTCGTGCAGGACGATGCGATGTCGCGCGGCGAGCGCCTGGGCGCTGGTGATGCCGGGAATCACGGTGTGCTCGAAGCGCAGCACACCGCGGTCGAGCACCCGGCCGATCATGCGCAGGGTGCTGTCGTACAGGGACGGGTCGCCCCACACCAGGATGCCGCCGACACCCTCGGTACCCGCGAACGCGGCCTCCAGCAGGGCGGCCCGGCGCTCGTGCCAATCCTCGACCACGCCACGGTAATTCGCGTCCCCGACGCTGCGCTCGCGGGGCGGGTCGGGAATCTCGACGGTCCGGTAGGGGCGGTCGGTGTGCGCGGTGAGGATGGCGGTGCGCACCGCCACCAGCTCCTGTTTCGCGTCGCCCTTGCCGATGACGAAAAACGTGTCCACCTGGCGCATGGCCTCGATGGCCTGCACCGTTACCTGGGTGGGATCCCCCGCGCCGATCCCGATCACATAGAGCTGCCGCACGCCGCTCAGCTTGCCAGGCGCGCCACGACGCCCGTCACCCCTGCCCGCACCACGCTCGGCCGTGCGTAGACTCGGCCCACATGGACGGCGTCCGAACCCCTCCCGCTCACCGCGACACGCAGTACGAGGACCTGCTGCGGCACGTGCTGGACACCGGAACGCCGAAGGCGGACCGCACGGGCACCGGCACCCGCAGCGTCTTCGGCCACCAATTGCGCTACGACCTCTCGGCGGGCTTCCCCTTGATCACCACGAAGCGGGTGCATCTGAAGTCGATCGTGTACGAGTTGCTGTGGTTCCTGCGCGGCGATTCGAACGTCGGCTGGCTGCGCGAGCACGGCGTCACCATCTGGGACGAATGGGCCGACGCCGCAGGCGAACTGGGCCCCGTCTACGGCGTGCAGTGGCGTTCCTGGCCGACACCCGACGGCGCGCACATCGACCAGATCTCCCAAGTCCTGCACACTCTGCGCACGAATCCGGATTCGCGCCGAATGCTGGTGTCGGCGTGGAATGTCGCCGAGCTGGACAAGATGGCGCTGGCGCCGTGCCACGCGCTGTTCCAGTTCCATGTCGCGGGCGGCCGACTGTCCTGCCAGCTGTATCAGCGCAGCGCGGACCTGTTCCTCGGCGTCCCGTTCAATATCGCCAGCTACGCCCTGCTCACCCACATGGTCGCCCAGCAGGCCGGTCTGGAGCCCGGCGATTTCATCTGGACCGGCGGCGACTGCCACATCTACGACAACCACGTAGAGCAGGTCCGCGAGCAACTGCGCCGCGAGCCGTACCCCTTCCCGCGCCTGCGCCTGCGCCCCGCACCCTCGCTGTTCGACTACACCTTCGAGGACGTGGAGGTCGTCGACTACCAGCATCACCCCGCCATCAAGGCGCCGGTCGCGGTATGAAACCCGGAACGGCACGAGTAGGCCTGATCTGGGCCCAGACCCCCGACGGCGTCATCGGCGCCGACAACACCATCCCGTGGCGAGTCCCCGAGGATATGGCGCACTTCAAAAAAGTGACCTCGGGCCACCCCGTACTCATGGGCCGCCGCACCTGGGATTCCCTCCCCGAACGCGCCCGCCCCCTCCCCGAACGCCGCAATATCGTGATCACCCGCCAGCCCACCTGGTCCGCCGCGGGCGCCGAACGCGCCACCTCCCTGGAAGAGGCCCTGAAACTAGCCGACGCCGACCTCACCTGGGTCATGGGCGGCGGCGAAATCTACCGAGCCGCAATGGCTTACGCCACCGAACTGATAATCACGGAGGTGAACACCAAGGTGAAAGGCGACGCCCACGCCCCCACCATAGGCCCCGACTGGCACATCGACTCCACCACCGACTGGCAACAATCCACCACCGGCCTACAGTTCCGCTGGCGCCGCTACCTGCGATAACAGAGCAAGCAAACTGAGACGTCCGAACACAGTTACCCCGATAACCACCTCCAACCACCCCCCACTCCCGCACAATACGAAAACCGAACCAGTACACCAACCACCCTGGTTTTCGGCGCGTCTCGGTTTTCGGGTGCCGCTGCAAAGCGACGAAGGAGCCAGCAACGGCACCCGAAAACCGAGACCAAGGGCGCCGAAAACCCGCCGCGGCGAAGCCGCGGCCAACAAACACGAAACCCGCCGCGGCGAAGCCGCGGCCAAAAATCCAGAGGGGCAAATGGACAAGAAATCGCTGACGGCGGTGGCCCGGCAGCAACTGAAGCTGGCCGCGACCGCCTCGAGTGGACGCAGTTCGCAGACGCTGTACGGCGGCCACGCCCACAGCCTCCGGCAGACCGTGATCGCCTTGACCGCCGGGCACAGCCTGGCCGAGCACGACACGCCCGGGGAGGCGACGATCCAGGTGCTCACCGGCACGCTGACCGTGCTCAGCGGCGCCAACGAGTGGAAGGGTTCGCCGGGCGATCTGCTGGTGCTCCCGGGCGCCCGGCACAGTGTGAAGGCCATCGACGACGTGGTGTTCCTGCTGACCGTCGCCATGTGACGCGCCGGCGGTAGCCGCGGATCCCACCCGGCCGCCGTTCGGCGGAACCCCGTAATCTGTCGATCATGGGTGAGCCGCAGCCGATTCTCGATCCGCTCACACGGGCCGCGATCTTCCTCGTCGCCACCATCGACGAGGGAGGCGAGCCGGCGGTTCGCGATCTGCTCGCCGACCTGGCCGGGCTGCGGCGGTCGGTCGGTTTCCGGGTTCCCGGGGGCGAGCTGAGCTGCTGCGCCGGCATCGGTTCCGCGGCCTGGGATCGCCTCTATTCCGGCCCGAGACCGGCTGAGCTGCACGAGTTTCCAGGCTACCGCGGCACGTACCACGCGGCTCCGGCCACGCCGGGCGATCTACTCTTCCACCTCCGCGCCGAATCCATGGACGCCTGTTTCGAGCTGGCGATGGTGATCGGCGACCGGCTGCGCGGCGTGGCGACCATCGTCGACGAGACGGTCGGCTTCCGCTATTTCGAGCAGCGCGATCTGCTCGGTTTCGTCGACGGCACCGAGAATCCGGAGGGCCGCGCGGCGGAGGCGACGGCGCTGGTAGGCGCGGAGGATCCGGATTTCGCCGGTGGCAGCTATGTGATCGTGCAGAAGTACACCCACGATCTGGAGGCGTGGAACGCGCTGTCGGTGGAGGAGCAGGAACTCGTCGTCGGCCGCACCAAGCAGCGCGATATCGAGCTGCCGGACGCGGAGAAACCGCTGAATTCGCACGTGGCGGTCAATACCGTGTACGACGAGGACGGCACGCAGCGCCAGATTCTGCGTGCCAATATGCCGTTCGGCAGTGTCCGGGCGGGCGAGTTCGGCACCTACTACATCGCCTACGCCGCCACGCCGAGCGTCACCGAGCGCATGCTGGAGCGCATGTTCCTCGGGAGCGACGAGGCGGCCTACGACCGCATTCTCGATTTCTCCACAGCGGTCACCGGCACCCTGTTCTTCACCCCGACGACCGAATTCTTGGAGGATCCGCCGGACCCGCCGCAGGCGCGGGTCGCGGTGGCCGACGACGACCTCGAGCTGTCCGGCGCCGCGCCCCCCGGGGCCGGCTCTCTCGGTATCGGCACGTTGAAAAGGAGTAAGGCATGAACAACCTGCACCGCGAACTCGCGCCGATCACCGCCGCGGCCTGGTCGGCGATCGAGGAGGAAGCGACGCGCACGTTCAAGCGCCATATCGCCGGCCGGCGGGTGGTGGATCTGTCGGGACCGCACGGCACCGACTACTCCGCGGTCGGGCTGGGCCGCACGACCGCCATCACCGCCCCGGACGAGGGCGTGCTGGCCCGGCAGCGGCTGGTGGCTCCGCTGGTCGAGTTGCGGGTGCCGTTCACGCTGCTGCGCGAGGAACTCGACAATGTCGAGCGCGGCGCCCAGGACATCGATCTGGACGCGGTCAAGGACGCGGCCCGCAAGATCGCCTTCGCCGAGGACCGGGCCATTTTCGAGGGCTACCCGGCGGCGAACATCACCGGCATCCGGGCCGCGGCGTCCAACGAGCCGGTCGCGCTGCCCGCGGATCCGCGGCTGGTACCGGAGGCCATCGCGCAAGCGCTGAGCGAGCTGCGGCTGGCCGGTGTCGACGGCCCGTACTCGGTGCTGCTGTGCGCCGACCTGTACACCCAGGTCAGTGAGACTTCCGACCACGGCCACCCGATCCGCACGCACATCGAGCGTCTCATCCCGGAGGGTGAGATCATCTGGGCCCCGGCCATCGACGGCGCGTTCGTGCTCACCACCCGAGGCGGCGATTTCGACCTGCAACTGGGCCAGGACGTCTCGATCGGCTACCAGTCCCACGACGCCGACGCGGTGGAGCTTTATTTCCAGCAGAGCATGACGTTCCTGGTGTACACGGCCGAAGCCGCGGTCGCCCTGCGGTCCTGATCGCTACCCCGGCCCAGCACCCGACCGGTACGGTGGCTCGCGTAGCTAGGAGGGTCGATGACAGCGGTGCGGGCCGGGGTGGTGCCGGGGCGGCGGGCGCTCGTGTACAGCGTGCTGGGCGTGCTGACCACGGTGTTGATCTGCGCGGGAGTGGTCGGTGTGTTCGGGGTGAATCGGGTTTTCACCGGGCTGGCGGCCGGGGCGGTGGTGGCGATCGCGCTGCTGGTGCGGCTGTTCGGGCGCGATGCCGTGGTGCTGGCCGACCAGGCCATCTATCTGCGGACGCCGCTGCACGAAGCCAGCATCGACTGGGAGCGGGTGGTCGCGGGGCGGTTCACGCTCGACGAGCGGGCCCGCTGGTCGCTGGCGCTGGATCTGACCGGTGGCGACGAACCGCACAGCGAACTGGTGCTGCTGAGCATTCCGCCGGTGGTGCGCCCGGTGTCCAACGCCTATGAGCACCGCAAGCGGGAGCAGGTGGCCGAGATTCGGAAGGTGTTGCGGCACAAGCGAATTCCGGTGACCTTGCTGCCGCAGATCGCGGAGTCGCTGCACGAGCACTGGAAGCTCGCGCCGCCGGCCCGGTGATCCCGGCAACGCATTCCGGACGACGAGGAGAACAGTTCGTAGTGAGGCGGGAATTCGTGGTGAGGCGGAGATTCGTGGTGAGGCGGAGCGCATGATCCGGACGGCGGCGGTGGCGCACGTCCGGGAGCGGCGGCTGCTGCAGGCGCGGTCAACCGGTAAGGACGTCTTCTATATGGCGGGCGGGAAGATCGATCCCGGCGAGACGCCGGTGCAAGCGCTGCATCGCGAGGTGCGCGAGGAACTCGGCGTCGCGGTGGCGGCCTACCGCGAACTGGGCGTGTTCGAATGCGAGGCGTACGGGCACGCGCCCGGCACCGCACTGCACATGACGTGCTTCACCGCCGATTTGACCGGCGAGCCGCAGCCGACCAGCGAGGTCGCCGAGATCCGCTATTTCACCGGCGGCGAATACGCCGCCATGCCGCACGTCGCGCCGGGGTCGATGCTGGTGTTCCGGCGTTTGCACGAGCTGGGCCTCATCGACTGGTGAACGGGCCGAAATCGGTTGACCCAGTGCGCCCGTCGCGCAACGGGATTCGGCTGGAGGCAAGGAGGCCGAGCAACAGCACCAGCGCGGCGACGAGCAGGGTGACACGGGTGGCGTCGGCGAATCCGCGAGCGAGGGCGTCCACGACCACCTGGGTGCCGTCGCGCTCCCGCAGCACCGTGACGGCCCCACCGGCCGATTCCCGCGTCGCCACGGCCACCTCGTCGACGGCCCGGTCCGGCAGTCCCGGCACGTCCGAGAGGCGATCGGGCACTATGCGCGACAACGACACCGCCAGCACCCCGCCGAGCACCGCGGCACCGAGCGCGAAACCGACCTGCCGCACCGTCAGCCAGGCGGCCCACGGCCCGGTGTCCACGGACCGCCCGTCGCCGAGCAGGGCCCCGGTGAGCTGCGCGGCGACCGCTCCCAAGCCGATTCCGTAGCAGGCCAGCAGCACCCCGAGCAGCCATGGCGACACGTCCGGCGACACGCACAGCGCGGTCACCGCCACGGCCACCGTTTGGACGGCCAGTCCGGCCCGCACCATCCACACCGGCGCGAACAGCCGCGCCCGCGACGCGACGACGCCACCGGTCAGCAGTGCGCCCAGCGCCATCGCGGCGAGCACACAACCGCTGCCGAGCGTGGTCAGGTCGAGCACGTTCACCAGATACAGCGGCAGCACGAACAGCAGACCGAATTCGCTCAGGGTCACGGCCAGCACGACCAGGCTCCCCCATCGGAAATCCCGCGCGGTGAACCACGAAAGATCGCACAGCCCAGCACGTTCCCCCTGCGCCCGATGCCGCTCCCACAGCACGAACAGCGCCAATAGCACCACCCCGAGCACCAGCAGAAGCGGAATCGGTGAACTCGCCGCGCGAGTCGACCAGGTCAGTCCGAAGAAGCCGAACTCCCGCAGCGGTTTCCACCAGCCGTAGGTCTGCCCCTCGATCAGCGCGAACACCACGAGCGCGAAACCGGCCGCGCTGAGCAGCAGGCCGTCGATATCCGGTCCGGGCACCGGGCCGCGCGCCTTGCTCTCCGGCACGAACAGCGCAAGCCCCGCGAGCACCACCACGCCGAGGGGCACGTTCACCAGAAATATCCACGGCCAGGTGAAGCTGGTGCTGAGCCAGCCGCCGAGCACGGGACCGACGACGGCCACCGCGGACACGACCACGCCCCACGCGGCGAACGCCAGGACCCGATCACGCTCGCGAATCACCGCCCGCGCCGTCGCCAGCGCGCCCGCCAGCACCGCCGCCCCGCCGATGCCCTGCACGAGACGGCCCCAGATCAGCGTCGACGCGTCGTCCGCCGCGGCGGCGAGCAGGCTACCGGCGACGAACACCACCACACCCGCGGCGAAGACGCGGCGGCGACCGAACCGATCACCCACGCGCCAGGCGGTGATCAGCAGCGCGGCGAACACCAGCGCGTAGACGGCGGTCACCCACTGGGCCTGGGTGAAGCTCAGGCCCAGATCCCGGATGATCGCCGGTAGCGAGACGCCGACCGCGGTGCCGTCGAGGCTCACCATGGCCAGGCCCAGCGCCACCACCGCGAGCGCACGGCCGCGCCGAGGGTCCTGGTGCAGGGGCGAAGCTAGCTCCACGTCCGTCATGCGCAACTCCCGCCGTCGAGTGGGAACGCCGTGAAAGAACCTCGGGTCCCACACAGTCTACGAGCGGTTTGCCCAAAATTCGCCTGCCTGCTCAGGCGGCCGCGACACGCTCCAGCAGCCGCTCGGCGGCGGACCGCACGGCCTCCTGATCCCCCGACCAGCCGAGCAGGTGCAGCGCGGCCTCGGGAATCAGGCGCTCCGCGTACCCGGGCGCGGACCCTTCGTCGGAGCGAATATTGATCGCGCTCTCCACCAGCCGGAAGGGCAGCACCCGCACCCCCGCTACGGGCGACGCGCCGGTCTCGTCCTGCACCTCGCCCGCCAGCTGTTCGTAGTGGCCGCGCAACTCCTCGCGCCGCAGCCGGAACGCCTCGAACCGCTCGGATCGCAGCTCCGGCAGTAGATACAATGCGCCGAGATTCCAACGCGCGGAGCACAATTGACGCACGTCGAACCAGGCCAGCGCATACAGCCGCACCGGCGCCGGGTCGGGCTCTCCGCGCAGCCGAGTCGCCAAAGCCAATGGGCCGGTGACGGTTTCGTCGAGGAGGGCGTCGAGGATGTCGTCCTTGGCGGAGAAGTGGTGATAAAGGGAGGCCTGCCGGATCCCCACCGCATCGGCGATGCCGCGGGTCGAGGTGCTGGCATATCCCTTGGTAGTGAACAGCTCCGCGGCCGCGTCGAGGATCTCGGCGCGCGGCGTGTGCCCTTGGCGCCGCCGCGGTTCGAGACGCGGGCGGCCGGGTCCGAGTTGCGTCACCTCTTCATTCTGGCCTATCGACGCCGCCCGACCTTGCGCACGTCGGCACTCGTGAGATTTCTGTCATCCGACAGAAACGCGGGCAACGCAGAAGTTACCCGAAGGGGCGGGACCGATACATCGGCGTCACCACCGCGGCGGCACGGATTGGAAAACTTTCACTCGATAGATATTGGCCACGACGCCTAAGGACTCCCGCCCATGGCCACCACGCTCGCCCCCGTCGTCCAGTCCGACAGTGCCGACCTCGAAAGGTTCGGCTACCAGCCCGTTCTGCACCGCAAGCTCGGCCGCTACGCCTCGTTCGCGGCCGGGTTCTCCTTCGTCTCCATCCTCACCACCATCTTCCAGTTCTTCGGCTTCGGCTACGGGTTCGGTGGCGGGGCGTTCTTCTGGACCTGGCCGATCGTCTTCGCCGGGCAATTCCTGGTCGCGCTGAACTTCGCCGAGCTGGCGGCCCGCTACCCCATCTCCGGCTGCATCTATCAGTGGTCGCGGCGGCTCGCCGGTGAGGTGGTGGGCTGGTTCGCCGGCTGGATGATGATCATCGCGCAGATCGTCACCGCCGCCGCGGCCGCGATCGCCCTGCAGGTGGTGCTGCCCTCGATCTGGAGCGGCTTCCAGATCATCGGCACCGATACCGCGCTGACCTCCCGATCCGGAGCGATGAACGCGGTGCTGCTGGGCAGCGTGCTGCTGGTGCTGACCACCGTGGTGAACGTGGTCGGCATCGAGCTGATGGCGCGATTGAACACCATCGGCGTCACCGTCGAGATCGTCGGCGTGCTGGCGACGATCGCGCTGTTCTTCTCGCACGCCGAGCGCGGTCCGAACGTCGTGTTCGACAACGCGACCGCGGCGCCGGGCCCGTACTGGGCGGCGTTCCTGGTGTCGGGGTTGATGGCCGCGTACGTGATGGTCGGATTCGATTCCGCCGGTGAGCTTTCCGAGGAGACCAAGAACCCGCGCCGGGTCGCGCCGCGCACCATCCTCACCGCGCTGGCCGTGTCCGCGCTCGGCGGCGGGCTGATGCTGCTCGGCGCGCTGATGGCCGCGCCGAGCCTGACCGACGGGGCCTTGGCGAGCGACGGGCTGGCCTACGTGATCTCGGCGAAGCTGGCCACCCCGGCGGGCAAGGTGCTGCTGGCCTGCGTGGCGGTGGCGATCACGGTGTGCACGCTGGCGATTCAGACCGCGGGCTCGCGGTTGATGTTCTCCATGGCACGGGACGGGAAGCTGCCGTTCGCGCGGCGACTGGCCGCGGTGCATCCCCGGTTCGGCACCCCGGTGCTGCCGTCGGTCCTGATCGGCGCGCTCGGAATCGCGCTGCTGGTGGTCAATCTCGGCAATCCGGCGATCTTCGCGACGCTGGCCAGCGTCTGCATCGTCACGCTCTACCTGGCCTATCTCCTGGTGACGGTGCCGCTGCTGGTGCGCCGGGTGACGGGGTGGACCGACAGCGCCTCGGCGCCGGAGGGCCTGTTCACCCTGGGCCGCTTCGGAATTCCGGTGAACGTGGTCGCGGTCGTCTGGGGCGTCGCCATGGTGGTGAACCTGGCCTGGCCGCGCGCCGAGGTCTACACGCCGGAGGGCGGCGGGTGGTGGATGCTCTGGGCCGCACCGCTTTTCGTCGCCGCCGCGATCGCGGTGGGTGCGATCGTGCACCAGGTGGTCGTCGCGGCTCCGGCCCGCCGCGCCGTTCCGGCCGTCCAGCCCGCCTGAGCCCTGGAACGACTGACACATTCTCCGAGAAAGGAGCCGAGCATGACCACTACGGCATCGACGACCGGGGCGCGGGAGCATGCCCGCGCGCAAGCGGCGGCCGCCGCGGTCGATGGACCCGCACTGCCGCAGGATGTTTCGGCAGACCGCATCATCTTCGCGCAGCGGGTACCGGCCGGTGGATACGCGAATGTGGCGCTGGGGCGTGGGACGCGGGTCCGGCTCGGCGACCCGGGTGGGGCGGCGTGTGCGCACCTGCTGCTGTTGCGCGCCGAATCGCCATGGGAGCGGCTCAATGTCGCAGATACCGTGAAGGTCCCGTGGCAGGCCTATCTGGGCGCGGGTCATCCGCTGCTGTCGGATCAGGGGCGAGTGCTGGCCACCGTCGTCGCCGACTCCTCCGGACATCACGACACACTGTGCGGCCCGAGCGACGCGGCACGGCAGGCACTGCGGCTGGCCGGCGCCAAACACGGCCTGACGCCACGGGATATCGGCCCGACCGTCTCGTTCTTCCGGGGTGTCCGGGTCGACTCCGCGGGTGGCCTGGTGGCCTCGGGTGGGTCGGGCGCGGGGGCCGCCGTGGACCTGCTGGTTCACCTTCCGGTCACGCTGCTGGTCGCCGATGCCGCGCACCCGTTGGACAGCACACCGCCGACCGATCTCGACATCGTCGCCTGGTATGCCCCCGAAGACCTTGCCCAGCAGCACAATTCGGAGCCGGAATACCTGCGCGCCGTCGAGAACACCGAACAGGCCTGGCACGCCGCACGCACCCTGGAGGCACTGTGACCACGCTCGCCCGCACCGTCGTGCTGGATCAAACCGTTCCCGCCCGCGCACCCTGGTCGGCGGTGGTGCGGGCCGGTGACCAACTGGAGATCATCGACCTGCACGGCAATCAGGCCGTGGACTGCCTGCTGTACTCGGCCGCCGACCACGCCGACCGCTACAGCGCGCAGGCCACCGTCGCCGCCCAGCGCAATATCTTCCTGACCACCGGCAGCGTGCTGCGCACCGACGCGGGCACGGCGTTGATGACGGTGGTCGCCGACGAGGTCGGCAACCACGACACCGTCGCGGGCGCGTGCTCGCAGGAGTCGAACACGCTGCGCTACGGCCACCACACCCGCCACCAGCACGCCTGTGTGGAGAATTTCCTCACCGAGGCGCTGAAATGGGGTCTGGGTAAGCGCGATCTGGTGTCGAACATCAACTGGTTCATGAACGTCCCGGTGGAGGCCGACGGCACCCTGGGCATCGTGGACGGGCTGTCGGCGCCGGGAAAGAAGGTCACGCTCCGGGCCGAGATCGACACGCTGGTATTGGTGTCGAACTGTCCGCAGATCAACAACCCGTGCAATGGTTTCGACCCGACGCCGGTGCGCATGGCGGTGACGCGATGAACAGCGCGATCACCGATCGTCCGGAAGCCGAAAGCCGTTCGGCGCCTTCGGTCGACGAGACATCCGGGCACGACGGTCCGTCCCTGGAGGTGATCCGGCCCGGAATGCTGACGACGGTCCAGGACTGGCCGGGCCGGATCGGATACTGGCACGTCGGCGTGCCGCCGTCGGGACCGATGGACGATCTGTCGTTCCGGCTCGGCAACCGCGCCGTCGGCAATCCCGAAGGCGCGCCCGGACTCGAGTGCACACTGGCCGGTCCGGCGCTGCGATTCGCCGAGCCGACGCGGCTGTGCGTGACGGGCGCGCCGGTGACCGTGACCGTCGACGGGGTGCGCGTACCGCAATGGCGGACCGTCGAGGTCCCGGCCGGCGGCGTGCTGGACGTGGGCGCGATGCCGGGCCCCGGCATGCGGTGCTACGTCCTGATCGCGGGCGGGCTGGCGGTGCCCGAATACCTGGGCAGCGCAGCAACTTTCACACTCGGCCACTTCGGTGGCGACACCGGCAATGCCCTGCGGCCCGGTGACATCCTCGCGCTCGGCCGTGCGCACGGCCCGGTCGCCACCGCGATACCCGCCGACGAGCAGCCGGTGTTCGCCCACCGCTGGGATCTCGCCGTCACCGAGGGACCGCACGGCGCGCCGGAGTTCTTCACGCGCAACGACTTCGACACCATCCTCGCCACCGACTACGAGGTGCATTTCAACTCCGACCGCACCGGGGTGCGGCTGATCGGCCCGAAACCGCAGTGGGCGCGCACCGACGGCGGCGAGGCCGGACTGCACCCCTCGAACATCCACGACAACGCGTATTCCGTAGGCGCACTGGACTTCACCGGCGACACCCCGATCCTGCTCGGGCCGGACGGGCCGAGCCTGGGCGGCTTCGTCTGTCCCGTCACGGTCACGGCCGCCGACCGCTGGAAGCTCGGACAGCTCACGCCGGGCGATACGGTGCGCTTCGTCCCGGTGCGCGCCGACCGGGCCGCCGCGCCGAGTGCGCTGGGCCCCGCCCGCCGCGCGGGCTGGCCGTTCGTCCTGTCCACCGGCGGTGACGGCGACGACGGCGTGCTGGCCCGCGGCGAATCCGACGACACCTCGGTCACCTACCGGCGTGCCGGTGACGACGGCGTCCTGGTCGAATACGGTGACATGACACTGGATCTGGGGCTGCGCGCCCGCGTGCACGCCCTGCACCAGCACCTGCTGGAGCGACGCGAGCCGGGCATCACGGAGCTCACCCCGGGCGTGCGGTCGCTGCAGGTGCGCATCGATCCGGACCGGCTGCCGACCGCGACGCTGCTGGCGCTGCTGGCCGAGGCGGAAGCGGCGCTGCCACCGGCCGAGGACCTGGTGGTGCCCAGCCGCACCGTGCACCTGCCGCTGTCGTGGGACGATCCGGCCACCCGGGAGGCCATCACCCGGTACATGCACGGCGTGCGCGCCGACGCGCCGTGGTGCCCGTGGAATATCGAGTTCATCCGCCGGATGAACGGCCTCGCCGACGTGCGGGACGTCTACGACACCGTGTTCGCGGCCGAATATCTCGTGCTGGGACTGGGTGACGTGTACCTCGGCGCGCCCGTCGCCACGCCCACCGACCCGCGGCATCGCCTGGTCACCACCAAATACAATCCGGCCCGCACCTGGACCCCGGAGAACGCGGTCGGCATCGGCGGCGCGTACCTGTGTATCTACGGCATGGAGGGTCCGGGCGGATATCAGTTCGTCGGACGGACCACACAGGTGTGGAACCACCGGTCCTTCGCCGCCGCCCGGTCCGGTCCAGCCCGCGACGAGGATCCGTGGTTGCTCCGGTACTTCGACCGGATCCGCTGGTATCCCGTCTCGGCGGACGAATTGCTGGAGCGCCGTGCCGATTTCGCCGCCGGGCACTGTGAGTTGCAGGTCGAGGAGGGCGAATTCCGGCTGGCCGAGCACCGGCGTTTTCTCGACGACAACGCCGACGCGATCGCCGAGTTCCGCGGCCGCCAAGCCGAGGCATTCGGGGCCGAACGCGACTCCTGGCGGACCGCGGGCGAATTGACCGACGCGAAAGTTGGCCCATGACTGTGTGGATTCATCGGCGGCCGGAAGCCGAAGTCGCGGCCGAGACTGCGGCGGCGCAAGGTCCGCTGGGCGGATTGCGGCTGGCCGTGAAGGACAACGTGGACGTGGCCGGGATGCCGACCACCGCGGGCTGCCCCGAATTCGCGTACCGGCCCGAGCAGGACGCGGCGGCCGTGGCCGCACTGCGGGCGGCCGGTGCGGTCGTGGTCGGGAAGACGAACCTCGATCAGTTCGCCACCGGGCTCGTCGGCACGCGCTCGCCGTACGGGGCGGTGCGCAACGCGCTGCGGCCGGAGTATGTCTCCGGCGGTTCGAGTTCGGGATCGGCGGCGGCCGTGGCGCTCGGCGAGGCGGATATCGCCATCGGCACCGACACCGCCGGTTCCGGCCGGGTGCCCGCCGCGTTCCACGGCATCGTGGGGATCAAACCGACGGTCGGCGTGGTCGATACCGCGGGCGTGGTGCCCGCCTGCCGTTCCTACGACTGCGTGACGATCTTCGCGGCCGATCCGGCGACGGCGAACCGGGCCATGGGAGTCATGTCCGCCGGGGCGCCCGACCGGGCCTGGCCGGCGGATGTCCGACTCGCCGCGCCGCCGAAACCGGTTGTCGCGGTGTTCGATTCGCTCGACGCGCTGGATCCCGTGTGGCAGGCGGCATTCGACCGCACCGTCGCGGGCCTCCGGGAGCGTGGCGTGCGGATCGTGACCGTCGATCCGGAGCCGTTCCTCGCCGCGGCGCGGCTGCTCTACGACGGTGCGCTGGTCGCCGAGAGATACTCGGCCGTAGGGGAATTCGTCGATGCGCACCCCGACGCGGTGGACCCGACCGTGGGCGCGATCATCGGTAACGCCCGGGATATCCCCGCCCACCGGCTGGTCTCCGATCTCGCCGAGTTGCAGCGGCTGCGGGCGCGCGCACTGGACAGCCTGCGCGGCGCCGACGCCCTACTGGCCCCCACGACACCGATCCACCCGACGATCGCCGAGGTCGAGGCCGACCCGATCGGGGTGAACTCGCGGGTCGGCACCTACACGAACTTCTGCAACCTGTTCGACCTGTGCGCGGTCGCGGTGCCGGCCGGAATGGCGGGCGAGGCACAGTTCGGCGTCACCGTCTTCGGCCGCGCCTTCGAGGACGCCGTGGCGCTGGATATCGCGGCGCTGATCGGCAACGGCGACAAGGACTCTCCGCTGCCCGATCCGGCATGGCCGCTGCGGGTGGCGCCGGTGCACGAACTCGTCGTGTTCGGCGCCCACCTGCGCGGGCAACCACTCGAGCACCAGCTCACCGAACTGGGCGCGCGCTGGGACGGAGCCGTCCGCACCGCACCCGCCTACCGGCTGGGCGCCCTGGACACCACGCCACCGAAACCGGCCGTAACCAGGTGCGCCGACGGTGAGACGGGCGTGTCCGTGGCCGGTGAACGCTGGCTGCTCTCCCCCGCCGCACTGGGTCGTTTCCTGACCGGGCTACCGGCTCCCATGCAGCTCGGCGCGGTCGAACTCGACGACGGCAGATGGACCACCGCGTTCGGCTGCGACGCCGCCGCGGCGGCCGCCGCCAAGGACATCAGCGAATACGGCGGCTGGCGCGCGGCCCTCGCCGCCGGGGCGGTCTGATCCCGCCCTCACGGCAGCCGCGGACCCGCCGCCGCGGCCGCCCGCAGTCCGTTCGCCCACAGGTCACCGGCGATGTCCAAGCCCAGCCGCACGCCGCCGATGTTCTGCGACAGGTCCATCCGGCCGTCCGCGTCGACGGCGAAGGCATCGAAACTCCAATGGACGCCGAGGAATACGCGGCTGCGGGCATTCTCCTCGATCATCTGCCACAGCCCGCCCGGGAAGGTGCGTGTGTGCCGAGGGCGGCGGATCCCGTACCGGTCGATGCCGGCGCCGTCGAGTTCGTCGGATACGAAAGCCAGTCCGTCGGTGAGGGAATCGGGGCCATCCGTGCCGATGCCGCAGTGGCGGCGGGTGATCTGCAAGGCGGCCGCACCGAGCGCGGCGTGGCCGGACGGATACGCCGGGAACGGCGGTGTGGCGGAGGGGATGCCGGGCTCGTTGGTGTGAGCCGCGCCCAGGGGCAGCCAGAACGGGTCGCACAACGCGTCCCACCCTTGTGCGGCAAGGCCTTTCGGGCCCATGGACGGATCGTGCTCACGGATTCCCAGCACCGGGCGCCACAGGTTGTGCCGGTACTTGTCGTCCCAGGCCAGGATGGCCGCGTCGGCCATGGCGGCATTGACCAGCGCGAACAACCGCGCGTTCGACGCGATTCCGGACCGCCGGGCGGCGGCGACCGCGCGCACGATCAGGTTGTACAGCCGGGGCGGCGTGCCGATCTTCTTCGCGCCGTCGTAACCCCAGAACGTGCCGATCAGGGTCTCCTCCGGCGTGCGGGGCGACAGGCCCGGCGGCAGCGCGCCGGACAGCTCGGTGGCGATGCCCTTGCCGCGCACCTCCCGCAGCGCCCGCTCGTAGGCGGGGTCGGTCTGCTTGGGCGGGGCGTCGAGGGTGTGCCGGGTGGTCGCCGCGAAGCAGCGCGAGTGGGCGCCGTAGTGCGGCGCGTAGTAGCCCTGGTCCGGATTCGCCGGATCCGCACGGTGTTTCAGCGGTTCGAGGCTCGGGCGGTAACCGACACCATCGAGTCCGGGATCGGCGGCGCGGGCCGACAGCACGGCGTGGCCGACGGCCAGGCCGTGCGCGCTGCCGGTGCCCGTGCCCGGACCGCGCAGCCCGGCCTGCTGCAATGCCGCGTCCAGCCGGGCGGTCTGAGCCGGATACAGCGCGGTGAGGGTGGTGTGGGCGGCGACCGCGACGGCCGCCTCGGCGGAGGCGCCCGGTGGCGCGGTCGGCGGCGTGGTCAGATAGGTGCCGTGCGCCGCGGGCACGATGCCGAAATAGGCGTCGTGCATGGCGAGGTGGGTGATGGACAGCGCACGGGAGCTGCCGACCGTTCCGCGCACACCACGTTCGGCATGATGAACGACGGTGTGCGCCATCCGATCCGACTCCAGCGCCACGTTGTTCCAGTACAGGATCTGATCCACTTGTCTTCCTACTCGGAATATCGTCACGGCGCCGGCCCGCGGGAGCATTGCGACTGGACGAAATTGCCCTCAGGGTCCGAGCATGCCCGCGCGGAACCGGGATCGCCGTAGTAGTCGACTACCCGATTCGGGAACGGCGCGAACGGGACGGCCGAGTAGCGCTGTTGCGCGCATGCGCCGTTCGCGCCCGTGGTACCGCTGGTGGCGCGAAAAACGTAGGCGCACAACGGCTCCGAAATCTCAGCGGGGTTTCACTTCCGCAAGCAACTCCGGCCCATGGGAATCGAGTCGTCGCTCGGTGACGCGGGCCGCCAGCACTGTCGTGCCGACGCCCGACGCCAGCCCCACGGGCAGTGCGCACCACTGGACCACCGGACTGTGCAGGTAGACACCGAATCCCAGGATCGCGAGCACCGGCAGATTCACCAGCAACTGGCCGAAACCGACCGCGAGCTGCACCAATGCCCTTGCGCAGCCGGGATTTCCGCCGCCGCCCGCGAAGGGGTTGCCGCGCTGCGGCGGCAGCGGATACGCCGCGTACACCGACAGGAAGATCGCGGCGCTCACCCCGACGCCCACGAACACCGGCAGTGTCGACACCGCCCATGGATAGAACTCGGCCTGCCCGAGCGCTCCGGGTAGGATCAGGGTGAGCAGCAGCGCGAGCGGACCGACCAGCACCACCCAGGCGATCATCCGACCGCGCACGTCGGCCCGGCTCGCACCGGGGACGACCAGGGTGTGCCACAGCGCGGTGCCGTCGAAGGCGTACATGTTCGCGCTGGCCATCGCCGCCATCCACACCACGAAGGTCCCCGTGAACGGCACCGGGACACCCGTGCCCTGCAGCGACAGCATCACCGGCAGCACGATGCCGAGCAGCAGCAACGGCAGCAGCGCGGCGCGACGGCGGCTGTCGCGCCACCAGGTGCGCAGTTCCTTGGTCACCACTGCGCCCACCGGCGTTGCGGGCGCCAGCCGTGTCAGGATGCCGCGGCCCGTCTGCACCCGAACGGGACCCGCGGGCGCGGCCGTGGTGATGAGCCTGCGACGCAGTAGCACCGCCCAGGCCTGCCACAACAAGGCCGACAGCAGTGCCAGACCCAGCAGGCACAGCGCGGACAGCCACCACTGTCCCCGCCCGGCCGCCTCGACGGCGTAGGGTGCCCAGCCCGAGGGCGGTATCCGCAATGCCAGCGCGACCGGTTGTGCCGCGTGCTCCAATTTCGGTGCGACAGTGGTGATCAGCAGTTGCATCGGGTAGTAGGCCAGGCCCGCCAGCGCGGCGAGCAGCACACCGAGGTCACGGCCGCGCCGGGAGCGCATGGCCGCACCGATCCAGGCCAGCAGCACCCGTGACAGCACCACCACGAAGACCAGTTGCAGCACCGCGCCGAGCACCGCGACCACCGTTGCCGCGACCCCGACCTGGGCGGCCAGCAGGACCAGACCACCGAACGCGATCAGGTTCACCACGGCCGCCGGGCCCGCGAACGCGGCGGCCAGCAATCCCGTCGCCAGCTGCCGGTAACTCAGCGGCAGTAGCCGGAAATGCTCCGGTTGCAAGGTCTCGTCGCTGCTCCCGGCGAGGATCGGGCCGCACAGCCAGCCCAGTGTCCATACCGCGTAGAGCGCGGCGGCGACGTTGATCGCCGAGGGCAGGTCCCACTCGTGCCCGGCCAATGCCGTGAACAAAGCGGTGAATCCGGCGGCGAGCAGACCGAACACCAACCCGATCCAGAAAGCGACCGCGGCCTTGCCGCTGCTGAGCGAACGAACGGTCAGCCGCCATCGCATCCTGATCAGGACGCCAACCACGACAGCCCCTCCTCGCCGCCGACGCGACCGCCGACCAGCCGCACGAACGCCTCCTCCAGCGTGCCCTCGCCGCGCACCTCGGCGACCGTGCCCGTGCTCACGACCCGTCCCCGGTTGATCACCGCGAGACGGTCACACAGGTTCTCCACCAGCGCCATCACGTGACTCGACAGCACCACCGAACCGCCCGCGGTGACGAAGCGCTGCAGGATCGTGCGGATGGTGCCGGCCGACACCGGGTCGACGGCCTCGAAGGGCTCGTCGAGCACCAGCAGTTTCGGCGCGTGCAGCAGCGCCGTCGCCAGCCCGATCTTCTTGCGCATACCCGCGGAATAGTCGACGACCAAGGTGTTCTCGGCGTCGGTGAGTTCCAGGACGGCGAGCAGTTCCGCCGCCCGTTCGGCCACGGTGTGCGCGGGCATCCCCCGCAAAAGTCCTGTGTACGTGAGCAATTCACGTCCGGTGAGCCGCTCGGGCAACGCCAGCCCGTCCGGCAATACCCCCACAATCGTCTTGGCCCGCACCGGATCCGCCCACACATCCGCCCCGAAAATATGCGACTCCCCCGCATCCGGCCGCAACAACCCCACCGCCATCGACAACGTAGTCGTCTTCCCCGCCCCATTAGGCCCGACCAACCCGAAGAACGACCCCGGCGGCACAGTCAACCCCACCCCCTCCACCACCCAAGGCCCCCCAAACCCCTTGTACAAGCCCCTCAACCGCAATGCTGGACTATCCGGCCGCATGACTCCCCTTCCACCGAACGCGCCTCACATCCCTCAATCAGGGATCGTCCCACGCCCAACCCGCGCAACACCGCCCGTCACCCAACACCGTGCCGCCCGCCCGAGATCCCCGACGCGTTCACCAATATGGATCCCTGCATCGACGAGGACGCGACGGTCGTCGGAAACCGACACCGAAAGTCGTGACCCGGCCTGAGCGGACGCAAATCGGCGCGAAGTGGCAAGGATTGCCGTGTGTGCGCGGATTGTGTCCGCACAGGCCGGGCGGTCCGCCTCCGTGGAGCTGGCGGCGGGTGTGTTCGTACCGGGCGCGGACCCGGGTCGAGTAGGTCTGGTAGGTGTCGCCGAGAACGCGGATCGGCGTACGAGTTCCTCGCGGTATCCGTCCGGCTAGCGCAGTAGGGTGGCTGGATCGATGGTGAACTCGAAGGGCGAGTGCAGGGTTGCGGGCTCGCCCGCGGCGATCCGATGGGTCAATTCGTATTCGCCGTTCTCGGCGAGAACATGTGCGAACAGCACCGGAATTGCTTCGCCGGGAAGACGGCCTTTGAACGAGTTGGCCTCGATGCGCCAGTAGTTCGGAATGCCCGCCTCCGCGTAGACGGCGGGCTTCACCAGTCTGTCCTGCAATGTTGTCGAGGCAGAGACGATCTCGACCGCGAGGAGGACGTGCTCGGCTGGAACACCTCGGCTGTCCTTCTCCACGCTGCCTTTACCGGCAACGAGATCCGGAATGGGCTCGTCGTCACCGATCACGACGCCGAGACCTGGCCAGACCCAGTAATCGCTGGGTTTCGCGGCGATCAAGTCGATCAGCAACCAGGTCAGAACTTCTTGGTGACGCGGCTTCGGCGCGGCGTTCACGATGAGCTGGCCATTCAGGACCTCGTACCGGATTCCGTGATCGGGCAGGTTATCGAGGTCGGCCGCGGTCCAACGATCCCCCGCAGGTAGCAAGGCGGACGATCGCTCGGGTACCGGCATCGCCACGTAAGCCACCTCCTACTCGCTGACCTGGGGCGTCGCTTGTCACCGCCCGCCAGTGCAGTCTACCCAGTCGGGACGACATCGGGCCGGTGAAAGATGCTGCGCACATCCTTCACCGGCCCGATCGCGATCTACTCCGCGGTGATGATTCGGATTTCCTCGTCGGCCGAGTCGGTCGGTTCCCCTGGGTTGGTGAACCAGTGGGTGACCTCGCCGTTGGCGAGGTCGGCCTCGACGTCGCCGGTGGGGAGGACCGAGAGGGCGCCTGTGGTGGACCAGGTGAGGAATTCGGCTACTGCGGCGGGGCCGGTGGTGGCGGTGGTGAATGTGGTGGACTCGTAGTCGATTTCGTTCTCCTCGCGGAGGGTGTCGGCGCGGTCGAGGGACTGGTCCTGGGTGAGGGTGGTCCAGGCGCCGTCGGATCGGCGGTAGACGAAGGCCGGGTGGTCCTCGGTGAGGGGGCGGACGCGGTCGGCGTAGGAGACCGGGTGGGTCGGGGCCGCCGACAGTTCCGCCTGCACCTTCGGGTCCGAGGGCACCAGCCAGCGCACCGAGCTGGCCGCCGGTTCCTGGGTGATGCCGAAACCGGCTCCGGCGGAGACGATCTCGCCGAAGGAGAAGCCCTCGGCGAACAGCGCCGCCGCGCCGGCCTTCTGCACCGCCCACACGGCGACCACGGCGTCGACCGAGCGCGGCAGCGTAACCGCGACGATGTCGCCGGGGCCCACACCGCGATTGATCAGCACCCGCGCCAGCTGCGAGGACCGCGTGTCCACCACGTGGTACGGGGTTTCCGTCCCACCGGACAGCAGCGCCGGAGCCTGCGGATCCTCCTCCACGACCTCGCCCAGGATCTTGGCGACCGTGCGCGCGCCGACCCGGGCCGGTTGCGCGGATTCGGTTGCGGTGACGCCGGATTCGGCGAGGAGGCGGGCCCGCTCGGCGGGATCGACGATGTCGATGTCGCCGACCGGCGCCTGCGGATCGCGGGCCAGCGCCGCCAGCACCCAGCGCAGACGGTTCGCCAGGGTCCGCACCTCGTCGGCGGTGAACCGGTTGGTGAGGTACTCCAGGCTGAGGCCGATCGTGGCCTCCTCGGTCACCATGAGGGTCAGCGGGTAGTGCGTGCCGCCCTCGAAACCGACCCCGGTCACCGACACGCCGTCGATGGAGCTGGCGGCCGCGATCGCTTCCTTGTCCACCGGGTACGACTCGAACACGATCAGCGAGTCGAATCCGGCGGCCGCACCGGCCACCCGCTGGATGTCGGTGAGCCCGACGTAGTGGTGGTCGAGCAGCGCGGCCTGATCCCGTTGCAGCCCGGTCAGCAACTCGGCGACGGATCGCCGGCCGTCGGCGCGCACCCGCACCGGCAGCGTGTTGATGAACAGGCCCACCATCGACTCGATACCGGGCAGTTCCGGCGGACGACCCGAGACCGTCGCGCCGAACACCACATCGTCGCGCCCGGTGAGGCGGCCGACGAGCACGCCCCACGCGGCCTGGACCAGCGTGTTCACCGTGATGCCGAGGTCCGCGCAGAACTTGGTGAGCTGCTGGGTCTGCTCGGCGTCGATCGTGGTCGCCAGCTTGGCGATCTCGTAGTTCTCCACCGACCGCGGCTGCGGCGCGAGCTGGGTCGGCTCGTCCACGCCGGACAGCGCGTCCGCCCAGGCCCGCAGTGACGCCTCGCGATCCCGCGTGGACAACCACGCCAGGAAGTCGCGGTAGGAGCCGGGCTCCGGCAGCACCGTGGTGTCGCCGCGCACCGCGTACAGCACCAGCAGATCCCGCATGAGCAGCGGCATCGACCAGCCGTCGAACAGGATGTGGTGCGCGGTGATGGCCAGTCGCCAGTGGTCCTCGGCCGTGCGGAACAGCGCGAATCGCAGCAGCGGCGCGGAGGCCATGTCGAAGCGGGCGGCCCGCTCCGACATCAGCTGCCGCTCCAGCTCGGCCTCGTCGCCGTCCACGAGATCGATAGTGCGCCAAGGCACTTCGACCCCGTCGAGCACGATCTGCACCGGCTGACCGTCCCGGTCGGTGGTGAACGCCACCCGCAGGTTCGCGTACCGGTCCACCATGCCCTGCGCCGCGGTCCGCAGCCGCTCGACGTCCAGGTCACCGGTGAAGTCGATGGCTGCCTGCTGGCTGTACACGTCGACGGTGGACTGCGTCATCAGCGCGTGGAACAGCAGACCCGACTGCAGCGGCGACAGCGGCCACACCTCGGTCATGCCGGGGTAGGTCCGCTCCCACGTCTCGGCGTCGGCCGGATCGACCTGCACCAGCGGGCCGGTCGGCAGTTCCACGTCGTCCGCGTCACCCAGCCGCGCGATCGCCGCCAGTCCGGCGATGGTGCGCTGCTCGAACACCTCGCGGGCGCCGAACCGCACGCCGCGCGCCTTGGCCCGCGACACTAGCTGGATGGACAGGATGCTGTTGCCGCCGACGGCGAAGAAGTCGTCGTCGACACCGATCTCGGTGCGGCCCAGCACATCCGCGAACACCTCGGCCAGCGTCTGCTCCGTCGGGGTGGACGGGGCCCGGTAGGCCGTGGTCTCGAACTCCGGCTCCGGCAGCGCCTTGCGATCCAGCTTGCCGTTGGCGTTCAACGGCAGCGCGTCCAGCACCACGAACGCCGACGGCACCATGTAGGACGGCAGTGCCGAGTTCAGCTCGGACTTGACGCGGTCGATGTCGACGACACCGTCCGGCACCAGGTACGCCAACAGCCGATCGCCCAGCCGCTCATCCGATTTCGCCAGCACCGCGGTCTGCGCGACCTCGGGCAGCGCCAGCAGCGCGGCCTCGATCTCACCCAGCTCGATACGGAAGCCGCGGATCTTCACCTGGAAGTCGGTGCGGCCCAGGTAGTCCAGCTCGCCGGAGGCGTTCCAGGCCACCAGGTCACCCGTGCGGTACATGCGCTCGCCGGCGGCTGCCCCGAACGGGTTGGCCACGAAGCGATCCGCCGTCAGATCCGGTCGGCCGAAGTAGCCGTGTGCCAGCTGCGCACCGGCGAGGTACAGCTCGCCCGGCACGCCGACCGGCACCGGCCGCAACCGGGCGTCGAGCACGTAGACCCGGCTGTTCCACTCCGGCGCACCGATCGACACCGACACCTGATCGGCCTCGCCGACCTCGTGACTGGTGATCGAGACCGCGGCCTCGGTGGGCCCGTACAGGTTGAACAGAGCCGCTGTGTTGTCGCGCCGGAACCGCTGCGCGGTCGCACCCGGCAGCGCCTCACCGATGGCCAGCACCCGCCGCAGCGAATCCGTCAGCGCCCCACCGGATTCGGTCAGCAGCGCATCCAGCATCGACGGCACCACGTGCAGCGTGGTGACCGACTCGCGGCGCATCAGGTCGTTCAGGTATTCCGGATCCTGGTGTCCATCGGCGGTGGCGATGACCAGGCGGCCACCGCACACGGCCGCGGTCCAGAACTCCCAGACCGACAGGTCGAATGTCGCGGCCGTCTTGAGCAGCACCGCGTCGTCCGCGCCCAGGCCGAATTCGGCGGTCTCCCAGAGCAACTGGTTGACGATCGCCGCGTGCGGCACCGCCACGCCCTTCGGACGGCCCGTCGAACCCGACGTGAAGATCACGTACGCGGTATTCGACGGACGCAGCGGCGCAACACGATCCGCGTCGGCGACCGGCTCGCCGGAGATTTTCGACAGTTCGAGTTCATCGATACGGACGACATCCAGTGCGGCAACCTCAGCGGAACCTTCCCGCGCCGCCTCGACATCGAACCCGCTGTCCGCATCGGTCAGCACACACACCGGAGCCGCGGTCTCGAGGATGTAACCCACCCGCTCGCCAGGCTGGTCCGGATCCACCGGCACATACGCACCACCGGCCGCCGACACCGCGTACATCGCCACGACCAAGTCCACCGACCGGCGGAAGGCCAAGGCAACCCGCGACTCCGCCCCGACACCCAGCGAAACCAGATGCCGCGCAAGACGGTTCACCCGCTCGCCGAGTTCGACATAGGTGACGGCGGTCCCGTCCGGACCCACCAGCGCCACGGCGTCCGGCGTCGCGGCGACGGTGCGGTCCAGCAGCGCCGCCAGCGTGAGCGACCGATCCACCTCGTGCTCGGTCGAGTTCCACTCGGTGACCAGCGTCGCCCGCTCGCTGCCACGCAGCAGCTCGAGATCGCCGACCGGCGTCGCCGGGACCGCCACGATCTGGCGCAGCATCCGCACGAAGCGCGCGGCGAAGTCCTCGACGGTGGCCGCGTCGAACAGATCCGTGGCGTAGGTCAGCACGCCGCCGATCCCGGCCGGCGCGCCCGCCTCGTCGTAGCTGTCCGACACGATCAGGTGCAGGTCGAACTGCGAGAGCTGGGTGTCGAAGTCGACGCCCGACAGGCTCAGGCCCGGCAGCTCGAGACTGGTCCGGCCCAGGTTCTGGAACGACAGACCCACCTGGAACAGCGGGTGGTGCGCCGTCGACCGGACCGGGTTGAGCACCTCGACCAACCGCTCGAACGGCACGTCGGCGTGCGCGAACGCCTGCAGATCCGACTCGCGTTGGCGGGCAAGGAGTTCCGCGAACGGCGCGCCCGCGTCCACCCGGGTGCGGAACACCAGGGTGTTGACGAACATGCCGATCAGGTCGTCGAGTTCGCGTTCGCCGCGACCCGCCATCGGCGTACCGATCGCGATGTCGTCGGCGCCCGACAGCCTGGCCAGCAGCACCGCGAAGGCGGTGTGCACGACCATGAACAGCGTCGCGCTCTCGCCGCGCGCCAGCTCCGCCAGCGCCCGGTGCAGCTCGGCGTCGATATCGACCGAGACCTTCGCGCCGGTGTAGGACTGCACCGCGGGACGCGGGCGGTCGGTCGGCAGGTCCAGCCGGTCCGGCAGGTCGGCCAGCGCCGCCTTCCAGTAACCGAGCTGCTTGGCCGCCAACGACTCCGGATCGTCCTCGCTGCCCAGCAGGGCACGCTGCCAGAGCGCGTAATCGGCGTACTGCACGGCCAGCGGGGCCCAGCTCGGGGCCTCACCGGCGGCCCGCGCCGCGTAGGCGGTCATGATGTCGCGGGTCAGCGGCGCCATCGAGGAACCGTCACCGGAGATGTGGTGCACGGTCATCGCCAGCACGTACTCCCGTGCGGTCCCGGCGTTTCCGGTCTCGACCTCGAACACGGCCACCCGCAGCGGCACCTCGGTGGTGACGTCGAAGGAACTCGACACCACCGCGAGCACCGCGGCCTCGACGTCGGCCGGGGTAACGGTACGGAACTCGACCTCCGGAACCGCCTGCGCCACAGGCAGAATCACCTGCACGGGCATGCTGTCCGACTCCGGGTAGACCGTGCGCAGCACCTCGTGCCGCGCCACCACGTCGCCGACCGCGGCCCGCAGGGCTGGCAGATCGAGATCGCCGGTGAGCCGCACCGCCATCGGCACGTTGTAGGCCGCCGACTGCTGATCGAACCGGTTCAGGAACCACATCCGCTGCTGCGCCAGCGACAGCGGAATCCGTTCCGGCCGTTCGATACTGCCGAGCGCCGGGGCGCCCGAATCGCGCGTCTGCGATTCGATCGCCGCCGCGAACCCGGTCACCGTCGACCGCTCGAACAGCGCCCGCACCGGCACCCGGCTGCCCACCGCCGCGCCCACGCGGGCGATGACCTGGGTGGCGATCAGCGAGTTGCCGCCGAGGGCGAAGAAGTCGTCGTCCGCGCCGATCCGCTCGACCCCGAGCACCTCGGCGAACACGCCCGCCACGATCTCCTCGATCGGCGTCGAGGGCGCACGGAACTCCCGCTGCGTGAAGGTCGGCTTGGGCAGGGCCTTGCGGTCCAGCTTGCCGCTCGGGTTGAGCGGGAACTCGGCCAGTTCGATGATCTGCGACGGCACCATGTACGCCGGCAGCTGCCGCATGGCCGCTTCCAGCAGGCGGCCCTGATCGAGCTGCGCGCCGGGCGCGGGCACCGCGTAGACCACCAGCTGGTCACCGAGTTCGGACGACACCACCAGCGCCGCGGCCTGGCTGACCGACGGCTGCGCCAGCAGCACCGATTCGATCTCGCCCAGCTCGATGCGCTGACCGCGGAACTTCACCTGGAAGTCGGCGCGGCCGATGTACTCGAGCACGCCCCTGCCGTCGACCTCGCGCCACACCACCAAGTCGCCGGTGCGGTACATGCGCTCTCTGTCCCCGAAGGGGTTGGCCACGAAGCGATCCGAGGTGAGATCCGGCCGCCGCAGGTAGCCCCGCGCCAGCTGATCACCGGCCAGATACAACTCGCCCACCACACCCGCGGGCACCGGCCGCAGCCGCGAATCCAGCACGTACAGCTGCGAATTCGCCTCCGGGTAACCGATCGGCACGCTCGGGGACTCGGTACCCGTCGCGGTCCAGTGCGCCACGGTGATCGCGGCCTCGGTCGGCCCGTACAGGTTGTGCACGGCCGCGTCGGAGATGGCGTGCACCGCGGTGACGGTCTCCGGCGGCAGCGCCTCACCGGCCGCGAACACGGTCCGCAGCGTGGGCAGGGCGCCCGCCGCGGTGTGCGTGGCGAGCACGGTCAGCATGGACGGCACGAAGTCGGTGAACGTGACGCCCTGCGCGGCAATGGTTTCCGCCAGGTACAGCGGATCCCGGTGCCCGTCCGGCGTCGCCACGACCAGCTTCGCCCCGGCCCGCAGGGTCATGAAGTAACCCCACAGCGAGACGTCGAAGGTAGTCGGCGTCTTCTGCAGATACACGTCCTCGGGGGTCATCGGGTAGGCCGACAGCATGACGGTGATCTGGTTGTTGATCGCCGCGTGCGAGACCGCCACACCCTTCGGGCGGCCGGTCGAACCCGAAGTGAACAGCACGTAGGCCGGGTTCTCCGGGAGCACCGGGCGCATCAGCTCGTCGGGCTCCAGCGGCGTGCCGTCGAAACCGTCCACGTCCACGGTGTCGAGGTTCAGCACCTCGACGCCCTCGGGCACCGGCACCTGGTCCGCGGTCCGGGTGAGCACGCACACCGGCTGCGCGGTCTCCAGCACGTGCGCGATGCGCTCGGCCGGATGATCCGGATCCAGCGGCACGTACGCGCCGCCCGCGGTCACGATCGCGTACATGCCGACCACCAGGTCCAGCGAACGTCGGATCGCCAGGCCGACCAGCGATTCTGCCTCGACGCCCTGGTAGATGAGCCGCCGCGCCAGGATGTTGACGCGCTCGTCGAACTCCCGGTAGGTCAGCTCCTCGCCCTCGTAGGACACCGCGACCCGATCCGGGTGCGCGGCCACCGCGCGACGGTAGCCGTCGAGCAGCAGCTCGGGCGCCACCGCTTCGCGAACGTCGTTCCACTCCAGCAGGATTCGGTCCCGCTCGGCGGCGTCGAGGACCTCGATGTCGCGGACCCGGCGACTGGTGCCGGCGAGCAGTTCGTCCACGATCCGCAGCAGCCGCGTGGACAGCGTCTCCGCCTCGGCGGTGCTGAACCGGCTCAGCAGGTGCTCGAGCACGATCTCGATCGTCTGCTCGGCCTTGACCAGCAGCGTCAGCGGATAGTGGGTGCCACCGCTGATGCCCGCGCCGGCCACCGACACGCCGTCGATCGCGGAGGCCGCGGTGATGGCGTCCTTGTCGACGGGGTAGGACTCGAACACCAGCAGCGAATCGAACTGCGCGCCGATTCCGGCGACCCGCATGATGTCGGTCAGGCCGACGTAGTGGTGCTCCAGCAGATCCGCCTGCTCGCCCTGCAACCGCACCAGCAGCTCGCCGACGGTCGCGCGGTCGTCGACCCGCACCCGCACCGGCAGCGTGTTGATGAACAGACCCACCATCGACTCGATGCCGGGCAGCTCCGCCGGACGCCCGGACACCGTCGCGCCGAACACCACGTCCTCGCGGCCGGTGATGCGGCCGACCAGCACACCCCAGGCCGCCTGGATCAGCGTGTTCACGGTGATGCCGAGGTCGGCGCAGAACTGCGCGACGCGGCGGGTGTAGTCGGCGTCGAGGTGCACGACCTGCTTGCCGAGCGCGTAGGTCTCGTCCGGCTTCGGTTGCGGCGCAAGCTGAGTCGGCTCGTCGACCCCGGCCAGCGCATGCTGCCAGGCCCGCAGCGAGGCGTCCCGGTCGCGCCCGGCCAGCCAGGCCAGGAAGTTCCGGTACGACGGCACCCGCGGCAGCGAGGCGGCGTCGCCGCGCAATGCGTACAGCACCAGCAGATCCCGCATGAGCAGCGGCATCGACCAGCCGTCGAACAGCACGTGGTGCGCCGTGATCGACAGGTGCCAGGCCGTCTCGCCGGTGCGATACACCGCGAAGCGCAGCAGCGGCGGGGTGGTCATGTCGAAGTGGGTCAGGCGGTCGGTCTCGAGCCGCTGCGCCAGTTGCTCGGCCCGGTGCTCCGGCGGCAGTTCGGTGAGATCCACGACCTCCCAAGGCACTTCGACACGGTCGAGCACGAGCTGCACCGGCTCGCCGTTCGAGTCGGCGACGAAGATCGCCCGCAGGTTCGGGTACCGCTCCAGCATGGCCTGCGCCGCGACGCGCAGCCGCTCGACGTCGAGGGTGCCCTCGAAGTCGACGACCGCCTGCTGGGTGTACACGTCCACCGTGGACGCGCTCATCATGGCGTGGAACAGCAGGCCAGACTGCAGCGCGGACAGCGGCCACACGTCGGTGAGCGCCGGGTACCTGCGCTCCCACACCTCGATGTCGGACTGCGTGGTACGGACCAGCGGCAGGTCCGACGGGGTGCGGCCGCCGGACTCCGGGCGGGTGGCGTGCTCGGCGAGCGCGGTGAGCGCCGCGACCCACAGGTCGGCGAACTCCTGTACCTGCTCGCGGGTCAGCAGCCCGGCCGGGAAGGCGAACGACGCGCCCAGCTGCGGGCCCTCGTCGCCGTCGGTGACGATCGCGTTGATGTCGAGCACGGCGTTGGCGGGCATGTCGGCGTCCATCACCGCGGACAGCTCGCCCAGGTCGTCCACCGGCACCCAGCCCAGTTCGGCGAACTGCGCGGGCACGTCGGCGACGGAGACGCGGCCCAGGTAGTTGAAGCTGATCTGCCCGGTGTCGCCCAGCAGGGCGGCCGTCTCCGGGTTCAGGTGCCGCAGCAGACCGTAGCCGAGCCCCTTGCCGGGCACCGACAGCACCTGCTCCTTGACCGATTTCACGATGCGCGCCAACGCTTCTCCGCCCGCGAAGGCGTCGGTCAGGTTGGCCTTGCCCAGGTCCAGGCGGACCGGGTAGACGCTGGTGAACCAGCCGACCGTGCGCGACAGGTCCGCGCCCGGCACCGCCTCTTCCTCGCGGCCGTGACCCTCCAGCCGGACCAGCACCGCGGACTGCTCACCGCGCCAACGGGTGACGGCCATCGCCAGCGCCGACAGCAGGCCGTCGTTCACGCCGCCGTGGTACAGGCCCGGGATCGCGGTGAGCACCGCGTCGGTGACCGACGCGGGCACGCTGACCCGCACCGACTCGACCGTCGCGTTGGTGTCCACGGCGGGATCGAAGGCGCGCGAGCCGAGCAGCGGATCCGGTGTCGCCGAAACCTGCTGCCAGAACGGCAGTTCCGTGGTCCGCTCGGCGGCCTGCTCCACCAGCGCGTGGGCCCAGCGGCGCATCGAGGTGCCGTTGGCGGGCAGCGAAACCTGCTGCCCCGCAGCGAGTTGCGACCAGGCGACCGCGAAGTCCGGGATCAGGATGCGCCAGGAGACACCGTCGACTACGAAGTGGTGCGCGGCGATCAGCAGCACGCCCGGCCGGTCCGCCGATCCGGTGGCGGCGGAATCCTCTGCGGCGCTTGCCGATTCCGCGCCAGCCGCACCGAAATCGAACCACACGAACTGCACCATGGCCGCGTTCGCCGGATCCAGACGACCAAGCGCCGCATCGTATTCCGCGTTGGCGACCCGGGACAGCTCCGCATCGGAGACGTCACCCGGCAGGTCGACCCGCCGAATCAGCGCGTCGACATCCACCGCGCCCCGGTCCAAAGCCTCGAAGGCCCAACCGTTCTCGGCGTCCCCGCGCAACCGCGTGCGCAGCACGTCGTGGTGCTCGAACACCGCGCCGATCGTCGCGACCAGCGTCGCACGGTCGATGCCCACGGGCAGCCGCAGCGTCATCGACTGCGAGAACCGCTGGTAGGAGGACACATCCGACTTCGCCAGCACCGCGGCCATGAACGGCAGTACCGGAATGTCGCCGACTCCGCCGCCGGGCAGTTCGGCCAGCCGCTCCCGCTCGGCGTCCGCGCCGGTGGTGGCCACCTCGGCCAGACCGGCGACGGTGCGCCGCTCGAACACGTCGCGCGGCGAGAACACCACGCCCCGCGCCTTGGCCCGCGACACCAGCTGGATCGACAGGATGCTGTCGCCGCCGAGGGCGAAGAACGAATCGTCCACGCCGACCCGCTCCAGGCTCAGCACCTCGGCCACCACCTCGGCGATGGTCGCCTCGATCTCGCTGGTGGGCGCGCGGAATTCCTGCGACGCCAGCTGCGGATCGGGCAGTGCCGCCCGGTCCAGCTTGCCGACCGCGGTCACCGGGATCTTGTCCAGCACCATGATCGCCGTCGGCACCATGTACTCCGGCAGGCGGCCGGACAGATACGTGGTCACCTCGGGCACGTCGACGGCGCGGTCCGCCGCCGCGTGCACGTAGGACACCAGGATGTCGGTGCCCGCCTCGGTCTTGCGGCCGAGGGTGACGGCGAAGTCGATGTCCGGGTGCGAGGTGAGGGCGTTGTCGATCTCGCCCAGTTCGATGCGGTAGCCGCGGACCTTCACCTGGAAGTCGGTGCGGCCCACGTACTCCAGCGCACCCTGGCCGTCGATCTCGCGCCACACCACCAGGTCGCCGGTGCGGTACATGCGCTCGCCCGTGCCGAACGGGTTGGCCACGAAGCGATCCGCGGTCAGGTCCGGCCGCGCCGCGTAGCCGCGCGCCAGCTGCACACCGGCCAGATACAGCTCACCGGCCACGCCCTCCGGCACCGGACGCAGCAGCGAATCCAGCACGTAGAGGCGAGTGTTCCACTGCGGCAGGCCGATCGGGACGGTACGGCGCTCGCCGCCGCTCACCGGCCAGTGCGTGACGGTGACCGCGGCCTCGGTCGGGCCGTAGACGTTGTGCACCGCGGCGTCCGAGGAGGCGTGCAGCGCGGCGACAGTCTCCGGCGGCAGCGCCTCACCGGCCGCGAACACCGTCCGCAGCGTCGGCACACTGCCGGGGGTCAGCTCCGCGGCGAACACGGCGAGCAGCGACGGCACGAAGTCGGTGAACGTGACGCCCTGCGCGGCAATGGTTTCCGCCAGGTACGCCGGATCGCGATGCCCGTCCGGAGTCGCCACCACCAGCTTGGCGCCGACGCGCAGCGGCATGAAGTAGCCCCACAGCGACACGTCGAACACCGTGGCGGTCTTCTCCAGGTACACATCGTCGATGCCGAGCCCGTACTCGCCCAGCATCCAGGAGATCTGGTTCTGGATCGCGGCGTGCGAGACCGTCACGCCCTTGGGGCGGCCCGTGGAACCGGAGGTGAAGATGACGTACGCCGGGTTGTCCGCGAGGACCGGCCGCAGCAGTTCCTCCGGTCGCACCGGGGTCGCGTCGACCTCGCTCAGGTCCAAGGCGTCGACGTCGAGCACCGAAATGCCCTCGGGCACCGGCACTTCGTCCACCGTCCGCGACAGCACGCAGACCGGCTGCGCCGTCTCCAGCACATACGCGATGCGCTCGGCCGGATGGTCGGGGTCCAGCGGCACGTACGCGCCACCGGCGGTCAGCACGGCGTACATGCCGACCACCAGATCCAACGACCTACGGATGCCCAGGGCGACAAGCGATTCCGCGCCGACGCCCCGCGAGATCAGGTGCCGCGCCAGGCGATTCACGCGCTCGTCGAACTCGCGATAGGTCAGCTCGGCGCCCTCGTACACCACCGCCACGCGGTCCGGGTGCGCGGCGGCCGTGCGCCGGTAGCCGTCCAGCAGCAGTTCCGGTGCGACCTCGTGGCGAGTGTCGTTCCACTCCACCAGGATTCGATCGCGCTCGGCATTGCCGAAGACGTCGATGTCGGCGACCCGGCCCTTCGGATCGGCGACGAACTCGTCCACGATCCGCAGCAGCCGGGCGGAGATCGCCGCGACCTCGTCGGGGGTGATCCGGCTCAGCAGATGCTTGAGGGTCAGCACGATGGTCGACTCGGCGGTCACCATCACCGTGATCGGGTAGTGCGTGTCGTCGTTGATGCCCGCGTCGGTGACCGACATGCCGTCGATGGAGCTGGTCGCGGCGATCGCGTCCTTGTCCACCGGGTACGACTCGAACACCACCAGCGAATCGAATTGGGCGCCGATGCCCGCGACCCGCTGGATATCGGTCAGGCCCACGTAGTGGTGGTCCAGCAGATCCGCCTGCTCGCCCTGCAAGCGGGTCAGCAGTTCGGCGACGGTGGCGCGCGCGTCCACGAACACCCGCACCGGCAGCGTGTTGATGAACAGGCCCACCATCGACTCGATGCCCGGCAACTCGGGCGGGCGGCCGGAGACGGTGGCGCCGAACACCACGTCGTCGCGACCGGTCATCCGGCCCACGAGCACCCCCCACGCGGCCTGCACCAGCGTGTTCACGGTGATGCCCAGCTCGGCGCACAGGCGCTTGACCCGCTCGGTGCGGTCGGCGTCGATCTCGACGACCCGCTTGCCGATCTCGTAGGTCTCGTCCAGCGTGGTCTGCGGCGCGAGCTGAGTGGGCTCGTCCACTCCGGCGAGCGCGCGCCGCCAGGTGTCCAGGGACTCCTGCTTGTCGCGCGCGGCCAGCCAGCCGAGGTAGTTGCGGTAGGAGGCCGGGCGCGGCAGCGCGGAGGTGTCGCCGCGGACCGCGTACAGCACCAGCAGATCCCGCATGAGCAGCGGCATCGACCAGCCGTCGAGCAGGATGTGGTGGGTCGTGATGACCAGCTGCCACGCGGTGCCCGCGGTGCGGTACACCGTGAACCGCAGCAGCGGCGGCGCGGACAGGTCGAAGTGCCTCGCACGGTCCTGTGCCACCAGGCGTTTCAGTTCCGCGTCGCGCTCGTCGGCGGGCAGGCCGGTGAGGTCGACCTCGTGCCACGGCACGTCGACGTGGTCGAGCACCACCTGCACGGAGTTGCCCTCGACATCGGCGACGAACGCCGTCCGCAGGTTCGGGTACCGCTCCAGCACGGCCTGCGCGGCCACCCGCAGCCGGCCGGTGTCGAGCGTGCCGCCCAGGTTGACCACGGCCTGGATGGTGTACACGTCGAACGTCGCCTGAGTCAGCAGCGCGTGGAACAGCAGACCGGATTGCAGCGTCGACAGCGGCCAGACCTCGACCAGCTGCGGGTACTGCCGCTCCCAGCCCTCGACATCGGACTGCGTGGCGCGTACCAGCGGCAGGTCCGACGGGGTGTGTCCACCGGCGTCGGGGCGGCGGGCGTGCGTGGCGAGCGCGGTGAGGGCCGCGATCCACAGGTCCGCGAACTCCCGCACCGTCGCGTCGTCCAGCAGCCCGGTCGGGTAGGCGAAGGTCGCGCCCAGCTGCGGGCCGTTGTCGCCGTCGGTGACGATCGCGTTGATGTCGATCGTCGCGTTGGCGGGCATGTCGGCGTCCATCAGCGCGTCCAGCTCGCCGAGATCGGCGACCGGCACCCAGCCCAGTTCGGCCATGCCCTCGGGGACGTCTCCGGCGGAAACGCGTCCGAGGTAGTTGAAGCTGACCTGGCCGACGGTGTTCAGGTCCGCACCGGTCGCCGGGTTCAGATAGCGCAGCAGACCGTAGCCGAGACCCTTGTCCGGCACCCCGAGCAACTGCTCCTTGACCGATTTGACGATGCGGCCCACCGACTTTCCGCCTTCGAAGGCGTCGGTCAGGTCCGTGCCCGCCAGGTCCAGGCGGACCGGGTAGACGCTGGTGAACCAGCCCACCGTGCGGGACAGGTCGGCGCCCGGGACCACGGTCTCCTCGCGGCCGTGGCCCTCGAGGCGGATCAGCGCGGCCGACCCGGTCTGCTCACCGCGCAGCTTGGCGATGGCCATGGCCAGCGCGGACAGCAGGCCGTCGTTGACGCCGCCGTGGTAGAGGCTCGGGATGGCGGTCAGCACGGCGTCGGTGACGTCGGCCGGGAGGGTGACCTGCACCCGTTCCACGGTCGCGTTGGTGTCGATCGCCGGATCGAAGGCGCGCGAGCCGAGCAGCGGATCCGGCGTGGCCGAAACCTCCTGCCAGAACGGCAGTTCCGCGACGCGGCCGGACGCCGTGGACTCCTCGACCAGGGCGTGAGCCCAGCGGCGCATGGAGGTGCCGTTGGCGGGCAACGTCACCGGCTGGTTCGCCACCAGCTGCGACCATGCCATGGCGAAGTCCGGGATCAGGATGCGCCACGACACGCCGTCGACCACGAAGTGGTGTCCGGCGATCAACAGCACATCGCGGCGATCGTCGAAGGCGAACCACACGAACTGCACCATGGCCGCGTTCGTCGGATCGAGACGGCCCAGTGCCGCATCGTATTCCGCGCTCGCGAGCCGGGTCAGCTCCTCGTCGGAGAGACCGGCGGGCACGTCCACCCGGCGCACCAGGGCGTCGACGTCCACCGCGCCCTGGTCGAGAGCCTCGAATTCCCAACCGGTTTCGAGGTCGCCGAGCAGTCGGGTGCGCAGGACGTCGTGGTGGTCGAAGACCGCGCCGATCGTCGCGACCAGCGTCGCGCGGTCGATGCCGTCGGGCAGCCGCAGCGTCATCGACTGCGAGAACCGCTGGTACGTCGAGCCACTGGCGAGGAACTGCGACATGACCGGCAGCAGCGGGATATCGCCCACGCCGCCGCCGGGCAGCTCGGCCAGACGCTGCCGTTCGGCGGTCGCCCCCGAGGCCGCGACCTCGGCCAGACCGGCCACCGACCGCTGCTCGAACACATCGCGCGGGCTGAACACCACGCCGCGTTCCTTGGCCCGCGAGACCAGCTGGATCGACAGGATGCTGTCGCCGCCGAGGGCGAAGAACGAATCGTCCAGGCCGACCTGCTCCAGGCCGAGCACATCGGCGAACACCGCGGCGATGATCGCCTCGGTTTCGCTTGCGGGAGCGCGGTATTCGCGCGCGGTGAAGACCGGCTCCGGCAGGGCGCGGCGATCCAGCTTGCCGACCGGGGTCAGCGGGATCTCGTCGAGCACCATGATCGACGTCGGCACCATGTACTCCGGCAGCGTGCCGCCGACGTAGTCGCGCAGTTCCGCCACGTCGACCGAGCGGCCCGCGACCGGGCGCACGTAGGAGACCAGGATGGTCGAGCCCACCTCGGTCTTGTGGCCCAGGGTGACCGCGAAGTCGACGGTCTCGTGGGAGGTGAGCGCGGTGTCGATCTCGCCCAGTTCGATGCGGAAACCGCGCACCTTGACCTGGAAGTCGGAGCGGCCGACGTACTCGACCTCGCCGGACTCGGTCCAGCGCACCACGTCGCCGGTGCGGTACATCCGCTCGCCCACCATGTACGGGTTGGCCACGAACCGTTCCGCAGTGAGGCCCGCGCGGGCGTGGTAGCCGCGGGTCAGCTGGATACCCGACAGGTACAGCTCACCCGCCACGCCGACCGGCACCGGCCGCAGCCGCGAGTCCAGGATCAGCGACCGCATACCGCGGATCGGGCCGCCGATGGTGACGGTGTCGCCCGGCGCCAGCGCGTCGCTGATGTTGGTCATGATGGTGGTCTCGGTCGGCCCGTACCCGTTGTGCACCGACCGCAGCGGGGCACCCTCGCCGAGCGGGACCGCCCACTTCGTGATCAGATCCGCCGGGACGGCCTCGCCACCGGCGACCAGCACGCGCAGGCTGTCGAGACCGGTCGGGTCGATGGTCGCGAGCGCGGACGGCGTGATGAAGGCGTGCGTGACACCCTCGCCGCGGATCAGCTCGGACAGCTCCTCGCCGCCGTACACGCCGGTCGGCACGACCACCAGCGCGCCGCCCGATCCGACCGCGAGCAAGAACTCGAGGATCGAGGCGTCGAAGCTCGGCGACGCGAAATGCAGTGCGCGCGAATCGGAGTCGAGCGCGTATCGCTCGGCCTGCTCGGCGCTGAAGTTGGCCAGCCCGGCGTGGGTGACCACGACGCCCTTGGGCAGACCGGTCGAGCCCGAGGTGTAGATGACGTACGCCGGATGCGCCGGACGCAGCGGCCGCACCCGATCGTCCGCGGTCACGGCCGCGGCGTCGTAGGCCTCCAGGTCCAGTTCGTCCAGGACCAGCCACTCCACCGATTCCGGCAGTTCGTCGCGCACGGCGGCGGTGGTGAGACCGATCGGCGAACCGGAGTCGGTGACCATGTGCGCGATGCGGTCGGACGGGTAGGCCGGGTCGATCGGCACGAACGCCGCACCCGACTTGGTCACCGCCCACTCGGCGAAGTAGGAGTCCGCCGATCGCGGCACCGCGATCGCCACCAGATCCTCGGCGCCGATGCCGCGCTCGATCAGCAAGCGCGCCAAGCGGTTCGACCGCTCGTCCAGCTCGCCATAGGACAGCCGGGTGTCCTGGAACACGACCGCGAGCGCCCGCGGATCCCGCGCGACGGCCTCGGCCAGCAGGTCCGGCAGGCTGCGCGGCGGCACCGCCGGGGCACCCGTGCGCGCCACCAGTTCGGCCCGCTCGGCCGCCTCGAGGATCTCCAGATCGCCGACCGGGGTCTCCGGCCGCGTCGCGATCTCGGCGAGCAGCCGCAGGAACCGCTGGGTGAACCGCTCCACCGTGGCCTCGTCGAAAAGGTCACGGGCGAAGGAGAATTCGGCGAGCATCTCGGACCGGTCGGCCGCCTCGCGGACGGTCAGCGACAGGTCGAACTTCTCGATTCCGGCCTCGAAATCGACCGCGCCGACGCTGAGTTCGGGCAGTTCGAAGGCCGTCTCGGGCAGATTCTCGAACGACAGCGCCACCTGGAACAGCGGGTGCCGCGCGGTGGACCGCTCCGGCTGCAGCAGTTCCACCAGTCGCTCGAACGGGATGTCGGCGTGCGCGAAGGCCTGCAGATCGGTGTCGCGGGCCTGGGCCAGCAGTTCGAGGAACGACCGCTGGCCGCGCACCTCGGTGCGCAGCACCACGGTGTTGACGAACATGCCGATCATGTCGTCGAGTTCGGCCTCGCCGCGGCCCGCGATCGGGCTGCCGACGGCGATGTCCTCGGTGCCCGACAGGCGCGCCAGGAAGATCGCGAGCGCGGTGTGGACCACCATGAACAGCGTCGTGTTCTGCTCGGCGGCGATCATCCGCAGCGCGGTGCGCAGCTCCACGTCGATCGGGAAGACCACGCGCCCACCGCGATACGACGGCACGTTCGGGCGCGGCCGGTCGGCGGGCAGGTTCAGCTCGTCGGGCAGGTCGGCCAGCGCGGTGCGCCAGTAGTCGGCCTGCGCGGCGACGAGGCTCTGCGGGTCGTCCTCCGCGCCCAGCACCCGGCGCTGCCAGACGCTGAAGTCCGCGTACTGCACCGGCAGCGGCGCCCAGTCGGGAGCCTCGCCGGCGGAGCGGGCGGTGTAGGCGATCATCACGTCGCGGGTCAGCGGGCCCATCGACCAGCCGTCGGCGGCGATGTGGTGGGCCACGAAAACCAGGACGTGCTCGGCGGTTTCGACAGTCGCGGCGGCGCCCGCCGAATCCGAGCCCGTGGTCATGTCGACCACACGCAGGAGCCGCGCCCGCAAGGGAACCTCGGCGGTGACGTCGAAGCCAGCGGAGACCAGCTCGGTGATGGTGTCGCGCAACGCTTCCGGCGACACCGCGACCGGTGTGAGATCCGGGACGGCCCGGTCGGCGGGCAACACGATCTGGTGCGGTACGCCGTCGGCCTCGGGGTAGACGGTGCGCAGGATCTCGTGGCGTTCCACCAGATCGCGCACCGCGGCCTGCAGCGCGTCGACGTCCAGCGCACCGGACAGGCGCACCGCGACCGGCACGTGGTACGCGGCGGACTGCTGGTCGAAGCGGTTGAGGAACCACATCCGCTGCTGTGCCAGCGACAGCGGCACCCGTTCCGGGCGCTCCCCCGCCACCAGCGCGGGCCGCCCACCCGAGCCCGCGTGCTGCGCGACCCGGGCGGCCAGACCGGCCACCGTGGAGTACTCGAACAGGTCACGCACCGGAACCCGCGCATCCAGCGCCGCGCTCAACCGCGCGACCACCTGGGTGGCGATCAGCGAGTTGCCGCCGAGCGCGAAGAAGTCGTCGTCGGCGCCGACCCGCTCGACACCGAGCACGTCGGCGAACACACCGGCCACGATCTCCTCGACCGGAGTCGACGGCGCACGGAACTCGCGCTGCGCGAAGGTCGGGTGCGGCAACGCCTTCCGGTCCAGCTTGCCGCTGGTGTTCAGCGGCAGCTCGGCCAGCTCGACGATCGCGCCGGGCAGCATGTAGGCGGGCAGCGTCCGAGCCGCCGCCGCCAGCAACTCGGCCTGATCGACGGTGGCGCCCGGCGCGGGCACCACATACGCCACCAACTGGTCCCCCAGATCGGACGGCAGCACCAGCGCCACAGCCTGGCTCACCGCCGACTCCGCCAGCAACGCCGACTCGATCTCACCGAGCTCGATCCGCTGCCCCCGGAACTTCACCTGGAAATCGGTACGCCCGATGTACTCCAGCACCCCCTGCGCATTCCACCGCACCAGGTCACCCGTGCGGTACATGCGCTCGCCGTCCCCGAACGGGTTGGCCACGAAGCGATCCGAGGTCAGGTCCGGCCGCGCCACATACCCGCGCGCCAGCTGATCGCCCGCGAGGTACAGCTCACCCGCGACACCCGCGGGCACCGGGCGCAGGCGGGAGTCCAGGACGTAGACGCGGGAGTTCCACTGCGGCAAGCCGATCGGCACACCCGACCGCTCGGCGCCCGTGGCGGGCCAGTAGGTGATCGAGACCGCGGCCTCGGTCGGCCCGTACAGGTTGTGCACGGCCGCGTCGGAGACCGACCGCAGCGCGGCAACGGTTTCCGGCGGCAGCGCCTCACCGATGACGAACACGTCGCGCAGCGTCGGCACCGACCCGGCCGGGGTCTGGGTGGCGAACACGGTGAGCATCGACGGCACGAAGTCGGTGACCGTGACCCGCTGCGCGGCAATGGTTTCCGCGATGTACCGCGGGTCGCGATGGCCGTCGTGGGTGGCGACGACCAGCTTCGCCCCGGCGCGCAGCGGCATGAAGTAGCCCCACAGCGACACGTCGAAGGTGGTGGCCGTCTTCTGGAAGTAGACGTCGTCGGCACCCATCGGGTACTCGGCGAGCATCCAGCCGGTCTGGTTGTGGATCGCCGCGTGCGAGACCGCCACACCCTTCGGGCGGCCGGTCGAACCGGACGTGAAGATCACGTACGCCGGATGCTCCGGCAGCACCGGGGCCAGCAGTTCGTCCGGCTCCACCGGGGTGCCCTCGAAGCCGTCGAGGTCCACGGTGTCCATGTGCAGCACCGGGATGTCGTCCGGCACGGGCACGGCGTCGGCGGTCGTGCTGAGCACGCACACCGGCTGCGCGGTCGCCAGCACGTGCGCGATGCGCTCGGCCGGATGATCCGGGTCCAGCGGCACGTAGGCGCCGCCCGCGGTGATGATCGCGTACATGCCGACCACCAGATCCAGCGAGCGCCGGATGGCGAGGCCGACCAGCGCTTCCGGCCCGACATCCTGATAGATCAGGCGCCGCGCGAGCACGTTGACCCGCTCGTCGAATTCGCGGTAGGTCAGCTCCGCGCCCTCGAAGGACACCGCGATCCGATCCGGATGCGCGGCGACCGCGCGACGGTAGCCGTCCAGCAGCAGTTCCGGCGCGACCTCGTGACGAGTGTCGTTCCACGCCACCAGGATTCGCTCGCGCTCACCGCCGTCCAGCAGCTCGAGATCGCCCACGGGCGCCTGCGGCGCGGCGACGATCTCGCCGAGCAGGCGCAGGAAACGGTCCACGAAGCCCTGCACGGTGGCCGCGTCGAACAGATCGCCGGCATAAGTCAGGAAGCCGCCGATCCCGGCCGGCACACCCGACTCGTCGTAGCGATCCGACACGATCAGATGCAGGTCGAACTGCGACTGCTGGGTGTCCAGTTCGAGCGCGGCGACGGTCAGGCCCGGTAGCTCGAGCGTCGACAGCGCCAGGTTCTGGAACGACAGACCCACCTGGAACAGCGGGTGCCGCGCGGTCGAGCGTGCCGGATTCAGCACCTCGACCAGCCGCTCGAACGGCACGTCGGCGTTCGCGAACGCCTGGAGGTCGGTCTCGCGCTGACGGGCCAGCAGGTCCGTGAACGCCTCGCCCGCGTCCACCCGGGTACGGAAGACCAGGGTGTTCATGAACATGCCGATGAGGTCGTCGAGCGCGGCCTCGCCGCGGCCCGCCATCGGGGTGCCGATCGCGATGTCGTCGGTGCCCGACAACCGTGCCAGCAGCAGCGCCAGCGCGCTGTGCACGACCATGAACAGCGTCGCGCCCTCGGCGCGGGCCAGTTCGGCCAGCGCGCGGTGCGTGTCGGGATCGATCGCGACCTCGACCCGGCCACCGGCGAACGACTGCACCGCGGGGCGCGGCCGGTCCGACGGCAGGTCGAGCTGTTCGGGCAGGTCCGCCAGCTGCGACCGCCAGTACGAAAGCTGTTCGGCCGCCAGCGATTCCGGATCGCGCTCGCTGCCCAGCAGTTCGCGCTGCCAGATGCTGTAGTCCGCGTACTGCACGGCCAGCGGGGCCCAGCTCGGGGCCTCGCCCGCGGCGCGCGCCGCATAGGCGGTCATCAGGTCGCGGGTCAGCGGGCCCATCGAGGATCCGTCGCCGGAGATGTGGTGGACCACCACGGCCAGCACGTAGTCGCCCGTGTCGGCGACCCGGTACGCCCGCACGCGCAGCGGCACCTCGGCCGTCACGTCGAACGGCGTCGAGAAGAACTCGATCACGGCGGATTCGATTGCCGCCGAGTCGATCTCGTACACGGTGAGGTCCGGCGTCGCCTGTGCCGGGGACAGGATCACCTGCACCGGCTGCGGCGTGTCGGGAGCGTCGGGCGCGGTGGTCTCGGGGTAGACCGTCCGCAGCACCTCGTGGCGGGTGACCAGGTCACCGATCGCCGCTCGCAGCGCGTCGACATCCAGCTCACCGGACAGGCGCACCGCCACCGGCACGTTGTAGGCCGCCGACTGCTGATCGAACCGGTTCAGGAACCACATCCGCTGCTGCGCCAGCGACAGCGGAATCCGTTCCGGCCGTTCGACCGCCACCAGGGCCGGCCGTCCGCCCGCACCGGCGTGCTGCTCCACCTTCGCGGCCAGACCCGCGACGGTCGACGCCTCGAACACCGTGCGCACCGGCACCTGCGCGTCGAGCGCCGCGCCGATCCGGGCCGCCACCTGAGTGGCGATCAGCGAGTTGCCGCCGAGGGCGAAGAAGTCGTCGTCCAGGCCGACCAGGTCCTGACCCAGCACCTCGGCGAAGACGCCGGCCACGATCTGCTCGATCGGGGTCGAGGGCGCGCGGAAGGCCGCGGCCTCGAACTCGGGATCCGGCAGGGCCTTGCGGTCCAGCTTGCCGTTCACGTTGAGCGGCAGGGCCTCCAGCACCACGAATGCCGAGGGCACCATGTAGGACGGCAGCGCCGCGCCGAGCGCGGACTGCACCCGCGCCACATCGATTCCGGCGTCCGCGGAGACCGGCACCAGGTACGCCACCAGCCGATCACCCAGGCGCGCATCCGACTTCGCCAGCACCGCGGTCTGCGCGACCTCGGGCAGCGCCAGCAGCGCGGCCTCGATCTCACCCAGCTCGATACGGAAGCCGCGGATCTTCACCTGGAAGTCCGTGCGGCCCCGGTAATCCAGTTCGCCGTCGGCGTTCCAGGCCACCAGGTCACCGGTGCGGTACATCCGGCCGCCCGCGCGGAACGGGTCGGCCACGAAGCGGTCCGCGGTCAGGTCGGGGCGGCCGAAGTAGCCGCGCGCCAGTTGCGCGCCCGCCAGATACAGCTCACCCGCGACACCGTCCGGCACCGGATGCAGGCGCGCGTCGAGGACGTACACCTGGCTGTTCCACTCCGGCGCACCGATCGACACCGACACCTGATCGGCATCGGTCACGCGGTGGTTGGTGATCGACACCGCGGCCTCGGTCGGGCCGTACAGGTTGAACAGCTCGGCGTCGTTGGCGCGGCGGAACCGCTGGGCCACCGAGGCGGGCAGCGCCTCGCCGATGGCCAGCACCCGGCGCAGCGAATCCGTCAGCGCGCCACCGGATTCGGTCAACAACGCGTCCAGCATCGACGGCACCACGTGCAGCGTGGTCACCCGCTCACGAGCCATCAGCTCGTTGAGGTAGGCGGGATCACGATGCCCGTCCGGCGTCGCGATCACCAGGCGACCGCCGCACACCGCGGCCGACCAGAATTCCCACACCGACAGGTCGAAGGTCGACGCGGTCTTCAGCAGCACCGCGTCGTCGCCGGTCAGGCCGAATTCGGCCGTCTTCCACTGCAACTGGTTCGCGATCGCCGCGTGCGGCACGGCCACGCCCTTCGGGCGGCCGGTCGAGCCGGAGGTGAAGATCACGTACGCGGTATTCGTCGGACGCAGCGGAGCGACACGATCGGTGTCGGCGATCGGCTCGCCGGACACCTCGGTCAGCTCCAGCTCGTCGATCCGCACCACATTCGGCACGGTCGCGGCGGCCACGGCGCGCGCGTCGAAACCGCTGTCGGCGTTGGTCAGCACGCACACCGGGTCGGCGGTCTCGAGGATGTAACCCACGCGTTCGGCGGGCTGGTCCGGGTCGACCGGCACATACGCGCCACCGGCCACCGACACCGCGTACATCGCCACGACCAGGTCCACCGACCGGCGGAACGCCAGCGCCACACGGGATTCCGCGCCCACACCCAGTGCGATCAGGTGCCGCGCGAGGCGGTTCACCCGCTCGCTGAGCTCGGCGTAGGTGACGGTGGTCCCCTCCGGACCGACCAGCGCCACCGCGTCGGCACGGGCGGCGACCGTCGCGTCCAGCAGCGACGACAGCGTCGCGGAGCGGTCGGTCGCGAACCCGGTCGCGTTGCGGCCCAGCACGATTCCGGCGCGCTCGGCGTCACCGAGCAGGCCCAGCTCGCCCACCGCCGTGCGCGGCCCGGCGACGATGCCGCCCAGCAGGCGCACGAACCGGCCCACGAAGCCCTCGACCGTCTCGGCGTCGAACAGATCGCTCGCGTAGGTGAGGACGCCCTCGATGCCCGTCGGCGCACCCGACTCGTCGTAGCGATCCGACACGATCAGATGCAGGTCGAACTGCGACAGCTGGGTGTCGAAGTCCACGCCCGACACCGTCAGTCCGGGCAGGTCCAGGGTCGACAACGCCAGGTTCTGGAACGACAGACCCACCTGGAACAGCGGGTGCCGCGCGGTCGAACGCACCGGGTTCAGCACCTCGACCAGACGCTCGAACGGCACATCGGCGTTCGCGAACGCCTGGATGTCGGTCTCCCGCTGGCGTGCGAGGAGTTCGGTGAACGCCTCGCCGCCGTCGACCCGGCTGCGGAACACCAGGGTGTTGACGAACATGCCGATCATGTCGTCGAGCACGGCCTCGCCGCGCCCGGCGACCGGGGTACCGATCGCGATGTCCTCGGTGCCCGACAGCCGCGCCAGCAGCACCGCCAGCGCCGTGTGCACGACCATGAACAGCGTCGCGCCCTCGGAGCGCGCCAGACCCACCAGCGCGCGGTGGGTTTCGGCGTCGATCCGCACCGGCACCTTGCCACCGGCGAAGGACTGCACCGCGGGCCGCGGGCGGTCCGACGGCAGATCCAGCTGGTCCGGCAGCTCCGCCAGCGCGGTCTGCCAGTAGCTGATCTGCTTGGTAGCCAGCGACTCCGGGTCTTCCTCGCTGCCCAGCAGTTCGCGCTGCCACAGGCTGTAGTCCGCGTACTGCACCGGCAGCGGGGGCCAGTTCGGGGCCTCGCCCGCGGCGCGGGTCGCGTACGCGGTCATCAGGTCGCGGGTCAGCGGGGCCACCGACGAGCCGTCACCGGAGATGTGGTGCACCACCATCGCCACCACGTATTCCCGTGGGGCGGAATCGTTTCCGGTCTCGACCTCGAACAGCGCCACGCGCAGCGGCACCTCGCTGGTGACGTCGAAGATGGTCGAGGTCAGCTCGACTACGGCCGCTTCGATCTCCGCCGGGGTGACCGTGCGGACCTCCAACTCCGGAATCGCCCGCGCGACCGGCAGAATCACCTGTACCGGCGCAGACAGCGCATTGGGGGAATCGGACTCCGGCATCTCCGGGTAGACCGTGCGCAGCACCTCGTGCCGCGCCACCACGTCACCGATCGCGGCGCGCAGCGCGGCCACATCCAGCTCACCGGTCAGCCGCACCGCCATCGGCACGTTGTAGGCCGCCGACTGCTGATCGAACCGGTTCAGGAACCACATCCGCTGCTGCGCCAGCGACAGCGGGATGCGCTCGGGCCGCGGTCCGGCCACCAGTTCGCGGCGGCCGGAGCCGACCTGGCTCTCCACCCGCGTGGCCAGCGCGCCCACGGTGGACGCCTCGAACAGCAGCCGCACCGGAATCCGGGTGTCGAGCGCGCTGCCGAGCCGGGCCACCACCTGGGTGGCGATCAGCGAGTTGCCGCCCAGCTCGAAGAAGTCGTCGTCCACGCCGATCGGGGTGTCGAGGCCGAGCACGGTCGCGAAGGTGTTCGCGACGATCTCCTCGATCGGGGTCGAGGCCGCCCGGAACTCCCGGACGCCGAACACCGGCTCCGGCAGTGCCCGCCGGTCGAGCTTGCCGTTCGCGCCCAGTGGCAGGGCGTCCAGCACCACGAACGCCGCCGGGATCATGTACGACGGCAGCACCGTGGCCAGGTGCGCGCGCAGGTCGGCGTCGAAGTCGGCGCCGTCGGCCACCGCTCCGGCGACCGGCACCACATAGCCCACCAGCCGCTCACCGGTGTGGCCGTCGGCGCGCACCATGGCCACCGACTGCGCCACCGCCGGGTGCGACCGCAGCGCGTGCTCGATCTCGCCCAGTTCGATGCGCAGGCCGCGCAGCTTGACCTGGAAGTCGGTGCGGCCCCGGTAGATCAGCGCGCCGTCGGCGTCGCGGACCACCAGGTCGCCCGTGCGGTACATGCGAGAACCGTGGGGCCCGAAGGGATTCGCGACGAACCGGTCGGCGGTCATGTCGGCGCGGCCGAAGTAGCCGCGGGCCAGCTGCTCGCCGGACAGATACAGCTCACCCGCGACACCGGTCGGCACCGGGTGCAGTCGCCCGTCGAGCACGTAGGCGTCGGTGTTCCACACGGGCCGCCCGATCGGCACCGCCGTCGCGACGCCGTCCGGGACCACCGCGTGGGTGGCGTTGACCGTGAATTCCGTCGGGCCGTACAGGTTGATCAGCTCGACACCGGACAGGCCCAGCCGCCGGAACGCCTCCACCGCTTCGCCGGTGAACGCCTCGCCGCCGACCAGCAGCGCGCGCAGCGAGGTCAGCGAGCCGGGGTCGGCGGTGGTGGCGAACACCGTCAGCAGCGACGGCACGAACGACGCCAGCGTGATCCGCTCCGCGGGGATCACCTCGGACAGGTACGCGGTGTCGCGATGCCCGTCGGGCACGGCGATCACGGTCCGCGCGCCGATCAGCAACGGCGCCAACGGTTCCCAGACCGAGGCGTCGAAGGTGGCCGGAGTCTTGTACAGCGCCACATCGTCGGCGGTGATGCCGAATTCGGTGATGAGCCAGCGCATCTGGTGGTACAGCGCGGCGTGCGAGATGCCGACGCCCTTCGGGCGGCCGGTGGATCCCGAGGTGAACAGCACGTAGGCCAGGTGCTGCGGGCGCAGCGGGGCCGTCCGCTCGGCATCGGTGAGCGGGGCGTCCGAGTATTCGGACAGGTCCAGCTCGTCGACGACCAGGGCGGGCAGGTCACCGCTGTCGAACCCGTCGCGCGAGGTGGTGAGCACGCATGCCGGAGTGGCGGTTTCGAGCACGTACGCGACGCGCTCGGCGGGCTGGTCCAGATCCAGCGGGACATAGGCGCCACCGGCCTGCAGCACCGCGTGGATCGCGACGACCAGGTCCAGCGACCGCCGCAGGCCCAGCGCCACCCGCACGTCGGGGCCGACTCCGGCCTCGAGCAGCTTGCGGGCCAAGCGGTTCACGCGAGCGCCGAACTCGGCGTAGGTCAGCGACACCGGCTCGACGGCCAGGCCGGATTCGGCGGTTCCGGCCGACCGGTCCACGATCGCGATCGCGTCCGGGGTCGCCCGCACCTGGGCGACGAACGATTCGACCACCGAGGCAACCGGGTCGAGCCGGCGCTCCACGCCGTTCCAGCCGCGCAGCTGCCGCGCCGCCTCCGGCGCGTCGAGCAGCGGCAGATCGCCCACCGGCCGGTCCGGCATGGTGGTGACGGCCTTCAGCAGCCGCACGAACCAGTGGCCGAACCGCGCGACGGTCTCGGCGTCGAAAAGGTCGGTGGCGTAGACGAACTTGGCCGTGATGCCCGCCGGCACGGCGGTCCCGTTGCCGTCCGGCTCCGGGGCCCGCATCCGCTCGGTGAGTTCCACCGCGAGATCGAATTTCGCCGTCTCGATGGGCAATTCGAGCCCGCCGACGGTCAGGCCCGGCAGCTCGAGGGTGATCTGGCGGGTGTTCTGCAGCGACAGCATCACCTGGAACAGCGGGTTGCGCGCCTGCGACCGCCGCGGATTCAGGATCTCGACCAGCCGCTCGAACGGCAGATCGGCGTTGCCGAAGGCCGCGATGTCCTCGGCGCGCACGGTCTGCAGCAGATCGGTGAACGTGGTGGCGCCGTCGATCTCGGTGCGCAGCACCAGCGTGTTGACGAACATGCCGATCATGTCGTCGAGCGCTCGCTCGCCACGGCCCGCGACCGGGGTGCCGATCGCGATGTCGGACTCGCCGCTCAACCGCGACAGCAGCACCGCCAGCGCGGCGTGCACGACCATGAACAGCGTGCCGCCCCGGCTGCGCGCGAATTCGGCCAGATTTGCCTGGATCTCGGCGTCGATGTCGAAGGTGTGCACCGCGCCCCGCCCGGAGGCGACCGCCGGACGCGGCCGGTCCGAAGGCAGGTCCAACTGCTCCGGCACACCGCGCAGCGCGCGGGTCCAGAACGAGATCTGCTGCGAGATCAGCGATTCCGGGTCGTCCTCGGAACCCAGCACATCGCGCTGCCACAGCGCGAAGTCGGCGTACTGCACCTCGAGCGGCTGCCACGCGGGCTCGCCGCCGTCGACGCGGGCGCTGTAGGCGGTCATCACGTCGCGGGCGAACGGGCCCATGGAGAAGCCGTCCGCGGAGATGTGGTGCACCACGATCGCCAGCACGTGCTCGGTCGGGCTCACCTCGAACAGCCCCGCCCGGAACGGCACCTCGACGGTGACATCGAAGCCGGTCAGCAGCAGCTCCGAAAGCCGCAGCGGCAGTTCGTTCTCCGTGACATCGATCGGCGTCAGGTCCGGGATCACCCGGCCGGTCGCCACGACCTCCTGGAACGCCTCGCCGTCGATCTCGGGGTACATGGTCCGCAGCGATTCGTGCCGCGCCAGCACATCGGCGACCGCGATCTGCAGCGCCTGCCGGTCGAGCAGTCCGGACAGCCGCACCACCACGGGAATGTTGTCGACGGCCGAGCCGGGATCGAAGCGGTTGAGGAACCACATGCGCTGCTGCGCCAGCGACAGCGGCAGCCGCTCGGGGCGCGGCTGCGCGGTCAACGGCTTGCGCATGCCGGCGCCCGAGGGCGACTCGGCACGGGCCGCCAGCGCGGCGACCGTGGACGCCTCGAAGATCTCGCGCACCCCGAGCTGGGTGTTCAGCGCCGAGGACAACCGCGCCGCCACCTGGGTGGCGATCAGCGAGTTGCCGCCGAGGGCGAAGAAGTCGTCGTCCAGACCGACCCGCTCCAGGCCCAGCACCTCGGCGAAGGTGCCGGCCACGATCTCCTCCACCGGCGTGGTGGGCACCCGGAAGGTGGCCGCCTCGAACACCGGCGCGGGCAGCGCGCGGCGGTCGAGCTTGCCGGAGGCGTTGAGCGGCAGGGCGTCGAGCACGAGCACCACCGAGGGCACCATGTAGGCGGGCAGCCGCTGCCCGAGGTCCTCGCGCACGGTCTCGACATCGATCGAAAAGCCGGATGCCGCAACGACATAGCCGACCAGCTGATCGCCGGTGTGCTGATCGCTGCGCACCACCACGACCGCCTGCGCGACCTCGTCCAGCGCGGTCAGCGCGGCCTCGATCTCGCCCAGTTCGAGGCGCTGGCCGCGCAGCTTCACCTGGAAGTCGGTGCGGCCCAGGTACTGCAGCTCGCCGTCGGCGTTCCACATCACCAGGTCACCGGTGCGGTACATGCGGGAACCGGTGGGGCCGAACGGGTTCGCGACGAAACGGTCGGCCGTCAGGTCCGTGCGGGCCACGTAGCCGCGGGCCAGCTGATCGCCCGCGAGGTACAGCTCACCCGCGATACCCACCGGAACCGGGCGCAGCCGCGCGTCGAGCGCGTAGACCCGGGTGTTGAACACGGGTCGCCCGATCGGCACGGACTCGATATCGGCGTCGACGACCTCGTGATAGGTGACGTCGACGGCCGCCTCGGTCGGGCCGTACAGGTTGTGCACCTCGGCGCCGGTCAGCTCGCGCAGACGATGCGCCGACCGCGGCGTGAGCGCCTCACCCGAGGCGAACACCAGGCGCAGGCTCTCGCCACCTGGGTTGTCCAGCCCACCACTTTCCCGGCGTGCTTCTTGCCGGGATTCCAATTCCGTGACGAACACGGTCAGCATGGACGGGACGAAGTGGGTCACCGTCACGCCCTCGGCGGCGATCAGCTCCGCCAGGTAGGCCGGGTCGCGGTGGCCGTCCGGCCGGGCGACCGCCAGCCGAGCGCCGATCTGCAAGGGCCAGAAGAACTCCCACACCGACACGTCGAAGGTGGCGGGCGTCTTCTGGAGGACGACATCGTCCGCGGTGAGCCCGTACTCCGACTGCATCCACACCAGGCGGTTCACGATCGCCGCGTGCGAGACGGCCACGCCCTTGGGCCGTCCGGTGGAGCCGGAGGTGAAGATCACGTAGGCCGTGTTCTCCGGCCGCAGCGCCGCGCGGCGGTCGGCATCGCTGATCGGCGCCGCCGAATACCCGGACAGGTCCAGCAGGTCGATGCGGACCTGGGCGGTGTCGGTGGCCAGGTCCTCGTCGGAGGTGAGCACGCACACCGGGTCGGCGGTGGCCAGGATGTACTGCGTGCGCTCGGCCGGATGGTCCGGATCCAGCGGCACGTAGGCGCCACCGGCCAGCGTCACCGCGTACATGCCGACGACCAGATCGGCGGAGCGCCGCATGCCCAGGGCCACCAGGGTCTCCGGGCCCACGCCGCGCTCGATCAGCCAGCGTGCCAGTTTGTGTGCGCGCGTGGCGAATTCGGCGTAGGACAGAGTTGTCCCCTCGAACGTCACCGCGGGCGCGTCCGGCGTACGTTCGGCCTGCTCGGCGAACATGGCGGGCAGGGTCGCGTTCGGCACCGAGGCGTCCGCGAGCACGGCCGCGAGATCGAAATCGGTGGCGTTCCAGCGCGCCACGATCCGCTCCCGCTCGGCGGTCTCGAGCAGTTCGATGCCGCCCACCGGGGCGTCGGGATCGGCGGTGATCGCGGTGAGCACGCGCACCAGCCGGTCGGCGACGCGGCGCACCGTGTCCTCGTCGAACAGGTCGCGCAGGTAACCGGCGCGGATCCGCAGCTGCGCGTCGAGCTGCACGATCAGCGTCAGCGGGTAGTGCGTGGCGTCGGTGGCGTCCAGGCCGGTGACCGCCATGCCGTCGATGTCGGCGGCCTGCCGCTGGATGCCCTCGGCGTCGACGGGGTAGGACTCGAACACCACCAGGGTGTCGAACAGTCCGCCGACACCCGCGGCGGCCTGGATCTCCGCCAGCCCCACGTAGTGGTGGTCCAGCAGGTCCGCCTGCTGGCCCTGGGTGCGCACCAGCAGCTCCCGCGCAGACTCCGATTCGTCGAAGCGCACGCGCACCGGCACCGTGTTGATGAACAGGCCGACCATGGACTCCACGCCGGACAGCTGCGGCGGTCGGCCGGACACGGTGGTGCCGAACAGCACGTCGTAGCGACCGGTCCAGCGGCCCAGCAGGATTCCCCACGCCGCCTGCAGCACGGTGTTCGCGGTGACGCCCAGGTCGGCGGCCAGCGCCGTGAGCCGGGCGGTGGTCGCCTCGTCGAGTTCGAAGAGGTATTCACCCGACAGCGCGGTGATCTCGCGCCCGGCGTCCGGCCGGGTCAGCAGCGTCGGCTCGGACACGCCGGACAGGGCATGCGCCCACGCCGCGACCGAGGCCGAATGATCCTGCTGCGCAATCCATTCCAGGAAGTGCCGGTAGGAGCGCACGGCCGGCAGCGCGCCGGTGTCGCCGCGAGTGGCGTACAGCACCAGCAGATCCCGCATCAGCAGCGGCATCGACCAGCCGTCGAGCAGGATGTGATGGTTCGAGACGGCCAGCTGCCAGCGGTCCGTCGCCACCTGGATCAGGGTGAACCGGATCAGCGGCGGTTCGGTGAGGTCGAACCGGTTCATCCGGTCGGCCTCGACCAGATCGCTCGCGTCGCCGGTGGCCCGGCGGTCGAATTCCGCCCACGCCACCTCGACGTTGTTCAGCACCAGCTGGACCGGGTTGCCGTCGGAGTCGGTGACGAAGGCCGTGCGCAGATTCTCGTAGCGGTCGACGAGAGCCTGTGCGGCCGAACGCAACCGGGCCGCGTCGAGGCGTCCGGTCAGCGTGAGTACCGCCTGCGCGGTGTACACGTCGACCGACGCCGCGGCCAGCTGCGCGTGGAACTGCAGGCCCGCCTGCAGCGGCGACAGCGGCCACACCTCGCGCAGGGCCGGGAAGCGCTGCTCCCAGCCGTCGATGTCGCGCTGCCCGACCCGCACCAGCGAGAAGTCCGACGGGGTGTGCCCACCGGCCTCGGCCGAATCGGCATGGCGCGCCACGGCTTCCAGCGCCGTGACCCACAACCGGCCGAACTCGGCGACCTCGGCCTCGCTCAGCAGCGTTGTCGGGTAACCGATATTGGCCGACAGCTGGTCGCCGACCACGATGGCGTTGATGTCCAGCGGCGCCATCACGGGCATGTCGGCGTCGTAGCCGCCGCCGAGCGCGCCGAGTTCGGCCGCGGGAATCCAGCCGAAGCCGCGCATCGCCTCGGGCACCGCGCCCTCGGCGACCCGGCCCAGGTAGTTGAAGCTCACCTGGCCGGGCAGCTGCTCGGGAAGCCGGGCCGCGGTCTCGGGGTTCAGGTAGCGCAGCAGGCCGTAGCCCAGGCCCTTGTCCGGGACCGCGAGCAACTGCTCCTTGATGGCCTTGACCGCCGGGCCCATGGCCGGGCCGCCGGTCAGCGCCGCGTCGATGTCGATGTCGGACAGGTCGAATCGCACCGGGAAAATCGCGGTGAACCAGCCGACCGTGCGGGACAGGTCCGCGCCGGGCACCACGTCCTCTTCACGGCCGTGGCCCTCCATCCGGACCAGTACCGAATCACCGGCGCCCGAGGCGACACGGCTCGCCCGCCACTTCGCCACCGCCAGCGCCAGCGCGGTCACCAGACCGTCGTTGACACCGCCGTGGAACAGCTCGGGCACGGTGTTCAGCAGGGCGCGGGTGGTCTCGGCCGACACCTCGACCCGATGCCGCTCGAGCACGCCGGACACGTCGACGGCCGGATCGAGCGGCCGCTCGGTGAGCAGCGGGTCGGGTCCTTCGACCACCGCGCGCCAGCGGTCCAGCTCGGCGCCACGCTCGGCCGCCTGCCGCTCCAGCGCGTGCGCCCAGGTGCGCATGCTGGTGGCGGGCGCGGCGAGTTCCGGTGTCTGCCCGGACGACAGCTGTCCCCAGGCCGCCACGAAGTCCGGCACCAGGATGCGCCACGACACACCGTCGATGACGAGGTGGTGGGCGATCACGACGAGACGACCGGAACGATCGGCCGTGCTCGGCTCCAGCCACACGAACCGGATCACCACGCCCGCTTCGGGATCCAGCCGGTCCAGCGCGGAATCCAGTGCGGCGGAGGCGATCTCGAACAGCTCGGCGTCGTCGGCGGCGGCGTCGAACTCGACCCGCTCGAGCAGCGCGTCGATGTCGACGGTGCCCGGCGCGGCGGTCTCCACGATCCATTCCGCGCCCGCGTGCCGGCGCAGCCGCGCCCGCAGCATGTCGTGGCGATCCACGACCGCGCCGATCGTCGAGGCGATCCCGGCGCGGTCGATGCCGACCGGAAGCTCCAGTGCCAGCGTCTGATTGAAGCGACCGAACGAGCCCGGCCGCTCCACCATGAACCGCACCACCGGGGTGAGCGGCATGGTGCCGACGCCGCCGCCGGGCAGCTCGGCCAGCACCGGCTTGGCATCGCCGGTCGCGCTGCCGGTTTCGGCGACGCTCGCCAGCCCGGCGACGGTGCGCTGCTCGAAAACGTCACGCGGCGTGAAGATGACGCCGCGCGCCTTGGCCCGCGACACCAGCTGGATCGAGACGATGCTGTCGCCGCCGAGGGCGAAGAACGAGTCGTCGACGCCGACCCGCTGCGTACCGAGCACCTCGGCGAAGACCTCGGCGATGGTCCGTTCCAGCGGCGTGCGCGGCGCGCGGAACTCCGCCTCGGTCTCGAAGACCGGTTCCGGCAGCGCCCGGCGGTCCAGCTTGCCGACCGGGGTCAGCGGGATGCTGTCCAGCACCATGATCGAGGAGGGCACCATGTAGGTCGGCACCCGCTCCTCGAGGTGCGCCTTCAGGTCCGCGGTGTCGATCGAACGGCCCGGCGCCGCAACCACATACGACACCAGCACGACCGCGCCCGCGACGTTCTTGTGCCCGATGGTGGTGGCGAAGTCGACGGCCTCGTGCGCGGTCAGCGCGGTGTCGATCTCGCCCAGTTCGATGCGGAAACCGCGCACCTTCACCTGGAAGTCGGAGCGGCCGACGTATTCCAGGCGGTATTCGGTGTGACCGGCGGGACGCGGCCGCGAGGTCCAGCGCACCACGTCACCGGTGCGGTACATCCGCTCACCCGGCACGAACGGGTTCGCGACGAAGCGATCGGCGGTCAGCGCGGCGCGCGCGTGGTAACCGCGCGTGACCTGGATGCCGGCGACGTACAGCTCACCGGCTACCCCGTCGGGCACCGGCTGCAACCGGTTGTCCAGCACCAGCGACCGCATGCCGCGGTTCGGTCCGCCCATGGTGAGCGCGTCGCCGGGCAGCAGCGACTCGCCGATATTGACCACGATGGTGGTCTCGGTCGGGCCGTAGATGTTGTGGAACGCGCGGACCACGCCGCTGTCACCGAGCGGCACGGCCCACTTCGCCAGCAGCTCGGGCGAATACGCCTCGCCGCCGACCGCCAGCACCCGCAGGCTGTCCAGGTTGTGCGGCTCCAGCGTCGCCAGCGCCGCGGGGGTGATGAACAGGTGGGTGACCTGCTCGCGCCGGATCAGCTCGTACAGCTCCTCGCCGCCGAACACGCCGGTCGGGACGATCACCAGGGCGCCCCCGGGCCCCACGGCGAGCAGCAGCTCCATGATCGACGCGTCGAAGCTCGGCGACGCGAAATGCAGTGCGCGCGAATCGGAGTCGAGCTCGTACCGTGCCACCTGCTCGGCGCTGAAGTTGGCCAGACCGGCGTGCGGCACCACGACGCCCTTGGGCACACCGGTGGAACCGGAGGTGTAGATGACGTACGCGAGGTTGTGCGGACGCAGCGGCCGCACTCGATCCTCGTCGGTCACGGCCGCGGCGGCGTGGGCGTCCAGATCCAGGTCCTCGAGCACCAGCCACTCGACCGAATCCGGCAGCTGATCGCGCACGGAGGCCACGGTCAGACCGACCGGCGAACCCGAGTCGGTGAGCATGTGCTCGATGCGGTCGGACGGGTAGGTCGGGTCGATCGGCAGGAACGCCGCACCCGACTTGGTCACCGCCCACTCGGCGAAGTAGGAGTCCGCCGACCGCGGCACCGCGATCGCCACCAGATCCTCGGCGCCGATGCCGCGCTCGATCAGCAAGCGCGCCAAGCGGTTCGACCGCTGATCCAGCTCGCCGTAGGACAGCCGGGCGCCCTGGAACACCACGGCCGTCGCCGCCGGATCGCGGGAGACCGCGGCGGCCAGCAGCTCGGGCAGCGTGCGCGCCGGGACCGCCGGGCCGCCGGTGCGTGCCACCACGTCCGCGCGCTCGGTGGCGTCCAGGATGTCGATGGCGCCGACCGCGATCTCCGGATCGGCCGCGACCGACTCCAGCACCCGCTGCCAGCGCGTCACGATGGCGTCGGCCGTCGACTCGTCGAACAGCTCCGTCGCGTAGGTCAGCGCCAGCGCCATGCCGTTCGCCGCGGTCTGGTCCGAGAGCGTGAACTGCAGGTCGAAGCGGGCGATGTTCTCCTCGAGATCCAGCGCCGACACGGTCAGGCCGGGCAGGTCCAGCGTCGGCCGTTCCATATTCTGGAACGACAGCGCCACCTGGAACAGCGGGTTGCGAGCCTGCGAGCGCTCCGGCGCCAGCAGGTCCACCAGTCGCTCGAAGGGCACGTCGGCGTTGCCGAAGGCCTCCAGGTCGGTGTGGCGCACCCGGTCCAGCAGCGCGGTGAACGGCTCGGCCGCCTCGATCCCCGTGCGCAGCACCAGGGTGTTGACGAACATACCGACCAGATCGTCGAGCGCGGCCTCGCCGCGGCCCGCGATCGGCGTGCCGACGGCGATGTCGTCACCACCGGACAGCCGCGCCAGCAGCACCGCCAGCGCGCTGTGCATCACCATGAACAGTGACGAACCCCGTTGCCGGGCAACATCTTCCAGCTTGGATACCAGCTCCGGCGACAGGCTGCGGTGCAGCGTCGCGCCGCGGTGGGACGCGACGGCGGGCCGCGGCCGGTCGGCCGGCAGGGTCAGCTCGTCCGGGATCCCGTCCAGCGCGCGCTGCCAGTAGCCGACCTGCGCGGCCAGCAGCGACTGCGGATCGTCCTCGGATCCCAGCACCTCGCGCTGCCACATCGCGAAGTCGGCGTACTGCACCGGCAGCGGCGCCCAGCCCGGGGCCGTGCCCTGGGTGCGCGCGGTGTAGGCGGTCAGGACGTCGCGGGCCAGCGGGCCCATCGAGAAGCCGTCTGCCGCGATGTGGTGCACGACGACCACGAGTACGTGTTCGTCCTGCACCTGCCCGGTGGCGCCGTCGGTCTCGACCCGGAACAGCCGGGCCCGCAGCGGCACCTCCTCGGCGACGTCGAAGCCGTCCGAGGCGAATTCGCCTGCCGCGCGGGCGAGTTCGCTCTCCGCGATCGGGTACGCCAGCAGATCCAGCGCGATCTGCTCGGCGGGGACGGTCACCTGGGTGGCGGCGCCGTCCTGCTCCGGGTAGCGGGTACGCAGCGACTCGTGCCGCCGCACCACGTCGAAGATGGCCAACTTCAGTGCGGCGCTGTCCAATTCGCCGGACAGCCGGATCGCCAGCGGCAGGTTGTAGGCCGAGGACGAGGTGTCGTACTGGTTGAGGAACCACATGCGCTGCTGTGCGAACGACAGCGGCACCGGCTGCGTCGCCGAGCGCTCCCGCGCCACCAGGCGCGGGCGGGACTCGCCGCCGGTGTGCGACTCCAGCCGCGCCGCCAGCGCCTCCACGGTCGGGGCCTCGAACAGCGCGCGCACCGCGACGGAGATGCCCAGTTCGGTGCCGATTCGCGCGACCACACGGGTGGCGCTCAGCGAGTTGCCGCCGAGCGCGAAGAAGTCGTCGTCCAGGCCGACCCGGGCGAGTTCCAGCACGTGCGCGAAGACCGCGGCCACCGTCTCCTGCACCGGGGTCTCCGGCGCCCGGAAGGCGCGGGTCTGCACGGCCGGGGCGGGCAGCGCGCGACGATCCAGTTTTCCGTTGACGGTCAACGGGATCCGGTCCAGCACCACGAACGCCGAGGGCACCATGTAGGACGGCAGATCCGCGGCGGCGCCGTCGCGGACGGCCTCGAGTTCCAGCGCGGTGTCGCGATCGGGCACCAGGTAGGCGACGATGCGCTGGTCGCCGGGCTGGTCCTCGCGGACGATCACGGCGGCCTGCGCCACGCCCGGCTGGGCCAGCACCGCGGCCTCGATCTCGCCGAGTTCGATGCGGAAGCCGCGGACCTTCACCTGATCGTCGGCGCGGCCGAGGTATTCCAACTCGCCGCGGCGGTTCCAGCGCGCCACGTCGCCAGTGCGGTACAGCACCGACCCGGAGTCGTCCGCGTCGCCCGCGAAGGGGTTCGCCACGAAGCGGGCGGAGGTCAGATCCGCGCGGCCCAGGTAACCGCGGGACAGCTGCGGTCCGGCGACGTACATCTCCCCGGCCACGCCCACCGGCACCGGGCGCAATCGGTTGTCCAGCACGTAGACCCGCAGCCCGGCGATCGCCCGGCCGACCACGCTGCCGGTGGCGGCGGCGATGGTGGCGGCGTCCAGCGCGCGGTAGGACACATGCACCGTGGTCTCGGTGATGCCGTACATGTTGACCAGCCGCGGCACCGAATCACCGTGGCGGGCAACCCAATCGGCGAGACGGCGCAGCTCCAGCGCCTCACCGCCGAAGACGACGTAGCGCAGCGACAGCGGCCGCAACTCGGAGTCCGGGTGGTAGGACTGCTCCTCGGCGAGTTCGGCGGCGGCCAGCTGGTAGAACGCCGACGGGGTCTGATTGAGCACCGTGACCCGTTCGCGGCGCAGCAGTTCCAGGAACTGCTCCGGCGAGCGGGAGGTGTAGTAGTCGACCACCACGAGGGTGCCGCCGAACAGCAGCGGGCCCCACAGCTCCCACACCGAGAAGTCGAAGGCGTAGGAGTGGAACATCGTCCACACGTCGCCGGGGCCGAATCCGAATTCGCGATCGGTATTGGCGAACAGCCGCACCACGTTCCGATGCTCGACCGCGACGCCCTTGGGGCGGCCGGTCGATCCGGAGGTGTAGATGACGTAGGCGATGTTCTTCGCGGTCAGCGGCGCGATCCGGTCGGCGTCGGTGATCGGGCCCTCGCCCGCGTCGACGACATCCGGGACGTCCATGCCGAAGTCGTCCATCAGCACGCGCGGCAGCCCCGGCGGCAACTCGACATCCACACTGCTGTCGATGATCACGCTCGCGGGCGCGGAGTCCGCGAGCACGTAGGCGATGCGTTCGGCCGGGTTGTTCGGGTCGACGGGCACGTAGCCCGCACCGGTCTTGATCACCGCGAGCAGCGCGACCACCAGATCGGCCGAGCGCGGCAGCAGCACCGCGACCAGCGTCTCCGGGCCCGCGCCGTCCTCGATCAGCCTGCGCGCCAGCTGATTCGCGCGCTGATCCAGCGACGCGTAGGTGACCCGGTCGTCGCCGAAGGTGACGGCGACCCGGTCGGAGTGCGCGGCCACGGCGGCGTCGAACAGGTCCGACAGCGTCGCGGTGCGATCGTCGAAACGCCCGCTCTGTCCGTCTTTTCCGGAGGAGACCCAGCGCTGCGAGACGTCCAGCCGCTCGGCCTCGCCGAGCAGGTCGATATCGCCGACGACCGCGGCCGGATCCTCGGCGATGCTGCGCAGGATACGCACGAAGCGGTCGGTGAACGCGGTGATCGTCTCGGGGTCGAACAGATCGGTGGCGTAGTTCCACGACAGCGCCAGATCGCTGCCGGTAGCCGCCGAGCCGACCGTCAGCTGCACATCGAATTTCGCTGTGCCCGCGTCGAATTCGACCACCTCGAGGTCGAGTCCGGGCAGCGCGACGCGGGCGGCGTCCTGCTGCCCGGCCGCCTCGAAGGTCAGCGCGACCTGGAACAGCGGGTGGTGCGCCTGCGAGCGCACCGGGCTCAACACGTCGACCAGCTGCTCGAACGGCACGTCGGCGTGCGCGAACGCGGCCAGGTCGGTGCGGCGGACCTCGTCGAGCAGTTCGGTGAAGCTCGCGCCGGGGCGCACCTCGGTACGCAGCACCAGCGTGTTGACGAACATGCCGATCAGGTCGTCGAGGGCGCGCTCGCCGCGGCCCGCGATCGGGGTGCCGATGGCGACGTCGGTGCTGCCGGCCTGACGCGCGGCCCAGGTCGCCAGGGCCGCGTGCATCAGCATGAACAGCGTCACGCCGCGCGAACGGGCCAGTTCCACCAGCGCCGTGTGCAGTTCGCCGTCGATCGAGAACTCGTGCGTGGCACCGGCATTGGAGGCGACCTCGGGCCGCGGCCGGTCGGTGGGCAGCTCCAGCTGATCGGGCAGATCGCGCAATTGCTCGGTCCAGTAGGCGATCTGGCGGGCCGCCTGGGACTGCGGGTCGCGCTCGTCGCCGAGCACCTCGCGCTGCCACAGCGCGTAGTCGGCGTACTGCACCTCGAGCGGCGCCCACTGCGGGACCTCGCCCTGCGCGCGGGCGGTGTAGGCGGCGACGATGTCGCGCAGCAGCGGCCGCAGCGAGAAGCCGTCGGCGCTGATGTGGTGGGCCACCAGCACCATCACGTGCTCGCCCGGGGCCGTCGTGAGCAGCGTGGCCCGGAACGGCAGATCGCGGGTGACATCGAAGAACACCCCGGCAAGCGCGGCCACCCGGGTGGGCAGCTCGTCCGCCGCGACGGTCTCGGTGGCGAGGTCGAACGCCGCCTCGCCGACGGACAGCACGCGCTGGTAGCCGACGCCCTCCACCTCGGGGTAGACGGTGCGCAGCGACTCGTGCCGGGCGAGCACGTCCCGCACGGCGGCGGCGAACGCCGCCACGTCGAGCTCGCCGCTCATCCGGACCGCGATCGGGATGTTGTTGACCGCGGTGCGGCTGTCGAACCGGTTCAGGAACCACATCCGCTGCTGTGCGGGCGACAGCGGCACCAGCCGCGCCTGCTCACCACCGGGCAGCAGCACCGGCTCGGGGCGCTGCCGCGCGGTGAGCGGAGTCCGGCCGCCCTGTCCCGCATGCGATTCCACGCGCGCGGCGAGCGTGACCACGGTCGAGGCCTCGAACAGCAGGCGCACCGGCACCTCGGTGTCGAGGGCCGCGCCGAGGCGGGCGGCGACCTGGGTGGCGATCAGCGAGTTGCCGCCCAGTTCGAAGAAGTCGTCGTCGAGACCGACCCGCTCCAGCCCGAGCAGTTCGCCTATGGTGTCGGCCACGGCCTGCTCGGCCGGGGTGACCGGCGCGCGGAACACCTTGGCGGCGAAGGTCGGCGCGGGCAGCGCCCGGCGATCCAGCTTGCCGGAGGCGTTCAGCGGGAACTCGTCCAGCACCACGAACGCCGTCGGCACCATGTACACCGGAAGTCGCTGCGACAGTTCGGTTTTCACCGATTCCGTGGCGATCGACGTGCCCGCGGCGGGCACCAGGTAGGCCACCAGCTGGTCACCGGCGCGCTCGTCGGCGCGCACCACGACCACCGCCTGGGCGACCGATTCGAGAGCGGTCAGCGCCGACTCGATCTCGCCCAGTTCGATGCGCTGGCCGCGCAGCTTCACCTGGAAGTCGGTGCGGCCCAGGTATTCCAGCTCACCGGCGGGGGTCCACACCACCAGGTCGCCGGTGCGGTACAGGCGTTCACCGTCGCCGAACGGACTGGCGACGAATCGGTCGGCGGTCAGGTCCGGACGTGCCACGTAACCGCGCGCCAGCTGCGCGCCCGCCAGATACAGCTCACCCGCGACACCCACCGGGACCGGCTGCAACCGGTCGTCGAGCACGTAGACCTTGGTGTTGAACACCGGCGCGCCGATCGGCACCGAGCCGGTGTCGGCGTCGGTGACCTCGTGATACGTCACGTCGACGGCGGCCTCGGTCGGGCCGTACAGGTTGTGCAGGCGCGCGCCGGTCAGCTCGCGCAGTCGTTGCGCGGTGGCGGCGGGCAGCGCCTCACCGGAGGCGAAGACGTTGCGGAGCTTCAGCTCCTCGTCCTCCCGGCGTGCCTCCTGCCGCGAACCCTCGGTGCTCACGAAGATCGCCAGCATCGACGGCACGAAGTGGGTGACCGTGACGCCCTCGGCCGCGATGAGGTCGGCCAGGTAGACCGGGTCGCGGTGGCCGTCGGGCTTGGCCACCACCAGCCGGGCGCCGACCTGCAAGGGCCAGAAGAACTCCCACACCGACACGTCGAAGGTCGCCGGGGTCTTCTGCACCACCACGTCGTCGGCGGCCAAGCCGTACTGGGCGTGCATCCACACCAGGCGGTTGACGATGGCCGCGTGGCTCACCGCCACGCCCTTCGGGCGGCCGGTCGAACCGGAGGTGAAGATCACGTACGCGGTGTTCGACGGGTACAGCGGCGTCACGCGATCGGCGTCGGTGAGCGGCCCGTCCGCGAATTCGTCCAGCTCCAGCCGGTCGATCTCCACCGCGCGGTCGTCGCTCGGCAGGTCGGCCGCGTCGCGCGAGGTGGTCAGCACCCGCACCGGCCGGGCCGTGTCGAGGATGTAGCGGGTCCGGTCGGCGGGGTGGTCCGGGTCCAGCGGCACGTACGCGCCACCGGCCGCGGTCACCGCGTACATGCCGACGACCAGCTCGATGGAGCGCCGCATGCCAAGGGCGACAAGCGATTCCGGACCGACACCGGCGTCGATCAGCCAGCGCGCCAGCCGGTGCACCCGGGCGGCGAACTCGGCGTAGGACAGACTTGTCCCCTCGAACGTCACCGCGGTCGCCTCGGGACCGCGCGCCACCTGGGCCTCGAACAGCGACACCAGGGTCGCGGCGGCGTCGTCGGAGACCCGCGGCAGCGCCGCGTCCAGCGGGAACTCGGTGTCGTTCCAGTACCGCAGCACCAGGGTGTGCTCGGTGGCGTCGAGCAGTTCCAGATCGCCGACGCGCAGGGTCGGGTCGGCGGCGACGCTGTTCAGCACGCGCAGGAACCGCTGCACGAAGGTCTCGGCGAACTCCGCGTCGAAAAGGTCTGCGGCATAGACGAGTTCGGCGTCCATCGCGGCGGCGTCGCCGGCCTGCTCGGACAGCGTCAGCTGCAGATCGAACTTCGCGGTAGGCGTGTCGACGCCGAGTTCGGACACCGTCAGGCCGGGCAGTTCCAGCGCGGTGTGGCCGAGGTTCTGGAACGTCAGCATCACCTGGAACAGCGGGTGGCGGCCCGGCGCGCGGGCGGGCTCGAGCACCTCCACCAGCCGCTCGAACGGCACGCCGGCGTGCGCGAACGCGGCCAGGTCGCGCTCGCGCGCCTGGGCCAGCAACTCGGTGAACGGGGCGCCGGTGTCGACCTCGTTCCGCAGCACGAGGGTGTTGACCACCATGCCGACCAGGTCGTCGAGCGCCTGCTCGCCACGACCGGCGACCGGCGTGCCGATCGCGATGTCGGAGGTACCGCTCAACCGGGCCAGCAGGGCCGCGAAGGCGCTGTGCACCACCATGAACAGCGTGGCGCCGTGCCGGCGGGCGACCGCGCCGAGACCGTCGACCAGCGCGCCGGGCACCTGGAACCGGTGGGTCCCGGCCTGATACGCGGCGACCGCCGGGCGGGGCCGGGTGGCCAGGCGCAGTTCGTCCGGCAGACCGGCCAGCGCGCCGCGCCAGTAGTCGAGCTGCTCGGAGATCAGCGACCGCGGATCGTCCTCGGAGCCGAGCGTATCCCGTTGCCACAGCGCGTAATCCACGTACTGGACGGGCAGCGGCGACCAGTCCGGTACCTGGCCCGCGGTGCGTGCCAGGTACGCGGTCATCAGGTCGCGCACCAGCGGGCGCATCGAGAAACCGTCGGCCGCGATGTGGTGGGCGACCACGACCAGGACACGGTCGTCGGCGCCGAGTTCGTAGACGCGCAGCCGCACCGGCGGTTCCGCCGTGACGTCGAATCCGCGGGCGATGAATTCGCCGACCACCGACAGCAATTCGTCGGCGTGCACCGCGACCACGTCGATGTCCGGGGTCGCCTGGGCGGACGGCAGCACCTGCTGGTAGCCGATGCCGTCGGCGGAGGGGTAGATGGTGCGCAGCGACTCGTGCCGCGCCACCACGTCCGCGACCGCGCCGCGCAGCGCGTCCAGATCGAGATCGCCGGTGAAGCGGACGGCGACGGGGATGTTGTTGGCGGCGGAATCGGTGTCGAACCGGTTCAGGAACCACATGCGCTGCTGTGCCAGCGACAGCGGCGGGCGTTCGGGCCGGGTACGGGCCGTCAGTGGCTTGCGCACACCGGTTCCCGCGCGGGCCCCGACCCGGGCGGCCAGTCCGGCCACCGTCGGCGCCTCGAACAGCACCCGCACCCCGACCTCCGCGTCGAGCGCGGTGGCCAGCCGGGCGGTGACCTGCGTGGCGATCAGCGAGTTGCCGCCGAGGGCGAAGAAGTCGTCATCGGCGCCGACGCGCTCGACGCCGAGCAGATCGGCGAAGATGCCCGCCACGATCTCCTCGAGCGGCGTGGCCGGGGCCCGGAAGTCGCGCGGCGCCAGTTCGGGTTCCGGCAGCGCCTTGCGGTCCAGCTTGCCGACCGGGGTCAGCGGGATCTCGTCGAGCACCATGATGGCCGTCGGCACCATGTAGGCGGGCAGCCGGTCGGCGACGTGCGCCGACAGCGCGGTGACATCCACGGCGTGCCCGGCGACCGGGCGAACGTAGGACACCAGGAACGTCGAGCCCGCGTCGTTGTTGCGGCCGATCGTCACCGCGAAGTCCACGTCCGGGTGGGTGGTCAGCGCGGCGTCGATCTCGCCCAGTTCGATGCGGAAACCGCGGATCTTCACCTGGAAGTCGTTGCGGCCCACGTATTCCACGACCGGGTCGCCCGCGCCGTCGCGCCGCCAGCGCACCACGTCGCCGGTGCGGTACAACCGCTCGCCCGGGGCGCCGTAAGGATCGGCCACGAAGCGGTCAGCGGTCAGCGCCGGGCGCGCGAGATAGCCGCGCGCCAGCTGGATGCCGCCGACGTACAGCTCACCGACGACGCCCTCGGGCACTGGCCGCAGCCGCGCGTCGAGCACCAGCGCGCGCATGCCGCGCACCGGGCCGCCGATGGTCACCAGTTCACCGGGCAGCAGGCGGCCGCTGATGTTGGTGGCGATCGTCGCCTCGGTCGGGCCGTAGGCGTTGTGCAGTCGGCGCTCACCCGAATTACCGGGCACCACAGACCATTTCGCGACCAGATCGGCCGACAGCGCCTCGCCGCCGGCGATGATGGCGCGCATGCCGGTCAGCGCCGCCGGATCCAGCGAGGCCAGCACCGACGGCGTGATCAGGCCGACCGTGACGCCCTCGCGGGAGATCAGCTCGCCGAGTTCGTCGCCGCCGTAGGTGCCCGGGGGCACCACGACCAGCGCGCCGGCCGAGCCGACGGCCAGCAGCAGTTCCAGCACCGAGGCGTCGAACGACGGCGACGCGAAGGCCAGGGCGCGCGAATCGCCGTCCAGGCCATAGCGTTCCACCTGCTCGGCGCCGAAGTTCGCCAGACCGGCGTGGCTGACCACCACGCCCTTGGGCACACCGGTGGAGCCGGAGGTGTAGATCACGTAGGCGATGTGCTCGGGGTGCAGCACACCCGTGCGATCGGCGTCGGTGACCGGGTCGGCGGACTGCGCCGCGACCTCGGCCGCGAACTCCGGCGCGTCGACCACCAGCCACTCGCCGTCCGCGATCGGCGGCAGCCCGTCGACCTCGGCGGCGAGCGTGATGCCCAGGCGCGCACCGGAATCCGACATCATGTGGGTGATGCGGTCGGCGGGGTACGCCGGATCGACCGGCAGGAACGCCGCACCGGCGCGGGCCACCGCCCACACCGCCCGGACCTGCTCGATCGACCGCGGAATCGCCACGGCCACCAGCACGTCCGGCCCGGCGCCGCGGGCGATCAGCGCCCGCGCGAGCCGTGCGGACGACTCGTCCAGCTCGGCGTAGGTCAGCGCGCGGCCCTCGAACACCACGGCGTGGCGCCGCGGGTCGGCCTCCGCGGCCGCCGCCATCAGCTCCGGCATCGTGCGCGGTGCGACGGCCGGGCCACCGGTCCGGTTCAGCAGTTCGGCGCGCTCGGCCGCCGCGAGGATCTCCAGTTCGCCGACCGGCAGTTCCGGCCGCTCGGTGATCTCCTCCAGCAGCCGCATGAAGCGGCCCGCGAACTCCTGCACCGTGTCGTCGTCGAAAAGGTCGCGGGCGAAGGAGATCTCGCCCAGCATGCCGCCGTCGGAGCCCTGCCCGGCCTCCCGAAGGGTCACGGCCAGATCGAATTTCGCGGTGTCGACCTCGAAATCGACCGTGGAGACCCGCAATCCGGGCAGCTCGAAGGTGTTCTCCGGCAGGTTCTCGAACGACAGCGCCACCTGGAACAGCGGGTGCCGCGCCTGCGACCGCGCCGGGTTGAGCACCTCGACCAACCGCTCGAACGGCACGTCGGCGTGCGCGAACGCCTGCAGGTCGGTGTTGCGGGCCTGCGCCAGCAGTTGCGCGAAGGTCTTGGCGCCGTCGACGTCGGTGCGCAGCACCAGCGTGTTGACGAACATGCCGATCAGGTCGTCGAGCGCGGCCTCACCGCGACCGGCGACCGGTGTGCCGATGGCGATGTCGGAGCTGCCCGACAGCCGGGCCAGCAGCACCGCCAGCGCGCTGTGCATGACCATGAACAGCGACGCGTTGTGCCTGCGACCGAGTTCCAGCAGGCGGACCTGCGTCTCGGGCGCGATCACGAACGAGTGCACGCCGCCGCGGTAGGACGCCACCGCGGGCCGCGGGCGATCCGCGGGGAGCACCAATTCGTCGGGGAGATCGGCGAGTTCGCGCTGCCAGTACCGGATCTGGTCGGAGATCAGCGAACTCGGGTCGTCCTCCGAGCCCAGCATCTCGCGCTGCCACAGCGCGTAGTCGGCGTACTGCACCGGCAACTGCACCCACGCGGGCTGTTCCCACATGGTGCGCGCGGCGTAGGCGATCATCACGTCGCGGGCCAGCGGGCCCATCGACCAGCCGTCGGCGGAGATGTGGTGCACCACCATGCCGAGCACGTACTCGGACTCGCTGACCTCGAACAGCCGGGCGTGCAGCGGCACCTCGTTGGTGACGTCGAATGCCATCGAGGCCAGCTCGATCAGGTGCGCGATCAGGTTGCCCTCGTTGACCGGGACCGGCGTCAGGTCCGGAACGATCTGCGCGGCGTCGAGCACCACCTGCACCGGCGCACTGCCGGTCTCGGGGAACACGGTGCGCAGCGACTCGTGCCGGTCGATCACGTCGATGACCGCGACCTGCAGCGCCGCCACATCCAGATCGCCGGAGAGCCGGATCGCGACCGGGATGTTGTTGACCGCCGAGGAGGTGTCGTAGCGGTTGAGGAACCACATGCGCTGCTGTGCCAGCGACAGCGGCACCTGCTCGGGACGCTCGCGGGCAACCAGCGCCTTGCGCGCGCCGTCTCCGGCGTGCGACTCCACCCGCGCCGCGAGCGCGGCAACGGTGCTGGCCTCGAACAGCATTCGGACCGGCACCCGGGTGTCCAGCGCGATGCCCAGGCGGGAGGCGACCTGGGTCGCGATCAGCGAGTTGCCGCCCAGATCGAAGAAGTCGTCGTCCACGCCGACGCGCGCGACGCCGAGCACCTCGCCGAAGATCTGCGCGACGATTTCCTCGATCGGCGTTGTCGGAGCACGGAATTCGGAGACCGCGAACAGCGGTGCGGGCAGTGCCCGGCGGTCCAGCTTGCCGGAGGCGTTGAGCGGGAACTCCGCCAGCGCCACGATCGCCGACGGCACCATGTAGATCGGAAGCCGTTGCACCAGTGCGGCGCGCACCGATTCGGTGTCGACCTCGGCGCCCGGCGCGGGCACCACATAGGCCACCAGCTGATCGCCGGTGACGGTGTCGATGATGAGCACCACGGCCTGGTTCACGTCGGGGTGATCCAGCAGCGCGGCCTCGATCTCGCCGAGTTCGATGCGCTGGCCGCGGAACTTCACCTGGAAGTCGGTGCGGCCGATGTACTCCAGGACGCCCTGCGTCGTCCAGCGCACCAGATCACCGGTGCGGTACAGGCGGCTGCCGGGCGCGCCGAAGGGGTTGGCGACGAAGCGTTCCGCGGTCAGGTCCGCGCGGTCCTGGTAGCCGCGGGCGATCTGGGCGCCCGCCAGGTAGAGCTCGCCGGGCACCCCGACCGGCGCCGGGCGCAGGCTCTCGTCGAGCACGTAGGCCTGCGCGTTCCACACCGGGCGGCCGATCGGCACCGCGGTGTAGCCGTTCTCGGCGGGCAGCGTCCACGAGGTGGCGTTGACCGTGAATTCGGTGGGGCCGTAGAGGTTGTGAATGGTGGCGGTGCTGAACCGCCGGAAGGCGCTCACGGTCGACGGCGGCAACGCCTCGCCACCGACGAAGACCGCGCGCAGCGACAGGCACTCCTCGGTGGAGGCGCTGGAGGCGAAGACCGGCAGCAGCGACGGCACGAACGAGGTGTGCGTGACCCGGTGCCGCGCGATGACCTCGGAGAGGTACATCGGGTCGCGGTGACCGTCCGGCACGGCGACGATCACCTTGGCGCCGACGGCCAGGGTGGCGAACAGTTCCCACAGCGAGGCGTCGAAGGTGAACGGCGTCTTGTGCAGCGCGACGTTGGTCTCGTCGAGGCCGAATTCGGCGATCTTCCAAGAGATCTGGTTCGCCATCGCGGCATGCGACACCGCCACGCCCTTCGGGCGGCCGGTCGATCCGGAGGTGTACAGCACGTACGCGATGTGGTCCGGGCGCAGCGGCCGCAGCCGCTCCGCGGCGGTGATCGGCGCGGCGTCGAACTCGCTCGGATCCATCGTGTCGACGTGGATGATCCGGCAGTCGTCGGCGGTGACGTCGTCCCGGGTCGTGGTGAGCAGCACCACCGGCTTCGAACTGCCGAGCACGTACTCGGTGCGTTCGGCGGGATGATCCGGGTCGATCGGCACGTAGCCGCCGCCGGCGGCCAGGGTGGCGTAGACGGCGACATACATGTCGACCGAGCGCCGCATCCCGACGGCGACCAGCGAGTCGGGGCCGACGCCCGCGTCGATCAGCTTGCGCGCCAAGCGATTCACGCGCTCGGCGAACTCCGCGTAGGTCAGCTCGCGGACCGGGCCGAACTCGTCGTCACGGTCGCTCGGATCGAAGATCAGGGCGGTGGCGTGCGGACGCAGCTCCACCTGCCGCGCGAACAGGTCCAGCACGGTGACCGGCGATTCGCCTGCGACAGCGGGCAATTCGTGGGCCGTGCGGTTCCATTCGGTGAGCACGGTGCGCCGCTCGGCGGGGTCGAGGATCTCGATGTCGCGCACCCGGGTCTCGGGCGCGGCGACGGCCGCGGTGAGCACGCGCAGGTAGCGGTGGACGAATTCGGCGACGGTGGACTCGTCGAACAGATCGGTGGCATAGGACACCACCGCCGACACCCCGGCGGGCACGCCGTCGCTGCCGCGCTGTTCGGTCAGCGTCCAGACCAGGTCGAACTTGGCGATATCGACGTCGAGTTCCTCCGCCGAGACCGTCAGGCCCGCCATCTCCATGGTGGCGTGCGACAGCTCCTGGAACGACAGCATCACCTGGAACAGCGGGTGCCGCGCCTGGGAGCGGGTCGGGTTGAGGACCTCGACCAGGCGCTCGAACGGCACGTTCGCGTTGGCAAAGGCCGCCAGGTCGGTGTCGCGGGTGCGGCCGAGCAACTCGGTGAAGCGTTCGGCGCCGTCCACCTCGGTGCGCAGCACGAGGGTGTTGACGAACATGCCGATCAGGTCGTCGAGGGCCTGTTCGCCGCGGCCGGCGACCGGGCTGCCGATCGCGATGTCCCCGGTGCCCGACAGCCGCGCCAGCAGCACCGCCAGTGCCGAGTGCAGCACCATGAACAGCGAAACGCCCTGCGCCCGAGCCAGACTCGTCAGCTGCGCGTGCAGTTCCGGGTCGATATCGAAGGTGACCCGGCTACCGCGGAAGCTCTGCAGCGGCGGCCGCGGGCGATCGGTGGGCAGATCCAGCTGGTCCGGCAGACCGGCCAGCGCCCGGTGCCAATGCGAGATCTCCCGCGAGGCGATGGAATCCGGGTCGGTCTCGGCGCCGAGCAGTTCGCGCTGCCACAGGCTGAAGTCGGCGTACTGCACCGGCAGCGGGGCCCAGGCGGGCTCCTGTCCGTTGGCGCGCGCCAGATAGGCGGCGGCGACATCGCGGGCCAGCGGACCGAACGAGAAGCCGTCGGCGGCAATGTGATGCACGACGATGGCGACCGCGTAGTCGTCCCCGTGCTCGGCCCCCGGCACCCGGTGCACCCGGACCCGGATCGGCAGTTCACGGGAGACGTCGAAGCCGGTGGAGGCGAATTCGGCGAGCACGCCGGGCAATTCGGCCGCGGCCGTCTCGCGCACCTCGATGCCGAGGTCGACCCGCTCGATCGGCACCACCTGCTGGTAGCCGCCGTCCTCGGATTCGGGGAAGACCGTGCGCAGCGACTCCTGGCGGGCGATCACGTCCAGCAGCGCGGCCTGCAGCGCGTCCAGGTCGACCTCGCCGCGCAGCCGCACCACGAAGGGCAGGTTGTAGGTCGGCACGGTCGGGTCGAACTGGTTGATGAACCACATCCGCTGCTGCGCGAGCGACAGCGGCACCCGGTCCGGACGCGGCTGCGCCACCAGCGGCGGGCGGGAAACACTTGCGGGCGTGGCGGATTCGACGCGCACCGCGAGCGCGGCCACGGTCGGCGTCTCGAACAGCGCGCGCACACCCAGCTGGATGCCGAACGCCGCGGAGATCCGCGCCACCACCTGCGTCGCGACCAGCGAGTTGCCGCCCAGGTCGAAGAAGTTGTCGTCGATGCCGACGCGGTCGTGCCCCAGCACATCGCCGAAGACGCCCGCGACGATCTCCTCGACCTGGTTGCGCGGCGCGCGGTACCCGGCGGCGTCGGCGCTGAACACCGGTTCCGGCAGGGCCTTGCGGTCCAGCTTGCCGGAAGTGTTGAGCGGCAGCGCGTCCAGCACCATGATCGACGCGGGCACCATGTAGGCGGGCAGCTTCTCCGCGACGAACCGGGTCAACTCGGCCGGATCGACCGAAACCCCCGGCACGGCAACGACATACGCGACGAGCTGCTGTCCGGTGGCGGTGTCGGTAACCAGCACCACGGCCTGACCGACAGCCGGATGGGCCAGCAGGTCGGTCTCGATCTCACCCAGCTCGATCCGCTGTCCACGGAACTTGACCTGGAAGTCGGTGCGCCCGATGTACTCCAGTACGCCCCGCGTCGTCCACCGCACCAGGTCACCCGTGCGGTACAGCCGTTCGCCGTCCCCGAACGGATTGGCGACGAACCGATCCGAGGTCAGGTCGGGACGCCCGAGATAACCACGGGCCAGCTGACGCCCCGCCAGATACAACTCGCCCGGGGCGCCGATCGCGGCCGGCCGCAGTCGCGAATCCAGCACGAAGGCTTCGACATTCCATTCGGGAACACCGATCGGCACCGTCGTGGTGTCGGATTCGGTTGCCTCCCAATAGGTCACCGAGACCGCGGCCTCGGTCGGCCCGTACAAGTTGTGCAGACCGGCCGAACTGATCGCCCGCAGGCCCGCGGCGGTCTCCGGCGGCAGCGCCTCACCGATGACGAAAACGGCGCGCAGCGAGGCGATCTGGTCGGGCGTGGCGTGCGAGACGAACACCGTCAGCATGGACGGCACGAAGTCGGTCACGGTCACGCCGTGGCGGGCGATGGTCTCGGCGACGTAGACCGGGTCGCGGTGCCCGTCCGGCGTCGCGATCACCAGTTTCGCGCCGACCAGCAGCGGCAGGAAGTAGCCCCACAGCGATACGTCGAAGGTGGTCGCGGTCTTCTGCAGGTAGACGTCGTCGCCGGTCAGCCGGTACGCGTCGAGCATCCACAGCTGCTGGTTGACGATGGCGCGGTGGGTGACCGCCACGCCCTTCGGCCGTCCGGTGGAGCCGGAGGTGTAGATGACGTAGGCGGTGTTGCCGGGTAGCAGCGGCGCGACACGGTCGGCGTCGGTGATCGGGGCGTCGGACAAGCCCGCGGTATCCAGGGTGTCGATCTCCACCCGCCGCACCGACTCCGGCAGCTCCACCTCGTCGCCCGACACGGTAAGAACGCAGACGGGAGTGGCCGATTCGAGAATGTAGGCGGTGCGTTCGGCCGGATGGTCCGGGTCGATCGGCACGTACGCGCCACCGGCCTGCAGCACCGCGTGCATGCCGATCACGAGGTCCAGGGAGCGCCGCATACCCAGTGCGACAAGAGATTCCGGTCCGACACCGGCGGCGATCAAGGCTCGGGCCAGCCGGTTGACCCGCGCCCCGAATTCGGCGTAGGTCAGCTCGTCACCCTCGTAGTCGAGCGCGACGGCGTCCGGGCGCACGGCGACGCCGTCGGCCACCAGGGCGGCCAGGGTCGTGTCGGGCACCTCGTGATCGGAGTCGTTCCACGCCGCGAGGGTGCGGTCCAGCTCGGACTCGGTGGTGATCGGGAGTTCCCACAGCACCTGGTCGGCGTCGGCCGCCAGGAATCGGTCGAAGAACTCGAGGAAGCGCGAATGATGCCGGTGCGCTTCGTCTTCGGTGTAGAGGTTCGGGTTGGTCTCGAAGTCGATGTGCGAGACGGTGCCGCCCATCGACTGATAGAAATTGACGCCCAGGTCTTCGATGGAACCGGTCGACAGCACGTGCATGTGACCGACCACGGGGCCCAGCGCCACCTCGTCCTGGAACAACATGATGTTGACCCAGGGACCGAAGAACTCCTTGGTGACCGCCTCGCCGCCCGCGCTGTCGCGCCGGATGTCCTCGTGGCGGTAGCGCTGGTGCCGCAGGGCGCCGGACACCTCGACAATCACCGACTTCAGCAGATCGGCGAGGGTCGTCCGGTAACCGACCGGCAGCCGCAGCGGGACGATGTTGGAGGAGACGCCGCCCGAGCGCCGCATGATCGCGGTGGTGCGCGCGGTCACGGGCAGGCTCAGGATCACCTCTTCGCTGCTCGTCCACTGCGCCAGGTAGGCCGCGAAGCCCGCGATCAGCAGTGCCGCCGGGGACGAGTCGTGCCGCTGCACGGCCGCGTCCAGCAGCTCGGTCTGCTCCGGCGTCAGCGCCGCGCTGGCCACCCCGTTGACCGGGGCGGGGGCCGCCGAACGGCCGACCAGGCTGGAACCCTCCTCGAGCCCCTCGACCCGCTGGGCCCAGTGCTCGCGGTCGGCCTGGAAGCGAGTGCTCTCGCGGTACTCGAATTCCGATTCGACCAGCTTGCGCAGCTTGGTCGGCCGGTACGGCTTGGGCTCGACGTCGTTCAGATACGCCGTGTACAGCTCGCACGCGCGGTTCAGGTAGTTCATGGCGCTGAAGCCGTCGAGCACGATGTGGTGCGCCCGGAGGTACCAGAACCAGTGGTCGTCGCCCAGTTGCAGGACGGCGAGCCGGATCAGGCGGTCGGTCAGCAGGTTCAGCGGACGGCTGTACTCGGCGCGCATCCACTCGTGCGCGACCGCCTCGGGGTCGTCCTCGCCGCGCAGGTCGACATAGACGATCTCGTCCCGGTCCGGGATGGTCGGGTCGATGTACTGCATCGGCTCGCCGTCGCGCTCGGCGAGGCACATGAAGCCCGAATCGAGTTCGTTCGAGGAGTCGATGCACGCTCGCCGCAGGATCTCACGATCGAGATCGCCCCGCAGGTCGACGTACTGGGCGATGTTGATCGGCACCTGCGGATCCAGATGCTGGGCATACCAGATACCGAGCTGCGCCGGCGAGAGGGGAAAGAGCTCGTCCCCCGAAACCGGCGTGGGCGTCACCTCGCTGCCAGCTTCGCCGTTGCCGCCGAAATCCAGCCGGTCCAACCCTAAACCTCACTTCCGGAACACCGTGCAGCGCTCCTCGATGGCACACCGACGCCGACGTTCACCTTTTTCAGCGTGACGTCCGACGGTCGGGGCTCGATTCGAAATCTCAATCAGACAAAAATGTTCATTGGACGTATCCGTTGGCCGGCCCGATCTTGTTACATGGGCCTGACCACACCCACCGGACTCGGATCGTCCCCGCGCTGAACCTCACTGCTGACCACCGAACCAATCTACCGCCCACTCCGGCTACCTGACCAAAAAGGTTCATAGCCGTTGGGCATCACGGGAGTTGGGCAAGGGAAGCAATCTACCGCACCCGCCCCTCCCCCGCCGAATGCCCGGTTGACGGGGGTTCTCAGGGCTGGGAGACCCCTCCGGCGGCGGTCCGCGGTAGGTGCCGCCGATCCCGCGCCGGGTCGTAGAGATGGGACTGGGCGCACCGCTCCGGCTCGGCCAGCGCACGACCCACCAGGATGATCGCGGCCTGCCGCAGACCGGCCGCCTCCACCTGATCGGCGATGTCGGTGAGGGTCCCGCGCAGCACGAGCTGATCGGGCTGGGCGGCGCGATAGACCACCGCGACCGGACAGTCCGCGCCGTAGTCGGCGGTCAGTTCGGCGGCGAGCGGGCGGATCCGCGTCACGGCCAGGTGCAGGGCCAAGGTGGCCCGGGTGCGGGCGAAATTCGCCAGCGACTCCGAGGCGGGCATGGCCGTCGATCGGGCCTGGGTACGGGTGAGCACCACCGACTGCACCAGCTCCGGCACCGTCAATTCGGTACCGAGCAACGCGGCGGCGGCAGCGTAAGCGGGCACGCCCGGCGTGACATCCCACGGAACGCCGTGCGCGTCCAGCCGCCGAGTCTGCTCGGCCAGCGCCGAATATATCGACGGGTCACCGGAGCACAACCGCGCCACATCCTTGCCCTCGCCGTGTGCTCGCACACAATGCCCCACGATCTGGTCGAGATCGAGGCCCTGTGTGTCGATCATCTCGGCCCCCGGCGCACAGTGCCCCAGCACCTCGGGATCCAGATAGGTCCCCGCGTACAGACACACCGCGGCCTTCCCCAACAGCCGCACCGCCCGCACGGTCAACAGATCCGCCGCCCCCGGCCCGGCCCCGATGAAGTGCACGGTCATGCGGCGAGTCTAGGTCGGGGCGAGCGGGACCGCGGAGGCCACCTAGCCGGTCATGTCGAATCCGCCGAGGATCTTGGCGGGACGCAGGCGCACGACCAGTTCACCGGGCACGCCGTTGCGCTGGCCGAATTCCTCGGCCCGGTCGGGGCCCATGTACCGGGCGGCGATGGCGGTGGCCGTGCGGACCAGCTCGCCGGGATCTTCGGAGACCTCGGCGATGCCCTGCACCTGCAGGTAGCCGAACGGCGGCTCCTCCAGATCGACGCACAGGGCCAGGCGCGGGTCCCGCAGGATCGCCCGGCCCTTGGCGGTGCCCTTACCGGTGTTGAACACGAGTTCGTCGCCTTCGAGGATGAACCAGACGGGATTGATGACCGGCCGGCCGTCGGTGGCCACGAACGCGAGCTTGCCGGTGCGCGTACCGTGCGACAGGAACTCACGCACGCGAGGATCGGTGATAGAGGCCATGCCGCCAGCGTACGACCGCCACCCGGCGGATTCGTGGAACCGGCACTCCTCAGATCGCCCCGCGTTCTCGCGCCCGCGCCACGGCCGAGGTCCGCGATTTCACCCCCAGCTTCGAATAGATATGCACCAGATGGGATTTCACGGTCGTCTCACTGAGGAACAGCCGCTTGCCGATCTCGCGATTGGAGTGGCCGTCGGCGACCAGCCGCAGCACCTCGATCTCCCGGGGACTCAGCGTGGTATCCGGTGTGCGGACCCGGGTCATCAGGCGCGACGCCACCGACGGGGACAGCACGCTCTCCCCCGCGGCGGCCCCGCGCACGGCGGCCAGCAGTTCGGCGGGCGGCGTGTCCTTGAGGATGTAGCCGCAGGCGCCGGCCTCGATGGCGCCGAGGATGTCGGCGTCGGTGTCGTAGTTGGTGACCACCAGAACATTCGGCGGCGCGGGCGCGGCCCGCAGCGCACGGGTGGCGTCCACACCCGACTTACCCCGGCCGAAGCGAAGATCCATCAGCACCAGGTCGACTTCCGTTGCGGCACAGCAGGCTACGGTCTCCTCCGCGGTGGCGGCCTCGGCCACCACAGTGATGTCCGCAGCCGAGTCCAGCAGCGCGCGTAACCCGGCGCGGACGATCGCGTGATCGTCGGCGAGCAGCAGGCGGATCACGACGCATCCTCGAGCGGGAACGAGACCGTGACGGCGGTGTGGCCGGGTTCGGACTCCACGTTCATGCTCCCGCCCTGCTGTTCGACACGGCTGCGCATGGCATCCATACCGAACGTACCGCGCGCGAAAACCGTTGGGTCGATACCTGTTCCGTCGTCGACCACGTCGAGATGCACGGCGTCGTCGGCGTAGGTCAGCGTGATCCGCATCCGGCTCGCCGCCGCGTGCCGGATCACATTGGACACCGCCCCCTGCGCCACCCGGACCAGCGCCGCCTCGATCGGCATCGGCAATCGCTCGGGAGCGCCCTCCACCAGCAGCTGCGTCGCCAATCCCGGTGTGCTCGCGCGCTGCGCGATCCGGTCCAGCGCTTCGGTCAGCGATTGCCCCTCCAGCGCGGCGGGGGTGAGTTCGGCGATGAGCTGCCGGGTCTCGGCGAGGTTGTCGGCCGCCGTCTCGCGGGCCATCCGGATCTGTTGCAGGCCAGGGTGTTCCGGTCCGGAACGCTCGGCGGCGTGCAGCAGCAGCTGAATGCTGGACAGCCCCTGCGCCACGGTGTCGTGGATCTCCTGCGCCAGCCGCTGCCGCTCGGCCAGCTTGCCGGCCGTGCGTTCCTGTTCGGCCAGTGTGGCTCGGGCGGCGAGCAATTCGTCGATGAGCCGCTGCCGGTCGGCCGCCTCCCGGAACAGCGCCTGATAACCCAGCCCGATCGCGACGGCGACCAGCGCACCGAGCAGCGGACCCACCACACCGCCGATCGTCCAGCCCTTGTGCAGCGCGAACCCGACCACGGCCGCCGCGGTGGCCGCCGCGACCGCCGCCGCACCCCATACTCGCGGCAGCAGATGCAGATACAGGAAGAACATCCCGAACACGAGATACACCGCGTCCGGTGCGACGGCCACCAGCCCCAGCCACAGCACGGTGAGCAGACCCAGCCACACCCGCGCCGCCACGGGCCTGCCCCGCAATGCCGCCCCGGCGAAGTACACCACCAGAAACAGCACCGTCAGGGCGACCACACCCCACCGATGCCCCACCCCCGGCACCAGCGCCCGTCCGACCACGACCGCGCACAGCGCCACCATCAGCGCGTGCAGCCCGAGTTGCAGCGCGGCGAAGACGGGGGTCAGCGGCGAGCGGTGCACACCCGTCAGCTTATGCGCGGTTACCGCTGCGACGGCCGCAGCGCGGCGTACCAGTCCAGCAGGTCCGGATTGTCGACGGCGGTCCGTTCCACCACGCGCGCCGGGTCGGCGCCCTGGAACAGGCGTTTGATGGGCACCTCGAGCTTCTTGCCGGTGCGGGTGTGCGGGATGCCGGGGGCGAGGATGATCTCGTCCGGCACGTGGCGGCGTGAGACCTCGGTGCGGATCACCTCGGCGATGCGCTGTTTCAGGTCGTCGGTCAGCTCGGCGCCCGCGGCGAGCACCACGAACAGCGGCATCCAGTAGCCGCCGTCCGGCTGTTCCGCGCCGATCACCAGGGCCTCGGCGATCTCCGGAAGACGCTCCACGGCCTGGTAGATGTCGGCCGAGCCCATCCGGATGCCGTGCCGGTTCAACGTCGAATCCGAACGTCCGTGCACGACGATGCTGTCGCGCTCGGTCACGGTGATCCAGTCGCCGTGTCGCCACACACCCGGAAACATCTCGAAATACGCACCGCGATAACGGGATCCGTCCGGGTCCTGCCAGAACTTCACGGGCATCGACGGCATGGGCTCGGTGATGACCAGTTCACCGACCTCCCCGCGGATCGGGTGCCCCGTCGGGTCCCAGGCGTCGACGGCGGCGCCCAGGAACGGGACCGACAGTTCCCCCGGCCACACCGGAACCGTCCGCACGCCGCCGAGGAACGCCGACACCACATCGGTCCCACCGCTGATCGAGGCGACCTGCACCCGCTCACCGACATTGTCCCGCAACCACAGTGACGACGACGGCGGCAGCGAGGCCCCCGTGATGCCCACGGTCCGCAGCGGCGACAGGTCGTGGTCCGCCTTCGGCGACACACCGGCCTTGATACAGGACAGTACGTACCCCGGACTGCTGCCCAGCACGGTGGTCCGGGTGCGAGCGGCGATGTCCCACAGCGCATCCGGAGTGGGATGGCCGGGGCTGCCGTCGTAACAGACGATGGTGGCGCCGACCAGCAGCCCCGCGACCTGGAAGTTCCACATCATCCAGCTCGGGCTGGTGTACCAGAAGAAGGTGTCGTCGCGGCCGATATCGGACTGCAGCGCAACGGCTTTCAGGTGTTCGAGCAGCACGCCGCCGTGGCCGTGCACGATGCCCTTCGGCAGCCCGGTGGTCCCGGAGGAGTACAGAATCCACAGCGGATGATCGAAATCGACCTGGCCCGTGTCGATCTCGGTCGCCACCGGCTCGGTGATCCGCGCCCAGTCCGACGAGTTCGGCACCTCGCGACCGAGTCGTGACACCACCACCGTCTCCCGCAGTGTCGGCAGTCCGGCGCGCAGGTCGGCGATCTCGTCGGTCTTGTCGAAGACCTTCCCGCCGTAGTGATATCCGTCGGCGGTCACCAGCACGACGGGCTCGAGCTGGCCGAGCCGGTCCAGCGCCGCCTTCGCGGAATAGTCCTGCCCGCAGGCGCTCCAGACGGCCCCGAGCGCCGCCGTGGCCAGGAACGCGATCACGGCCTCGGGGATGTTGGGCAGGTAGCCGACGACCCGATCACCGGGCGCCACGCCCTGCGCACGGAGCACACCGGCGAAAGCCGCCGTGCGGCCGAGCAATTCGGCCCAGGAGACCTCGGTCAGCGACCCGTCCTCCCCGGCGTACACGATCGCGGGCCGATCCGTGCGCGCCTGCCGCACCACCTGGTCGACATAGTTCAGCCGGGTGCCCGGGAACCACCGCGCCCCCGGCATCTCCGCATCGGCGAGCACCTGCTCGGGCGGCTCACCGAGATCGAAGTACGCCCACAGCGCCGACCAGAATCCGGGCAGATCGGCCACCGACCACTGCCACAGCGTGCGGTAGTCGGGGAACTCCCGGCCCGTTCGCTCGCCTGCGAACCGAGCGAAGTCCGTCACCCGCGCGCCCGCGACGTCCTGCTCGCTCGGTACCCACTGCGGTTCCACCACGATCCGATCCTCCTACGACCCTGTCGGCCCGTCCAGCACGTCAGTCCCCGGACCCGGTGCGCTCGGCGCGATACACGATGCGTTCGGCGTGCAGGACGACCGGACCGTCCACCATGCGTCCCTCGAACGCGAACACGCCCCGGTTCTTCGGAACCTCCGCGAGTACTCTTCGCGCCCAAGCCAATTCGTCCGGCGCGGGCGCGTAGGCCGCACGAATGACGGGCAGCTGCCCGGGGTGGATGGCCACCTTGGCGTCGAAACCCACGGCCACCGCATCGTCGGATTCCGCGCGCAGTCCGTCCAGATCGCGGATGTCGAGATACACCGAGTCCAGGGCGAACTTGCCGTACGCCTTCGCGGCGAGCAGGCTCGTGGAGCGCACGTGTCGCGCCACGTCCCGGTAGCTGTTGTCGGCATGGCGGCTGGCATTGCCGCCCAGCGCCGCCACCAGATCCTCGGCGCCCCACATCACCCCGATCGCGTTGTCGACGTGCATGGCGTCGCCGATCCGCAGCGCCCCCATCGGCGACTCCACGAGCGCGATCACCTCACACTCGGTCAGGCTCGCGATCTGTTCCACCGCTTCGCATTTGGGCAGCATGAGGCGTCGATAGCGGGTGCCCGCCAGGGCCTTCAGATCGCGGGTGTGCTCCTCGGTGCCGTACGCGTTCACCCGCACCACCGTGCGCTCGGGGTCCAGCGGCGTATCGACGAGCGCCTGCCGGGCCGCCGCCTTGTCGCCCGGCGCCACACCGTCTTCCAGGTCCAGAATGACCACATCGGCTGCCGCGGCGGCCTTTTCGTAGCGTTCCGGACGATCCGCCGGGCAGAACAGCCATGCCGGGCCGGGCATCTCCCACGTCATCTGCGTGCCTTCCGCTCGTCAGTCCGGCTTCTTGCGGACCAGGGTCTTCCGGAACGCCGTCGCCACCACGTCGCCGTGCTGGTTGCGGCCGGTGTGCGCGAAGGTCACGATGCCCTCCCCCGGCCGGCTCTTGGATTCCCGCTTCTCGGTGACCACGGTCTCCGCGTACAGGGTGTCGCCGTGGAACAGCGGCTTGGGGAACGCGATATCGGAGAAACCGAGATTCGCGACGATGGTGCCCTGGGTCAGTTGCGTGATCGACAACCCGACCAGGGTGGACAGCGTGAACATGGAATTCACCAGCCGCTGATGGAAGGGCGGCTGCGCCTCGGCGAAGGCCGCGTCGAGATGCAGCGCTTGAGTATTCATGGTGACGGCCGTGAACAGCACGTTGTCGGCCTCGGTGATGGTGCGGCCGGGCCGGTGCTCGTACAGCACATCGGTGTCGAATTCCTCGAACCACAGCCCGCGCTGCACCACCCGGCGCAATTGCTCGCTCACAATCCCAGCTCCCGTCCGATCAGCATGAGCTGCACCTCCGTGGTGCCCTCGCCGATTTCCAGAATCTTGCTGTCGCGGTAGTGCCGGGCCACAGCATATTCGTTCATGAAGCCGTAGCCGCCGAATACCTGAGTGGCGTCGCGGGCATTGTCCATCGCGGCCTCGCTGGCGACGAGTTTCGCGATCGCGGCCTGCTTCTTGAACGGTTTGCCCGCCAGCATCAGCGCGGCCGCGTCGTAGTAGGCGGCACGGGCGGCGTGCGCCCGCGCCTCCATGCGCGCGATCTTGAAGGCGATGGCCTGGTTGCGCCCGATCGCCTGCCCGAACGCGTCGCGCTCGTGCGCGTAGCGGACGCTCTCGTCCACGCAGCCCTGCGCCGCGCCGACCGCGAGCGCGGCGATGGCGATGCGGCCCTCGTCGAGGATGCGCAAGAAGTTGGCGTACCCGCGGCCGCGCTCGCCGAGCAGATTCTCCTGCGGCACACGGACATCGGAGAAGCTGAGCGGATGGGTGTCCGAGGCGTTCCAGCCGACCTTGTTGTAGGCGGGTTCGGCGACGAAGCCCGGCGTACCGGCCGGCACCAGGATGGTGGAGATCTCCTTCCGGCCGCCCGCCTCCCCGGTCACCGCGGTCACGGTCACCAGGCGGGTGATGTCGGTACCGGAGTTGGTGATGAACTGCTTGCTGCCGTTGATGATCCAGTCGTCACCGTCGAGCACGGCGGTGGTCCGGGTGCCGCCCGCGTCACTGCCCGCGCCCGGCTCGGTGAGCCCGAAGCCCGCCAGCGCACGGCCGGAGGTCAACTGCGGCAACCACTCCTGCTTCTGCTTGTCGTTGCCGAAGCGGTAGATCGGCATGGCGCCCAGCGAGACGCCGGCCTCCAGGGTGATCGCCACGCTCTGGTCGACCTTGCCGAGCTCCTCCAGCGCCAGGCACAGCGCGAAGTAGTCGCCGCCCATGCCGCCGTACTCCTCCGGGAACGGCAGGCCGAACAGGCCCATCTCCGCCATGCCGGCCACCACCTCGTACGGAAAGCTGTGCTCCGCATCGTGTTTCGCGGCGACCGGGGCGACCACCTGGCGCGCGAACTCCCGGACGGTCAGCGCGAGGTCCCGGTATTCGTCGGGCAGGGTGCCGGTGGACAGGAAGTCGGTCATGCGCGGTGTTCCTCTGGTTCAGCGGTCGGCGATTCGTTGTGTTCGGGGTCGGCGGCGGGGACGATGCGGGCCAGCACCTGGTCCACCTGGACCTGACGGCCCGAATCCACCAGCAGCTCAACGGTTCCCGCGATCGGGGCGGTGAGGGTGTGCTCCATCTTCATGGCCTCGACGACCACGACCGGCGCGCCCGCCGGTACCACCGCACCGGCCGTGGCCGGAACCGCGATCACCGTGCCCGGCATCGGACTGCGTATCTCGGCGTCGCCCACCTGCGCGGCGTCGGCCCGCGGATCGGCCTCGGCCAGTTCGCGCAGCGTCGCGGTGCCGCCGGAGTCGGCCACCCACAGCTGACCGTCGTGTTCGGCCACCCGGACGCGGCGGCGCACGCCGTCGAGGGTCAGGGTGAGCACGTCGCCGTCGAGAACGGCGGCGAGAGAACGAGTTTCGCCGTCTTCCACCCGGACCTCGGCCGCGGCCGGGACGCCGGTCAGGTACACGTGCGCGGTGCGGTCGCCGCCGGTCAACCGGATGGCGGTCGGCGCGGGCACACCCATTCGCCAGCCGCTCGGGAGTTCCCACGGGTCGCCGGGGGCGCCGGGCCAGGTCCGCAGCCAGCGCAGCGCGGCCGCGGCGACGAACTGTTCGTCGGAGACCGGGGCGGGCCGGAAGTCCGCCGCCCGCCGGTCCAGCAGGCCGGTGTCCAGCCGTCCCGCGAGCACATCGGCGTCGGCGAGCAGGAAGCGCAGGAAGTCGGTGTTCGTCCGTACGCCCAGCACGAGCGTGTCGGCCAGGGCGCGGTCGAGCCCGGCCAACGCCTCGGCGCGGTTCGGCGCGTAGGCGATCACCTTCGACAGCATGGGGTCGTAATCGCTGCCGACCGAGGTGCCCACCCGCAGGCCCGAATCCACCCGCACGCCGGTGCCTTCCGGCTCCGCCAGGGCCAGCACCGTGCCGCCGGTGGGCAGGAAGTCGCGGCCCGGGTCCTCGGCGTAGACGCGCGCCTCGACGGCGTGACCCGACATCCGGACGTCCTCCTGCGCGACCGCGAGCTTCTGCCCAGCCGCCACGCGCACCTGGCATTCGACCAGATCGACACCGGTGATCATCTCGGTGACCGGGTGCTCGACCTGCAGCCGGGTGTTCATCTCCATGAAGAAGAACTCGTCGGGGCGGTCGGCGGACACGATGAACTCGACCGTGCCCGCGCCCACGTAGTCGACACTGCGCGCGGTATTGCACGCGGCCGCGCCGATGCGCGCCCTGGTCTCGGCGTCCAGCAGCGGCGACGGCGCCTCCTCGATCACCTTCTGGTGCCGGCGCTGCAGGCTGCATTCCCGTTCGCCGAGGTGCAGCACCTGGCCGTACCGGTCGGCCAGAATCTGTACCTCGATGTGGCGGGGACGCGTGACGAACCGCTCCAGGAACAGGGTGTCGTCGCCGAAGGACGCCGCTGCCTCGCGGCGGGCGCTGCGTAGCGCCTCGGGCAGCTGCCCCGGCTCGTGCACCAGGCGCATGCCCTTACCGCCACCGCCCGCGGACGGCTTCACCAGTACCGGATATCCGATATCGGTTGCCGCGTCGATCAATTCGGCGTCGGTGAGGCCCGGCCGGGCGATGCCGGGCACCACCGGCACGCCGAAGTCGGCGACCGCGTTCTTGGCCGCGATCTTGTCGCCCATGATCTCGATGGCGCGGGTGGGCGGGCCCAGGAACACCAGGCCCGCTCGTGCCAGCGCCGCCGCGAACCGCGAATTCTCCGACAGGAAGCCGTATCCGGGATGAACCGCCTGTGCCCCCGTGCGCACGGCGGCGTCGACCACGCGATCGATATCCAGGTAGCTCTCCCGCGCCGGCGCCGGGCCCAGCCGCACCGCGGTATCGGCCTCGTGCACGTGGCGGGCGTCGGCGTCGGCGTCGCTGTAGACCGCGACCGACCGAATTCCCATGGCGCGCAGGGTCCGGATCACCCGGACCGCGATCTCGCCGCGGTTGGCGACCAGCACCGTGTCGAACGGCACCGGAACGTTGTTCAGCATCATCATCACATCCGGAAGACGCCGTAGGAAACGGGCTCGAGCGGCGCCTGTGCGCACACCGAGAGGGCAAGTCCCAGTACGGTTCTGGTGTCGGCCGGGTCGATCACGCCGTCGTCCCACAACCGTGCGGTGGAGTAGTACGGATTGCCCTGCAACTCGTACTGCTCGCGGATGGGCGCCTTGAACGCCTCCTGATCCGCGGCGCTCCAGGCCTCGCCGAGCTGATCGCCGCGGACGGTGGCCAGCACCGAGGCGGCCTGCTCGCCGCCCATGACCGAGATCCGCGCATTCGGCCACATCCACAGGAAGCGCGGCGAATACGCGCGCCCGCACATCGAGTAGTTGCCCGCGCCGTAGGAGCCGCCGATCACCACCGTCAGCTTCGGCACGCGGGCGCAGGCGACCGCGGTCACCATCTTCGCGCCGTGTTTGGCGATGCCGCCCGCCTCGTAGTCGCGACCGACCATGAAGCCCGTGATGTTCTGCAGGAACAGCAGCGGAACCGACCGCTTGTCGCACAGCTCGATGAAATGCGCTCCCTTGACCGCGGATTCGCCGAACAGCACGCCGTTGTTGGCCACGATGCCCACCGGATGACCGTGGATGCGCGCGAACCCGGTGACCAGCGTGCGCCCGTACTCGGCCTTGAACTCGGCGAACTCGCCGCCGTCGACCACCCGGGCGATCACCTCGCGCACGTCGTAGGGCGTGCGCAGGTCGACCGGCACCACATCGTAGAGATCCGTCTGCGGCGCAACGGGTTCCACCGGCGGCGCCACGTCCCACGGCCGCGGCGCCTTGGGTCCGAGGGTGCTCACGATCCGGCGCACGATGCGCAGCGCGTCCTGGTCGTTGTCGGCGAGATGGTCGGTGACACCCGAGATCCGGGAATGCAATTCGCCGCCGCCGAGTTCCTCGGCGGTGACCACCTCACCGGTCGCGGCCTTCACCAGCGGCGGGCCGCCGAGGAAGATCGTGCCCTGGTTGCGCACGATCACCGCCTCGTCGCTCATCGCCGGGACGTACGCGCCGCCCGCGGTGCAGGAGCCGAGCACGGCCGCGATCTGCGGGATGCCGGCGGCGCTCATGGTCGCCTGGTTGTAGAAGATGCGGCCGAAGTGCTCGCGGTCCGGGAACACCTCGTCCTGGCGGGGCAGGAACGCGCCGCCGGAATCGACCAGATAGAGGCACGGCAGGTGGTTCTGCAGCGCCACCTCCTGGGCACGCAGGTGCTTCTTCACCGTCATCGGGTAGTAGGTGCCGCCCTTGACGGTGGCGTCGTTGGCGACGATCACGCATTCGCGTCCCGAGACCCGCCCGATGCCGGTGATGATGCCCGCGCCCGGACAGTCGTCGTCGTACATGCCCGTGGCGGCCAGCGGCGACAGCTCCAGAAACGGGCTGCCCTGGTCGAGCAGCTGACCGACCCGCTCGCGCGGCAGCAGCTTGCCGCGGGCCACGTGCCGCTCGCGGGCCTTGGCCGGGCCGCCGAACGCGTTCGCCGCCAGGCGCGCACGCAGATCGTCCACCAGCGCCAGATGCGCGGCGCGGTTGCCGGTCTCGGCCGAGCGCACCCCGTCCTGCGTAACCGTCATCACGCCATCCTGCCCGATTGGTTAATCGCCAATAACTGGAATTTAAGATAACCTTCATTAACCGAGCTGTCCATACCGGCCAAATGGAGGCGCGATGACCAGCAGTGATGCCAGCGCGCCCACGCGTCGCGAGCAGTTGAAGGCGCAGCGGAGACAGCAGTTGCTGGAAGCGGGAGCGCGGCTGATCGCGGACCGCGGCTTCCCCGGCGTCCGGCTCGACGACCTGGGCGCGGCGGCCGGCATCAGCGGCCCGGCGGTGTATCGCCACTTCCCCAGCAAGGAGGCCCTGCTGGTGGAGTTGCTGGTCGGGGTCAGCCAGCGATTGCTGGCGGGCGGCGAAGCCGTTGTCGCACAGTTCGATTCACCGCGCGAGGCACTGTCGCGCCTGATCGACTTCCATCTCGATTTCGCCCTGGGCGAGCCGGATCTGATCCGCATCCAGGACCGCGATCTGGAGAATCTGCCCGAGGCGGCCCGCCGCCAGGTGCGCCGCACCCAGCGTCAGTACGTCGAACTCTGGGTTTCCGTCCTGTGCCGGTTGCATCCGGAGTTGCCCGAGCCGACCGCCCGCGTCCAGGCGCACGCCGTATTCGGGCTGATCAACTCGACGCCGCACAGCGCCTCCGCGGCCCTGGCCACGCGGGCCCGTCCCATCCTGCGCCGGATGGCCACGGCCGCGCTGGCGTGAGTTCCGGCGCGGGCCGAGGTCAGCGACGCAGTTCGCGTTCGGCCGTGGACAGCACCGAGTGGATGCCGAGCACCACCAGCGGCGCCAGGCCGACGGTGTACATATCAGCGAAAAACGGTGCGGCGACCTCGAATTGGGCATGCCACCGCACCCTGGTCCCGCCCTCGACCGGATCGAACCGCAGTACACCGTCCTGAGATCGCAACGGCGGGAACGAATTCAGTATCCGGTACCGCATCAGCCGGGGCGGATCGTATTCGACGATCTCCTCCGAGAGCCGCAGCAGCGGCGTCACCACCAGCCGGACCGCGCCGACGCCGTGTTCGGCGACATTTCCGGGTCGCACCAGGGTGACCCGTCGCACCAGGGGTACGCGCTGGAAGTTCGTCGCATCGGTGAGCCAGTCGAACACGTCGGCAACCGGCGCCTGGATGGTGCGTTCCAGGTCCACCTTGCGCATCCGTACTCCGTTCGGGCTGTGAGGGTGTGGGACTCGCAGAGCCTACGGCTCGAATCCGGCGCGCAACCAGGTTCTCGGTCCGAACCGATGCGATTTCGATACTCCCCGTGACCAGTAGGAGTACCGAACGGTGACCAACGCCCGTTCAATACGGACATTACGGACACCTCGGTCCGGGATGCCAACTCGCACAGCACTTCTCGCGTGACGCAACCGTAACTGACCCAGACGGCGATCACGCCACCGCCGGGACTCGGTCAGATCAGCTCCCGCCGCTTGCGCAGTCGCCGCCGCACGTCTCGCATCATCGTCTTGGTGCCGAAGAAGCGAATGAACTTGGGAATGAAGCGATTGACGAAGCCGACGAACAGGAACAGATGCTCGAACCGGCGCTGATCGGCCGCCGACCACTCGATGCCCATCTGCTCGCGGAAATACGGCGGCAGGTAGCCCGCGGTGAGGAACCGCAGCAGCCCGCCGAAGAAGATCCGCATGTACCAGTGGATCATCCGCAGATGCAGCAGGTCGTCGAGGTAGGCGTGCACCTTCTCATCGATGACGATCTGCTCGCACGCCGCGTTCCAGTAGTCGTCGAACGCCGCGCGGGTGGGCGGCCACATCTCCTCGCGCACCTGCAGCGTGGTGCCGAGCGTGGCGGAGGTCTGATAGAAGTCCTCGGCCTGCGACGGACTCATCTTCCCGTGCAACAGCTGGTAGGAGTCCTCGAAGCCGATGTAGAGGCAGGCCGCCACCCACATCTGCAGATCGCGATCGAAGGCGTTGTACCGCACCGCGGCGCCCGGCTCGGAGTGCACCTGCCGGTGCGCGACGTTGACCGCCTCGCGGAACGCCGTCTTCTCCGCATCGCTGCCCAGGATCGCCACGGCCAGATACGACGCCGTGGTTCGCAGCCGTTTCCACGGATGCACCAGCAGCGCACCGGATTCGACCTTGGAATCGGCGACCCCGTGTCCCACTCCCGGCCGCGCCATCTGCATGGCCACATTCGCCGCGGCGCCCGAGAACTGCCAGAAGTCGAGCGCATCCTGTAGCCGCGGGGGCCGCTTGGTCTCCGGCCGGTGGACGGCCGGGATAGGGATGCGGGTCCGCTCGGTGGTCAGCGGGACCGAGAGCTGCGTTGCCGCGGTCATACCAGTTCTTCCCTCCCGCCGGGCTGTCCGGCACACTCGTATGTTACTGGCGATTCTGTTCTAAGTGAACCTGTTCGATAAGAACTCTCGATAACTTCCCCCTCTCCATGCCGTACCGGACGGTTAAGTTGTTGGCTGACCAGCTGATGTTTCCGGGTTTCCGGAAAAACGTATCCATATTTGAGAATCATCAGTAACATACTCAGCCGCGGCCACTGCTGTCCCGCACGGGGGCGGTGGCGCTGGTACGCGAAAGGACCAAGCCACCATGCTCAAACGCCTGGATCGGCTGCTCAGCTACGAGATGAAGGTCTCGGAGTTCCTCGGCACGCTGATCATCCTCGGCATCCCGTACGGGATCGTCGGAGTCGTCTGGACCCTCACGCACACCTCGCACCTGAAACAACTGCACGGCATCGACGTCGTGATCTCGTTCCTCGGGTCCATCGTGTGCTGGCCGGTGCTCACCTTCTCGAATGTGTGCATGACCTGATGATGGCGCTGGTGTGGCTCATCGACATCCTGGTGCTCGGCGTCAAGATCCTCGGTGGCCGGACGGAAGTGAATCCTGTTCTGCGCGTGGGCCTCTGGGTCGCCGTGCTGTCCGTGCTCGTGGCCGGCGCCGCGGTCCTGGGCGGACTGCTGGTGCTGCTACAGCACTGGCTGACCGAGCCGGCCTGACCGGCATGCGAAGAAAGGATCGGTGCCGGTGACGACGACTCGGCCCACGGAACAACGGCGACCGGTGGAACCCTGGCAGGAATACGACGAGGGTGAGCTGCGGCGGATCACCGGAATCGCCGCCGGCCTGTGGCAGCGCCATCCGCAGCGGTCCCTGGAAACCCTCGGACGGCAGGTGCTGCTCGGGCGCGCTGCCTTCGTGCAACTCTTGGTCTCGCTGGTGCGGCGCAGGTTTCCGTACCAGGAGTTCATCAAGCAGTGCGCGTTCATGGCGAACGTGTCCGCGGCGCCGACGGTATTCGTCGCGATCCCCATCGCGGTCGTGGTGTCCATCCAGGTCGGCGCGCTCGTCGATCAGGTCGGCGCGACCACGTTCATCGGCGCGGTGGCCGGGCTCGGCATCATCCGCCAGGGTGCGCCGCTGGTGTCCGCCTTGATGATCGCGGGCGCGGTCGGCTCGGCGATCACCGCCGACCTCGGATCCCGCACCATCCGCGAGGAGATCGACGCGATGATGGTGATGGGCGTCGACCCGGTGCGGCGGCTGGTGGCGCCGCGCCTGGCCGCGGCGGTGCTGGTGAGCATGCTGCTGTGCGGGTTCGTGGTCTTCGTCGGCTTCGCGACCGCCTACATGTTCAATGTGTACGCGCAGTCGGGGACGCCGGGCTCGTTCATCGGCTCGTTCGCCTCCTTCGCCGTCGCCACCGATCTGCTGATAGCACTGGCCAAGGCCGCGATCTTCGGGGTGCTGACCGCGGTCATCGCCTGCGATGTGGGCCTGCACACCCGCGGCGGGCCCGCCGGGGTGGCCAATTCGGTCAACTCCGCCGTGGTCACCTCGGCGCTGATGTTGTTCGCCACCAACATCATTCTCACCCAGCTGGCCAATACGCTCTTTCCGGCGAAGGTGGTCTGAGATGGCCAGTTCCTACATTCCGCCCGCGGCGCGGCCGCTGCGCGTCGTCGGCCAGGCGGCGCTGGTTCCGGTGCAGGCCAACCAGCGGCTCGGTCACCAGGCGCTCACCTTCTTCCAGGCGCTCGGCGCGATTCCGTTCGTGCTGAAGCACTATCGCAAAGAGGTGGCCCGGCTGATCGCCGACGTCAGCTGGGGGAACGGGTCGCTGATCGTCGGCGGCGGCACCGTCGGCGTGGTGCTCGTGCTGTGCAGTTTCGGCGGGATCATCGTCGGGATGGAGTCGTTCACGGCGCTGAACCTGCTCACCATGAGCCCGCTCACCGGCGCCATCTCCGGCTTCGCCACCACCCGCGAGCTGGGCCCGATTCTCGCGACACTGGCCTTCGCCATTCAGGCGGGGTGCCGGTTCACCGCGCAGCTGGGCTCGATGCGCATCTCGGAGGAGATCGACGCGCTGGAGTCGTGCGCGATCCGGCCGCTGCCCTACCTGGTCAGCACCCGGATGTTCGCCGCCACGGTGACGATCGTGCCGCTGTACACCGTCGGCCTGGCCACGGCCTACCTGATGACCAAGGTGACCGTGCTGTTCCTCGGCGGCACCACCGCGGGCACCTACGACCACTACTTCTTCCAGTTCCTGCTGGGTCCGGACGTGTTCTTTTCGCTGCTGAAGGTCGTGGTGTTCACGCTGCTGGCCACGTTCATCCAGTGCTACTACGGCTACGTCGCCACCGGGGGCCCGGAGGGCGTGGGTACGGCCGCCGGGCGGGCCATCAAGATGGTGATCGTCGTGATGGTGTTCGCCAATCTTTTTCTCACACTTGCTATTTGGGGCATCGACCCCGGTTTCCGGATTTCCGGTTAGGAGGCGCTCGTGATACTCGATCCCAGTGGCCGCGGCGCCACCGCCCGCCAGCTCACCGTGGCGGGGCTCGCCGTGCTGCTCGTCTTCGCCGCGCTGCTGTACCTGCTGGCGCTGCGCTATACCGGCCGATTCACCGACAAGGTTCCGGTCGGCGCCGTGCTGACCAGTACCGGCGACGGCCTGCCCACGCGGGCCGACGTCAAGTTCCGCGGCATGGTCGTGGGCACCGTCGACGGCGTCGAGATGGTCGCGAAGGGGGAACGGCAGCGCGCCGATATCGCGCTGAAACCCGGTGTCGCGGAGACTATTCCGGCGAACGTCACGGCGCGGGTGATCCCCAACAACCTGTTCGGCGTCACCGCGATCGAACTGGTCGACAACGGCGCGGCGAGCGCCACGCTGCGCGCGGGGGCGGTCATCCCCGAGGACACCGGCGCCGCGACGATCCAGCTCCAGACCACACTCAACGTGCTGCGCAACGTGCTGAACAACATTCAGCCCGAGAAGCTCGGCCGCGTGCTCGCCACGCTGTCGGCGGCGCTGGAACCCGGCGCCCGGGTGCCCGGCTCGACCATCGAGCGGCTGGACGCCTGGCTCACCCAGGTGCACGAGATTCCGCAGATCGGCGGGCTGCTGGGCGATCTGGGCCAGGCCGCGACGGCGCTGAGCCAATCTGCCCCCGAACTGGTCGGCGTGCTGTCGGATTCGGTGACCACCGCCCGCACGCTCGCCGAGCGCCGCTCCGAACTCGTCGCGCTGCTGACGAACGCCGGTACCACCGTGGACTCGGTCAACACACTGTTCGCGCGCAACCCGGACGCCGGCAAGTTCCTCGTCGGCGGGCTCGACGACCTGTTCGGCGGGCTGGCCCGCGATCCGGACGCCATCCCGTTCACGGCCGCCAACCTGAACATCGCCCTGCAACGGTTGAAAACCGTATTCCGCTGGGGCCCCAGGCGGCAGATGGTGTGGGCGATGGACGCCACCTTCACACCGTTCCAGCAGTACACGGCCGAGGACTGCCCGCACTACGGCGAGCTGTACGGCCCGCGCTGCGGCGGTCCGAGCGTGCCCGTGGTCGCTCCCACGCCACAGTTGCCGCCGCTGATGCAGCCCCGGTGGCTCGACGCGGCGGGACCGCGGCCGACGCCCGCGGTGCCGGCGCCCGGGACGCCACCGCTGCCCGGTATCGCCGGACTGCCGGCCATTCCGGGCCTGCCCGCGCTGCCGGGCCTGCCCTCGATCCCGGGCCTCACCGCTCCGGCCGCGAATCCCGTTCCGGCGCCGGGCATCCGGCCCGCCGCGGCGGGGCTGCGCGGCGCGGACGCCGTGGCGGCCGTGGTCGGCGGACGGCCCAACCTGGCCCAGCTGCTGCTGCTCGGCCCGGTGCTCGCGGGCGGTTCGGTAACCGTCACGACCGTCCCGGAAGGCGGTGCGACACAGTGAAATCCAAGCGAGCACTGGCCGGTTTCAGCCTCTTCGCGGTGATCGCGATCGGGCTGACCTACACCATCTACTCCACCCTGCAACGCTCGGTGACCGGGGACACGCGGCGCTATTCGGCGGTGTTCTCGGATGTACTCGGGCTGCGCGTCGGCGACGACGTGCGGGCCGCGGGCGTGCGGGTCGGCCGGGTCGACAAGATCGACTTCGCCGACGGCTACCGGGCGCGGGTGGATTTCCGCATCGAGGCCCGCCAGCACCTGACCACCACCACGAAGGCCATGGTCCGCTACCAGAACCTGATCGGGCAGCGCTACATCGCGCTCGGCCCGGGCACGGACCAGGGCGAGCCGCTGCGTCCGGACGGGGAGATCCCGATCGAGCACACCGAACCGTCGTTCGACGTCTCGGCGCTGCTGTCGGGCTTCGAGCCGCTGTTCGACGTGCTCCAGCCGGATCAGGTGAACTCGCTGTCGGAGACGCTGGTCCAGGCGTTGCAGGGCAACCAGGTGTCGCTGGCGCAGCTGATCACCCAGGCCGCCCAGCTGGCCACCACCTTCGGTCAGCGCGACCGGATCCTCGGTGACGTGGTGGGCAATCTCAGCAGCGTGATCTCGGGCCTGGCCAATCGCAGCGGCGAGCTGGAAACCCTGATCACCCAGACCCATTCGCTGATGGACGGGTTGTACTCCCAGGGCGAGGCGCTGAAGTCGTCGGTCGATCAGGTGGCCACTTCCACCGATTCGCTGGTGCGGCTGATCGCACAGGTGCAGCCCGGTGTCACCCTGGCACAGGACCGGGCCACCACCGGTATTCAGCTGCTGCTGCTCAACGGGGCGTCGCTGGACCAGTCGGCGGTCGAGCTGCCCGATCTGCTCAATCGGGTCGCGCAGTTCTCCAGCTACGGCACCTACGGCAACGCCTACTTCTGCAGCCTGGACGTGTCGCTCTGGGGAATCCTGCTGCCTCCGGGCCTGTTCTCGCAGGTCGGCGGCAATTCGCATTCGGAGGTGTGCCGCTGATGGCGCTATCGTCTCGCCGACTCCCGGGTTTTCTGCGCAACCGCTACCTGCGGCTGGGCCTGCTCGCGTCGGGAACGGTGCTGGTACTGCTCGTCGGCTCCAGCCTGCTCACCCAGGCCCGTGTGGGCGACACCACCATCCGGGCCGAATTCGCGCAGGCGGCCGGGCTGCGGGCCGGGGCGACCGTGGACGTGTCCGGTATCGAGGTCGGCGCGGTCCGCGCGGTGCGGCTCGACGGCGCCAAGGTCGTCGCGGACCTGAAGGTGCGCCGGGATCTGCGGCTGGGTCCGGACGCGCGCGCGGCGATCAAGATCTCCACGATCCTCGGGCGGGTGCACGTCGATCTGGTGCCGGGCAACGGAAAGGGCCTGCCCGACAACCGGATCCGACTCGACCACACCGACGTCCCGTACAACCTGGGCAAGGTCGTCCAGGACCGGGAGTACAAGCAGTCGTTCGACCGCGTGGCCCGGATCGATCCGCAACAGTTGCGCCGGGCTCTGGACACGATGAACGCGCAGATGGGCGACTCTCCGCAGTTGGCGGTGCAGGCGCTCGACAGCATCGGCGCGCTCGCGAAGGTCGTCAACGAGCGGCGCGACGAGGTGGACACGCTCCTGAAGGGCATGGACCAGGTCTCGCAGCTGGTGGCGGACAACCAGAACAGCGTGCTCATGCTGCTGACCCGCGGCGAGGCCATCGGCACCGCGGTACAGAAGCGCCAGGAGCTGCTGCGGCAACTGCTCGACAATGTCGCGGGACTGTCGAAGCTGTTGCAGGACATGGGTTTGCAGAACAACGGTCAGCTCGGCCCGATGATCGCCGACCTGAACACCATGTCGGAGGGGCTGACGAAGAACAAGGAGAACCTCGATCGGCTCTACGAGATCATGCCGGTGACGCTGCGGCAGTTCAACAATGTCCTGGGCAACGGTCCGTACGGCGAGGTCTACGTGCCGTGGGGCCTGTTCCCGGACAACTGGATCTGCTTCGCGCAGGTCGTACAGGGGTGCAAATGAGGAAGTTTCGCGCGATCGCACAACTCGGCGCGCTCTGCCTGGTCGCGACGGTCGGGTCGGGATGCTCGCTGCTGCCGGGGTCGCTCGGCTCGATGTCGAACCAGTATCTCGGCGAACATCTGCGCATCAGCGCCGATTTCGAGAACGTCGCGGGCCTCTACACCGGCAACGAGGTGGACGTGCTGGGTGTCCCGGTCGGCCAGGTCGAGTCGATCACGGCCAAGGGCAGCTACGTCCAGGTGACGATGCTGCTCGACAAGGGTGTCCGGGTGCCCGCCGATGCCGTGGCGGCGCTGGTGAATCCGCAGCTGATCACCAACCGGCACATCGAACTGGCGCCGGCCTACGACGGCGCCGGGCCCGTCATGACCGACAACACCCATATTCCGTTGCCGCGCACCAGGACTCCGGTCGAACTCGATCGGATCCTGGAGACCTTCGATCAGCTCGGCGCGACGCTGAAGGGCGACAACCAGACCGGGCCGATGGCCAGCCGGGTACTGTTCCCGCTGCTCGACGGCAACGGTGACAGACTGCGGGACACCCTCGACGCGCTGTCGGCCGCGTTCGAGACGACCTTCGCCAACAAGGACCAGATCTCCAACACCATCGTCAAACTCAACGACATCACCCAGGTCATCGCGGGTAACGACCAGACCGTCCGGGACTTCAGCGGACGGCTCACCGAACTGGTGACCCTGATGGGTGAGCAGGCGCCGGGGCTCCAGGCGGTGCTGACGCAGCTCAACGACTTCGTCACCAACACCGCCACGGTGGTCGGCCAGAACAAGGACCAGCTGGCCGGGGCGCTGACCAGGTTCGTCGAGATCAGCAACCAGATGCGCGCCAACGCCCGCAATCTCACCGAGATCGTCGACGTCGGTCCGTTGATGTTCCAGAACCTGGCCAATGCCACCAGCTACGAACACCAGGCGCTGCGGCTGCACGGCCTGCTCGACAAGTCGGTGTTGGACGGCGAGGCCCTGTCGACGTTCTGTGAACGCGTCATGATGCGCCTCGACGGCTGCCGCACCGGGCGGATCGCCGATCTGGGACCGGATTTCGGCCTCACCGCCGCCCTGCTGGGAGTGAGCGGGAAATGATGAATGCCTCTCGCAGAACGGCTTTCACGGCGCTGTGCGCGGTGGTGACGCTCGGTACCGCCGGCTGCGCGGTGACGGTGGAGAACCTGCCGATGCCCAAGCCGGGCATCGGCGCCCCCGGTTACACCGTGCACGCCGCCTTCCGCGACGCGCTCAATCTGCCCGACCACGCGCACGTCCGGATCGGCGGCACCGACGTCGGCACCGTCACCAAGATCGAGACGACGAACTTCATCGCCGACGTGGAAATGCTTATCCGACAGGATATCTCGCTGCCCGAGGGGACGACCGCCGAGCTGCGCCAGGGGACGCCGCTCGGTGACATGTTCGTGGCGATGACGCTGCCCGCCGTGCAGGAGGCCGGCCCGCCCATGCGCGACGGCGACACCATCGGCACCGACCGCACCGGCACCGCCGCCTCGGTGGAACAGCTGATGATGTCGGTGTCGATGCTGATCAACGGCGGCGGCATCAACCAGGCCGCGCAGATCACCTCGCAGATGGACTCCATGTTCACCGGGCGCGGACCGCAGCTGTCGCATCTGCTGACCGAGATGACCTCGGTCATCGACGCGCTCAATCAGCGGACCGGTGACATCGACGCGACCCTGCAGGGGTTGAACACGCTGGCGGGCGAATTGGCCGGGCGCAAGGCCGAATTGGGCGCCGCGGCCGACACCTTCCCGCAGCTGCTCGGCCTGGTGAACGAGAACAACCAGCGCATCGTGGATCTGACCACCAAGGTGTCGACGACCATGGCGGCGCTGGGCGACTTCACCGACACCACCGGACCGCAGTTCCTCAGCCTGTTCGACAGCATCCAGAAACTGATGTCGGGGTTCACCGATATGGGCGACAACCTGACCCAGGCGTTGAGCAACCTGCACGAGATGTATCCCGGGGTGATGACCAGCCTGCGCGGTCCCGGCCTGGCGATCATGGCCACCGTGTCGTACCTGAGCGTCGGCGCGCTCACCGACCCGAAGGGCAGCCGGTGGCCGGAGATCGGCGATGTGCCCGCCTTCGTCGGCAGCCTGGCCCAGGTGTTCGAGAAGGTGTTCGGTCGCGTCATCAGCCCGCCGCGCCCGCTGCCCGCGGCCCCGGCGCCACCCGCCGTGCCGGGGGCAAGCGGCGAATTGCCGCCGGGCAGCGCGCAACCCGGCGGACCGGAGGCGAGCGGTGGCTCCCCGCCGGACGGTGCACAACCGGAACCGGACGGCGCGGCGGGTGGTGAGCGGTGAACATCCCTCTCTGGCACTGGATCGTCGGGCGGCGCGTCGCCCTGGCCAATCTCGGACTGGTGGTCGTGCTGATCCTCGGCTGCGGCTACCTGGCGCGGTATGTGCTGCGCTTCGACCCGGTACCGCACACCTTCCGGGTGACCGTGGAACTGCCGACGTCCGGCGGCCTGCTGCCGGGCAACGACGTGACCTTCCGCGGCACCCGGGTCGGCTCGGTGGCCGACCTGCGGGTCTCCGGTGACGGCATCGCCGCCGTCGCCGAAATCGAGGACAGCGCAAGGATTCCCGTCGGCGGCGCGGTCCATGTCGGGCGGCTGTCCGCCGCGGGCGAGCAGTACCTGGACTTCCGTCCCGACTCCGATACCGGGCCCTTCCTGTCCGAGGGCGCGATCGTGGACCGGTCCCGCACCAGCGTGCCGATCCCGGTGCAGAACGTCCTCGCCGACCTCAGCGGCTTCATCGGCGGTATGAACCCGGACCGGCTCACCGTCATCGTCGACGAACTCGACAAGGCACTGGCGGGCGGGCCGGATCGGTTGCGCAACATGATCTCCGGCATCAGCCGGGCCATGGCGGGGCTCACCGACCTGCTGCCGCAGACCCGGCAGCTGATCGAGAATCTCGAGGTGATCGCCGAGACCACCTCGCACGCCCAGCCCGATCTGAGCACCGTCACCGCCGCGGGGAGCACGCTGTTCCAGCAGGCCACCGCGGCCGACGCGGAGGTGCGCCGCTTCCTCGATCAGGGGCCGGGCCAGCTGACCACGCTCGGCGAGGTGGTCGCGGCGAACCAGGACCCGATGACCGATCTGGTCACCAACTTCGTCGCCATCACCAAGGCCGCGAAGTTGCGCCAGCCCGCGATCGAGGCGCTGTTCCCCTCGCTGCGCCAAGGCATTCAGGCCCTCGGCGTGCCCGCGCACGACGGCGCGTACCACACCCTGGCCGACTTCTACCCGCGGCCGACCTGCGAGTACGACACCATCCCGGTGGCGGCCTCCGAGGCGGTCACCGACACCCGGGTCCGGCTGTACAACTACTGCGTCACCAAGGACCCGGCACTGCAGGTCCGCGGCTCGGCCAACGCGCCACGACCCGCCGTGCCCGACAACGGATCCGGGCCACCCCCGGGAGTCACCGGCGACGAACTGTCCCGCCCGGTGCCCGACATGCCGCCCTCTGGCAACTAGGAGGATTCTCAATGAAGTTGTCAAGTGACTCGAAGTGGTGTGGGGACCGCTGATGTGGTCAGGCGGTGGCTGTCGCCGGTGCGGGGGCTTGGTAGAGGGTTCCGGTTCGCAGCATTGCCCACAGCACGTTGAGGCGTCGGCGGGCCAGTGCGAGCACGGCTTGGACGTGGCGTTTGCCTTCGGTCTTCTTCCGGTTGTAGTAGGCGCGCGAGGCTGGGTCGTGCCGGGTGGCGACCATGGCGGCCAGGAAGCATGCGCGCAGCAGGCGGCGGTCGTAGCGGCGGGGGCGTTTGAGGTTGCCGCTGACCTGCCCGGAATCGCGGGGCACTGGTGCCAGGCCGGCGACGCCGGCGAGCCGGTCGGCGCTGGCGAACACGGCCATGTCGCCGCCGGTGGCGGCGAGGAACTCCGCGCCGAGCAGGATCCCGAAGCCGGGCATGCTCAGGATGATCCGGGCGTGGCGGTGGCGGCGAAATCGCTGCTCGATCACGGTTTCGGTGTCACCGATCTCGTCATCGAGCCGCATCACCTCCTTCGCCAGCCGCGCCACCATGGCCGCGGCGACCTGCTGTCCGGGCACTCGCGTGTGCTGGGCATCGGCAGCGGCGACAGCGGTGGCCGCGACCGTGGCTGCGTTGCGGGCCTTGTGGTCTCGCAGCCACTGCGTCAGTGCGTCACGGCCGAGCCCACGCAGTCCGTCGGGGGTGTTGTAGCCGGTGAGCAGGATGAGCGCGGCGCGGGACTTGCTGTAGTCGAAAGCGCGTTCCAGCGCGGGGAAATACTCGCCCAGAGCAGCGCGCAGCCGGTTGATCGCCCGGGTTCGGTCGCACGACAGGTCGGTGCGGTGCGCGGTGAGGATGCGCAGCTCGACCGCGATCTCGTCACCGGCACGCAACGGTTGCAGGTCACGGCGCATGCGGGCTTGGTCGGCGATGATCGCGGCGTCCTTGGCGTCGGTCTTGCCGTTGCCCCGGTAGCTGCCGGCGGCGTGGTGCACGACCCGGCCGGGGATGTAGAGCAGCCGCTGGTCCCGAGTCAGCAGCAACGTGATCAACAGGGCCGCGCCGCCGTGGTTGAGGTCGATCGCCCACGTCGGGTCCGCGCCGTCGGCCAGTGTCGTGACCTGGTCGATCAACCCGGTCAGCTCGGTCTCGTCGTTGCCGACCCGCCGCGAGAACCGTCGTGTGCCGTCGGTGTCGATCACCACGCAGTGATGCGCCGTCTTTCCCGCGTCGATTCCCACCCACAGTTGTTGCGGCACAACCACCTCCATCAGGTTCGCACTGGTTGTTCGGATGGCCGACGACCACGCTGTCGTGTCCTTACACAGCGATCGGTTCGCGTTTCTCAATCAGCAGTCGGGTCGTCGTGGAGCGGCGGGCGGCCAATCCTCCTCGGCCATGAACCTCAGCAAAAACATGAAAGCCATACCCGCCACTCCCAGGTGATTCGACACCCACTGGATGCGGGCTCGGCCACCTACGAAGAAAGGTAAGGAACCCATGAGCGACAACCCCGACAACCGAACACCTTCCCCCGCAGCGGAATCCGACACGGGCACCGCGGACTCCACCGCCGCGAACCCGAGCCCCGAGACCGACTCCACCACTGCGGAATCGAACGCCGACACGGACGCGGCCACCGTGAGTGCGGGGACCGACTCCCCTACCGCCGCATCGGAATCCGGGGCAGGCACTGGACCGCCCGCGACCGCGAGCATGTCCTATCGACTGCGCAGGCTCCGCCCGCCCGTTCCGGGCCGCGCCGGGCGGGCCGCCATCCGATCCGCCGTCGCCGTGGTGCTCGGTGCCGCAGTGGCCGGGAGCATCTACTTCTATGTACAGAACGAGCACAAGCAGGACCTGCTGAGCGCGCAGGAGCAGGCCCGGCAGGCCGCCTGCGGGTACGGGCCGGTGCTGTCGACCTACGACGCGAAGAATCTGGACCACTATGTGCAGGCGGTGCTCGACGGCGCCACCGGAGATTGGCGCAAGCAGTTCGAGACCACCAGCCGCGACCTCGGTGACGTCCTGGTGAAGGGCGAGGTGGTGGCCAAGACCGACGACGTCCAGTGCGCCATCCGCAGCGCGGACGAGACCTCCGCCGAGGCGCTGGTCGTGATGGGACAGACGATCACCAGTCTCGGCACCAAGGGACAGCCGGAGAAGGGCCAGCTGTCGGTCGTCATGCGACTGGAGAAAAGCGGTGACCGCTGGCTGGTGAACAAGATCGACACTCCGTTGGCGCCGCCGCGGCCGTGAATGATAAATCGCCTGGTAGCTACCATGGCGTCCATGAACGTCGAGGGATGCCGCGGCATGCCGACCGCGCCGATATCCCGCGCCGCACCAGAGAGACAGGCCAGAACCGTGAGCCGAGGACAGCGCGGCACCGCGCACCACGCAGAACAGGCGACAACAAAACCGGAGGAGCGCGTGATCCGGCGGCGGCCGAAGAACCGCCGGGCGCAGATCGCGGCGACCTCGGCCGCCGCCTTCGGTTCGCTGGGCTACCACGGCGTCAGCATGGAGGACATCGCCACCAAGCTCGGCATCTCCTCCGCCGCGCTCTATCGGCACTACCCGAGCAAGTACGCGCTGTTCCGCGAGGAACTCCTGCGGCTGGGCGCGGCCACCGTCGCGGCGGTCACGCTGCCCGAGGAGACCGCGGGCCGGCCGGCCGAGCAGCGGCTCGACCAGGTGGTCGACGCGATCATCGCCGACACCATCGCCAACCGGCCGACGGTCGCGCTGGTCCGCTGGGAGCGGCGCTACCTCGAGGACGACGATCGCCGGACACTCGACGACCAGTTCGCCGCCGCCCTCACCACCCTGCGCGATCTGATCGGCGAACTGCGGCCCGAACTGTCCCGGCGCGATCGCCTGGTGCGCGCGGTGGCGGTGTTCAGCGTGATCAGCAGCATCGGCGACCATCACGCCACGCTCCCGGTGAAAGCCATGACGGCCGTGCTGAATTCGGCGGCGTGGTCGCTGATCCGCGCCGACCTCCCGACCGCGGAAGCGCCGCCGCGGCCGCCGCGCGCGGTGGAGATTCCGCAGTCGTTCAAGCACGAACTGCTGTTGAAGAAGGCCGTCGAACTGTTCCACGAGCGCGGCTACCCGAATGTCAGCGTCGAGGACATCGCGATGGCGGCCGATCTGTCGGCGGCCTCGGCGGTCTATCGCTACTACCGCAGCAAGAGCGATCTGCTGGCCGCGGCCTTCCGGCGTGCCGCCGATCGGATGTCGGGGGCGATCGGCCCGGCGGTGGCGGCCTCGCCGACGCCCGCCGAGGCGCTGTCCAAGCTGATCGACCTGTACGTCGCCGGTTCATTCGCCGAGCGCGAGCTGACCTTCGTGTACTACGCGGAGTTCGGTCACGTGGCGGTCGAGGAGCGGACGATGCTGCGTAACATCCAGCGGCTCATCGTCGCCGAGTGGGTGAAGCTGCTGGTCGAGGTGCGTCCCGAGCTGTCCGAGGCGCAGGCGCGCATCCTGGTGCAGGCGGCCTTCGGTCTCGTGGTCGACCTGGGCCGGGTCTTCGGCAACGACGCGCACATCTGCCCGCCCGACCGGGTGAGCAGCCTGATGGAAGTGATCGTGTTCGGGCGGCCGCTGTCGCAGTAGGCGAGATCAGCTGGGCCGCAACATCGGCGGGTGCAGCACTCGGGCGGGCCCGGCCCGGAACAGCTGGGCCGGGCGGCCGCCGCCCACGGTGGTGCGTCCGGTCGGCTCCACGAAACCCGGTGTGCTGGTGACCTTCCGGTGGAAATTGCGGGGATCGATGCTGGTCCCCCACACCACCTCGTATACCCGGCGCAGCTCGGCGACCGTGAATTCGCGCGCGCAGAACGCCGTCGCCAGTGGCGTGTACTCGAGTTTGGCGCGCGCCCGCTCCACGCCGTCGGTCAGGATCCGGCGATGGTCGAAGGCCACCCGCCCCCGCTCCACCAGCAGTTCCTCCACCGACCAGATGGCCGCCGCCGACGCGTCCGGACCGGCCTGCGGCGCGGGCAGATTCGGCACCAGCGCGAGATAGGCGGTGCTGATCACCCGACCGCGCGGGTCGCGCCCGGGTTCGCCGTAGGTCGCCAGTTGCTCGAGATGCAGGCGGTCGGCCCGGATTCCCGTCTCCTCCCGCAACACTCGCACCGCCGCCGCCGACAGGCTCTCGTCCTGCTGCACGAATCCGCCGGGCAGCGCCCACCTTCCGCGATAGGGCGCGAACAGCCGCTGGATCAGCAGTGCGCACAGCGTGTCGTTGGTCGACCGCCGGGCGCCGAGGGTCAGCACGACCAGATCCACCCCCACCGCGGCATTGAGGCGAAAAGCATTGCCCATGGCCGCGATTGTATTCGTCAGAATGACGATAAGCAGTGCGATCGAATGGCGGCAAGGAGTGCGCGAGGGAATGGGGGATCCCGGGAGTGGTGGCCCGTCGGTGCCGGACCTTCCCCGGGACCGGCACCGACGAAGCCTCGGAGGGCCTACTTGAAGGTCGAACTGGGCCACTCCGGTGTTCAGGGTACCTGCCCGGGACGACAAATCCGGCGCAGTGGCTAGTCGCCCGCGTCGCGCGCCAGTATCGGGTCGGTGGCCGTCCGTCGTTCCAGCAGCCGGATTTTGGCCTCCACCTGCGTGTACAGCTCGCAATCACGCTCCACCACAGCGCGATAGGCGCACCACGCCGCGACATCGTCGCGCCCGTCGGCGCGCGCGGTCCAGTGCCCGAGCACGTCCGGATCGCCGGAATCGAGTACCGCGGCGCGCAATCGACGCCGCACCTCGTCGCGGAGATCGAGGATGCCCGGCGCGGTGGAGCGCGGCAGCACCGGCCCGGCGTAGCCGCACGGCGGCGGATACGTCGGCGGCGTCCAGGGCGCTCTGCAAGGCCGCCACATCCGTTGCGACGCAGCCCCGCAGCCGGTACGGACGCGAGTCGAGGATGTCCGGTCCGGTCACCGCGCGCAACCGCGACATCGCCGCCCGGATGGTGGTGTTGTCGAGGTCGGTCTCGTCGAGCAGCAGGGCCAGGTGGTCGGCGGACAACCCTTCGGGCCGTTCGGCCAGCAGCAGCAGGATTTCCGCGTGCCGTTGCGACACGGCGATCCGCTCGCCGGACACGGTCAGCAGCGGCTGTCCGCGTCCGAGCACCTCGAGCCGCAACCGGGCATCGGTCGAATCCGCCGCCGCACCACACGAATCCGGTGCGGGCCGATGCCGCCGGTATGCCGCCAGCTCCAGTTCCAGTTCCGCGGCGGTCGCGGCGGCGCGCACCAGCGCCGAGAGTTCCGGCCGCGCCACCCGGGGGCCGCCGGCGAGCATCAGCACGCCGATCAGCCGCCCGCCCGGAGCGCGCACGGGTGCGGCCGCTCCGGTCACCGCACCCATCCTGCGCAGGAAGTGCTCGGGACCGTGCACCCACGCCGCCCGTCCGGTGCGTACCGCCAGCGCCACGGCATTGGCGCCCGCGCGGCGCTCGCCGAGATCGTCACCTTCGCGCAGCCCCGATTCGGCCAGGGCGGCAACGCGATTCGGCGCGCCCAGCGTCCACAGCACCCGGCCGTGCCGATCCGCGACGACGACCACCAGCCCGGCGCCGGCGCCATCCCGCAGCAGCAGCTTGTCGACCAGGGGCAGCACCGTGGCGAGGGGATGGCCGTCGCGGCACCGGAACAACTCGGCGCCGCGCAGACCGCGCCGGTCCGGACCGCTCGCCGGGTCGAGTCCGGCGCGCAGCGAGCGCAGCCAGGAGTCCAGCAACACCGGCCGCAGCAGTCCGGGCAACCGGCCCCACTCGGCGCGTCCCGCCGCGAGGTGACGATGCGCCTGCGTCGCATGGCTTTCCAGCTCGTCGAGTCGCGGCCCCGTCTCGCGCGTCACCACACCGCCTCCGAGATCGCCGACCATTGGGCTCATCATTCCGGTATCGGGCGGCGTCGGCAGCCCGAACGGGCCGGTCGGATTTCCGGCGAGCACCGGCGGTCGGTGCGGTCGTCAGTGCGGCGGGACGGCCGGGCGCAGGGCGGTGACGTTACGCACTCGGGCCGCGCCCCACCACAATCCGGTGCCGTAGGCGAGATCGTCGAGCCGCTTGCAGACCAGGTAGCGCACCGGGTCCAGGCCGCCGGTATCCCGATGGGTGAACCAGTCGGCCAGCCCGTCGGCCACCGCCAGCGTGACGGCGATGCGCCGGATGCGCCGGGAGACGACCATCGCCAGCACGGTGACGGGCCAGTAGTGCCGGCACAGCGCGGACACGATCCGCCACACGCCGCCGGAGAAGCCGCGCGCCAACTGGATCGCCGCCACCCGGGTCGGGTTGTCCAGCTCGGCGAAGACCCGCCGCAGCCGCACCAGCGCCGCCACCAGCGTCGCCAGCCCGCCCAGCACACCCCACCGCGAGGCCGTCGCCAGCAGGGCCGTCGCCACCACCGACCAGAACGGCACCGACAGCGGCGCCACCACCCCGGTGTGCCGGCGCGCCAGCGGCGCCGCGCTCGCCCCGTGGGACACCTTGCCCCCGAACCACTTTCCGAACGACGCCGGATGGTCGCAGGCCACGTGCGCCGCCGGTTCGTACCGCAGCCGCCAGCCCGCCTGCTCCAGCCGCCAGCACAGGTCGATGTCGGCCGCCGAGCGCATCTCCTCGTCGAAGCCGCCCTCGTGCAGCAGCGCTCGCCGCCGCACCAGCAGCGCCGCGCCCGGCACGTACGACACCGCGCCGCGCGAGGTGACCGCCGCCTCCCGCCGTCCGTGGTCCAGTGTCGAACGGGTCTGCTCGTAGCGGCCCAGCACGGTGGTGTCCGGCTCGCGCGCCACGATGCGGGGCGCCACCAGCGCCACCTCCGGGTCGCTGAAGTGACCCAGCATCACCTCGAGCCACCCGGCCTTGGGGACCACGTCGGAGTCCAGGAACGCCACGAATTCGGTTGTGGCGGCTTGCAGCCCGGCATTGCGCGCCGCGGCGGGACCGTGCCGGCGATCGTGCCGCAGCACCGTCACGCGGCAGCGGCCGCGGGTCGGCGGAATGCGTACCGGACGGTCGGAGCCATCGTCGACCACCACCACGCTGTGCCCACGCAACGCTCCCAGCAGCCGTTCCAGCCCGGCGGCGTCGTTGCAGTGCGGGATCACGACGGTGACGTCCTCGGGCGAGGGCAGCAGCCGCGGACGCGGATTGGCCACACCGGAATCGAGCAGCCGTCTGGCAACCACCGCCGACTTCGGGTCTGTCACCTCCAGATACCCGTCACCGATCAGGGCGGCCGCCTCCGGCGCAAGTCGCAGCAACCTCGTCGGCGAACCACCGACCAGGAACCGCCCACCGGAGTAGGTGCGCACCCGAGGATCGATTCGAACCCCGAACCCGTCGGGCAGTCGATCATGGCGCATTCCAGGAATGCTATGCGCTGAGGGCCATCCGGGCAGCCCGTGTCGAAAAAAACGGATCGAATTCGATAGGAATACCGCCACACCGCGCGCCGCGTCGGGCGGATACCCGGGTGGCTATTCGAGTTGGTTGCTGGCAATCAGTTGGCAATCGAACAGTCGCGGTGACGCAGAACACCTTCGGCCACTATGTAGTTCACCTTTGGCTAACGCAGTGTTGCGACCGCCGCGGTGCGCCACGCCCGCGGGCCGCGCACACACGAACCCGTCGCCGCGCACGCGCTCTACACTGCGGAGGGAAACAGCAGGTGGAACGAATGGCAGCTGGGAGTCGGACGGATGCAGACGAGCCGGGGCGGCACGGTGATGCGCCGCGAGTGTCAGGCCCGGAGGCGGCGGCTTGCGTAATCACGGAGGAACCGGGGGCGGCCCGAACCAAACGCTGTCGGAATCGGAGATCGTCGAGGCGGCGCTGCGCGTGGTGCGCGAGGACGGCGTGGAGAAGCTGTCCATGCGCCGGCTCTCGCGCGAACTCGGCGTCTCCCCGATGGCTCCCTATTACTACGTCGCCGACAAACGCGAGCTACTCGATCTCGTCGCCACCGCCGCACTGACCGGAGTCCGGAAACCACCGCCCGAGGCCGGGCCGTGGCAGCACCGGCTGCGCGACCTCATCGATCAGATCGATGAGAAATTGCGCAAGCATCCGGGTCTGGGCGACGTCCTCATCGAGCAGATGCTCGGCAAACAGCTCGATCTCATCGCCTCGATAATGGAGATCCTGTTCGACGCGGGGTTCGACGATCGCAATGTGCTGGCCGCGTACGCCACCATTCACACCTACCTGTTCGGGCGCGCCCGGGTAAACCCCCGCGATCGCTCCGCCCTGACCGACAACCACCTGCCCGACGCCGTCTCGCGCGTCCTGCAATACATGGGTGACCTGCGCGGGAAGTACACCTACGACTTCGGCATGGAGGTGTTGATCGCGGGTCTGGAGGCCCAGCTTGTCCGGCAGCGGGATGGCCACGTACGATGAAATTAGAACACGTTCTAGTTTCGGCGGCTCGGACTGCCCGGCTCGAGAGGACATCATGACCACTGTCGACGTACCGCACAGCTCGCGTTCGGCCGTGCTGCGGGTCTCCGCGGTGATCGCCGAGACGGGCGATGCCTGTTCGCTGGTGTTCGACGTGCCCGAGGAACTGCGCGAACGGTTCGCCTACCAGCCCGGCCAGTTCCTCACCCTGCGCATCCCGAGCGACCGCACCGGCTCGGTGGCGCGCTGCTACTCGCTGGCCAGTTCGCCCTACACCGACGATCGGCCGAAGGTCACGGTGAAGCGCACCGTCGACGGCTACGCCTCGAACTGGGTGTGCGACAACGTGCGCGCCGGTGACGAACTCGAAGTGCTGCCGCCGTCGGGCGTCTTCACGCCCAAGGACCTCGACGAGGATCTGCTGCTGTTCGCCGCCGGTAGCGGCATCACACCGGTGATGTCCATCCTGAAGTCGGCGCTGGCGCGCGGCAACGGGCGCCTCGTCCTCGTCTACGCCAATCGCGACGCCGGATCGGTGATCTTCGCCGACGAACTGCGCGAACTCGCGGACAAGAATCCGCAGCGGCTGGTCGTCGTGCACTGGCTGGAGACGCTGCAGGGGCTGCCGAGCGTGGACGCGCTGGCCGCCGTGGCCGCGCCCTACACCGAGCGGCGCGCGTTCATGTGCGGGCCGAAGGCGTTCATGGACCGGGTGCACGACGCGCTGGCCCAGCTCGAGGTGCCACGCAACCGCACACACGCCGAGATCTTCAATTCACTGGCGGGCGATCCGTTCGCCGACACCGCACCGGCCGAATTGAGCGACGAGGAACAGGCCGACGCCGCTACCGTCGAGGTGGAATTGGACGGGGAGGTGCACAATCTGTCGTGGCCGCGGCGGCAGACGCTGGTGGACATCATGTTGTCCAAGGGAATTGATGTTCCGTACTCGTGCCAGGAGGGTGAGTGCGGGTCTTGTGCCTGCACCGTGCTCGAGGGGAAGGTCGAGATGGACAACTCCGAGATTCTCGATCCGGAGGATATCGAGGCCGGGTATATCCTTGGCTGCCAGGCGCATCCGGTGACCGACCACCTGAAGATTCAGTTCTGAATTCCGATCGGGGTCAGCGCATCGACCGATATGCCTGTCGCGCTTCGGCGTCGAGATGTTCCGTGGCGTAACCCAATGCGGTGCGGCCCATTTCGGCGGCGTGGCGATCCAGGAAATCGGTCAGCAGTTTGCGATCGATGCGCTTACCGATCTCGCGCAGCATCCAGCCGACGGCTTTCTGGATCAGGTCGCGGCGGTCCGGGAGCAGGATTTCGCACAGCTCGAAAGTCGTTGTGGCGTCTCCGGCCCTGATGAATGTGAAGGTGGTCAGGAGGGCTACTCGCGGTTCCCACAGCGAATTCCGCTGTGCCAGTTCGAATAGCAGGTCGCGGGGGCGATCGAGCAGCCACGGGCCGAGGATGTTCTCGGCGGAGATGTCGACCAGATCCCAGTTGTTCACGCGTCCGCGGCGCACGGCCGAGAGGTAGCGGTCGACGATCCGCTCCTGTGCGGCGAGATCGTAGGTGCGCGGCTTCATCGCCTTGGCCATGGCGTTGTTGAGCAGGACCAGCCCGGCCAGTCGGTGCTCGTGTACGGGGCTGTTCAGCAGCTCGTCTATTTCCGAGAGCGGCAGCAGCGCGAAGCGTTTCGCCACGGCGCGGGTCCGGGGGACGCGCACCCCGAGAAATACGTCGCCCTCGCCGTACTCGCCGGGCCCGGTCTTGAAGAACCGCTGCAGATGGATCGCGTCCGCGGGATCGGCGATTTCCGCCAACGCCTCCCGCACCGCCGCGGCGGTGGGCGCGGGTTCGCTCACGGGACCGCTCGCTGTACCGGCTCGCGGGCCCCCAGCAGCCGCCCGGACTCGTAGGCGGCCGCGGCGGCGGGCAACGTGCCGGGGCGGCCGCTGTTCAGCACCGTGACGGCGCCGGTGCCGGCGGTCGGGCGGCCGAGTGCGTCCATGCGCCGAAGGGTTTGGGCGGCAACGGCTTCCGCGCTGTCGAACAGTCGCACACCGGCGGGCAGGGCGGCCACGATCGCGTCCAGCACGAGCGGGTAGTGGGTGCAGCCGAGCACCACGCCCTCGGTCTCGGGCGGGGTGCGGTCGGCGGCCTGCGCGATGGCCTGTTCGATGCCCGTCAGGTCGCCGCGGTCGATGGCGTCGGCGAGGCCGTGGCAGGCGACTCCCGTCACCTCGGCGTCACCACCGAAGCGCGCGATCAGGTCGGCCTGATACCGACTGGCGGTGGTCGCGGCCGTGGCCCACACCGCCACCCGGCGACAGGCCGCGGCGGCGGGCTTGATCGCGGGCACGGTCCCGACCACCGGAACCTCCGGCCCCACCTCCGCCCGCACGTGCTCGAGCGCCGTCACGCTGGCCGTATTGCACGGCAGCACGATTACCTCGGCCCCCAGCCCCAGCGCCCGCCGCGCCGCCTGCAGCACCCGGTCCACCACCCACGGTTCCGGCTTCGGCCCCCACGGCGCACCGTCGGGATCGGTCTGCAGCAGCAGATCCAGATCGGGCCGCAATTTCCGCAGCCACGCCCCCGTGGGCAACATCCCCAGTCCGGAATCGATGAGCGCGACGATCACACCGCAACCTTATTAGCGCCCACCCACCCCGCCACACGCACCCATCCCCGCCCAGGCGCGGTGGCCGGTCAGGACACCGGGCCACCGGCACGACCGCACGAGCGGAGCGCAGCGGGCCACCACACCATCAGACCGGCCGCCGCCACGAATCGGGCGCACGCTCTGATCAGCGAGCCCACGGGGACGGGCGGGCGCGGCGGGCGGTCAGGAGACGGGGCTGGTTGCGGCAGCCAGTTGGGCGCGCATTTTCATTACCGCGCCCGTCTTGCCTGCGCCGACGACTGCGGTGAGGGTGCCGGCGGCGAAGTAGTGGGCGACGAATTTGCGGCCGTCGTCTTCGATGATTCGGACCTCGTCGGCGGTCGCGGGGGTGCCCAGGACCTGGATCTTCAGGTCGTACTGGTCGCTCCAGACGTAGGGGACCCGGGCGGTGGAGGGCGGCTCGGCGCCCAGGAGCGCGGAGGTCAGCAGCTGGGCCTGTTCACCGGCGTTGGTCCAGTGTTCGACCCGCTTGTGCCCGCCGGCCTCGTGCCGCCACGCGGCCACGTCGCCGATCGCCCACACGCCGTCGATCGTGGTGCGGCCCACCTCGTCGGCGAGCACGCCGCCACCGGCCGCGGGCTCGGCGAGGGGGATACCGGAATCGGCCAGCCAGTCGGTCACCGGCACCGAGCCGACGCCGATCACCACCAGTTCGGCCGCCACCTCGGTCCCGTCCGACAGCCGCACTCCCGCAACCGAATCACCCTCGACCACAAGCGAATCCATCCCCGTACCGCAGCGCAGATCGACGCCCTCGGCCCGGTGCAACCGGCCGACCAGCCCGCCGACCTCCGCCCCCAGCGACGCGGCCAGCGGCTGCGGCTGCGGCTCCACCAGCACCACGTCCACCCCGCGGGCGCGCAGGCTGGCCGTCACCTCGCAGCCGATGAAACCGGCGCCCACCACCACGGCGCGGGACGCGCGGGCCAGCTCGTCGCGCAGCGCGACGGCATCGTCGTGGCGGCGCAGCACATGGACGCCGGACACCTCGGGCAGCCCGGGAATGCGCTTGGGGCGCAAGCCCGTCGCGATGATCAGCTGGTCGTACTCGATCACATCGCCGTCGGCGAGCCGGACCTGCCGCGCGGCGGTGTCCACTCCCGTCGCCGCGGCGTCCAGACGCAATTCGATGTCCTTCTCCGCGAAGAACTCGGCGGGCCGCAGCGTGGTGTCGTCGGTCTCCCCGCGCACGAACTGCTTGGACAGCGGCGGCCGGTCGTACGGCAACCGCGCCTCGTCACCGATCAGGATCAGCCTGCCGGAGTAGCCGCCGCGGCGCAGTTCCTCCGCGGCGCGCAGTCCGGCCAGACCCGCTCCGACAACAACAATGGGCCGGTCGCTCATCGCATCTCCCCCGGGTCGGAAGTCATGGTCACTGAAACGGAGAACACGATAACCGACCATATTCTAGAACGTGTTCTAATTTCCATCGGGGTGACGACCGCCACACCGAAAACCGCTGCACAATCTTGCCCCGCCGGCTATTGATCGGGCGGTCAATCAGGTCTATACCGAGAGGTGAACATATTTCCAGTCCTCGAGGAGGCAACCATGTTCAGCGAAAGTCGCGCGCAGGATTTCGTAGCCGTCGTGCTCGGCGCCTTCACCGCGCTGTCACCCATGTGGGTGGACACCAGCGATCGGGCGATGTGGACGCTGATCGTCCTCGGCGTGCTGATCGCCCTCACCGGTCTGGCACAGCTGGCCCGCCCGGCGATGTCCGAACTGGACTACGCGATGGGCGCGCTCGGCGTCCTGCTGTTCCTCTCCCCGTGGGTGATGAACTACGACGCATTCAGTGGCGCCTCATGGACCGCGTGGATCGTCGGTGTGCTGACCGTCGTCGTCGCGGTGGCGGCGCTTCCGCGAGTGACGGCGCGCCTGCATACTGCTCACTGATGCACATGCCCAAACCCCATCGAGCGGGGCGTCGCCGGCGCGGCAAGGTCGACGGCGACGCCCGGCAGCTCATCCTGGACGCCGCCGAAAACCTTTTCGCGGCACAGGGATTCGACGCGACCGCGACGGCGGCCATCGCCACGTCGGCGGGCGTCCCGAAGGGCTTGGTCTTCTACTACTTCCCCACCAAGAATTCGATCCTGTCGGCGCTGATGGCCGAACGAGTGCCCGCGCATCCGCTCACCGACATCGAAACCGTCGTCACCCCGGGCGATCCCGCGACGAGCCTGGTGAACCTCGACGCCGCGCTGAACCTGCGCGACCATCACTCCTCCGTCCTCCGCGTAATCATGTGGCGCGAGGCCGACACCCACCCCGATGTCCGAAAACAGTTGCGGCGCATTCGAGATCAGCTGCTCGAGGTCACCGCCCGTGTGCTCCAGGCCAGCGCACCCGCCCCGGTACGGCCCGGCACGCTGCGCGCCTGCGCCGCCGCCTGGGTCTCGGGGGTGCTGGCCATCACCACCACCGACCGCCTGCATGCCCTCGACGGCCTCACCCTGCCGACCACCGACGAGATCCTCGATCTCTCCCAGGTCGTCGCGGCGGGCATGACCCAGCTCGGCTGATCCCGGCGACCGGTGGCCGCCGGACCGGATTCGGGTATTGCCCACGCCGCCGATGAATTACGCTCACCCCTACGTAGACACGTGCCGTGGCGATCCGCCGGCACGCGCTACGGATGCGGACCGTCGTGCCGGCGACACCGCATCCGGCATCGGCACGCGACAGCTGCGACCGAGCCGTGACGATGAGGGAGAACGGCCGTGGACGCACGGGGTTTCGGAGACCTGGAGGCCGTGGTGATGGACCGCGTCTGGCGGCGCGCGGCGCCGACAACGGTGCGTGAGGTGTTCGAGGAATTGTCCGGAGAACGCAGCATCGCCTACACCACGGTCATGTCCACCATGGACAATCTGCACCGCAAAGGCTGGTTGGAACGCGAGCGCGCGGGGCGGGCCTATCGCTACCGCGCGGTGCTGACACGCGAGCAGTACAGCGCCCGGTTGATGCGCGAGGCGCTCGGTCGCGGCGGCCGGGCCGAGCTGGTGCTCGCGCATTTCGTCGACGACATCAGTGCCGAAGAAACCGACAGCCTGCATGCGGCGCTGTGTAAGCGCCGCACGTGCGAGTGACCTCAGCGCGAGAGCGTCGGTACCGCCGGGATGTGCGCGCCCCGGGCCGACAACGGGCGCGGCGCGTGTGCCGGCGACACCTGCTCGGGCGCGCACACCGCGATACTCGCCGCGGCGAGCACGGTCGCGACCGCCGAACCGATCGTGGCGGCCGAGAGCGCCGGCCGCCGCAGCGGATCGCGGGCGAGCGGGACGGCGCAGGCCGCGAGCACCAAGTGGTCCACCCGGTCCGGTAGCCACGAGCCGGTCGCCTCGATCGGGCCCGCCGCGTCGGCCGCCACGCCGGACAGGGCGAGCAGCGCGCGAATCACGGTGCGCGGTCCGTGAATCCGGGCCGCCGCGTCGTCGGCGCACATCTCCACCAGGCGGGCCACCTCGACCGCGCCGCGGGTGAACAGCCGGATGCGCGGGAACACGGTAGCCAGCCCGCGGGTCGTGCCCAGCAGCAGATGGTGCCGCCCGGCGAGGTGTGCGCGCTCGTGCGCGAGCACGGCCGCGAGATGGTCCTCGTCCAGGGCCGCGACGGTGCCGCGGGTGACGACGACCGTGCCCTCCCGGCCTGCCACGCAGTACGCGGCGGGCTCGGCGACGTCCAGCACCACCGCGTCGAGGAAAGCGTTGTACCGTCCGGCGATTCGCACCATCCGGGCGTGTTCGTGAGTAATCCGGCGCGCCCGCACCAGCATTCGCACCAGGCGGCCCGCCGTGACCATCGCGGTGATCGTCGCGACCACACCGACGAGCAGCAGCGCGCCCTCGACCGCGGCGCCGTAGCCGCCCACCACGGTGTCGTGCAGCCGGGTGACGCAGGTGTCGCCGAGGCTCGGGCAGCCCGGCCGGGTCAGATCGCGCAGCGCGTCGACGATCACCAGGACGAGCGCGGCCGCCCACGCCGCCGTCACCGCGCCGATGACGCCCATCCACGCGAACAGCCCGAGGCGCGGGCCGCGTTCGGCACCGACGGTGCGCGCGAGCAGCGCCGGAGCGAGAAGTGCTGTCACGGAACCGCAGAGCACCAAGCACACCGCGAGACTCATGGGGTGGACTTCCTGTCGAGGGCGGAGCCGGAGCGCAATCTCGTGTCAACCCGATCGCAATGCGCCATGTACGTACCTGTATCGTAGTCGCACCCATTGTTGGGGAGCCTTACCTCAGGCGATCCACATACGCTTGATCTGTCACCGATCGGCTACCGCGCACTCCGCGGGCGATCGGCCTCGCCGCCTCCCGGAAACCCTTCCCACCCATGGAAATCGCTGTGGGTCAAACGGATTGCACGAACCCGGACAAGCATGCTACTACTGTCTACGTACGTAGGCAGTAGGTTTCGCGTCGTGCCGGCACACGGCGTGGAAACGCCGCCCTTTGTCGGCGGCGTTGTGGTCGGTCGGGTGGGTCTGGCCCCTCATCGGACTCACCCGAGCGATCCGAAATGCCGGAGCCCACAGGCTATCCGCCGGAGCGCGCGGTGGCGGTGGTCGCGCCACGTGCTGCGAGAACGCGCGGTCGTGGCCGCCCCGGTGAAGGAGAAACATGTCCACCGACACCGATACGACCTCCAGATCGGACGCCGCGCCGGAGAGATCGTGGTCCGATCGTTTGTCTTCTGTTTCTCGCCATGATCTGCCTGCGTCGATCGTGGTGTTTTTGGTGGCCCTGCCGTTGTCGCTGGGTATCGCTATCGCGTCGGATGCGCCGATCGCGGCGGGGTTGATCGCGGCCGCGGTGGGTGGGATCGTGGTCGGGTTCGTGGGTGGGTCGCCGTTGCAGGTGTCCGGTCCGGCCGCGGGGTTGACGGTGGTGGTCGCGGAGACCATTCATCAGTTCGGGTGGAAGACAACGTGTTTCATCACGGTGGCGGCGGGGTTGCTGCAGGTGGTGTTCGGGTTGTCGCGGATCGCGCGGGCGGCGTTGGCGATCGCGCCGGTGGTGGTGCACGCGATGCTGGCCGGGATCGGGGTGACGATCGCGTTGCAGCAGGTGCATGTGCTGCTGGGCGGGGCGTCACGTAGTTCGGCGTGGGAGAACCTGACCGAGTTGCCGTCGCAGTTGCTGCATTTGCATGGTGCGGATGTGGTGGTCGGGTTGATCGTGATCGGGATCATCGTGGCGTGGCGGTGGGTGCCGGCGCGGGTGCGGATCGTTCCCGGCCCGTTGGTGGCGGTGCTGATCGGTACGGTGTTGTCGCTGGTGTTGCCGGGGGAGCCGGTGCGGATCGTGATCGACGGGTCGTTGTTCGACGCGATCGGGCTACCCGGCCTGCCGTCCGGGGAGTGGGGTGCGATCGTGCTGGCGGTGCTGACGATCGCGTTGATCGCCAGCGTCGAGTCGTTGTTGTCGGCGGTGGCGGTGGACAAGCTGCATACCGGTGAACGCACCAACTTCGATCGGGAGTTGATGGCGCAGGGCGCGGCGAACGTGACCTCGGGGCTGCTGGGTGGGTTGCCGGTGACCGGGGTGATCGTGCGTAGTTCCACCAACGTCGCGGCGGGAGCGCGGTCGCGGGCGTCGGCGTGGTTGCACGGGGTGTGGATTCTGGTGTTCTCCATCGCGCTGGTCGGGGTGGTGCAGCAGATCCCGAAATCGGCGTTGGCGGGGTTGTTGATCGTGGTCGGGATCCAGTTGGTGAAGCTGGCCCATATCCGGCTCGCGCGGCGTACCGGGGATCTGGCGGTGTATGCGGTCACCATGGCCGCGGTGGTGTTGTTGAACCTGCTCGAGGGGGTGTTGATCGGGCTGGCGCTGGCGTTCGTGCTGTTGCTGTGGCGGGTGGTGAAGGTATCGGTGCACGCCGCGCCGGTCACCGGGACCGACCGGTGGATCGTCAGTGTCGACGGCACCTGCACCTTCCTCGCGCTGCCGAAACTGACCAAGGAACTCGCCAAGGTCCCCACCGGCACCGACGTGCTGGTCGAACTCACCGTCGACTTCCTCGACCACGCCTCCTACGAAGCCATCCACGACTGGGCCCGCCAACACGAAAACACCGGCGGCACGGTCCAATTCGCCGAGATCGGCACCGCCCGGATGGCGCACGTACTGAACGGCCCGCCGCAGCGCGGGCGCGCTCGCGGCCTGCTCGACGGCGCCCTCGGACCCTGGCGCGAACGCACCGGCAATGTCATCAACACCGGCGTCGCCGCTTATCACCGGGGCAATGCGCATGTGGTGCGGCCGCACCTGGACGGGATGCGCGACCGGCAGGACAATCCGCACTCGCTGTTCCTGACCTGCGCCGATTCCCGGATCGTGCCCAATGTGATCACCAACAGCGGACCCGGCGACCTGTTCACCGTGCGCAATGTCGGGGCGCTCATCCCCGCCGACGGTTCCGATACCTCGTTCGAGGCCGCGCTCGCCTTCGCCGTCGAGAATCTGCACGTCCGCAATATCGTCGTGTGCGGGCATTCCTCGTGCGGGGCCATGCGGGCCGTGCTGGACGGCACCCCGACCGCCCCCGGGCTCGAGGAGTGGCTCGCGCACGCCCTGCCGAGCCTGGCCCGGTTCCGCGCCGCGCCGCCGGTGGCCGTCGCCGCCGCGGCCGCCGGCTACGACGAGGTCGCGCAGCTGAGCATGGTGAACGTCGCGGTGCAGTTGCAGACCCTGCGGGCCCATCCGATCGTCAGCCGGGCCATGGCCGAGCACGGTCTCACGGTGTCGGGGTTGTTCTTCGACATCGGCACCGCGCGGGTCATCGAGATCACCACCGACACCATCGGTGAGATCGTCGATACCGATCACCGATCGGATCAATCGACCAGCTGAAACACTTCTCCGCCACCGAAAATCCGGGCCTCGGCCGTCGGCGTGTCCGCGCTTGCTTCCGCACGATTCGCACTTGAATACCAACTGCTGGTCTTCCTGAGCTGCGAATATCCGTGGAGGTCATGGATTTGACTCGTCCGACGATCGTGTCCCTCGCCGCACGCCGCGGACCCCGCCGACTACTGACCGCGCTACTGGGCGCGGCACTGGGGGTCGCGCTCGCCGCACCCGCCGTCGCCCAGCCGATCTACCCGCAACCCGATCCGGACCCGTTCTACGCGGCGCCCGCGGATCTGGCGGACCATCAGCCCGGCGCCGTCCTGGCGGTGCGGCCGATGCCGCCGCTGCTGATCTTCCCGGGCACCTCGGTCACGCTGGTCAAATTCCGCTCGACCGATTCGCAGGGTCGCCCGATCGCGGCCACCACCACCGTGCTGACCCCGGCCGGCCATCGGCCCGGTGATCCGCTGCTGTCGTATCAGCACATCATCAACGGGCTCGGCTCGGAGTGCGCGGTGTCGCGCGTGCTCTACACCGCCGACCCGAACCTGCAGGTGCGTGAGGCGGCCGCGCTGAACGTGCTGCTCGCCCGCGGGTGGAGCATCGCGCTGCCGGACCACCTCGGCCCGCGATTCGCCTACGGCGCGGCGCGACTGGGCGGACAGATCACGCTGGACGGCATTCGCGCGGTCAGGCAGGTGCCCGAACTGGGCACCGGTGGCAGCCGAGTCGCCATGGCCGGGTACTCCGGCGGCGGCATGGCGACGGCGTGGGCGGCGGCGCTGCAGCCGCGGTACGCGCCCGAACTCGATATCGCCGGTGCGGCCGCGGGCGGCGTGCCGATGAATCTCATGACCATGGTTCAGGCGCTGGGCACCAACTCGCACCCGGCCTTCGGGCTGGCGATGGCCGCCGCGATCGGGCTCGAGCGGGAGTATCCGGACCGGCTGCCCATCAGTGACTACATGAATCCGCGCGGCCTCGCCGCGCGCGATGCGATGGCCGACGGCTGCACCAACGAGATTCTCGCCGCGGGCGCCGGGCGCAATGCCCTCGAATTCGCCCAGAACACCGAGCTGATCAACAGTCCCGAGGCGCGGGCGGTGGTGGAGGAGAACAGCCTGGAATTGTTCGACGGAATTCCGGAAATGCCTGTGTTCGAGTGGCATTCACCGACGGATCCGCTGATTCCGGTGGACGCGATCGTCAATACCAATCGACGATACTGCGCGGCGGGCGTGCGTTTGCAGGCCGAGGTGAACCCGTCGCCGGAACACCTGTCGGCGGCCGTATTGGGCGTGCCGTCGATGGTCAATTGGCTCGACGGCCGGATGCGCGGCGAACCGGCGCCGTCGAACTGCTGAGCCCGGGCCCCGCGGCCGCGCCCTGAACTCGTCATGACACGGGGATAGCATGGCGGCTATGACGGATGCCGATTTCGCCAGCTTCGGGGAGCCCAATCGCAGACGGCCGGAGGGGTCTCGCCTCACCCACCCGGCCAACGATTCGGCCCCGGCGCCGGTGAACGGCCTGACCGGTATCGACACCGCCGGCCGCAGTCCGTTCGGGCCGGAGATGCAGTGGAATCCGCCGGATTTCGCGACACAGTGGGCCAATGCCGCGACCCAGTCCAGCGCTCCGGCGCCCGAGGCGGGGCCGCCGGAGTCGCTCATGTCGGCGCCCGACGCGGTCGCCATCCGGCCGGAATCGTCCAGCACGCCGACCGATCCGGGCCTGCGACGCCCCGAGGCTCCGCGGACAGCGGAGTCGCCCGCGCTCGGCACCGGCAACCACCGGACGGGTTCGATCTCCCCGCGCACCGAAAGCATCACGCCCCGGACGGAATCGAGCATCCCGCGCACGGAATCCCAGGCGAACCGCACCGAATCCGCGATGCCCCGGCAGAACTCCTTCACCACCACGAACGGCTCCCCCACACCCCCGCAGAACTCCTACCCGTTATCCAGCGATCCCGCTGCGCCCCAGCAGAACTCCTACACACTTTCCGGCGAAACCCCAGCACCCCAGCAAAACTCATACACACGCCCCGCCGAACCCCCCGCGCCCCAGCAGAACTCCTACACCCTTTCCGGCGAGCCCCCAGCATCTCAGCAAAACTCGTACCCGCGCTCCGCCGAACCTACTGCGAACCAGCAGAACTCTTATACGCTTTCCGGCGAGCCCGCAGCACAGCAGAACTCGTACACGCGCCCGGCCGAGCACACCGCGAACCAGCAGAACTCTCGCACGCTTTCCGGCGAACCCGTGGCCCCGCAACAGAACTCGCATTCGGTGGGCGAATCTGCCGGTTCGCAGCAGAACTCCTTCACTTCCCGGACCGAGTCGGCCGGGCGGCGGGCTGATTCCCTTTCGCCGCGGAGCGAATCCGGCGCGTCCCGTACAGATTTTCCGCCTCCGCACACCGAGTCCGCCGCGCCGCGCCGGGAATCCCGGCAGAACTCGTTGCCTTCCCGAGCCGAATCCGCCGCGAATCGGCAGGACACATCCGCACCGCGCACAGGCCCGATCCCCTCGCGGGGTTCCGACGCAAGCCTGCGTCAGGCGGCCGGCCGACCCGACGCCGCCCACCGCAATGACGCCGAACCCGCCCGCCGCGCCCCGGAACCACCCCCGACCCGCCGCGGCACCCACCGCCATACCGCACCCCTGGAGGACTCCCCCACCTCCATCGACATCCACCTCGTCATGCGCCTGCTGCTGACCAGCAGCAACCTCGAAACCATCGCCAAGAAGGCCGAATCCGGCGACTTCTCCCTCACCGAGTTCATCCAGGCCGCCCACCGCACCCGCACCGTAGCCGTAGACCTCGTCTCCGCCTGGTTCGGCGGCGCCGACCAAATGCGCCAGTTCGCCGAAGCCCTATTAGCCGCAACCGAACCCACCTGAGCGCGATACCCCGGGGGATCTACAAACGCGAAAAGGGCCGTTCCCCTTGGGGAACGGCCCTTTTCAGGGAGCAATCGCCTTACTTGACGATCTTGGTGACGCGGCCGGCACCGACGGTGCGGCCACCCTCACGGATCGCGAAGCGCAGGCCCTCTTCCATGGCGACCGGCTGGATCAGCTTGACGCTCATCTCGGTGTTGTCGCCCGGCATGACCATCTCGGTGCCCTCGGGGAGGGTCACGACGCCGGTCACGTCGGTGGTGCGGAAGTAGAACTGCGGGCGGTAGTTGTTGAAGAACGGGGTGTGGCGGCCGCCCTCGTCCTTCGACAGGATGTACGCCTGGCCCTCGAACTCGGTGTGCGGAGTCGTGGTGCCCGGCTTGATGACGACCTGGCCGCGCTCCACGTCCTCACGCTTGAGGCCGCGCAGCAGCAGACCGACGTTGTCGCCGGCCTGGCCCTGGTCGAGCAGCTTGCGGAACATCTCGACGCCGGTGACCGTGGTCTTCTGCGTCTTCTCGCGGATGCCGGTGATCTCGACTTCCTCGTTCACGTTGATGATGCCACGCTCGATACGACCGGTGACGACGGTGCCACGGCCGGTGATCGTGAAGACGTCCTCGATCGGCATCAGGAACGGCTTGTCGGTCTCACGAACCGGGTCCGGGATCGACTCGTCGACGGCGTTCATCAGCTCGACGATCGACTCGGCCCACTTCTCGTCGCCCTCCAGCGCCTTCAGGCCGGAAACGCGGACGACCGGAGCGTCCTCGTCGAACTCCTGCGAGGCCAGCAGCTCGCGGACCTCCATCTCGACGAGCTCGAGGATCTCCTCGTCGTCGACCATGTCCGACTTGTTCAGCGCGACCAGGATGTAGGGCACGCCGACCTGACGGGCGAGCAGCACGTGCTCGCGGGTCTGCGGCATCGGGCCGTCGGTGGCGGCGACCACGAGGATGGCGCCGTCCATCTGGGCCGCACCGGTGATCATGTTCTTGATGTAGTCGGCGTGGCCCGGCGCGTCGACGTGGGCGTAGTGCCGCTTCTCCGTCTGGTACTCGACGTGAGAGATGTTGATCGTGATACCGCGAGCCTTCTCCTCCGGAGCCTTGTCGATCTGGTCGAACGCAAAGCTCTGGTTCAGGTCCGGGTACTTGTCGTGCAGAACCTTGGTGATAGCCGCCGTCAGCGTGGTCTTGCCGTGGTCGACGTGACCGATGGTGCCGATGTTGACGTGGGGCTTCGTCCGCTCGAACTTCGCCTTCGCCACTTGATGTCCTCCTGGACTTGTTGGTGCTTGCTATGCAGCAGTGCGGTTTGTAAGGGTCACCCCCGCATACACGGGGATTGGGTCGTGCGTGACCGACTATTCGCCGGTCGCCTTGGCGATGATCTCCTTCGACACGTTGGCCGGAACCTCCGCGTACGAGTCGAACACCATGGAGAAGTTCGCCCGGCCCTGGGTCTTCGACCGCAGATCACCGATGTAGCCGAACATCTCCGAGAGCGGAACCAGCGCCTTGACGACACGGGCACCACTGCGTTCCTCCATGGCCTGGATCTGGCCACGCCGGGAGTTCAGGTCGCCGATCACGTCGCCCATGTATTCCTCGGGCGTGGTGACCTCGACAGCCATCAACGGCTCGAGGATCACCGGACCGGCCTTGCGGGCCGCTTCCTTCAGGGCCTGCGCACCCGCGATCTTGAACGCCATTTCCGAGGAGTCGACCTCGTGGTAGGCGCCGTCGAGAAGCTTGGCCTTCAGGTTGACCAGCGGGTAACCGGCGAGGACACCGTACTGCATGGCGTCCTGGATACCGGCGTCCACCGACGGGATGTACTCGCGGGGCACGCGGCCACCGGTGACCTTGTTCTCGAACTCGTAGGTCGCGCCGTCCTCGCCCTTGAACGGCTCGAGGGCGATGATCACGCGCGCGAACTGGCCGGAGCCACCCGTCTGCTTCTTGTGGGTGTACTCGTGCTTCTCCACCGGCTTGGTGATGGTCTCGCGGTAGGCCACCTGCGGCTTGCCGATGTTGGCCTCGACCTTGAATTCGCGCTTCATCCGGTCGACGTAGATGTCGAGCTGCAGCTCGCCCATGCCGCCGATGACGGTCTGGCCGGTCTCCTGATCCAGCTTCACGTTGAAGGTGGGGTCCTCCTCCGCGAACTTCTGGATGGCGGTGCCCAGTTTCTCCTGGTCGGCCTTCGTCTTCGGCTCGATGGCCACCTCGATGACCGGGTCCGGGAAGGTCATCGACTCCAGCACGATCTGGTTCTGCGGATCGCACAGGGTGTCGCCGGTGGTGGTGTCCTTCAGGCCGATGACCGCGTAGATGTGCCCGGCCTGGGCCTCGTCGACGGGCTGCTCCTTGTTGGAGTGCATCTGGAACAGCTTGCCCAGCCGCTCCTTCTTGCCCTTGGTCGAGTTGATGACCTGGGCGCCCGAGGCAACCTTGCCGGAGTACACGCGGACGTAGGTCAGCTTGCCGAAGAACGGGTGGCTCGCGACCTTGAACGCCAGCGCCGCGAACGGCTCGGTGGTGTCGGCGTTGCGGTGCAGGATCTCTTCCTCGTTGCCCGGGACGTGGCCGTCGGTGCCGCCGTCGTCCAGCGGGTTGGGCAGGTAGTCGATCACCGCGTCGAGCATGGGCTGCACGCCCTTGTTCTTGAACGCCGAGCCGCAGAGCACGGGGTAGAGCTCCGAGTTCACGGTCAGCTTGCGGATGGCGCCCTTGATCTCCTCGATCGTGAGCTCCTCGCCGCCGAGGAACTTCTCGAGCAGCTCCTCGTCCGACTCGGCGACGGCCTCGAGCAGTTCCTGGCGGTACTGCTCGGCGCGGTCGGCCAGGTCGGCGGGGATCTCGGTGGTCTCGTAGGACTCGCCGAGCTTGGTCTCGCCCTTCCAGACCTTCGCGTTCATCTCGACCAGGTCGATGATGCCCTCGAAGTCGTTCTCCGCGCCGATCGGCAGCTGAATGACCAGCGGCTTGGCACCGAGGCGGTCCTTGATGGTCTGGACGGTGAAGTAGAAGTCGGCGCCCAGCTTGTCCATCTTGTTGACGAAGCAGATGCGCGGGACGTCGTACTTGTCGGCCTGCCGCCAGACCTGCTCGGACTGCGGCTCAACGCCCTCTTTGCCGTCGAAGACCGCAACCGCGCCATCGAGAACGCGCAGCGATCGCTCCACCTCGACGGTGAAGTCGACGTGGCCCGGCGTGTCGATGATGTTGATCTGGTTGTCTTTCCAGAAGCAGGTCGTCGCGGCCGACGTGATCGTGATGCCGCGCTCCTGCTCCTGAGCCATCCAGTCCATCGTGGCCGCGCCGTCGTGGACCTCACCGATCTTGTAGGTGATGCCGGTGTAGAAGAGAATGCGTTCGGTTGTCGTGGTCTTGCCGGCATCGATGTGGGCCATGATGCCGATGTTGCGGACCTTGTTGAGGTCGGTGAGCACGTCCTGTGCCACGGAAATCTTCCCCGCTCTGTCTTGTGAGACTCTCAGCTCAGTTGGGATTTTCGGGAACGACCCTGGCTCCGTTTCGGAGGCCCAGAGGCCATCACTTTTTCAACGTCGGGCGTGGCCTGAGAGTGCCTGCAGTGCCACGCCCGACTGTGACTCGCCTCCCGGCGCCGTTCCTTGACAGTGCCCCATACCGAGCACCGCTCCGGAGACCCGGGAATCGACTCACCAGCGGTAGTGCGCGAAGGCCCGGTTCGACTCGGCCATCTTGTGGGTGTCCTCGCGGCGCTTCACCGAGGCGCCGAGGCCGTTGCTGGCGTCCAGCAGCTCGTTGGCCAGGCGCTCGACCATGGTCTTCTCGCGACGCTGCCGGGAGAAGTTGACCAGCCAGCGCAGCGCCAGGGTGTTGGCGCGCCCCGGGCGCACCTCGACCGGCACCTGGTAGGTGGCGCCACCGACGCGGCGGGGCTTCACCTCGAGGGAGGGCTTCACGTTGTCGAGCGCGCGCTTGAGGGTGACGACCGGGTCGGTGCCGGTCTTCTCGCGCGCCTGCTCCAGCGCGGCGTACACGATCCGTTCGGCGGTCGACTTCTTGCCGTCCATCAGGATCTTGTTGACCAGCTGGCTCACCAGCGGCGACCCGTAGACCGGGTCGTTGATCAGCGGACGCTTGGGTGCGGGGCCCTTGCGCGGCATATCAGCTCTTCTCCTTCTTGGCGCCGTAGCGGCTGCGGGCCTGCTTGCGGTTCTTCACACCCTGGGTGTCGAGCGAGCCGCGGATGATCTTGTAGCGCACACCGGGGAGGTCCTTCACACGACCACCGCGCACGAGCACCATCGAGTGCTCCTGCAGGTTGTGGCCCTCACCGGGGATGTAGGCCGTGACCTCGACCGCGCTGGTCAGGCGAACACGCGCGACCTTGCGCAGCGCGGAGTTCGGCTTCTTCGGGGTCGTGGTGTACACGCGGGTGCACACGCCACGACGCTGCGGGCTCCCCTTCAGGGCCGCGGTCTTCGTCTTCGCGACCTTGTCGCGGCGACCCTTGCGGACCAGCTGGTTGATGGTTGGCATATACCGGCTTTCTTTATTCAGTAACCAGGTGTCTGGAGTTCTTCACGTGTGCGTCATCGAGCTTTCACCCACCCGCCCGGATCCGCGTTCCTCGCGTCCCGAGGTCGGGCGTGTCGCGCGCATCGCATGCCTACATTTCCGGGCACGCTGAAACGGTCGGCCGCTCTCGCTGGCTTACGTCCTGCACACGAACCTGCCCGCAAGCTTCCGGGCACAGCGATCCACGATACCCGTCGGCGCGGCGGGGGGCAAAAGCGGGTACCCCGTGGTAGGCGAGGCACGGCGCCGGGTCGCGATATCGGGTTGTCGAGCTGGGGATCAGCGGGCCAGATTCAACGTCAACTCTGCCAGAGTCTTGGCTCCCTCGCACGGATCCGGGTGACCCGATCCCGCACGATAGTTCACCCACCAGCCGATGACTCCCGTATCGGCGGCCGGAGCCATCACACCGCAGGAGTCCGCGTCGTTGGGCCGATGGACCTGCAGCGCCCGCCGGCCCTGCACGTTGATGTCCGTGGTGGTGTAACCGAGCCGGTCGTTGTTCTGTTTCTCGTTCGGCAGCGAGCCCATCTCGTACCAGTTCAGCGTGGCCATGCCATCGCCGCCGGGCGTGCCCACCAGATCCCACATGCACACCGCGCCGTTGAACGAGCCCTGCGCGTCCTGCGCCCCCGTCGACTTCGCGATGTCCGTCGGCTTGACGACATCGCATTCGCGCAGCAGCTTGTCGAAGTTCATGTTGACCGAACTGCCGCTGCCCGCCGGTTCCGCGGACCCCGGCACAGTGCGGCCGCACCCGCCCAGTGTCAGCGCCGCGGCCGCCGCCACCGCGCACACCGCCACCGCCCGCGCTCCCGTTCGCACGCTCATGCCGCCCCTCACTTCATTCGCTGCACGGTCAGCTCGGCCATCTTCCGGTTCTTCACGCACGGGTCGGCGCCGATTTGGCCGAACAGGCCCGAGGAGGTCGACCATTCGAAGAAGTCGTCGCCGATCTGCACCGCCAGGTCGCAGATGCCGCCGTCGGGCGTGGCGTCCTGGAAGCCCTTGTGCCCGGCGACCTCGATGCTCTCCGGATTGCGATTCTGCGCGGTCACCCACGCGCGCTCGCGCTCGATCGGGCTGCCCCGATACGAGGCGAAGGTGACGCTCGGCGAGGCCGTCCCGGCCGACTGCCAGTTGCAGCCGACGGAATTCTTGAACGATCGGGAAATCTGCGGCAGCTGGCCCAGATCGCGCACCTCGTCATCGGTGAGGTTGCCGCACTCCCCCGTGAACGGGCCCAGCGCCGCCACCCGCGTCGGCGGCCGCACGGCCGGAGTCTCGCTGTCCGAACCGTCCGAACCGCATGCCGTGAGCAACGCTGCGATGGCCATCCCCGTGACGATCGCCGACGTGATCCGCATGCAGGCGACTGTACTGGGCGGAACGCCTCTTCACAGATTGCCCCGGGCCTGCTGTTCGCGTTCGATGGCTTGGAACAGGGCCTTGAAGTTGCCCTTGCCGAAGCCGAGGGAGCCGTGGCGTTCGATGAGTTCGAAGAACACCGTGGGGCGGTCGGTGAGGGGCTTGCAGAAGATCTGGAGCAGATAGCCGTCCTCGTCGCGATCGACCAGGATGCCGCGGGACCGCAACTGCTCCACCGGGACTCGTACGTGTCCGATCCGGCCACGCAGTTCGGGGTCCTCGTAGTAGGCGGCGGGGGTGTCCAGGAATTCGACGCCCTCGTGGCGCAGCGCGTCGACGGTGGCGAGGATGTCGCCGGTGGCCAGGGCGATGTGCTGCACCCCTGGGCCGCGGTAGAACTCCAGGTACTCGTCGATCTGGGATTTCCGGCGGCTCACCGCCGGCTCGTTGAGCGGGAACTTCACCCGGCGGTTGCCGCTGGCCACCACCTTGCTCATCAGCGCCGAGTACTCGGTGGCGATGTCGTCGCCGACGAACTCGGCCATGTTCTCGAAACCCATGACGCGGCGGTAGAACTCGACCCACCGATCCATCTGCCCGAGTTCGACATTGCCGACGACGTGATCGATCGCCTGGAACAACCGCGGCGGCCCGCCGTCCCGCGGCGCGAAGCCCGACCGCCTCGCGACATAGCCCGGCAGGTAGGGACCGCCGTAGCGGGAGCGGTCGACGAGCGTGTGCCGGGTCTCGCCGTAGGTGGCCAGCGCGGCGGACCGGACGGTGCCGAATTCGTCTGTGTCGTCGTGTGGTTCGGCGAGCACGGTCGCGCCGTGGGTGCGCGCCCAGGCCACGCACCGGTCGACGTCGGGCACCTCCAGCGCGATGTCCACCACGCCGTCGCCATGCCGATCGTGGTGTGCGACAAGCGGACTCGCCGGATCGACGGCCCCCCGCACCACGAATCTCGCGCTGCCGCTGCGCAAGACGAACGATTTGTGATCGCGGTTGCCGGTCTCGGGCCCCGAATACGCCTCCAGCCGCATCCCGAAGGCGGACTCCAGGTAGTGCGCGAACTGGGTGGCATTACCGACCACCCACACAACCGCGTCCCACCCGAGGACAGGAAAGGGATCTGTGTTCGATTGCTCCGCTTCGCTCCCCCGCTCCGTCGGTCCGGACTCGGGGCGGGCCGCGACCTTCGCGTACTCGGTGGTCATGAATCAAGGTAATAGCCTCGACGCGACGCTGAGCAATATCGCCTGGATTCGATGCTCATCATGGTGAATTTCGATACCAAAATAGGTTCCATGCTGGACAATTTGAATAGCTCACGAGACGGACGGAGACGACGATGGCACGCACCGCCGCACGGTTGGACGAGCTCGATCTGGCGATCCTCACCGCCATGCACGACTACCAGAAGGCGGGCATCCTCGAGCTGTCGCGGCGCACCCGCGTCGCCCGCGCGACGGTCCAGTCACGCATCGCCCGGATGGAGGAGTCCGGCGTGATCTCGTCCTATGATCCGCAGATCGACGTCACCGCCGCCGGTTTCGACGTGCAGGCGTTCGTCACCCTGGAGATCGCGCAGGGTGCGCTCGACGCCGTGGCCGCCGATCTGGAGGCCATCCCCGGCGTGCTGGAGGCCTACGCCACCACGGGCTCGGGGGACGTGCTGTGCCGCCTCGGCGCGGATTCGCACACCGGGTTGCAGTCGGTGCTGCTGAGTATCGATCGCAGCGCCGCGGTGGTCCGGTCGCACAGCGTGGTGGTGCTGTCGACGGTGGTGCCGCATCGCACCCTGCCGCTCCTACGCACCCTCACGCCCGCCGGGACCAGCAAGGCTCCGGCCTACCGGAATCACCCCTGATGACCCGCCGCGTCAGGGTTTGAGATTCGCACCGGGCGCGAGTATTTCCACGCTCGGCTTCCGATCCGGCTCCAGGAAGTCCAGTAGCGCGGCGCCCTCGGCCTCGACCTCGCCGCGCTCGGCGGCGGTCCAGGCGCGTTCGGGCGCGATGCGCAGCCGGGCCCGCTCGCGGTCGGTGAAGACCTTGTAGATACCGGCCAGGTAGCCGTCGACCAGCACCGGTGCGACCTGGGTCGCCGAGCGTTGCAGCGGCGGTGCGGCGCCGTCGGTCACGACCCGGCTGCGGTCCTGATGGGAAAGGTAGAGGTTGTCGTACCAGCCGAGGAAGCGGACCGGCGCGGGCAGGTCCGGGTCGGCGAGTTGGGCGTCGGCGACGTCGTAGAGGGTGCGGCCGCGCTCGTCGCGGTAGGTGCGGACGCGCTCGCCGAGCCGCTCGACGACCTCCTTGATGCCCAGCAGCCGCGACCAGGTCTGCACATCCATGGTGGACGCCGGACCGAACGCCCGCAGGTAGCGGAAGACCAACTCGCCCAGCGGGTAATCCGGTTCCAGTTCGGCGCCCAGCCAGGGCTGGATGCGCGACCAGACGGGACGGCTGTTGTTCTTCCACAGGCCGCGCGGCGGCGTCTGCAGCACCGGCAGCTGATACAGCCAGGTCTGCACCACGGCGCCGGGGTCGCGGTCGGGAAACACTTCGGCCGCACGCACTCTCAGGTCGGCCGCCGACATCGGCTCGTCGCCGAGTACCTGTTCGCCCCTGCGGCGCACGGTCTCGGGATCCAGGCCGACCATCGCGCCGTAGTTGAAACCCTTTCGGAAGGGCGCCTTTTCGAGTTCGGGCTGGATGTGCGGGGCGATGCGGACCGCGTCGGCGGCGGTGACCAGGTGAATCGTGCCGCGCATCAGGGTGATTCGCACCAGCGACCGATCCAGCAACCCGGCGGACACCGCGTCGGGAACGAAATCGCGTGCGCGACTCCACAATCCGATGAACGGCGGCGGCACGTCCTGGGCCTGCAGACCGATCAGGTGATCGCACAGCTGCGGCACCGTCAGCGTCGTGCGTTCCAGCAGGTGCTGCCGGGCCAGCAGGGTGCGGTTCAGCACCCGATTCGAGACGACATCAGCGGTCACGGCGGCCTCTCACGATGTGGTGCCGCCCGCGGGCGCACCGTCGGCCAGGCGGGAGATGTTCTCGCACAGGCCTTTCCAGGATTCGATGGCGTCCGCCGAGTCGGTGTGCGGGCGGCGGAAGCGGTGGATGTACTCGGCCGCGTCGGTGAGATCCCAGCGCAGGCGGTACAGCTCGAGCAGGTCGGGGCGCGGTGTCACTCCGGTCGCGGCGGCGTAGTCGCGCAGCAGCGAGCCGTCGCCCGGGTCGAGGTCCCAGAGATCGCGTTCGGGCGGGGCGAGAAGCGCTGTGTCCCAATCGATCAGGCGCCAGCCTTCCGAGGTGTGCATGGTGTTGCCCGCATGCGGCTCGCCGTGCGTCGGTACCGGATTCGCCGTCCGGGCCGTGGCGGCGAGATCGTCGTAGCGTCGCCACGCCGCCCGGATCTCGGCGGCGGCGGACCCGATCAGCTCCGCCATCGGCTCGGCGTACGGGCCGCGGTCGACGCGCTGCCCCGCCAGCGCCCGATCGAATTCGTCCCGGTGCGCGACGGTGAAATCGTCGGTCCGCGCCACGGCCGCGACGGGTGCGGAATGCACCGCGGCGACCATGTCGAACGCGGCACGGCGGTGCGCGTCGTCCCGGAACTCGCCCCACGCGAACTGCCGCCCCTCGAGCATCGGATAGCAGGCGACGGCGTAGCGCTCACCGATCCGTGCGACCACCTCGCCGGCGCGGTCCGGAACCGGTGCGACCACGAAATCCAGTCCGCCGTCGCACAATTCCCGCGCGGTCGCCAGCGCCGCCCGCAACCGCTCGAACGCCGCTTCCGGCGCCTCGTCGAGCGACCGCCGCCGCAACTCGTCCACCGTGACGAACCAGCGCCGGCCGTCCACCCCCTCGACCCGCCAGTGATGACTGCCGAAACCGAGCGGCGCGTACTCGATCGAGCGCCCCGCGATCCCCCACCGCTCGTCCACCACGGCGAGCAGCATCTCGTCCGGCAGCCCGGACGGCGGAGTCAACATGCCCGGCAGCATAAAGCGACACTCCGACATGTCACGACCCATTTCACCCGCCCGCACCTTCACCCGCCCGCACCGGTCGCCTCCCGCAACACACCAGGAGACCTTCTCGCCACACGACACGCCTCGCTCAGCACAGCACGACCACCGTCCTGCGAACGACGCTTCCCGCTCAGCGGCGCTCAGCGCAGGGTGACCACTACCTTGCCGGTCGCGCTGCGGTTGTCGAGCGCGGCGACGGCGTCGGCGGCGCGGTCGAGGGGGTAGAGAGTGGGCTGGGGCGGAGGGATCTTGCCCGCGGCCAGCAGGGGTTCGACCTCGGCCCACTGTTCCTGGAGGTAGCCGGGGTGGGTGCGGACCCATTCGCCCCAGCCCGCGCCGACCACCTCGGCGTTCTTCAGCAGCAGGCGGTTCACCTTCACGGTCGGGATGTCGCCTCCGGTGAAGCCGACCACCAGCACGCGCCCGGCCGGGGCCAGGGACCGGATGCTGTCGGTGAAACGGTCGCCGCCCACCGGATCCAGGACGATGTCGACGCCGCGACCATCGGTCAGTTCCTTGACCGCGGCGAGCCAGCCGTCGGCGAGCACCACGTCCGTGGCGCCGTTGGCGCGCGCCACCTCGGCCTTGGCCTCGGTGCTCACCACCGCGATCACCCGGCCCGCGCCCAGCGCCGCGGCCAGCCGCAGCGTCGAGGTGCCGATGCCGCCGGCCGCGCCGTGCACCAGCACCGTCTCGCCCGCGGCCAGCCGCCCGCGGTTGCGCAGGCAGAAGTGCACGGTCAGGTCGTTGAACAGGATGCCCGCGCCGGCCTCCAGCGAGATGTTGTCGGGGAGCTTGAACACCATCTCCGCGGGAGACACCGCCACCTCGGCCATCGCGTTGCCGAGCATGGTCAGCGCCAGCACGCGATCGCCCGCCCGCACGTGCGCGCCCTCGGGCGCGGACCGCACGACTCCGGCGATCTCGCCGCCGACGACGAACGGCAGTTCGGGCTTCATCTGGTAGAGGCCGCGGGTCATCAGCACGTCCGGGAACGCCACCCCGGCGGCGTGCACGTCGATCACGACTCCGCCCGGATACGCCGCCGGTTCCGGGATGTCGACGACCTCGATGGATTCCGGTCCGTCGAGTTTGCTCACCTGCGCTGCACGCATGTATCGACCTCTCTGTCGCGGCTGTCGCCATTAAGTTAACCGGTCTTCGCATGTGGCTGTCCACGGGACCGGCATTTGTTAAGCTCTAGGCCGCTGAGCTGAGCTGATGAGGGGGACTCATGGCAGGGCCGAACGATCCGCCGGTAGCCGCGCTGCGCGTGGATATCGGTGCGCTGCAAACGTTTGCGAGCGACCTGCGCGGCGAAGCCGAGACCATCGGCAATCTGCAATCCGGCCTGGCCGACGCCGCCGGCGCGCTACCGGGCACCCAGTGGAGCACGGCGTGCGGGCAGGCCGAGGACACGGTCGACAAGGCGCTGCACCGCATCGGCGACCGGTTCACCAAGGTCGCCGACGGCGTGCAGAACGCGGGCAAGGCGCTGGAACTCACCGACCAGGAGTTCCGCGACAAGCTGAGCACGATCGGACTGCACCCATGACGCTGTCGATCCCGGATGTCCAGAACTGGCAGCCCGATCAGCTGACCACCGCGTCCACCGCGGTAGGCAAGCTGAGCACCGACCTGGACCAGGCGCTCCTCGGCGGCATCGGCAAGACCCAGCAGCTGGGCACCGACAAGAAGTGGGACGGCGCGGCCGCGCAGGCCGCCGCCGCGCGGATGGACACCGAGAAGCTGCGCGCGTCCGCGGTCAGCCAGGCGCTGCTGGGCCTGCAGACGGCCCTGGGCCAGCAGGTGGAGAACCTGAACAACGCCAAGAAGGCCGTCCTGGACGCCCGCGACCGCGCGCTGCACCCGACCGACGAGACCCCGCCGCCGGACGGCTTCGAGGTCGCCGACAACGGCGTGGTCACCGCGAACGCACGAAAGACCTACTGGGACAACCAATCCGGCCTGAAACCCGACGAGATCCAGCGCAACAAACTGGAAGAGGACCATAAGGCCGCGACCCACCAGAGCGAGATCACCAACGCGCTGAAGCAGGCGGAACTGGTGGCGGAGGCCGCGGTCACGGCGCTCAACGGCGCGAAGACGACGGTCGACCAGGCCCACACCGGACTCGGCGACCCGGTGACGGGCGCCGGCGGCGTGACCCCGGCCGCCGCGCCGACGGCCCCGGCCGCGACGGTCCCGGTGGCCGGCGCCCCGGTCTCGCATGCGGGTAATCCGTCCTCGCAGTCGCTGGGCAACACCTCGCACGGCGGCGGCACCGCCTACCACGGCGGCGGCTCGCACAGCGGCACGTCCTACACCGGCGGGCTCGCCTCCGGCTCGTCGAGCGGACCGGTCGGCCCCATGCCCACCGGCACCCAGGCGGAGTGGATCAAGGAAGCCATCCGGGTGCTGCGCGAGCAGGGCTACGACGTCAGCGACTCCGACGCGGCGATCATCGCCGCCATCATCGAGCACGAGTCCGGTGGCAACCCGCACGCGATCAACAACTGGGACAGCAACGCCGCCGCCGGTCACCCGTCGAAGGGCCTCATGCAGACCATCGACAGCACCTTCAACAGTTACAAGGTGGCTGGCCACGAGGACATCTGGAACCCGGTCGACAACATCGTCGCCGCGTCCAGATACTCGATAGACCGCTACGGTTCGCTGGGCAACGTGCCCGGTATCGCGGCCATGCGCGGGGGCGGCGGCTATGTCGGCTATTGATCAGCATCCACGGCGGACGCCCGTCGGAGCGCGCGTCCGCTACGTGTGAGTAGAACCATCTCGACGTAACGGTGTGACGTGCGACCCGTAAAGTCGTGCACAGACAGCATCGCAAGAAAACGCCGCACACCGTGCAGCGCGAGGAGCACCAGTGTCATTCGATCAGCCACTCGCCCCGCTTCCCCAGGAGGGCTTGGGCTTCGCCTCGGCGTGGCCCGTCCGGGCTGGCGATGTAGATCCGTACAGCCGGTTGCGGCTGGATGCAGTGGCCCGCTATCTGCAGGACATCGCCTGGGAGGACTTGCAGTCCACCTTCTTCCACCGCACCGATCCGAGTTGGATCGTGCGCCGCACCGTGATCGATGTCGTGCGGCCGATTCTCTGGCCGGACCGGGTGCGGTTGCTGCGCTGGTGCTCGGCGCTGTCGACCCGCTGGACGAATATGCGGGTGCGGATCACCAGCGACGCGGGCGGCCTGATCGAGACCGAGGGCTTCTGGATCAATATCAACGAGTCGACCAACATGCCCACCCGGATCAGCGACGAGGGCCTGGCCCACCTGGGCCGCACCACCGACGAGCACCGGCTGCGCTGGCGCCCCTGGCTGACCGACGCCACCCCGCCGGAATCCGACACGGATCTGCCGTTTCCGGTGCGTACCACCGACATCGACCAGTTCAACCACGTCAACAACGCGGTGTACTGGCAGGCGGTGGAGCACTTCCTGGTCGATTTCCCGAAGCTGGTGGCCGGGCCGCACCGCGCGGTCATCGAATACATGGCGCCGGTGCTCTCGCGCGAGCACATCAGCGTGCGCAGCCGCTACGAGCCCGGTGACCGCACCGGCGACCCGGTGCTGCGGCTGTGGTTCGTGGTCGGCGGCACCACGACGACAACTGTCCGGATCGGCCCGCTCGCGGGCTGACAGGTCGAGGCGTCCCGGCCTCGGCCGCCCCGAAGGGTGGCCGAGGCCGTTCACGTACTAACCGCGCGCGGCCTTGAGCAGGTCCTCGCGGGTGGTGAACTTGACCCGCGGGCGGCCGCCGGACTTGCCGGCCGACTTCTCGGCGGTGTCGATGGCCTTCCAGCCCTCGCGGTCCACCAGATCGGGCTGCCGCTGGGCCAGCAGCGCCTTCAACGCTCCCCGGTCCGCCTGCGGCGCGGCCAGCTTGCCCGAGGTGAAGTCGTCGAGCAGCTGCTCGACCGTCTCCTGGGAGTCGACCCGGTTGGAGCCGATGACACCGCGCGGGCCGCGCTTGATCCAGCCCGAGACGTACACGCCGGGCAGGTGCGCACTGTCGACGACGACACGGCCGTGCTCGTTCGGGACGACCCCGGAGGCCTCGTCGAACGGCAGATCCGCCACGGGTTCACCGCGGTACCCGATGGACCGCAGCACCAGCGAGGCCGGCAGCGACTCGGTGCGATCGGTGGCGCGGGCGGTGACCCGGCCGTCCTCGGAGACCAGTTCGTTGTGCACGAACTCCACGCCCTCGACCCGATCGGTACCGGTGACGGCCGACGGCGAGGTCAGGTAGCGGAACACGATGCGCTTGTGCGCCGGATCCGGCGTCTTGGCCGCGTACTCCTGGGCCAGTGCGTATTTCAGCTGTAGCGACGGCTCGACGTCCGGGTCGTCCAGCAGTGCCCGGCTGCCCGGGTCCAGCTCCAGCTCGGCCGGATCGATGATCACATCGATCCCCTTCAGATAGCCGAGGGCCAGGAACTCCGACGAGGTGTAGGCCGCCTGCACCGGCCCGCGCCGACCCAGCACCACGACCTCGCGAATATTGCTGTTGCGCAGCGCGTCCAGGGCATGGTCGGCGATGTCGGTCTTGGCCAGCTCGTCCGGGTCCAGGGTCAGCACCCGCGCCACGTCCAGGGCGACGTTGCCGTTGCCGACGATGACCGCGCGCTCACCCGACAGGTCGAAGGTGCGGTCCGCGTAGTCGGGGTGCCCGTTGTACCAGGCCACGAACTCGGTGGCGGAGTGGCTACCGGGCAGGTCCTCGCCGGGCACGTTCAATTTCCGGTCGGTGGACGCGCCGACGGCGTAGATCACCGCGTGGTGGTGGGCCAGCAGCTCGTCGTGCGAAATATGGCTTCCCACCTCGACATTCAGGTGGTACTGCAGGGCGTCGCGACGGAAGGCGCTCTCGAACATGCCCGACACCGTCTTGGTGCCAGGATGGTCCGGCGCCACGCCGGCCCGCACCAACCCCCAGGGGGTGGGCAGCCGGTCGAACATCTCCACCTCGACATCGGCGCGCCGCAGCAGCTCCTCCGCGGCGTAGCAGGCCGCCGGGCCCGCCCCGACGATCGCGACGCGCAACGTGCCCAGTTCCTTGGGCGGGCGCGCCGGGGTCACCAGCGGATCGAAATTCGACTCCAGCGGATGCCGCTGGAAGTAGTCGGCGTTGATATCGCGGAAACGCGCCAGGGAAGCCGTGAGATCGTCCTCGGAGAAGATGGCCTCCACCGGGCAGGCATCCACGCACGCGCCGCAATCGATGCAGGTGTCGGGGTCGATGTAGAGCTGCTCGGTCGTCGCGAACTCGGGTTGCTCCGGAGTGGGACGAATGCAATCGACCGGGCACTCGGGTACGCAGCTGGCGTCGTTGCAACAACGCTGCGTGATCACATAGGCCATATCTCGCAGATCCTCGAAACATCCATGGTCTGTACTCCGCCCGGGGATTGGACGGGGCATGCGTCACACCCATTGGCCGCGAGCCAACGGTGTGACACCACCATCAGTGTGCCTCGAGCGTGAGCTGTATCTCCGCTCAGGAGGGTGTCGTGCAACACACCGGTATACGGGTTGCGGCTTACGGTAGGCCTATGGCGCGGACTCTGATCCTCATGCGGCACGGCAAATCCACCTATCCGCCGGGCGTCGCCGACCACGAGCGGCCGCTGGCGCCGCGGGGTCGGCGCGAGGCGGGGCTGGCCGGTGACTGGCTGCGCGATACCCAGCCCCCGATCGACGCCGTGCGCTGCTCGGATTCGGTGCGCACTCGCGAAACCCTGGCGGCCACCGGGCTCACCGCACCGGTGGAGTACGAGCCGTCGATCTACGACGCCTCGCCGCGGACGCTGATCGACCTGATCCAGCTCTGCGACGACGACGTGCGGACGCTGCTGCTGATCGGACACTCCCCTGGAATCCCGTGGACCGCATGGGAATTGGCCGCCAACCGCGATTCCACCGCGGCCACCGAACTCAGCCGGAAGTTTCCCACCTCGGCACTGGCCGTGCTGGAGTTCGACCGGCCGTGGGCGCAGGCCGATCCGGGCACCGGAGAGCTGTCGCGCTTCCACGTCCCCCGCTGACCTTCCGGCCGGGTCAGCGCAGCAGCTTGCCGCGGACCACCACGACGGCGCCCAGCAGCACGAGCACCACCAGCGCGACGAACCAGTTGGTGAGCGCCCAGACGACACCCAGGACGATGAGCACCGGCACCGCCGCGATAGCGGCGATCACCGGATTCTCCTTGACCGTCTCGAGGGCCGAACGCGCCCTGATCCGATCAATTTCTTTGGCCATGCGTCCAGGGTAGGCCGGTTCGACCGTTTCTGTCGGTGCTCGGTGGGACCCTCATCTCCATGGACTGGAAAATCGAACTCGTCGCCCTCCCCGTCACGGATGTCGATCGGGCCAAGGAGTTCTACACGCGCATCGGTTTCCACGCCGATCATGACCACAGCCCCACCGAGGACATCCGTTTCGTGCAGCTCACGCCGCCGGGCTCCGGATGTTCGGTCTGTATCGGGCGCGGCATCACCCAGGCCGCGCCGGGCAGTGTCGAGGGGATGCAGATGGTCGTCGCCAGTGCCCAGGAGGCGTACGAGCATCTGGTCGCGGCCGGCGTACCGGCCACTCCCGTGAAGGACGAGGGCTGGGGCCTGTTCACCTACTTCGCCGACCCCGACGGCAACAAGTGGGCGGTGCAGGAGCTGCCGAAGTACAACTGAGCCCTTGCTTGGAGTGCACTCCAGGTCGGTACCGTCTGAAGGAGACAAGCAGGAGGCGAACCGATGGGTGCTCCCGTACAGCAGGACATCGACCAGACCGAGTTCGAACGGCCGCGCTATTCGATCGGCGAGGCGGCCGAACGATCGGGGCTGAGCCGGGACACGTTGCGCTGGTACGAGCGGATCGGACTAATGGATTACGTCGGGCGCGATTCCGGCGGCAAGCGCCGCTTCAGCGATCGCGATCTGAACTGGCTGCATCTGATCAGCTGTCTACGGCTGACGGGCATGTCGGTGGCCGACATGCTGCACTACGCCGAGTTGGTCCGGGCCGGCGACGTGACGACGCCCCAGCGGTTGCAGATGTTCCGCGACACCCGCGACGGCGTACTGGCCCGCATCGACGAGCTGAACCAGACCTTGGCCGTGCTGGACCGCAAGATCACCATGTACGAGGGTCGGGTCGAGGCGATGAGCCCGGCGAGCTAGCCCGGGATCGTCCCTCAGCCGATCAGTCGGATGGTGTGGCCGGTGTGGTCCACCTTGGCGCGCAGGTATCGGACGTTGTCGGGGGTGGCATGCACGGCGGTCGGCACCGTCTCGCGGACCCGAATGCCCAGGGCCCGTAGCTGTCTCGCCTTCTCCGGATTGTTGGTGAGCAGATCGATCTCACCGATGCCGAGGGCGGTCAGCATCTGCGCGGCGGCGGTGTAGTCGCGACCGTCCTCGGGCAGGCCCAGCGCGGCGTTGGCCTGGTAGGTGTCGAGTCCCGCGTCCTGCAGGGCATAGGCATCGAGCTTGTTGTAGAGACCGATGTCGCGGCCCTCCTGGCGCAGGTACAGCAGCACGCCGCCGACCGCGGTGATCCGTTCCACCGCCTCGCGCAGTTGCGGCCCGCAGTCGCAGCGCGCCGAGCCGAACACGTCCCCGGTCAAGCATTCGGAGTGCAGCCGGACCAGCGGCGGCCGGGCGGCCGGCGGTTCGCCCAGCACGAGGGCGAGGTGCTCGCGGCCGTCACCGAGACCGTCGAAGGTGACCGCCTCGGCATGGGTCGAGTATCCGTCGCCGAACGTCAGCGGAATGCGGACGCGGGTGCGGACACTGCCGCCGATGTCTGTGCCGTTCATGGCTGCTCCGAGATCCCGGGGACGTTTCGTTCAAATTTGAACCGACGATGCGCGGGAGTTATTCCACCGCGAACGACGGCAGTAACCTCGGATCATGAGCGAACCGCGCCGGCTCGACGAGCTGGAGCACCGGGCCTGGCTGGCCTTCCTGACCGCCGCCGGCGCCCTGGATCGGCGGCTGGACCAGCAGCTCGAGCGCGACGCCGGGTTGTCGCACGTGCAGTACGAGATCCTGGTCCGGCTCGCCGAGGCGCCCGGCCACGAACTGCGGATGAGCGAACTCGCGACCGCCCTGCTCGACTCCAAGAGCAAACTCACCTACCAGATAGACCGCCTGGAGCGGGCCGGGCTGGTCCGGCGGCGCCACTGCCCGACCGATATGCGCGCGGTCTACGCCGGACTCACCGCGGCCGGACGGCACCGGCTGGAGCGAGCCGCGCCGGGGCACGTCGCGGCCGTGCGCGAGCTGTTCCTCGCCGCGCTCACGCGCGATCAGCTCGCCGCGATCGCGGCCGGGTTGGGCGAGGTCAACCGGCGGCTGGCGGCCGAACAGTGACCGCGCGGGCCGTGCGGGGCCCGGCTACGATGCCTGCGATATGCAGCGGAAGGAGAGATGAGGCAATGACCGAGCAGGCTGTGACCACGACCGTCGTCCGCAACGAGGCACAGCATCGCTACGAGGTGTGGTACGGCGACAAGCTGGCCGGGTTCACCGAATACCGGGAGCGCGACGAGGACACCGTCTTCATCCACACCGAGGTCGACAGCGAGTTCGGCGGCAAGGGGCTGGGCAGCACGCTGGCTCGCAGGGCGATCGAGGACGTGATCGACCGCGGCCGCGCCGTCGTGCCGCGCTGCCCGTTCATCAAGAGCTGGCTGGACAAGCATCCGGAGTTCGACGAGCACGTGGTCGGCAAGGGCATCCAGCGATGAGCGACCTGGAGGCCCGCCCCGACGAGGCGCTGTGCGAGGCTTCGCCCGCGCCCGGGCCGCGTGCCGACTTCCATCCGGCGCGAGTGGTGCCGCTGGGTGGCGTGCGGGGTGTCACCGTGGAGCGCGTACTGCCCCAGCGCGATCTGCCGACGGTCGGAGCCTGGTGCTTCCTGGACCATTTCGGTTCGCCCGCCGCGAGCGCGGAACTGCCGCCGGACATCGATCCGCATCCGCACATCGGGTTGCAGACGGTCACCTGGCCGTTCGAGGGCCGCATCCGGCATCGCGACAGCGTGGGCTCCGACGTGCGGATCGAACCGGGCCAGCTGAACCTGATGACCTCGGGTCGCGGGATCGCGCACTCCGAGTACACCGTGCCGGGCGCGCCCGCCGGACACGGTCTGCAATTCTGGATCGCGTTGCCCGGCAACCGAACCGGGATCGACCCGCATTTCGAGCAGCACCGCGACCTGCCGGTGCTGGACGCGCCCGGCCTGCGCGCCACGGTGCTGATCGGTTCGCTGGGCGCGACGGCCGGATCCGGCCCCGCGCGACGAGTGACCTCGCCCGCCGTCGCCTACAGCCCGCTCGTCGGCGCGGACCTGCGGATCGAGCCGGGCGCCGAGGTGGATCTCACGCTGGAACCGGGGTTCGAGCACGCCCTGCTCGTCATCGACGGCGAACTCACCGCGGCCGATATCCCCGCCGCGCCCGGCCCGCTGCTGTATCTCGGCAGCGACCGCACGACCTTGCCACTCACCAGCGCGCGCGGCGCGCATGCCGTGCTGATCGGCGGCGAGCCGTTCGGCGAGGACCTCGTGATGTGGTGGAACTTCGTGGGCCGCAGTCACGATGAGATCGAGGCGGCCCGAAACGATTGGGAGAACCGCGATCTCGGCCGGTTCCCCGGTATCGCGGGCCATCCGCCGGATCAGCGGATCCCCGCACCGCCGCTGCCGAACCTGCGCCTGACGCCGCGCACGCGGCGCTTCACGCGGACCCCGACGGACACCTGACGGTCGACCGGACGCTCAGGCCCGACCGAAACCCACACTGCCCGAACCGATTTCCGCACCCGACGACTCGGCCTCCACACCCATCGACTGGATGCCGATGACCCGCAGCAGATCCAGCTTCTCCTGCGCGTCGGTGCCGGGGCGCGGGTAGAAGACATGCAATGACAGCGAGGCGTTCACCGTGACGAGCGTTTCGCACACCAGATCCAGCAGCCCCACCCGGGGGTGGTTGATGCGCTTGTCGTCGCCGACCCGCACGGCGACCTCGTGCTGCGTCCACAACCGCTCGAATTCGGGGCTGGCGGCACGCAATCGCGTCACCAGTTCGACGACGTCGGTGTCGCCGGAGCGGCGCGCCGCCGTGGCCCGCAGGTCCGCGACGTGGTTGCGCACCAGGCGATCCCAGTCCTCGGCGGGGAATTTGGTGCGCTCCTCGGGCCGGGCGAACCACCGCCACAGCAGGTAGCGGTCCAAGCCGGTGAAACTCGTGCAGTCCCCGGCCAGATTGATGTGCATCCGGTTCTGCACCAGGACCTCGCCGAGATCGGTGACCACGCAGGCCGGGGTGTCCTCGAGCTTGTCCAGCACGTAGAGCAGTCCCGGACGGACGTGCCCGTCGCTGCCACGTGTCGGCGACGGATGGTCGCACAGGTGGAACAGGTGGTCGCGCTCGTCGTCGGTCAGGCGCAGGGCGCGGGCGAGCGCGCTCAGCACCTGCACCGACGGACGCGGGCCACGGGATTGCTCGAGCCGGGTGTAGTAATCGGTCGACATGCCCGCGAGCAGGGCCACCTCGTCGCGTCGCAGGCCCGGCGTGCGTCGGCGCAGGCCGGGCAGCAGGCCCACGTCCGCCGGTTGCAGCCGTTCGCGGCGGCGGCGCAGGAAATCGGCGAGATCGTCGCGGTCCATGTCTCCACTGTCCTCTCCGGCCGCGCCGGCAACCAGGGATCGCCGATCCCCCGATAACTGATCTCTGCCGACGGCCGCCGCCGGGCCGCAGGATTTCGGTATGACCAACATCGACACAGTGCGACTCGGGGCCACGGGCCCCGTCACCGGCCGCATCGGCCTCGGCGCGATGGGCATGTCGGGCGCGTACGGCGCCTCCGAGGAGGCCGACTCCCTCGCGACCATCCACGCCGCCCTGGACTCCGGCGCCACCCTGATCGACACCGGCGACTTCTACGGTGCGGGTCACAACGAGGCGCTGATCCGCCGCGCGCTCGCCGACCGCCCGCGCGAGGACTATCTGCTCAGTGTGAAGTTCGGCGCCATGCGCGGGCCGGACGGCAGTTTCGTCGGGGTCGACACCCGGCCCGCGGCGATCCGCAACTTCCTCGGCTACTCCCTGCAGCGGCTCGGCGTCGATCACATCGACATCTACCGTCCCGCGCGGCTGGACCCCGGCGTCCCGATCGAAGACACCGTCGGCACGATCGCGGAGCTGATCGAGGAGGGGTACGTGCGGCACATCGGACTGTCCGAGGTCGGCGCCGACACCCTGCGCCGCGCGGCCGCCGTCCACCCGATCTCGGATCTGCAGATCGAATACGCGCTGATCTCCCGCGGCATCGAAGGCGAGATCCTGCCCACCGCACGCGAACTCGGCATCGGCATCACCGCGTACGGCGTGCTGTCGCGCGGCCTGCTGAGCGACTCGATGCGCGGTGCGAAGTCCTTCGCGCCGGACGATTTTCGCGCTCACAGCCCGCGATTCCAGGGCGAGAACCTCACGGCCAACCTGGAGTTGGTGGAGGCGCTGGCGAAGATCGCCGACCAGCGTGGGGTGAAGGTGGCGCAGCTGGCCATCGCCTGGGTGTTGTCCCGCGGTACCGACATCGTCCCGGTCATCGGGGCGCGTCGTGCCGACCGGTGGGCGGAAGCCGTTGGGGCGCTGGACATCCGGTTGTCCGAGGCGGAGCTGGCCGAGCTGGAGGCGGCGGCGCCCGCGGACCGGGTGGCCGGGGAACGGTACGCGCCCGCGCAGATGGCGATGCTGGACAGCGAACGCCGAGCCGGATAACGCATTTGCGCCGCCCGGCAACTCTTCAGATCGCGCGCGCGGACCGGTAGTTTCATCCGGGATCCGGGCCACCGGCCCGCTGCGCGAGAAAGTTGCCGATGAGGATTACGAAATTCGTTGCGACAGCCCTGCTCTGCCTGACCACGGTGGCGTCGACCGCGGGGTACGCCGCCGCCGAGCCGGAACGGCCACCGTTCGAGGCCCTCGGCACCGACCACGGCGTGGGCTACCGGGTCGGGCTGAGCGAGGACAAGCGCGCGGCCGTGAGCACGCTGCAGGCCGGGCGCTTTCTGGCCACCTGGGACGCGGAATCGATTGCGGTCACCGATGATTCGGGCCGGTTCGTGACCAGCGTGCCGCTGCGCTACGACATCGCCGGGCACCCGCTGGAACTCGCGCCGATGATCGACGAGGGCGGACGGCGGCTCACCCTGACACCGTCGGGTCAGACCCCGAACCCGGTGCGCGACATCGACGCCCAGCAGCGGCTGTTCGATGTCGTGCAGACGCACCTGCCCGCCGTGGCCTCCGGCGCCGCGATCGGCGCGGTCATCGGCTTCTTCGTCGGCTTCCCGGCCGGGCTGTTCATCTTCGACATCGTCACGGTGCCGATCTTCACGGTGCTGGGTGCGCTGGTCGGCGGCGCGGTCGGGTTGCACGCGGCCGGCGGTGAACCGGCGATCGCCGAGGCCCGCCAGGCCGTCGACCGCATATTCACCGGCGGGGCCGGATCACCGCGGTAAAGGTCGCCGCGGCAACGGATTTGCCGGAGTTGTCGGTGATGTCCACCGGCACCGCGAGTTCGATCGGGTTGCTCGCCTCGATGTCGGCGCGCGTCCGGGCGACGGTCTCGGCCGGCAGTTCCGATGTCGCGCGGATGGGCCCGGCGGACCCCTTCGCGCGGGCCAGGTATTCGATCCGGCCGTCGCGGGCGACGATGAACGCCGCGCCCATCAGGTCCACGATCCCGGAGATGGCGGCGCCCATCGCCGCCGTCTCGGCCAGGCCGAACAGGATCGCCGCGTGCACGTCACCGTTGTGGTTCAGGTGCTCGGGCCGCGGCGCCATCTCCACGACGTTGCGGCCGACCTGGTAGTCCACACCGTCGATGCCGGCGAATTGCAGGAACCCCAGCTTCTTGAACCCGGCCATCACCAGTTCGCCCATTGCCGCGCTGTCCATCGCCACTCCATCCGGGTTGAAACACGTTCTAGTTTTCATACCGGACGACCCCCGCGCTGTCCAACCACCGATGCCGCCGCGCTGCCGCCTACCGGTCGTCGAGTGTCGCGGCGAGGCCCGCGAGCAGGCCGGTGAGACCGAACTCGAAGCGGGTCTCGGCGTCGGACTCCTCGGCGTCGACGACGCGGCGGTTGAAATGCGGATAGCGGCCCGATTCGACCACCTGCCGGATATACGCGCCCACCGCTCGCTGCCACTGCTCCACGGTCATGCCGGTGCTGCGCTGCGCCTCCAGTTCGGCCAGTTCCGTGCCGACCGCGCCGAGCACATAGGTGCTGACGGCGTGGACGACCAGGTTGACCAGCGTGGCGTCGGGCGTGGCGGCGGCCACCACCCCGAGCACGTGATCGGCCTGACGAATCACGTTCGGGCCGAGTGCCGGACGCCGGGACGCCTGCTGGGCCAGCCACGGATGCCGCAGCAGCAGCGCGCGGAACTCGCGGGCGTGGGCGGCCATCGCGAGGCGCCAGTCGGGAGTGGGCTCGGGGAGCGGCAGTTCGGCGTAGACGGCGTCGACCATCAACTCGATCAACTCGTCCTTGTTGGCCACATGGCGATAGAGCGAGGTCGTCCCCGACCCCATCGCCGCCGCGATCCGCCGCATCGACAGCGCGTCGAGGCCCTCGGCGTCGGCGAGTCGGACGGCCGCGGCGACGATCTTCTCCTCGGTGATGACCGGGCGGCCGCCGCGCGGGCGATCACGCATCCACACCAGGGTCGGGGGGTCTGCGGGCATGGGCACAGTGTATGCGTCGGGTACAGTGTTCCCATATCGGGAACACTGTTACCAAAAGGGAGTCGTCATGTCTCGCATTCCGGTCGTCATCGCCGGTGGTGGCTCGGTCGGCCTGGCCACCGCCGTCTTTCTCGGGCACCACGGGGTGCGGTCGCTGGTGATCGAACGCCGCGAGGCGCCGTCGATCCATCCGCGGGCGCTCGGAGTGAGCCCGCGGACCCTGGAGTACTTTCGCGAAGTAGGGCTGCGGGAAGCGCTCGACCGCGTGGCCGTGCGGTCGGCGCAACCGTGGCGGGCGGAGGCGCGCACCGTCGCGGAGATCGATCGCGAGATGGCGAGCCGCCCGAATCTTCCCGCGGGACTGGATTTCTCGCCCGAATCGCCCGCGGGCCACTATCCGCAGGACCGGATCGACTCGGCCCTGTTGCCCGCCGCGCGGGAGCGGGGCGCGACGGTCGAATTCGGCGTCGGGGTGACCGGCGTGGAGCAGGATCGCGACTCGGTCGCCGTCACGCTGTCCGACGGTCGAGTGGTCCACGCCGAGTATCTGATCGGTGCGGACGGGGTGAACAGCACGGTGCGCCGGGAGCTGGGGATCACCACGACCGGGCCGGGCGAGATCGGCGGGCGGAACATGAACATTCTGCTCGAGGCGGATCTGGTGGGCCGGTTCGGCGCGATGCCGGTGATGACCCAGCTCAGCCATCCGGACGCGATGGGCGTGCTGCTCGCCGTGGGGGAACGCCGCTGGGCGCTGCACGTCGGCATGCCGCCGGCGGGCGCCATGTCGGAGCAGGAGTGTGCCGCGGTGGCGCGCATCGCGATCGGCGCCGACGTGCCCGTGCGGATCCTCAGCGCCATCCCGTGGCGGGCGACGGCCCGGATGGCCGACGAGTTCCGGCGCGGGCGCGCGTTTCTGGTCGGTGACGCGGCGCGGGCGGTGACCGCCCTCGGCGCGTTCGGCCTGAACACCGGCATTGCCGACGGGCACAACCTGGCCTGGAAGCTGGCCGCGGTACTCGGCGGCACGGCGGGCGACGGTCTGCTGGACACCTATCACGCCGAGCGGCACGCGATCGCCGAGTTGGTGACCCATCAGGCGCTGCTGCGCTGGGAAAACCCACGGCTGCACTGGGATCCGGCGGCGGTGGCCGAGCGGGCGGCGGCGGGAGCGTGGAACGCGCCACTGGTCACCATGGCCTACCGCTACGATTCCGCGGCGGTGATCGATGCGGTCGTGGACCTGCCGTCCACCGAGGACGTCGCCGCCGCCCTCGACGGCGCGCCGGGGTCGCGGGTTCCGCATCGCTGGGTGGCGTCGGGGGTGTCGACCATCGATCTCAACGAATCCCGGTTCGCGATATTGGCCGGGCTCGAGGGCGACGCGTGGCACTCCGCGGCCCGGAAGGTCTCCGCCGCAAGCGGTCTCGATCTTCGCGCGGTGGTGCTGGACGAGGAGGCGGCGGGCGCGGTCGGCATCGACCGGTCCGGGGCGATCCTCGTACGGCCCGACGGTTTCATCGCCTGGCGCACTACCGGCAACGCCGACTCGGCAGTGCTGGAGAAGGTCGTCTCGACGGTCACGAGCCGCTGAGTACGCGAAAGTCCATGTTAAGCAACAGTTTACGGCCTCGGATAGGCGCTCGGCAGAGGGTATCCGCGTTCGGAGAGCACCGTGCGCAGCAGGTCCGGGCGGTTGGTGATGATGCCGTCGACGCCGAGATCGAGCAGGGCGCCCATGGTCGCCGGATCGTCGACCGTCCACGGGATCACGCGCATGCCGTGCCGATGCGCCGCCCGCACCAGCTCGGCGGTGGTGAACGGCCGATAGCCGGGGTCGGTGACCGTGCCGCTCTGCGGATCGCCATGCACCGGCGACACTGCGGACGCGCCGAAAGACGCTGCCGCGGAGACTACTTGCTCCTGCGGGCTGCCCGGATAGTCATCGATGTCGATCCCGCCCAGCCAGGGTGACGCGCCGGGCTCTCCCGCCCGCAACTCCTGCCCGCTGGTGAGCGCGACGAGGGGCAGTTCGGGCGCCACCTCACGCATACGCATCAGCGTGCCCCAGTCGAAACTCTGTATGGTGACCTGCTTTTCGATCCCGGCCCGCCGAATCTCCCCCGCCACCACCTGCACGAACTGCTCGCGCGGCGCGGTCTGCTCCGGGGCGGCGGCCTCCACCTTGGTCTCGATGTTCAGCATCACCCCGTCCGCCCGATACCGGCGCACCAGCTCGAAAACCTCGGAGAGCAAAGGCATTCGGGCCCCCGGCGCGGTGCGCTGATCGGGATGATCCGGCAATTGCCTGGACCCACAGTCGATCGTACGCACCTGAGCCAGCGTCAAATCCCGAATGTACGTGGCCCCGGGAACATACGGAAACTTCGGATCCCCCCAGAACGCCGGACCCGTATCCACACACTTCGCCGGATTCGGATCCCGATCATGCGACACCACAGCAAACCCGTCCGCAGTAATCTGCACATCCAACTCCAACGTGCTCACCCCGAGTTCCAGCGCATTACCGAACGCAGGCAACGTATTCTCCGAAACCAGCCCCAACCCACCCCGATGAGCCTGCACATCGACCCCCACCCCATCCGCCCCGGCAAGCCCGGCCCCCACCACAATCCCCGCCGCCAACACCGCCGCGGCCCACGAACCCCAATTTCCTCGCATACCCCAATCGTGCTCGACCTCGGTAGCAGTCGCGGTAAAACGCCGCTGAACACCCCGCGAACTCGACGCCCACAGGCTCGAGCCACACCTCCGTGCTCCGAGTTATGACCGTAGCCGCCACACTTACACTCAGTTTAATGAAAAACGAGTGTAAGATTGCATGATGAACTCGGTTCCGCTGTGGCCTCCGGTTGCTTGGGAAGAGCATTCCTGGATACCAACAGTCCCGGACGAGCTGGTATCACGGCGAGTCCGGGAGCGGCATCGAGGCCGCTACCGGTCGGCGCTCGTGCCACGGATCGCGGAGTACGCCGTCGACCTACCGAGCGCGACGCTCGCGCTCGCCGACGAGGCATCGATCGAGATCGCGCGGTTCGACGCCGAGACCGGAGCACGGCTGGCCCCGTTCGGTGCGATCCTTCTTCGGTCCGAATCGACCTCGTCCTCACGGATCGAGAACCTCACCTCCGGAGCGAAGGCAATCGCCCTTGCCGAACTCGGAGCTACCGACCAGCGCAACGCGGTCGAGATAGTCGGCAACGTCCATGCCATGCAAACAGCCGTAAATCTCGGTGGCGAACTCGATGAGACGCTCGTTCTGGCGATGCACTCCGCGCTCATGCTGGACCACGAGCCGGACTTCGCCGGTCGGTGGCGGACGCAACAGGTCTGGATCGGTGGAGACAACTACGGGCCGCACGGCGCCTCTTTCATCCCGCCGCACCGCGATCACGTCCCTGCCGCCATGGCCGATTTGATGGCTTTCACACGACGCGACGACATCCCGATCCTCGCCCACGCCGCTCTCGCGCATGCGCAATTCGAGACCATTCACCCCTTCACCGATGGCAACGGGCGTACCGGTCGGGCGTTGATCCACGCCATGCTGCGTGCGAAGGAACTCACCAGGAACGTCACCGTCCCCATCGCGGCCGGTTTGCTCACCGACGTCGAGGCCTACTTCTCCGCACTCGATGCCTACCGAGCCGGGGATCCAGCTCGGATAGTCGAGCGAATGGCGGAGGCATCGTTCGCGGCGCTGACCAATGCGCGCGAGCTGGTAGCGGAAATCACCGAAATCCGGCAACGGTGGGACACCGCGATCGAAGTCCGCCCCCAAGCCACCGCCTGGCGTATCGCCGACCTGGCACTACGCCTACCCGTCTTCGACACCGAGACCGTCGCCCGAGAACTCGGCATCACCGCATCGAATGCCCTCCGCTCCTTGACACCATTGGTCGACGCCGGTGTCCTCACCGAATTCACCGGCATGCGCCGCAACCGAATGTGGCAGTCCCGCGAAATCCTCGCCGCACTGGACTCTTTCGCCGCCCGCGCCGGCCGCCGCCGCCTGGGCTAGCAGCGAACACATCTTATTGCCCGGAACGCAATTCGCCCCGCCTCCTGGGTGGAGGCGGGGCGAATTGGGTTGGGGGTCAGGCGGTCAGCGGTAGTCGCTGAAGCCGTAGTCGTCCAGCGGGACTGCTGCACCTGTGGACTGGCCGAAGCCGTCCGGGGTGTAGTAGGTGTCGTCGTAGGACGGGACGGCGTAGGCGGCCGCGCGGGCCTCCTCGGTCGGCTGGACCTGGATGTTGCGGTAGCGGTTGATGCCGGTACCGGCCGGGATCAGCTTGCCGATGATCACGTTCTCCTTCAGGCCGATCAGCTTGTCGGAGCGGCAGTTGATCGCCGCGTCCGTCAAGACTCGAGTCGTCTCCTGGAAGGAGGCCGCCGACAGCCACGAATCGGTGGCCAGCGACGCCTTGGTGATACCCATCAGCACCGGGCGACCCGAGGCGGGCTCGCCGCCCTCGGCCACCACGCGACGGTTCGACGCCTCGAAGTCGGCGCGCTCGACCAGCGAACCGGGCAGGAACTCCGTCGCGCCCGAGTCGATGATCGTGACGCGGCGCAGCATCTGCCGCACGATGACCTCGATGTGCTTGTCGTGGATGGACACACCCTGCGACCGGTACACCTCCTGGACCTCCTGGACCAGGTGGATCTGCACCTGCCGCGGACCCATCACGCGCAGCACCTCGTGCGGATCGGCCGAACCCTCCAGCAGCTGCTGACCGACCTCGACGTGGTCGTTGTCGGCGAGCAGACGCTCGGAGCCGTCGTCGTGCTTGAACACCCGCAGCCGCTGCCGCTTCGACAGCTTGTCGTAGAGCACCTCGTCCGAACCGTCGTCCGGAATGATGGTGATCTTGTAGAAGCGGTCGTCGTCCTCCAGCCGCACCCGGCCGGAGACCTCCGCGATCGGCGCCTTGCCCTTCGGCACGCGCGCCTCGAACAGCTCCTGCACGCGCGGCAGACCGCCGGTGATGTCGTCACCCGCGACACCACCCTGGTGGAAGGTGCGCATGGTCAGCTGGGTACCGGGCTCACCGATGGACTGGGCGGCCACAATACCCACCGCTTCGCCGACGTCGACGAGTTTTCCGGTCGCCATCGAACGGCCGTAGCACATCGCGCAGACACCGGTGCCCGAGGTGCAGGTCAGCACGGACCGCACCTTGACCTCGGTGACGCCCGCCTCGAGCAGCGCGTCGATCGCCGGATCGCCGATGTCGTGGCCCTTCTCGACCACCACGTTGCCCTTGGCATCGACGATGTCGATGGCCGCGGTGCGGGCGTAGGTGCTGGTCTCCACGTGCGGGTCGCGGATCAGGGTGCCGTCCGGCATCTTCTCCGCGATACGCACGTTGATGCCACGCTCGGTGCCGCAGTCCTCCTCGCGGACGATGACGTCCTGCGACACGTCCACCAGACGACGGGTCAGGTAACCCGAGTCGGCGGTGCGAAGCGCGGTGTCGGCCAGACCCTTTCGCGCACCGTGGGTGTTGATGAAGTACTCCAGCACCGTCAGGCCCTCACGGAAGGAGGACTTGATCGGCCGCGGGATGAACTCACCCTTCGGGTTGGTCACCAGACCCTTCATGCCCGCGAGGGTACGAGTCTGGGTGAAGTTACCCGTGGCGCCCGAATCGACGATCGTGATGATCGGGTTGTCGGCCGGGTAGTGCGCGCGCAGCGCCTTACCGACCTCTTCGGTGGCCTCCTGCCAGATCTTCACCAGCGCGTTGTTGCGCTCCTGGTGGTCGAGAGCACCGCGCTGGTACTTCTTCTCGATCTGGTCGGACTGCTGCTCGTACCGCTCCATGATGTCGGCCTTCTCCGGCGGAACGAGCACGTCCGACATGGAGACGGTGACACCCGAACGGGTGGCCCAGTAGAACCCGGCGTCCTTGAGCTTGTCGACGGTCTGCGCGACCACGATCATCGGGTAGCGCTCGGCGAGATCGTTGATGATCGCCGCCTGCCGCTTCTTCGGCATGATCTCGTCGATGAACGCGTAGTCCGCCGGCAGCAGATCGTTGAACAGCACCCGGCCGAGCGTGGTCTTGGTGGTCCACGCGTCGCCGCGCTGCCAGCCCTCCGGGAACAGCTCCGCCTCGACGTCCTTCGGCGGACGCTGGTCGGTCAGCCGGACCTTGATCAGCGACTGCACGGTCAGTTCGCCGCGGTCCACCGCCATCTGCGCCTCGGCCGGCGAGGAGTACACGCCGAACTCGACCTGGTCCTTGGCCGCCGGACGGTACTCGCCGGCCGCGCCCTCCACCTGACGGGTCAGGTAGTACAGGCCGGTCACCATGTCCAGACGCGGCATGGCCAGCGGGCGGCCGGACGCCGGGGACAGGATGTTGTTCGACGACAGCATCAGGATGCGTGCCTCGGCCTGCGCCTCCGCCGACAGCGGGAGGTGCACGGCCATCTGGTCACCGTCGAAGTCGGCGTTGAACGCCTCACAGACCAGCGGGTGCAGCTGGATGGCCTTGCCTTCCACCAGCAGCGGCTCGAAGGCCTGAATACCCAGGCGGTGCAGGGTCGGCGCGCGGTTCAGCAGCACGGGGTGCTCGGCGATGACCTCTTCGAGGACGTCCCACACCTGGGCACGCTGCCGCTCGACCATCCGCTTGGCGGACTTGATGTTCTGCGCGTGGTTCAGGTCGACCAGGCGCTTCATCACGAACGGCTTGAACAGCTCGAGGGCCATCAGCTTCGGCAGACCGCACTGGTGCAGCTTCAGCTGGGGACCGACGACGATCACCGAACGGCCGGAGTAGTCGACGCGCTTACCGAGCAGGTTCTGGCGGAACCGGCCCTGCTTACCCTTGAGCAGATCCGACAGCGACTTCAGCGGACGGTTGCCCGGTCCGGTGACCGGGCGGCCGCGGCGGCCGTTGTCGAACAGGGCGTCCACCGACTCCTGCAGCATCCGCTTCTCGTTGTTGACGATGATCTCGGGCGCACCCAGATCGATCAGTCGCTTGAGGCGGTTGTTGCGGTTGATGACGCGGCGGTACAGGTCGTTCAGGTCGGAGGTCGCGAAGCGGCCACCGTCCAGCTGCACCATCGGCCGCAGCTCCGGCGGGATCACCGGAACGGCGTCGAGCACCATGCCCATCGGCGAGTTGCCGTTGGTCTGGAACGCGGCGACGACCTTCAGGCGCTTGAGGGCGCGAAGCTTCTTCTGCCCCTTGCCCGTCCGGATGGTCTCGCGCAGGTTCTCGGCCTCGGCCGCGATGTCGAAGTTCTCCATCAGCTTCTGGATGGCCTCGGCACCCATCGCACCGGTGAAGTACTCGCCGTAGCGGTCCTGCAGCTCGCGGTAGAGCACCTCGTCCACGATCAGCTGCTTGGGAGCCAGCTTGGTGAAGGTGCTCCAGATCTCGTCGAGCCGGTCCAGCTCACGCTGGGCCCGGTCGCGGAGCTGCCGCATCTCGCGCTCGCCGCCGTCCTTGACCTTGCGGCGGACGTCGGATTTGGCGCCCTCGGCCTCGAGCTCGGCGATGTCGGCCTCGAGCTTCTGGGCGCGGGCCTCCAGGTCGGCGTCGCGCTGGTCGGCGACGGCCTTCTTCTCGACCTCCATCTCCGCCTCGAGCGTGGACAGCTCGTTGTGGCGCAGATCGTCATCGACGGCGGTGATCACGTAGGCGGCGAAGTAGATGATCTTCTCGAGATCCTTCGGCGCCAGGTCCAGCAGGTAGCCCAGGCGCGAGGGGACGCCCTTGAAGTACCAGATGTGGGTGACCGGAGCGGCCAGCTCGATGTGGCCCATCCGCTCACGGCGCACCTTGGCGCGAGTCACCTCGACGCCACAGCGCTCACAGATGATGCCCTTGAAGCGCACGCGCTTGTACTTGCCGCAGTAGCACTCCCAGTCCCGGGTGGGACCGAAGATCTTCTCGCAGAACAAGCCGTCCTTCTCCGGCTTGAGCGTGCGATAGTTGATGGTCTCCGGCTTCTTCACCTCGCCATAAGACCACTGGCGGATGTCTTCGGCGGTAGCCAAGCCGATCCGGAGTTCATCGAAGAAGTTGACGTCTAGCACGTAACTTCCTTTCCCCTGTTCGGGTTGAGTATCGAGCAAAATTCGCTATTTCTTCCGCGTTCCGGAGAACACTGCCCCCGAGGGCAATGCGCCCTCGGGGACCGAATCGGCTCACTGCGCGAGGTCATCGACCGTTGCAGCCTCGTTGCGGGACAGGTTGATTCCCAGGTTCGCCGCGGCGCGCTCCAGGTCCTCGTCCTCGCCTTCACGTAGTTCGATCGCCGCACCGTCGGAGGACAGCACCTCGACATTGAGGCAGAGCGACTGGAGTTCCTTGAGAAGCACCTTGAAGGATTCGGGAATGCCCGGCTCCGGGATGTTCTCGCCCTTGACGATGGCCTCGTACACCTTCACGCGGCCCACCACGTCGTCGGACTTGATGGTGAGCAGTTCCTGCAGGGTGTAGGCGGCGCCGTAGGCCTGCATGGCCCAGCACTCCATCTCACCGAAACGCTGACCACCGAACTGCGCCTTACCACCCAGCGGCTGCTGCGTGATCATCGAGTACGGACCCGTCGACCGCGCGTGAATCTTGTCGTCCACCAAGTGATGCAGCTTCAAGATGTACATGTAGCCCACCGCCACCGGATACGGGAACGGCTCACCCGAACGACCGTCGAACAGCGTCGCCTTGCCGTCCGCGTTCACCATCGCCTCACCGTCACGGTTGGGCAGGGTGGACTCGAGCAGACCGGTCAGCTCGTCCTCCTGGGCGCCGTCGAACACCGGGGTGGCGATGTTGGTGTCGGGCTCCTGGCCCCACATCTCCTCCGGCAGGTTCTTCGCCCACTCCGGATTGCCGTCGACCTTCCAGCCCGCCTTGGCGACCCAGCCGAGGTGGGTTTCCAGGATCTGGCCGATGTTCATACGACGCGGCACACCGTGGGTGTTCAGGATGATGTCGACCGGGGTGCCATCGGGCATGAACGGCATGTCCTCCTTGGGGAGGATCTTGCCGATGACGCCCTTGTTGCCGTGACGACCGGCGAGCTTGTCGCCGTCCTGGATCTTGCGCTTCTGGGCGACATACACGCGGACCAACTCGTTGACGCCCGGGGGCAGATCGTCGTCGTCCTCACGCGAGAACACCCGAATACCGATCACCTTGCCGGACTCGCCGTGCGGCACCTTCAGCGAGGTATCGCGCACCTCGCGCGCCTTCTCACCGAAGATCGCGCGCAACAAGCGCTCCTCGGGGGTCAGCTCGGTCTCACCCTTCGGCGTGACCTTACCGACCAGGATGTCACCGTCACGGACCTCCGCACCGATACGAACGATGCCCCGCTCGTCGAGGTCGGCGAGGACCTCGTCGGAGACATTGGGGATGTCGCGGGTGATCTCCTCGGCGCCCAGCTTGGTGTCGCGGGCGTCGATCTCGTGCTCCTCGATGTGAATCGAGGTGAGGACGTCCTCTTCCACCAGACGCTGGGACAGGATGATCGCGTCTTCGTAGTTGTGGCCCTCCCACGGCATGATCGCCACCAGAAGGTTCTTGCCCAGCGCCATCTCACCGTTCTCGGTGGACGGACCATCGGCCAGAACCTGACCCTGCTCCACCCGCTGACCCTCGTCCACGATCGGACGCTGGTTGGCGCAGGTGCCCTGGTTGGAGCGCGAGAACTTCCGCATGCGGTAGCTGCGGCGAGTGCCGTCGTCGTGCATGACGGTGATGTAGTCAGCCGAAACCTCTTCGACCACACCGGCTTTCTCGTTCACGACCATGTCGCCCGCATCGACCGCGGCGCGCAGCTCCATACCGGTGCCGACCAGCGGCGACTCGGCACGGATCAGCGGCACGGCCTGCTTCTGCATGTTCGCGCCCATCAGGGCACGGTTGGCGTCGTCGTGCTCGAGGAACGGGATCATGGCCGTCGCGGCCGACACCATCTGGCGCGGCGAGACGTCCATGTAGTCGACCTCGTTCGGGAAGACGTACTCCATCTCCTCGTTGCCGCGGCGAGCCAGCACGCGCTCGTCGAGGAAGTTGCCCTCGGCGTCGACGGCGGAGTTCGCCTGGGCGCGGACGTGGCGGTCTTCCTCGTCGGCGGTCAGATAGACGACGTCGTCGGTCACCTTGCCGTCGGCCACCTTGCGGTACGGCGTCTCGATGAAGCCGAACGGGTTGACCCGCGCGTACACCGACAGGGTGCCGATCAGGCCGATGTTCGGGCCTTCCGGCGTCTCGATCGGGCACATGCGGCCGTAGTGCGACGGGTGCACGTCGCGCACCTCGAGGCCGGCGCGCTCACGGGACAGACCACCCGGGCCCAGCGCCGACAGGCGGCGCTTGTGGGTCAGGCCCGACAGCGGGTTGTTCTGGTCCAGGAACTGCGACAGCTGCGAGGTGCCGAAGAACTCCTTGATCGCGGCCACGACGGGACGGATGTTGATCAGGGTCTGCGGCGTGATGGCCTCGACGTCCTGCGTGGTCATGCGCTCACGCACGACGCGCTCCATGCGGGACAGGCCGACCCGGATCTGGTTCTGGATCAGCTCGCCGACGGTACGCAGGCGGCGGTTGCCGAAGTGGTCGATGTCGTCCACCTCGACCCCGACCTCGACGCCGCCCGGAGCGGTCATCTCGCGGTCGCCCTGGTGCAGGCGCACCAGGTACTCGATGGTCGCGACGATGTCCTCGCGGGTGAGCACCGAGCCGGTGATCGGCTCGCCGGCGTTCAGGCCCAGCTTCTTGTTGACCTTGTAGCGGCCGACGCGAGCCAGGTCGTAGCGCTTCTCCTTGAAGAACAGGTTCTCCAGCAGGGTCTGCGCGGACTCCTTGGTCGGCGGCTCGCCCGGACGCAGCTTGCGGTAGATGTCGAGCAGCGCCTCGTCCTGGCCGGCGGTGTTGTCCTTCTCCAGGGTGGACATCATGATCTCGGAGAAGCCGAAGCGCTCGGCGATCTCCTCGGTCGTCATGCCCAGCGCCTTCAGCAGCACGGTGACCGGCTGGCGGCGCTTGCGGTCGATGCGCACGCCGACGGTGTCGCGCTTGTCGACGTCGAACTCCAGCCACGCGCCCCGGCTCGGGATTACGCGGACGCTGTGCAGCAGCTTCTCCGTGGCCTTGTCGATGGACTCGTCGAAGTACACACCGGGCGAGCGAACCAGCTGCGAGACCACGACACGCTCGGTGCCGTTGATGATGAACGTGCCCTTGTCGGTCATCATCGGGAAATCGCCCATGAAGACCGTCTGAGACTTGATCTCACCGGTGTTGTTGTTGATGAACTCCGCGGTCACGAACAACGGCGCCGCGTAGGTCATGTCCTTGTCCTTGCACTCCTCGATGGAGGCCTTGACCTCTTCGAAGCGTGGATCGGAGAAGGACAGGGACATCGATCCCGAGAAGTCCTCGATCGGCGAGAGTTCCTCGAGCACTTCCTCGAGCCCGCCGAACGGATTGACGTCGCCACGGGCGATCGCCTTCTCCCGCCAATCCGGCGAACCGATCAGCCAGGCGAACGAATCGGTCTGTAGATCGAGAAGACCCGGAACCTCGAGAGGCTCACGGATCTTCGCGAAAGACACCCGCTTCGGGGCTCCGGGGATACCGGCCTTGGTCTGGGTGGAGACTGCCAAGATGCGTCCTTCCAGCACCTCACGCGCGTCCGTGTGGTGTCAGTACGTACGTGACACCACACGACCGTCGCTTGTCTGCTACGAATTCCGCTGGTTACGACCCGAACGAAACCCGAACAGCAAAGAACGGAAGTAACACCTCGACGGTGGAACTTTCGTGATGCGATCAAGGTAAGGACAGGAGGCAGCCAGCGCAAACTCCAAACCTACACCCATACAGAGAGGGTGTCAAAGTACCATCCGAACCGTGTTCCGGACGGCTGGCGCGCCGAGGGCCCCTTCACGCTGGCTGCGTTCGAGCCTTCGGCGGCGAATCCACCCGGGCCCCAGGCCCTGTGGCAGCTGCCGCTGTTGTGAATAGCGTGACGGGTCGGACGAAACTCGTCAAGTGTAGGAGGGGGCAAATCCCCTGTTGATTCCGTTGTACCCGCAACCGTGATTTCGACGAAGTACGTGCTGAGCTGGGAAGTTTGCCGACAGCTTGCTCAGCGGTCCGCTATTTCACTCGCCAGCCAGTGGCCGTCGATCTTCTCCATGCGCAGCACGATCGGACCCGACGCGCTCTCCTGCGGAACGTTGTTCTTCGTCGCGCTCACCGTGAGGTTCACCAGCAACTCCGCGCGATCATCGGTGAGCAAAGTCACACCGATGGGGTCCGCGGTGGCTTGCGCGGTCGACTGCGCTTGCTGGACGGCCGAGATCGTGGTGTCGGCGAACTTGTCGAAATCGGCCAGCATCTTGCCGGTGACGACGGCGTGCACGGCGTCCTTGTATCCGCCGATGGTCTTGACGTCGTAGGAGTAGACCGTCTTCAGTGCGTGGTCGGCCGCGGCGGTGACCTCCTGCGTCGCCCGCGTGTCGACGTAGGCGTCGTTGCCGTCGGCCACGCCGGGCCGGAAGGCCGCTACCGCGGCGAACGCGCTGAGCAGAACGGCCGCTACCAGCAGGGCGGCCGCCAAGCCCCAGGAGGAGCGCAGCGCCTTCGAGAACACGGCCCGAGCACCCCTCGTCATCCCGGCATGCTTTTGGCCGGGATCTACCGATGGATTCCGGCCAAAAACACGCCGGAATGACGAGGGGACGTTGGCAGACGGGCGGCGGTCACCGCCCGCAGACCGAACCGAGGGCACCTTGCGATCCGCGTGACCCTCACCCTGTGACCGCGTGGATCGACCGATCGGTCGGCGGGCCGGGCGTTGCGCGGACTCCGAAGTCCGGTCGGACGGGCGCAGGCGGTTCGAGACCTTGTTGACGGGTCGGCGCGAGTTCATGACGTCTACCTCCTACGATCCCGGCTGACCCGGCTGGGCGGGCGGCGCGGGCGCCACACTCGGCGCGGGGGCGCCGCCGGGAACGGGCGCGGGAGCGGCACCGCCGGGCTGCCCGGGAGCGCCAGCCAGGTCGGGGGCGTTCAGCGGGACCATCTGCCCCAGCGAGTTCGCCTGCTCGGTCTTCCACAGGTCGCCGGCCTTGGCCATGTCCAGCGTCCAGGTCGCGCGGAACGACTGCACCGGCACGTTGGGCGCGGTCTGGGTCAGCTGCAGCACCACGAGGGCGGAGGCCTTGTCGCGCTCGCTGTCCAGGGAATTCAGCGACGCGCCCAGCACCTTGGCGTCGATCTTGGTCTTGGAGTTCTCCGCGGCCTGCTTGATGCGGTCGCGGTTCTGATCGAGCTGCGCGAGCATGTCACCGGTCATCGAGGACTTCATCAGGTCGATCGAACCGTCGATGTTGTCGGGGTTCATCGAGGACAGGTTGATCGCCGCCTGCCGCGCCGCGTCCAGCGCGGTGTCGCGGGCGTCAGCACGCGGGCCGTCGGTGAACCAGGCCGCGCGCACCCAGCCGACACCGAACCAGGCGGCCGCGACCACCGCCACGACCAGCCACACCGCAGCTATCGCGGTGATCACCGTGCGCAGCGTGGTGGACGACGCCGAATCGGCCGTTCGTTCCGCGGGCGGCGACGGTTGGTCGGTCGAATCAGAACTCACAGCGACACCCTAGCGTCGTAATCGTGATCACCTCTTCGGGGTCACCCCGATGAGTGGAGCCAGCTGAGCGGCGACCGGATTCAGGTTCAGCTTGTCCGGGTCGGTCTTCGGCGTCGAATCCCACGGCTGCGGGACGCTCGGATCGGCCAGGTCCGCCCGCTCGCCGCCGCGCACCGCGCTCGGATTACCGAAGGGCACAGTGCATTTCGCGTCGGTGTTGAACGGGAAATCGTCGCGTGTGTCGTCGAAGTTCGGATTCTCCGCCTTCATCTGCTCGAGGATTCGCTTGGTGCCCTCGTAGCCGACGGTGCAGGCCGGCGGGTTGTTGGTCTCGAGCACCAGGCCGAAGTGGCTGGTGTTGTCGCCGGGCGCGGTCGCCGAGCCACCGATCGACAGCAGCGGCAGCATCTGCACCAGCGGCTTCAGCGCGTAGTACTTCGGCGAGATGGCCAGCAGCAGCGACCGCAGGTTGGTCAGGTCGGTGGTCAGCGCGCCGCCGCTCTCGTCCAGCAGACCCCCGATCGCGTTGCCCGCGTCGGCGCCCGTGCCGATCAGCCTGCGGATGTCGGGATCGTTGGCGCGCAGCTGCACGGCCAGCTTGTCCAGGCCGTCGCTGAAGCGGCGGATCGACGGCGACTGCTCGGCCTGGGTGCCGAGCACGATCTGCGCGTCCCGGATCAGATCGACCGTCTGCGGCAGCGCCTCGACACCGGTCTGGCTGAACTTGTTCAGCGAGTCGACCAGCACGCGCAGGTTGTCGCCCTGCCCGTCGAGGGCCTTGCCCAGCTCGGTGATCGTGGTGGACACGGCCTGCAGATCGGTGGTGCTCGCGAAACCGTTGACGCTGCCCAGCAACTCCTCGACCCGGATCGGGACCTCGGCCCCGTCGATCACCGAGCCGTCCTTCAGATACGGACCGCCGGAGCTGCTCGGCACCAGATCCAGGTACTGCTCGCCGATCGCGGAACGGTTCGCCACGACGGCCTTCGCCGTCTGCGGCACCTTCGGCTTGCCCGAATCCATCTCCAGGGAGATGACCACGCCGTCGGGCGTGATGTCGAGGGAGTCGACCCGGCCGACCGGCACGCCGCGGTAGGTGACCTCGGCCCCCTTGGACAGGTTGCCGGTCTCCTTCGCCGTCACCCGCACCTGGTACTGGCCGAAGCCCAGCATGTGATCGAACTTGATGTACTTGCCGCCGACGAACACGACGCCGATCACCGCGATCACGACGAAGGCGATCAGCTGGTAACGCACCAACTTACTCATCGCGGCTGCACTCCCAACTGCTCCAGGATCGAGCCGATCGGATCACCCGGCCCGGTGGCCGGGGCGACTACGGTCGGCGGCAGCGGCAGCAGCGACACTGTCGGCCAGCCCGGACGCGGGCCGTTGCCGTTGTAGTACGGATTGCTCGGATTCACCGGCACCGGCGGCCCGTACCGCGGCGGAACGTATACCGGATCCGGTTTGCCCACACCGAGATTCGACAGCGTGGTGCCGATCTGCAGATCCACCGACAGCCAGGTGTTGACCGAGCCGCCGATCGCGGACTTGATCGCCTCGTCCGGGAAGGGGTAGGTCGGGATGAGCGGGAACGCGGTCACCAGGTCGGGCGCCGAGCGGCCCAGCTCCTGCAGCGTCGGTCGCAGCGCCTGCAGGTCGCGGATCAGGTTCTCCTTGGACCGGTCGAGCACATCGAACCCGGCCTGGCCCACGCGATCCAACTGCTGCAGCAACCCGATCAGCTGCGGTCGCTGCTCGTCGAGCACCTTGATGCCGGCGGGCAGCTCGTCGAGGATCTTGCCGATCTGCTCGGTCTGCTGGCCGACCCGCGAGGAGAGCGTGCCGAGGCCGTCGAGCGCGTGCTGGATGTCGCCGACCTGGTCGTTCAGCCCGTCGATCAGGATGTTGGCCTGGTCCAGCAGCGAGCGCACCTTGTCCTCGCGCCCGGCGAACGTCTTGTTCAGCTCCGACACGATCGGCTGCAGCTGCGCCACCCCGCCGCCGTTGAGCAGCAGCGACAGCGCGCCCAGCACCTGCTCCACCTCGGTGGCGTGCCGGGTGCGGTCGGTGGGGATGACGGCGCCGTCGGCCAGGGCGCCGGTGGCCGGTTCCTGTTTCGGCACAGACAGTTCCACGAATTTCTCGCCCAGCAGGTTCGACTGCTTCACCTCGGCGTACGCGTTGGCGGGCAGCTTCACCGACGAGTTGACCAGCGTGCGGACGTTCGCGGTCCAGCCGTCGGGGGCCATGTCGATCTTCTCGACCCGGCCCACGGCCACACCGTCCACCTTCACCGCCGACTGCGGCACCAGATCGAGCACGTCGTCGAATCGGACGTCGATGTGCATCGGGTGCTCACCGACGTCGGCGCCGCCGGGCAGGGGCACGCTGTAGATGCCGTCGGAGGCGCAGGAAGTGACCAGCGCCGCGGAAACCCCCAGCACGGTGGCGGCCGCGAACCCTCGAACGAACCGGATCGTCATCGCGTCCCACCTTCCTGCTGAGACGGCGGCAGCTGATCCGACGGCGTACCCGGCACCGTGCCGGGGACCGGGGCGCGCTGCTGGTTCTCGCCGCTGAGGATGCCGAACGGCAGGATCAGCGACGGGGTGGACACACCCGCCTTCACCTGGTCGGTGATCGTCTTGCACTGGTCCAGGATCGGGCGCAGCTGCCGGCTGATCGCGTCGAATTTCGGGTCGCCGGGCCGCAATTGGCCGAGATCGAGCATCTTGCACACCGCGCCGAACGGGTTCTCCAGATCGGTGAAGTTGGCGCGCATGTCCAGCGTGCCGGACTCGCCGTTGTGCACGTTGATCAGGTTGCTCAGCGCCAGCGGCAGCACCGGCAGCAGGGCGGCAACGTCCTGGCGCTGATCGGACAGGGTCTGCGTCAGCTTCGTCAGCGCCTCGGCGTTCTCCGCGATCAGGCCTCGGTTGTCATCGATGAACCGGGCCACGTCGCCGAGACCCACCGACAGCAGGTGCAGGGCTTGGCCGAGGTTCTGCCGCTCGTCGGCGAGGAAACCGGCCAGATCCGCCAGCTGCGTATTGAACTGCCGCACCTGCTGGTCGTTCTCGGCGAGTGTGCGCACGAAGATCTGCAGATTCTTGACGGTGTCGAAGATGTCGCCCCGCGCGTCGGACAGGTAGCGCGCCGCGTGCGAGAGCTGCGCCAGGCTGTTGCCCAGCGCCTCACCGTTACCGGCGAGGTTCGCCGCCGAGGTGCGCGCCAGCTCGTTGAGCGCGCCGTCCTTGTTGGCGCCGTTGGGCCCCAGCGCGTCGGACAGTTGCGCGATCGACTTGTACAGCCGGTCGACCTCCACCGGAGTCGCGGTGCGCTCCTTCGGAATCGTCGCGGTGCGCGGCATCTTCGGCCCGCCCTTGTAGACGGGGGTGAGCTGGATGTAGCGGTCCGACACCACCGACGGCGTGATCTGAGCGGCCTTGGCGTCGGCCGGGATGTCGTAGTCCCGGTCGACCTGCATGGTGACCTTCACCTGCTCGCCCGCGGGCTCGACCGAATCCACCTTGCCCACCGGCACGCCGAGGATGCGGACGTCCGAGCCCTCGTAGATGCCGATCGACTTGTCGAAGTACGCGGTGATCTTGGTGGTGTTGTAGTTGTCGAACACCCACCACAGCACACCGGCGAGCACGACCACGACGACCAATCCCCCGGCGACCAGCATCTTGGTGCCGCGGCCGGCCTCCCGGAACGCGGTCAGCGGATCCCGGCGGGTGCCCGCCGAACGAGACGCCGTCATCAGTAGCCTCCCAGATTCCGGATCGGCGGACGATCGCCCGGGATCTCCGGCAGCGCCGGCGGGGTCAGGTTGACGATCACGGCGTCGAACCAGCGACCGGTGCCGAGCACGTTGGCGTACAACCCGTAGAACGGCGCGGCCAGCGTCAGCGTCTTGGAGATGTTCTGCTGGTTGTCGTTGAGCATGTCGATGGCCGACTTCAGGTTGGTCAGCGCCGGGCCGATCTGCTCCTCGTTGTCGTGCACCAGGGCCGTCAGCTCGGCGGCCACCGTCCTGGCGCCGGTCAGCAACTGCGAGATGGCCTGCTGGCGCACGTTCAGCTCTGCCAGCAGTTCACCGCCGTTGGCGAGCAGCCGCTCGAATTCGGCGTTGCGGTCCGCGAGCACCTTGGTCGTCTTGTTGGTCGCCGCGAACAACTGCTTGAGCTGCTCGTCGCGCTTGGCCAGCGTCTCCGACAACCGGCCGATGCCGTCGATGGTGCCGCGGATCTCCGGGGCGGTGCCCGAGAACGCGTCCGACAGCACCCGCATGCTGGCGGCCAACTGGCCCGTGTCGGTCTGCTCGAGATCCTTCGCGACCTCCTGGAACGCCTCGGTGACGTCGTACGGAGAGACCGTGCGCGACAACGGAATCGGCTCGCCCGGATCGGCGACGTGCGATCCCTTCGGGTCCAGCGCCAGGTACTTCTGGCCGAGCACCGTCTTGATCTGGATCGACGCCGTGGTGTCGTCGCCGACCCAGGCGTCCTTGGTGCGGAAGTCCACCAGCACCTTGTCGCCGTCCAGGCGCACGTCCGCGACCGAGCCGACCTTCACGCCGGCGATGCGGACCTCGTTGCCCTTCTTGAGCCCGGCCGCCTCGGAGAACTCCGCGGTGTACTTGGTACCCGCGCCGAGGATCGGCAGCCGGTCCAGGAAGAACACCGACACCGTGATCAGCAGTACCAGGAACAGGCCCAGCCCGCCCATGAAGGCGGGGCTGCGCTTACCGGTCAGTTGCCGGTCGTCCATCAGCGGCCACCCTTCCCATGACAACGCGGGGCCGGGTTGGTGTAGAGCGGCTGGTTCACCGTCGGCAGATCGGTGATCGCGGCCGGCAGGTTCAGCTGCGGCGCGTCCCTGGTCCCCGGCCCGGCGACGATATCGATGCCGCACAGATAGAACTGGAACCAGGAGCCGTAACTCGCGGCGCGGCCCAGCCTCTCCATCTTGATCGGCAGATTCGTCAGGCCCTCGTTCACCTCGTCGGACCGATCGTTCAGGGTGCCGGTGAGCTGGTTCAGCCCGGCGATCGAACCCTGCAGGGTCGGGCGGGTGGGCACCAGCAGATCGGCCGTGGCCGAGGCCAGGTTGCCCAGCGACTGCACCGCCGACCCGATCGTGCCCCGCTCGGCGTTCAGCCCGCTGACCAGCGCCTCGGTATTGACGATCAGATCGTTGAGCTGGCCGTCCCGCGAATTGATCGAATCCAGCACGGCATTGAGGTTCTTCACGATCTCACCGATCACCGCGTCCTTGTCGGCGATCTTGTTGGTCAGGCTCGCCGTATTCGACACCAGCTCGGTGATGGTGCCCGACTCGCCCTGGAACACCTGGATGATCTCGTAGGACAGCTTGTTCACGTCATCGGCCGACAGCGTCTGGAACAGCGGGCGGAAACCGTTGAACAAGGTGGTCAGATTCAGCGCCGGCCTGGTGCGATCCAGCGGAATCGTGCCGCCCTCGTTGAGTTTTCGGCCCTGCTGACCGGTGCCCTGCTCCAGCGCGATGTAGCGCTGGCCGACCAGGTTGCGGTAGCGGATGGTGGCCGTGGTGGAGGCGGGCAGCCAATCCCGGTCGGTCAGTTGGAATTTCACTTCCGCCTGGTTGTGGCCGACCACCGACACCTTGGTCACCTTGCCGACCCGCACGCCCGCGATGCGCACCTCGTCGCCCGAATTCAGCGACGTCACATCGGTGAACCGCGCCTTGAATTCCGGACCGCCGCCGGAATAGTTGGCGATGGTGACACCCAGCAGCGCGGTGGCGAGCAGCGTCACCACGATGAAGAGGGCGAGTTTCGTCAGCGGCCCGCCGAGGCCACGTAAATTGCCGCTCACTTCACACTCACCTCGCTTCCGCGCAGGGCCGGCGCGCCGATCCTGGTCACCCAGCTCGGCACCTGATCCGGCGAAACGCCGTTGGCCGCACCATAGATCGCGCCCAGCGTGTGCTGCTCGGCCGGGGAGCCCGCCAGCGTCGGGGCGGCTTGCCCGCCGAACACCGAGAACTGGGCCGGCGGCACCTGTCCGATGTTCGGGTCACCCGGGTTACGACTGGGCGGCTGGTAGGAACCGTCGTTGGCCGAGCCGGTCGGGTACTGGCCGGAGTCCACTCCGCCGGGGTACTCCGGGAAGCACACCGGCGGGCGCTCGTCGAGCCAGCGCGGCTCGTCCTGGTTGGGCAGGTAGCGGCCGCGGGTGTTGGTCAGCATGATCGACACTCGCGAACCCGGCAGGTCCGTGCCCTTGCCGAAGATGTTGTCGATGCGCGGCTTGAGCTGTGCGAAGTTCTTGAACGTGCACGCGAAGGTGGGCGAGTACGTGCCCAGCAGTTCCAGCGCGGTGCGCGAGTCGGCCGCGATATTGATGATGTTGTCGTGGTTGGCCAGAATGAAATCGGCCGTCTGCGCCGAGGTCGGCGTCAGCACCGAATACAGCGTGTCGAGCTGGGACCGCTTCTGCACGATGGTGGCGTTGAGGGTGCGCAGATTGTCGAAGGCGTCGACCAACTGCGGCAGCGCGTCGGAGTAGGTGTCGGCCACGGTGGCGAACTGGCGGATGTCGTCCTGCAGGGCGGGCATCACGCTGTTCAGGTCGCGGAAGATGGTGTCCAGCCGATCGATCGTGTGGCCCAGCTCCTCGCCCTGCCCGCCGAGCGCCTGCGACAGCGCGCCCAGTGTGGAGGAGAGGTACTGCGGCGGAATGGATTGCAGCAGTGGCAGTACCGAGTCGAGCAGCTGGCTGACCTCGACGGCGTTGCCGCTGGAATCCTGCTGCAGCGTCATGCCCGCGCGCAGCGGTTCTCCGCTGGGCTGCTCGGGCCAGACCAGCTCCACGTAGCGCTCGCCGAACAGCGTCTTGGGTAGCAGCCGCGCGGTCACGTTGGACGGGATCTTCTTCGCCTTGTCCGGACTCAGCGACAGGTGCAGCGTGACCTTGCCGCCGGCGGACTGGCTGGATCGGACCTCGCCCACATTGACGCCGCGCACCTTCACATCGGCGTTGCGCGTCAACGCGTTCCCCACGGTGTCGGTGACCAGGTCGACCTTCACCGTCTTGACCCACACCTTGTTGTAGGCCGCGATCGTGGTCGCCAGGAACAGCGCCATCACCACGAAGAACAGCAGACCGAGCGTGCGCACCCGGATCTTCTCCGTGGAGCGCCAGAACTGCACCCCGTTCATCCGGCCACCCGCACCGTCGTAGTCGTCCCCCAGATAGCCAGGCTGAGGAAGAAATCGAGAATGTTGATCAGCACGATCGACGCCCGCACCGCGCGCCCCACCGCCACGCCGACACCGGCCGGACCGCCGGTCGCGGTGAAACCGTAGTAGCAGTGGATCAGGATGATGACGAAGGCGAAGACCAGCACCTTGAGGAACGAATACAACACGTCCTCGGGTGGCAGGAACAAACTGAAGTAGTGGTCATACGACCCGGTCGATTGCCCGTTGAACCACACGCTGATCTGCCGCGAGGCCAGGAACGTGCCCAGCAGGCCGACGATGTAGAGCGGGATCACCGCCGTGAAACCCGCGATCACGCGGGTCGTCACCAGGAACGGCACGCCCGGCACCGCCATCACCTCGAGCGCGTCGATCTCCTCGGAGATCCGCATGGCGCCGAGCTGCGCGGTGAAACCACAGCCGACCGTCGCCGACAACGCCAGCGCCGCGACGAGCGGAGCCAGCTCACGGGTGTTGATGTAGCCGGTGAGGAAGCCGGTCAGCACGCCGCTGCCCAGCGCGTCGAGGGCCTTGAAACCCTGCAGGCCCACGACCACGCCGACCGAGGCCGACATCATCACGACCACGCCGATGGTGCCGCCGATCACCGCCAGCGCGCCGGAACCGAAGGTCACCTCGGCCAGCAGCCGCATGACCTCCTTGCGGTAGTGCACGACCGTGCGCGGAATCCACGCAATGGCCTTGGAGTAGAACGACATCTGATCGCCGGCGCGATCGATCACGTCGACCGGTCCGCGCAGGACCCGTCCGATCCGGCGCATCTGCTTGGCGAAGATCGGGGAACGCTGTGCCACCACCATGGGTCAGGAGCCCTTGGCCGGGACGACCTGCAGGTACACCAACGTCAGAATCAGATTGACGAAGAAGAGCACCAGGAAGGTGATCACCACGGATTGGTTCACCGCGTCACCCACTCCTTTCGGTCCCCCCTTGGGATGCAGCCCCTTGTACGCGGCGATGACGCCCGCGATCAGTCCGAAGATGATCGCCTTGATCTCGCCGATCCACAGATCGGGCAGCTGGGCCAGCGCGGAGAACGAGGCCAGATACGCGCCCGGCGTGCCGCCCTGCAGCAGCACGTTGAATCCGTAGCCGCCGCAGATGCCGACCACCGACACCAGGCCGTTGAGCAGAACCGCGACCAACATCATGCCGAGCACGCGCGGCACGACCAGCCGCTGCACCGGGTCGATGCCGAGCACCTCCATCGCGTCGATCTCCTCGCGAATGGTCCGCGAGCCCAGATCGGCGGCGACGGCCGAACCCGCGGCACCGGCGATGATCAGCGCGGTGACGACGGGAGCGGCCTGTTGAACGGTCGCCAGCACACTGGTAGCACCGGTGAATGCCTCGGCTCCCAGCTGCTTGATCAGTGAACCGGTCTGCAAAGCCACAACGGCGCCGAACGGGATTGCCACCAAGGCCGCAGGGAGGATCGAGACGCTCGCGATGAACCACGACTGCTCGACGAACTCACGCCATTGGAAGGGTCTGGCGAACGTTTTGCGCGCGACATTGATGAGCAGCGCAAAGATGTTGCCAGCCTGGGCAAAACCCGACTCGACCGGAGTGCGCAGCCGCGTCAGGGTTTGATTCACGGCTGCGTATGTTACCCGTTGGTTGGGTTGTGACGCACGGTGGTGTCGTACGCGCCGCCCTGATATTCCGGAGCGTTACCGGTATAGGCGGGCAACACTTGTGTATCGCCGTTCTCCGACAGCGATTCCTGGATCGCCACCTGGGCCGTGTGTGGCAGGGTGTGCATGATCTCCATGACCCGGTGCCGGCGGCGCTCCACGGCCTGTCGGAACGGCATTCCGGGGGTGGCCTTCATCTGCGGGATGATGCCCTCGATCTCGTCGGTGCCGTTGTCGTAGTGGCCGGCGTCGGCGAGCGCCTGCTCGCGCGCCATCTGTGCCTCGTCCTTCTCCTCCGACATGCCGATCGGACCGACCATGCGGCCGTTGAGGAACTGCTTGACCACCGGCTCCTCCGACGTCAGCAACACCTCGCGGGGGCCGAACATGACCAGCTGGCGACGGAACAGCATGCCGATGTTGTCGGGCACGGTGCGGGCCAGGTTGATGTTGTGCGTCACGATCAGGATCGTCGCGTCGATCTGCGCGTTGATGTCGATCAACAGCTGCGAAAGATAGGTCGTGCGAACCGGATCCAGACCCGAGTCCGGCTCGTCGACGAGGATGATCTGCGGGTCCAGCACCAGCGCGCGGGCCAGGCCGGCACGCTTGCGCATACCACCGGAGATCTCACCGGGCAGCTTACCCTCGGCGCCCAGCAGACCCGTCAGCTCGAGCTTCTCCATGACGATCTTCTTGATCTCGGATTCACTCTTCTTGGTGTGCTCGCGCAGCGGGAAGGCCACGTTGTCGAACAGATTCATCGAGCCGAACAGCGCGCCGTCCTGGAACAGAACGCCGAACAACTTGCGGATCTCGTAGAGCTCCTTGTTCGAGCAGGTGGTGATGTCGGTGCCGTCGATGAAAATCGAGCCGCGCTCCGGGCGCAGCAGCCCGATCAACGACTTCAGGAACACGGACTTACCGGTACCGGACGGGCCGAGCAGCGCACTGACTTCCCCCGGGGGCAGCGTCAGCGTGACGTCCTGCCAAATACGCTGTGAACCGAATGATTTGGTAACAGCTTCGGTCCTGACCTCGACGCCCACGCCAACCTCCACGAATTCTTCGGACGAGCGCCCGAGCGGCTACGTCACGACACGGCATTACCAGCGGTATGTGACGCGGCACACTGGGGTGCGGTCACTGTATCGCATGCCGCCAGTCCGGGACAGACTACCTGACTCGTCGGTAGAAACTTTGTCACATCGAACCATGGCTCCATATAGAAGGGAGCTATTCCTTTAAATGGCGGAAGCGGGCGGTTCCACGAGGGAACCGCCCGCTCCGAAAACGGTGCGACCGTTATTACTTGACGGACACCTTGGCGCCGGCCTCTTCCAGCTTGGCCTTGGCGGCGTCGGCGGCCTCCTTGGCGACCTTCTCCAGGATGGGCTTCGGAGCGCCCTCGACCAGGTCCTTGGCCTCCTTCAGGCCCAGGCCGGACACGATCTCGCGGACGACCTTGATGACCTGGATCTTCTTGTCGCCGGCACCCTCGAGGATGACGTCGAACTCGTCCTGCTCCTCGGCGGCCTCGGCCGGGGCGCCACCGGCGGCGCCACCGACGGCGGCGACGGCGACCGGAGCGGCCGCGGTAACCTCGAACTTCTCCTCGAACTTCTTGACGAAGTCCGACAGCTCGAGCAGGGTCATGCCGCCGATGGTCTCGAGCAGCTCGTCAACGTTGGCCATGATGGCTTCCTTTCGGTGATGTCTTGGGTTGGGGGAACGACTTATTCGGCATCGGCGGCCGTTGCGGCTTCGCCGCCCTCGGCGCGCTTCTTGTCCTCGAGCGCGGCGAACAGGCGAGCCACCTGACCGGCGGGCGCGGCGAACAGGCCGGCCGCCTTGGTGAGGTTGCCCTTCATGGCGCCTGCCAACTTGGACAGCAGCACCTCGCGGGACTCCAGGTCGGCGATCCGCTCGACCTCGGACACGGACAGCGGCGCGCCGTCCATGTAGCCGCCCTTGATGACCAGCGCCTTGTTGTCCTTGGCGAAGGTCTTCAGCGCCTTGGCGGCCTCGACCGGCTCACCGCTGATGAAGGTGATGGCGGTCGGACCGACGAACAAGTCATCCAGGCCTTCCACGCCCGCCTCGGCGGCGGCACGCTTGACCAGGGTGTTCTTGGCGACGGAGTAGGTGGCGTTCTCGCCCAGGGCCCGGCGCAGCTCGGTGAGCTTGCCGACCGACAGACCACGGTATTCCGTGATCACGGTGGCGGTGGAGCCCTTGAACTGCTCGGTGATCTCCTCGACCGCGTCGACCTTCCAGGTCTTTGCCATACTTCGCCTCCTCTCTGGATGGTCGGTTCGTTGCGAACTACCGACTCCGTTGGAGGCGCCCCGGCGACAAAGCTGACGCCCCGGACGCAGAGGGTTCCGGGGCGCACAAGAATCAGCGCAGACTACCGATGTACGGCACCAGCCTGCAGTTGTTCCGTCCTCGGTTCTCCCTGCGTGGGCCGCCGGCAATATCGCCGGACCTTCGACTGCCCGAGGGCAGCGACCAACGGTCTTCGGTAGAACTATGGGGGTTGATCGCCGAACAGGCCGACGACCGTTGTCCAGGATAACCGAACCCCCATCCATCTGCCAAAACGGGGTCCGGCGAAAGCCGAAGGGCCGGCACCGCGGAGGTACCGGCCCTTCGAAACCTGTTGCGCTACTTACGCGTCCTCGTCGGTGAGGTTGCGGGTGCGGTTCGGGTCCACCGGGATGCCCGGGCCGGTGTTCGTCGAAATCGTCACCTTCTTGACGTAGCGGCCCTTCGCTGTGGAGGGCTTGAGGCGCAGGATCTCCTCGAGGGCGGCGCCGTAGTTCTCGACCAGGTTCTTCTCTTCGAAGGAGGCCTTGCCGATCACGAAGTGCAGGTTGGCCTGCTTGTCGACGCGGAAGTTGATCTTGCCGCCCTTGATCTCGTTGACGGCCTTGGTCACGTCGGTGGTGACGGTGCCCGTCTTCGGGTTCGGCATCAGGCCGCGGGGGCCCAGCACGCGCGCGATGCGGCCGACCTTGGCCATCTGGTCCGGGGTGGCGATGGCGGCGTCGAAGTCCAGCCAGCCGCCCTGGATCCGCTCGATCAGGTCCTCGGCGCCCACGGCGTCGGCACCGGCGGCCTCGGCCTCGGCGGCCTTCTCGCCGGCGGCGAACACGATGACGCGCGCGGTCTTACCGGTGCCGTGCGGCAGGTTGACGGTGCCGCGCACCATCTGGTCGGCCTTGCGGGGATCGACACCGAGACGGACGGCGACCTCGACGGTCGCGTCGGTCTTCGTGGTGGCGGTCTCCTTCGCCAGCCGGGTAGCGGCCAGCGGCGAGTAGAGCTGAGCGCGGTCGACCTTGGCGGCCGCCTCGAGATAAGCCTTGCTTCGTTTTGCCATGATTCTCTGTCCTGTTCGTGGTTCAGACGTGGTTTCCGGGACTGGCCGTCCCTCCCACCTGGAGCCTCACTCGGAGATGGTGATACCCATCGAGCGAGCGGTGCCCGCGATGATCTTCGCCGCCTGATCGAGGTTGTTGGCGTTCAGGTCTTCCTGCTTGGTCTTGGCGATCTCGCGGATCTGATCCATGGTGACCGTGGCGACCTTGTTGCGGTGCGGCTCGGGCGAACCCTTCTGCACACCGGCGGCCTTCAGCAGCAGCTTGGCGGCGGGCGGAGTCTTCAGCTTGAAGTCGAACGAGCGGTCTTCGTAGACCGTGATCTCGACCGGGATGACGTTGCCACGCTGCGACTCGGTCGCGGCGTTGTACGCCTTGCAGAACTCCATGATGTTGACGCCGTGCTGACCGAGCGCGGGACCCACCGGCGGCGCGGGGTTCGCCTGGCCGGCCTGGATCTGGAGCTTGATGAGCCCAGAGACCTTCTTCTTCTTGGGGGGCATCTTTCTTTCCTTGGTATAGGTTCCTTACGGATTTCCGCAAGCCTGCTCCGGGGGCGCGCCCCGGAAGTCCTTAGATCTTCGCGACCTGGGTGAACGCGAGTTCGACCGGGGTCTCGCGACCGAAGATCGACACCAGCACCTTGAGCTTCTGCTGCTCGGCGTTGACCTCGGAGATGCTGGCCGGCAGCGTCGCGAACGGGCCGTCCATGACGGTCACCGACTCGCCGACCTCGAAGTCGACCTCGATGGCCGGCTTGGGCGCGGTCTCGGTGGCGGACTCGCCGCCGGCGGCGGCGCTCGACGCGGCGGCCGGCTTCTTCTGCTGCTGGTCGGCCGGGATCAGGAACTTCACCACGTCGTCGATGGACAGCGGCGAGGGGCGCGAGGTGGCGCCGACGAATCCGGTGACGCCCGGGGTGTTGCGCACCGCGCCCCACGACTCGTCGTTGAGGTCCATCCGCACCAGGATGTAGCCGGGCAGCACCTTGCGCTGCACGTTCTTGCGCTGGCCGTTCTTGATCTCGGTGACCTGCTCGGTCGGCACCTCGACCTGGAAGATGTAGTCCTCGAGGCCCAGGTTCTGCACGCGGGTCTCGAGGTTGGCCTTCACCTTGTTCTCGTAGCCGGCGTAGGAGTGAACGACGTACCAGTCGCCGGGGGCGCGCCGCAGCGCGGCCTTCATCTCCGCGACCGGGTCGGCGGGTGCGTCGGCCTCCTCGGGCTCCGCCGCGGTGGGTTCCGCAGCGGACTCCTCGGCAGTCGACTCCTCGGGAGTGGGCTCCGCGGCCGGCGCGGAGTCCGCGGAGTCCGCGACGGTCTCGTCGGCGATGGACTGCTCCACCGCGTCGTCGACCGGGAACTCTTCGGTTGTGCCGTTCTCCGGGGTGCTCACTGGGGCACTCGCTTCCTGTGTCGTCACTAACTTCCTCTGCGTGCCGGATGTCTCTCCAGCGGATGGTTCCGCCCCGGGCCGACCGAAGTCCGACCTGTCCGGGGACGGTTACCGGCGCCGACGGTCAGCTAGCCGAACAGCCAGTTGACACCCTTGATGAACGCCACATCCAACCCGGCGATGAACGCGACCATGAAGACCACGAACACCAAGACCACGCTCGTATAGGTGACCATCTGCTTGCGGTTGGGCCAGATCACCTTACGGAGTTCCGAGACCACCTCACGCAGGAACTTCACCAGGCGCTTGAGCGGATTCGAAGAACCGCGCGCCTTCTTGTCCGCCGACTTGGACGCCTTGCGCGCCGCCGGGTCGGCACCGGTGCGATCGATGGTGGCGACCGCGCCCGTCTCCGTCCGCGAGGACGAGCCGCGAGCCCGACGAGCCGACCGCTTACCGCTCGGCCGACTCACCGCGGTGTCATCGTCATCGGACGCATGCGCGCCGTGGCGAATGTCCCGCTCGTCGCTCACGCCCACTCCTCGCTGTCGTCGCTGGCATCCAGTGCAGGGGCGACAGGACTTGAACCTGCAACCTGCGGTTTTGGAGACCGCTGCTCTGCCAATTGAGCTACGCCCCTTCGGCTGGACGTCTGTCGTTATCCAGCACCGTTTTCTTCAGTTGTGCCCGGGTATCACACAACACGCGCGCCGCTCCGGCGATGCCGGCCCCGACGGTTTCCCGTCCGGAACCAGCCCCTTCAGAGCAGCGCGCAGCGGCTGGTGACCCCAGAAACCCGAGTGTACGTTACCGATCCTCGGGACCGCCAATCGGGTCCGGCCGCGCGGCTCGATCACACCAGCTGCACCGTCGCGGTCGCACGACCGAAGATCTTACGCCCCTCCGATTTCGCGACGATGGCCACGACGGCCGTGCGCGTCTCGGGGTCCACCGACTTCACCTTGCCGGTGTACTCGATCTCGGCCGGGCGGTCGGCGGGCACGTAGACCGGGCTGGTGAACCGGACGTTGTACTCCTTGACCGCACCCGGATCGCGCAGCCAGGAGGTGATGAAGCCGCCGCCCAGGCCCATGGTCAGCATGCCGTGCGCCACCACGCCGTCCAGGCCGACGAGCCGCACCACGTCGTCGCTCCAGTGAATGGGGTTGGCGTCGCCGGAGACACCGGCGTAGTTGACCAGATCGCCGCGGGTGAGCCGGACGATGCGCGGCGGCAGCTCGGCGCCGACGGTCACGTCCTCGAACTTCAGCCCGCGCTTGCTCGACGCGGCGGCGGGCGCGACGGTGGGCGTCGCCGGCGGCGTGGCGGACGTGGCGCCGGTACGCGGATGGTGGCTGGGCGCCTCGCCGATGCCGTGCATCAGCACGTTGCGGACGGCTTCGCCCATGCTCGGGTCGATCTCGGCGCCGCTGCGGCCGACCAGCGTGGTGTAGGTGGTGAGCACCAGCTCGTCGTTCTGCGCGGTCACGATGTTCTTGGTGACGATCATGTCGGCGCCGCCGGGGGCCTGCCGGAACGAGTGCAGGTACACGTCGCAGACGAGCTGGTCGCCGACCCGGATCGGGCGGTGGAATTCCAGGATCTGGTCGGTTTGCATGATCTGGCTCAGGTCGTAGCCGGTGACGACCTGCTCGAACAGCTTGCGCTGGGCCAGAATTCCGACCAGGGAGATGAAGGTCAGCGGCGCGACCAGGCTGTCGTGGCCGTACTCCTCGGCGACGTCCTCGTCCCAGTGCACCGGGTGGTAGTCCTGCACGGCGCGGGCGTACTCGCGCACCTTCTCGCGGCCGACCTCGTAGTAGTCGTCGACGCGGTAATGGTGGCCGACCATGGCCGCCGCCTGGGCCGCGGGATCCAGTGGCGTGCCGTTCGCCTCGGCGGTTCGCTCGGCCGTTTCGACGTCGGTGCCGGTGTTGATTGTCACGGAAGGCTGTCCCTATCTGACCCCACTACCGGGAGTCGGCTGAGCGCTCGCCACCGCACTTACACCAAGTGCCGGAGCGGTGAGGACCTGCTCCGGCACTTCAGACCAACGCGGCAGCGTGCACGCGTGGAGAGATTTAGCGAGACTCGCGGTGGGCCCGGTGGGTGCCGCAGTTCGGGCAGAACTTCTTCAGCTCGAGGCGGTCCGGGTCGTTACGCCGATTCTTCTTGGTGATGTAGTTGCGATGCTTGCACTCTTCGCAGGCCAAGGTGATCTTTGGCCGGACATCGGTGGACTTCGCGGCCACGATATGCCTTCTTTCCGGTCAACCTAGAGGGTCAATCAGTATGGGTAGCGATGGCCGGACTCGAACCGGCGACACAACGATTATGAGTCGTTTGCTCTACCGCCTGAGCTACACCGCCATATGCGCGGTACTGCGGCGGTGCGGCCCGGCCCTCGATTCTAGTGCTCAGAGTGCCGAGTCGGTCACCACCGGCAATCCGGCGAGCCCCCTAACGGAATCGAACCGTTGACCTTTTCCTTACCATGGAAACGCTCTGCCGACTGAGCTAAGGGGGCACAGCTACTCGCGCTCCGTGTGACGATCGCTCGCACCCGGGGCGCCGAAGCCTTGAACGAGGTTACACACCCGACCGCATGGTTACCAAATTGGCTGGTCAAGCCCCACAAACCGCTCGGGAACGACACAGGCCCGCCCCGAAACCGGGGCGGGCCTGAGAAGGTGGCGGATGAAGGATTCGAACCTCCGAAGCTTTCGCGGCTGATTTACAGTCAGCTCCCTTTGGCCACTCGGGCAATCCGCCTGGTCGCGCTCGAATCAGCGCGCTGAGCAGAATACAACGACCCTGGCCCCTGGACGCAAACCGGCTGGCCAAGCCGATGCCCGCGAGACTAACTTCGATGGTTCGGGGTAGAAGTCTTCTGCTACCGGAACGTCCGGATCGCAATCTCAGACAGGAGCGCAGGGTGGCCGATTCGTCTTTCGATGTGGTGAGCAAGGTCGATCGGCAGGAGGTCGACAACGCACTCAATCAGGCGGCGAAAGAGCTGAACACCCGCTACGACTTCCGCGGTACCGGCGCGAGCATCGAGTGGTCCGGCGAGGAGAAGATCGTGGTGTCCGCCGAGTCCGAGGACCGGGTGAAGGCCGCGCTCGATGTCTTCAAGGAGAAGCTGATTCGCCGGGACATCTCGCTGAAGGCCTTCGACGCCGGCGAGCCGCAGTCCTCCGGAAAGGTGTACAAGATCACGGGCACGCTCGTGCAGGGCATCTCCACCGAGAACGCGAAGAAGATCGCGAAGAAGATTCGCGACGAGGGCCCCAAGGGCGTCAAGGCTCAGATCCAGGGTGACGAGCTACGCGTCAGCGGCAAGAAGCGCGACGACCTGCAGGCGGTCATCTCCCTGCTCAAGGGCGCCGACTTCGACGTGGCACTGCAATTCGTGAACTACCGATAGGGCTCAACGGGCGCGCGGCCCTCCGGCCATCTGCTCCAAGCGGGCGATGCGTTCGTCCATCGGCGGGTGGGTGGAGAACCAGCGGGCCATGCGGTCGCCGGCGCGGAAGGGGTTGGCGATCATCAGGTGCGACTGGGAGGTCAGCTGCGGTTCGGGCGGCAGCGGGGCCGCCTGGGTACCGCGTTCGAGTTTGCGCAGCGCCGCGGCCAGGGCCAGCGGGTCGCCGGTCAGGGCGGCGCCGTCCTGGTCGGCCTGATATTCGCGGGACCGGGAGACGGCCAGCTTGACCAGCGTGGCGGCAATCGGACCCAGCAGGGAGACCAGTAGGACACCCAGCATGTTCGGGCCCTCGCCCTCGCGGTTGCCGCCGCCGAACATGCTGGCGAAGAAGGCCAGGTTGGCCAGGCCGGAGATGACGGCCGCCATCGCCCCGGCCACCGAGGAGATCAGGATGTCGCGGTTGTAGACGTGCGACAGCTCGTGCCCGAGCACCGCCCGCAACTCACGTTCGTCGAGAATCTGCAGGATGCCGCTGGTGCAGCAGACGGCGGCGTGCCGGGGATTGCGGCCGGTGGCAAAGGCGTTGGGGGCGTTGGTCGGGCTGATGTACAGCCGCGGCATGGGCTGGCGCGCCGCCGTCGCCAGCTCGCGCACGATCTTGTAGATGACCGGCGCCTCCAGCTCGGAGACGGGCTGCGCGTGCATCGCCTTCAGCGCCAGCTTGTCGCTGTTGAAGTAGGCGTACGCGTTCATCCCGACGGCGAGCAGGATCGCGATCACCAGGATGGTCGGATTGCGGAACAGCGCTCCGGCGAACACGATCAGCGCCGAGAGCCCGACCATCAACCCGAACGTCTTCAGTCCGTTACCGAACCCACCGTGCCCGTGCATCGCACTCCTTCACGCCCCCGTTCTCGATTGCGTTACAGCTGGTCAACGACGGAGGGCCGGGCGAAGGTTCCGGGCCGGGCTGTGAACTATCCGACCCGCTCGATGGTGTAGCGGACCAGGCGTTCCAGCGCCTCGTTGGCCGGGCCGCCCGGCAGCGCGGACAGCTCGGCGTGCGCGATGTCGGCGTAGCCCTGCAGCTTCTCCTTGGCCAGCACCATGCCGCGGGAGCGGGACAGCAGCTCCAGCGCCTCGGTGACCTCCGCGTCGGTCTCCAGCGGGCGGGCCAGCAGCTTGCGTAGCCGGTCCCCCTCGGCGCCCTCGTCGCGCAGCGCGTACAGCACCGGCAGGGTGTGCACCCCCTCGCGCAGATCGGTGCCGGGGGTCTTGCCGGACTGCTCGGACACCGAGGCGATGTCGATGATGTCGTCGGAGATCTGGAACGCCGTGCCGACCGCGTCGCCGAGGCGGGCCAGCCGCTCGACGTGTTCCAGGCCGGCGCCGGAGAAGGTGCCGCCGAATCGGCCCGCGGCGGCGATCAGCGAACCCGTCTTCTCCCACACCACCCGCAGATAGTGTTCGACCGGGTCCTGAGATTGCTTGGCCCCCATGGTTTCTCGCATCTGACCGGTGACGAGTTCGGCGAACGTCTCGGCGATGACGCGGACCGCGTCGGGGCCCAGCGTGGACACCAGCCGCGAGGCGTGGGCGAACAGGTAGTCGCCGGCGAGGATCGCAATGCTGTTGCCCCAGCGGGAATTCACGCTCGGCGCGCCGCGGCGCATGGACGCCTCGTCCATCACATCGTCGTGGTACAGGGTGGCCAAATGCACCAGTTCGACGACGGTGCCGGCGGTGATCAGCTCCGGATCGGTCGGGCGCGGACCCAGCTGTCCGGTGAGGATGGTGAACAGCGGGCGGAAGCGCTTGCCACCGGCCTTGGCCAGGTGCAGCGCGGCCTCCTGCAGGAATTCCTCCCCGTCCGACAGCTCGGCGATCAGTAGCTTCTCGACCTCCTCCAGACCGTTGCGCACGGTCGAAGCGAGTTCTGCATCGCCGAGATCGACCCCGGCGACCACGGTGGTCTCATCGGTCACAGACGATGCACTCATGCCATCTCCCACTGCCGGTTCCGTCCCCACACCCAAGAACCTAGCGTGTCGGGGATGACGTGCCCATGAACGGAGTCACTCTGGGACGAATCAGACAGCCGGCGCGGCCCGGAACGTGCGGCGCCTTCGACACCCCGAACCGGTACTGCAAGTATTGAGCCCATGGGTGCAGGGGATGCCAGTACCGCGAGCGGCGACGCGACGCCCCGCCACGCCGACGTGGTGGTGGTCGGCGCGGGTCCGGCGGGCTCGGCCGCGGCCGCCTGGGCCGCCCGCGACGGACGCGACGTGCTGCTGACCGATGCCGCGGTGTTCCCGCGCGACAAGACCTGCGGCGACGGGCTGACACCCCGCGCGACGGCCGAACTCGAGCATCTCGGGCTGGGCGACTGGCTGCGCGCACATACCGTCAACCGCGGCCTGCGCATGACCGGATTCGGCCGCGAGGCCCTGCTGACCTGGCCGGGTGGTTCCTTCCCGCGCTACGGAAGTGCCGTCGCCCGCACCGAACTCGACGACAAGCTGCGCGCGACGGCGGTGGAGTGGGGCGCCCGGATGGCCGAGGGGGTGCGAGTGGTCGACGTGCTGCGCGCGGGCGATCGGGTCACCGGGGTCACCGTGCGCACCGGTTCCGGCACGCAGGACATCACCTGCCGAACCTTGATCGTGGCGGACGGGGTGCGCTCACCGGTCGGGAAGCTGCTCGGGCGGACCTGGCATCGCCGCTTCGCCTACGGCGTGGCCGCCCGCGCCTACATCAAGTCGGGGCGCAGCGACGATCCGTGGATCACCTCGCACCTGGAGTTGCGCGACGCCGACGACACCCTGGTACCCGGTTACGGCTGGGTGTTCCCGCTCGGCAACGGCGAGGTGAACATCGGCGTGGGTTCGCTGGCAACCGAGCGGCGGCCTTCCCATATAGCCCTGAAACCCCTACTGCAGCATTATGTTTCGCTGCGCCGCCGCGAATGGGAGTTCGAGGGCGAGACGCGTGCGGTCGCCTCGGCGCTGCTGCCGATGGGCGGCGCGGTATCCGGGGTGGCCGGGCGGAACTGGGCGCTGGTCGGCGACGCCGCCGGTTGCGTGAATCCGCTCAACGGCGAGGGCATCGACTACGGGCTGGAGGGCGGCCACCTGCTGGCCGGTCTGCTCGACGAGCCGGACCTGACCACCCTGTGGCCGGACCTGCTGCGCGCCCGCTACGGCCGCACGTTCTCGGTGGCACGCCGAATCGCCGCGCTGGCCACCCATCCGCGCATGGTGCCCACGGGCGGTCCGCCGGTGATGCGGTCGAAGTATCTGCAGCGCACCGCGGTCCGGGTCATGGGGAATCTGGTCACCGAGGAGGACGCCGACCTGACCGCCCGGGCCTGGCGCCTCGCGGCCCACGGTTCGATGCGCTTCGACGATCTACCCCCCTTCACCTGAGTCGGTCCCCGTCACCAGCTCGAACTGGTTCCTGTCACACCCTCGAGCGAAGATCGGAGGGTGAGCGACCGCCGCCGCACCGACCCCCCGCTGGAACTGCTCCCACATCTCCGGCGAGCACGCGACCATGCCGACCGCCACTACGCCACCCCCTTGGACCTGGACGCCCTAGCCGCGGCCGCAGGCGTATCCAAGTACTACTTCCTACGCTGCTTCGCCGCCACCTACGGCAAAACCCCCGCCCTCTACCTGGCCGAACGCCGCATAGAACGCGCCCAGGACCTACTCCGAGCCACGAACATCACCGTAACCGAGGCATGCACCCTGGTCGGCTACACCAGCCTCGGCTCGTTCAGCCGAAAATTCACCGAACTGGTAGGCATGCCCCCCTCCGCCTACCAAGCCAAATTCGCCACCCAAGGCGCCCCCCTGATCCCCGGCTGCTACATCTTCATGCACGGCCTCTCCGACAGAAAACCCCACAGCTGAACAACCCACAAGGTTTTCGGCGCGTCTCGGTTTTCGGGTGCCGTTGCAATGCGACGAAGGAGCCAGCAACGGCACCCGAAAACCGAGACCAAGGGCGCCGAAAACCCGCCGGAGCGAAGCGGAGGCCAAAAATACAGCAATTTTAGAGAAGCCGCAGACCACCAGCACTCCATACGCTTGCCCCCATGCCAACCATCACGAACGTCTCACTGGTCACCGTCTACGTCACCGACCAGACCGAAGCCAAGCAGTGGTACATCGACAAGCTGGGCTTCGTCGAGAGCGCCGATATCACCATGGGAGACAACGGTTTTCGCTGGGTGACCGTCGCACAGCCGGATCACCCGGAACTCGAGGTGGCCCTCATGGTCCCCGGCCCGCCCCTGGACGACACCCTCGCCGACGCGATCCGCCGCGCCCTGGCCAACGGAACCCACGGAGCACTGGGCCTGCACACCGACAACTGCCAGAAGACCTACGAGGAACTCACCGCCAAGGCCGTCGAATTCGTCCAGCCGCCGTCGCAACGCCCCTACGGCGTGGAAGCCGTCATGCGAGACAACTCCGGAAACTGGCTGGTGCTGGTCGAGAAGCGCGAGTTCGACCCGGCCACCGCGGAGTGGGGCGAGGACTCGAACCGCGAGTGAGGCCGCGGCACGGGCGCAGGAACGTGCCTGCGCCCGCCTCCGGATCAGGCGTCGGCCGTGGTGGCCAGCCAGTTCTCGATGAACTTGCGCTCGCTGTTGACCACCCGCTGCTGCAGATTCTCGGCCAGCGGCTCGATGGCGCCGCCCACCAGCGGCACCTTCACCGAGACGGTCCCGGCGACCTCGATCTCCGAGCCCTCCGCGGTGGGCCGCAGCACATAGGCCCCCGACATTTCGGTGGTGATCCCCGTGGAGGCGCCGACGAAGGTGCCCTTCGCGGTATCGCCCTCGAGCGCTCCCCAGCTGTCGGTGCGCTCGAGCACCAACTCGCTCTTGAGCACCTTGCGCACGAGGGCCGGAACCTTGTCCTCCCGGGCGCGTTCGGTCATGTGCACACGGATGGTGCCCGGCCCGTCGGGGCGGGACAGCTCGAGGGTGGCGGTCTCGGCTCCGTCGAACCTGGCCTGCCACATCTCGTCGCTGGTGATCGCCCGGTGAAGCTCTTCTACCGGGACGGTGTATGACACGGTGAAGCTGAATTTTCGGGACATGGGCGCACACGCTATCCGAGCGATGCAATAGCCTTGTGCGGTGTCGGAAACCACCCAGTCTGATCAGCTGCGGGGACGCCGGATCGAGCCCGGGATCGGGGTGCCCGACGAGCCCCGGCCGCGGCATCGGCGGGCCCGGATCGCTGTCGTGGTGGCCGCGACGGCCGTGAGCGTGCTGGCGGCGCTGCTGGTGCTGGCGGCCTGGCGCGACGATATGTTGATCAATTCCAACAAGGGCGTGACGAGCGCCGAGGTGCTGTCGGCGGGGCGGCTGCGGTCGGCGATCACCTACGTCACGCCCGACGGCGTGACGCGCAATCCCAAAGTGGGCGTGCTGTATCCGACGAAACTGACCGCCGGCGAGCGCATCAACGTCGAATACAGCAAAGAAGACCCGGAACTCGTGCGCGTGGCCGGGCGCGACGCCCGGGTGGCCATCATTCCCGCGTTGTCGGTGATCGTGGTGGCGTGGGCGCTGGCACTGCCGGTGCTGTGGCTGCTGCGCAGGTCGGAGCGCCGCTCCTCGGACTGAGTGCCGCGGCGTCGTGCAGTGTTCGCCCGATCTTCGTACGGGTGTCACGTCGGTGTGGCGGGTTCGCGTCGTCCCGGATTCACACTCGAATCGTGCGTGTAGCGATTGTCGCGGAGTCGTTTCTGCCGAACATGAACGGCGTGGTCAATTCCGTGCTGCAGGTGCTCGATCATCTGGACCGCAATGGTCATCAAGCGCTGGTGATCGCGCCGGACACGCCGCGGGGACTGCCGCCCGCACCGCACGCGCACGGCCGTTTTCCGGTGCTGCGGGTGCCGGCGGTGATGGTGCCGAAGATCAGTTCGCTGCCCGTGGGGTTGCCGCAGCCGGGGATCACCGCCGCGATCGACGAATTCGGTGCGGACGTCGTGCATCTGGCGTCGCCGTTCCTGCTGGGCGCGGGCGGTGCGGCCGCCGCGGTGCGACTCGATCTGCCCGCCGTGGCGGTGTATCAGACCGATGTGGCCGGATTCGCCTCCAGCTACGGGCTCGGTCCGGCGCGGCGTGCGGCCTGGGCCTGGACGCGACGCATCCACGAGCGCGCGGCACGTACCCTGGCGCCGTCCACGGCGGCCGCCGAAGACCTTGCGCGGCATGGCATTCCGCGGGTGCACCGCTGGGCTCGCGGCGTCGACGTCGCCCGCTTCACGCCGTCGGCGCGGTCGGCGGAGTTGCGGGAGCGGTGGTCCCCCGACGGCCGGCTGATCGTGGGATTCGTCGGGCGGCTGGCGCCGGAGAAGCATGTGGATCGACTGGTGGCGCTCGCCGACGACCCGGATGTCCGGCTGGTGATCGTCGGTGACGGTCCGGAACGGGCGCGGCTGGCGCGGCTGCTGCCCACGGCGACCTTCACCGGGGAACTCGGCGGGTCCGAACTCGCCCGCGCCTACGCGAGTCTGGACGTGATGGTGCATCCCGGCGAACACGAGACGTTCTGCCAGGGCGTCCAGGAGGCGCTGGCCTCGGGCCTGCCGGTGGTCGGGCCGGACGCCGGTGGCCCGCGCGACCTGATCTCGCACTGCCGCAACGGTTATCTGCTGCCGGTCGACCGCTTCGCCGAACTGCTGCCCAGTGCCGTCGGGGCGCTGCGGGATCCCGAGGTGCGTGCCCGTTTCGCCGCCTCCGCCCGCAGATCCGTCCTGCACCGCACCTGGCCCGCGATCTGCGCCGAACTGCTGGGGCACTACGCGGATGTGCAGGGCATCGACCGGTCGGGCCTGTCCCGCACGGCGTAGTTTCCGCAGGCGGCGTGCCGAAGAAATCGGTGGCGGCCGGGTGGGGCGCCTGTTTACCCTGTGCCGCATGGGAGGTTCAGGCGTGAACGGCGCGTGCGCGATCGGCGCGTACTTCGTACGGCTGCGCGCAGCAGCCTGGACCCTGCCCGCGCAGCGCCTCGTGCTCCGCTGATCCGGAGTTTCCCCTGACGGCCGAACGGCCGCGGCCTCGCGTGTCCCGGCATGGGTCCGGGCGAATCACACCTTTCTGATTCGACCGCTCCGTTCGGAGGACACCCATGTCCCGTTCACTGTCGCGCGCGCGTCGGGCGCGCACCACGCTGTCCCAGAATTTCCTCGTTGACGCCCGTGCGGCGGCGATGATCGTGCGCGCCGCCGGAATCGAGCCGGGCGGCCTGATCCTCGAGGTAGGTCCGGGTGACGGCATGCTGACCAGGCATATTCTCGCCGCCGGCGGCCGGGTGCTGGCCTACGAGAAGGACCCGCACTACGTCGCCCGCCTGCGCCGCCGCTACGGCGGCAACGACCGAATCCGGCTGTACCACGCCGATTTCCGCGATGTCCGGGCCCCGCGCGACCCCTTCGCGGTGGTCGCGAACGTGCCGTTCGGGATCACCACAGTCATTGGACGATAGGGGGTGTTATCAGGCTGACCTGGGCAGATGGGGTGCAATGAGCACCTATTGAACCGCATTCGCGCCCCGGTTGCACCTCCTCCGACCCGACGGAGCGCACCCCCGATGTCGAACCCACCGACACCCCTCAGCCACCGCGTGACTCCCTACGCCGGACCGGCGGCTACCGCGCCTGCGGGCGCCATTCTCGAAGCCGCCGAACGCCGGATCCGCGACGCCTACGCGGTCATCGTGCAGACGACCCGCCCGGGACCCGTCAGCATCCGCGAGCTTCGCTACCGCGCCACAGTGAGCTGGGAAGACTTCAACCGGGCGATCAAGCGGATGGACCGCCAGGGCGACATCGACGTGTCGGCCGTGGCGAACCATCGGTCGATCACCTTCGATCCGGACGCGACCGTTCTCCTTCGCGGGAACTACTGGCAGGCCCTCGTCATCCCCGGCCGCGTGCTGCCCATTTCCTCGGATTCCATTTCCTCGGTCCCGAGGTAATCCGAGCAAATTCATTGATCCTGAACGGATTTCATCATGCTCCAGGCAGTCCCTTCCCCCGGGCACGAGCGCCCGCTGTGCGCGTTCCCCGGGTGCAAGCACCTCGTCGTCGAGCGCTCCGGGCGCCCCGGCCGGCCGCCGGTGTTCTGCGCCAATCCCGAGCACAACTACTCCCGCGCCTACGACGAGCGCCGCAAGCTCACCCGTGCGGCGGCCAAGGCCGAGGCGAAAGCCGCTGCGGAACAACCCACTTCGACCGCGATGCCAGTGACATCCGGGATCCAGGCTCTCAGCGAACTGGTCTCGCAGCTGCCGGAGATGGAGCAGCGGTTCGCCGCGGTGGTCGCCGACGCACACAACCTGGTCGCCGACATCGCCGATCCGCAGGCCCTCCAGGCCGAGGCTGCGCACATCCGCGCGGAGGCGGATCTGGAGATCGCCAAGGCGAAGGCCGCGCAAGCTCGCGCCGAACGCGCTGCCGCGCGGCTACAGACGGAGCGCAACGACGCCGTCCAGGCCCAACGCATGGCCGAAGGCGCCGCGGACGAGGCGATCACCGCCCGTGACGCCGCGATCCTCCGCGCCGACCGGATCGCCGCGGAGACCGAACGCGAGATCGCCGAGTCCATCGGGCTGCGTGACGCGCAATTGGTGGAACTCATGCACCAGCTCGACGCCGCCACTGAACGAGCGGCCCGGGCGGAAGCCGACCGCGACAACGCCCTCCGCGCCGCCCAGACCGCCGAGTCCAAGACCGAGCAACTGCAGACCTCGCTCGACGACGAACGCCGGTCGCACGCCAAACGGGTCGAGAACATCTTCATTCGCCAGAACGACGTGCTCGCAAACGCCTACCAGTCCGCAATGGGCACCGCCCACCAGATGCGAGACCAGATCGTCAAAGCGAAGGCGGCCGAGCCCGATCCGCCGTCGGATCCACCGGCACCGCGAAGAACAGTCGTCCGCCCCAATTCCCAAGCGCAGGAGAAGAAATCACAGTGACCCTCGCCCGTCTCATGTGGATCGTCCTTGCGCTCACGGTGGCCGCCGCCGGACCGGCCCGCGCCGATGTCACCGGCGTGCTGTGCACCAGCTCGGCGGGTGCCTGCCAACCGGCCGCCCGGATCGGCACTCCGATCGCCGCCCCTGCGGGCCCGCATCCGGTCGGACGCACCGACATCGCGGTCACCGCCGGCGCCCGCACAGTGATGGTGTCGGCCTGGTACCCCGCCGCCGGCGGCGGCCGGGCGGCTCTCTACGTGCCGGCGTCGACCGCACCGGCCGCGCTGCACGTCGCGACCGACGGCGCGATGTGGATGCACGCCCCGGCCGCCCAGGACGCGCCGTTCGCCGAAGGCCTCGACCGGGTGCCCGTCGCCGTGCTGTCGCCGGGAATGGGCACACCGCGCTGGATCCTGTCCGGCGCGGCCGCCGACCTCGCCAGCCGCGGCTACATCGCCCTGGTCGTCGACCACACCGGCGAATCCCCCGCGGTCGAACTCGCGGACGGCACGATCGTGACCGGCACGCCGCCGCGCAGCGACGACCCCGGTTACATGCGTGCCGCGCTGGCCACGCGCGTCGACGACGTCCGCCTGGTCCTAGACCACCTCGGCGAGCTACCCGTGGTCGGCGCCCACACCGACGCGTCCCGGATCGTCGCGGTCGGCCACTCCTACGGCGGCTACACCGCGGTCGCCACCATGCAGGCCGACCCGCGCGTCCGCGCCGGCGTCGTGCTCGACGGCTCTGCGGGCTGGCCCGGCACCACCGGCGTCGAGAACCAGGGACTCGACCGGCCTGTGCTCGTCCTCGCATTCGGCAGCATGGTCCACGCCAGCTGGATCAAGTTCGGGCACAACACGACCGGCCCATTCCGGCTCGCCACGACCGCAGGCGGCGGCCACTACTCCCCGACCGACCTGTGCACGTTCGCGCCCGAGGCGGGCGAGCTGTGCGGCACACTGCCCGCCCGACGCGCCACCACCATCACCCGCGAACTCACCGCCACATTCCTCGACCAAGCCCTCACCGGCCAGCCCGACGCCCTCGGCGACTGGCCCGAAGTCGACTGGCGCCGATAGCCCACCATCGAGTCAACGCCCCGGCTGCTCCCAGCCGGGGCCTTGACCTAGGAGGATCACCACCATGAGCGACGAGACCACACCCGGCCAGCGGCTCGACGCCGCGCTGCAACGCTTCCAGGAGCAGGCAGCCACCGCCACGAGCATCCTCACCGCGCAGGGCGCGTTCGGCTGGATGCTGCGCGCTGACCTCCCGAAAGCGCGCAAGGCGCTGGCCAAGCTGCCCGCCGAACAGCTCGCCGAGATCTCCGCGGCCGCAGCCGCGCTGTCGGCGCTGGCCGACGAAATCGCCGCCGCGCCCGGAACACCGGACCGGTGACCAACCCGGAGCAGCACGTCCTCGACGAGATCGACTGCCTCGCCGCCACCGACGACATCGCCGAACTGGTCGACTGGCAAATCGAGCAAGGCATACGCCGCGGGGATGCCCCCGCCTGGATGCTCGCTGACCGGACCCCGGTCCGGATAGAAGCAGCCGCCCTTGAAATCACTCCGGAGACCAGCCAGCAGCCGCACGCCGCATTCGTCCAGCTCGGCGAGCAGCTGCGCCCGATCGTGCAGGCCTTCACGGAGGCATTCCGGCAGCTGGCCGAGGCGCTCGCTCCATTGGCCCAGCAATTCGCGACGATCAAGGCGAGGCAACCCACCCAGAGACAACACGGTCCCGCCGCGCCCGGCCGCCGCCATACGCCGCCCTATCCGGTGTTGCCATACCGCGATCCGCGCCCCCAGCACCAGCGAGTCACGCTCGCACCACTCAGGCGCCAACCGCCACCCAGCGCGCGACAGGCGGGACGGCACAACCACGGCCGCCGCTGACGGGCGGACGTTTCCGCCGGTCGTTCGAACGAATTTTCGAGATATGGTCGGAATCATGTCGGAGCACATCATCTGCGGTGAGGCGCTCACCGTCATGCGGGACCTGCCCTCGGCGTCGTTCGACGCGCTCATCACCGATCCGCCCTACTGCTCGGGCGGCACCTCCACCATCGACCGCACCACCCGCACCGCCCAGCAGAAATACACCGACTCCACCTCGGTCGCCGGCCACGGCATGCCGGACTTCCCCGATCAGCGAGACCAGCGGTCGTTCACCGTATGGTCGTCGATCTGGCTCACCGAAACGCTGCGGCTCGTCCGGCCCGGCGGCCAGGCCCTCGTGTTCACCGATTGGCGCCAGCTCCCTGCGCTCAGCGACGCTCTGCAGGTCGCGGGCTGGCGGTGGCGCGGAATCGTGGTGTGGCGCAAAACCAACGCCAGACCCAACCCCGGATTCCGCAACGAATCCGAGTACATCCTGTGGGCGTCGCACGGCCAGCTCGACGCCGACCACAAACCGCCATGCCTGCCCGGCGTCTACACCTACGGCAGCCCGAAAGGCCGCCACCGCCAGCACATCACCGCCAAGCCCGTCGAGCTGATGTGCGACCTCGTGCGCACCGTCCCCGCCGACGGCCGCATCCTCGACCCCTTCGCCGGCAGCGGCACCACCGGCGTCGCCGCGGTCCTCGAAGGCCGGCGCTTCCTCGGCATCGAAGGCGTCCCCGCTTACGCCGACACCGCCACCGAGCGCCTCGCCTCCGTCCACGCCTGCTGATCCCGCTACACGCCGCCGGAATTGCGGCACTGGACAACTCTGCGCAAACCCCGTTCGCCGTACTATGTACGACGTACAGAGATGAGTGATCGCGGATGGAGGTGACCGCCACATGGCGAACTACCACCGCAAAGACCAGCGCACCCGCGCCCTCGAGGCCCTCCAGATGCGCATCGAGGGCCACACCTGGCAATCCATCTGCGAACAAACCCAGTACTGGAAGACCGAATCCGGCGTACGAAAAGCCGTCAGCGGCATCCTCGACCGCTGGGAATCGGCCAGCGCCGACGAATACCGAATCATCCAGGACGGCCGCTACCTCGCCCTCCTCCGCGCCTGGTGGCCGCACGCCGTCGGCACCGCACTCGACGAGAACGACGACCCGCGGTCCCCCGACGACAAGGCCGCCGCGATCGTGCTGCGCGTCATGGAGGCCATCAACAAGCTGCACGGCCTCAACCGCGAACTCACCGCCGAACACGGCGACCGAATGACCCCGGACGAATTCCGGGCCGCCCTCGCCGAATACGTCGCCCTGCAACAACCAACCGCCGCACTTCCCGGCGGCACCCGGTGACCGCCGTTCTCGAGCGGCGGCCTACCGCACATGACAGCCAGCCGTGGGAGCCGGACCCGCTCCTCGTCGACGCCGCGCTGGCCGGCGGTGTCCGCATCCTCAAACTGCCGCACGCCGACCAGTGCTGGCTCGTCGCCCACCTCACCGCGCACGGCCTCACCGCCCAGGAGATCGGCAACCGCTGCGGATGCGGCATCCGCAAAATCCGGTACCTGCGCGCCGACCCACTGACCGTCATGACGAGCCGGTGGCTCGTCGCCGAGGCACGCGCCCAGGCCCACGCCGACCGCGTCGAGTCCCTCGACCGCTGGTGCCAGACCGCCCTCGGCAAGTGCGAGCAGTCCGCCACCCGCTCCCGCGCGCAGCTGGCCACCGCGGTCGACCAGATCCGCGATCTCCGCGGCCGATGTCGCGAAGATCAGCACCGCGCCACGACCTACCGGCGATACCTCGGCTCCACCCGGGCCCGGCCGCGCCTACGCCGCCGACCCGCCGATCCCGACCAGCTCACCTTGTTCTGATGGCGCCGCTCATGCAGACCGCAGCGAACGAAGCGTTCCTGCGCCGCGAGATCACCCGGCTGCGCTGCGTCCGGGACTACCCCACCGCCGGAAAACTCATCCACTATCTCAACCCCGGGATCTACCAGACCCCCGCGCTGCAGAAGATCGACGAGAACCTGGAATGGGCCTACAGCACGCCCGCGGCGCGGCTCATGATCTCCATGCCGTCCCAGACCGGCAAAACCCAGCGCGCCGCCGTCGCCGGCACCGTGCGCGCCTTCCTGCGTAGCCCGGACTGGCGCATCGTCATCGCGACCCACGCCGAGCACCTGGCCCTCAAGCACTCGGCCGAGATCCGCACCATCATCCAGACCTACGGCTCCAACGCTCACGCCGAGACCGGCGAGAAACTCCCCGACCGCCTCGGCCTGGCCGTACCCAGACGTGCCTCGGCGGCCAAGTTCTGGAAGCTCCAGGGCCACAACGGATCACTGACCGCCGTGGGCGTCGGCACGAAGATCGCCGGTATCCCCGCCGACTTCCTACTCCTCGACGACCTCTACGGGTCGATGGAGGAAGCCGACAGCGAGGCGATCCAGCGGCGCGTGAACTCCTGGTTGGACTCGGTCGCCCTGCAGCGCCTCAGCGGCACGGCGCCGATCGTCGCCATCAGCACCCGGTGGAACGACAAGGACGCGTTGGCTTACCTCCAGGACAAGATGCCCGGCGAATGGCGAGTGCTGAACTTCCCCGCGATCGCCGAGGACGGCGTCATGGATTCGCTCGGCCGCGCACCGGGCGAACTTCTCGATTCACCCCGCGGGCAGGACTGGGTGAAGCTGCGCCAGCAGAGCCCGGCCCGCGTCTGGAACGCCATGTACCAGGGCAACCCACGACCATTGACCGGCGGCCTGTTCGAGGCGAAGTGGTTCGACGATCACCGGATCGCCGTCCGGCCGGAGTTCGTGCTGCGCATTGTTGCGGTCGACCCGGCGGACACCGGCGAAGGCGACGAGGCCGGCATCCTCGCAGCCGGCATCACCGCCGATGGCGCCATCATGCTCACCCACGACTGGTCCGCCAAGCTCACCTCGAACGAATGGGCCACCCGCGCGGTCCAGCTCGCGCTGGAAACGGGAGCGCACGAGATCGCCTGCGAGGGGTACGCCGTGCCGACCACCTACCGCGACACCGTGATCCGAGCCTGGGAACGGATCCGTGACGCGGGCCCGGACCCTGGGGCGGAACAACCTTTTCGGGTGCACATGTGGCGCGGCACCGGCGACGCCGTCGTGCGCAGCATCGGCTTGCGGTTCGACCTCGAGACCGGCCGCTGCATCGTCCACGGCCACCAGCTGACCACCTTCGAGACCAATGCCGTGGGCTGGCAAGCCCACAAGCACCAGCCCGACCGTGTCGCCGCCGGCATCATCGCCCGCGACCGCCTCACCGAGATATTCGGCGGCACAACCCAGCTCGCCTCCCCCGCACGACTGGGTCGCGACCCACGAGACGCGGTCCGCAACCCGGTCCGCGCTCGGAACACCTGGTACTCCCGCAAGATCTGACGCTGCACCCCGACCCGGTACCTATCGCCGCATGAATGATCCCACCGACGAGCAGATTTCGACGACTGACGCGGAACTGTGGCGCCCGATTCCGGGCTACGAGGGGTACTACGAGGCATCGAACCTCGGACGGATCCGTTCGGTCGACCTCTGGATGTCGAACTCTCATAGGACGCGATCGCTGCGCGGCAGGGTCCTGACGCCGACCCTGGACCGGAACCGCTTGAAGGTGTCGATCTCGGTAGCAGGAAAGCGGCGGTACGTCCTCGCGTCACGGCTGATCGGCATGGCATGGCTCGGCGTCCCGCCTGACGGCCACCGCATTGCTCACATCTCCGAGGACCAGACGGACAACCGCATCGAGAACCTGACGATCATGTCCGTGCGGGAGATCGGGATCCGCAACGGCCGGCGCAACCTCGGCAAGACCCGCGACGTGTGCCAGCGCGGCCTCCACCCCTTGAGTGGTCCCAATCTGCAGATCAACGCCTGCGGTAGCCGGCAGTGCCGCGCCTGTCGGCAGGCCGCTGCCCGTGTGTGGCGCGAGGCACGGAAAGCACGCTGAACCCGGGCCGTTTCTGGCCGCCGGTAAGCGGCGATTAACGGAGGCCAGATCTCCGCGCCCCGCTTTGCCCGCACACGCCCCAGGTCGTTCCGCACTGGCATTGGCCGGCGTCCCGGTTGCAGCCGCTGCACTGGAATTCGGGCATCCGGACGGGTCGGCCGCACCTGCAGGTGACCGGGCCCAGGTGTATCCGGATCGTGTCGGCGGTCATGGCTGGTCGCCGTCGATCGGGCGCGTGTACGCCTCGTGCGCTGCTTGTGCCGCCGCATTGGCTTCCTCGAGGGCGGCCTCTGCGGCGGCCACGCGGGCGCGGGCAGCCTCCAACGGGTTGTTGGCCGGTGGTGCGGGCTCGGTCGCGTGGTGGGGGCATCCGCACCATTCGTGTTTGCAGTCCCACATGCACCCGCACCTCATCGGCCGACCGCCTCAGCCAGGCCGCGCCGGATCAGGAGCCAGCCGAGTCGGATGGCGTTGGTCGGCGTGAACAAGATGCTGTCGAACCGGGTGAGCAGGACGATATGGCCCGTATCGACGCCCTTGGCCTTGATGATTCCGACCTCGGTCGGAAGCTTCGCGCCCTCGCTCAGACCGACGACGCCGGCGCCTGCGGTGGTGTCTTCATGCTTGATCACGGGTGCTCCTCAGTTTCCGCCGCAGCCACCAGGCGGAGATCGGATCGAGTTCGTGCCATTCCAGGGCGTTGGGATTCCAGACGCGTCCGCGCTCCCTGGGACGCTTCGCCTTCCGCACGATCCACACGGCGCGGCAGCTTTCGCATAGCCAGACTGCCCCCTCGCGGCCATCGGGTACGTGCTCCATATGCCCGGCGAGGCCACCGGGTGTATAGACGCGCCACTCTCGCATCGGGAGAACGCACCTGTGCCGGTCAGCCATTCGAGCCGTCCGACACCGGCTCGTAGTCGCTGGCGAAGGCATCAGGTTTCGAGATGAAGAAACTGCCGGTGGTGCCGCGGATGATCCAATCGCCGTGCAAGATCCGCACCCGTCGCCCTCTAGGCGTAGTGATCACCGTATACGCGTCACCGCTGTCGATCACGACCTCGGTGTCGCCGCCGTGGTCGTTGACCCAACGGTGGATCTCTGCGACCCGGTGGCTGTATGCGTGGCTGTCGCTGGTGTGTTCGGGCCACTGGATGGCTTCGACGGTGGCGCGCGGCCGGAACCGTTGGACGGTGGGGTGATGCGATGTGCTGCCCATAGCTGGACGGTAGGAACGTGGGCTGCACGACCGGCCATATCACCCAGGCTCGGCTCGGCTTCAGAAATTGGTGTGGCAGTTGCACGCACAAGTGTTTCGGGACTCCTCGCACAAACGGTGTTTCCGGATGTCGCAAAGAGTTGTCATCATCGAGGCCGACACGTTCGGCGCTGGCGACGGAATGAGCACATACCGACCGCACCCACACTGACGATTGGACCGGTCCAGCCAACCATGCGATCCGTCCCGGCAGGCCGGTTCTACGTCGCCTTGCTGGTCGCTCATGCACCTATCCAAGCACCCCTGCTCCGTACCGTGCGGGCCATGACCGCGCTCATCCTCGCCATCTGGGTTGTCGCCGTTGTGCGCCTCACCCGGTTGGTCACCCACGACTCGCTCACCCAACCAATCCGCAGCGCGCTGGCCGGACGATTTCCCCAGTCGAAACTGACGTACCTGGTGCACTGCGTCTGGTGCTCCAGCATTTGGACCGGCGCCGCGTCCGCGCCGGTACCGATCTACGTCCTCGGCCTGTCGTGGTGGCTGCTGCCGATCCTGGCGCTGGCCGCATCTCAGCTGACAGCCGCCGCGGAGAAGGCGGGCCTGTTCAACTCCGACTAGGCTCCGCACACCGTGGCCGTGCACGCCTGCTGCATACCGTCCGGCGGCATGGCCCGGATCTTCGCACGTCGCAAACCCCAGGTGACGACTGCTGCCGTGCAACCGGTGAAGGACCCGCTCAGGACGTTCAGGGCGACACTGGGTGTCGAGAGCAGCAGCCAGGACTGGGCGGCTCGGGCCTGGGAGATGTACGAGCGATGCGGCGAGCTGCACTACGTGTGTACCTGGCTGTACGGGTCGCTTACCCAGTGCCGGCTCGTCGCGTCCGAGATCGATCCGGACACCGGCCGACCGACCGGCGAGACAGACAACGCACTGGCACGCGAGATCGTCCGTGACATCGCTGGCGGCCCGACCGGGCAAGCCCAATTGCTCGGTCGCACAGCCGTTTTCCTCACCATCCCGGGGCAGGGTTTTGTCGCGGTGATCGTCCGGTCGAATGGCGACGAGGAGATGGAGGAGTGGCACCTGCTCGACCGCTCCGAGATCAACAACCGCGGGACCGGCGAGATCACGCTCACGCTCGACGACGGCACGAAGCACGAGTTCCGGCCGAAGATCGACGTGCTGTTCCGCATCTGGCGACCCCATCCCCGCCGGGCGGTCGACGCGGACTCTCCCGTCCGATCAGCGCTCGACGTCCTGGCCGAAATCGTGCAGACCACCGCCACAATCCGCCATGCCGGAAAGTCGCGGCTGATCGGCAACAAGATCCTGATGCTCCCTGCGGAGATGTCGCTGCCGAAGACGATCTCTGCACCGACCGCGGCACCGGTCGATCCCGACGCGCCGACGCTGCCGCCGCCGGCCCCCGTGCACGTCCGCGCGACCGCCCAGGACTTACAGGAGCTGCTGTTCGAGGTTGCCGAGACCGCCACCGAAGACCCGGACTCGGCAGCCGCGCATCTGCCGATCGTGGCCACTGTCGCCGGCGAGTACACCGACAAGGCGACGATCCTCGATCTCCATTCCGACGTGAACGAGCAGCAGCTCAAGATCCGGGAGGCCGCGATCCGGCGGCTCGCGCTGAGCCTCGACATTCCCGCGGAGGTGCTGCTGGGCCTGTCCGACATGAACCACTGGAACGCGTGGGCCATGCAGGAAGACACGGTCCGCACCCACATCGTGCCGCTGCTCGAGATCATCGCCGACGCCGTCACCACCGCTCTGTTCCGGCCAGTCCTCGAGAAGAAGGGCCTCGACCCGGAGAAATACGTGGTGTGGTTCGACACCACCCAGCTCACCCAGGATCCCGATCGCAAGGGTGAGGCTCTCGACGCCAACGAGCGCGGCGCCCTGTCCAATGCCGCACTGCGCAAGTACCTCGGGTTCACCGACGACGACGGCTACGACCTCAACACCGAGGAGGGCTGGAAGCAGTTCGCGCGCGACACGGTCGCCCGTAAGCCGGAGCTGATCACGACGCTCGGGCCGCTGCTCGGTGTGCCGATGCCCGCGCTGCCCACCGCGCCACCGGCGGCCGGCCCGCAGCGGGAGATCGAGGCGCCGCGCGAGCAGGAGCCTGAGGAACCCGACAATGTCGAGGCCTCCGCGGAGCCGGCTCGGGCGATGGCGAGCCTGCTGCTGGTGCGCGCCCTCGAGCTGGCCGGCAAGCGGCGGTGTACCCGCGCCGACCAAGCGAAGTACCCGGACACGCCGCCCTGGCAGCTCCACATGCATCTACCGCCGGTCGCCACCGCCGCGGAAACGCTGCGGCTCATCGCCGGATGGGACGCGGGATTCACTGACGACCTCGCGCGAGCCGTCCGCGCCGACCCGGACCGGATCCGCGACCTGGTCGTCCTGCGCGCCTCGCAGGCGCTGCAAGGCCCCGGGCACGCCACGATCGGTACCCGTGACGCGCTGGCGGTGATGCGGTGATTCCCCGCACGCGCCACCACGCCCTGCTGACCGTGCTGCAGGCCGAGCGGCGCGTGAAGGCTCTGGCGTTGGAGTGCTACCGGCAGTGGCTTCCTCTCGCCCGGGCGGCGGTGCTGTCCACCACGTTGTCTGCGGCGGCCGAGGACGGGCCGGAGCCGCCGCCCCCGCAGCCGGAGGCGATCGCGCTGACGCAGGCCGACTGGGAGGCGATCCTGGCCGCGGTGTTCCTGCCTGGCCTGGGCGACTTGATGTGGGAGCAGATGACCGCGGAACTCGCCGGGCTCGGTGTGACCGCCGGTGATCTCGTCACTCTGCTGCATGAGCTGGATATCCCGGTGATCCCGGACGGGGTCGACCGCCCGACTCGGGTTCCCGGGCCCGGTGAGGAAGGTCTCACGCCGGAGTTGGTGGCCGCGGTGCCGTCGGTGCAGGCCTGGACCAGCAACTACCTCGGCGCGGTCAACAACCGCATGGTGAGGACGCCCGACACGGCGTTCGCGATCATTGCCGACGAGCTCGTCGACGCCACCCGTGAGGGCGAGTCGATCCGGCAGATGTCCGACCGGATCGCCCACGTCTTGGACGTGGAAAACCTCGAGACGTTCGGCGGCCGCCGGCCCGCGCTGGTCGCCCGCACCGAGACCGCCGGCGCCCTGAATGCCGCCCGTCTCGAGTCTGCGCGCGTCATGGGCGAGATCACCGGCGAGATCCTCCAGAAAGCATGGCTCGCCACCATCGACAACCGCACGCGCACAACACATTTCGCGGTGGACGGGCAACGTGTCGACCTCGACGGGGATTTCCAGCTGGCCAACGGCGTGAAACTGCGCTGGCCCGGCGACCCCGAAGCACCAGCCAGCGAGGTCTGTAACTGCCGCTGCTCGATCATGATCCTCGCCGACGACGAGGAGCTGCCCGACGAGGAAGACCGGCAGACCGAACGCAGTCCCGGTGACGCGACGGTCCGTAACCGGGTCGGCACCCGCGAGGACGAGATCGAGCGCCGCCGCGAAGACGAGGGCGTCATCCGCGCCCGGGACGACCCGGGAGGGGTCGGACAGATCAACGCTGCTGCACCCCCAACCGAGAGGATCCCCGCCATGCGCACGTTCACCGCAGTCCTCGCCCACCTCGGCGTCCCGACCGACGACCGCCGCATGTTGGCCGCCGACATGGACCTGCGATTCCGAGACACCCCGATGCCGCTGATGTGGCAGGAGCGCATGACGCCCGGCCATGACGGCTCGATCGCCGTCGGCGTAATCGACAGCATCGAACTTGTCGACGGTTCGGTAATGGCTACCGGTCACTTCCTCGACACCGACGATGCCGCAAGGGCTTTGCTGCAAATCGAAGAAGGCATCACCAATCCCAGCATCGACCCGGCCGACGTCGCATGGGAACTGCGCACCGAAGCAGGCGAGCTGGTAACCGAGGACACCGACTACGACGAGCTGGAACGCGCAGTGCAGGTGTACACATCGGCGATTATCACCGCGGCCACGCTCGTCAACATCCCTGCGTTCGGCACCACCACGATCACCCTCAAGGACGAAGAGGGCGACGGGCAGCCGGTGGCCGCCGCCGTGCTCATGGCTGCCGCCACGCCGCCGTTCCGGCCCGACCCGGCCTTGTTCGCCGACCCGGGATTCACGGAGCCGACTGCCCTGCACATCACCGCCGACGGCCGCGTGCAAGGACACCTCGCGGCGTTCGGCACCTGCCATGTCGGCCGCTCGGATCGATGCGTCACCCCACCGCACTCGGCCACCGGGTACGCACATTTCCATGTGTCCTCCGTGCAGACCAGCGACCAGAGTTGGCTCCCAGTCGGCCGACTCACCGTAGGCGGCGGCCACGCCGACGACAGCCTCAATGCGCGCGCCGCGGCCGAGCACTACGACAACACCGGCACCTGCTGGGCGTACGTGCGCGCTGGGGAAGACGCCCATGGCATCTGGATATCCGGCGTGCTCCACCCCGACGCCACCGACGCCCAGGTACGCGACGGCCTATCGGCTCCGCTGTCAGGGGACTGGCGGTACATCGGCGGCAGCTTGGAGCTGGTCGCCGCCTTGTCGGTAAATACGCCGGGCTTCCCGGTGCTGCGCGGCCGCGACGACGAAAACGGGCACACCACCGCACTCGTCGCGGCCCTCGGCCCGCGCCCGGTCCACCGCCGCCTGGACACCACGATCCTGCGCACCGTCGCGATCGAGGCCGTGCGCGAGTTCCGCACCAGCGAGGCCCGCCTGCAACGGGCCCGCTCCGTCATCGCCGACCGCCGCCGGGCCGACGCCCGGGCGCTGGTCGCTGCTGTGAACAACCGGAAGGGATGACCCCATGGGATGCGGGTGTGGCGGCAGCAGCCGCAAACCGATGACCACCACCTACGAACTCACCACCCCCGACAAGGAGAAACACGAATACCTGACCAGGATCGAGGCACAAATCGAGCGGTCGAAAGCCGGGGGCGGCACCATCCGCACGATCCGCAAACCCGCGACATGATCTCGCTCTGGTGGTCCTTCGCGCTCACCACGATCGGCGTGACTGGTCTGGTCCTGGTCTACCGGTCGCAGTCGCTCGTCGGGCCCGGCATCGGCCTCGGCGTCCAGCTGCTGTGGATCGCGTACGCGGTGACCACACAGCAGTGGTGGTTCCTGCTCTCCGCCTTCACCTATAGCGGCGCGAACATATACGGGATCCGGCAGCGCACGATCCACAACGCGGCCGACACATGAGGCCCTGAACGACGAAGGAGCCCCCTTGGCCGGGCCATCCCACCCGACAGAGGCTCCTCGTCGCATCCGAACACCGTCACGCACCTCAGACCATAGCCGAACATCGCGTGCACGCCCGGAATCTACGGTGCACACAACCGAGGTGATCTTGCTGGCTACGGGCCGGAGACACCCTCGACCAATCGAACACCCTTGCTGGCTGCGGGCCGGAGGGACCCATCAAACATGTTGAGTTGAAGGGACTTTCCCCATGCCGTTCCAGCTGCCCCAGGACCTACCGGCCAGCCGCGACGAACTCACCGAGCTGCGCAACGCCGCCGACGCCGAGTTCCAGCGGCTCGCCCAGTCCGTCGAAGCCGACAACGCCGAGCTGTCCGACGAAGACCTGCAGTACCTGCGGGACCTGGCCGACGCACTCGGCACTCTCGACGAGGCGATCAGCGCGGTCGATACCACCGCCCAGGAGCGCCGCGACGAGGCCGCCCGCATCCTCGACAGCGTCCGCGGCCGCGCTGCTGACGCCCAGGACGCCGACGCGGAGGCCGACCAGGACGAGGACACCGGCGACGCCGATGACTCCGACGCTGACGCAGACGCCGCCGCGGATGCCGATGCCGACAGCGGCGAGGTGGTGGCCGAGGCCGAGCGCGCTACCCGCGACGCGGCGACCGATCAGGTCAGCGCCTCCAGCCGCGGCCGCACCCGGTTCGCCGGCGCCAACCGCGGTCGCACCCCGAAGATTCCGGCCGGGCCGAAGGCCGAGCCCACCGCCGGCTGGCGGATGCGCCCGGACGCACCCGGCTACAAGCCCGGCATGCAGGAACTCTCCGCGATCACTGCAGGCCTGGCCGCGGCTGCGAAGGGTTCCGGCTCGGCGATGGCCCGACCGAACGGCGCCACCGAGCCCTCCGGGTTCACCCCGCAATACCTCGGCCAGTACGTGCGCGACGTGCCGGACGTCGCGGATTACCAGAGCCTCGACGCGGTACTGGCCGCGGCGGTCAAGGCGGCCGAGCACCCGGACGGGTCGCTCACTGCCGCGTGCTGCCCGCCGCCTCAGGTCACTTACGATTTCTGCCCGGTCGAGCCGGCCCACGATCTGTTCGTGCTGCCGGAGGTGACCGCGGAGCGGTGCGCGATCTCGTGGCCGGCCGAGTTCGACATCACGCCGAACTTCCAGGTCCTGTGCGAGGCGGAGCTGAACGCGAATCCGCCGACACAGAAGGTGTGCCATCAGGTGCCGTGCCCGGAGGACTTCGAGGAGCTGCGGCTGTGCTACCTGCCGCTGTGCGTCGAGTCCGACATCATCGGCGACCAGGCGTGGCCGGAGGTGGCCGACACCTTCACCCAGAAGCTCGTCGCGGCGCAGCGGCGGCACCGGTCGATGTGGCAGCTGCAGAAGATCCTGTCGCACCCGACCACTCGGCACCTCACCATTCCCGCGATCTCCCAGATCGGTGCCGCGTCGTCGATTCTGAACTCGGTGAACATCGCGGCGATGGGCGTGCGGGCTGCCCGCAAGCTGGCCCGCGACGCGGTCGTCGCCGGCGCCGCGCCGATCCTGCTGTTCGAGCTGATCCGCAACGACCTGGCCAATCAGGAAGGCGTCCAGACCTTCGAGATCTCGGACGCTCAGGTCGTCCAGTGGTTGAACCTGCGGCGGATCCAGCTGCAGTTCGTCGGCGAGTGGCAGGCATGGGACCCGGACTGGGTGGAGTTCCCGGACACCGTCGACATCGCGCTGTGGGAGCAGGGCGCGTTCTTCTCGCTGGTCAAGCCCGTCATCGACCTCGGTGTCATGTACCCGCGCGAGCTGCTGCAGATCAACCGCTACACGCGCATGTTCACCGAGGACGGCCTGAACACCGGCAAGCGGTGCGGTGACTCGGTGGTCGTCACGATCCCGGTCTGCCCGAACGGCGCCATAGGCAACCGCATGGACGCCGTCTGCGCGGCCGGCTCCTGATCCGGCACCGGCGGGGAGCGAACCGGCCCGGTTCCTCCCCGCCGGCCTGGCCCGTCCCATCGACGAGGAGACAACGGTGACCACCCCAACCCTGCCCGCCGTCGCGCATTTCGCCGACCTGCAGAACCCGCAACCGTTCGGCCTGTACTCCGCAGCGACCGTGGTCCCCCGCGACGCCCCGGGACGCCTCGCGCTGGGCGGCGTGGACTGGGTGCCCAGCAACTGCGGCCCGTCCGGCGTCTGGAACCACCCCATCTGCCCACCGCTGGATCCCGACGACCCCGACGACACCAAGTCCGGTGACCGCCCGGACGACGGACACTTCCCGCCGGTGACGATCTGGGCGACCGACGAGTGCAGCTTGTACGCGACCGACACCAGCGCCAGCGTGGCCCGTGCCGAGCAGCTCTTGCGGCTGCACGAACCGCTCTGGGTCGAACGGTATGTCGCCGCTCTGCTCGCGGACCGGGCGACGGCGCTGCCCACGCAGACGACCGTCACCGGTGCGGTCGGCGCCCTCGAGCAGGCGCTGGGCGAGGTCGGGTTCTCCGGCGTGATTCACGCTCGCCGAGGCCTCGCCGCGACGGCGACCGAGCACCGCCTGGTCGAGCACCAGGGCGCGATGCTGACCACCACGCTCGGCAACCGGTGGGCGTTCGGCGGCGGCTACACCGCGCTCGCGGACACCCTCTATGCGACGGGCCCGGTCACGGTCTGGCTCGACCCGAGCATCAGCCGCGAGTCGATCGAGCACAAGATCAACATGCGGCAGATCGTGGCCGAACGCAGCGCGGTGGTGGGCTGGGAGTGCCCGGACACCGTCTACTCGGTGCAGGTGACGGGCTGATGCCGACCGGAGTGTTCGTCACCATCGACGGCGCGACCGCAGAAGTCCACGTCCCGGATCCGGTGCTGCGCGGCAAGGTCGCCCGCCAGCTCGTCGACGCAGCGCAGCCGGAGGCCTGGCGGGTAGAGCTGCGCACCACCCGTCGCCCCGGACCGGTGTACGTCGCGCCCGTCGAGATCGTCGACCGCGCCGGCCTCCTCGACCACGAGGACCAGGACCCGTTCGACGCCGGAGGCCTCCACGTCGAGCCGGTGCTCCGGGAGAACACCACCGACACACCGATTCCCGTGCTGTCGAGCCCGGCATCCGTAGAGGAGGCAGTCGAGCCGCCGCCGCGGACCGGCCGCGGGGCGTCTGTTCCGGCCTGGCGCGCGTTCCTCACTGACCGCGCTCTCGAGTGGGGCGTCGAGGACAGCCGCGCTGACCTGATCGCCCGATGGGACCGCCACAACGATCGGAGCACCCCATGAGGACCCTCGCGTTCTGGAAGGCGACTGCCGAGCGCGCGGTCAAGACCTTCGCCCAGGCCCTGCTCGCGCTGATTACGATCGGCGCCACCCTCACCGAAATCGATTGGGCTGCGGCGCTGAGTGTTTCGGCCACCGCGGCGCTGGTGTCGGTGCTGTCGTCCGTCGTGTCCGCCGGTATCGGCGACCCCGAGTCACCGAGCCTGCTCCGTGGCCGGGGGTAGACCATGCTCCCCATCGCAGCGTCCCGGGAGAACGAGATGATCGGCGAAGTCGCCGGCGCGATCGGGGCACTCGGCCTCGGCGGCGCTGTCGTCACCGGCATATTCGGGCGCCGCAAACAGCAGGCCGACGCGCGCAAGGCCGAAGCCGATCAGGAGAAGGCCCGCGCCGAAGCGGTGCAGGTGCTGACCATGGCCGCGGCCGAGATGGTGCAACCGCTGCGCACCGAGCTCGCGCTGGTCCGCGCCGAGCTCGCCGAGGTGCGGGCGAACAGCGCCGAGCGCGACGCCCACCGGGCCGCCGCCGCGGTCCGGCACATGGCCTGGGACAACCAGGTCGCGTCGACCCTCCGAGACCTCGGGTGTGAGGACGTGCTCCCGCCTCCTCCGCTCGAGTAGGTGCTGGCCGGTGACGCGGTGCCGACCCCTGCTGGTGGCCGTTTCCCCCGCACCAAGTCACCGGCCAGTCCCGTGCACGCCCGCCGCCTACCGTCTGCGGCCAGGGAAACGGCCTGCCAGCACTCGCGCGCGAGTGAGCAGGAAGGCAACACACGACCATGGCTGGAGCAGAATTCGGCGTCGTCCGGGGCAAGGCGGCGCGGTTCACGAAGGCAAACCGCTGCGGGCGGCCCATCGAGGGAGAAGGGAACTACGCGGTCACCAAGGGCTTCGTCACGTCGACGCTGACCCCGGTGCTGAAGGACGCCGAGGAACTCGAGCAGCAGAACGCCGACGGCGACATCTGCGCGTCGGACCGCACCGCACCGGAGATCAAGTGGTTCGAGGTGCAGATGGAGTTCTGTGGGGTCTCCACCTGCATCTGGACGATGCTCGGCGGCTGGGCGCCGGTCATCGACTACAAGGGTGATCCGGTGGGTTTCGAGACCACCCGCAAGGTGGTCACCGACTCCGGTGTCGTGATGGAGCTGTGGACCGGCACCAGCTCCGACGACGCCTGCGCCACCCCGACCACCGACGATGTGTTCGGGCAGTCCGACGAGGCGACCGGCGACCTCTACGGGTACTTCCTGGTCGGCGTGAAGGAGTGGCAGCTGTCCGGCGGCCTCGAAATCGGCCGCCAGGTGTCGACCTTCACGCTGTCCGGCATCACCTACGACATCCGCGGCTGGGGACGCGGCCCGTACAACGTGGTGCCGATCGACGCCAGCCTCACCCCCGGGCGCCTGCTCGCCCCGGTCGGATCGCTCGTCGACGGGATCAGCGACCTGCATGTGGAGTCCACGCCGATCGCTCCCCCGGCACCGACCGACGGCTGCTGCACCCTGGCCGTGCAGTCGATCTTCACCGCGCCGAACTACTACTACGGCGGCCCCGCCGCCGCGCCGGCCGCCGACATCGCACCGGACCAGCCGGCCTGCGATTTCGTGCTGCCCGGCAGCTGATCCACCCCCGCGCAGCGCCGCGCCCAGCCTCGACCGGGCGCGGCGCTGCGCGTTCTCCACGACCTGGCCCGTGCACGCGCTCTCCGTACGGTCCGCGCTCAAGGAAGCGGCAGACCAGCGAAGGGATCAGCAGCACATGCGCATTGCGTTCCTGGGGAACTTCACCGTCCCCTACTCCAGCGAGACCCACCACGCACTCACCCTGGAACAACTCGGCCACACCGTCGTCCGGCTCCAGGAGACCCGCGCAACCGCACTCCAAATCGAGACCGAAGCGCTGCACACGGACCTGTTCGTGTGGGTGCACACGCACGGGTGGCGCACACCCGGCGATATCGCCACGACGCTGCAACGCCTGCGGGCCGCGGGCGTGGTGTCGCTGTCCTACCACCTCGACCGCTGGATGGGCCTAGCCCGTCAGCAGGAGATGCAGCCCGACCAACCGTATTGGCAACTCGACCACTTCTTCACCGTCGACCAGGTGCAAGCGGACTGGCTCACGGAGAACACGTCGATGCAGGGCCACTACCTACCGCCCGGGGTCTACGGGACCGAGTGCTACATGGCCATGCCACGCACCCGATTCGACGTCGCGTTCGTCGGCAGCAAGGGATACCACCCCGAATACCCGTACCGACCCAAGCTGATCGAATGGCTGACCGACACCTACGGCGATAGATTCCGGCACTACGGCGGCGGCGGGAACTGGCCGACCGTCCGCGGCGCCGACCTCAACGGCGTGTACGCCGACGCCAAGGTCGTGGTCGGCGACAGCCTGATCCTCGACCCGCAGTACGAAGGCAAGTACTGGTCCGACCGCGTACCGGAAACGCTCGGCCGCGGCGGGTTCCTGATCCACCCCTGGGTCCACGGAATCGACGAAAGCTTCCACGACATGCGCCACCTGGCGCTGTACCGCCATGGCGACCTCGAGCAGCTGAAAACACTGATCGACTACTTCCTGCGCAACGAGGCCCAGCGCGAAGAAATCCGGCGGGCCGGCTACCAGCACGCCTTGTCCAACCACACCTACAAGAACCGGTGGAACCACATCCTCGAGGCGATCGCGTGACCGCCATGGTGCCCGCCGTGCTGAATGGCCGATACGAGATCACCCTGCCCGCGCACCGCGCCGCCCGCCCGGACTGGTACACCCTCGCAGGCTGGGAACTCGAGCGGCTGGAATACCTGCGCGAGACGATCCGCCCGCTATCCAGCCCGGTCGTCTACTACATCGGCGCCGAAGAGGGCGAGATGGCTGCGCTGTGCCAGATGTGGGGAGCCCGGGTGGCGTTGTTCGAACCGAATCCGTTGGTGTGGCCGAACATTCGCGCGATCTGGGAAGCGAATGAATTGGACACACCGCTGTTCTCCTTCGTTGGATTCGCTTCCAACACGACCGACCTGGCGCCCCCGAATCCCGACACCACCGGACAACTCGGGCTGTGCCACGGCTGGCCGTCCTCCGCATACGGCCCAGTGATCGGCGATCACGGTTTCCGGGAGCTGTACCAGCAGGCCGACGCCTACCCGCAGATCACGATCGACCGGCTGCTCGAGCTGGGACGCCCGGCGCCCGACATCATCAGCCTGGACGTCGAGGGCAGCGAATGGCAGGTGCTGCGCGGCGCGGAGAAGACACTGCGAGAGCACCGGCCCACGGTGTTCGCGTCGATCCACCCCGAGTTCATGTTCCATCAGTGGAACCAGTACAGCCGCGGCCTGCGGGATTGGGTGATCGATCTCGGCTACGACGAGACGATCCTGGCCTACGAGCACGAACTCCACTGCATGTACGTGCCGGTGTCGGCATGATCGCCGCGGTGCGCTTGGATCCCGGCGACCAATGGGACCAGAACATGCTCGACCGGCTGCTCTCGGGACGGCTGTACCCACACGGCATGACCATCGAATACCGCGAGCCCTGGCCGGACACCGACGGCATCATCCTCGTCGTGCCGGGACGCTACTGGCACGACCGCACCGCGGAGATCAGCGCCGCGATCAACCGCTACGACTGGGTCCTGGCGGTGCGCACCGGCGACGAAGAGGCGCTGCTGGACATCAGCACGGTGGAGCACCCGAACATCAGGTGGTGGGTCCAGACTCCGCGCGGCGCGGAGGATTTCGGGGCAACCCGGTACCTGCCGCTCGGCTATCCGCCGCACTTCAACGAGCTGCCCGCCACCAAGAAGCGCCTGAATGTCTTCTTGTCCGCGCAGGACACGCACCATCGGCGGCACGAGGCGTTCGCGGCGCTGGACCGCGTGGACCGCGGCAAGGTCATCGTGCGGACCGAGGGTTTCACCAAGGGATGGGCCCCCGAGCAGTACGCGCACCTGATGAGCATCGCGAAGGTGGCACCGGCACCGGCCGGAGCGGTGTGCCCGGAGTCGTTCCGGGTGTACGAAGCACTCGAGGCGCACGCGGTACCGATCGCTGACGACGTCTCACCGGTCTACGACAGCCGGGGCTACTGGTCGACCCTGTTCCCGGACGCGCCGTTCCCGACACTCACCCGCTACAGCGACCTGCCCGGGTACATCGACGACGTCCTGGCCGACTACCCGCGTTCGGCGAATCGGGTTGCCGCATGGTGGATCCGGCAGAAACGGCGGATGGCCCAATGGCTCGACGCGGACCTGGCCGCGCTCGGCGCCGACCAGGCCGGCGAGCAGGACTGGCACCCGCCGATCACCGTGCTGATGTCGGTCAGCCCTATCCCGTCCCACCCGGACACCCGGATCATCGACGAGACGATCGCGTCGGTCCGCGCGCAACTGCCCGACGCCGAGATCGTCATCGCCTGCGACGGTGTGCGCCCCGAGCAGGAGCACCGCCGCGCCGCCTACGAAGAATTCCTGCAGCGCCTGCTGTGGTCGGCAGATCACGTGTGGCACAACGTGTTACCGCTGATCTACGACGAGCATCTCCATCAGGCCGCCTGCGCGCGCCGGGCCCTGGACCACATCGGCACGCCGCTGATCTTGTTCGTCGAGCACGACACCCCGCTGCTCGGCGATATCCCGTGGCGCGAGCTCGTCGACGCCATCCGCGCCGGCCACGCGAACACGATTCGGCTGCACCATGAGGCGAGCATCCTCGAGCCGCACCGGCACCTGATGCTCGACGACAGCCCGCAGGAAGTCGGCGGGGTGCCGATGATGCGCACGATCCAGTGGAGCCAGCGCCCGCACCTGGCGAACGCGTTCTGGTACCGGAACATGCTCGACCACATGCTGCCGGCCAAGACGTTCATCGAGGACCAGGCGCACGGCCAGCTGATCGACGCCTACCAGACCAGCGGCGTCATGGGGTGGTTCTGGTGGCGCACCCTGATCTACACCCCGCCCGGCAGTACCCAGCGCAGTTACCACCTCGACGGCCGCGGCGAGGAGCACAAATATGACTAGGGTCGGGCTGATCGCGCGCGCCGAGAACACCGGGCTCGGCATCCAGACCTGGGAGGCCTACCGGCACCTGCAGCCGGCCAAGACCATGGTCGTGCAGCCGGACCGGGGGCGCCGGTTCTTCCCGGAGCGATTCCCGGACGCAAAATTTATTCAGGGTTTTCCGCAGCGCCGGCACTTAGAAGAGTTCGTCGACGGCCTGGACGTCGTGTTCACGGCGGAAACGCCATACAACTACGACCTGTTCACGGTCGCCCGCGCCGCCGGCGTCGCGACGGTGCTGCAGTACAACTTCGAGTTCCTCGACTACCTGCAGCGCCGAGACCTGCCGCGGCCGGACGTGCTGGCCGCGCCCAGCATCTGGCACTACAGCGACGCCGACGCTGTCGGCCTGATCCCGCGCAAGGTGTTCCTGCCGGTGCCGATCGCGCTCGACCGGTTCCCGCCGCGGAAGACGTCCACCGCGGCGGCGGCCCGGTTCCTGCACATCGTCGGCCGTCCCGCGATCCATGACCGCAACGGCACCGGCGATCTGCTGGCCGCCCTGGCGCATGTCCGATCCCATATCACCGTCACCATTCGCAGCCAGGACCCCGAGTACGTCTCAGAGTTGTTGCGCACCAGGCGCGTTCCGCCGAACGTGCGGGTCGAAGTGGGGCGCGAGGTGGAGAACTACTGGGATGCCTACCGCGGACACGACGTGCTGGTGATGCCGCGCCGCTTCGGCGGCCTCTGCCTCCCCGCGCAGGAGAGCCTCGGTGCGGGGATGCCGGTCATCATGCCCGACATCTCGCCGAACGAAACGATGTGCGCGCAGGAGTGGCTGGTGCCGGCCCGCCGGACCGGTGAGTTCCGGGCCCGCTCGATGATCGACCTGTATACCGTGGACCACCGGGCTCTCGCCGCCAAGATCGACCAGTTCGCAACGGATCTCGCGTTCTTCCGCACATCGCAGGACGCGGCCCGGGCGCTCGCCGACGATCTTTCCTGGCAGCGTCGCAGGCCCGACTACGTCGAGTTGTTCGAAAGGCTCCTCGCTCATGCCTGATGTCGCGTTCGGGGTCGTCGCGCATACCGCGCGGCGACCGGCCGCCGAGCTCCTCGCCGCGCAGCTCGGCGCCTACCTCTCGGTCGACGACGGCACGCTCGGCGCGGTGGGCAACCACAGACATGTGTGGGAAGTTCTCGTCGACGCCCCCGCCCGCTGGGTGTGCGTGGTCGAGGACGACGCGGTGCCCGTCACCGACTTCGGCGACCAGCTCGCCGCGGCGCTGGCCGCGGCACCGTCGCCGGTCGTGAGCCTCTACCTGGGGAGTTCCCGGCCACCTGGATGGATGCAGGCCCGGATGCAGCTCGCGGTCGACGCCGCGGAGTCGGCCGACGCGTGCTGGGTGATGACCGACCGCATGCTGCACGCGGTCGGGATCTGCCTCCGCGCGGACCTCGTGCAGGACATGCTCGTTCACACCAAGCACGTCCGGAAGCTGGTGCCAGCAGATCAGCGGTTCGATCGGTGGCTGCGGCTGCGCAGGCTGCGCGTGGCGTACACGCTGCCGTCGCTCGTCGACCACCGCGACGGGCTCACGCTGATCGATCACCCGGACGGACAGCCACGCGACGAGCCGCGCACCGCCTGGCGCATCGGCGGCCGCGACTCGTGGACGACGCGGACCGCGGTGCTCGGACTCTGATCAGCTCCCGTTCAGGCGCGAGAGTTCCACGCGGGCGGCGTTGACCAAAAACGGCCTTGCGCGGGTACCCGGATGGTTGACGTACCGGGCGAACACGGTGCGGCCATCGACGGTGAAGCGGAGCGCCTTGGTGTTGCGGGGCCGGATGATGTGCGGCGCGGTGCCGTCGTGGACCCATCGGGAGTAGTTCGCGCGGGAGGTCACGCCGCCGTGTACATGTCCTGGCGTGAAGGTGATCGGATCGGTGACGATCTGGCGCCGCATGTTGCCGGTGTCGACCGGCGCATTCTGGCTCCCTCGATTGGTGATGCGGCGCGCCAGCCGTGCGACCTGGCGGGTCATGATGCCGCCGACACCGGTCACCTGACGTGCGAGCTGGTCGCGGTCGATCCGAAAGATGTACTCAACCATGGTCTTTCGCTCCTTCGAGGAACGAGGACTTGGCGAACTCGATCATGCCGAGGGCGGTGATCATGTCGAGTGATTGCCCGTCGTTGTCCTCGGCAGTCGCGGTGATCCGGTCACCGTCCTCGTCCAGGTAGCGCTCGACGACCACTCGTGCGAGGAGCACACCCTGTTCCGGCTCGTCGGCCATAAGCTCACCCTTTCAGCTGGGCGTGTGCCCATTGCGTCCATGCGATGACGCCGCCCTCCGGCCCGTACGGCTCGCCGGCGGCCAGCGCGGTCGACAGCGCCTTGTTCTCGTCCTCGGCACACTTCATCGCCCGGCACAGCGCGGCGTCGACCCGGTAGGAATCGTCGAGCTGGACAAGAGCTTCCTGTTCGAGGTCTTCCCACCGCGGTTCGGCATCGGTGTTCGCGCACCGCATGACACCGGCCTCGATGGTGATCGCGCGCGGGGCCGAGCAGCCGCTACCGAGGACCGCGGCTTCCTCGTTGGGAAGCTCGCGACTGCGGTAACGCCGCACGACCCGCACCCACAGCATCGGATCCGCGCAGTCGCAGCCGCTGCGGTGCCCGTTCCAAGCCGCCAGCGGCAACCCGTCGCCAGCGAAGAAGCGCACGTGCGGGCTTCCGCCACCGAGCGACGGTGTCACTGCGTTCTCGCTGTAGGCCACGCGCAGGTGCTCGATCACGAGCCCGACGATATTGATTGCGCGGTCAGACATCGGGTCACCTCACCGTCGGCCCGGCCGACAACCGGGCAGGATTGACCGCGCGGATCCACAGGTCGATGGTGTCGATGCCGGTCAGCCCAGCGCCGAACAGATCGTTGGCGTCGATCATCTGGAACGACACGCCTTGCCGGGTAACCGTCTGCACGCGCTTCGGTAGTCGGCACTTCCCGCCTGCACAGGCGTTGAAGAACTCGAGCGCGAGTTGCCCGACGTGCGTCCCGGTGCCTGCGGGCGGCGGGATACCGCGCTGGTATTCGACGCTCCAGGTGTCGGCCTCACCCAGCGGGGCGCCCAGGTTCTGGCGCGGCCACTGCGCGCCGCCGGTGCGGTACAGGTAGTCCCCTTCGAGCGCCCAGGCGCTGGCGTCCAGCGGCGTGCCCGCGATGGTGACCGCGTCGACGGAATCGACCGGGCCCGGGAGATGTACGACAGTCGGGCCGCTGCGGCTGCACCGGCCTGCGCAACCGCACGAGATGTTGCGCCACACGCCACCGTCCCAGACCGGGAACCACTCGGGCGCGCCGTAGTAGCCGGAGTAGCCGGGCCCGATCGCGACGTAGTCCACCAGCGGGTTCGCGCACCGTGCCGGGCACGGCCGAGCGACGACCGGGCAGACGCCGAACTGGCGGCCGGTGAGCGCCCACAGCACGAACACCGCGCTGTCGGCGGCATACTGCATGCGCTGCATGTCGATGGCGCTGCACAGCTCGGGCCAGCAGCTGCGATCGATCGGCCACTGGCAACTCACTCCTCCAGCACCTTGCTGGTTGTGTCCTCGTCGGCCAAGGGATCCGAGAATCCCGGAATGGCCAGCGCCGCCCCGATCAGCCCGAGTGCCTCCGGTACGGATCGGTCCCCGAGAAACTTCCAGCGCGTGGGGTCGAGGGCCGGACCGCGCTGATCCTTACTCCTCGGGCCTGCCAGCTGGTCGAGCGCGAACCCGGCGTGCATGTCGGTGAAGGCGAGCATCTCGCCCGCCGTCGCGTCGGTCGTACCGTGTGGTTTGGGCGGCCGGTGCGCCCACACTGCCTTGGCGATATCTTCGGCACTCGGCATATCGTCCTCCTCGTCGTTCCCCGGGCCGAGCAGCCCGAGATGTCCCGCCCTCAGCTTCTTGGCGAACGCCGCTACCCGGATGTCGCCCTCGGGCCAGCCCAGCTGGAAATGCATTTCATCGGCCCTTGACCAATCGGCACCCCAGAACACCGATCCCTCGAACAGATCCAGGCCGTGCCGCACAAGCCGGATCCGGGCCGCAGGCATGGTGCGAGCACCCCACGGGTACTTGGGGGCATTGATGTCGACCGCGACGCCGGCGAGGTGGTTGGAGTCCGGGACATCGTTCTCGGCCGACCAGCCCCAGACCGGGTTCGTGATCTCGTCGATGTGGCGGTCGTAGTACAGCAGCCACGCCGAGAGGATCGTGAGCGCGTCGCCCTTACGGATGGGCGCGGTGTCGACGAAGTCGAGCGGGACGGGCGGCAGTGCGCATTCATCGCGGTTGCACATGCGCCAACCGGCCTCGCTCCACTGGTTGCCGTAGACGGTGCGAAAGCTCACGATGCCCTCCTCGACTCGTGCCCGAGACGGTACGAGCGAGGCGTGCACCGACCTGTCGATGTGCCGCGGTGCTACCACCAGCAGCAGCCGATAGCTCATTTACCAGCGCGGTTGAAACGGTCGCGGGGGCTCGCGCGGGCCGTTAGACTTCTGGGTAGGCGAAAAGCCTTGGGCCACCGAGCACAGTCGTAGGACTGGGGTTCATGATTCAAATCAGGTAGCCCGCAAAGCGGTAGGTCAGGGGTTCGAGTCCCCTACGCTCCATCACATGGGGCGTTAGCTCAGTGGTAGAGCAGCCGCCTCCCGTGAGCGTTGGGGGACGACCACTGTGGTTGTCCCCCAACTGCATTTTCGGCTACGCCACCAGCAATTGGTAGTTGTCCCCGTTGGCGGGCGGCTCGCCGCCGCCGGATACCGCCGAGTCGTCCTGGATCTGGACGCCACCTTGGAGGTACAGCAGCGGGGCCTGAGCTTCGGTGTACGTTCCCCACATCACTGGGTTGTGGTCGACAGCTGAGGAGAAATGCGTTCCCTCCTTGCGGATTTCCAACATCCCCCCGTCCGCCCACTTCGTGATGGCCAGCCCGGCTGGTGTGCCGGTGGCCGGTAGGAAGCCGTCGGTGTAAGCGGGGTCGTAGATGCAGATCCCGCATTGGTTCGCCACGGTCCAGAAATGGACACCTGTGTGCCCGGCCGCGAGGTTCGCGCCGACACACACGCTGGTGGCCGAGTGGAGCGGGTTGCGGCCATTCCACCGGATCTGCAGACGGGCCACCATGATCCGCGGGTACCCGGACAGCGGGGCGCGGTGTGCGAAGCTGATCGGCTCGCTGGGCGTGCCGACTCCGGAGATCTCGCCGCCCTGGACGTAGAGCGTGCCGCCGCCGGAAGTGGTCCAGCCAGTAAGAACCGGCAGGTCGAAGTTGTCGCCATCGACCAGCGTCAGCGGCGGGGTGTCGCCGCTGACGAAGTCGTCCAGCGCCGCGCCCGCGGTGCCGCTCGTGTACTGGATCCACGCGCCGCGGTACCGATGGCTGATGTCCGCCCAGGTCGTATCACGAAACGCGGGTCCGGACCGTTGACCGTTGATGTAGACCCGGTAGACGGAGTACTCATCGACAGTGATGCGCACCAGGTCATTGAGCGCGATCGTAGTGGAGTAGCTGCCGATCGACGTGTACGTGCCGTTTATGCCGGTAATGCGGCCTACCGACCACGATCCCGCCGCGACGGTGAGTAGCACCATCTGGGTCATGGCCGAGTTACAGCGCAGCACCGCGCCGGAGCCGGCCGTGTTGTTCGGCGTGGTACCGACAACGAGTTCCACGAACTGCGCGGCCGTCGCGGTGGGCTCGTTGTAGATAACCGCCCGTCGGCCGACCGTGGTGCCGAGGGCCGTGAGCATCCCGGTCGCCGAGATGCCGATATCGGAAACGCCGGTCTTGGTCCAGTACGGGCCAACTGCGGAACCCGCCGGAAGGTCGAACCCGTGCTGCGCGATCGGCATTGCGGGCTCGACGAGCACCGCCGTCATGTGCGATGCCCGATGATGTCGGCGGCCAGGCCGGTACCGAGCGTGGTGGTATTCACCGCCGTCTGCACCACGTAGATCCGGTCACCTGCGGCGAGCGTCGCACCAGGAGTCAGGTAGGTCGGCGCGGTGGACGGGGTGCCCGAGGTCCCGGCGAGCAGGTTACCCACCGCCGTGCCGTTTTTCCTCAGCTCCGCCGCCACCGAGCCGCCAGTGCCTGCGGTGGCCAGCCAGTACCGCACCTGATCGAGCACCATGTTGAACGGCACGACCCAGCCGAGCGGCAGGTGCCCGGTCCCCGCGACGTGGAGTCCCTGGGTCTGGTACAGCATTACCCCGACCGACGTGTAAGCCTGGAGGTCGGCGAGCCGGACGGCGTCGTTGCTGCCCGACGGGCCTGCACCGAGCAACCTCACCCGTGGACCACCACCCGGTAGGCGGCAGCAGCCGGTGCCACCGCGAACGTCAAGGTGACGGTGTTGGCGTCGGTGTGCACGATGTCCGGCCACACCTCGGCGAAAGTGGCTGTGTCGTAGACGGACACGGTGATGTCGCGGGTGCCGAGATTGTGAGTCACCGCGATCGCCGTGCTGCTGCCGTTGCCGATGTTCTGCGCGAACTTCCGCACCGCCACCGCAGGATCGAGCTTCAGACCCGAGCCCGACACCAGGAGCCCGGAGTTGGTGTCCAACTGGATCGACACCACGTTGCCGGTGATGTCGATCCCGTTTCCCTCGGTGTAGGAGGTGCCGCCACCGCCGAACTGCGCCCAGGTGGTCGCTGTCGTGCCGATGGTGACCGGGTTGTTGGTGGTCTGCACCCACGCCGTGTTCGCGTTCGTGGTGCCTTCCCCGACGAACACCGCGGAGCCGTCGGCGAGTTCGGTCCCTGAATCGGCATCGGTGGCGCGGGTCAGCGGCGATGCTGCGCCGTTGAACACGTAGATGCCGTTCTCCGCGCCGGTGCTCTGGTTCTTCAGGAGTACCCGGTCACCACTGGTCAGGGTCACACCGTCGATCGACGCGCCTGGAGAGGCGACCGTGACGTTGCCGGTCGACGCTGCGCGCGCGGCGTCCTTCCACCGCAGGCCGGCCTGTCGGGCCTCCAGGGTCTGGAGATTGACCGCGTCGGTGGGAGCAGACGGGTCGCCGACGGACTGGATTCGCTGCCCTTGGGCGTCGATCCCGTTCATGAATTTCGTTGCCACAGTCGCCCTTTCAGGAGAGTTCAGCGCGGCCGGCGGTCGGGGCCGCGAAGGTCAGCACCACCGTGTTCGTGTCGGGAAATGCCGCGTCGGGGATCACCTGCTCGCCGTCGACGAGCACCAGCAGGGAGAGCGGAAACCGGCCGAAGTTGTGCGGGATAGTCCACGTCGCGCCCGGTGTCGTCTGCACGTGTTCCAAGCCGGCATCGCCGGGCGGGCCCGGTGGCCCCGGCGGGCCCGGTACCGGCACATAGCCGTTCCCACAGCACGACATCAGCAGCCGCCTCGGTGGTAGACGCGGCCGGCCAGCCACGTGTACGGCTCGACACCGGGCGATTCCAGATGAATCGACGCGAGAGCCTCGCGCGGGATTTGCCGGGCGTCGACGGGTGCGATGTGGAATTGGAGCCACTCGCCGTTGACCGTGCCGGTGACGATCAGCGACCAGCCCCACGGATGCGATAGGTGCAGCGTCGCGGCGGTGTCAGTGGGCCAGCCGTCACAGCGGCGGTAGGACAGGTTGACCGGGTCGCCGCACACCACGTTGACGCGCAGCTCGCCGGGCGAGTTGCCGGACCCGGTGACCAGCGGTGTGCAGCAGTCGACCATGTGGGGGACCGTACGGGCCGAGCGTGCACGGACGCGGTCAGAGCCGAGGCCGCCACCGGCTGATCACTTCTCCGGATGTCTGGTGATTGGTGCACAGGTCCAGGTAGCCAAGGGAGAGAACGCCGTTCGGGAGCACGGCGTTCATCGGAAACCGGACCAGGCTGGGCAGCTGGCAGTGGTCACACCAGAGCCCGGTATCCGGCGTGCCGGGCTCTGGGGCGACCACGACCACGCGGGAGCGGTCAACCATCGACGCGGGGTGGCCAGCTCCAGTGGCCTGGCTTCGGTTCTTCGGAGAAGCGGACGTTTGTCTTGTTGGAGAACCCGTTGTCGTAAAAGACGACCAGGCTGACGCGGGATTCGGGGGCGTCGTCGGTGCCGAAGTCGTCGCGAACGCCGGTGATCAATGCGGCCAAAGGCTGCGGTCGAAACTCGCCGCCCGGAGTGCCGTAGGTCTGGTAGTGGACGATGCGACCAATGCTGGGAGTTGGCATGCCCGGCAAGTTACGAACCGGGCGTGCACGGTGACCGTTAGCGGTCGAGCATCCACACCAAGTCCCCGCGGAGGCGGCCGTTCTGGGTCTTCTCGCAGACGATCCGCTGGCCGTCTGGGTTGAACCAGCGGGCCCCCTCGTCGAGACAGGAGTCTCCCGCGCGCACCGGCGTGTTGGGATCGGCGGGGATCGTGCCAGGTGCCGGCCACCAGACGTGGGCGTCGGTGTGGGCCACCTGCACGCAGTAGGCGTCATGGCCGTCGGTAGTGCGGGCCGCGGGCGTACTGGTGGTGGATTCGCAGTAGGCGCCGAGCGTGACCGTAGGCCGCGGCGCGGGCTGGCCGGCGGAACCGGAGTCGAACGGGCCGGCGGCGGCGATCGGGCTGGCGCCGAGCAGGACGGCGCCGCAGAGCATGGCGGCGCGAATGGTGCGCGTGAGCATGAGATCCCCCAGATGAGGTCGGGTGAGTGAGCCATCCCCCGACCGCGATCATCCTGCCATGTGCCGCCAGTGCCCGCGTTGAATCGGCGAACTTGGCCCCGCCCACCAGGTTTGGGCGGGGCCGCGCTACCGGCGTAGTCCGGCGAGCCGCGCCTGGAACGCCTGGAAGGTCTTCATCTCCTCGGCCGGAGTGAAGCCTGCGACCTGCCGCTGTCCAGGCTCGGGCCGATAGAGGTCGCGGCGCAGCGCCTCGAGCTGCTTTTTGTCCATGCCCTCTTCGAGCATGGACTCGACGATGTCGAGTAGGGCGTGTAGTTCCAGCTGCTGGAGCGGCTGGGCGATACCGGCCAGTATCAGGCGGGCGCGGATCCGTCGCCAGTTCCTTACCGCGATCGCGGCGAGGGTGACGACGGCCCGGTAGGGCGTCCGGATCCCATGGTGACCAGTTCTTTGATGAGGTCGTTGTAGAACGCTTCGCTGAGTTCACCGTCCCAGGTCCACCCGCGGATGTCTGCGATGGATTTCGCGGACACGTGCCGGTTCATGAAGTCCTGGAAGTCGCCGCGCGCCGCGCCGGCTTCGCCGAATCCGAAGATCGACAGGTATTTGATCGCGGCTGCTGAGGGCTGTACGACCTGGATTTCCTTGTCGTGCACCGTGATCACCTTGCCCGACCATGCTGGCGCCGCAGGTGGCGCAGGCGTGTCGACGGCACTGCCGGTGCTGTCGATCACCTGGGGCGTGGCCTGGCGGCGCTCGAGCGCTGTGCGTTTCGCCTTCAGCCTCATCTCCTCGAGCCGCAGTTCCTGCATCTCGAGGCTCTCGATGTTCTCCTCGACAGGGTCAGGTCCCCAATCGACGTCGGCGTCGGAGGTGGGAGTCACGGCCGAGGCCGCCGCTGCGGCGGATTCGGAGGCTCGGTATTCCATGGCGTGCTCGGCCGCGGCCGCGTCGGTGTCGAAATCGGTGGTGCCTTCCGGTGGCTCGAACATCCCGTTTCCCCAATCTGCCTGCTGGTGGTAGTTGCCCGCGGACGGTAGGCGGCGGGCGTGCACGCACGACACAGGAGTGTCTACCAGTAGACAGGTGGGAGTCCTCCCGCTAAAGTGTCTACCAGTAGACACACTGATAGGAGTGGTTGTGAGTAATCCAATCGTCATTACCAACGCCAATGAGCTTTACGCCGATGGCACTGACTCGATCGACTGGACCGCCGAGCCGATTTTCCAGTTCGCGACTGAGGTCGATGCGCTGGTCGTGTTGCAGAATCTTGGCGACGATCTGCGCAGAGCTCGCGAGGAGGAGCGCCACGTTCTGCGGTACATGGAGGCCGCAGCCAAAGCCGCCCGGGCCGGCACCACCGAAGACGGTCCGGTCAAGCCGCAAGCGATCATCGGCCATTCCGGTGTCTCGCGGCGCACCGTCTACAACTGGCTCGGGTCCGACGACGCTACGGAATGACCGGGTAAGCGAAGATGTCCAACCGGGTGTCGCCGGTCTCGATGTGGTTTTCCACCTCGTTGGCGTACGCGGCGTTCGGGCTTGGCGACCACGAGTCACGCACCACGTATACGGCGACACGCACTTTCAGCATCTGCCCGGGCGCCAGCACGACGTCCGGCCCGATGGGCGTCGTTGCCTCGCCTTGGCGGTGTTCCCAGACGCCGAACACCGCGACGCCCGCCGAGACCAGACCGAGGTCGATGCCTCCCCCGTGGCGGCCGGTCTGCATGGTGACCGGCGGATCGGCCGGCGCGGTGCCGGACGCCCAGCCGCGGCGCTGTTCGACTACGAATCGCTTGTTCGCGGTGGTGATCACCTGCGATGCGCCCCGCGTGCACAGGCCGTAGGCGTGCTGGCTGATCGTGGTGTCGTTAGTCCACGCGACCTGCAGCGTATGGGACAGGACTTCGGCGGTGTCGGTGAGCGGGTCGACGACGGTGCCGGTGGCGCTGCCGGTTTCGACGTGCCGCCACTGCATCCAGGGATGCGGGGACACGACACCGTCGGTGGTGTCGAAGGCGGCCGGATTAATGCACGGCTCGGTCATTCAGACCACCTCCAGCAGTGGAGCGCAGAACAGGCGCAACCGCACCCAGCGGGCGAGCGCCTGGTAGAGAGGGCTGGTGCCGCCGCGCCATTCACCGGGCGTGGTGAGCAGGCACTGGTAGCGCACGTGCACGGTCTCGCCGTCGGCGACGGCGCCGAGCTGGTGCATGCTGGTCCAGTCGTCCCAGTCGTTGAACAGGCGGGAGTAGATCGTCTGATTCAGCTGGGACGGTGTGGTTTTGATGCGGGCTCCGATGCCGGATCCGACCGCCGAGGGCAGCGCGGCCTGGGGTGAGATGCCGATGTCGAACGACCAGGCGTCGTCGAGGACCACGGTATTCGGATTGCTGGTGATGATGCTGCGTGGGGCGCGGTGGATGCCGAGGTGGCAGTTCTGCCAGGCGCCGGTGGAGTTGGTCCAGATGAGGTCGGTGTCGATGAGCGGCACGGGGTCGGGGCTGTTCTGGATCTGCCCGTCCTTGCTGCTGGTGGCGAAGCGGACCTCGGCGACGCGCGGCAGCCACGCTTCGGCGAAATCGACGCCGTTCAGATCCGAGATCATCCACTCGCTGGTGCAGATGCGCAGACTCATCGCAGTGCCTCGTCCTGTAGCGGGGCCGCGAACAGCTGCAGCCGGGTCGACCGCGCATATGCCTCGTGCAGCGGGTTGTTGGCCGCGGCGTTGGTGCTCCAGGGCGGCGGGGTCCAGACGTAGCAGCGGTAGGCGACGGTGATGGTGGACCCGGCCGGGAGCGGGTCCTCGAGCCAGGTGTCGGAGCTGGTCATGTCCGAGTGCAGGTGGACTCGGCCGTAGTAGGGCTGGCTGGTGTTGTCGACGCCGATGTCCAGCGACGTGCCGGATTGGCTGAGCAGCACCCGCGACGGGTCCGGGGTGCGAGGGGCCTCGTCGATCCCGACCTCGACGGCGTCGCGGAACTGGATCGCGTTCGGGTTGCTGCAGATGATGGTGCGGTAGGCGCGGGTGAGGCGCAGCAGCATCTGCGAGGGCAGCGGCGAATTCGACACCCAGGACACCGACGTGTTGATGAGCAGCTTGCCGGGCAGCCGTGTGTTGCGAGCGAGGGTGCCGTCGCCGGTGCTGGTGCCGGTCTGGTCGCCGACGAGCCGGAACACGCTCCATGGCTCGATGCCCAGCGCACCGGCGGTGATGTCGAGGTTGCGGGAGACACACACGGCCATTGCTCATCCTCCGATCGGGAGGCGGGTCAGGGACAGGGATGTCAGCACGGTGGGGTCGGCGGCCGATGATCCGATGTCGCGAGCGACTTGCGAGGCCGCGTGGCTGGTGATCACCTGGCCGGCCGATAGCGCGAAGGTGTCGACCAGGTAGAAGGCGACGAATTTCGAGGGGTCCGGGACTTCCTCTTGGGCCATGCGTGTCTCGCCGTCGATGCGTAGGAGTGCCTTGGATATCGCCGCGATCGAGGTCCGGAACACCAGGTGGTAGATGATCAGGTAGGTGCCGGCGGATGGGATGATCACCTCTGGGGCGGGGGTGGAGAAATTCCAGGTCGGCGACCGGTTGATCATGGTGTCCCAGCCGACCGTGATCGTGCTGTTCGCGGGCACCGTCTGAGCGGCCGAACGGGCAAGGTTCAAGTGCAGGAACGGATCCGCGACCGCGTCGGCGTCTTCTCCGGCCGCGGGCGGCTGTGCGACCACGACGCTGCCGCCGTTGACGTAGGACACGATGAGGTTGTCGGTATCCGGGTCGGTTGAGAACACCCACTTGCCGCACCGCACCGAGGTCGGATGCTCGACGGCGCCGACCCGCTGGTCCATGTCGCGGGCCCACTCCTGGTCCGATCGCGGTGGCGTCTTCTTCTCGGTCGTGCCGGTCACAGGATGCCTCCTGTCCCTGGGTCGAGCTCGACCGGCTGGGTCACCGCGTCGAAGGTGACACGCACATCGCGGGCGCCGGCGGTCCAAGCCACTTCAGCGGTTTTCAACCGCATGAGCGTGGACAACTCCTCCCCCGCGTGCACGGCGAACACCGTGCCGGGCACGAGGTCGGCGGTGGCGACCGGGGCGTCGGGGTGCAGGCTGGCGCCGGGCGGTACCTCGAGGATGTCGCGCAGGGCGCCGACTTCGGAGAGGTATTGGCGGGCAGCGGCGGTGATGTTGGAGACGCCGCCCAGATCGTCGAGGCTGAGCAGCGCCTGCAGGTGCAGGCCGGCCATCTCGATGGTTTCGGTATGCGCCCAGTTCTTCCCCTGCACGCGGACGTCGTTGGCGCTGCGTTTGCCGGACCGGACGCGGCGCAGGCCCACCATGAAGTCACATTCCTGCAGGGCGGTGACCGGTGTGGTGCTGGGGGTGCCGAGGATGGCGCGGCCGGCGACCACGGTCCAGTCCAGGCCGAGCCGCACCAGGCGCTCCATGACCGTGTTCAGCATTTCGAGGTCGGCGGTGGCTGCGAAGTCGAAGCGCTCAGTCACTGTGGGCGGGAGCACGGTGGGATCAGCGTCGATGCCGTGTAGGTCCAGCATTGCCCGCCACAGCTCCGCGGCGATCGGTGCGAGGTCGAGCCGCTGCCATTGCCGCGAGGTCGGTGCGCGGGTGTACCACTGGAAGATCGCGGTGTCGTGGACCTGGATCTGGGTCGCGCCGGTGATGAGCTCGGTGCCCGCCTCCTGCACGGGCCCGGACCAGACCGGGACGTCGTCTTCCCACACGTCGATCCAGTGCAGCCACGGCACGAGGTCTCCCGCGTCGACGTAGGAGGTGGAGATCTCGCAGCGGGACAATTCGTTGCGTTCCCGCGACCACAGGACATCGGTGGTTTCGTCGCACGGGATCTGGCCGACCGGGCGCCCGTCGACGGTGCGCACACCGATGGCAAGACGGGTGGCGTCCATCGGGTCCGCGAGGCTGCTGGTCATGCGGGCCTTCCTGTGGTTTCGACGGTCACGGTGTATTCGGTGCCGGGCGCGGACTGGGCGACGAGTTCCCAGCAGCCCGGCTCCAGCAGCGTGGACCGCCACGGTGCACCGGACGGGGTGGCGATGATGCCGCCCTGCTTGGTGCGCTGGCCGGCGATGATGGCGTAGCCGCGGCCCTCGACCGAGTCGGCCACCACGGTGGCGCCGGCGGGCAGGCCGGTGATCGACAGTTGGCCGGTCTCGTCGCAGGGGTCGGTGGATCCGCATGGCCGCCACCAGAACTGGACCGTGATGTCGGCCTCGGCGCCGGCGGTGATGCGGATCGTGGCGGCGGTCAAGTCGCATGCCGAGTCGCCGACTTCGAACTCCCATGTGCGGGTTTCGATTTCGCATACCGGCAGGCAGCCGCCGCACACTGGGATCGGGGCGGGGCGGGTGTCGATGGTTTGTGGCGGGCACACGGTGGACAGCAGCACCGGCAGTTCGCAGGTGGCGCCGCCGCAGTCGGGGGTGTGGGCCCATTCGATGTTGGCAACGATCTCGCTGTCCCAGGTGACCGGGTGGGCGGTGGTCTCGGTCCACGGGTACGGGTCCAGGGCCGAGAGTTCGAACTCGACGCGGGCCATGCTGGCCTGCTGGTGCTCGGCGACGGGGCGGCCGGCGACCTCGCGCACGACCGCGGGCTGGGTGAGCACCACGCGCCGCATCGTGCGGGCGAGGCCGACCGGCGTGAACTGTTCGGGGTGGGCGTCGAGGTAGTGCAGGACCTGCGGTTTCTTCGCGGCGCGCAGCTGGCAGTTCAGCCACCGCAACCCGAATCTCTCGCCGCGGTGGGTGCAGGCCCACAGCAGCGCCGAGAACGACAAGGTCCGGAAGGTGTCGCGGTGGACACCGGCGACGCCGCCGGCGCAGATCGCTTCGGAGATGTCGCGGTCGACCGGGATCGCGTCGAAGCCTTCCGCCGACATCACCCACACCCCCAGGAACTCCCGGCTGGTGTCGGTGCCGTCGTACCAGGGGGCGGTGGTGATGTCGGTGTAGGGCGGGTCGGCAAGATATGCGCCGAGCCCCGGCCAGGAGTCGTCGTAGCGCACTTGCAGGTTGCGGCACGGCGCGCACGCGGTGTCGGCGAAGGCCTCGGCGTCGGTGGCCGGTATGCCGGGCGGCCCGACGAGCGCGACCACGCGGGAGCTGTTGGCGATCTCGAGATCGCCCAACGCCAGCCAGCCTCGGAACACGGGTCACCTCTTCCTATTTCGGCATCAGCGACAGCAGGCGGTCCTGCACGCGGTCGGCGTCGCGTTCCCCGCCGCGGAAGTACATCGGCGCGTGCACGGTGGTCCGGTGCTCGCGGGGCGCCTCCAGCATGTCGGCGATGCGTGCAAGCCGGTCGTAGGAGCTGGTCTCCGCGGGATCCAGCACCCGCTCGCGCAGCGCGGTGTCCTTCACCATCAGGCCCTTGCCGATCGCCGCACCGCCGGAATCGAACGAGTCGATCGCGGCGCCGGCACCTACGGCGAGGGTGCCGACGAGTACCGCGGCCACGCCCGCCAGGGCGGCGCCGACGACGGCGCCGATGGCCGCGCCGACCGCGGTGCCGATGACGGGGATGACGCTGCCGATCGCGGCGCCGATCGCGGTAGCCGCGAGCTGGATCATCGCGGCGAGGATCGCGGTCATGATCGGAATCACCACCGACACAATCAGATACCGCAGCACCGCCTTGATGAGCTCGCGGTTGATCCTGTTCTGTTCCGACATCGCCAGCTCGATGGACGACTGGTTGCGCTGCATCAGCGCGGCCGTGTCGGAGACGAGCCGGCCGCTCTCGTCGAAGGTGCCGAACAGGTCCCCGCGGAACTCGGTGATCTCCTCGAGGGTGTCGATCAGCACGTCACGGACTTGGATCTCGACGCCGGTGAGCCGCACCAGCATATCGATCATCGGTCCGCCGGAGATGTCCTTGCCGAGCACACCGCGCGACTCGTCGACCTTCGAGGGTTGTTGCGCGAGAGCGGCTTTCGCCACGTCGTTGGCGACGGACATGAAGGCTTGCTGCGCGGTGTTCGCCACCGACACCACCGCGTCGCTGATGGCCTTGGTGGCATCGAACGCACTGCCGGGCGCGCCGAACGGCGGCGGTGCGGTGCCGGCACTGGTGCCGACGTCGAGGTTCTGCACGGCCGTGGTGGTGCGGTCGGTGCCGTCGGTGATCTGATCCCCTACCCCGCCGAGCCATTGCTGGACCACTTGGATCCCGGCGTTCACGGCCGATTCCATGATCGGCGCGAGCACGCCGCCGGTGACCCGGTTGGCGATGTCGGTCAGCTGCTCGCGCAGTTGCTCGGTCTGCTCGCTGATGACCAGCTCGGTGGTCGAGGCGTTGCGTTCCAGCAGCGCGTTGGTGTCGGAGATCAGCCGGCCCTGCTCGTCGACGCGGGCCTGGCCGTCCGCGAACGCGGCCGCGTCCTGGGCGCGCTGCTCCTGGGTCTGCTCGGCTGCCTGCTTCGTGGCGGTGTCGACCAGCGCTTTCAGCGAGTCGGAGACGACGCGGGCGATGCTGTCGCCGAAGGCACCGGCGACCGCCGATGCCGCAGCCGCAGCATCGGCGGGGCTGGGCTGTGCCAGTTGCGCCGTCGCTACCGCCGGGGCCGTCGCGCCGGTCGTCGCGGCCGGCACCTGCGGAGCCGGTGCTGGGGGCGCGGCGCTGCCGAGGAGTGCGCGGGCGCCTTCCCAGTTCACGATCTGCACGGGGATGGCGAATGCGCCTGCGCCACCGACGAGGCCGTCCACCGCGCCGCCGGTCTGGAATCGCGGCACGGCCTTGTTCATCGACAGCAGCAACGGCCCGAACACTTGGGACGCGCGCCGGTTCATGACGATCTCCTGCGGCTCCAGCAGGGCCGGCACGATGTCGCCGTATCCGGCACCGGGAACCGGGCCGCCGCGCTGGTAGCCACCGGCCTGGTCATAGGCCGCCGACAGCGACCCGTAGCGCGACAGCGCATACCGCATCGAACTGGAGATGTTGGCGGTCGGGTCGATACTCACGCCATATAGGTAGGGGCCCTTGTCGAACGCCGGGTCCTTGTACGCCTCGTAGGTGGGACGGATCACCTGCATCAGCCCGACGCTCGGGGTTCCCTTCTGGGCGTTGATATCCCACAGGTTCACGGCGTCGGTGCGGCCGGCGGACTCCTGCTGCATGCGGCGCAGCGTGGAGTTGGTCAGAGCCAGCGGCAACTGGTAGTGGCCGAGCAGGTCACGCACCAGGTCGCGGAACATTTCGACGTCGCCGCCCGGTGGCACGTCCTCGCGTTTCTGGTCCTCGGTGTCGGCCTGGCCGGTGATGTGCTCGCGCACCTTGGCGCGGAAGTGGTCGAAGAACGCGCGCGGCAGCCGGCCGAATTCGCCACCGAATTCCGGGATCGACTCGGCGACACCGGCCAGCGCCGCATCGAACGCATCGGCCACCCGATCCTGGATCGACCCGAACAGCCTGCTCGCGCCATTCCGCAGGGCGCCGACGATGCCGCCGGGTTTGTCGCCCGGATTGCCGGGCGGGTGGTCCATGGCCCAGTGGACATGTGAGCGGTGCTGGTCGTTGGTCGGCTGCCCGAAGTTGAACGGTTTGCCCTCGTCGATGTTCTGCCAGCCGTCGAGCGGCCAGTGGATCAGCTCACGGGAGTCGGGCCCGTAGGTCTCGTAGATCCAGCGCGCGGTGTCCTTCATCGCCTGTGACGGCACCTCGCCGGTGGCGAAGTCCCCGGCCATGTTGCGGCCGTGGAAGTCGTTGGCACCCGGCCGGTATCCGGACGTCCACTGCATGCTCGGGAAACGCTCGCGGATCAGGTTCCACATGGTGGTCGGGATGATGCCGCCGGAGGCGAACCCGAAGAATCGCCGGACGCCGTCCACGCCGCCCGCGCGGGCCGCGGCGTTCATCGCACCCCACCGGCCGGGCCCGAGGGCGCGCACCACTTCCGGGCGGGCGATGCCCTCACCGCCCGACAGATCCAGGCCCACACCGGGGTTGGCGACCGACACGAACCGGTGCACGTCGCGGCCGGGGGTGTAGCCGGGCAGGATGCCGCCGCGGGCGAACGGCAGGGTGACCGGGTCCATCGGCTCGACCCCGGGCAGGAACCTCGCCACCGCGTTCCACGCTTTCAGCAGCCCGTTGTTCCACACGGTGTCGATCACGAACTTTATCGGGGCTTTCGCGGCTTCCTGCAGGCCCGCCCACTTCTCACTGATGCCGCGCACGCCGGACTCGAACCAGCCCTGCACGGTGAGCAGGCCGTCGCCGAGGGCCTTGAACACGGTGTCGACGATCCAGTCCTTGGCCTCGGTGAACTTCGTCGAGACCCACTCCCAGGCACCGACCACGGCACCGGTGACGGTGGTGACGACGTCGTTCCACCAATTGAAAATGTCCGACATCGTGGTCAGTCCGAGGACGATCTGGTCCTTCAGCTCGTTGAACACGGGGATGACCAGCGGAATGATCACGTTCGAGACGAGCCAGGTGAAGGCATCGATCGCCCGAATGATGAACGGGGTCAACGAGATCAGCACGTCGATCAGCGGCGGAATGATCTCCGCGGCGAGCCGCGCGAGTTCGGGCAGCAGCGGCACCACCGCGAGCAGCAGATTCGAGAACGACCCCACCAGCTCCGGCAGCATCGGCGCGATCGCGATGAGCGCGCCGGCGAGGGCTTGCCCAATCGTCATCGCGACCTCGGCGAGCACCGGCGCAATCTCGGCAATCACCGGACCCATCTGCTCGGCGAACGCCGCGATCACCGGTGCCAGCGCAGTCGCGACCTCCGTCAGCGCCGGCGCCAGCGCCAAGATCACCGCGGTCAGACTCTCCGCGAGCAACGGCAACAGCGGAGCTACCGCGTTCAGGATCGCGGCGAAGGCCTCGGCCAGCGGTCCCATCGCGGGGGCCAGGGCGTCGATCGCGCCGACGAGGGCCTGGCCGATCGTGACCACGATCTGCGACAGCGGCCCGATCAGCGGGGTCAGTGCCGCGCCAAGGGATTTCAGCAGCTCGACCAGCACCGGCAGGATCGGCTCCATGCCCGTGGCCAGCGCGGCGATGAACTCCGCGAGCGAGGGCATCACCTCGGCGAGCGAGCGGGCGAAGACATCGCCGAGGCTGCCCAGCGCCGGGGCCAGGATGAGCAGCGACTCGCCGATCGACTCGAACAGCGGCCGCAGGGCCGGCAACACCTGCGCGGCCAGCTCGGCGAACGAGAGGACGAGGTCGTGCAGCAACGGGCCGACACCCTGGAGTGCCTCGGTGAATCCGGTGAGGACCTCGCCGAGCAGCCCGGAGTCGGCGAGCTCGGTGAACGCGGACCCGAGTTCGGTGGCGATACCGCCGAAGGCCTGCCCCATCGCCAGCGCGAAGGGCTGAGCGGCCTGCACCATCGCCGAGAGCCCGGACAGGAATCCCTCGCTGCCCTCCCGCATCCCCCGCAGCAAGTCCGTCGTCGAGGCGAACACCGCGTCCAGCCCGGCGATCCCCTCGCCGGAGGTGAGGAAGTCAGCGAAACCCTTGGCGCCCAGGTTCAGCTCGGTCGCGACCGCGCCCATGCCGTCGCGCACGCTCGGCAGCACCTTGTCCGCGAGGTCGCGCAGCGTACCGTCGAGGCCTTCGAACAGGTTGTCCTGGATGGCTTTTCGGGCGGCCTCCCAGGTGGGTGCCAGCTCCTGCGCGGTGGTGACGAACGCCGCCGCCTCGGGTGAGAGTTTCGCCAAGGCCTGGGCGAGCTTCTCGGCGCTGGGCGTCGCGGCGTTCTGGGCGTCGGTGACCGCCTGCTGGGCGCGCGCGACCTGAGCATTCGCCTGATTGACCGAGGCCTGAGCGTCGGCGACCCGATCGCTGGCGGCGGCCGCGCGTTCTTTCGCGGCGACGACCCGGTCGCTGCCGTCGATACCCTTGGCTTCGGCCTCGGCCGCTTCGGCGGCCACGTCTCGGCCGTTCTCGACGGCCTGGTCGAGACGCAGCTGGGCGCGCTCGACCCGCAACAGCGCCTCTTCGCGGTCCTCCTGGCTGGTCGCCTTGGCGACGTCGCGCTGCGCCTTCCGCAGCGCGGCCGCGGCCTCCTTCTGGTCCAGCACCGAGCCGCGGAGTTTGAACTGGTACTCGGCCAGGTCCTCGGCCGCCTGCTCGTAGGCGTCGCCGATGTCGCGGGTCGCAGACTCGGCGTCGCGCTGCGCAGAGGTCAGGGACCGCTGCGCCGATTCCGCGGAGCCGGTCGCCGATGCCAGCTGCTCGGTCGCCGCAGCGACCGCCTGGGCCTTCGCTTCCGCTTCGGCGGGGCCTGCCTCGCTGGCCGCCGAGACGGCGTCGAACGCGTCTTTCATGCCCTGCAGGCCGACCACGACAGTGCCGATGCCGGCGCCGAGGGCCGGGCCCAGCGCGGCGCCGGCGATCGCGAGGCCGCCGATCGCGCCAGCCGCGATGCCCGCGGCGCCGCCGATCGCGGCGACCGCGGCGGTGACCGCGCCGAGTTTCCCGGCGGTGGCGGCGACCGAACCGATCTCACCGCCCAGCCGCGAGAACGCCGACCGCGACGCATCCGCTTGCAGGCGCTGCCGCTCGGTGTCGCCACCACCGCCGGTCTGGAGCGGCACCACCCGGGTCTGCTGCTGGGCGGCGCGTTCCGCGAGCTCGGCGCTGCGCTGACGGGCCGCGGCCACCCTCTCCTCGGCCTGCGCGACCCGCACGGTGGCCTGCTCGACGCGCTCGGTCGCGGCTTGGCCGCGCTCGATCAGCTTCTCCCCGGCACGCCGGACTTCGGCCAGTCGTTGCTCAGCTGCCTCGACGCGCTCAGTGGCGGCCTTGCGGAGTGCGCCGTCCGGGTCGTCGTCGCTGCCGATGCCGGCGAGTTCCGTGCGCGCGGCCGCCGCCGCGGCCGCCGCTTCCCGCTCCGCGATCGCGTTGCGTTTGAGCGCCAGCTCGACGTCTTTGAGATCGGACGCGCTGCGCTTGCGGGCACCCGACAGGGCGTCCGCGGCGGCGAGCTGTTCTTTCTGCGCTCGTGCCAGATCTCGCTGGCCGGCCGCGGCGTCTTTGATCGCGGCCTGTGCCGCGGCCGAGGTCGCGCGATCGACGTCGATGCGGATCTGCTGGGTGATCGGCGGTGTCTCGGCCTGGACCCGGCGGCGCATCGACTGCACGTCGCCGAGGACGTCGGAGGTGTCGAGGTCGACGGGGATCGTAACCGGCTGGGTGTCGGCAGTGCGCTGCGCCTCCTGGGTGGCGCGCGCGGTCTCTCGCCGCAGATCGTCGGGCAGCTCGAAGTGGATCTGCAGCCCGTCGCGGGTGAGGTCCCGCTGGACGTCACGCATCGCGTCCGCGACAGCCCGCTGCAGCTGGCGCTCCAGATCCGACGCGTCACCGTCGATCGTGACGCGGATGCTGCCGACCGGGGCTGTCAAGCCGCTGCCCTCCGGGCGCGATACCGGCGCGACGCCTCGTTGCGGCAGGTGCGGCATTCACGACGGCCGCGCTGCCGGTAGACGTTGTCCGCGGTGAGCGCATGCCCTGCGACACAACGGATCTTGTTCGCGTTGGGGTTGCGGCCGTGCGCGACGGTGTCGCGGTTGTTCGCGGCCGGTGTGTCGTAGCGCAGGTTCGCCACCCGGTTGTCGGCCGGGTCGCCGTTGTTGTGGCAGACCGCCGAGCCGGCTGGGCGAGGACCGGCGAAGGCTTCCATGACGAGCGTGTGGACCTTGACCGTCCGCCGTTCGTTCGGCCGACGAAGAGTGACGAGGAGATATCCGTCGTCGACGGTGGTCGGCTTCAGGATTCGTTCGCGGACACGGATCTGCTTGGCCGTGCGGTGAGGAATGGTGCGCGCGACGGACTTCACACGTCCGTGGCTGGACACCTCGTAGTAGCCGTGCCAGCCCGGCACCGGCACCCAGATTTCTCCAGCGCTCGCGGCAAGGCGGTCGCAGGCGGCTGTCATGGCGCCGGACCGTACGGAGCAGGCGTGCACGCCCCGGTCGACACGACCAGGCCGGGAACGCAGTGAGCCCCACCTGCAACGGGTGCAGGTGGGGCTCGGGAACCGGGGTCAGCCGGTCAAGTGGTGGTGGCCGGGATCAGTCCTCGGTGGGCCGGTCCGCGTAGCGGCCGGGCTCGCCGGACAGGGCGGTGGTGGTCAGCTGGTCGGCGGCCTTCATCAAGGTCGACACCGCCGGATGGTCGGCTCCCACCAGGGCTGCGGCCTTTTCGGTCAGGGCTTGGATGTCGTCGCGTAGCTGTCGTGACGTAGCCAGATCGGATGCCAACAGTGACTCCTATCCTCGGGGTGCACAGGCACTGGCCGGAACGTCGACCGATCCGGACCGGTCGCTGAACGTGAACGGGTGTCCTTGGATACTGCCCCAGATCTCCACTGCCGCGCGCCATGATCCAGCGAAGCAGGTAGACGACACCTCGTAGCGGGCGTCCTTCGCCGGGATCGTGTGGTCCGGCGCCGTTGCCGAAGCCACCTCCCACCGGGAGCTGCCGGCGGGCCGGAACTCCAGTTTCAACACGGCGATGTGTTCTTCCGGCGGCACGGTGCACTGGGCCACGCCGCGCGCCAGAACCTGCGGCGGCAGCACAGTGGGACGGGTCCAGGTGAATTCGAACCCGCACGACTGCGCCGCTGCGTGCGCAGGCGCCGACCCTCCTGTCGCGGCGCCTGCAGCGACGAGTGCGGCAGCGATGACACCGAACGCGACTTCTCGTAACAATCTCACGATTCCTCCATGAAAATGGTTGCAGGGCAATGGTTTCCCCGCATCTACACCGCGGCACCCGGTTCGGGCGCCGCCGTAGTCTTCGTTGCCGCACGTCCCCTACCGCGCGCGGCGCGAGCCTCGAGCGAGCTGATCGGGGGCGAGCGCCCGGTACGCGGCGTTCAGCCGCGGGCATGTGTCGAGTTCGCAGCCGCGGTGTTTCCGCATCTCTGCGCGTGCTTGTGTCTCGGTGAGAGGCTTGGTCGGTGCCTCGTGCGAACGCGCGGCGATGGCGTCGAGAATCTCCTCGGCGGCACGCCGACGCGGGCAGAGGTCGATGCTGCAGCCGCGGTGGATCCGCATCGCCTCGCGGGCCAGCGCTGCGGTGAGCGGCTTGGCCGGCGCAGAATGCGAGAGGGCCTCTCGCTCGGCGGCGAGGCGGTGCTGGATGTCGGTCACCGACAGGCCGGCCGGGACACGGTCGCGCCAGGCCCACAGCGCGCCCCACCCGCAAGCCACCGCAGCGCACAGCAGCGTTGCCGAGATCCACAGCTGGCTCATGGTCTCGGCGCTTCCGCGGCAGGCACGACGTCCCGGTCATCAGAGACGACGGCGATCTTGGCGGTCAGCGTGGGCCGCCACACCCGCACCAACTGGATGTAGCCCTGCTCATTCAGCCACTTACCGGTCGTCCGGGCCGAGGCCTTCGTGCGGTCCGGGCAGACATCGGACAAGGCGCGGGCGAACTCCGCGCGGTGTAGCGCCTGCAAGATGATCTGCTGCGGCCGGTTCAGTCGGTGCAGTTCCGTCGCCAGGGTTCGGCGTCCGCGGTCGGTGACCGCCCACCCGGCGTCCTCCTCCGCGAACTGCCGGCGAACCAGCACATCGAGGATCCGTGTCACGTATCCGAGATGTTTGCCGGTGCTGGTGGCGATTTCGTACGCGGTCCGCGCGTGTGGTTTGGCGACGAGCGCCCGCACGATGACCAGCTGTGACGGCGTGAGTTCGCTTCGCATCGAAATCCTTTCCGCCCGTAGAGTTATCGGGCTAATGGATTCGGCCGGAGTCCGGCATGAGCCGTCCGGCCTCGACAAGGGTTTGATAGGCGGCACGCTTGCGCGGGCAGTCCTCGCGCTGGCATATCCGGTGACGCTGCATCTCCAGGTGCGCGCCCCGGACCGTGAGCGGATCGCGAGGCGCCTCGTGGTTCCAGCCGGTGACGACATGGAAAACCCGGGTCGGCGCCTCGCTGGCCTCGCGGGCGTACGCGCGGTCGGAGCGCAACGCCAGCCACATCACCCCGCCCATGATCACGAAGACGGCCATGATCGCTGACCAGCCGGCCGCGTTCATGAGCGCTCATCGCCTTTCGGCGGCCCTTCGGCCTCCAACTGCTCGAGGATCTCGGCGGACTCAGGATCGCCGGCCTCGGCGCGGTGACGGTGGTAAGCGACCTTGCCCCAGTAGCCGTCGGCCGCCTCCGGAGGCGGCGGCCCCTGCGCGCGCAGCGCCGCGGCGCGTTCGGGGAAGTGCCGGTCATAGAAGTGGAGGTCGGCGTAGTACGCCTTCTGATAGGTCGCCGGGTCGTACTGCTCGTCGTCGTCCGAATCGTCCCGCACGGGTCACCTCGCCGGGAGAAAGCCGGGCCGGACGCCGGGCGTTCCATAGCCGACGTACTCGCGGGTCTCGGTGCGCGTGATCAGGTCGGCCGCGCCGACCACCGCGACCGAACACGCACCGATATGGTCCATGTCGAGCGCCAGCACGGCTACAGCACGTTTCGCGTTCACCGTCTCGAGCAGACGGAACAGCCAGCCGGGCTCTTTCGGCCACACCCGCAGCGTTTCGACGAGCTGCTTACCGTGCTCGACCGCGAGGCGCTCCAGCTCGGCCTCGGCCACGTCCGGGTCCTGCACCAACGGCAGGCAGATCACACCGACAGCGACCGCAGATTGCTCGGTTTCGGTTCCGGTCATCGCTGTTGTCCCTCAACAGCTTCGGTGAAAAACACTCCTCGCATCAGCACCCGTGGCGGGTTGGTCCCGAGGACGGTGCCCATGATCTGCAGCACGCCGGCCTGGCCGCCGACGTGATCCGCGTTCGGAATGAACACCGCCGTAGCGTCGACGCGCACGATCCGCATCAAGAAATCCCCCAGCACCGGCGGCACCCTACCGTCGTCGATACGGACGATCTCCGGATCGGAGGGAAATCCGTATCGCTTTGCCATGGCACGGATCTCGTCCTCACACGCCGTCACCTGATCGGCGGGCACGAACGCCATGTTCACCAATCCGAGCGGCACCGGCTCGGTCGGCAGAGTGGATGGTTGGTCCGGGTTCATCACCTGCTACTTCCCTTCGATTTGGGGCGTGGTGTGGGAGCGCCCGCCGCCGAGCTGACATCGACAGCACGTCACTTGTTGGCAGTCGGTGCGCCGAAAAGCGCTGGGCCATCACGGCAGCGGGGCTGGATCAACCCTTGCGCTGCGAGATCTTCAATAGAAGGTCGACGCGGGCCACGCTGGGATACGCTCGGTTCACGCTGGTACACGCACCTCTAGCAGGGGACGAGGTATTGGGTATGCAGGTCATGTGGACCGGTGCCGACGCAACAGCGCTCCGCGATGCTCTCGGGGTTTCTCAACCTCAGTTCGCGAAGCGTGCGGGTATATCCCTCTCGGTTGTGAAGAAGTGGGCACGGCGGAAGGAAACAGTCCAGCTACCGGCGTTCTACGCCGAGCTCATGGGCACGATGCTGGATCAGGCCACACCTGAACAGCGTTTGCGTTTCTTCGCACACCAGCAGACACCAAGGGTTGCGCCGGCAAGCTCTTCGCTAGAGCCTGTTCAGGTCGAGATCATCCTTCCCGTCTCGGGAGTGGAAATGTGGTCCGACGACTGCACGACGGTCGCCCATGACCTGACGAGGAGGGATCTCATGTTGGACCGGCGCGAGATTTCCAAAGCGCTAGCCGGCGTTGTCGTCGGCGTGCCGCTACTTGAGCCGCTAGAACGTTGGCTCGTGCGCTATGCGGACGAGGCACCGATAGGAACGCCCGCATTAGCGACCGGCATGCAGGAGCTCGCCGAGCTGGAGAACACCGCGCAGGCCTTTCGCGAGTGGGATGACCGTTTCGGGGGCGGCTTGCGACGCAAGGCAGTGGTGGGTCAGCTCGACGAGGTGAACGAGCTGTTGCGGGACACGCGTGAACCCCATGTCAGACCTCGCCTTCTACGCATCCTCGCAATGCTTGCCGAGACTGCGGCCACGATGTCGTGGGATTCCGATGAACAACAGACGGCGCAGGAGTACTACATGCTCGCGGTGCGCGCCGCCCAGGAAGCCGACGATCCGGCGCTCTGCGCCAACGCCATCGCTGGAATGGCTCGACAACTGCTCTCCCTGGATCACTACGGCACCGCTGTACAGCGCGCGGAGCACCAGCGCGAACGGGCCATCGATGCGCTCGAACTGATCCGGCTGGCTCAGGACCGCTTCGCGGACCGGACAACACCCACCGTGCGGGCGATGCTTTACACACGAGAGGCATGGGCCTACAGCAAACTCGAACGTCCGTCAGCATTCCGGCGCGCCTACGATAAAGCCTTCGCCGCATTCTCCGACTCGGATCCGAGCGCTGATCCGTACTGGATCAACTACTTCGACGCCGCGGAGCTGACCGGGACGATCGGCGGTCGGTTGCTCGATATGGCCCGCCGAGATCCCACGTTCGCTAGCGAGGCGGCCGATTCGATCGATCGCGCTATTGCCCTCCGTAAGCCGAATCGACTGCGAAGCTCGGCTCTCGACCAGCTGGGCATCGTCGAGGCTCGCATGATCGAAGGCGAATTCGATGAGGCGCGTCGCCTTGGGCTCGAGGCGTTGGATACGGTCGAGCAGACCAGATCGGATCGGGTACGCAAGAAGTTGCTGAAGGTGTACAACCGCACCGAGCAGCTAGTGAAAGTGGGCCCCGTAGCAGAACTGCGAGACCGCATCCGGCCGATGGTCGGTGCGACCGCGTAGAGGGAGATTGGCAGTGCGTATCGGTGTCACGGGACACATGAACATCACGGCGAACACCGTGCCGCTTGTATACGACGAGATCGCCCGCCATCTGGCGAAGGCCGGAGAGCCGGAGAGCCTGGTAGGCGTGAGTTGCATTGCCCGCGGCGCTGATTCGGTATTTGCGCAGGCCGTTCTTGACGCGGGTGGACGCCTCGAGGTTGTGCTGCCGTCTCGGAACTATCGCGAGCGCAAGGTCAAGCCCGGTCACGTCGCGCTTTTCGACAATCTGCTCCGCCGCGCCGAAACTGTACGCGTCATGGATTTCGATGATGCCGGCGCCGATGCGTACGAAGCCGCAAACGCGGCCGTTCTTGACACCACCGATCGACTGATCGCCGTGTGGGACGGCCGCGACGGCGAACGCAGCGGGACCGGCAGTGTGGTCGCATTGGCCCGCCAGAAGGGGCTGCCTGTTGACGTCGTCTGGCCCGAAGGTTCCGCGCGGGAATAAGTCCGTTACCCCCGAGCCTGTCGGCCCCTGGGTGCCCTGTAGCCCCGGCCTCGATGGCCGGGGCTACAGGTTTTCCGGAGCGCCAGTCCCGGTACGGCGCTGCATCAAAAGGGGTAGCTCAGTGGGTCGCGGTCCGGCGGCGGGGTGTCTGGCGGCGGCGTTCGTTCTGGGTCCGGAACCAGCCGAGCACCGCGCCGCGGACCAGGGCGCCGAGCGTGGCGGCGACCAGTACCTGCCAGAGCGTCGGCCGCAATTCGCTGGCAGCGGTTCGGTGTGCGCGGGGCTGTCGGTCGGTGGTCATATCTGCCCTTCCTGTTCGGTGGTGGAAAACTTCTGCTGTCGCCGAGCCCGCCAGCGACGGCCGCGTTCGCGGGATTCCTCGGGGTGGTCGCGGGCGTAGCGGCGGTCGCGTTTGTTCTTCTCGGCCCGACGTTGCGGGTCGGTCATCAGCTGCTGGTAGTAGTGGTTCTGGCACAGTCCTTTCGCCTTGTGCTTGCGGGTGCAGCCGGCCTTCGTGCACTGCCTCATCGGTGCTGCGCTTCCTCCTGGTCGATGAGTTCGATCGCGGCGGTGTAGAGCTTCCGCATGCGTTCGGAGAGTCCGTCGTGTTTGCCGTCGTAGCGGACGGCGCGGTTGCGTTCGATGGTTTCGCGGCTGAGGTCACCGCCGGCCACGAACATCCCGTCGTTGCGGCGGCGGATGTGGCCGTCGCTGTCGCGGTACACCGCCCACGCCGTGTCGGGACAGGTGCACGGATTGTCTTGACATTCCGGACATTCGCCGCAGTGGTCGGTGCACGGCGGCCGCCCACCGCTGTGGTCGTTGTGCAGCCAATCCAGTTGGGCCACACCGAATGTGGTTGCTCCATCGCGTCGGATGACCACGCTGACGGCGTGTTCGGCGTCGATGTAGACGTAGGTGGCGTGCGTGTGTCCGGCGCTGCTGCACTGAAGCCCGAAGTCGTCCGGGCCGATCCGGTCGTCGACGCCGTGCCGTATGGCGAACGCACACGCGCGGGCGAGTACGACCTGCAGCGGTGTCGGGGTCATCGAAGGAACAGCCATGCGATGAAGCCGACCAGGATCAGGATGGCGATGAAGCCGAGGACGTCGGGCCAGGGATTGTCGGGCGCGGACTCGGCGAGGATGGTGCTGGCGCTGAGGACGAGGTCAGGCATGGGGTGGCCTCCGGTCGGGGAACGGCATGCCACTCGTCGAGCGGCATGTCTTCGTCGTTGAGGTGGCGCGCGACCAGGTGCGCGTCGGGGGTGCGGCCTTGGCGCTGCTGGATCGCGCGGAGGTGGCCGACGAACTGGACGGCGGTCTCAACATCGGTGGTGGGGTTACGGCGCGCGACGCTGATCTCGCCGTCGGTGTTCATCCACCGAATCCCGTACTCGAGGTGGCCGGCGGTCATGATGCCCGCGTGAGATCGAGGGCGTCCCACCAGCGTTCGGCCCAGGCGGCGTCGCCCATCGCGGTGTGGCGTTCCTCCGGTCCGGGCGGCTGGACGCCACACAGGACCGACACGACGTCGGAATGCCGGGGCGGCCGGAGGGCGGCGAGGATCTCATCCACCGATCGCTGCGGCTCGTCGGGCCCAGCGCCCTCGGCCACCGGCAGGTCGCCGGCGGCCAGGCGGCCTTTCAGCCAGCCCGCGGCTTCGGTCTCGACGTCGATGGCCTGGTAATGCCAGCCCGGCATGAGGCGGTTGCGGCGCAGCATCGGGCCGAGGGTGTAGGTGTCGAAATCCGGTACGACACCGATGATCACGGCGCCGCGCGTCCATTCCTCGACGGTGGCGGCGGCCTCGCGCTCGTCCATCAGCACCGCGCTGCCCGGCCCGGTGTCGACGAGCGCGACGCCGCGCAGCAGCGGCGATCCGCTCCACGGGTCGTCGTAGTTGCCGTGCGTGTAGCGGGGATGGCGCTCGAAGAAGCGGCCGATATCGAGCGATTCCCGGCTGGCGTGGGACAGGTCGACGTCGTCGATCAGGATCGTCAGCCGGTCGATGTCCAGGCCGGGCAGGGCGGGGCGGCGGATGAGCGCGATTTCCCAGGCGTGGCGCAGGTTTGGATGCAGATGTGTCGTCTCGCAGTCGAGGAACACGAGTGGCTTGACGCTGGCGTCGGTGGTCTCAGTCATGATTCTTCCGGTCGTAGTAATTGAGTTTCACGATTCCGTCTCGCAAATGCTTTCGGCAGATGAGGCATGGGATAAGTCGGCCGTCGTCGTCGTATCCGAGCCAGCCGGTGCAGTACGGGCTGTGCCAGGGTTCGGGTTCGAGTTCGTCGTCGTCGATCGGTTCGCCGGTTCGGTCGTGCATTTCCCACCACCCTCTCGGAATGAAATCGAATTCCGGGATTCGCCGGGTTCGATGCCGCTGCCAACGGCCACGCGTCGTGCGCGGTCGTGAGTTACGTGTGCGAGCCGGGTACGTGTTGGGTTGGTTGTGGTTGGTTCTATGGTGGGGGATCACCCGTGATCCCCAGACTCCTTCCCATTGATCCCCAGACTTGCTCTCGATGATCCCCAGACTTCTTGCGCGACAGCGGGTCTAGGTGTCTCGGGCGATCCCCGGACTCGGTGCTGTGGATAAGTCCGGGTATCACCAGCGATCCCCGGACTAGGCGCCCTTGGCGTGATCGTCGGGGCCGAGGATCGGCAGTCCGGTCAAATTCTTCGGTGCGGTAAGGCGATACGTATCCGCCTCTTTGGCGTGCCGATTTCCCTGTTTCGTCTTTTGGATAAGTCCGAGTTCTCGCAGCACTGAATATCCCCTTTTCACGGTCGGCTCGGAAATGCACAGAACCAGTGCGAGTTCGTCCACTCCCGGCCGCACCCGAGAACCGTCCGCGTCGGCATATGTCGCCATTCCCAAGGCCACATATTTCGTGGTCTTGTGCATGCGCACGCGCCGGATCAGCCGCTCCCAATCGAAACGGCTGACCGGCTGTAGCCCCGAGGGGCCAGCAGGGTCCATAAGCACCACCTCTCCACACCCGCGCCATCACCAGACCCCCGTGCTCACCCATCAGCCCGCCTCCAGCTCGAACAGCGGAATCTCGTTGGTGGGACGCCGAATTCGCGCGCGCTCGTGTTGCGCGCACACCGGGCCCAGCCGCGCCTCCACCGACGACTTCGAGACAAGCCAGTTGCCGCACCGGCGGCACGGCACCGCCAGCCGGGTCGGTGTCCCGTCCTCCAGCCGCTCGCTCACCCGCTGACCTCCCCGACGTCGAACAAGGCCGGTGCGAGATCAGCGCGGTCCTTGCGGCAGTCCGCGCACAGCCGATCCCGGGGCACGTCGATATCGGGGTGGAACGGCACGCGGCATTCCCGGCAGTCCATCAACTGCCGCCGACCCCACCGATCCCGATACCGGTGCGGAATCCCGCGGCCCGGCCTCGGCCGCCACCGCGACATCGCCGAGCTGGCGCTGCTGCCGGGCCATGGCCCGACGACGACCGTCATGTCCGACCCCCTTCGGCAGCCGGGTTGGTGTCGCGGGGGCCGCACCGGCACAGGTCCGGAGGCGCGCCCTGGCCGATCCCGCAGGCACAGGCCAGCGCGAAGGGCCCGGAGGTGTTGACTTCGCCCGGCGCCATGCCGCAGTTGTCACACTCGCCGCGGTCGGGCTGCCATTCGTCGTCGTCCGGGTCGTCGAAGTCCATCTCGCAAACGCAGTTGCCGCAGCGTAGGCAGTTGCCGCAGTCGTCGCACCTGCCGTGCTCGGCGCACTCGTCGACGAGGTCCGGCTCGAGATCCATCACTTCGCAGATGCAGCCCTGGCCGGTCCAGTTGCGACACAGCTCGGCGCCGCAGGCCGCGCTCATCGGCCGGCAGGGCTAGCGGCGCCCTCGTCGATGTAGTGGCGGGCGAGGACGCCGACGCGCTCGATGACCATCGTGGGCGTCCGCTCCCGCGCAGCGCTGTTGAGCGCCTTGGCAACCCGGTCGGCGACCTCGGATTCCTGGTCGTCGAGCGCCAGGTAGGCGGTGGTGTTGCCGTCGGCCGACAGGGCCGTGATCGCGTAGACGTGCGTCACTGCTTCCCCCGGCGGCGCGCGGTGGCCTTCTTCGGCGGCTGCTTGTCGGTGCTGTCGGACGGCTCGGGGAGCCCGATAGCGGCGCGCAGAGCAGCGGTCCCGGTGGGTGGTGTCGCCTTGTCGCCAGTCGCCGCGGCGACGTCAGCGTCGCTGATGCTGCCCGCGCCTTCGAGTCCGATGCCGGAGAAGTCGCGCGGGTACGCCTTGCGCCAGGCCAGCGCCTCGGCGCATTTGGCCAGTTGTCCGGCGGGCATGCGCTTCCAGAACGGATCGGGCTTGTTGTTGCGCGTGGTCCGGACGTACTCGTTGTACATCACCACGCCGCAGTAGGGACGGCCGTTCTTGCGGATGATGTACTTCGCGGCGGCCGGCGGCGTGGCCTTGTCGGACCAGAACTCGCGCCAGGTCCCGTCCGGTCCGGCCCACAGCGGTTCGCCGTCCTCGAGTTCGTCACCGCGCTGTTCGGCCAGGCGGTGCCCGGTCAGGCGGAAGCCGTCGATGTGGAGCTGGGTCGACCATTTGGTGCCCCACTCCTCCACCTGCCTGCCCTGGTCCCAGGTGGTGATCAGGGCACGGTCGGCGATCATGTAGATCTGCTTGGCGAAGGGGTCCAGGTCGAGGCGGCGGGCCTGGTGGAAGAACAGCTGCAGCTCGACATCGGAGGGGTTGGTGACGCCGAGGGTGCGCAGGGCCTCGCGCTGGACCGGGGTGAATTCGGTCTGGTCCGGTGTGATCGTCAGCGGGGACACGGCAGGGGCCGTGTCCGGCCGGGGGGCGGTGAGTGTGGTCATGCGGGTATCGGCTCCTTCAGGTTGTCGGGGTGGGTTTTCGTGTCGGCGTACAGCGACACCGACCCGTGCGAATTGCGGCGGCGGGTGGCGATCGGCTGGCCTGCGCTGGTGGCGGCGGCCGCGGTGCCCATGGCGTCCAAGACGCGGGTCTTGTTGCCGCGCAGAATGGTTTCGGCGGCCTTCACGGCGCGGTCGGCGTCGAGGTAGCTGGCGGCCAGCTCCGGGTCCAGCACCGCAGTCGCGGCCGGGTCGATGTCCGGGTGGAGTTCGCGCACGCACTCGTAGGTCGCCACCGAATCGTCCAGCGGCGGCGGCACGTCCGATCGCAGCGACTGGTGGAAGTCGCTGCAGATGTCCTCGATCGCGGCCGCCAGCTCCGCGTCGTAGGCGACCTCGTAGGTGTGATGCTCGAAGTAGGGGCCCATCACCATCAGGTGTGCCGGGTCGTCGATGTAACCGGTGACGTGCATCTGCCACGTCAGTTGGGCGGTGTAGTCCGCGGGCGCCTCGTCGGTGCCGAACCGGGTCCAGTCCTCCAGTCGGCGTGCGACTTTGAACTCGACGCAGCGGCGGCGGGTGCCGCGCCGGGCCCGCCGGTCGAGCGTCGCCAGCGATGTGAAGCCGGGAAACTCCCGCGTGATCTGCAGTTGCGGGCGCGACAGCTGCCAGCCCGGGTTCCTGATCCGCCACAGCTCAGCCAGCGCCGCCTCCATCGCGTGCCCGACGTCGAACCGGTCCGCCGGAGGCTCGGGCGGCACGATCCCTTTCATCCTGTGCCACAACCGATACGGGCTCTCCCATCGGCTCATGCCGAGGATCGCGGCCACCTTGCTCGGTGTGATCAGCGCCAGCCACTCCGCGCTGCCGGGTTCCACGATCGCGGTCACTGCGCCATCACCTCCCGGTACGCGGTCAGCTCGAGGGCCATGATCTTCTCGGCGTTGTCACGACGAATCCGATCCGGCCCGGTGCGGCACAGGTCGACCAGCGTCCCGTGCGGGACGCCGCTGACCGCGCTGATGCGCGCGAAGGGCCACCCCAAGTTCCGGAGCTGCTCGACGCGAACGCGGGACGGTCCGGCGTCGACGAACTTGCGGCAGTCCGGGCAGATGCGCTCGGATCGCTCGACGGTCTCGAAGATCTCGCTACACCGCGGGCATGTGCGCCGCACCGTCCCGACCGGCAAAGGGACAGGTTCGCCCAGCCACGCCGCCAGGGCCCGCCGCTCGGTGATGCGATCCATCCGGAACCCGGCCCACACGCCGTGCGCTTCCTCCCGCCGGTGCGCGTACCAACCACATTCGACGCGAACCTTGCACTCTTCCTTGCAGACTCGCCGCGCCTCCTTGGGCTGGATACTCCGATCCGGGAACCAGTCCTCAGGGTCGCCGCCCCGGCACGCTGCCCGGTGAACCCAGGACGGCTCCTGAGTATCGGCCAACGCTGCGGTCACAGCGCACCCTGCGCGCTGGCAATGGCCTGCTCCCGCAACAGGTCCGGATCCGGATAGACAACCTCGGTCTCCTGCTCGCTGGTGTCGTGGCGGTCCTCCCCCGCCAGGTCGCTCTCCCATTCGACGCCCCGGTCGAACAGGGCGCGGCCGATCCGCTTCGCATCCTCGGGCGTGGGAAACAGCGCGAAGACGACACCACCGGACAGCTCCAGCGAGACACCACCCAGGTGCTGGTCGTGGCCCGGGCGAGGCCGGTCGTACCGCACGCCGAGCTGCCCATCGGTGCGCACGCCCAGGTGCACGTCGGTCATGATCTTGCTCATATCGGTTGCCTCGCAATCTGATTCGAATGGGCATCGGTCTCGACGAAACCGGCGCCGTCTGTCAGCCACGTCTGGTCGACCAGGCCGACCGGGTACACGCGGTCCGAGGCCGGCGGCAGCGCCCGGCAGCCGCCGACCTCGCGCCGCCAGACGACCTCGCACAGCGGGCTCGTCGCTTGGAAGATCACGCCGAACGGGACCGCGGCCGCGGTCGGCCACCACCGCCGCCCCTGCCCGTCGTGCGTGCCAGCCGCCGCCGCGACCGTGGTCCGGTCGCGTGCTTCCTCGGCCAGCAGCTCGGCTACCCGCGTGTCCCCGCGCTGCCCGGCCTCGTCGGCCATGTCGTGCAGTTCGCCGATGGTGATCACCTCCGCTCGTCCCGCTCTCCTACATGCGGGCCGCCGTCCGGCCACGGGTAGATGTCCGGGTGGGCCAGGTGTGCGAACGCCTGCCCGATCCGGGCCTGGTCGATGGCGGGCGTGGCCGGGCTGGTGAGCCACACCCCGTAGCTCGCGGCACTGGCCAGCCGGGCGTCGTATTCGTCGGCGATGTCGAGCAGCTGCTGCGTCACCGCGATCAACCCCGACGGCACCTGGTGACGGTCGGCGATGCCCGACACCCACTCGCGCAACTCGAGCCGGTCGTTCGGATGCGCGACATCCCACGCCACCGCGCCGATCGGCACGGCGCGACGGCCCGGCGGCGGCACGCGCCGCCGGGCCAGCACGGTCACCAGGAGCCGGACTACGCCCGGCGGTTGGCGACGGATCATCGCACCTCCAGATAGCCGCGGGAGAACGCCGCGTCCATGGCACCGAGGAGATAGCGGATACCGTCGTCGGCCGGCGGCTGCGCGCGGGCACCATCGCCGAGCCGGCGGAATACCCGCACATCGCCGACGGCCCGGAATCGCGTACCCTCGGGGATCTCGACCGCCGACTCCCACCTGCGCGGGGGGTGCCAACCCTCCTGCTGTTCGAGGTGCCGCCGTGCCGCGGCGGCGATCCCGGCGAAGATCCGCTGCTGCTCGATCGGCAGGTCGGCCCAGGCCCCTCCGGGTTCCGGGTCGTCGGGGTCGGCGTAGATCTCGATCCAGATCGCGCGCGCGAGCTGATCGCGGATCTCGTCGTTCGGGGATCCTGAGGGCGGCAGGTCGCCGGTGATCGTGGTCATGCGAGAACCTCGATGTAGCCGTCGGCGCCGTGGAGGTCGTCCAGCGAGGCGAACGACCAGTGGAAGACGTCGGAATCCGCGGAGGGATAGACCTCGACAGCGAGGGCGTCCTCGCGGATGAGAACCAGATCTCCGCGCAGGGGACGGAAGCGGGTGCCTTCCGGCACCTGATTCGCGTATTTCCACCGGCGCCCGGGCTCATCCGGCCGCCGCCATCCATGAGACTCCAGCAACTCCCTTAGCGCGGTCGCCGCTTCGACCAGACCCGACTGCTCATCCAGAGGCAGTTCGTTGAACGGGCAGCCGCCGGTCAGCACCGGCAACTCTCCGTACAGCAGCGGCGCCAGCTGCCGCTCGTCGTAGTCGCGTTCGCGGCGCTGCGCCAGGCTGTCGACGAACGCGGCGAACTCCTCGTCGCCGCGGTGGCGGGCGTCGGCAGCCTGCGCCCGCAATTCCTTCGTGCCGATCATGATGTGGGTAAACTCCTCGTTTGCTAGTCGGGTTTGGTATGTCCGGCCGTCGCGTGTCCGCGGCGGCCGGACGCATGTACAGGGGTTGGAAAGCGCGGCCCGCAACCTGTGGTGCACCGCTGGGGTTGGTTGCGGGCCGCGCGCACCTCGGGCCCGTGCGGGCGCGAGGGGGTTCGGAGGGGCTACAGCGGCCACTGCAGGAGCGGGGCGTAGAACGCACCCAGTCCCAGCGGCGCGGGCCGCAGCAGGTCGCGCAGCCACATCTCGATTTCGCGCAAGGTCAGTCACCTCCCTCGTCGAAGTCGAAGTCGATGGAGGTGTTCGCGGGCAGCACGTCGACCTCGATCCGGTCCACGCCCTGCCGGAACGGTGTCGCGCTGATCCAGACGTGCTGGCCGTCACCGCGCAGTCCGTCATAGGCGAGTTCGAGCGGGATCACCTTGTCGCCGCGCACGATTCGCACGCCCTTCGGCGGCATCGGAACCTTCATCGCGGGCTCCGGCGGTGCCGGGGAGCGAGTGCAGGGTTTCGCTCCCCGGCACGGTCCTCGCCGGGTGTGATGCGCCGGGGTGTGTGTTGGAGCGGCGCGCCGCGCCTGGCGAGGGTTCCGCCCGCGTGAGCGGGGGTCGGGGGGTGGCCGACCGCCGAGGCGAGCGGGTTTGCGTCGGCGGCCGGCCGATCCTTCCGCGCAGGGGCGGAAGGAGATTCGGAGATGGGAACGAAGTACGGGCCGAGCTGCTCGCGGCGCACCGTGTGGCGGCGTGTACGCAGCCATTGCAGGAACGGCACGACGACCCAGATCAGCAGGGACCATTCGGTGCCGAGGCCGCCGAGCGCCAGGCCGATCACGATGGCGCTGAGGAACACGTCGGCGGTGACGATGCCCGGCAGGTACAGCAGCAGCCCGAGGGCCAGGACCACGAGGCTGGCGCTGCACAGCCGCTGCGGGGTCAGCATCCGTCGCCCCCGCCGACTGCCGCAGGGCCGCAGTCGTTTCCGCTGTTGAGGTCGGTCGCCGCGGCCACGGTGTCACCGATGCTGGTGAGTGCCGGGAACTCGGCGGTCGGCAGCGAAGACGATGCCCGCTGGGGCCGGAACGACAGTGTCGGTTGATCGTGGCGCCGGTGCCTGCCCGGCCGTGCAGCCGACTGTCCGGCTGACGCTTGCGGAGCGATCTCGGCGAACGGTCGCGTCCGGCGTGTGGAATGGGTGGCTCGCAGGCGAGCGACCGCCTCCTCCATGTCGACCACTGCGGCGGCGTCCGGTGCGGATTCGCCAGTGGTAGCGATGACTTCGTGCCGGAGCCGACGCATCTCGGCGGCGAGCTTCCGCGCCTCGTCTCTGCTGCGGGCCGCGCTGGCCGCGGCGGCTTTCGCCTCGCCGCGGTAGACGTGGGCGAGGCTCGCGCCGTAGATCGCGGTAGCGCCGGAGGCGAGCCAGGACAGCGTCAGGAACCAGTTCATCGTTTGGCCTCGATTCGAGCGACGCTCGACTCCTCACGGTGTCGGGCGCGGTTGGTGATTCGATGGGTTTCGTCACGCAGATCGCGTGCGGCAGTGGCGAATAACGCGGCAAGGAGAGCGGCAAGGACGCTGATGGCGACCGATAGGAGCGCGAACGAGGCGGGCATCCAACGAAAGGTCACGACGCCACACGCCTGCGCGGAGCGGCCTGTTCTGGGGTGGCCGCACGGCGTGCCTGGCGCCGGTACGCCCGGAATTGCGCGACGGCCGCATCCATGTCGCTGGGCACGAACCGCTCCAGTTGCCGCGCAACCCAGGTCTCGTCGATGACCGGGCCGTCGTTCCGTGTCTCGGGCGCCGTCACGACGCGACCGGTTCTTCGCAGGGCACAGCGAAGCTATCCGGTGTCGTCCCGATGGCTTCGGCGATGCGCTGCAGTTCCAAAGTGGTGAATGCCCTGTGGCCGTTGAGGCTTCTACTCAGGGTTGCGTTCGCGATCCCGGCGTCTTTCCCGACCTGCTCCTCGGTCATGCCCGAACGTGCGATCGCCGCGCGAACCCTGATAGCTACGGACTGCCACCACGAGCTGTCAGTCTCCATATGAAGACTGTAACTCCATATGGAGACTGCATCAAGCACCCTGACACGCGAGGTATTGGCGAGTCTTCATATGGAAACTAGACTTCCGGCATGCCAACCAACACGCGGGGAATCGGCTGGCTCACCGAAGCAGTAGCGACGGAAATCCGATCGCTGATGGGACGGCAGGGCATGCTGCAAGTGGAGCTCGCCGAGCTCAGCGGCATCCCCAAAGCCACAGTGTCGTCGCTCGTCAAGGCCGGTTCAGCGATCGACTTGGAACAGCTCGCCCGAATGTCGAAGGCACTCAAGATCGAGCCGGACGAGTTGCTGAGGACGGCGATTCAGGAAGCCCGCAAAGCCGGCACCGCACCGGCCCCCGCCCACAGCATCAGCGCGGACGGCGAGACCAACCCGGAGCTGGTCGAAGGCCGGGACTACGAGATTGGAACCCCGTCCCCGCAACAGCTGGCAGCGTTAACGCCCGAGAAGATTGCCGAGTTGTTGCGGCGAGCTGAAAGCCCAGACTGAATAGCTCAGTCTTGACCGGCCGCGATCGACGGCTCGGCGACGCAAGTCTCGGCATTCGTATGCGTACACAGCCCGTCAGGCCGGCCGCGCATGGCGCCCAGCCTGAATGCGGGCCCTTGAACCAAGCGTTCTCCGCAGCCCGCACCAACTGACGCATCATCCGCGCGGTCAAACCGCGCCGAGGAATTGCGACCACCTCATGGGGCGTCCAGACGAGCGTCCCGATCTCGATCTTCCCGCCCACCACGGTGACGTCGCCGTCTGCTGCAGTCACCCTGATCCCGAGTGTTGCCAGGGTGTCACGCCCCTGGCGGATCACGCCGATTCCGCCGGATGTCTTCCGGGCGACTCCATTGTCAAACCTCCCGCTACCTGAGCCAGTCCCCCTAATTGACGGCTCAACCAAACCCGCTGGGCTCGATCGTAGCTGGATTCCGCCAGTACACAAGGCTTTTCGATAGAAACCTTCCGGTATTTCACCCTTGTAACACACACCGCGAGCAAGCGGATAGGAATCGAAGGGCTACTTCCGCGCGAGAACGACAAACCGGAGGAAAGCCAAACCTCAGCTCGGCTCGAGCTGCACCGCCGCCAGCCCTCGCAGTGGGAAGATCTCCACTCCGAGTTCGCTGTAGCGCCCCCGATGTTCGACCGGCCGGATCTCGATCCGCAACGCCCGCCGCACGATGTCGCGTTTCTGGACCATGGTGAAACCTGCCCACAGCTGGCGCGCAGTCGGGCCCGCAGCCGCGAACAGCACGGGATCGGCGACGGCCGCTTTCATCCGGTCCTCAGCCTGGCGGATCTGGTCATTCAACTCGCTGATGTACTCGTCGAGGTCCTCTGCGGACAACCGGGTCCGGGCCGCATCCTTGATGAACGCCTTCTTGTCCGCGCGCAGCCGCTGGATCAACGCCAGTTCCATGTCGACGGACGCCTGGTCCTCCGCGTCCTCGGCCATCAGCTTCGCCGCGGTCTCGGGGTGCTCCAGCAGCCGCAGCAGCACCTCTTCCACATGGCTGTCGACCTTCACCACGTTGCGTCCCACGCACCCGTCCGGGCACGTATAGAACGGCTTCGTCTTCCGGCTCGGCACCGACCGTTTCACCCACACGGTGTTCCCGCACGGCGCGGTCGCGATGTAGGACAGGAAGTGCACCGGCTCGGTGCTGCGATGCATTACTCGTGACGAGTCGGTGAGTAGTGCCCGGAGCTGTTTGTGTTCTTTGACCGTGAAGATCCCGTCCCAGGTCCCCTGCCTGACCACCCTGCCATTGTTCGTCCGCAGGCCGGCGTAGCTGGGGTTGATCAAGATCGACCGGAGCGCCCGGTTGTCGAAAGCGCCGCGACCGCCGGCCTTCACCCACGCGGGCGCGAGATCCCGGCTCACTCGCCGCAGCGGCTCGAGGTTCGGCGGCAGGACTCGCCGTGCCGCTTCACGGATGATCGCGGCCTGCTCGGGTACCGCCTCCCGGCGAATTGCCTCCCCGGAGTACGGATCCCGCACAACCCGGTATCCCTTCAGCACCTTCCCGTGAGGCTTACCATCGCTCAGCGCTTCTTGGATTCCGCGGTTCACCGCCTCGCTGATGTCGTCGGACTGTGCCTCCGCGCGTAGCGCATCCGAGTTCGCGTCGCGGCGGTCGGTCGATTTCCACAGCTCGTAGGTGCGGCCCCCATAGCGCCACAGCGTGTGGCCGTCGATGCACATGCGGCGCAACGGCACATAGTCGTCGAGGTCGCGGTGGCCGCGGTTGTGCGCGAAGGTCCATAGTCCGTCCGCCCGGCCGTCCTCCAGGAACTTCTTGGTCCGGACGAACCCGGGCCGGTCCTGGACTCGTCGGTACCGCGAGGCGCTCAGGTTGTCCTTGAACACTGCGACGACCACGCCGCCGATGCTCTCGATATCGCGGCGACCGACAGTCTCCTGGTCCCGCGGCGACTTGTCGCCGGGCCCGGACTTCCTCGCGTAGATCACCCACCGCAGCTGACCTGCGATTTTCAAACGCTCACGCTGGCCGGCGCGTACTTTCTCGGTCACCTCGCCAACATACCCTCTATTGACAAATAACTACGGATATCGTCCGCTGGTGCCTGGCGGCCCGGCCGCTGACCACCGCCACGCTGCTGACCCAGCGCGAGTTCGCCCGCAAACACTCCGGTGACTACGGGCGCTGGTCGAAGCTCACCGTCACCCACTGGCCGTGGGTTTCGATGACCCTGGGTGATGTGGTCGCGCGCAGCAGTTTTCATCCGGTCCCGCGGGTCGACGCCGCGGTGCTGCGGTTGCACCGCCGCCCGCGGCCGCTGCTGCCCGACGCCGCGGCCCCGGAGTATCACCGCCTGGTCGAACTCGGCTTCTCGGGGGTGGGCGGGTCGGTCGCCGCCTCGCTGCGCCGCGAATTCCCCGCCCGTGCGGTCCGGCGTGCCTGTGCCGCAGCGGGAATCGCGGCCGACGCACCGGTCGGTCACGTACCGCCCGATGCGTGGACGAGGGTGTTCCGCGTGCTGCTGTGATCGGCGCGGCAACGGCACGTTAGTGTCTGGATCGTGGCGAAGACAGAGTCGTTCCGGGCCTCGCTGGACAAGCAGCCGCACGAGGTCGCGTCGATGTTCGACGGGGTCGCGAAGCGGTACGACCTCACGAACACGGTGATCTCCGGTGGCCAGGACCGGTATTGGCGGTGGGCGACGCGCCGGGCGCTGCAATTGCGGCCCGGCGAGCGGGTCCTGGACCTGGCCGCCGGGACCGGTGTGTCCACTCTGGAATTCGCCAAGTCCGGGGCCTGGTGCGTCGCCACCGACTTCTCCCAGGGCATGCTCGCGGCGGGCCGGTTCCGGAAGGTGCCCATGGTCGCCGGCGACGCCACCGCGCTGCCGTTCGCCGACGCGGTGTTCGACGCGGTCACCATCTCCTACGGGTTGCGCAATGTGTCCGATCCGGACGCGGCCCTGCGGGAGATGCTGCGCGTCACCAAGCCGGGCGGGCGGCTGGTGATCGCGGAGTTCTCGACGCCGGTTTTCGCACCCTTCCGCACGCTGTACATGGAGTACCTGATGAAGGCGTTGCCGCGGGTGGCACGGGCCGTCAGCAGTAATCCGGACGCCTACGTCTACCTCGCCGAGTCCATCCGGGCGTGGCCGAATCAGCCGCAGCTGGCGCTGCGCATCGCCGATGCCGGGTGGTCGGCGGTGAAGTGGCGCAACCTCACGGGCGGGATCGTCGCGCTGCACCGGGCGTACAAGCTCGGATAGCACGCGATCGTGATACTGCTCACGTCGCTGCGGGGTTACCTTCGATCACCACGGAAAGCCGCCTTGACCAGGTGCTGATCCGATCTCACAGGGACTGTCGGGGCAAGTGAGAACTTTCGCAACGTCCCGATAACGTCCGGTAAATCCGGCGCAATCCCGGCTGCGCATCATCGGACTCATGTCGGACGCAGCCGCGGGCAACCCGAGCACGACCAGAACGGCGTGCTCGTATTGCGGCGTGGGCTGTGGCATCGTCGTCGAGACCCGCACCGACGAGCAGGGCGCGCAGGTGATCGCGAAGGTGCAGGGCGACAAACTGCATCCCGTCAACGCCGGTCGCCTGTGTACGAAGGGCGCCACCCACGCCGAGCTGATGCGGGCGCCGGGTCGCATGACCACCGCCCATCGCCGGCCCGAGCGCGGGCAGTCGCCCACGCCGGTCCCGGTGGACGACGCGGTGCGCGAGGCCGCCGCCCGCCTGCGGACGATCCTGGACGAGCACGGGCCGGACGCGATCGCGCTGTACGTCTCGGGGCAGCTGTCCATGGAGGCGCAGTACCTCGCGAACAAGCTGGCCAAGGGTTATCTCCGTACCCTGCACATCGAGGCCAACTCGCGGCTGTGCATGGCCAGCGCGGGCACCGGCTACAAACAGTCGCTCGGCGCGGACGGGCCGCCCGGGTCCTACGACGATATCGACCACGCCGACCTGTTCTTCGTGATCGGCGCGAATATGGCCGACTGCCACCCGATCCTGTACCTGCGCATGGCCGAACGCCGCAAGGCGGGCGCGAAGCTGATCGTCGTCGATCCGCGGCGCACCGAAACCGCCGCGCACGCAGACCTTTTCCTGCAGATCGCGCCCGGCACCGATCTCGCGCTGCTGAACGGGCTGCTGCACCTGCTGGTCGAGAACGGCGATATCGACAAGGATTTCATCGCCGAGCACACCGAGGGCTGGGAGTCGATGCCGGAGTTCCTGGCCGACTATCCCCCGGCCCGGGTCGCGGAGATCACCGGCCTCGCCGAGGACGACATCCGTACGGCCGCGCGGTGGATCGGCGCGGCGGGCGAATGGATGTCGCTGTGGACGATGGGCCTGAACCAGTCCACCCACGGCACCTGGAACACCAACGCGGTGTGCAATCTGCACCTTGCCACCGGCGCCATCTGCCGCCCGGGTAGTGGGCCGTTCTCGCTGACCGGGCAGCCGAATGCCATGGGCGGCAGGGAAATGGGCTATATGGGACCCGGGCTGCCCGGCCAGCGCAGCGTGCTGTCGGCGGGCGACCGGAGCTTCGTCGAGACGGCGTGGGGGCTCGCGCCGGGCACCCTGCGCGACGAGTCCGGGCCCGGGACCATCGAGATGTTCCGCGGCCTGGCGCAGGGGCGGATCAAGGCGTGCTGGATCCTGTGCAGCAATCCCGTGGCGTCGGTGGCGAATCGCAAGACCGTCATCGCCGGGCTGGAGGCGGCGGAGCTGGTGATCGCGCAGGACGTCTACACCGAGACCGCCACCAACGCCTACGCCGACCTGCTGCTGCCGGCGACGCTGTGGGCGGAATCCGAAGCGACCATGGTGAATTCGGAGCGCACCGTCACGCTGCTGCAGCGCTCGATCGACCCGCCCGGCGACGCGCGACCGGACTGGCTGCTGATCGCCCAGGTGGCGACCGCGATGGGTTTCCCGGGCTTCGAGTACGGTTCGAGCGCCGAGGTCTTCGAGGAGATCCGCGGATTCGCCAATCCCGCAACGGGTTACGACCTGTCGGGAATCGACTACGACCTGTTGCGCGACGGCCCGGCGCAGTGGCCGTGCCCCGATCCGGCCCGTCGCCGCAACCCGATTCGCTACCTCAACGACGGTGTCGCCCAGGAGCTGTACACCGACGAGTCGGGGCGCCGGCCGCGGCTGGTCTTCGCGACACCGAGCCGCCGGGCGGTGTTCTGGGCGCGCCCGCACCTGCCGCCGGACGAGATGCCCGACGACGACTACCCCTTCGTGCTCAACACCGGCCGGCTGCCGCATCAGTGGCACACCATGACCAAGACCGGGCGGGTCGAGAAGCTGAACCGGCTCAACGGAAAACCGTTCGTCGAGGTGCACCCCGGCGATGCCGAGCGGCTCGGCATCGTGGCAGGCGACCAGGTCGAGATCGCCTCGCGCCGCGGGCGGGCCGTGCTGCCGGTGCGGATCAGCGATCGGGTGCGGCCCGGCGACTGCTTCGCGCCCTTCCACTGGAACGACGAGCAGGGCGAGTACCTGACCGTCAACGCGGTCACCAACGACGCGGTCGACGCCGACTCGCTCCAGCCGGAGTTCAAGGCCTGCGCGGTCGCGCTGCGCAAGGTGGCCGCCATGTCCGAACCCGCCACCGAACAGCCCGCGCTGCCCGCCGCGAACGACGCCGCGCATCCGCTGGCCGCGATGCTCGGCCTGGAGACCGCGACGCCGCCCACGCTCACCGAGACCGAGCGCATCTACCTCGGCGGCTATCTGGCGGCGCTGCAATCGCTTCCGGTGCGGGGCCAGCCGATGCTGCCCGAGTCGGCGCCGCTGTCGCCGCACAGCCGCCTGTGGCTCAACGGGCTGCTCGCCGGAATGTACTCGCGCGCGGGCGAATCCGACGGGGCCGATGAGGCGCCCGCCGGCCGTGCGGTGACGGTGCTCTGGGCCTCGCAGACAGGGACGGCGGAGGAACTGGCCGCGGCGGCGGCCGCCCGGCTCGCCGACTCGGGGTACCGCCCGCGACTGCTCGACATGGATTCCTGTGAACTAGCCGACCTGACCGGCGACGCGCTCGTGATCACCAGCACCTTCGGCGACGGCGGGCCGCCGGACAACGGCGCGGACTTCTGGGAACGATTGCACGACAGCGCCGTCCGATGCACCGGCCTGCGCTTCGCGGTCTTCGCCCTGGGCGACTCCTCCTACGACGAGTTCTGCGGGCACGGCCGCACACTGGACCGGATACTGGGTGAGCGCGGCGGCACCCGGCTGCTCCCGCGGGTCGACAGCGAGCCCGACCACGAGGAGCTGTCGGCGCGCTGGCTCGACGACGTGCTCACCGCGCTGGACGGCTCCGGTCCCGCGGCGCCCGAACCGGATTCGCCGCCCGGCCCGCCACCGGGTCGCGGTGCGACCATGGTGTTGTCGCGTCCGGCTCCGCCCGCCACCCGCACCACCCGGACCGCGCCGCTGTTCACCCGCAACGCCCCGCTGCACGCGCCGCTGGTGCGCAACACGCTGCTGTCCCGTCCGGGCGCCGGAAAAGAGGTGCGGCAGTTCGGTTTCGACCTGCGCGGGTTCGAGGCGACCTACGAGGTCGGTGATTCGCTGGGCGTGTGGCCCGCCAACGACGAGGAGCTGGTGGCCGATTGGCTCGCGGCGACCGGACTGGACGGACAGCGCGGCGTCGAACTCGATGCCCGGGAAGTGCCGCTGGCACAGGCGTTGCACACGCATTACGACATCACGAAGGTCAGCCGCGATCTGCTGACCTTCATCGGCGAGCACAACCCGAGCCCGCGGCTGGCCAAACTGCTGCGCCGCGACAACCGCAACGAGCTGGAGCGCTATCTGTGGGATCGGCAGGCGGTCGACGTGCTGCGCGACTTCCCGGTCCGGGCCGACCTGGTCGAGTGGCTCGGCGCGCTGAAAAAGTTGCAACCGCGCCAGTATTCGATCTCCTCCAGTCCGCTGGTCGATCCGCAGGAGGTGCAGCTGACCGTCGGCGTGGTGCGCTACGGCGAGCGCGGCGGAGTCTGCTCGACCTTCCTCGCCGATCGCTGCGAGGATGCCACCGTGCCGGTATTCCTGCAGCGCGCACCGCATTTCCGGCCGCCGCTGGACCCGAACGCGCCGATGATCATGGTCGGGCCCGGGACCGGGATCGCGCCGTTCCGGGGCTTCCTGCACGAACGCCGCGCGCTCGGGTGCCGCGGCCGCAACTGGCTGTTCTTCGGCGATCAGCACGCCGCGGACAACTTCTACTACCGCGACGAGCTGGAGGATATGTTCCGCTCCGGCTTCCTCACTCGGCTTGACCTGGCCTTCTCCCGAGACCAGCGGGAGCGGGTCTACGTGCAGCACAGGATGATCGAGCACGGCGCGGAACTGTGGGGGTGGCTGGTCGACAACGGTCATCTCTACGTGTGCGGCGACGCCGGGCGGATGGCTCGCGACGTCGACGACGCGCTGCTGACCCTCGCGCAGGTGCACGGCAAGCTCGACGCCGACGGCGCGCTGGCCTTCAAGAAGCAGCTCATCGCCGAGAAAAGATATGTGCGCGACGTGTATTGAGCCGTCGCGACGAGGCACCGGCCGGGGTATCGGGCCGGCCCGTGCGGGCGGACGCCGCGATCACAGACTGTGGTCGCGGCGCCCGTCTGCGTGTGCGCGCTAGACGGCCGGCGGGTTGAGGCGGGCGAAATCGGGCAGGCGATAGTACGGGTAGTAGGGGTAGGGCGGCGTGACGGCGCTCGCCTTGTCCAGGCGGGCGATCTGGTCCGCGGTCAGCTGCCAGCCGACCGCGCCGAGGTTCTGGCGCAGCTGGTCCTCGTTGCGGGCGCCGACGATGACCGTGGCGACGGTGGGGCGCGTCAGCAACCAGTTCAGGGCGATCTGCGGGATCGTCCGGCCGGTCTCCGCGGCGATGTCGTCGAGGGCGTCCACCACGTCGTAGAGCAGGTCGTCGGACACGGGCGGGCCCGCCTCGGCCGTCTTGTGCAGGCGGCTGCCCTCCGGCAACGGTTGCCCACGCCGGATCTTGCCGGTGAGCCGACCCCAGCCGAGCGGGCTCCACACCACCGCGCCGACGCCCTGATCGCGGCCCAGCGGTAGCAGCTCCCACTCGTAGTCGCGGCCGACCAGCGAGTAGTACACCTGGTGGGCGATATAGCGCGGCAGGCCGTATCGGTCCGCTGCCGCAAGGGATTTCATCAGTTGCCAGCCCGCGAAGTTCGATGCCCCGACATAGCGGATCTTGCCCGACCGGACCAGGTCGTCCAGCGCGGCGAGCACCTCCTCGACCGGTGTACCGGCATCGAAGGCGTGCAGCTGGAACAGGTCGATGTAGTCGGTGCCCAGCCGCCGCAGCGCCGCCTCGACCGCGCCGATCAGCCGGGAGCGGCCCGAACCCGCCTCGGCCGGGCTCGGACCGGTGGGCAGAGAGGCCTTGGTGGACAACAGGATCCGGTCGCGGCGGCCCGCGATGGCCGCGCCGAGTACCTCTTCCGAGGCGCCGTCGGAGTACACGTCCGCCGTGTCGAACATGGTCACACCCGCCTCGACAGCGATGTCGACGAGCCGGCGGGCCTGTCGGGCGTCGGTGTCGCCCCACGCGCCGAACAGTTCGCCGCGCCCGCCGAACGTGCCCGCGCCGAAGCTCAGCGCGGGTACCAGCAGGCCCGAATTTCCCAGCCGCCGATACTCCATGACCACTCCTAAAAGGAACTGTAGTTTCATTAACATTGCCGACAGTACACTGCATGCAGACCTAATGGAACTGGAGAACCGTTATGACTCAGGACACGCCGAGCCCCGGGTCCGTGCGTCCGGGCGGTCGCACGGCCCGCGTCCGTGCGGCCGTCCTGCGCGCGGCCGGTGACCTGCTGACCGAACGCGGCTTCGCGGGACTGGACCTGACCGAGGTGGCCGTCCGCGCCGACGTCGGCAAGACCACCGTCTACCGCCGCTGGCGCACCCCGGCCGGCCTGGTCGCCGACCTGCTGTCGGAGATGGCGGAAAGCTCACTGCCTCATGCCGATACCGGGTCGCTGCGCGGCGATCTGCTCGCGAACGCTCGCCTGGTGGCACGGACCCTCGCGGACCCGCGTCAGGGCCCGCTGTTCAAAGCCCTTGCGGCCGCGGCGAGTTGCGACAGCGCCACCGCCGTGGCCCTGCACGCCTTCTACGACGCCCGCCTCGCCGAATGGTCGCCGTGTATCGCGGCCGCCGTCGCCCGCGGCGAACTTCCCGACGGAACCGACTCCCGCGCAGTCCTTTCCGCCGTCTCCGCCCCGCTCTACTACCGGCTACTCGCGAGCGGCGACCCCATCGACGACCAGGTCGCCACGACCGCGGCCGACGCCGCGGCTCTCGCCGCCCGCGCCGGATTGTTCACCACGACAGCCTGATCCGCGGCCGAGGCGCACCCGCACCCCGCACAACAGGATGCGAGGCACAGGGCCGCATGCCGGCGCGGAAGTCGGTGCTCAGGCCGCCGACCACGCCGGGTCGCGGCCGGTGCGCCCCAGGACGCGATCCCACAGCGGCGCCTCGTCGGGCACCGCCACCGTCGGGCCGAACAGGCCGGGGACGCCCTCCGGCGGGGTCTGTTCCAGCATGTCCATCAGCACCGCCAGGTCCTGCTCGGCGGGGTGGTACGGCTGACCGGTGGCGCAGGCGAGATCCCACCCGTGGATGACCAGTTCGTCGAGCGCGACCACGGCTATCTCGGTGGCGGGCGCGACCACCCCGCCCGCTTCGGTCTCGCCGTCCCAGGCCGCCGGTTCCCGCCAGGCCGCCACCAGCGCCTTCAGCTGGGCCGGGATCCGCGTGCGCCAATCGCCTACCAGCGGCGCGTCGGGACCCGTCTCCGGCGGGATCGAGCGACCGACCGCCTCCTTCGTCGCGGCCTGCCGGAACGCCTCGGTGAGACCCACCACATGCACGAGGAGATCGCGCACGGTCACATCGGTGCACGGCGTGTGAACGGGCAGGTGATCGTCGGTGATCCCGGCGATCACCGCCGCCAAACCCGTCGCGGCCGATTCCAGATCGAACGCCGGTTCCGTCATGGTTGCTCCTTCCAGGGCATGACGCGCCGCATCTCGGGCATCCGTGGATTGAGACGGGACCGGCCCGCAGAACTCATCGCCGATATCGCACCGACGAGGCGGCCGGCCCGGAGGAGTGAGTGAAACGTAGTGGCGGAGAGGTTGCCAGGCGGGCTCGGGCGGCGCATTCTCGATGGTGCCCGGTCACCCGGCCGGCGAATCGGCCCACTCGCGGGAAGGAGCAACCGATGACCGATCGAACCCTCGATACCGGCGCCATCGACGCAGTTCCGGAAGCCGATTTCATGGAGCAGGCCGTACCGGCGTTCCCGGAGGACGACGACGCGGAGACCGACGTTCCCGTCGGCGCCACCGAGCGGGAGGCCGCCGAGGCCGATGTGCTCGAGCAGTCCATCCCGGTGCCCCTCGACGACGACTACGAGGACGCGGGCGACGCCGAGAGCGAGTACTGACCCCTACCCGATGCCGGCGCGCACGGTGGCGTGCAGCTCGCGCAGGCTGGAGCGCTCCGTCGCCACCTCCAGCACCCGGATGCCGTGCGCGTGCCCGGCGAGTTCGACGGCCAGTTCGCCCGGATCGACCTGCCTGTGCGGGACGCGGTAGGCAGCGCACAGCGCGGCCAGATCCATGCCGTGCGGCGTGCCGAATACGCGCTCGAACACGCCCGCGTACTGCGGGTCGCCCTGTTCCAGGGTTTCGAAGATGCCGCCGCCGTCGTCGTTGGCGACGACGATGGTCAGGTCGGCCGGGCGCGGCTCACCGGGCCCGAGCAGCAGCCCGGACGCGTCGTGCAAGAAGGTCAGGTCGCCGATCAGCGCGACCGTGCGGCCCGGATGGCTCAGCGCGGCGCCGACTGCGGTAGACACGGTGCCGTCGATCCCGGCCACGCCGCGATTGGACAACACCTTGACGCCCGGTCGCGGATACGACACCAGCGCCGCGTCGCGCACCGGATTCGAGGCGCCCAGCAGTAGCTGGTCGCCGTCGCGCAGCGCGTCCATCACCACGGCCGCCACGTGCAGCCCGGTCGGCTTGGGATGCCTGGCCAGTTCGTCCCGGACCACTCCGCAGGCCTTGGCGTTCAGCTCGGCGCAGTGCTCGAGCCACTCGCGCCGCGGCGCGCCCCCGGTGATCGCACGGGTACCGGTGCCGACCACATTGCCGGACACATCGGGCCAGCGCGGCCCGGTGGTGAGCGCGTACACGGTGATGTCCGGGTCGGCGAGCACCTTCGACACCTGGCGGTGCAGCGTGGGGCGGCCGGTGATGATCGCCTGCCGCGGCCGCAGCAGCGACAGCGCCAGCGGGTGCAGCGCGGGGCCGTGCATGGGGGCGGTGGGTTCGGCCACCGTCGGCAGTTCGGCCAGCTCCGGGCGATGCCCCGCGCCATGACCCGAGATGACCACCGTGTCGGGGGTCAGATCGATATCCAGGGCCACGTCGAGGGTCGCGTACTGCGTTGCGGTCCAAGGCTTTCCCCCGACCCGCCCGGCCGGGAACGACTCCCCGAGCAGCGCGTCGGGGACCAGCGGTTCCCGGAGCGGGATGTCGAAATGCACGGGCCCGGCATTGCCGGAGCGGGTACCGCGGGCCGCGGCCAGCACCCGGCACACCGCCGCGCGCCACACGCTGTTCTGCCGCCGGTAGCCCTCCTCCGCCTCGGCCAGCCCGAGGCTCATGGCGGCGCGCACCTGGCTGCCGAACAGGCCGAACTGTTCGATGGTCTGGTTGGCCCCGCTGCCCAGCATCTCGTAGGGCCGGTTGGCGCTCAGCACGATCAGCGGCTGGCGCGCGTAGTTGGCCTCCAGCACGGCCGGACCGAGGTTGGCCACGGCGGTTCCCGAGGTCATCACGACCGGGACCGGGCGACCGCTGGACACGGCCAGGCCGATCGCGAGGAATCCGGCGGTGCGCTCGTCGATGCGCATGTGCAGCCGCAGCCGCCCCTCGGCATCGGCGGCCTGCAAGGCGAAGGCCAGCGGCGCATTTCGCGATCCGGGACACAACACGACATCCTGCACGCCTCCGCGTGCCAGCTCGTCGACGACGACCTGGGCCTGTGCTGTCGAAGGGTTCACAGGCCCAGCCTCCCAGAGAGCGTCGGCCCGTGGGGAGTCGGCCCGCTCACACCTATCGCCCGAAGTTAGGGTTTGCTAACCTAACTCGCATGGCCAAGCGCACCAAGTACCTCAAGCCCGAGGAGCGGCGGATCCTCACCGTCGGGGTCCTCGCGAGCAAGCGGATCAGTCCGAGTTTCGTCCGGGTCACGCTGGGCGGCGACGGACTGGGTGAGTTCGTCCCGATGGGCTACGACCAGTGGTTTCGGCTGTTCCTGCCCGGCCGCAACGGGCTGCGCCTGCCGACCGCGGCCAGCAATCTCTGGTACGCGCAATATCTGATGATGAGCAAGGACCAGCGGCCGGTGGTGCGCAATTACACGGTGCGCGAATACTTTCCGGCCGGGCGGGGCCGCTTCGGCGACACCGCCGAACTGGACGTCGATTTCGCCATGCACGGCGAGCACACCCCCGCGTGCGCCTGGGCGAGCGGCGCCGCCATCGGAAGTGAGGTGGGCCTGCTGGACGAGGGCATCATGTACCAAGCGCCGCAGCACACTTCGTGGGCGCTGCTGGTCGGTGACGAAAGCGCGCTGCCCGCGCTCGCGGGCGTGCTGCGGTCGGCCCCCAGAGACCTGCGCGGCGCGGCCTTCCTGGAGGTCCCCCACCCCGACGACACCCAGGACCTCGGCGAACCCGAAGGCGTACAGGTGCATTGGCTCCCACGCCCCGACCCCACCACCCAGATAGGCGGCCCCGCACTGGATGCGGTACGCGCCGCGGAACTCCCCGAACAGGGCGTCTACGCCTTCGTCGCAGGCGAGCAGAAATTAGCCTCCGGCCTGCGCCGGCACCTGGCGACCGAACGCGGAATCCCGAAGGCCGACATCACCTTCACCGGCTACTGGCGCATCGGAAAGTCGGCAGGGGAAATGTAAGGCGAGAACATTCGACGTGCGCCGACACAACTTTCACGAACCGGCGCACCTCGACGAAGCCGCGGGGCACTCACGCAACCCCGCACGGTAACGCAACCCGCACGGTTTGTGGCCGCCCCGCCGTTCGGTGCCCGGTGCGCATGCGACGAAGTCGCGAGCACCGGGTACCGAACGGCGGGGTCACGAGGCCACAAACCCCCGCGCCGAAGGCGCGGCAACTATTCAGCGTGCCGCTGGACCAGGTCGCCCACGCGCGGGAGGGCCTCGGTCACATGCTTTTTCGCCGAGGAGCGCACCGCGGAGTACGCCTTCTTCAGAGCCGGGCGCGAGGAGCTGCTCGGCCCGCGCGTCGGTCACCGCGAGCAGTGCCTCGGCGACCTCGTCCTGCTTGGACACCAGCAGGTCGGCGAACGAGCCGTTACCCGAGGCCTGGTATTCCGCCCAGTACGGCTCGAGCCGCTCGACGAACTTCGGCACGAACGACTCCAGCCCGTCCGTGACGATGGTCGGACTGACCTTCTTCGCCGCCGCGTACGCACCCTTCACAGCCAGGCCGGACGCGCCCCCCTTGTCCGACACCTCCGCTTCCAGCACCTGCTGGGCATCGGCGATGAAGGCCGGTCGCTTGGCGTCGTCGAGCAGGGATTCAGACAGTGCTGCAACCACTTTCAGGTTCCTCCGGATAGTTTTTCGATGAGCGAGCGCACGCAACTATACGCACCGGACGACCTTGGCACACACGGTCCGACCCGTCACGGTTGCCAGGGCAGCAACTGCACCATGAGCCCTTCACAATCGGCCAGCAATGTTTCAGATTCGTCGGTCAGCCGTGCGGTGACGAAGGTCTTACGGCCCTCGATGCGATCGACGGTGCCCTCCACCAGCAACGGCGTCTCCAACGGAGTGACTTTCCGGTAGTTCACATGCAGGTACGCGGTACGGCTGATAGGTCGTCCCGCGTAGTGCACAAGCGATCCGAACAGGTCGTCGAAAAGCAGCGGCAACACGCCGCCGTGCACCGCACTGTTGCCCCCCAGGTGGTATCGCCGGAACTCCCCCCGCATCCGCACCCCGCCCGGCCCCGCCTCGACAACATTCCACGGCGGCATGAGCAAACTCCCGCGCCCCGGCAACGCGGTCACCCGCCCCGCCGGACTCTGCGATTCCGGCGCCCGATAAGGCTCGAGCAGCTCGATCAGCTCCCGAGCCTTCCCCCACGCCTCCCCATACACCTCCTCGCTGCAATCCGCCGAAACCGCCAAATCCTGCAACGTCCGCATAGCCTCGACAAACCCCCCGAAGTTCGGCCCCGGCTGAGCCTCCGCAACCTTCGGAAACCCCCCATGATCCTCATACCGATCAGCCCCGATCGCACTCCGATCGATAACCGGCTCCACGCGCTCACTCATAACTGCACCGTAACCGCCATTCTTACGCCGTCAAACCCAACCCACGAGTAACCACCCCCCCCCCACACCCCCCACCCAGCACACGAAATGCCGCACCTCCCCACCCCACACACCACGCGCAACGCCGCACCAATCCACCCACACACACCACGCGCAAAGGCCGCACCAATCCACCCCACACACACCACGCGCAAAGGCCGCACCTATCCACCCCACGCACCCCCCTCCGCCAAAAACCTCCCCTGTAGCACGCCAACCCCGTAGGTTTTCGGCGCGTCTCGGTTTTCGGGTGCCGCTGCAAAGCGACGAAGGAGCCAGCAGCGGCACCCGAAAACCGAGACCAAGGGCGCCGAAAACCCGCCGGAGCGAAGCGGAGGCCAAAAACACAGCAGCGATCCCCACCCCACCCAACCACCACGCCCACCCCCAACCCCAAGGCAAGATAACCCCGTGACCTTCAACCCCACCCTCTGGACCCCCGTCCCCGGATTCGAAACCCTCACCGACATCACCTACCACCGCCACCTCACCCAAGGCACAGTCCGAGTAGCCTTCAACCGCCCCGAAGTCCGCAACGCCTTCCGCCCCCACACCGTCGACGAGCTCTACCACGCCCTAGACCACGCCCGAATGACCCCGGACGTCGGCGCGGTCCTCCTGACCGGCAACGGCCCAAGCCCGAAGGACGGCGGCTGGGCCTTCTGCTCCGGCGGCGACCAACGCATCCGCGGCCGCAGCGGCTACCAATACGCCTCGGGCGAAACAGCCGAGACGGTAGACAAAGCCCGCGCAGGCCGGCTGCACATTCTCGAGGTGCAACGCCTGATCCGCTTCATGCCGAAGGTGGTCATCGCCCTCGTGAACGGCTGGGCCGCCGGCGGCGGGCACAGCCTGCACGTGGTGTGCGACCTCACCCTGGCCAGCCGCGAGCACGCCCGCTTCAAGCAGACCGACGCCGACGTGGGCAGCTTCGACGCCGGTTACGGCAGTGCGTATCTGGCGAAGATGGTGGGCCAGAAGTTCGCCCGCGAGATCTTCTTCCTGGGCCGCCCCTACACCGCCGAGCAGATGCATCACATGGGCGCGGTGAACGCCGTCGTCGACCACGACCGGCTCGAGGACGAGGCCCTGGAGTGGACCGCCGACATCCTCGGCAAGTCGCCGCAGGCCCAGCGGATGCTCAAGTACGCGTTCAACCTGACCGACGACGGCCTGGTCGGCCAGCAACTGTTCGCGGGCGAGGCAACCCGGCTGGGCTACATGACCGACGAGGCAGTCGAGGGCCGCGACGCGTTCCTGGAGAAGCGCAAGCCGGACTGGTCGCCCTATCCCTGGTACTTCTGAGGCGAAGTGCCCGGTTCGGGAAGATCACAAGACCTACGCTCGGTGCTGTGGACATTCTCGGCAGCCGCGTCATTCTGCGACCGGCGAACTACGAGCGAACACTGGCGTTCTATCGGGACGGGCTGGGACTGGCGATCGCGCGGGAGTATCCGGGCGGCACCGTGTTCTACGCGGGGCAGTCGCTGGTCGAGGTGGCCGCGCACGGCCGCCGCGACGACGCGCCCACCGGATTCGCGGGCGCCCTGTGGTTGCAGGTGCGCGACGCGGACGAGGCCGCGGCCACTCTCGCGGAGCACGGGGTCGCCATCGATCGCGATCCCGTGCGGGAGCCGTGGGGACTGATCGAGATGTGGCTCCGCGACCCGGACGACGTGCCGATCGTGGTGGTGGAGGTGCCGCCGGAGCACCCGCTGCGCCGCGATTCCCGCCCACCCTGGCCATCGCGTTAACGGGTCGATAACGCACACTGGAGCGGTGACCGCCGAACTATTGGTTCTGCTCATCGTCGTCGTCACTGCACTGGTCTTCGACTTCACCAACGGATTCCACGACACCGCCAACGCGATGGCCACCTCCATCGCCACCGGTGCGCTGGGTCCGCGGACCGCGGTCCTGCTCTCGGGCGGGCTCAATCTGATCGGTGCGTTCCTCAGTGTGGAGGTGGCGGCCACGGTGGCGGAGGGCATCGTCCGGCTCAACGATGTCGGCGGTCCCGATCTGTTGGAGATCGTGTTCGCGGGCTTGGTCGGCGGCATTCTGTGGAACCTGCTGACCTGGCTGTTCGGTTTGCCGTCGAGTTCCTCGCACGCGCTGTTCGGCGGTCTGATCGGCGCGACGATCGCGGCGCTCGGCTGGAACGGCGTCATCTGGTCGGCGGGCGCGCAGGGCGTGCTCGGCAAGATCGTGCTCCCCGCGGTGCTGGCTCCGGTGGTGGCGGCGCTGGTCGCCTCGATCGGCACCTGGCTGGTATACCGGATCACCCGCGGCAGCGACGAGCGGTCGGTGACGCGCGGATTTCGGTGGGGCCAGATCGGTTCGGCCTCGCTGGTCTCGCTGGCGCACGGCACCAACGACGCGCAGAAGACGATGGGCATCATCTTCCTGGCGCTGATCGCCTACGGTTCGCGGTCGCCGTCGGATTCGCTGCCGCTGTGGGTCATCGTGGCCTGCGCGGTCGCGATCGCCGCGGGGACCTCGCTGGGCGGCTGGCGCATCATCCGCACGCTGGGCAAGGGCCTGGTCGACATCACCTCGCCGCAGGGGCTGGCCGCCGAATCCACCAGCGCCGCGATCATTCTCACCTCGGCGCACTTCGGCCTGCCACTGTCGACGACGCAGACCGTCACCGGCGCGATCCTCGGCACCGGCCTGGGACGGCCGGGCGCGGAGGTGCGCTGGCCGGTGCTGGGCCGCATGGTGGTGGCGTGGGTACTGACGCTGCCGCTGGCCGGTGTGGCGGGCGCGATCTGCTGGGCGCTGGCGCACGGCGTGGGCGGACTCGCCGGGGTGCTGGTGGTGTTCGCGGTGCTGATCATGCTGGCGATGTTCATGTGGCTGCGGGCGCGGCGAGCGCCGGTGGACGCGGCCAACGTCAACGACGAGTGGCGCGGGCAGGCGCCGCCCGCCGCGCCCGGGTCGCCGGGGCCGGAGCTTCCCACGCCCGCACCGAATGCCGGGCCGCCGTCCGTTCCGGACAGTCAGCGCGACCCGGCGGCGAACGACGGCACACCGGCACACCGATCGGCGGGGCGGGCCTGATGGACACGGTCGTCTTGATCTCGAAGGAACTGTGGCGAGTGACGCTGGCCGCCCTCGTCTTCGGCGCCGGGCTGCCCGCGATCTTCGCCTTGGGCGTCCGATTCCAGTCGCGCGCCGCGGCAAGCGCCGACGGCACGGTGACGCTCTCCCCCACCCGCCGCCGGGCCGCGCTGACCGCGGCCGCGGTGTGCTTCGCGGTGGTGCTGGCGGCGGTCGTGACGGGAGTCCTGTACGTCGCCAAGGGATTTCTCGCAGCACGTCTCGGCATCCATCTGTTCGGGCAGGGATGACCGCGGAAAGGACCCGTCGTGACCAGTGATCCACATGCCACACCGCCGCGCGGCCCCGAGGAGTCGGAGGCCGAGAAGTCGATCCTGCGCAAGGTGCTCGGCTGGCTGAAAGCCGGTTATCCGCAAGGTATTCCGCAGTCGGACTACGTGGCGCTACTCGCTGTGCTGCACCGCCGCCTCACCGACTACGAGGTGCAGATGATCGTCGAGGAGTTGGTCAGCGAGCGCGCCGGCGACGACGAGATCGCCCGGCACGAGATCGAGGAGGCGATCGCTCGAGTTGCCAAGGAACAGCCGGGCGAGGACGATATCGCTAGAGTGGCCTCCCGGCTGGCAGCCGGTGGATGGCCGCTGGCGACACCGACGTCGGACTGATCCCCTCCCTACCCGAGTGAAGGAAGCGCGGACCCGTTGCCGGGTCGTCGGGCCAGACATGACACGATCGCGAACGTGAGCACCCTGCGGACCCTCCCCATGCCCACCGGAGCCGCGGTGGGTGACGTCCTGCCGCACCTGCGGGAAGCCCTGGCGGGCAACGGTGCGGCCTGGCTGCCGGTGCCGACCGGGGATCGGCGGGAGTCGCACCGGCTGTCGAACGCGCTGCGTCCCGGCGAGCCGATCGACGACGACGTGGCGCTGGTGGTGACCACCTCCGGGACCACGGGCGTGCCGAAGGGCGCGATGCTCACCGCCGCCGCCCTGCTCGCGAGCGGCGAGGCCACCCACGAGCGGCTCGGCGGCCCCGGCCAGTGGTTGCTGGCGTTGCCGACCCATCACATCGCGGGCTTGCAGGTGTTGCTGCGCAGTATCCAGGCCGGTACCGAGCCGGTGGCCCTGGACGTCTCGGACGGCTTTCTGCCGGGCGGGCTGGCCAGCGCGGTCGCGGGCATGACCGGCCCGCGCCGCTACACCTCGCTGGTGCCGACGCAGTTGATCAAGGCCCTCGACGACCCCGCCGGGATCGAGGCGCTCACCTCGCTGGACGCGGTGCTGATCGGCGGCGCCCCCACCCCGCGGCCCGTGCTGGACCGCGCTCGCGCGGCGGGCATCAACATCGTCCGCACCTATGGCATGAGCGAGACCTGCGGCGGCTGCGTGTACGAGGGCGTGCCGCTGACGGGCACGCGAGTCCGCATCGAGGACGGCCGGGTGCTGCTCGGCGGCGACATGCTCGCCAAGGGCTACCGCGGGCTGCCCGATCATCCGGCCTTCGCCGAACCCGGCTGGTTCCGCACCGAGGACGCCGGGGTCTACGAGAACGGTGTGCTGACGATTCAGGGCCGCCTGGACGAGGCCATCCTGACCGGCGGCCTGCTGGTCATCCCGCAGGTCGTGGAGGCCGTGCTGGCCACGCATCCGGCGGTGAGCGAGGCCGTGGTGCTGGGCCTGCCCGACGAACGGCTGGGCCAGCGCGTCGCGGTCGCGGTGGTGCCGGTCGCCGGAGCCGTCCCCACCCTCGACGAACTGCGCGAGCACGTCGTCGCGGAGCTCGACACGATCGCCGCGCCCCGCGAACTCGCTCTGCTGGAAGAGATTCCGATGCGCGGCCCCGGCAAGCCCGACCGCAACAAGCTCCGCGACGATCTGCTCGCCGCCTCCCCGCACTGATCTCTCGCGACGCAAGCCGGTCTTGCGCGGGCACGCAACAGCGGTGCAAGGGGCATGCAAGTCCCGGGTTCCACAGTGTGTGTCATGACTTCATACGCACCTGCTGATGCTCTCGCCATCGAGGCGGACGGGCTGGTCAAGGTCTTCGGGGAGCAGCGAGCCGTCGACGGCGTGAGCCTGGCGGTACCGCAGGGCGCCGTGTACGGCGTGCTGGGCCCCAACGGAGCCGGCAAGACCACCACCATCCGCATGCTCGCCACGCTGCTGCGCCCGGACGGGGGCAGCGCCCGGATCTTCGGCCGCGACGTGGTGGCCGAACCGACCGCGGTCCGCTCGCTGATCGGCGTCACCGGGCAGTACGCCTCGGTGGACGAAAAGCTCAGCGCCACCGAGAATTTGATCATCTTCTCCCGTCTACTCGGCCTGAGCCGGGCGGACGCCAAGCGCAAGTCGGCCGAACTGCTCGAAGAGTTCGGGCTCACCGAGGCCGCGAGCAAGCCCCTGGAGAACTTCTCCGGCGGCATGCGGCGCCGCCTCGACCTGGCCGCCAGCCTGATCGCGACGCCGCCGCTGCTGTTCCTCGACGAGCCGACCACCGGCCTGGATCCGCGCACCCGCGCGCAGATGTGGGAGACCATCCGGCGGCTGGTCCGCGAGGGCGCGACCGTGCTGCTGACCACCCAGTACCTCGACGAGGCCGACCAGCTGGCCGACCGTATCGCGGTCATCGACCACGGCAAGGTCATCGCCGACGGCACCTCCGACGAGCTGAAGGCCTCGGTGGGCACATCCGCGCTGCAGGTCACGCTGGCCGAGCCGGAGCTGATCGAACAGGCCCGCACGCTCATCGGCGACTTCCTGTCGCACGCGGCCGGAAGGCTCGTCGAGGCCAGCATCACCCCCGAGGCGCGGCGCATCACCGCCCCGCTGACCGACCCCGGCATCACCGCCGACCTCCTGATCCGGTTGCGCGACAACGACATCCGGGTCGACGAGATCACCGTCAGCAAGCCGAGCCTGGACGAGGTGTTCTTCGCGATCACCGGGCACGGCGCCGAGGACACCGACACCGAAAGGAGCGCGGCATGACTACCACTCTGACCGCACCCACCACAGGCGGGCGCCACGCGGCCCGTGCCGCGATTCCCGAAGTAAGCAACCACATTCCGTTCCGGCAGGCCCTGTCGCACTCCCTCACCATGGCCTACCGCGGCATCCTGAAGATCAAGCACAATCCCGAGCAGCTGTTCGATGTCACGATTCAGCCGATCCTGTTCACGGCGCTGTTCGCGTACATCTTCGGCGGCGCCATCGGCGGCAGCGTGAGCGCCTATCTGCCGGTGCTGATTCCGGGCATTCTGGTGCAGACCGTCGTGCTGACCTCGGTCGTCACCGGAACGCAGCTGCGCGAGGATATGGACAAGGGCGTCTTCGACCGGTTCAAATCCCTTCCGATCGCCCGGGTTTCGGCTCTGGCGGGCGCACTGATCGCCGACATGGTGCGCTACGGCATCGCCACGGTGCTCACCATCGTGGTCGGCCTGGTCCTGGGTTACCGGCCCGCGGGCGGGGTCGTCGGCGTGGTGGTCGCGGGTCTCATCGTCGTGGTCTGCTCGTTCGCCGTCAGCTGGATCTGGGCGCTGGTCGGCGTCACCGGCAAGAGCGCGGCGTCCGTACAGGGCATCTCGATGATGATCATGTTCCCGCTGACGTTCATGTCCGGCGCCTTCGCCCTGGTCAGCACCATGCCGGGCTGGATGCAGGGACTGAACAAGGCGAACCCGATCTACTACATGGTCAACGCCTGCCGCGAGTTGATGAACGGCAACGTCTACTCGAGCAACATCCTCTGGTGCCTGGTCGGGTCCGCGGTCGTGATCGCGATCTTCGCCCCGCTCGCCATCCGGGCCTACATGCGCCGGGCGTGAGCCGACTCCTCACCACAATGTCCGCCGGTCGCGAAAGCGACCGGCGGACATACCTATTCGCCCAGCCGGCCCGATACCTCGTGCAGCAGGCCCATGACCCGCTCCGCGGCCTTCCGGCGGTTCATGCTCGCCACCGCCTGCTGCGCCGACTCCAGCGCGGCCGCGCCGACCACGGGTTCGTGCAGGCTGTAGTGGCGGTTCCAGCGCATGGACGGCAGGTCCTGCCGCCCGCCGACCTTGGATCCCAGGGCCAGCAGCCGCAGGCCGTTCTCGCGATCGCTGTCCGTGGCGAGCAGATACGAACCCACGGCGCAGGCGACGGCGCCGAGCTGCGGCAGGTCGTAGAACTGCGCCAGCCGGACCGTGGCGGTCTCGTAGATCTGCCGGGCCAGCGTGGGCACCTCGTCCAACCGGTCGTGCAGCACGTGCGCGTCGAGCACCGCCGACGCGACCATGATGTCGCCAGGTCCGGGCGACGTCTCCATGATCGGCCACGAGAACAGCTCCAGCGCCCGCCGGAACATCCGCAGGCCGCGGTCCGTATCCCCTTCGGCCAGTGCGAGTTCCGCGAGTCCGGCGATTACCGTGCCGCGGCGATGATTGGGGCGTTCCACCGGCGCTTCGGGATCGAGGCCGTCCCCGACGACGCCGAGCGCGAACGTCAGCTCCGAGCGAGCCTGGGCCGGCTGCCCGGCGCCGATCAGCGAGACCGCCAGATAGCTGCGGATCTCCACGGCCTCCTCGTAGCAGCGCAGCAGCTGGAGCAGGTCCGCGCCGCGCCGGTAGTAGTCCGCCGCGCGCTGGTAGTGCGCCGCCTGGGCCGCCATCTGCCCCAGATGCTGGCAGGCCATCGCGGTTCCCCAGACGTCCTGGGATTCGGTGAGTTCCAGGACTCGCTGCGCGTCCTGGATCGAGCCGTGCATGTCGCTGCCGTTCTCGCGCAGGTTCGCGCGCAGCATCAGGGCCAGCGTCCGCACGCCCGAGTCGGCGTCCCGGCCGCCCTCGGCCAGCTTGCGGGCCAGCACGCGCGCGTCGGGCGCCAGGCAGATCAGTTCGCCGAAGTACCGCAGCATGGGGCTCGGCCCGGTGCCCGCGCGCAGCAGCCGCCGGACCCGCACCCGCACGATCGCCAGCTCGCGCAGGCCCGCCTCGGCGAACAGCAGATGCGTCCCCGCCAGGGCGTAGGTCATCATCTCGAGATCGATCTCGGCGAGGCCGCGCGGTCCGGCCGGGGGCGGCACCGGCAGGGTCCGCGGCGCCCAGGTCATCAGTTCCAGATGGGCGCCGCGCATCACCCACAGCGTGCCCGCGAGCGGGAAGACCATGTAGGCCGTGGCCGCGTCCCGCCGATCCAGCGCGAATCGCAGAATCGAGACCAGGTTGTCCAGCTCCGCGGCGACCGACAGCACCACGCGGACCTGCTCGTCGGTCGGATACCGCCGGGCGGCGTCGAGCGCGAATTCCCTTGCCCACCCGCACATCCGGTCCATCACGAGGTCGGCCTCGCCGGTCGCGGCCAGCTGCTCCTCGCCGAATTCCCGGACCGTCTCCAGCATGCGGTAGCGCGTGGGGATCTCGTCGTCGTCGGCCAGCACGGCGAGCAGCGATTGACTGACCAGACCCTCGACCGCTCCCACGGGATCGGCGACATCGGGCCCGGCGACGACGGCCTCGGCCGCGGTGAGGGTGAAGCCGGCCGGGAACCGGCACAGCCGCCGCAACGCCACCTGCTGTTCGGGTTCGAGCAGATTCCAGCTCCACTCGATCACGGCGTGCAGGGTCCGGTGCCGCTCCGGCGAGGTGCGATCGCCGCTGCGCAGCAACGCGAACCGATGCTCGAGCTTCGCCTCGATCTCCTCGACGCTCATGGTGCGCACGCGCGCCGCGGCCAATTCGATGGCCAGCGGCAGACCGTCGAGGGTGCGGCACAGCCGCGCGACGGTCTCGGGTTCGAGCCGCACGGACGGCCGCACCGCGCGGGCGCGGGCGATGAACAGGTCGGTGGCCGGCGAGCCGTGGGAGTCGATGGCCAAGGGAGGCAGGGGATATACGGTCTCGGCGGTGATCTCCAGGGGCGCGCGGCTGGTGGTCAGCACGGTCAGCCGATCGCAGGCGCCGACCAGATCCGCGACGACCTCCGCGACCGCGTCGATCAGGTGCTCACAGTTGTCGAGTATGAGCAGCGTCGGCCGCAGCGACAGCGCCTCCCGCAGCCGGCGGTGGCCGTCGATCGTCTGGTTCGGCCGCAAAACCTTTGTCTCGCGGGAGTATTCGCTCATGCCCAGGGTCGCGCCGATGGCGGCCTCGATCTCGGTACAGGTCGCGGCGAGCCCGTCCGGATCGGCGCGCAGCGAGGCCAGTTCGACCAGCGTGACGGCCTGCTCCGCGGCCACCCGGCCGCCCAATTCGTTGGCCACACGGGTCTTTCCGGTGCCGCCGGGGCCGAGCACGGTGACCGCCCGGGACTCGGCCAGCAGCCGCTCCAATGTGTCCAGATCGGCGGCGCGGCCGAGCAGCGGGTTGGGGGCCGCCCGCAGGCCGATCGCCGACAACGTCGTTCGCGGCGCGGTGTCGTCACCGGGCACCGGATTCAGCGCGTGCTGTGCGGACGAAACCCGTTGCACGCCGGTAAGCTCCGCGCCCGGACGGGGCGCCCGCGGTGTCGGTGCGCCCGGTAAGGGCTCGCCGCGCAGGATCGCCATGTTCAGCGCGATCAGGGCGGGCCCGGGGTCGGCGCCGAGTTCTTCACCGAGCCGCTTGCGTAGTGCGGCAAAGACTTCCAGCGCCTCGTTGGCTCGGCCGTCGGTGGCGAGCAGACGCATCAGGGTGGCGTGCGCCGGCTCGTCGAGCGGCTCGGCGGCGGCGTTGCGCCGCGCGATCGCGAGGGCGCCGGGTACATCGCCGAGTTCCTCCCGCGCGTTCAGTTCCAGCGAGTCCAGCGCGGCCCAGCGCGCCGCCGCGACCTCGCGCACCTCGTCGGCCACGACTCCCTGGGGCAGGTCCGAACCCGGCTCGCCGCGCCACAGCGCGCGGGCGCGCGCCACGGCGGCCAGGCAGCCGGGTGCGTCGCCGGTGTCCAGCAGGTCGCGCGCGTGGCGTTCCAGCTGCCCGGCGCGGCCGAGGTCCACCTCATCCTCCGTCAGGCTCAGCCGGTATCCGGCCGGACCGATCTCCAGCGCCCCGTCCGGTAGCGCCGAACGCAGCCGGGAGACCTGTGTGTGCAGCGCGTTCATCGGCGCTCGGGGTGGCTGATCGCCCCAGACGTCGTCGATCAGGGCCTGTGCGCTGCGGCTGCGGCCGGGGTGTACGGCCAGCGCGGCGATCAGCAGCCGCGCTCGCGCTCCGGGTATCGCGGTGAGCTCGCCGGTCCGCCGCACGGCCGTCTCTCCGAGCAGTGTCACCCGGACCGGCGGTGCGGGCACACCGGCGTCCCGGTCCGGGTCGGACCGGGTGTGCGTCGTCCCGGCGCCCGCGGAGCCGTTGTGATCAGGAAGCATGCCGTCGCAATCGTATGTGAGCGGTCGAACGAATTTCGGGTACGCGGCGCTGCGGTCGATGCTCACCATTGTCCGCCACCCCGGTCCCGCAATCCGATATATCGGCATAATGCTACCGATATATGCGGCGAGTATCCACCGCCCCGGACGGAACGCCGCCCCGGCCGCGCGCGGTTGCCGAGTCCGTACCGCACATTAGGCTTCGCTCATGGCAAGTGCTGCACAATGGCTCGAAGGCGCCCGTCCGCGCACCCTCCCCAACGCGATCGCCCCGGTCCTGGTCGGCACCGGCGCGGCCGCCTCGCTGGACGGCGCGGTCTGGTGGAAGGCGCTGCTGAGCCTGCTGGTGTCGCTGGCCCTGATCATCGGCGTGAACTACGCCAACGACTACTCCGACGGCATCCGCGGCACCGACGACGAGCGGGTCGGACCGCTGCGCCTGGTCGGTTCCGGCGTGGCGAGCCCCGCCGCCGTGCGCGGCGCGGCGATCGCGAGCCTGTCGGTCGCCGCCGTCGTCGGCCTGGTGCTGGTGGCCACGACCGCCTGGTGGCTGCTGCTGGTGGGCGCGGCCTGCCTGGCCGGGGCGTGGTTCTACACCGGCGGCGCGAAACCCTACGGCTACAGCGGTTTCGGCGAGATCGCGGTTTTCGTGTTCTTCGGCCTGATCGCGGTGCTGGGCACCGAGTTCGTGCAGGCCGAGCAGGTCGACTGGGCGGGGCTGGTCGGCGCGGTGGCGGTCGGCGCGTTCTCCAGCGCGGTGCTGGTCACCAACAACCTGCGCGACATCCCGACCGATTCGCAGACCGGCAAGACCACGCTGGCCGTGCGCCTCGGCGACACCCGGACACGCACCCTGCACCAGGTATTGCTGGTGCTGCCGTTCGTGGCGTCGCTGCTGCTGGTCGCCCGCACCCCGTGGGCGCTGGCCGGGCTGCTCGCGGCGCCACTCGCCGTGCGCTCCAACACACCGGTGCGCGGCGGGGCGAACGGCCCGGGCCTGATCCCGTCGCTGCGGGACACCGGGCTGGCGATGCTGGCCTGGTCGGTGCTGACCGCGCTCGCGCTCGGGATCGGCTGATCCCGGCCGGGCCGCTAGTCCTTGTCCGGCACCAGGATCCCGAGGATCCAGTTGACCAGGGTGATGACGACCGCGCCGATCACCGCCGCCCAGAAACCGTGCACGCGCAGGCCGTAGTCGGTGGTCTCGGTGATCTTCGCGGTCAACCACAGCATCAGGGCGTTGATCACCAGCAGGAACAGGCCCAGCGAGACGATCACCAGCGGCAGCGACAGCAGCTTCACAATCGGCTTGACCAGGGCGTTCACCAGACCGAAGACGATCGCGACGGCGAGCACCACCACAATCTTCGCGCCGGTGCCCTGGTCGGCCGGGCTGACCAGGTCGATATCGCCGACCCAGGCGGCGGCGAGCCAGATCGCGACCGCGTTGATGATCAGGCGTAGCAAGAGGACCATGGCGACATGCTAATGGTCGCCACGCCCGAGCACCGGGCGTAGCGACCACGTCGCGACCGGGCATGTCGTCAGGCCGCCCGCTCCAGCAATTCGTGGACCGCCTGCCGCAGCGCGCGGATGCCGTCCTCCCCGCCGAGCAGTTCGCGGGTCCGGTCGTTGGGCGTGCGCAGCAGGCCGAGCAGGACGTGGCCCGCCTCGATCCGGTCGGCGCCGCCCGAAATCGTCTCGCGCAACGAGAGTTCCAGCACCTTCTTGGCGTCTCGGGTGAACGGGATGTGGCCGAAGGTCATGCTGCCGCCGAGCCGGAACCGGCTGCGGCGCGGTTGTTCCTCGGCGGGTATCGCCCGCTCCAGCGCGTCCTCGCCGAAGGTGGCCTCCAGGCTCTCCCGGACGGCCTCGAGATCGATGCCGATGGAGCGCAGCGCGGCGGCGTCCTCCTCGCCGAGCGGCTCGCCCGCGGGGCCGGACTCGTCCTCCCCGTGGTCGCGCCGCAACGCCTCTCGCAGACCGTCGGCGGTGATGCCGTTGTCGGACAGCACCTTTCGCAGCCCCGGATCGGGCGCCGCGGCGAGCCCCAGCAGCACATGCTCCACATCGATACTCGGAGAGCGCAATTCACGCGCCTCCTCCTGTGCCACCACGACCGCGTGCCGGGCCGGCTTGGCGAACTTCTCGAACATCAGCGGATACCGCCTCTCCGGTTGTACTTCTGATGGACCGCCTGGCGGCTGACCTCGAGCGCGTCGGCGATCGTCTGCCAGGACCAGCCCTGTTCGCGGGCATTGGCCACCTGGATCGCCTCCAGCCGTTCGAGCAGCCGACGCAGCGCGAGCACCGCGCGCAGCCCGACCCTGGGGTCCGGACTGCCGGCGGCGGCCGCCAGCGTTGTTGCTTCACTCATGAACGTCAATTTACGTTGACACTCGCGGCGCGTCAACAAAAATTGACACTTCGGGGAAGGCGTTCGCCGACAGCGGAACCCGGTGCCGGAGAGAGAGTGCGGCCTACTGCTGCTCGCCGCGCATGCGCGCGCGCAGCTGGGCCTTGTCGGTGCGCCGCTTCTCGTCGACGGCCGCGATGTCCTCGTTCACCCGCGCCCGCAACCGCTTGAAAAGCACCAGCGACAACGGCATGGCGACGATCAGCGCGAACAACAGCGCCACGATCAAGGGGATGTCCACGTTCAGAACCCGGGCCAGCACCACGATGACGGCGGCGATGGCCGCGACCAGCACCAGCCGGGCCAGGGTGTAGAGCGCCAGATCGCGCGCCAGCCGCCGGCCCGCCGGGGCCGGAGCGGGATCGGCCGGGGCGCCGTCCGGTCGAGATGCGTCACTCACGCGACCAGCCTAGGCGACGAGTTCCCGCGACCGAGTCGCCCGGTGTCCGGTTCGCACGTAATCGCTGCGAATTCGCTGGACGGCGCCGAACGATCCGCAACCAAGCCGTACGCATATCCGATTTGTCTATTACTTCCCCTTTACCAAAGTTAGATCATTCGAGTACGTGGGGGGTCTGGTGCAACGATGTCGCTATCTGATGAGGGATCTGTCGATTACGGAAAGGTTTGCGAATGACTGCGATCACCGCGGCGAGCCGCACGTTGGGTTCCGTCAACGGCCAGGAGGCCCTCCTGACCCCCGGCCAGGTAGCGGCACTGTTCCACGTCGACCCGAAGACCGTCACCCGGTGGGCGCACGCCGGGCGGCTCGGCTCGTTGCGCACTCCCGGCGGACACCGCCGTTTCCGCGAGTCCGAGGTGATGCAGCTGCTCAGGTCGCTGACCACGGAGGCGACCCGAGTCTGACCCAGTTTCCGGTGTCTGCGGTGCCGCAGGTACGGACACGGATTACCCTCGATGACAGGAGGTGAGTGACGTGGCGTACCTGTTGGCACTCATCGCGGTCGTAGCTGTCGCGGTGCTGTGCTGGAAGGCGTTCGGGCCGGAGCGTTCGCGGCGACTCGGTGCCGGCCCGGCGCAACGGAATCGAATCATCGGACCGGACGACGACCCCGATTTTCTCTGGCGTATCTCTCGACCACATCACGACGGCGATCCTGGAAACGATCGCTGATTCTCATTCGTCGCGCGTAATTCACACCCTCGGCGTGTAACTGAGTTCCAGCGCGCCGAGGGCCGCGGCGACCGCCGCGTCGGACGCCGGCAGCAGCGGCAGCCGCACGGCCGGACTCGGAATGCGGCCCTGCGCGGTCAGCACACCCTTCATCACCACCGGATTGGGTTCGGCGAAAAGGGCTTCCACCAGCGGCGCCAGCAGATTGCCGAGGTGCCGGGCGCGTTCGATCGGGCCGTCCCGCCATGCGGCGGTCATATCCACATACGCTCTCGTCGCGACGTTGGCGCTGGCCAGGATGGCTCCGGCCGCGCCCAGCGCGAGCATCGGAGCGGCGTAGAGATCGTCCCCGATCAGCACGGCCACATCGGCGGGGCAGCGGCTCATGAATGCGATCGTGGTGGCATCGATCGCGCCGACCGCGTGCTTGAATCCGGCGACGCCGGGGAGTTCGGCCAGGCGGCACAGCGTTTCGACGCCGAGTTGGCAGCCGGTGCGGTACGGGATGTTGTAGATCAGCACCGGCACCGGGCTCGCGGCGGCCAACCGCCGGAAGTGTTCCACCACACCGGCTTCCGAGGGCCGGGTGTAGTACGGGACGACGGCCAGCACGGCGGAGACGCCCGGCGCCAGGTCGGCCAGCGCGTGTGTCGAGTCGGCGGTCGAATTCGATCCGGTGCCCACCACCAGGGGCGCCTGTCGTTGCCTGCACACAGCGGCACAGATGTCGACGACGCGGCGGCGCTCGTCGGCGGTCAGGGTCGCGGGTTCACCCGTGGTGCCCAGCGCGACGATTCCGGATGCGCCCGCGTCCAGCGCGTCGTGAGCCAGTCCCTCCAGTGCCTCGGCCGCCAGCTCGCCGGTGGCGGTGAACGGCGTGATCAACGGGACGAACAGGCCGGTGAATGTCATGCCCCCAGCCTCGTCGCCACCACGCTTCACGTCCATTACACGTTTCTGCAAGCAAGGTTAAGCTGAAGTTATGCTCGATGTCCGACGCCTGCGACTGCTGCGTGAGCTGGCCCAACGCGGCACCATCGCCGCCGTCGCGCAGGCGCTCGCCTACACGCCGTCGGCGATATCGCAACAGCTGGCGGCGCTCGAGAAGGAGGCCGGGGTGCCGCTGCTCGAGCGGACCGGGCGCAGCGTCCGGCTCACCCCCGCCGCGGTCCGGTTGGCCGACCACGCCGAGACCATCCTCGCGGTGCTGGAGCAGGCGTCCGCCGAACTCGCCACCGGCCGCACGGAACTCACGGGCACGCTGCGCATCGGGGCCTTCCCGACGGCCGTGCGGACGATCCTGTCACCGGCGCTCGTCGCGCTGAGCCGCGACCATCCCGGCCTGGAACTGCTCGTGTCCGAACTGGATCCGGTGAACGCGCCCGCGGCGCTGCGGGCGGAGTCACTCGATATCGCGCTGGTCCAGGAGTACGACTACGTGCCCACCACTCCCGAAACCGGTTTGGACACCGAGCCTTTCCTGGAGGAGACGATCTACCTGGCCGCCCCGGCGCCCGAACCCCTTGCCGAGCACCGCGATTCCCTCTGGATCGCCGGGATGCCCGGCACGCTGTGCCACCTGATGACCGTACGTGCCTGCGAGGCAGCGGGTTTCACGCCGCACATCCGTCATCATGCCGATGATTTCGGCACGGTCCTCGCGCTGGTCGCCGCCGGGCAGGGGGTAGCGCTGGTGCCGGAGCTGGGTGCGCTGAACATCCCCAGCGGTGTCGCGCTCGTCCCCCTGTCGACCCGTCGCCGCACCCGCCTCGCCTACCGCCGCGGCACCGGTTCCCACCCCGTCGTCGCGGCCGCCCGCGCCGCCCTGCACGCCTCCTGCGCGACCCTCCCGTCCCGGCAGGCGGTCGAATGACGCGTCCCGCGTATTGACCCCGTGCTCAGGGCTCGTTTTTGCGGAGCTGCCAGAGGATCACCGCGGGGACTCCGGCCGCGGCGGCGCGTGCCGCTTCGGGGACCAGGCCGGCGAGTGACCAGGGCCAGACTTCCCAGGGGCCCGGGTCGGTACTGGGCTCGGAAGTGGTTGGGGGCGGCGGCATTACGGGCTCCTCGCAGCGTTGGACGGTGAAGCCCGCGGCGAGGGCGGCGCGCAGTTGGTCGCCGACGCGGTGCGGGTAGGAGCGCAGGCGGGCGGCCGTACCGTCGGGGCGGCGCACGGTGGGCAGGTGGGTGCGGGCCACCTGTTCGGGGTGCACGTCGGCGATCAGCGCGTGCCCGCCCGGCCGGAGAACTCGGGCGAATTCGCGCATGACCGGGAGTGGATCCGGCACGTGCGACAGCGCGAGCGAACAGGTCAGCACGTCGACGGAGGCGTCCGCGACCGGCAATCGTTCCAGGTCGCCGAGACGGAAATCGCTGTCCGGCAGTCGCTTTCGGGCATAGTCGAGCATTTCCGGCGAGCTGTCCACGCCGAGTACCCGGTGCCCGCATTCGGCCAGCACGGCCGCGACCCGGCCCGTACCGCACGCCGCGTCGACGGCGGCGCCCGGTGGGAGGCCTGCCGCGAGATCGCGGACCATCGGCTCGTCGAACCCGAACGCGGGGTTCGGTCCGTCGTAGCTCTCGGCCCAAATCCCGTAGCCCTCCACGGTATTCACGTATTCCACCGCAACACCGTCACCGAGCCCGCCCTCGGCGAGCAACCGCCGAACCTCCGCGACCCGAGCCTCGGTGAACTCCCGCCCGTACTCCCCCGCGAACGCCCGCAACAACGCGAGCCCTTCCAACCCCAGTGCGTAGGCCAGCGGATTCTCATACGCCATGTCCCGGGACGCTATCGACCACCCGCACTCACGATCCACCGAATTTCACCCCGCTCACCGCCGGCTGCCCACCGATCCATTACCTGGCGCAGCTGCGCGACCTGGGAGTAGCTACCTTGCGGCGTAGGCTGCGGATATGGAAGCGATCTTTGCGAACAGCTACGGTGATCCCGATGTTCTGACGCTCGGCGAACTTCCAGCTCCCAAGGTGGGGCCGGATCAAGTACTGATTCGGGTCAAGGCGGCCGGGGTCAATCCGGTCGACTGGAAGGTCCTCGCCGGATATCTGGATCCGATGATGTATGCCCATTTCCCGCTGATCCCGGGATGGGACGTCGCCGGTGTGGTCGAGCAGCTCGGCGCGGACGTGCCGGAGTATCAGGTCGGCGACGAGGTGATGGGTTATGTCCGCCGCGACGAGGTCCAGCACGGCACCTATGCCGAACTGGTGGCCGCGCCGGTCCGGACACTGGCGCGCAGACCGGCCGCGCTGACCTGGCAGGAGGCCGCGGGACTCCCGCTCGCGGGGCTCACCGCGTATCGGTCGCTCGAACGCGTGGGACTGTCGCCGGGCGAGACCGTCCTGGTGCACGCGGCGTCCGGCGGCGTCGGCTCGCTGGCCGTGCAGATAGCCGTCGCGCGCGGCGCCCGGGTGTTCGGCACCGCCAGCGAGCGCAACCACGATTTCCTGCGGTCCCTCGGCGCGGAACCGGTCACCTACGGCGACGGCCTGGCCGACCGGGTCCGCGAACTGTCCTCCGAAGGCATCGACGCGGCCGTCGATTTCGCCGGGAGCGGCGTGATCGACGTGTCCCAGGACCTGCTGCACGACCGCTCCCGCATCGCTTCGGTCGCCGATGGCACCGTGGGCGAGAAGGGTGGGCACGTGGTCTGGGTACGCCCCTCCGCCACCGAACTGACCACCCTCGCCGACCTCGCCGAGGCGGGCAAACTCACCGTCCCGGTCGACACCGTCCTGCCGCTGGCCGAGGCAGCCCGAGCCCTCGAGCACAGCAAGAAGGGCCGTTCCCGGGGCAAGATCGTCCTCGAGGTGAGTCAGTAGTTGTGGATGGCTGTGTATAGATCGTCGCGAGGCCAGAAGCCTTGGACGCCAGGGAGTTCGGCGAGGTAGGTGAGTATCTCGGCCGAGGTCCAGCCGTGGGACTCCCGGAGGCCAGCGGCCAGCATGGCGAGGTAGCGCGGAGACGGTTTGTTCAACCGGACCGTCTCCGGCTGCCAGGGCGAGGTGAAGGTCAGCACCGGAAATCCGTCCAAATCTGTTACGTGCAGCAAGGTTTCGTAGCGGCCGTCACCCAGCCGGGTGATGCCGTCGCGGGTCAACTCGGCGAGATCGAGGCCGGGGCCGGTTCCCGGTGTCCGGTACATCTCTTGTGCCAGTAGGTCTTCGAACTGTTGGAAGGTCAGCAGATACCCGCGTGCGGCCGCACCCGCTGGCCAGTCCGCCTCGGGCCGGGCGGCGTAGAAGGCGACGCCGCCGGTCCAGACCGGGCTCTCCCACGCGAAGTAGATCGTGCCCGGCAGCGTCAGTGGGCGGCTCGCTCGCGGCGGCGTCGGATCGCGGAATCCGGGATAGGTGCGCGGGGTGCCCGGCGGATTCCCGCCTCGGCGGTAGTAGTCCAGCCGCCGCGCGAACAGGTTCGACCCGTACGCGGCGTACCACACGTATCCCGCCGACCCCATGACACCGAATTCTACGGACGTGCCTGGTCCTGCTGACCTCTGTGACGTATAGTCGAACTCGACTAAACGAGTTCGACTATACGGAGGCCGCATGGAGCGACCACTGCGTGCCGTGAGTTCCCCACTGACCGTGGCGGTGCTGACGCTGCTCGCGGAAAAGGCCCGCCACCCGTACGACATGAAGGTGACGCTGCGCGAGCGGCACATCGCGGAGACGGTGAAGATGCGCGGCGGCTCGCTCTACGACACCATCGCCCGGCTGGAGCGAGCCGGACTGCTGACTCCGACGGAGACGTCGCGGGCCGGGTCCCGCCCCGAGCGGACGGTCTACGCCATCACCGAGGCGGGCCGAAAAACACTGCGCGAGTTGATCTCCGAGTTCGTCGGCGAGCCGATCAACGAATTCCCCCGCTTCGTCGCCGGACTGGCACATCTCGCGGTGCTGACCCCGGCCGAGGCGGCGGCATTGCTGCGCCGCCGAGCCGATCACCTGGCCGCCGAGTCGGAGCGGGCGGCGCGTGAACTCGCTACCGCCGCACCGGATCTGCCACGCGTGGTGCTGCTGGAGACCGAATATCTCCAACGCATGCGCGACTGCGAAATCGGCTGGCTGCGGCAGACCGTCGCCGACATCGAACACGGCCACGTCGCGTGGCCGGAACCCGAAAGCCCTTCCAGCCCAGCACAAGAGGAGAAAAGATCATGAGCAAGACCGACATCGACCGGATACGCCGCCGCCTCAAGCCGTTCAACAAGGTGATCGTCGCGCTACAGCGAGCAGGCCTGGCCCTCGGCACCATGCACGTCCTCTCGGTCCCGGGCCGCAAGTCCGGCGAACTGCGCACCACCCCGGTCTCTCCCTTGACCGTGGACGGGAACACCTACGTCGTCGGAGGTTTCGAACACGCGGACTGGGTGAAGAACGCCCGCGCCGCAGGCTGGGGCGAACTGGCCAAAGGCCGCCGCCGCCAACGAGTCACCCTCACCGAACTCCCCGTAGAAGAACGCGCCCCGATCCTGCGAGCCTTCCCCCGCGAGGTCCCCCACGGCGTCCAATTCTTCGTCAAAACCGGCGTAGTACCCTCCCCCGACCCCGATTCCTTCGCCGCAGCCGCCCCCCGCTGCCCCGTCTTCCGCATAGACCCCCAGGAATAACGAGCTAGAACCCGAGTTCCCGGCGAAGCGCCTCGGCATCGGCCCGCAGCCTGTCCTCGGGGATTCCCGATTCGCCCACTTCCTGGGGCAACAGCGGAAACGGCAGCCCCGGCCTCGGATCATTGTCCCGATAGCGTGGCAGAAGATGGGTATGGAGATGCGGAAGAGTGTTCCCCAACGTCTCATAGTTCATCTTCAACGGACGATAATGCCTAGCCAGAGCACCGGCGACAACCATGACTCCCCGCCAGTACTCCCCCGATTCCGAGTCCGACAACTCATACGGCTCGTTCACATGCCGCCCCCGCCAGATCACCACGGTGTACCCCCGCTGAATATCAGCCCGCTGCAAGGCCGCATCAACATTCGGACTCCGAAAAATAGTGATCCCATACTCATCCGAATCCCCCCGCTCGGAATCGCACATCCCACACCCGATCCCCCGCGCCAGATCATCCCAATCAGCGGGCCACACACCACCCATCCCATCCCCCATCCAAATGGCTCTAGTTCAACCCCGCGTAGCTGTGCAACCCACTCACCACGGTTGGGCTACGGCACCAGCAACAGCTGACCAGCCTTGGACCGCACGATCGAGAAGTGTTTGCGGTCCAGCGTCGCCACGGCGGTCACCGGAAAACGTTCGGCCACGGCGACCACGGACGCATCCACCGTACCGAGCGGCAGATCGGAGTACTTGTCGACCAGCTGGCAAACACGCTCGAGGTCTTCGGTGGTCGTGTCGACCACTGTGTACGCACCTTCTGCCACATCCTCCAGAAACGCCAGTTCGGCAGCCGGGCCGCAGCGCCGCTCGAGCAGAATAGCCGCTTCAGTGAAAACCGGCGCCGGGACGAGAAGCGGCCCGGGGGCGTTCATCAGCAGTTCCCGGCAGGCTACGTGGTGGTTGTCTCGGTTATTGACCAGAGCGACGATCGGCCCCGTATCGACAACGATCACTCGGACGTATCCCGGTCGAGTTCCTCTCGGACGATCTCCTTGGCTCGCTCCCCCAGATCGGGTTCGGCCGACGCGAGGCCCTCACTACGGAACGTGCGCCTCCCGGACTTCCGCACCAACTGACGCAACAGCGCCGCCGCGGCCGGCACCTGATCATCGGGCACAGCCTCAGCCAGCCGGACCAGTTCCTCGTGAGTGGTACTCATGACCACAGTGTATGCCGCCCGGTGGCACGCCGGACGTGCCCGCATCACCCTGGACTATTCCGGAACTGCCTTCTCAGGCGCCGTCAGAATCCCTAGGTAAATAACTTCAGTTCAACCCCGCGTAGCTGTGCAGCCCGCTCACCACGATATTGATGATGAACAGGTTGAAGAGCATGGCTACGAAGCCGGCTACGTTGATCCAGGCGGCTTTGGTGTCTCGCCAGCCTGAGGTGGCTCGGGCGTGGAGGTAGGCGGCGTAGACGACCCAGGCTATGAAGGAGACTGTTTCCTTGGGGTCCCAGCCCCAGAAGCGGCCCCAGGCGGATTCGGCCCAGATGGCGCCGAGGATGACGCCGGCGCCGAACAGGGGGAAGCCGACGATGGTGGTTTTGTAGGCCAGGCGGTCGAGGGCGCGGGCGTCGGGGAGGCGGCGGGACAGGGCGCCGATGATGTTGTTCGACTCCTGGCCTTCGGGCTGGCGCAGCCGCAGGAGGAACAGCAGGCTCGCCACGCCCGACAGCATGAAGATGCCGCTGCCGATGCTGACGATCGTCACGTGGATGGGCAGCCAGTACGACTTCAGCGCCGGAACCACCGGGGCCGCTTCGGCATACAGCACCTGCCCGGCCAGGAACATCAGGATCAGTACCGGCGCCAGCAGGAAGACCCACATCGAGCGGTAGCGCCGCTCGTGCATGAACACCACGCCCGTTACCGCGGCCGCGGCGGTGGCCATCGTGATGAATTCGTACATGTTCCCCAGGGGGAAGCGGTGAGTCGCGAAGCCGCGCAGCACGATCGACACGAGATGCAGGCCGATCGCCACGAACAGCACCGCGAACGCCATATTGCCGAGCCGCTCCGGCAGGGGACGACCGGACGACGCCTCGACTCGGCCGGGCACCGGGCCGTCCCCGGCGGGGATGTCGGCCGCGCCCGCGCCGCCGACGCTCACGAGTTCCCGCTCGGTGACGCGACTGCGCGCCGAGGCGTACTGCACGATCAGCATCGCGAGCACCAGGACGTAGATGACCCACGCCGTCTTGAAGGCGAGATTGCTGTATCCGGCGAGAGTTTCGTCGATCGTCATGGTCACTCTCTCGTGCTCTCGGTCCGCGCGGTGGGAGTCTCCGGGGTGCTGTCCAGCAGCCGTGCTCGCAGACGGTCGAATTCGCCGCCCCAACCCGCCTGGTCGGTGCGGGCCAGACCGCCCATTTCTACTACGGTACGTCGTTCACCATCGGGACGGTCGTCGGGGTAGGCGCGCAACCAGATCCGGCGGCGCTTCACCAGCAGCGACACCAGCAGTCCGGCCATCATGGTCAGCGCGCAAGCCAGCACCCAGCCCTGCGCGGGATCGTGCGAGACCTGGAGATTCGCGTACTGCTTCGCGCCGTCGAAGGTCACCTTGGTGCCGTCGGGGAGGGTGGCCGATTCGCCGGGCCGCAGATTGACCCGCTGCTCCTTGGTCAATCGGCCCTGCTTGATCATCTCCGAATCCAGCGCGAACAGCGACTGCGCGCGGCCGGTGTCGAGGCCGGTCTCGCCGCGGTAGATGTCGATGGCGACCGCGGGGTCGGTCAGCGCGGGATACGACGAGGTCAGCAGGTTGCCGTGGAGCAGGGCGGTCGGCGCGAACAGGCCCTCGATCGCGATCTGGTGCTTGCGGCGCTCCTGCTCGCTGCCGAACATGCCGCCGGGCGGATCGAACCGCATGACGCCGCTGGAAAGGAAGGTCGTGCCGTCGTCGGGGCGCCACTGCGTGGTCTCGGTGCGCGTCCGACCGTCGGGATAGGTGACGGTGAAGGTGGGCGCGTACCCGTGGCCCTGCAGGTACACCCGGTCGCCGGAGACGCGCAGCGGGTGGTTCACCTGGATCGTGGTGTCGCGCCAGGTGTCGCTCGCGAGGTCGGCCCCGGCCTGGTAGGAGATGTCGGCGGTGAACATCTCGGCCTGGCCGTTGGGCAGGTAGTCGGCCCGGAAGTCCTTGACCCGCACACACATCGGCGCCAGCCCCGTGCCGTCGTTGACCCGCCCGGCGCGGAAGGAGTCGAACGCCGCGGTCGAGGTGGTGCAGAAACCCGGACCGTTGTCGGCGACCACGATGACGCTGCCCTCGTACCCGAACAACCGCCCGGCCGCGATCGCCACCAACAACCCGACCAATGCCAGGTGGAAGACGATATTGCCGAGTTCGCGGAAGTAGCCCTTCTCCGCGGAAAGGGTTACTTCGTCGGTGGAGCGCCGGGCAATGTCAGGAGAGAAGGGCACTTCCTCGCCGGGCGTGCGGGCAATGTCAGGAGAGAAGGGCACTTCCTCGCCGGGCGTGCGGGCAACGTCAGGAGCGAGAGTTGCTTCGTCGCGCCCCTCCCGCTGCACACGACGCTCGACGACCCGCCAGCCGCGAAGTTCCGCGCGGGCCTTGGTGATCACGTCGTCGGCGGAGTCCGTCGTGGTGGTCGAGTAGTGGTGGGGCAGGCGGGTGAGGTTGCGCGGGGCGCGCACCGGCGGGGTGCGCCAGGCCTTGTAGTGGTCGAACACTCGCGGCACGATGCAGCCGACCAGCGAGACGAACAGCAGCACGTAGACCGCGGTGAACCAGAAGCTGGAGAACACGTCGAACAGCTGCAACCGGTCCATCCACGGACCGAGGGTGGACCGGTCCGCGATGTACTTGTCGACCTTCTGCGTGTTCAGGTTGCGTTGCGGCAGTAGGGCGCCGGGGATGGCCGCCAGCGCCAGCAGGAACAGCAGCATCAGCGCGGTGCGCATGCTGGTGAGTCCGCGCCAGGTGTTGCGCAACAGCGCGAAGGCGCGGCGCGGCAGGGACTGGCGGGGCGGGCGGGCCGAGGCGGGGGCGGGGGAGATCGTTGCAGTCATGTCAGATCGGCAGAGTCACCTGGGAGACGAATACATTGCGAACCCACCCGACGAACTGGTCCCACAAACCGGTGACCAGCGCGATACCGACGGCGACGAGCAGGATCCCCCCGATCACCTGAATGGTGCGCGAATTACGGCGCAACCACCCGACCCCGCGCAGCGCACTGGCCGACCCGAACGCCAAGATCACGAACGGCAACCCGAGACCCAGGCAGTACGCGACGATCAGCACCACGCCCCGCGCGGCGGTGGCGCCCTCGGTCCCCGCGGACACGGCCATCACGCCGGACAGCGTCGGTCCCAGGCACGGCGTCCAGCCCAGCGCGAACACCGCACCCAGCAGCGGCGCGCCCACGACGCCGGTCAATCGCCGCGGATGCATGCGGGTGTCGCGCTGTAGCGCCGGGATCAGACCGAGGAACACCAGGCCCATCACGATCGTCACGACGCCGCCGAGACGTTGCAGCAGTTCACGATTGACGTTCAAGGTCTGAATCAGCCCGAACACGGTCGCCGACGCCAGGACGAACACGACCGTGAACCCGGCCACGAACAGTCCCGCCGCGCCCGCGACCCGCATCCGTCCGGACTTCGTGACCAGCGCGGCCCGGTTACCGCTCGCCTCGGCCACCGTCACCGGCGGCGCCTCGGCCCCCACCAGCCCGGCGAGGTAGGACAGATACCCGGGTACCAGCGGCACCACGCACGGCGACGCGAACGACACCAGCCCGGCCAGCACGCAGGCCCCGAGCGCGAGTAGCAGCGGCCCGGTCGCCGCGGTCTGCTGGAACGAATCCCCCACCGCCGCATACACACTCATCGCGCCCACCCCTGCGTCGAACTGGCGCCCGATCTCACTGTGCGCCCTCCGCGGCGATGCGGTCGACGACCGGTTGCAGGTCCTCGGCGAGCAGCGAACGCAGGAAGACCGCGGCTACCCGGTGCTGCCGGTCGAGGACCAGCGTGGTGGGGATGACGCTGGTGGGGAACTTGCCCCCGAGGGCGAGCAGGGTGCGCATCTCGGGGTCGTAGACCGAGGGATAGCCGACGTGGAAATCGGTGACGAAATCCTGCGCCTTGTCGCGCTGCGGATCACGCACGTTGATGCCGAGAAACGCCACGCCCTTCGCCTTCGACTGCTCGTAGACCTGCTCCAACGCCGGCGCCTCCGCACGGCACGGACCGCACCACTGTCCCCAGAGGTTCAGTACCACAACCTGATTCGGGAAGTCGGCCACCGAGATGGTCTTGCCGGGGTGCAGCAGATCCGGCCCGGACAGCTTGCCGATGGTGCCGCGGGCCGCGGGCGGGTCGTAGAAGATGTCGGTCTTGCCGCCCGGCGAGACGAAGTCGAAGGTGCCGCCGCTGGCGACCGCGTCGGTGCCGGTCGAGCAGCCGGACAGCGCGGCCACCAGCGCCACGCCCGCGACCAGCACGGCTCCCACCGACCGCCACCGACCGCTCACGCCCCGGTCACCCGCGGATCCGACTCCCCGGCGGGCTCGGAGTAGACGATGTCGATGAGCGTATCGCCCTGGTACACAAGCGAAGTCACGGAGGCCAGCGAGCACTGCCGCTGCCGCGGATCGTGCCACAGCCGCTTGCCCTCGAGGAATCGCCGCAGTGTCCACACCGGCAGCTGATGCGACACCAGCACCGCCTCGTGGCCCGCCGCCTCCACCCGCGCCTTGTTCACCGCGGCCAGCATGCGATGCGCGATCTGCAGATACGGCTCGCCCCACGACGGGGTGAACGGGTCGCGCAGCTTCCACCAGTGCCGCGGCTTGCGCAGCGCGCCGTCACCGACCGAGACGCGCAGGCCCTCGAAGGTGTTGCCCGCCTCGATCAGGTTGTCGTCGGTGCGCACGACGACGCCGTGCTGGACCGCGATCGGCTCGGCGGTCTCCTGGGCGCGTTGCAGCGGCGAGGCCACCACCAGGGAGATGTCGTGATCGGCCAGCGATCGCGCCACGGCGGTGGCCTGCGAACGGCCCGCGACCGACAGGCTGAACCCGGGCAGCCGTCCGTACAGGATGCCCTTCGGGTTGTGCACCTCGCCGTGCCGCATGACGTGCACGATGGTCTCGGTGTCGGACGCGATGTGGGCGGGCAGCACCGGCGTCGCGCCGGAATCGGCGTCGGAAATCGCGGAGGGGGCGGGGGCCGAGCCGGTTTCGAGCTGTTCGGATTCGCTCACGCGTTGGATCCTTCGGGTGTGGCGGCCGCCGCGGCCGCCGCGGCGGCGGGCAGGGCGGCGGCGATACGGTCGAATGCGTCCTCGTCGAGCGCGGCGGAGACGAACCACGTTTCGAACGCGCTCGGCGGCGCGTACACCCCGCGATCGAGCAGCGCGTGGAAGAAAGCCGGAAAGCGCCAGGTCGCACTGGCTTTGGCGGCGGCGTAATCGGTCACCGGTTCGTCGGCGAAGAACACGCTCACCATATTGCCCGCGAACTGCACCACGTGGGCGACGCCCGCGGCGGTAAGGGCCTCGGTGAGCAGCGCGCCGAGCCGCTGCGCGTTGCGGTCCAGCGCGGCGTACACCGCGTCGTCGGCCGCGCGCAGGGAAGCCAGGCCGGCCGCCACCGCGACCGGATTCCCCGAGAGGGTGCCCGCCTGATACACCGGTCCGTCGGGGGCCAGCCGGTTCATGATGTCGGCGCTGCCGCCGAACGCCGCGGCCGGTAGCCCGCCGCTCATCACCTTGCCGAAGGTGTAGAGGTCGCCCGCGACGCCCTCCACGCCGTACCAACCGGCCGGGCTCACCCGGAATCCGGTCATCACCTCGTCCATGATCAGCAGCGCGCCGTGCTCGGTGGTGAGCCGGCGCAGGCCCGCGTTGAAACCGGGCAGCGGCGCGACCGTACCCATGTTCCCGGCCGCCGCCTCGGTGATCACACCGGCGATCCGGTCCGGGAATTCGGCGAAGGCGGCGGCAACCGCGTCGAGGTCGTTGTACGGCAGCACGATGGTGTCGGCGGCCTGCGCGCCGGTGACGCCCGGGGAGGTCGGCAGACCCAGCGTCGCGACGCCCGAACCGGCGTCGGCCAGCAGCGCGTCCACGTGACCGTGGTAGCAGCCGGAGAATTTGATGATCTTGCTGCGGCCGGTGTAACCGCGCGCCAGCCGGACCGCGCTCATGGTGGCCTCGGTGCCGGAGTTGACCAGCCGCACCCGCTGCACCGGATCGACCCGGGCGGCGATGGTCTCGGCCAGTTCGATCTCCGCCTCGGTCGGCGCGCCGAACGACAGGCCGTCGGTCGCCGCCCGCCGGACCGCGTCGACCACCGCCGGGTGCGCGTGGCCGAGAATCATCGGGCCCCAGGAACACACCAGGTCGACGTAATCGTTGCCGTCGGCGTCGGTGAGTGTGCTGCCGCGCGCGGAGGCGATGAATCGCGGTGTGCCGCCGACGGATTTGAAGGCCCGCACGGGCGAATTCACGCCGCCGGGAATGATCGCGGCGGCGCGTTCGAAGAGGCTGGCGGAGACCGGCACGGGCGTCTGGGTCGCGCGCGGAGATGAACTCACGGCCTCCAGTGTCGCAGCCTCGCCCCGGACCGTCGACGACAGGGTGTAGTGGGGTGAGTCACGGCACACCACCGACCTGTCGCTACCACGGCCGAGTACATTCCTCAAGATTTGCCCGAAACCGGACTTTCGCACTTGTCGGCGAGTGAAAACGCAACACGCCGGAAGAACTTTCAGCGCATATCGATCGCTGCGCGATTGCCGCTCCGTACGCTCAGGGCACGACTCAGCCACGGCCGGGAGGGATTTCATGCGCACCATCCTGCTCAGCACAGCCCTGTTGTTGACCGGTCTCGCCGCGCTCGGCGGTGCGGGCCAGGCCGCGGCGGGCGTCCCGGTCGCCCAGCCGGACCAGGGGCGGCTCGGGTGGGCCCTGTCCCACGACGAGACCGCCGCGCTGTCCGACGGTCCGGTCCCGGCACTGGTCACCAAGGTCGTGCCGCAGAGCCGGATGGGCGCGGGCCTGCATCCGGAGACGGATCTCTACCGCGACGACAACGGCAACATTCACGCCTCGCTGCGGCAGGTGATCATGGAGGCCGCCGAGCATCCCGACGGCACCGTGACCTTCTTCGTCAATGCCCCCGGCAGCCGCGGTCCCCGCGTACTCGACATCTATCAGCGCTGGAACTGAACCCGCGGCACCGCCTAGGACAACGGCACGCCGAGGCAGAAGACGGCGAAGCCGGTGGACAGCAAACAGTTCAGCGGATTCGGCAGAACGTCGAGCAGGGATGCCGGGGCCGGGGCTGCCGTAGCGGATTCGACGGGAGCGGCCGCGGCGGGCACGACGGTGGCAGCGCCGACGGCTCCCGTGGCCGCCGCTGTGAGGGCAATGCGTTTCACGAGGTCTGTGCGCTTCATGCCGACCATTGTCCGCCTGCCGTGGCGACACACGAAGGGACTCGGCCCGCCACACCGATATCGGTCAGCGGTTCGGCGATCTCATCGCGAGCGCGCGCACCGGGCGACGAGATCGATGACAGCCAGCCCCGCGATCGCCACCAGTAGCGCGGCCAGCCCCAGCCAGGGACCGGAATAGCGAGTGGCCTCGAAGGCGGGCTGCTCCCCCGCGGCCGCGAACACGGTCCGGTCGATTCCGTTGCGCCAGCTCGGCACCGCGGCCCCGGCACAGACCACCAGCAACACCAAATCGACGACGATCCACACCCGCCGCATCACCAGCGTCCTCCTCGGTTTCGTGTTCGAACTCGATTCAGGGCGTGTCACCAGGTTTTCACCCGGCTTCGGGCTGCTCGGTATCCCCCGGTTCGGAACCTGCGCCGGGCTTCGCGCCCTGGTCCGGCTCGGGATCGGCCGGTTGCAGCGCGGTGGTGAGTTCCGCGCGGAGTCGGCGGTGGTCGCGGGCCCAGGCTTGGACGAGGGAGCCGTCGTCCAGTTTCAGGCCGATGGCTTTGCGGCGGCGAGGCACGCCGTTGAGTTCGCCGAGGGCGCGGGCCGACTGCCAGTCCTCCTCGTCCCAGGACTCGTCGTCGGGTTCGGGCAGCACCGCGGCGATGCGGCGCAGCGGGAGCGTCTCGGTGCCGTCGCGCAGGGTGTCGCCGGTGAGTTCGACGCTGACGTGCCGACGGCCCGCCACCACCTGCAACCACACGAACCCGGCCAGCAGCGCGGCGCAGAACGCCAGCCCGAACCAGTGCACCTGCGAACCCAGCCCGACCTCCAGCAACAGGATGATCAGGCATAGCACCGGCCCGTAGGCGATCGTGCGCCAGCGGGCGCCGGGCTCCGCGAACAGCACCGTGGGCGCGGTTTGGGCGTCGTTCATGCGGGGAGAATCAGCCGACTGCTCCCGGGAGCAGCAATACGGCGAGGGTGAGCAGACCGAACAGGATCAACAGGCTCAGTACCAGTACATCTCGCCGAAGGCTCTGCGGCTGCTGAATCACCACTCGCATCAATGCCTCCGCTCCACCGGAGCGCATCGCATAACGCGATCCCGAGAACAACGCCCGAGCAACGACATCCGGTTCCCAAATCCTCTGTGACTGCCCTCACGATACATCCTGGTCCGTCCGTAACAAATTCCGCGTATCTTCTAGCGGCCGCCGAGGCGGAAGAAGGCATCGGATTCGGTTCTGCGGCAAAGGAACAGCGCACCACCCGCGAGCACCGCCTGCAGGATCGCCGCGGCCCCCGTGAGCAGCGGGCCCACCCCGCCGACCGCACCGAGCCCGATCATCGCCCCAACCGCGCCGAAGACCAGCACGACGGCCGCGATATCCAGCAGCGTCCGCGCCCACAGCTTGCCGCGGCCCAGCTGGTGCACGATCGCCAGCGCGCCGATCGCGAAGGCCAGGCCGAACACCACGATCAGTACCTGCATGACCGACACGATCAGCTCGACCTGCGCGAACGTCGCCTGCGGCTGCTGCTCGCGCACCTGGTCGAACAGCTCCCGCGCCAGCTTTTCCCGGCCGGTGAACCGGTCCAGCGCACTCGCGATCAATCGCACGATGCCGAGCGCGACGACGGCCCACCACAGCTGACAGGCGGTACGGACATCCGTCGGCGCCGGTACGGGCCCCGGGCGCCCCGGCGGACTCCACTGATTCACGACAGCCAGTGCGCGGCCTCGGTCGCCCAGTAGGTGAGCACGAAGTCCGCGCCGGCCCGGCGGATACCCAGCAACGACTCCAGCACGGCGGCGCGGCGGTCGATCCAGCCGCGCTCGGCGGCGGCGGTGATCATCGCGTACTCGCCGGAGATCTGGTAGGCGGCCACCGGCACGGTCGAGTGATCGGCGACCTCGCGCAGGATGTCCAGGTACGACATGGCGGGCTTGACCATCACGATGTCGGCGCCCTCGGCGAGGTCCAGCTCCAGTTCGCGGATCGATTCGCGGCGGTTGGCCGGGTCCTGCTGATAGGTGCGGCGGTCGCCCTGCAGCGAGGAGGCGACGGCCTCGCGGAACGGGCCGTAGAACGCCGAGGAGTACTTCGCGGCGTAGGCCAGGATGCCGGTGTCGGTGCGGCCCGCGGCATCCAATCCCGCACGGATGGCGCCGACCTGGCCGTCCATCATGCCGCTGGTGCCGAGCAGGTCGGCGCCCGCCTCGGCCTGTGCCAGCGCCATTTCCACGTAGCGGGTGAGGGTGGCGTCGTTGTCGACGGCGCCGTCGGCGGACAGCACGCCGCAGTGGCCGTGGTCGGTGAATTCGTCCAGGCAGGTGTCGGCCATGACGACCGTCGAATCGCCGACCTCTTCGGCGAGGGCGCGCAGGCCGCGGTTGAGAATGCCCTCCGGGGCGCTGGCCTGGCTGCCGGACGGGTCCTTGTCCTCCGGGCGTGGCACCCCGAACAGCATCAGCCCGCCGACACCGGCGGTGACGGCCTCGACCGCCGCCTTGCGCAGCGAATCCATCGAATGCTGGTACACGCCGGGCATCGAGCCGATCTCGCGCGGCTCCGACAGGCCGTCGGCGACGAACATCGGCAGCACCAGATGCCTTGGCGCCAAGGTGGTTTCGGCGACGAGACGGCGCAGGGCAGGAGTCCGCCGCAACCGCCGCGGGCGGTCCATTCCGGTCATGAATCGCACGATACGCCCCGCTCCGGAGCCTGTCGCGAGCGCCTCCGGCACTTCCCGGCGACCGATGCCGCGGCCGGGAAACGATCGTGAAAACCCTTGCGGCCACGCGTTTTTGTCGGTGGGGCACGGTAGAATCGAAGATGTGTTCGAAGAGATCCGATCAGGGTCTCCGATAGCGAGGGGAGGATCTCGTGCCCGCTACCGCACCGACGATCATCGATAGGCCCTATGTCCCGCTGGTGAAGCGGCGGCTGCCGCCCGGCCGCCCGCGGTCGTGGTACGTCACCCACAATCGCCGGCTGAAGGCGATGCGCCTGTCCATCGCCCTGCTCGACTCCGGCATCTACCGAGCGAGCCTGGCCGACAACGAAACCATCCGCCGCACAGCCCAACTCGTCGGCCTCCACCCACCCTCGGACAAAACCTGCCGCCTCGTCCGCGACCTCATGCGCGCCCGCCGCTGACCCGGCCAAAGCACGCCGGGTAGAAGGTGCACCACATCCCTGTGTCGCGCCGGGATGTAGAAGGTGCGCCGCGCGATGTGGTGTGCGCGCATGACGGGGGTATGCCGTAGGCGGCTGGGGTGCCGGTGCCCGGCTTGGGCACCGGCATGCTGCTAGCGGCTGCGGCGGCTCTTTTTGCGGGGTGGGGGGAGGAGGCCCTCGGCGCGGAGGTGGGCGGCGTGTTCGGCGAGGGCGTCCACCAGGGGGCCGACCTGGGCTATCTCCGGCTGGACGTCTACGCGGAGGCCGAATTCGATGGCCGTTTCGGCGGTCTTCGGGCCGATGCAGGCGACGATGGTCCGCGCGTGGGGCTTGCCGGCGATACCGACCAGGTTCCGCACCGTCGAGGAGGAGGTGAACAGCACGGCGTCGAAACCACCGGTCTTGATCATCTCGCGGGTCTCGGCCGGCGGCGGCGAGGCACGCACCGTCCGGTACGCGGTCACGTCATCGATCTCCCAGCCGCGGTCGCGCAGACCCTCGGCCAGGGTTTCGGTGGCGATGTCGGCGCGCGGCAGCAGCACGCGGTTGACCGGGTCGAATACGTCGTCGTAGGGCGGGAAGTCGGCGAGCAGGCCCTCGGAGGACTGTTCGCCGCTCGGCACCAACTCCGGGTTGATGCCGAAGGAGCGCACCTTGTCCGCGGTGGCCTCGCCGACACAGGCGATTTTCACACCGGAGAAGGCGCGGGCGTCCAGGCCGAATTCGCCGAACTTCTCCCACACCGCGCGCACCGCGTTGGTGGAGGTGAAGACCACCCACTGGTAGCGGCCGTCGACCAAGCCCTTGACCGCGCGCTCCATCTGCGCGGGGCTGCGCGGCGGCTCCACGGCGATGGTCGGCACCTCCATGGGGATGGCTCCGTGCATGACGAGCTTCTCGCTCATCTCACCGGCCTGTTCCTTGGTGCGCGGCACGAGCACCGTCCAGCCGTACAGCGCCCGCGACTCCCACCACGACATCTTGGCGCGCTTCTCGACCTCCTTGCCGACCGTGACCACCAGCGGCCCGACCAGCTCCGAGGCGGCGGAGTTCAGCGTGGCCAGCGTCGCCTCGATGGTGCGCTGCTGCCGGGTGGTGCCGCGCACGGTGACCGCGACCGGGGTCTGCGGGGCCATGCCGTGCTCGACCAGCGCGCTCGCCGTCTCGGCCAGGTGGCCGGAGGTGGCGTGCAGCACCAGCGGCCCGGGCGCGCCCGCGACCGCGGCCCAATCCACCTCACCGCGTACGTCCACCTCGGTGTGCGTGGAACCCAGCGCGATACCGGCGTAGGCCGGGACGGTGGTGCCCGACGGCAGACCGGGCAGCACCTCGAACATCACGTGCGAGCGGGTGACGGCATTGACCTCGGCGATCACCGAATCGGTGGTCAGCGGGTCGCCGGAGACCAGCCGCACCACGTCGTGGCCGTTGCGCGCCTCGGCGATCAGGGTCTTGGCGACCTCCGCCGGCTCGCCGAGCGCCGGGCGCACGTCGACCGTGGGCTCGCCGTCGGGGCCCGGCTCCACCACGGCGCCGACCAGGGCGGACACGCCCTTGTCGACGTCGGGGTCGGTGAAGGCCAGCGTCGCACGCCCGAGCACCTCGCGGGCCCGCACGGTGAGCAGCGCCGGGTCGCCGGGGCCCGAACCCACGAACAGGATCCGGCCCGGGTGCTTCTTCGTGGCTCGACTCATGCCCGCACCTCGCTGGCGCTCGGTGCCGGCATGCCCGAAGGCGCCGCGCTGATCATTCGCTCGCTGCGCTCGCTCATTGGTTGTTCTCCATTGGGCTGGGATTACTGAGGTCTGAAGAGGCGCTGTCATCGGCGCTGAGCAAGTCGCGTGCCCCCAGCTCCAAAAGTTCACGCGCCAACGAACGGCCCAGCTGCTCGGCCTGTGCGAGCGAGCCGACCGCGGAGGCCCGGATGACATCCGAGCCATCGATGGCCGCCGCGCAACCGCGCAGCGACAGTTCCTCGAACACCCGGCCGTCGTCGTCGATCGACTCCACCACCTCGGCCAGCGCGCCGACCGGCGCGGTACAGCCGGCCTCGAGCTCGGCGAGCAGCGACCGCTCGGCGAGCACCGCGGCCCGGGCGGCGGAATCGTCCAGATCCGACAGGATGGTCACGAGTTCGGAGTCTTCGATGCGGCATTCCACCGCGAGCGCGCCCTGGGCGGGAGCGGGCAGCATCTGCACCGGCTCCAGCGCCTCGGTGACCTCGCCGAGACGGCCGACGCGGGCCAGTCCGGCGCGGGCGAGGATCACGGCGTCGAGTTCGCCATCTGCCACCTTGCGCATTCTGGTGTCGATATTGCCGCGCAGCGGCAGTACCTCCAGTCCCAGGCCGAGCGCGCGCAGCTGCGCGATCCGGCGCGGCGCCGAGGTGCCGACCTTCGCGCCCGGCGGCAGCGCGCCGAGCACCAGGCCGTCGCGCGCGACCACCGCGTCGCGCGGATCCTCACGCGCCGGGATCGCGGCGATGACGAACCGAGGGTCCGGCGCCGTGGGCAGATCCTTGTACGAGTGCACCGCGATATCGACATTGCCGATGGCCAGTTCGTCGCGCAACGCGGTGGTGAACACGCCGACACCGATCTTCTCCACCGGATCGGAGGACTTGTCGCCGGCGGTCTTCACGACGACGAGTTCCGCGTACTGCCCGGCGGCGATCAGCGCGTCACGGACCGTACCGGCCTGGGTGAGTGCCAGGTGGCTGCCGCGAGTACCGATGCGCCACGGCGCCGCGGCCGTGCCCCGTGTGGTCATATCGTGCTCCTGCAACGCTGCGTCGGTCACGATTTCCCCGGTCATAGTGGTGGTTTCGGTCATGCCGCCGGCCCCTGTCCGTCGCCGGCCTGGCCGGTGGTGAAATCGTCGGCCAATTCGCCCAGCGCCCCGATCTCCATCGGCGCCGCGACGGCCTGCGCCGCACCGGGCTTGAGTTCGAACAGTTCGCGCAGGGCCTCGGCGTAGGAATCGCCGCCCGGTGTGGAAGCCAGCTGTTTGACACGCACCGTCGGCGCGTGCAGCAGCTTGTCGACCACCCGGCGCACGGTCCGGGCCACCTCTTCGCGGTCCGGGTCGGCCAGGCCGGGCAGCTTCGACTCCAGCCGCAGCAGTTCGGCCTCGACCACGTCGGCGGCCCGCTGCCGCAGCGCCGCCACGGTCGGCGTCACCTCGGCCATCCGCTGACCGGCCAGGTATTTGGAGAGTTCCTCGGCGACGATCGCGCGGGCCGCGCTGGTGTCGTCGGCGGCCGCGCCCGCGGCCGGGTCGCGCTGCAATGTCTCCATGTCGATCACGGTCACGTCGGGCAGGCCCGCGACCGCCGGGTCCACATCGCGCGGCAGGCCCAGGTCGCAGATCACCATCTGGTGGTCGACCCGGGCGGAGTTCAGGGCCCGGTGCGCGTCGGCCAGCGTCACCACCGATCCGACCGCGCCCGTGCTCGTGATCACGATGTCGGCATCGGCCAGCGCGGGGACGAGCCCGGACAGATCCGACGCCGACGCGGAGGCCTCGTGCATGGTCGCGGCGGTGTGCGCCAGCCGCTGCGCGCGTTCCAGCGTCCGGTTGACCACGGTGATGTGCCCGACCCCGGCACGCGCGAGATGCGCCACCGCGAGACCGCCCATCGCGCCCGCGCCGATCACCACGGCCGCCCGATCATCGAGCGTGCCGAGCACCGCCCGGGCCCGGTCCAGCGCGACCGACACCACCGAGGCGCCCGCCCGGTCGATTCCCGTCTCGGAGTGCACCCGCTTGCCGACCCGCAGCGCGTGCTGGGCCAGTTCGTGCAGGGTGCGACCGGCCGCCTGCTGCGCGTCGGCGGCGGCGTAGGCGGCGCGGATCTGGCTGAGCACCTGTTGCTCGCCGACCACCATCGAATCCAGGCCGCTGGCGACCGCGAACAGATGCTCGGCGGCGGCCTCGCTGTAGCGCACGTAGGCGTGCCGGGTCAGTTCCGGCAGCGGTAGACCGGAGTGCTTGGCCAGCAGATCACCGACCTCGGCCAGACCGCCGTGGAAGGCGTCGACCACGGCGTAGACCTCGACGCGGTTGCAGGTGGAGACGATCATCGCCTCGGACACGTGCTGTGAGGCGAGCATGCGATCGGTCAGCTTGGGCCGGTCGTCCTCGGTGACAGCAACCTTCTCCAGCACCGCGACGGGCGCGCTGCGATGCGAAATACCGACCAGAAGCACGCTCATGGTGCCACCACCGATCCCTTGCTGTTTGGCTCCGTTGCCGAATGCTTGATGCCCGCGTGCGACCGGTCCGCCACCCGGCGGCCGATCGGAGTGGACACCGCGGTCACGGTTTCGCCCGCGGCCACGCTGTGCGCCTCGTCCGGTGTGTCCGCCTCCGCACTGCGCGCCCGTTCGAACGACAGCATCTGCATCTCGACGGCGAGATCGACCCGGCGGACCTCGACCGACGACGGTGCGTCCAGCGCCGTCGGCGAGAAGCTGAGGATGCATTGCACACCCGCGGCGACCAGATCGTCGCAGACCGCCTGCGCGGCCGCGTCCGGCACCGTGATGACCGCGATGGTCGGCGCGAGTTCGGCGACGGCGCTGTGCAGTTCCGCGACATCGCGCACGATCAGCCCGCTGACCTGCTCGCCGATGATCGCCGGAGCGGAATCGAAGATGCCGACCATGCTGAATCCACGCCGCCGGAACCCGCCGTAGCCGACCAGTGCGCGGCCCAGATTCCCCGCGCCGACCAGGATCACGCGGTGCCCCTCGGACAGCCCGAGTACATCCTCGACGCGGGCGCGCAGCTTGGCCACGTCGTAGCCGACGCCGCGAACACCGTTGGGGCCGAGGAACGACAGATCCTTGCGTAACTTCGCGGAACCGACACCCGCCGCGACAGCCAGTTCTTCACTCGATACGATGAGCACACCCTCGTCGGCGAGCAGGGCGAGCACCCGGAGATAGGTTGCCAGCCGAGCCACGGTCGCCTGCGGGATGTCCTTCTGCAGAGCCCTGCCGGAGACGCCGCCTGGCGCCTCATGCTGCTCTGTCACGTCGTTCGGCTCCTCGTCCGGCCGGGGATAGGTGTCCGGTTCGCTGTGCACCGCCGACGCCGGAGGGTGCCGGTATCGGTATGTCGGGGTTCGGGTGCTTCCGCTGCCTGTCGCAGTCGGTTCGCGTGTCACCACCGTAACTGCTTGTGAAGCCCTGCACAAAGTCGGTGAATTCGGTCACTCGAGGTCGGGCCGTGCCGCCCCATTCAACCCGCAGTCGGCGGTGAGTTTCCACACAACGCGCCGGGCGGCGTGCTCAGCGGCGCAGATCCGCCCGCAGGCGCGTCTCGTCGACGTCGAAATAACTGTGTTCGCGCCCGTCGAGCAACACTACCGGCAGCCGATCGCCGTATTCGGCCCGCAGCCCCGGATCGCTCGCCGCGGCCTCGTCCACGTCCACCGTCCCCGGCTCGATCCCGAAATCGCCGCAGATCACCCGCAACTGCTCCAGCGCGACGGTGCACATCCCACACCCCGCCCGAGTCAACAACGTCACCGAATGCGTGGAGTCGCCCATGCCCCCATTCAATCCCGCAACCACGCCAACTCCCAAGGTTTGCGGCGCGGCTCGGTTTTCAGTGGCCGCCGCGCCGCGACGAAGGAGCAAGCGGTGGTCGCTGAAAACCGAGCCACAGGGCGCCGCAAACCCGCGACGCCGAAGGCGGCGCCATTAAAACCAGTTAGGGTTGGGGTGTTCGCGTTGACGGGCGGAGGTACTGGTGCCGGAACGATCGAAGGATGCGAGGACGGGCTTCATCGCGGGTAGATTCGGCGAATTCCCGGCACGCTGGAGCCAGGGCCTGTCCGATCAGCTCACTCGCATCGCGCGCAGCCCGTTCGGGCCGAGCGAGGAGGAGGTGCGCGCCAACCTGGCCGGTGAGGCCAGTGCCGACGCCGCCCTCGCGCTGCACGACGCCGAGCTGGAAGCCGGTGTGGCGGAACCGGATTCGGAGGTACCGCGGGATCTGACCGCGGCGGCGTTCTTCGACGTCGACAACACCATGGTGCAGGGCGCGTCGATCGTGCACTTCGCCCGCGGCCTGGCCGCCCGCAAGTACTTCAAGAGTTCGGACCTGGTCGACATCGCCTGGAAGCAGGTGAAGTTCCGGGTCACCGGCAAGGAGAACGCGGGCGACATGGTCAGCGGCAAGGAGAAGGCGCTGTCGTTCATCGCGGGCCGCTCCACTGCCGAACTCGCCGCGCTCGGCGAGGAGATCTACGACGAGATCATCGCCGACAAGATCTGGCCGGGCACCCGCGCGCTGGCACAGATGCACCTGGACGCCGGGCAGCAGGTGTGGCTGGTAACGGCCACCCCCGTGGAGCTGGCCCAGGTGATCGCGAAGCGCCTCGGCCTCACCGGCGCGCTGGGCACCGTCGCCGAGAGCGTGGACGGCGTCTTCACCGGCCGCCTGGTCGGCGACATCCTGCACGGCCTAGGCAAGGCCCACGCGGTCCGCACGCTGGCCATCCGCGAGGGCCTGAACCTCAAGCGCTGCACCGCCTACTCCGACAGCCACAACGACGTCCCCATGCTCTCCCTGGTAGGCACCTCGGTCGCCATCAACCCCGATTCGGACCTCCGCGAGGTAGCCAAGAACCGCGGCTGGGAAATCCGCGACTTCCGCACCGGCCGCAAGGCCGCCAAGATCGGCGTACCGACAGCCCTCGCCCTGGGCGCGGCGGGCGGTGCGGCCGCGGCAGTACTCACCCGCAAGCGCGACGCCACCACTTGAGCTCATGACCACCTGCTAAGAGTTTTCGGCGCGAAGGCCAAAATACTTATCCCGTAAAGGGATTGCGGCGCTTCATGAGCAGTTTGTAGAGCGTCTGCTGGATGGTTTCGCGGACCTGGTCGGTGACCTCGAACATGGTCATCGGGTCGTCGGCGGCCTCGGGTTCGTAGGCGGTGGTGGTGATCGGCGTGCCGAACTCGATGTACCACTTCGACGGCAGCGGGAGGGCGCCGAGCACGCCGAGGTGCGGGAACAGCGGGGTCACCGGGAAGTACGGCAGGCCGAGCAGGCGGGCGAGCGGCTTGAGGTCGGCGAGCTTCGGGTAGATCTCCTCCGAGCCGACGATCGAGCACGGAATGATCGGCACGCCCGTCTTGACCGCCGCCGACACGAAACCCCCGCGCCCGAACCGCTGTAGCTTGTAGCGCTCGGAGTACGGCTTGCCGATGCCCTTGAAACCCTCGGGGAACACACCCGCCAGCTCGCCCGCGCGCAGCAGCCGCTCCGCGTCGGAGGGGCAGGCCAGGGTGTGACCGGCCTTGCGGGCCAGGCCGCCCAGCACCGGCAGCTCGAAGATCAGGTCGGCGGCCAGCAGCCGCAGCGCCCGCTGTTTCGGATGCCGGTCGTGCACCGCCAGCTGCAGCATCAGGCCGTCGATCGGCACCACGCCGGCGTGATTGGACACGATGAGCGCCCCGCCCGACTCGGGCAGATTCTCGATGCCGGAGACCTGCACCCGGAACCACAGCTCCGACAGTGGCCGCAGCGCGGGCAGCACCACCGACTCCAGCAGGTGCTCGTCGAGCCCGAACTCGTCGACCTGATAGTCGCCGGTGAGGCGGCGGCGGGCGAAATCGGCGGTACCGCGAATGCCGTCGGTGACGGCGCCGCGCACCATGTCGCCCAGCGTGCGCGGGGGCCGCGGACCCGCCTCGGCGAGCCGTTCGGTCAGCGACGTGACCGGACTCGGCGCCGATTCACCCGGCCAGCGGCGCGCGGGCGCGCGATGGCGCGCCTCGAAGTCCACATCGTGCAGCTGAATTACCTTGGCCACGTCATTCATTGGTGTGCTCCCGCTCCGGCCCCGACCAGGCCGAGAAGTTTCGTCTCTGCAGCGTCGATCCAGCGTGGATCTATGACGGGCCGCAACGCTGCGCCCCCGACGAAATCGTCGAATGCCTGCACTGTCGTCCAGCGCGGCTGGTATCCGAGTTCGGTGCGCATCCGGGTGGTGTCCAGTCCGCAGCCGAAATGGAAGTAGTCGATCTGTTCACTCGTGAATTCCCGCATCACCGGGCCCATGAACGAGCGGCCCACGCTGCGGAACAGCGCGAACGGGACCGGCAGCTCGATGCGACCGGCCCGGCGGACGGCCTGCGACAGCACCAGCGCCCCGTCGCCCGCCACGTTGAAGGTGCCGCCCGGCGCGGCCAGCGCCGCATGGGTCAGCGCGGCTATCGCGTCCTCCTCGTGCAGCAGTTGGATGCGCGGGTCGCGGCCGAGGATCGTCGGCGTGACCGGGGAACGGAAATACTGCACGCCCCGGTGCGCCAGCCGCGGGCCGACAATCGGCGGAAAACGCAGAATGGACGCGGCGATATCCGGCCGGCGGCGCGCCAGGCCGCGCACGAAACCTTCCACTTCGATCATGTCGCGGGCGAACCACCCGCGCGGCGGCGTGCGCGCGCTCATTTCCTCGGTGAATTTCGCCGGGTCTTTCGCGCTACAGCCGTATACCGCCGACGACGAGCGCACCACCACCCGCCGCACACTCGGCGACTTCTGGCAGACCGCGAACAGCTGCATGGTGCCGAGCACGTTGAAATCCTTCATGACCGCGCGCCCACCGCCGGACGGCGGCCGCGACAGCACCGCCGGATGCACCACCGTGTCGACCTCGTTGCGGTCGAACACCTTGCGGATCAACGGATTTCGAATATCGGCGCGGACGAATTCGGCCCGGCCCATCCGGCGCAGCAACTCCCGGCCGGGCGTGCGGGCGTCGACGGCGATGATGCGTTCGACCGTGGGGTCGGCAGCCAGGCGCGCGACGACATTGCCGCCGAAGAACCGGCTCGCGCCGGTCACCAGCACCACCTTGGGCGTATGCCCGTCTCGCACGTTCGTAGCCACGCCGGATCCCACCTGTGCAGCCCCCATACCGCCGATTCCGCGTTCCAGAGTAGCCGCTGCCGAGAGCAGCTCAGCCGGGTTTAACTTCCTTCTTACGATGAAATACGAAAACCCGCCACCACGGCGGGTGACGGGCTTTCGGCTACCGCAGCGTTACTTGCCGAGTTTGCGACGCTGCACCCGAGTGCGGCGGAGCAGCTTGCGGTGCTTCTTCTTCGACATGCGCTTGCGGCGCTTCTTGATCACAGAACCCATAGGGCTGTTCCTCGCGTTCTTTCTCTCCTCGGCGCGCACGCCGGTTCACGTACGCCCGTGTCCGCCCGGCCGGGACCAGCACTTCGGCTGGCGAACACGACGATGGTCCATGTTACCGGGCCAACCCTCGGCGAACGAAACGGGGATCACCGGGCGGTCGGCCCGTCTACAGGGTCGCCGAGCCCGCCATTCCGGCTGTCGCCGGAACGGTTGGGGCCCGAGCGGCCGCCCTACCCCGCGTCGAAGTAGGACGTCTGCAGATAATCGTGCACGGCTTTGGCATGCACCCGGAACGATCGACCCACCCGCACAGCGGGCAGTTCACCGGAATGCACCAACCGGTACACCGTCATCTTGGAGACCCGCATCAGATTCGCCACTTCGGCGACGGTGAGGAACTGAGTCCCTCCACCGATAGCGGGACCGGTACTCGCAGAGCTGTTTCCAGACATCATTGCGCCACTGACACCTCCGGCACGTCCGCGCCGCCGGCTTCCCCACCGGCGGAACAGACACGCACGTGCTCCTTGAAGCTTAGCGGGACCAGTGGGATTACTGCGACGGGTGGGAGATAACAGTGTCGTTTGCGCGCTACTCCCCGGTCGATCCCTGTTCTACGGAGCGTCGCTTGGCGGCATGCAGCGCCTCCCAGAACGCCGAGCGCACGCCGCCGCGCTCGAGTTCGCGCACCGCGGCCGCGGTGGTGCCGGCCGGCGAGGTGACTGCCGCGCGCAACTCCGCGGCGTCCTGTCCCGACTCTTCCAGCAGGGCGGCCGAGCCCAGCATGGTCTGGCCGACGAGCTGGCTCGCCACGTCACGGCTCAGGCCGAGACCGACTCCCGCCTCCACCATGGCCTCGACGACCAGGAAGAAGTACGCCGGGCCCGAGCCGGACACCGCGGTCACCGCGTCCATCTGCGACTCCGGCACGGTCACTACCTTGCCGACCGCCTCCAGCACCTCACTGACCTGCTGCAACTGCTCGGGCTTGGCGTACCGGCCCGAGGCCAGCACGCTCATCCCCTGACCGACCAGCATCGGCGTGTTGGACATGACGCGCACGACCGGGAAGCCCGCGGGCATCTTGGACTCGAGCCGGGCGGTCGGCACGCCGGCGGCCAGCGACACCAGGACCTGATCGCGGTCGTTGTCCAGTTCGGCCTTGCCCAGCTGGGTCAGCACCGCGTCGACATCGTGCGGTTTCACCGCGATCACCAGCAGATCCGCGGACGTCGCCGCGTCGGAGATGCTGTCGGTGACCCGGATGCCGAACCGTTCGACGAGAAACTCGGCCCGCGCCGGAGCCGTTTCGACGACGACCAGATCCTTGCTCGCCCGCCCCGATTCGAGCAGCCCGGCAATCAACGCCTCGCCGATCCGTCCGCCACCGATCACCGCAATTCTCGTCATGACGGTCAAGGCTAGTTGCGTGCTAGCGCGGCTGCGGGATCAGGGCGAGCTGCCGGGTCTGGGCGACGACCGCGCCGGTGGCATCGAGCACCAGCTGATCCTCGTCGAACATGCCCGCGCCGATCTCCTGCGCGGTCGCGATGACCCGCAGCCAGCCCGGGGCCGGGCGGCGACGCAGGTACGTGGTCAGCTGCACCGTCGGCGCCCAGCCGAAGCGGCCCAGGTTCGCGGGCACCGGCGGACTCATGTCTCCGGCCATCATGGCGAAGTAGGCGGCGACGTCCGGGTCCTGCTCGTCGCCCGGACGGGGACGGATCCACAGCCGCAGCCGGGGTTCGCCCTGCTCCCCCTTCAGGAAGACGGCCCATTCCGGATCGATGGCGACCGAAGCGGCCTGGGCGACATTGACGATGCGGCCCATCGGCGAATCGGGCTCGTAGCCGAGGGCGCCGGCGGGCGGCTCCGCGGGCATGTCGATGTCGATGTCGCGGGTGTAGGCGGGGGCGGCATCGTCGAGGTGCGCGAAGGTGAAGGCGGTGTGCACCAGGGCGCGCCCGTTCTGCACGAGGTCGGTGTCCACCAAGCTGATTCGTTTACCGGTCTTGCGGATGCGGACGTGGTACTCGACCTCGCCGGGATCCGGGGCGCCGAGGAAATCGCTCGAACCCGCGATCGGGAACATCTCGGACAGGGCGGGCGCGACGGTCCGCAACCGGCGAGTCGCGGCCGCGGCGCTGCCCGCGACCATGGTGCCGCCGTGCAGCTTGTTGCCGATGGTCCAGGTCGGGTCGATCTCGCCGCCGTAGCGACCGACATCCGGCAGGTCCGACGGCAGTTCGGTCACCGCGCACACCCGGCTGAACGGGGCATCGCCGAGCCCCGCACCGGTCCGTCCCACATCCATGGCCAGCTCCGTCACCGCCGCTCCTTTCTCCGAGCACATCCCACCCGACCCATGCTCGTACAGCGTATAAGCCTCGAGGTCCGCCCGCGATTCCCACCCACTGTGACGAACGCGGCACACCTGCTCACCAGCCACACCGGCCGGACCACGTCGTTCGGTGCGAAGCGCTCGGGTCTGCGGATCGCCGTCAGACGCGCTGGGCTCCGGTGGGTTCCGGGGTGGGCGCGGTCTGGAGGTCGTTGAGGTGGGCGCGGGCGAAGGTGAGGGCGCGGTGGAGGGCGGCGGCGCGGGCGGCCTTGGTGCGGGCGTTCTGGGTGTTGACCTCGATCACCGCGTGGCCGTGGAAGCCGTTGTGTACCAACGCTTCACAGACTTCGGCGCACGGCTGGTTGCCCTCGCCGGGAACCAGGTGCTCGTCGTGGGCGGCGCCGGTGCCGTCGGCGAGGTGCAGGTGGGCCAGGTTGTCGCCCATCCGGGCGGCGAGCGCGAGCGGGTCCACCCCTGCGGTCGCGGTGTGTGACAGGTCGAGGGTGTAGTTGCCGAAGCCGGTGTCGGTCGGGTCGTAGGACGGACTGAACGCGGTCAGCGAAAGTCCCGGTCCACCACGGCGTTCCAGCCGTCGCGCCGACCCCGTCCGCCGCCCGAACAGGGTGTCGGCCCGCATCGGGAACATGTTCTCCACGGCCACCGCCACCGAGCTGTGCTCCTCCAGCTGCGCGACCTGTGCGGCGAACCCGTCGGCGTAGCGCCGCTGCCAGCGGAACGGCGGATGCACCACGACCGTGCTCGCCTCGAGCGCCTCCGCCGTGCGCACGCTGCGCTCCAGTTTCGCGATCGGGTCGGCGCCCCAGACCCGCTGTGAGATGAGCAGACACGGCGCGTGCACCGCCAGCACCGGCATCGAATACCGGCGCGCGTAGTTCTCCACGGTGGTGATGCTCTGGCTGGCCGGTTCGGCCCAGACCATCAATTCGATTCCGTCGTAACCGAGTTCGGCCGCGTAGCGAAATGCCGCCTCGGTGTTCTCCGGATAGACCGAAGCCGTGGACAATCCCACCCGGATGTCGTTCCCCGCCTGCCTGTTCCCCACTGCCGCTCCCTGCTCAGTTGGTGCTGAGTAGAAAGGCTAGCGGGCCGAGCGTCACGAAGATGCCCACGATCACGGCGATCACGGTGCTCATGATGTCGTCGGTGCGGCGCAGGACGCGGACCAGGGCCACCAGGCCGAGGATCACGACCATGGCGAGCGTCAGGGCGACGAACGGCAGGACATCCCACATCTTCTCGAAGCCCTTGAACAGCAGCATGCCCGCGACCGCGGCCCCGGCGACCTGACCGCCGAGCACCATCCACTGCTGCCGCGCCAGTTCGTCCGGGCTCTTGGCGGCGGCTCGGGCGCCACCGGACCGGGTGCCGGTAGCGCGGGAGGGGACCAGCGCGCGCGAGCGGGCGGCGAGGCGACTGGCGCGTTCGGCCCACGGGCGAGCCGGCTTGTCGAGGTCGTCGTCTTCGTCGTCGGCGAGGTCGGAGTCGAAATCCGGGTCGAACTCGTCGTCCGGGTCGAACTCGTCGGGCTCGATCGGCATGTAGACGTCGGTGCGATCGTCGGGGACCTCGAGCAGTCCGGCGGCACCGGCTCGTCCGGCACGCCGGTTGCCGCGAGGCGGACGCTCGCCGCGCTCGGCTCGATCACGCAGCAGATCCCCGGCGACGGTGGATCCCGAGACCAGCTGTTGATCGGGGTTGGCCGCGGACCAGAGCGCCGTGGGGTCGCCGTCCGGGGGCGGGGGCGGTGATGCGCCGTTGCGGGCGGGATGGTCCGGGGGCGCGTCCGGTGGAGTTCGTCTTCGCGCCGACCACGCGGGCAGGGCGGCAGGGGCGCCGCCGTCCCGGTTGCGGCGCGGCAATTGCGGTCGCGGCGGCGGTTCGGCGCGATCGGACTGATCGGGACCGCGGAAAGGCGTTGCGAACGGCTCGGACTCGGGGGTTCGCTGCGGGGCCCAGGCCGTGGGAGCGGCGTTTTCGACGGGCCTGAAGGGCCCGCCGCCGAACGGCCGGACCTCGGTCGCCTCGATGTCCGGTTCGCGACGGCGGCGTCGGCCGCCCTCCGATCCGGGGAGGCCGGGGTCGGGCAGTTCCGGCGCGGCCTGCTGCTCCGACAGCGCCTCGAGCGCCTCCATCCGTTCGCGCCGCGCGCGCCTGCCGCCCCGGGCGTTGGGTGCGAACGGGTCGGCTTCCGGTGCGGAAGCCGAAGCGTCGGAACCGGATCCGGGCCAGCCGAAGCCCGTCGGGTCACGCAACGCGGCGTCGGACATGGCGGGCGACTGGTAGGAGTGCGCCTCGAAGGCGGGCGGCTCGTATGCCGCGGGCTCGAATCCGGGAGGTGCAACCGCGTTCGGCCCGGCCCCGTTCGGCTGGTAACCGTTACCCCCCGCACCGTTCGCGCCGAAGCCGTTCGCGTCGTAACCATTGCCCCCGGCACCGTTCGCACCGAAGCCGTTCGAGCCGTAACCGCTACTCCCCGCACCGTTCGCGTCGTAACCGTTGCTCCCAGCACCGTTCGCACCGAAGCCGTTCGAGCCGTAACCGCTACTCCCCGCACCGTTCGCGTCGTAACCGTTGCTCCCAGCACCATTGGCGCCGAAGCCATTCCGGTCGTAACCGTTGCTGCCGATGCCGTTGGCACCGTAACCGTTGCTGCCGTTCGCGCCGGGGTCGTACCCGTTACCGTTCGCGCCGGGCGCATACCCGTTGCCGTTCGCACCAGGGGCGTACCCGTTGCTGCCGTTCGGCTGGTAACCGTTGCCGTTCGCCCCGAAACCGCTGGGCTCGTATCCGCTCCCACCGAAACCGCCGGGCGCATAACCATTGCCCTCGGCACCGTTCGCGCCGTACCCATCGGGCGCGTAACCATTGCCACCGGACCCATCGGGCTCGTATCCGCTGCTCCCAGCGCCGTTGCCCGCGTACCCGTCGGCACCGTTACCGCTGTAACCGTTCGGCGCGTACCCGTTACCCCCCGAACCGTTCGCGCCGAGGCCGTTCAGGTCGTAGCCGCTCCCCCCGGCTCCGTAACCGTTCGACTCCGAGCCGCTCGAACCGAGCGGGTCGTAGTACGAAATCGGCCCGGACAGCGGCGAATCGGACGGCCCGGTGTCGGGTAACGCGGCGGAGTAGTCCGGCGTCGGCTCGGCGGTCTCCGGCTCGGGCGCGGCGTGCGCGGACGAGCCCTCGCGGACGGCCGGCATGTCACCGGTCAGGTCGGTGACGGAGATGCCGCGGCCGCTGCGGCGACGCCGGCCGCCGCCCGACGCGGGAACGCCCTGGCCGTTGCGGGCCAGCAGCTCGGCGACCGACAGCTGGGTGGATTCGTCACTCATCTCGACACCGTTTCGGTCGGTCCCGGTATTCCGCTCGGACGGCCGTTGCCGGCACCGGGTTCGCTGTCCAGGTCGGTATCCAGTTTGCGCAGGATCAATCCCTCCCGCAGCGCCCAAGGGCAAATCTCGAGAGTATCCAGCGATAACGCTCGCATACTCGCCTCCGCGACCAATGCTCCAGCCACCAGTTGCTGTGACCGATCGGAACTAACGCCCTCCAATTCTGCCCGGTCCGCCGCGGTCATCCGGGAAATGAACGCGATCAGCTGGCGCAGACCGGAACTGGAGAGGATACGCCGTTCCCGGGGACCCGCGCCGGAGGGGGCGGCGCCGGTGAGCCGGGCCAGCGTGCGGAACGTCTTGGAGGTACCGACGGCCAGATCGGGGCGGCCGGAATCCAGCAGCTGTTTGGCCGGGATGACCATCTCGGCGTCGAGCCAGTCGCGCAGGACCGCCACCCGGTGCTTGCCCGGCGGGTCCTCGCGCAGCCAGTCGCGGGTCAACCGCCCGGCGCCCAGCGGCAACGACAACGCCACGTCCGGCGCCTCGTCGCAGCCGCTGCTCAGCTCGAGCGAGCCGCCGCCGATGTCGAGATTGAGGATGCGTCCCGCACTCCAGCCGTACCAGCGCCGCACCGCCAGGAACGTCAGCCGAGCCTCGTCGACCCCCGCCAGCACCCGCAGGTCCACCCCCGTCTCGAGCCGGACCTGGGCCAGCACCTCCTCGGAGTTGGTGGCCTCGCGCACCGCCGAGGTGGCGAACGACATCAGCTGCACGCAGCCGGAAGACTTTGCGATACTGGCGAATTCGGCGACCGTCCGGGTGAGGCGGGCGGCGCCCTCGGAGATGATGCGGCCCTGGTCGTCGATGTTCTCCGACAGCCGCAGCGTCGCCTTCCTGGAACTCATCGGCATCGGGTGGCCACCACGATGCGCGTCCACCACGAGTAGGTGGACGGTATTGCTTCCCACATCGAGCACACCGAGCCGCACAAGAACACGGTACTGGGTTGTGGTGCCGCGCAGGGGCAACGTCCCGTAAAGCCCGGAAATGCACGGTGCGGGCCGAAGCTGTTAGCGTCTGGCGATGTGACGGCAGGAGCTTCCGCGAGCGCCCCGACCGGGTTGCGACCAGCGGCGAAGATCGAACCCAGCCCAGAGGTCGATCTCGACTTCCCGCGGGAATGGATCGAATTCGTCGATCCAGCAAACGACGAGCACACCATTGCGGCCGACCTGACCTGGTTGCTGTCGAGATGGACGTGCGTCTTCGGCACCCCCGCGTGCCAGGGCATCATCGAGGGCCGCCCCGACGACGGCTGCTGTTCGCACGGCGCGTTCCTGTGCGACGACGACGATCGCAAGAAGCTGCACCGGGCTGTGAAGATGCTCACACCCGAGGACTGGCAGCTGATGGACCAGGCACTCGACGCGAACGGCAAGGTCCGCAAGAAGCTGTATCTGGAAGAGGACGACCTCGACGACGAGCCCGCCCTGCGCACCCGCCGCCACGACGGCGCGTGCATCTTCCTCAATCGCCCCGGTTTCGCCGGCGGCATCGGATGCGCGCTGCACAGCATGGCGCTGCGCAAGGGTCTGGAGCCGCTCACGGTGAAGCCCGAGGTGTGCTGGCAGCTGCCGATCCGGCGCACCCAGGACTGGGTGGACCGGCCCGACGGCGTGCAGATCCTGCGCACCACCCTCACCGAGTACGACCGGCGCGGCTGGGGCCCCGGCGGCCTCGACCTGCACTGGTACTGCTCGGGCTCCCCCGACGCCCACGTCGGCTCGCGCCCGGTGTGGCAGTCCTACGCCCCGGAGCTGATCGAACTGATCGGGCAGCCCGCCTACGACGAACTGGCCCGGCACTGCAAGCGCCGCGAGGGCCTGGGGATCGTCGCGGTGCATCCGGCGACCGTCGAAGCGGAACGCCGCGCCGCACCGTAGAGACGCGGACCGGACGGAATAAGACCGCGCCGCGCGGCCCTTGACCGTGGTTGTGAGCGTACGAATCCTGCTGGTCTCCGGCAGCACCCGGCCCGGTTCCACCAATACCGCCGCGCTGCGGACCTTTGAAGCCGTTGCACCGCAGGATGTCTCGACCGAGATGTATACGGGGCTGGCCGACCTTCCGGCATTCGTGCCGGGCGACGGGCCCGCGCCCGCCGCAGTCGCCGAATTGCGCGAGCGCTTGGCGGCCACGGATACCGTGCTGTTCTGCTCACCGGAGTACGCGGGCCTCATGCCCGGCAGCCTGAAGAACCTGCTGGAGTGGACCGTCGGCACCGCGGACCTCTACGAGAAGCCGGTGGCCTGGATCAACGTGGCCGCCGAGGGCCGCGGCGACGGGGCGGTGGCATCGCTGCGCACCGTGCTGGGATACGTCGGCGCGGAGATCATCGAGCCCGCATGCCGCCGGATCACCGTGCTGAGCGCGATGGTCGGCGCCGACGGCACGGTCGCGGATCCGGCGGTGCGGACGACGTTGCGCGAGGTCGCAGCAACTCTTCACGACCAGTACCGACACACCGCCGAACGCGCGCGACTCGCGGCGAAAAAGCTGGATGACACCGCCTCGACATGAAGGATTCACCCGATCCTGGTAGGCATCAGTTCCATGATGAGGAAAATCATGGCAACCGCAGTCCTGACCGTCGGCGCCGCGCTCGCGCTGGCTCCCGTCGCGCACGGCGAGGACGCCGCCTTCGACCCGACCGACTACAACGTGCAGACCGACAAGTTCGTGACCTTCACGGATCCGGCCGCCCTGACCGCGCAGCAGAACGGCAAGCAGGTCGTCGTCACTCCGTACGGCACCTCGCGCACCATCGCCTGCCGCGGCAACGGCGCCGACATCCCGCTCTACGACTGCCTGCAACACGACGACTTCGGCTGGCAGCCGCTGTCGAAGATGGATCTCCCGCAGATCGGCACCGCCTGGGTGCACATCGTCTAGTCCCCGACGCGGCTCCGGCCGGGGACTCGCACCCCGGCCGAACCGCTCTCAGGCCTCGAGCTTGTAGCCCAAGCCGCGCACGGTGACGAGGTGCTCGGGCTTGGCCGGGTCGGCCTCGATCTTCGAGCGCAACCGTTTGACGTGCACATCGAGGGTCTTGGTGTCGCCGACGTAGTCCGCGCCCCACACCCGATCGATGAGCTGGCCGCGGGTCAGCACCCGGCCGGAGTTGCGCAGCAGGTACTCCAGCAGGTCGAACTCCTTGAGCGGCAACGTCACCGGCTTGCCGTTGACCTGCACGGTGTGGCGGTCGACGTCCATCCGCACCGGCCCCGCTTCCAGGACGCCGGTCTCGTTGCCGCCGTCCACCTCCTCGCCCGCGCCGCGTCGCAGCACCGCACGGATGCGGGCGATCAGCTCGCGCGAGGAGTACGGCTTGGTCACATAGTCGTCGGCGCCGAGTTCCAGCCCGACCACCTTGTCGATCTCGCTGTCCCGCGCCGTCACCATGATCACGGGCACGCTGCTGCGGGTACGCAGCTGCTTACAGACGTCGGTGCCACTCATGCCGGGCAGCATGAGATCGAGCAGCACGATGTCAGCGCCGGAGCGGTCGAACTCGGCCAGGGCGGACGGACCGTCGCCGACCAGGGTGACCTCGAACCCCTCCTTGCGCAGCAGGAACGCGAGCGGATCGGCCAGCGACTCCTCGTCCTCGACGATCAGCACACTCGTCATCGGGTTGCCTCCACACCGTTTGGTCTGGCCCGCCCGTTGGGGCGCGGACCGATTTCCTTCTTACCCACCGCGATTCCGGTGGGAGTCCTTCGCTCGCCCGTCACGCCCTCGACGCCTTCCTCGGCGTCGGTGGCGGGGATGCGCAGGGTGAACGTCGAGCCCGTGCCCAGCTTGCTCCACAGCGTGATCTCGCCGTTGTGATTGGCGGCCACGTGTTTGACGATAGCCAGGCCGAGTCCGGTCCCGCCGGTGGCGCGCGAGCGGGCCTTGTCGGCGCGGAAGAAGCGCTCGAACACCCGCTCCTGGTCCTCCTTGGCGATGCCGATGCCGCGATCGGTGACGGCGATATTCACGTAACCACCGCGCAGCGAGCGGCTCACCGACACGTGCGAGCCCTTCGGGGAGTAGTTGATGGCGTTCTCGACGAGGTTCGACAGCGCGGTGACCAGCAGCGTCTCGTCGCCGAGCACCTCGAGCCCGCTGTTGGCGTCGGTGCTGACGGTGATGCCGGCGGCCTCGGCGGCGGTGCGCGAGCGCTCGATGGCGGCGTTGACGACGGTATCCACGTCGACGGCCTCGAGCTGCGGCAGCTTCTCCGCGCCCTGCAGCCGCGAGAGCGCGATCAGCTCGGTCACCATCTTGCCCATGCGGCCGGACTCGGCGTGCAGACGCTCGCCGAAGTGCCGCACCGAATCCGGGTCGTCGGCCGATTCCAGCAACGCCTCCGCCAGCAGACTCATCGCGCCGACCGGAGTCTTGAGTTCGTGGCTGACGTTGGCGACGAAGTCCCGGCGGGTCGCCTCCATCCGGGCCTGCTCGGAATCGTCGTCGGCGAACAGCACGACGAAGTTGGAGTTGTCCCGCGACAGCGGCCGCGCCACCCCGCGCACCGCGATGCTGGCGCGGCCGGGCGTCGGATTCTTCAGTGTGAGATCGAAATCCACGCTGTCCGCGGTGAACAGCACCTTCTCCACGGCGGCCCAGGCCCGCTCGTCGAGCAGCCGGTTGCGGACCAGGCCCAGTTCCTCCGCACGCGGATTCACCAGCACCACATCGCGGTATTCGTCGACGACCGCGATGCCACTCTCCGAGGCGAGCACGATCAGGTCGAGCACCTGCGACATGGTCAGGCCCGATTCGGCCTCGCGGCGCTCCGCCTGCCGGGCGTTCACATAGGGAATGAGCAGTCCGCCGACAGCCAGGCCTACTACGGCCGCCAGAAGTGCCAGCAGCACGGCCTGAGGAACGCTCACACTTGAATCGTACGGTCGCGGACACGCCGACAAAGGCCGGGTCGGCGAAGTTTCGCGCAGGTCACAGGCGATTCCGCCGGTGTTAGCCCGGCGTTTACGCGGAGTTCCACCGGCGCGTCGGCATCTTGGTCCCGCAACTCTCCAGCACTCACCACGATGACGCGCGCACATTGCGTTGCGGCGCCGCGCATCTGGAGATCGCGCGACACCGGCGTGAACTGTCTCCCATTGTGCCCGTCGCGGGAGCGCACGCCCACCCGGAGATCGAGTGTGACGCTCAACTCAGCAGGTTCCCTCGGCCCATTGACCCGGCTCGACAATGAGGTTAGCGTTACCTAACTTCACTGGGAGGTCCGGGTGAGCAAGGAAGCCGTTCGACTGGGTGCCGTGCAGGAAACTCTGCTCATTCCGCTGTACGGGCGGGCGCTCGACGCCCGCGCGCGACGGCCCGTACTGGGTGATGAGAAGGCGGTCGAACTCGTCGAGCGCATCGAGTACGACTTCACGGGATTCCGCGGCCCCTCGTTGTCCGGGTCCGTGCTGCGCACCTCGATCTTCGATGCCTGGGTCCAGCGATTCCTCGCGGAGCACCCGGACGGCACGGTGATCGAGCTGGGCGCGGGCTTGAACACCCGCTCGGACCGGCTGGACAACGGCCGGGCCCGCTGGTTCGACCTGGACCTGCCGGACACCATGGCGCTGCGGCGCACGTTCTTCGACGACACCGACCGCGTCAGCACGATCGCGGGCTCGATCCTCGACACCGACTGGTTCGATCGGATCGCCGCGACCGGCGGTCCCTACTTCTTCGTCAGCGAGGCGGTCCTGCTGTACTTCGAAGAGGAGCAGGTGCGCGCGGTCGTTCGGCAACTCGCCGACCGATTCTCCGGCAGCATGTTCGCCATCGATACCGGCGGGCGCGCGATGATGGACAACCAGGAACGCAATCCCGTCTTCCGGGCGGTCTCGGCGCGTATGCGGTGGACTTGCGAAGACCCGGCGTCCCTGGCGAGCTGGGGTTTGACACTGCTGGACAGCCGCACCTTCGCTACCCCGCAGCCCGAGTTGGCCCGTACTTGGCCGTGGCGCTACCGGTTCGGCATGCCCTTGCTGTCGCGCCTCCTTCCTCGGACGGTCGGCGCGTACAAGCTCAACCTCTTCGCACTCGACTGACGCGTGCGCCTCGTCGCACGGGCACGATCACCAACCGGGAGCGCCCGAGAGCGGGAGGTTCACGTAGCTCGGGTCCGCGGGATCCAGGAGCAGGTGTTGGGGGCGCAGGCCGGATTCGAGGAGTAAGGGGGTCGGCGGCAGGCCCTTCGGGAAGTTGCCCGCGTAGACGTTGACGCGCAGCCGGTGTCCCGGTTGCAGGACGGCGTCGACCGCCGGGACCGGGATATCGAGCGCGGTGGGCTGTCCGGGGACGGTCGGCTGCCGGGTGTCGAGGGAGAGATCGGGTACCGGCTGGGTGTAATCGCCGCCGGCATCTCGTCTGCTGCGTGATTCGTCGATGGCGCGCAACGACGCCATCAACTGCCCGGTCGACAGAACGGTCGACATGCCGTCCGGCGCAACGTCGTTCACCTCGACCACCCAGAACCCGTCCGTCGCGTCCTGAATTGTGTTGAGGTGCACCGATATCGGGCCGGACACGGTGGTCGACTCCGCGACGGGTGCGCTGGTGAAGGTCAGTCCGTTCAGCTCGTGGACGCGATTGTCGTCCCCGCAGGCGATGACGATGGCCGCGACCCCGATCGTCTGCTGCGCGGCGTCGCGGGAACACAGCCCCGTCAAACCCGGTGCGACGGTGAGGGTGTCGGCATTCGCGCTCGGCCCGGTGAACAAAGATCCGTCGTGCACGCTGCCCGCGGTGGTTCCGCTGGGCGCGGCGGCGAGGTACATCCGCCGATAGTCCGACTGCGACTCCGGCTTGTGCAATGCCGCGAGCGTCTTCCAGGCACCGCCCTGCTCCCGCACGGTGACCGGGCCGTACTCGTCGATGCCGTTGTCGATTCCCTTGAGCCACTTGTCGAACCAGGCCCGCTGCAACACGTCCATTCGTGGCGGCAGGCCGGGTTTACCGGATTCGGCGCCGTTGGTGATGTGGTACGTGTCGCCCATCAGCAGTTGTTTCCGGCCGGGCGGCAAAGGGATTCGGTCGTAGAAGTCGGCCTGCGAGGTGACGAACAGGTCGTGCCAGCCGCCGGAAATGAAGACGGGAGTGCTGATTCCACTCGGGTCGGTCTCCCATGCCTGCCGAGTCGGGCTGTCGGCCTGCAACAAATCCTGGACCTTGGAACCCAGCTTGTCGATGCTCGGCGTGACGAAGGCGTCGATCAGCGCGTCCACGAAGGTGAACGGGTCGGCGAGGCGGTCGGCCAGCCACTTGCCGTCGAATCGGCCCTGCGCCAGCGACAACAGATCGGGCATCAGCTTGGCCATGTTGACGCCGAGCAGCCACGCGGGCATGAAGGTCGTGCCGATCGCGCCGCCGGGCGCCACCACGTCGCGAAATGGGTTGCCGCTGGGGACAACCGGGAAAAGCGCCTTCAACGCGGGCGGATTCTTCGCTCCTACCTGCAACTGATTGATCCCGGAGTAGGAGACTCCGCTCATGCCGATGTCGCCGGTCGACCACGGCTGCCGGGAGGTCCAGTCGACCACCTCGACGGTGTCCTGCTGTTCCCGCGCCCGCAGCAGATCCCAATCTCCTTGGGAGAAGCCGGTTCCCCGGACGTCGACGATCACCTGGGTGTAGCCGCTCTTGACCAGTTGCCGGTCCACCGAGAAGTTGCGCACCAGCCCGCCGCCGAGCGACTTCGTCAGATCGGTGATCCCGGCGAAAGGCGTACCCGATAGATCGAACTCGTGCGTCAGCCGCATGAGTTCGTCCGAGAACCCCGGTATGGACATGGCGGAATCGATGACCATCGACCCCAATTTCGTATAGGGCGTGAGGTTCAAGACGGTCGGCGTCGGCTCGGCGATCGGCCGCCCCGCCGCATCCGCCGGGTGGTACACATTGCCCTTCAACACCGTGCCGTCACTCATGGTGATCGGCACATCCCATTCGATGAAGACATTCGGATACCGCTGCGGCCCATCCTCGGTCGCCGTCCACGCCGCCCCCGCAGCCCCACCGTCCGGCCCGCCCGGCTCGGGCGCCGCCCCCGCCGACAGCGCCACAAACGCCACCAACGCCACAGCCGCCCCCACCACCCCAGCACGCAGCAGATACCTCATCGACGACCGCCCACTCCCTCGGAAACAGTTGCCCCTCAAGGTAGGACGGCCCCACCCCCACGAGAGGCGAATTCCCCCACTTTCAGTCAATTGCACAAACCCCCACCCCCGAACCCCTCGTCAAACCACCGAAACCCTCCCCCACGACGTGCAGTTCGGCGATGCCACCCCCGACCCCGTTATCCGAAGAGAACCTCCAGCCGGCAGACCCACCCACACGACTCAGCGGTCCACAGACCCGAGCAACTCTTCCAGAAGCGGACCCGAATCCGGAATCCTGTGCCACCACCACGGAGCGGCCGACAAATCCGAGTCCACATACCTTCCGAGAACCCGCTTGTCATCGCGGACGGTAACGGAACGCAGACGCGTGTCATACACATCCACCACGCCGAGAACCTTGTCCTTCAACGGCTCCCCGAGACGTTCGATACACCCCGCCAAAAAATCGCGTATCGAATAAGCGGCAACCAAGTCGTAGCCACCCCAAACCCCCCGATCTCCGGCCGATCCGAACCGATCCGAATCAATCTTCTCGACATGCAGAGCCCAACTGACAAGCAGGTCCAGAACACCAAAGGAACGCCATTCGTTCACTTGATGGCGACAGGATTCCAGCTCCGCAATTTCGCTGTCTTCAAACCCTGACCTGATTTCATCGGTCAATTCTTCACTCATATATCACCGACTCGGGTAGTAGGTTGTCGATCGCCACGGCAAGTCCCGGTTGACAATCACCCTAACGCCCTTGTAGTCATATCGCACAGAGTTGCCCTCACCTGGTGACGTCTTACCGTTCTTCAAAGTTTCCTCGATTTCTTGCAAAGATGGTCGGCCCATCGCCGGGTTGTCGTCGCCCGCGTGCCCTCGAGCGAACTCTGCGATTTCATCGAGAGAGTAGCCGGTACCGTCGAAATCGTCCGCAGAGCCGGGATGCTGCTCCCCATCGTGGCCATCGTCGTCATCCAGGAGGACTCGCATGATGATGATGGACTCGAGGGATTTGAGGGTGCTGTCCAGGGTGGGGATGGCGTCGAAGGCTTTGATTGTGCCTATGGCGCCTGCGGTTGCGGCGGTTAGGCCTATGGCTTTTATGAGGTTGCTGGATTGGTAGACGGTGCGGATGGTGTTGATGGTGTTGGTGACTATGGCGCTGACGCCGCCTGCGCCGGCGGCGGCGCTGCCGCCGAAGGTGAACCAGGCTGCGGCTGCGGCGGCTACGACGGTGAGGCCTATTGCCCATTCTGCTTGGGTGACGGCGGATTCGATTTGGTGGCGGACGTTTACCGTGCTGGTGTGGTATTCGGCTACGGGGCCCGCGAGGTTGGTTGTCGCTGTGACCAATTGGGTGGCGCTGCCGTGGAGGGTGTTGAGGTGGTCGAGGACCAGGGGGAGGGTGTTCTTGTCTTCGATGCGGTCGAAGAGGCCGATGATTTCCGTTATGCGGCCGGCGGCACCGGTGACGGTCGCGTGGTCGGCGAACGTTCGCCATACCGATGAGGCCTTCTCGAGCTTCTTGACGTCGCCGTTGGGGAGCTTGCCGAACTGCTGGATGATCTGTGCGATCAGCATGTCGAACAGTTCCTTGACGCCGCCGCCGTGTTCTATGCCGATTCCGTTGTCGTGCACGGAGGTCGGGATGGTGACCTGGTAGACCGACATATCGCGGACGTTCGGCCGCTCCGGCGGAGGTTTGCTGCGGTTGGCGATGCCGTAGTTGTAGCCGTTGGCGTACAGGACATTGCCGAAGTTGGTCAGGGCGTCGGCGAGGTTCGTGCAGGCCTGCATCGTGTCTCGGGCGGTGCGGTCGTAGGACTCGCCCCACTGGCGGCAACCGGGTGCGTCACCGGCCATGCCACCGCATTCGTTCTTGATCGCATCGTGGACCGGCTTGTCCGCGCGACGGAGATCTGCGGCGAGGGCGTGGCATTTCTTCGCGGCCTCGTAGTAGATCTGCCAGTCGATGTTCACGGCTCAGTCCCCTCGCAGCATCCTTTGGTTGAGGTCGATGGCTCGGGTGTAGCGGCCGTGTGCCTTGCGGGCCGCGTCGGTCATTTCGGCGACTCCGTCGACGAATTCCTGAGCGCTGGTGGCCCAGTCGCGGTGGGCGTCGTTGTATGCCTGGGCTGCGACGCTTTCCCAGGCGCCGTGCAGCGATCCGACTTTCTGGTCGAGTCCGTCGAGATGATCGCGAAGGAAGCCGACCAAGCCGTTGAGCCGGGCTACGACGTCATCGAGATGGTCGAGGTTCACCGAGAATTCGGAACTCATGACATGTTCAGCTGGGTGAGGGCGGCGGTGGAGCCACCGTCGGTATTGCGATAGTTCTCGGCGGTCACGCCCAGCTTTTCGGCCAGTGCGGTCAGGGCCGTCATGAGTTTCGTTCCGCCGTCGCGAGTGTCGGTCCAGCCCGCCGAGAACTCGTCGGCGGCATCGCCCGTCCAGCCCTCCGCGAGCAAGGTGTCGACCTCGCGGCTCGCGGCGTCCAAGGCCTGGCGCATGGTGTCGGCGATGTTGTAGACGTACTGACCGATCGCCTGAACATCATCCGGTACGACCGTTATGCCGGAATTCGGATTCGGTTGTCCCCCATCACCGTTCATGGACTCGATGGTAGTCCGGCGACTACTGCGAGCGGACCAGTTCTCCGGCCAGTCGCAGTGTTCTCGCCTTCTCGGTGGCGTCGCCGACCAGACTGACCAGCAGGTCGGTCGCACCCGCGTCGGCATACGCGCGGACGGCGGCGGCAACGGCTTCCTCGTCTCCGGCGACGACGGTTTCCGCGACGTTGCGCTGGCCCTGGCGGTCGAGAAGCGTTCGGTAACTGGCGAAATCGGAGGCGAAGCCGAACGTTTCGGCGATCTCCCGGCGGACGTCGTCCGGCCTGTTCGTCACGCTCAGCATCACCGATGCGACGACGCGCGGGTCCTTCGCCACGGCGTCGATGTGCGGGCGGATGTGGTCGGAGATCGTTGCGGGGGTCGCCCATACGGTGACGGTGCCGTCGGCCAGCTCGCCCGCGATGCGGAGCATCACCGGGCCGAGCGCGGAGAGCAGCACCGGCGGTGGTTGCACGCCCGGGAGCTGCACGTGACCGGCGCCGGAGAATTCGGTGCGCAGCGCGGTCAAGTACTCGCGAGTGTGCTGGGCGGGCCGGTCGAAGGACATGCCGTAGACGCCCTCGACGAACGGCTTGTGACTCGGACCGACGCCGAGGGTGAACCGATTTCCGATTGCGGCGGAGACCGTGAGCGCCTGCGCGGCAAGCGAAATCGGGTGGCGTGGGTAAGTCTGCACGACGGCCGTGCCCAGCTCGATCTCCGGCACGGCCGCCCCGACGAGCGCCGCGACGACGAGCGGGTCCCACGCGAAGACTTGATTGAAGAACACGCTGGCCAGCCCGTGTTCGGCTACCGCGCGCACCTGCTCGATCCGGGTCTCGATATCGCTCTGATCTCCGGCATACAGGCCGATCCGCATTGCCCCTCCAAGGTGAATTCTAGATTCCGCTTAACCGACGGTAGCATAAGATGAATCAAGGATTCCGGTTGATGGGAGCGTGGACAGTGCGGGCGGACGCGCGGCGCAACCGTTCGGCGATCACCACCGCCGCCCTGCGGCTGGCCGGCGAGCGGGGTGAGGCCGTGTCGATGGAGGACATCGCGCGGGCGGCGGGGGTCGGCGTCGGCACGCTGTACCGGCACTTCCCGGACCGGCGCGCCCTGCTCGAGGACATCGCGGTCGACACGCTGCGAGAACTGATCGAGGCCACGCGCGCGGAGGTCGGTCGGGCCCCGGCCTGGGAAGCGCTGCTGCGGGTGGTGGAGCACTGCGTGAGTTTGCCGCTGGCACTGATCAAGTCGCTGCTCACCGACGAACCGGAACGCCCCGAACTACCCGAGCTGGAGGCGGAGGCGAACGCGCTGATCGCCGAACTCGCGGCCGCCGCACAGCGCGAGGGCGACCTGCGGCCCGACGTGCCGCCGGCGGAAGTGGTGCGAGTGCTCAACGTGGCGGTGTGCCGCTGCGGTGCGCGCGTCGATGATCACCTGACCCGCGTGCTGCTCGACGGTCTGCGTGCGCGGAAGAGGTAGCGTCTCGTCCGAACAGTTTGCAGCGGTGCGGGTTTCGACACATGAAAAGCCCCGGGGCGCACGCCGTTGTGCGCACCCGGGACGACCGGGGTGGTCGGGCAGACTTACCAGCCGGGCTTACCGCGGACCGGGATGTTCACGAAGCTGGGCGCGTTCGGGTCGAGTTGGAGGTGCTGCGGCTTCAGGCCGGTGTCGATCAGCATGGGCAGGATCGGCAGGCCCTTGGGGAAATTGCCCGCGAACACGTCCACGCGCAGCCGATGGCCGGGTTGCAGCACCGCCTCGGTGGCGGTCAGCGCGAGGTCGAGCGTCGTCGCCTCGCCCGGCACCGTGGGCTCACGCTTGTCCAGCGAGGTGTACGCCCGCGGGTCGGTGTAGTCGCCGTTGGCCGAGCGCGCGCTGCGGGACTCGTCGACCTGACGCAGCGAGGCCATCAGCTGGCCGGACGACAGCACCGTCGATTGTCCGTCAGGCGCGACGTCGTTGACTGTCGCCACCCAGTAGCCGTCGGCCGCGTCCTGAATCGTGTTGAGCCGCACCGCGATCGGGCCGGAGATGGTGGTCTGTTCCGCCACCGGGTCGCTGGTGAAGGTCAGGCCGTTGAGTTCGGCGACCCGCGAATCCTTGGCGCAGCCGTCGATGATCGACAAGATGCCGGCGGTCGCCTGGGCGGCATCGTTCGAACAGAGGGTGGTCATTCCGGGTGAGACCGTCAACCGCTCGGTATCGCCGTTGGCGGAACCGGTCAGCGAGCCGTCGTAGACGCTGTTCGCGGTCCCACTCCGGTTGGCGGACAGGTACATCCGCCGATATTGCGACGCCTCTTCCGCCGGGGCGGACGGGCCGAAACCGTTCTGCGTGATCCAGCCGCCGCCCTGCTGACGCAGCGTGACCGGACCGTAGGTGTCGATGCCGTTGTCGATTCCCTTGAGCCACTTGTCGAACCACGCCCGCTGCAGCACGTCCAGGCGCGGCGGCAGGCCCGGCCGACCCGACTCGTTGCCGGAGTTGAGGTGGTAGGTGTTGCCCATGAACAGCTGCTTCTGGCCGGGCGGCAGCGAAATCTCGTTGTAGATCTTGGATTCCGAGTAGGTGAACAGGTCGTGCCAGCCGCCGGTGACGAAGGTCGGGATGTCGATCGTGCTCGGATCACCAAGCCACGCTTGCCGTTCCGAGCTGTAGTCCGACAGCATCTGTTTCACCCGCGGATCCAGATCCTCCATCCGGGTGCTGGTGTATGCGGACAGCAGCACGTCCAGGTAGGTGTACGGATCGGCGGCGCGGTCGCGCAGCCAGGTGGTGTCGAACTTGCCGGTGACGATCGACTGCACGTCCGGCACCCACTTGAGGGTGTTGATCGCGGTGAGCCACAACGGAATGAAGTTGAAGCCGAAGCCGCCGCCCGGCGCCAGCACGTCGTCGACCAGATCGCTGCCGGGGACCACGGGGAAGATCGCTTTCAACGCCTCCGGGTGCTTCTCGGCGGCCTGTACCTGGTTGATGCCGGAGTAGGAGATGCCATTCATGCCGACCTTGCCGGTGGACCACGATTGCCGCGCGGCCCAGTCGATCACCTCGACGGTGTCCTGCTGTTCGCGCTGGCGCAGCATGTCCCATTCACCCTGGGAGAAGCCGGTGCCGCGGACGTCGACCACGACCTGGCTGTAACCGCTGCGGATCAGTTGCCGGTCGACGGTGAAGTTGCGTAGTTCGCCGCCGCCGAAAGCCTTTGTGAGGTCGGTGATTCCGGACAGCGGAGTGCCCGACATGTCGATCTGGCGGAACAGGTTCAGGAGCGCATCGGACAGGCCCGGAATCGCCTGCGCGTGGTCGGCGAGGTTGGAGACCAGCTTCGTGTACGGGGTGAGGTTGACGATGGTGGGCGTCTGCACGTCGGCCGCGCGGCCGGTGGCGTCGGCGGGGCGGTACACGTTGCCCTTCAGGACCGTACCGTCAGTCATCGTGATGGGGACGTCCCAGTCGATGTGGATGTTCGGATACTGCTGCGGCCCATCCTGAGTGGCCGTCCAGGCGGCGCCTGCCGCACCGCCGTCCGGGCCGATCGCGGCGGGTCCGGCGATGGCCGTGGCAGTGAGGAATGGGAACACCACGGTCGCGGCGACCGCCGCTACTGTGGCGCGCAGCGCGTACTTCATCGGACGTGATCCGCCTCTCCGAAATGGTCGAACGACCGGAAGTGTATCTACCGACGAGTAAGTTACAAACCATCGAGTTCGTATGTTGGAACGAAATTCTCTCGATGCCTCACCATCTCAGCCGAGGCGACGACCAGGCCGAAGAGTCGCGGACCTACCTGCCGATCGCTGCCCACACCCGGCGCGACCGGCCCGAACCCGACTGCCACCACCCGCGCCGCCGACCGGAAACCGATCGGCGGCAACCTGATAGCCGCTCTGCCACAGAGGAGACGTAGCTCACAAACCGAGCCGTCCGAACCCTAGCCGCACGCAGCACGAGATGACAGCGGACGCTCCGTACGAGTCCGGTCTCGAGGGTGGCTACTTCCCGCCCTGGTTCGCTACTGCGGCGGCGCCCGCGGCGGCGGCCTCGGGGTCGAGGTACTCGCTGGGGCCGACGGGGCGGAGGTTCTCGTCGAGTTCGTAGCGCAGAGGGATGCCGGTGGGGATGTTGAGGCCCGCGATGTCGTCGTCGGAGATGCCGTCCAGGTGCTTGACCAGGGCGCGCAGCGAATTGCCGTGCGCGGCAACGAGAACGGTGCGGCCGGCCACCAGTTCCTTGGAGATGGTCGACTCCCAGTACGGGACCATGCGGGCGACGACGTCCTGCAGGCACTCGGTCTCCGGCACGGCCGTACCGGCGTAGCGGGCGTCGCCGTCCTGGCTGTATTCGGTGCCCGGCTCGATCGGCGGCGGCGGGGTGTCGTAGCTGCGGCGCCACAGCATGAACTGCTCGTCGCCGTACTGGTCGCGGATCTGCGCCTTGTTCTTGCCCTGCAGCGCGCCGTAGTGGCGCTCGTTGAGTCGCCAGTCGCGGACCACCGGGATCCAGTGCCGGTCGGCGGCGTCCAGGGCGAGGTTGGCGGTGCTGATCGCGCGGCGGAGCAGGGAGGTGTAGACGATGTCGGGCAGGATCCCGTGCTCGGCCAGTAGTTCGCCCGCGCGCTTGCCCTCGGCCATGCCCTTGTCGGTCAGGCGAACGTCCACCCAGCCGGTGAACAGGTTCAGGGCGTTCCATTCGCTTTCGCCGTGGCGCAGCAGCACGAGGGTGTACGTCATGCGGGCTATGCTAACCCGCCCCCGCGGGCGTCCGGTGGGGTGCGGGCCTGGTCACGGGTCTCGCGCGGCTAGATCCATTCGACCTCGTCGAAACGAACCAGGGCGCCGTGGCGGCCGCCGCGGACGGGAATGTCGAGGTGTAGCTCCTCACGTCCGGGGTCGACCTCCCGGACCACACCGCAGACGCCCTGGAAAGGGCCGCTGGGCACGAAAACCACATCGCCAGGCGTGAATTCGGCTGCCACTCGTCGACGGTAGCGCTTCTACCAGGTCAAACCGGTCAGGCGCGCGGTAGTCGGCGGAGACTCGCCGTATGTGTGCGGGACCACAGATGAGTTCTTCGCATCGGCGTCGTCCTATCGGGCATGAGCGCAACACCGCAGTCGGCCACCGTCAAAGGCCCGGCCTCCTACTTCCCTTCCATCGAGAAGAAGTACGGCCGTCCCGTCGAGGAGTGGCTGGAGCTGATTCGAGGCTCGGAGCTGACCAAGCACATGGAGCTGGTGGCCTGGTTGAAGAGTGCGTACGGGCTCGGGCACGGGCATGCGAACGCGCTGGTGGCGCACGTTCGTTCGGCCTGAATTTCGGTCCTGGTTCGCGCCACGGAGGGGATCGCGCGAGCTGGGGACGGTCTCGGTACCGGGCGACAGCGCTCAGTCGTATTCGTCGGCGGTGGCGTGGCCCGCGGCCAATACGCCCGCGCCTGCCAGGGTTGCTCCGTTGGTGATGCGAGAGGGCACGACGCGCAGGGCGCGGGTGAAATCCAGCCGGGCGTGGGTGGTGATCGCGGCGCGCATCGGTTCCCAGAGGGGCGCGCCCGCTTCGGCGAAGCCGCCGCCGATAACCGCGCGGTCGATGTCGAGCAGTGCGGCGGCCGATGAGATCGCTTGGCCCAGAGCGGTTCCGGCGCGTTCGAGAGCGGCCAGGGCGATCGGGTGACCGGCCCGGGCATCCCGCGCCAGTTCGGCGCCGGTGTTACCGGTCCAGCCTTGCTCGCGGGCCCACCGGGCCGAGGACATGCCGCTCGCCACCGCCTCCACGCACCCGACCCCGCCGCAGCCGCACGGCGCGGTCGAACCCGGCACCACGATGTGGCCGACGTGTCCGGCATTTCCGGTGCGGCCCACCGCGACTCGGCCGTCCATGATGATTCCGCCGCCGATCCCGGACGACACCGTCATCGCCAGGCCGTCTCGGACGCCGCGCAGACCGCCGATGTGGTGTTCGGCCAGCGCCAGGCACGCGCCGTCGACGGCGAGCCGAATCACTGCCGCGGGGAACAACTCCTGCACTTGGGCGACCAAGGGGAACCCCGCTCGCCATTCCGGAATGTTCAGCGGCGCAATGGTTCCCGCGCGTATGTTCACCGGACCCGCCGACCCGATGCCGATCGCGGTCACCCGCGCATCCCCGGCGACCTGCCGCAACAGGGTCCGGCACGCTTCCCACACGGATTCCGGCGGCACTTCGGTCCGGCGCACGTCCCGCACCTGCCGCCCGGCGTGCACCACCCCGGCCGCGAATTTCGTCGCCCCGATATCGAGAGCCAGCACAGTCATGCCGAGCCACCTCCTGCCGAACCACCGGGCCCCCGAATTCTCACCCGCCGGCCGCTCGAAGGCCACCTCGCCGCACTGGTTTCCCCACGCGGATCTGTGCACCCGGCCTGAACGGACACAATCCACGGTGACGCGGCGAGATTTGCCGTCTCGAGCCGGATTGTGACCGGTCAGGCCGGACGGCGACGCACACGGCCTCCCATGACCCGCGGCTCGGGCCGCGATCAGGAGTCTTCGTCTACCAGGTGCTCGAAGGCGCGGAGGTTCTTGAGGGATTCGCCGCGGGAGACTCGCCATTTCCATTCGCGGCGAATGGATTCCGCGAAGCCCAGCTCCAGCAGGACGTTGAAGTCGGCGTCGACCGCCTCGAGAATCTGGCCGAAGATGCGGTCCAGTTCGTCGGCGGTGACGGTGTGGGTGGCGAAGCGGCCGACCAGGTAGATATCGCCGACGCGGTCGAGGGTGTAGGCGACGCCGTAGAGGCGGCGGTTGCGGCGGAGCAGGAATTTGTAGACGCCCTCGAAGTTCTCGTCGGGCTTGCGGCAGACGAAGCACTCCACCCGCACGCCGTGCTTGCCGACGGTCAGCATCACGGAGGTCTTCAACTTGCGCTCGCCGGGCAGGACGACGATGAACACGTCCTCGCCCTCACGGGTGTAGTCCACCTCGCGTTCGCGCAGGGTGTCTTCGATCAGCTGGGCGGTGTCTCGGATCGAGTCGTGCTCGGTCACCGGCGAACCACTCCCATCCGGCGCCGCCACAGCGCCCGCGACCTGGCCTGACTGCTCTCTGCCTGCAACGTACCCGCCAATCGCGAACGCATTCCCCGATATCCGGAGAGCGTTTGCGTGTAGCTGTCGAGCAGGCCCTCGGCCGTGTGCTCCCAGGAGAAGTTGGCGGAGTGCCCGACCGCGGCGGCGCCCATCCGGCGCAGGCCGGCGGGGTCGTCGAGCAGCGAGCGCAGCGCGGCGGCCCAGTCGTCGGTGCGGTGGCTCGGGACCAGCAGGCCCGAAACGCCGTCGCGCACGGCGGTGCCCAGGCCGCCCACGTGCGCGGCCAATACCGGTGTGCCGCTGGCCTGGGCCTCGATGGCGACCAGGCCGAACGATTCGTTGTAGCTGGGCACGGCCACCAGATCCGCGGCGCGATACACCTGCACGAGACGGTCCGGCGGCTGTGGCGGCAGGAAGGTGATGCGATCGGCGATGCCGAGTTCGGCGGCCAGTTCGATCAGGGCGTCGGGGCGATCCAGTCCGGTGCCGGACGGGCCGCCGACGATCAGCACCCGCAATGCGCGGTCCGGCTGGCCGCGCAAGACCTGCGCGGCGGCATGCACGAGCACGTCGGGGGCCTTCAACGGCTGGATCCGGCCGACGAAGGCCACGATCTGCTCGTGCGGGTCCAGGCCGAGTTCGGCGCGGGCGGCCGCCTGATCACCGGGGTGGTAGCGGGTGAGGTCGGCGCCCGGGAGCACCACATCGATCCGCTCCGGCTCGGCGCCGTACAGCTCGACCAGCTGGCGCGCCTCCTCGCCGGTGTTGGCCACCAGGCGGTCGGCCTCGGCGACGATCTGCTTCTCGCCGATCTCACGCGCGGGCGGCTCCGGGATGTCACCGGCGGCGAGGTGGGCGTTCTTGACGGCGGCCAGCGTGTGCGCGGTGTGGACCAGCGGCACCCGCCAGCGGTCCCGGGCCAGCCAGCCGACCTGGCCGGACAGCCAATAGTGCGAGTGGATCAGGTCGTAGTGGCCGGGCAGATGGCGAGCCTCCTGCCGCAGCACCTCGGCGGCGAACGGGCACAGCTGGGTGGGCAGGTCGTGCTTGTCCAGACCTTCGAAGGGGCCCGCCACCACATTGCGCACCAGCACGCCGGGCGCGGCCTCGACCACCGGTTCGTCGTTGGAGGAGGTGGCGCGGGTGAAGATCTCCACCTCGACGCCGCGGCGGGCGAGCTGAATCGCGGTCTGCAGCACGTAGACGTTCATGCCTCCCGCGTCTCCCGTGCCCGGCTGCGCCAGCGGGGAGGTGTGCACCGACAGCACGGCTATCCGATGCGGCCGTAGGTCCGTGCGTTGACTCACGCCTCCAGTGTGCACGCCCGGTACCGACGGCCGTCGCGACCTCCGCCACCAAGTGATTGCCGTCACAAGGCAATTCGCCACCTGGACGAGCCGTTGCCCAGCCGCTGCCCGGCGATTTCCGGGCAAAGCGGTCACGCCCCACCGACCTATGCGTTCGATCACACTCGACCACACGCAGCGGTGCGCACCCCGGTTCGATCCCAGCGGTTCCCCGCCACTCCCCCCGGCCGTCGCGAAAGGAAATGGTGGTCCGCCACAAGGGCCGGGCGGATATGGAAGGCCACACGCCTTGTCCGATACCTGTTGTGGCGACCTCGCCCAACACCCGTTGCGGCAACCTTCCCCGACACCTGCCGCGGCAGCCCTTCCCCGAACTTGCTGTGGCAACCTTGCCCGACACCTGCCGCGGCAGGTGTCCCCGAACTTGCTGTGGCAGCCTTGCCCGACACCTACTGCCGCAGCCTTCCCCGAGCTTGCTGTGGCAACCTTGCCCGACACCTACTGCGGCAACCTCCCAAGAGCCACTGCGGCAACCTTCTCCGATACCTGTTGCGGCAGAACATAATCGGCAAAGCACGGAACCGGAGGACAGCAGAGCGGGACAGCGCCGGATGGGGATTGTGCCGAGCCCCAGTTGGGATGGCCGCGGGCCACCACACGGCAAGCGCTCGGCCCAAGCCCCGGGATGAATTCCGCTACCTGCCTGGCGAAGGTGACTCGATGGCCGGACGCCCCGGCTCAGCCCAAGCCGTCGATGAACTCGGTGACCTCGGTGGCGAAGCGGGCGGGGTTCTCGATGAACAGGCCGTGTTGGGCGTCTTCCCAGAACGAGGTGCGGGTGTCGGGGGCGGTGGTGGCGATGTAGCGGCCGTTGTCGAGGGGGACGACGGGGTCGGCGGTGCCGTGCAGGACCAGGACGGGGACGTCGAGGGTGCGGAGGGCTTCGGTGTTGTCGGTGGTGCGGTAGAAGAGGGCCTTGCGGACTCGGGGCGGGGTGGCCAGGCTGCCGCCGTAGAGGAGTTGGGCCTGTTCGCCCTTGTCGCGGCCCGGGCCGGTGTTGGCGTTGCCGAACGCCGCGAAGCCGCGCATGGATTTGCCGGGGCTCTCCTCGAAAACGTCGGGAATGGCCTGCTGCATGGCCGGGCCGGGGGTCGCGCCGGGCACGTCGCGTCCGATGCCGGCCTGCGAGCCGGTGTAGACAACACCCGCGATCGCGCCCGTGCCGTAGGCGGTCAGGTAATCGCTGAGCACGATGCCGCCGTAGGACCAGCCGAGCAGCACCGCGCCGGACTCGACGGACTCCCCCGCCAGCACGGCCGCGACGTCGGCCGCCCAGTTCTTCGGGTTGTCGTAGCCCGCCTCGGGCGCGTCGGAGTAGCCGTGCCCGCGCAGGTCGACGGCGATCACGCGGAACCGCTCGGCCAGCAACTCGGCGGCATGTCCCCAGCACCGCAGGTTCCCGGCCCAGCCGTGCAGCAACACCAGCGGCCTGCCGTCGGCCGGACCGGTCACCCGATACACGATGGTGGTGCCGTCCGCGCTGACTACGTCCCGAATCGCCATGCCGCCAGGCTAGCGCCGCCGCATTATGGACCGGCGTCCACCACGAATCGTCGAGTGAATCGGCGGCACATATGCTCGGGGCCATGAGCAACCGCACCGCTGTCGTCACCGGAGCCAGTTCCGGAATCGGGGAGGCCACCGCGCGTGAGCTGGCCGGACAGGGCTACCACGTGTACGTCGGCGCCCGCCGGGTGGACCGGTTGCAGCGACTGGCCGAGGAGATCGGCGGCACGGCGCTGCCGCTGGACGTGACCGACGATGCGTCGGTGCGGGCGTTCACCGAAGCGGTCGAGCGGGTGGACGTCCTGGTCAACAATGCCGGTGGCGCCAAGGGCCTGGCGCCGGTCGCCGAGGCCGACCTGGACGACTGGCGCTGGATGTGGGAGACCAACGTGCTCGGCACGCTGCGGATCACCAAGGCACTGCTGCCCAAGCTGATCGCCTCCGGCGACGGACTGATCGTCACCGTCACCTCGGTGGCCGCGTTCACCGCCTACGACAACGGATCCGGCTACACCTCCGCCAAGCACGCGCAGGCCGTGCTGCACCGGACGCTGCGCGGCGAGTTGCTGGGGCAGCCGGTGCGATTGACCGAAATCGCCCCGGGCGCAGTCGAAACCGAGTTCTCGCTGGTCCGCTTCGGCGGTGACGGCGAGCGGGCCGCCAAGGTCTACGAGGGCATCGATCCGCTGGTCGCCCAGGACATCGCCGAGATCATCGCCTTCGTCGCCGGCCGCCCGCCGCACGTCAACCTGGACACGATCGTCGTCAAGCCGCGCGACCAGGCCGACGCCGGCCGGTTCGCCCGCCGCGGCTGACGCTCCCGCGTCAGTTCCCGCTGCGCACCGGACCCGGGGGCACCGGCGTCGCGGAGACGACCGCGGACGGCTCACCGTGCAAGGCGGACATGGTCTTCCAGGTATCCCAGTCGATGGTCCAGTCGTAGAGATCGCCGTCGGCGGCGGACAGGGCGATCGAGGTGCCGGTGACCTCTACCGGGTCGCCGTACATCGCGGTCGGGAAGAAGGCCTGCGCGTCGGAGGTGCTCAGGTTGATGCAGCCGTTGGTGACGTTCGTATTGCCCTGCGCGCCAGCCGATTCCGGATTGGCGTGGATGAATTCGCCGTTGTTGGAGATGCGTACGGCCCAGCGCTCGCGAACGTTGGTGTAGAACGGCGGATTCGACATCATGAAGTCCTCGTACTTCTCGGTCACCACGTGGACGCCCGAGCGGGTCACGTTGCGCGCCTCGTTGCCCTCGCCGTAACTGCACGGGAAGTCGAAGACCGTCTGCCCGTCGCGGATCACCTGCACGCGGTGGCTGGGGGCGTAGCCCTTCACGATCTGACTGCGGCCGATCTTGAACTCCGAGCTGAGGTCGCCGTAACCATAAGCGCCCTCGCCGAGTTCGAGTCCGTAGAGCTTGCCGGTGAACTTCACGTCCGTGCCGGGCGCCCAGTACTCGCGCGGACGCCAGTGCGCGCGGGAGCCGCCGTTGTCGTCCGGCAGCCAGGCCCAGCCGCCCTCGGTCTCCGGGGTGGTGGTGACGGTGAGCGCCTTCTCCACCGCGGCCTTGTTCGTGACGTGGCTCTTGAACTGGAGAATGATCGGCGCCGCGATGCCGACCTCCTGGCCGTCACCGATGTTGATGGTGGCGGGCACGGTCTGGTTGGGGGCGACGGTGGTGAATTTGCCGTCGATCCGGACGGGCTTGCCATCGGTGCCGATCGCCGTGCCGGACCAGGTGTAGGTCACGTCGTAGCCGAGCGGCTCGGTGATCTTGAAGCTGCTGCCGTCCGGGGCCAGGGTGCCCGCGACCTGTTTGCCCGCGGCGTTGCTCAGGGCGACCTGATCGATGCGGCCGGACGACACCGACACCGAGACCGGCGACACCGGATTGACGTCGGTGCTGTCCGCGCCGGGCTGGAAGGTGACCTTCGCGACCGGCGCCTTCTCCTTCGGCGCCGCATTGTCGCCGCCGCCGTTCGAACACCCGGCGACCAGCGCGGCGCCCGCCAGCTGAGCCATTCCGATCAGCACGGCGCGACGGCTGGAAACTCCTCGACTGCTCACTTCCTCGAATCTACCGCGAAGACCGAACAGCTCCGCGCGTGTCGCCCCGACAACCCCTAGAGGCCGATCCCCACGGTCACCGGTTCGGGCTCGAGCCGGATGCCGAACCGATCCTCGACGCCGTCGCGGACCGTGCGGGCCAGCGCGACCAGGTCGGCGGCCGTCGCGGCACCGCGGTTGGTCAGTGCCAGTGTGTGTTTGGTGGACAGCCGCGCCGGTGACTCGGGGCCCGGGTACCCCTTCGCGAAACCGGCCCGCTCGATCAGCCAGCCCGCCGAGAACTTGACTCCGTCGACGGCCGGATAGGTGGGGATTGTCACATCGCCGAGCAGACTCGTGATCGCGGCGCGCACCTGTTCCACCAAGTCGTGCGGGACCACCGGATTGGTGAAGAACGAACCGGCACTCCAGGTGTCGTGGTCGGCGGCGTCGAGCACCATGCCCTTGCCGCCGCGCAGCCGCAGCACCGCCGCGCGCACCTGCGCCGCCGGGCGGGTCTGTCCCTCCTCGGCGTCGAGGGCCCGGGCCAGCTCCCCGTAGCGCAGCGGCGCGCTGGCTCCGGTGGGGTCGAGGGCGTACTCCACCTCGAGTACCACGGCCCGGTCGCTGTGCTTGAGGACCGAGGTGCGGTAGCCGAAGCCGAGTTCGTCCGGCGTGGCCCAGCGGATCGCGCCGGTCTCGCGGTCCAGCAGCCGCACCCGGCGCAGCAGATGCTCGACCTCGACGCCGTAGGCGCCCACGTTCTGCACCGGCGTCGCGCCCGCCGAACCCGGAATGCCCGACAGGCACTCCAGGCCGCCGAACCCGGCGGTGACCGTCGCCGCCACCACGGCGTCCCAGTTCGCACCCGCCGCCGCGACGACCCGGTCCGCGCCGATCTCGACGCGCTCGGTCGCGACCCGCACGACGACGCCGGGGAAGCCGTCGTCGGAGATCAGCAGGTTCGAGCCGCCGGCCAGCAGCAACAGTGGAATTCCGGCGTCGTCCAGGGTGCGTACGGTCGCGACGAGCGCCTCGGTGTCAGCGCAGTCGGCCACCGTCGCCGCGCCGCCGACGCGCAGTGTGGTCAGCTCCGCCAGCGGAACCGAATCACGCACCCGCGCACCGGTCGCGGCCAGCAGCTCCCGCGCTTTGTGGATCGGCACCACTCTCGATGTACGCACAGCGAAAGACGGTAGCGTGTTCGACCATGGCGACACCCCTGGCGTATACGGCTCAGTACGCGCATCCGGCCGAGGCGATCCGTGCCGCGTTCGCAGACGAACAGTATTGGAAGGACCGGATCGAGGAGGTCGGCGGACCCAACGCGCGCCTGGACTCGTTCCAGGCCTCGATCGACCAGGAACAGCTGCACGTCGAGATGGTGCAGTCCATTCCGGCCGCCGAGTTGCCCAGCGCCATCACCTCGGTCCGCCCCGGCGATCTGATCATTCCGCGCACCGAGAGCTATTCCGGTTTCGCGGGTACCTTCACCGCGCAGGTGCAGGACGCGCCCGCGCAGGTGCGCGGCACCGTGACCCTCAGCGCGGTCGGTGAGGCGTCGCAGGCGGTCATCCAGGGTTCGGTCGAGGTCGGTATCCCGTTGTTCGGCAAGAAGATCGAGGCCGTGGTCGCCGAGAAGTTGCTAGAGCTGCTCGCCGCGGAGACCGACTTCACCAATACCTGGATCGCGAATCGCTGAATCGCGCACAGTACCCTGGCATCCCATGGCCCGCCGACTGGACTATTCCGCCCGCTACCCGCTGCACACCACCAAAGAGGTGTACGCGGCGCTGTCCGACCGCGCCTACTGGGACGCGCGGATGGAGGAGATGCGCAAGTACTCCCCCAACGACGTGACCGAGCTGTCCGCCGGGGACAGCGGCATCGAGGTCGAGATCCAGCACATCCTGCCGCGTGACATGCTGCCCGAGATCGCGCAGACGGTGATGCGCAAGGACATGACGATCACCCGCCGGGAGACCTACGGCCCGTTCGGACCCGAGGTCACCGGCGAATACGTGGCCTCGATCCCGGCCGGGCCCGGCAGCCTGAACGGGACGATGCACCTGTTCCCGACCGAGACCGGGTGCACGCTGCGCACCTCGTCCACCGCCAAGGTGTTCATCCCGATGCTCGGCCCCAAGCTCGAACAGATGATGCTGATCAACCTCGTGGATCTGCTGCGCGCCGAGGCCGAGTTCACGGCGCAGTGGCTGGACGAGCAGCACCCCACCGCGGGGTGAGTCCTGGCCCGGCGGCCGGCTCGAGCGCCGAGGGCTCGCGGCCGCCGCCGGCTCGGCGCGGCTCGAAAGCACCGCACCCACCGATCGGCGAGATCACCCGCGGCACGACGGGCATCAATCGATTGCGGCGCAGCGATCGCTGGCTGATGCACGACGACCTGATTGCGAACCGGTTGCTGGCAGCCGACGACCCACTGGTGGTCGATCTGGGTTACGGAGCCAGCCCGGTGACCACGATCGAGCTGGCGGCGCGGTTGCGGCGGGTGCGCGCCGACGTGCGGGTGGTCGGGCTGGAGATCGATCCGGCGCGGGTGGCGCCCGGCCGCGACGGTGTGGTCTTCGCGCGCGGCGGCTTCGAGCTGGCGGGCCTGCGTCCGGTGCTGGTGCGCGCGTTCAACGTGCTGCGGCAGTACCCGGAGGAGGCGGTCGCCGAGGCATGGCGGACGGTGCTGAGCGGACTGACGCCGGGCGGGCTGTTGATCGACGGGACCTGTGACGAGTTGGGTCGGCGCTGCGCGTGGGTGCTGCTGGATCGCACCGGGCCGATGTCGCTGACGCTGGCATGGGACCCGTTCACCGTCGAACGTCCCTCCGATATCGCCGAACGACTGCCGAAGGCGTTGATACACCGCAACATTCCCGGCGAGCGAGTGCACACCCTGCTCACCGCCGCCGACCGGGCCTGGGCCCGCGCCGCTCCCCTGGCCCCGTACGGCCCGCGCGTGCGCTGGCGCGAGGCCGCGAAAACCCTACGCGCCGAAGGCTTCCCGATCCGCCGCTACCGCCGCCGCATGCGCGACTGCGTACTCTCGGTCCCCTGGGAGACGGTGGCGCCCCAGGCCGGATGAGGAACTGGTCAAGCCCGCGTCAGCGCGTGATGGATACGGGCGGCCGTGTGGGGTGGCAATTGCTCTGCGGCGGAACGGATTTCCGCGCTCGCGCAGCGGAAGATGGCGACCGCGTCGGCCACTACCTCGTCCAGGGCGCTCTGACCGATACCCGTCTCGGCGAGATCCAGGACTGTTCGCACCGGGGTGGTGACCAGGAAGGTGCCCGCCGACTCGACATCGCGGCCGCACAGTGCGCGACGCAGCACCACCAGGCGGGGTGCGTTCGGGGCTCGCCCGGCACCGGCCGACAGGTGCAGGAAGCGCGGGCGCAGCCGGCCGAGGCCGTGCAGTTCGGCCGCGCTGTGGTGGGAGACCGCGGCCGTGCCCTCGAACCACGCGGACCACATCGCGTACTCGTCGAGCGGGCCGTCGGGCCACTCCGCCAGGCGCAGCAGGCCGACGCCCGCCCGGGTCACCGAGCCGTCGTGCAGAGCGGAACGGACCCGCTCCTGACACCGCGTGTGCGCGACGAGCCGGGTGGTGAAGTAACCGGCGTGCCGGGCGGCCGACTCCCGCAGCGCCTGCCACTCCCGATCCGAATCGGGGGCGGGACGGGCGGCAGCTGCACCGGACATGTGACCCAGATTACGCGCGGAGGTTATGCATCATGTCACAATCGCGGGCAGCCCTTGTGCCAAGCCTTCAACCGCCCCACAGAGCAGGCTCAGAAAGCTCGGGAAGAATCGTGGCCATGAGTTCGAACCCTCCACAGACCGCGACCGCTCCCGGCCCGCCGTCCGGCGGCCGGACCGGCACCCGGAACCTGCGGCGGATCATCCTGATCGTCGGACTCGTCGTCGTGCTCGCCGTGGTCGGGACCGCGGCCGCGGCCGAGACCTACTACCGCCACCGGACCGAGAAGTGCATCGCCACCCAGGTGGAGCGGGATCTCGGCTCCAAGGTGTCGGTGGGCTTCGGCCCGAAACCGTTGCTGCTCACCGCCTTCGATCATCGGATCCAGTACGTCGACATCAAGAGCGACGACGCGAAGTTCGGCCCCGCCTCGGATATGAAGGTGCACGCCCGGCTCAACGACATCACGCTGATCGACAACGGCCGCGGCGGCGCCGATATCGGCAGCAGCAGCGCCGATGCCACCTGGAGCAATGCGGGTATCGCGCAGACGCTGCAGGGTCTGGTCTCCGGCGTCCAGTCGGACCCGGCGAGCGGCACGCTGGATGTCAAGGTGCTCGGCGGCATCGCCGACATGCGCCTGAAGCCGCAGATCGTCGGCGACCGGATCGAGGTGACCACGCAGTCCGCGCAACTGTTCGGTTTCGGGCTGCCCACCGATCTGGTCGACAGCATCGTCGACATGATGACCGAGAGCCTGCAGAGCTATCCCCTGGACATGCAGCCGACCGCCGTCCGGGTGACCGACGACGGCATCTCGGTCTCGCTGACCGGCGGCACCACCAAGCTGCAACCGGCGCCGGACAACAACCAGAACGTCAGCTGCTGACCTACTCCGGGAAGCCCGCGAGCACCTCGCGCGAGCGCGACAAACCGAGCCGGGTGGCACCGGCCTCGATCAACTCGGCGGCCGCCGCCGCGGTGCGAATGCCACCGCTGGCCTTGATGCCCAACCGGCCGCCGACGGCATCGGCCATCAGCCGGACGGCGTGCGCGCTCGCCCCGCCCTTCGGATGGAAACCGGTGGAGGTCTTCACGAAATCCGCCCCGGCGCGCTCGGCGGTCCGGCACACCTCGACGATCGCCTCGTCGGGCAGTGCGGCCGACTCGATGATCACCTTCAGCACCGCCCGGTCGCCCAGGCCCTCGCGCACGGTGACGATGTCGGCCAGCACCGCGTTGTAGTCGCCGGAGACCGCGGCGCCGACATCGATGACCATGTCGACCTCGGCCGCGCCCTGGTCCGCCGCCAGCCGCGCCTCGGTCCCCTTGATCAACGAATGATGCTTGCCCGACGGGAATCCCGCGACGGTCGCGACCACCAGGCCGGGCGCGCGGACCGGCAGCATCGCCGGGGACAGGCACACCGCGTACACCCCCAGCTCCCGCGCCTCGGCCACCGCGGCGGCGACCTCGGCCGCGGTCGCCTCCGGCGCGAGCAGGGTGTGGTCGATCATCGCGGCCACCTCGCCACGAGTGAGCGCACGGGTACCTGATTCCGGAGCGGTATCGGCCATGAGGACAGAGTCTGGCACACGCCCGTGGCACACTCGTAAGGGTCGGGCCACGGGGCCCGGAACCATCTCGCTGGGGAGGGAGAAGCCACCGTGCTGATCCGTCGGGAACGGGCCGGCGACATCCCTGCGATCGACGCGGTGCATCGCCGCGCCTTCGCCCGCGACTACCCGGAAGGCCTACCCGGCGAGGCGCCCCGCGCGGCCGCCGATCCGGCCGAGGTAGCCCTCGTGCACCGGCTGCGCAGCGATTCCGGCTGGATGCCGACGCTGTCGCTGGTGGCGCAGGTGCGCGACCGGGTGGTCGGGCACGTCTGCCTCACGCGCGCCGGTGTAGGCCTGTACCCCGTGCTGGCGCTCGGCCCGATCGGCGTGCTCCCCGACCACCAGGGCGACGGCGTCGGCTCCGCCCTCATGCACGCCGCGCTCGGCGCCGCCGACGCCCTCGACGAGCCGCTGATCGGCCTGCTCGGCAGCCTCGACTACTACCCCCGCTTCGGCTTCCTTCCCGGCTCTCGCGTCGGCATCGTCCCCGACGAATCCACGTGGAACTCCCACTTCCAGGTCCGCCCCCTCACCGCCTACGAACCGGCCATGACCGGCGAATTCCATTACGCCGAACCGTTCTACACGTTGTAGACGACGCGATCGGCGGTCGGTTGCGGGTCGCGGCGGGTTTGCTGGGAGGATCGGGGGTATGAGTTCGTCGTCCGTTGCCGATGACCGGCGCTATGTGCTGATGCTGGGCTGTCCGGATCGGCCGGGCATCATTGCCCGGATCACCTCGTTCATCGCCGAGTTCGGTGGGTCGATCATGGAGGCCGGTTATCACTCGGACACCGCGGCGGGGTGGTTCTTCACGCGGCAGGCCGTGCAGGCCTCGACGGTGCCGTTCGGACTGGCGGAATTGCGTGACCGGTTCGCGGCGGTCGCGGCGGAGCTGGGGCCCGAAACCGATTGGCAGCTCTTGGATTCCGGGGTGCGGCGGCGCGCGGTGCTACTGGTCAGCCGGGACGGGCACTGCCTGCACGATCTGCTGGGACGCGCCACCAGCGGCGAGCTGCCCGCCACCATCGAGGCGGTGATCGGCAATCATCCGGATCTGGCGGAGATGACCCGGGCGCACGGTGTGCCGTTCCATCACGTGCCCTTCCCGAAGGATCCGGGCGCGCGGGGTCCGGCCTTCGAGCAGGTCCGCGCGCTGGTGGACGAGCACGCTCCGGATGCCGTGGTGCTGGCGCGATTCATGCAGGTGCTCCCGGCGGAGCTGTGTGAGCACTGGGCGGGCCGGGCCATCAACATCCATCACAGCTTCCTGCCGTCGTTCGTCGGCGCCCGCCCGTACCACCAGGCGTACGCGCGCGGCGTGAAACTGATCGGCGCCACCTGCCATTACGTGACCGCCGAGCTGGACGCGGGCCCGATCATCGAGCAGGACGTGATTCGCATCGACCACGCCGACACGGCCCACGACATGGTCCGCCAAGGCCGCGACATCGAACGGGTGGTGCTGGCGCGGGGACTGCGCTGGCACCTGGAGGGCCGCGTTCTCGTGCACGGCCGCCGCACCGTCGTGTTCGACTGACGACGATCCTCAGCTGGCGACCGCGCCCCGTCCGCGCTGCCCGATCCGCACCATGCGGTGCAGTTCGGCGTTGAACTCTTGCGGCGCTTCGATATTCGGCAGGTGCCCGGTCGGCAGCACCGTGTAGCGGTCCAGGCTGCCGGTCTCGGCGAGCACGTCGGCGATCCGCTGGGACATGCGCTTGGGCAGCAACCGGTCGTACTCACCGGCGATCACGCTGGTGGGCACGGTGATGTTGGCGGCGGCATCGGGCAGGTCCAGATCCGCCAGCGCCAGCGCGAACCGGCCGCGGACCTGCGGTCGGCAGGAACGCACGATCGAGAGCCCGAATTCGGCCTGCTCGGCCGTGGCGGCGCGATTCATGATGCGCGCCTTGAAGATCGACCGCACGGCGAAGCCGCTCGGCAACGGCACCGGGGTACCGAACAATGCCCGGCCCAGCCAGATCGGCGCCGGGACAAGGTCATTGAAGAACGGCAGCACCTGGGTCTCCGAGGCGATGGAGCCGAACGTCGTGGTGGCCAGCAGCACCGCGGACGCGCGCTCGGCGACCTGCTCCGGATAGTGCTGCGCCCACGCCTGAATCGTGATGCCGCCCATGCTGTGGCCCACCAGCACCGCCCGCTGCCCCGGCCGCAGCACCGCGTCGAGCACGTCGGACAGGTCGTCGGCCAGTTGCTCGGCGCAGAATTCGCGCTTGCCGACCTCGCTGGCGCCGTGGCCGCGCAGGTCGAACGCCACGACGCGATGCTGTTCGGAGAAGGCGTTGATCTGCGGGTTCCAGTACTCGATGCAGCACGACCAGCCGTGGATCAGCACGATCACGTCGCCGTCGGCGGGGCCGTATGCCTGTACCCGCAAGTCGATGCCATCGCGCGTGGTGACGGGGATGATCTCGGGTGACGGCGCGGCGTTGAGGGCCGCGGTGGCGTAGGTGCGGCCGCGCAATCGGGCGCGGTAGGCGGCGGTCAGCGCGTCGGGCCCGCTTCGCAGGCCGGTCACCGTTTCGGGCAGCTTCACCAGCATGAGCACTCCTTTGTGTCCCAGCGCACACTACCGCGCTAGCAGCAGTGCTTGCCAGTGCAAGCGGTCGGATCGCATTCGTTCCGCTTGCGTCCCGCCCTCATCGAATACCCATCGACCGCAATGCCATTCGTGAATCGGCCCCGTCGATGAAGCGTTGTTATCTACAACACATATCGCCCCGGAACCATGCCGCGATAGCACGGTGGCGAATAACGAATTGCGCACGATCGGCTCACCGCGGGCGGCCGTCGGCTGTGCGCCGCAACGACTCCGGGCGGCCCTACGCGCTGATCTCACGCGCGGCGTACGTCGCGGCGAGCACCCGCCCGAGTTCCTCGTTGAACTCCCGATAGGCCTCGACATTGCCCAGATGTCCCGTCGGCAGCACCGCCAGACGCTCGAAACTGCCTGCGCCGCGGAGCATTTCGACAATCCGCTGGGAGTGCACGAGGGGCGTCATATCGTCGAATTTGCCCGCGACGACGGTGGTGGGCACGGTGAGGTTCGCGGCGCAGGCGCCGAGCGCCAGATCGGCCAGCAACCGCCCGAACCGCGCCCGCACGCTCGCCGGGCACGAACGCACGATCGACAACCCGAACTCGGCGATGTCTCCGGTGGACCCGAGGCTCATGACCTGCCGCCGGAATATCCATTTCACCGGCGCGATCGGGGGAAACACGATCGGGCTGCCCAGCCCGTGGCGGCCGAGGGCGACCGGCAGGGCCATCAGCCCGCGGTTGTACAGCGGCACCACAGTGGTCTCGGCGATCAGGTCACCGGAGGCGGTGTTGGTCAGCAGTACCGCCGCCGCGTGCCGGGCCACCTGCTCGGGATAGCGGCCGGCCCAGGCCTGGATGGTCATGCCGCCGAGGCTGTGGCCGACCAGCACCGCGCGGCGGCCGGGCCGCAGCGTGGCGGCCAGCACCGTGGCGAGGTCCTCGGCCAGCAGATCGGTGGTCAGCGGGCTGTCGCCCAGCTCGCTCTCACCGTGGCCGCGCTGGTCGTAGGCGATCACGCGGTAGTCGCCGGCGAAGGCGTTGATCTGCGGGTTCCAGTATTCGATGCAGCAGGTCCAGCCGTGCACCAGCACGATCACCTCGCCGTCGGCGGGACCGTAGGCGTGCACGCGCAGCCGGGTGCCGTCGGCGGCGGTCACCGGCACGACCTCGACCGGCGCGGCCGGCGGGTTCAGCGCGGCGGTCCCGTAGACCCGGGTGCGCAGGTTGGCGCGATGCGACCGCAACAGAGCCCGGACCCGGTCCGCGATCTGCGCCATCGGCGTAGGCAGCGTTGCCCGCATTGGAACACTCCTTTGTGTGTTACTGATAGCCACAGTAACCCGAAGGAGTGGGTGCTTGCTAGTGCAAGCGGGGAAGGCGCCCGCTACCAGCGCGGTCCGCGCTGCACCTCGTCGACCTTCGGCCGCACGTCGGCCAGATACACGCCGGTGGCGACCACGGCGATGATGCCGAGCAGGCCGACCGGGGTGCGGGCCAGCAGCAGGAACGCCAACGCGGCGACCAGGATGCCGACCCAGATCGGCTTGGTCAGCTTGTCGACGGCGGTGAACGCGTCCGGACGCTGACGGACCGCGTGGACCAGCGCAAAGATGGTCGCGCCCAGCGCAGCGAGCCACAACACCAACAGGATCGCACCAGTCACGGAATACACAACTCCCATGATAGGGCCAACGCCCCCGCGGACCAGGGGTCCGCGGGGGCGTCTCGAGCGGCCGAACGCCGCCTTACTTCTTGGCGGTGGTGGCCTTCTTCGCCGGCGCCTTCTTGGCCGGAGCCTTCTTGGCGGGCGCCTTCTTCGCGGTGCCGGTGGCCGGCGTGGGCTCGGTGGTCACCTGCACGACCTCGGCGTCGACGACGGGCTCGTCGTCCGCGGGCTCGTCGGCGATCTTCTGACCCAGCAGGCCGCGGGCCTGCTCGCTCACCTTGCCGAGGACGTCCTCGGCGCGGGTGGCGAGGTCGGTGTAGAGGCCCTCGACGCGGCCGAACTGCTCGTCGAAACCGGTGCTCTCCGAACGCAGGCGGACCACCGTCTCCTCACCGCGCTCGGCGAGATCGGAGTACAGGTCCAGCAGCTGGTGGTAGTACTGGTCGGCCAGGCGGCGCAGTTCCTCGGGGGTGAAGCGCTCGCGCAGCTCGGCGATGTCGTCGGGCAGCTCCGAAGGCAGGGCGGCGACCCGCTGACGCAGCGTGCCGAACTGCTCCTGGGCATCGGCCGGCAATGTCGACAGGCGCTCGCGGGCCTCCTCGACCCGGCCGCTGACATCGGCGGTGGCGGCGCGCTCACGGACCTTCTCGACCAGGTCGTTCACGGCGGCGTACAACGCGTCGCCGGCACCGACCGTCGCGTAGAGCGGTCGCACGGTGGCTGTGGTGGCGTGGGATTCGGTCATGGTGTTTCGTTCTCCTGGCGTGGCGGAACTTCGATAGTGCTGCCATCGGTGGCGTGATGCGGAACGTCGTTGTCCCCTCCGACGTCGTTCCCCGCGTTTTCCCGGCGGAACGATTCGTAGATGTCCAGCAGCACCTGCTTCTGCCGCTCGGTGATCACCGTGTCGGCCAGCAGGGCGTCCCGGACCGGGCTCGACGGCCTCTGTTCGAGGTAGCCGGCCCGCACGTACAAGACCTCCGAGGAGACCCGCAGACCCTTCGCGATCTGCGCGAGCACCTCGGCGGACGGGTTACGCAACCCGCGCTCGATCTGACTGAGATACGGATTGCTCACCCCCGCCAGTTGTGCGAGCTGTCGCAGCGAGACCTGCGCGGCCTCTCGTTGCGACCGGATGAAGCCTCCGATGTCGTGTGCCGCATTGACGACGCGGCCCACCCGTTCTCCGGCCGCAGACGTCTCTGCGGATTCCCCGGTGTTCTGGTCGGAAACCTCGGGCTCCTGTGCCATCACTCACCTTCCGGCGGTTGTACGGTCGATTCTAAAACAGGGTGCTAACTCTTGCAAGCACTCTAGCTAGCACCGGCACGGCGGCTACGCCGACCACCCCGGGAACAACGCGTGTGAAATGGCGTAGATCGCCAGGCCCGCCAGCGATCCGACGACCGTTCCGTTGATCCGGATGAATTGCAGATCGCGCCCGGCCTGCAATTCGATCTTGCGACTCGCCTCATCGGCGTCCCACCGGGCAACCGTATCGCTGATCAGCGTCGCGATCTCGGCGCCGTAGTTGGAAACCAGGTACCGCACACCACGTTCCACCCACGAGTCCACCTTTTCCCGCAGCGGCGGCTCGTCCACCAGACGCTGCCCCAATTGCTGCACGTTCTCGGTGATCTTGCGGCGCAACGTGCTGTGCGGGTCGTCGGCGGATTCCAAGATCATCCGTTTGGCCGCCCGCCAGGTGGCGCGGGCCATTCCGGTGATCTCCTCGCGACCCATGATCTCCGCCTTGACCCGCTCCGCTTTCGTGATCATGGCCTCGTCGTACTGCAGATCGTGCGCGAAATCCTCGAGGAATCGGTTCGCCGCCAACCGGACCTCGTGCTCCGGGTCGGAACGAATCTTCCAGGTGAATTCCACCAATTCCCGATAAATTCTCTCCGACAGCAGCACATTGACGAATTTGGGCGCCCACGACGGCGCGTCGCGCATCACGATCCGGTCCAGCGTCTCCTGGCTGCCCAGCGCCCACTGGTGCGCGCGCTCGGCGAGCAGATCCAACAGCGGCGCCTGCCGGTTCTCGGCCAGCAATTCCGAGAGCACCCGCCCGATCGGCGGGCCCCACTGCGGTTCGGCGATGCGTTTGACGATGGTGTTGTCGATGATCTGCTCGACGTCCTCGTCGCGCAGCGCGCCGATGATCGCGCGCAGGATCGTCGAGGACTCCTCCGAGACCCGGGCGGCGTGGTCGGTGTCGGCCATCCACCGTCCCAGCCGCAGCGAGAACCGGGCCGAATTCACCTTCTCCGCCACCGTGTCCGGCGACAGGAAATTCGTCCGCACGAAATCGCCCAGGCTGGTCCCGAGCTGATCCTTCTTCTTGCGGATGATCGCGGTGTGCGGGATCGGCAGCCCGAGCGGATGCCGGAACAGCGCCGTCACCGCGAACCAGTCGGCCAGCGCGCCGACCATGCCGGCCTCCGACGCCGCGCGCACGTACCCGACCCAGGACCCGCCGACGCCGCGCGAACCCAGCCAGCAACAGAACAGATAAACCACCGTGGCCGCGACCAGGAAGCCGGTCGCCACGATCTTCATCCTGCGCAGATCGCGCTTCTTGCCGGACTCGTCCATCAGATCGGCGAACGACGACGGACCCGGCGCTCCGGCTGTGTTGTTTCCCACTCCGGCAGCGGGTTCGACGGCCGTGTCCGACTCCGCGCCGACGACGGACGCACTGCTGGCAGATCGCTCCATATTTCCCATTCTGGTCGCAGCACCGGACCTGCCCGGCGTGACCCGCCCACCCCTACTCGCCGCGCCTCCGTGACCGGGCTCCCCACCGAAGACCGAACACGGGCGTTCGCGAGGACCTAAGCTGGAGGCGCCCACTACCTCCCACCAAGGAGCCCATCCTGTCCACCGAAGAACTCGTCGAGGTCGGCAAGCGCGCCGCCGGAGCGACTGCGGCACGTAAAGGGGCGGCCCCCGCACGCGCGGGCCGGGTGGACGGCCGGAAGAAGCGCTGGCATCAGCACAAGATCGATCGCCGCGAGGAACTGGTCGACGGCACGCTGGCCGCGATCCGCAAACGCGGCGGCGAGGTCGGCATGGACGAGATCGCCGCCGAGATCGGCGTCTCGAAAACGGTCCTCTACCGATACTTCTCGGACAAGAGCGACCTGACCCGCGCGACGATGGAGCGGTTCATCGAGACCACCCTGATGCCGCGCATCTACGAGGCCATCAGCGACGATCTCGACGAGTACGAATTGGTGCGCAACACCCTCGCCGCCTACGTGCACACCGTCGACGCCGATACCCACGTGTACCGGTTCATCATGGGCAACGGCTCCACCACCGACAAGTCCACGCTCGCCGACTTCGAGAAGCTGTTCGCCGACGTGGTGGCGGCGGTGCTGCTGGACAAGGCGTTCGACCGCGGCATCGAGACCGAGGGCGTCCAGCTGTACGCCTATGTGCTGGTCGGCGGCGTCCAACTGGCCACGGACTGGTGGATCACGAACCGCACCATGAGCGCCGAGATGATGCTCGACCACATGACGATGATGGCCTGGAGCGCCATCGAGGGCATGGTGCGCGCGAGCGGCTCCCCGGAGAAGTTCAACGCCGACCCGCACCGCCTCCCGGCGCCCGCCGAAGCCGCGGAATAGGCCCGTCGAATACATCCCGGCCCCCGTCGCCAACGTCTAGGCCGGACCGCGCCGCGTTGGCTAGTCTGAAGATCGGCAGGGGACGGGACGGTCGCGTCCGCCGTGCGCCGGCACCAACGGAGGTTCAATGGCGAAAGAGCTGCCGACGTCCAGATTCGCTCGGGGGACGAAATTGGGCGTGGCCGTGGCAGGCAACGTCATTCGCGCGCAACGCACCCGCCGATCCATGCGCGGCCGCTCGGAGGCGGTGCGCGCGCGGATGGCCGAGGAATCGATGCTCCGCGCCACCGAGCAGATGGTGATGGTGCTCGGCACCATGAAGGGCGTCGCCATGAAGCTCGGGCAGATGCTGTCGGTACTGGATCTGGACTTGGTGCCGCCCGAGCATCGCGAACGCTTCCAGAAGCGGCTGGCCGTGCTGCGCGACAGCGCGCCCAATGTCTCCTTCGACACCATGCGCGCGGTGATCGAGGAGGACTTCGGCCGCCCGCTGGAGGAGACCTTCGCCGAATTCGAACCCGAGCCGATCGCGGCGGCCTCCATCGGCCAGGTGTACCGGGCTCGGCTGCACGACGGCCGCCGGGTCGCGGTGAAGGTGCAGTACCCCGGCATCGACGTGGCCGTGCGCGCGGACCTGAAGAACCTGGCCATGTTCCGCCGCGTGCTGCAATCGGCGATGCCGTGGGTGACGCCCGCGGTGCTCGACGAGTTGCGGCTGAATCTGGAGAGCGAACTGGACTACGTCGCCGAGGCGAATACGCAGCGCCAGATCGCCGACCTGTACGCCGACCATCCGTTCATCGTCGTCCCGGCCACCATGCCGGAGTTGTCGAGCACCCGCGTGCTGGTGAGCGAGTACTTCCCCGGGCGCGGCTTCGAGGAGATCCGCGGGCTGCCCGCGGCCGAGCGCAACCGGGTGGGCGAGATCATCTATCGCTTCTACGTCGGCTCACTGTTCTCCTTCAACGAGTTCTGCGGCGATCCGCACCCGGGCAATCTGCTGCTGGGCGAGGACGGCCGGGTGGCGTTCCTGGACTTCGGCCTGTTCAACCGGATGGATCCCAAGCATGTGCAGGCGGAGATCGCCGGGATCCGGGCCGCCGCCGAGGATCGCGCGGAAGACCTGTGGCAGATCATGATCGACCGCGGCGTCATCGACGCGCCCGACGAGGTGAGTCCCGAGGAATGCCTGGAGTATGTGCTGGCCGCGTGCGAGTGGGCGGTGCTGGACGAGGAACTGACGATCACTCCCGAGCTGGCCAGCGGCGCGTTCGTGCTCGCCGTGGACCCGCGGGCCGGTGAGTACGCCGGGATGAAGCAGCAGAACCTGCCGCCGGAGCATCTGTTCTCCCGCCGCGCCGACTTCCTCACCTTCGGCGTGCTGGGCCAGCTGGAGGCGACCGCCAACTGGCACCGCATCGCCCGCGAATGGCTCTACGGCGATCCGCCGGTCACCGAGCTGGGCAAGGCGCACCACGCCTGGCTCGCGCAGCGACCCGACCTCGTCACTCGAACCACCGGACCGGCGCGCAAGCAGACCACCGGGAAACGACGCAAAAAAGCTTGAACAGATGGGAAACTCCATGGCAGACAGGGAATTCGATCTCGTGCTGTTCGGCGCGACCGGTTTCGTCGGCAGGCTCACCGCGGAATATCTGGCGGGCGCGGCGCCGGCCGGGGCACGGATCGCCCTGGCGGGCCGCTCACCGGAGAAGCTGACCAAGATCCGCGACGGGCTGGGCCCGGCCGCGGCGGAATGGCCACTGCTGGTAGCGGATTCGACCGATCAGTGCGCACTGGACGGGCTCGTCGCGCGGACCAGGGTCGTGGTCACCACCGTCGGCCCGTACCTGCGCTACGGCCTGCCGCTGGCGCAGGCGTGCGCGCAGGCCGGCACCCACTACGCCGACCTCACCGGCGAGCCGCTGTTCATCCGCGAATGCATCGACCGGTTCCACGACCAGGCGGTGGCGAGCGGCGCGAAGATCGTGAATTCCTGTGGCTACGACTCGATTCCGTCGGATCTGAGTGTGTATCGGCTGTACCGGCGCTCGGTCGAGGACAACACCGGCGAACTCACCGACACCACCCTGGTCGCCTGGCTCAAGGGCGGCGCCAGCGGCGGCACGATCGACTCCGGGCGCGCCATGATGGAGGCGATCGCCGCCGATCCGGCCAAGGGATCGGTGCTGTCGCATCCGTATTCGCTGAGCCCGGACAAGGCGATGGAGCCCGACGTCGGACGGCAGTCCGATCAGGCGCTGACCCGCGCCGCGAGCATCGACCCCAGTCTCGACGGCTGGGTCGCCACGTTCGTGATGGCCGCGCACAACACCAAGATCGTGCGGCGCAGCAACGGCCTGCTGGGTTGGGTGTACGGCAAGAACTTCCACTATCGCGAGGTGATGAGCGCCGGTAAGTCGGCCGCCGCGCCGCTGGTCGCGGCCGGTATCGCCGGCGGCGTCGCGGCGGGCATGGCGACCGGGGCGCTGCTGTCGAAGGTGTCGGCGGGCCGTCGACTACTCGACCGGGTGCTGCCGAAACCGGGCACCGGCCCGAGCGCGGAGGCCCGTCGCAAGGGCTGGTTCACCATGAAGACCTTCGCGCACACCACCTCCGGCGCGAAGTACGTCTGCACCTTTGCCGGACAGGGAGATCCGGGTTACCAGGCCACCGCGGTGCTGCTCGGCGAGTCCGGCCTCAGCCTCGCCTACGACGACCTGCCCGAACTGGCAGGCATTCTCACCCCTGCCGCGGCGATGGGCGACCCCCTCACCGACCGCCTGCGCCGGGCCGGGATGACCATCGAGGTCGAGCGGGCCTGAAAACCGCTGCCGGGCAACGACGTCCCAGGTGCGCCACGCCCGCGCCGAATCCGAGTCCGGAAACTCGTATCGCGCAACGTCTTTCACAAGCCGCCCTGAGGGAGGGTGTGCCGGGTCACAACCTCGACCCGCGCCGCCGGAGGTTACGCTCCGGTAATGTCCCGATCGGGACAGGTGGGTGGTGAGTGGAAGGGGGCAGTCGGGTGGGTGTACCGGATACCGGACAGCAGGCCGCTCGCGAACTCTATGCCGCGGCAACGGGTTCCGGCGGCGGGGCCTTCGAGATCGCCGAGGATGTCGCGCGCAACCTGGCCGCGGCGTGTGACCGGCTGGTCGAGGATCTCCAGAAGGCCCGGGCCACCGAACATCAGCTGACCACCGTCACCGGTTTCGCCGACCTGCCCTCGGGCCATCAGCTCACCCGCGGCTTCGCGGGCAAGGGCCGCGAATACCTCGATACCGTGCTCTCGTTTCAGGAGACGGCGCTGCTGTTCAAGGCCGCGTACCTGGCCGCGGGCAAGCATTTCGCCGAGGCCGAGGCCGCCAACCGGGCCGCCGTGGAACTGGCCGCCACCCGCTGGGAGGACCGGTGACCCCGGACGAGGCCGACCCGCCCTACGTTCCGGATCGGGAACTGTTCGGCGCGCATACGCACCAGGAGCTGTGGGACCGCGTGCACGAGGCGCTGGATCCGGGCGCGCTGGGGCAGGCGGCCGACGCCTGGCACCGCAATGCCGAACTGGTCGGCGAGGCGTTCCGCACGTTCTCCGACAGCACCAATGCCGAGTTCGCCCGCTGGACCGGCCAGGCCCGGGACGCGGCGCTGCGGGCCACCCGGGATCTGGTCGCCCGCGGGACCGCGATGTCCGAGGTCTGCGCCGCGGTACAGCGGCTGCTGGAATCCGATGCCGAAGCCGCCCAAGCCATTCGGGACGCGATCCCGCCGCCGCCACCGCCGTACCGGCCACTGGACGATCCGGCCGCCGAGGCGGTGCACGGCGGCCACCGCCGGATGGAATACGACCTGCACGCCGCGGCCGCCCTCGCCGACGCCCGCGACGTGATGGCCTACGTCTACAACCCGACCCTGCCCGCGTCCGGGGACCGCGTTCCCCGGTTCGCGCCGGCGCCATCCGGGCCCGGCTCGAGCGGGGGTCACCAGCAGTGAAATGGGTTCTCACCCCGGACGAGTTCACACACGTCTGGGCTACCGAGACCGGTCTGGACCGCCGTCCTTACCCCGTAAATTTGCTGCCCGCGGCCACCGCACGCACCGAATCCGAGTACGCCGCACTGGGTTTGCGCAGCCGCTACGCCCGCAACACCGACCCGGATCTGACCGCGGCGCTGATGCTGTGCGCCCGGACCGACGCCACCACCATCACGATCACCGGACAGCGTTCGGGCGCCGCCGACCCGGCCGCACCGGAACGCATCCTCGCCTTCGCCGCCGTCGTGCACCATCACGCCGGGCTCCTCGTCGCGGGCCCCGACACCGTGACCGTCACGGTCTGCCACGCCCGCGCGCTGGGCACCAAGCTGGTGGAGGTGGTGGGCTCGGCGCCGCCCGGCCGGCAGGCGGCGATGCGCGAACCGCAGGACGAGGTGCTGAAGCCGGATCCGCCGCCCCCGCTGGCCACCAACGGCCGCGGTGGCGCCGCCCGCTTCCGTCGCAAATTGCGCGAACCGGTCGACGCGCGCGGATTCATCACGGTGAGCGTGTCCCCCGACAACCCGATGTCGCCGCCGACCCGCCACCGCACCTGGCTGGACTTCAGTGGCGACGGCCGCTACCTGCTGACCACCGCCGCCGACCTCGTCCTGACGCCGGTGTCCGACACCGACTTCGCGGGCCAGCTGATGAAGCTGGCGGGTATCCCCTGAGCGAGTCCGGGTGGCGTAGCGCCGGTAACCGGCGGCGGCCGCGCATACTGCACAGTTATGGCGAAATCCCCGTGGTCCGAACCGGTCACCCAGGCCCTGCGCGCCGACGGCATCGAGCTGGCCGCGCTGCACCCTTCCGCCACACCGGGTTTCGAGGGCGGCAAGGCAGCCGGTGCGCGGTTGCTGGCCGAGCGCAGCCGGGTGCTGTCGGACCTGCAGGAGAAGCTGTTCGCCAACGGCCGCTCGGGCGATTCTCGCAGCGTGCTGCCGGTGCTGCAGGGCATGGACACCGCCGGTAAGGGCGGGATCGTGCGGCACGTCATCGGCTCGGTGGATCCGCAGGGTGTCGACCATGCCGCCTTCGGCGTGCCCACTCCCGCGGAGAAGCGCCACCACTACCTGTGGCGGATCCGCAAGCAGTTGCCGCGCGGCGGGCAGATCGGGGTGTTCGATCGCTCCCACTACGAGGACGTCCTGGTGGTCCGGGTGCACAACCTGGTGCCGCCGGAGGTCTGGAGCACCCGCTACGACGAGATCAACGAGTTCGAGCGCGAACTGGTCGATGCCGGCACCACGCTGGTGAAGGTGGCCATGTTCGTCTCGCTGGACGAGCAGAAGAAGCGGCTGGCGCGGCGACTGGACCGGCGCGACAAGTACTGGAAGTTCAACCCCGCCGACATCGATGAGCGCGGCTTCTGGCCGGCGTACCGGGAGGCCTACCAGGCGATGCTGGACCGCACCTCGACCGCGCACGCCCCCTGGTACGTGCTGCCCGCCGATCGGAAATGGTTCTCCCGGCTGGCCGTCACCGAGCTGCTGATCGATGCGCTGAGCGGCCTCGACCTGGATTGGCCGCCCGCGCGATTCGACGTCGAGGAACAGAAACGCCGCCTCGCCGCCTCCTGACGCGGCGGCCGATCCGCCCGAATCTCGAGGCTTTCTCAGGATCACCGGTGCGCTCGCGTCAGGCTCGACCCGTACCATCGCAGACGGCACCGGATGGCTGTCCGCACGAAGACACAGGAAGGCGACTCGAAGGTGAGCAAGAATCCGCGTGGTAAGAACCCACTGGCGTCGGTGCAGGGTACGGATCGCACCCGCACCATCTTGATCCAGGTGGGTGTCGGGGCCGTGCTGGTCGCGCTCATCGCCGCCATCGGCATCAGTGTCGCGGTGAAGCAGTCGAAGAAGAACGATCCCGGCCCCACCCCGTCGGTCGCCGCCCAGCCGGCCGGTCCGGACGCCGTTTCCGGTTCGATCACCGACAACGGCGCCATTCGCGTCGGCAAGCCCGGCGCCAAGGTCACCGTGCGCGTCGTCGCCGACCTGCAGTGCCCGGCCTGCCAGGCGTTCGAACAGGCCAACGGCAAGGTGCTCGAGGACGAGGTGCAGGCCGGTACGGCCGCGGTCGAGTACAACGTGATCGCCTTCCTGGACAAGATGTCGTCGGGGACGCGGTACTCCTCGCGCGGCGCGAATGCCGCCTACTGCGTGGCCGAGGCCGACCCCACCAAGTTCCTGCCCTGGCTGACCACCATGTACCAGCAGCAGCCGCCGGAGAACGGCACCGGCCTGACCGACGAGCAGATCGTGCAGATCACGCAGGCCGCCGGCTATACCGACCCGGCCACCGCGGAGTGCATCACCGGCGCCAAGTACGACAAGTACGTGCAGAAGATCACCAAGGACGTGCTGGGCGAGGGCATCCAGTCCACGCCGTCGGTGTTCGTGAACGGCAACGCGGTCAAGAGTTCGCAGGAACTCATGCAGCCGGACGGCCTGCGCCAGACCATCGAGGCCGCCGCGAAGTGACCCCTTCACGTTCCGCGTGGATCCTGCTGATCGGCGGGCTCGCGGGCTGGATCGCCTCGGTCACACTGACCGTGGAGCGGTTCAAGCTGTTCATGGATCCCGACTACAAGCCCTCGTGCAGCATCAACCCGATCCTGTCGTGCGGGTCGGTGATGGATACCGATCAGGCCGCGGTGTTCGGATTCCCCAACCCGCTGATCGGCGTGGTCGGCTTCTCGGTGCTGGTGACGCTGGCCGTGCTCGCCGTCGCCGGAGTCGGCTTCCCGCGCTGGATCTGGGGCGGGCTGTGGCTGGGCCTGGCGCTCGGGATCGTCTTCATCGGCTGGCTGATCTTCCAGAGCCTGTACCGGATCAACGCGCTGTGCCCGTACTGCATGGTGGTGTGGGCCGCCACGCCGATCCTGCTGGCGGTGGTCACCGATCAGCTGTGGCGCGACGCGCGCGGGCCGCTGCGCATCGTCGCGGAGTGGCGCTGGACCGTCGTGGTGGTGTTCTACGCGGTGGTGCTGCTGCTGGTGTTCCTGCGGTTCCAGGACTACTGGATGTCGCTGGTCTGAGGCGGCACACGTCCCCTCGGGATGGTTAGTTGGGTGGACCCGCCGCGAGCACCACGACGGCGGTGCGCTGGGAACCATCGGGCGCGGTGAGGTCCAGATGCACGGCATCGTTCGGTTTGCGCTGATTGAGAACGGCTTTCAGCGTTTGCACGGAGGTGACCGCGCGCCCATCGATGGCCGTGATCACCTCCCCTTCGGAGAGTCCGGCGGTGTAGGCGGGCATGCCGTAGACCGCGGATTCGATGCGCGCCCCCGCGGGCTTGGCGTTCGAGGTGATCACCCCCAGCGTGGCGGTGGGGCCCACGTGCACGGTGTCGGTCGGCATGCCCGAGCGGATCTGACGGACCACGCGCATGGCCGTATCGATCGGCACCGCGTAACCGCTCGCCCGGCCCGCCGCCTTCGCCAGATCACCGGTCGCGGCGGTGACGACGCCGACCACTGCGCCGTAGCGGTCGGCGAGCGCGCCGCCGGACTGCCCGGAGACCACCGGCGCGGCCACCTCGACCATTCCGGTCAATACCTTGCTCGAGTAGTCGGCGGAATCGCGCGCGGTAATCGAGGATCCGAGCGCCGTCACCGTGCCGGGTGTCGCGGTCGGGGTGCCGGTACCGCCCGCATTGCCGACGGCCAGCACCTCGTCACCGATGCGCAGCGCGGCCGAGCTACCGATGCGGGCCACCGGCAGATTCCCGGCGTTCGACAGCGACAGCAGCGCGATATCGGCGTCGGAGTCGTAGCCGAGCACCGTCGCGGCGTACCGGCCGCCGGTCCCGATGTCTCCGACGCTGATCGACTGCGCGCCCTTGACCACGTGGTGGCTGGTGAGCACCTGCCCGTCGGCGGTGAGCACGATGCCCGAGCCCGCCGCGCTCGTCCCGGCCGGCCGGATGGAAACGTTGATATTGGCCAGCTCGGGCTCCACCGCCGCGGCGACCGCGGCCGGGTCCATCGGCGGCAGCGGCGGGCCGAGCAGCGTCGCGGTGGGGTTGCCGACGTCGAAGGCCCAGCGCGGCAGATCGCCCGCGTAGCCGAGGAAAGCGGCCCCGGCCAGCACCACCACGCACAGCGTGCCCATGGCGCGGCCCACCCGTACCGGTCGTCCGGCCCTACCCGCGCCTCGGTCGTCGGATCGCCGATCGTCGTACATGGCCACTCCCGCCTCGTGCGCACCCATCGGGCTCCGGCGATTGTGTTTCTATATGTAGCAGCACCGCGAGCCGGGCGCGCCCGTTCTCGTGATACCTGTTTACCGCTCGACTGTTTCGGCCCGGTTGTCGGCCCGATACCGGCAATGATCCTGGGCGAGCCGAGGTTTCGCGACCCGGCCCGTCAGTGATTCAGGGCCGCGACCGCGAACATGACGGCCGCTCCGGCGATCGTGCACAGCAGCACCAGCCGCGACGGCCGCCCGGCATGCGCCTCGGGCAGGATGTCGCCGGTCGCGAGATACAGCAGGAAGCCCGCGAAGTAGCCCAGGTATAGCCCGGCCAGATCGGCGGGAATGTGGACGAGCGTGCCGATCACCGCGCCCACCACCGGAGCCAGCGCGTCGAGCCACAACAGCAGCAGCGCCCGCCGATGGGCATTGCCGTACAGGGTCGGAATCGTGAAGGCGTTGAAGCCGTCGGCGAAGTCGTGGCAGATCACCGCGATCGCCACGGAGACGCCGAGCGCGGTCCCGGCCTGGAAGCCGACGCCGATGCTGAGGCCGTCGAGCATGCTGTGGAAGATCAGGCCGCAGGCGGCGACGATGCCGACCGATCGGAAATCGTGGGTGTGCCTGCCGAATTCGCTCTCGTGCCCGACGTGGATGGCCGTCGCCTGCTCGATGATGTGCACGGTGAAGAAGCCCACGACCGCCGCGACGACCGCGCCGGGCACCCCCGCCACCGTGTAGGACGACTCCGCCAGCGCGTCCGGGATCAGGTCGAAGGCGACCACGCCGAGCATGACGCCCGCCGCCAAGCCGAGCACGACGCGCTTGCGCTCGCCGATGCGGGCCGCGACCAGTCCGCCCGCCAGCGTCGAGATCAGGGAGATCAGCGAAAGCAGAATCGCCACGACGATCAGCATGTGGCACGGGCGAGCGCATACCGGGCAAATCCGGCCCGCGAGTTTTCCACGCCCCGGCCGGGCCGTTTGCCAAAGTAAACAATGCGGGAGTAGGCATGAACGCATGACCACGACCGCCGCCGCCTACGCCGTCTCGGGTCCCGAGGGGCCCTTCGCCAAGACCACGATCGAGCGCCGCGACCTCGGGCCGCACGATGTGCTGATCGACATCAAGTACGCGGGCATCTGTCATTCCGACATCCACACCGCCCGCGACGAGTGGCACGGCACCAGCTATCCCTGCGTCCCCGGACACGAGATCGCGGGCATCGTCGCCGCGGTCGGCTCGGCGGTGACCAAGTACCGGGCCGGCGATCGCGTCGGCGTCGGCTGCATGGTCGACTCGTGCGGCGAATGCGGACCCTGCGTCGCGGGCGAGGAGCAGTACTGCACCCGCGGCGCCGTGATGACCTACAACACCGCGGTGCCCGAGGAGGTCCAGCCGGGCGGCCACACCTACGGCGGTTACTCGACGCAGGTGGTCGTGACCGAGCATTTCGTGCTGTCGATCCCGGAGGGCATCGGGCTCGACGTGGCCGCGCCGCTGCTGTGCGCCGGAGTGACACTGTTCTCGCCGCTGCGGCACTGGAACGCCGGGCCGGGCAAGAAGGTCGCGATCATCGGCATGGGCGGTCTCGGGCATATCGGAGTGAAGATCGCCGCGGCAATGGGCGCGGAGGTGACGGTGCTCAGCCACTCGCTGAGCAAGCAGGACGACGGCCGACGCTTCGGCGCCCACCACTATTACGCCACCAGCGACAAGGAAACCTTCCGGACACTGCGCGGCGAATTCGACCTGATCCTCAACACCGTCTCCGCCGATCTGCCCATGGACCGGTACATGAAACTCCTGAACCTGGACGGCACCCTGGTCATCCTCGGCCTGCCCGACAATCCACTCGAGGTGAAACCCTTCACCCTGGCCGGTTTCCGCCGCTCCCTCGCCGGCTCGATGATCGGCGGCATCCCGCAAACCCAGGAGATGCTGAACTTCTGCGCCGCCCACGGCATCGGCGCGGAAATCGAGGTGATCTCTGCCGACCGCATCGATGAGGCGTACGACCGAGTAGTCGCCAGCGATGTGCGCTACCGCTTCGTCATCGACGCCGCGACCATGTGAGACCGGGCTAGCCGTCGCCGTACGGCTCAGGTGTCCAGCCATTGCATCCACCTGTGTGCCTCGGCGATCGTGAACGGCTCCTCCGGCGGGCCACACACCCACACCTGAGCCCACTCCCCCGCACATCGCCGAGTCGTGCAAGCTCAAGCACATCTACATCGATAAACTGTGCGAGATCTACCGCGCCTCGCCGGAAATCAAAGAGAATCTGAAAACCCTTGCTACAGAGGCGGAGTCAGCAAAGGGCTGGTGGCACAGTCTCGGTAATACCGAATCCATGAGTCAGCTGAGCACATACATCGCTCTCGAAGGCGCCGCCACGGCTCTCTCGATTTATCAGAACGCACGCATCCCTGGCCTGCTGCAGACAGCGGACTACGCCCGAGCCCTGCTCAGCACCAGTCCCGACCTGACAGCCGAGGAAGTCGAGCGCCACGTCGAGGTTCGATTGAGCAGGCAAGCCGCCTCGAGCGCTGCCGGGCCGAGGCTGGATGTGATTCTCGACGAGAGTGTCGTCCGCCGACCGATCAGCGATTCGACTGGCGCCTTTCGACAACGGCCTCCACCCTGGAATCGAGGCAGGCCCCTTCATCATCCTGGAGTTCGACGCCCCTCGCGACATAGGGCCGGAGCCGCCGGTCGTCTACGTCGAATCCGGTGTGGGCAGCGCCCTGTACTTCGAGAAGGAGGATCAAGTGGCCCGGTATCGTCGCTATTGGGCCGGCATCGAGCGGGCTGCGTTGAGCGCGACGAAGACTCGCGCTTATCTGTCCAAGGTCGTGAAGGAGTTACCTCGGTGAACGCCGAGTGGTTCAAGAGCAGCTACAGCAGCCAGGGCGGCGAGTGCGTCGAAGTCGCTTTCCTCGATGACGGCGGGGTCGGAGTTCGTGACTCGAAAGATCCCGGTGGAGCGGTTTTGAGGTTCATGCCCGGAGAATGGGATGCCTTCGCCGGAGGAGTGAAAGAGGGCAGGTTCGGCGGCTCACAAGGCTGATGTTCGTGTGGCGGTGACCGATGGAATAGGTTGCCGCCACAACCTTCTCGAAGTACCGGGGCGTGGCCTACGACACAGCCACACCGCACCCCGACAGGGCAAGAACACTCCCGACGTTCCGATCCGACGCGCCGAGATCGGAAATAATTTCGCTCAACAGCCTTGTGCGGCAGCAAAGTCGAGGCACTATCTGCGAGTTGCGCATCGCACATGTTCAACAGTGCGGAATCCCTTGCGCGACAGATCTTCAGATAATACCCAGCAATCGCTATTAGTCCCCCTCCTGGGAACTTCCTGCGCGACAAAGCAAACCGCGTGCCCTATGGTCGATCCCGGTCGCCCATCCGGGGCAGACAAGCGGGAGGAATTAACAAGAATGAAGTTCGGAAAGATCACTGCTACCGTTTTCATGGCGATTGCCGCGACGGGGATCACGGCGGCAACCGCACATGGCGAGTCGGCGACGGTTAACGAGCAGCCGGCGGCAGTGACGGCGGGGGATGCAACTTCCGGCGTCGATCACGGAGTCAACTACCACACCACCGTTTCGCCGGTGGATCGCGCGGTCACCACCACTGTCGAGAACGGCCGGTTCGAGGTCGCGCAGAACGGCGCCGTGGTGCTCCGTGCCGCGGACGGCTCGACACTCACCGAGCTGCCGCAGACCTACGAGCTCGGTGGACGCTCGATTCCCGTCGCGCAGCTGGTCGCCGCGGACGGTCACGAGGTGACCCTGACCCCGCAGCCCAGCGCCGAGGACATCGCCGAGCTGAAGAACATCGGCGCGATCGACAATCTTCGCGATCAGGTCATCAAGAACGGCGTCGGCGTGGTCATCGGCGTCATTGTGGGCGGTTTCATCGGCGCCCTGCTGGGCTTCGGAATTCTGTCGCTGATCACCGCGCCCATCGGCTGGGTCGTGGGCGGTATCGCCGGCGGATACATCCAGGGTGGCCAGGAATTCCTGGACGCCGTGCAGGCTGCCGCCACCGGCCAGCCGTGATCGCACGGAGCTGACGGCAATTGCGCCCGGGCGGGTTTGGTCCGCCCGGGCGCTTTCGTGTTCAGCCGCCGCAGCGGGATCCTGTGAACGACGGATCCAACGCCTGCTGCACGATCTGGATAACCGCCGGTGAACGCAGCAATCGACCGTGGTCGAAAGTATCACCGGCACAGACGCTCTGAACCCATACATTCTCCACGAACGCGCCCGGTCCGGCCGTCAGGAAAGTGGCCTCCGGCGGCGTGGACATCTCGTCGAAACGACTGGCGACGACCGTATAGCGCACACCCGGCTCGGTATCGCCGTCGGCATTGAGAGCCCGCAGGAATTCGCTGCCCACCACCTGCTGTGCGGCGGCCCGGCCGAGTACCGCGGCCACGATCTCCTTACCCGGATCCGAAGCGCTTCCGGAAGGAAGCAGATATCCGAGATTACTGGCGGTCGTGCCGTGATTGGTGGCGCCCACGGTGATCAATTGGTCCACCGAATTCCGCTGTGGATCAGCGCGATTCACACCGCCGCCGAAGCGCATGTACTGACGCGCCACCAGCCCGCCCTGTGAATGCGCGACGATGTCCACGTGCGCCGCCCCGGTCGAGGAGCGCACCCGGTCGACGAATTGCGCCAACTCCGCGGCCGAGTCCCGGATATCGGCGGTCCCGTAAATACCCGGCTGCGCGCCGTACGCGCTGGAAGTGTCGCGCCCGTAGTTGAGGGTGAAGACGCAATAGCCCGCGGCCGACAGCTTGGGCGCCAGCACATCCCAGCTGTTCTGGTTCCCCCAGGTGCCGTGGACCAGGACCACCGGCGCCGGATGCGCCGCCGTCGGTGTGCATTGCCAATCATTCGCTCCGGACGGTGAAGAACTTCCGTCTCGCACCTGCTCGACGTTCGGCGGTGGCTCCGCGAATGCCGCGCTCACCCCCAACACCGTGCACAAACCTATTGCGGAAAGCAGCACGGCCAGCGAACGCATCACCCATCCCTTCCACTGCGAAGAGGAGTAGCAGATCGTTAGCCGATGCTATGCCGAGGTGCTCGAAAATCCGCGCAGGCGGGGCCGGAAGGGTCCGAATACGACGAACGGCGGCCCGGATATGTCATCCGGACCGCCGTGTCGGGTCTGCTGTTACTTGTGGCCCTGCTCGCGCAGCGTCTTCTTGGCCGTCGTCTGCGCCTTGTCGACATGCTCGGCGTACTTGCCGCCGGTCTGCTTGTCGATGGCGTCACCGACCTTGTCGATCACCGGATCGAGCTTGTCGGCATGCTTGCCGGCCAGGTCGGCCGCCTTCTTCAGCTGGTCGAACATTCCCATGACCACATCTCCCGTCGCGAAACTGGTGTTTCCAGGCTAACCTGCCGCACGCCGCCGCACCCGGCGCGCGGCCGCGACCAGGTTGCGCAGCGACGGCTCCAGCTGCCAATAGTGCCGAGTCTTCAAGCCGCCGTCCGGATTCGCCCACAGTCGCTCGGGGGTAACCGCCGCGGCCGCGGCGGTGAGCAGTTCATCGATCTCGTCGATGTCCGGGATGCGCGCCGAACGGCTCTCGTACACACCGGGACCCACGCCGTGGGACAGGCCGTGGCCCTCCTCGACGTCCTCCCGCAGCGCCCGCACGACCCATTCGATGGAACGGGTGGCGACGATCGCGGTGACGTCGGCATCCAATTCCTCGATGGCCCGGACGATTTCGGCCCGGCCCGAATAGGCGATGTGCGTGTGGATCTGCGTTTCCGGCCGCACCCCCGAGGTCGCCAGGCGGAACGCGTTCACCGCCCAGCGCAGGTATTCGATCCGGCCGTCGGGGCGCAGCGGCAGCAGTTCACGCACGGCCGGTTCGTCGACCTGGATGATCGATACCCCGGCCTTCTCCAGGTCGGCCAGCTCGTCGCGGATCGCCAGCGCGACCTGGTCCGCGGTCTCGTACAGCGGTTGGTCCTGGCGCACGAACGAGCGCGCCACCATCGTGACCGGGCCGGTCACAATGCCTTTCACCGGTTTGTCGGTGAGCGACTGGGCGTAGGTGATCCAGTCCACCGACATCGGCTTCGGCCGCGCCACGTCGCCGTAGAGGATCGGCGGCCGCACACAGCGCGACCCGTAAACCTGCACCCAGCCGAAATGCGTGGTGGCGAAACCGTCGAGCAGTTCGGCGAAGTACTGGATCATGTCGTTGCGCTCGTGCTCGCCGTGCACCAGCACGTCCAGGCCGATGTCCTCCTGCAGCCGGATGGTGGACTCGATCTCGGCCTCGATGCGCTTGCGGTACTCGTCGTAGGACAGCCGTCCCTCGCCGAGTTCGTAACGGGCCTGGCGGATGGCGGCGGTCTGCGGGAAGGAGCCCAGCGTCGTCGCGGGCACCACGGGCAGATTCAGCTTGTCGCGCTGGGCTTCTCGGCGCACGGCGTAGGGTTCGCGCTCGCGCATCTCCGGTGTCACGGCGTAAACACGTTGCCGCACAGCGTGTTTCTGCTTGAAGTGCACCTCGGTGGGGCGACGCCGCCAGTGCTCCGACGGCCCCTCGGTCAGTGCCTTCGCCAGCGAAACCACCTCGAGCACTTTCTGTTTCGCGAAGGCGAGGCGGTCGGCGACATTGCCGTCGATGTCGTATTCGACGAGGACGTCGTAGGGCACGTGCAGCAGCGTGGTGCCGGTGGACACCACCAGATCGGGGCAGACCTGCGCCAGCTCGTTGAGGTACTGGAGGGTGACGTAGCGGTCCGCGCGCCACACGTTGGTTCCGCTGATCACGCCCGCGTACAGGCGCTTACGCCGGATGCCGGGGATCTTCGCCAGCTCCTCCGGCCGCATCCGGTAGCTGGCCAGATCCAGGCCGATCGCCTCCACGGCCGTGCCCGCCAGGATCCGCACGGCCTCGCCGAAGTCGCCGTACTGTCCCGTGACCAGGATGCGCGGGCGCAGCGGCGCAGTCGAAAGTCGTTGGTACGCCTGCTCGAACGCCGCCAGTTCCGCCGGCGTGCGCTCGCTGGTGAAGCACGGTTCGTCCAGCTGCACGCAGGTCGCCCCGCGCTTGGCGAGGATCTCGAACAGCTCCTCGTACACCGGGAGCAGCCGGTCCAGCAGGGTCAGCTGATCGAATTCGGCCTCGCCCGGGACCTGCCCGGCCTTCGACAGCAGCAACAGCGACAGCGGACCCAGCACCACCGGGCGCTGTTCGATACCGGCCGCCTTGGCCCGGTCCCACTCGTCGAGCAGGGCCTCGGGATGCAGCGAGAATTCGGTGTCGGCGTTCAGCTCCGGCTGGCGGTAGTGGTAGTTGGTGCCGAACAGGCGCACCAGCTCCAGGGGCGGTAGATCCGGGCGACCGCGCGCCATCAGGAAGTAGAAGTCCAGCGGGTGCAGCTCGGCACGGTACGGCTGGAATCGCTTGGGCACCGCGCCGAACAGCAGCGCGTTGTCGAGGATGTGGTCGTAGAAGGAGAAGGTGTTGCCGGGCACCTGGGTCAGCCCGGCCGCGTGCAACTCGGCGAACTGAGTGTCCTGAATTTCACGGCCGACCGCGAGCAGTTCCTCCCGCTCCAGCGATCCGCGCCAGTACGCCTCCAGCGCACGCTTGAGTTCCCGATGCGGTCCGATCCTCGGATACCCGAGGATGCTCGATCCGAAGCCGTCGGCAATGTTGGCCATGAGCGGGATGCTCCTTCCGCGCCGCAGGGGTTCAGCCCGACCCTCTGTGCAGCTTATGCCCGGTGCCGCAGGCAACCATTCGTCTACGGCGCGCAGTTTTCTCTTGTCCCCTGTCGTTTCGGCCCTAGGGGGCCGAAACGACAGGGATTGAAGTTCGATCGGCATTTCCCATGCTGGACCACACCACTTCCCGCGCCCACGGCCCCCTGGGCACGGGGAATGTCAGCGCTTGGGGTCGTACTGGTAGAAGCCCGCGCCTACCTTCTTGCCGAGGAGGCCCGCCTCCACCATTCGCATGAGGAGTGGGGGCGCGGAGTAGAGGGGCTCCTTGAATTCCGCGTACATGGAGTCGGCGATGGACTTCACCGTGTCGAGGCCGACGAGGTCGGTGAGGGCGAGCGGGCCCATGGGGTGGGCGCAGCCGAGCACCATCGCCTTGTCGACGTCGTCCTTGGTCGCGAAGCCGGACTCGACCATGCGGATCGCCGAGAGCAGGTACGGCACCAGCAGCGCGTTCACGACGAAGCCCGAGCGGTCGGCCGAGCGCACGACCTGCTTGCCGAGCACCTCGCCCGCGAAGTTCTCCGCGCGCTTGGACACCGCCTCGCTGGTCTTGAGCGTGGTCACCAGCTCGACCAGGGGCAGCACCGGCACCGGGTTGAAGAAGTGCATGCCGACCACGCGATCGGGATTGGCGGTGGCCATGGCGATCTTCATGATCGGGATGGAGGAGGTGTTGGAGGCCAGCACCGCGTTCGGATCGGTGACGACCTTGTCCAGGTCGGCGAAGATCGAGGTCTTCACCTCCTCGTTCTCCACGACCGCCTCGACCACCAGCTGACGGTCGGCGAAGTCGCCGAGATCGGAGGTGAAGCGTAGCCGCCAAGCGGCCTGCTCACGCTCCCGCTCGGTGATCTTGCCACTGGAGACGCCCCGGTCGAGCGAGCGCAGGATGCGGGCGCGGCCGGCGGCGGCCAGTTCCCGGGTCTGTTCGAACACGAGGACATCGACGTGCGCCCGGGCGCACACCTCCGCGATTCCGGCACCCATCTGTCCGGCGCCGATAATCCCGACGCGCTGAATCTTCTCGCTGCTCACGTCCCGCTCCTGCTGGTTGTGTTGGCTTGGGGAAACGTTATAAGGATGCCCTCCCCGCTGGGGCTGTTCAGCGGGAAGGGCGAACAAGCGCCCTACGAACAGAGCACCTGTGGCGGAGGCCGGGACCCGGGTGATGCGGACCGGATCCCGGCTTCCCGCCGCGCCCAGAGCGACGCCGGGCCGCGGGCGGATGGGACAAGCCTGCCGGTGGCAACGAAAACGCGCGGAGCATTCGCAACCACCACGGTTTGCGGCCGCCCCGCCGTTCGGTGCCCGGCGCGCATGCGACGAAGTCGCGAGCGCCGGGTGCCGAACGGCGGGGTCACGAGGCCGCAAACCCGCCGTGCCGAAGGCGCGGCAATTCGGCTCAGAACTGGCCCTCTTCGGTCGAACCCTTCAGCGCGGTGGTCGAGCTGTCGGGGTCGACGGTGGTGGCGATCGCGTCGAAGTAGCCGGCGCCGACCTCACGCTGGTGCTTGGTGGCGGTGTAGCCGCGCTCCTCGGCCGCGAACTCGCGCTCCTGCAGGTCGACGTAGGCGGTCATGCCCTCGCGGGCGTAGCCGTAGGCCAGGTCGAACATCGAGTAGTTGAGCGCGTGGAAGCCGGCCAGGGTGATGAACTGGAACTTGAAGCCCATCGCGCCCAGCTCCTTCTGGAACTTGGCGATGGTGGCGTCGTCCAGGTGCTTGCGCCAGTTGAACGACGGCGAGCAGTTGTAGGCCAGCAGCTGGTCGGGGAACTCGCTCTTGACCGCTTCGGCGAACTTGCGGGCCAGCTCCAGGTCCGGGGTGCCGGTCTCCATCCAGATCAGGTCGGAGAACGGCGCGTAGGCCTTGGCACGCGCGATGCAGGGCTCGATGCCGTTCTTGACGTGGTAGAAGCCCTCGGCGGTGCGCTCACCGGTGATGAACGGCTGGTCGCGCTCGTCCACATCGGAGGTGATGAGGGTCGCGGCCTCGGCGTCGGTGCGGGCGATGACCACGGTCGGGGTGCCGGCCACGTCGGCGGCCAGGCGGGCCGACGTCAGGGTGCGGATGTGCTGCGAGGTCGGGATGAGGACCTTGCCGCCCAGGTGACCACACTTCTTCTCCGAGGCGAGCTGGTCTTCCCAGTGGGTGCCGGCGGCGCCCGCGGCGATCATGGCCTTCTGCAGTTCGTAGACGTTCAGCGCGCCACCGAAGCCGGCCTCACCGTCGGCGACGATCGGCACCAGCCAGTTGTCGACAGAGGTGTCGCCCTCGGCACGGGAGATCTCGTCGGCGCGCAGCAGCGCGTTGTTGATGCGGCGCACCACGGACGGGACCGAGTTGGCCGGGTAGAGGCTCTGGTCGGGGTAGGTGTGGCCGGACAGGTTCGCGTCACCGGCGACCTGCCAACCCGACAGGTAGATGGCCTTCAGGCCCGCGCGAACCTGCTGCACGGCCATGTTGCCGGTCAGCGCGCCCAGGGCGTTGATGTACTCACCGCTGTTGACCTGCTCCCACAGGATCTCGGCACCGCGGCGCGCGAGGGTGTGCTCCTCGACGACGGTGCCCTGCAGCTTGGCGACCTGCTCAGCGGTGTAGTTACGGGTGATGCCCTTCCAGCGCGGGTTGGTGTCCCAATCCTGCTGGATTTCCGCAGCGGTCTTCGGGGTGCCGGCAGTCGACATCTCTGACTCCACTTCTTCGTTCGGTGCGTGCTCCCCGGTCCGGAAATCCGTCGCGATGTCCGAACTCTGCTGGAGCAGCGATTTGCAGGCTTGCTATGCCCATCGGGTGTACATCCACACGATGGCACACGGAAAAATCGCCGTCTACCTGTTGCTACTGTGAATCTCTGCTAGCTGGACCAGGGCTTTTGCTAATTTTGCAAAATTTGCCCAGCGATTGCATGCCTCGAGTCTACTCCCGAGTAGGTCTGACATGGGCTTTTACGTAACGCTCGTACTGTTTCAGTGACGTCGCCCACGGCTCGACATCGCGAGCCGACATTCCCAGCTGTGAGGACCTTCACAGAGCGGGATGTGCGCCGGGCCACTCCGGCGATTCGCACACCGGCGCGCCGAGGCAGATGGTCAATTGACCGACTGCAAGACTGTTCCTCGCACCGCCAGGGGAAAGGGACCGGTGCCAGATCCGGCGAAAGGAACACCATGCGAAAACTCTGCGTAGCCGCGGTCACGGCCCTCCTCTCCGCGGCCGGGATCTCGGCATTGCCGACCGTCGCGGCCGCGGATCCGGCGGTCACCGGAACCGTCGAAGCCGTACAGCCGCTGTCGGCTCCGGCCACACTGCCGGGTTCGGTGAATTCCGAGCGGATGCTCTATACGACGACCACCGTCGGGGACGCCCCGACCGTGGCCAGTGCGGCGGTGTACTTCCCGCCCGGCGAGCCACCGGCGGGCGGCTGGCCGGTGGTGGCGTGGGCGCACGGCACGGTCGGACTCGGCGATTCGTGCGCCTACAGCGTCGGCGGTCCCGGCGACGTCGAGCGCGACTGGGCCTACCTCGGGACCTGGCTGCAGCAGGGCTACGCGATCGTCGCCGCCGACTACGCCGGGCTGGGCACTCCGGGTGAGCATCCGTATCTCAACGGTGTGGTCGAGGCGCACAACGTGGTCGACGCCGTGCGTGCCGCGACCCGGCACTACTCGTCGATGTCGAACAAGTGGGTCGTGGTCGGGCAGTCCCAGGGCGGGGGCGCGGCGGTGAATACCGCGCGCTACGCCACCGAATTCGGCGGGCCGGAGTTGGACTATCGCGGCGCGGTCGGCACCGGCGTTCCGGCCTACATCGAGGACATCTTCACCCCGATCGGGCCGGGCGTGCCGCCGGTGCAACTGAGCCCGCACAGCACGGGTTACGCGCTGTACGTGCTCAACGGCCTGCGCACCACCTATCCCGAACTGAACATCGAGTCCTTCCTCACCGACGCGGGCCGCATGTGGCTGGAACGCGCCCGCACCGAATGCCTGCTGCCGCTCGGCGACGAGCTGGCGGCGGCGCGGGTGGTGCTCGGCGACCTGTTCACCCGGCCGCTGTCGGACATCCCCGACGTGCACGGCCTGCTCGCCCGCTATCTGGGCCTGCCCGAATCCGGTTACGACAAGCCGCTTTTCCTCGGTCAGGGCATCCGCGACACCGATGTCATCACGCCCGAGACGCTGCGGTTCGCGGCGGTGCTGACGGCGAACGGGCAGCCGGTGACGCTGAAGGTCTACCCCACCGACCACAGCGGCACGGTGAACGCGTCATTGGCCGATTCGGTCCCGTTCGTGCGAAACCTCTTCAGCTGAATCGGAAATCAGTTTCCAGATGCGGTCGGCGGCCATCGGAAGGCTGTGAGGGCGTACGCCGAGAGCGTCGCGGATGGCGTTGGCGAGGGCGGGCGCGACCGGGTTGTACGGGGATTCGCTCATCGACTTGGCGCCCAGGGGGCCGAGATCGTCTGTGGTGTCGGCGAAGTGGACCTCGGTGTGCGGGACGTCGGCTAGCTGCGGAATGTGGTAGTGGCGCTGGGTTTTCGTGGTGACGATCCCCTCGTCCACCCGCATGTCCTCGTAGAGGGCGGTGCCGATGGCCTGGGCTACACCGCCTTCCACCTGCCCGCGGCACTGGGCGGCGTTCAGCACGGTGCCCGCGTCGGCGGCGTGGACCGAGCGGAGGATCCGGACGCGGCCGGTGTCGGTGTCGACGGCCACGCGAAACGCCTGCACGTTGAACGCGACCGAGCGCGGCGTGCCGTCGTGGGCGGCGGTGGCGCGTAAAGGGCCTTCGGACAGCAGTTCTCGCGCGGTGACCAGGCGCGGATCACCCGGCAGTTCCTTCAGCTCGGCCGTCCGTGCCAGTACCAGGTCGCGCAGCCGCAAGCAGGCAGCGTGTACGGCCTTGCCCGCCACCACGATTCCCGTCGACCCGAACGCGCCGGTGTCGTAGTCCGTGACGTCGGTGTCGGACTGCCGGATTCGGACGAACTCCGGTTCGGTGCCGAGCGCTGCGGCCGCCAGCTGGGCGTGCACGGTGGTGGTGCCGTTGCCGAATTCCGCTGTACCCACGGAGATCTCGTAGGCGCCGTCCGCGAGCAACTCCGCGGACGCGGTGGCGTGATGGCCGCGCGGTGGAATGGTCGCGATCATGGCGACGGCCATCCCCTCGCCGATCCGCCAAGTCGTTTCGTTCGCCCGGTCCGCCGCAGCGGACCTGCGTAGCGCCCGTTCGGCGAGGTCCAGGCACTGGTCGAGGCCATAGCTGCCGATGGACAGATCGTCGTCCTCGGCGCAGCGCCCGCCGATCAGCGCGTCGCCGGGGACCACGACGTTGCGGCGGCGGAATTCGAAGGGGTCCAGGCCGAGTCGGCGGGACAGTTCGTCGAGCGCGGATTCGATACCGAAACTCACCTGGCCGAGTCCGTAGCCGCGGAACGCGCCCGAAGGCACATTGTCGGTATAGACGGCCCGCCCGTCGATGCGCTTGTTCGGGCAGCGATACAGCGCGACCGACTCGCTCACACTGTGGAAAAGCACTCCCCCACTGTGGTTTCCGTAGGCCCCCGTGTCGGCCACCACATCGACGGCCAGCGCGGTCAGGCGACCGTCGGCGCTCGCGCCCGCCGTGACCTCGACCCGCATCGGGTGCCTGCAGGTGGCGGAGGTGAATTCGTCGGACCGGGTGAACTCGTAACGCACGGGACGACCGGTACGCAGCACCGCCAGCGCCACCAGATCCTCCGACAGCATCTCCTGTTTGCCGCCGAAGCCGCCGCCCACCCGCTTGGCGAAGACCCGCACCCGCTCCCTGCGCAGCGCGAAGATCCGGCACAGCTCGTCCCGCACCAGAAACGGCACCTGCGTGCTGGTGCGGATCACCAGGCGGCCGTGTTCGTCGAGCCATCCGATACTGCCGTGCGTCTCCAGGTGCGCGTGCTGCACACGGTGGGTGTGCCACACGCCGTGCACCACCTCGTGCGCCGCCGCCAGTCCCGCCTCGACATCACCGCTGCGGCCGTGCACCTCCGCGGCGAGATTGCGCTGCCGGTCCGCGATCCGGGCCGAATCCGGCTTGTCCCCATGAAGTTTCGGGGCCTCGGGTCGCATCGCGGCTATCGGATCGAAGACCGCGGGCAGGGCCTCGTAGGTCACCCGCAACGCCCGACACCCGGCGCGCGCGTCCGCGAGCGTCTCCGCGACGACCGCGGCCACCCGCTGTCCGGCGAACCGCACGACGCGATCCAGCACGACCGTGTCGTCCGGATCGTCCTCGCGGATCTCGTGCCGGGCCGTGGAAAAGGGCGTAGCGGGACTGTCGGCGTAGGTCAGCACCGCGCGCACACCCGGAATGGCCTGGGCCGCCGTGGCGTCGATCGAAACGATCCGGGCGTGCGGATGCGGGCTCGTCAATACCGCCAGGTGTAGTGGCGGCGACGGCGGCGCATCCGCGGAAGTCTCCGTCGCCGTGCGGGTTCCGGAAGGCCGTTCGGTTCCCGCGCGTATCGATTCGCCCGCGCACGCCGTGGCGGCGCTACCCTCGGACACTCCGACGGAGAGCGATTGCTCGGGCGGATCGACATCCATCGTGAACGGTTCGATGCCGGTGACAATGCGCAAGCTTCCGGGGGCAGGGACCGAGCGCACGACTTCCGCTCCCCGCACCACTTCAGTACCCCGCACCGCCTCGGCGATGGCGCGGTACCCGGTGCAGCGGCATAGATTTCCCTTCAACAGTTCTGAAATATCTTCGGGCGCTGGACCTCCGGGACCGGCGGATTCCAGATCGCAGGTGGTGACCACCATTCCCGCAGTGCAGAAGCCGCATTGGAACGCGGCCGCCTCGACGAATCGACGCTGCACCGGGTGGGGAGCATCCGGGCTCCCGAGCCCGGCGGCCGTGGTGATGGTACGGCCGGCGGCGCGGTGAGCCGGGAAGACGCACGAATGCACCGCCGCGCCATCGACCAAGACCGTGCACGCGCCACAGTCTCCGGCATCGCAGCCCTTCTTCACCGCCAGCCGCCCGGCATCCCGCAACAGCGTGCGCAGGCACTGACCCGGGCGGTACGGCAGTTCGACGGCGACGCCGTCCACCTCGAACTTCATGGCCGCGCCTCGTTCAACTCCGCCGCGACCTCGCGGGCGAGCACCGCCGACAGCTGCCGACGCCAGGCCGGATCCCCGTGCGGATCGTCGTACCACAGACCACGATCCATACCGAGAATGGTTGCGGTGAGTTCGCCGTGGGACGGCGGCGCGGCGAATTCGAGCACGATCGGGCGCACCGTCGCGGCACTGAGCGTGATCGCGCAACGGCCGTCGAGATCCGCCCGGCCCATCACCACAGCGCCCGAGCGGCCCAGCGGAGCCAGCGCGATCTTCCGAAAAGCGGTGCGGGAGCGCAGTTTCGAGTCATCGATCGACACCGATCGCAACACCTCGCCCGGTGCCAACGCGGTCGCACCCGGACCGAGCACGAAACGGGCCATGGGAATACGCCGCTCGGTGCCGTCCGTGGCCCACACCGATGCCGTGCCGTCCAAGGCGACCAGCGCGGCCAGCACCGCCCCCGCCGGGAGCGCGAGACATGCGTTGCCGCCCACCGTCGCCATTCGCCTGATCTTGTACGAGGCCACCAGTGCCCGGCAGGCCTGCGGAAACAGCGCGGTCGCCGACCACCGCGCGGGCCACGTCCCGTTCTCCAGTTCTGCCAGGGTGCAGGTCGCAGCGATCTCCAGCCCGGCCGGTGTCACCGTCAGTGCCGGCCACCCCAGCGCGGTGATGTCCACCAGCCGTTCCAGGTGGTCCTGCGGTTCGGAGTACAACCAGGTCCCACCGGCCAGAACCGCCGAATTGCCGGTCAGCGCAGCGAGATCCGTGCGATCCCGCGCGACCACCAGCTCACGGATCGTGTCCACATCCACGAAGACCACCTCTTCCGAGCCCGGCTCCCGGGGCAACCCCGTGCACCCACCCTAGAAGCCGCTGGTTGCGGACGTGTTACTCGTCCTCGCCGGGTTGTCGCCGACGCTGCCGGATCTCCCGTGCGCCCAGCAGTCCGGCGCTGGTCACGAACACCGTCACGGCCGAGGGCCAGTCGCCGGACACGATGCCGACGGCGGCCGCCAGCGCGGCGCTGAGGACCACCGCGAGCACCGGGTGCAGCGGCGAGCGCGGCGGCGGCAAGTTCTCCTCGTACGGAGTTTTCGGCGCGCTCATAATTTCCACACCGCCGCCGAACACGCTGCGTCGGAACCTGGCTCGGGCGAATCGTCACCGTCTCCGGCGTCCTCGTCCGCCTCGGAATCGAGGGCCCGCAATGCGAGCAGGCACAACGCGTCGTTCAGGCTCAGTCCCACTTCGGCCGCGTAGATCGAGGCCAGGTCGCCGTCCCATTCGCCCTCGGCGCCGTCGAATTCGAACATGACCATTTCGGCCAGCACCACACCGGCCAGCGCTTGGTCACGGGTGAATCGTCGATCGGCCGGCAGGTACGACAGCACCCACCGCCCTCGATCCGGGCCCGGGAGATCGATTCGAAATGCAACCTCCAGAGCGACATCGCTCGTGATCAACCAGTCCGTGGCGGCAATTCCCATCAATGCGATCCTTTCTACCGTCGGCCGGAACCCGGCCGGGCCGATCACCTCCATGCTGACGAGCCGGGACCACACCGTCGATCACACTGCCCGGACATTTTCTTCACATCGGCACAGCCCATTGACCAGGACGAATACGTCCTGATACCAAGGACGTATCACATTCGGCTCGTCCGGCCGGGACAGCCGGACAGCTCGGGGGAGGTATCGGTGGCACGAGCCCGTTCCGATCAACCGCGTAAACCGCGCCGCCCACGGGCGGTAGAGACCGTGTACACCCGATTCCGGGAACTCGGCCTGGGCGATCAGGAAATGCGCCGCCCGTTCGTCGACGAATTGCGGCAACAGGGATATCGCGCCCGCGCGGCCTGGCGCTACGCCTGCAATTTGTCCCAGGAAAACGTGTGCGACCAGTTCAACGCGCTATCCAACAGCGACACCATGAAACCGAGCCGCATTTCCGAATACGAGACCTGGCCGGGCACGGGCCCACGCCCGAAAGGCGTGCGCCCGACCGCCGAGGTACTCAAGAAACTGGCGACCATTTACGGCACCACCTGGGACCGGCTGGTCGATCTCGCCGACCTCGCCCACATGACCGCCGCCGAACACGACGAGTACCGCGAGGCGGTGACGCGGCACGACGCCGACCCCTCCGCCGTGCTGGTCGGCGACCTGCCACCCGAGGTCACCGCCTTCACCGGCCGCGACGAGGCGAAAGCCGAACTGCACCAACGGGTCTCAGCGCACATCGAGCGCGGCGGGGTGGCGGTGCACGTGATCGACGGACCGCCCGGCGTGGGCAAGACCGCATTGGCCCGGTACGCGGTCAGCGCGTTCGCCAAGCACTACCCGGACGGCACGATCTGGGTCGACCTGCTCGGCTACACCCCGGGCCGCGACCCCGCCGACCCCACCGACCTGCTGGAATGGCTGCTGTTACAGATCAACCTGCCGCCCACCGCGATCACGGCGGACGCCGGGCACCGGGCGCAACAGTGGCGGCAGGCGATGGCGTCGCGCCGGATGCTCCTCGTCTTCGACAATGCCGCCGACAGCGCGCAGGTCAAGGAGCTGCTGCCGCAGGCCCGCGACTGTTTCGTGCTGGTCACCAGCCGCAAGCGGCTCACCGGGCTGTCCGGCAGCGGCCCGGTCCACCCCTACCACCTCGACGGCATGCCGCTCGGCGAGGCCGAGCAGTTGCTGGTCAAGCTGGCCAATCTGCACGACGGCTACGACCGCGCCGCGGTGCGCCAGATCTCGGAGACCTCCGGCGGACTTCCGTTGGCGCTCAAGCTGATCGCCGGTCAGATCGCCCATCACGGCATCAATATGCTCGCCGACAGCGCCGCCGATTTCGCCGATCTGGCCGCCGAGATCCGTCGCACGCCGGTGGGTTCGGAACGCCACGAGTCGGCCGCGGAGCACATCCTGGAGCGGTTCGCCGCCGAGGAGGAATCGGTCGGCGCGGCCTTCGAACTGTCGTACCAGCGGCTGCGCGAGCCCGCGCTGCAGCATGCCGTCCGCCTGATCGGCTGGTTCCCGGGCACCGAGATCACCGCGCAGACCCTGGCGTGGCTGGTCGACGTGTCCGAGCCGTCGGCGAAGCTGTTGATACTCAAGCTCTGCGAGGCCGGTTTCCTCGACCCGCTGCCCGTACCGGCCGACGACCTGCCGCCGGATCCCAGCGGCCCGCGCTACCGGATGCACGACATGCTGCGGCTCGGCGCGCAGTTGCACGCCGAACGCGAGGGCTCTGTCGAGGTGCGCGCGGCCCTCATCGACCGCCTGATCGGGCACGGTCTCGCCATCGCCCGCGGCGTCAACGCGATCAAGCCCTTCCACGCGGTCGGGGTGCGGCCGACACCCAATCCGCCGGAGGAGTCGGCGCGGGCGCGCTCCTGGCTCAGCAAGGAACAGGAACTGCTGCTCGGCTGCCTCGAAATCGCCCGTCCCACAGCCGAAGCCACCGAACTGGCCCGGCTGATGGCCGCGCATCTGTGCGGGCTGGGCTACTGGGAGAGCGCCGAGCGGCTGTACGGGCGCGCGCTCTGGATCGCGCGCACCATCGATGACCGGCAGGGCCAGGCGTGGGCGCTGCTCGGACAGGGCCGGATGGCGCGGATGCGGGGCGCGCACGTGCAGGCCGAGCAGGCGTTCCTGGAGGTCTGCGAGATCGCCGACGACCTGGGTGACCTGCGCTGCCTCGCGGAGGTGCAGTGCGAACGCGGCTACTCCGCCTGGATCACCGGTGAGCACGCCGACGCCCGGCACCACTTCAACGAGGCCCTGCGCATCGCCGTCGAGATCGGTTACCGGCCGACGCAGTGCGACGCCCTGGACGGGCTCGGCCGGGCCGGGCGGATGGCCTGCGAGTACCGGGCCGCCGAACGCTGGTCGCAGGAGGCCCTGTCCATCGCCATCGAACTGGCCGATCCCGAACGGGTCGGCATCGTGCAGTGGGGCTACGCCGAGGCCATCCGATTGCACGGCGACCTCGACGGCGCCCGGCAGCACTACGTGTACGCGCTGCACATCGCGCGCAGCATCAACCACGTGAAGCTGGAGGGCGATGCCCTGCGCGGCCTGGGGTACGTCGAATGCGATGCGGGGAATACCGTTGCCGCGCAACAGCATCTGTCGAGCGCGCTGGACAAGTCGCGCCGCATCCAGGATCAGTACGCGGAGGGCTGGGCGCTGTCGGGCCTGGCCGAGCTGGCCCTGCGGGCGGGCAATCCCGACCTGGCCCGCAACAACTTCGAATACGCCCTGCAACTGGCCCGGGAGGTCAAGGATCCACTGGGCAAGGTCGACGCGCTGCGCGGACTCGGGTGCATCGAGCGAGAGCTGGCGCTGCGCGACCCGGCGCGATACGAGCTGGCCGCGGGCTATTTCCGCGAGTCGGTGGAGGTCGCCCAGCAGATCGGGCACCGGCGCAGCCGCGCCAACGCCCTGCGCGAACTGGGCCGCCTCGCCGCCGAACACGGCCGCACCGAGGAGGCGAGCGCGTACCTGACCACCGCCCGCGAACTCTTCGAACGCATCGATATCCGAGAGAAGGAGCAGTGACCTGCGGTCAGCTCGGGCGGCGCGGACCACCGCCCGCGGTTACGCTCGGCCAGAGCGGTCCGGATCGCACGACCGCCCGCCGGAAAGGACACGGCATGAACGACGCGGACTGCGCCGGCATCGTGCTGGCGGCCGGCGCCGGAACCCGGTACGGGCGTCCGAAGGCGCTGGCCGAGGGGGGCGCGTGGCTGCGCGGCGCGGTCACCGCGTTGCGCGACGGCGGCTGCGGGCGGGTGTTCGTGGTGCTCGGCGCCACCGGCCCGGCCCGCCGCTCGCCGCGCGGGCACTGGCTGGTGTGCGACGTCCCGGAGATCGCGATTCCCGAAGGGGCACAGCCGGTCTGGGCCGCGGACTGGGCTGTCGGCCTCGCGGCCTCGCTGCGCACCGGCCTGGCCGCGGCCGCGACCACCCCGGCCGAGTTCGCCGTCCTCATGCCGGTCGACACCCCGGACGTCGGCGCCGACGTGGTCCGCCGGGTGCTGACGGAGGCGCGCGCCGCGCCCAGCGGCCTGGCCCGCGCGGTGTTCCACGGCCGGCCCGGTCACCCCGTTGTGCTCGGTCACAAGCACTGGCGGGAGGTCGCCCACACCGCGCAAGGAAATTCCGGAGCTCGGGCATTTCTGGACGCTAGACCGGATATTGTGGCCGTCACGTGCGACGATCTGGCTACGGGGCGTGACCACGACTATCCGGCCACTCGCGCACCCTGATCGGGAGTTTGTGATGCGCGACATCGTCGATGACCTCATGCGGGTGTGGCACAGCGGCCGGACGGGCGGTCTCGCGACATTGGTCCGGACGTTCGGGCATTCGGCGCTTCCGGTCGGGTCGACAATGCTGCTGGACCCCGACGGCGGCGTGTACGGGTCGGTCTCCGACGGTTGCTACGAGTCGGTGGTGTACGAGGCCGCCGCGCATGCCGCGCGCAGCGGCCGCCGGGAACTGCAACGGTTCGACGGCAAGACCGGTGTGGAGGTGAGTGCCGACTGCGGCACCATCGACGTCTTCGTAGAACCGTTCTCGCGCATACATTTTCCCGAGTTCGCCGCGGTGGCCAAGGAGATCGCGGCCAACCGGCCGGTCACCGTGTTCACGGTGGTGTGGCATTCGGATCCGGAGGTGATCGGGCAGCATCTGGTCACCGATCGTCGGCACAACACCGAGCTGGTGTCGCTGCCGGAGTCGGATGTGTTCGTGTCGTCGTACGCGGCGCTACCGCGGCTGATCATCTTCGGCGCCAACCCTTTCGCGGCGGCGCTCACCGTGCAGGGCAGGCTGCTCGGCTACCGCGTCACCGTGTGCGACGCCCGCGAGACCTTCGCCTCGCCGAACTCCTTCCCCGGCGCCGACGTGGTCGCGGACTGGCCGCACCGCTACCTCAACGCCCAGGCCGCGGCGGGTGAAATCGACTCCACCACAGCGATTGTCGCGGCATCGCAGGATCCGAAGTTCGAGATCCCGCTGCTGACCGTGGCGCTGCGGCTGCCCGAGCTGGGCTACCTGGGCGCGCTGGGTTCCCCGGCCGCGCACCGCCGCCGGGTGGAGGACCTGGAGGCGGGCGGCTTCGACGCCGAGACCCTGTCCCGGCTGCACGCCCCCGCCGGTTTCGACATCGGCGCCCAGACCCCGATGGAGACCGCCGTCGCCATCGCCGCCGAACTGGTGGCCGCCCGCTCCGCCGCCGCGCTGCGGACCCAGGACTTCCACTCCGCGGTTTCGGTCTCCTGAGCGACCCGGGCTACCTCAGCTCGGGACGTTCGGCGTACAGCTCCCGCAGCACCGACAGGTCGAACAGCCGATCGGCCGTGATGTCGATCTTCGCCTTGGTCAGCGCCTCGATATTGCGGTCGATCAGCTCGTCGGTCATGGTCAGCAGGCCGTGGGCGTGGGTGTCGGCGGAGACGACCAGGTCGTTCTGCGCCGTCGCCTCCTTGGTCTGCTCGGCGAGATCGAGGCGCTGGTCCTTGCCGTAGACCTCGACCGCGAGCCGCGCGCCCTCCGCCGGATCGGCGACAGCGTCCTTCCAGCCCTTGATCTCGGCGGCGAGGAACGCCTTGAGCTTGTCGCGTTCGGAGTCGATGGTCTGCTGCCGCACCGTCAGCGTCTCCGCGGTGAGCGGCAGGCCGAAGTCGGCGAACAGGAAGTGCGCGGTCGGGAAACCCTTGGCGGCCAGCGTGATCGGCTCGTTGGTCACGTAGCTCACCCAGCCGTCGACCTCGCCGTTGGCGAGCGGGGTCGGGTCGTACTGGGCGGGCACGAGCTGCACGTCGTTCGGCGTCAGGCCGTTGGCGGTCAGCAACGCCGCGAAGATCAGCTGATTGGTGTCCTGCACACCGATCTTGCGGCCCTTCATCTCCTGCGGCGACCTGATCGGCTTCGCCGCCGAACTCACGATGCAGAACGGATTCTTCTGATACGTGGTGCCGACGATCTTGGCGGGCAGTCCCTCCAGGATCGCGGGCGCGGTGGTCTGCGGCGCGGACAGGCCGAGCCAGATCTTGCCGGTGTCGAGCCCGGCCTCCACCGAGGTGCTGGCGGCCCCGCCCGCGACCAGGTCGACGCCGCCGAACCCGGCCTCGCGGAAGTAGCCGCGGCTGTCGGCGAAGTACTCGCCCGCGAATTCGATGTTCTTCAGCCACGACAGCTGAACGGCGACCCTGCCGAAGGTCGAGCCGTCGGCGGTGGTGCCGTTGCTGTTGCCCGCCCCGGCGTCGTCACCGCAGGCCGCGAGCATCGCGGCGCCGCCGAGCGCGAACCCGGCCAGCGCCGAGGTGCGCAAGAAGGACCGGCGGTCGATGTGGGTGCGGTACGCGAAGTTGCCCATTCAGCTTTTCCCTGCCTCCGGCCCGAAGCGGGCCAACACGACGTTTTCGATCACTCCGACGATCGCGTAGAGCAGCACCGAGACCACTGTCACCAGCACGATCGAAGCCCACAGTTTGCTGTACTGGAAGGTGGGGATCGCGCGGATCAGCGCGGCCCCCAGACCCGTTCCGCTGCCCAGCCATTCACCCAGCAGCGCGCCGATGAGCGCGCCCGGCACCGAGACTCGCGCGGCCGCGAACACCGACGGCAGCGCGGCCGGCACGGCCACCAACCGCAGCTTGGTCCAGCGTGAACCGCCATACGCGGCAACGAGTTCCATCGCCTGCCGGGACGCCGACCGCAGCCCGGTCATGATCATCACCAGCGCCGGGAAGAACACCACGATCGCCGCCAGCACCGTCACGCCCACGACACCGCGGCCGAATACCAGCACGACGATCGGCGTCAGCGCGACCAGCGGCACCGACCGCAGCAGCATCGCCACCGGCAGAAAGGACTGCTCCACCGCGGGCAGGGTGACGAACAGCGCGGCCACCACCAGCGCACCGGCCATGCCCACACCGAATCCGACGGCGGCGTCGCGCAGGGTGATCTCCAGGTCGGCCAGGATCGCGTGGCGGGCGGTGGCGGCGGAGTCGCCGGTCACCAGGTAGGTCCACACGTCCGCGGGCGTCTTGCCCACGCGCGGGCCGACCTGGGGGAACGCCTCGAGGAAGGCGTACCAGATCACGAGCATCAGAAGTAGCGAAATCAGCAGGGGGAAAAGGAATTTCCCGATTCTGCGCAGTGCGATCACGACACCGCCTCCGTCGCCGCACCGGTCCACGGCGCCAGCAGCCGGGCCACCAGCGCCACCGCCGCGTACCCGAGCCCCGCGAGCGCGGCCGCGGCCAGCGCCATCCCCCAGGTCCGGGGCACGTTGTAGGAGGTCTGTGCCGCCGTGAGCGCGACCCCGATGCCGCTGTCGACCCCACCGAGATACTCGCCGATGATGGCCCCGAGCACCGCCGACGGCGCGGCGATCTTCAACGCCGCCAGCGTATTCGGCAATGCGGCGATCACCTGAACCCGGCGCAATTGCTGCCAGCGACCGCCGCCGTAGGCGCGGATCAGATCGAGGCTGGTGCGATCGGCGGACCGCAAGCCAGCCACGGTGCCGACCATGGTGGTGAAGAAGCAGTACATGGCGGCCAGGAACACCGTCGGGGTGCGCCCGCCGAACACCACCAGGATGATCGGGCCGAGCGCCAGCAACGGTGTGCAGTAACTGAGGATGGCCAGCTGGGTGGCCAGCGACTCGATCGGCGGCGCCAGCAGGACCAGCACGGCCAGCGCGACGGCCAGCCCGTTGCCCCACAGAAAGCCTTGCAGCGCACCGGATGCGGTGACGCGGAAGTTCGGCCCGTACAGCGCCCAACCGTCCGTGTACATGGTGTGCACGACGGTCCACGGGCTCGGGATGGTGCCGCCCGCGACGCCGAGCGCCGCCAGCACCCACCACAGCGCGATCAGCGCCGCCACACCCAGCACGCCGCCCGCGCGACTCACTCGCCACCGCCCGGAACCACCAGTGCCGCTTCGGCTTCCGCCTCGATGCCGCCGCGGCCACCGCTGCCGAACAGCAGCTCCGACAGATAGTCGTGCAAGCGGTGGAATTCCGGTGAGCGCAGCATCTCCGGCGTGCGCGGCCGCGGCAGGTCGATCGGCACCATCTCCACCACCCGTCCCGGTCGCGGGCTCATGACCGCGACCACGTCGGAGAGGAACACCGCCTCGCCGATGCCGTGCGTGACCATCAGTGTGGTGGCGGGCTTCTCGGTCCAGATGCGCAGCAGCTCGAGGTTCAGGCGCTGGCGGGTCATGTCGTCGAGCGCGCCGAACGGTTCGTCCAGCAGCAGCACGGACGGCTGCACGACCAGCGCCCGCGCGATCGAAACCCGTTGTCGCATACCACCGGACAGCTGCGCGGGCTTCGCCTTCTCGAACCCTTCCAGGCCGACGAGCGCGATCAGGTCGGCGATCGACTCCCGGTCCACCGGCAACCCGGCCACCTGCAACGGCAGCTTGATATTGGATTCCACACTGCGCCAAGGCAGTAGCGCCGAATCCTGGAAGGCGATGCCGAACCCGTGACGGCGGCGCAGCTCGGCCGGGGTGGCGCCGTCGATCCGGGCGGTGCCGGCCGAGGGCGTCTCCAGACCGGCCAGGATGCGCAGCACCGTCGATTTCCCACATCCGGACGGGCCCAGCAGCGACAGGAACGTGCCCTGCTCGGTGTGCAGATCCACCGCGTCCAGCGCCTGCACCGACCGGCGGCCGACCCGGAACGACTTACCGAGGCCGCTGACATGAATGCCCGTGCCCGCGGCCGGTGTACTACTCATGTCGTCACACTAGGAGCAACCGGTTGCACGGATATTGCGAATCGGCGCTTCAGGTTAGGGATTGGTAACAGCCGCGTTCCGGTCGATCACCACCCATCGGGTTCGAACCAATCCCGCGCCGCGCGGCGGAACAGCAGCACGATCACCACCACCGAACTGAGCGGGCCGAGCCAGCCCGGCGGGTGGCCCCCGCTGATCGACGGGACGGTCCACAGCATGTTCAATCCCGCGAGGAAAATCGCGCCGATCCGGATGCCGCCGCCCACCGCCGCGCCGAAGGCCAGCGCCGTCAGTCCCAGCAACCAGGTGGGCACGAACGACAGCGACGTGATCAGCGCCGAGCGTCCGCCCAACAGCCAGCCCGCGGCGCCCGTGCACACCAGGCCGATCGCCGCCATCCCCACCGCCACCACCTGCGCCACCCGCACCGACACAGGCATCCGGTAAGTCTCACCCGCCGGCTCGCCCCCGGCCTCGGACATCGGTCCTCCCTCTCGCTCACGACGCCGACTCGCCGCTGCCGCGCACGCCCCAGCATGGTTCGCCAGATAATCGCTCACGGACTGATCGAACGGCAGCACTGTACCCCGCAACCACATCCCGCCTGCGATAACTCGCTGAAAACCCACCCCCATCACCTCACACGGCAACTCCCCTGCAATGACACCCACCCCCTGCCATTCACGGCACGCTTCCCCCTTCGCCATCCCGGCACGCCTCCCACTACGTGATCCCGGCACGCCTCCCTCCGCACCACACCGGATGCCTCCCACCGCGCCATACCGCCACGCCTCCCTCCACGTCACCCCGGGCGCGCTCCCACGTCACCCTGGGCGCGCTCGCCCCGCGTCACCCCGAACGCGCTCCCTCTGCGCCACACCGGCACCCCTTCCCTCCGCGTCATCCCGGGCGTGCTTCCCCGCGTCATGCCTGACACCCTCCCCCGCGTTATCCCCCACACGCTTCCCTCCGAGTCATCCCCGTACACGCTCCCTCCGCGTCATCCCGGCATGCTTCTGGCCGGGTCCACACCCCTCGCAGCCGTGGATTCCGGCCAAAACGCGCCGGAATGACGGGGTGCCGTTGCAGTACTGACGGGAGTGTTGCTGTCGCAGTAGCGAGTACAAGATCGGCGCACATAGCCGAGCGCGGCATCCGTCCCCTCGAGCGAAGGGGCCGGCCGACCGAGAGGTGTGCCGTATGCGCACACGTACGGCAGCCGTTCCGCTCGAGCGCGATGCCGCCCTACGCGAGCACGTACAGCAACCGTTCCACTTCCTGCCGCACGGCCTCGCGGCCCGCGCCCAGATAGCGGCGCGGGTCCGACAGCTCCGGGTCGGCGGCGAGTGCCTCGCGTACGGCGCGAGCCAGCAGGATGTTCAGGCGGGTCGCGATGTTGATCTTGGTCATGCCGTGGCGGACGGCCGAGCGCAGGCCCGCGTCCGGCACCCCGGAAGATCCGTGCAGCACCAAGGGGACGGGCACCTTCGCCGCGAGCCGGGCGATCAACTCGTCGTCGAGCCGCGCATCGCGGGTGTGCATGGCGTGCGAGGAGCCCACGGCCACGGCGAGCGCGTCCACGCCGGTGGCGGCGACGAAGGCCACGGCCTCGTCGGGGTCGGTGCGTACGCCGGGGGCGTGCGCGCCGTCCTTGCCGCCGATCGCACCGAGTTCGGCTTCGATGAAGACGCCGCGCGCCCGGCACCAGTGTGCGATGGCCGCGGTGCTGTCCACATTGTCGGCGTAGGGCAGGGCCGAGCCGTCGTACATGACCGACCGGATGCCGAGATCCGCTGCGGCCCTGATCAATTCGTGCGAGGTCGCATGGTCGAGATGGACGGTCAGGTCGGCCGGACTGTCGGCGGCGATCGCCAGGCACGCGCGCGCCAGTGGGCCCAGCCGGCCGTGGTAGCGCACGGTGTTCTCCGAAATTTGCAGTACCGCAGGGCGTTTCGCGGCAGCGGCCGCGGCGGCGATGGCCTCGGCGTGCTCCAGGGTGATGACATTGAAGGCCGCCAGCGCACCGGGGCGGGCCGCGGCGATGAGATCGGGGACGGGCAGCAGAGTCACGGTGCGGATTCCTGTGCGGTGCTGGGTAGGCCGGTGACGACGACCTTCGGCGCCAGCCGGTCGCGCTGGGTGCGATCGATCTCCCCCGCCACCGGAATGACCACGGCCGCAGCCGAAGTCGCCACAGCGTCGGCGAGCAGGGCGGGCCAGTCCGGTTCCGGTGTGGCGGCCAGGGCGGCGATCACCGCGGCGGTCGCGGCATCGCCCGCGCCCGTCGGATTTCCCGCGACCGGTGCGGACAGCGCCGCGGACCACGCGCCGGCGGCCGTGACCGCGACCATGCCGTCGGCGCCGCGGGTCGCGATCACCGCGCGCACGCCGCGATCCACCAGCGGGCGCACCGCCGCGACCACCTCACCGGTGGTGTCGGCGTGGACCCCGGTGAGCCGGTGCAGTTCGTCGCGGTTGGGCATCAGCACCACGCCGGGCACCTCGGCCGCCATCTGCAGCGCCCGCCCGTCGACGTCGCAGATGGTCGGGATGCCGACCTCGAGCGCGACACGAGCGAGGCGGGCCGGAACGGAGTCGCCGACCCCGCCGGGCTGCGAACCGGCGATCACCATGCCGTCGGTGTTGGGCAGCAGGCCGGTGACGCGGACCAGCAGCTGCTCGACCGCGTACGGATCACCTACCCGGGCACCGGGTTCCCAGAGCGCGGTCGCGGTGCCGTCCCCGGATTCACTGATCACCACCGTGCGCCGCACCCACGGCAGCGCGTGCACAAAATCCACCGGCAGCTCCAGTTCGGCGGCGGCCGCGAAGACGTGGTCGGAGAAGCCCGTCGCGCGGGAGTACTTCCCGAGTTGATTGAGTACGCGGGTCACGTTGATGCCCTTGCCGCCGATGCGCTGCTCGACCGACAGCACCCGATGCGCCCGGCCCCGTTCGAACCGCTCCACGCGGTAGGTCATGTCGTAGGCGGGGTTCATCGTCACGGTGAGGATCACGTCAACCACTGTCCATGGCGTAGGACGCGACGCAACCCCTGTTTCTCGTCGAGCACCACCGCATCGGCGGCCAGGCCCGGTCGCAGATCGCCGACATCGTCCAGTCCGGCCGCCGCGGCCGGTGTCGACGTGGCGGCGACGACCGCGTCGAGCAGCGGCAGACCACAGTCGCGGACCGCCCAGCGCAGGCATTGCAGCAGCGTGGCGGTACCGCCGGCGATGGCGCCGGTGGCGACGCGGGCGACGCCGCCGGTCACCCGGACCGGTTGCGGGCCGAGCCGGTAGTCACCGTCCGGCAGTCCGGCGGCCTGCATGGCGTCGGTGATCAAGGCCACACGGCCCGGGGCGGTGGCGAAAGCCAGTGCGGCGAAGCCGGATTCGACGTGGACGCCGTCGCCGATGAGTTCCACGATCGCCCGGCGCTCGGCGGCGGCGACCAGTCCGGCGGCGGCCGGGCCGGGCGCGCGGTGATGCAGCGGCGGCATGCCGTTGGCGAGGTGGGTGACCAGGGTGCCGGGTCCGCCGGGCGCCAACGCGCTGCGGAACGCGGCGTAATCGGCGTCGCTGTGGCCGAGCGCCACCACCACGCCGTGGGCGGCGAGCAGGCGGGCCGCGACGTCGAACCCGCGGAGCTCCGGGGCGAGCGTCATGACGCGTAGATGGCCTCCCGCCGCCGCGAGAAGCCGCTCGATCAACACCGGATCGGGATCGGACAGAAACCGCGGATCCTGTGCGCCACAGCGCACTTCGGAGAGAAACGGTCCTTCGACATGGATGCCCGCGAGCACGCCTTCGTCGGCCACCGCGCGCAGGGTGGCCGTCTGCGCCACCATGTCGTCGGGCGCGCCGGTGACCACGCTCGCCACCACACTGGTCGACCCCTGCCGCTGATGGAACTCCCCCGCCGCCCTGGCCTCGGCCGCGTCCACGGTATCGAACCGATGCCCGAACCCGCCGTGATTGTGAATGTCCACCAGCCCCGGCACGATGGTCCCCAGAAATTCCGGCGTCTCGGAGTTAGCCTGCGCAGCAACCCATTCCGTGAACGGCCGCACACCCACGATGCGATCCCCACGCACCGACACCACACCGTCATCCAGCACACACGACGCCGAAACGATCCGCCCCCGCAGGTGCATCACCCCGTCACCAACCATCACGCGCCTCAACCATCTCCGCCACCCCAGCCACCGTCATTCCAAAACCCCCGTGCGGGCGTAGTGGGCCGCGCCGACCAACCCGGCGCGGGCGCCGAACTCGCCGAGCACCACGCGGGGGGCGGGGGCGACTCGGAGCAGTCGGGTGAGGCGGTCTTGTAGGGCCGTGGTCAGGCGGGTGCCCGCACCGGCGAGGCCGCCGCCCAGCACGATCAGTTCGGGGCAGGTGGCGTGGACGACGCCGAACAGGCCCTCGGCGAGGGCGTCCACGGCGTCGTCGACCACGGCGCGGGCGTCGGGGTCGCTGTCCAGGACGGCGAAAACCGTCTCCGCGCCAGATATTTCGCGTCCGGTGCGGTCGCGATACGCCCGGGCGATGGCGGTGCCGGAGGCCACGGTTTCCACACAGCCGATACTGCCGCACGGACAGGGCAGACCATCGCGGTGACGCACCGGAATATGGCCGTATTCGCCCGCCTGCCCGGCGGCGCCGCGGACCAGACGCCCGCCCACCGAGAGTGTGCCGCTGATCCCGGTCCCGAGAATCAGCACGCAGACGTCGGCACGACCGCGGCCTGCGCCGTGGCGCCACTCGGCCCAGCCCGCGACCGCCACGTCGTGCTCGATCAGCACGGGCATGTCCCAGCGCGCGCTGAAACGGTCACCCACCCGCACGTCCCGCCAGCCGATATTGCTGCTGAACACCGCCAGCGAACGGGCGGGATCGACGATACCGGGCAGCACCACGGCCGCCCGCGCCACCGACTCACGCTGCGCCGCAGGCAATTCCGCGAGCACACCGGCGCCCAGCTCACCCATCGCATCGAACGCGGCCGCCCCGCGCGGCGTCGGCACCGCGCCCGCGCTCAGCACCACCCCGGCGGCATCGGTGATCTCCGCCTTGGTCGTGGTACCGCCGACATCCACGGCCAGCACCAGATCCGACGGCTCGACGCTGGTCACGACGGTCAGTCGAGGACGACCGAGCGGTTCAGGCCGCGCGGGTGATCGGGATCCAAGCCCAGGTCGGCGGCGCGCAGCGAACACAGCCGGTGCACTCGCACCAGGTCGGCCATCGCGTCGATGTCACGGTGCTCGAAATGCGCTCCGGTAGCGCGGATTTCGTCCGCCAAACCGGGAATCACCGGCCCCAGCGCCCACACCGCACGACCCGGCGCGGCGATGCTGATCGGACCGTGCCGGTACTCGGTCGCCAGGTAGCCCTCGGCCCAGGCCTGGCAGGATTCCCGCAGCTTCAGCGCCGCCTCCTCGGCCAGCGCACCCGCGAAACCCATTCCGACAAAGGTGATCTGCTCGGCACCGCGGACGGCGGCGGGCAGGCTCGCCGGGTCCTCCGCCAGCACCTCGCGCGCCTGCGCGATCACCGGGTCCAGATCCTCGCCCAGATGGCGGCGCAGAATCGCGAGTGCCGTGGTCGCGAAGCGCGTCTGCACCACGGACCGCTCGTCCACCTCCTGGATCAAGATCGCGTCGCCCAGCTCGAGCACCGGGGTTCCCGGGCTCGAGCAGAGGACGGTGCGCGGCACACCCGAGGGGATGGCGCGCATCGCCTCGATCACCTCGGTGGTGGTGCCGGAACGGCAGATCACCAGGTAGCGGTCGTAGTCGCGGCCGGTGCGCACCTGAGCGGCGGGCCAGGCATCGGTCAGCCCCTGCCCGGCCGCCTCCCGCAGCGCCGCGAACGCACGGGACATGAACAGCGAAGTGCCGCAACCGATGACGGCCACCCGCTCGCCCGGTGCGGGCAGCAGCGCGGCGTGCTCGGCGGCGATCGACGCGGCGCGCGTCCAATCGTCCGGCTGGGTTGCCACCTCGGCGGCGAGGTGGGTCCTGGCGATTCGATCGGCGGAGGTCGGCACCACACCAGAATCAACCCGGTGATCGTTCATGTCAAATTTACACTCAAACCGGTCACGTTCGATCAGTGTTAGCGCTAACCTCTGCCCAACCGAATCGTTTCGCCTCGAAAGGTTCTACTCGTGAAACGTCCACTCCGCGGCGTGTTCTCGTCGATAGCACTGTGCACCGGCCTCACCCTGGCGATCTCCGCCTGCGGTTTCGGTGGCGGCAATGCCGACGACTCGGACCCGAACACCCTGTCCTTCCTGGCACCGAGCTACAGCGACGGTACCAAGTCGGAGTGGGACCGGATCATCGCCGACTTCCAGCAGCAGAACCCCGGTATCAAGGTGAACCTGCAGATCGAGTCGTGGGATTCGATCAACGACGTGGTGCGGACCAAGTTGCAGTCCAAATCGACCACCCCCGACCTGCTCAATATCGACGCCTACTCCACCTTCGCCACCGATGGCCAGCTCTACCCGGCCACCGAGGTGACCTCACCCGCCGTCCTCGGCGATATCCAGCCCGATTTCGCCCGGAACGCCTCGATCAACGGAACCCAGTGGGCGCTACCGCTGTTCGCGTCCACCCGCACCCTGTTCTACAACACCGACCTGTTCACGCAGGTCGGCATCACCGCGCCGCCGAAGACCTGGGCCGAGCTGACCGACGCCGCCCGCCGCATTCAGGCGCTCGGCGGCGGCGTGTCCGGCTACGGACTGCCGCTGGGCAGCGAGGAGGCCCAGGGCGAAACCTCGATCTGGACCTTCGGCGCGGGCGGAAACTGGTCGGACGGCGACGCGATCACCGTCGACACCCCCGCCAACACCACGGGCGTGCGGGCGATGAAGTCGCTCGCCGATGCCGGTGTCACACAGCCGAATCCGGGGGCCACCGACCGCAAGGATGTCATCAACGCCTTCATCCAGGGCAAGATCGGCATGATCGAGGGCCTGCCTCCGGTGATCGGGATGATCGCGCAGAAGAATCCCGCCCTGAAGTACGCCACCGCGCCGAGCCCCACCGAGACCGGCGCCCCGGTGACCCTCGGCGTCGCCGACCATCTGATGGCGTTCAAGAAGGACGGCGCCAAGACCGAGGCGATCAGGAAGTTCCTCGACTACTTCTATTCCGCCGGTGTCTATTCGAAGTTCGTGCGGAGCGAGCACTTCATCCCGATCACCACCAGCGGCACCGCGGCGATGGCCGACGACCCCGTCGTGCAGGCCTTCTCGACCACGTTGCCCGTGGCCCGCTTCTACCCCAGCAACAACCCGAAATGGGGTGCGGCACAGGGTGCTATCCGGCAGCAGATTGGCACCGTCGCGCAGGGCGCCGATCCGGCCGCGGTACTGCGGAAGATCCAGCAGGCGGCGAATTGAGCGGCGCCACAATGACATCTGGTCGCCGATCCGCCGCGACGCTGCGGGCGCTGCCGTGGATCGGCCCGGTGCTGATACTCGTCGCGGGTGTGGTGGCCTTTCCGGTCGGCTACATGCTGTGGACCTCCACGCGTGCGCTGAACGCCTACGGCCAAGACCGCGGTCCCGCCGGGCTGGACAACTTCCGCGCGCTGTTCGCCATCGACGAACTGGGCGGCGTGCTCCTGCACACCGTGGTCTGGGTGGTGGCGGTCGTGGTGCTCACGCTGGCGCTGTCGGCGGCGCTGGCCCAGTTCCTGAACAAGGATTTCCCCGGCCGCACCGCGGTGCGCATGGCGATCCTGGTGCCCTGGGCGGCGTCGGTGGTAATGACCACGACGATCTTCGCCTACCTGCTGGACCCCGACGTGGGCCTCGCCAATCGCTTCCTGGTCGACATCGGCGTGCTGGACCGGGGTTTCGGCTTCACCAAGGAGGCGGGACCGGCGTTCCTGGTGGCGATCGGGGTCGCGGTGTTCGTATCCGTCCCGTTCACCACCTACGCGATTCTCGCCGGGCTGCAAGCGATTCCGGCCGAACTGGACGAGGCCGGGCGGGTGGACGGAGCCGGGGCCTGGCAGCGCTACCGCTATCTCACGCTGCCGCAACTGCGCCCGGCCATCGCGGTCGCGACGGTCATCAACATCATCAACGTGTTCAACTCGCTGCCCATCCTGCAGGTGCTCACCGGCAGCATCGCGGGCTTCTCCGCCGACACCACGACGACGTTGACGTTCAAGCTGATTCGGCAGAACCAGCAGGTCGCCACGGCCGCCGCGATGAGCGTGCTGAACTTCGCGCTGATCGCGGTGATCATCGCGGTCTACGTCAAACTGATCCGTCCGGCCGGGGAGGAGAGCGCACGGTGACGACCTCGAGGACGGGCCGCCGACGCTGGGACCTGACGGTGGTCGGTGTCGTGATCGCGGCGATCTTTCTGGTCCCGTACGTGGTGATGGTGCTGGGCTCGCTGAAACCACGTTCGGAGATCCTGCGCATCCCGCCGACGTACCTGCCGCGGGAGTGGCTCCCAGGCAACTACTCCACCGTGTGGAACACCCCGGAGACACCGCTGCCGTTCAATCTGGTGAGCACGGTGGTGATCGCGGTGTGCGCGACCCTGGTGGTGCTGGCGGTGGCGATCCCGGCCGCGTATTACACGGCGCGACGGCGCTTTCCGGGCAAGGCGGCGTTTCTGGGACTGGTGCTGGTGACCCAGATGTTGCAGCCGACCGTGCTGGTGACCGGTCTGCTCCGGGAGTTCTTCGCCCTCGGCATCAATGACACGTGGCTCGCGATGATCCTGGTGAACTCGGCGTTCAACCTGTCGTTCGCGGTGTGGATCCTGCACAGCTTCTTCGCCTCGGTGCCGGTGGAGATCGAGGAGGCCGCCCAGTTGGACGGGCTGAGCCGGTGGCAGACCCTGGCGCGGGTGAGCCTGCCGCTGGTGTGGCCGGGCCTGGTCACCGCCACCATCTTCGCGTTCGTGTCGTGCTGGAACGAGTTCGCGGCCAGCCTGGTGATCCTGACCACGCCGGAGAACCAGCCGCTGTCGGTGGCCTTGACGAAGTTCATCGGGCAGTACGACACGGCTTGGCAATATGTCTTCGCGATCTCTACGGTCGGCATCGTGCCCGTTGTCATCCTGTTCGCGCTCATCGAGAAGCGCCTGGTCGCCGGCCTGACCGCCGGTAGCGTGAAATGACCGCCGCGACCGATCGATCCCAGCGCTGGAACCGGTTGCTGGAGCTGCTGGCCGATACCGGACGGCTGTCGGTGGAGCAGGCCGCCGAGCGGCTCGGGGTCTCCCCCGCCACCATCCGCCGCGACTTCACGGCGCTGGCCGACCAGCAGTTGGCCACCCGCACGCACGGCGGCATCGTCGCCAGCCAGGTCGCCTACGAGCTACCCGCCCGGTACCGCAGCGGCGACGCGGCCAAGCAGCGAGTCGCGGAATACGCTGCGGGACTGCTGGATCCGGCGGAGGTGGTGGGACTCAACGGCGGCACCACCACCACAGCGGTGGCACGCGCCCTCGCCGGACGCCCGGACCTGCCGAACTCCGCCGACCACCAGATGACCATCGTCACCAACGCCCTCAACATCGCCGGTGAGATGGTGCTGCGCCCGCAACTGCGCACCATCTGCCTCGGCGGCATGGCCCGCCGCGAGTCCTACGAACTGCACGGCCCCCTGGCCGAACGCACCCTCGCCGAATTACGTTTGGACACGGTAGTTCTCGGCGTCGACGCCCTCTCCGCCGAGGGCGGCGCCCAGTGCCGCCACCTCGACGAGGCAGGCATCAACGCCGAAATGGCAAGGCGCGCCCACCGAGTAATCGTCGTAGCCACAGCCGAAAAACTGGAACGCACCGCCCTAGCCCGCATCTGCCCCATCGAGGACATCGACATCCTGGTAATCGACACGGCCGCCAACCCCGCCCACATCGCTCATATCCGGGAGACGGGGGTGCGCGTGGAACTGGTGTGAGACAGCCGGTTCGGGGACTGCTATTTCGAGCTGTCCGACTACTACGACAACTTCGCTGCTGAAATCCGATTGTCGCGAGAAAGCGACGGACATAACGGCATGGCAGTTCTGCTGCTGAACAAACTCGCCGCCGTCTCCCTACCACCTTCCGTCCCTGACCACGCGAGCACTACCTCGAGACCGAACCGACTATCGAATTTCGCGCGCCGCGAGTGCGGAAACCGGTGTGGCGAAAATGGTCTGACGTGCGAGGCGGCGTTACGGGTAAGCCTCCGTGCCTGCCTAGATCACGGTCCGGCATCGAATCCCGTTGCCGATCGGAAACATTCGGCGTGCAGGATGACCGCCGTGGAATCGCTCCCACTCAAACACAGCCTCCTGGAGGCATGCCGCGGGACGGCGCAGGACGATAACTTCGTGCTGCGCTGTGCCTGTCGGCTGGCCGAGCTGCACGAACAGCGGCTCGGCGGGACAGCGAGTGCCGTGCGCGGCATCGATCGCGATCGTGCCCGGCTGGTGCACGAGATAGACCAGTGGGTCGCAACGCAATTACCGCGTGCGCACGGTGGTGCGCGATTACATACCGAGACCGTGGGGACCGTGGTGGATCGGCTGGCGCAGTTCTCCGCGCTGGCCTACCTGACGCTGACCGACGCCCCCGAATCGACGGTCCGCGAGGCCTGGCGGCGGTTGTCGGAACTGGCGACCGCCTACGACGATCTCGCCGCCGACGTCTCCGCCGGACTGTGCCGGTTACCCGACCTCAGCGGCGACCACTCCTACGAACACTGAAAAGTCTTGACCGCCCGGTGGATCCGAACGGCGGCGCCATCGAGGGGAGCGGCGCCGCCGTCTGCGGGGAAGGCTGGATCAGGGCAGCTGATCCGTGCCGGTCGGTCCGGCGAATTCATCGTGTCGCGGCAGTCTCGAGGTCCGCCGCGATCGGGCTGTGAATCCGCTGTCAGCCGGCCACCGAGCAGCCCGGCGGCACCGCCCGGCCGGCGAACAGTTCCGCCACCCACGCGCCGGTCGCGGGGATCGCGAGCGCGCCGACGACGAAATGTTCACCCGGCAGCGGATCCAGCCGGACCCGGGCGCCGCGACCACACCAGTCGTCGTACAGATTCCGGGCCTGCTCGAACGGTATCCAGAACTCGTTGACGCCGTGGTAGATCAGGACGGGCGACTGCGGTGCGAAAGCGCCTAGCCGATTGTCCGCCAATATCTTTCGCACCATGGGTAATGTCGTCGGGTCGGGCACGTCGGTAAGGTCTTCGACCTTCAAGGCGGCCAGCAACCCCAGCACGGACTCGCCGCCGACGCAGAGATCCTTGAACGCGTGCGCCAGCCGCCAGCCGTTGTCGTTGAGCAGCGTCAGCAGTTCGGGATACTCGCGGGCCAGCCCGAGCGCCGCGGCGAGGAAGATTCCGGCGGCACCGGTGCCCCCGTCCATGGAGCGCCGCAACCTGTCGTAATCGGCGGGCACGCCGCCGATCAGAGAACCGACCAGCGGCAGTTCCGGCGCGTACGTTCCGGCCAGTTGCGCCGCCCATCCCGTCGCGATGGCCCCGCCGGAGTAGCCGCTCATCACGATCGGCGAATCCGGCCGCACCTCCGCGACGCCGAGGCGCCCGACCGCCCGCAGCGCGTCCAGCACGGCGTGGCCGCCCATCCGCCCGGCCGCGTACGCCTGGCGCGGGCCTTGGTGATCGGGCACGACCACGGCGTAGTCGCGGGCCAGCAGCAGCCCGATCGACAGCTGATCGGCCTGCACCCCCTCCTGCAACTGCCGCGACGGCGCACAGCTGTTCCCGAGCGAGGAGATCGGGATGTTGTAGGACACCAGCGGCCGCGAACCCGTTCCGCTCCAAGGCTTTTGCGGCGTCAGCAGGGTGGCGACCACGGGCACCGGTTCACCCTTGGCATTCGTGGACCGGACCAGCAACTCGATCGAGCGCACCGGCGCCGGAAACCAGTTGCGTACGGCCCGGGATGCGAGAACGGTTCCCGCAGAGCGCTTTTCGAATCCAGGTGGCGGAATGTAGAACGGATCGTCCAGCGGAGTCGGCAGCACCGAGTCGAGGACGTGCGGCGGGTTCACGAAGTCGTCGAGCAGATCCGCCCGAACCACCGACCGCTCCGCGCCGACCATGGTCAGAGCCGTCACCACCGCCATGGCCACCGTCCACACCCGGGCAACCATCCGCCGCGCACTCGCCACGTCCACTCCCCGATGTGCTCGCCCGCCCACAGCCGGGCCTCCGCCGATTCGCACCGATCGCCGAACACCCGCCGTCGAGGACGGCGGGACATCCAACCCTACATACCCTGTGGTTGGTTTTGTGTACGCCAATCGGCGCGCCGCACACCGCCTGTAGCCGACGCCGGACTGCGAGGCCAGTGCCGACTACCAGGAGCACCCACGCGAAATCGTTGCCGTCATCCCGGAGGGCACGCCAGAACAGCGGGAGGATTGGTGCTCCAACTTACGTTCTGGATTGCGCTTCACTCCGCCGCGGCCGCACCGCCCGGTAGCAGCGCGCGCACCGCATCGATGGTGTCGGCGTCGGCGGGCTCCTTGTCGGGGCGGTAGCGCAGCACGCGGGCGAAGCGTAGGGCCACGCCGCCGGGGTAGCGGGGGCTGACCTGTACGCCGTCGAGGGCGATCTCGACCACCAGTTCGGGGTGCAGGTACACCGTGTGGTCGTCGCGGGCGCGTTCGTGGCGTGGGAATTCCTCGGTCTGCCAGCGCAGTAGCGCGTCGGTCAGGCCCTTGAACGTCTTGCCGACCATGATCGGGAGGCCGCCGTCGGGGTCGCGCGCGCCGAGATGCAGATTCGACAGGTAGCCGGTGCGGCGGCCGTAGCCCCATTCGGCCCCGAGCACGATCAGGTCGAGGGTGTGCGTGGGCTTGATCTTCTGCCAGGCGCGGCCGCGGCGGCCGGCGGCGTAGGGCGAGACCAGCGATTTGACCACGACGCCCTCGTGTCCCGCCGCGAGCGCGCCCTCGGCGAATTCGGCCGCCGCCGCGGCATCCGGCGCGACCAGCGCCGGAATCGTGTGCGCACCGGCCACCGCCGCGAGCGCCGAACGCCGCTCGGACAGCGGGGCGTCGAGCAGATCGGTGCCGTCGAGGTGCAGGCAGTCGAAGAAGTACGGATGCAGCAGCAGATCGCGCGTGGAGGTCGCGGCGGGCACCGACTGACCCAGTGCCGCGGCCGCGGTGTCGGCCTCCTCGGCCTCGGCGGGCGTCAGCGCGAAGCGGCTCATCGTCTCCTGGAACGGGCGGGGGCGTCCGGCGTCGGTGAGCGCGAGCGTCTCGCCGTCCAGCACCACGCTCTCGCAGTCCAGTCCGGCGACGAGATCCACCAGTTCGGGCACGTTGCCGGTGATCTCGCGCAGCGTCCGGGTGAACACCCACACCCGGCTTCCCTTGCGATGCACCTGAATTCGTGCGCCGTCGAGTTTGTGCTCGACGCTCACCTCCCCGCCGAATTCGTCGAAGGCCTCCGCGAGCGAGGCGCCGGGCGAGGCGAGCATCGGCTGGATCGGGCGGCCGACCTCCAGCCGGAATTCCGCCAGGGCGGGCGCGCCGCCGGTCATCGCGGCCGCCGCGGTCACGGGTAATCGCCCCGACAGCATGTGCGCGCGGCGGACCAGGTCGACGGGTACGTCGGCGGCGACGGCGACCGCCTCGGCGACGATCGCGGTCAAGGCGCCCTGGCGCAGCTCACCGGTCAGCAGTCGCACGAGGAAATCCCGTTCGGCCGCCGTCGCCGCGGACAACAGGCCCGCCAGCAACTCCCGGCGGCGCTCCGCCGATCCGGAGCCGCCGATCCCGGCCAGTTCGTCGAAGGTGGTGTGCACGGCCGGGACGGTCAGGCTCGGTTCCGCGGCGGGCGTCACGGCCAAGGCGGTGAGCGTGCGCCAGCCGGTGCCGATCCGGCCCTGCGGCAGTTCCCCCGACACCCATGCCACCACCGGGGCGAGTTCGGCCGGCTCGGCCCGCTTCAGCAGTCCGGCCAGTGTGGCAATCTTGCTCTTGCGCGACGATGTCGCGCGCACGGCGCCCGACGCCTCGACTACTTGCGACAACAGCACGAGTCCGACCGTAACCCGCGGGTCCGACACGGCGGCGGACGGGCTTGTTAATCGAATGTTTGCAGAGCTGCGAAACCACCCATAAACTGGACGAATGGCCAAGACTTTCGTCGGTGCACGGCTGCGACAGCTGCGCACCGAGCGCGGGCTGAGCCAGATCTCGCTCGCCAAGAAGCTGGAGATCTCGGCGAGCTACCTCAATCAGATCGAGCACGACGTGCGCCCGCTCACGGTGCCGGTGCTGCTGCGCATCAGCGAGGTGTTCGGCGTCGACGCCGGGTTCTTCTCCTCCCAGGACGACACCCGTCTCATCGCCGAACTGCAGGAAGTGGTGATGGACCAGGAACTGGCCATCGAGGCCGACGCCCAGGAGATCGCGGAGATGGTCTCGGCGCATCCGAGCCTGGCCCGGGCGATGGTGAACATGCACCGCCGCTACCGCAACACCACCGCCCAGCTGGCCGCCGCCACCGAGGACCGATTCTCCGACGGCAGCGGCTCGGGGGCCATCTCCCGCCCGCACGAGGAGGTGCGCGACTTCTTCTATCAGCGGCAGAACTACATCCACGAATTGGACACCGCCGCAGAGGAACTCGCCACCCGGATGCGTTTCCACGGCGGTGATCTCAAACGCGAGATCGCCCGCCGCCTCACCACCGCGCACGGCGTGCAGATCGTCGAGCGCATCGATCTCGGGGAGGGCGTGCTGCACCGCTTCGACCCCGGGGCGCGGCGGCTGGAGATCGCCCCGCACCTATCCGGCGGGCAGCGCGTGTTCAAGCTCGCCGCCGAACTGGCCTATCTCGAATGCGGCGAGTTGATCGAAAAGCTCGTGGAGGAAGGCAATTTCGCCTCGGAGGATTCCCGCACGCTCGCGCAACTGGGACTGGCCAACTACTTCGCCGCCGCCGTGGTGCTGCCGTATTCGTATTTCCACGAGGTCGCCGAGGATTTCCGGTACGACATCGAGCGGTTGTCGGCGTTCTTCACCCAGAGCTACGAGACGATCTGCCACCGGCTCTCGACCCTGCAGCGACCGAAACTACGCGGCGTGCCGTTCTCGTTCGTGCGCGTGGACCGAGCCGGAAATATGTCGAAACGTCAGTCCGCCACCGGTTTCCACTTCTCTTCCTCGGGCGGCACCTGCCCGCTGTGGAACGTCTACGAGACATTCGCCTATCCGGGCCGGATCATGACCCAGATCGCCCAGATGCCCGACGGCCGCAAATACCTGTGGATCGCGCGCACCGTGGAACGGCGCGCCACCCGCTACGGCGAGCCGAGCAAGACCTTCGCCATCGGCCTCGGCTGCGAGCTGCGCCACGCGGGCCGCGTCGTGTACGCCGACGGACTGGACCTCAACGACCCCCAGGCCACCCCCATCGGCGCGGGCTGCCGGGTCTGCGAGCGCACCAACTGCCCCCAGCGCGCCTTTCCCCCACTGGGCAAATCCCTCGACATCAGCGAGCACCGCAGTTCCATCTCCCCGTACGTGCTGCGCTGAAGATCATATTCTCCAGATTTCACGTTACCGAAACGTTCGCAACAAGGCCGTCATCGACAAACATTCGGGCGCAACACTTTCCGCTTACTCTTCGCAACGGATACAAACGCTGTATACAACGCCCGTCTCCCGTCAGGGATTCGACCCGGGACAGCGCGCGGTCCGGCGCGGTGCGAGGACACCGCCGAAATTGATGAGTGAGAAGAGGGTTCGCCCATGTCAGATTCTCGTGACGTTCGTCGCGTACACACCCGCCGGATATCGAAGATCGTCGCCGCGCCGACCGCGCTGGCGTTGTCGGCACTACTGCTGTCCGGCTGCGGTTCTCGTGACGACGCCGAAACCGGTTCGGCCGCGGCGTCCTGCGTGGACACCTCCAAGGACACGATCAAGGTCGGATCGCTGCATTCGCTGACCGGCACCATGGCGATCAGCGAGGTTACCGTCGCCAACGCCACCAAGCTCGCGGTCGACCAGGTCAATGCCGCGGGTGGGGTATTGGGCAAGCAGATACAGATTGTGCCCGAGGACGGGGCGTCGGACCCGAAGACGTTCGCGGAGAAGGCGGAGAAGCTGATCAGCTCCGATTGCGTCGCAGCGGTTTTCGGGGGATGGACGTCCGCCAGCCGCAAGGCCATGAAGCCCAAGTTCGAATCGCTGAACTCGCTGCTGTTCTACCCCGTGCAGTACGAGGGTCTCGAGGACAGCAAGAACATCTTCTACACCGGGGCCACCACCAATCAGCAGATCCTTCCGGCGCTGGACTATCTGAAACAGAAGGGCATCACGTCGCTGTATCTCGTCGGCAGTGACTACGTGTTCCCGCAGACAGCGAATCGCGAGATCAAGGCGTACGCGGCGGCCAACGGCATGGAGATCAAGGGCGAGGATTACGCGCCACTGGGCTCCACCGATTTCTCCACAATCGTCAACAAGGTGCGAAACGCCAAGGCGGGCGCGGTGTTCAACACCCTCAACGGCGACTCCAATGTGGCCTTCTTCCGCGAGTACGCCAACGCCGGGCTGAAAGCCGCCGAGATGCCGGTGATTTCGGTATCGATCGCCGAAGAGGAGGTCACCGGTATCGGCCCGCAGCACATCGCCGGGCAGCTCACCGCGTGGAACTACTATCAGACCGTCGACAGCCCGCAGAACAAGGCTTTCGTCGACGCCTACAAGTCCGTCTACGGCGCCGACAAACCCACCTCCGATCCTATGGAAGCCGCCTACACCTCGGTGTTCCTGTGGAAGAACATGGTGGAGAAGGCCAAGTCGTTCACGGTCGGCGCGGTCCAGGACGCCGCCGACGGCGTCACCTTCGACGCGCCCGAGGGCACCGTGACGGTGGACGGTTCCAACCACCACATCTCCAAGACGGCGCGGATCGGTGAAATCCACGCTGACGGCCTGATCTACACGGTGTGGGACTCCGGGACGCCTATCCAGCCGGACCCGTACCTGAAGTCCTACGAGTGGGCCAAGGGACTCAAGTAGCAGGCCATCGATGAGGGGCGGTGCGGTTCCGTTCGATATCCCGTCGCCGGGACCGCACCGGTCGATCGACTCGAAATCGAGGTATTCCCTATGGAAGTGGTGATCGGGCAGCTGTTCACCGGGCTGAGCCTGGGTTCCATTCTGCTGCTGGCGGCGCTGGGCCTGTCGCTGACCTTCGGTCAGATGGGCGTGATCAATATGGCGCACGGCGAATTCATCATGGCGGGCTGCTACACGACATTCGTTGTGCAGCAGGTGATTCACGCGACCGGCGCGGCGCTGATCGTGTCGCTGTTCGCGGGCTTCCTGGTCGGTGGCCTGCTGGGCGCGGCCCTGGAGATGGGCCTGATCCGCTGGATGTACGACCGCCCGCTGGACACCCTGCTGGTGACCTTCGGGGTGGGGCTGATCCTCCAGCAGTTGGCGCGCAGCATCTTCGGGGCGCCCGCCAAGAACGTGGTGGCGCCGGACTGGCTGTCGGGCGGCCTCACCATCGCCGGCAGCGTGGTGCCCAAGACCCGCATCTTCATCCTCGTGCTCGCGGTCGTCGCGGTGGCCGCGCTGGCCGTGGCGCTGAAGGCGACTCCGCTCGGGCGGCGTATCCGGGCCGTCGTGCAGAACCGCGATCTCGCGGAGACCAGCGGCGTCTCCAGCCGGACGACCGACGTCAGCACGTTCTTCCTCGGGTCCGGGCTGGCGGCGGTCGCGGGTGTGGCGCTCACGCTGATCGGATCCACCAGCCCGACCATCGGACAGAGCTATCTCGTGGACGCCTTCCTGGTCGTGGTCATCGGCGGGCTCGGGCAGATCAAGGGCACGGTGCTCGCGGCCTTCGCACTGGGACTGCTGAATTCGTTCATCGAGTACTCCACGACCGCCTCGGTGGCGAAGGTGATCGTCTTCGCGCTGATCGTGGTGTTCCTGCAGGTGCGCCCGCAGGGGCTGTTCATCGTGCGGACGCGGAGCCTCGCATGAGCGGCCACATCCGGACCCTCGGCGGTTTCGCGCTCGCGGCGGTCGTGTTGTTCGCGGTGGCGCCGGCCGTGCTGAGCGATTTCCGACTCGGGCTGCTCGCCAAGTTCCTGTGTTTCGCCATCGTGGCGGTCGGCATCGGATTGGCCTGGGGCCGAGGCGGAATGCTGACGCTGGGGCAGGGCGTGTTCTTCGGTCTCGGCGCCTACATCATGGCGATGCACCTGCAACTCGCCGACGCCGCCCGGCTGCACCAGGACGTCCCGGAATTCATGCAGATCGCCGGTATCACCGAATTGCCCTCGTACTGGCGACCTTTCGCGTCCGCGCCGGTGGCGATCCTGGGGATCCTGGTGCTGCCCGCCCTGCTCGCCGCGCTGCTGGGTTTCGGCGTGTTCAAGCGCCGGGTCAAGGGCGCGTACTTCGCCATCCTGTCTCAGGCCCTGACGGCGGCGCTGGCCATCCTGCTCACCGGGCAGCAGGCCGTCGGCGGCTTCACCGGGCTCAGCGACTTCCGCGCCTTCTTCGGTTTCCGGCTCAGCGATCCGGTGAACCGGCGGATGCTGTTCTTCATCGCGGCGGCGGCGCTACTGCTGGTGGTCGCCGTGGCCCGGCAGCTGATGCGTAGCCGGTACGGCGAGTTGCTGGTGGCGGTGCGCGATCAGGAGGAGCGGGTGCGGTTCCTCGGTTACGACCCCGCCGATATCAAGATCGTGGCGTACGTGGTGGCGGCGTTCTTCGCCGGGATCGCGGGCGCGCTGTTCACGCCGATCGTGGGCATCATCTCCCCGGCCGACATCGGGGTGGTGCCGTCGATCGTATTCCTCATCGGCGTCGCGATCGGCGGCCGGACCACACTGCTGGGGCCGGTTCTGGGCGCGATCGGAGTGGCGTGGGCGCAGACCACGTTCTCCGAGCACTTTCCGTCCGGATGGACCTATCTGCAGGGCGTGCTGTTCATCGTGGTGGTCGGGTTCATTCCGGCCGGGCTCGCCGGTTTCTGGCCGCTGGCAAGGGATTCGGTGCGCCGGCTCCGGCGCTCGAGGGACACGGAGCCCGCGGACACGGAACCGGTCGCGACCGGGGACGCGCAGGTGGAGACGAAGGTGGAAGTCCGATGACCGACGACGACCTCGCACCGAAGTTCGGCGGCAATGCGGGAATGAACAGCGAGTACCTCGAAATCCGGGATCTGTCGGTGAGTTTCGACGGATTCCAGGCGCTGTCCGGAGTCGATCTCACTGTCCTGCAGGGCGATCTGCGATTCCTGATCGGCCCCAACGGCGCGGGCAAGACCACGCTGATCGACGCGATCACCGGCCTGGTGCCCGCCACCGGCTCGGCACGGAAATCGGGCACGGAACTGCTGGGCCGCAAAGTACACCGGATCGCTCGGCTGGGCGTCGGCCGTACCTTTCAGACGGCCAGTGTCTTCGAACAGCTGACCGTGCTCCAGAACCTCGACATCGCCGCCGGGGCGGGCCGTTCCGCGCGCACCCTGCTCAGGCGGCGGCGATCCGTGCTGCCCGCCATCGAGTCCGCCTTGGAGACAACCGGTTTGACCGCGCTGCGAGATCGGCCCGCGGGGGTGCTCGCCCACGGCCAGAAGCAGTGGCTGGAGATCGGCATGCTGCTGGTACAGAACGCCGCGGTGCTGCTGCTCGACGAGCCGGTGGCCGGGATGAGCGCCGAGGAACGCAAGGAGACCGGAAACCTGTTGCGGCGCATCGGCACCGACCGCGTCGTCATCGTCGTCGAGCACGATATGGACTTCATGCGCGCCTACGCGAGTTCGGTCACCGTGCTGGCCGGCGGCCGGGTGCTCAGTGCGGGCACGGTCGAGCAGGTGCAGGCCGACCCCAAGGTGCAGGAGGTCTACCTGGGCACCGCCGCGGCCGTGGCAACCTACGCCGAGGAGGCAGCCGATGCTGGAAATCATTGACATGCACGCCGGTTACGGCCGCACGGAGGTGATCCACGGAGTCTCGCTGACGGTTCCGGACGACGGTGTGGCGGCGGTGATGGGCCACAACGGCGCGGGCAAGACGACGCTGCTGCGGGCTGCCGTCGGGCTGCTGCCGGTGAAGTCGGGTCGGATCCGCTTCGACGGAGAGTCGATCACGAAGCTGTCCCCGTCGCGCCGGGTCCGCCGCGGAATCGCCTATGTGCCACAGGGCCAGCAGTGCTTTCCGCAGCTGACGACGGCGGAGAATCTGCAGGTGGTCGCCGACGGCCGCACACGCGGCAAGGCGCTGATCGGCGAGTCGCTGGACTTGTTCCCCGCTCTGCGCGAACTGCTGGACCGCAAGGCCGGGTTGCTCTCCGGCGGTCAGCGCCAACAACTTTCGATCGCGCGGGCGCTCATCACCGAACCGAAGCTGCTCATCCTGGACGAACCGACCGAGGGCATCCAGCCGTCGGTGGTCGCCGAGATCGAGCACACCATCCTGGAGCTGACCCGCCGCGGCGGGCTGAGCGTGCTGCTGGTGGAGCAGCACATCGGTTTCGCGCTCCAGGAGGCCGGGCGGTACTACGTCCTGCAATCCGGGCGCGTCGCCTCCTCCGGCGCGGGCGGGGCGGCGGCCGCGACCGCGGTGCGCGCGGCGATGGCGATCTGATCGGACGCACGGGATGGCGCGCAGGGGGCGTATCTCGTTGGGTGAGAGGGTCTATCGGGCCCTCCGCCGTGATCTCGCCGCGGGGCTGGTGGCTCCTACCGCGCGACTCGGCGAGGAACGGCTGGCCGAAAGTTACGGTGTCTCGAGGACGCCGGTGCGCGAGGCGCTGGCGCGACTGCTCGCGGACGGGCTGGTCGAACGCCACGACGACGGCCTGTACCCCTTCCGTCCGCGCCTGGACGACCTGGGCGATCTGTACGAGCTGCGAATAACGTTGGAGGCGAGAGGCGTTCGACGTATCCGGTTCGCTGCCAGGCAGGGCATTCCGTCCGATACACCGGTCTACGGCGACGTCGATCGGTTCGCGCCGATCGGTCCGATTGCCGCTGTCCCGCAACCGAATACGGCGTCGCACGACAAACAGGCGGTGCGCCGCGAGCTGGATACCTGGCTCGGCCTGCGCGACGACCCGCCCGATCCGGGCACCGCCCTGATCGCGGCCGACGAGCAATTCCACACCACGCTGCTCGCCGCGGCGGGCAACGCGGCCCTCGCCGACGCCCTGACCGCCGTGCACACCAAGGTCCGCCCGATTCGCTCGCTGGACATTCCCACTCCGGAGCGCATCGCGCGAATGACCGCCGGGCACATCGCGATTGCCGAACAGATCCTGGCGGACGAGCTGGACCTGGCCCTGCACACCCTGCTCAGCCACATTCTCAGCTCCCGCGCGCACGTGCTCGTCCGCGCCCGCCAAGCCCTCGAACTCACCCGGCTGGGCCAGGCGTTGCGAGATTAGGGGCCGCTCCCACTCCATGAACATTGCCGTACACCAAGTGTGGCACCCTGCCGAACTCGGCTGTTAGCGTGTGGCATGGTGTCGACGAAGCCACGCATCGAACCGGGCCGCCTGCGCGAGCTGGGCCCCGTCAACTGGACTATCTGGCAGGTGATCTCGCGTGCCGCCGGGACGGCCGACGCACACCTGTTCAGCACTCTCGGCCGCACGGGCGGCCTGTTCCGCGGCTGGCTGCACTACTCCGGCCGGCTGATGCCCGGCGGCCGGCTCCCCCGCTACGAGACCGAACTGGCGATCCTGCGCGTCGCCCACCTACGCCGGTGCGAATACGAAACCGACCACCACATCCGCCTGGGCAAGCGCGCCGGCGTCACCCCGGAAATCCTGGACCGCCTCCGCACCGGCCCCGAGGCCCCCGGCTGGTCACCGAAGGAGCGCGCCCTGCTCACCGCCGTAGACCAACTCGTCGAGACTCGCGACCTGGACGACGCCTCGTGGTCGGACCTGGCCACCCACTACGACGAACGCCGCCTGATCGAAATCGTCCTGTTGGTCAACCAGTACGAGGGCCTGGCCAGCACGATCGGCACCCTGCGCATCCAGACCGACCACTAGGACGCGCGATGGTGGTTCGGGCCTTGCCGCGTTGTCGGTGGAGTCTGTAACCATCGGGGTATGACAACTCTGGGCGCTGTCTTCCTGCCGCAGAATCCGCCGGAGCGCTTGCGCGAGGTGGCGCGGGTGGCCGAGGAGGTGGGGCTCGAGGAGTTGTGGCTGTGGGAGGACTGCTTTTTCGAGGGTGGGGTCTCGGCGGCCGCGGTCGCGCTCGCGAGCACGGAGCGGTTGCGGGTGGGCGTCGGCGTGCTGCCGGTTCCGCTGCGCAACGTCGCGGTCACGGCCATGGAGATCGCCACGCTGGAGCGGATCTTCCCCGGCCGCGGGATCTGGTGCGTGGGCCACGGCGTGCAGGAGTGGATGGGGCAGGTCGGCGCACGGGTCGAATCGCCGGTCACGCTGCTGCGCGAGTATGTCGACGCGTTGCGGCGGCTGCTCGCGGGCGAGCGGCTGACGGTCGAGGGCCGCTACGTCCGGCTCGAGAACGTCGCGCTCGACTGGCCACCGGCGCAACCGCCGGTCGTCGTCTCCGCGGCGACGGGCCCGCGCACGCTGCGCTTGGTCGGTGAGGTCGCCGACGGCGCGATCCTCACGGCGAGCACCTCGACCGCCGCACTGCGCCGCGCGGTCGCACTACTCCAGGAAGGTCGGGCCGCCTCCGGCCGCACCGAAACCCCGCGCGTCCTGGCCAACCTGCTGACCGTGCCCGGCCCCGACGCCGCGGCCCGGCTGCGAACGGAGATACTCCGCATGGGCGAACAGCCGTCGGCCGACAATGCCTCCCCCGACAACCGCATCGGCATCGCGGGCGATACACAGGCCATCGTCGCTGCCGTCGCCGACTTCGTCGAGGCCGGTGCCGACACGGTCGTCCTGCAACCCAGCGCCGACCAGGACCCGGTGGAATTCGTCCGCTTCGTCGCCGAACAGATCCGACCGCTGGTCCCGTGAGAGGGGCACGGTCAGCGGGCAGGCTGGTCGATCGCGGCAGCCAGGTCATCCGGTATCGGGGCCAAGCCGATCCACCCACTCGTCCCCTGACTCGACACTTTCAGCGCGCAGGCTTCTCGATGAGCGCGGCCAGGCCGTCCAATACTCGAGCCAATCCGAATTCCCACGCGTGGTCGGCCGAGTAGGCGCTGTCGTGGGCGGCGCCGGTGGCGGCGCCTATGCGGGCGGCGAGGGGATAGCGGTGCGGGTCGAAGACGCGGGCGAGTACGGGGGCCGTGCGGTCCCACCACTCGCGGTCGGACATGCCGCTGTCGGCGGCCGCCCGCCGGGTGTCGATATCGATGCGGGCGACCGAGGTGACGAAGCCGAGCAGGTGGGTGAGTGCGGCGTCCATCGTCACGTCGTCGAGGCCGAGATCGTCGAAGGCCCGCAGTTCGTGGTCGTACTTCGCGGCCACGCCGGGGCCCAGCGGCGGACGGGTGGTGGGCACATAGGCCACCCACGGGTGCCGCGCGAGCATGTCGCGGTTCTCCGTCGCGATGACGGAAACCCTTTCCCGCCAAGGTAATCCGGCGAGATCGGTGCGCGGCATCCGCGCGTATACCGCGTCGAGCATGAGGTCGAGCAACTCCGCTTTGCCCGGCACGTAGGTGTAGGTGGACATCGGCGTCAGCCCCAGCCGCGCCGCCACCGCGCGCATGGTCAGCGCTTCCAGCCCGTCCGCGTCGGCGATCTCGACCGCCGCCGCCACCACCGCGTCGACGCTGCTGCGCTGCTTCGGACCACGACCCGAGGTCCGCGCCGGTTGCCGCCACAGCAGCTCCAGCGTGCGCGCCGGATCACCGGCGCCGCTGCGTTCTCCGCCCTTTTCTCGCACCTCTTCGCCACCTCCGGCACGATCGTAGCCGGTGTGTTCCTGATCACAGTGCGCTCGTCCGGAAATTTCTCTACAAAGTACAACGTACTAAGTACGGTAATTACCGGCCGACGAGGAGGCACCTTGAATATCACCGCATCCGCCATCTCCCTGAACGTGCCCGATCCGGAAGCATCGGCGAAGTTCCTCGTCGAGCACTTCGGCTTCGAGGTGCAGATGTCCGCCGACGGATTCGTGTCACTAGGTCGCCCCGACGCCGGATTCAACCTCATCTACCTGCGCACGGGGTTGCCGACGTTCAAACCGGCCCGGATCGCCGGCGCCGCCGGGCAGGGCCTGCTGGTGGCGTTCGTCGTCGATGACATCGACGCCGAGTACGAGCGAGTCCGGCGCGAAGGCGTCCCGATCGTGACACCTATCGAGACGGAGCCCTGGGGCGAGCGCTACTTCCAGAGCATCGACCCGAACGGGATCGTCGTGCAGCTGGTGCAGTGGGTACGCGAACCCGGCGCCGAACAATGAGGAACGGGTGTTTCCGCCTGCGCGGGAACACCCGTCCATCCCATCCCACGGGCGCCGCACCGACACGGGCGGCGCATCGATCGCCTACCCGGCCAGGGCGGCCCGAAACACCTCGGCCACCGGAGTCGACGGGCGCCCGGTCAACTTCTGCAGGTCACCACTGGTCACATCCAGCAGGCCCGCCCGGATTCCGGTGTCCGCGTCGGACAGCGCCTGCGCGTATCCGGCGGGCAGGCCCGACTTCTCCAGCGCGGCGGCGTATTCGGCTTCGGGCAGATCCTGGTAGCGCACCGGCTTGCCGGACACCTCGGAGATCACCCGCGCGAGGTCGGCATAGGTGAGGCGTTCGTCGCCGCCGAGTTCGTAGACCGCCCCGGCGTGCTCGCCGCCGCTCAGCACCGCCGCGGCGGCCTCGGCGTAATCGGCCCGCGCGGCGGCGGCCACCCTGCCCTCGCCCGCCGCGCCGTAGAGCACGCCGCCGTCCACCGTCGGCGAAAGGCCGCCCAGATAGTTCTCCCAGTACCATCCGTTGCGCAGAATCGCGTGCGGCACAGCGGATTCCGCGAGTACCGCCTCGGTGCCGCGATGCTCCTGAGCCAGGATCATCGAGTTCTCGGTGGCGTACGGAATGCTGGTGTAGGCGAGCAGCCGCACCCCGGCCCGCTCCGCGGCACGCACGACATTGGTGTGCTGGTCCACGCGCGCGCCGAACTCGTTGCCCGACACCAGCAGAACCCGGTCCACACCGGCAAGCGCGCGATCGAGCGCCGCGGCATCGTCATAGGACGCCTCCCGCACCTCGACTCCCCGCTCGACCAGGTCGGCCACCTTGGCCCGATCCCGCGCGATCGCGACGATCGGCCCCGTGCCCCGGCGCAGCAGCGCTTCCACGACGAGACGACCCAATTGCCCACTGGCTCCGGTGACGGCGACGGTCATGACTACCTCCTGTTGTGTACGGAATATCCAGCACTAACTATTAGTTAGTACGAGATATTCCATCACTACCAAACGAATGCGTAGCATCGAGACATGACCACCCGGCAGACCACCGCGGCGGACGCCTCCGACCCGACGCTGGAGGCCGACGTCTTCGCCCGCAACTGCGTCTCCCGCCCCGTTCTCCAGAACGTGGCGAGCCGCTGGGGCGTACTAGCGCTGGTCGCCCTGCGCGAAGGCCCCTACCGATTCAGCGCGCTACGCCGCCGGGTCGAAGGTGTCAGCGAGCGCATGCTCTCGCAGACGCTGCAGACCCTCGAACGGGACGGCATGATCCACCGCGAGGTCCAGCAGTCCATCCCCCCGCGCGTCGAATACACCCTCACCGACCTCGGCGCTCAGGTCGCCGAGCACCTCGAGGCCCTGGTCGTCACCCTGGAAACGAATATCGGCACGATCCGAGACGCTCAAGCCGCGTACCACCGCGACTGACGGCTATCCCCAGGGTTCCCACTCGTTGGTCGGGATAGAGACACCGAACGGGTCGGGCAGCACGATAGTCTCGCCGAACTTCCAGGACACCGACTTCCGATAGCTGCCCGTCTCGCGATCCGGCGCACTGAACAGCGTCGCGACAGCGGTCTGCGGATCTCGATCGACCAGTAGATAATTGCCGATCCCCACCCGTGCGTAGCCGTTCCATTTGCTCGGGCGAGTCCGTCGAGCGCCGGGCTGCCTGTCCTCCGCGGCGTTCGACGGCGAGGTGACTTCCATTGCGAGTGCCAGCTGCCCGGGCAGGATCTTTTTCAGTGCCGCGGCACGAGCCTGCCGCAATATCTCCTGGTCCATCACGCACATGTCCGGGATATAGCCGTCGTGGATGTCGCTGAGATTCAGATCCTGCGTCTGAATGCACCGCCAGCAGAATGCCGAGTCGGCGCCCTTGGCCAACGCGAACGCATCTTGGATGTCACTCACAATCGCGTTGTGCGCGATGTCCGGTCCTGGTGCCACAACGATCTCCCCCCGATGATTTCGACCCGAGTCCCGTCGTGCGGAAGGTCCAGCACATCGGCCAACTCGTCACGCACCCACAGCTCGTACGGATCTCCGGGAAACTCACGATGACGATGTACGACAGCCATGACATTCATGTCTATGTCCCTCCCTCGCGTCGGCACCGCAATCGTAAGCGGGGCGGATCGCAAAAGACCAGCTAAAGGCGGTTCCCGCACCCTTTGCACGTTCCCGCACCCCGTGCGGCACGGAACAGCAAGGCGCCCTCCGGTTTCCGAACCGGAGGGCGCCCGAGATCGCGACTCAGAAGTTGATCATGTGCCCGGCCAGGCCGTGGATGGCCTCCTGCAGGGCCTCGCTCAGCGTGGGGTGGGTGTGCACGTTGCGAGCGAGTTCGTTGACCGTCAGATCCCACTTCTGGGCCAGGGTCAGCTCCGGCAGCAGCTCGGACACGTCGGGGCCGATCAAGTGGCCGCCGATCAGCTCGCCGTACTTGTTGTCGGCGATCAGCTTCACGAACCCCGTCGCGTCGCCCAGGCCGTGGGCCTTGCCGTTGGCGGTGAACGGGAAGGTGGCGACCTTCACGTCGTAACCCTCGGCGCGAGCCTGCTCCTCGGTCAGCCCGAAGCTGGCGACCTGCGGCTGGCAGAAGGTGGCGCGCGGCATCATCCGGTAGTCGCCCAGCGCCAGGGTCTCCGCGCCCGCGATGGTCTCGGCCGCCACCACGCCCTGCGCCTCGGCGACATGCGCGAGCTGCAGCTTGGCGGTGACATCGCCGATGGCGTAGATGTGCGGCACATTGGTGCGCATGTAGTCGTCGATGGCGATGGCGCCGCGCTCGGTCAGCTGCACACCGGTGGCCTCCAGGCCGAAGCCCTCCACCCGCGGCGCGAAACCGACGGCCTGCAGCACCTTGTCGACGGTGACGGTCTCGACCGCACCGGACTTGTTGTCCTTGATGGAGACGGTGACCTTGGCGCCGTTGTCCTCGATCGACTGCACCGACGCACCGGTGGTGATGGTGATGCCGAGCTTCTTGTACGCCTTGGTGATCTCCTTGGAGACATCGGCGTCCTCGTTCGGCAGGGCGCGGTCGAGGAACTCGACGATGCGCACGTCCACGCCGTAGTTCTTCAGCACATAGGCGAACTCCATGCCGATCGCGCCGGCGCCCACGACGAGGATGGACCCCGGCAGATCCCGCGTCAGGATCTGCTCCTCGTAGGTGACGACGTTCTGCGACAGCGAGGTGCCCGGCAGCAGCTTGGTGACGGTCCCGGTGGCGATGATGACGTTGTCGAAGGTGATCGACTCGTCGCCGCCCTTGCTGAGCGCGACCGACAGCGAGTTCGGACCGGTGAACGTCCCCTTGCCGTCGAACTCGTCGATCTTGTTCTTCTTCATCAGGAAGTGGACGCCCTTGACGCGGCCGTCGGCGACCTTCCGGCTGCGATCGAACGCCGCGCCGAAATCGAAGCTCGCCTCGCCGGAGATACCGAACGTCTTCGCTTCCTTGGTGAACAGGTGGGCCAGCTCCGCGTTGCGCAGCAGCGCCTTGGACGGGATGCAGCCCACGTTCAGGCACACACCGCCCCAATATTTCTGCTCGACGATCGCTGTTCGCAGGCCGAGTTGAGCGGCGCGGATCGCGGCGACGTAACCGCCGGGACCAGCGCCGAGAACGACGACATCGTAGTGGGAAGTCACGAGTCCGAGCCTAACAGTGTGTTTTGGCGCCGCCTTCGGCGTCGCGTGTTCGCGGCCTTTACGGCTCGCGTTTCGGCGGTCGAGACTCGCGCTTCGCGCATGCGCTTCGACCACCGAAACGCGAGCCGGCCGCGAACGGTCGCTCGTAAGACTCGCTCCGTGCGGGGGGACGGGGTGGGGAGGTCGGGTTCGTCGGAGTGTGAGGTATTTACTATTCCCAGACTTGGTGGGCGATCCTTCGGAAGTTCTTCGTGAATATCGCGGCGCGGTCTGAATCGGTGAAGCCTCGGTGAGCTAGGACCTCGTTCAGGCCTGGGACTTCGGTGTTGGTGCCCGTCAGGTCTTCGGGGGGCGTCCATTGCAAAGCGCCCCAGCGGGTGTAGTCCTCGGAGAAGTTTTCGGGGGTGGCGGCTATCTCGGCGTTGAACTGGTCGCCGTCGAAGGAGAAGTCCGAGCCCAGACCGATGTGTTCTATGCCTACCAGGTCTGCGCCGTAGGCCAGATGGTCTGCCATCGCCTCGATTCGGGCGGCGCGGTCGCCGGGGGCGTTGCGGCCCAGGAAGATTCCTACGCCATTGATGCCGATGACGCCGCCGGTCGCGGCGCAGGCGCGGGCCTGGTCGTCGATGATGTTGCGCGGATGTGCCCACAGGGCGGCGAAATTGGAGTGGCTGTAGATCATCGGCTTGGCGGTGGTGTCGGCGATGTCCAGGCCGGTGCGGGGCGAGCAGTGCGAGCCGTCGGCGAACATACCGACCTCGCCGAGTGTGCGGATCAGGTCGCGGCCGTATCGGGTGAGGCCGGTGTCGACGGTGTCCAGGCAACCGCAGCCCGCGGCGTTGGCGTGGTTGTAGCTGGGTAGCAGCGAACGGACCCCGAGGTCGTAGAAGACCTTCACATTATCGAGGTTGCCGCCGAGGGGGCCGGAGTCCTCCAGGTCGAAGGCCAGGGCGATGGTGCGGTCGTCGCCGTAGGTGTCTTCGACCGTTCGCACCAGGTGAAAGCGGCCGTCCGCCAAGGCATCCCGGCGGAACTGCCGGACCAGCCCCAAGGCCTCCGCGGTCGACTGCGGCGCGTAGCCGACGTTCACCGACAGATACGAACCGAGCGGGTAGCGGGCCAGCTCGCCGATATCGGCCGACGGCAGCAGCGGCAGGCAGCAGTGCTGTTCCCACAGGGCAGGCGGCACGACCGGACCTCCTCGACATCGGCAATCGTGCCGCAATCGTAGGCGCGCGGCGTTCGCCCGCGACGAACGCAACCGGTTCGGCGCAGCGCGGCCCTCCGGCGTCGGCGACAATGGCGAGCATGAGCGGCGTCGAAGAACAGCAGACCGACCCCTACCTGTGGCTGGAGGAGGTGACCTCCGACCGCGCGCTGGACTGGGCGCGCGCCCGCAACGAGGTGGTCGTCGACCGTTTCGCCACCGCGGACCGGTTCTCCGAGCTGGAACACCGCATCCTCGACATGCTCGACACCGACACCCGCATCGCCTACCCGACGCGGCGCGGCGCCTGGCTGTACAACTTCTGGCGCGACGCCGAGCACCCGAAGGGCCTGTGGCGGCGTACCACCTTCGCCGAGTACCGCACCGAGAACCCGCAGTGGGAGGTGCTGATCGACCTCGACACACTCGCCGCCGCGGAGGAGGAGAACTGGGTGTGGGGCGGCGCGGCGGTGCTGCGGCCCGAACAGTCGCTGGCCCTGATCAGCCTCTCGCGCGGCGGCGCGGACGCCAAGGTGGTTCGCGAATTCGACTTGCGGACAAAGCAATTCCGGCCGCCCACGGACGGTGGCTTCCACGTACCCGAGGCCAAGTCGCAGGTGCGCTGGATCGACGCCGATACCGTCTATGTCGGAACGGATTTCGGCCCGGGCTCACTCACCGAATCCGGCTATCCGCGCATCGCCAAGCGCTGGCGGCGCGGCACACCGCTGGCGGAGGCGGAAACCGTCTTCGAGGGCGAACCTAGCGACGTACTCGTCTCGGCCGGATACGACCGCACGCCGGGATACGAACGGCATTACGTCGCCCGTGCCACCGACTTCTTCAACGAATCGGTCTACCTGCTCGAGGACGACGGCGCCCTGCGCCATTTCGACGTGCCGACCGACGCCTCGGAATCCTGGTACAAGGACTGGCTGCTGGTCCGCTTGAAGTCCCGGTGGGAGGTGGGCGGCAACTCCTACCCCGCCGGCGCCCTGCTGGCCATGGATCTGAACGAATTCCTCGACGGCGTACGGGATTTCGAAGTCGTCTTCACACCCGACGCGCACACCTCGCTGCACGGCTACGGCTGGACCGAGCACCACCTGCTGCTGATCACGCTGGAGGACGTGCAGACCAAGCTCTACGTGCTCACCCCCGGCCCGGACGGCTGGACCCGGGCGCCGCTGGCCGACACCCCGCCGATGGCGACCACCAATGTCATGAACCTCGACCCGCTCGAGGGCGGCGACGAATTCATGCTCACCACAAGCGGTTTCACCACGCCCGCGACGCTGTTGGCGAGCGCCGTGGGCCGCACGGCCGAACCGCTGAAGCAGGAACCGGCGTTCTTCGACGCCGACGGCCTCGAGACGGAGCAGTTCTTCGCCCGCTCCGACGACGGAACCATGGTGCCCTACTTCGTGATTCGCCATCGCGACCGAGTAGGCGAGCCGGGGCCCACGGTGATGTCGGGCTACGGCGGCTTCGAGGTCTCCCGCACCCCCGCCTACAGCGGCGCCTCCGGCATGGGCTGGCTGGAGCGCGGCGGCACCTGGGTGATGACGAATATCCGCGGTGGCGGCGAGTACGGGCCCGAGTGGCACACCCAGGTACAGAAGGAGAACCGCCACAAGGTCTACGAGGACTTCGCCGCCATCGCGCGAGACGTCGTGGCCCGCGGCATCACCACCCCACAGCAGTTGGGCGCGGTGGGCGGCAGCAACGGCGGATTGCTGATGGGCGTCATGCTCACCCGCTACCCGGAGTTGTTCGGCGCCATCGTCTGCCAGGTTCCGCTGCTGGACATGAAGCGCTACCACCTGCTGCTCGCCGGCGCCTCCTGGGTGGCGGAGTACGGGGACCCGGACAAGCCCGAGGAGTGGGAGTACCTCGGTAAGTACTCCCCCTACCAGAACGCGCGCGCCGACCGGACCTACCCGCCGATCCTGCTGACCACCTCCACCCGCGACGACCGCGTGCACCCCGGTCATGCCCGGAAGATGGCCGCCCGCCTGGAAGAACAGGGCCACACGATCTGGTACCACGAGAACATCGAAGGCGGCCACGGCGGCGCGGCCGACAACAAACAGCTGGCCTTCCAGGCGGCGCTGATCTACGAGTTCTTCACCCAGATGCTGATCGAGGACCGAAAGAGCTGACTCGTCCCGGGGCGGTCAGCGGTCCCGGATCCACTTCTCGATGCGGTCGACAGTCGCGCCGGGCTCGGTGATCCAGCCGTTGTGCCCGCGCGGCTCCGGCTGATGCCAGGTGGTGACGCGGGCGTTGGGCAGCTTCTCCAGCAGGTGGCCGGCCGAGCCGCGCGGGGTGAGGTCGTCGCCTGCCAGCGTGATCGACAGGACCGGCAGCTTCAGGCGGGCGATGCGTTCCTCGTAGTCGATATCGGCATCGGCGGGCACGAAGCGGCCGGTGCGCGCCAGCCGCGCCCAGTCCGAGATCAGCACCTTGGATTGGCGGCCGAACCCGCCCGCGGTGATGCGGTCGCCGGGCCAGAAACCGGCCAGATTGGCGGTCAGCGACACGGCCGCCGGGCCCAACAGCATGGCCGACCGGGCGATACCGCCGTACCCGCGGTAGTAGGGGGTGCCGGAGGCGATGAGGATCAGCCCACCCAGCCGACCTCGGATCCGGGCCGCGTACATGGTGCCCAGCTGCCCACCCATGCTGTGCCCCAATAGGATCGGCGTGCTGTCCGGGAATCGCTCGCGGACCACCTCGAACATCGCGGGAAAGTCGACCGACACCAATTCCTGATAGCCGTACGCGCTGGACGCGGTCGGCTTCGGGCGGCTGTCGCCGTTGCCGCGCAGTTCGCCGATCGCGACATCGAACCCTCGCCCCGCCAGCTCATACGCGAAGTCCCCGTAATAGGCGCCCGGCACACCGAGCCCCGGAATCACGACGATCACCGCACGCGGCGCGTCCACCGTGATCGGCTGCCGATGCGGCCCCCGAGCCGGCACCAACCGCACCGGAACGACGCTGCCGTCGGGCACCTGGATCGGAATGGTCTCCATGCGCGCACGCTACCGCGCGCCGTTCCCTCCGCGCCCGATCGCCATACGCCCGATCTCCGTCACCTGACGGGACCGGGCCGACCGGTGTCCAGCGACAGGATCGAGCCGACGATCGCCGTCGCCGCTTCAGGCGACGACGGGATCCGGCTCGGTGGGATCATCATCCGGCTCGGCCCCGTCCTCGGGCGCCTCGGTCGCGCTGTCGCTCAGGGCGGTAGGACGGCGGCTCGGCATAGTGGCAGCATCATCCGGCGCTGTCGTGCCGTCGGTCGGCCGGGGCGCATTGCCGTTCGGCTCGGCGGAGCCGTCGTCAGGTATCGCGTTGGCGCTCACCGGGTTCGGCTCCGCAGGGTCGGCCGTCGATGAACTCTGTACCAGCAGATGGTCCAGGCCCGTGCGGTTGGATACCACGACCAATTGGTTGCCCGGGGCCAGGAGGGTTTCCTGATCGGGTTGCCATTCCAGCTCGGCGCCGACGGCCGACTGCAAGGCCAGCACCCGGGTGTGCACCGGCAGGCCCGCGGTCCGGATCGGCTTGCCGACCAGCGCGGAACCGGCCTCCACTGGGACCTCGGCGACCATGAGGGTGCCGCCGTTGATCGAGAGCGTCGCGATCACGCGGCGCTCGGCCATCGCCGCGGCGAAACCCTCCGCGGCCAGTTGGAAGACGCTGCGCACCACCACGGTGTCACCCAGGCTGCGCTGCACCCGCTCCGCGAGGTCGTCGTCCGAAAGCCGCAGTACCACTTGCAGATTGCGGTGGGACTGCTCGTGATAGGACTGGCCGAGCAGCGCCGCCTCGAGATTCACCGCGTCACTGCTGGTGAGCAGCACCAGCGCCCGCGCGCGCGACACCCCGGCCGCCTCCAGCGTGTCCTCCCAGGTGGCCTGACCGATCACCACCGGCACACCCAGCGTGCGCGCCAGCGCGATACCGCGTGCGTTCTCGTCGTAATCCAGTCCGACCACCTGCACACCGAGGTCGAACAGCTGCTCCAGCACGCGCATACCGACATTGCCCAACCCGGCCACCACCACGTGCCCGCTGAAACCCGAAGGCTCGGGCCCGATCTGCTCCGACAACTGTGCGCGCAGTACACCACCCACCACCATGGCCGTCACGACCGGCGTCAGGGCCAGGCCGATGAACACGACCGCGACCTGCAGCGCCTTGAAGATCGGTTCGCGCTGGTGTTCCGGCTGCGCGGCGCCGGCGGCGTCGAGCAGCGTCTCGTATACCGCGTCGCCCCAGGCATTCCCGACCGCGACCATCAGCACGCAACCCAGAATGATCAACGTCATCAGCGCCAGCATCAGGCGAACCAGGTTGTGCCGCACCAGGTACCGGAACCGCAGCAGCCACCGCCGGCGCCGGTTCAACACGTGCGGCGCCCGCGCGGCCAGCGCCAGCGCTCGCGAATCGCTGCGCGTCGACGCCAGCATGCGGACGTCTCCCGCCGCCGACTCCGCCAGCCCGCACACGACCGTGCTGTCCGGAATGCCGGAGGGCCCGGTGACATACAGCGTTCGTTCACCCAGTCGCAGATAGTCCAGAGTCTTCTCGCCCAGCGCGGCCGCGATGAACGAGGGCGCCGCCATTTCCGAGATCGACAGCACTACGCAGTCCGCGAACATGGTCCGGACCCGAAAACCCAAGCCGGTGTTGAACATCCGGATCACCAGGCGAATATCCGGGTTCAATTCGTGCGCGCGCAGCGCGGCGTGGAAATTCTCCACGTCCGCCTGATCGACCAGGGCCAGCGACCGCGCCTCCGCGACCCCTGCCGCGCGCAGCGTCTCCTCGTCCAACCGCTCCGCGTACAGAACCCGCACCCCGTCCAGCCGTTCCAGCAGCGGCACATAACCGCCGCGGCGGTTCGGCAGGACCACGGTCACGACCGCGTCCGCGAACCGCCGCACCAGCTGCGCCGCCAGCTGATAGACGAGCGGATTGTCCCCGCAGACAACGAAACTCGGGGATCGTTCCCCCAACTGATCCACACTCACAATTCGATGCTAGAGCGAATCACCAGCATACGACCAGGGGCTCGCCGGGCCCGCCGACGCCACGGACGCCGGTCTCACGCGCTCACGGCTCCGATGATCACCCGCCGCAGCACGCGGATCACGTCGTCGAGCGATTGGCGTGGCTCCGACCCGCTCCACGCGTCCACCACATAGTTCACCGCACCGATGATCGCCACGACGCGCATCTCGTAATCGCCCGGCGGGATTTCTCCCTGGAGCGCGGCATCCTCCGCCGCGCCGGCCAATAACGCACCCCAGGCACGGCGAAATTCCAATCGGAATTTTTCGACTTTGGGTCCGGCGCCGACCACTTCGACCAAAGCGACGCGGGCCTTGCGTGGATCGCGCCCGATGGATTCGACGTAGGCCCGCACGGCCGCATCGATGATCTCCACCGCGCTGCGGTCGGTTTGCGCGGCCAAGGCGTCGGCGACCGCTTCCCGGGATTGCCGGTCGATCTGTTCGTACAGCTCCAGCAGGAGCGATTCCCGCCCGGTGAACTCCTCGTAGAACTGTCGTGACGACAGTCCGGCGTCTTTACAGATGGCACCCACCGAACTGTTCGCATAACCGTCACGCGCGAACACAGTTAGTCCGGACTCCAGAAAACGCGCACGTCGCTGCCGCTGCCGGTCTTCTACGGGCTGCCCGGCGTACATCCTGCCCGCGTTCGTTTCCTGTGACATCGGGCCAGACAATACCCAAGAGCCCGATCCGTACGGCAGGGATCGAGCTGTTCGTTAACCGCAAGAATTCTCCGGGCGTTAGCTGAAAGTTGTCTATCCAGCTTCGAGTGATTCCATGGCACGTCCGGCGGCACATATTCAATTATCATTCGGGCGAGGATGCCGCTCCGAGCTGGAGTTACCAGCGGTTTGCCTGCCCACTCCGGACGATACGCATTTGTTCGGGATTTCGCGCCATTTTGAAGGAAGTTCATAGAAATATTTATGACGTAATTTCCCCGTTTCGCACGAAAGCTCATGATCGCCTTCGCTTCCCGTTGGTTAAGCAACCACTTGACTATTGGCTCGACCCGACTACACTCAAGCAAGTGCTTAACAAAACGGACCGACTCGACCGTGTCTTCCGCGCACTCGCCGACCCCACGCGCCGGTGGCTGCTGGAGCGCCTGACCGGTGGGCCGGCCGCGGTCAGCACACTGGCGGAGCCGCTGGAGATGTCGCTGGCGGCGGTCGTGCAGCACCTACAGGTCCTGCAGGAGGCGGGGCTGGTCCGGTCCGAGAAGGTCGGCCGGGTCCGCACCTGCCAGCTGGCGCCCGACGCGCTGCGCCCGGCCGAACAATGGCTACACGCCCGGCGCACCCGTTGGGAGCGCCGACTCGACACCCTCGGCGCGACGCTCGCCGATACCACCGATCACGAGGAATAGATCATGACGAAGCATTCCGTAGTCCACGCCACTTTCACCATCGAACGCGACTACCCGGCCGCCCCGGACCGAGTATTCGCGGCCTGGTCGGACCCGGCGACCAAGGCGCGCTGGTTCGCCGGTCCCGATTCCCGGCACGAGCTCGACTTCCGCGTCGGCGGACGCGAACTCGCGGGTGGCACGCACGACGGCACCGAACTCACCTTCGAGACCACCTACCAGGAGATCGTGCCCGGCGAACGCATCGTGTACACCTCCGCCCTGCGCGCCGACGACACCGTCGCGACGATATCGCTCACCTCGGTGGAATTCGTTGCGGCAGAAGAAGGTACGCGACTCGTCCTCACCGAGCACGGCGCCTACCTGGACGGCCACGAACAGTCCGACTGGCGCGAGCAGGGCACCCGCGACCAACTCGACGCCCTCGCCAAGGAACTGGCGTCCGCGCCGTGAGCCCGTACCAGGTCGCGGTCTGCGGGCCACGGGACTGCACCGACCTCGACGCCGCGAACGCCGCCGAGGTCGGCCGGCTGCTGGCGGAGGCAGGTGCGACCGGACACCGACCGCGCCGCCGCCTGCGCCGGGCTGTCCGCGGTGCTCTACACCGGCATGGGCGAGGCGCGCAACGCGATCCTGGTGTCCTCCGCCGACGCCGTCATCGTTGTCGGCGGCTCCTGGGGGACACTCTCGGAACTCGCCCTGGCGCATCGGCGCGGCGGGATTCCCGTTGTGTCCCTGGGTGGTTGGCGCATCCTCGATGCCGAGGGCGACCCGGTCGATGCCGCTGTCAGCGTCGCCGATCCCGCCGCCGCGGTCGAAGCGGCGCTACACGGCGTCTGACGGGGTTCTCCGCGGCTCGCGGTCAGCTGGAAGCGTGGGGGCCAGTGAGATTGTGCAGGGTGCGTTCGGCTTCGGCTGCGAGGGAGTGGACGAGGTCTGCGGCGGGCTCGACGGCTGTTACCAGGCCGACTCCCTGGCCCGCCCAGATCGGGGTGGCCGCCAGGTCGTTGCGGTCGGCGAGTGCGCGGTACTCGCGGAATGCGTCGGGGCTCTCGCGCAGCTCGTCGTCGCGGCCGCGCCACTTGTCCAGGAAGTCGTTGCGCAGGGTGCGGGCGGGGTAGCGGTCCGGCCAGGCGGAGCCGCGGGCGATGTCGAGCGTGCGGTTGGATTCGGTGTCCTGGCCGCGGGCCTCGAGCAATGCCTTGCTTTCCTCGGCCGACAGCAGTGCTTCCTGGGTGCCCTCGAATCTGGTCCCGATCAGTGCGCCCGCCGCGCCCAGCGCGAGCGCGGCGGCCAATCCGCGGCCGTCCGCGATGCCGCCGGCCGCCAGCACCGGAGTAGCACCGGCCAGGTCGACCACCACGGGAACGAAGGACATGGTGCCGATGGCATCCGACCCGGCGTGCCCGCCCGCGTCGCCGCCCTGCGCCACAATGAGATCCGCGCCGACGTCCAGCGCACGGCGCGCCTCGTCGAGGTCGGTCACCTGCGCGACCAGCTTCACGCCCGCGTCGTGGATCCGCTGGGCGTAGGGTGCCGGATCACCGAACGACAGCATCACCGCCGCGGGCTGATACTCCAGGGCCCAGGCGACCGTGTCGGTGTCTATGCCCCACGTCAGAAATCCGATGCCCCATGGCTTTTCGGTCCGCTCTCGGACCAGGGCCAGCTCCGGCGCCAGCCGTTCCCGGTCGCCGCTGCCGCCTCCGATCATGCCGAGACCGCCGCCCTCGGAAACCGCCGCCGCCAAGGCGCCACCGGCCACACCGCCCATCGGGGCGAGTGCGATCGGGTGCGGAATCGACATGTAATCGGTGAGTGCCGTATTCAATGCCATGGCTCCAGCTTGACATGTGCCGGAGAAACGACGAAGGCCCCCAACAGTGTTGGGGGCCTTCGGGAAGGTATGTTCCGGCGGTGTCCTACTCTCCCACACCCTGTCGAGTGCAGTACCATCGGCGCAGGTGAGCTTAGCTTCCGGGTTCGGAATGGGACCGGGCGTTTCCCCACCGCTATAACCGCCGTAACTCTATGAAACTATCCACACAATCGTGTGTTGTTTCAGATACCGCACAGTGGACGCGTAACATCTTCGTTGGTAAGCCCTCGGCCTATTAGTACCGGTCACCTCCACACATTACTGCGCTTCCAGTTCCGGCCTATCAACCCAATAATCTGTTGGGGGCCTTACCCACTCGAAGGTGGTGAGAAACCTCATCTAGGAACAGGCTTCCCGCTTAGATGCTTTCAGCGGTTATCCCTTCCGAACGTAGCCAACCAGCCATGCCCCTGGCGGAACAACTGGCACACCAGAGGTTCGTCCGTCCCGGTCCTCTCGTACTAGGGACAGCCTTCCTCAAGTTTCTAACGCGCGCGGCGGATAGAGACCGAACTGTCTCACGACGTTCTAAACCCAGCTCGCGTGCCGCTTTAATGGGCGAACAGCCCAACCCTTGGGACCTACTCCAGCCCCAGGATGCGACGAGCCGACATCGAGGTGCCAAACCATCCCGTCGATATGGACTCTTGGGGAAGATCAGCCTGTTATCCCCGGGGTACCTTTTATCCGTTGAGCGACACCGCTTCCACACGCCGGTGCCGGATCACTAGTCCCGACTTTCGTCCCTGCTCGACATGTCTGTCTCACAGTCAAGCTCCCTTGTGCACTTACACTCAACACCTGATTACCAACCAGGCTGAGGGAACCTTTGGGCGCCTCCGTTACCATTTAGGAGGCAACCGCCCCAGTTAAACTACCCACCAGGCACTGTCCCTGAACCGGATCACGGTCCGAGGTTAGAAGTCCAATACGACCAGAGTGGTATTTCAACGACGACTCCCACGACACTAGCGTGCCGCTTTCACAGTCTCCCACCTATCCTACACAAACCGTACCGAACACCAATACCAAGCTATAGTGAAGGTCCCGGGGTCTTTTCGTCCTGCCGCGCGTAACGAGCATCTTTACTCGTACTGCAATTTCGCCGAGTCTGTGGTGGAGACAGCAGAGAAGTCGTTACGCCATTCGTGCAGGTCGGAACTTACCCGACAAGGAATTTCGCTACCTTAGGATGGTTATAGTTACCACCGCCGTTTACCGGGGCTTAAATTCTCAGCTTCGCCCCCGAAAGGGCTAACCGGTCCTCTTAACCTTCCGGCACCGGGCAGGCGTCAGTCCGTATACCTCGTCTTACGACTTCGCACGGACCTGTGTTTTTAGTAAACAGTCGCTTCTCTCTGGTCTCTGCGACCCAACCCAGCTCGAGGAGTAAATCCTGTCACCGGACCGGGCCCTCCTTCTCCCGAAGTTACGGAGGTATTTTGCCGAGTTCCTTCACCACAGTTCTCTCGATCGCCTCGGTATTCTCTACCTGACCACCTGTGTCGGTTTGGGGTACGGGCCGTGTACCAACTCACTAGAGGCTTTTCTCGGCAGCATAGGATCACTGAATTCACCTCAACGGCTACGCATCACCTCTCAGGCACATGCTGTGCGGATTTGCCTACACAACGCCCTACAGGCTTACACCCGGTAATCCACCACCGGGCCCAGCTACCTTCCTGCGTCACCCCATCGCTTGACTACTACCACAGGGGTCCCATGCATCCCCCTCCAGCTTCCCGAAGGAAGTCCATTGGGTTCAGGATGGTTAGCACCATGGATTCGCCATTGGGCGCGGATACACGGGTACGGGAATATCAACCCGTTGTCCATCGACTACGCCTGTCGGCCTCGCCTTAGGTCCCGACTCACCCTGGGCGGATTAACCTGGCCCAGGAACCCTTGGTCATCCGGCGGACGAGTTTCTCACTCGTCTTTCGCTACTCATGCCTGCATTCTCACTCCCACAGCCTCCACACCTGGATCACTCCGGCGCTTCCCCGGCTGCAGGACGCTCCCCTACCCACCCCGACCACTACCCATCACTGGGGATGTACATGTCGGAGTGCCGCGGCTTCGGCGGTGTACTTGAGCCCCGCTACATTGTCGGCGCAAGACCACTTGACCAGTGAGCTATTACGCACTCTTTCAAGGGTGGCTGCTTCTAAGCCAACCTCCTGGTTGTCTCAGCGATCTCACATCCTTTTCCACTTAGTACACGCTTAGGGGCCTTAGCCGGCGATCTGGGCTGTTTCCCTCTCGACTACGAAGCTTATCCCCCGCAGTCTCACTGCCACGCTCTCACACACCGGCATTCGGAGTTTGGCTGACTTCGGTAAGCTTGTAGGCCCCCTAGGCCATCCAGTAGCTCTACCTCCAGTGTGAAACACGTGACGCTGCACCTAAATGCATTTCGGGGAGAACCAGCTATCACGGAGTTTGATTGGCCTTTCACCCCTACCCACAGCTCATCCCCTCAGTTTTCAACCTAAGTGGGTTCGGGCCTCCACGTCGTCTTACCGACGCTTCACCCTGGCCATGGGTAGATCACTCCGCTTCGGGTCCATGACATGCGACTCAGGACGCCCTATTCGGACTCGCTTTCGCTACGGCTCCCCCACACGGGTTAACCTCGCCACACACCGATGACTCGCAGGCTCATTCTTCAAAAGGCACGCCATCACCCCACAACAAAGGAGGCTCTGACGGATTGTAAGCGTCCGGTTTCAGGTACTATTTCACTCCCCTCCCGGGGTACTTTTCACCTTTCCCTCACGGTACTAGTCCGCTATCGGTCACCAGGGAGTATTCAGGCTTACCGGGTGGTCCCGGCAGATTCACAGCAGATTTCACGGGCCCGCTGCTACTCGGGTACTCACTACGAGAGAGCACGTGTTTTCGTCTACGGGATTCTCACCCTCTACGACGGACCGTCCCAGGCCACTTCGACTAACACGAACTTTTCTGACTCTCGCTCCCCACGGCAGTAGGAAGAAAATGAGCCCCACGACCCCACACGTGCAACCCCTGCCGGGTATCACACACGCATGGTTTAGCCTCATCCGCTTTCGCTCGCCACTACTCACGGAATCACAATTGTTTTCTCTTCCTGTGGGTACTGAGATGTTTCACTTCCCCACGTTCCCTCCACACCGTCTATATATTCAACGGCGGGTAACACGACATCACTCGTGCTGGGTTTCCCCATTCGGAAATCCTCGGATCTCAGCTCGGTTGACAGCTCCCCGAGGCATATCGCAGCCTCCCACGTCCTTCATCGGCTCCTGGTGCCAAGGCATCCACCGAACGCTCTTAAACACTTACAAACAAAGATGCTCGCGTCCACTGTGCAGTTCTCAAACAACACACCCGAATCAGACAAACCCACCACCACGACCACTCCGAAGAGCGCGGTCTGCGTAGCATCCAACCGGATCGTTATCTTTCGCCTAGAAAGAAACACTCGCGTGTTCTTTCAGGACCCAACAGTGTGCCGATATATCCCCACCGAAACAGGGAAGTAGCCAGTGTTCCACCCATGAGCTTCCGCAGTCCCACAGTCGGGGACATGAACGGTCTCTGACGCGGTCGAGGACGACTCTTCGAACCGACCAGCGTAGAAGTGCTCCTTAGAAAGGAGGTGATCCAGCCGCACCTTCCGGTACGGCTACCTTGTTACGACTTCGTCCCAATCGCCAATCCCACCTTCGACGGCTCCCTCCCACAAGGGGTTAGGCCACCGGCTTCGGGTGTTACCGACTTTCATGACGTGACGGGCGGTGTGTACAAGGCCCGGGAACGTATTCACCGCAGCGTTGCTGATCTGCGATTACTAGCGACTCCAACTTCACGGGGTCGAGTTGCAGACCCCGATCCGAACTGAGACCGGCTTTAAGGGATTCGCTCCACCTCACGGTATCGCAGCCCTCTGTACCGGCCATTGTAGCATGTGTGAAGCCCTGGACATAAGGGGCATGATGACTTGACGTCGTCCCCACCTTCCTCCGAGTTGACCCCGGCAGTCTCCTGCGAGTCCCCACCATGACGTGCTGGCAACACAGGACAAGGGTTGCGCTCGTTGCGGGACTTAACCCAACATCTCACGACACGAGCTGACGACAGCCATGCACCACCTGTACACCAGCCACAAGGGAACCGACATCTCTGCCGGCGTCTGGTGTATGTCAAACCCAGGTAAGGTTCTTCGCGTTGCATCGAATTAATCCACATGCTCCGCCGCTTGTGCGGGCCCCCGTCAATTCCTTTGAGTTTTAGCCTTGCGGCCGTACTCCCCAGGCGGGGTACTTAATGCGTTAGCTACGGCACGGATCCCGTGGAAGGAAACCCACACCTAGTACCCACCGTTTACGGCGTGGACTACCAGGGTATCTAATCCTGTTCGCTACCCACGCTTTCGCTTCTCAGCGTCAGTTACTGCCCAGAGACCCGCCTTCGCCACCGGTGTTCCTCCTGATATCTGCGCATTTCACCGCTACACCAGGAATTCCAGTCTCCCCTGCAGTACTCTAGTCTGCCCGTATCGCCCGCAAGCTTGGGGTTGAGCCCCAAGTTTTCACGAACGACGCGACAAACCGCCTACAAGCTCTTTACGCCCAGTAATTCCGGACAACGCTCGCACCCTACGTATTACCGCGGCTGCTGGCACGTAGTTGGCCGGTGCTTCTTCTACAGGTACCGTCACTTGCGCTTCGTCCCTGTCGAAAGCGGTTTACAACCCGAAGGCCGTCATCCCGCACGCGGCGTCGCTGCATCAGGCTTCCGCCCATTGTGCAATATTCCCCACTGCTGCCTCCCGTAGGAGTCTGGGCCGTGTCTCAGTCCCAGTGTGGCCGGTCGCCCTCTCAGGCCGGCTACCCGTCGTCGCCTTGGTAGGCCATTACCCCACCAACAAGCTGATAGGCCGCGGGCCCATCTCGCACCGATAAATCTTTCCACCACAAACCATGCGATTCGTGGTCATATCCGGTATTAGACCCAGTTTCCCAGGCTTATCCCAGAGTACGAGGCAGATCACCCACGTGTTACTCACCCGTTCGCCGCTCGTGTACCCCGAAGGGCCTTACCGCTCGACTTGCATGTGTTAAGCACGCCGCCAGCGTTCGTCCTGAGCCAGGATCAAACTCTCCGTTGAAGACTCACAAATCGAGAAGCCGATCTCTCGGCACTCTCAATCAGAAGTAATCTCGAACCAGAGTCCGAAAACCTAACTTAAACGCCAGCCGGAAAAATAGCTGACAAAAAATGCCCGACCCTCACACGGGGGTGTAGAGAGCCGGAACCAAAATAATTGGCACTGACATTCATCGACACACTATTGAGTTCTCAAAGAACACACGCACGCACCATCTTTCGGACTTCCGCCCGATCGATCGGTGAGGCAACTTTTCCAGCTTAGCTCAGCCAGCCACCCCGATCCAAATCGGGGTCTCGGTCGAGCCGTGTGATCTACCAGGCGCTCATCGTCCAACCTCGTGTCCCTGACCTTTCGGCCCGGGTCGGTGTCCGTGTCGCTCTGACCTGGAATAAATTACGTGCCGACCGCTTTCGATGTCAAATCGCCTGGTCATACGGCCGATCAGGCCCTATTCCCCGAACCGACCTATTGGTACCGAAATGCCGGAAGCCGGCCCACCCGAATAGGTGGACCGGCTTCCGAGAAAAGACAGCTCGGATGGCTCGGACTCAGAAGTCCATGCCGCCCATGCCGCCGGTCGGGTCGCCCGCGGGGGCGGCCTGCTTCTCCGGCTTGTCGGCGACGACGGCCTCGGTGGTGAGGAACAGCGCCGCGATCGAGCCCGCGTTCTGCAGGGCCGAACGGGTCACCTTCACCGGGTCGGCGACGCCGGCCTTCAGCAGGTCCTCGTACTCGCCCGAGTCGGCGTTGAGGCCGTGGCCGGCGGGCAGGCCCGCGACCTTCTCGGCCACCACGCCGGGCTCCAGGCCCGCGTTGAAGGCGATCTGCTTCAGCGGAGCGGCCAGCGCGACCTTCACGATGTTCGCGCCGGTGGCCTCGTCACCGGTCAGCTTCAGCTCGTCCAGAGCCGGGCCGGCCTGCAGCAGGGCCACGCCACCACCGGGGACGATGCCCTCCTCGACGGCGGCCTTGGCGTTGCGCACCGCGTCCTCGATGCGGTGCTTGCGCTCCTTCAGCTCCACCTCGGTGGCGGCGCCGGCCTTGATCACCGCAACACCGCCGGCCAGCTTGGCCAGGCGCTCCTGCAGCTTCTCGCGGTCGTAGTCGGAGTCGCTGTTCTCGATCTCGGTACGGATCTGCGCGACCCGGCCCTTGATGGCCTCGGCGTCGCCCGCGCCGTCGACGATGGTGGTCTCGTCCTTGGTGACGACCACCTTGCGGGCCTGGCCCAGCAGATCGACGGTGGCGTTCTCCAGGTTGAGGCCGACCTCTTCGCTGATGACCTCGCCACCGGTCAGGATGGCGATGTCGGCCAGCTGCGCCTTGCGGCGGTCACCGAAGCCCGGGGCCTTGACGGCGACGGACTTGAAGGTGCCGCGGATCTTGTTGACCACCAGGGTCGACAGGGCCTCGCCCTCGACGTCCTCGGCGATGATCAGCAGCGGCTTGCCGGCCTGGATGACCTTCTCCAGCAGCGGCAGCAGGTCCTTGACGGTCGACACCTTCGAACCGACCAGCAGGATGTACGGGTCCTCGAGGACCGCTTCCTGACGCTCGGGGTCGGTCACGAAGTAACCGGAGATGTAGCCCTTGTCGAAGCGCATGCCCTCGGTCAGCTCCAGCTGGAGACCGAAGGTGTTGCTCTCCTCGACGGTGATAACGCCTTCCTTGCCGACCTTGTCCATGGCCTCGGCGATCAGCTCACCGATGGACTGGTCGCCCGCCGAGATGGCGGCGGTGGCGGCGATCTGCTCCTTGGTCTCGACCTCCTTGGCCGACTCGAGCAGACGGTTGGTGACGGCCTCGACGGCCTTCTCGATGCCGCGCTTCAGGCCCAGTGGGTTGGCGCCGGCCGCGACGTTGCGCAGGCCCTCGCGCACCAGCGCCTGGGCGAGCACGGTGGCGGTGGTGGTGCCGTCACCCGCGACGTCGTCGGTCTTCTTGGCGACCTCCTTGACCAGCTCGGCGCCGATCTTCTCGTAGGGGTCCTCCAGCTCGATCTCCTTGGCGATGGACACGCCATCGTTGGTGATCGTGGGGGCGCCCCACTTCTTCTCCAGGACGACGTTGCGGCCCTTGGGGCCCAGCGTCACCTTGACAGCGTCGGCGAGGCTGTTCAGACCCCGCTCGAGGCCGCGGCGGGCCTCTTCGTCGTACGCAATCGTCTTGGCCATTGCGAAGTGATCCTCCAGGATTGGGGGTGACACGATGCTGGCCAGGCTCGGTGCCCGCGACGGACGAACGGGGGTGTCGTGGCTCCCGATCTCACCGTCCCGACCTGGCACTCACAGGTCGAGAGTGCCAGATCCCTTTCTAGCACTCAGCGATGGTGAGTGCAAGGTCATCGGCGGTGGTGGACGAGAACTACATGGTGTCGGTGACGCGCAGCGCCAGAGCGAGGAAGGCGTCGGTGCGCCGCTCCTCCGGCGAACGGGGCTCACCGCGCTCGACGGTGACCTGCTCGGCGTCGTGCAGCAGCAGCTCCGCCTCGATCCGCATGATGGCGCGGATGAACGGCGGGGCCACCTCCGGTGGGAGATCCCCGTTGACGATGTAGCTACCGTCCGGACCGTCCTCGGTTTGCACATAGGAAAGCGCGCGCAGCAGGTCAGCGCGCAGTTCCCCCGCGATCAGGTCGGAATCCACGTCATCCGCCATAGCGACATCGTATCTTGACAACCCTTGTGCAACCCGCAACCGGGTCTTACAGTACGTACGTACGGTTTGGTATGCGGAAGATCGGGAGCGGCCGATGTGGGATCCACAGCAGTATCTGGCCTTCGACAACCACCGCTCGCGGCCCTTTTTCGAGTTGCTCGGGCGGATCGGCGCGCAGCGTCCGCGGCGGGTCGTGGACCTGGGCTGCGGGCCCGGACATCTGACCACCACCCTGACCGAGCGGTGGCCCGGCGCCGTGGTCGAGGCGTCGGATTCCTCGCCGCAGATGGTCGCCGCCGCGCGGGCCCGGGGTGTCCACGCCACCCTGCTGGACGTGCGCGAGTGGGAGCCCGAACCGGATACCGACGTGGTGGTGTGCAACGCGGTACTGCAGTGGGTGCCCGGCCATCCCGCGTTGCTCACCGACTGGGCGGCGAAATTGCCCCCGGGCGCCTGGCTGGCGATCCAGGTGCCGGGCAACTTCGACGCGCCCTCGCATCGATCGATCCGGGAACTGGCCGCGCGGGACGACTGGCGGGATCGGCTCGAGCCGACCGGCGTCCGCTCGGCCCGCAACGTGCTCGACCCCACCGGTTACGCCACCGTGCTGACCGAGGCGGGCTGTGCCGTCGACGCCTGGGAGACCACCTACCTCCAGCGCCTGACCGGCGACGATCCGGTGCTGAAATGGGTTTCCGGGACTGCCCTGCGCCCGGTCCGCGATGTCCTGGACGACGCGAGCTGGGACCGCTTCGTCGCCGAACTGACGCCGCTGCTGCGGGCCGCCTACCCGCAGCAGCCCGACGGCACTACCTGGCTGCCGTTCCGCCGCGTCTTCGCCGTTGCCCAGAAACCGTGAGTGGCGCCGGTACGGCACGTAGCGACGGCGGTCAGTTCGGGCGGGGCGGTGTCGGCGGTTGCGGCGGTTCCGGGGAACCCGGCGGCGTCGGCGGGACCGGCGGCGTGGGAGGGACCGGCGGACGCGGCGGCACGGGCGGATTCGGGGACCCGGTGACGAACTGGGCGAGCTGGGCCGCGATGTCGCTTTCCAGTTCGTCCTTGCGCAGACCCAGGCCCGAGAGGACGCCGTTGCCGTCCTCGTGTTCCAGCAGGGCGAGCAGGATGTGTTCGGTGCCGATGTAGTTGTGGCCCAAGCGAAGTGCTTCGCGGAAGGTCAGTTCCAGGGCCTTGCGGGCGGCGGCGTTGTAGGGGATGAGTTCGGGGACGTCCTCGGTGGCCGGCGGCAGCGCGGCGGTGGCGACCCGGCGCACGGCCTCGAGGGTGACGCCCTTCGAGGTGATCGCGTGGGCCGCAAGGCTTTTGGGCTCGCTGAGCAGGGCCAGCACGAGGTGTTCGGGCTGGATCTCGGCATTGCCCGCACGGCGGGCCTCCTCCTGCGAGACCACCACGACCGAGCGCGCCCGTTCGGTGAAACGCGCGAATCCGGCGTTCGGGTCCATGGCCGGATCGGTGGTCGCCTTGGGGACGAACCGCTTCTGCGCGGCCTGCTTGCTGACGCCCATGCTGCCGCCGATGTCGGTCCACGAGGCGCCGGCGCGGCGGGCCTGGTCGACGAAGTGACCGATCAGGTGATCGGCCACCTCGCCCAGGTGGCCGCCGACGACGACCGCGTCGGACAGTTGCTCCAGGACATTGTCGGGGCGCGCTTTCTTTATGCCGTCGATCAGGTCGTCGAGGCGTACGTTGATTTCTGTCATGCGTCAACAATAGGTTGACTACATACGCAACGTCAACGATTAGTTGACGCGAGTTCGCGTCGAGCGAAATTTTCCGGCAGTGCGGCAGTCCAGCGCCTGGCCGCACGGCAAATTCGCTCACCCCTTCGCGGGCCGCGCCGCGCCGCGCACGATGAGTTCCTTGACCCAGGCCGCGGGACGGCCGGTGAGCGCGCGGCCGGTCGGGGTGTCGTCGGGGCGGACGAACTGGATGACGCCGTCGCGGCGGCCCAGGCTGAGGCACTGGATGTAGTACCGGAAGCGCAATGGGGCAGGCTCCTCGCCGCGCAGGCGGGCGAGCACCGCCGTGGCCGCGTGCGCGCCGGTGGGCAGCGCGGTGGCGCAGGCCATGCGGAGTTCGCGTCCGCCGGGGCCCGCGATGGCCGCGGCGTCACCGGCGGCGTAGACGGCCGAATCGGAGGTCCGCAGTGCCTCGTCGACCAGTAGGCGGCCGCGGCCGTCGACGGCGAGCCCGGCCTCGGCGGCGAGCGTGGGTACCTCGAAACCCGTTGTCCACAGCACGGTTTCGGCGTCGAACCGGGTGCCGTCGGCGAGGCGCAGGCCGTCCGGCAGCACCTCGACCACCTTCGCGCCGGACCGCACCTCGACACCGAGCCGGTCCAGCGTGGCGCGGATGTGGCGGCGGGCGCGGTCGGACAGCCAGGCACCCGGTTCCTCCGAACTCACCAGTGCCACTGCGAGATCCGGGCGTGATTCGGCGAGTTCCGCGGCGGTCTCGATGCCGGTCGACCCGGCGCCGACGACGGCCACGCGGCCCGATGCCGCCTCCCACCGCGCGACATCCTCGGGGGTGGCGACGGTTCGGGCGTATTGCCGCACGCCCTCGACGCTGTCCACGTCGGCGGCACTGCCGAGGGCATAGACGAGCAGGTCGTACTCGACGACGGCGCCGTCGGCCAGGGTGATTCGCTTCAACCCGGGATCGAGCGCCACGGCCCGGCCCTCGATGAAGCGAATCTTCTTGCGCTCCAGCAACTCTCGCAGGTCTCGGCGCGGAATCGGCTGTCCGGCGGCCAGCTGGTGCAGCCGCACGCGCTCGACGAACTGCGGCCGCGCGTCCACCACGGTGATCTGCGCGTCGCGCGCGCGGCGAGCCAGCTTGCCCGCCGCCGACAGGCCCGCGTACCCGGCGCCCAGCACGACGATCCGTTGCTCTCCGGTCATGAGTGACTCCTTTTCGAGAAGGCCGACACTTGTCAGACCGGGTAGCGCCGGAATGCCTGACAGGTTTTGTGAGTGGGGTGGGTCACAGGCCACCCGAGGACCGGGTCAGGCGGTGCGGGCGTAGTAGGCGAGTTTGGCGGGGTTCAAGATGAGGCGGACCGCGGAGATGTTGTCCGCGTTGAGGTCCGCGGAGCCGATGACGAGCACGGTGTCGGCGACTCGGGCTACCGCGGCGGGGGCACCGTTGATTTCCTCGATGGTGAGTTCGAGGCCGGGGACGGTGCGGGTGAACAGGCCGGTCAGGTAGCGGGCGACCCGGGCGGAACCGGTGACCGGGCGCCGGGCCGCGGTGACCTCGCCGCCGCCGTCGGCCAGCGCCACGATGTCGGCGGCGAACATCTGCTCGAGGGCCGTGAGGTCGCCGGCGCGGGCGGCCGCCACGAAACGTTCGAAGAGTGCGCGGGCCTGATCGGGGGTCGCGGTGAAGCGGTTGTTCCCGCTGCGGACGCGGCGGCGTACCCGGCTGTACAGCTGCTGAGAGTTGGCCTCGGACAGCTCCAGCATCTCGGCGACCTCGCCGTGCGTGTAGCCGAAGGCCTCGCGCAGGACGAATACCGCGCGCTCCACCGGGGACAATCGTTCCAGCAGTGTGAGCATCGCCATCGACACCAGTTCTCGCTGCTCGGCCGATTCCAGCGGTCCGAGTTCGCCGCGGCCGGTCGGCACCGGCTCCGGCAGCCACGGCCCGACATAGGTCTCCCGGCGCGCGCGGGCCGAATCCAGCCAGGTGCGGCACAGATTGACCACCACCGTGGTCAACCAGGCTTCGGCGGAACGGATCTCGGCACGGTCGGTGACGTCCCAGCGCAGGTAGGCCTCCTGCACGGCGTCTTCGGCCTCGCTCGCCGCGCCGAGCATGCGGTAGGCGAGGGCGAACAGGCGCGGCCGGTGCCGCTCGAATTCGGCCAGTCCCGTCTGGTCCACCGCTCACCCGCCTTCGTCCGCAATCGTCGGGCGACGATACCCGCTACGCGCCCGGTGCCGTGACGGCCCTCGAGGACACCGCCGTGGCGGTCAGTTCGGCGCGACGGTCGGCGGTTCGGCCGAGGTCGTGGGTTCGCGTTCCGGGCGCGGCAATCGGAGGTCCGGGAGGCGGAGCTTCGGACGTTCGCTGGTGGTCGGCGCGACGGTGGTGGTGGCCGGGGTGTTCCGGCGCAGTTCGCTGCCGCCCGAGCCACTGTCCGGATCACAGGCGGTGAGTGTGACCGCGACGGCACCGGCGGCCAGCACCGCAATCGCCAACTTCTGCACGGGATTTCCCCCCGATCGGGCGCCACACCTGCCGCGGCGCATGCGGAAACGGTGCGCCCCAGCCCTTATCGACCGCCTAACGATCGGTTAACGCGGAACCTACTTCTCGGTGATGCCGATGGCCTCGGCGACCGGGGTGTCGGCTTGGCTGCCGGCCAGGCAGACCAGTTTGGCGGTGCCCAGCGCGACATTGGGGCTGCCGTCGAACTTGGAGCCCGGGTTTTCGGCGAGTATCCGTTCCAGCAGCGACTTTTCGGCGTCGGTGTCCAGGGTCTTGAACTCGCCGCAGGTCGTTTGCGAGGCGGGACCGAGGGCGGCATTACCCGACCCGGCCGCGGTCGTCGGGAGCGGCGCCGGGGACTCCGGCGGGGCGGGAGACTCCGGCGGCGCGGGGGCCGCGGAGGTGGACGGCGCGTTTCTACGCAGTCCGGCGGCGTCGGTGCCGGACTCGTCGTTGCCGCCGCAGGCGGTCAGGCCCAGTGCCAGTGCGCTCAGCACGACGGCAGTCGCCGAAAGTCGTTTCATAAACGTCCGAATCCCGGTTGTCGCATGCACCGGGTCAGTCCGGCGCGCGTCGCACAGTACCGGGCTCGGCCGAGATTGAAAACCCGGTGCGGGCGCGTAGCCTCAGTGGATCTGTTGCTGCCAGTCGCGCGGCACCCGATCGCGCGGGCCCGGTGCGGTCTGGTCCTTCGGATGGTGGTGCGGCGGCGCCAGTTCGGGCCCCTCGCCGTACATCTCCTCGGTGCGGAAGTTCCAGAACCATTCCTCGCCGGGCTCGTAACTCTGTACGAACGGATGCCCGGTGGCGGCGAAGTGCTTGCTCGCGTGCTGTTCCGGCGAGGAGTCGCAGCAGCCGACGTGCCCGCACTGCGCGCAGCGCCGCAGATGCACCCACCACCCCTGGGCCGCTTCGCATTCCACGCAGCCGGGCCCGCTGGGCGCCACCGCGGGGTCGATGCCCTCGATCGTCTCGGCCATCACTCACCTCCGGTATCGGTTTGCACGACTTGGTTTTCCGATCCTTCGTCGGCGGCGGCCGGGTTCAGCGGCAGCCGCACGATGAAGCGGGTGTCGCCGGGAACCGACTCGACGCGGATGTCGCCGCCGTGCTTCTTCACCACGATCCGGAACGAGATGTCCAGTCCCAGACCGGTTCCCTCGCCGACCGGCTTGGTGGTGAAGAACGGCTCGAAGATCCGGTTGCGGATATCGTCCGGCACGCCGGGCCCGGTGTCGCCGATCGACACTGCGGCACAGTCGTTCTCGCGGTAGGTGCGCACGGTGAGCGTGCCCGCGCCGGCCATCGCGCCGACCGCGTTGTCGATCAGATTGGTCCACACCTGATTCAATTCCGCGGCGTAGCAGGGCACCTCGGGCAGGGTGCGGTCGTAGTCCTTGACGATCGCGATGCCGTCCCCGATCTTGCGAGCCAGCATGACCAGGGTGCTGTCGAGCAGTTCGTGGAGGTCGACCACCTGGAACGGCGCCCGGTCCATCTGCGAGTACTGCTTGGCCGCGTTCACCAGCGAGGAGATTCGCACGGTGGAGTCGGTGATCTCGTTCATCAGGAGCTCGGTCTCGACCGTGTAGTTGAGCCAGCGGATCGCGCCCTCGAAGACGCCGTTGTCGGCGCCCTCCAGCGTGCCCGCGACCTTCTCCAGCCAGTCGGTGTCGAAACCGGCCTGCACGAAGGTCGGCGCGATGTCCCAGCCGTTGGCGATGCCGTGGTCGGTGAGCCAGTCGCCGAGCTCGTCCTCGCGGTCGGCGGCCTCCAGCGTGGTCAGCGTCGGGGCCTTGGCGACCTGGGTGGCCGCCTCCTCCTGCAGCTGCACCAGCGCCTCCAGCGCGGACGAGTCGAACTTGCCGTGCGCCATCATCTTCAGCTTGTGCCGCATCCCGGCGACCCGGTCGCGCAGCGACGAGGTGGCCCGCACCGCCGCGGCCGCGGGGTTGTTCAGCTCGTGCGTCAGACCCGCCGACAGCGACCCGAGGGCCAGCAGCCGCTCGCGCTGGCCGATGATCTCGTTGGCGTTGCGGTTGCCGAAGAACACCCCCTCGAGCAGGTGCAGCGCCATCGGGAACCACTCCTGCATCATGCGGGCGAAGGTCCCGGCGTCGAGCACGAAGAATTTCGACGGCCTGGTCACCGTAAGCGTGCCGTTGTAGTTCTGCTCGGCCTTGTCGCCCATGTACGCGGTCCAGGCGCCGGCGTAGGAGCCGCGGTGGTCGGTGCGCACCAACTCGATCTCCTCGCCGGCGGACAGTTTGGTCAGCACGACCTCGCCGTCCATCAGCACGTAGAAGCAGGTCGCCGCGTCACCCTCGCGGTACACCAGCCCGGGTTCGAACAGTTCCACGCGGCCGTCGCGGCACAGCCACGCCAGTTGGTCGTCGTCGAGCTTCTCGAACAGGAACAGCGTCCGGAGTTCCTCCGGATCGCAGATCGCCTGGGTGCCCATCCGGCACACCTCCTACTGTTTCGCGATGTATCGGTGGACGAGCATGACGGCCATCGCGCCCTCGCCCACGGCGGACGCGACCCGTTTCGCCGACTCCGAGTGCACATCGCCGGCCACGAAGACGCCGGGGACGCTGGTCTCGAGGTGGTGCGGGGGCCGCGGCAGTTCCCATCCGGCGGGGCGATTGCCGTCGACCAGCAGGTCCGGACCGGCGAGCACATAGCCCGCCGCATCGCGCGCGACCAAGCCGTCGAGCCAGTCGGTCTCGGGCGCGGCGCCGATGAACAGGAACAACCGCTCGGCCTCCACTTTTTCTTCCGTGCCGGTGGCGTTGTTGCGCAGCACGATCCGCTCCAGGTGATCGTCGCCGTCGGCGGAAACCACCTCCGTGCAGGTGTGCACCTTGATGTTCGGGATCTGCTCGATCTGCCGAATCAGGTAGTGCGACATGGACTTGTCGAGAGAATCGCCGCGCACCAGGATGTGCACGGTCCGCGCGTTGCGGGACAGGAACACCGCCGCCTGGCCCGCCGAGTTCGCGCCGCCCACGATGTAGATTTCGCGGTCGGCGCAATCGGCGGCCTCGGTCATCGCGGCGCCGTAGTACACGCCGCGCCCGGTGAAGTCGTCCACGCCCGGCGCCGGATGATGGCGATAGTTGACGCCGGTGGCGATGAGCACCGAATGCGCCGCGACCGAACTGCCGTCGTCGAATCGCACCACCCGGGCCGAACCGCACACCTCGAGTTCGACCACGCGGCGCGCGGTGATCAGCTCGGCGCCGAACTTGACCGCCTGCCGACGAGCCCGATCGGCCAGCTGCGCGCCCGACAACCCGTCGGGGAAGCCCAGGTAGTTCTCGATGCGGGAACTCTGACCGGCTTGGCCGCCGGTCGCGGTGCGCTCTACCAGCACGGTCCGCAGCCCCTCGGACGCGCCGTACACCGCGGCGCCGAGCCCGGCCGGGCCGCCGCCGACCACGATGAGGTCGTAGAAGTCGCCGGTCGGATCGGTGTTGAGACCCACGCTGCCGGCCAATTCGCTGTCGCTCGGGGTGATCAGCGCCTGCCCGGTGGCGTCGATCACGACGGGGCACTGGTCCTGAGTGGCGCCCGCGGCCACGAGCAGCCGCGCGCCCTCCGGCTCGTCGGCCAGGTACCAGCGGTAGGGCAGCTGGTTGCGGGCGAGGAATTCGCGCACTTCCGAACAGCGGGCGGACCAGCGGTGACCGATCACCTTGGTCTCGTGCACGGGGCGATGATCGTCGCCGCGCCACGCTTCGAGCAGCGCGTCGATCACCGGATACAGCTTCTCCTCCGGCGGATCCCAGGGCTTGAGCAGATAGTGATCGAGATCGACGACATTGATCGCCTCGATCGCGGCATTGGTATCGGCATACGCGGTGAGCAGCACCCGGCGCGCGTACGGATGCAGATCCATCGCCTGTTCCAGGAATTCGATGCCGTCCATCCCCGGCATCCGGTAATCGGCGATCAACACCGCAACCGGTTGACCCCGGAGTTTCATCTCGCGCAGCGCGTCGAGCGCCGACGCACCCGATTCGGCGCGCAGAATTCGATAATCCGCCCCGTAGCGGCGCCGCAAGTCGCGGACCACGGCCCGGGAGACGCCCGGATCGTCGTCGACGCTCAGGATTGCCGGTTTGGCGACAGCTGGTGAAGTCACATCGAAAGTATGGGCGTCGACGCAAGCCCGCGTGTCCCGCGGCCGGAGATCGGACCCCCGAGTTCGCTCACAGCCGATGGTGCTGGACCAGATCCAGCTCCGTCGGAGTCAGCAATCGCTCCAGTCGCTCCTCGCGCTCGGCGGCGCGACGTCTGGAACTCCTACCACTCGACCCCACCCCCGCAGTGATGTCTTCCGAATCGGAAACCGGCAGCAGCGGAACGGAATCCGCCTGACTGCGGTGGAGGGGAAAGCGCAGTTTCACGGCCGATCACCTCACGTTGGACGAAAACTCGGGCTCAGTCGGTTGCTTCATTGCCTTCCGCTTCATCTATCCGCCATTGTGCGTCGTTTATTACAGAAGGGGGTACCCATCACATCAGAATGTGATCTAGTTGATTTTCAATCGAGTGTGGTCCGGATCACTGAACGTGCCGCGCGATGGGTACACGGACCTGCTGTCCCAGTACGATTCCCGGTACCGATCGTCACACTCCCGGAGGCAGCGTTGCCGAACACTCTCGAAGCCACCGTCGACATCTCCGCCCCGCCGGAGCGGGTCTGGGCGGTTGTCTCGGACCTGAAGCGGATGCCCGAGTTCAGCCCGAACACGGTCCGGATGGTCTCGCTGGGCGCGCTGCGCACCGGCGCCTGGACGGTCAATCTCAACCGCGACGGCCGCAAGTACTACCCGACCACCTCGCGCATCGTCCGGCTCGAGCCCAACCGCGCGTTCGCGTTCCGGATGAACGAGAACGGCACGGTGTGGAGTTACACGCTGGAGCCGACCGAGTCGGGCACCAGGCTGATCGAACGTCGCGATGTGCCCAACGGGGTCCGCAAGCCGGTGCGCGTGCTGATCGACGCGTTCCTGGGCGGCGAGCAGCAGTTCGAGGAGAACCTGGTGCGCGGCATGAACGAAACGCTCGGGAAGATCAAGGCCGCCGCCGAGCGGTAGCTCCGCTCAGGCGTGCCCCTCGGTGTGCCAGTTGGGCAGCTTGACGACCTGCGCGGCGTAGGACAGGCCCGCGCCGAAGGCCACCAGCAGGGCATCGGCGCCGGGTTTGGTCTCGCCGCTGCGTAGTAGGGCTTCCATGGCCAGCGGGATGGAGGCGGCGGAGGTATTGCCCGTCTCCTCGATGTCGTTGGCCAGGGCGCAGTCCTCGGGCAGCTTCAGTTCGCGGGCCATGATCTCGATGATGCGGCCGTTGGCCTGGTGCGGGACCATCGCGTCCAGGTCCGCGGGGGTGAGCCCGGCCCGGTCGATGGCGTCGAGGCAGACCTTCTTCAACGAATGCGCGGCCCAGCGGAAGACCGCGGTGCCCTCCATCGCGAGGTACGGGCGGACGGCGTCGAGGCCCTTCTCCTCGATCTCGCCGAAGAACTCCATCCAGTCCTTGTCCTGACGGATGGCGTGGTGCTGGGTGCCGTCCGAACCCCAGACGGTCGGGCCGATGCCCGGCTCGTCGGACGGGCCGATGACGACCGCGCCCGCGCCGTCGGCGAACAGGAACGCGGTGCCGCGGTCGGCCGGGTTGATCGCGTCGGTGAGGCGTTCGACGCCGATGACCAGCGCGTGCCCCGCGCTGCCGCCCTTGACCAGGTCGGATGCCAGGCCCACGGCGTGACAGAACCCGGCACAGCCGGCCGAGATGTCGAATGCCGCGGGGTTGCTCAGACCCAGTTCGGTGGCGATCTGCGGCGCCGCGGCCGGGGTGAGCAGCAGCCACGTGGACGTGGCGACGATGACACAGCCGATCTGGTCGGGACTCACGCCGGCCGCCGCCATCGCGTCGCGCGCCGCCGCGGCGCTCATGCCGATGATGGTTTCCGAATCGGAAGCGAACCGCCGGGTCTTGATGCCCGAGCGGGTGCGGATCCATTCGTCGCTGGACTCGATAGGCCCTGCGACCTCGTCGTTGGTGACCACCCGGACCGGGCGGTACACGCCGAGCCCGAGCATCGCGGTGTGCTCCGCCCCCGTGACCTGGGCGAGTCGAGCAGCCATCGTGCTTCTCCTAGGTACCTGCCTGGCAGGGGTGTCACGGGCCTGGGGCCCCACCCGCGCATCGAACATTCCTTCATCGGGCCCTCACCGGGCGGGCTCGCTGGCGAGACCGCAGACATGAGGCCCCCTCATATTAGCCGGAAGATTATCGGGCGTCGTGGGTATTGTCACAATCGATCGGGTATTGCCACTCCACGAGCCGGTTATACGACCGGCAGTGACCTGTTCCGACGAGTGATTCGAGGACACATCATGCTCGGTCTGGGAATTATCGGCTGGATCATCATCGGCGGCTTGGCCGGTTGGATCGCCAGCAAGTTCATGGGGACGGACGCCCAGCAGGGCATCTTCCTCAACATCGTGGTGGGCGTCATCGGCGGCCTGCTCGGTGGGTTCCTGCTCAAGTTGCTGGGGGTCGACGTCAAGGGCGGCGGCATCATCTTCAGCTTCCTCACCTGCCTCGGTGGCGCGGCCATCCTGTTGTTCCTGGTGGGTCTGGTCACCGGGCGCCGAAAAGTGGGCTGAGCCCGGCGGACCCGCACTGCCGCAGCGACCCGGTCGCTGCGGCAGTGTGCTGTCGCAGCACACCCCCGAGCGCGGCATGTCCCGTAAGGTGTGTGCGACTTGTCCGCGCACGAAAGAGGAGCCCGTGGCCCGCCGCCCCACCCCGCCCGGCACGCCCGACCGCACCGGTCTCGGTCATGTCGCCGACCTGGTCCGCGATGCGATCCCCCCGCTGCATCCCGCCGGCCTGCCGTTCGTGGCGACGCCGCTGGCCGTCGCATTGCTGGCCCGGCGCCGGAAGTGGTTGCGGCGCGGCGGTTTCGCGGCCGCGGCGGCGACGGCGGCGTTCTTCCGGCACCCGCACCGCGTGCCGCCGAACCGGGCGAACGTCGTGATCGCCCCCGCCGACGGGCAGATCGCGCTGGTCGACACCGCGGTGCCGCCCGCCGAACTGAACCTCGGCGACGCCGAACTGCCCCGGGTGAGCATCTTCCTGTCGGTACTGGACGTGCACGTGCAGCGCACGCCGGTATCGGGCACCGTGCGCGAAATCGCGTACCAGCGCGGCCAATTCCGCTCCGCCGATCTGCCCGAGGCCAGCTCGGTCAACGAGCGCAACAGCATGGTGCTGGAGACCGACGCCGGGCAACTGGTGACGGTGGTGCAGATCGCGGGGCTGCTGGCCCGGCGGATCGTGTGTGATGCCAAGGTCGGCGACAAGCTGGCCATCGGCGACACCTACGGGCTGATCCGGTTCGGTTCCCGGGTCGACACCTACTTCCCGGCCGGGACCCAGCTGCTCGTGAACCCCGGGCAGCGCACCATCGGCGGGGAGACGGTGCTCGCCGAACTGCTGTCATGATCGAAGAGACCGTGACCGAGCACGGACGACGACGACGGACGGTCCGGCTGCTGCCCAGCATCGTGACGATCCTGGCGCTGTGCGCGGGGTTGTCGGCGGTGAAATTCGCCCTCGAGGGTTCGCTGAGCACCGCGGTGGCCATGATCGGCGCGGCGGCCGTGCTCGACACCCTCGACGGCCGGCTGGCCCGAATGCTCTCGGCCACCACCAAGATCGGCGCCGAACTCGATTCGCTCGCGGACGCGATCTCCTTCGGCGTCTCGCCCGCACTGGTGCTGTACGTGACGTTCCTGAACCAGGACAGCCGAGGCTGGATCATCGCGCTGATCTATGCGGTCAGCATCGTGTTGCGGCTGGCCCGGTTCAACACGCTGATGGACGACGACACCCGGCCGGACTGGCAGCGCGAGTACTTCGTGGGTGTGCCCGCGCCGGCCGCCGCGCTCATCGGAATGCTGCCGCTCGTGGCCCATCAGCAGTTCGGCAACGGCTGGTGGAACGAATTTCCTCTGGTGGCGGCATGGACGATCTTCGCGGCACTGCTCGCGGTCAGCGCCATCCCCACCCTGGCGATGAAGTCGGTCTCGGTGGCGCCTCAGGCCGCGGCCCTGCTCCTGGTCCTGGTCGCCCTGGCCGCTGCCGCGCTGGTCACCTATCCGCGCGTCCTGCTGATCGTGCTGGTGGTGCTGTATCTGGCCCACATCCCGTTCGCCTGGCGCTCCCAACGCTGGGTCGCGGCCCGGCCCGAGACCTGGCACCACAAACCGGCCGAACGCCGCGCCCAGCGCCGCGCCGCCCGCCGCCGCCCGGCCCTGCGGGTGGGGGTGTCGACATCGCGGTTACGGCTGCGGCGTCCCGGCTCCCGCCAGCGCTGACCGGACACCCCCATAATGGGTCGGGTGCCGGAACTGTCGCTCACCGCTCGCCTGAACCGCTCGGCCGCCGATACTCGCCGGGGGGTGGTGCGGTTGCATCCGGAGGCCCTGGCGGCGTTGGGGTTGCGGGAGTGGGACGGGATCGCGCTGATCGGATCGCGGCGGACGGCCGCGGTGGCGGGTGTCGCGCCCGCGGGGACACCGGCCGGGGTGATCCTGCTGGACGACGTGACGCTGTCCAACGCCGGGGTGCGCGAGGACGCGACGGTGGTGGTGACGCCGGCCACGGTGTTCGGGGCGCGGCAGATCTCGGTGACCGGATCCACCCAGGCCACCCACAGCATTCCGGAGGCGACACTGCGCCAGGCGCTGCTCGGCAAGGTCGTCACGGTCGGTGACGCGGTGTCGCTGCTCCCGCGCGATCTCGGCCCGGGTACCAGCACCGCCGCTGCGACACAGGCGCTTTCGCGCACCTTCGGGATCGCGTGGACCTCGGAGCTGCTCACCGTCACCGCGACCGATCCGGTGCGCGGACCTGTGAGTGTGCAGCCCAACAGCGCGGTGGTGTGGGGCGCCGGCGTGCCCGCGGCCGACGCCTCGCACGATCCCGGCGCCGGATCCGACAGCCAGTCCGGTGCGCCCGGGACCCGGATGCTGGTGCGCGAGCGGCCGTCCGCGGTGGACGTCGCGGACCTGGCCGGGGTGCGCCCGCAGGCGGCGAAGCTCTCGGAATGGCTCAGCCTCGCGCTCGACGAGCCGGAATTACTCAAAACCCTCGGCGCCCCACCACATCTCGGCGTGCTGGTCACCGGCCCGGCCGGGGCGGGGAAGGCGACGCTGGCGCGGGCGGTGGCCACGCCGCGCCGGATCGTGGAGCTGGACGGCCCGACGGTCGGAGCCACCGAGAGCGGCACCCGGCTGCGCGAGGTCGGGCTCGCGGTCTCCGAAATCTGTTCCGGCGCAGGCGGGGTCCTGCTGATCACCGATATCGACGCGCTGCTGCCCGCCGACCGGGAACCCGTCGCCACGCTGATCCTCGACCAGTTGCGTGCCGCGGTAGCCACCGCGGGCGTGGCCTTCCTGGCCACCACCTCGCATCCCGCCGGTGTCGACAGTCGTTTGCGCGCACCGGATCTGTGCGATCGCGAGATCACCCTGACCCTGCCGACCGCGGCCGTGCGCAAGGATCTGCTGGAGCAACTGCTGCGCAAGGTGCCCACCGGCACCCTGCAACTGGACGAGATCGCCGCGCGCACACCGGGATTCGTGGTCTCCGACCTGGCGGCGCTGTGCCGGGAGGCGGCGGTGCGGGCCGCGTCGCGGGCCAGCCGTGACCACACCGAGCCGGAACTGACCCAGCCCGACCTGGTCGGCGCGCTACAGGTGATCCGCCCGCTGTCCCGTTCGGGCACCGAGGAATTGGCGATCGGCAGCCTCAGCCTCGACGACGTCGGCGACATGATCGAGACGAAGCAGGCGCTGACCGAGGCCGTGCTGTGGCCGCTGCGCCATCCGGATTCGTTCGCCCGGCTCGGTATCGATCCGCCGCGCGGCGTGCTGCTGTACGGGCCGCCGGGGTGCGGCAAGACCTTTCTGGTGCGGGCCCTGGCGGGCACGGGCCAGCTCAGCGTGCACGCCGTCAAGGGCGCGGAGCTGATGGACAAGTGGGTCGGCTCGTCCGAGCGCGCGGTGCGCGAATTGTTCCAGCGCGCCCGCGATTCCGCGCCGTCGCTGATTTTCCTGGACGAGGTGGACGCGCTCGCGCCGCGCCGCGGCCAGAGCAGTGACTCCGGCGTCGGGGACCGGGTGGTGGCGGCCCTGCTCACCGAATTGGACGGCGTGGAGCCGCTGCGCGACGTGGTCGTCGTGGCCGCGACCAACCGCCCCGAACTGATCGATCCGGCGCTGACGCGCCCGGCCCGCCTGGAACGCCTGGTCTTCGTGCCGCCCCCGGACGCTGCCGCCCGCGCCGAGATCCTGCGCACCGCCAGCCGCTCGGTCCCCTTGGCCGCCGACGTGGATCTGGCCGCCCTGGCCGCCGACCTGGAGGGCTACTCGGCCGCCGACTGCGCCGCCCTGCTGCGCGAATCCGCCCTCGCCGCAATGCGCCGCGACGTGGATACCGCCGACATCACCGCCACCGACGTCGCCGCCGCCCGTGCCGCGGTGCGGCCGTCGCTGGACCCGGCACAGGTCGAATCGCTCCGCCGCTACGCCGACCAGCGCAACCGAACGCCCTGACGCCCGGCAGGTCTGCGGCTATGTGACCTTGATCGTGGGTATTTTCAGCAGGTGCGAACCAGTGCCGCGGTGTTCGAGACGGTCACGGCCGGTCTCGCAACCCTGGTTGCCGGGATGTCGCTCATGCTCCCGATCGACTTCACGTGGACGTCGGGGGCCTCGGCACTACAGCTGGATCTGCTCGCGCACAGCCTGCCGCACGCCATCGCCGCCGGCGCCGTCATCGGGCTGATCGTCGCGGTATTCGCCACGACCGTGAATCACGGCCTGGCGGCATGGGGTTCGGCATTGTGCGGCGCCGTGCTGTTGCTGGTGACACATCTGATCGGCGCGCACAGCGGCCCGGATGCCTCACTGGCCACGGTGAATTTCGTCGACGCGATCGCGGGCGGGATCCTGCTCGGCGGTATCGCGACGGCCGTGCTGCACGGGCGGCTGCAGGTCTTCGGCTGGACGCTCGGCGCACTGGGCAGCATCGTCGTGGGCGCGGCGCTGCCCGTGCAGCACGGCAACGCGTTCGGCGATCCGGACCGCTACGGACGCTGGCCCGCGGTCGATTCGCCGCCGCCGTGGCTGATCGCGGTGACCGTGGTGCTGGTCGGATTCGGCACGCTGGCCAACCGGCACACGACCGAGGTGGAGCGGCGGTCCATCGAGCTGCCGATGGCCCCGATCGTGGCCGGCCTGATCTACGTGGTGGCGACGCTGGCCGGCACCGAATGGCTGAACCGCCATCCGGGCAGCACCGTCCACATCGCGCTGACCGTCGGCGGCACCGTGGTCGCCGGGTTCGTCGCCGCGATGCTGCTGCCCCGCCGCGACGGAACCCTGGTGCTGCTGGCGATCGCGCTGGCGGCGGTCGGCAGCGCGATCATGCCGTCCTGGCTGCCGGGCTGGTCGGCCGCGCCGCTGCTGGTGCTGCTGGCGCTGGGGATCGTGCTGGGGTTCCGGCGGCCGGGGCCGCTGCTCGCGCTGCTGCTGTCGACCGTGCTGGCACTGAGCTGCGTGATCACGCTCGACCACGACGAGAACCGGGTCCGCAACGCGATCGTCGCGGTGGTGCTGACCCTCGTCACCGGCTACAGCTTCGGCAGCGCCGCGCCCCGCTACAACCCGACCCGGGTGCTGGGTGTGTCGATCGTCTTCGTGCCGTCGGTGGTGCTGGCGCTGCGCGACCACGCCGACCGAGGCGATCTCGACACCGCGACGGCCGATGCCGGTCGCTGGTACGTCTGCCGGGTGCCCGCCACCGATTCGCCGGTTCCGCACTGGACCGCGCTCGCGATCACGGTGGGCTGCCTGGTCGGGCTCATCGCACTGCGGCGGCTGCGCGCGCCCGCCGTCGGCCCGGCGAGCGGCACGGCCGAACGCCCCGACGATCGCGAACCGCTCTGATTGCAGATATATAGCCGGTGGCCTCGAACATGTTCGACGCCATAACCACGGCAGCCGCGAATCCCGTAAGGGCCGAAGTAGTATCGACTGCGCACACCCCGCCGCCGACCGACGGAGTGAAGTTTGCTCGTAGTCCTGCTCGCCCACGCCGCCGCGGCCCTGTTCGCGCCGCCATGCGTGCGAGTGCTGGGTCGGCGGGCGTTCTATCTGCTGGCGCTGGTGCCGCTGGCGAGCCTGGGCTGGGTCGTCGCGAACTGGAACAGCGGGCGGGAACTGCACGTCGGCTGGGCGCCGGGCATCCACATGGATCTGGATCTGCGGTTCGATTCGCTCGCCTCCATCATGTCGGCGCTGGTGCTGGGTATCGGCGCGCTGATCCTCGCCTACTGCGCGAGCTATTTCGACGATGACGACCGGCAGCGGCTGGGCATCTTCGCGGGCTATCTGGTTGCCTTCGCGGGCACCATGTTCGGGCTGGTGACCAGCGACAACATGTTGTTGCTGTTCACCTTCTGGGAAGCGACGACCGTGCTGTCATTCCTGCTCGTCGGCCATCATGCCGAGCAGATCACGGGCCGCCGCGCGGCGCTGCAGGCCCTGCTGGTGACGGCCGCGGGCGGCCTGACGATGCTGGTCGGCATCATCCTGATCGGGCAGCGCTGCGGCACGTATCTGCTCTCGGAGATCCTGGTGCGGGCGGATCCGCAGGACTGGTCGACCTGTGTCGCCGTGGTGCTGATCCTGGTCGGCGCGCTGAGCAAGTCGGCGATCGTCCCGCTGCACTTCTGGCTGCCCGGCGCGATGACCGCGCCCACCCCCGTCAGCGCGTACCTGCACGCGGCGGCGATGGTGAAGGCCGGCATCTACCTGGTGGCCCGGCTGGCGCCGGTGTTCGCGGCCAGTGCGCCCTGGCATCCGATAATCCTCACCCTGGGCCTGGTGTCCATGCTGCTCGCCGGTCTGCGCTCGCTACAGGTGACCGACCTGAAGCTGGTGCTGGCCTTCGGCACGGTCAGTCAGTTGGGCTTCCTGGTCACGCTGGTCGGAATAGGCACGTCCGACGCGGCCCTGGCCGGGGTGACGATGCTCGTCGCGCACGCGCTGTTCAAGGCGTGCCTGTTCATGGTGGTCGGCATCATCGACCACAGCGCCGGAACCCGGGACCTGCGACGACTGTCGGGGCTGGGCCGGCGCGCGCCCGTGCTGTGCGGCACCGCGATCCTGGCCGGGGCGAGCATGGCCGGAATCCCGCCGCTGCTGGGATTCGTGGGCAAGGAGAGCGCGCTGGGCGCGATTCTCACCGCCGAGAATCTGACCGCGCCGGTGAAGGTGGCAGTGGGCACGGGCGTGGTCGTCGGTTCCATGCTGACCGTCGGGTACAGCCTGCGATTCCTCTGGGGCGCCTTCGGTTCCAAGTCCGTGGCGGTGGGAGCGCCGGAGCCGCAACTGAATTGGCATCCGCCCGGTGCGATGTTCGTGACCCCCGCGGCCTTGCTGGCGGTGGTGAGTCTGGCCGCGGGCCCGGCCGCGCCGTGGTTGGACCGGCTGCTGCGGCCCTACGCGGAGACGCTGCCCGGCGGCGAGCCCACCGATCTGGCGCTGTGGCACGGTTTCGGACATCCGCTGACCCTGACCATGATCGTGATCGCCTGCGGCCTGGTGCTGTTCGAGATCCGCGATCGCATCGGCGAGACGGCCAATCCCCGGCTGGGCAACGCCGACCGCGTCTACGACAAGACGCTGCGCGCGATGGACCAGCTGTCGCTGCGCATGACCGGTGCGACGCAACGCGGTTCGCTCCCGCTCAACCAGGCGCTGATCCTGATCACGCTGATCGTGCTGCCCACCGCCATGCTGGCGTTCGGCGCCCGGACCCGGGTGGGTCTGCGGCTGTGGGACTCACCGCTGCAGCTGATCATCGGGCTCATCATGGTCGCGATGGCGATCGGCGCCACCGTGATGCGCAATCGCCTGGCGAGCGTGCTGCTGGTCGGCGTCACCGGCTACGGCTGCGGCGTCATCTTCGCGCTGCACGGCGCGCCCGATCTGGCGCTGACCCAGTTCCTGGTGGAAACCCTGACGCTGGTGATCTTCGTGCTGGTGCTGCGCAAGTTCCCGGCCGAGATCGAACCCGACCGGGCCACCGCGTTCAAGGTGCGCCGCGCGCTGCTGGCCGCGCTGGTGGGCGCCGCGGTCGCGGTGCTCGCGGCCTTCGCCACCGCGGCGCGCGGCACCGATCCGATCTGGCACCGGATCCCGCAGGCCGCCTACAGTTTCGGCGGCGGGAAGAACGCGGTGAACGTGCTGCTGGTCGATATCCGCGCGTGGGACACCCTCGGCGAGATCTCGGTGCTGGTGGTCGCCGCGACCGGGGTCGCGTCGCTGATGTTCCGCAGCCGCCGCTTCGGCACGCTGCCCCGGGTCGCCGACGCGCCCGGCTACACGCCCGACCCGGACCGCAGCTACTGGCTGCCCGCGTCCCCGCTGCTCGCCCCGCGCCACCGCTCGATGGTGCTGGCGATGACGACGCGCTTGGTGTTCCCGACCCTCATGATGCTGTCCGCGTACTTCTTCTTCGCCGGGCACAATGCCCCCGGCGGCGGGTTCGCCGGCGGGCTCACCGCCGGATTGGCCCTGGTCCTGCGCTATCTGGCGGGCGGCCGCTACGAGCTGGCCGAGGCCCTGCCGGTCGACGCGGGTCACGTACTGGGCGCCGGGCTGGCGCTGTCCGCCGGCACCGCGACCGGTTCGCTGCTGCTCGGCGCGCCGCCGCTGTCGTCGGCGATCGTGGAGGTGACGCTGCCCCTGCTCGGGCACGTCAAGTTCGTCACCGCCCTGCTGTTCGACCTGGGCGTGTATCTGATCGTGGTGGGCCTGGTGCTCGACGCGCTGCGCAGCCTGGGCGCACGGCTGGACACCGAGGGGCCCGCGATCACGACGATCTCCACGCGGGCCGGGGAATCGACGAGGGAGACCCGATGACCGCGAACATCACGCTGCTCGTCCTGGTCGGCGTCCTCACCGCGTGCGGCGTCTATCTGCTGCTGGAACGCGCGGTGTCGAAGATGCTGCTGGGGATGATCCTGTTCAGCAATGCCGTGAACCTGCTCATCCTCACCGTCGGCGGACCGGACGGCCGCCCGCCGATCCTCGGCCAGACCGATCGGACACAACGGGATTCGGCCGACCCGCTGGCACAGGCGATGGTGCTGACCTCCATCGTGATCACGATGGGCCTGGCGGCGTTCGTGCTCGCGCTGGCCTACCGCGCCTACGCCCTGACCACCAGCGAGCGCGTCGAGAACGACCCCGAGGACGTGAAGGTGGCCGCGCGCCGCGAGGGCGAGGACCCCGAGCAATGACCCTCGCGCCCGGCCTGATGCCCACCCTCACCGCGCTGCCGGTGCTGATTCCGCTGCTGACCGCGGCGGCCACACTGATCGTCGGGCGCAAACCGCGAGTGCAGCAGATCGTTTCGATCGCCGCGCTGGCGGCGGTGGTGGTGATCGCCGGGCTGCTGCTCTACCTGGCCGACCGGGACGGGATGGCGGCACTGCAGGTCGGCCACTGGGGCACACCGATCGGGATCACGCTGGTGGTGGACCGGTTGTCGGCGGCCATGCTGCTGGTGTCGTCGATCGTGCTGCTGGCGGTGCTCGTATTCGCCGTCGGACAGGGCATCAGCGACGGCACCGAGCGGCAGCCCACCTCGATCTTCCAGCCGACGTATCTCATTCTGAGCGCGGGTGTTTCGATCGCCTTCCTGGCCGGCGACCTGTTCAACATGTTCGTCGGCTTCGAGGTGCTGCTGGCTGCGTCGTTCGTGCTGCTGACCCTCGGCGCGAGCGCGGACCGGGTGCGGGCCGGGGTGTCGTACGTGATGGTGTCGATGGTGTCGTCGCTGATCTTCCTCACCGGCATCGCACTGGCGTACGCGGCGACCGGCACCCTGAACCTGGCGCATATGGCGGTGCGAATGGGCGAGGTGCCCACGGGAATTCGCAGTGCCGTCTACGCCGTGCTGCTGGTGGCCTTCGGCATCAAGGCGGCGGTGTTCCCGCTGTCGAACTGGCTACCCGACTCCTACCCCACCGCGCCCGCCCCGGTGACCGCCGTCTTCGCGGGCCTGCTGACGAAAGTCGGTGTGTACGCCATCATCCGGATGCACACGCTGCTGTTCCCGTCCGACAGCTTCGACAACGTGCTGATGGTGTGCGGGCTGTTCACCATGCTGATCGGCATCCTGGGCGCCATCGCGCAGAGCGATATCAAGCGACTGCTGTCGTTCACGCTGGTCAGCCATATCGGCTACCTGATGTTCGGGGTGGGGCTGAATACCGCGGCCGGGCTCACCGGCACCGTCTTCTACGTGGCCCACCACATTCTGGTGCAGACGACGCTGTTCCTGGTGGTGGGCCTGATCGAGCGGCAGGCCGGGTCGGCGTCGCTGAGCCGGCTCGGCGGGCTGCTCGCCGCGAGCCCCGCGCTGGCCCTGCTGTTCGGGATCCCGGCCCTCAATCTCGGTGGCATTCCGCCGCTTTCGGGCTTCATCGGCAAGGCCGCGCTGCTACAGGCGGGCGTGGCCGACGGCAGCGTGCTGGCCTGGGTGCTGGTGAGCGGATCGATCCTGACCAGCCTGCTGACGCTGTACGCGATGGCTCGGGTGTGGAGCAAGGCGTTCTGGCGGCCGCGGGTGCAGGCGCCCGAGGGTGATCTGGCCGACGCGGCGCCCTCGGGGCTGATCGACGAGTCGACCGACGTGCAGTTCGACGACCGCGTCGACCCCGGCCGCATGCCGCGCCTGATGCTGGCGCCCACCGTCGCGCTGCTCGCGGTCGGGCTCTCGCTCACCGCCTTCGCGGGCCCGGTGCTCGGCATCGCCGCGCGCGCCGCCGACGAGTTGAACGATCGCGGACGATACCTGGAAACCGTGCTGGGAACGCCGGATTCGTGGCGGTCGGGAGGCGACCGATGAGCCGCGAAACCGTCGTCCGCATCGGTGTGCTGCTGTGGCTGGCGCTGGTCTACACGGCGCTGTGGGGCGATCTGAGCGTCGCCAACACGCTGGCCGGGCTGGCGATCGGCGCGGTGATCATGGTGGCGATGCCGCTGCCGCGGGTGCCGGTCTCGGGACGGCTGCATCCGCTGTCGCTGCTCGAATTGATCGTCGTCGCTTCGTATTACGCGCTCGAATCCAGTCTGCAGATCGCCTGGTTCGCGGTCCGCCCGGCCGGTGCGCCCGTGTCGGGAGTGCTGCGGGTGCGGATGTCCATCCGCTCGGACCTGGTCTTCGTGCTGTGCACCGACGTGCTCAACATGATTCCCGGCACCATGGTGCTGGAGCTGGACCGGTCCACGCACACCGTCTGGGTGCACGTGCTGGACGTGGGCAGCGAGGCGGCGGTGGACAAGTTCTACCGCGTCACCCGCCGGGTGGAGCGGCTGCTGATCCAGTCCTTCGAACGGCCGGGCGAGTGGCACGAGTCGCCCCGGGCCGCAACCGCTTCCGAGGAGGATTGATGACGGCCGTCGCACTGATCACCGGGGTACTACTGGTCGCCGCGGCCCTGCTGACCAGCTACCGGATCCTCGCCGGGCCGAGCACCCTGGACCGCGTGGTCGCCATCGACTCCATCATCGGCATCGCCGCCGCGGGACTGGCGGTGTGGGCGACCTACAGCGACGACACCGCGGTGCTGCCCGGCATCGTCGCGCTGGCGCTGGTCGGATTCCTCGGCTCGGCCGCGGTCTCCCGGTTCCGGGTGCGGGACGACCGATGACGGGCTGGCTCGATACCGCGCTGCGCGGGCTGTCGTTCGGGCTGATGGTGCTCGGCGCCGCCTTCGCCCTCACCGCCGCGATCGCGCTGGTGCGTTTCCCCGACACCCTCTCCCGCATGCACGCCGCCACCAAACCGCAAGTGGTCGGACTGGTCCTGATCCTGATCGGTGCCACCATCCAGCTGCGCGGCCACGGCAACGTGTGGATGCTGCTGCTGGTCGGGCTGTTCACCCTGCTGACCATTCCGGCCGTGGCCCACCTGCTGGGCCGCACCGCCTATCGCGAACAGCGCGACCGCGACGGTCTGCTGCTGATCAACGAACTCGGCGACGACGTGGACTAGGCCTGTCGCGCCGCGGGTTCGGCCGCCTCGGCCGGTTGCGCCGCCGGGGTGCGGGCGAACCAGGTCGCGTAGAACAACCAGAAGTAGGCGGCGACGACACCGAGCACGAGGACGCCCGCCGGAACGGGATATTCGGCCATCCACAGGGCCAGGTAGCGATAGCACAGCAACAGCGCCGCCAGCAGCGCGAGACCACCGGCAACCACGCGGAGGCGGGCGCGATCCCAGCCGCGTTCGGGCGCGCGCAGCACGGATTCGACGGTCAGGCACAGCACCGCGCCCGCGAGCAGGTCGGCGCCGTAGTGGTAGCCGAAGCCGAGGGTCGCGGTCAGGGTCGCCGCCAGCCAGAACGCGCCGCCCCAGCGCAGCCAGCGCGGCGCGGGCGAACCGTCGGCGGCGCGGCGCGAGTGCAGGAAGACCGTCGTGGCCCAGGCGGTGTGCATGGAGGGCATGCAGTTGCGGGGCGTCACGGTGTCGAAGCCCAAGAGCCCGGGATGGTAATCGACGGGCGGCACGATACGCGGCCAGTAGTCGCCCACCTGCAGGCCGTGACCGTCGGGGCCGAACGCGAACATCGGCCCGACCACCGGGAACAGCACGTACACCACCGGCCCGACCAACCCCAGCGCCAGGAACGTGCGCACCAGATAGTGACTCGGCCAGATGCCGGTCGAGGCCACCCGCCGCAACTGCCACGCCGCCACCACCATCGCCGCCACCGGCAGCTCGATGTAGACCCAGTGCAGCACCGCGAACACCACCGGGCCGAGCGCGTCGACGACCTGCCCCAGCACCCAGGAGGGCTGCCCGAAGGCGTGATCGGCCAGCAGCACGTACCGGTCCAGCACGTTCGGCCCGGCCATCACGGTCACGTGCAGCCACACGTCGCCCACCTTGGTGGCGAGGATCAGCAGCGCGCCCAGCGCCGCCGCGTGCAGCGCGTTGCGCCGGGCCGTACCCTCCCAGCGGAACCGGGCGACCAGCGCCAGACCGGTCAGCGTGATCACCGCGCCGTTGCCGATGGTCAGCGATCCACCCAGCAGCAACCGCGCGATCGCGAACACCACATCGATCCCCAGCGCGATGCCGACGGCCCAGCAGCGCCGCCGCCACGACAGCCCGACCAGCGCCAGCGCCAAGCCCGCCCAGGGCACCGACACCGACTTCGGCGTCCCCGCGTAATCGGACCACAGGCTGTGCAGCGGGCCCTCGAAACCGTTGCGGGAGGCCACGATCTGCAACGCGATCAGGAGCACGGGCACGGCCGCCACGGCGACGACGATCCGGGCCCGGGTCGACGGCCTCCGGATCCGGCCGCGGCGAGCGTCACCACCGAAGTCGGAACGCGGGTCGTCGAGTAGCACCCGACCATAGTAAACGGGCGATGAACGCCACCCCGCCGCGCAGCTGAACGACCGACCACCGGCCGGTGCTAGGCGTCCAGTTCCTTGACCAGGGCGTCGACCACGGCCACCAGATCACCCTGGGCGGCGGCGGCCACGCGGCGCTGCCGCTGGTAGGAGGCGCCGCGCTGGGGAATCTCCGCGACCAGCGCCAGCTCCTTCTCGCAGCCGAGCTGTTTCGCGACCGGCTCGAGGCGATTCAGCAGCTCCGACAGGTCGTCGGTGACGAGGCGTTCGTTGCTCTGCGCGTCGGTGATGATGATCGCGTCCAGGCCGTAACGTGCTGCGCGCCACTTGTTTTCCTGCACATGCCAGGGCGGGATGGTGGGCAGCGTCTCCCCCGCCTCGACCCGGCGATCCAGGTCCACCACCAGGCAGTGGATGAGCGCGACGATCGCGGAAAGCTCGAGGCGCGTGGGTATTCCGTCGCACACCCGGACCTCGATGGTCCCCCATTTCGGCGCCGGGCGGATATCCCAGTGCATGCCGCCCAGCTGCTCGATCACGCCGGTCTTCATCTGGTCGTGCACGAAACCCTCGAACTGCGACCAGTTCTCGAACTGGAACGGCAGGCCGGCGGTCGGCAGTTGCTGGAACATCAGCGCCCGGTTGCTGGCGTACCCGGTATCGATCCCGGCCCACATGGGTGAGGACGCGGACAGCGCCAGCAGGTGCGGGTACGACAGCAGCAGCGAGTTCAGGATCGGAAAGACCTTCTCCGGGTGCGAGACTCCGACGTGAACGTGCACGCCCCAGATCAGCATCTGCCGCCCCCACCACTGGGTGCGTTCGATGAGTTCGTCGTAATGCGCTGTGCGCGTGAGCTGTTGGGTCGACCACTGAGCGAACGGGTGGGTGCCCGCGCAGAACAGGTCCACCCCGACCGCGTCGGCGGCGCTGCGCACGGCGTCCATCGTGCCGCTGAGGTCGTCGACCACCTCGCCGACGGTGTCGTGCACGCCGCTCACGAGCTCGACGGTGTTCCTCAGCAGTTCCTTGGTGACCTGCGGGGTGCCGTCGTGGGCCCGCAGGTCACCGACGGTGTCGAAGACCGCGGCCGCGGTGTTGGAGAGATTGCGGGTGTTCTTGTCGACCAGCGCGATCTCCCACTCGACCCCCAGCGTGGGGCGGGGCGAGCTGTTCCAGTGAACTTTTCCGACGCCGGCCCCACCCATGGCAACCGCGCTACCCGATGACGCCGCAGGCCACCCGGCTGCCCGCGTCACCGGTCGCCAGCGTTTCGGCGTCCGGGCCGGCGGTGCCGTTGGCCTGGGTGTATCGGCTGGGGACGTTGCCGAAGTTGTCCGCTCCGGCGTGGATCATCAGGGCTTTGCCCTTCAGTTCGTCCAACGTCACGGCGTCGGTGGTGGTGACCAGCTTGGCGGTGCCGTCCTGGCGCACCTCCAGCGAGGTCAGGTCGCCGCTGGCCGGGTGCGAGTTCTGATCGCCCACCTGCAGATGGCCACCCGCGGACAGGAAGTCGCCGGCCGGGCCGCCGGCCGGCGCGGTGGAGTTCACCTCACACTTGCCGACCTGGTGCACGTGCAGGCCGTGGAAGCCGGGCTTGAGCCCGTGCGCCTCGACCGTGATCTCGAGGTGGCCGCCCGACTTGACCACCGACGCGGTACCGACCTGGACCCCGGCGGGATCCTTGAGCTGCACCGAGACCGCATCGCCCGGGGTGGCGCTGTGCTCGGTGCTCCCGTGCCCGCTGCCGCCGTGCTCGCCGGTGCCGGTGGCCTCGCCGCCGGGCGCCGCCGAACCCGTCCACACCGGCGGAGTGGTCCCCTTGACGTCACTCGATTCCTGGCTGTTGGTGCAGGCCGCAAGGCCGAACACCGCGACCGCCAGCACCGGGGTCACAGTCCACCAGGACGGGCGACGAGTTGTGGACGGGGCCATCGGGGAACTCCTTTACGAGTACCGAGTTTACGAGTAATGCCGTGTGGACGAATTCGTTACCGGTCAAGATGATGCCAGAGCCGTTACGCCGTGGAGCCGTGGGGCCGGGTTGGTAGAGACGACCGTTCAGTTCCCTGTGACGATGACGATCACGCCGGGCGGATTGCTCGCGATCCCGGCGAATCGCGGCTCCGCCGAGACGCCGAGTTCTTCGGCGACCTCCTGGGCCGCGGCCCGCTCGCCCGGTGAATTCCCGTAGTAGACAGTGGTTTTCGGGATGACCCCGCCCGGGTAGTTGCCGGTCTCCGCGATGGTCCAGCCGTCGGCGGAGAGCTGACCCGCGGTCCGCGCGGCCAGACCCGCGACCGTGCTGTTGTTCAGCACGTGCACGGGCACCGACTTGGCCGCGGTCGGTGTCGTGCTGGGAGCGGTGGTCGTCGTCGTGGACGATGTGGTCGTGGTGGTGGTCGTGTCGGCGGCCGAGGTGGTGGTAGCGGCCGGCTTGGACGACGTGGTGCTGGTGGGCCGGCCCTGCGTCGCCTGTCCCTGTGTCTCGGTGTCCGAGGCCGTGGACTCGGAACTCGACAGCGACATCGCGCCGAGGCCGGCGAACACGATGGCCAGTGCGATCAAAACCATCGCGAGCGCTCGCAGCGGCGGTCCACCGGAGGGCGGATTGGGGTTGCTCACCTGGTCGACCCTAGTCCTAGGCGGGCGTGCACGCCCGCATCACACCTGGAAGCCCAGCCGCCGGGCGGCGCGGGCCTTCTGCCGGCTGGCCCGCAGCCGTCGCAGCCGCTTCACCAGCATCGGGTCGGCGGCCAGCGCCTCCGGCTTGTCGACGACGGCGTTGAGGACCTGGTAATAGCGGGTGGCCGACATGCTGAACAGCTCGCGGATGGCTTCTTCCTTGGCGCCCGCGTACTTCCACCACTTGCGCTCGAAATCGAGAATCTCGAGTTCGCGACGGGTGAGTTCGCCGGCGACCTCCGCACCCGTGGAAGAGCTGTCCTCGCTTGCGGAAAGATCACGTGCCGCTGCGCTGTCCATATCGCTCCCTCGCCGAGTTACAACTGACGACTCGACGCTCATTCAACCATGAACGCGAGCGATGCCCGCTGCGTCGCACGGCGTGTCGGCGTCGCCGACGTGTCCGTCGCCGTGCCCGGTTCGGGCCTCCGCGTAAAGTGACCGACCATGGCGATTCTCCCGATCCGCATCGTCGGCGATCCGGTTCTGCACCATCCGACCCAGCAGGTCACCAGGTCACCGGAGGAACTCGCCGAACTCGTCGCGAACATGTACGAGACCTTGGACGCGGCGCACGGCGTGGGGCTGGCGGCCAACCAGGTGGGTGAGCCGCTGCGGCTGTTCGTCTACGACTGTCCCGACGTCGGCGCGGACGGCAGCATGAACCGGCGGCGCGGCGCGGTGATCAACCCGGTGCTGGAGACCTCGGAGATCCCCGAGACGATGCCGGATCCCGACGACGACGAGGAGGGCTGCCTGTCCGTGCCGGGCGAGCAGTTCCCCACCGGACGCGCCGAGTGGGCGCGCGTCACCGGGACCGACGAGCACGGCAACCCGGTCGACATCGAGGGCAAGGGCTTCTTCGCCCGCATGCTGCAGCACGAGGTGGGCCACCTCGACGGCTTCCTGTACGTGGACGTGCTGGTCGGGCGCAACGCGCGGGCGGCGAAGAAGGCGATCAAGCGAAACGGCTGGGGCGTACCGGGTTTGAGCTGGCTCCCGGGCACCGTGCCGGATCCGTTCGGGCATGACGACTGAACCGCCCGGCATACCGCCCGGCCGGCGGGTGGTGGTGCGGTACCGGCTGCCGGAGGGTTATCCCCAGCAGTTCACCGATGTGATCGGCGAGCTGGTCGCGCTGGACCCGCCGACCGTCCGCACCGCCGACGGTCAGACGGTGGCCATCGCGGCCGATCGCGTCGTGGCGCTGAAACCGCTGGGGCCCAGGCCGATTCGGACCCGCGAGATTCGCGCGCTGGAGGCGGCGGCCTGCGACGGCTGGCCCGGCACCGACCGCGCCGTGCTGGACGGCTGGGTGCTCGCCGCCGGGCACGGATACACCAATCGCGCCAATTCCGCCGTGCCGGTGGGTAGTTCGGAATCTCCGGCGCAGGTCCATCCGGAGACGCTGCGCCGCATCGGCGAGTGGTACACCGGCCAGGGCCTGCCGCTGCAGTTGCGGCTGCCCGACCGGCTGGCCCCCGTGCCGTCCGGCTGGCGGACCTGGGGCCATACGCGCGTGCTGGCCATCGATATCGACAACTTGGTACTGCCGCAGGGTCCCTCCATGGTGCGGATCGACGCAACACCGCACGCGGGCTGGCTGGAGCTGTACCGATTCCAGGGCGAGGACACCGTGCCGGTGCCGCCGCCACAGCCGGACGAGGCGGTGCTGACCGCGGTGCGCGACGGCGAGATCGGTTTCGCCGCACTGGGTTTGCCCACCGCGCTGGCCGTGGGGCGCGGCGCGGTCACCACCGCGCCGGACGGCCGCCGCTGGGTCGGACTCACCTGCGTCGCCGTGGCCGCCCCGCATCGCCGCCACGGCCTGGGCACCCTGATCTGCGCCGAACTCGTTCGCTGGGGCCACCGGCACGGCGCCACCCACGCCTACGTCCAAGTGGCGGTGGACAATACGAGTGCGCAGGCGATGTACCGCGAGATGGGCTTCGTCGAGCACCACGACTATCGCTACGCGGCCCCGGCCTGACCGGGCCGCACCCAGGCAAGGAGAATGTGGCGGTGCGATTGGCTACCTGGAACGTGAATTCGATTCGTTCCCGCCTGGATCGGGTGGTGGGCTGGCTCGACGATGCCGATATCGACGTGCTGGCCATCCAGGAGACCAAGTGCCGCGACGACCAGTTCCCGGCGGAACGGTTCGAGGAGGCCGGGTACGAGGTCGCGCACGTCGGGTTCAGCCAGTGGAACGGGGTGGCCATCGCCTCCCGAATCGGCCTCGAGGAGGTGGAGATCGCCTTCCCCGGCCAGCCCGGATTCGACAAGGACGCCGAGACGTCGCTGCTCGCCGCGCCGGTGGTGGAGGCCCGCGCCCTCGGCGCCACCTGCGGCGGCGTGCGGGTGTGGAGCCTCTATGTGCCGAACGGGCGCGCCCTGGCCGACCCGCACTACACCTACAAGCTGGAATGGCTTGCCGCCCTGCGCGATACCGGAGCCCGCTGGCTGGCCGAGGACCCCGAGGCGCAGATCGCGCTGGTCGGCGACTGGAACATCGCGCCGACCGACGCCGACGTGTGGTCCCCCGAGTTCTTCGCGGGCAGAACCCATGTGTCGCAACCGGAACGGGACGCCTTCAACGCCATCGCCGAGGCCGGTTTCACCGATGTGATGCGGCCGTTCGCGCCCGGCCCCGGCGTCTACACGTACTGGGATTACACGCAGTTGCGCTTCCCCCGCAAGGAGGGCATGCGCATCGATTTCATCCTCGCCTCCCCCGCGCTGGCGGCGCGCACCACGGACGCGACGGTCGACCGCGAGCAGCGGAAGGGCAAGGCGCCCAGCGATCATGCACCGGTGGTCGCCGAGTTCGCCGACTGATTGCCGGGCGCGGTCAGGCCGGGCGGGTCTTGATGGCGTCCTGCGAGATGAACACGTCGTAGCTGCCCGCGGCGGCCACCACCGCGTTGCCGTACACCGAGCGCACGAACGGCTTGGTGTACCAGGTGTTCTGCTGCATCTGCTCGTAGAAGTCGCGGTCGTTGCCGTTGAGGAAGATGTGATTCTGCCTGGGGGCATCGCCGTCGAAGCGCTCACCGAACAGGCGAGCCACCTGATACCCCGAGTGGAAACCGAGCGTGTTCACCCAGTGTTCGAGTTCGACGATATTGGCCTGCAGGACCCACAGATCGCCCTCGACCCGATGCTTCTCGTGCCGGTCGGAGTGATTGCCGTCGCCGTACAGAGTGAGTTCGATATCGAGGGTGTGCGGCTGTCCGTCGACCGGTGTCGCGACCACGTGCGCGGCCTTCACCTCGCCGGTCAGCCCGAGATAGGTCTGCAGCAGGGTGGTCACCCAGAGGATGACCACCGCCACCAGCACCAGCACCAGCGCCCCGGCGCCGCGACCGGCCAGCGCCCGCCATCCGACCCTGCGTGCCCTGACCACCGCGCTGATCACGAGCACCACGGCGACGACGAAGAGCACCACCAGCAGGGCCTGGATCCAGCCGAAGCTCACCGGAAAGACCATGCGGTAGTTGTACCCGCAACCCCGGGCGCGCCGTAACCGCCGAATGTGTCACGAATCGGGAACGGAGGTTCAGAACGCGGCCTCGTCCAACTGCATGATGTCGTTGTCGAGGTTCTCCACCACCGCGCGCACGCCGCTCAGCAGGGGCAGCTTGTTCTTCGCGAACCACGAAGCGACGCCGATCTTTCCGGCGTAGAAGCTGCGATCGCGCTCCGACGGCCCGGCGTCCAGCGCGGCCTGCGCCACGGCGGCCTGCGCGAGCAGCCGCCAGCCGATCACCAGATCGCCGGTGGCGTAGAGGAATCGCACCGAGCCGAGGCCGACCTTGTAGATCTCCTCCGGATCCTGTTGCGACGCCATCAGATACCCGGTGAGCGCGGCCGCCATCGCCTGCACGTCCGCCAGCGCCGCGCCGAGCAGCTTGCGCTCGCGCTCGAGCCGGGCGTCGCCGGAGTCGGCGAACTGCTGGATCAGCCCGGCCACGTGGGCGAGCGCCGTCCCTTTGTCGCGAATGATCTTGCGGAAGAAGAAGTCCTGCGCCTGGATCGCGGTGGTGCCCTCGTACAGCGAGTCGATCTTGACATCGCGGATGTACTGCTCGATCGGGTAGTCCTGCAGGTACCCGGATCCGCCGAGGGTCTGCAGCGATTCGGTGAGCGTCTCGTAGGCCCGCTCCGATCCACAGCCCTTGACGATCGGCAGCAGCAGGTCGTTGACCCGTGCCGCGAGTTCCGGGTCCGCGCCGAAGTTCACCTGTGCCACATCGTCGTTCTGGTAGGCGGCGGTGTACAGGTAGAGCGCGCGCAGGCCCTCGGCGTACGCCTTCTGCGTCGCGAGGCTGCGGCGCACGTCGGGGTGGTGGGTGATGGTGACGCGCGGCGCGGTCTTGTCCGTCATCTTGGTGAGATCGGCGCCCTGCACGCGAGTCTTGGCGTACTCCAGCGCGTTCAGGTATCCGGTGGACAGCGTCCCCGCCGACAGCACGCCCACCATCATGCGCGCGTTCTCGATCACCTTGAACATCTGGGCGATACCGTTGTGCACCTCGCCGACCAGGTAGCCGACGGCCGGTGTCGCGCCGCCGTAGGTCAGTTCGCAGGTGGGCGAGGACTTGATGCCCATCTTGTGCTCGAGGTTGGTGACGTACACGCCGTTACGCTCGCCGAGCGCCATCGTCTCCCGGTCGAAGAGGAATTTCGGCACCGCGAACAGCGACAGGCCCTTGGTGCCGGGACCCGCGCCCACCGGCCGCGCCAGGGTGAGATGAATGATGTTGTCGGCGGTGTCGCCCAGGTCGCCGCCGGAGATGAAGCGCTTCACGCCCTCGATGTGCCAGGTGCCGTCGGGCTGCTCGGTCGCCTTGGTGCGGCCCATGCCGACGTCGGACCCGGCGTCCGGCTCGGTGAGCACCATCGTTCCGCCCCAACGGTTTTCCCACGCGTGCTGGGCCCAGCGCTGCTGCTCCGCGGTGCCCTCGTGAAAGAGCACGGTGTGCATGAGCGGGCCCATATTGAAGAAGCTCGCCGAATTGTTGGCGGCGACAAGCATTTCCTGCGTCGCCCAGACCAGGGCCGACGGCGCGGTGACGCCGCCCATCTCCGCCGGCATGCCCAGCGCCGACCAGCCGGCCTCGTTGACCGCGGCGACGGTCTTGCGCAGGGCGTCCGGCACGATCACCGCGTGCTCGGCGGCGTCGAACTGCAGCGGGTTGCGGTCGGCATCGACGAACGACTCGGCGACCGGCCCCTCCGCCAGCCGCAGTACCTCGGTGAGCATCCCCCGCGCGGTCTCCGCGTCCAGATCGCCGTAGGCGCCGTCGTCCAGCAGCGCCCCGATTCCCAGCACTTCGAACAAGTTGAACTCGATATCCCGAAGGTTCGCCTTGTAGTGCGACACGGACCGGCCTCCTCGACTGGGTCGAATAGCAGCGTGTGCCGGCTCTCCGCACACGCCGGTTGATGTTGTCCCTGGAGGTTGCCGTACGGCTGTCCGGTTACGCAACCGTAGGCTGCGGACGACGTAACCACATCTAAGTGTCGATTTGCCAGAGATATGCCGGAGATCTGCCGAATTCCGGCGGAAGCGATCCGGCAGGCTGCGACATTCCCGCTGATATCTTGGTCCGCATGGGTTCCGATTCGGCAGTGCGGCCGCGGCAGCGTGCGCAACATCTCGGGCCCGAACGGCGCCGGCCGCAAGTGCTCGACGCCGCCTTGCGGATCGCCGTCGAGGACGGCATCGCGGCCATCACCATCGCCGCCGTCGCCGAACGCATGAGCGTCACCCGCCCGGTGGTCTACGCCTGCTACGCCGACCGGGTCGAACTCATCGACGCGCTGCTCCAGCGCGAGGAGTCGTATCTGATCAGCGGCATCATCGCGGCGCTGCCGCGGCGGCGGGTGGCGGCCGACGAAGAGGTGTTCGTGGAGGGCTTCCGTGCCCTGCTCGAAACGGTGGCCGCCCGGCCGGACACCTGGAAGTTGTTGTACGGCAACCCGGATCCCGCCGTCGCGAGTTCGTTCGGACGCGGCCGCCTGCTGGCCGTGCAGCGCTGCACCCGTCGCCTGCGCCCGACCCTGCACGCCTGGGGCACCGCCGACGCCGAACGCAAGCTCCCGGTCCTGGTGGAGCTGTGGGTCTCGGCCGGCGAGGGCGCGGTCCGCACCCTGCTGACCGGCGACGGCCCGTGGACCCCGCAGGATCTGGGCGCGTTCGTCGGCGCCGCGGTGTACCGGGCCCTGCGCGACGCCTGACCGCGAGCGATCCGCACGGTCCGGCCGCGCGAAGCGGCGGTGGCATGTACCCTCGGCCGAGACAACTGCACATGCCTACGGGGGCTCGCACCAGCGGGCTGAGAGGACGGCTAGCCCTTTTCGGGCGACTCAGGGCCGTCGACCGTTCGAACCTGACCGGGTAATGCCGGCGTAGGGAGGATTGTTCAATGCCATCGAAGCATGCCGTGACGACCGTCGACACCGTCACCACCGGCCCGATTCAGGGCAGCGTCAAGCACTACCAGGAGGTCGACGCGGACGGCGCCGCGCTGCGCATCCCGGTCCGCCGGATCAACCTGACCAACGGCGAGCACTTCGACGTCTACGACACCTCGGGCCCATACACCGACGACGCCGCCACCATCGACGTCGAGGCCGGGCTGCCGAAGGTGCGCGACGGCTGGTCCAAGCCGGACGTGGCCGGGCCGCCCACCCAGCTGGCCTGGGCGCGGCAGGGCATCGTCACCACCGAGATGCGGTATATCGCCGCGCGCGAAGGGGTTTCGCCGGAACTCGTGCGCGACGAGGTGGCCGCGGGCCGCGCGGTGATCCCGGCCAACCACAACCATCCCGAGTCGGAGCCGATGATCATCGGCAAGAAGTTCGCGGTGAAGATCAACGCGAACATCGGCAACTCGGCGGTCTCCTCGTCCATCGCGGAGGAGGTGGAGAAGATGGTGTGGGCCACCCGCTGGGGCGCCGACACCATCATGGACCTGTCCACCGGCAAGAACATCCACGAGACCCGCGAGTGGATCCTGCGCAACTCGCCGGTGCCGGTCGGCACCGTGCCGATCTACCAGGCGCTGGAGAAGGTGAACGGCGATCCGACCCAGCTGACCTGGGAGATCTACCGCGACACCGTGATCGAGCAGGCCGAGCAGGGCGTGGACTACATGACCGTGCACGCCGGGGTGCTGCTGCGCTACGTGCCGCTGACCGCCAAGCGCGTCACCGGCATCGTCTCCCGCGGCGGGTCCATCATGGCCGCGTGGTGCCTGGCGCATCACCAGGAATCGTTCCTGTACACGAATTTCGCGGAGCTGTGCGAGATCCTGGCCCGCTACGACATCACCTTCTCCCTCGGTGACGGCCTGCGTCCGGGCTCGATCGCCGACGCCAACGACGCGGCGCAGTTCGCGGAGCTGCGCACCCTCGGCGAGCTGACCAAGATCGCGAAATCCCATGGCGTGCAGGTGATGATCGAGGGCCCGGGCCACGTGCCGATGCACAAGATCGCGGAAAACGTGCGGCTGGAGGAGGAGCTGTGCGAGGAGGCGCCGTTCTACACCCTCGGCCCGCTCGCCACCGATATCGCCCCGGCCTACGACCACATCACCTCGGCGATCGGCGCCGCCATCATCGCGCAGGCCGGGACGGCCATGCTGTGTTACGTCACGCCGAAGGAACACCTGGGCCTGCCCGACCGTGACGACGTCAAGACCGGCGTGATCACCTACAAGATCGCCGCGCATTCCGCCGATCTCGCCAAGGGCCACCCGCGGGCCCAGGAGCGCGACGACGCACTGTCCAAGGCGCGCTTCGAGTTCCGCTGGCACGACCAGTTCAATCTGTCGCTGGACCCGGACACCGCCCGCGAGTACCACGACGAGACGCTGCCCGCCGAACCGGCCAAGACCGCGCACTTCTGCTCGATGTGCGGGCCGAAGTTCTGCTCGATGCGCATCTCGGCGGATGTGCGCGAATACGCGGAGCGGCACGGGCTGACCGACGTCGAGGCGATCGAGGCGGGCATGTCGGAGAAGTCCGAGGAGTTCGCGCAGGCGGGCAAGTCGGTCTATCTGCCGATCGTGTCGTAACGCCGCTCTCTGTAGGTACTGCTCCGTCGGCCCTGTGGAGGCCGGGGTCCCGCCTGGCCCCGGCTTCCGCTGGGCCGATGGAAAGCCGTGCGCCGGAAGCGAATTCAGGCGCGTGCGGAAATCTGCTGGATGCCCCAGCTGTTGCCGTCGGGATCGTCGAAGAACAGGAATCCGACGTTGTCGAGGGACCCGTCCGGGCTGGGCGCGACCTCTTGGATGTCGCCGGGATCGAAGCCGCGCTCGACGAGTTCGGCACGCGCCCTGGGCAAATCGGCGACGACGAGCTGCAGGCCCTTCAACGCGCCGGGCTCCATCTTGGCGAAGCCGCGTTCCCCGAGGACGATCGAGCAGCCCGAGCCCGGCGGCGTGAGCTGCACGATGCGCGAGCCGTCGCCGATCGGGGTGTCGTGATCGACGACGAAGCCGAGCCGGTCGCGGTAGAACTCCTTGGCGCGGTCGATGTCCGAGACCGGCACGATGACCACCTCGAGTGTCCAGTTCACTGGCGTTCCCTTCGTTCGCGCGCCACCCGTACCCCTGTCGACGGTGTACCGGGGCGAAACTCGTCGCCGGGACGTAGGTTATCCGCGCGGCCGCCAGCGATCGGCGAATTCGCCGGGTTCCGGTGGCGGACCGGGCAATTCGCCCGTGGCGGCCAGTCCGTCGATCAGCATCGCCAGCACGCGGCGGCGCAGCTGCGCGGTGCGCTGCGGATCGGGCAGCGAGATCGCCGCGCACGCCTCCAGGACGAGCCCGAAATCCGAGGTGGTCACGCCCGCGCGCAGACGGCCGGAGGACCGGGCGCGGCGCAGGATCTCGTCGTTCAGGGTCCCGGCGCGCCGCACCTCGGGCAGGATCGACTCGTCCGGGGTGAAGGTGCCGGCCAGCCGGACGGTCAGCGAGTGCACGTCCGCGTCCACCACGCGGCGCAGGAAATCGACCAGCACCGCCCAGTCGTCGCTCAGCTCCAGGGCCGCGGCCGCCTCCTCGTTGTACCGGCGCAGACCGTCGTAGCAGAGCGTGCGCAGCAGCGCCTCCTTGCTCGGATAGCGGCGGTAGAGCGCGCTGATCCCGACACCCGCGCGCTCGGCGACGGCCGCGATCGGGGCCCCGGCATCGGCGAGGAACACGGTGCGAGCGGCGTCGAGGATGATGCCGTCGTTGCGGGCCGCCTGCGCCTTGCGGCCGGGCAGCGGTTTACGGGAGTCGGCTGTCTTCGGCATGGGTTCAGGATAACACTGAAACGGAATGATCCGTTCTGCATGCTAAGGCCGATCGCGAAATCGCGGAACCGTAGGGTTATGTCGTGAGATTGCTGCCACTGACTCCTGAGGGCCGGACCCCTGTCCGGGCACTCACCATCGCCGGGACCGATTCCGGCGGCGGCGCCGGTATCCAGGCCGATGCCCGCACCATGGCCCTGCTGGGCGTGCACGCCTGCGTCGCGGTGGCGGCGGTGACGGTGCAGAACTCGCTGGGCGTCAGCGGTTTTCACGAGATCCCGCCGCAGACCGTCGCCGACCAGGTGCGCGTCGTGGTCGGCGATATCGGCATCGGCGCGGCCAAGACCGGGATGCTGGCCTCCACGGCGATCATCGAGGCGGTGGCGGCGGTGTGCCGCGAGCTGGGCATCGGACGCGACGGCTCGATTCCGCTGGTGGTGGATCCCGTGGCGGCGTCCATGCACGGCGACCCGCTGCTGCACGCCTCGGCCCTGGACGCGCTGCGGCACATGCTGATTCCGCTCGCCACGGTGGTCACCCCGAATCTGGACGAGGTGCGGCTGCTCACCGGCATCGAGGTCACCGACGACCGCACCGCGCGCAAGGCCGCCGAGGCGCTGCACGCGCTGGGCCCGCGCTGGGCGCTCGTGAAGGGCGGGCACCTGCGTTCCTCCGACTTCAGCACCGACCTTTTGTTCGACGGCGAGCGTTTCCACGAACTGTCCGCCCCCCGCATCGACACCGGCGACGACCACGGCGGCGGCGACACCCTCGCGGCGGCCACCGCGTGCGCGCTGGCCCACGGCTACGAGGTGCCGGAGGCGATCGCCTTCGCCAAGGAGTGGACCACGCGCTGTCTGAAAGCGGCCTACCCGTTAGGCGCGGGCCACGGCCCGGTGTCGCCGCTGTGGCGGCTGAGTGAGCACTGACCTGTAGGACGCTCCCAGGAACCTCCCAGGCCGGGCGCAGCCGTGCCGCAGGCTGGTGGCCGATCTTCGATGTCATGACCGACACAGCGACGGCCGCGCCGGCGGCGGAACCGGCCGGTGCTCTGGTGACACCGGTACTGGACGTGGTGATTCCCGTCTACAACGAAGAACGCGACCTCGGCGTGTGCGTGCGGCGACTGCACGCCTTCCTGAGCGCCGGATTACCGTTCTCGGCGCGAATCACCATCGCCGACAACGCATCCACCGACAGCACGCTGCAGGTCGCGCACCTGCTGGCGGACGAACTCGAGCATGTGCGCGTGGTCCATCTGGACCGCAAGGGCCGCGGCCGCGCACTGCGCGCGGTGTGGGAGGTCTCCGACGCCCAGGTCGTCGCCTATATGGATGTGGACCTGTCGACGGATCTCAATGCGCTGCTGCCGCTGATCGCCCCGCTGGTGTCCGGGCATTCGGATCTGGCCATCGGCACCCGGCTGGCGAAGTCGTCGCGGGTGGTGCGCGGGCCCAAGCGCGAGTTCATCTCTCGCTCCTACAACTTGATTCTGCGAGCCTCGCTGCAGACCCGATTCTCCGACGCCCAATGCGGTTTCAAGGCGATGCGCACCGATGTCGCGCGCCGGGTGCTGCCGCTGGTGCAGGACGGCGAGTGGTTCTTCGACACCGAACTGCTGGTGATCGCCGAGCGCGCCGGGCTGCGCATCCATGAGGTGCCGGTCGACTGGATCGACGACCCGGACAGCCGCGTCGACATCGTCGACACCGCCCGCAAGGACCTGCTGGGCGTGTGGCGGGTGGGCCGGGGTCTGGCCACCGGCGCCCTGCCGATCAACGAGCTGCGGGCGGCGATCGGCCGCGAACCGCTGGTGGACGGCGTCCCGCTGGGGATGGTGGGGCAGCTGGTGCGGTTCGGCATCATCGGCGTGGCCTCCACGCTGGCCTACATGCTGCTGTATGTGATCCTGCAGCCGTTCGCGGGCCCGCAGGCGGCGAACTTCCTGGCGCTGCTGCTCACCGCGATCGCCAACACCGCCGCCAACCGTGCCTTCACCTTCGGCGTGCGCGGTTCGAATTCGGTTGTGTCACACCATATTCAGGGTCTTCTGATCTTCGCGTTCGCCTGGCTGCTGACCGGCGGCTCCCTGTTCGCGCTGCACAGATGGGCGCCCGGCGCGCCGGTCCATGTCGAACTGTTCGTCCTCGTGGTGGCCAATGCCGTGGCCACGCTGTCGCGATTCGTCGCGCTGCGCTGGGTCTTCCGGAACGCGGTGACCGAATCGAACACGGCGCGGTGACGGCTGTGCCCGCCGCAAGGGCGGGCACGGTCACCGGCGGTTACCTCCGCTTGCCGTTCTCGGTCGCGGCTTCGATTCCGGAACGGTCGGCCGACTTGGTCTTCTTGTCCGCTCGTTTCTCCTTGAGGGACTTCCCGGACTTCTTGGACATGGTCTGACGCGGAGATTTGTCGGACATGCGGGTCCTTTGTTCGGCAAGACCTGAGCGGTCCTGGTACCTCGACGGTACGGCAAGCAGACGAATTCCAAGGACACACCGAATATTTCGAGAAAAAGGGCCGTGCGCTACGACACACGGCCCACGATGTAGCCCCGACGGGATTTGAACCCGCGCTACCGCCTTGAGAGGGCGGCGTCCTAGGCCGCTAGACGACGGGGCCAGGACTCGCCTCCGATCGAGGAGGCCCGGCAAGCTTAACGGGTGCGGGCCCGCGGACCAAATCGCCGGACGGATCGGTCACTCAGCGCGGCGTGGTGAGCGCCGTGTGCAGAGTGGCCGACCACTGCTGGACGATCTCCTTCCGACGGGCCGAGTCGTCGGTGAGCACGTCGGCCAGGCCGAGGCCGCGCGCCAGGTCCAGCGTGGCCTGCACCAGATGGTGGGCGACGGGGTCGGAGTCGTCGACGCCCAGCGCCTCGACCGCCATGCGATGCGAGACCCGGCCGAACCGCGCCTCCAGCGGCACGATCCGCTCGCGCAGGGCGGGATCGGCGGCGGCATGCGTCCAGACCTGCAGGGCGGCCTTGAACAGCGGGCTGGTGTAGGACTCCACCAATCCGCTCACCACCGCCTCGGTCCGCCCGGCGCCCTCGGCGATCTCGGCCACGGCCAGGGCCTCGGCCTTCGCCTGTGCCATGCGGGTGTCGAACATGTACTCGAGCGCGGCGGTGATCAGCTCCTCCCGGGTCGGGAAGTGGTGCTGCGCCGCGCCGCGCGACACCCCCGCCCGCTCGGCCACCACGGCCACGGTGGCCGCCGCCCAGCCTGTCTCGGCCAGGCAGTCGATGGTCGCCTCGAGCAGCCGCTGCCGGGTGGCCCGGCTGCGGTCCTGCTTGGGTTCGTGGGGCTTCGATTCGTGGTGCGCAGTCATGATCCGCTCATTCTGCCCAGGCGGGCGGGCGGCGCTGGAAGAAGGCCGTCATGCCCTCCACCACCTCGGGTGTGCCGAAGTAGCTCGCGGACCGCTTCGCCAGTTCCTCGGCGCCACGGTCGAATTCGGCCAGCAGCGCGGCATTGACCAGCCGCTTGCTCTCGGCCAGGCCCTGCGGCGAGCCCAGACGGAGTTCGCCGCGCAGCCGCTCCACCGCGGCGGCGGGATCGTCGGCGGCGAGGGTGATCAGGCCGATCCGCTCCGCCTCGGCCGCGTCGAACTTCTCACCGGTCTGGAAGTAGCGCGCGGCCGCGCGGGGGCTCATGCGCGGCAGCAGGGTGAGTGAGATCATGAACGGCGCCAGCCCGATTCGCGCCTCGGTGAGCGCGAAGCTGCTGTCCCGCCCCGCCACCGCGATATCGCAGGCCGCCAGCAGGCCCATACCGCCCGCGCGCACATTGCCGTTCACCTGTGCCAGTACGGGTTTCGGCAAGACGAGGATCGTGCGCAGCACGTCGATCATCCACCGGGTGCGGATGTCCGCGGCCGCCGCGGGATCGGCGTCGAGGGCCTCCTTCAGATCCGCACCGGCGCAGAAGGTGTTGCCGGTATGAGTGAGGACGACCCCGCGCACCCGCTCGTCGTCCCCGGCCCGTGCCAGCGCGACCAGCAACTCCCGCACCAGCCGCGCGGACAGCGCGTTGCGATTGTGCGGGGAATCGAGGGTGACGACGGCGAATCGGTCCGCCACCTCGTATCGCACGACGGCGTCCGCCGTATCGCTCATCGTCGTCCCCTTCCTCGATCGTCCGTCTCCGTGCCGCCGTACATCAGTAGGACTTCGGCAGGCCCAGGGAATGCTGGGCGACGAAGTTCAGCACCATCTCCCGGCTCACCGGCGCCACCCGGCCGATCCGGGCAGCGGCCAGCATGCCCGCCAGGCCCACGTCGCGGGTCAGGCCCGAACCGCCATGCGTCTGGATCGACTGGTCGAGGGCCTTGATGCTGGCCTCGGCCGCGGCGTACTTCGCCATGTTCGCCGCCTCCGCGGCGCCGAAGTCGTCGCCCGAGTCGTAGAGCACGGCCGCCTTCTGCATCATCAGCCTCGCCAGCTCCAGTTCGATCTTCACCTGGGCCAGCGGATGCGAAATGCCTTGGTGCGCACCGATCGGCGTCTTCCATACCTGGCGCTCGCGGGCGTACTCCACGGCCCGGTCGATGGCGTAGCGGCCCATGCCGACGGCCATCGCGGCGCCCATGATCCGCTCCGGATTGAGGCCCGCGAACAGTTGCGCCAGCGCCGCGTCCTCCTGACCGACCAGCGCCTCCGCGGGCAGCCGCACGTCGTCGAGGAACAGCGTGAACTGGCTGTCGGGCTCGATGATGTCCATCTCCTGCCGGGTCTTCTCGAAACCCGGGGCGTCGGTGGGCACGATGAACAGCGCCGGCTTCAGCTTGCCGGTCTTGGCATCCTCGGTGCGCGACACGATCAGCACCGCCTCGGCCTGATCCACGCCCGAGATGAAGATCTTGCGGCCGTTGAGGATCCAGTCGCCGCCGTCGCGGCGGGCGGTGGTGGTGATGTGGTGGGAGTTCGAGCCCGCGTCGGGTTCGGTGATGCCGAACACCATCTTCGCCGAACCGTCGGCCAGCCGCGGCAGCCAGTGCCGCTTCTGCTCGTCGGTGCCGTACTTGGTGACGATGGTGCCGCAGATGGCCGGGGATACCACCATCAGCAGCAGCCCGGCGCCCTGCGCGGCGAGTTCCTCCATCACCAGCGCCAGCTCGTAGATGCCCGCGCCGCCACCGCCGTACTCCTCCGGGAGGTTCACCCCGAGGAAGCCGAGTTGCCCTGCCTCGTCCCACAATTCACTCAGCGGCTGGTTGGCGCGGGCCTTGTCCGAGACGTAGTCGCGGAAGTTGTACTTGGCGGCGAGCTGCGATACCGCGGCCCGCAGCTGCTTCTGCTCGTCGGTTTCGATGAAACTCATGCCCTACTCCTGGGATTCGGCGTCGGTGGTCTCTTCGGGTCGCACGACCGCCAGCACGGTGCCGACGTCGACCTGTTGTCCCGCGGTCACATTCAGTTCGGCCAGCACGCCGGTGGCGGGGGCGGTGATGGTGTGCTCCATCTTCATCGCCTCCAGCCACAGGATCGGCTGTCCCAGTTCGACCCGGGCGCCGACCTCGGCGGCGACCCGGATCACCGCGCCGGGCATCGGCGCCAGCAGTGAGCCCTCGGCGACCTGCTCGGCGGGATCCTCGAAGCGCGGGAGCCGCCGCACGGTCACCGGCCCCAGCGGCGAATCCACCGCCACCAGTACGGGTCCCGAGCCGGTCGACGGGTACCGGGCGACGTCGAAGCGGCGGCGCACCGGGCCACGCGGGCCGGGTACCGCCAGCGTCACGACATCCGGTGTGGCCGCGAGCAATTCGATGCCGTCGTGGCCCTCGACCGTCAGCCCGGTACGGGTGAACCGATAGCGCACTTCGTGTGTGCCGGTGGTGCGGCTGTCGTAGGACTTGGTCTGCGGCTGCGCGGGCAGGTTGCGCCAGCCGCTGGGCAGGCCGCCGCCCACGCGGGCGCGCGACCGGTTGGCCGCCGCGTCGGCGAGCGCGGCCGCGACGATGGACAACTCCTCGTCGGCCACCGAAACCAAAGGCGCGGAAAGGTTTTCCAGGCCGTGGGTGGCGAAGAACGCGGTATCGGTGTCGCCGGCGCGGAACGCCGGATGCTCGAGCACCCGCACCAGCAGGTCGCGGTTGGTGACCAGGCCGTGAATCCGTGCGCGCCGCAGCGCGGCGGCCAGCAGGTGTGCCGCCTCGTCGCGCGTCTCGGCGTAGGAGATCACCTTGGCCAGCATCGGGTCGTAGTGCACGCCGACCACGGACCCGTCTCGCACGCCGGAATCCAGTCGCACCCCGGGCTCGCGCAGGACGGTGAATTCGGCGGCGCGACCGAAATCGAGGCGGTGCACGGCGCCGCTCTGCGGCTGCCACTCCTGCGCCGGATCCTCGGCGTACAGGCGCACCTCGATGGAGTGGCCCCGCATCGGCGGCGGCGCGGCGGGCAGCCGACGGCCCTGCGCGACCTGCACCTGCAGCCGGACCAGATCCAGCCCGGTGGTGTTCTCGGTGACCGGATGCTCCACCTGTAGCCGGGTGTTCATCTCCAGGAAGAAGAACTCGCCCGCCTCGTCCGCGAGGAACTCCACGGTGCCCGCGCCCTCGTAGCCGATGGCCTCGGCGGCCAGCCGGGCCGCGCGAAACAGCCTGTCGCGCATGTCATCTACCCGTTCCACCAGCGGTGATGGCGCTTCTTCCACCACCTTCTGATGCCGGCGCTGAATGGAGCACTCACGCTCGCCGACGGCCCAGACGGTGCCGTGGGTATCGGCCATCACCTGCACCTCGATGTGCCGGCCGGTCTCGAGGTAGCGCTCGCAGAACACCGTCGGGTCGCCGAAGGCCGATTCCGCCTCGCGCCGTGCGGCTTCCAGCTGACCCGGCAGCTCCGCCAACGACCGCACCACTCGCATGCCACGACCGCCGCCGCCGGCGGAGGCCTTGATCAGCACCGGCAGCAGCGCGTCAGTGACCTCGGCGGGGTCCAGTTCGGCCAGGACCGGCACCCCGGCGGCGTCCATCATCTTCTTGGACTCCACCTTCGAGCCCATCTGCTCGATGGCGGCGACCGGCGGACCGATCCAGGTCAGTCCGGCCGCGAGCACGGCGCGCGCGAAATCGGCGTTCTCGGAAAGGAATCCGTAGCCGGGGTGGATCGCGTCGGCGCCCGCGGCCAGCGCCGCCTCGACGATCAGGTCGCCCCGCAGATACGTCTCGCCGGGAGTATTGCCGGGCAACCGAATCGCGGCGTCGGCCTCCCCCACGTGGGGCGCGTCCGCGTCGGCGTCCGAATACACCGCGACGGTACCGAGGCCCATCCGGCGGCACGTGGCGAATACCCGCCGCGCGATCTCCCCGCGGTTGGCGACCAGGACTGTGCTGAGCATGCCGGCCCTCACATTCGGAAGACGCCGAAGCCCTCGGCGCCCTTGATCGGGGCATTGTGGATGGCGGACAACGCCATTCCCAACACCGTGCGGGTATCGCGGGGATCGATGACGCCGTCGTCGTAGAGGCGGCCGGACATGAACATCGGCAGCGACTCCGCCTCGATCTGCGCCTCGATCATCGCGCGCATCCCGGCGTCGGCCTGCTCGTCGAACGGCTGCCCCTTGGCCTCGGCGGACGCGCGGCTGACGATCGAGATCACACCGGCCAGCTGCGCGCCGCCCATCACCGCGGATTTCGCACTGGGCCAGGCGAAGACGAAGCGGGGATCGTAGGCGCGCCCGCACATGCCGTAGTGCCCCGCGCCGTAGGAGGCGCCCATCAGCACCGAGATGTGCGGCACCTTGGAATTGGAGACGGCGTTGATCATCATCGCGCCGTGCTTGATGATGCCCTTCTGCTCGTACTCCTTGCCGACCATGTACCCGGTCGTGTTGTGCAGGAACAACAGTGGGGTGTTCGACTGGTTGGCCAGCTGGATGAACTGCGTGGCCTTCTGCGACTCCTCCGAGAACAGCACGCCGCGCGCGTTCGCCAGGATGCCGACCGGATAGCCGTGCAGCTCGGCCCATCCCGTGACCAGGCTGGAGCCGTACAGCGGTTTGAACTCGTCGAAATCCGACCCGTCGACCACCCGGGCGATCACCTCGCGCGGATCGAAGGGGACCTTCAGGTCGGCGGGCACGATGCCGAGCAGTTCCTCCGGGTCGTACAGCGGCTCGATGACCTCCGCCCGCGGCGCCGGACCCCGCTTGCGCCAGTTCAGCCGCCGCACGATGGACCGGCCGAGCCGGATGGCGTCCTGCTCGTCCACGGCCAGATAGTCGGCCAGGCCGGAGACGCGCGCGTGCATCTCGGCGCCGCCGAGCGACTCGTCGTCGGACTCCTCGCCGGTGGCCATCTTTACCAGCGGCGGCCCGCCGAGGAAGACCTTGGAGCGCTCCTTGATCATCACCGTGTAGTCGGACATGCCGGGGATGTAGGCGCCGCCGGCGGTCGAATTGCCGAAAACCAGTGCGATGGTGGGGATTCCGGCCGCGGAGGCCTGGGTGAGATCGCGGAACATGCGCCCGCCCGGGACGAAGACCTCCTTCTGAGTGGGCAGGTCGGCGCCGCCGGACTCGACCAGCCCGATCACCGGCAGCCGGTTCTGCATGACGATGTCGTTCATGCGCAGGTTCTTGCGCAGCGTCCACGGGTTCGAGGTGCCGCCGCGCACCGTGGGATCCGGGGCCACGATCATGCATTCGACGCCCTCGACGATGCCGATGCCCGCGATCACGCTCGCGCCGACGTGGAAGTCGCTGCCCCACGCCGCGAGCGGGCACAGCTCGAGAAACGGCGAGTCCTCGTCCACGAGCAGTTCGATGCGCTCGCGCGCGGTCAGCTTGCCGCGCTTGCGATGTCGCGCCAGCTTGTCCGGCCCACCGCCCGCGATGGCCTTCGCGAACTCGCCCTCGATCTCGGTGAGCTTGGCCCGCATCGCCTCGGCCGCGGCCTGATAGTCCGCCGACCCGGCATCGACGGCGGTACGCAGAATGCTCATGACTGGAACCCCAATCGCTTTGCCGCCAGCGCGGTCAGAATTTCGGTGGTGCCGCCACCGATGCCCAGGATGCGGATGTCACGGTACTGCCGCTCCACCTCGGATTCGCGCATGTAGCCGAGACCGCCGAACAGCTGCACCGACTGGTTGGCCACCCATTCCGCGGCCTCCACCGCGGTGTTCTTGGCGAAGCACACCTCGGCGATCAGATCGGTCTCGCCCTCGGCGGCGCGCTCGGCCACCCGGCGGGTGTACACCCGCGCGACGTCGATCCGCCGCGCCATCTCGGCCAGCGTGTTCTGCACGGCCTGGCGGGCGATCAACGGGCGGCCGAAGGTCTCGCGGTCGCGGCACCACCGCAGGGTCAGGTCCAGGCAGCGTTGCGCCTGCGCGTACGCCTGCACGGCCAGCCCCACCCGCTCGCTCACGAAAGCCGCTGCGATCTGGGCGAATCCGCTGTTCTCCGGGCCGACCAGATTCTCCACCGGCACCCGCGCGTCGACATACGACAGCTCCGCGGTGTCCGAGGCCAGCCAGCCCATCTTCTCCAGCTTGCGGCTCACCGTGAAACCCGGCGTGCCCTTCTCGACCACCAGCAGCGACACACCCGCGGCGCCGGAACCGCCGGTCCGCACCGCGGTCACCACGAAGTCGGCGCGGGTCCCCGAGGTGATGTAGGTCTTGGCGCCGTTGACGACGAAATGGTCGCCGTCGCGCACCGCGCTGGTCGTCAGATGTCCCACATCCGATCCCCCGCCCGGCTCCGTGATGGCCAGCGAGCCGATCTTCTCGCCCGCCAGCGTCGGCCGCGCCCAGCGCTCGATGTGCTCGGCGTTGCCCGAGGCGATGATGTGCGGCACCGCGATACCGCAGGTGAACAGCGAGGCGAACAATCCGCCGGACGCGCCCGCCTGATGCATCTCCTCGCAGACGACGGCCGCGTCGATGCCGTCACCGCCCGCGCCGCCGACCGCCTCGGGGAACTGGATGCCCAGCAGGCCCAGCGCACCGGCCCGCTTGTGCAGCTCGCGCGGGATCTCGCCGGCCCGCTCCCATTCGTCCAGGTGCGGCAGGATCTCGCGTTCCACGAAACCTCTGACGGTGGAACGCAATTCGCGGCGCTCCGGGTTCTCCCACACATTCATGTCAGCAGCTCCACGGGGATATCGATGTGCCGGGACCGCAGCCATTCGCCGAGTCCCTTGGCCTGTGGGTCGAAGCGGGCCTGGTAGGCCACGCCCGCGCCGAGGATGCCCTCGACGACGAAGTTCAGCGCCCGCAATTCGGGCAGTACGTGCCGGGTGACCGGCAGGTGCGCGGTCTCCGGCAGCAGTGTCCGCAGCGCGTCCACGGTCAGCGTGTGCGCCAGCCAGCGCCACTGCGCGTCGGTGCGCACCCACACGCCGATATTGGCGTTGCCGCCCTTGTCGCCGCTGCGCGCCAGCGCCAGGGTGCCCAGCGGAACGCGCCGGGTCGCACCGTCCGGCCACGGCTCCGGCAACGCGGGTTCCGGCACCTCGGTGAGTGCGAGAGTGGTTGCGGGCGCGGCGATCTCGACCCGCTCGCCGTCCGGGAGCACCGCGATGTGCGGCACCTCGGCCGCGTCGACGTATCCCGGCGTGAAAACCCCGTAGGGGCCGCCGTTTCCGGGCGGCGAGGTCATGGTGCAGCCCGGATAGCTGGCCAGCGCCAATTCCACGGCCACACCGGAGAACTTGCGGCCCACCGTGTCCGGGTTCGGGTCGCGGACCACGCAGCGCAGCAGCGCGCTGGCCTGCTCCTCGGTGTCGGCATCGGGCCGGTCTGTCCGCGACAGCGTCCACTCCAGCTCGGCCGGGCGCACCGGCAGCCACTTCTCCAGCTGCCGTTGTGCCAGTTCGGCTTTCGCCTCGATGTCCAGGCCGGTGAGCACGAAGGTCATCTCGTTGCGGAAGCCGCCGAGGGTGTTCAGCGACACCTTCAGGCTCGGCGGCGGCGCCTCGCCCCGGACACCGCTCACGAGCACCCGGTCCGGCCCCTCCTGCGCGAGCTCGATACTGTCCAGCCGCGTCGTCACGTCCGGGCCCGCGTACCGCGCGCCCTGGATCTCGTACATCAACTGCGCCTCGACGGTGTCGACAGTGACCGCGCCGCCGGTGTTCTCGTGCTTGGTGATGACGCTGCTGCCGTCGCGGCGCACCTCCGCGATCGGGAAACCGGGCCGGTCCAGGTCGGCGATCTCGGTGAAGAACGCGAAGTTCCCGCCCGTCGCCTGCGTGCCGCACTCGATCACGTGCCCCGCCACCGTCGCCCCGGCCAGCGCGTCGAAATCGTCACGGGCCCAGCCGAAGTGGGCCGCCGCCGGGCCGACCACCAAGGCCGCGTCGGTGACCCGGCCGGTCACCACCACATCCGCACCGGCCCGCAGGCACTCCGCGATGCCCCATGCCCCCAGATAGGCGTTGGCGGCCAGCGGCGCACCCAGACCCAGCTCCGCCGCCCGCGGCAGCAGATCGTCGCCCTCCACATGCGCCACCCGCGCCGCCACGCCCAGTTTGTCGGCCACCTCGCGCAACCGCTGCGCCAGGCCCGCCGGGTTCAGGCCACCGGCATTGGCGACGATGCGCACGCCGCGCTCCAAGGCCAGGCCGAGGCAGTCCTCCACTTGTCGCACAAAGGTTTTGGCGTAGCCGAGGTTGGCGTCCTTCATCCGGTCGCGGCCCAGGATCAGCATGGTCAGCTCGGCGAGATAGTCCCCGGTGAGTACGTCGAGCTGCCCGCCCTCGAGCATCTCCCGCATCGCGCTCAGCCGGTCGCCGTAGAACCCGGAACAGTTCCCGATCCGGATGACGTCCGGACTGCTCATCGCGCCTCCGTAATTTTGGCGCCGCCTTCGGCGTCGCGGGGTTTGTGGCCCCTGGGGGGCTCGCGTTTCGAGGTCCGCCGCTCGCGACTTCGTCGCATGCGCGGCGGACCTCGAAACGCGAGCCGGGCCACAAACCGGGGGGTGGTTGCGTTACTGAGAGGGTTGCATCATGGTGGGAAAAAATCAAGCTTGCGTGCTTGTTAATTTGGGGCTCGTTGCTGTCTTTGCAGGTCGAGGGGTTTCTTAGGGTGCGGGGGGCTGGTGGTTCGGCGCACGGCAAGATGGTTTGCGTGTCCAACTCCGTGATCGTGGTGCTGCTGTTCGCTCTTGCGGGCTTCCTGCTGGGTGGGGCCTACAGCAGTTGGAAGAACACTCGGTGGCTGGCGATCGCGCTCGGCGTGTGCGGGGTGCTGGCGGTCGCGGGGGCGATCACGTGGATGGTGGGCTGACCGCCGGCCGAAGGCATGCCGGGATGTGGAACTAGTCCTCGTAGAGGCGGTAGATGCGTAGGTCCTCGGGGACGCCGCTGAGGGGGGCGGCGAAGAAGCTGCGGCGGTAGGGCTTGGGGGCGTAGCCGAGGGCGGGGAGGGTTTCCGGCTCCAGGGCTTGCAGGGTGGCGGCCGACAGCATGGTGTTGCCGTTGCCGCCCGCCTCCATCACGCGGGCCGCTATGGTCACGTCGACGCCGAGCCAGTCGCCGCCGATCTCGCGCGGGCTTCCCGTGTGCAGGCCGATGCGCATCTGGGGGCGGTAGCCCGATACCTCGACGCGGGCCAGATTCTCCTTCGCGGCGACCGCCGCCTGCACGGCCCGGTCCGGCGAACCGAACACCGCCATCACACCGTCGCCCATCCGCTTGACCACCCGGCCGCCGCGATCCACGATCGGCGGCTCGATGGCCTTGGCAACGCGGCGCAGCAGCTCCAGCGTGGCCTCGTCGCCCGCCGACAGCGACCAGCGGGAGAAGGCCACCAGGTCGGTGAACATCACCGTCATCTGCTCGCCGCCCTTGCCGCGACCGACCCGCTCCAGCATCGCCTGCCAGACCTGCAGGGCGCCCAGGCCGATCTCCTTGGCGGCGCTGGGGGTGTCGCCGACCAGTTTGTCGGCGGCGCGGGCCACCGCCCGCGGACCGCCCGGACCCGAAACCGACAGGGGGTCACCGAAAGCCGGGTCTCCGGGCAGGTTCTCGCGGGCGCGCCGGATCGCTCCGATGACATCGCGACGCTGATTGGCCGCGGCCATCAACGACGAGAACTGACCGGTGCGCAACCGGCCGCTCGGGCGCGGGCGGGGATTGCGGGAATCGGCATCGGGGGGATCCTCGGCGTCCGTCGGCGTGAGCGGGATCACGATATCCGGCACCGGTTCGGCCCGCCTGCTGCCCTCGCCCCGGCGCGACCCGCCCTTCTCCGGTCGACGTCGCGAACCGTCGGCGCGAGAACCGTTCTCGCCACTGCCGGAGGGTGTTTCGGTCACGGTCCGAGCCTAGCTCAGACACGAAGACACCGGCCCGATGCGAGGTGTTCGCATCGGGCCGGTGTGGTTGTCACGCGGGCCGGGCAGTGGCCCGGCGTGACTCGGGCGTAGCGGTCCCCCGACAGGACCGCCCTCCCGTCCCCGGGTGGCGAGGGATTGCTCCCGGGGGCTGGGCAGGTCTCAGGCGTCGCGGCGGTCCACCACGTACAGCGCGGCGGCGAGCACGACGGCGACGAAGACGGTGAAGTAGACCAGTCCACCCCACGCGCCCCAGTGCCAGTTGCCGGTCCCCTCCGAGCCGAGGAAGCGCTGCATGTTGGCGAAGGGCAGGAACGGCTGCACATTGCGGCCGAAGCTCCCGAACGCCCCCGCCAGCGGCTCCACCAGCATCGGCCACAGCACGATCAGCGCGATCGCGGCGGCGGACTGGCGCACCAGGACCCCGATCGCCACGGCCAGGATCGCGCCCAGAAAGGCGTAGACCGGGACGCCGATCAGGCCGCGCCAATCCTCCGCGGACGACAGCGTCAGGTGCGCACCGGCGTCCGAACCACTGATGACCTTGGCGATACCGAACGCCAGCAGCGCCAGCACCGCGGTGAGCACCGCACCGAAGACGGCGACCAGACCGGCCTTGGCGGCGATCACCCGCATGCGGTTGGGGGTGGCCTGGAAGGTGGTCCGGATGATCCCGAACCGGTATTCGCTGGTCACGGTCAGCGCCGACATGATCATCAGGATCATCACGCCCAGCCCGGTGAGACCCGAAACCGCCTGCGAGACAGTGAGTTCGAGGCTGCCCTCTTTGTTGTAGGAGGCCTTGGCCACCAGGCCGAACACGGCGGCCAGACCCAGCCCGATCACGACGACCGAGGCCGAGCACCACCACGGCGACCGGGTGGAGGTCAGTTTGATGCGTTCCGCTGTCAACACGCCCATCAGAGCGCACCTCCCATCACCTGTTCGATGCCTTCACCGTGATACTGCACCGCGCCGCCGGTCAGGCGCATGAACGCGTCCTCGAGCGAGGCCCGCTGCGGTGCCAGCTCGTAGAGCGTGATGCCGTTCGCGCCGGCCAGTTTGCCGACCGCGTCGCTGGTCTCCCCGACCACCAGCAGCGCCGCGGACTCGTCGTCCTCGCGCACCGTGAGGCCGTTGGAGGTGAGCAGGCTCCGCAACTGATCCAGCTGCGGACTCCGCACGCGCACAGTCGCTTCCGAGGCGTGCTCGATGAAATCCTTGGTGCTGGTGTCGGCGATCAGCTTGCCGCGGCCGATGACGACGAGATGGTCGGCCGTCTGCGCCATCTCCGACAGCAGGTGACTGGAGACCAGCACGGTGCGGCCCTCGGCGGCCAGCCGCTGCATGAACCGGCGGATCCACAGGATGCCCTCCGGGTCCAGTCCGTTGACCGGCTCGTCGAACAGCAGCACCGGCGGATCGCCGAGCAGCGCGCCCGCCAGGCCCAGCCGCTGCGACATGCCCAAGGAGAAGCCGCCGGCGTTCTTGTTGGCGACCTCGGTGAGGCCGACCAACCGCAGCACCTCCTCCACCCGGGACTCCGGGATGCCGCTGGAGGCCGCCATCCAGCGCAGATGCGACCGCGCCGAGCGATTGGGGTGCACCCACTTGGCATCCAGCAGCGCGCCGACGGTGCGCAGCGGGTCGTCCAGCTCGCGGTACGGCTTGCCCTGCACCAGCGCGGTGCCCGCGGTGGGCCGGTCCAGGCCCAGGATCATTCGCATCGTCGTCGACTTGCCGGCGCCGTTGGGCCCGAGAAACCCGGTGACCTGCCCGGGTTTCACCGAGAACGACAGATCGTCGACAGCGACGGTGGTGCCGAACCGTTTGGTCAGGCCAGTCACTTCGATCATGCCCACAGTCTTGCCGAGAATCCGCCCACTAACCATCGCTCACAGGTCGCGAGTCACATAGTCCTTCAGGATGACCGCGTCCCCTACCTTCGCCCGAGGCACCCCTGAGGCGCGTCGACGGTCCCCGGCTCCCAGTTAGCGGATCCGGTCCACTCCCCCGGCCTCCGGCCCGCCACCAAGCCCGGTCTCCGCCCGGCCTTCCGGGCGCGGACTCCGGGCGTGCCTGTCACAGCTCCGGTGACGACGCCTGGGCCCAGAAGCGCTTCGGGATGCGGCCCGCTTGCCGGGCCAGGTATCCGGCGCGCACCGCGTCGGCCATCGCGGTCGCCATCAGCGCCGGGCGGCGGGCCCGGGTGACCGCGGTCGCCAGCAGTACCGCAGCGCAGCCCAGTTCCATGGCGAGGGCGGCGTCGCTGGCGGTGCCGATCCCGGCGTCGAGGATGACCGGTACGTCCGCCTCGGCGACGATCATCTCGATATTGTGCGGATTGCCGATGCCCAAACCGGTGCCGATCGGGGCGCCCAGCGGCATGACGGCGGCGCACCCGGCGTCGGCGAGCCGGCGGGCCAGGATCGGATCGTCGTTGGTGTAGGGCAGGACGACGAAGCCGTCGTCGACCAGTTGTTCTGCGGCGCTTACCAATTCGATGGCATCGGGCAGCAGGGTGCGTTCGTCGGCGACGACCTCGAGCTTCACCCAGTCGGTGTCCAGGGCTTCGCGGGCCAGGCGCGCGGTCAGCACCGCCTCGGCGGCGGTGCGGCAGCCCGCGGTATTCGGCAGGGGGGCGATGTCCAGGCGTTTCAACAGGTCCAGCACGCCCGTGCCACCGGCCGCGTCGACGCGGCGCATGGCGACCGTGGTCAGCTCGGTCCCGGAGGCCAGCAGCGCCTCCTCCAGCACCGCCAGGTTCTCCGCGCCGCCGGTGCCCATGATCAGGCGGGAGCCGAAGACCCGGTCCGCGATGCGCAGCGGAGGCAGTTCGTGCGCGGCGTCAGCCACCCTGCACCGCCGTGAGCACCTCGATCGCCCAGCCGCGCCCGACCGGTTCGTCCCAGCGGGACTTCGGGAACACCGCGCCGTCGACCGCGAGCGCGATGCCCCGGCACGGCAGGTCCAGGCGCTCCAGCAGCTCGCGGACGGTGAGTTGCTCGGCGAACTCGTGATCCTCTCCGTTCACGGTCACGCCGATCGGGATGGTCGTGGTCATCTATTACCTCCTCGAACTGAAAACCGGTGCGGGTCGGCGACTTTCGCCTCCGGCAGCACCTCGCCGCCGAGCAGCGCCACGACCGCGTCCGCGGTCAGCGGCACGCCCAGGATGCCGTTGCGGCCGTGTCCGGCGGCGACTATCACGCGGTCGGACAGGCGGCCGAGCAGTGGCAGGTTGTCGGGAGTGCCCGGACGCGAACCCGCGGCGGCCTCCTGCAATTCGTATTCGCCGAGTGCGGGCAGGACCGCCTCGGCGTCGGCGATCAGGTCGCGCACGCCCGCGACGGTCACCGCGGTGTCGAAACCGGCCTCGTATTGTGTTGCGCCGACGACGATTCCGTCCGCGCGCGGCACCAGATACAGCGGGCGGCCGTGCACCCGGGCGCGGATCACCCGGCGCGGGGGCGGTGGCGCGCCCGGACGGTGTCGCAGGCGCAGAATCTCGCCCTTCACGGGATGCACCGGCAGGCCCGGCCACAGCCGCGCGGTGGCGGCTCCGGCGGCCAGCACGACATGGTCGTGCTCGCAGTCCTCCAGCGCCGCAACGGACTCGGCGACAATGTGCACACCGGCCTGTTCACAACAGCGGCGCAGGGCATTCAGCAGCAGCCGGTTGTCCACAGCCGGTTCGGTGGGCGCGAGCAGGCCCGCGCGGACGGTCCGGGCCAGATCGGGTTCCGCGGCCCGCACGCCCTGCCGGTCGAGCAGCCGCATCTCGTGGCCGCGCGCGGTCACGAAATCGGCGATGGTGCGCAGGTCGGCGGCGTCGGCGGCATCCAGGGCCACGGTCAGCGTCTCGTCGGCGACGAAGACCCGGATACCGGCCGCCGCCTCGAGCCGGGCGGCGAAATCGGGCCAGCGGGCCAGCGTGGCCGCGCCGAATTCCAGCGGCTCGTCTTCCCCCGGCCAGCCCTCCGACAGCGGGGCCAGCATGCCGCCGGCCACCCACGAGGCGCCCGTTCCGGCGGCCGGATCGAAGACCGTGACCGACCACCCCGCCGCGGCGGCGCGCCATGCCACCGACAGCCCGATCACACCCCCACCCACGACGGCCAGAGTTCGCATACCTTCCACCTCACTCGGTCCCGGATGACCGGGATCCGCCGACCGCGGGCACGCCCCGCGCCGAACGGCCTCCCCGCGCGGCCGCCTTCGCTGCGGGGATGTCCAGATGTTTCGACTACCCAAGGTACCGCGACTACGGTCGGTGACGTGCAACCGTCCCATCCGAACCGACCCGCGGCCCCGCGCGAACGCCTGGCCTCGGCACGGCTCTACCTGTGCACCGACGCCCGCCGCGACAAGGGCGACCTGGCCGCGTTCGCCGAGGCGGCGCTGGCGGGCGGAGTCGACATCATTCAGCTGCGCGACAAGGGCTCGGCCGGTGCGGCCGCGTTCGGCCCGCTGGAGGCGCGCGCGGAACTGGGCGCGCTGGCCGAACTGCGGGCCGCGACCCGCCGCCACGGCGCGCTGCTCGCGGTGAACGACCGCGCCGACATCGCGCACGCCGCCGGCGCCGATGTGCTGCACCTGGGCCAGGACGACCTGCCGCCCTGGTACGCGCGCAAGATCGTCGGACCGGATGTGGTCATCGGCCGTTCCACACACGCCCGCGACCAGGCGGGACTGGCCGCCATCGAAGAACACATCGACTACTTCTGCACCGGCCCGGTCTGGACCACCCCCACCAAACCCGGCCGCCCCGCCGCCGGACTGGACCTGATCCGCTCGACCGCCGACGCGCATCCCACCCGCCCCTGGTTCGCCATCGGCGGCATCGACAACCGCCGCCTACCCGAAATACTCGACGCGGGCGCGACCCGCATCGTCGTGGTCCGAGCCATCACCGCCGCCGACGACCCCGAATCCGCCGCCCGCACCCTCAAAGAGCGCCTGCTCGAGAACGCCGAGGCCTGACAAGCCACCGTCGCGCCTACCTCCGGTCGCGCGTCAATGCGCCGTCATCGACGCGTCGTCATCCGAGCGCACCACACGGATGCTGGGCAAACTGTGCATTCCGGGACGGGGCGAACAGCCTGTACGGCAAAGAGCGTCGATCCTCCGTGTGGTGCCCGGCAGCTATCGGCCGTATTACCGGAGGGCGCAATGCCTCGGACTACAGGGAACGTGTCGGTCGGGATCGCATGGGCCGCGGCACGGTTGGAGATTCGGGCAGCGCGGGGGCGGGACGCGTGCTGTCATATCTCAGGACAGCACCTGATCCAACGTGAGGAACAACACATTTCCCGCCATATCCGCGGAGGATCCGATCCGGGCCGAGCGTCCGCCCCCGCCGTTCGAGTGCAGCCAGACGAATCCGTGCTCGGCCAGGTCGACGGTGCGCGGCAACACCGCCGCCACCGCCGCGGGATCGGCCACATCGTCCAGGCTGACGCGGGCGGGCAGGGCGCGCAGCGACGGCCACGCCGCCGCGAAGCCGGGATGCAGCGGACGCGCGTCCACCTCTTCCTCGGGGACCCAGGCCAATTCGGCGCTCTCCCGGTTCGCGGTGGTGGCCAACGGCTCGGGCACATCGGCGACGACGGTGGTGTAGGTCCAGCCGCTCGGTGCGGTCGCCGTCACCCGCTCGCCGCGCACCCGCACGGCCGCCGGCGCGATCCCGGCCTCCTCGTGCGCCTCCCGTACCGCGGCGCGCACATTGCTCTCGTGGCTGTCGCGCGCACCGCCGGGCAGCGCCCAGGTGCCGCCCTGATGACTCCACGGCGCCCGATGCTGCAACAGCACCATCGCGCCCCCGCCTACCTGCGGCGCCCGCAGCAACAACCCCGCAGCCCCGAACAATCCCCATTGCCGCGTCCCGTCCGGGGAATGCACAAAGCCGTCTCCGTCACCACGCATATTCGCCTCGTCCCACTCTCGCCGGCACGGCCGTTCGGCTGCCGCGGCGGGGCGACACACCCGCGACGGCGCCGGTACGACCACAATAAGCTCAGTCCGACACAGCATGGGCCGGACCGCGATCGGAGGTGGGTATGACGCGCAGCACGCAACCGCGGCTGGACGAACTGTCCCCCCGCGCCGCGGCCGCCGCCGTACGCCGCCGCCTCGACGCCACCGATCTGCGGTCGTTCCTGCATTCTTCGCCCGCCAAATTGATCGCCGTCGGGTTACTGCTGTTGATCATGTGCCTGCTGGCGGGGGTGGTCACGGCGTCCGCGGTCAGCAGCCGCCAGCACGCCCTGGATCATCTGCTGGACGAATCCGAACCCGACGCGTATTCCGCTCAGCGCCTGTACGCCTCGCTGTCGGTGGCCGACGCGGCCGCCGGCACCGCGTTCATCTCCGGCGGCCTGGAACCCGAACCGGTTCGCGACCGCTACAGCCAGGCCATCGGCCAGGCCTCGGCGGAGCTGGTGGCCCAATCCAACGCCGGCACGGGCGCTTCCGGCGACAGCGACCCGGACGGCCGCCTGCGCACCGGCATCGCCACCGAGCTGCCGGTCTACACCGGACTGATCGAGACCGCCCGCGCCAACAATCGCGAGGGGCATCCGGTGGGCGCGGCCTACCTCAGCGAGGCCTCCAATCTGATGCAGACCACCATGCTGCAGATGGCTCGCGAACTCCAGGAACACCGGTCCGACGCCATCACCGAGACCCAGCGCCGCCACGTGCAACCGCCCTGGGCCGCGATCGTGCTGCCGATCCTGAGCCTGGCGGCCTTGATCGCCGCGCAGGTGTATCTCGCCCGCCGCTGGCAGCGGCTGTTGAATCCGGGACTGCTGCTGGCCTCGGGCACCCTGGTGATCCTGTTGTCCTGGACCGTGATCGCCGGTTCGGTGTCGGCGGTGGCCACCCTGCACGGCCGGGACGACGGCGCGGTGCCGACCTCGGAGCTGACCGAGAGCCGCATCCTCACCCAGCAGGCCCGCGCCGCCGAGACACTGAAGCTGGTGCGCCGCGACGCCAGCGGCGACTACGACCACATCTACGACGACGCCATCACCAAACTGACCACGCTGCTCACCCGATACCCCCAGGACGCACCGGGTTCCGGCGATGTCGGCACCGCGCGCGGAGCGCTGGACCGCTGGCGCGAGGCGCATCAGCGCATGAACGACGCGCTGGGCCGCGGCGACTTCCCCGGTGCGAGCGTCGTCGCGATCGGTCCCGGGGCCGACGGCGCCGCCGCCGCCGTGGAGGCGCTGGACAACGCGGTCGGCGAGGGCATCTCAGATGCCCGGAACCGGTTGCGCGGCGAGGTTTCCGACGCCGCCCGCGCGCTGGATCTGCTGTCGCCGGGTGCGCTGTTGCTGTCGGTGCTCGCCGCGTGCTTCGTGGTGGCGGGTCTGTGGCCGCGGCTGCGGGAGTACCGATGAGGGCGCGCGCATTCGCCCTGCTGCTGGCCACGGTGGCGCTGGCGGCCGGCGGTTGCGATACCGACTCGGCCGCGCCGCCGCCCGACCACACCGTCAGCTATTCCGAGCCGCCGCTGCCCGCGAAAGCCGGTCCGGCACAGACACAGTCGCCGTTGCCGCCGGAAACCGACCAGAACTGCGACGCGACCGCCAGCCTGCGACCCGACGGCGCGGCCGCCGGTCCCACCGTGGACGCCATCCGCGCGCGCGGGCGGCTGCTGGTCGGACTCGATCCCGGCAGCAACCTGTTCAGCTTCCGCGATCCGATCACGGGCACGCTGGCCGGATTCGACGTCGATATCGCCAAGGAGATCGCCCGCGACCTGTTCGGTGACCCGGAGCGGATCGAGTACCGCATCCTGGGCTCCGCGGATCGCGAACGGGCCCTGCAGGAACACACCGTCGACGTGGTGGTCAAGACGATGACGATCACCTGTGCGCGCCGCGAGCGGGTGACCTTCTCCAGTACGTACCTGATGTCGCATCAGCGGGTGCTGGCGGTGAAGAACTCCGGTATCAACGGGCTGGCCGATCTGGCGGGCAAGCGCGTGTGCGTGGTGAGCGGCACGACGTCGCTGGACCTGATCCGCCGCAAGCAGCCCGCCGCCTCGATCATGACCGTGCCCGCCTGGGCCGACTGCCTGGTGGTGCTGCAGCAGCGCCAGGTCGACGCGATCAGCACCGACGACGCGCTGCTGGCCGGTCTGGTGTCGCAGGACCAGTCGTACACGGAGATGGTCGGCGAGAACCTCAGCGACGAGCCGTACGGCGTCGGTATCCCGAAGGGCAACGACGACATGGTGCGCTTCGTCAACCGCACCCTGGACCGCCTGCGCGCCGACGGCACCTGGAACCGCTTCTACCAGAAGTGGTTGACGGTGCTCGGCCCCTCACCGGGCCCACCGCAGCCGAAATACCAGGACTGACCCATGCCCGATCCCGACCGAACCCCCTCCGACACACCCGAACCCCCGCAGACCGAGGCCGTCCCCGCCGAAACTTCCCGTGCCGCTGCGACTTCGGACGACGCGGCAACTGTGCAGCCGGGCACCCAACGCGCCGAACCGCCGGAAACGCGGGCCGTCCCCGCTGAAACCTCGCGTGCCACTGCGACTTCGGGCGACGCGGCGACCGGGCAGCCGGGCACCCAACGCGCCGAACCGCCGGAGACGCGGGCCGTTCCGGCTGAAACTTCGCGTGCCACTGCGACTTCCGGGGATACGGTCGGGCAGCCGGGCACGGCGGCCTTGCGGTCGACCGGATCGGAGGTCGAGTCCGCGCGGGGTACGTCGGGGCGTAGTGGCCGGACGGCTCGCACTCGGCCGTCGGTGCGGCGGCTCGGGGCGGGACTCGTGCAGATATCCCCGGTGCCGCCGGTGGATCCACGGGATGTGGTGTTGACCGATCCGGTGGTGTCGGAGGGACGCCGCTTCTGCTGGCGCTGCGGTAAACCGGTGGGGCGGGCCACCGCGACGCGGCCCTCGACCACCGCCGGGACGTGCGAAACCTGCGGTGCGCCTTACGATTTCCGGCCCTACCTGCGGCCGGGTGAGACGGTCGCCGGTCAGTACGAGATCCAGGGCTGCCTCGCGCACGGCGGGCTGGGCTGGATCTTCCTGGCCGTGGACCGCAATGTGAGCGACCGCTGGGTGGTGCTGAAGGGCCTGCTGCACGGCGGCGACGCGGAGGCGCAGGCGGTAGCCGTCGCCGAACGCCGGTACCTGGCCGAACTGGCCCATCCGAGCATCGTCAAGATCTACAACTTCGTCGAGCACCCCAGTCCCGAGGGCGTTCCCGTCGGCTACATCGTGATGGAGTACGTCGGCGGCCGCTCGCTGCGGGACCTGCTGGACGGGTATCGGCGCCCGCGGCGCATGCCCGTCACCGAGGCCATCGCCTACGTGCTGGAGATCCTGCCCGCGCTGGAGTACCTGCACTCACTGGAACTGGCCTACAACGATCTCAAGCCCGACAACATCATGGTCACCGAGGACCAGGTGAAGCTGATCGACCTCGGCGCGGTCTCGGTCTTCGAGGCGTACGGAAATCTCTACGGCACCAGGGGTTTCCAGGCGCCGGAGATCGCGCGGACGGGCCCGACCGCGGCCTCGGACGTCTACACGGTCGGCCGCACGCTGGCCGCGCTGACCCTGAACCTCCCGACCGAGCAGGGCCGCTACCTCGACGGCCTCCCGGACCCGGCCGACGAACCGCTGCTGGCGCGCCACGAGTTCTACCACCGGCTGCTGCTGCGGGCCACCGACCCCGCGCCGTCGCGCCGCTTCCCCTCCGCTCGGGTGGCGACCACGCAGCTGGCGGGCGTGCTGCGGGAGATCCTGGCCGCCGAGACCGGGATCGAGCATCCGCAATTGTCGACGGCGTTCAGTCCGCCGCGCACGAGTTTCGGCACCGCCGAACTGATCGCCCAGACCGATTCCTACGCCGACGGCATCGAGCGCAGCAAGAAGCTGTCCGCCCGCGACGTCGCCGCCGCGCTGCCGGTCCCGCTGATCGATCCGGCCGATCCCGCGGCCGCCCTGCTGGCCGGGACCGTGCACCCGGAACCGCGGCACGCGCTCGACGCGGTGCGCACCGCCCGCGAGCGCGCCGCCGCCGAACCGGGCGGAGCGCCGGAGAATTTCGAGATCGAGGCCACCTTCACCGAGGCCCGCATCCAGCTCGACCTGGCCCGCCCCGCGGCCGCCCGGAAGCTGCTGCGGCACAACGACGCCGACGATTGGCGCACCGACTGGTATCTCGGCCTGGCCGGTCTGCTCGACCTGGACTACGAGAACGCGTTCGAACGCTTCGACGCGGTGCTGCGCGCCCTGCCGGGCGAGATCGCTCCCAAGCTGGCGTTGGCCGCCACCGCGGAACTCTTTCTGCAGCACTGGGATTCGCCCGATCCCGCCCAGTGGCGCAGCTATGCCGAGAAGTTCTACGCCACCGTCTGGCGCACCGATCGCGGCGTGGTGAGCGCGGCGTTCGGGCTGGCCCGGCAGCTGGCGGCGAGTGGCCGCGTCGCCGAGGCGGTCCGGGCGCTGGACGAGGTGCCCGCGGCCTCGCGGCACTACACGGAGGCCCGGATGACCGCGGTGCTGATGCTGCTCACCGAGGTGCCGGTGGACGAACTCGACGAGGCGACGGTGCACGTCGCCGCGGCCCGGGTGCAGGCGCTGCCGGCGGGCGAACACCGCGCCGGTCAGATGCGGTTGCTGGTGCTCGGCTCGGCGCTGGCATGGCTACACGCCGGGCACACCCCCGCGCCCGGCGCGACGCTGTTCGGCGAGCCGTTCACCGAGCGCGGGCTGCGGCACGGCGCCGAAACGGGACTGCGCGGGCTGGCCCGGTCCGCACCCGGCCGCACCCACCGATACGCCCTGGTGGACCTGGCCAACGCCATTCGAGCCAAGACCTGGTTCTGAGACGACCACCCACCGCGTCCGCTACTTCACCAAACGGGCTGCCGCTCGCGCGATCGCCAACTCCTCGTTCGTGGGCACCACCAGCACCGCGACCGCTGCATTATCCGTCGATATATACCGCGCCCCAGCATCTTTCGCCGCGTTGCGCTCCGGATCGACGGAAATGCCGAAGCGTTCCAGCCCGGCCAGCGCGTCGGCGCGCACCCGGACATTGTTCTCCCCGACCCCGGCGGTGAACGTGATCGCGTCGACCCGGCCCAGCTCCACCAGATAGGCGCCCAGGTAGCGGCGCAGCCGGTGCACGTAGACGTCGTAGGCGAGTTGCGCGGCCCGGTCTCCGGAGTCGATGAGCCGGAACAGCTCCCGGAAGTCGTTCACGCCCGACAGGCCCTTGATGCCCGAGTTCCGGTTGAGCAGGTCGTCGATGGCGTCGATGTCCAGTCCGGCGGTCCGCGCCAGGTGCGGGATGATTCCCGGGTCGATATCGCCGGAGCGGGTGCCCATCACCAACCCCTCCAACGGGGTGAGACCCATGCTGGTGTCCACCGCGCGGCCACCTCGGATCGCCGACGCCGAGGCGCCGTTGCCGAGATGGAACACGATCTGGTTCACCTCTTCCGGGTCCCGGCCCAGCAGGCGCGCCGCCTGCCCCGACACGTACTCGTGGGACGTGCCGTGAAACCCGTAACGGCGGATCCCGTGCGCGGCAGCTACTTTCGCATCTATGGCGTAGGTCTTGGCGGCATCCGGCAGGCCGTGGAAGAAGGCCGTGTCGAACACCGCGACCTGCGGGACGTCGGGCAACAGCGCACGCGCCGACCGGATTCCGGTCACGTTCGCCGGATTGTGCAGCGGCGCTAGCGCGGACAGCTCCTCGATCGAGCGCACCACATCGTCATCGATCAGCGTGGGCCGGTAGAAGACCTCACCGCCGTGCACCACCCGATGCCCGACCGCCGTCAAACCCGCGCCGACCAGATCCTGACCGGACCGCGCGAACAGGTCGAAGACGATCCGCAGCCCGGCCGCGTGATCGGATACCGCGCCGTGGTGCTCGAGCGTGCGCCCGGCACTGTGGTGTTCGACCGTGGACGTGTCCGAACCGACCTGCTCGCCGATCCTCGAAACCAGGCCGGATGCCGCCACCGCACCCGAATCCGGGTCCAGCAGTTGGTATTTGATCGACGAAGAACCCGAGTTGAGCACCAGGACCTGCATCGCACGCCTCCTGTCCGCCGCGGAACTCCGTTCCGGGCAACGCCGGGAATCTGCCGCTCATTCCTACCGGGTCCGGGCCTGCGCCTGGATCGCGGTGATCGCCACGGTGTTGACGATGTCGGCGACCAGGGCGCCGCGCGACAGGTCGTTGACCGGTTTACGCAGGCCCTGCAGCACCGGGCCGATCGCCACCGCGCCCGCGCTGCGCTGCACCGCCTTGTAGGTGTTGTTGCCGGTATTGAGATCAGGGAAGATGAAAACCGTTGCGCGCCCGGCGACTTCCGAGTTCGGCAACTTGGCGTCGGCCACCGTGGGCTCGATCGCGGCGTCGTACTGAATCGGCCCCTCCACCAATAGTTGCGGCGCGCGCTCGTGCACCAGTTTGGTGGCGGTGCGCACCTTGTCGACATCGGCCCCGGTGCCGGACTCGCCCGTCGAATAGGACAGCATCGCGATCCGCGGCTCGATGCCGAACTGGGCCGCGGTGCGCGCGGACGAGATGGCGATGTCGGCCAGCTGCTCGGACGTCGGGTCCGGCACCACGGCGCAGTCGCCGTAGGCCAGCACCCGGTCCGCCAGGCACATCAGGAACACGCTGGACACGGTGGAGACGCCCGGCTCGGTCTTGATGATCTCGAACGACGGCCGGATGGTGTGCGCGGTGGTGTGCGCGGCGCCGGACACCATGCCGTCGGCGATGCCCTTGTAGACCATCATGGTGCCGAAATAGGAGATGTCGGTGATCAATTCGCGGGCGCGCTCCACCGTCATGCCCTTGTGCGCGCGCAGCCCGGCGTACTCCTCGGCGAATTCACCGCACAGGTCGCTGGTCCGCGGATCGAGGACCTGCGCGGCGTCGATGTCGACATTGAGTTCGGCCGCGCGCCCGCGCACCGCGGCCTCGTCGCCGAGAATCGTCAGGTCGGCGATCTTGCGCTGTAGCACCCGGCCGGCGGCGCGCAGGATGCGGTCGTCGTCGCCCTCGGGGAGCACGATCCGGCGCCGGTCCGTGCGGGCCCGCTCCACCAGCTGATATTCGAACATCTGCGGAGTCACCACGACCGACGCCCGCGGCACGGCGACCAGTTCCAGCAGCCGGGGGCCGTCCACCCGCTGCTCCATCAGCGCCAGTGCCGTGTCGACCTTGCGGATGCTCGACAGCGACACCCGGCCGCGGGTGCGGGCGGCGGCGTTGGCGGTATCGAAGGTGCCCAGTGCGGTGGTGAGGATCGGCAGCTTCGGTTTCAGGCCCTGGATCAGCCGCGCGATCGCCGGGTCGGGCAGCATGTCGCCGTTCATGATGATGCCCGACAGTGACGGAAAGCCTTCCGCCTCATGGGCATTCACCAAGGCCAGCAGCGCGTCCGAGCGATCGCCGGGCACGATCACGGCGACGCCGTCGGTCAGCCGCTCCAGGATGTGCTCGGCCGTCATGCCGCCGACCATGACCGTCAGCGCCTCGCGCTGCAACAGCTCCGGGTCGCCGGAGTACAGCGTGCCGTCGATGGCCGCGCGCAGCTCGGTCATGGTGGGCGCAGTGAGCAGCGGCACCTCCGGCAGCGTCCACACCGGCGGGCCGACCGCCCCCACCGCGTCGGCGATCTCGTCGAGCCGGTCCGGGTCGCAGCGGTTGACCACGATCGCCGTCAGCTGCGCGTGTTCCTGCGCCAGCTCGTCCTCGCACAGCTCGGCGACCTGGACGATCTGCTCGGGAGTGCGGCCGGAGCCGCGCAGCACCAGCAGCACCGGCGCACCCAGATTGACCGCGATCCGCCCGTTGTAGCGCAGCTCGCTGGGGCTGGCCACGTCGGTGTAGTCGCTGCCGACCACCACCACGGCGTCGCAGACCTTGGCGACCTCGTGGAACCGCATCACGATCTCGCTGATCGCCGCGTCCGGATCGGCGTGCACCTGCTCGTAGGTGACGCCGCAGGCCTGCTCGTAGTCGATATCGGCGGTGCAGTGCTCGAGCAGCAACTCCAGGATGTAATCGGGTTCCGTCGCCGAGCGCATGATCGGCCGGAACACCCCGACCCGCGGCGTGGTCGCGGACAGCAGCTGGAGCGCGCCCAGCGCCACCGTCGACTTGCCGGTGTCGCCCTCGAGCGAGGCGATGTACACGGTGGACGGAGCGGTATCGGCCATGATCGAGAGCCTAGTAACCGAGTCGCCGCCGAGGTGACCGGGAAGTAGCAAATTTCCGGAAATCACAGTCCGGCGGCCGTCGCATCGTGGCGTCGCGGGCGTCGGAATCGAATGTGGCGCCGAATGGTTGCACGCCGCATGGCACTAGAGATCGGCACCATCCTGCCCACGTCGACCCCGGATCCCGACCGTCCCATCCTCGGCGACGTCCGGGCCGCGGCCAGGCTCGCCGAAGACGTGGGACTGGACTCGGTGTGGTCGACCGATCATCTGATCGCCAGCGCGCCGATACTGGAGAGCACCGCGGTGGTGGCCACGGCGGCCGCGGTCACCGAGCGAATCCAGGTCGGGTTCGGGGTGCTGCTGCTGGCGCTGCGCCCGCCGGCCTGGGTGGCGAAGCAGGTGGCCACGCTGCAGTACCTGTCCGGCGACCGGATCGTGCTCGGCGTCGGCACGGGCAACCCGGCGCACGGCGACATCGGCTGGCGGGCGGCCGGGCAGCCCTTCGCCGGTCGCGGCCGGCGCACCGACGAGGCCCTCGCGATACTCCCGGACCTCATCGCCGGACGCCCCGCCACCCTGCCCGACGGCACCGAGGCAACGCTGTCCCCCGGCGCCACCGTCCCGCCGATTCTGGTGGCGGGCAACGGCACCGCCGCCCTGCGCCGCGCCGCGACCTACGCCGAGGGTTGGATCGGACTCAACCCGAGTATCGACGAATTGTCCACCCTCACAACGGAATTGGCCGAGCTGTCCGCCGAGCAGGGCCGACCGGTCCCGGCGGTCACCATTGTCGCCGCCCCGCCGGACGATCTGGCACAGGCCGTCGACCAGCTGTCCGCCTACGCCGCGGCGGGTGTACGGCGCGTCATCGTTCCGCCTCGCTCAGGCGACTGGAAGGCCGGGTACGAGTTCGCGGCAGAACTGAAGTCCGCCTTGTGAATCGGGCGCAGGTTCACCTACGCCGTCCCGGGTCGGCACTTCCGCCGTAGGATGCCCCGCATGGCGGCACAGTTTCCGGACAGACAGTGGGGATCGCGAACGAGTCCGCTGGGCCGCATGGCCGGTCCTTTCGCGGCATCGAAACTCGGTTCCCTGATAGTCCGCAAACTCACGCCCCTGGACCGCAAGGTCCTCGAACGCACCGCGGGCCGCTACACCGTCCTGGGCCCCATCGGCGCCCCGATCATCCTGCTGACCACCACCGGCCGAAAATCCGGACAACCCCGCACCTCCCCCCTGCTCTACGTACACGACGGCGACACCCTGTACGTAATCGGCAGCAACTTCGGCCAACCCCACCACCCAGCCTGGACCGCCAACCTACTCGCCGACCCCACCGCCACGGTCACCATCGCGGGCGAACGAATCCCGGTCCACGCCGACCCGATCGAAGACCCAGCCCGAAAAGAAGAAATCTTCACCCGCTTCGTCCAAACCACCCGCGCCTACGCCACCTACCGCACCCGCACCACCCGCAACCTACGAATCTTCGCCCTCACCCGCGCCTAACGCGATTGCCCGCCCGTCGGATGCTCGACCCACCATCGGTCCGCAGATGCAAGAACCGATATGCTGCTTTGATAGCCTCTATCAGTAGGACTCTGTTGAAGGGGGAACGGTGGCGGAACCCAGCATCGACTTCGGGCAAGCCGAGATTGAGGCGTTCAATAACGCTGCAGCTGCCGGCGCAATCCACTACGACGAGACATCAGTTCGACAAGCCGTCCAGATTTACGACAAGATGATTCACGGTCTGCAAGCCGTTCGAAAGAAGCTGCTGCAATTGACCGAGGCGCATGGATTCGGGGGATTTCCAACAGGTCAGGAACTCCAGCAAGGCTTCTCGGGCAAGGCCATCAGCGGCGTCGAGGTTATCGACCAGCTGATCGATGGAGCGATGCGTTTACAGGAGGCATATCTGCGGGCCGGTGGGCTCATCAGCGAGGCCGACCATGTCAATGGCGAGCGAATCAAGACTGTTGCCACCGCCGGAGGAATCTGATGAAATGCGGAACAAGTTCGGCGCGCAACGTAATATTTCTTCTCTCGATCACTGTGTTGATGGTTGCAGGCTGTTCGAACAGCAACGATGAAACTGAACCCGGCAATGAATCGACAAGCCAAAGGCCAAGTATGGCCGCCACCGTCAGCTCTGCTCCCGCGCAAGACAGTGGAGGGCGCACGGACGTCTCCTTCGACCCCTGCGTCGAAATAGCAGATGCGACCGTCGAACGAGCGGGGTTCGATCCCGCGACCAGAAGACGAGCGGATCAAGTCCACACAGGATACGCCTTCATAGGATGTGACTTCGAACGCAAAGAGTTCGTACGAGGCCAATCTCTCGGCGTGGGTTCGCTGACAATCTCGTCCGTCAACCTCGGTCTCGATGATTTTCGAAAACGCGAAGGTTCGAACGCGCAGGAGATCAAGATCAACGGGCGCGCTGCAGTGACATACCAAAAACCCCAGGGCGAGGCCTGTTTCGTGGTTATGACAGGACCCGACGGGGTCATCGATCTGATGGTAGACAGCACCAGCGCGCTTACGCAGTGGCGGGCGTGCGATCATGCGCAAGAAATTGCGGAAATCATCGAGTCCACGATCCCCAAATATTGACTCGATATTTATTCCGGCCATCCCGGTGTGAAAGGCTCGATCGTGGGCGGCTCGTGCACCGTCCGCGCAGTAGGCGGCGGCTGATCGCGTCCCCACCGAGCATGTGCCCAGGGCAAGCATAGATCGCGGTAGTTATCGAGGTCACCCTGATAGTGCACGAGGGCATGTCGAGAGAAGACATTCTTCGACGGCCGTGGACTACGACCGCCGGGCCCAGGGATATTTGGACCTTCCGGCACCTTTACCTGCTGGACACGGTCCGGATCACGACGCGATTCGCCTACCACATCGACGGCGATGACTTCGAGACCTTCCTTACGATTATTGAAGTCGGGAAGTGGATAATCATCGCCGATCTTTCGGGAAGTCTCGGTCATGTCCTTACAGACAATCATTACCCGAGATACGGGGGATTGATAGGAGACGATATGTAGGTATGCGGTGCCGACACCTTCATACTCCGGGTGATTCTGTTTCGCATCCGCACCTACCGCCTCACGACTGTCTCGCCAACCTGGATACCCGTAGTCCGGATTCAAGAACTCGGCAATAGTATTGCTCTCGATGGCGGCGCGGATAATTTGAGCATCCACCGAGTCCAGGTCGATATCTTGTTCGGCGGTCCATCTGAATGATACGGCCCATTGAGACGGGCTCGGTGCTTCGGAATTTTCGGAGCAAGAAATAACCACACTAGAGCAGCACAGCAACAGGGCAAGGCTCTTCAACAGCTTTGCATGTCGCATTATCAATGCCCTTTCAAAACTGTGCTTTTATACTCGTCGGTCGAATACGCATAGTTTTCGATATTCTCACGTTGAGTCACGATAGCGTTGCCGAACGCTGGAGTGTCTATATTGTACCCTTGCAGCCATATGTCGGCAGCGGAATGGAAGTCGGTCAGCTCTCGCGCCCGCCGTTCGGTACCATCGGGCCCAAATATGTCATTGTAGTCCTTCAAACTACCATTTTCCAGCCATTCCGAAGGGAACGGAGCGGCTCGACTCGGTGGATTTTGAAAGAAGTTGGGATCCTGAGAAGACAAAGCTCGCAGCATTGCATAGTGGCGTTGCGTGTCCAGTTCATCCTGGACTATGTTCTGCTGCTTGTCAGGTATTGACTGATACGCTGGCTTGACTTCATCCGCGATGATCTTGCCAGCTACGTCGATCGCGGTTCCGGCTACCGGGACCCGTTCTCCCACAGTATCCGATAGTATGGCACCGGCGACGTCAACACCCAATTTCATTTTTCCGGCTCGGTCTTCCTCAGCGTGACGCCCGTCCAGTCCTCGGTCGAATGCTTCGGCGCGGAGGCCCTGCTCTTGGTAGGCAACGAGACGCCCCGCCGCATTTGCATACTGGTCCCGGTCGTTCGAGGGAAGATCACCGAGGCCGGCATATTGGGAAGCATACTCATTCGTCTTCGCGGTTAGAGCGCCGTTCCATGCGCCGGATGCAACTTGGTCCGTGTTAAACAATGTTGACAACCGAATTGCCTGGAGATTACGGTCCTCGGTTCCGCGGAGCTCGAAATCTGGTGTCGGATTTTCCGGCGCCAATGAAATAGCATCGAGATAGGGGATCATCGCTCCGGTCAACTGCCGGGTAAGTCCGGGATTTACCTGACCAAGCGACTGATCGTCGTGACCCGGCATATTCATGAGCGCCTCGAAGGAACCGATCTGACCTTTTTTCCCGTCAATATCCGAGGTGAGGACAGCCGCGAGTCCCGAGGCCGCGTGCCCCGCGAGGCGCGATTCCTCCAGCGTGACTGCCGGGTGTCCTTCGGTAGCCGGATGGGGGACGGCATTTTCGCCGATCCAATTGAACAGTTGCGGGGGCTGCTTGCCGTTCGAGTCATCCCAGTCGAACTGGAGCAAAGGCTGGACGACCTTTTCGGGATTGTATCCAGCATCGACAGGTGGACAGCCTGGGATATTCTCGCCGGTGAGCAGTTGGGTCATGGCTTCGTGATTTCGGCCGGAGATGTCGAGGTAGTCCCGCATGATGCTCTCGGTAGCGGACTTGTCCGGCATACCCGGTTCGCCCGGTACGCCCAGTCCGCTCGCCCAGCCGAGGTGCGCGGCCTGCCGGGTGAGCTCGCGAGAGAATTCGGTACCGGGTTCATAGCCGGGATTCGCTTCGCCGACCAGGGCACTCAAACGCCGACTGTCATCGTAGAACCGATGCTGTGCTGTGAGTTCATTTTCCGGCGGCGACGTCGGGTAGAACTGTGAATTGCCGTCGGGGCCACCGACACGTGTCGATACGACCTTGCGCAGGTCTTCGGGAAGCTGCTGGTAGCTGCCTGGGGACTGCAGGGTGCCATCAGGGTTACGCCCGGTGCCGATACGCTCGTTGGAGACAAGCATGAGCCCGTTGGCGAGGGCATCTCTGCGCCCGGCCGCCATCGAGTTCCCGGCCTGCTCCTGGTTCGCGAGATGCTCGCTGAGCGCGAGAATTCCTTCTTTCCCAGCACCCTGATAGAACTCGCGATAGTACTGCTGGGTGGCGGCCGGGACAGTCGAGACGTCTTTGCCGTCCGCGAGATCCCGTAGGTCCTGCTCGCTCAGCACTCCTTGGGGCAGATGGCCGGCGATCTCGTCCAGCACGGCCTTGTCGACCGGCCCGTCCGGATACACCGCATCACGAACGGCTTTGCCGTCTTCTCGACCGAGCTTGCCGGTGTCGGCAGGGACTACAGGAGCGGCAATACTGTTCCCGATCAGATCACCGCGAGTTCGAACCTGTTCCGCAGCGGTGGTGATAGCGGTCGACACCTCGCTGATCGCACCGGCAAAACTGTAGTAGGCAGCGTTGATCAGCCCTTGGTGATGGTCGACCCGGTTCTTGACCTTCTGCAGATCCTCACGAGTGATGTTGCCGCTGAGAAACGCCTGCTTGGTCTGGACTTCCCACCGGTCCGAGACCTGTAGCGCGAGTGGCGATTCTTTGTCGCTCTCGGCATCGGTGACCTTGCCGAGCACGATCCGTCGCTCATCGGCCAGACGGGAAGCCGCTGCCCGCAATGCCGCAGTGACACCTCGGATTTCCTCCGACAGCTTGCGGCCCTCGGTGTTCTCCTCGCTGAATCGGTTGTACGCGGCGTCACGAGCTGTGCCCGCCCACGTCGCACCGTTGAACTGAGCGACCATGCGACCGAGCTGGGTTTCGTAGGCACCGATCGCAACGTCGATCTCGGCCGCCCAGGCCGAAAGCTTGCCGATGTCCCACTTCTCGGCCTCACCACGGGTCGGCATCAGTGTTCGCCTCGTCCGTGGAAGTCCATCGAATCGAGGATCTGTCCGAACTGTTCATCGGTGGTCGAAAAAACGTGCGTCGACATGTTCACCAGTCCGGAAAGCTTGCGGACCCGTTCGGCGACCCGGAGCCATGCGCCTTCGGTGAATTCGCCGGCTTGGGCGCACACCGCTCCCAGTGCACAGCCGGGCAGCGCGGCGCCTACCTGGTCGCCGGTTGTCCGGACATTGATGTTGTCGATCTGCTGGGCAATATCCTCGAGCGTGGTGACGAGCTTGTTCAGCTCGTCGACATCTGCCTTGAGCATGCTGAGTTGTCCCCCTTCAGTCCCACCGGCCGTCCGATCGAGCGAGAGCCGCCTGCAAGGATTCTGCCAGTTCGACGGTCGATTGACATCGAGAGTGTCTGTCCCGCTGTGTTAATCTCGGCCCTGGACGCTGTGATCAGCGAGACGGGCACAGGATCACTCAGGGGGGTGGCGAATGGGCTCACAGAACGGTCCGCAACCTTCGCCGGAGGCTGTCCCGGCACCCGCCGCATCGAAAGATATCCTCTCCCAGATCCAGGATGCGGCGATCCAAGCGAGTATCCAGCCGTTCGCCCAGAAGCTGGGCGCCTCCGAGCAACGCGTCAGCCAGATCGATAGCAAGCTGGGCGATCTCGGTGCGGGCACGGATCCTGCCTACACCAGTAGCGACGACCACTTCCAGGGTATGTCGCACCAAGCTTTGTACGAGGCGGTGAACGGACTCGGCGGACTGGATCCGAAAGGTCTGCAGACAATGCGGCAGACCTGGTTCGACTGCTCCAACGAGCTGGAGAACCTGTCCACGTTCACGCTCATACTCGGTATGAACAACATCTTCGGACACGGTCTGTGGAAAGGCACCGCAGCCGACGCCGCGCAGATCGCCTCCGACCGGTATGCGCGCGTAGCCAACCAGATCGGGCAGGTCTTCGACTCGGTCGCCATGCGCTTGGACGGCCTGGCATGGGCGGCGGAAGCGGTACGCAAAGCGGTGCAGCCGCCGCCCAACTCGGTAGCGCTCACCCCGACCTCCGACAACCCCGGCCAGGCGGTTCTGCCGTTGTTGCCCAATCCGCAGGCCATCGATCAAGCGGAAACGCAGCGGGAGAAGGCTCGCCAGGACGCTATCCGCGCACTCGAGAGCATCTACACCCCGACATTCCCGCCTGCAGGCGCGAATGTCCCTGCCTACCTTGACGTTCCGAACGCAACCGGTGGGGACGACGGCACCTCGCCGAATGCGGGCTGGAACAATGGTGGCACCGGGCCCGGTGGCCTCGGCAACGATCCGTCGGACGCGACCTCTACGACTCCTCGACCACCCGGTGGGCAAGACTCTCAGCCTACTTCGCCGGCTGCAACGAACCCCACTGGTCTGGGCCTGCCGGAGGGACTACTGCCCAACGGAGCCGGACCCGAGCCGGCGTCGACAACCGCAGCGGGCGTGAACGCCACCGGAGGCGCCCCGGACAACACTGGTTCGGCCGGTGGCTCCGGCAGTCGATCGGGTGGATCCGGCCCGCCAGTGTCCCAACTTGGCGGCCCCGTAACCCAGCGGCCGGGTATATCCGGCCTCGGGGTCCCCGGTGTACTCGGCAGCGAGACCGGCTCAGGCTTGGCACGCAGCACGGCTGGAGCAAGACCCGGTGCCGCTCCTGGGCATGTGCCGCACGGTGCGCAGGGCCGAAAAAACGATAGGGATGAGGAGGATCAGGAGCACTACACTCCCGACTACCTCAAGCGTGTTCAACCCGACTGGGCAGAAGGACTACAGGCGCCGGTCGGCGTTATCGGCGCAGACACGGTACCTGAAGTCGCCCCCACACCATTTACTCCCGAAAGCGTTTCGCGCAGCAGCGATCCCACAACCGGCCAAGAGAACACCGACACCTCTACCAGCGATGAGACGCCGCGATATATCACCATCTCGGGTACTGGACCAATGATGGACGACGACGACCCCAGCGCGGGGTCCGCTCGGTGAAAACCCAGACCTCCTGGTCCTTCACTCCGGACGAATTCGCATATGTGTGGTCGACGGAAACCGGCCTGGAGGGCGACTATCCACATCCGATCAGCATCGTCGAGACACCGACCACTGCAACAGAATACGAGCAGCTGCGCGCCCAGATCAGCGCGCGCTACCCACGCTACGGCGATCCGGACCTGACTGGGCCGCTACGGTTGTTAGCCAACCCCGACCTTCGCATCATCTGCAACGGATGGTTTCACGAGGAAGACCGCCGCGTGCGCTCGCATGCCGCTGCCGCTGGTGATCTCGGGGTGATCCTGTACCAAAAACCGGGCCGCACAATGGATTTCGGTGGTGATATCAAACTTGTTGTCACCAGCCGACACCTACTCGGCAAGCATGTCGCCGCCACTATGCCCTCCGTTCCCGCCGGCGCGCTGGGAAGGCTAGCCGGTTACACCCCACGCGTGCGTGGTGAGGAACCACCGAGTTCGTGGCTGCGCAACGATGTCGGCCAGCGCCCCGTCGAAGAACGCATACGTCTCCTGCTTCGAGTACCACGTACAGCCCAGGGCTACCTACGCGTCGACCGTGGTCTACACGCCCGACGCCCGCATCCGTCCGCCTACATCAGCTGGATAGATGTCAGCGGGAACACCCGAGCAGGCGGCAGATACGTCATCGAAGTCACCGACAGCGACACCATCGTGACCGGTGCATCTGCCGAGGACATTGCCCGCGAGATACAACGCCGAGTAGGGCCTGAATGATGTGAATATGCCGGTGCTCACGGACCGCGCTTTCCGGCGATGCTGTGTACATAACAGATGCGCGTACCGTTACGAACCTTACTTGCAGTCGCGGACCAGCCGTGGAGAGATCGGAGTTCCGGTCGCCGACAAGGGTTTCGGCGACCGGCGCTCGGGCTACAGCGCGCGCAGGCGGGGGGCGAGGTCGCGCTGGAAGAGGTCGAGGAAGCGGCGTTGGTCGTGGCCGGGGGCGTGGAAGACGAGGTGGTTCAGGCCTGCGTCTATGTAGGGCTTGATGAGGGATACGGCCTCGTCGGGGTCGCTGGCTACGATCCAGCGCTTGGCGATCTGCTCGATGGGGAGGGCGTCGGCGGCGGCTTCCATTTCGATCGGGTCGGTGATGGAGTGCTTCTGCTCGGCGGTCAGGGACAGCGGGGCCCAGAAGCGCGTGTTCTCCAGTGCGAGTTCGGGATCGGTGTCGTAGGAGATCTTGATTTCGATCATGCGGTCGATGTCGTCCACCGTGCGACCGGCCTTGGCCGCGCCTTCGGTGACCGCCGGCATCAGCTTCTCGGTGTAGAGGTCCATGCCCTTGCCGGAGGTGCAGATGAAACCGTCACCGGCACGGCCCGCGTACTTGGCCACCAGCGGACCGCCCGCGGCGACGTAGATCGGGATGCCGCCCTTGGGCACGTCGTAGATGGAGGCGCCGACCGTGTTGTAGTACTGGCCCTCGAAGCTCACCCGGTCACCGGTCCACAGGGCACGCATCAGGTCGACGGACTCCCGTAGCCGCCCGAACCGCTCCTTGAACTCCGGCCATTCGCCCTTGTATCCGGTGGCGATCTCGTTGAGCGCCTCGCCGGTCCCGACGCCGAGCATGATGCGGTCGGGGTACAGACATCCCATGGTCGCGAAGGCCTGCGCGATCACGGCCGGGTTGTAGCGGAAGGTGGGGGTCAGGACCGAGGTGCCGAGCTGGATCCGCTTGGTGCGCTCGCCGACCGCGGTCATCCACGCCAGCGAGAACGGCGCGTGCCCGCCCTCGTGCCGCCACGGCTGGAAATGGTCGCTGACCGTGGCGCTGTCGAGTCCGTGCTCCTCGACCAGAACCCCGAGCTCCACCAGCTCCCGGGGGCCGAACTGTTCCGCCGACGCCTTGTACCCGAGCTTGAGTCCACTCACTGCGCCACTCCTGTTCGTCGCTTGCGTGCTGTGGGGCGGGGCCCCGTCGACCGAGTGCAGCGCCGGGCTGCCATCGGCCATTCCCCAGCGCTTCTCGCGCGGCCTTCTCCGACACTAGTCAGCGCTCACGGCACATGCGCGAACGACCGTGACGACGCGGGTTGCGGATAAGTTGCCTCCACCGAGAGCCCGCGCGGAGCGGGGTTGGCGAGGCGCTGTCAGAATTGAGTGGTGACTGCCGACGACGAGCCCATTCTGTCCTACCTGACCGATATGGACGGCGTGCTGGTGCACGAGGACCATCTGGTGCCGGGCGCCGACAAGTTCCTGACGGAGTTGCAGGCGGCCGAGGTCCCGTTTCTGGTGCTCACCAACAACTCCATCCGCACCCCGCGCGATCTGCAGGCGCGGCTGCGGCACACCGGCCTGGACATTCCGGCCGAGGCGATCTGGACCTCGGCCCTGGCCACCGCGACCTTCCTGGACGAGCAGCGGCCCGGCGGCACCGCCTATGTGGTCGGCGAGTCGGGACTCACCACGGCGCTGCACGAGATCGGCTACGTCCTGACCGACAGCGACCCCGACTACGTGGTCCTCGGCGAGACCCGCACCTACTCCTTCGAGGCGATCACCACCGCCATCCGGCTGGTCGAGCGCGGCGCCCGCTTCATCGCGACGAACCCGGACGCGACCGGCCCGTCTCGCGAGGGCCTGCTGCCCGCCACCGGTTCGGTCGCCGCCCTGATCACCCGCGCGACCGGCCGCGACCCGTACTACATCGGCAAACCCAATCCGCTGATGATGCGTTCGGCCCTCCGCCGCATCGGCGCCCACTCCCAGTCCTCGGTCATGATCGGCGACCGCATGGACACCGACGTGATCGCGGGATTGGAGGCCGGTATGCGCACCATCCTCGTCACCTCGGGCATCTCCACCCGGGCCTCGGTCGAGCACTACCCCTACCGCCCCACCGCGGTCGTGGACTCCGTCGCCGACCTGGTAGGCCGCACCTCCAACCCGTTCTCCGCCTGACAAGGCGACCGATACAGCGTCACGCTGGTGAAGTCACATACGCTGCGACCAGGTAGAACGCCGCTCATCCTGGCGGGACGAGCGGAGGTTTGTCAGTTAGTGTTCGAAACGCGGAGCCCGCAAAGTCGTGGCAGGCGACACACGGCCAAGTGGTCCGCTGTAGCGAGCCTTATGGATCGTGACGACTTTACCCTGTTCGGGTCTGGGCTCGATCGACCTACATGTAAGGCCACCGTGTCGACTGACGGATTCTAGGAGCGACGATCAGACCGTTCGTGGATCGATGCCCATACGTGTCGGTGCAGACGGTTAGGATTGCCGTCTGCCATGATATCCGATGAGGCCCGCTTCGGGCCGAGGTCTTGATTTATCTCAAGCATTATGCTTGCTTGTCGAGAAGATGGGAGTGTGCTATGGGGGTGCAGCTGCCCGTTGTGAGCCTGTTCTCCGGTGCTGGTGGTCTTGACCTGGCCGTGGAAGGTTGCGATGCTTCACGGCCACTCCGAGTTGCGGTAGCAACAGACTATGACGCGGCTGCGCTTGCGACGCTAAGCAAAAACTTTCCCGAGACGGAGACGCTATGTGGAGATATTCGGACTACTGAAACCGATGAACTTCTTGATAAAGGGAACCTTAGCGTCGGCGAGCCTGTTCTGGTCGTCGGAGGGCCTCCGTGTACTCCATTCAGCAAGTCAGGATTCTGGCTTGAAGAGAAGAGGGAGAGCCGAGATCCCAACGCATCACTTCTAGACGACTATGTCAGGATAGTCCGCGAATCTCGACCAGAGGCATTCATACTTGAAAATGTCCAGGGACTGACCTACAAAACCCACAAAGAGCAATTTGGTCGACTTCTTAAATCTCTGACACAACTTGGCTACAATCCGCAATGGAAAGTGCTACTTGCCGCCGATTACGGCGTCCCGCAACTCCGGCGGCGCGTCTTCGTCGTTGGGCGCCGCGACGGGAAGCCCTTTAGATTTCCTGCTGCAACGCATTCCGGCTGGAGCGAACGAGATCGCATTGTTGATCCAACAAAGCTTCCCTACATCTCCGCCAGAGAAGTTATTGGAAATCTTTTACCAGGAACCCCGGAATCCGGCGAGCTTGTAGAGGGGGAATTTGGCGAGTTGGCCGCAGAGGTGCCTCCTGGACAAAATTATTTGTGGCATTCAGATCGCTATGGTGGGCGCAACGTTTTCAAGTGGCGCAGTAGATACTGGACCTTTCTCTTGCGCCTTGACCCCAGTAGGCCATCGACAACGCTGCAGGCCCAACCTGGGCCATGGGTGGGGCCGTTTCATTGGGAAAACCTGCCAGGTGAAGATGGCAAACCCAGGGCACGCCGACTGAGAGTTCCCGAAATGCTGCGATTGATGACATTTCCAGATGAATTTCAGCTTGTCGGAACACGATCGGACGCACAACGCCAACTCGGCAACGCCGTGCCGGTTGAGCTTGGCAAAGTTGTTGTCAGATCGTTGATGCAGCAGTTAGGCTACATCAATACCGATGACGCAGAGTGCCGTCAGAATATAGCCGAACAACTCCACTTCTCCTTATCATAAGCATGACTTTATATATTGCGAGCTAAGTATGCCAATTCAGGTATCAAAGACTGCTGCCGAAGCTGTTCTCCGCCGCGCCTTTGAAAGGGCCATCTCAAATCAGTTGGTGCCTTCCGAGTGGGAAGAATTTTCCAGGCGAACCTTCGCCATGCCAGCTAAAACGTACACCCCTGCTCTCGGAACCGCGTTGCTGGCCAAGGCGACAGACGCGAGGGTAGATCCGCTTTCCATCAAGATAAGCTACGGCGAAAGAACGTATAGCCAGCGCGGCATTGGCCATGGCGTGCTGGTTCGATTATCACAGGAACTAGGATTCTCTATTCGAACAACGACTAGAGAACCACTTAACAATCAACCATTCTTCAGGTACGACCATATGTCGGTAATTAGCCGAGTCAGAGATCCGACAGAGTTTGAGGTGTTTGTCGAGCAATTAGCAAAGCTCGAACACATGAATCAGGCGGAGGCCGAAAATGCCTTGGCTGCATTTATCAGAGTCGGCATCGAAGAAGAGGCGCGGGTCGAAATTTACGCCGCACCCAAAGGAGTGGTTACGGCGTGGGATGTTTTGAAAATTAGTGAGCAATTCATTGCTGATGCAATTGATAAGCCTCGCCGATCACAAGCCTTGGTCGCAGCCGCATTCGACGTAGGACATAAGCATATTCGATCTCGCGCATTAAATGACCCTTCTCGGGATTTACCTGGTGACGTTCAGGCATACATTGCCGATTCACCGGTACTATCAGTTGAAGTCCGAGCTAAGCCTGTGCCGAAGCATGAGGTCATAAACTTCATTAAAGCATGCGCTGAAGCAAACATTAGTAGAGCCTTTATTGTAGTTTTCTCGGCGGAACACGTACCGTTGAGCATCCATGAATTAGGCGAGTACGCACATCTGATACTTGGCGTTCATCTAACCATCATTGAATCTCCAACGGAGCTGATGAGCCACGTTCTGGCATGGTCTGACAACGATATCCGCGCCACTACAACAGAGTTCCTGGAAGCAGTGTTACAACGGCTCAAGGAAATCGAATCCCCTCCACAGTCCCTTGCACGATGGGTCGAGTTAATACGCGAGACAATAGACTCTAGATAGTTCGTTGTCGGAACGGTTAGGTAGGCCGACCAGTCGGTCAGGAGCCTAGGGACCCTAGTCAATTCCGGTACGGTGAATGGTTACTTCGGAAAGACAAGGAATACGTCACTCCTGCTCTGCTCGAGGCGGTCCAGGGCGGCGGACAGGTCGGTGAGGGCGTCGGCTATCTGTGCCAGCCGCTCGGTACCCAGTTCCGCCGCAAGGCGTTTCGCCATGTCGGCATGCTGGGGGTTGATGCGGCGGACGGCATTGTGACCGGCCTCGGTGACGGCGACCAGTTTGGCGCGACGGTGGGCGGGATTGGGGTGGTACTCGGCGAAACCCTTGGCTACCAACAGATCTGCGATGCGTTGCACGCTCTGGCGGGCGAGGCCCATCTCCCGGGCGATTCCGGCGACCGGTAGCGGCTCGCGCAGGATGGCGCCCAAGACCTGCCACCATGCCACGGTAATGCCCGCGGGACGGGCCAATTCCTCTGCGACGGCGAGGAATTGGCCGTTCAGTTTGAAGGTGGTGACCGCCGCGGTGGCGAACAGGTCCTGGTCGGTGCGGGTCATCCGCGCGCGGCGGTCTCGGGCACCGCACGCTGCTGCTCGTACTCGGCCAGCGTGTAGAAGCCCTGCGGATCGTTGTTCCCGTAGAGCGCGTACCAGGCGTCGAGCACGTGCGGCTCGTAGACATCCAACCGCGCCAGCACCGCCCGCGCGAAGTCGACCGGCCGAGTACCGGTGGCCGTGATGAGATCTCCGGCCGTCACCGCAGGCTCGGCGACATAGCGCGCGCCGCCCGAATACTCGCTCATGGCAAGGAAACTCGCGTCGTTACTGGTGTGCGCACGGTCGTCGAGCAGCCCTTCCGTCGCCAAACCGAAGGTGGCCCCGCAGATCCCCGCCACGGGCACGCCCGCCGCCAGGAATTCGCGCGCCTTGCGGCCGAAGGCGGTCAGATCGCCCGTGACCCACGTGTCGGCGCCCGGCAGGAGCAGCATCGCACTGTCGGCCGACGACAGCTCCTCCAGCGTGATATCCGGAACGACCCGCATCCCGCCCGCCGACACGACCGAATCCAGCGTCGCGCCGACCGTCCGCACCTGCCAGGCCCCCGGCTCGCGCTGCCACAGCGACCGGTTGATGTGCGCGGTGGCGTGCCCGACCTCCCAATCGGCGAACGTGTCGTAAACGGCCATGTGCACTGTCTTCATCATGACAGTATGCTGTCATATTTGACAGCATACTGTCAATGCACTTCGAGCAGCAGACCGAGGACGCCGACTGGGACTTCCGATCAGCTCAGCGCCTGTTCCAGATCCCCGAGCAGATCCTCCACGTCCTCCAGGCCGATCGAGATCCGCACCACGCCGTCGGTAATCCCCACGGCCGCACGGCCTTCCGGCCCCATCGCCCGATGGGTGGTGGTGGCCGGATGCGTGATCAGGGTCTTGGCGTCGCCGAGATTGTTGGAGATGTCGACGACCCGCAGCCGGTTCAGCACCTCGAACGCGCGCTTCTTCGCCGCGTCGTCACCGCTGCCGGACGCGAGTTCGAAGGTGACGACGGTACCGCCCGCCGACATCTGCTCCCGCGCCAGCGTGTACTGCGGATGTGATTGCAGGAAGGGATATTTCGTCCAGGACACGGCGGGATGCCGCTCCAGGAACTCGGCCACCCGCAGCGCCGACTCCGCGGACTGGCGCACCCGCAGCGGCATGGTCTCCAGCCCCTTCAGCAGGGTCCAGGCGTTGAACGCGCTCAGCGCCGGGCCGGTGTGCCGCATGAGATGCTTCACCGGGCCGTCGATGTAGTCGTGCGGGCCCAGAATGGCGCCGCCCAGCACCCGGCCCTGGCCGTCGATGTGCTTGGTGCCCGAATACACCACGATGTCGGCGCCCAGATCCAGGCTGCGCTGTAGCAGCGGGGTGGCAAAGACGTTGTCCAGCACCACTTTCGCGCCCGCGGCGTGCGCCAGCTCGGACACCCGCCGGACGTCGACCAAGGTCTGCATCGGGTTGGAGGGCGTCTCGAAGAACACGGCCTGGGTGGGCTGCGACAGCGCCTCCTCCCATTGGTCGAGATCCTCGCCGTCGACGAACACGGTCTCCACGCCCCAGCGCGGCAGGATCTCGTTGCAGACCACGAAACAGGACCCGAACAGGCTGCGCGCCGCCACCAGCCGATCGCCCTCGCCCAGCAGCGCCGCGAGCGCGGTGAAGACGGCCGACATGCCGCTGGCGGTCGCGAAACACGCCTCGGCCCCCTCGATCAGGCGCATCCGCTCCTCGAACATGGCGACCGTCGGGTTGCCGTAGCGCGAGTAGACGAAATGCTCGACGTCGCCGGTGAACGCGGCCTCGGCCGCCTCGGCGCTCTCGTACACGAAACCGGAGGACAGGTACAGCGCCTCGGCGGTCTCCTCGAACCCGGACCGCCGCAGCCCGCCGCGCACGCTCAGGGTCGCGGGACCCACGCCCTCGGGCAGCGGCTTGTCGAACGCGCCGCCCGTGATCACGACTGCCGCCACGGGAGTCCGAGGGCGCGCCAGCCCGCGCCGCCGCGATGCCCCTGCGGATCCAGCGGACCCTCGAAGCCCTCGAGCACGTTGAACGACGGTGCGAAACCGGCCGCGGTCGACGCGGTCGCGGCGCCGATGGAGCGCTGCCCCGACCGGCAGAGGAAGATCACGGGGGCGTCGCCGTCCGGATCCCGCTCGGCCAGCACCTGCTTCAGCTGATCGACGAACGCCGCGTTGGGCGCGCCCGTCCCGTCGACCCATTCGATCAGCGCCGTCGGCCGATCGATCGAGCTGGTGTCCGGCACCCCGACGAACCGCCACTCGGCCTCGGTCCGCACGTCGATCAGAACCGCATCGGGATTGTCGCGCAATAGATCCCACGCCTGCTTCGGGGTGATGTCGCCCGCATAACTCACTTCTCGCACCTCCTGAGAATCCGCACTTGCCGCACCGTGAGGACACCGATGCGTGGCCAGGTCGTCACCCGGAGCACCCCACCGCGGAGGAGGGTTGCCGACCAGCGAGCCGGGGCTTGGCGCTGGCGCTCATGACCTGAAATTGAGAGTGCCCGGTCACGAGGTCGCATGTCAAACCTCCGTTCACGGCCGGTCGCAGACCAGCCAGGTGCCGTCGGCACGGGTCAAACTCCAGGTCGACGTGGTTTCGCGGCCGTCGATCCGGCTGGTCACCGCGGCCCGGGCGTGGTCGCCCTCGACGGCCGTGTCGGCGACCTTCACGATCTCGACCTCCTTGCCGACGGCGTCCGGCCCCAGGGGCGAACGGGCGGCATCGAAGCCGCGGCAGGCGGTCGTGGCGCGGCGGTCGGCATTCGAATCCGCCTGCGCGGTGGCGAAATCGCGCGCCGCGATCGCGACTCGGTCGGCGTCTGTGAGATTCTTCTCAGCCGGCCGGGTCAGCGCGAGCGCGACGATGCCCGCGAGCACCAGCACCGCCACCACCGCGGCCGCCAGGAACGGGACCGGGGACTTGATGCTGTCGCGCTGGTCGATCGGGGTCGGCTCGTCGGCGTCGGTCATGCGTCGATCATCCCTGGTGGGCCGGAGTGCCGCAGATCACATCGGCATTTCCCGGCGGATCCCGGGAATAACGATCACGACGACCACCGATAGACTCAACAGAATGCCCGGCCCAGGCCGGGTCCGGACCACATCCCGGACAGCAACGAAGCAGCATCGAGCGGATGTCGGATCGGCGGGGTGCGGCCCGGCCCATGCGTCAACTTAGCCTAAGCTAAGAAGGACGGCTGAACAACGCGGCTGAGTACATGACGACAGAGTTCTCTACCAGAGGGTGCGCGTAAGAATGACGGAATACAGTGCGACCAACCCACTGCGCATTGCGATCGTGGGCGCCGGACCGGCCGGAATCTACGCCGCCGACGCCCTGATGAAGTCCGATGCCGAGGTGAGCATCGACCTGTACGAGCGGATGCCCGCACCGTTCGGGCTCATTCGCTACGGGGTCGCTCCCGACCATCCGCGCATCAAGGGCATCGTCACCGCACTGCACAAGGTCCTCGACAAGCCGCAGGTACGACTGCTCGGCAACATCGACTACGGCACCGACATCACCCTGTCGGACATGCGGCAGTTCTACGACGCGGTGATCTTCTCCACCGGCGCCAACGCCGACCGTGCCCTGCCCGTGCCCGGCATCGATCTGGACGGCTCCTACGGCGCCGCCGACTTCGTCTCCTGGTACGACGGCCACCCCGACGTGCCGCGTTCCTGGCCTCTCGACGCCGAGAAGGTGGCCGTGCTGGGCGTCGGCAACGTCGCGCTCGACGTGGCGCGCGTGCTCGCCAAGACCGGCGACGAACTGCTGCCGACCGAGATCCCGCCGAACGTCTACGAGGGCCTCCAGCACAACAAGGCGCTCGAGGTGCACGTGTTCGGCCGCCGCGGTCCCGCGCAGGCCAAGTTCACGCCGCTGGAGCTGCGCGAGCTGGACCACTCGCCGACCATCGAGGTCATCGTCGACCCCGAGGACATCGACTACGACGAGGGCTCCGAGGCCGCCCGCCGCCACTCCAAGCAGGTCGACATGGTCTGCAACACGCTGGAGCAGTGGGCGATCCGCGACGTCGGCAATCGGCCGCACAAGCTGTTCCTGCACTTCTTCGAATCGCCGCACGAGATCCTCGGCGAGGACGGCAAGGTCGTCGGGCTGCGCACCGAGCGCACCCAGCTCGACGGCACCGGCAACGTGAAGGGCACCGGCGACTACAACGAGTGGGACGTCCAGGCCGTGTACCGGGCCGTCGGCTACCTGTCGCAGAACATCCCGCAGCTGCCCTTCGACGAGCAGGCCGGCACCGTCCCGAACGAGGCGGGCCGGGTCCTCGCCGACGACAACGCCGACGATCCGGCGCAGCGATTCGTGCCCGCCACCTACGTCACCGGCTGGATCAAGCGCGGCCCCGTCGGCCTGATCGGCCACACCAAGGGCGACGCCAACGAGACCATCGCCTGTCTGCTCGACGACGCCGCGAACTTCACCCCCGCCGCCGAGCGCGAGCCGGAGGCCGTGACCACGTGGCTGGAGGAGAAGGGCATCCCGTTCACCACCTGGGCGGGCTGGTACCGGCTGGACGCGCACGAGCGGTCGCTCGGCGAGCCGCAGGGCCGCGAGCGCGTCAAGGTGGTCGAGCGGCACGAGATGCTCGCCGCCAGCGAACCGCACAAAGCCTGAGACAAACGCACGGCCGTTACCACGGCTTACGCATTCGTCACCGTTGTGAGGCATGCTGATCACGTGTTCGATGCCCATGTCCACCTCATCGATCCGCGGTTCCCGCTGAGCGAGAACGAGGGCTACCTGCCGCGGCCCTACACCATCGCCGACTATCGAAAGCGCATGTCGCGCTTCGACATCGACGGTGGCGCCGTGGTCAGCGCGTCGTTCCAGGGCACCGATACCGGCTTCATGCGGGCCGCGCTGGCCGAACTCGGGCCGAACTGGGTGGGTGTGCTGAACCCGGATCCCGATGCCTCCGACGAACAGATCGCCGAGCTGGACCGGGCGGGCGTGCGCGCGCTGCGGTTCAACCTCAAGCGAGCTGCCGGCGACATCGTGACGCTGACCATGGCGGCGCTGCGGGCGCACGACATCGCCGGCTGGCACGTCGAGCTGTACATCGACGGGTCGATGCTGGGTTCGCTGGAGCCGGTGATCTCCAAACTGCCGGCGCTGTCGATCGACCACATGGGTATGTCCGACGACTGCCTGCCGTACCTGCTGAACCTGGTCGACCGGGGCGCCCGGGTGAAGGCGTCGGGATTCGGCCGGGTGTCGATGAACGTGGTGTCGGCGATGCGGCGGATCCACACGGTGAACCCCGGCGCGCTGATGTTCGGCTCCGACCTGCCCGGCACCCGCGCCGGTCGGCCGTTCCGGGATTCGGATATCGAACTGATCGCCGATGCCGTCGGCACGGACATGTACAAGGTGCTCGAGGACAACGCCCGCGCCTTCTACCGGCTGCCGGTGAAGGTGCGCGCGGCCCACGAGGAACCCGCGCCCACGCTGCCGATCCGGACCGGGGAGCCGCCGACGCTGCGGCTCGACCGCCGCGATCTACCGAAACCCGCGCCCGCCGATACCGTTCCGCTGCCGGTGATCGAGTAGGCCGCGGGCGGCGGCACCCTGTCGTCGTCACCTCCGACGTTATTGTCATACTGACAATACCGGGCTGTGCTCCGGTAGAACGGGATCGACGACGAACCGAGGTAGGGCGTGAGCACTCCATCCGCAGCCACGAAGCAGGGCCCGCTGGCGGGCATCCGAGTTGTTGAACTGGCCGGTATCGGCCCCGGCCCGCACGCGGCGCTGCTGCTCGCGGATCTGGGCGCGGACGTGGTGCGGGTGCAGCGGCCCGGCATGCTGCCGGGGTTCATGGAGCGCCCGCAGTGGCGTGGCCGCACGATCGTCGAGGCCAACCTCAAGGACGCCGCCGACATCGAGCGGGTGCTGGGCCTGATCGAGAAGGCCGATGTGCTGATCGAGGGCTTCCGGCCGGGCGTCACCGAGCGCATGGGCCTGGGCCCCGACGCGGCCCTGGAACGCAACCCGCGCCTGGTGTACGGCCGCATGACCGGGTGGGGCCAGCACGGCCCGCTCGCCGACCGCGCGGGCCACGACATCAACTACATCTCGCTGACCGGCGTGCTGAACGCCATCGGCCGCAAAGGTGAGCGGCCGGTGCCGCCGCTGAACATGGTCGGCGACTTCGGCGGCGGCTCGATGTTCCTGGTGTTCGGCATCCTGGCGGCGCTGGTGGAGCGGCAGAGTTCCGGTAAGGGGCAGGTCATCGATGCCGCGATGATCGACGGCGCGCTGTCGCTGTCGCACATGATCTGGGGCATGCGCGGGGTGGGCCTGTGGTCCGACGAGCGCGGCACCAACCTGCTCGATACCGGCATGGCGTTCTACGACACCTACGAGACCTCCGACGGCAAGTACATGGCGGTCGGCTGCATCGAGCCCCAGTTCTACGCCGAGTTCCTGAAGGGCCTCGAGATCGAGCCCGAGGGCCTGCCCGCGCAGATCGACCCGAACGGCCAGGATCAACTGCGCAAGCTGTTCACGGAGAAGTTCAAGACGAAGACCCGCGACGAGTGGGCAGCCGTCTTCGACGGCACCGACGCCTGCGTCACTCCGGTCCTCACGCTCACCGAGGCGACCGCGAACGAGCACATCACCGCCCGCGAGTCGCTGGTGGAGATCGACGGCGTCGTGCAGCACGCCCCGGCCCCGCGGTTCTCCCGCACGCCGGGCGGCATTCCCACCCCGCCGCCGTCGGAGGCCACGCCGATCGAACAGGTCTGGGCATAGCGATCTTCCAGTTGCCTTGCGGCTGAGGGACTTCGGGCTGCGCGCCTGCGGGGACATTCCGGGACCCTCTAGGCTGCGAGAGTCGCCGATCCACAGGGGGAGCCGCAAATGGTCGATCCGTATCGGGCCGGGATGTCGGGACCGCCCCCACATCCCGGCCACCCGGTGCCGCAGCAGATGCCCTGGGCACCGCCCCCTCCGGCGTATCCGGCGGCGCCCCGGACGAGTCGGCGATCCGCCGCGACCGTGGTGGCGCTCGTCGCGTTGATCTCGACCGTGGTCGCGGATATCGCCGAGCCTTTCGTGGTGTCGGCTCGGCACTGGCCCTATGATTCCGATCTTTCCCTGGTGGCCCTGGCCGTGGCGGCCCTGACGGCCGTGACGGGTACGGTCATGCTGCTGGTGAAAGACCAGCCGACGGCGCGGACGCTGGCAGGGCTCGGCACCGGCGGATTGTTCCTGCATGCCGCCATAATGTTGATCGGCGGAAGCCGAGGGTGGTCGCCCGACGGGGGGCTCGAGGAGGCTCTCGAGGGCGGCCGATGGCTCATCGCCCTGGCGTTCCTGACGAATCTGGCTGCCGTTGTCGCACTACTGCTACCCGCCCCCTCGGCGTCGCCACGGCCGGCGCCTTACCGGCCGACGAACCCACCGCCCGGTGTGCCGCCGTGGCCGCAGGGCGGGCCCGGACCGGGAGCACAACCCTTCCCCGGAGCCGCGCAATTCCCAATGCCGCCCAACACTCTGCCGCCCGACGCCGCGGGTTCGCCGCCCACCCCGCCGATCCCGCCGAGCTGACAGCGGATGGCATGGTCGGTTGACCAATTGCAGGCGTATGGTCGTCCGGGCCGTTGATAGCAGGTGAACATTCACCCTGGATCTGGCACGGTCCGTTCGGGCTTGGTTCGCGCCGCCCACGATCGCTGAGGCACTAAAGTAATTCGCATGCCTCGGAATTGGCCGATGATCGAACGCGGGAACGAACTCGAGTCGATCCGCGCGGCACTCACCGGTACCGAATTCGTCGGCGCCGTGCTGACCGGCGACGCCGGCGTCGGGAAGACGACGCTGGCGCGCCAGGCGACGGCCGCGGTGGGCGGGAACATCAGATGGGTGGCGGGGACCGAATCCGCCCGCAGCATCCCGCTCGGCGTGTTCGCCCACATGGTCGGCGTCTACACCGCGCACGATCCGGTGACGTTCATGGCCGCGGCGCGCGAGGCGCTGCTGGCCGACGGGCACACCATCATCGGTGTCGACGACGCCCACCTGCTGGACCAGTTGTCGGCGACGCTGCTGTTGCAGCTGGCCATCGACAAGGCGGCGCGCATCGTGTGCACCGTGCGCAGCGGGGTGCAGGTGCCCGACGCGGTGACCTCGCTGTGGAAAGACGGCCACCTGCTGCGAATCGACCTGTCCCCCTTCAGCGAACGGCAGAGCGTCGAACTCGTCGAGTCGATGCTCGGCGGGCAGCTGGAGGGTTTCACCGCCAACCTGATGTGGGAGTCGTCGGGCGGAAATGCCCTGTTCCTAAGGCATTTGGTGGAGGGCGCGCTGGAAGTCGGCACGCTGAAGCAGGTCAACGGCGTGTGGCAGCTGCGCGGGCGGGCCGCCGTCACCTCGGAATTGGCTGCGCTGCTGGAGGATCGGGTCGAGCAGTTGCCCGAGGACGTGCTGCGGGTGCTGGAGCTGCTCACCTTCTGCGAGCCGATCGATCTGGACGTGCTCGCCGAGCTGGCGGGTGAGGAAGCGGTCGAGGCGGCCGAAACTCGCGGCCTGGTAAGGATTGTCGAGAATTCCCACCAGCTGCTGGTGCGCTACAACCATCCGCTGTTCGGCGAGGTGATCCGGCGGCGGCTGGGCATCGCGTCGGCCCGCCGGTTGCGCGGGCGGCTGTACTCGTCGCTGCGGGAGCGGCCGATCAAATCCGCGTCCGATCGCATCCGGCTCGCCGAATTGGCTTTGGACAGCGACAAATCCGCCGATCTGGAACTGTTCGAGGCGGCGGCCGCGGACGCCATCGGGCTGGCCAACATCCCGCTCGGCGAGCGGTTCGCCCGCGCGGCCGTGGAGCGCCGCGGCGGTGTCGAGTCCGCAGACCTGCTCGCCCGCGCGCTGCTCTACCAGGGGCACCGTATCGAGGCCGAGCGCACCCTGGCCAGCTTCGACCCGGACCAGCTCAACGAGCTGCAACTGGTGCGCTGGGGCAGCACCCGGGTGTCCAACCTGCTGTGGTCGATGGGGGACGCCGACCGCGCCGACGAGGTGCTGGCCCTGGTGCGCGACAAGGTCGCGCATCCGAAGCTGGCGCTGACGCTGCGGGGGCTGTCGTCCGCGTGCGCGGTCAACGAAAACCGTTTGGAGGACGCCTTCATCGACGCCGACACGGTGATGTCGGATGGCGAATCGCCGCCGTGGGCGGTGTGGTGGGCGTCGTTCGGCGGCGGCTTGGCGCTGGCGCTGATGGGTCGCGGCGAGGCGGCCCGCACCTACGCGGCCCGCGGGCACGAGGTCGAATCGCACATCGACGGCCTGAACCGGTTCATGTCCACGCACGCCGAGGTGCTGGCGCTGACCTTCACCGGAGATCTGGAGGCCGCCCAGCGGTGCGCCTCGTCGCACTTCGGCTATTCGGCGCCCGGTCAGTACCTGGCCTGGGGGCTGTCGAAGATCTTGCAGGGCACCGTGGATGTCGCCCGGGGGCGGTTCCCCGACGGGGTCGAGAATCTGGAGCAGGCCTTGGCCGCGCTGACCGCCGAGGGCGCCGCGGCGTGGATGTTCCCCGCGAGAGTGCGTCTGGCGGAAGCGTATTCGGCGCTCGGCCGCGCCGCCGAGGCCAAGGAGGTCATCACCGAGGCCGATCGTCGCGGCGGGCGGCACTCCGCAGTGTACGAACCGCAACTCGACATCGCCCGCGCCTGGCAGGCCGCCGCCGAGGGCACCGTCACCCCGGCCGTCCGGCTGGCCATCGCAGCCGCCGACGGCGCCGCCCGCTCCAACCAGCACGCCATCGAGGCGATGGCGCTGCACACCGCGGCCCGCTTCGGCGACCACAGCGTGGCCGGGCGGTTGGCGGACATCGCGGCCCGCATCGACGGTCGGCTGGTCCAGGCGCAGGCCCGGCACGCGGTCGCGGTCGCCTCCAACGACGGCCCCGGATTGGACTCCGCCGCAGCGGAATTCGAGGCGATCGGGTCGTTGCTGTCCGCGGCGGACGCGGCGGCGCAGGCGGCCTCGGCGCACGAGCGGTCCGGCGACCGACGACGCCTGCTGGAGTCGGCGGCGACCGCGAATCGGTTGGCGGCGGCGTGCGGCGGGGCCAGCACCCCGGCATTGCGGCAGTCCGCGCAGCCGTTGCCGCTGACCGCCCGCGAGCGCGAGATCGCCAATCTGGTCGCGGCGGGGCTGACCAACCGGCAGATCGCCGACCGGCTCACCGTCTCGGTCCGGACCGTCGAGGGGCACCTCTACCGTGCCTGCATCAAGCTCGACGTAACCGACCGCGAGGCGCTGGCCGAACTCATGCGCGGTGAGCCGCCCAGCGGCAAGCAGCGCGGCTGACGCGGCGCGGGCTGTGCGTGATTCGAAACTCGAGGTTTGACCCGGCGGATCGGTGGGCATAAGCCGTTGCGCCCGCTACGATCTGGGCGGGCGGCAGTGGTCGCCGCCCCGCAGCAGCGGATAAGGGTGGTGCATCGACGTGATACGTCGTAACCGCAACGTGAAGGCGGTAATTCGGGCCGGACTGGCCGCGTTGCCTTTGGCCGTCGCACTGGCCTGCGCGGGCGCGCCCGCCGCCGTGGCAGGACCGGGGCAGCCGGGCGTGACGACCCCGAAGCAACCCACCGAGCCGGGCACCGACGAGCCCGCCGACTTCCGTTCGGCCGCACCGCAGAACACCGCCCCGGCCCCACAGGCCAAGCCGCGCCCGGAAAAGAAGCCGGACCAACCCCCGGCCCCCGAACCTCCCGCACCCCGCAGCGTCCGAATCGGCGAATTCAGCGCCCCGGTCCCCGACGCCGTCCCCAGTGAACTGGTCGACGGCGTGAACCGCACCACCGAGGGCATCCAGAACGCCCTCACCCCAGGCACTCCCCCACCCGCGAAGTAAGGCTTCCAGCCAGAGGGCTCAGAAGAGGGTGGGTTCGCCGAAGCCTGGGGTGCGTTCGATTTCGAGTAGGCGTTGTTTGGTGGTGAGGCCGCCGGGGGCGGAGAAGCCGTGCAGGGCGTGGTCGGCGGCGAGAACGCGGTGGCAGGGGACGATCAGGGGGATGGGGTTGTGGCCCAAGGCTTGTCCGACTGCCTGGGCGGCGCCGGGGGCGCCGATTCGCGCGGCGACCTGGCCGTAGCTCAGGGTGCGGCCGGGGTCGATGGCGCGGGTGATGTCGTAGACCGCGCGGTGGAATTCGGGGCTTTCGTTCTGGTCCAACGGGATCCAGCGCAGATCGTCCAGGGTGCCGCACAGATGTGCCCGGACACCGGCGACGGCCTCGGCCATCGGCCCGGACGGCTCCTCCTCGCGCACGCCGGAACCGCGGCCGAGCAACCGGGACCGGGTAGCGGCGGCGGTGGCCTCGGGGAGCAGGAACCGCACCACACCGATGTCGGTCCACGCGATCGCGCAGGCGCCGATCACGGTATCGAAGAGCGCCCCGGCGACGGGCCGGTCCGAACGCAGCATGTGCCCAGTGTGCACCGTCGCACCGACAGCTACCGTCGGCGTTCACCGGCCGTCTCCGATTCGCGGTGCGCCCGGATGGCGGTCAGCTCCGCGTACTGCCGCCGATCATCGCCATAGGCCATGGACCAGTCGGCCATCGGTGCGTGCGGGCGATATCGCTCGAACAGTTCGGCGGTGCGATCGGCACGCCGGGGTGCGTACCGATACACCATGACCGCGAAGATCACGACGACTGCCAGGGAAGCGAGGAAGGAGAGCATAGCCCCAGCGTGCGACCAACTGGACCCGTATCAAATATCCACTGATGCGATACTGGCTCGATTTCCGCGACGACCGGAAAGACGGGTGGAGACCGGCCCAGGAGAAGTGCGGTCATGGCCTCCAGCGTGCGCCGCGCTGGACTTGAAATACATAGCCAATATCGCAATACTGGCCTGCATGGCACTACGTGTGATCAGCGCGGCCACCCTGACCCGCGACCTGGGCCGCTGGCGGCACGACGATTCCGAGCCCGGCTCCGCCGCGCGGCGCACCTCCCGTCCGGCGTATCTCGCACTGGCGGAGAGCATCCGGCTGCTGATCCACGACGGCCGCGCGCCCCTGGGCGTCGCCCTCCCCAGCGAGCGCGACCTCGCCACCGCCCTCGGCGTCAGTCGCACCACCGTCACCTCGGCGTACGCGCTGCTGCGGGAGAACGGCTACCTGATCAGCCGCCAGGGTTCGCGGAGCACGGTCGCGCTGCCCGCCGGTGTCACCCACGACGGCACCAAGCCCGCGCGCAGCATCCTCGCGATGATGTCCCCGAACGAGCTGCCCGCCGTCGACCTGACCTACGCCGCGATGTCCGCTCCGCCGGAGATGGGCGACGCGTATTCCGCGGCGCTGCAAGGACTTCCGATCTACCTCGGCACGCACGGCATGGACCCGGTCGGCGTGCTGCCGCTGCGCGAGGCGATCGCGCGCCGCTATACCGAGCGCGGCCTGCCCACCGACCCGGACCAGATTCTGGTCACCCTCGGCGCCCAGCACGGCCTGCGGCTGCTGTTGAACGTGCTCACCGCGCCGGCCGAGCGGGTCCTCATCGACCATCCCACCTACCCCAACGCGATCGAGGCGATCCGCGACGTCGGCGCCCGGCCCGTGCCCGTACCGCTGCGTCCCGAGCGCCCCGGCGCCGCCTGGGATCTCGACGGAATCCGCAGTGCCGCACGGCAAACCGCGGCCAGCACCGCCTACCTCGTACCCGATTTCAACAACCCGACCGGGCTGCTGATGAATGCCGAGAGCCGGGCCGAACTCGCCGCCATCGCCCGCGAGACCCGGATGACGGTGATCGTCGACGAATCCATGGTGGACCAGCAGCTCGAGGGTGAAAACCCGCCGCCCGCAGCCGCTTTCGCGCGCGGGCCGGAGATCGTCACGATCGGGTCGGCGTCGAAGTCGTTCTGGGGCGGCCTGCGCGTGGGCTGGGTGCGGGCCAATCAGACGCTGATCACGAAGCTGCTCGGCACCCGGTCGACGGTCGACCTCGGCACCCCCGTGATGGATCAGCTGGCCACCGTGTATCTGCTCGAGCACGCCGAGACCATCCTGGCCCGCCGCCGCGACCAACTGCGCAGCCGCCGCGAGACGCTGCTGAGCACGCTGGCCGAGGAACTGCCGGACTGGCGTGCGGTGCCCGGCGTCGGCGGCATGTCACTGTGGGTCCAGTTGCCCGCCCCGGTCTCGACGGCGCTCGCCGCCACCGCCCCGAATCACGGCGTATTGCTCGCGGCCGGACCACGTTTCGGCGTGCAGGGCGCCTTCGAGCGTTTCCTGCGCCTGCCGTTCACGCGGGAGGAATCGGACCTGCGCCTGGGAGTGAAGGCCGTCGCCGCCGCCTACGCCGCCCTCACCCCGCACGCCGCCGATCCGTTGGCCCCGCTCACCTGCTACTAGCCGGGCCGGTGTTCCGCCTCCAGGGCTCCACCGGCGGCACGCCAGTCGACGAGCCCGCCGGACATGTTCTTGGCCTCGAAGCCGTACTCGATGAGCAGGTTGGCGGCGCCATAGGACCGCAGGCCGCCGGTGCAGAAGGTGATCAGAAGCCGATCGTCGGGCAGGTCCCCGCATCCGTCCGCCAGCTGTTCCAAAGGTAGGTGGACCGCGCCGGGGATATGGGTGCGGTTCCATTCGAATTGCCGGCGCACATCCACGATCAGCGCCCCGGCGCGGACGGCGTCGATCGCCTCCGCGGCCGAGACGGACGGTGCGCGATACAGGTAGTGCCGAATCCCCACGGGTCTGTCCTCACTTCGTCGGTCGACATTCGGCTCCGGTCGAGGCGCCACCTCCCGCGACTTCGCACGGACGTCGACCATCACCAACCTTCAGCCTAGCTGAAGGTCTGGCTCGAAGATTAGTCCGGCAACGCACAGTGGTCCGGCGGACTGCGCCGGAGGAAAGGTCAGCCCAGTACGTCGTGCCGGACGATGGTTTCGTCGCGGCCGGGGCCCACGCCGATGCAGGAGATGCGGCTCCCGGAGAGTTCCTCCAGGCGGAGCACGTAGGCCTGGGCGTTGGCCGGGAGGTCCGCGAAGGTGCGGGCGCCGGAGATGTCCTCCCACCAACCGGGCATTTCCTCGTAGATGGGCCGGGCGTGGTGGAACTCGGTCTGTGTGGTCGGCATCTGCTCGACGCGCTCGCCGTCGATCTCGTAAGCGACGCAGATCGGCACCCGGTCCAGGCTGGACAGCACGTCCAGCTTGGTGAGGAAGTAGTCGGTGATGCCGTTGACGCGGGTGGCGTAGCGGGCGATGACCGCGTCGAACCAGCCGGTGCGCCGCGCGCGGCCGGTGGTCACGCCCACCTCGCCGCCGGTCTTGGCCAGGTACTCGCCGGACTGGTCGAACAGCTCGGTCGGGAACGGGCCGGAGCCGACGCGCGTGGTGTACGCCTTGAGGATGCCCAGCACCGCCCCGATCTTGTTGGGCCCGATGCCCGATCCCACCGCCGCGCCCCCGGCCGTGGGGTTGGAGGAGGTGACGTACGGATAGGTGCCGTGGTCGACGTCGAGCAGCGTGCCCTGCGAGCCCTCGAGCAGCACGGTCTCGCCGCCCTCCAGGGCCTGGTTCAGCAGCAGCCGGGTGTCGCTGATGCGGTGCTTGAAGCCCTCCGCCTGGGTCAGCACCTCGTCGACCACCTGCTGCGGGTCGAGGGCGCGGCGGTTGTAGATCTTGACCAGCACCTGGTTCTTGAATTCCAGCGCCGCCTCGACCTTCTGGGTGAGGATCTTCTCGTCCAGCAGATCGGCGACCCGCACGCCCACCCGCGCCACCTTGTCCTGGTAGCAGGGTCCGATGCCGCGCCCGGTCGTGCCGATCTTCTTGTTCCCGAGAAAGCGTTCGGTGACCTTATCGATGGCCACGTGATACGGCATGATCAGATGCGCGTCGGCCGAGAGCAGCAGCCGCGAGGTATCCACACCGCGATCCTCCAGCCCCGCCAGTTCCTCCAGCAGCACCCCCGGATCGACAACCACCCCGTTGCCGATCACATTGGTCACCCCCGGGCTGAGAATCCCCGAAGGGATGAGATGCAGCGCGAAGTTGTCCCCATTGGGCAGCACCACGGTATGACCGGCATTGTTGCCGCCCTGATAGCGCACAACCCATTGGACTCGACCGCCGAGCAAGTCGGTAGCTTTGCCCTTACCCTCGTCGCCCCATTGGGCGCCGATCAGGACGATTGCCGGCATGTGGAGTCTCCTACGGTTAGACGCGCAGCGTCCACGACGCTGCAGCTACCTGCCGTTTCCGAGGCGGTGGCCGGGAGCACAGTCTAATGGATGCCACCTCGCCCCCTCCCGAGCCGACGCGCCCACTGTGGCCCGCACCACACACCCCCACCGGATGCGAACCGCCCCAACACCTTTCACCCCCCACCCACCCCACCCATGACACAAATCACACCAAGACCAGCACAAATACAAGATCGAACACCCACACCCGAAGAAGCTCACCATCACGCAACCCCACCCCGGCCCCACGAAACACAAACCCGAAAAGACCCCCAAGCCCCCACCATCACGCAACCCACCCCCCCCTACGAAACACAAACCCAAAAGCACCCCCAAGCCCCCACCATCACGCAACCACCCCAGCCCCACGAAACACAAACCCAAAGGCACCCCGAGCCCCCACCGTCACGCAACCTCACCCGGTTTGCGGCGCGGCTCGGTTTTCGAGCGCCGCTGCGCAAGCGACGAAGGAGCCAGCAGCGGTGCTCGAAAACCGAGCCACAGGGCGCCGCAAACCCGCGACGCCGAAGGCGGCGCCAAAGACACAGCAACCGAGCCACAGGGCGCCGCAAACCCGCCGCGGCGAAGCCGCGGCCAATAAACACAGCTATGGTGGCTCGGGAGGTGAGCCGGAAGGGGGCTCGCCCGAGTGCAGCGAGGACGATGCAGTTGCCAGGTCCGAGGAGGGTGTACCGCGGTTGAGTACCCATGTTCTCCGCTGCAACGGCGCCCCGATGCCGATCGCGCTCGCGTCCCTGCCGACCACGCAGACGGCGGCCATTCCGGAGGGTTCGGAACTGGACGAGCTGCTGCCCGTGCTGGCCGCCGACAGCCTGCCGCGGCTGATCGTGCTGGGCGAGGATGCCGGGCTGGCGGCGGTGCTCACACATCTGCTGCGCACGGAGCGCTTGGGCGTGGAGATCGGCTATGTGCCGGTGGACCGCACCTACGGTTCGCGCGCCTATCAGACCGGTACCGGCTCCGCGGCCGCCAAGCGCGCGCTGGAGGGTAAGCCGGCCGAGACCCCGCTGATCCGCGACGACACCGGCAAGGTGCTGGTAGGCCGGGCGACGATCTGCGGCCCGAACGGCGGCAAGCTGGAGGGCGAGGCCTACGTCGACGATGTCCGGCTGTTCACCGGAAGGGTTGGGGCGCTGCATATCTCGCCGACGTTGGAGCAGCCGGGAGTGCGCGCCACGGCGGTGCGCGGTTTGCGCAAGCGCCGCTGGGTGGCGGGCCGCGCGGTGCAGTTGGGTTCGCCGGGTGCGCTGGTGACGCGCGACGGGATCAGCAGCGACCGGACGGTGCCGCGGTCGAGTTTCTATCGGCACAGCGAGCCCTGGTTGCTGGTCCGATGAGCCGTCCGTTCGGCGCCCGCCGCATGTCGGGTGCGGTGCGCCCGAGCCCGGTGTTCCTGTTGATCATCGTGGTCGCGGTGCTGGGTGGCGCCTTGGCCTGGGATGCCGACGTGTCCTCGACGCGGGCGAAGCTCGGCGTGTTCGTGATGGTGGTGTTCGGCTGGATCGTCAGCCTGTGCCTGCACGAGTTCGGGCACGCGTTCACGGCGTGGCGGGCGGGCGACCGCGAGGTCGAGTTGCGCGGTTATCTGACGTTGAACCCGTTGAAGTACAGCCATCCGGTGTTGTCGATCGTGCTGCCGATCATCTTCATCGCGCTGGGCGGGATCGCGCTGCCCGGCGGAGCGGTCTATCTGCAATCGGGCAGCTTCTCGACGCGCACGCAGCGGATGATCAGCGGCGCGGGCCCGGCGGTGAACGCCGTGTGCGCCGTGGTGCTGTTGCTCGTGGTGCGGCTGTTCGGGTCGTCCACATCGCATCCGGCGTTCTGGTTCGGCCTGAGTTTTCTCGCCTATCTGCAGATCATCGCCACCGTGCTGAATCTGATCCCGGTGCCGGGCACCGACGGGTACGGGATTCTGGAGCCCTCGCTGAGTTATCAGACGCGGCGGTCGCTGGATCAGGTGAAGCCGTGGGGCTTTCTGCTGCTGTTCGCGCTGCTGTGGGGGGTGCCGCCGCTGCGGGACGCCTTCTATCAGCTCGTCGACACGCTGTTCGACCTGTCCGGAGTTCCGTGGCGATGGTGGCGGTACGGCAGCAGCCTGACCTGGTTCTGGATGTAAACCCCCCACCAGGTCGGCCACCGAACCGCGCACCATCGCCCGGATCTCCCCCTACTTTCCCCTCCCGGTCGGGCCGCCCGATCTCGGAGGATCGAGCGGCCCGCTTCGCTCGAGTGCGGGCCGGCCACCACACCATATGACCGCTGTGCCCACCGCTGTCGCGAAGTTCCAACCGCGCCAACCCCTCGCCGACGCGGTCGTGAACGACGTTACGAGCGAGGCGGGGCGGGTACACGAGTAGTCCACTACCCGAAGATCAAAGCCGGTGTCGCACAGCTCGAATCGGACACTCGCAGGTCGGCCCGGATGCACGTGCACGGCTGCGTAGTCGAGATCGCCTGTGGGCGCGGGCGATTCGACGGCTAACCGGCTCAGTCCTCAGGAGTGACGTAAGGGTTGTCGACCGTCGGCGGCAGCAGCGCGATCGCCGACAGCCGCTTCACTCCACAGACCTGCATCAGATCCACCACGATGGATCGCAGTTGCGCGAACACCACGTGTGCCGACAGACCCGCGCCGCCGACCAGATCCTTGGTGGCGGCCTTGGCGACTCGGCGCAGCACCCGGGTGGCCTCCGCGGCATCGGGCTGTTCGCCCGGATCGGCGAGCATGTAGCGACGCACCACATCGATCGCCTTGCCGAGGTCTTCCACCTCGTCGATCAGCCGCGGGTCGAGGATCTCGTCGTCGCGCACCAGGGTCAGCGCGCGGCGCAGCAGCACGCGGGTGTTGCGGACGGCGTTGTCGAGCGGGTCGGCGGCGGTCCGGATGGTTTCCAAGCGCCGGCGCGAATTCCAGTACAGCGGCGAGATGCGGCTGACCTCGCGGCCGCCTTCCAACGCGCTGCGCAGCCCGTCGATCTGCGGTTGCGTGCCGCGGACGGAGTCCAAAGCGAGGCGCACCTTGTCGGCGTTCTGTTCGTGCAGCCCGTCGGCGCATTCGGTGAGCGACTTGCCGACCACCGCAAGGATGTCGGCGGCCTGCTGGCGAGCGCGCCGCACCGGATGCAACGGGATGGCGGCCACGACCACGACGCCGACGAGTCCGCCGACGAGGGCGTCGATCATCCGGTTCGCGCCGCCGCCGGTGTGCGGCGGCATCAGCGTCGCCACCAGCACCGCGGAGCTCGCGGCCTGCATCGGGATGATCGCGCCGCCGTCGAGGAAGATCGCCGTCGCCATCGCGAACGCCACCACGAGAGCGATCTGCCACGGCCCGGTGCCGACCCGCGCGATGAAGAAGTCGCCGATGCCGATGCCGACCGCGACACCGGCCACCAGTTCCACCGAGCGCCGCAGTCGCGCGCCGAAGGACACCCCGATCGAGATGACGGCGGCCATGGGCGCGAAGAACGGCTGCGGGTGGCCGATCACGCGGTGCGCGAGGAACCAGGCCAGCGCGGCGGCGACGGCGCACTGCACGATGGGCAGCGCGGATTTGCGCAACCGCTGGGAGCCGTTGCGCAGGCGCTGCTTACCGCTGTCGCGGACGGCCCCGATCCGGATCGATGACGACGGGTTGGTCAATGCGATGGGCGGGTTTCGCTCAGTCCAGGCCGAGTTCGCTCGCGGCCCGCGGATCGCAGTCCTCGAGCAGATCCAGGCAGCGGGCGTATTCGTCGGTCTCGCCGATGGCACGGGCGGCGCGGGCCAGCGCGCCGACGCTGCGGAGGAAGCCGCGGTTGGGCTCGTGGCTCCACGGCACCGGGCCGAAGCCCTTCCAGCCGTTGCGGCGCAGCAGGTCCAGGCCGCGGTGGTAGCCGGTGCGGGCGAACGCGTAGGCGGCGATGACGTCGGGCCGGACCGGGCTCGCGCCGTCGATGTCGGCGCCCTCGGCCTCGGCGCGGGACAGCGCGTCCTCGGCCAGGCATGCCCAGGCGATCGACGCCGTCGGGTGCGCGGCCGCCACCTGCACCGGGTCCTGACCGTCGAGTATTGCCTCCTCCGCGTCGGAGAGTTCGGGGAGCAATACCGGCTGCGGTCCGAGCAGATCGCCGAAGGAGGTCATGGGGACATTATTCACATGCCGCGCCGCCCGGCGCCGACTGTCGTGCCGCAATGTGCACCGCCGCCCGAAATGCTCGTTAGGCTGACCATCGAGTTCACTGTTGACGTTGAGCGAGGGGTAGCGCGTGTCCGACCCGAACGACCAGAAGCCCGAACGGCAGGCACACCCGGGGTCCCCCGGCGCCGAACGTTCTTCGCCTGCCGTGCCGCCCCCCGGCCCGGCCGGGTCCGACGGACAGACCCAGCGCATCCCCCGCGACCGAGTACCGGGCCGCACCCCCTCCGACACGCCCGACCCCGCCGCGCCGATGCCCTCGCCCACCGCGGAAACCGAAGCCATCCGCAAGGAGCCGAAGCCCGGCGGGCCGTCTCCCGCCCCCGGCCGCCCCGGCGTCGCCCCCTCCCCGGCCCCACCGCGGCCGGGCGGCAAGGGCGTCACCGGGTTGCCGCAGCGGATGGCGACCGGTTCGAGTGCCGGTGCGGGGCAGGGTGCTTCGCGCGGCGCGGGATCGAGTCCTGCGGGCGGACAAGGAGCCTCGGGAGTGCCGGGGTCCGGTGCGCCGTCGTCCGGCACGCCTGACCAGCGCGAGTCGGGAGCGGCCCGGACCGAGCCGGTGCCCGCGCAGGAGCAGGCGGCACCGACTCAGCAACAGCCCGGCCGCCCCGATAACCCTGCCGCACAGAGCAATTCGCCCTCCCCACGCCCCACCTCAGCCCCCGCTGGACGACCGATTCCACCGGTCGGCGCCGCCGACCGCAACAAACCCGGCACGCCGCCCACCGCCGCACCGAACCCAACCACCCCACGCACCTCCGGCTCCAGCGAACCAGCCTCCGGCCCCTCGGAACCCACCACCTCCATTCCCCGCGCATCCGGCCCCGGTACCCCCGGCTCCGCCCCGTCCGGCTCCGGTACCCACGGCTCCGGTCCGTCCGGCCCTGGCACCCCCAGCTTCGGCACGTCGGGCCCCGGTGCCCCCGGCCACGGCCCGACGGGCCCTGGCACGTCCGGACCCACCCCCTCCGCTCGCCCCACATCCGGGTCCGACACCACCGGCTCTGCCCCGTCCGGCCCCAACGCATCCGGTCGCGGCGCGACCGGCTCCGGCAAACCCGGCCCGGGCACGCCCGAACCCAGCGCCTCGGGTCCCCGTGAATCCGGATCCAGCACCACTGGCTCCACCTCGCGCGGCCCCAGCACACCCAATCCCCGTGAACCCGCGCCCAACACCACCGGCTCCACCTCGTCCGGCCCCAGCACACCCATGGGCGTGACTGGCTCCGGCAGATCCGGCCCCGACCCCAGCACCCCCGGTCCGCGCGCGTCCGGGCCCGGGAGGACCGGCTCTGGCACATCAAGTTCCAGTGCGCCCGGTTCTCGCGGATCTGAAGTGGGTGGTTCCGGGCCGAGCGCGTACGGCTCCGGTACATCGAGCCCGAGCGGCTCCGGCTCCAGCGCATCGGGTCCGCGCGCGCCCGGCTCGGATGCCGCCGGCACGTCCGGGCCCAGTGGATCCGACCGCGGCACAACGGGTTCGGGCACGTCCGGCCGCGATGCGACCGGCTCCGGCACGTCCGACCGTGGGTCGACTGGTCCCGGGACGTCCGAATCCAGCAGGACCGGCACCAGCGAATCGGACCGCAACACAGGCGAATCCGGCACCTCCGGCCGCGGGCCTGCGGGGTCCGGCACCGCCGGTCCCAGCGCCGCTGATCCTCGGGCATCCGGGTCGGGGGTATCCGGCTCCAGCGCAAGCGGACCCGGAACGTCCGGAACCTCCTCGCCCACAGCGGATTCGATCAAGCGTACGGCGGCTGCGGCTGGGGTGGGGGGTGCGGAGGCTGAGACCGAGGCGATTCCCAAGGCCCGTGGGGGAAGGGGGCTGGGGGTAAGGGGACCGAGGCTTCGGGTGGGGAGCCGAGTGGGGATGAGGCGGAGACTACTGCTATTCCCGCTATTTCCAATCCGTCGGATGCCAAGACGATGGTGTTGCCGGTGCAGCAGCCGGGTGATCAGGCGACCGAGAAGATTCGGACCGGCGGTGCGGCGCAGTCGGGGGATCGGGTGGTGTCGTCCGGGGCCGGACCGGCTCCTGTTACCCGGCCGCCCGCTACCCCGCGGCCGGGATCGGGGCCGAAGAACCCTGTGCCGCAAGGGCCTTCGGGGCCGGGGCAGTCGCCTCCCGCGGAGCAGGGCCGTCCCGGCGCTCGGGCGGCCAAGCCGAGGCAGGGCAGCGCCCCGTCGCCGGCCGATATCCAGCCGACCATGCCCGCCCAGCCGCTGCCGCCGCGTCCAGCGCAGCCGCAGCAACAGCGCCCCGTCGCACCGCCGCAGCATGTGCCGCCCGCCGCACCGCCCGCCAGTGCCCCGGGCGCCCCGGGCAACAACCGCAAGCGCTGGCTGATCGCGGCCGGGGCGGCCGCGGTCGTGCTCGTGGTCGTGCTGGTCGCCGCCATCGTGGGGCTGTCCGGCGGCGGCACCGACAATTCGCCCGAGGGCCGGGTGAAGGCCGCCGTGTCGGAGTACGCCGACGCCCTCGACAGCGGCGATCTGACCGAATTGCGCGCGGCCACCTGTGGTCCGCTGCACGACTTCTATCAGAACATCGCCCCGGACCAGTTCGCCGGCGTGCACAAGCTGTCCGTGGACCAGAAGAAGGTCCCGCGGGTGGACAGCGTCGATTCCGTGGAGATCACCGGCGACAAGGCGGTGGCGCAGGCCGGCGTGTACACCGACGCCGACCCCAACAGCCGCACCGCCCGCACCTTCGATCTCCAGCAGACCCCCGACGGCTGGAAGGTGTGCGATCCCCCGAACGCCGGGTGACCGTCGAGCCGCTGTGACGTTCACCGCCGCCTGTGACATTTCGGCACGGGCGCGCGATGAACGTCACAGAGAACTGGTCGCCGGTCCGACACCCCGGTAGCATGGCCCGGTTACCTGGCCGCCCCACATCAGCCCATATTCCGGGGTTTCGGCCGGTCCGAGCATTTACGCAGTAAGAGTTGAGCAGGGAGCAAGGGATATGCCGCTGGCACCCGACGCGCCGGCACCCACGGCCTTGGCCGGTCGGCATTTCCGGATCCGGGATCACTACGACGTCGGGCGGGAGAAGATCCGCGAATTCGCCCGCGCGGTGCAGAACAGCCATCCGTCGCACCGGTACGACGCCGACGCCGGAAAGCTCGGCTGGGACGGCATCGTCGCGCCCCCGACCTTCGGCTCGGTGATCGGCATGATCATCACCCAGGCCCTGCTCGACACGGTGCTGTCCGACTACGACCTGTCCCAGGTGCTGCAGACCGATCAGGTCTTCGAGTCGCACCGCCCCATCGTGGCGGGCGACCGGCTGCGCAGCGAGGCGGTGATCGAGTCGATCCGCCGGGTGCGCGGCAACGACTTCATCGTCGTCAAGGCCATTCTCACCGATACGTCCGGCGCCGTCGTGCTGGTGGCCACCACCAGCATCGTGGCGCGGCTGGGCGCGGGCGACCCGGACATCGTGCGGCTGGTCGAGGGAGTGGTGATGCGGCGCCGCGACGAGAACAACGTCGATCCGGAGGTGCTCGCGCCGATCCCGGCCGAGGAGGGCACCCTGGTGCCGACGCTGGCCGAATCATGGCGTGGCACACCGGTTCACACCGAACCGAGCTTCGACGATCTCGACGTCGGATACCAGCTGCCCGTCCTCACCATGCGGGTCAGCCGCGGCGATCTGGTGAACTACGCCGGCGTCTCCGGCGACTTCAACCCGATCCATTTCAGCGACCGTGCCGCGGAGCTGGCGGGCCTGCCGACCGTCGTCGCGCACGGCCTGCTGACGATGGGCCTGGGCGGGCAGTTCCTGAGTTCCTGGCTGGGCGATCCGACCGCGATCGAGAGCTACAGCGTCCGCCTGTCGGGCTTCGTCCCGGTGGAACCGCTGTCCCCCGCCCAAATCGAATTCACCGGCAAGGTCAAGTCTTTGGACCCGGAGCGCCGCACGGCCACGATCCTGCTCAGCGGAACCTCCGCGGGCAAGAAGCTGTTCGGAAGGGCGATCGCCCAGGTTCGCTTGAGCTAGGCCTACCCTTCCAGCTCGGCATGCATCAGGTAGACGTTGTAGTCGCTCCAGGTGCTGATGGTGAAGTACAGGTCCGAGCCGGTGGACCACGGGTGGATGAATCCGCCGTACAGCTCGGGGTATGCGCTCACCGAGACCGTCGGCGTGCTGTCCGACCATGCGCCCTGGGGCGAATTCGCTTCGCGCACAACGATAGCGGCCTTCGCGGTGTCGAGATAGCTCAGCTGCCAGACCTCGCGGCCGGGGTCGTACCGGACCGACAGCTCACCGGCGGGGCCGTCGACGATCGGCGTAGCGGAGGCCGCGCCGCCGACCGAGGTCCAGTTCCCGTCCCGCCAGTACTGGTAGGCCGTCGTGTTGAGCACCTGGTCGACCGGCACCCGGGCGAGCCCCACCGCGCCGAGCCGGGTATTCGGGGTGCCGAACATGTACACGTAGTCGCCGTGCGGAACCATCGCGGACACTTGGAAATTCGACAGCCCGAAGATGTTGTCCCAGCGCGCGTGCGGGTCCTTGGTCCAGGTCTGGCCGTGATCGTCGGAGTAGGCGATGCCGCCGTAATTGGTGTAGAAGGTGCCGGGGACGCCGTTCCAGGTGCGAATCGACATGTAGCTCAGGTACTGCCGATATCCGGTCGGCGAATCCGGTTGCGGCAGTGCGAAACCGGAGGTCGGGATGGTGGTGATCTCGATATTGTCCTGCTTGCGGCTCGACAGCACCTCCGCCGCGTGGCAGCGGCCGTCGGTGACCATGCGGTCCAGCACCACACCCTGACTCAGGTCTCGGTTGCTGCTGAAGCCGAGCAGATTGCTGCGCCAGTCCCCGCCCATCCCGCCGGGCGGATGGAAGCCGACGCCGACGGTGTCGCCGAAGGCCATCGCGACCTCGTCCGGGCCGCTCTCCCACATGATTCCGAGATCGGTGCCGTACACCTGCCACCGCTTGTCGGTGCGGTTCACCGACTGCGCACCGGTCAGCTTGGCGACCTCGCGCACGCCCCGTACACCCGGCGCGGGCGGCGGCGCGGTCCGGGGCGCGGCCTCCACCGGCGGTTCGGCGCGCGGCGGGGGCGGCGGCACCGGATCGGGTGACGGTCCGGGCGGCAGCGCGAAGTAGAACGGCTGCGGACGCAGCAACAACTCGGGTACGCCGAGACGACCGAGCGGGCCGGGCGGCGGCTCCGGCGCGTCGGTGAGGTCGGGACACGGGTTGGCGCACGAATCCGGCGGCAGCTCCTGTTGCGTCCGGGTGGGCGGACCCGCGGGCCCAGGCCCCGGATCCACTGTGACCACCGGATACGGCACCGGCACCTCGAGCGTCTTCGGCACCAGCCCGGCATGGGCGGGCGCCGGATCGCTCGCGCACGGACCGATCCCGGGAACCGGTGCGGCCGAACCGCTCTCGGCGTCGGCACGGGCCGCGGGCGGCGCGCCCAGCAGCGTCCCGGCACCCAGGACGATCGTTCCAACGGCAGCCAGCAGCCGCACGGCCATGGTCCAACCCCTCGACACCCGTGTCTTGCGCGAATTCGGACGCCGCGAACGCGATCCGCGGCCTTCTCACCCGCGCCAGACCCTACCGGCCCGGCCGCGCCGATTCGTGCCATTTCACACCCGCGCCGCGGGTCCGGACCGCGTTATTCGGCGTCGGCCCGGAAGACCAGCACCGTGGCGCCGATCCGCACCACGTCGCCGTCGGTGAGCATCGCGCCGCTGTCCACCGCTTGCTCGTTGATGAAAATGCCGTTGGCCGAATGCAGATCCTTGATCAGCAGTCCGGCCCGGCTCGGCTGGATGTGCGCGTGATACCGGCTCACCTTGGGGTCGTCGAGTACCAGATCGTTGTCGGTCATCCGGCCGATCTTCAACCCGGCCTTGCCGATCGGGACCGTGCGGCCGTCCGGCAGCCGCAGCTTACCGCCGCGGGCGCTGCGCGGCACCTCGGTCACGGTCTCGGTCATCGCCTTGGCCATCCGCTCGGCCTGCGCGATCGCGAGGGTGTTGAGCGGCTCCTGCCGCAGCACCCGCTGTTCCAGCTCCACCAGCGCCGGGCCGGGATCGATGCCGAGTTCGTCGGCGAGCACGGCGCGCACGCGGCGGCAGGCGTCCAGCGCGTCGGCCTGGCGGCCGGACAGGTACAGCGCGGTGATCAGCTGCGCCCACAGCGGTTCCCGCAGCGGATGCGCGTTCGTCATCGACACCAGCTCGCCGACCACCGAAGACGCTCGGCCGCAGGCTATCTCGGCGTCGATGCGGGCCGAGGCGACCAGCAGGCGCTCCTCGTCCATGGCGGTGGCGAAGCTCTCGGCGAACGACAACCCGGACAGGTCGTCGAGCGCCTTGCCGCTCCACTCGGCCAGCGCCGTCGCGAACCGCCGCGCCGCGGCCTCGTGGTTGCCCGCGTCGGCCATCTCGGTGCCCGCCCGCCGGGCCAGCTCGAAACGGCCCAGATCGCAGCCGTTGTCGGGGACCTCGAGCCGGTAGCCCGACGACTCGGTGCGCAGCACCGTCGCGGGCTCCACGCCCGAATTGCGCAGCGCCTTGCGGATATTCGACACGAACACCTGCAGGCTGGCCTGATAGGAATCCGGCGGCTGCTCGTTCCACACCATGTCGGCCAGCGCTTGCGACGACACCGCCCGGCGGCGATTCACCGTGAGCGCCGCCAGCAGCGCACGCGGTTTCGGCCCGCCCACGGGCACCGGCACACCGTCGACCAGCAACTGCACCGGCCCCAGGACGCGCACATCCAAGCTCATGGACCCCTACCTAACACGCAGCGTGCCCACCCGTCGACCCTGGGTATAGCACCGACCCGAAACCCTTGCCGCCCCGGCGCACCGGAACCTTCCATCCTCTCAGCACCGGAGCGACGGGGACGCCCGGGGGCCCGAAGTGCTTACTTCGCGCTGACGGACTTGCCCGCGGACTTCAGATCGTTGCAGGCCTCGATGACGCGCTCGGCCATCGAGGTCTCGGCCTTCTTCAGGTAGCTGCGCGGGTCGTAGGTCTTCTTGTTGCCGACCTCGCCGTCGATCTTCAGCACGCCGTCGTAGTTGGAGAACATGTGCGCGGCGATCGGGCGGGTGAACGCGTACTGGGTGTCGGTGTCGACGTTCATCTTCACCACGCCGTACGCGAGAGCGTCCGCGATCTCGGACTTCAGCGAGCCCGAGCCGCCGTGGAAGACGAAGTCGAACGGCTTGGCGCCCTCGCCCAGGCCCAGCTTGGCCGCGGCGACCTGCTGCCCCTCGGCCAGCACCTCCGGGCGCAGCTTCACGTTGCCCGGCTTGTACACGCCGTGCACGTTGCCGAAGGTCGCGGCCAGCAGGTACTTGCCGTTCTCGCCCGCGCCCAGTGCCGCGATGGTCTTCTCGAAATCCTCCGGCGAGGTGTAGAGCTTGTCGTTGATGGCGTTCTCGACGCCGTCCTCTTCACCGCCGACGACGCCGATCTCCACCTCGAGGATGATGTTCGCGGCCGCGGTCTGCTTCAGCAGTTCCTTGGCGATCTCGAGGTTCTCGTCGATCGGGATCGCCGAGCCGTCCCACATGTGCGACTGGAACAGCGGGTGCTGCCCCAACTCGACCCGCTCCTGCGAGATGGCGATCAGCGGGCGCACGAAGGTATCGAGCTTGTCCTTCGGGCAGTGGTCGGTGTGCAGCGCGATGGTCACGTCGTAGCGCGCGGCCACCACGTGCGCGAACTCGGCGAGTGCGGTCGCACCCACGACCATGTCCTTCACACCCTGGCCGGAGCCGAATTCGGCGCCGCCGGTGGAGAACTGGATGATGCCGTCACTGCCGGCCTCGGCGAAGCCGCGGATCGCCGCATTGATCGTCTCCGACGATGTGCAGTTGATCGCGGGGAAAGCGAAGGAGTTCTCTTTGGCCCGACCGAGCATCTCGGCGTAGACCTCCGGAGTCGCGATGGGCACTGCAGGACCTCCGTGTGTGGTGCGAACGACAACTCTGTTCCCACTACCCTAAGTTCCGCCGTCGTCCGGGCGGAAGGCGGGCTGCGATCCGGCTCCCCCGGCCGAAATCCGCCGATGTCGCGGCGGCCGCGGGGCGACGACCAGCAACCTTCTGTGAGGTTCCCGTGAGGTTCGGTGCGATAGCGATACTGCCGGTACTGTGGGGGCCGTGACCTTGCTGGCCATATCTGACGCTGTCGCGAGCAACTTCTCCATCAAAGAGTTGCTGGACCCGATGTACCTGCTCACGGAGTCGGCGCTGCGGCATGCTGTGCTACCGGCCATCCTGGTCATCGTCTTCATCGAGACCGGTCTGCTGTTCCCGATCCTCCCGGGCGATTCGCTGCTGTTCACCGGCGGCCTGCTCGCCGCGCAGCCGCACCCCCCGGTCAGTATCTGGGTGCTGGTCCCGGCCACCGCGCTGGTCGCCATCGCCGGAGATCAGAGCGCCTATTGGATCGGCCGCGCCATCGGCCCGGCCCTGTTCCAGAAGCAGGACGGGCGCTTCTTCAAGCAGCGCTATGTCACCGAGACCCACGAGTTCTTCGAGAAGCACGGGCCGAAGACGATCATCCTGGGCCGGTTCGTGCCGATCGTGCGCACCTTCATGCCGGTGCTGGCGGGCGTGTCGAAGATGACGTACAGCAAGTTCCTGACCTTCGACATCATCGGCGGACTCGCCTGGGGTGGCGGCGTCACCGTGCTGGGCTACTTCCTCGGCAATGTGGCGTTCATCCGCGACCACGTCGAGGCCATCTTCCTGTTGATCGTCCTGGTATCGATCCTGCCGGCCATCATCTCCATCGGCCGCAAGCTGATGAACCGCGAGCCCGCCCTCGCCGAGGGTGTCGATACCACCGCCGAGATCCCTGTTCCGACCAACGAACCCACGCGCTGACCTTGCCGACCACGCCGCTACCCCTCGCACTGGGCGGATTCGATCCGCTGCAGTCCGCCGGACCGGCACTCGTCTGGACCGTTGTCCTCGTCTTCGTGTTCCTCGAGTGCGCACTCATCATCGGTCTGTTCCTGCCGGGCGACTCGATGCTGCTCACCGCGGGAATCGTGCTGGCCTCCCATGCCGGCGGGCACGCCCAGGTGTGGGGGCTGGCGGTCGGCACCATGATCGCCGCGATTGCCGGTAACCAGGTCGGCTATGTCATCGGCAACCGCACCGGTCATCACCTGGTCGCGCGTAAGGACGGGCGCTATATCAATGCCCGGAATCTGGCCCGGGTGACCGAGTTGCTGCACAAACACGGCTTCACGGCGGTGCTGGTGGCCCGGTGGATTCCCTGGGTGCGCACGCTGTGCCCGGTCGTCGCCGGGGCCGCGGGCATGGACCATCGCCGCTACACGCTGGCCAGTTCGATCGGCGCGGTGATCTGGGCGCCGGTACTGCTGCTGATCGGCTTCTACGCCGGTGGTTTCCTCGAGCACGTGTCGTGGCTGATGCCGACGGTGATCGGGACGCTGGTCGCGGGCCTGATCGTGGGCACGGCGCTCGGTATCCGGCAGTATCGGATCGAGATGGCGCGTCCCGCCGAGGATTTCGATCTCGACGCGGTGCCGGAGTGCGACTCCGCCGTCGCCGTGCACGGCTACGCGACCGGCGAGGACGATCGGGCCTAGAACCCCGCGGCCGTCACCAGGTGGGCGGATTCCATCAGCAGCCAGCCCGACAGTTGCACCGACAGGTCGCGCTCCGGCGTCGCGGACGAGGTGACCGAACCGCCCGCGGTGAAGTAGGAGGCGCCCGAGCTACCGGTGGGCAGGGTGGCGGGCACGGTCCAGTCGTGGCCGAAAAGCGGGTCGCCCTCGACATCGAGCCGGTGCTCCCACGCCGCGCGGGCCGAGGCGGTGACGATCGTGGCGGCCCGGCGCCGCGCGGCCTGCTGGGCGGTGTCCTCGCCCGGCAGCATCAGCGCCACGTGCGCCAGGTACCGGATCAGGATGCCGTTGAACAGGCCGCCGTCACCCCCGCCGCCGCCGGTCACGACGCCGCCGCTGGTCAGGTGTTCCTCGACCGCGTTCAGCAGCCGCTGCACGCGCTCGATGTGCACGGATTCGTCGGAGTGCACGGCGAGTTCGGTCTCCAACCCCAGCACCACGCCCTGGCAGTAGCTGTACACCACGCGTTCGAGATCTCCCGACGGTAGGTGGATGCCGTCGAAGATCAGCCCGGTGTCGGGGTCGCGCAACCGCTCGTCGAGGAAGTCCGCGATGCGGGTGGCCAGGTCGTAGTCGCCGAGGCGGGCCAGCACGATACCGGCCGGGCCGTTGGCGGGCGCGTTGTAGAAGTCGGAGTCCTTGCGCCACGGCAGCGCGCCGATCTCCGGCCGGAATCCGTCGCGCAGTTCCTTGTGCAGAGCGCTCAGACCGCCGCGTACCTCGGTGCGGCCCTGGGTACGCTCGGCCCGCTCCAATGCGATTGCCAGCCAGGCCATGTCGTCGTAGTAGTTGTTGGTCCAGCCGGTGATGTTGCGGATCCGGTGGGTGCGCGCGATGGCGGAGATGCGGTCGGTGCGGGCCGGGGTCTGCTCGCGGTTGGCCGCGTCGACCGCGACATCGATGAGATGCGCCTGCCACCAGTAGTGCCAGGTGACGAAGGCCCGCTCCGCGGCGGTCGCCGGCCAGCCCACCACACCCAGCTCCGTGCCCGGAACCACCCACAGCATGCGCAGATGCCGGGCGAGAATGGCGGACTCGGCCTTGTCGGCCCGCTCGGACCACACCGCGGCGTCGGGTTCGGTTCCGGGCCGAGTGCGGGGCGGCTGGGGCCGCGGCGTGGGCGCGTCGTCACTGCGCGGAGTCATGGCTCAATGGTGCCAGTCCGGCAGCGGATTTCGCGCCCGATTTGTTACGGATTCGACTCTCGGGCGCGATGTGCCTGCCCATTGCTGTGCCGGCGTCACAAGGGATGCCGCGGCAATGCCGGTGTGGCTACGGGCCGGTGCCCGCGCGGGACAAGCGCTCGGCGAGCGTGCGGCAGCGGTCGCGGAATTCGGCGGGACGCTCGATGACGAAGTCGGCGTCCAGGAACGCGAGGTTCAGGATCAGCCATTCGAACGAGTCGATCCACGTGGTGACGCGGCAGCGGCCGCCGGTCAGCGTCTCGATGTCGCAGTCCTGGAAGCGCAGGATGTCGGCCACGCGATCCGCCGGGGCGGCGACGGTGACCACGGCCCGGTACCGTCCCGCCGTGAGTGCGCCGCGCAGGTAGTCGGCGGCCGATTCGGCGGGCAGCGGGCGCGGGGTGAAACGCTTTCCGCCCGAGGTGATCTCGCCGATGCGATCGATCCGGAAGGTACGCCAGTCGGCGCGGTCCAGATCCCACGCCAGCAGATACCAGCGCAGCAGCCGGTGCACCTGGCGGTAGGGCTCGGCTCGGCGGCGGGCGATCGTGCCGGTGCGGGTGGTGTAGGTGAAGGTGACCTGCTCGTGGCGAGCGGCCGCCGTGGCGAGCGTGGCCAGCACGTCGGCGTCGATCGCCGGGGCGGACTGGGCGGTGGCCTCGACTGTGCCGCGCAGCGCGGTGGCCGGTGCCCGCAGCCGCTTCGGGAGGAATTGGTCGATCTTGCCGAAGGCGCGGTCGGCGGCCGCGGCCATGCCCGTGGCGCCGTCGTCGTCGGCCGTCGTCGCGGCGAGCAGGCCCAGGCCGACGACGGTCGCGACGGCCTCCTCGTCGTCGAAGACCATGGGCGGCAAGGCGTTTCCCGCGGACAGGCGGTAGAAACCGCCCGGGCCCGGTTGAGTGACGACGGGGTAGCCGTAGGACCGCAGGCGCTCTATATCGCGGCGGATCGTGCGTGGACTGGCCTGCAGGCGGTCGGCCAGTTCGCTGCCGCTGAAGCGGCGTCCGGTTTGCAGGTAGGCGAGCAGGTCGAGCAGGCGGCGGGTGTTGTCGGCCATGTCGCGCCTTTCCGGTCTCGCCTCGCGGGTCTACGTCCTGCCACGATGATCTCAGTTGCGGTCGATAAGTGGCCACATCTGCTTCTACGGTCGCGTTATGGCTGTCATTCGTATTCGGGGAGCCCGGACCAACAACCTGCGGCGGGTCGATCTCGACGTGCCGCGCGGGCGGCTGGTGGTGTTCGCCGGGGTGTCCGGGTCCGGCAAGTCGTCGCTGGTCTTCGACACCATCGCCGCGGAGGCCGGGTATCAGGTGAACGAGACCTATCCGCCGTTCGTCCGCAATCGGCTGCCGCGCTGGAGCCGGCCGGAGGTGGATCTCATCGAGGGATTGTCGCCGGTGGTGGTGATCGATCAGAAGCGGCTGGGCGGCAACGCGCGATCCACCGTGGGCACCATCACCGACGCGTATACCTATCTGCGGCTGCTGTTCTCGCGGGTGAGCGAGCCGTATGTCGGTGAGTCGAACCACTTCTCGTTCAACGATCCCGCCGGGATGTGCCCGACGTGCGCCGGACTGGGCGAGACCCTGACGACCGCGGTGGACCGGCTGCTGGATACGGACAAGTCAATGGCGGACGGCGCGATTCTCCTGCCGGGTTTCGGCAACGGGCAGTACTGGTATCGGCAGTACGCCGACATCGGATCGTTCGATCCGACCACGCCGCTGCGAGAGTGGTCCGAGCGGGAACGACAGGCACTGCTGTTCGGGGGCGCGGCCGCGGCGGCGCTCGGTACCCGGCCACCGCAGGACTACGAGGGCGTGGTCGAGCGGTTCGAGCGGATCTACCTGCACACCTCCGACACACTGTCGGACCACAAAAAGGCTGTGGTGGAACGGTTTACGCGGTCGGAACGCTGCCCGGACTGTCACGGTGCGCGGTTGAACGCGGCCGCGCGGGAGGCGCGGGTGCTGGGCCGGACCATCGTGGAGATGAGCCGGATGGAGATCGAGGAGCTGGCCGATCTCATCTCGAAGGTGTCGGATCCCGCTGTGGCGCCGGTGGTCTCGGCGCTACACGAGAAACTCGGAGCGCTGACCTCGATCGGCCTCGGCTATCTGGCGCTGGCCCGGCCCACGGCCACGCTGTCCGGCGGGGAGTCTCAGCGCATCAAGACGGTCCGGCATCTCGGCAGCAGCCTGATCGAGATGCTGTACGTATTCGACGAACCGACCGTCGGGCTGCACCCGCACGATGTGCGATCCATGACCGAGCTGCTGAAACGGTTGCGGGACAAGGGCAATTCGGTGCTGGTGGTGGAACACGATCCGGATGTGCTGCGGGAGGCGGACCATATCGTCGAGATCGGTCCGGGTGCGGGCGATGGCGGCGGCCGGGTCGTGTTCGAGGGCGGATACGAGACGCTGCGGGCTGCCGAGACCCCGACCGGTCGCGCGTTGGGGGCGCGGCTCACCGGGCGGACGCCGCGCGTGCCCACGGGCAAGCTCCGCATCGATGACGCCACCCGCAACAATCTGCGCGATGTGTCGGTGGATCTGCCGACCGGCGTGCTGACCGTGCTCACCGGCGTGGCGGGGTCGGGGAAGTCGAGTCTGGTCGCCGAGTTGGCGGAGCGACATCCGGCCACCGTGGTCGACCAGCGGCCCGTCACCACCAACCGGCGCTCGACTCCGCTCACCTACGCCGGCCTCGCGCCCGCCGTCCGCAAACTGTTCGCGCGCCGCAACGGCGTTTCCGCGGCGCTGTTCAGCGCGAATTCGGCCGGTGCGTGCCCGGCGTGCCAGGGCGCCGGTGTGATCTACACCGACCTGGCTTTCATGGACGGGCAGGAGGTGGTCTGCGAGACCTGCGGCGGCCGCCGCTTCACCGACGAAGTCCTCCGCTACACCGTCGACGGCCTCACCATCGCCGACGTCGACAACCTCACCGTCGCGGAGTCCATCGAACGCCTGCCCGTGATCGCCCGCCCCCTCCGCCACCTCGACGAGGTCGGCCTCGGCTACCTACGCCTGGGCCAATCCCTCACCACCCTCTCCGGCGGCGAATGCCAACGCCTGAAGATCGCCAAGGAACTGACCCGCCCCACCGACCACACCCTCTACATCCTCGACGAGCCCACCACAGGCCTCCACCTCTCCGACATCGAGACCCTGCTGTCAGTTCTGAACCGCTTGGTAGACAAGGGAAACACCCTCGTTGTCATCGAACACAACCTCGACATCATCCGCTCCGCAGACTGGGTGATCGACCTCGGTCCGGGGCCGGGGAGACATGGGGGCCGGGTGCTGTGCGAGGGGACGCCGGAGCAGATCATGCACTGCCCGGACTCGAAAACCGCCGCCGCCCTGCGAGAAACATGATTCGTGTCGAAATACCGTTCGGGTGCCTACCAGGCTCGGGTGAGGTCCGCGTGTTGGCTTATCCAGGAGTGCATGGCTATGCCTGCGGCTACGCCGGCGTTGATGCTGCGGGTGGAGCCGAATTGGGCTATGGAGACGGTCATTACGGCGGCTTGTTTGGCTTGGTCGGTGACGCCGGGGCCTTCCTGGCCGAACAGGAGGAGGCAGTTGCGGGGGAGGCGGGCCGTTTCCAGGGGGATCGAGCCGGGGACGTTGTCCACGGCTACGACGGTGAGTTCCTCGCTGGCGGCGAAATCGAGCAGGGTCGCTACGTCGGGGTGGTGGACGATGTGCTGGTAGCGGTCGGTGACCATGGCGCCGCGGCGGTTCCAGCGGCGGCGGCCGACGATGTGCACGGCGGCCGCGGCGAAGGCGTTGGCGGTGCGCACCACCGTGCCGATGTTGGCGTCGTGCCCGAAATTCTCGATGGCGACGTGGAAGGGGTGGCGGCGGCGGTCGATGTCGGCGACGATCGCCTCGCGCGTCCAATAGCGGTAGGCGTCCACGACATTGCGGCGGTCGCCGTGCGCGAGCAGTTCCGGGTCCAGGCGCGGATCATCCGGCGGCTCGGTACCGAATTCCTCCCACCAGGAGCCGACGCCGTGCGGATGCTCGCCCCATTCGGTGGGGCCCGGCTCGCCCTGTGACGCATCGCTCCCCCGCTGGTCCGCCGCGTCCTCCGCCCGCCACTGCACACCGTCATCGTGCCGTATCACCACGATGTCACCGCATACCGGCCGGACCGATCACGACGCCGAGGCGCCGATCGCGATCGCGATGATGACGAAGTAGAGCACCAGCATCAGCAGGCCGAACCCGACCAGCACGGTCGACACGATGCCCAGCACATAGCCGACCTGCGCGTTGGTGCGCCCGCCGTACATGCCGCCGGAAGCGTCGATCTCGTTGACCACGCGCCGCCCCATCACCCACGCGAACGGTCCCACCAGGCCGCAGAGCAGGCTGACGATTCCCAGGATCAGTACCGTGGTGGCCTGCGGATGCTCGGGAGGCTGGTACGGCATGTAGCCGTAACCGCCGTACTGCGGCGGCGGAGGGGGATAACTCACCGCGTCATCGTAGTCGCGGCGGTGCTCCCGGACGACCGGACCGCACGGCTTACGGTGGGGCTACCCACACCGGGCATTCGGTGGGTCGCTCCCTCGATTCCCGCCACGCCCGCGACCAGCATGGAGTCATGACCGAGACCTTCGCCGAACCGACCCTCGCGCTCGAGCGCCCCGATCGGCCGCCGCTGACCGCCGGCCGGGTGTTCCGCGCGCTGCTACGCGCCCCGTTCGAGGCCCGGACCTGGAAGGATTTCGCCTACCTGGTGGTGGCCTGCGTGCTCGGCGGCGTCGCCGTGGTCTGGCTGTTCGCCGGATTCGGTGTGGGGCTGTACACCTCGATCTTCCTGCTCGGCATTCCGCTGCTGGCCCTGGTGCTGCTGGCCGGGCGGCCCTGGGGCCGGATCTACCGCGCCGTCGGCGCGACGCTGCTGGATACGCCGATGCCCGCGCCGCCCGACTTCGCGCCGCGGCCCGGCCCACTCGGGTGGCTGCGCAGCGCCTTCACCGACCGCACGTCGTGGCGGGCGCTGGTGTTCCTGATCGCCGAGGTGGCGCTGGGGTTGTTCGCCGGATACGTCGTGCTGGTGATCATCGCGATGACGGTGTTCACCGCGATCTCTCCCCTCCCCTGGGCCATCTTCCATCCGGTGAACGTGGACGAGCAAGGGCGCGAACATCATTCGCTGGCCCAGTTCGGCGACTTCTACGTCGACTCCTGGCCGCGGGTGCTCGTCATGGCCGCGGTCGGTGTGCTCGGCTGCTTCCTGCTGCCGTGGCTGGTGCGCGGTGTGGCGTGGCTGCACAAGCAGCTGTCGCTGGCCCTGCTCACCCCGACCGCCCGCGACCGCCGGATGGTCGAGTTGCAGGAGAGCCGCCGGGTCGCGGTGGCGGATTCGGCCGCGACACTGCGACGGCTGGAACGCGATCTGCACGACGGCACCCAGGCCCGGCTGGTCACCATCGCCATGGCGCTCGGCCGCGCCGAGGAACGCCTCGCCGCCGGTGGCGACCCGGCCGACCTGATCGCCGACGCCCACGCCGGTTCCAAGGAGGCCCTCGCCGAACTGCGGGAACTGGTGCGCGGCATCCATCCGCCGGCGCTGGAGCTGGGTCTGGAACCGGCCCTGGAGACGTTGACGGCCCGCTGTGCCGTGCCGGTCGAACTGCGGATGCGGTTGCCGCAGCGGCCCAATCCGGCGATCGAGGCGATCGCCTACTTCTCCGTCGCCGAGTTGCTCACCAACGTGGTGAAGCATTCGGGCGCCACCCGCGCCTGGGTGTCGGTGCTGCCGAGCGGGCACAGCATCGCCGTCGAGGTCCGCGACGACGGACACGGCGGCGCCCGGCAACCGGCCGTGCCGACCGGCGAAACCGTTGTGAGCGGCGGACTTTCGGGCCTGGCCGCGCGGGCGCGCGCCGTCGACGGCACCCTCACGGTGGACAGCCCGGCCGGTGGCCCCACCATCGTCACGGTGACGTTGCCGACCGAGGGACCGCGATGACCGAGAACTGCCGCGCGTTGCGCATCGTGATCGCCGAGGACAGCGCGATCCTGCGCGACGGCCTGGCCGGACTGCTCACCGACCGCGGCCACGAGGTGGTCGAGATGGTCGGCGACGCGGTGCGATTGAGCGAACTGGTCGCCGAGCACCGGCCCGACGTGGCGGTGGTGGATGTGCGGATGCCGCCGTCGTTCACCGACGAGGGGCTGCTGGCCGCGATCGAGCTACGGCGCAAATTCCCCGATGTCGGGGTGCTGGTGTTCTCCCAATGGGTCGAAACCCGCTACGCGACCGAACTTCTCGCGGGCGGCGCCAGCGGAGTGGGATATCTGCTCAAGGACCGGGTGGCCGACGTCCGCGAGTTCGTCGACGCCCTGCAGCGGGTCGCCACCGGCGGCACCGCGCTGGACCCGGAGGTGGTGAGCCAGTTGATGGGCGCTGCGCGCCAGCAGGATTCGCTGACCCGGCTGACCCCGCGCGAACGCGAGGTCCTGGAATTCATGGCACAGGGACTCACCAACGCCGGCATCGCGCAGGCCCTGACCGTCACCGAACGCGCGGTGGAGAAGCACATCGGCAATATCTTCCTGAAACTGGAGCTGCCGCCGTCGGACACCCATCATCGGCGGGTCCTGGCGGTGCTGCGGCTGCGCGGGTGAGCCACCTCGGTGGGCCCCCGATGGTCTACGCGGACACAAATCGCCGCGAGATGGCATTCATTGCCGCCCAACATCGTTTCGTGTCCGCGTAGGCCGGTGTGCATGGGCACGCGGGTCGGTGAGGAGATACTGGGCCGCGGCGTAGGTCGTCAGGATGACGCCCTCGGTGAGGCGGCGCGAGCGGGCGGTGCGGGCGAACAGGCGGCGGAGCACGATCAGGCCATCGGACACCGTGAACAGCAGCGCCCCCGCACCCAGCCTGCTGCGCGGGTCGCGGCCCGGAAGATTCGTTCCGGCAATGCTTTTCACCGCCGGAGCCAGCGCCGGATCGGAGGCCAGCACGGCCGCGGTCCCCAGCGTGGCCCCGTATGCCGAGAGCGGCACGGCGAGGTTCGGGGCCTTCGCCCCCAGCAGCGCGCCCGCGCCGAGCCACGCCGCCAGCCGCGGCAGCGCCACGGCAGCCCGCGGCCGGGCGCCCGATCGCCACCAGAGCACGGAGTAACCGGTCTGCATCACCGCGAAAGCCGAAGCGCCCGCGACCAATCGACGGTCGTCGTCGGGATCGATGAGCAGCACGTCACCGACCGTCGCGGCGCCCAGCGCGCCCAGCAGCACCCGGCGTTCGGCGGGCGCCACGTCCCCGCTGTGCAGCACGTCGGCGGCCAGCAGCGGCATCAGCAACGGCTTCGTCGCCCACTGCCACCGGTCCCGACCGGTGAGCGCGCCGAACACCGTGGCGGCGGCAGCGGCGGCATAGGCCGCCCGGAAAGGCCGAACCATCTCGCTCAGAAGCTCGGCTGCAGCGGCTTGGGCGGCAGCGTCACGACTTGACCGGCGTAGCTCAGACCCGCACCGAAGCCGAGCACCAGCGCCAGCTGGCCGCCCTTGGCCTTGCCGGTCACCAGCATCTCCTCGATGGCCAGCGGGATCGAGGCCGCCGAGGTGTTGCCCGTGTTCTCGATATCGCCCGCCATCGGAATGTCCTCGGCCAGGCCGAGATTCTTCTTCATCAGCTCGTTGATGCGCGCGTTGGCCTGATGCGGCACGAACACCTCGATGTCCTCCTTGGCCACCCCGGACCGCTCGAGCGCGGTGGACAGCGCCCGCGGCAGCGTGACCGCGGCCCAGCGGAACACCCGCGGCCCCTCCATCCGCAACGACATCCGGCCCACCGGCTCGAGTGCCGGATCGGTGCCCTGCAGCGCCTGCGCCTTGTTCATGAACTCAAGAAAGTCGACGTCCTGCGCGATCGCCCCGGCGTTCTCGCCGTCGCTGCCCCACACCGTCGGCGAGATGCCGTTCTCCTCGCTGGGCCCGATGACGACCGCGCCCGCGCCGTCGCCGAAGATCATCGCGGTACCGCGGTCGGTCGGGTCCAGGCCGACGGTCATCGTCTCCGCGCCGATCACCAGCACGTATTCGGCCGAACCGGCCCGGATCAGATCCGCCGCCACCCCGACCCCGTAGCCGAAGCCACCGCAGCCGGAGGTCAGGTCGAAGGCCGGGATGCCGTTCATCCCCAGGTCGTACGCCACGGCCGGAGCGCCGTGCGGGGTCAGTTGCAACCAACTGGAGGTGGCGAGCACCAGCGTGTTGATCCTCGAGCGGTCGACGCCGCTGTTGACGATCGCGCGCTCGCCCGCGGCCGCGGCCATCGACCGCAGCGTCTCGTCGCCGGAGATCCAGCGGCGGTTGCGGATGCCGGTACGTTCGAAGATCCATTCGGGGGTGGAGTCGAGAACCTCGCACACCTCGGCGTTGCTGACGATCCGCCGCGGCCGATAGGCGCCGATGCCGAGCATCGCGACATTCTCGCGGCCCTTGTTTACTGCGATATTCACCCGAGCGCCAGATCCTTCAACCCGAGAATCGAGCGGTACTCCAATCCCTCGGCGGCGATCACCTGGTCCGCGCCGGTCTCCCGGTCGACCACGGTGGCCACGCCCACCACCGTGGCACCCGCGTCGCGCAGCGCGCGCACCGCAGTGAGGGGGGAGTTGCCGGTGGTCGTGGTGTCCTCCACGACCAGCACCCGCTTGCCCGTCACCTCCGGGCCCTCGATCTGGCGCTGCATGCCGTGCGTCTTGGCGGCCTTGCGCACCACGAACGCGTCCAGCGGACGGCCGGGCGCGTGCAGCATCGCCAGCGCCACCGGGTCCGCGCCCATGGTGAGACCGCCGACAGCGTCGAAATCCCAGTCGGACACCAGTTCCCGCAGTAGCTTGCCGATCAACGGCGCCGACTGGTGCTGCAGCGTCGCCCGGCGCAGGTCGACGTAGTAGTCGGCCTCCTTGCCCGACGACAGGATGACTTTGCCGTGCACGACGGCGAGCTCGCGCACGAGCTCGGCCAATCTGTCTCGGTCCGTGGTGGACTCGATCATCGTCGTTATGTCCTTCCGCGTGCGTTGAACATGCCTCGGTTGAGGCGGACCTGCACAGACCGCGGGATCAGTCCGGCGACCGCCGTCAGCGCTTTGTACTGCACACCGGGCACGCTGATCGCCCGGTCCTTCGCCAGGTCGCGCAGCGAAGCGGCCACGACCTGATCGACACTGAGCCACATCGGTTTCGGCAGCGAAGACATTTCTATGCCTGCCCGCCGATGGAATTCGGTGCGCACGAATCCGGGACACAGGGCCTGCACCCGGACCCCGGTTCCGGCCAGTCCGCCGGCCAATCCCTCGCTGAAGGATATGACGTAGGCCTTGGAAGCCGAATAGGTCGAGCCGCGGCCGGGTACCAGCCCGGCGACGCTGGCGACGTTCACCACCGACCCCTTCGCGGCCGCGATCATCGGCGGCAGCGCGGCGCGGGTCAACCGCACCACGGAGGTGACGTTGACATCCAGTTGCGCCTGCAACCGCTCCGGATCGACTGTCCAGAACTCGCCGGTCAGGCCGAAACCCGCGTTGTTGACCAGGAATTCGACGCCCTTGCCCACGCGCTCCGCCACGCGGTCGCGGTCGGCGGCCGCGGCCAGATCGGCGCGCAGGACCTCCGATCGGGTGTCGAAGCGACGGTGTAGCTCGTCGGCCAAGGCGGTGAGCCGCTGCTCGTCGCGGGCCACCAGCACCAGGTCGTAGCCCAGCGCGGCCAAGCGCTCGGCGAAGCCCCGGCCGATACCGGAGGTGGGACCGGTGACCACGGCGACGGGACGGATGGCGCCGGGCAGGCGCGCGGCGGCAGAGGTGTCGGTCATGCAGCCATCATCCCGCACCCCGTCATCGGGGTGCGGGCCCCTGATACGGGCGGAATCCGGGATGGAACGGGCCGCCCGGTTGCTCGGGCTGCTCGACGAAATCGTCGTCGAAATCGGCTGCGGGGGAATCGCTCTCGTCGTCGTCCGGCAGTTCCTCGGCGGGCGGCCAGTCGCGGCGGACACGGTTGCGCGGGTCGGGCACGACGGCCAGTTGCGGGCGGCGCGGCGGCTCGGGTTCCGTCTCGCCGGCGATATCGCCGAGCAGCGGGGCGAAGTCGGAGTCGCCTGCCGCGTACTCGTAGCGCCGGCCCTCGTCGAAGCGGGAATCGTCATCGGCGTCGCGGTCGGCGGGAGGGCGGTCGGCGGGGGCGCGGTCGGCGTCCGGCTCGCGGTCCTCGCGGTAGCGCCGGTCCGCCACGAACTCGCGATCGTCGAAGTCCCGCTCCCCGTCGTAGGTGCGGCGGTCGGCGAACTGCGAACCCTCGTCGAAACGCGAATCCTGGTCCTGCGGCGGCTGTTCCGGCCGGGGACGACCCGGATCGTGCGGATCCGGTTCGCGCGGTTCGGCTTCCCGGCGGCCGCTGTCGCCGCCCGCCACCGGCGGCAGCACGTGCAGCAGGCCCGACAGCCGCAGCACGGCGTCGATGGCGGCCTCCCACTCCCGTGATGACGTGCCCACCGAGAGCATGCCGAGGGTCCAGTTACCCTCGCTCCACAGCTGCTGCACGGAATCCGGCAGGGATTCGATGAACGCCACCATGCGCTGATCGACGGCGTGGCGGGCGATGTCCGGGTTGGTCGCGAAGACCACCCGGCCCCCGATCGCGCCGAGCAACTCCAGATCGTGGTCCTTCGGCGGCGCGGCCGTCTTCAACCGCAGATCGATGTCGATATCGGAGCCGATCTGGCGGCGCACCGCGACCAGCGTGGCCGCGTCCTCCAGATCGAACAGCACGAATTTCTCGCCCTTGCGGTTGCCGGAGACCACGTCCACCGCGGACAGATAGCCGAGTTTGGCCATCGCGCCGCGGCGCCAGTTGGCCGCCAGCGACGGCTCGACCGAGACATAGGTGTATCCCTGGGATTTTGCCCAGACCTGCCGCACATGACCGGTCCGCTGGCGCTGGAGGCGGTCGAAATACAGCAGCACGATCGCACCCACCAGTGCGATCGCCGCGAGTCCGAACCAGATTGCTGCCGTCATCGCCACCGAGTCTAGTTCCCGCGCGCCCGGCACGGTGGGTGCCCGCCGCTGTGTCTCCTCGCCGCGCCCGACAGCGGGGTGTCAGCGGGGCGGCGTCAGCGACGTACTGATGATGATCTTGGCCTGAATCGCGCCGTCCGGGGCCTTGTCGCCCTGCACCACCACCATGTCGCCCGGGTGCAGATCGGCGACCTTGCCCGAGCCGGCCGTGATCACCTGGGTCTTGGCGTCGGTGTGCACGGTGACCAGCGAACCGAGCAGCGATTCGATAGTCAGCGCGGTGCCGTCGTTGGTGCTGATCGCGCCCATGGTCGCGCCGATGTTGTCGATGTCGCCGAGGCCGGGCAGCCCCGGCACGCTCTGCTGCGGACCGCCGGAACCGCCGGGCGGCACCACCGGCTGCCGGGTCGGGACCGGGCGGGTGGTCGTGCCCGCGGCACTGCTGGAGGACGACGAATCATTGCCCGCCAGGAACGCGCCCGCAGCGATGCCGCCGAGTACGACCAGGACGAAGATCGCGGCCGTCAGCCCGATCCACAGTCCGGTGCGCCTGCGGCGGGGCGGCTCCACCGGCAGACCGGTCGGACCGAGCTGTTGGCCGGGGGCGTTCGGCGGGCCCCCGGCCCACTGCTGCTGCCCGTACCCTGGCCCGGGTTCGTAAGCGCCCCAGGCACTGTCGTAGGGCGGTATCTCCCGGGTGGCATTGGGGCCGGGCGGTTGGTCGAAGTAGGAATACGGTTCGGCCGTCTCGTACGCCGCGGTCTGCTGATACGGGCCGTTCGAGTACGGCACCGTCGGATCGACGCCCTGGCCGTACGCCTCCGAGTACTCCGACGTGTGCAACGTCTGCTCCTCGGACCGGCCCGACGAGCCCAGTTTCTCGGTCGGCGCGTCGGGCGAATCCGGCCGCTGCGCCCACGGGTCACTCGGATTCGTCATGCCACCCAGCGTAGGTGGAGATCGGGGATACAGCAGGGATGTGCGCCGACGCCTGTTCGACCCTCCACAGCGAATGCCGTGGCCTCCGCCCGGCGGACGGAGGCCACGGACGGCGCTACTTCCCCACGATGAGGCCGTCCCCGTCCGGGGAGACGCCGACCTTCACCAGATCGCCGTCGAGGACCTCACCGGCCAGCAATTCCTTGGCGAGCGAATCGCCGATGGACTGCTGGATCAACCGGCGCAGCGGGCGGGCGCCGTAGGCGGGGTCGTACCCGCGCACGGCCAGCCAGAATCGCGCCGAATCGCTGACGTCCAGCTTCAGCCGCCGCTGCGCCAGCCGCTTCTGCAGCTGCTCCAGCTGGATGTCGACGATGTGCTCCAACTGCTCCTCGTCGAGCGACTGGAACATCACCACATCGTCGAGGCGGTTGAGGAACTCCGGCTTGAACGCCGAGCGCACGGCATTCATCACGAAATCCTTGTCGCCGCCCGCGCCCAGGTTGGAGGTGAGGATGAGGATGGTGTTGCGGAAGTCGACCGTGCGGCCCTGGCCGTCGGTCAACCGGCCCTCGTCGAGCACCTGCAGCAGGATGTCGAACACGTCCGGGTGCGCCTTCTCGATCTCGTCGAACAGCACCACCGTGTACGGCCGCCGCCGCACCGCCTCGGTCAGCTGACCGCCCTGGTCGTAGCCGACGTAGCCGGGCGGCGCGCCGACCAGCCGAGCCACCGAGTGCTTCTCGGAGTACTCGCTCATGTCGATGCGGATCATGGCGCGTTCGTCGTCGAACAGGAAGTCCGCCAACGCCTTCGCCAGCTCCGTCTTGCCGACACCGGTGGGGCCGACGAACATGAACGAGCCGGTCGGGCGGTTCGGGTCGGCGACTCCGGCGCGGGCGCGGCGCACCGCGTCGGACACGGCCTCCACCGCGTCGCGCTGACCGACCACGCGCTTGCGCAGTTCCTCCTCCATCCGCAGCAGCTTCTGGGTCTCGCCCTCGAGCATGCGGCCCACGGGGATACCGGTCCACGACGACACCACCTCGGCGATGTCGTTGGGCCCGACCTCCTCCTGCAGCATGACCTCGCCGTCGGCGGCCGTGCCGGCCTTCTTCTCGGCCTCGTCCAGCTGCTTCTCCAGCTGCGGGATGCGGCCGTAGCGCAACTCGGCGGCCTTGCCCAGATCACCGTCGCGCTCGGCGCGCTCGGATTCGCCCTTGAGCGATTCGAGTTCCTCCTTGATGACCCGCACCGAGTCGATGGCCTGCTTCTCGTTCTGCCAGCGGGCCATCAGCTGGTTGAGCTTCTCCCGGTCGTCGGCCAGCTCTTGGCGCAGCTTCTCCAGCCGCAGCTTGGAGGCCTCGTCGGTCTCCTTGGCCAGCGCCATCTCCTCGATCTCGAGCCGCCGCACGGCCCGCTCGACCTCGTCGATCTCGACGGGGCGCGAGTCGATCTCCATGCGCAGCCGCGAGGCCGACTCGTCGACCAGGTCGATCGCCTTGTCGGGCAGGAACCGGGAGGTGATGTAGCGGTCGGACAGTGTCGCCGCGGCGACCAGCGCGGAGTCGGTGATGCGCACGCCGTGGTGCACCTCGTAGCGCTCCTTGAGCCCGCGCAGGATACCGATGGTGTCCCCGACCGACGGCTCACCGACCAGCACCTGCTGGAAGCGCCGCTCCAAGGCGGCGTCCTTCTCGATGTGCCGGCGGTATTCGTCGAGCGTGGTCGCGCCGACCAGCCGCAGCTCGCCGCGAGCCAGCATCGGCTTGATCATGTTGCCCGCGTCCATCGCGGACTCGCCGGTCGCGCCCGCGCCGACGATGGTGTGCAGCTCATCGATGAAGGTGATGATCTGCCCGGCGCTCTGCTTGATCTCCTCGAGCACGGCCTTCAGCCGCTCCTCGAATTCGCCGCGATACTTCGCCCCGGCGACCATCGCGCCGAGGTCGAGGGAAACCAGTCGCTTGCCGCGCAACGACTCCGGCACGTCGCCGGCGATGATGCGCTGGGCCAGGCCCTCCACGATCGCCGTCTTGCCGACGCCCGGCTCACCGATCAGCACCGGGTTGTTCTTGGTGCGGCGGCTGAGTACCTGCACGACGCGGCGGATCTCGGTGTCGCGGCCGATGACCGGGTCGAGCTTGCCCTCGCGGGCGGCGGCGGTGAGATCGGTGGAGTACTTCTCCAGCGCCTGGTAGCTGCCCTCCGGATCGGGCGAGGTGACGCGGGCGTTGCCGCGCACGGCGGTGAACGCCTCGCGCAGCGCGTCGGCGGTGGCGCCGTACTTCAGCAGCAACTGCGACACGTCGGAGTCGCCGGCGGCCAGGCCGACCATCAGGTGCTCGGTGGAGACGTACTCGTCACCGAGTTCGGTGGCGAGCTTCTGCGCGGCGGTGATCGCGGCCAGCGCCTCGCGGCCGAGCTGCGGGGAGGTGGTGGCGCCGGTCGCCCGGGGCAGCCGGTCGACGATGTCCTGGGCCTCGCGTCGTACCGTCGCCGAATCGACCGCGACAGCCTTGAGCAGTGGGGCGGCGATGCCGTCGGTCTGATCCAGCAACGCCACCAGCAAGTGCGCCGGACGAATCTCCGGGTTGCCCGCGGCCGAGGCCGCCTGCAGGGCGGCGGTCAGCGCCGCCTGGGTCTTGGTGGTGGGATTGAACGAGTCCACAATCACCTTCCTACTTGTCGTTTCGGCTCAGCGCTGGGCGTCGTGCGCGCTGTTTCGATAGGTTCAACGCCGCATGGGTTGAGTCTGTTCCGCTCAAGTTTGCGTAATTTCCCGGCTCTGCGCAAGGACTACCCCGCTCGGACCCCGCGTCCCGCCACGGAGGAAACCGACTGCCCTGAATTGCGGCGACTTCCGCTTCGATCTGCCTACGATGGCCCTGTTCGACGCATCAACCCGCCGCCCGACAACCGTTCCCGGACGAAGGAGCAGCGATGCGCGCGATGGTGGTCCCCGAATTCGGCGGCAGCCCGGAACCGGCCGAGATGCCCACACCTGCCCCGGGCCCCGGCGACATCCAGATTCGCGTCGAGGCGGCGGGGGTCAATCCCTACGACCGCAAACTCGTCGACGGAATCCTGAAAGACCGCCTCCCCTACGACTTTCCGATGATCCCGGGCATCGACGGCGCGGGCACGGTCTCGGCGGTGGGCCCCGGCGCGACCGCGTTCGCCGTGGGCGATCGTGTGGTCGGCAAGTTCCTCGTCCCGCCGGTCGGGCACGGGACCTTCGCCGAATACATCACCGCGCCCGAGCGCCAGGCCACGCCCATTCCCGGCCAGCTCACCGCGATCCAGGCCGCCGCGCTGCCGACGGCCGGCCTCACCGCCCAGGACCTGGTGGACGCCGCCGAACTCGGCCCGGGGCAGCGGGTACTGATCAACGGCGCCGCGGGCGGGGTCGGTTCGTTCCTGGTGCAGCTGGCCAATGCCGCGGGCACGGAGGTGATCGCCACCGCGCGGCCCGCCGACGCCGACCGGATGATCCGGCTGGGCGCGACGGAGGTGGTCGACTACACCCGCGCGGCCGTCGCCGACTCGGTGCTGTTCACCCACCCCGACGGCATCGACGTGCTGTTCGACCTGGCCTCCTCCGGCCCCGAGCTGGCCGAACTCGCTCGCGTCGTGCGCCCCGGCGGCATCGTGTACAGCACCGTCATGTCCGCCGACGAGGCCGGACTGCACGCGCGCGGCCTGCACGGCGGCAACTTCGAATCCACCGGCGGCGCACCCGAATTGGGGCGGCTGCTGCGGCTGGTGGCCGCCGGCGACGTGGTGGTGCCGATCGAGGCGGTCCGCCCGCTGACCGATGCCCCGGTCGTGCTCGGTGCGCGCGGCGCGCGCGGCAAAACCGTGCTAGTACTTTGACCTGGTAACAATCACGCCGCTCGTCCACCCGGCCCGCAAACATCCCGCGCCGGGAGCGTGGAATGCCGGAAAACATGATGTTGCGGGTTTGGTCGTTTGTGATTGTGGGTAAAGCAATCCGCTCATAATCATGCGACCACGGTGTTTTCGGGGATACTTGACGCGAAGGATCGCCGTACCAGGCGGTTCCCCCGATATCTACCCCCAGAAAGGAAGCTCGACGTCGTGGATGCGCGTACGGCTGCGCTGGTCCGCGCCAACTTCCGGTCGGTGGTCGAGGCGCCGACCGGGCCCGATCGGTTGATCAGCGCGTTCTACGGGCACCTGTTCGCCGAGAACCCCCGGTTGCGCGAACTCTTCCCGCCGACGATGGACATGCAGGCCAAACGGCTCATGACAGCGATCGGATTCGTTCTCGACCATCTCGAGGATTGGGACCGCGCACAGCGCTTTCTCGAGCAACTCGCGCGCGACCATCGCAAGTACGGCGTGGAGGCAGCGCACTACGACCTGGCCGGCCGGGCCCTGGTCGCCGCGTTCCGCACCTACAACGGGCCGGTCTGGACCCGTCAGCTGGAAGAGGGCTGGCGCGACATCAGCATCCTCATCTCGGCCTCGATGGCGATCGGCGCCAATTCCGACAAGTCGCAGCCGTACTGGGAGGCGACCGTCGTCGGGCACCGCCGCGTCCTCGACGACCTGGCCATCGTGCGGCTGCAGTCGGAGAGCCCGATCCCGTACCAGGCCGGGCAGTACGTGCCGATCTCGATTCCGCAGCGGCCCAAGATGTGGCGCTACCTGTCGCCGGCCATCCCCACGAATCCGTACGGCGAGATCGAATTCCACGTCCGCAAGGTGCGGACCGGGTGGGTCAGTCCCGGCATCGTCAGCGAGACGCAGGTCGGGGACAAGTGGCTGATCGCGGGGCCGCTGGGCGGGCTGCACGTGGAACGTAACAGCGGACGCGACGTGCTGATGATCGGCTCCGGCACCGGGATCGCGCCGCTGCGCGCCCAGCTGATCGAGATGGGGCGGCGCGGCACGAATCCGCGGGTGCACTTCTTCATCGGCGGCCGGTATCCGTGCGACCTCTACGACGTCGAGAACATGTGGCAGCTGTCGCTGAGCAATCCGTGGCTGACCGTGGTTCCGGTGTGCGAGAACGAATCCAACCCGTGGTGGCATCCGTATCCGCCGGCCGACCCGCCGTTCGGAATGCACCGGCGGCTGATCGGTAATCTGGGCGCGGTGGTCGCCAGCATGGGCGCGTGGGCGGACCGGCAGATCCAGATCGCGGGGTCGGCGCGGATGATCGCCGATACCAAGCGCGCCCTGATGGCGGTCGGCACACCGGAGTGGGCGATCATGTCGGATCCGGTGTAATCACCGTCATCCCGGCCCGGCATGACGCGAAACCGTTCGACCGAAGAGGGGTAGCCCAGTGACCATCGGGCCCGACGAGACCGGTGAGATCCATCTCGACACGCAGGAATGGAACTCCACGGTGGTGGGCCATCACCGGCTGCGCCACGACCTCGCGGTGATCCGGCTGATCGGCGAGTACGTGCCGTTCACCGCCGGCCAGTCGGTGGAAGTGCAAGTGCCGCAACATCCGGGCCTGCGGCGGCGGCTGTCGCCCGCGCTGCCGCCCTCGCTGGACGGCAAGCTGGAGTTCCACGTCCGGACCGTGCCCGGCGGCTGGTGCAGCGGCTCCCTCGTCGCCGACACCCGGCCCGGCGACCAGTGGCGTCTCGGCGCGCCGGCGGGCTGGCTGACCGTGGACGACTGGGCCACCGACGTCGTGATGATCGCCGGCGGAACGGGTTTGGCGCCACTGCGCTCGCTGCTGCTGGAGCTGGCCCGCCGCCCCGAGCCGCCGCGCACCCACCTGTTCATCGGCGGCCGTTTCCCCCGCGACCTGTATGCCTCGGACATGCTGTTCCTGCTGACCCGCGAAACGCCCTGGCTCACGGTGATTCCCGTGGTGGAGAGCGCCTACGACCCGGACTGGGTGGACCAGTGGTACGAGGACTGCCGCGTGGACGTCGGTTTCGACGTCGACGAGATGCTGGAGGGCACGCTCGCCGAGGTCGTCGGCGACATGGGCCCGCTGCTCAACCATCAGGTGCTGGTGTGCGGCTCGCCGGGCATGGTCCGGGCCACCGTCGACCGGTTGATCCAGACGGGCACCCCGGCGGAAGCCATTCGCTACGAAGGGGTCTGAGGATAACGAACAGCGCCCCGGGGTTCTCCCAGAGGCGCTGTTCCACAGATTTTTTCGCGAGCCTACCGCCGCTTGTTGCGCGGCTGCCACACCACCAGAGCCGTACTGCGCTGCGGCGGAGTGAGATCCGTACGGTAGGCGGCGCGCAGCCGCTCCACCTCCGCCGTCAGCTCACGGACCCGCTCCTGCAGGCCCTCGACCTGGTTGGTGAGTTCGATGATCCGCTTGATGCCCGCCAGGTTGACGCCCTCGTCCTGGGACAACCGCTGCACCTCGCGCAGCAGCTCCACATCCCGCGCCGAGTAGCGCCGCCCGCCGCCCGAAGTGCGTTGCGGCGTCACCAGACCCAGCCGATCGTACGTGCGTAGTGTCTGCGCGTGCATACCGGCCAGTTGGGCGGCCACCGAGATCATGAAGAACTCGGTGGTATGGGTGTGAGCCTTCTTCGGATCTCCGTTCATCACGCACCTGCCCATCCAGCACGCGGGTCGAACCCGCTGGTCTTCTCCGCTTCCGCGTAGCGCCGCAGCGCCTCGGTAGCATTGTCGTCCAGCTTCTGCGGTACCGCGACCTTCACCGTGACGAGCAGGTCGCCCGCGCCGCCGCTCCGCTTGGGGACGCCGCGCCCACGTACCCGCAGGGTGCGCCCGTCGGCGGTGCCCGGCGGCACCTTCACACCGACCCGGCCCTCCAGGGTCGGCACGGAAACCGTTGTCCCCAGCACCAGTTCGGTGTAGCTGACCGGCAGCACCAGGGTCAGGTCGTCGCCGTTGCGGCCGAAGACCTTGTCCTGGCTGACGTGCACCGTCACGAACAGGTCGCCCGCGGGTGCGCCCCGCAGGCCCGCCTCGCCCTGACCGGCCAGCCGGATGCGCTGACCGTCCCGGACGCCCGGCGGGATCCGCACGGTGATGGTGCGGGTCCGGTTCTGGATGCCGGTGCCGTGGCAGTCCGAGCACGGGTCGTCGATGATCGACCCGGTACCGCGGCAGTCGTCGCAGGGCTCGCTGAATCCGAACGCGCCCTGGTTGCGGCTGACCACGCCGGTTCCGTTGCAGTGCGGGCACACTCGCGGGCTGGTGCCCGGCTTGGCGCCGCTGCCGTGACACGTGGTGCACGGCGACGGGCTGGTCATCCGCAGCGGGACGGTCACCCCCTGGGCGGCCTCGCGGAAGCCCAGGGTCGTCTCGGTCTCCACGTCGCTGCCGCGGCGCGGACGCGACGAGGTGCGCGCACCGCCGCCGCCACGATTGAACAGACCGCCCAGCAGATCGCCCAGACCGCCGTCGCCACCCGCGGCGGCCGCACCGCCGAAGATGTCGCCGAGGTTGAACTCGCCGGTGGCGAACCCGCCGGGACCGTAGGCTCCGCTACCGCCCGGCGAGAACCCGCCGCGGCCGAAACCGCCACTGGCGAACAGCCGCCGGGCCTCGTCGTACTCCTTGCGCTTCGCCGGATCCGCCAGCACGGCGTGCGCCTCGCTGACGGCCTTGAACCGCTCCTCGGCCTTGGTGTCGCCCGGATTCTTGTCCGGGTGGTTGTCACGAGCCAGCTTGCGGTAGGCCTTCTTGATGTCGTCCTGGCTCGCGCTGGAGGAAATACCCAGCTCTTTGTAGAAGTCCTTTTCCAGCCACTCCCGATTCACCGGGCATCTCCTCCTTTCCGATTCTTACGCGATGCCGTCGGCATTGTCGCCAACGTTCGGCACGTCCGGCGTCTCCACCAGATCCGCTACCCCGTCGGTGACTCCTACCAGCGCGTGCCGGAGAACTCGATCACCGAAGCGGTAACCCTTGCGCATCACTACGCCGATCACCGGGTTGTGCCCCTCGCCCTCGTGCTGCACGGCTTCGTGCAGCGTCGGGTCGAACGGCTCGCCCTCCGCGCCGAACTCCTCGAGGCCCTGCTTGGTCAGCGCGTCGACCAGCTTGTCGGCCACCGACTTCAGCGGGCCGGAGTCGAGGTCGCCGTGGGCGCGGGCGCGGTCGAGATCGTCGAGAACGCCCAGCAGTTCGGTGACCACCGCCGCCTTCGCGGTGTCGATCGTGGCCTTGCGGTCACGTTCGACGCGACGCCGGTAATTGGCGTACTCGGCGGTCAGCCGCTGCAGATCGGACGTGCGTTCGGCCAGTTCGGCACTGATCGTGTCGGCGAGGGCCGCACCGTCGCCGGACTCGGCTCCCGCGGATTCCGGGGCGGGGGCCGCGGCCTCGGCCGCGGTGTCCCCGCCCTCACCCTGCGGAGCAGAGCTTGCGGAACGACCCTCGAACCGCGGAGCGGAGCCTGCGGAGTGACCCTCGAACTCCGACGGATCGATCTTTCGCTTGTCCACGATGGTGATCGGCTCCTGTTCGGGGTTCTCGGTGGTCACTTCTTCTCCGGCTCTTCCACGACCTCGGCGTCCACGACGGTGTCGTCGGCGGCGGAATCGGACGGCGCGTCACCGTTGCTCGACGCGGCCGACTCGGCGGCCGAGGCCTCGTAGATCGCCTGACCCAGGGCCTGCGACTCGGTGGCCAGCTTCTCCACCGCCGCCTTGACGGCCGCGGTGTCGGTGCCCTTCAGCGCCTCCTTGGCCTCGCCGATGGCGGCCTCGACCTTCGACTTCACCTCCGCGGGGACCTTGTCCTCGTTGTCGGCGATGAACTTCTCGGTCTGGTGCACCAGCGACTCCGCCTGGTTGCGGGTCTCCGCCTCCTCGCGACGCGCCTTGTCTTCGGCCGCGTGCGCCTCGGCGTCCTTCACCATCCGCTCGATCTCCTCCTTGGACAGGCCGGAGCCGTCCTGGATCTTGATCGTGTTCTCCTTGCCGGTGCCCTTGTCCTTGGCGGTGACGTGGACGATGCCGTTGGCGTCGATGTCGAAGGTGACCTCGATCTGCGGCACGCCACGCGGGGCCGGCGGGATGCCGGTCAGCTCGAAGGAGCCGAGCAGCTTGTTGTGCGAGGCGATCTCGCGCTCACCCTGGAAGACCTGGATCTGCACCGACGGCTGGTTGTCGTCGGCGGTGGTGAAGGTCTCCGAGCGCTTGGTCGGGATGGTGGTGTTGCGCTCGATGAGCTTGGTCATCACGCCGCCCTTGGTCTCGATGCCCAGCGACAGCGGGGTCACATCGAGCAGCAGGACGTCCTTGACCTCACCCTTGAGCACACCGGCCTGCAGGGCGGCGCCGACGGCGACGACCTCGTCCGGGTTGACGCCCTTGTTGGGCTCCTTGCCGCCGGTCAGCTCGCGCACCAGATCGGTGACGGCCGGCATGCGGGTCGAACCACCCACCAGCACAACGTGATCGATGTCCTTGACCGAGATCCCGGCGTCCTTGATCACCGACTGGAACGGCTGCCGGGTGCGGTCGAGCAGATCCGAGGTGATCTTCTGGAACTCGGCGCGCGAGAGCTGCTCGTCGAGGAACAGCGGGTTCTTCTCCGCGTCGACGGTGATGTAGGGCAGGTTGATCGAGGTGCTCTGCGAGGAGCTGAGTTCGATCTTGGCCTTCTCGGCGGCCTCACGCAGCCGCTGCATGGCCATCTTGTCCTTGGTCAGGTCGATGCCCGAGCTGGACTTGAACTTGTCGACCAGCCAGGTGACGACCCGGTTGTCCCAGTCGTCGCCGCCGAGGTGGTTGTCACCGGAGGTCGCGCGGACCTCGACGACGCCCTCGCCGATCTCCAGCAGCGACACGTCGAAGGTGCCGCCACCGAGGTCGAAGACCAGGATGGTCTGTTCCTTCTCGCCCTTGTCCAGGCCGTACGCCAGCGCGGCGGCGGTGGGCTCGTTGACGATGCGCAGTACGTTCAGGCCCGCGATCTGGCCGGCCTCCTTGGTGGCCTGGCGCTGCGCGTCCTCGAAGTACGCGGGAACGGTGATGACCGCGTCGGTGATCTCCTCACCGAGGTAGGACTCGGCGTCGCGCTTCAGCTTCATCAGCGTGCGCGCCGAGATCTCCTGCGCGGTGTACTTCTTGTCGTCGATCTCCACGGTCCAGTCCTCGCCCATGTGGCGCTTGACGGACCGGATGGTGCGGTCGACGTTCGTGACGGCCTGGTTCTTCGCCGGCTGGCCGACCAGCACCTCGCCGTTCTTGGCGAAGGCGACGATCGACGGGGTGGTGCGCGATCCCTCCGAGTTGGCGACGACGACCGGCTCACCGCCTTCGAGAACGGCGATGACCGAGTTCGTGGTCCCGAGGTCGATACCGACCGCACGAGCCATAGTTGTTCCTCCTAATTGACGTCCTGGTGTGTGATGCGGGCGAGACCCTCGCCCCCACAACGCACGGAGCACGGTCCCAGCAACGCTGAGCGTGGTCGGCTCAATCCTGCCTGTCGATTCGTCATGAGTCAACCGAGGACTTGAGTCAGTATCACTCAACCTTGCATTGCCCTGCTCAACGAGCGGCAGGGGGCATCCATTCCCGGACCGGGAAGAAATTTTCGGCTCAGTGATGCGCGCGCGAGACCCGCAGCACCTCACCGGCCGGGGTGATCTGTAGGAAGCCGCCGCTGCCGGATCCCTTGGTGTAGATGGCGATGATCGGACCGTCGTCGAGCAGCTCGGTGGAGCGCTCGATGGCGAGGTGCGTGATCGTGGACTCCGGCGCGCCCACGCTCTGTGGCGCGCCGGCGAGGTAGCGCGCCAGCATGGGCAGATCGATCGCGCCCAGATCGAACGGCCGCGCGCGCGGATCGCGGTCGGTGGCCGACGACTCGTCGAATTCCCCACGGTAGCTGAAGGTTTGGGTACGGTCCGCGACGCCGCGTTCGACGTAGGCGAAATTCGGATGCAGGGTCAGCTCGTCGACCATCAGGTCGCCGAAGTGCGCGCGGTAGTCGGCGAGGAACGACTCGATACCCTGCGCGGTGGTCAGATCGGGCAGGCTCGAGCCGGATCCCGGCCTCTCGGTCGTCGTCGCCCCGACGAGCGCACCGATCGCCGCCGCGGCGACCACGGCGGCGATCGCCGGAATCCATCGGCGCGACCGTTGCCGCCGACGCGGGTTCACCACCGCGCTCCGGACCAAGTTGCGTGGGATCTGCAGGTCGCCGACCAGCGCGTCGAGGTCGCCGAATGTCTTGGCCCGCAAGGCCGCCGCCGTCCGGCCGGCGTGCTCGTCCGCCGTGAGCTGACCGTCGTCGCGGGCCGTGTCCAGTAGTGCACAGGCGTCCACACGATCCGCGTCGCGGACCCGCAATCCGCCGTGCCGAGTGGGGCTCACCGCGTCACGCTCGATACGCGCCGGTCCGATGATTCACTCGCGAGTGCGCCCACGGTCCATCCCTACCTGTCGAACGGGTGAACCCGTACCTTGTCACCGGCCGGGTCGGCTTCGAGATAGCCGTTCTCGCCGAATTTGTTGCCGACATACACGGTGATCTCCGGAGCGTGGGAGCTGGTGTCCGGTCCGAGATTGATGTGCGACACCGTCCCGCCGTCGACGCGGGTCTGTGCGAGGGCCTCGGAGACCAGTCTGGCGAGCACGGCCTGGTCGACGGCGGCGAGATCGAAGGTCGGGGTGTCCACCGGTCGGGTTGTCAGCTCTCCGCTGGGCAGGAAGCCGCCCCAGTAGTTCCATCGGGCCAGCCGATTCGGTTGTCCCGGCGGCGCCGCCTTCAGTGAGGCGTGCTCGGCGTGCAGGGTCAGTTCGTCGACGACGGTGGTGCCGAACTTCGCCCGATACTGCTCCCGGATCAACGCGAAGCCTTCGGCGGTGGCCGGGGAGGGCGTCGGAATCACCAGCGGCTGCACCGTTTCCGGGACGGCGCCGGAGGTGGTGACCGGCTCGGCCGCCGAACGATGCGTCGCGGCGAATCCTCCGATCGCCGCACCCACGACCGCCACGGCCGCACCCGTGACGAACAAGCCGCGGTACGAACGCGGCCGACGTGGTTCGTCCGGCGCGTCGGCCGGGCGTTGCAGATCCGCGGTCAGCTCGCCGAGGTCGCCCAGAGTCTTTGCCGCCCCGGCCAATTCGGTCAGGGCGCGATGATCGTCCGCGGACAGCTGACCGTCGCCCAGCGCGGCATCCAGGATCAGGCAGGCGTCCGCGCGGTCCTGCTCGCGGGCGCGGGCGGTCGGCGGATATGTCCCGGCCCGCTGCCGGACCCGCAGGGACGCCGGGTCGGGCAGGGAGAGATCCGCGCTCTCCGGCGACGCCTGCAAGTCGGCGACCAAGGGATGCAAGTCGGCCAAATTCTCCGCGGCTGCGGCGCGCTCGGAGCGCTCGTGATATTCGTCGGCGCCGAGTTGCCCCTCCTCATAGGCGATGTCCAGCCGGGCGCGCGTAGTCACCCGATCGACATCACGGGCCCGGAGTCGTCCCGTCTCGGCCGAGTATCCCGACGATCCGGACGATTTCGACACCACATGCGGATAGTAATGCCACCGAGTGAACCGCGATGCCCTGTTGCCCGCGGGACGGCAAGTTGACCGTTCTCGATCAGTGGGCGGCGGCGAGCACTTCGTCGGCCAGCTTGTCGTCGAGGCTGACCCGGACCAAGGCCGCGGCAAGTTCGGCGTCGTGGCCACGTTTCCCCAGGCGGTCGAGGGCCTCGGGGTCGGTGGGCAGGTGGAGTTGTTCGGCTCCCTTGCGGGCGCGCTCGTCGAAGTGCGGGCGCACCCAGGTCCAGACGTCCTGTATCTCGCGCAGGAAGATGTCCGCGCCGACCGGGCCGATGCCCTTGAACTGCTGCAACAGTTCGGCCAAGCGTTTCGGGTCGTGATCGGCCTCGTCCGCCAGCCGGCGCAGGTCGCCGCGGTACTTGTCGAGTATCAGCCTGGCGTTCTCGCCGAGCCGGGTCGCCGTGGATTCGTCGTAGCGCTTGTAGTGCCCGCGGCCCAGCGCATCGACCAGTTCCTGCCACTCGGCATCGGCGACTCGCTGCGGTGTGTCGTACCCGGAGTGGTTCAGCTCGCGGGCGGCGGCGATCGCGATCTCCGCCGAGATCCGGGCACTCAGCAACTTCGCCAATACCAGCAACTGAAACAGCGGCGCGGGCTTGTCCGCCGGCTTGATTCCGGCCTCCGCGGCGTAACTGGTCCCCGCCCGCTCCAGCAACACACGCACGACGCTGTCGTCCTGTCGACTCATATCCACACCTCCTCAGCGTCGGCGTACCCCCGGCGTCGGCGCCTACACGGGGCCCAGGAGGTCCCAGCGATTGCCCGCGATGTCGAGGAAGACAGCGATCCGGCCATACGGTTCGGTGCGGGGCCGCGTCACGAACTCGACGTTCGCTTCGGTCATTCGCGTGTACGCCTCGTCGAAGTCTTCGACTCGAAGGAAGAATCCGACGCGGCCCGCGGCCTGGTCCCCGACGGCGGCGAGCTGTCGGGCGCCGTCCGCGCGGGCGAGCAGGATCCCGGTCCGCGCGTGGGGCGGACGAACGACGACCCAGCGTTTCGGCCGACCGTCGTTGGTCAGCGACGGCACGTCCTCGACCAGGTCGAAACCGAGGGAATTCACGAAGAAGTCGATGGCGGGGTCATACTCCGCGACGACGAGGGCGATCAGATCCAAGTGCATTCGACGAGTCCTGGAGACGGTGTTCGGTGTCCTCGAGCAGTTCGGTGTCCTCGAGCAGTTCGGTGTCCTCGAGCAGTTCGGTGTCCTCGAGCAGTTCGGTGTCCTCGAGCAGTGGGAAGCGGCCGGAACGGAGGAGTCCGGCGATGGCTTCGGCGCGTGCTTGCGGGAGGGCGTAGTCGGGGTGGGCGCGGAGGACGGCGGCCGCGTCGTGGAGACGGATCATCTGGGCTTCGGCCGCGGCGGCGGTGCGGCCGCCGGGGGTCACCGGGTGGGATGCGAATTCCGGGCGGGACGGGTCGACGCGGCCGAGCGTCACCGCGCGGTCCACGCTCCGGGCACAGCGGCAGGCGGCAGCCGAGTTGGCGAGGCCGCAGGACGAGTTCAGGAAGTTGCCGAGGCGTTTCTTGGCTCGCTCCAAGCGCTTTCGGTAGGCGGCCGCAGTGGTGTCGAGAATCCAGGCGGCCTCGGCCGAACTCAGCTCGAACACGTCGCCGAGCACGAACGCGACCCGTTCCTCCCGGGACAGGCACTGCAGCATGCCCTGACTACAACTGAGCCGGACCTCCCTGATGAGCACGGTGGCCTCCGGCCCGCGATATTCCTGCTCCGCCAGCCCGTCGCGCAATCCGGCGCCGAAGTCGTCCAGCGAAAGCTGCGCCGCCTCCTGCGGACTGCGGCGACGCAGATTCAGCAGGTAATTCACGCCGATGCGATAGGCCCAGGTGGTCAACCTCGCCTCCGCCCGGAACGTACCGAGCGCGCCGAGCACCCGCAACAAGATCTCCTGCACCGCGTCCTCGGCATCCGCCGGCCGCCCCACCATCCGCAGCGCCAGCCGATACAACGGATCCCGCAACACCCGAACAACTTCCGTAACCGCCTCCCCCTCCCCCGCAACCGCCCGCGCCACCAGCGCACCTTCCGCGCGAACCGCACTGTCGGAGTCCGCTGCGCTGTCGGAGTCCGCCACCGAATCCGCTGCCATCACCACATGGTTCGCCGTGGATTCTCGGTGCGCAACCGGCTGTTTGTGGGGGAAGCCGGGAGCAACCGGTTGTCCGACCGACCGTATCGTCAGAGGATCCGTAGTCGGCGGGCTCTCTGTCACGTGGACTTTCAGGACGGTCATCAGCGCTCCCCTCGTCTCTGGCATGCTCGCCGATCGCGCACCATGACGTACATGCCGAAGCTGACGCGCCCGCCCGGCAGGTGATCATCCGGCTGGAGGCGGATGGGACCCGGCCTGGGCGGACACAATCTCGCTCGAGACGGCAATATTTGCCGCTCCGAGCGTGATTGTGGATGCTCAGGCCGGGGCATCGGTGCCGAGTAGCGCGTGCTTGACCAGCCAGTTCGCCACGGCGGATCCGATCGCGTGCGGCTGGTCCTCCGGGGCGTGATGTCCGGCCGGTCCGATGGCGGCGACTTCGGCGGAGGCGAAAGTCGCTGCGGCCCAATCGATGGACTCCTGGGAACCGAGGCCCACGCCGTTGTCCACAGCCATCAACAGCTTGGGGATTTCGGGTGAGTCCGCCATCCACCGGCCGTAGTTCTCGATGATCGCGACCACGTCGGCGGGCTCGCCGTCGAGCGGCAGTTCCCGCGGCCACACCAGCATCGGCAGGCGCGACCGCGGTGTCGGGTAGTAGCCGCGGTAGACCTCGTGCGCGGCGGGATCGAGGCTCCGGGTGGAGTGCGGCAGGTTGAATTCGATGAACATGTTCTCCTGCAACACCATTCGCTCGCCCTCCGGCGAACGGAAGCGGCGGAACAGGTCGGCGCCCAGCGGCGGCAACTCGGCCCAGCGCAGCGGCCGCAGGAAGGTCTCCACCACCGCGATCCCCCGCACTCGATCGGGATGACGTGCCGCCCAGTGCATCCCGAGCGCCCCGCCCCAATCGTGGCCCACGATCACCACCCGATCCAGGCCCAGAGCATCGAACCAGGCATCGAGGTAGCGGGCGTGGTCGACGAAACGGTATGCGCTGTCGGGCTTTCCGGAGTCACCCATGCCGATCAGATCCGGTGCCAGGGCCCGGGTCCGATCGCTCACATGCGGAATCACCGCCCGCCATAGGTGCGACGAGGTCGGATTGCCGTGCAGGAACACGACCGGGACCGCCCCGGCGCCGGTGTCGCGGTAGTCGATGAACGAGTCGAGAACGTCGATGGTGGGCATCGCCGGTGTCCTTTCGTGAGGTGCTTACATCCGGTTGGACACCGCCGTCGGGGCGCTGTGACAGCTCGATGCGGTGAGCTACGTCACAGCAGGTCCGGCCGCGGGCTGGTCCGGACGTCAGACCGGCGGCTCGGCCTGACGCTGTTGATATGTGCGGGATTCGTCTTGGTATGTGCGGGATTCGTCGCTGTGCCCGGAAACGCCTCGCACGGCATGAGGTGGATCGGAAACCGATAGGAACCCGATGCGACTGTGGCAGCGCACGGTCCGCCGAGGCATGGAAACCGGACGCACCGACCGCGTCGTGGCTCGGCGGAACCGCCGGACGCGTGCCGGTGGCCGGGGTACCGTGCGGGTATGAAGGCGGTCGTCTGTTCCGAAGGCAAGCTGGAGGTCGCGGATATCGAGGGGCCGCGGCCCGGCCGGGGGCAGGTGCTGATCAATGTCCTGCGGTGCGGGATCTGCGGCTCCGACCTGCACGCGCGGGTGCACTGCGACGATCTCGCCGAGCTGGCCGCGACCACCGGATACGACAATTTCATGCGGTCGGATCAGCGGGTGGTGCTGGGGCACGAATTCTGCGGGGAGGTCGTCGGATACGGCCCCGGCTGCCGGAAGCGGTGGCGGCCCGGCACCCGGGTGGTGGCGCTGCCGATCTTGCGGAACGGCCGCGAACCCCAGCTGACCGGCCTGTCGGCGCAGGCTCCCGGCGGTTACGCGGAACAGGTCGTCGTGCAAGAGGCGATGACCTTCGCGGTGCCGAACGGGCTGTCACCGGATCATGCCGCACTCACCGAGCCCATGTCGGTGGCCTGGCACGCGGTGCGCAAGGGCCGGGTCGGCAAGGGGCAGACGGCGTTCGTGATCGGCTGCGGCCCGATCGGTCTCGCAGTGATCAGCATGCTGCGGGCGGCCGGGGTGAAAACCATTGTCGCGAGCGATTTCTCGCCGCGTCGCCGAGAACTGGCGGTGCGTTGCGGCGCGGATGTGGTGGTCGATCCCGGGGTCGAATCGCCATGGACCGCGGTGCCGAAGAAGGGCCGCATCACCGGCGTCACCGACGTGCTGAATCTCGGCTTCGACGCGATGGAGCGGCTGCGGCGGATCCCGAATCTGCCGTGGTGGTACGCGTTTCGGCTGACGCACACGCTGAATGCCGGACCGACCGGGCCGGTGGTCTTCGAATGCGTCGGCGTGCCGGGCATCATCGACCAGATCCTCACCGCCGCACCGCCGATGACGCGGGTCGTGGTGGTCGGCGTCTGCATGGAATCCGACCGGTTCCAACCCGCGATGGCCGTCAACAAGGAAATCGAGCTGCGCTTCGCCTTCGGCTACGACCCGGGCGAGTTCCGCGACACCCTGCACATGATCGCCGACGGCAAGATAGACCCGGCCCCCTTGATCACCGGCACAGTCGGCCTGGACGGCGTAGACAACGCCTTCACCGCCCTCACCAACCCCGAGCACCACGCCAAGATCCTCATAGACCCCGCAAGCACCACCACCACACCCTGACCCCGCAAGCACCACCACACCCTCCCCCGCGACCACCTCCGTCACTTCCGCGCAAGCACCACTACACCCTCACCGCAAGCACCTCTCTCACTTCCGCAAGCATCACCACACCCTCACCGCGCAAGCACCCTTCCTCACTTCCGCGAGCACCACCACACCCTCACCGCGCAAGCACCCTCCCTCACTTCCGCAAGCACGACCGCACCTCTCCCCGCGACCACTTCCCTCCCTCCACAGGCAACGCCACACAGTCACCCCGCGGCCACCTTCCTCACCCGCAAGCACCACCGCGCCCTCGCCCCGCGAGCACCACACCCGCACCCACAAGCACCACCAAGCCCCCCACTCGCGAGCACCACGCCCTCACCGCAAGCACCTCTCTCACTTCCGCAAGCATCACCACACCCTCACCGCGCAAGCACCCTTCCTCACTTCCGCGAGCACGACCGCGCCGTCATCCCGCGAGCACGACCACGCTCGCACCCGCAAGCACCACCACGCCCACACCACCAAGCACCTCCCTCACTCCAGAAGCACCATCACGCCCTCATTCCGCGAGCACGACCACACGGGCACCCGCAAGCACCACCACGCCCGCACCCACAAGCACCTTCCTCACTCCGGAAGCATCATCACGCCCTCATTCCGGGAGCGCGGCCAACACTCGCACCCACAAGCACCACCTCACTCCGGAGAACCATCGCGCCCTCATTCCGCGAGCAACGACTACACCCTCACCTGCAAGCATCACCAAAACACCCTTCAAACCTGCGAGCATCCACCCCCGCACCTTCAACCTGCGGCCCCATCGTCCAAGGCCAGAAGGCGTCGATCTGTACGGCTGCTTCCTCAACCCAGCGCCACGGCCACCGCGGGAGCACCACCACCGCACTCAGCCTCTGCATCGGCGCGCCCGCAATGGCCGGACAGCACCGTAATTCCTCGTCGACTTCCGGCGACACTCGGACCGTCCGCACTTGTACACGGCAGCAAGAGATTCGGTCGAGCCTGGGGAACTGTGCGGGTCTAGCGCCCGGAATTACCCTGCGGCCGTATGCAGGGCAAGGGAGTCGTTTCGGGCGCGCCTAGTTGCTCCACCAGACCCTCCGCGCTCCGAGCACCGGTCTCGCAGGCGTTCGCGGTGGCGCGGTCGGCGAGCGGATGACGGGACCGGGTGCGCCACTTGTGCACGGCGGCAAGGGCTTCGGTGCGCAGTTCGGCCGCCGAAGCGGAATCCGGCAGGCCGAGGCGGGAGGGTGCGGCGATGCCGGATCCACCGATCAAACGGTGTAGTTCGGCGAGATCGTCTGCGGACAGCAGGAATTCGTCGGTGCGCAGCCGTCCGAGCAGGCGTAGCTCGGCGAATCCGTGGACGTCGGCGAGCAGGGTGCGCACTCGCGGCAGCAGCCGGTCGGCGGCCGTTCCCGGATAGCCGGTCAGGACGCGGGCCAGCGCCGTCAGCGCCGAATGCGCTTGCAATTGGTCGGCGCGATCGGCGAATTGCACTGCCAGCACCGAACGCAACTCGTCGAGCCCACTGTGCCGGGTCAATTCCACTGCGAGCGCGCCGGAGTCACGCACGCCGAGCCGGATCAGCGTGACGGCCATGCGAATTCCGAACAGGCCGAAGCGCGCGGACAGATGCGCCCGCAGGTCCGGCGCGACCGGCAGCGGCAGGTCGGGGCGGGCGAAGCGATCGGCCGACAACAGCGCGGCATTCAATTCCGCCACGGGAGCTGCGGCGAGTGCCTCGAACGCGTCGTATTCGCGCTGCCGCAGCGTGGCCGCGGCGAAGGCGAGCAGGCCCGCCACCGGAATCACGGCCTGGCACAACCCGGTTCGCTCCAGCTCGCGGGCGAAGCGGTCGGCCACCTCCCGGGCGGAATGCAGCGCGTCGATGCCGCCCGCACCGATCTCGTCGGCGCGCGAGACCACCCCGATCACACCCAGCGGTCCGGTGAATTCGGAATCACCCCGGCGCGCAGTGGTTCCCAGTTGCTCGAGCAGGTCGAGATCCGCGGAATCCAGGCGGCGCATCAGGTAGACGACGGCATCGGCGGCGGGCAGCGGATCACCGGCCGGATCGTCCGGCGTCAGCAGCCGTGTCGTCCGCAGCGAGATGTCGCGCGACAACGACGACGTGCCGGGCGTGTCGATGATGGTGGTGCGGGCCAGCGCTGCCGACGGCCAATCCACCTCGAGATGGTCGACCTCCTGCGGGCCGCCCGGACTCCAGCGCAGCGCCGACAGGTCGAAGGTCAGGCCGTGCGCTCCCGGCAGCCCGCCCACGCCGGGGACGCGGCGGACCACGACGTCGGCGCGGGCCCCACCGGCGGCCACCGCCGTCACCCGTGGCGTGGACCCGTGCCGGTACCAGGTCACCGTGCGGGTGCACTCGGTGGCGTCGGTCGGGGCGATGTCCTGCCCCGCCAGCGCGTTGAGCAGCGTCGACTTCCCGGCCTTGAGCTGACCCACCAGCGCCACGCGCAACGGCTGATCCAGCCGCCGCGCACACTCGTCCAGCAGTTCGGCCGGCCGCGACCGTGGGGCGAACGCCTGCGCCGCGGCCCCGATCAGCCGCCGTGCCTCCGGCACGATCCCGCCGGTGACCTCGAAACTCACGCGGCAACCGTACCGGAGCGTCCGGCCGGCGTCGGGCCTAACCGGCACCGGCACCGGCGGGCGGCAGCATCGCGTCGGCATACCGGCGCAGTTCGGCGACGACGCGCAATTGCCGTTCCAGCTCGGCACAGCGCTCGGCGCGCCGAGCGGTCTCCACCCCGGCCGCGTCCTGTGCGGCCTGCAACGAATCGGAGAGCGAACGCAGGCTGCGTTCCGCGATGCCGGTGAAGTGGTCGCGCAGCAACCGGTGGATGCGGTGCAGCCGATCGCGGGACTGCTTGCCCGCCTCGAAGGCGACATCGTCGAGGTAGCGGCGCACCGCGGCCTTCGCCTCGGCCCGCCGCCGGGTCTGCCGCTCTCGCTTGTCGTCTCGGAAAGCCTTGCCGCCCAGAAGCATTCCCGCGCCCAGCGACAGCGGATTGACCAGGGCCAGACCGGCGACGGTACCGGCCAGGCCCACCATCACCAGCCCGCCGTAGGAGCCGCGCAGGCCGACGAGCAGCTTGTGCCCGAGGCCCAGTTCCGGCTCCAGATCCGACAACGCCACCCCCGCGCCGGGCTCGCCGGAGCCGGGATCCGGGCGAACGTGCGGCAAGTCGACGCCGCCGAACTCGGCGAAATGCTCGGCGACCCGCTCGGCCAGCAGGACACCGCACCGGTGCGTCCACACCAGGTTGTCGCCGATCGCGGTGTCGACGGTCGTGCTGAGCCATTCCGCCATGCGATCCCAGTGCCGGCTCGGATCGTTCTCGTCGATCCACTCCTCGGCGGTGCGGGCGATGCCGCGCAACCGGCCACGAAGGTCGTGGTCGATCTCGGCGGCCAGGTCGGTAACGCCGTCACCGAGGGTCTGCTGCCAGGTGGCGGTGCGGCGTTGCAGTTCCTCGGCCTGCGCCTTGGCCGCCCGCAGTTCGCGGATGGCGGCCGCGCCCCGCTCCGGATCGCGCAGGGCGACCAGTTCGCTGCCCAGCGCCAGCGCGAGATGCTCTGCGGCAGAGGAGATGTCGAGCGCCACGGCGCGGCCGGTGGCGGTGCGGCCGCGCGTGACCACCGCACGCAGGAAGTCGTACAGCGGGCCGAAGCCCGACTCGCGGCCCAGTTGTTCATCGCGCAGCCGAAGCGCGTGCGTACGCAGCAACGCCGACACCGGCAGCACGGGCAGGTCCAGCCCGTGTCGGCGGAGGTGCGCCTGATCGGCGTGGAGAACCTGCCGCCAGTGCGGATACAGGTCGAGTTTGGTCAGCACCAGCGCCACCGCCGGGCACAGTCGCTGCGCTTGCCGCAGGAACTCCACTTCCGGTTCGGTCAGTTCGGTCGACGCGTCGGACAGCAGCAGCACGGCGTCGGCCGTCGACACCAGTCCGAGGGCGCCGGCCGCGCGGCCGCCGATGGCCGGGGTGTCGATCACCACGATGCCGTCGGCGAGCAGCGGGCTGGGCGCGCGGATCTCCAGCCGGGCGACCGGGCCGTGCGCGGAATGCGGTGTGGGACCGCGGGTCTCGTCGAGCTGCCATGGAATACGCCGCTCGCCGTCCGCGTCGGCCACGACGAGTTCGGCGCCCGGTTGCGGACCGTGCGACAGCAGGACGGGCACGGTGGTGGTCGTGTCGTCGCCCACCGGGCAGAGTTCGGCGTTCAACAGGGCGTTGACGAACCGGCTCTTGCCCTGATTGCCGAGCCCGGCGACCACGATCCGCTGCCGCGGACCGCGCACCCGCTCGGCCAGCGCCCGTAGCCGGTCGACCAGATCGCCGCGACCGGCCACCCGCGCGGCCGCGACGGTTTCGGCCAGCGCCGTGGACAGCGGCAGTCCCGGCGTGGCGGAGGTCGGCTCGGTTGCCACCGCGGTCCTCATTTCCCTTGTCGCTCCGGTCGATCCGATCAGTGCGTCAGCTCGCCGCCGATATCACCGCCGAGGTGCGAATCGGCCGCCGCGGTGGTCTCGCCCGCACCGAACAGACCCGAACCGTGCCCGTCCTCCAGCCCACCACCGATCCCACTCACCCCGATATCACCGAACGAGACCCCCACCCCGTTACCGAACGCCTGCGACACATCCACCCCCGACCAGGTCCCGGCCGCCGACGACCCGCCATCACCCTCCACCCCCAACCCCGCCCAATCCCCGGCCCCGCCCGCAGTCGCCCAGCCGTCCGCCCCTCCCGCAGTCACCCAGCTATCGGGCTCTCCCGCAGCACTCCAGCCGTCGGTCCCTCCCGCTGCGGCCCAGTCCCCGGCACCACCAACAACCCCATCGACTCCGGCACCACCACCGAGCCCACCATCCAATTCGGCCCCGGACGACAACGCCCCCTCCAGCCCGCTGCTCAGTCCACCACCGGACGCAAACGCACCATCGAGCCCCGAGGCCACGCCGGTGCCGCCCGCCAACCCGGCTCCGACCCCCTCGCCCAACCCGAGCTCCAGACCGGTCGCGCCCGCTGCCGCAGCACCAAGCGCACCCGTGAGCCCGGCGCCTACCTCCGTAGCACCCGAAAGGTCCGCGCCCACAGCCGCATTCACCGCGCCACCGAGCCCTGTGGCCGCCCCTGACAAGCTGGAATCCAGAGCGGCGTCCAACCCACCGACGGTCCCGCCCAAGGCGGCAGACACATCCGTGGCACCTCCCAGCCCCGCGTTCAACGCGCCATCCAAACCACTCGCGGCATCTAGCCCACTCGCGGCATCCCCCAAATCGCCGATCGCTTCGGCAGCACCCGCCACGCCCGCATTCGCTACAGCCCCCAGCCCAGCACCGACATCAGCCGCACCCGACAGCCCCGCATCCGCCACAGCACCCAGCCCGGTAAGAAGCCCTCCTGGGCCCGACAATCCCGCACCCACGTTCAACGCGACATCCAAACCACTTGCGGCATCGCCCAGATCACCGATTGCTTCGGCAGCACCCGCCACGCCCACATTCGCTACGGCACCCAAACCGGTACCGACATCAGCCGCACCTGACAGTCCCACACCGGCCACAGCACCCAGATCCGTCGCGCCCCCGACCGCACCCGACAGTCCCGTGTTCGCTACGGCGTCCAGATCGGTGAAAACCTCGGCCACGCCCGACAATCCCGCACCCGCTTCAGCACCGAGATCCGTCCCGTCCGCTACCGCACCCGACAACCCCGCATTCGCTACGGCACCCAGATCGGTGAAAACGCCCGTCGCGCCTGACAATCCCGCAGCCATTTCAGCACTCAGATCCGTTGCGTCCGCTACCGCACCCGACAGCCCTGCGTTCGCTACGGCGTCCAGGTCGGTGAAAGCCTCGATCGCGCCGGACAATTCCGCGCCCGCTTCAGCACCGAGGTTCGTGACCGCCTCTACCGCACCGGACAAGCCCGCGTTGGCTGCGGCGCTCAGGTTCGCGGCGGCCGCTACCGCGCCCGACAATCCCACGTTTGCAGCGGCGCTCAGGTCGGTGATGGCCCCTACCGCGCTGGACAGCCCAGTGTCTGCCGCTGCACTCAGGTCCGTGGCTGCCTCTGCTGTGGCTGACAGGCCCGTGGCGAGGGTAGTGGTCAGGTTGGTGGTGGCGGAGTCGAGGGAGGTGGTGAGGTTTGTGGCTGTGTCGGTGAGATCCGTTATGGCGGTGGACAAGCCGGTGGTTGCTTCGGCGGAGAGGGTGGCTGCGGTGGTGAGGGCTGTGTCGAGGCCGACCGTCGGACCGGTGTTCGTCTGGGTGGCCGCGTCAACGAGGCCCTGCAGGCCCAGGTTCGCGATGGTTTCGGCACCACCGGTCACTGCTGCGCCGAGGCTCGCGGCCGCACCGGCACCGAGTCCGGCGGACAGTTCCGCGCCGAGGTCTGCTGCGGCCTGCAACCCGGTCTGTACGGCGGACTCCGCGGACAGTCCCAGATCGAGGCCGGAGCCGATCGTCACGCCCGTCTCCGTGCCGAGCGCCGCACCGGCACCCAAGGCCGCCTCGGCAGCGGTCACAGCATTAATCGCCCCGCCCACACCAGCATTCACCGCACCACCCAGCCCCGCACCCACCGCACCACCCAGGCTCGCGCCCACAGCACCGCCGAGGCCGAGGCCCGCGTCCACCGCCCCACCGACAGCGGTACCTACCGCGCCACCCAGAACCCCGTCCAACGCGCCATCCACACCAGCACCCATGCCACCCGCACCCGCGCCCAGAGCACCGCCCAAGCCGAGTCCCGCGTCCAATGCCTCACCGACACCAGCATTTACCGCGCCGCCCAAGCCTCCGTGCAACGCGCCATCCGCACCGCCACCCACGGCACCATCCAGGCCCACACCCACAGCACCACCCACGCCCGCGCCACCACCCACACCCACAGCACCGCCCGTGCTCCCTCCACCGCCGAGGCCCCCTGCCACGGCACCGCCTGCACTGGCACCCGCCGTGCCGCCCAGGCCTGCACCTCCCGCGCCGCACGCTCCGGCGGCGACGATGGCGGACAGTTGTGAACCGCCTGTGACCAGGGCTGATTCGGCAACCATGGGGGCTACGGCGGCGATGTCCTCGGGGGTTACTGCTTCCAGGCCGGCTGCGGAGAGGGCTTGGGTGGGGTTGGTGCAGTAGCCGACTGCGGCCTCGTGGTCGCGTAGGAGGCTGAGGATGAATTCGAGAATCGCGTTCGGGCTCATGGCGGGTCGTCTCCAGGATCAGCGGGCCGGTAGCGGCCCGCGGCAGTCGAATTGCTTTTCACGCTAGGAACACCTGCCGTTTGCGCGTAACGGGGCGAAACCCCCTTGTCCACAGTGCCTTCGCGATGGGGGTCGTCGCGGCATTAGGGGAATTTCCCCGTACCTCCTCCAGGTGAAGTAACAACGAACCCCCAGCAACCGACAGACGGAACAGGTCGCGACGACCACGCAACTTTTCGAACACACGTTTCACCTTGCGTTTCGAACGACAGGGGTTATCGAATGACTCAGGGCCTGACGCTCGGCATCACCGTCGGGTCGTCGAACACGGTCGCCGTGACGACCAGGGGTGGCCACGGCACCACCGGCGACTTCGCCGTCCGGATCCGGCCGAGCGCGCCACCGGGCGTTTCCGACGGCTTCCTGGCCCGGGTGGGCGATCCCGTGGACATCCTGACCGGCGACGGCTCGCCGATCGCCGCGGCCGATCTGGTCGCCGGTGTCATCGGCGCGGCGATCGATGACACCGCCCCGGAACGCACCGTCGTGGGCCTGCCGACCTGGTGGAAACCGCACGTCGTGACGGCACAGCGGACCGCGCTGGACGCAGCCGGCCGACACGAGGTGATCCTCGTCCCGGAGGCGGTGGCCGCGGTCCGGCGGCTGGCCGACGAGGGCGATCACGCCGCCGCGAGCCCGGTCGTCGTCTACGACTTGGGCAGTACCGGCCTCACCGTGTCGGTGGTCGGCACCGCGGGCCTGCTCGGCGAGCCGGTGCGCTCCGACGAGGCAGCAGGCAGCGAATTCGATCTACTGGTGTTGCGTTACGTCCTGGCAAACGCCCTGGGAGATTACGACCTCGACCCGTTCGATCCGGTGGTCGAAACGGAATTGTCGGCCCTGCGCCGCCGCTGCCGGAATGCGAAAGAAGAACTGTCAAAAATTACCGCGACGGCGGTCGCTGTTCAGTTCCCGGGGTTGCCCGGCCGCGATATCCGACTGGTCCGCGCCGACGTCGAAGAGTTGTTCCGCGAACCGCTGCGAGACTCCCTGACCCTGGTGCGCGAGGCGATGACCCGAGCGGGCGGCACCGCGAGCCGAATCCTCCTGACCGGGGGCGGAGCAGCGATTCCGCTGCTCACCGAGTTGCTCTCCACCGAATTCGGCCTCCCCGTCAGCGCGGTCGCCGAGCCCGCGCACACCGCCGCGCAGGGGGCGGCGCTGCTGGCGGCGGACCTGCTCGCGGAGTCCGTGCAAACAGATGTCGCGCCGGTGCTTCCGGCCGAGCGCGCCGAACCCGTTCCGGCGCAGGAGAAGTACTCGCCTCCCGAGCCCCGCGCCGTCTCACCACTACCGGAGCTGCCGGTGGATCCCGCGCGCGACGGACGCTTCAGCACCTGGCAGCGCGTGGCCCTGATCGGTGGCGCGGCGGTAGCCGTCGCCGTGCTGGCCACCGGCACATTGACGCTGGGCACCGCCGCGGTCGACTCGTCGCCCGCCACGACATCCAATCCGGGCTCGAGCGCGAAGTCGCAGACGGCTGCGAACCACTCCGGAGTGGCTCCTGCCGCCGAGACCGGAGCGGACCGATCGGCCGTGCCGGTGGCCGCATCCCCTGGCTCCCCAGCCATACCCGGGTCCCCTGGCACACCGGGCTCCCCAGCCACACCCGGCTCCCCAGCCGCGCCCGGGTCCCCAGCCGGGTCTCCAGTCGCACCCGGCTCACCCGCGCCGGCAGCACCCGCCGACCCGGCCGGAAGTCCCGCGGCACCCGCTCCACCCCCGGCTTCCCCTGCGCCACAACCGGCCCCGGGCTCGCCGACGCCTGTGCCCGCTCCGAACCTGCCCCAGCCCGGCGGGCTCGGCAACACGCTGGGCGACACCCTCGATCAAACCGGCGACACCCTCGGCACGGTGTTGGACGCGCCGGGCCGGATAATCGAACGCACAGGTGGTTGAGCTCCGGTGACAAGCAATACAGCTATCGCGCACGAGTCACTCCCCGGCGTGCGAGAGATGTTCCGCGAGTTGGACTCCGCCGGACCGGAGCCGCTGGTCTTCCTGGTCCGTGGCCGCTCCGGCACCGGCAAGTCGACGCTGCTGGCAGCGATCCGCAACCGCCTGCGCGGGCGCGGCATCGTCGCCTGCGACACCGTCTCCGAGGCCACCGGCGGCACCGGCCCCCGTCCGGCCCTGGTGGTCGACGACGCCCACACCCTCGAACCCAGCGAGTTGGTGAAGTTGTGCGCCGCCGTCGAATCCGGTTGCTGCACAATGGTTATCGCCACCCGTCCGCGTCCGCACGACCCGGCGCTCCGCGCGTTCACCGATGCGGTGTCGCGCCGGGGCCGCGTGGTGGACCTACGTCCGCTCGGTGTTTCCGACATCGCCCCGTTCGCAAGGGAATTGGGCATGATGGTGCCCCGGCCGGTGGCCCAGCACATCCACGGCCGGACCGCCGGTATCCACGGCGGCGTGGTGGCGGCGCTGTCGGCGGCTTGCGCCACGCGGCTGGACAGCGGCATCGGCGCGGTCGACGCGGCCGTGACAGCTTGGGCCAGAGCGCTTCTCGACGACACGGACCCGCACCTGCTCGATGCATTCGTCATCGCGGCCACCGGGACCGGTCTCGATCCGGCCGAACTCACCGAGGTGCTGGACATCAGCGACGCCGTCGCCTTGGACCTCATCGATCGAGCCCGTGCCAGCGCACTGGTGACCGACGCCGACCTGCTGCTCGCCCTCGCCATCGCGCCGCTGCGCACGCTGGTGGGCGATCGGCGGTTCCTCATGGTGCAGCGCCGACTGCTACAGGCCCGACTGGAAGCCGGGTTGCTGCGCGACCACACCGCGCTGCTGCTCGCGGAGTCCGGCGTGCGCGATGCCAGATTGGCCGAATTCCTTTGCACCGCCGCGGAAGCCGCGGGGACGGAGACGGTCCGCTATTACGCGGCGGCAGCGGCCAGCGGCACCGGGACCGGTTGGCGACCCGCACCGGCGGTGAAGTTGCGCTGGGCCGAAGCCGCCGCCCGCCTCGGCAATACCGATGTCGCGCTGCGGCTGGCCGAGCCGATGCTGGACCGCTCCGACGGCCCGGCCGCCGAACTCGCCGCGGCCGTCCGCGTCTGCGCCGGGGTATGGACCCGGCGCGGCCTGGCCGACCGCGCCGCAGACCTGTACTCGTGGCTCGGGCCGGAGCGGATCGGCACCGATTGGGCGGTCGGGGCCACCGTGCTGTACCTGGCGGGCGACATCGACTCGGCCGAGGCCATGTCCGCCTCCGCCGCCCTGTGGCCCCCGACCCGCACCACCGCCCGCGCAAGCCTGATCGCCACCGCCCTCGCCCGCACCCTCGGCCTGGAGGACCCCACCGCCGACAGCACGGCCAATGCGAAAGGCCTTCCGCCACAACAGATATCGGCCCGAGCCACCCGTCTGACAACCACGCCCGCCCCCGACCGACCGCAGGAAGGAACACCGGCACGCACCACCAACGCCGTTTCCCTTCCCGGCACCGGTCGACCGCGGGAAGGACTGCCCGCAGCCGCCACCAACAACCAAACCGCCTTCGGCAACAACCAAGCGCCGGAAGGCATATCGGCCCCGGCGACCAACGGCGCGCCCACCACCTGCCAACCGTCCGATGGAGTGTCGGCAGCCTCGGCGAGCGGCACAACCGCACCCGGTCGACCGCCCGAAGGGACACCAACACCCACCACCAACGGTGCACCCACTCCCGGCGGTCCGCGGGAACGAACACCGGCACCCGCCACCAACAACGCACCGGCCCCCGGCCGACCGTGGGAAGGCGCACCGGCATTCGCGATCAGTGGCGCATATGCCCCCGGGCGCACCGCCTCGCTCGGGGCGGCGTCCTCGTTGATTCAGGCGGCGCGTGCGGAACTTTCGGCCGCTGCGGACACCGAGTTGCTGCCGTGTACGGCGGTGTCGATCGCCACGCTGCTGTGCTTGAGCATGGGGGAGCCGCGGCGGGCCGCCGATGCTCTGCACGGGGCCGCGGCCACGACTACGCCGTTGCCGGTGATCACCTCCGATGCCGGGCCGGGTCCCGAGGTGGCGGCCCGTGATCAGCATCTGCTCGTGCTGTCCGCGTGGACGTCGATGCTGGGCGGCGACGAGCAATCGGCCGCGCAACTCGCCGGAGCCCTGGAACTCGACCGGCTGTGCGAGCGTGATCGGCTGCTCGCACACGGCGTTCTGGTCGGGCTGGCCCGCCGCGGCGGCGACCACACCGCACTGACGCTGGCCTGGCAAGCGGCACACCCGCTGTTCGACGACATCGGCGTCGACCTGCTGGCGCTGCTGCCGATCGGCGAGCTGTGGCTGGCCGGGATCCGATTGCAGGACGAGAGCCGGGTGGCGGCGCTGGTCGACGGCGCGGTAAAGCTGTTGCACCGCTTGGGCAATCCGCCCGCCTGGGCCAACGCCTTCCACTGGTACGCGATCCAGGCCGCCATCGCCCGCGAACGCCCCGACGAATTGCTGCCGCACGCACAGCAATTGAAGGCGACGGCCCTGGCCGGCGATCCGCACGCGGCGGCGCTGGCCGACGCGGGCCGCACCTGGGTGCTGACGCTGCGTGGATCGGTGGCGCCGGACGAGGTGGCGGCCGCGGTGCGCCGGCTGGCGGCCATCGGCATGGTCTGGGATGCCGCCCGGCTGGCCAGCGAGGCCGCGCTGGCGGCCGACGATTCGACGATCGCGACGGCCCTGCTGAAACTCGCCCGCACCGTGCGCACCGAGTCCCGCCCGCCGCAATTGCCGATCCGCCCGCCCGAGCCCGCCGCCGAGCCGCGCCCCGAACCGGCGCCGCGCAGTGACGCCATGCTCAGCGAGCGCGAACGCGAGGTCGCCGAACTGGTGCTACTGGGCTTGACGTACCGGGAAATCGGCGCTCGGCTGTACATCTCGGCGAAGACGGTGGAGCATCATGTCGCGCGGATCCGGCGTCGGATCGGAGCCGGGTCCCGATCGGAGTTATTGTCGATGCTCCGCGCCATGGGCCACGGTTCGCTGCTCGTGTGACATCGGTGCGGCACCGACCGGGACACCGAAGCGAGGTAACGAGAATGGCCACAGGGGTGGGCCTGCGCATCGCCGAGGACGAATGCGTTGCCGCTATCGTCGCCGGTGTCGGCGAGGCGGGCGACGACTCGCTCGAACCCCACTACATCGTCCGCGACTCGGTGCTGCACATGTCCGACGACGGCGACGCCGCCCTGGGCGGCGACCCGCCGTCGGGCCATTCCCATTCCATCACCGGGTTTTTCGCGGCCGTGGGCGACCCGGCGGGCATCTCGGTCGACGACGGCGAGGCGTACCGCGCCGACGATCTGGTCGCGACCGCGCTGTTCTGCCTGATCAATCTGGCCGCCGATCATCTGAACGGCCCCGCCGAGTTCTACGCCACCCATCCCGCGGACTGGCCCGCCGAGCAGGTGACCGCGCTGCGCGACGCCCTCGACTATCTCGGCCTGCGGTCGGTGGTCCTGGTGAGCGAGGGCGACCTTCCCGATCCCGGGAAATCCGAGGACGGAACGGTCGACGGCCGCGGCTACGCCCGCGACGCCGCCCGCGCGGCCCTGGCCGCCGTGCTGGCCACCCCGGCGGGCAGCACGCCGCCGGACCCGACGCACTCCGAGAACTCGCTGATCGTCACCGACGTGCTGCCCGCACTGCCGACCGACGACCCGACCATGCAGGCCTATTCGGCCGCCATGCCCGCGGCGTACTCCGCGGCCGCACCGGCGGTCTACCCCGGGGCCGAGCCGCCCGCCGAGACCGTGGCCGAAGCCGAGACAGCGAAACCCGAGACACCGCAACCCCGCTCGCGACGCAGCCGCCGCACCCTCGTCCTGATCGCGGCCGCCGCGGTATTCGGCCTGGTCCTAGGTGGTGTCGCGGCGGGGCTGCTACTACGCGGCGACACCGACACACCCGTTGCGCCACTACCGAACGCGCGCTCGGAACCCGCGCCGACGACCGTCGCCCCGCCGCCGCCACCGGTCTTCGTGGCCCCGCCGCCGAGCATCGTCGAGGAGCCCGCGCCGGAACCCGAGACGTCCGAGCCGCCACCACCGCCGCCGCCCACCTCCGCGACGCCGCCGCCACCGCCGCCCGCGACGACGACCTCACCGTCGCGCCCGACACGGACGACACCGACCACGCCGCGCCGGACGCCGACCACCATCATTCCGTTCATCCCGTACCCGACTTGGCTCCCGACCCCGCAACCACAGCGGCCGTACGCCGGGATTCCGTGATCGTTTCGTAGCGAACTCGGCGCATTTGTGCCCTAAAGTGAAGCGCTGACCCGAGTGCCCGGTTCCACGGACCGGGCGCTCGGTCTGCTACAGGATGAGGGCTGTTGCCGCACAACGGCTTACCGCCCCGCGGATCCACCTGGCACACCCGGTGCCTGACGAAGGGACTTCATGCGCAAGTTGCCGGCGCGACGCGCCACGGTCAAAGCTGCCGCCGCCGCGTTCGCCTCGACCGTCCTCGTTGGACCGTGGTTCGGCGCCTCACCTGCGCTAGCGGACCCGGCACCGGAGGCCGCGCAGCTGACGGCCGACCAGCTCCCGCCCGAGATGGCACAGGCCATCGGCCGCGACCTGAAGATGACGCCCGCCGAATACCTCGACCGCGCCGCCCGCGCCCAGCAGTTGCGCCAGTACGCCCGCGACTTCCGTTCCGAACGCCCCGACGAATTCGCCGGCGCCTGGCTGTCCGCGGACGGCAAACCCGTCGTGGCGGTCACCTCGCTCGATGCCGCACACACCGCGGAGACGGCGGGCTATCAAACCCGGCTCGCGCCGATTTCCGCGGACAACCTGGAGAGTTCGCTGGACCAGCTCGTCGGCTGGATCGGCGGGCTGCCCCGCGACATCGCCGGGGCCATCAACTCGGTCGCCGTCGACTTCCTCAACAGTCAGCTGGTCCTGAGCGTCGCCAACACCCCGGCCGGCCACCTGCTGAACCTCCCGACGCTGATCGCCAACATCAAGGTGGTGCTGTCCCCGAACGGCGGCGGCCCGATCGAGCGGCGGCCGATGGGCGGCGACACCTACATCAGCGCGCCGACCTCGCTCGACGACGCGGCGCTGAAGTCGGTCGACGTGTGCTCGTTCGGCTTCAACAGCGTCGACGCCGCCGGCAACGCGCTGAATATCAGTGCCGGACACTGCGATCCGAATCTCGACAAGGGCGACGGCCAGGCCGACGTATATCTGCCCGACGTCCGCAATATCAAGGCCAGTCCGAAACTCGGCACTTTCGTGCGGGCGCACGTCGGCGGCAACAGCGGCCTGGACTATTCGGTGATCCAGCTCAGCGAGCGTGCGGTGCGCGCGGGCATGGACCAGCCGTCGGTGCGCGGCGCGAACGGCACCACCATCAGTGTCACCGGCACCGCCGACCCGGTGATCGGCGCGCCGATCTGCAAGTCCGGCCAATCCTCCACATTCACCTGTGGTTTCGTGGTCGCCGACCGGGTCGAGACGCAATTGTTCACCACGGAGGGCCAATCCAAGACCGTGCGCGGTTTCGCCAGCTCGGCCTGCACCCTCGGCGGTGACAGCGGCGGCGCCATCGTCACCGGCACGCTGGCGCTCGGCATCACCAGCGGGTCCAATGCGGCCGACGCCCCCGATTGCAACGAGGCCAATATCGGCCTGGCACAGTACGGTGGCACGGCGTCGCTGGGCATTCCGATCCGCGCGATCCTCGCCGATATCGACGCCGAATCCGGTGGTGGGGTCGGCTCGGGAATCGCGGTGCGTACCCGCCAGAACGCCGGGTGAAAGCCGAACCCGGAATGAATTTTTCACGAATCACCGGAGTGCCGTCCGGCATGCCGGTACGTCAGCCGAATCGAACGCCGAGATAAGTAGGCATAACCGTTTTGAACCCATATAGTCGGCACATGCTCCTGCCACGCATCCGTCTTTCGTCGTCCGCCGTGGGGCGTCACCCGCGCGCCCGTCTCCGTAAAGCCGCCGTCGTCGCGTCGGCGGCAGCCCTGGCCCTCGGGCCGGTCGCGGCGACGGTGTCCGCCGAGCCCACTCCGGCGTCGAATCTGCCCGCCGCCCTGGCCGCGGCCGTCTCCCGCGACCTGAAGATCTCCCCCGAGGAGTACCTGCACCGCGCGGAGGTCGCGCAGCAGGTGGGCGCGTTCTCCACCACCGCGCAGCGGCAGTTCCCCCAGGCCTTCGCCGGATCGTGGCTGGACGACGGCGGCCAGCCGGTGGTCGCGCTGGCGCAGGGGCAGGGCGTGGACGAGGCCCGCAAGGCCGCGCAGGACGCCGGCTTCAAGGTCCGCGACGTCGCCAAGAGCGAGTCCGTGCTCCGCAGTGAGAAGAACGCCTTCCAGCAGTGGCTGTCCACCCAGCCGGAGGCGGTGGCGCAGGCGGTGCGTGGCGTGGTCGTCGACACCGTCAACAACAGCATCGCGGTGCGGGTGGACAAGCCCGGCCTGCCGATGCCCGGCTTCGTCGACCCGGCGCGGGTGATCGTCATGGCCGCACCGCCGGTCGGGCCGGAGCAGTCCGAGGTGGCGCAGGCTACGCCGATCGCGGGCGAGCAGGGCCCGGGCGCGTACGCGGCCGGTGACGGCTACGCGTCCGTGGCGGGCAAGATGAAGCTGGTCTGCTCGGCCGGTTTCAACGGCCTGGACCGCAACGACAATGTCGTGAACATCACCGCCGGTCACTGCGACCCGAACATCCCGGCCGCCGGCACCGCCAACGCCCCGGCCATGTTCGAGCTGCTGCCCGGTAACAAGACCGGCGCACAGCTGGGCACCTTCCAGAAGTCGGTGCTGGGCGAGCAGGACTACTCGATCGTCTCGATCAACGACGACGCGCGGGATCGGTTCTCCAACAACCAGGTTCGCGTCCCGGGCCAGGCCCCGATCGCGGTCACCGGCGTGGCGACTCCGGTGGTGGGCGCCCCGGTCTGCAAGTCGGGCTCGCGCACCGGCTTCTCCTGCGGCGTGGTGAACGCGGTCGACCAGACGGTGGATGTCGGCGAGCGCCAGCTCACCCAGGCCTTCTCGGCCAACATCTGCGCGCTGCCGGGTGACAGCGGCGGCCCGATCGTGACGGGCACCCAGGCGCTGGGCATCTCCAGCGCGTCGTCGGTGGCCGACTACCCGATCTGCGAGATCCCGAATTTGATCGGCGCCCTGACCGGCAACGCCCCGCAGCTGTTCGCGCAGCCGGTGAGCGTGGTGCTCTCGGACAACCCGGGTCTGCGGGTACGCACCAGCTAGTCCGCGGCGAGGCGTCGCGAGGACGCCGTCTGTATACCCCGAAAGGGCCGGTGACGGGCAGTCACCGGCCCTTTCGCCGTCCCGCGCCGTGGGCAGCTCACCGGCAGCGCGGGGCCGTATACCGGGCCGTGCGGCGTCGGGCATGCTGGACGCATGTGTCTGGTTCTGTTGGGCTGGCGGGCGCACCCCGAGTACCGGCTGATCGTGGCGGCCAATCGGGATGAGTTCTATACCCGCCCAACCGAATCAATGCGGTGGTGGCCGGAGGTGCCGGGCCTGCTGGCGGGCCGGGACATGGGCGCGGGCAATCCGATTCCCGGCACCTGGCTCGGATTGCTGCCCATCCGCCATCGCTTCGCCACGGTGACGAACGTGCGCGGCCCGAGCGAGGCCCGCCCCGGCGCCCGCTCCCGCGGCGCGCTGCTGATGGACTTCCTGCGCGACGAGCACGGGCCCGAGAAGTTCGTCCGTGGCGTCGCGGCGGCCTCCGACGAGTACAACGGCTTCAATCTGATCGTCTCGGATCTGGACACGCTGTGGTGGCACAGCAATCGCAGCGGGCACGCGCCCCTGGAACTGGCCGCGGGCGTGCACGGCCTGTCCAACGGCGCGCTGCTCGGCACCGCGGAGAACGGTCCCGCCGAGAACGGCGCCGTCGCGATCCGCACCGACAACGGCGCCGCGGCCTGGCCGAAGGTCCGCGACGGACTGCTCGCCCTGCGCTCGGTCATCGAGACGGCTCCGGCCGACGTGGCCGCCTATTTCGACGTGCTGGCCGACCGCACCATCGCCCCCGACGACGAACTACCCCACACCGGCCTCCCCCAGGTCCGCGAACGCGCCGTCTCCGCCCGCTTCGTCGCCGACACCTTGCACGGCACCCGTTGCAGCACAGTCCTGCTCATCCGCGAAGACGGCACCTTCACAGTCGCCGAGAAATCCTTCGGCCGCCTCGGCAGCCCCGAGGACGAGGTGTCGTTCGCAGGCCGCCTGAAACTCCCGTCCTGACCGCCGCCCGGCATCCGTCCGCGGTCGCGCGGGCCGCACTACACCGCTACGGGTTGCACGTCGCCGCTACGGAACTCGACCGCTGCGTTCCGTAGTCGCGTGCAGGGCGAGTTGCGGAGCGGTGGGCACCCGACCCTGCGGAGCGATGGGCACACAGGAGAGGTGACAGCGGGAGGGTTATGGCTTGGCAGGGGCGGGCTGCGGGGGCGCGGGGGCGGGTTGTACCGGGCTGGCGGGAGGCTGGGCGAGGTCGGCCCAGGGGGTGGTGCCGGGCGGTGCCTGCAGGGTGTTCAGCATTTCCACACCGGCGGTGGAGACCGTGGGGCCGCCGCCGATCGCCGCGCCGATGATTCCGACGGCGAGTGCGCCGACGATTCCACCCGCGACGGCACCGATGAGCAGGCCGGGGACGCAGCCCGTGGCGACGTCGACAGCGCATCCGATGGCACCGCCGATCGGGACGCCGAGCACGGTGCCGACCGCGATGCCGAGCACCGTCCCGATGGCCGTGCCGATGCCTCCGCTGAGTGCCAGCTTGGTGGCGAAATCATTGATCGCACGGTCGTTTTCTAGCGGCGAGGCGATCGGTCGCACCGCGGTGAGAGGGTGCTCGCGGTCCACCTCGGCGGGCTGGTCCGGCGTCAGCTCCAGCACGCGGCCGTCTTCCTTGACCACCGACCGGACGGGAACCGGCACCCCGGCCACCCGGAAGTTCAGCGGCATCTCCAGCGCGACCTGGCCGGTCCGGTTCTTCAGTTCGAGGACCTGCCGCCCGTCGGCCGCGGATCGGTCGGCCAGCTCGAACGTGCCGCCCTTCAGTGTGGTGACGATCGTGCGGTCGACCACCCGCGTGGCGTAGTCGATGTATTCGGCGCCGGTGAGCGCGGGTTCGCCGTGAGCGGCACCCGCGGCGACGGTCATCGCACCGATGACCATGGCTCCGGCCGCAGTGGACGCGCGGAATTTCATCAGGTCTTCCAATCCCTCATCAGGTCGCACCGCACACCCACGTCATGCGGCCCGCCCGGCAGGATCGGACCGACGAAGGTGTGCAGAATGCACACGACGAGGCGAGCTTAGTCGACGCACGATCGGAACGAATACCGAACGCAACGGCCGAACGCGCCCATACACCACCGGCCCGCCCGCCCAACGCAAACCAGCCCGCCCCCAACACAAACCGGCCCGCCCCCGGTAGGGAGCGGGCCGGTTTCGTATGAGCCGCGTGGCTACCGCACCGGCGCTTGCTGCTGCACCTGCTGCTGCTTCTGCATGGCGTCGTCGGTCCACTTGGTGGTACCGGCGGGCGCTTGCAGAGTGTTGACCAGGTCGACTCCGGCCGCGACCAGCGTCGGACCACCAACGACGATGGTGCCGAGAATTCCACCGATCGCCGCACCGGTCGGCAGCCCCACGAGGCAGCCGACAACGACTCCGAGCAGACCGAGCGCGCAGCCGACAACCGCACCGATTGCCGTTCCGACAAATCCACCGATCGCCGTGGCGAGACCGAAGTACGTGGAGAAGTCCGTCAGTGCTCGCTGATTCTCAACGGGCGAGGCAATCGGTTTGACGACCGGCTTCACATTCAATGGCTGGTCACTCGGCAGCCCGGCCGGCCGTTCCGGCGTCACCGCCAGTGCCTTGCCGTCGTCCTGCAGCTCCGCCTTGACCGGAATGTGCTGTCCCGTGATCGCGTATTCCAACGGGAAACTCAGGACGGTGTTGCCCTTGTCGTCTTTGACGTTGACCTGAGTCGGCGCCTGCTCCGTCGGTTGGCCCGAGATTTCGGTCGCTGTCGCGTCGCTCGCCGGCGAGGCCTCAGGCTGAACCAGTTCGAAGACGCCCCCATTGCCTAGGCGGGCGACCACTGTCTTGTCTTCCTGGGCCACCGAGTAGCCGATCGTCGAATCGGCGTGCTCGGACGGCGCTGCGGGTTCGGCATGCGCGGTACCCAACCCCACAGTCAGAGCGCCGATAGCCAAGGCGCCCACCGCAGTAGTGCTGCGGAACTTCATTCGGTTATCCAATCCATCATCAGGTGTTGCGCGCGTACCTGTTCCGCGAGAGCCCACGCATCCCTCAAGTCGCCACTCCGTCCGAGCGACCTGCAAGACCCTCCCCGAGCGGTGTGAAGATACGCACAGCAAGCAGGACGAAGCGAGCCTAATTCAATCACTGGCCAGAAGCGAGAACTGTTTCCCGCCAGTGGAACTAAGCGTGTCCTTGGTTATGGACCGGATTTGCCGGGTTTTACCGTGATAGCCGAACCGCGCACACGCGAAACCGCAGCGTAGGAGATCTGCGGGTGAATCCGGTCACACAGGTTATCGGGCCGAAACCCCAGCCAGCTGCGGTGCGCCCCGCCGGAGATCATAGAGTGGACAGGTAAGTTACCGGCGGGTAACTTACTGGAAGTTAGGATGCGTGCAACCGCCGACGGCAACAGCCCTGCCGCCGGATGCTCGTTGAACCGAAGGAAGGTCGCGACGTGAATGCCCTGACAGTGACGCTGGGCGCGATTGGGGTGGCGTTCAGCCTGGTGGCTTGGGCGTCATTCATCGGCGGCGTCGGCACAATGGTCCGCGCCATCATGATCGGACAGCCCGCCCCCGACCGCTGGCGGCCGTTCTTCCCCCGCTTGAAGACGATGATCGTCGAGTTCCTGGCCCATACGCGGATGAACAAGTTCCGCACCGTGGGATGGGCGCACTGGCTGGTGATGATCGGCTTCCTGGCCGGATTCATCCTGTATTTCGAGGCATACGGGCAGACCTTCGAGCCCGAGTTCCACTGGCCGATCTTCGGCGATTGGCACATCTATCACCTCGCCGACGAGTTGCTCGGCATCGCCACCGTGATCGGCATCGTGACGCTGATCGTCATTCGCCAGCTCAACCATCCCCGGGTCCCGCAGCGGTTGTCGCGCTTCAGCGGTTCGCGGTTCGGTCCCGCGTACACGATCGAGCTGATCGTGCTCATCGAGGGTCTCGGCATGGTTCTGGTGAAGGCCGGCAAGATCGCCACCTACGGCCACGCCACCGCGTGGACCGACTTCTTCACCATGCAGGTCGCCAAGCTGCTGCCGTCGAGCGTCGCCATGGTGGCGGTGTTCGCGTTCATCAAGATGGTGTCGGGTAGCACCTTCCTGCTGCTGGTCGGCCGCAACATCAACTGGGGTGTCGCGTGGCACCGGTTCGCGGCCTTCTTCAACATCTACTTCAAGCGCGAGAACGACGGCGGCGTCGCGCTGGGCGCGGCCAAGCCGATGACCTCCGACGGCAAGGCGCTGCTGGACATGGAGGAGATCGACCCCGACAACGACACCCTCGGTGTCGGCCGGGTCGAGGACTTCTCGTGGAAGGGCTGGCTGGACTTCACCACCTGCACCGAGTGCGGTCGCTGCCAGAGCCAGTGCCCCGCGTGGAACACCGGCAAGCCGCTGTCGCCGAAGCTGCTGATCATGTCGCTGCGCGACCACGGCGTCGCGAAGGCGCCGTACCTGCTGGCCGGTGGCCGCAAGGACATGGGCGGCGACGAGGTCGGCCTGGTCGACGCCGAGGGCAAGCCGAACGAGGCCGCGCTGGCGAAGATCTCGGACGCGGCGAAGGCCGAGGCGGAGCGGCCGCTGGTCGGCGGCGAGGACGTCGGCGGCATCATCGACCCCGAGGTGCTGTGGAGCTGCACCACCTGCGGCGCGTGCGTGGAGCAGTGCCCGGTGGACATCGAGCACGTCGACCACATCATCGACATGCGCCGGTACCAGGTGCTGATCGAGTCGGAGTTCCCCTCCGAGCTGGCGGGCCTGTTCAAGAATCTGGAGAACAAGGGCAACCCCTGGGGCCAGAACGCCAAGGACCGGCTGAACTGGATGTCGGAGTTGGACTTCGACATTCCGGTGTTCGGCCAGGACGCCGAGAGCTTCGACGGCTACGAGTACCTGTTCTGGGTCGGCTGCGCCGGCGCCTACGAGGACCGCGCCAAGCGGACCACCAAGGCCGTCGCCGAACTGCTGGCCACCGCGGGCGTGAAGTTCATGGTGCTGGGCGCGGAGGAGACCTGCACCGGCGACTCGGCGCGCCGCGCGGGCAACGAGTTCCTGTTCCAGCAGCTGGCCATGCAGAACATCGAGACGCTGAACTCGGTGTTCGAGGGTGTCGAGGATTCGAAGAAGAAGATCGTCGTCACCTGCGCGCACTGCTTCAACGCGCTCAACAACGAGTACCCGCAGGTGGGCGGCACCTACGAGGTGGTGCACCACACCCAGCTGCTGAACCGCCTGGTGCGTCAGAAGAAGCTGGTGCAGGTGAAGCCGGTGTCGGAGAAGGTCACCTACCACGACCCCTGCTACCTCGGCCGGCACAACAAGATCTACAACGCGCCGCGTGAGTTGATGAGCGCCTCGGGCGCGAAGGTCACCGAGATGCCGCGGCACGGCGAGCGGTCCATGTGCTGTGGCGCCGGCGGCGCCCGGATGTGGATGGAGGAACAGCTCGGCAAGCGCGTGAACCTCGACCGCACCGACGAGGCGCTGGCCGCCCTCGGCGGCGGCAACGAGCCGTCGATGATCGCCACCGGCTGCCCGTTCTGCCGCGTGATGCTCACCGACGGCGTGACCGCGCGCAAGGATTCCGGCGAGGTCGGCCAGGGCGTCGAGGTGGTCGACGTGGCGCAGCTGATGCTGCAGTCGATCGACCGGGTCGAGCCGGGCACGCTGTCGGAGAACCTGAAGGTGATCCAGGAGCCCAAGCGGGCGGAGCCGGAACCGGTTTCGGAGCCCGAGCCGGTGGCCGAGGCGGCCCCCGCGCCCGCCGAGCCCAAGCCCGCTCCCGCGACGGGCAAGGGCCTGGGCATGAAGGGCGGCGGCAAAGCGCCCGGCGGTGGCCTGGGCATGAAGGGTGGCGGCAAAGCGCCCGGCGGTGGCTTGGGTATGAAGGGCGCGGCCAAGGCGCCCGGCGGCAAGGCACCGGCGGCCGCCGAGGAGTCCGGTGAGGCGCCTGCGGCACCGGCCAAGGGGCTCGGCATGAAGGGTGCGGCGAAAGCGCCCGGCGGCAAGGGTCTTTCGATGAAGGGTGCCGCGAAGGCGCCCGGCGCGAAGGCAACCGATGCCGAGCCCGCGGCGGAGTCCGCCACCGAGGCCCCCGCGGCCCCGACCGCCAAGCCGGGCGGTCTGGGCATGAAGGGCGGCGCCAAGGCGCCCGGTGGCAAGGGCCTGGCGATGAAGGGTGCGGGCAAGGCGCCCGGCGCGAAGTCGGCACCCGCGGAATCGGCCGCGGACTCCGCACCGGCGGAAGCTGCTGCCGGGTCGGCTTCGGAGAGCACGACATCCGGTGCCACGGAGTCGGCCGCGGCGGAATCGGGTCCGGTGGAGTCGAAACCGACGGTGGCACCGAAGGGCCTCGCGATGAAGTCCGGCTTCAAGAAGCCCGGAGCCAAAGCGCCCGGCTCGCCCAAGCCCGCCGCCGCCGAACCGGCAGCGCCCGCCGAGTCGGCCGCACCTGCCGAGTCGACTTCGGAGAGCGCCACATCCAGTGCGACGGATTCGGCCGCGGCGGAATCGGGTCCGGTGGAGTCGAAACCGACCGTGGCGCCGAAGGGCCTCGCGATGAAGTCCGGCTTCAAGAAGCCCGGGGTCAAGGCGCCCGGCTCGCCCAAGCCCGCGGCGGCCGAATCGGCGGCAGCGGAACCGGCTGCTACCGAATCGGGTTCGGCGGAAGCGACACGCGAAGCCGTTGCGGAGCCGGTGCAGGCCGACGAGTCTGCTTCGTCCGGGGCGGCGTCGGATGCGGGCAATGGCGATGCGCCCAAGCCTCCGACGGCCAAGCCGGGCGGACTGGGCTTCAAGTCCGGGGCCAAGGCTCCGGGGCGGAAGAGCTGATCCGCTCGTAAGCACACCCGAGGGTGGCGTCGCCGGTATCGGCGACGCCACCCTCGGTCGTTTCCGAGGTCGCTGTGTCGAGCGGTATCGCGGACAACTGTGCAATTGCACAAAGGTCGGTTGATAACAGAGCCGATGATCAGTCGCATTGCCCATTCCGGAATTTCATTCGATGGCTTATGCGGGCAAGTTTGCCGACCAGCAAACAAACCGACCGGACAGAGTTGTGCGGCGATCAGCGATCTGTAATGCGAATTCACTATTTTACCTGTTCAAACCCAATGACCGAATTGCGTAATCGACTCATCTGTGACGAGTCGGCCGGGGAGGGTTTGACTGCCCGATTGCTGCCACCTAGGTTTCAGAACACCTAGGTTTCAGAGGATAAGTTTCCGATAAAATGAGCTGAAGTCATCACGGAACTATCACGTAGCGATCACAGGACCGCGTGCCGGCGCGCTGTCCGCACAATCTCTCACAAGGAGTATCAGTGAGCAAAAGAATGCTGTCCCTCGTCGGCGCGGCCGTCGGAATCGCGCCGATCCTCGTCGCACTGCTGCCCACCGCCACCGCGAGCGCACACGGGTACGTCTCGTCACCGCTGAGCCGGCAGGCGCAGTGCGCCCAGGGCCTGGTGTCCTGCGGCGACATCAGCTACGAGCCGCAGAGCGTGGAGGGACCCAAGGGCCTGAAGAGTTGCGGGGCGAACAAGTACCCCGAACTCGATGACGACAGCAAGGGCTGGAAAGTCCAGAACGTCGGCAGCAAGGTGGATTTCACCTGGACGAACACGGCTCAGCACCGCACCGCGGACTGGGAGTACTTCATCGGCGACACCCTGGTGGGCAAGGTCGACGGCAAGAACGAGCTGCCGGGCGGGTCGGTCACGCACTCGATCGATCTGAGCAAGTTCAGCGGCAAGCAGAAGCTGCTCGCGGTGTGGAACATCGGGGACACCTCGAATGCCTTCTACTCCTGCGTCGACCTGAACATCGGCGACGGATCATCCGGCGGCACGCCGACCACGGCACCGACCACCACCCCGGCGCCGCCCACGTCGACCCAGCCGACCACGCCGTCCCAGCCCACCACATCCCAGCCGACCACCTCGCCGCAACCCACCACCAGCGCACCGCCGACCTCGACCCCGGGCGGCTCCGCCCAGGCGTGGCGGCAGGGCGCCGACTACAAGGTCGGCGACGTGGTCATTTACGAAGGCGCTCGATACAAGTGCCTGCAGGCCCACACGGCCTACGACCCGGGCTGGACCCCCGCGGCCACGCCCGCCCTCTGGCAGCAGGTGTGAGCGCTCCGGCGCGAGAATGAGACGAATTCGGCTGCGGCACACGCGGTGCCGCAGCCGAATTCGTCACCACCCGGGCCGGCCCGGGAATCACGTTCCCATATGCGGCGAATCGGCCGGAATCATCCGATTCGCCTCCACCAGAACAGCTTTGGCGTGACGCTTCGCCGCACACAGATGCTCGATGTGCACCTGCATCACGAGATGCGCCTGTTCGGGAGTCCACGATTCACCGGGCGACGGCGCCGAACACACCATCAGCACCGGGTGAGCCTGCGGCAGCATCAGCTCGACCTTTCTGCAGAACCTACCTGTCGGATCTCAACGCGGGACGCCGAATGGTGTCTGAATGTTCACCGACACAAAATTCCTATCACCGACCGAAGCCATGTCCTATTACCGGCTCGGGCGGTAGCGACCGCTACGGAATGCTGCGTAATAACGGATTCGACATATGTAAAACAGTCATGAGCAGGTCCTGCCCGAACTGGACACACCACACCGACGCCCCCGCCCTGATAGCCATCGGCAATCATCGGGCACACGCCGATTAAGAAGCAACGTATTCAGCAATAACTGACGACCACGCATTATCTGATCATCGAGACGAGCATGGTTTTCATTTCCACAACTGCCGTACCAGACAGTAAGATCAGCAAACTCACAGCGATATTGTGATATAGATCACAATCACGTCTCAGTAACGAGATTACAGAGATTTGCCGAGTGCTTCGACTTTCCGGCTCGGATAATCCGGGTCCGCCCCGTCGACTGCCAAAGTGGGGCGGACCCGGCCGCGGGACGGCGAGGACCGGTCTGCGGTCAGTCCTCGCCCCCGCCTCCCACCGCCAGAGCCGTCGCGATGACCACCGAGAGGGGTGGAAGTTCGTCGTCGCGGCTCGGTGGCCGGACCCAGTGGCACCCTTCTCTGGTCCAACGGCCGAGGCCGGTCGGCAACATCACGGCGCTTCCGGCGATGGGAATGCCTATGTCCGAACGGTTCAGCGCGTCCAGCACCGCGGCGCCGGGACGGCTGTCGGGCGCCACCAGAAAACTCCAGCGGATCTGCCGGGCCAGCGTCGGCCCGGCGGCGCCCTGTGTGGTGAGGGAATCCCGGACGCCGCCGGCATATGCGGTGGGCAGATGCACGACGCCGACGCGCCCGGTGATCGGAAGCATGACGAACCCACCGCGCTCGTGCACCGGCAGTCCGTACTCGTATCGGTAGAACGCCACCCAATCCTCGACGGTCCTGAGTTTCTCCACGTTCACGGCGAGCTCCCTCGATCCTCATCCAGGATCCCGCCTCGCCGATCGATCCGGAACGCCCGCACACCCTCCTTGCGCTGCCTTTCCGCTGCCTTTGCCGAGAGATCTCCGAAACCGCTGATACCAGCTCGGTTTCGGCTGTGGCTGCGATCACTGCGCGCTCGTACTCTGGAGTACGGAGTTCGTGCGGAAGGGATGACATCGTGGTCCGGCAGTGGTCAGGTAGGGAAGCCCGTGCCCTCCGCGATGCCAAGCGGATGAGTATCCGGGAATTCGCTGCGCACCTGGGTGTGCACGAACGACTGGTCTCGAAGTGGGAGGCGGGGGGCGCTCGGGTACATCCCCGCCCGGTCAACCAGGCCGCTCTGGACACATCCCTTGCCAGGTCCGACGAGGTCGTGCGGGCACGTTTCGCGGCGTTGGTCGATCAGCCCCTGATCGATCGGCCCGCGCCGGACATCGATGCGCGCCCGGCAGATTCGGCGCGCGCCAAGTATTCGAGCGACGCGGAACTTCTGGCTCTGGTTGACACCGGTGCGATGAGAGGTGATGCGTCAGCCGAGATTTCGGAGAGGGATCTGATCATGGCGGCTGCCCATGAAGCCAGCGAACACGCCGGTCGGGCCGAGATCACCAACGTGGGTGCCACCGCTCTGGAGCAACTCGACGCCGACGTCATGCGCATCGCCAACGACTATGTGCACGTGCCGCCGGTTCCGATGATGGTGGAGATGCTGCGGGTGCGCAGGCGCGTCTACCGACTGCTGGAGGGACATCAGAGACCTTCGGACACAACACATCTGTATCTGCTGGCCGGCACGCTGTCCGGGCTGCTCGCCAATGCCAGCACCGACCTGGGATACCACGACGCCGCCGGTGAGCAGGCCCGCGCCGCCTGGGCCTACGCGGAACTGTGCGGGCACAACGGGTTACGCGCCTGGACCCGCGGGATGCAGGCGCTGATCGAGTACGGATCGCACCGCCCGCGGCACGCGGTGACGCTGGCGCAGAGCGGGCAGCAGTACGCCGAGTCGGCGACCGCGCGGGTGCGGCTGCACAACATCGAGGCCCGTATCTGGGCCAAGCTGGGCAGCCCCGCCGACACCGAACGCTGCATCGGCGCCGCCGACGGCGCCCGGGACGGCAACGGCACCGACAACCTGCACGACGAGGTCGGCGGGGTATTCGGCTTCAACGAGCCGAAGAGTCAGTACTACGCCGGCGCCACCTATATCCATCTCGGCCAGGCCGCACCCGCATTGCAAGCCACCCAGCGGGCGATCGAGCTGTACGCCAACGGCCCCGAGGAGCGGCGCTCCTACGGCGCGGAATCCCTGGCGCGCGTGGACAATGCGACCGCGCACCTGATCAACGGCAGTCTCGACGGCGCCGCCGCGGCGCTGACCCCGGTGCTGGAGCTGGCCGAGGACAAACGCATCGCGCAGCTCGAGGAGCGGCTCAGCGGCATCCGGCGGCGCATCGCCGGACCCGAGTTCCGCGACGCGAGCGAGGCCCGCCGGCTCGACGAACGCATCGAGGAGTTCTGCGTGGCCAACGCCGCTCGCGGGGTGATCCCGGCCGGGGGCGGCTCCTGATCCAACTGGCACCATGGGACGGGTGAGCCCTACCAGCCAGTCACCTCTGCCCCCGCGGACCCTGGAGCAGTCCACCAAGCTCCAGAACGTCGTCTACGAGATCCGCGGGCCGGTACACGCGCACGCGGCGCGGCTGGAGGCCGAGGGGCACCGGATCCTGAAGCTGAACATCGGCAATCCGGCGCCGTTCGGCTTCGAGGCGCCGGATGTGATCATGCGGGACATGATCGCGGCGCTGCCGTACGCGCAGGGCTATTCGGAGTCCAAGGGGATTCTGTCGGCGCGCCGGGCCATCGTGACACGCTACGAGCTGGTACCCGGTTTCCCGGAGTTCGACGTCGACGACGTCTACCTGGGCAACGGCGTCTCCGAGCTGATCACCATCACCATGCAGGCCCTGCTGGACAACGGCGACGAGGTGCTGCTCCCGGCCCCCGACTATCCGCTGTGGACGGCGATGACCAGCCTGGCCGGCGGCACCCCGGTGCACTATCTGTGCGACGAGTCCAACGGCTGGCAGCCCGATATCGCCGACATCGAGTCGAAGATCACCGACAAGACCAAGGCGCTGCTGGTGATCAACCCCAACAACCCGACGGGCGCGGTGTACTCGTCGGAGGTGTTGCAGCAACTGGTCGACCTGGCCCGCAAGCATCGGCTGCTGCTGTTGGCCGACGAGATCTACGACAAGATCCTCTACGACGACGCCAAGCACATCTCGCTCGCGTCCCTGGCGCCCGACCTGCTGTGCCTGACCTTCAACGGCCTGTCCAAGGCGTACCGGGTGGCCGGGTACCGGTCCGGCTGGCTGGTGATCACCGGGCCGAAGGAGCATGCCGCCGGATTCCTCGAGGGTATCGATCTGCTGGCCTCCTCCCGCCTGTGCCCGAATGTGCCTGCGCAGCACGCGATTCAGGTGGCGCTCGGCGGGCATCAGAGCATCGAGGACCTGATCCTGCCGGGCGGGCGGCTGCTCGAGCAGCGCGATGTGGCGTGGGAGAAGCTGAACATGATCCCCGGGGTGTCGTGTGTGAAGCCGAAGGGCGCGCTGTACGCGTTCCCGCGGCTGGATCCCGAGGTGTACGAGATCCACGACGATTCCAAGCTGATCCTGGACCTGCTGTTGCAGGAGAAGATCCTGATGGTGCAGGGCACCGGCTTCAACTGGCCGCACCATGATCATCTGCGGATCGTGACGCTGCCGTGGGCACGAGATCTGGCGGTCGCGATCGAGCGGTTCGGCAACTTCCTCGCGGGTTATCGGCAGTGATTCCGGTACAGACCTCAACACTCGCGAAAACAGACCGTGAGTACGAATAAGTGCGCTTTTTAAAGACTTAGCTAGCGCAAAGAATGGCCGTTTGTGTACAGTGGGCCTTGGCACTCAGGTGCCCCCGGCCGAGCCGCCTACCCCCCTGGGCCGCTCGGCCCTGGATTCGACCGCCTACCCCCCTGGGCCGTCGAATCTCTCGGGCGGCGGAGACATCCCCCTGCTCTCCGCCGCCCCTCCCACCTCTTCCCGTCGCGTGAGCAGCGCGTACCCGCCGTCGCGATGTCGACAATCGAAACCAATTAGGCTCGCAGCGGTGAGCGACCACCACCATCACCACGATCACTCCGGACCGATCGCCATCGGCGCCACGGCGGCCAAGGTCGTGGTCGGGCTTCTGGCCGGCATCGGCGTGCTGGTGCTGTTCGGTTTGTTCTGGCTGTGGCCGAGTCACCAGCACGTCGACATTCCGCTGCCGATGCAGAACGGCGGCGGCGGGGCCGTGCACACCGAGGCGGGCACCGTGACCATGCAGGACCTCGGTCCCTGCGGCAGCCTGTCCAACGGCCGCGTGTTCGACGACACCCCGAATGCGCCGCGCGCCAACGGTTACAACTGCCAGCGCAGTCTGGTCTCCATCGATTCCGGGCCGGATCAGGGCAAGCACACGCTGCTGGAGATCGCGCCCGGCCCGGGGCAGCCGGATCTGCGGGTGGGCGACGACATTCGGGTCGTCCGGCAGGCCGATCCGGGCGGCACCACCATCTACTCCTTCGACGACTACGCGCGCGGGCTGCCGCTGACGATCATCGCGCTGGCGTTCGTCGCGGTCATCGTGATCGTGGCGCGCTGGCGCGGGCTGCGAGCCGTGCTCGGCCTGGGTTTCGCGTTCGGCGTGCTGGTGATGTTCCTGCTGCCTGCCCTGCTGGACGGGAAACCGGCCGTGCCGGTGGCGCTGGTGGCGGGGTCGCTGATCTTGTATGCCGTGCTGTATCTCGCGCACGGGGTGAATCTGCGGACGAGTTCCGCGCTGCTGGGGACGCTCAGCGCGATGGTGCTGGCGGCGGTGCTGTCCTGGGTGGCGCTCGAGATCACTCATCTGACCGGACTCTCCGAGGAGCAGAACGCCAACGTCGCGACGTATCTGCAGCATGTGAGCATCACCGGACTGCTGCTGGCCGGGTTCATCATCGGCTCGCTCGGTGTGCTCAACGACGTCACCATCACCCAGGCGTCGGCCGCGTTCGAACTCGCCGCGCTCGACGAGAAGGCCTCGCGCCGAGAGATTTTCACCGCGGCCATGCGAGTGGGCCGTGACCACATCGCCAGTACCGTCTACACGCTGGTGCTCGCCTACGCCGGTGGGGCGCTGCCGCTGCTGCTGCTGTTCTCGGTGGCCGGGCGTTCGTTCCGGGACGTGCTCACCGGCGACGCGGTGGGGATCGAGATCACCCGATCCGCCGTCGGTGGTATCTGCCTGGCCCTGTCGGTGCCGCTCACCACGGCGATCGCTGTGATGCTGGCCCGGCCGCTCGGGTACGTGCCCGCGTCCGCTCCGCCCCGCCGCTCTCGCCATGCCCGCGGCGCGGAGTCGCGCGGTGGAGCGGAATCCGCGCGCGGGCCGGAGTCGAAGACCGGTGCGGCACAGCGCAATTCGACTGCCGCCCGATCCGCACGCGCGGCGGCCGGTGCCACCGCGGCGAATCGCGCACCGCGCCGCGAAGCCGTCGCGCCGGGCGAATCGTTCGACGCGTTCGACGACGAAGCCACACCGCCCGAAGGATTTTCGGCGTACTACCCGCCGGATGACCCTCGGGGCGCTCGAGACGACCGTTCGAGTTATCCCCATCGCTCCACAGGCAGCGCTGCGGGCGGATCCCGCGACTATCCCCACGCCGAAATGGGTTATGCGCCTTCAGATCCCGGCTACACCCTCTCGGAATCCGACTACTCCCCCTCGGAGTCTGGTTACTCCCCCTCCGAACGCGGCTACTCCCTGTCTGACCCGGGTTACTCCCCCGCCGAACCGGGCTACTCTCCGTCTCGACCGGGCTACTCCGCCACCGAGCCTGGCTACTCCCCGTCTGACCCGGGCTACTCCCCCGCCGAACCTGACTACCCCCCGTCTAACCCGGGCTACTCCGCCACCGAACCTGGCTACCCCCTGTCTGAACCGGGCTACTCCCCGCCCGAACCCGACTACTCCCCGCCGGAATCCGGCTACTCCTCCCCCTCCGAATCCGGCTATGCCGCCGACCCCGGTTATGCACCGCGGCATGCTGAATCGGGCCCAGCCGAGCACGACTGGTTCACACCGCGCACCGACGACGATCACTCGGGCGAGCCCCACAGGACCGGAAACGACGAGGACGATTACGGGCGCCGGTGGCCACGCCAGGGCGGACCGGACGGCTACTGAGGCAACGGGTTTCGGCTCAGCGGCGCTGGGGCGGCGCGCCGGGCGGCGGGAACTGTGGGAGCAGGGGCGGGAGCGTGGGGACGACGATCGGCGGTAGGCCCGGGACGACGATGGTGTTCGGGCCGGGCGGGGGCGCTTCCACCTCCGTCGTAGGCGCCGATCGCTGCGGTGGCGGCGGCGCGGCGACCGAGGCGTTGGTGGTATCGGTCGGCGACGGCGTGTTCGAAGGCTCGCGCGCCGCGGAGTTCGGTGCGGTGGTCGGGGCCGAGCTGGGCGCCGAATTGCTGTGCGAATCGCCTTGCAGCACTTGCGGACCCCAGCCGAGGCCCAGGCCCACGGCGGCCACCACCACCAGCGCGCCCACCGCGACCCCGGCGACGCTCAGCTCACGCCGCCGCCCGAACGCCAGGTCCCGCATCGGGCCGTGCGCCGGATCGCGGTCCGCGGTGCGCCGCCGACGGCGTGCGGGCGCGTTCTCGGCCAGCCACACCGGGGTCAACTGCTCGGTCTCGGGGTCGATGATCGCGGATCGGGCGATCGGATGCGACGGCCGCGCCAGCAGCGCCGCGCCGCGCGCCACCACCGTCTCCGGCTGTTGCGGCACCCGCACCGGCATCCCCAGCCAGCGCTCCAGTACCCGTGGCACCAGCGGGATCCGGGCACAGCCGCCGATGACGACGACCGCCTGCACCGCCTGCTCGGAGCGCATGATCACATCGCGGGTCATCCGCGCCGACGACTCGACGGCCAGCATGATCAGCGCCTCGAAGTTCTCCTGCGACAGCAGCACCAGGCCGTGCTCCGACGGCAACGCGACGGCGGTCGTCACCGACAGCTGCTCTTTCGCCCTGCGACACAGCGTGTCCAGTTCGGCCAGGCCGTCGGGGTCCGGCGGGTGGGCGATGCGCCCGGAGGCGATCTGCTGCTCGCGAATCAGCGAGTCCAGGTAGTCGCCGCTGATGTCGCTGGTGCGTTCGCTGTAGTGGACCTGGCCTTCGGCAACGTCGACGACGCTCACCGACAGCCCCGAGCTGCCCAGGTCGTACAGGGCGATGGTGCGCAGGCCGGACAGCTCGCCGGTGGCCCGCAGGAACTCCACGGCCGCCACGACTTCCGGCACCAGTTCGTAGTTGGTGAGCTGGCGGCGGGCCAGTGCGCCCCGGACCGAGCGCGCATGCTGTTCGGAGCGATAGGCCACCGCCGTGGCGGACTCCGGTCCACCGGCGAGCGCGCCGGCGACCGCTTCGGCGGCGACATCCTCCACGCGCCGCTCGCCCACCAGCGCGGTGTGCAGGTCGAAACGGTCCGGGTCGAGATGCTCGGCGGTGTTCCCGGCGTGCGGGCGTGCGACGCGAACGGCGTCGGCCCCCACCGAGACTCCCAGTACCGAACTCATCTGCTGCCCATCTCGTTCCACTCCACGATGTGCGTGAAGCCGCCGCCTCTGCTCTTCGAAACACGGATGGCCGGCGCCGATTCAGACTCAGTATATTGCGGCGTTCACGGGCCCCGACGCGATACGCGAACCGCCTCCTCCGGATCCGTCGTGCACGCCGCGGGGTGTGGTCACTTTACCTGCTCGACACACTACGAGGTGCCGAGCCCCGCGTATACCCATCCGGCGTCTCGCCAGGTGGCGCGTTCGAGACAGTTCCGGCCGTCGATGATGGACCGAGTACGCACCACGGCATCCAGATCCCGCGGCCGCAGCGCCGTGAACTCGGACCATTCGGTGAGCACCAGCACCACGTCGGCACGGTCGCACGCCTCGGTGACGGAGGTGGCGTAGTTCAGCGTCGGAAAAACCTTGCGCGAATTCTCCAGGGCCTTCGGGTCGTACACCGTGACCACGGCGCCGTGCAGCTGGATCATCCCGGCGACGTTGAGCGCCGGCGAATCGCGCACATCGTCGGATTCGGGTTTGAAGGCCGCGCCGAGCACCGCCACGTTGGCGCCGAGCAGCGACCCGCCACACGCCTTGGCGGCCATGTCCACCACCTTGGCGCGGCGGCGCATGTTGATGTTGTCGACCTCGCGCAGGAACGCCAGCGCGTGATCCGCGCCCAGCTCACCGGCGCGGGCCATGAAGGCGCGAATGTCCTTGGGCAGGCAGCCGCCGCCGAAGCCGAGGCCCGCGTTGAGGAACCGGCGGCCGATGCGGGCGTCGTAGCCGAGGGCGTCGGCCAGCACGGTCACGTCCGCGCCGGTGGCCTCGCAGACCTCGGAGACGGCATTGATGAACGAGATCTTCGTGGCCAGGAAGGCGTTGGCGGAGACCTTCACCAGTTCGGCGGTGGCCAGGTCGGTCAGCAGGAACGGGACCCGCGCGGTGATCAGGTCGGCATAGATCTCACGCACGAGTTCTTCGACCCAGCCGGCATTCTCGCGCTCCCGGTCGACGCCCAGCACCAACCGGTCCGGCCGCACGGTGTCCTGTACGGCGAAGCCCTCGCGCAGGAATTCCGGATTCCACGCCACCTCGACGTCCACGCTCGCCGCGGCCCGCGCGCGGCGACCGAGTTCGACCGCGGTGCCGACCGGCACGGTGGACTTCCCGATGATCACCGCCGGGCGCTGCAGCAGCGGCGCCAGCGAATCCACCACGGCGTGCACGTATTTGAGGTCGGCGGCGTATTCGCCCTTCTTCTGCGGCGTGCCCACGCCCAGGAAGTGCGCGTCGGCGTGCGCGGCCGCCTCCTCGTAGGAGGTGGTGAACCGCAGCCGCCCGGCGTCCAGGTTGCGCCGCAGCACATCCTCGAGTCCGGGCTCGTAGAACGGCACCACCCCGTCGGACAGCTTCGCGACCTTGCCGGGATCGATATCGACCCCCACCACTTCGTGTCCGAGCTCTGCCATGCACGCGGCATGGGTGGCTCCCAGATATCCAGTCCCGAAAACCGTGAGACGCATGATCGATTGGTAAGCGCCGGCGGTGGCCGCACCGCGTCATCGAGGCGAGTCTCCGCACAACAACTGATGTACATGCGGAAACCGCCAGGTCGTGAGGGTCGGCCCGAGGGTCGATAGCATCGGCTGGGTGCGCAGGCGGTGGGGTCTCGTGGCCGGGGTCGCGGTGGTCGTCGCCGCGGTGGTGGCGCTGTGGCCGGTCTATGTGCGCCCGCAGGTGGACCGTCCCGCGCGGGCCGACGCGATCATGGTGCTGGGCGGCGCCCACGACGGCCGCGAGGAACTCGGACTGCGGCTGGCGCGGGACGGCTACGCGCCCGTGGTGGTGTTCTCCGACCCCTACGAGCACAGCCCGCGCATGAACCGGATCTGCCACGGCGGATACAGCTTCCGGGTGGAGTGCTTCGATCCGGAGCCGCGAACCACCCGCGGTGAGGGGCGGGAGCTGGCCGCGCGGGCGCGAGCAGGCGGCTGGCAACGCGTGATCGTGGTGACCTTCACGCCGCACGTGTCCCGTGCGCGCTATGTCCTCGGAAAGTGCTGGGACGGAGAGATTCTCATGGTCGACGCGCGGCCGCGGGTATTGATCGGACGATGGGCGTACAACTACCTGTACCAGTCGGCGGGGTACGTCAAGGCCCTGGCCGACGATTGCTAGCGAGTAGCGCCGTTCTCATCCCATGATGTGACGTAACGGGTCCGTAACGGCCCGGCAAAGCCGGCTCTACATTCACCCAGGACCCTCACTTTCCGAGCCTGCTCGTTTTTGGGCCGGATTGAGGAGTATCTGTGGTCGACGTAGACAAGCGCCCGGCGAATTCGGTCGCGGCGACGAAGGAAACGCTGGAGGATTACACGCTGCGGTTCGCGCCGCGCAGCTATCGCAAATGGAGTCCGGCGGTGGTCGGCGTCTCGGCGCTCGGCGGCATCGCCTACCTGGCCGACTTCTCCATCGGCGCCAACGTGGGCATCGCCAACGGCACCGGCAACGCGCTGCTGGGCATCGGCATCTTCGCCGTCGTCATCATGCTCACCGGGTTTCCGCTGGCCTATTACGCCGCGCGCTACAACATCGACCTGGATCTGATCACCCGCGGCAGCGGTTTCGGTTACTACGGGTCGGTCGTCACCAATCTGGTGTTCGCGTCGTTCACCTTCATCTTCTTCGCCACCGAGGGCTCGATCATGGCGCAGGGCCTGGAATTGGGCCTGCACATTCCGCTGTGGCTCGGCTATCTGGTATCGACGCTGATCATCTTCCCGCTGGTCATCTACGGCATGAACACGCTGGCCAAATTGCAGGTGTGGACGACGCCGCTGTGGTTGCTGCTGATGGTGCTGCCGTTCCTGTTCCTGGTGGTGCGACACCCGGATTCGATCGGCACGTTCTTCGCCTACGGCGGCAAGGACGGCAGCGGGGTGAGCCTCACCGGAGCGCTGCTGGCCGCGGGCGTGTGCCTGTCGCTGATCGCCCAGATCGCCGAGCAGATCGACTATCTGCGCTTCATGCCGCCGAAAACGCCGGAGAACTCCCGCAAATGGTGGAGCTGGATGCTGCTGGCCGGACCCGGCTGGGTGATCTTCGGTGCGATCAAGCAGGTGGTGGGTCTGTTCCTGGCGGTGTATCTGATCGCGAGTCTGCCCGGCGCGCAGGACATCGCGAATCAGCCGGTGCACCAGTTCCTGGAGATCTATCGCGATATGGTGCCGTCCTGGCTGGCGATGACGCTGGCGGTGGTGCTGGTGGTCATCAGTCAGATCAAAATCAATGTGACCAACGCGTATTCGGGCTCGCTGGCGTGGACCAATTCGTTCACCCGCGTCACCAAGACCTATCCGGGCCGACTGGTGTTCCTCGGCCTGAATCTGGTGATCGCGCTGGTCCTGATGGAAGCCAACATGTTCGAGTTCCTCAACGACATCCTCGGCTTCTACGCCAATTGCGGTATCGCCTGGATCGTCACCGTGGCAACGGATATCGCGGTCAACAAGTATCTGCTGAAGATCTCACCGAAGCAGCCGGAGTTCCGCCGCGGCATGCTCTACGACTTCAATCCGGTCGGCCTGGTCGGCTTCGGATTGTCGGCGGTGCTGTCGATCGCGACCTTCTTCGGGGTATTCGGCGCGACGCTGAAGCCGTATTCGCCGATCGTGGCGGTGGTGATCGCGTTCGTCGCCACACCGCTCACCGCCCTCGCCACGAAGGGCAAGTACTACCTGCGCCGCACCGACGACGGCATCGAACTGCCGATGTTCGACGAGCACGGCAACCCCTCCGGGGAGACCCTGCCCTGCGCGGTCACCGGCCTGGAGTTCGAGCGTCCCGACATGATCGCGTCGGCGGTCCCGGGGCCCGAGGGCGAGATCCAGTACATCAGCTCGCTGGCTCTGTCCACGGACAAGTCCGGCACGCACGTCCTGCCGGAGCGGTAGTGCGCTCGGCCGCCGTATCCAGGGGGTGCGGCGGCCGGGTCAGGAACCGTTGGGCTGCGGGAAGTTCAGGTAGGCGCGGGAGGGCGTCGGCCCGCGCTGGCCCTGGTATTTGGAGCCCGCGGCCGAACTGCCGTAAGGATGTTCGGCCGGGCTGCTCAGCCGGAACAGGCACAGCTGGCCGATCTTCATACCCGGCCACAGCGTGATCGGCAGGTTCGCCACATTCGACAGTTCCAGGGTGATGTGGCCGCTGAAACCCGGGTCGATGAATCCGGCGGTGGAGTGCGTGAGCAGGCCCAGGCGGCCCAGGCTGGACTTGCCCTCCAAGCGCCCGGCCAGGTCGTCGGGCAACGTGCACACCTCCAGCGTGGAGCCGAGCACGAACTCGCCCGGGTGCAGCACGAATGGTTCCCCGTCGACGGGCTCGACCAGACTGGTCAGCTCGTCCTGCCGCTGCGCCGGGTCGATATGGGTGTATCGAGTGTTGTTGAACACCCGGAACATTCGGTCCAGGCGCACATCGATGCTCGACGGCTGGACCAGCTTCGCCTCGAACGGTTCCAGCGCGAGCCGCCCCGCGGCCAGCTCGGCACGAATGTCGCGATCGGAAAGCAGCACGCCGAAGAGCCTAATGACAGCGCTCGCGGACCCCGACACCGCCTACAACGGCGTCCGCATCAGCATCACGTTGTACTGCCGATGCTGAGTGACCAGGAAGTACAGATCGCTGCCCGTCTGGTACGGGTAGATCATCGGGGCGTAGGCGCTGGGCAACTCGCGGGTGTCGATGAGCACGCGCGGCTCGCTCCAGGGACCCTCCGGGGCGGGCGCGGTACGCATCACCACCGAGTTGCTCGGGTCGGTGGTCATCATGACGTACTGCCCCAGATACTGGTTCCACATCACCGAAAGCTCGCCCACGCCACCGACGATCGGCTTGGCGGCGTTCACGTCGTTGAGCTTCCAGGCCCCGCCGTCCCAGTACTCGTAGGCGTCGATGTCGGCGATGTCGGCTTCCTTGACCCGCGCGACGAATCCGGGATTGTCGCGCCCGGCGGGCGTGCCGTACCGGTAGACGAAGCCGTCGGCCTTCAGGAACGCCGCCTGCTGGAAGTTGTGGAAGCCGCCCTCGTCGGCGCGGCGGGTGGTGGGCAGCTGCGCCCAGGTCTGCCCGCCGTCGCCGGACACGGCCAGGGTGGAGAAGTTGGTGTCCCAGTGCCCGTCCGGGCCCCAATCGCGCACCGACATCATGCTCATGTACTGCACTCCGCCCACCGAGATGCCGGCGGTCGGGATGAAACTGATCTCGATGCCCGGGATCTTCGGGCTGGGCAGTGGGTTGTCGACGAAGCTCGTGTAGCGGATGCCGTCGATGGGGCTGGCCCCGGCGGGACTGCGGAACAGTACGTTGGAGCGCCACGCCCACATGCTGCCCGCCAGCAGGTTCGGCATGCCCAGCCCGGCGGTGTCGCCGTAGGCGGTGATCATCTGTCCGCGACCGTCGTCCCACATGATGCCGAGGTCGGTGCCGAGCACATTGCTGTCCTGGGTGCGGTTCGGCGAGGCCATGCCGGTCATCTGATAGACGGCCTGGGTGGCGCCGCCGAGGTGCGGCAGGCCGTTGACGCCGTTCAGTCCGGGAATCGGGTTGATGTTGTTCGGGTCCGCGCCCGCCGGCGAGGCCGACAGGGCCAGCAGCGCGACCGCCGCGCACGCTCCGGCAAGTGCTGGCAGTCGTTTCATGCTCTGCTCCCCTTCCGATTGTGACGCCGTGGGTATTGTGCCCGTTCCGGCTCGCCGATGTGTGGTATGCGAGCGGACACAATTATCACATCGCAGTCACAGGTAGGGGTCGTTACGGCAACGAAGCCCCGCCACCGGTGGTGAATCCGGTTGCGGGGCTTCGTTTCCGATCAGGAGTGCAAGCGCCTCGGCGCACTCAGAACGCCGCTTCGTCGAGCTCCATGATGTCGTTGTCCAGGTTGGACAGGACCGCGCGGGTCGCGGTCAGTTCCGGGAGCACGTTGCGGGCGAAGAACTGCGCGGTGGCGACCTTGCCCTGGTAGAACGGCTCGGTGGAGCCGTTGTCGAGGGCCTTGATGGCGATCTCGGCCTGCTGCAGCAGTTGCCAGCCGATGAGCAGGTCGCCGACGGAGAGCAGGAACCGCACCGAGCCCAAGCCGACCTTGTACAGCTCGCTGGAGCCTTCCTGGGCGGCCATCAGGTGACCGGTCAGGGTGGCGGCCATGCCCTGGACGTCTTCGAGGGCGGTGGCGAGCAGTTTGCGTTCGGCCTTGAGCCGGCCGTTGCCGCCCTCGCGGTCGATGAACTGCTGGATCTGTCCGGCCACGTGCGCCAGGGCGACGCCGCGGTCGCGGGCGATCTTGCGGAAGAAGAAGTCCTGGGCCTGGATGGCGGTGGTGCCCTCGTAGAGGCTGTCGATCTTGGAGTCGCGGATGTACTGCTCGATCGGGTAGTCCTGCAGGAAGCCCGAGCCGCCCAGGGTCTGTAGCGATTCGGTGAGGTACTGGTAGGCGCGTTCGGAGCCGACGCCCTTGACGATCGGCAGCAGCAGGTCGTTGACGCGGGCGGCGAGATCGGCGTCCGCGCCGGAGACCTGCTCGGCCACCACGGCGTCCTGGTGCGCGGCGGTGTAGAGGTACACCGCGCGCAGGCCCTCCGCGTACGCCTTCTGCGTCGCGAGGCTGCGGCGCACGTCGGGGTGGTGGGTGATGGTGACGCGCGGTGCGGTCTTGTCCGTCATCTTGGTCAGGTCCGCGCCCTGCACGCGCTGCTTGGCGTACTCCAGCGCGTTCAGGTAACCGGTCGACAGCGTCGAGATGGCCTTGGTGCCCACCATCATTCGCGCGTGCTCGATGACCTCGAACATCTGCGCGATGCCGTTGTGGACCTCGCCGACGAGCCAGCCCTTGGCCGGGATGCCGTGACCGCCGAAGGTGACCTCACAGGTGGCCGAGACCTTCAGGCCCATCTTGTGCTCGACGCCGGTGACGAACACGCCGTTGCGCTCGCCCAATTCGCCGGTCTCGTGGTCGAAGTGGAACTTCGGCACGAAGAACAGCGACAGGCCCTTGGTGCCCGGGCCGGCGCCCTCGGGACGGGCCAGCACCAGATGCATGATGTTCGGGAACAGGTCGTCGGAATCGGCGGAGGTGATGAACCGCTTCACGCCCTCGATGTGCCAGGAGCCGTCCTCCTGCTGCACGGCCTTGGTCCGGCCCGCGCCCACATCCGAACCGGCGTCGGGCTCGGTCAGCACCATGGTGGCGCCCCAGCCCTGCTCCACCGCGATCTGCGCCCACTTCTTCTGCTCATCGGTGGCGCTGTTGAAGAAGATGTTGGCGAAGCCCGGGCCCGCGGCGTACATGAACGCGGCGGGGTTGGAGCCCAGCACCAGCTCGGCGATCGCCCAGTACGCGCTGCGCGGGAACTTGATGCCGCCCAGTTCCTCGGCGACGGCGTAGGAATCCCAGCCGCCCTCCTGCAGGGTGCGGTAGCTCTTCTTGAACGACTCCGGCAGCGTCACGCTGTGCGTCTCCGGGTCGAAGACCGGCGGATTGCGATCGGCATCGGCGAACGACTCGGCCAGCGGGCCCTCGGCGAGACGACGAACCTCGTTGATCATCTCCTTGACGGTGTCGGCGTCCAGGTCGCCGAACGCGCCGCTGTCCAGGATGGAACCCAATCCCAGGACCTCGAAGAGGTTGAACTCCAGGTCCCGGACATTGCTCTTGTAGTGACCCATTTTTCTCTCCATTGAGGTTGGTGCGGTCCGGTTGTGCCGTTCCCGCCCGTTGTGTCCACCGGTAGCCGTCAGCCTGCTACTCGCGGGTAACTTACACCGTATATTACCGACGGGTAATCCGGGTTTCAACGGGTTGAGCGGCCGATGTGACGCGATGAACAGTCGACGGCCGGCGCGGCGCGCACGACAGGGCGCCGGCTGACGATCCCGGGACTCGGCCGACCAGCGAGTTACCGTGTGGCGTGCGCATCGACACGAGTGCCGGACCCGCGGACATCGAGTTGGACAGGCCGCCGCGCGCCAAGTTCCTGCTGCTGCTGACCCACGGGTCCGGCGGCGGCGTGGACGCGCGAGATCTGCTGGCGGTACGCGATTGCGCGGTCGGTCTCGGTGGTGCGGTGGCGCGGGTGGTGCAGCCCTACCGCGTGGCCGGAAGGCGGGCGCCCGGCTCGACGACGGTCCAGGACGCCGCCTGGCTGGAAATCGTTGCGGCCCTGCGCAAGAAGGTACGCAAGGTCCCCCTGATCCAGGGCGGCCGCAGCAACGGCGCCCGGGTAGCCTGCCGCACCGCGCACGCGGCGCGCGTGAAAGGCGTTGTGGCGCTGTCTTTCCCACTGCACCCGCCGGGCAAACCGGAGAAGACCCGCCGCGACGAACTCCGCGCCGCCCGCCCGATCGAGGTGGTCGTGATCAACGGCGCCCGCGACCCCTTCGGCGTCCCCGACCCCGCCGACGCGGCCGAGGTGAAAGTTGTCCCCAACCAACCACATTCGTTCCGCAGCGGTTTCGACCTGATCACCGCAGCGGTCGAGCCATGGCTGCTGCGGTGGGGCGAAATTCCGGCCTGAACGGCGATCGTGACCGCTCAGGCCGGGGACTCCACCGCCTGCTGGTCGAGGTCGGGGACCACACGGGTGGCGACGACCAGCGCGTCGATGGCGTCGCCCGCTTCGGTGGGGCGCAGGACCCGGTCGGCGACGCCGACGCGGAGGTGGTCGCCGGCCGCGCCCAGGTCGGCGAGGATGTCGTGGGGAGTGAAGAGGATCGCGGGGTCCTGAGGGCCGCCGTGTCCCTCGGTGATGTTGGTGGTGTCGTGGCCCAGGACGAGCAGTGTGCCGCCCGGCGAGAGCAGGTCGGCGAGTTGTGCGAGCAAGGCGCGGCGCGGGCCGGGCGGCAGGTGCAGGTAGACGAGCAGGATCAGTTCGAACGGGCCGGTGATGCCCGCCGCGGCCGGGTCGGTGACATCGGCGCACTGCCAGTCGATGCGGCCGCGCACCGAGCGTGACAGGCGCGAGGCGATCGTGCGGCCCTTGTCGACGGCGACCTGCGAGAAGTCCACCGCCCGCACCTGCCAGCCGTGCGTGGCCAGCCACACCGCGTTGCGCCCCTCACCGCAGCCGAGATCCAGCGCGCGCGGCAGCGGCGGGGGCGCCTCGCCCGGCGCGTCCGGCTGCAGCGTGATCCGCCGCTCCAGTCCGTGCACGTGCTCGACCACGGTGCCGTTCGGCGGTGCGCCCCATACCAATTCGCTCTGCGCGTAGCGCGCATCCCATTCGGCCGCGTCCATGGGTCCGAGTGTATGGCGCGGCGATTACAGCGTGGTGCGCATCAGGACGACGTTGTACTGGCTGTGCACCGTGGTGAGGAAGTACAGGTCGCGGCCGGTCTGGTAGGGGAAGATCGACGGGGCGTAGGCGGTGGGGAGTTCCCGGGTGTCGATCAGCACCTCGGGATCGGTCCACGGGCCCTCCGGCGACGGCGCCGTCCGCATCACCACCGAATTCCAGGGATCGGTGGTCAGCATGACGTACCGGCCGAGGTACTGGTTCCACATCACCGACAGCTCACCCACGCCGCCGGTGATCGGGGCGGCCGCGTTCACGTCGCCCTTGACCCAGCGCCCGCCGTCCCAGTACTCGTATTCGCCGAGATCCTCGATGGCGCCCTCGCGCACCCGGGCCACGTAGGCCGAATGGTTCCGGCCCGACGGGGTGCCGTACTCGTAGACCCAGCCGTCCGCCTTGGTGAAGGCGTTCATCTGGAAGTTGGCGTTGCCGCCCTCGTCGGGACGCCGGGTGAAGCCGAGGTCGGCCCACGTCTCGCCGTTGTCGGCGGAGGCGGCGAGGCCGGAGAAGTTGGTGGTCCACTGCCCCACCTCGTCCCAGCTCTGCACCGACATCAGGCTCATGTACTGCACGCCGCCCACCGCGATGCCGGCGGTCGGGATGCGGCTGATCTCGATGAACGGGATCTTGGGGCTGGGGATCAGGTCGCGGGCCTGGCCGAACACGTCGCGGACCACGCTGTCGAAAAAGATGCCGTTCGACGGGTCCTGGGTGTGGCTGCGCACCAAGATGTTGCTGCGCCAGGCCCAGGTGCTGCCGGCCAGCAGGTTCGGCAGGCCGACGCCCGCGGTGTCGCCGAACGCGGTGAGCATCTCGCCGTTTCCGTTGTCCCACATGATGCCCAGATCGGTGCCGAGCACGTTGTAATGCTCGGTATTGTTCGGGCTCGCCATTCCGGTCAACTGGAAAACCGCGCGCGAGCGGCCCGGCAGTTGTGGCAGTCCATTGGTGCCGTTCAGCACCGGTATCGGATTGATCGCGTTGGGATTTGCCGCGGCCGGGGCGGTGACGGTGAGGAGCAAGGCCGAGGCGCCCGCCATCGCGGACAGCAGGATCGAGACAGTCCTGGTCAAGTCGGTGAGCCCTCCGGATTCTGGCCGAAGCGCGGGTGCGGCCCACGACGGACTGGCTTGTGCTGCCGCACACGTTTATCGACTGGCTGGCATAAGCGAGCAAATGCTAGCAGCGAATCTCGCCGGAATGCGTTTACCGCACCGGACTTCGGGGCAATGCACAGTTTTCGGGGGAAATTGTCTAATTCTTCGACAATGCCTGCCGCACGATCAGCGGCAGTTGTGTCGCGCGTTCGATACCGAGCGTCCGGCGCAGTCCGGCATGCCAGCTGCGGTCGAACAGCCGCTTGGCGCTCGCCACCGCGTGCGGCGAACGGGTCGCGATCCGGTCGGCCAGTTTCTCCGCGGCGGCGCGTGGATCGGCGGTCACCTCGGTGATCAGCCCGATGCGTTCGGCGTAGGCGGCATCCACCGGATCGGCGGTCATGGTCAGCAGCAGCGCCTTGTCCACGCCGATGAGCCGCGACAGGGTGGCGGCGCCGGTCATGTCCGGAATCAGGCCGTGCTTGGCCTCCATGACCGCGAAGTCCGCGTCGGGGGTGGCGTAGCGGATGTCGGCGGCCAGCGCGAGCTGCAACCCGCCGCCGAAGCAGTGCCCGTGCACGGCCGCGATCACCGGCTGCGGCAGCCGCCGCCACGCCCAGCACGCCTCCTGAAAGGTGTTGGTGCCCAGCCACGGGATCGGTACGAAATTGCGGACGATGGTCAGCGGATCACCGACGGCCTCGGCGATGTCCAGGCCGCTGGAGAAGCTGGGCCCGTTGCCGGACAGGATCACCGCGCGCACGTCGTCGCGCCGGCCGACGACCCGGGCCACCCGCACCAGGTCGCGCAGCATCTCGATGGTCAGGCCGTTGTGCTTGTCGGGACGGTCGAGGGCGACGTAGGCCCGGTCGCCGTCGACGGTGAGGGACACATTGCTCATCGCGGACTCCCTGTGCTCGCGTCCAGCTGATCGAGAAGGACCCGGGCGCAGCGTTCCGGGTCGTCGTAGAACGGGGTGTGGCCGCTGCCGGGCAGCGTGCGGTGGCGCGCGCCGGGCAGCCAGGCGCGGGCCCGGCGGCTCTGCGTGGCGTGGGTGAGCAGGATGTCGCGGCTGCCCCAGGCGACGGTGACCGGGATCCGGTCCAACCGGCCGCCGTTCTGTAGCCGCGCATCGTCGAAAGAGGCCAGGGCACTGTCGAATCCGGGTGCGAACATGGCGCCGTGCGCGGTGTCGAGCGCGACCCGCGGCGCGACCGCCCACGGCTTGCCGAATACCAGGCTCAGAAACGTGGTGCGCCCCGCGGGCGTGCCGAGAATCGCGGGCAGCGCGCGGCGCAGACGCAGGCCCAGCGCCTTCGAAGCGCCCAGCGACCGCTGGCACCACACCCGCCCGGCGACCGACCAGAATCCGATCGGCGAGAAGGCGGTAACCGACCGGGCGAGGCCCCGGGCGCCGAGGTTCAGCACGATCAGCCCGCCCATGGAATTGCCCGCGAGATGCGGCCGCTCCAGTCCCTGTTCGGCGAGGAAGGCGGCGAGCGCATCGGTGAGATCGTCGACGGTGGCGCCTTCGAGCGGCGCGGACTCACCGAAACCGGGCAGGTCGACGGCGAACACCTCGAACGACCGGGCCAGCGTGTCGATCACCGGCTCCCACACCTGCCACCGGCTGCCGACGCCGTGCACGAGGACCAGCGGCTCGCCCGCACCGACTCGGTGGTGGTTCAGCATTCTCTTCAACTCCCCGCGCCGGGTGGTGGACGGCGCCCACACTAGCAACGATTGGCGCTACGCCAACAGGTCGCGGCGAGGTCGATGCCGCGATGGACCCCTGACAGTGCTTCCCCACGATTTTCCGGTCACCGACTGTTCCCGGACCGCGCGATACGGCAGGATCACGACGGCGGTTGTGCCGCCGCACGACACACCACATTGCATGAAACGAGGAACCGTTGAGGATTTCGCTGATTGCCGCCGCGCTCGTCGCCCTGCCACTACTGGCGGGGTGCGGCGGCTCGGATCATTCGGAGCACGAATCGAAGATCAGCCAGGCGGATCTGTCCAAAGCACTGCAGGACAGCGGCCTGAAGGATGCCGCGATGGCCGATTGCGCCGCGAAACACTATGTCGACGAGGGCATTTCGCAGGACGGGCTGAAGATCATGACCAAGCCCGGCACCAATGCGCAGACCTCGGACCCGTCCGCGATGGGCCTGAGCCAGGACGACGCCGCCAAGGCGCAGTCGGCCACCAAGCTGATCGTGAAGGACTGCCTGCAGCAGTGAATTCGGGTCCGGTCCCCCTGCCGGACATGTCCGAATATTTCCACCCGAAAATGGCGCGGAGTTTGCTGGGCACTCGCTAAGCTGTGCGCGTCTCCACAGTGAGATGCCCTGCAGAGCGGGCCGCGATTGCCCCCGCGGCCCGCTATCGCATCCGTCCGATGTCGTCTCCCAGGGGGAGGATGATGCTCAGCCTGATCGCTTCGAGGTCGCCTGCGGAGCAACTGCTTTCGGACATTCGCGCCGCTGGGTACACGGTCGAGGAGTTCATCGCGCTCCTGCGAGTGGACCCGATCGAAGACACCCGGCCGCTTCCCCCGATCTCGGACAACGAGTTCTGGGTGATTCCGCCGCGCCGCGCCAGCTGATTCGCGCGTCCCGTTAGCTGTCCGCTCGCCGCGAACTAGCCGGACTTCGGCGTGCGCCTGCGCGGAGTAGCGGAGCGCGGAGGCTGGGCGCGCATGTGGTCACGGACCCGGGTCATGATGACGCCCAATTCGGCTACGTCGCGCGGAGGCAGCGGGTCGAAGAGCATGCGGCGGGTCACCTCGACGTGGCCGGGCAGCACCTGCCGCACCCGCTCCAGGCCGGACTCGGTAATGGTCACGACGGTGGCGCGCTGGTCGTCCGGACTCGGCGCGCGGATGATGAGGCCCGCCCGTTCCAGCAGACCGGCCTGGTGGGTGAGGCCGCTGCGGCTGTAGACGACGCCGTCCGCCAGCTCGGTCATGGTCAGCTGTCCCTCGGCGCCGGCGAGCCGGGCCAGCAGCTGAAACTGCACGTAGCTGAGGTCGCCCGCGGTGCGCAGCTGCTGTTCCACGGCGTGCTGCAGCAGGCTGACCGCCTCCATGAGCGCGAAGTACGTGTTCAGCTGTTCCGGCTCCAAGGGTTCGGGCACGCCTTCATCCTAAAGTGCTTCGATATCGAAGCTATGTGACGGCCTTCACAGCATCGAGGGGTTTTGCTTCGATATCGAAGCAGTTACTGTTCTCGGCATGCTTCGAAATCGAAGCAACCTGAGCTGGGAGGCAGTTATGAAGGCAGTGCGCTACCACCGGTACGGCGACAGCGACGTGTTGGAGTACGAGGAGGCCCCGCGGCCGGTTCCGGGCGCTGGCGAGGTGTTGGTGCAGGTGACGGCCACGTCGTTCAATCCGGTCGATGCGACGATTCGCGCGGGATATCTGAGTGAGGTGTTCCCGGTCGCGCTGCCGCACGTGCCGGGCATCGACCTCGCCGGGACGATCACCGAACTCGGCGCGGGAGTCGAAGGGCGGCGGCCCGGCGATTCGGTCGTGGCATTCCTGCCGATGACCGCGGACGGCGCGGCCGCCGAGTACGTGCTCGCGCCCGCCGACGCGCTGGCCGCGGCACCGACCACCGTGGCCGCGGCCGACGCCGCCGCCCTGCCCGCCGCCGGGCTGACCGCATGGCAGGCGCTGTTCGACGTCGCCCAGTTGCAGGCCGGACAGCCGATCCTGGTGAACGGCGCCGGTGGGGCGGTCGGCGGCTACGCGGTCCAGCTGGCGAAGCAGGCCGGGGCCGCGGTCACCGCGACCGCGAGCGCGCGCAGCGCGAACCGGTTGCGCGACTACGGAATCGACCACATCATCGATCACCTGGACTACACGGCCACACCCGTCACCGCCGCGGGCCGGCCGTTCGACGTGGTCCTCAACCTGGTGGGCACCACGCCGGAGGAGACCGCCGCACTCGTCGACTCGGTCGGCGACGGCGGGGTGCTGGTGAGCGCCACGACTCCCCCGCCGGAGCAGGCGGGTCGCGGGGTGCGGACGGAACGCCTCTTCGCCCGCAGCGACGCCGGGCAGCTGGCCGAACTGGTCCGCCGCGTGGACGCCGGGCAACTGCGGATCGACGTCGCCGACCGCCGGCCACTGGCCGATCTCGCGGCCGTGCACGCCGATGCCGACGCCGGACGGTTGCCGGGCAAGACCGTCCTGGTGGCCTGAGCGCGGCGGCGGCCTACTCCGGGAAGTAGCCGGGGTCGGGTTCGCAGGTGCGGTCCGCGGCGGGCAGGGTTCCGGTGCCCAGGTAGGTGTTGACGATGTCGTTGACACAGGGACTCAGCCCGACGCGGAAGGCGCCGTGAATCCTGGTGTGCGCCAAGGTCACCAGCCGCGAGGCGGACAGATCGCGGTGCAGCTCGAGGGTTTGCGGATAGGCGGTCCGGGTGTCCTGCACGGTGCCCAGCAGCAGTGCCGGACTCGCGTTGCGCACCTCGGTCGGCGGCTCGACCGGCTCCGGCCAGAACGCGCAGGCGGTGATGTTGTTGGCGAACGCGCCGAACACCGGCTGGCTCGCCCGGACCGCTTCGATATTGCGGTAGTACCACGCCGGATCGCGCGGCGCGGCCCGGTCACCGCACAGCACCGCGGCCATGCCGGACGCCTCGGTCGGGACGGCGCCGGAGATCTTCGTCTTCAATCGCTGCATGTCGACGGGCCGCCCCGAGACGCCGTCGTCGATGATCCGCACCGCGTCGGCCAGGTCGGCGTTCAGCTTCGGATTGACCAGCAGCGCAAGCAACATCATCGGCACCGTGTGCTCGTCGATGAGGTAGGCGTCGCTCACCACCGGGTGTGCGGCCGCGCGGTGGAGGAGGTCCTCGATGAAGGCGCGCACTTGCGCGGGGGTGGAACCGAAGTGGTAGTCGGCATCGTGGCGGGCCGCCCAGATAGCCCAATCATCCAGTGCCGCTTCGTTCGTCCCGCCCATGTCCTGGAACATGCCGATCCAGTAGCGATCCGGATCGACCCCGCTGTCGAGCACGAAGCGGTCGGCGCGGTCACCGAACATCTCCAGGTAGACCGCGCCGAGGTAGCTACCGTAGGAGCCGCCGTAGTAACTGGTCCGGGCATCGCCGAAGACCCCGCGGATGACGTCCATGTCGCGAGCGACGTTGCGGGTGGTGGAGAACCGCGCCCGCTCCGGGTCCGGCGCAACGCACGAGGTGGCCAGGGCGGCGGCCAGCGCGGTGTCGCGGGCGTAACCGAACACGTCGAATCCGGCCGAGAACAGCATGGTGGGCAGCGGCAGTGCGCAATTCACCCGATCGGAGCGGCCGATGCCGCGCGGGTCCATGCCGATCAGGTCGTACTGGGCGCGGACGTCCGGCGTGAGCCGATCGCGCACGGTGACCATCATGCTCAGCCCGGGGCCGCCGGGTCCGCCCGGATTCGACAGCATGATGCCGCGCCGCCGGGCGGGGTCGGTGGCGGCGATGCGGGAGATCGCGACCGTGGTCGTGCGTCCGTCGGGACGGTCGTAGTCGAGCGGGACGACCACGCCCGCGCAGAGCGCACCCGTCGCGTCGAGTGCCCGATCGCCGCACGACTTCCAGTCCAGTTGCTGATGATAGAAGCGGTCCAGGGCGGCCGGGGGACCGTCGTCGGCGCCCGCCGGGACCGCCGATACCGTGGCGGCCCCGGCGGTCAGCACCATGCCCAGCACGATTCGTCGAAACCACCTACCGCGCATCGAATCTCCCTCGCCGTGTCCGTTCGCCTCGGCACGCTACGCCGTCGCCTGCCGTTCGCCCGCAGGCGCGTCCGACCGATCATCGGCGACGCGGGCCGTCGGCGACAGCCCCCACTTCCGCGGCGGTTCACTCCGCCGCCGAGCCGGGCGTAACCGGCACGGAAGCGCGGCGGCACAGACTGGGCGGGTTGCGGCGTGCAGCGATCCAGCCGACCGGCGAAGGAGGGGCCGTGCGTGTATCTCGGCGCAGAAAGCGATGGTAGCGGCGAGCCCGCGCGGGGTGCTGCTGCCGCTGACGCTGGCGCAGTTCATCTGCAGCTTCGCCGGCTCGAACATGAACGTGATGATCAACGACATCAGCACCGACCTGCACACCACCGTGCAAGGGGTGCAGGTCACCATCACGATCTTCCTTCTGGTGATGGCCGCGTTGATGATTCCCGGCGGGAAACTCACCGACCGCTACGGCCGCAAGCGCTGTCTGATCGCGGGCCTGGCGGTGTACGGGGTCGGCGCGGTCCTCAGTGCCGCCGCGCCCGGCCTGGGGGTATTGATTCTCGGCAACTCGATTCTGGAGGGGGTCGGGACAGCGCTGCTCATTCCGCCCGTCTACATCCTCACCACCCTCATGTTCACCGAAACCGATTCGCGGGCAAAGGCTTTCGGCGCCATCATGGCGATGGGCGGAATCGGGGCCGCGGCGGGGCCGCTGCTCGGCGGACTGATCACCTCGGCGCTGAGCTGGCGCGCGGCCTTCGTCTTCCAGGCGCTGGTCGTCCTCTCGATCGTCGTGCTGAGCCGGCGGATTCGTGATCCGTTGCCCGCCGACCCGTCGCGCAAATTCGATATCGGGGGTGCTGTGCTCTCCGCGACCGGGCTGGTTCTGCTGGTCGCCGGAATTCTCGTCGCCGACGACAACATTCTGCTGACCCTCGCCCTGCTCGCACTCGCGGCGGGCCTGCTGACGTGGTTCTTCGTGGCGGCGCGGCGAAAGGAACGCGGCGGCGGCGAGCCCCTGCTGTCGACGAGCCTGTTCCGCTACCGCACCGCGAACCTCGGGATGGTCACCCAGAACATCCAGTGGCTGCTGCTGATGGGCTCGTCCTTCGTGGTCGCGGCGTATCTGCAGGTGGTGCGCGGGTACAGCGCGATCGAGACCGGTGTCGTGTTCACCGCGGCGACCGTCGGCCTGCTGGTGTCGTCGCTGGCGGCGGCACGGCTCGCGCGCCGCCGGCCGCAACGCACCCTCATCATCGACGGTTTCCTGGTCACGATCGTCGGCATCGCCGTGCTGCTCGCCTTGGCGCACCGCGCGGTCGACCCGTGGGCCTTCACCCCCGGACTGCTGTTGATCGGGCTCGGGCTCGGCGTCATGCTCACCCCGTCGGTCAACATCGTGCAGTCGAGCTTCGGCGAGGACCAGCAGGGCGAGATCTCCGGCCTGTCCCGCAGCGTGTCCAACCTCGGATCCGCACTCGGCACCGCGATCGCGGGCACCATCCTCACCGCCGGGCTCACCGGCCACGCCTACGCGGCCGCCATGATCGTCCTGGGCGCTCTCGGCCTCGCGGGTTTCGCCGCCGCCATGTTCCTTCCCGACCGGGGCGGCGGCGTCCCCGCGTGAGGTCAGTCCCCGCAGGCTCCGCAGGAGATGTTGACCTGAGTGCCGGTCAGGGAGCGGCCGCGCTCGGAGGCGACGAATGCCGCGACGTGCCCGACATCGGACAGCGTGGCCGCCCGCTTCAGCAGAGTGGCGTCGACGATGCCCTTGCGCGCCTGCTCGGTTTCCGGGATGTCCGGGAAGGTGTCGATGATGCCGCCGGTGAGCAGCGAGACGACCCGGATGCCGAACGGCCCGAGGTCGGCCGCCCACTGCCGCCGCAGCCCCTCCGCGGCGTCCATGCTCACCTGCACATTGCCGAGGCCCGGGAACTTGTGCGCCGGGTCCGAGCCGCCGAAGAACAGGATGACCCCGGACTGCTGCGCGATCATGTGCCGCGCGGCGGCCTGGGTGGTCGCCAGTTGTGCCCGGACGAGTGTGGCGATCGAGTCGGCGAAGGCGTCCACCGAGATGTCGACGAGCGGCTGGAAGAGGGCCTCGTAGCCGATCACGTTGACCGAGATGTCGGGGCTGCCGGACTTCTCGGCCACCGCGGCGGCGTGGTCGGCGACGGCAGCGGCGTCCAGCGCGTCCACGACGGCGGTCTCGGCGCGGCCACCGGCGCCGCAGATCTTGTCGGCGACCTTGTCGAGCGTGGCGGCGGTGCGGCCCACCAGGTGGCAGCTCGCCCCCTCGGCGGCGAAGCCCTTGGCCATCGCGGATCCGATGGAACCGCCCGCGCCGTAGATCACCGCGGTCTTGTTCTCGAGCAACATGATGTCTTCTCCCTGTCGGTTCTGACCTGCCGGAAGAAAGCTATTTCGCCGGTCGTCCGGGCCGCATCGGTCGCATGACCGGCGTGTGCCGTGGCCGCGGACCGCCGGATAGGTCATCCGCTCCCCGTCACAGCTCGAGCTGGGCGAGTTCGATGCGCCGCGTGACGCCGAGTTTCGGATACGCCTTGTACAGGTGGTGGCCGACGGTGCGCGGGCTCAGGAACAATTGGGCGCCGATCTCCCGGTTGCTGTGCCCGGCCGCCGCCAGCCGCACGACCTGAACCTCCTGCGGCGTCAGCAGTTTCAGCGGGTCGCCGCGCTGCTCGGCGGGCCGCTCACCGAGGGCGGCCAGTTCGACGCGGGTACGGTCCGCCCAGTCGCGGGCGCCGACGCGATCGAAGGCTTCCATCGCCGCCACGAGCTGTACGCGGGCATCGGCCCGGCGACGGCGGCGCCGCAGCCATTCACCGAAGGACAGCTGCGTGCGGGCGCGGTCGTAGTGCCCGCCATGCCCCTCGTGCAGTTCGAGCGCGGTGCGGTAGTGCTTCTCCGCGTCGTCGTCCGCAGTCGCAATCAGCGCGTGGCAGCGGTGTAACAGCGCCGCCCCCAAGGGATTTCGGATCGCCCGGGCCCAGCGTTCGAACGCGGGCAGAACTGCCGCGGCGCGCTCCGGGAAGCCGCCGCGGATCGCCGCCTCCACCTGGTCGGGCACGGCGCGGATCGGGAAGTCGTGTGCGACCGGCCCGGTACAGACGCCGTCCAGGGCGTCGACGACCGATTCGAACCGGCCCGCCGACAGATCCGCGATCGCGAGCCCCCAGGTCATCAGCGCGGCGTGGGCCGGATGTCGTTGGGACAGCAGCGGTTCGATGTCCGCGGCGAGTGCTCGGGCACGCTCCGTATCGCCCGCTATCGCGGCCAGCCACACCTCCACCGCCCGCAGCACGGCCACCTCGGTGTCCATCTCGAGTTCGAGGGCGAGCGAGACGCCTTCCGCCACAGCGGTTCGCGCCTGCAGGAACTGCCCGTTCAATAATCGCGCGAGCGCCAGCACCTCGAGCGAGTACGGAATCCACAGCACCGCTCCCGTCGAGCGGGCCTCGTCCAGTGCCGCGTCCATGATCGCGGCGGTGTCCGCGTCTTCGGCGAGCATCACGCCGCTGAACGCCGCGACGATCTTGTGGAGGCAGTCGACATCGGCGCCCCGCGCGACGCGCAGTTGCTCGGCCATGGCGCCGACGGCGGCTTCGGGCCGTCCCGCGAGGAAATCGGCCCAGGCGATCTGGGCGGCGACATGCCTGCGCAGCGGCGAATCATCGGGCAGGCGAAGGGATCCGAAATGCCCGACGGCGCGCTCCAGCAGGTCGCGCCGACCCGCGTCGCGACCGCAGCAGGCGGCCTCGGACAGGATGTAGACCGCGCGTTCGGGGTCGTGGGCGACCACCAATTCCGCTGCCCGCAGGGCGAGTTCGGCGTCTCGGGCGGGTGAGGTGCGTTCGTATTCGATCTGCGCCTTGATATGTGTTGCGTCCGCGCGGATTCCGTTGTCGGTGGTGAGCGCGGTGGCCTCGGAGGCCAGCCGGTCGGCCCGGTCCGGCCGTCCGGCGTCGTAGGCCGCGCGGGCGGCCATCAGGATGCGCCGGGCGCGGTGTTCGGGGTCGGCGCTGAGCCGTGCGGCGCGGTCGTACGCCGCCGACACCGCCATCGCCCCGCCGCGGTGCTGGGCCCGGCGCGCCGTGTGTTCCAGCTCGGTGGCCACCCGCTCGTCCGGTTCGGTCGTGGCGGCGGCGAGATGCCAGGTGCGGCGGTCGGCGTCCGCCGCGGCGGTCAGCACCCGGGCGAAGGCTTCGTGCACGGCGACGCGCTGATGATGGGCCGCCTGCTGGTAGGCGGCGGCGCGAATCAGGGGATGCCGGAACGTCAAGGCATCGGTGGACATCGCGACGAGGTCGGCGTGCTCCGCGGGCTCGAGATCGGCGGCCGTGAGCCCGAAGGCGGCGCCGACGCTCAGGATGGTGTCGACGCCCGCACCGGTATCGGCCGCGGCGATCAACAGCAAGGTGCTTGTGGCCGTGGGTAATTCGGTGATCTGCGCCCGGAAGCTCTCCTGCACGCGGCGGGTCACGGGCAGCGGGCCGACCTCATGCATCGGGTCGGCGTGCCCGGCCCGTTCGGCGGCCCGGCGCGCCATGCCTAATTCGATGAGCGCCAACGGATTACCGTCCGACTCGTCCAGCACCCGCTCGCATCCCGGCACGGTCAGCCCCGCCACGCGCTCGGCGAGCAACCGCGTGGCCGCCGGGCGAGGGAGACCGCTCAGGCGCAGCGCGTCGATGCCCGGGGTGGCGAACGGCGAGGCGGTCTCCCGCACCGCGAACACGACCGCGACCGGATCGGCGTGGAAGCGGCGCGTCGCGAACAGCAGCGCGTCCGAGGAGCTGCGGTCGAGCCACTGCGCGTCGTCGACGAGGACCAGGGTCGGCGTCTCGGCGGCCAGTTCGGCCAGCAGCGTCAGGGTGGCCGCGCCGACGAGGAAGCGGTTCGCCTCGGGCGCCTCGATCTGCCCGAACGCCGCGCGCAGCGCCGCCTCCTGCGGGCCGGGCAACCCGTCGAGCCGATCCAGATACGGGTACAGCAGCAGATGCAGTGCGCCGAAAGCGAGTTCGGCCTCGGACTCGACGCCGACACCGCGCACCATACGCATCCCGGCCGCCGCGGTCGCGGCGTACTCCACCAGCGCGGACTTCCCGATCCCGGCCTCGCCCCGAATCACCAGAGACCGGCTGCTGCCCGCCCTGGCGTCGTCGAGCAGCCCCTCGATCTCGGCCTGCTCGCTGTCACGACCTGCCAACACGTCCGCCAGCGTAACGACGGGCGCCACCGTCTACCCGGTATTGCCGGTCGGGAGCGGTTCAGAAGACCTCGACGGACATATCGGAGACCTCACGCGCCTCCAGCACATCGTGCAGCACGGTGACGACGACGTGCACCACGTGATCGCGGTCCAGCCCCGCGTCGTCCGCCCGGAGCACGTAGGCCGAATCGAGTTCGGCGAACCCGAGATTGCCGAGCGACGCGAGTTGCCGTTCGGTGAAACCGGCCGGACTCGGGCCGCCGCGCAGCCGCTGCCACAGTGAACGCCGGTGCGGCCGTTCCGGATACGCCACCTCGATGTGGAAGACGTTCCCTGCCGACGAAAGCCATTGGACCAGACCGCAACCCGTATCGATCACGGCGGTCCCGTCACCCGTGGCGACCGAGCGATGCACCGCGTCCCGCACGAAGTCCGGTAGCGAACTCATCCCCATATTCCCCAAACCGTCCGATGCGAGCCCGGCCGCCGGACTGGCCGGTCGGTGTCCTGTCGCCACGATGCTAGCGCGGCCACGGGCGCCGCCCGGCCGATCCGTCCGGGCGGCTGGGAAGTCACACGATCCGCTCAGAAAACCGACGTACGCTGCGCGAACGTTTGTGAGCGAAGCTAAGTAGTCGCATGTCCAGGACTGTGCGTCGGATTGCCGTGCGAGACACGACCTAACGACGGTGTAGGCGCCGGGGCGGAATGCCGGAGAGTTCCCGTTCCGCGCATCGCTCCACCAGGATCGGGGCGAAACTCCTTACCGCCGAATTCGAGAAGCGTTCGTGGAAGCGTTCGACGGTTGCTGCGATGGTGGCCGACGGGACCTCGGGATGGCCGGCGGCGAGTCGCTCGATGACGGTGTTGATCTGCACAGCCTCGTCGTTCTGCATAGGACAGTCCTTGCCTTGCTCACTCGTGTGGGGCCCACGTGTCCTGCTGTCCGGCATCCACCACGCACGCTGACCGATAGAACTACCAGCGCACGAGTATACCGTACCGCTGGATAGCGGGCCGTTGTTCGGTGATACATCGATCGCGACCGGGAATGGATTCGCGCCCGGCGCGGGCGATCATCCGCACCGCCGTCTAGGGCCCGGCCTCGCAGGGCGGTGCGTCGTCGGCACCTACCGGCAGCAGCGCGCGTTCCTCGGCGGAGTAGTCCCGGTTGTGAAGCGCGCACAAGCGTTGGAACATCTGAGCCTTGCCCAGGTTCACGCGAAAGTCTCCACCGCGATAGAGAATATGTACCGTATTGTTTTCCACGAACACATCATGGATTTTCCCGGGGAGCTGCAGTGTGGCTATTCGCCCACGATTGCGATCCCAGATGTCGATATTGTTCGGAGCGACACCGTCTATCGCCACCCACAGACCATCCGATGTGGTTCCGCGCAGGTACGGCAAGGGGGGCATCGGCCACGACGGTTCGGTGATCGCGCCGGTCGCCGGATTCCACATCTCCATACGGCCGGTCTGCACGTACACAACGGGATCGGGCGGATCGTAATACACGCCGTTATAGTCCCAGGCCTCCTCGAAATCAAAAGTGCTGACCCGCCGCCGTTCGGACAGGTTCCACACCGTCGCCGCTCCCGAGGAAGTGATCACTATTTCATCGGGCCGCGCGCCGGGTCGCCCGAGGGCGCCGTCGGCGCCGAGCCGTACGAGTTCGTCCCGGTCGCGCCACAGCGGTAGCGGATCGGACAACGCTCGGCCGTCGCGGATTTCCCAGCGGGTGAGCATGCCGCCGTACATGGCGAGAACCTCTTCCGAGCCGGGGAACACGATGTCACCGTGCCAGCCCTCGGGATCGCCGAGTTCCGCCGGGACCGGCAGCGGGATTCGATGAACCACCTCGAGAGTTCGAGCGTCGAAGACCACCAGCTGCGGCCGCGAGCCCACAGCGACGAGATAGCGCTCGTCGGGTGTGAACTTCAGGACCGGCTTGTCGCCGAGATCGATATCGCTGGTCGCGCCGCCCAGTGCGACGTGCGCCAGCCGTTGCGGCCGTGGCCGCACCCGTTTGATCTCGAGCCTGCTCGTGCGCGCGGCAGCGTCACGACTATAGGTGGCGATGGTTTCCGCGTCCCCCGACCACGCCGTCACCGCGGGCTCCTGCGTGAACAGATCGGCTTCGCCGACGGGCACGGCGGGCGAGTAGTGCAGCAGACCGCCGGGGTAGAACACATTGAGAATCGGTCCCTGCTCGGTATCAGTGACGATCGTACTGTTCTGCCCGGTGCTGCGCCCGACCTCGGTTCGATAGATCCGGCCCGTCGCCAAGCTCATGAATTCGATACTGAAGACGGCATCGCGCGGGTGGTTGTCGGCATTGATGAAAAACCGTTCGGAACTGTCCAGTTTCGAACGGATGCAGAAGTCGTGGTCCACGTCGAATCGGAACCGCTCGACGCCTGTTCGAGTATCGAAGACCGCCAGACTCTGCCGTGGTTCGCCCGGCGGTGCCGGCAGGCAGGAATATATTCCTCCCCGAACCGGATATCCGTCCGGCAGCACGCGGATCACGTTGCCGCCGAGGTCCCGCAGCACATTGAAAATCTCCACGCCATCGGTTTCCTCGAACATGATTTCCGTGCCGCCCGGGCCGACGTACCGCGGAATTTGATCGCGCCGAGCCGACGGGGGCGCCGCGATGCGCGCCGGGTGCGCGGTCGACGTGTCGTATACCTCGAGAACATCCGGCGGGGACGCCTTTCCGGGTCCTCGCTCCGGGTCGATCGACAGCACCAGCACCCCGCCGTCGGCCGAAAGCCTCACTCGTATGGCGTAATCCGGCAACGCTCGACCGGAACCGGCACGGATGTTCACCGGTCCGGTGCGGCTGCGTACATCCCACACCGACACCTCTCCGCTTCGCTCGACGACGGCGATCTTCCCGCCGTCGTCGGACATCGCGACCGACATCACGCGATCATCGGCAGGCACCTTCCAGATCACCGGTCTTACGTCACGAAGGCCGGTCTGGACCCGGGCCGTGCCGTCGGCGCCGACCGCCACCAACGCCGTCCCGTCCGCGGCCGCCCCGGAAGCGATTCGGCCCGCACCGGTCGGCATCTCGCCCGGCGTGAAACCGGCGATCGCACCGAGACCGGCTTGCTGGTAGAGCAGGGCGTCCTCCACCTCGGGATGCCCGGGTGCGTGCCGATGTGCCGCCTGTGCGAACTGCAGGGCCGTCAACGGTTGCAAGTCGGCGAGCCGCATCGACTCCTTGGCGAGGGTGATCCCGGCCGCGAGCCGCAGTTGCGCGGCGCGTTCCTGACTGGTGCGGTACGCCACGACCGCAGTGGTCGCGGCCACCAGCGCCAGCACGGCCGTCGCGGCGGTAACCATCCGCCAGCGGCGCACCTCCCGGCGCCGCACCCGTCGACCGGCCTGGATGTACCGGTGCTGCGCGGGGGAAAGGTCGGCGGCACGAGCGGCCAGCCATTCTTCGGCGGTAGCCAGCGCACCGCCGCGCAGCAAGGCGCCGCTGTCGTATTGCGCCGCTTCCCATTCGAGTCGGCGGTTGTCGAATTCCTGCTGCCAGGAACGGAAGTCGCGATCGTCTTCGAGCCAGCCGCGCAGCGTGGGCCAGTTGTCGATCAGCGCCTGGTGAGCCAGTTCGACGATCACGACGCCGTCGGCCCGGCGCCCAACGGCCACCAGCCGCTCGCGGGCCAAATGACCTGCGAGGCCGTGTAATTCCGGGTGTTCGGCCAAAGCCATCGCGGCCCGGACGAATCCGGTGCCGGTCCTGATCGGTACCGCGATCATCGTCAGCAGTCGCCGCACCGCCGCTGCCTCCGGTTCCGTGAACCGGGCGAGCGCGCGATCGGCACGGCGGGTGATCGCCCCGGCGACACCGCCGGAACGCTCGTAGTCGGCCAGGGTCAGCCGCCCGCTGCCGCGCTGTTCCCACAATTCGGTCAGTGTCGACTCGAGCAACGGCAAACCGCCCGGCTGGTGCACCGTATCGTCGACGAGCCGTTCGACGAGGTCGGCATCGATACCGACGCCGGGGGCATGGGCCAACGGCCCGCGGATCACAGCCCGCAGTTGCTCACGTTCCATGGCCGCCAGCGCCACGGTGGCACCGTCGAGCAGGTTCGCGATCTCGGTGTCGACCAGTTCGCCGACGGCCTCCCATCGGAGCGTCAGCACCACTCGAATCGTCTTGCCGGCCGCGTCGGCGGCGGCGACCAGCTCGATGAGCCGGTGCACCAGGTCCTGGGCGTGTGCCGGCGCCGTGGCCGCCAAGTCCTCGAACTGGTCCGGAAACACCAGCAGCCCTTCGTCGGGGATGCGATCCACCAGTTCGGACGTAGGGTTGCCGTCCGCCGCCGGCTGCCGCACGACAGCCATGAGGAGGGCCGACACATCGTTTCCACCGTCGCGCACCTGCGAATCCGAGGTCGCCGACAGGCCGGTGAGGCGAACGGCCGCGACGGCCATGCCACGTCGACGCACCCGAGGTAGCACGCCGGCGCTCACCAACGACGACTTCCCCGTGCCCGAACCACCGACGACCGCCACGAACGGCCGCTGTGCCAACGCGGCCAGCACCCGTTCGATATCGGCGTCGCGGCCGTGGAACAGGGGTGCGTCATCCTCCTCGAATCGGTCCAGTCCGCGATACGGATTCGGCAGCATCGCCGGATCGATCCCGAGCACCTCGGCGATCGGAATCATGAAGGCGGTCCGCGTATATCGCCGCCGGTCCGCCGCCACTGCCATGCCGACCACAGACCCGGACGCCGCATCCCACACCGCGGCCCCGCTGAAGCCGCCCGTGATCGGCTGCCCACCGGTTGCCGCCTGCAACTGCAGCCAGCCCACCCCCTGCGCGGCCCGGAACTCTCCCGACACCCACACCCCCAGGTCGAGTTCGGCGGGGAACCCGAGCATCCGGAACTCCCGGCCCCAGGGCTCCTCGGCGCGCCAGAACGGAGGCGCCGGTATCGGTTCCGGCAGCGGCTCGATAATCTCCAGCACCGCGATGTCGCCGCCCCCGTCGGCTGTCGTCGGCGCCCAGCGGCGGACCCGCGCACCGACCCGGCCGGCCGCGGGCAAGAACGGAAAGTCGATCCACACCACGGTGTCCGGCGGCCGGGTTTCCTGCGCGTCCGCGCCGGCGGCCTCGGAAACAACGTGCGCGCAGGTCGCGACGAGTCCCGGGCCCACGACGAATCCGGCACCGACGACCGCGCCCGACCCGGCGAGAATCCGCACCGCCACCGCGCCGAAACCCGTACTGTCCCCGGCCGATACGCCTGCCCGCATCCGCAAGGCTCCCTCCCACCGCTCGCGCCGCGGCGCGAGTCCGATTCCGCGATGGCTCGACTTCCGCCCAACCCTTTTGCCGCCCAGCGGGTCTACACCCTCGTGAGCAGCAGCTCCAGACAGAGCGTGACACACCAGGAGGGCACATGGAGAACACCGCCGTAATCGTGGACCTGCCGCTGCATCCCACCGTGGGGAACGCACTGTGGCAGGCGAGAGCCGATGCCGGATCGCGGCCGATCGACACCAGGGACCTGCTGGTCGCGCTGATGCGGGTCGATACGTCCAGCCGTTGGAACCGGATCTCGTTGCACTGCGGAGACTTCGAGATTATCGCGGGGAAGGTCGTGCTGGATCCGGTCACCCACAGCTCGTCGCACTGGGAGGGCATCCGGCTCACCGACTCCTGTGCCGCCGCTCTGCGCACCGCCGTCCGCTTGGCCCGCCGCTACAACCTGCCGGGGGTTCCGGCCGGAATGCTGGCCCTCGGGCTCATCGCCGACGGTTCCACCGCCGCGGCGCAGGCCCTGGGCGATGGACTGCGCCGGGACGAACTTCTGGACCTGGTGCAGGCCGATGTTCTGGGCATCAGCCTGAGCGGTCTGGAGAACGAATTCGCCCCCACCCCGCCACAGCGGACCCCACTGCCACCGGCCGCACCGGTCCACGCCCTGTACTGCCTGCACTGCGGCGCGACACCCGCGGCAGCGGTGACGATCCGAAGCCATCGCGGTTTCATCCTGATGATGCAATTCGTCCGGATGCCCGGCCCGTTCTGCCGCGACTGCGGCCTCGCCACCCTGCGCCGGATGACGATTCAGAGCGTGTGGTTCGGCTGGTGGGGACCGTTGTCGCTGTTCATCAACGCCATCACGATTCTGTCCAACATGTCCGCCCATTCGCGGATCGCCCAACTCCCACCGCCGATTCCGGGTATGCCGGGACGGCCGATGGATCCCGGCCCGCCGCTGTTCCGCAGACTCGGCGCCATCGGATTCCTGATACCACTGGGAATTCTGCTCTGGTTCACCGTCGTGCTCCCGCTGATCTCGAACTGAGCCGAGCCCGTTCGTCGGTATGGTGTTCGGTACCGACAGATCCGTCGGCCCCGGCGGCCGCGAACAGCAGGGCGAGATCGAATGAACAGCCTCCCCGAGTCCGGCCTGGGCGCCGAGACCGCTTTGACGGACCTATTGGGAGCCGTGCTCGCGGATTGCGCCAAGGATCCGCTGTCCTTCCTCGCCGGGGAATCCCGCGGTCCGGCGCTCATCCGGATCGGACGCGGGAGCGCCCGTGCGCAGCAATCGGACCGGTTCGACGACCTGTTGCTCGAGGCATTCGACTCGGCCAGCGACATGTTGCTCGCCTGGGCCACCCGGCAGGTCGGCAGCCGTACCGACGCCGAAGACATCGTGCAGACCGCGCTGATGCGGGTGTACGCCGCCCGGCCCGACGTCGCCACGGCCGACCGGTTGCGCGCCTACCTGTGGACGGTCACCAAGAACCTCGTTCGCGACGCCTGGCGGCGGGCGGCCACCGACCGCGAACGGTTCGACTCCGACGGGGACCAGCGGATCGCATTGCTCGCCGACCGGGCGGGTGTGAACATGGACGACATCGTCGTCTTGCGCCAGGCCCTGCTCGGCGCGCTGGATACCCTGCCGCCGCGAGAGCGGGAAGCGGTCGTGCTCCGAGCCTACGAAGGCAACACCTACGCGGAAACCGCGCGCATCATGGGCGTCGCCACAGGCACCGCGAAAGGTTACGTGCACGACGCCCTGCAACGGGTCCGGGAGCAACTCGACCTGATCGCGTGACATACGGCGTCGGCGCCCCACGGATCGCGGTTCGCCCCAACCATTTCCGCCCCAAGACTGTCCGTAAGGATGTGATCAGACATCTACCAGGCATGGTTCGGACACATCGGTTGTGCTGCGGGACAACTCGGTCGGCGGAGCGGGGGACGAATTGAAGACGCTCGGACAGGTCGTAACCCTCGTGCTGTGGCTCGGCGCGTGGCTCGCGCTCATCGTGGGCGCGGTCATGCTCATCCCGGGGACCGCGATGCTCCTGAGCGATCCCCAGGCCGCGCCCACCTGTGACGAAAGGACGATGGAGCCCGGCACGATCTGCCGCCACTACCGCAACGGCGCCCCGGCCGGCGGCGAGACATACGAGCAAGCGCTGGCGGCGCAGCGCAACAGCCACGAGAACGGCATCCAGATCCTGCTGATAGCGGGCGGGGCGATCATCGCCAGTTCCGCTGTCCTGTTGGGCATCAAGTACGCCCTGGAATCCGGTGATCAGAAGCCCGCAACCGCGGACCCGCGAGAACGGGAACTTCTCCGAGCCGCCACCGCCGGCGACCCGGTCGCGATGAACAACCTGGCGCGACTGTTCCACCGGCGCGTGGAAGAACAGAACAGGCTCCAGCGCTGGCTTCGCCGGCACCAGAACGGCGGCGATCTGGCCGAGGCCCAACTCTGGTTTCGCAGAGCCGCTGTCGCCGGGCACCCCGACGCCATGGCCGGTCTCGCGGCTCTGCTCAACAAGGACGGGAACCACAGCGAGGCCGAATTGTGGTATCGCAGAGCAACTGCCGCCGAGGCCGGGCCGTACACCCGGCAGAGCGGTACGGCAGCCGCCGCGCCGGCACCCCCGCGGCCCCGGCCGAACCTCACCCAGCCGGGCGAGTTCAAGACTCTGCTCACCATGGTGATGGGTAATCACCCCACGGCCGAACGGCTGATCGCCTTCGAGCAACAGAAGACCCCGGGCATCGACCGAGCGGCGGCCATCACCAAGGCGATCGAGAGACTGCGCGGCGACCTCGGCAGGTGAGTTCCGGTGATACATCGATCGCGCGTTCGGGACGCCCGCGGGGTCGGTCGTAGACTTGCGCGATGGCACACGACTCGGACCGATCGGTCGACATCAAGCCGCGCTCCCGTGATGTCACCGATGGACTCCAGAAGACGGCCGCCCGCGGCATGTTGCGGGCCGTCGGTATGGGTGACGACGACTGGGGCAAGCCGCAGATCGGGGTCGCCTCGAGCTGGAACGAGATCACGCCCTGCAACCTGTCACTCGACCGGCTGGCCAAGGCCGTCAAGGTGGGGGTGCACGCGGGGGGTGGCTATCCCTTGGAGTTCGGCACGATCTCGGTGTCCGACGGCATCTCGATGGGCCACGAGGGCATGCATTTCTCGCTGGTCAGCCGGGAGATCATCGCGGATTCCGTCGAGACGGTCATGATGGCCGAACGCCTCGACGGTTCCGTGCTGCTGGCCGGCTGCGACAAGAGCCTGCCGGGCATGCTGATGGCCGCCGCGCGACTGGATCTGTCGAGTGTGTTCCTCTACGCCGGTTCGACTCTGCCGGGCAGTCTCGACGGCAGGGACGTCACGATCATCGACGCGTTCGAGGCGGTCGGCGCCTGCCTGAAGGGTTTGATCACCCCGGCGGAGGTCGATCGGATCGAGCGGGCCATCTGTCCCGGTGAAGGCGCGTGCGGCGGGATGTACACCGCCAACACCATGGCCTCGGCCGCGGAGGCCCTGGGGATGAGCCTGCCCGGATCCGCCGCGCCGCCCGCCCCCGACCGTCGCCGCGACGACTTCGCCCACAAGTCCGGCGAGGCCGTCGTGGAGCTGTTGCGCCGGGGCATCACGGCGCGCGACATCATGACGTTGGAGGCCTTCGAGAACGCCATCACGGTGGTGATGGCGCTCGGTGGTTCCACCAATGCCGTGTTGCACCTGCTGGCCATCGCCCGCGAGGCCGGGGTGGGTCTCACCCTCGCCGATTTCAATCGTGTCGGTGACAAGGTGCCGCACCTGGGCGATCTCAAGCCGTTCGGCCGCTACGTGATGAACGACGTCGACAAGGTCGGCGGAATCCCCGTCGTGATGAAGGCGCTGCTCGACGCGGGTCTCATGCACGGCGATGTCATGACCGTCACCGGCAGGACCATGGCCGAGAATCTGGCCGATATCGAACTCGGCCTCGATGGTGACGTGATCCGTCCGCTCGATCGGCCGATCCACAAGACGGGCGGCCTCACCATCCTGCACGGCACACTCGCGCCCGAAGGCGCCGTCGTGAAGAGCGCCGGCTTCGACTCCGACGTCTTCCGCGGGACAGCCCGGGTGTTCGACGGGGAGCGCGCCGCGATGGAGGCGCTCGAGGACGGCACGATCGCCGCCGGTGATGTGGTCGTCATCCGCTACGAGGGGCCCAAGGGCGGCCCGGGCATGCGCGAGATGCTCGCCATCACCGGCGCGATCAAGGGCGCCGGGCTCGGCAAGGACGTCCTGCTGCTCACCGACGGCCGATTCTCCGGCGGCACAACAGGATTGTGTGTCGGTCATGTCGCTCCCGAAGCCGTGGACGGCGGCCCGATCGCCTTCGTCGCCGACGGTGATCCCATCGTTCTCGACGTCGCCAACCGCACCCTCGACGTGGAGATCGACGAGAGCGAACTCGCCGCCCGCAAGGTCGGCTGGGAGCCGCACCCGCCCAGGTACACCTCGGGCGTGCTCGCCAAGTACCGCAAGCTGGTCAGCTCGGCCGCGCACGGCGCCGTCACCGCCTGACCTACGCGATCGGTACGGCCTTGTCCGCACGCTGGGCGCGCAGCAGGGCCGGCCGGTGCTTGCCGTCGGAGAACCAGTGGTGCGATCCGGGCTTGCGGGCCTCGGTCGCCAGGTGCTTGATACCGGCCGCGCAGGCGAATTCCTTGAGTTTCTTGCCCACGGCCCCGCGGAAGTACAGCCGCATGGCGGTCTCGTCCTTGTGACCGAGCTGGTAGATCCCGGCGTCGCGGCCGAAGCTGAGGCACATGGCGGGGAACGACATGTCGATCGGCGCGGGCTGCTCCCCCGCGATCCGGTGCAGCAGGGTGTCGGCGGCGTGCGCTCCCAGGCAGTACGCGGTGTAGGCACTCATCCGGAACGGCAGGTCCGAGGGAGCCGACGAGTCGCCCGCCGCGACGATGCGCTCGTCGTCGATGCTGGTCAGGGTCTCGTCGGTGAGCAGGCGACCGGCGGCGTCGGTGCTCAGCCCGCTGCGGGCGGCCAGGTCGGGCACGCCGAAGCCGGCGGTCCAGATGGTGACCGCACTCGCCAGCCTCCGGCCGTCGGCGAGTTCCACGGCGTCGGCCGTCACCTCGGTGACCGCGCAACCCTCGATGACGGTCACACCGAGCTCGGCGAGGTACTTGTGCGCCGTGCGCCGCGCCTTCGGGTGCAGGTACGGGACGAGGGCGCCGCCACAGACCAAGGTGACCACGCGCCCCTGTTCGGCCAGCTCGGCGGCGGTCTCGACGCCGGTCGGCCCGCCTCCGATCACGGTTACCGCGGCCGTGGCAGGGGTGTCGAAGAGCATCGATCGCATCCGGTGCGCCGCCTCCAGAGTCGCGATCGGATAGGCGAACTCGGCCGCGCCCAGCACCCGCGGCGCGGCATTACCGCTGCCCACCGCGTAGATCAGGTAGTCGTAGCCGATGCTGCCGCCGTCGGCCAGCAACACCTTGCGCTCGGCCGCGTCGATCCGCGTCACGCTGTCGACCACCAGCCGGACACCTTCGGCCAGCACGTCCTGGTAATCGACGACCGCGTCGTGAGTTCCGCCTACCAGCTGATGCAACCGCAGCCGGGGAACGAACACCTGACGAGGGTTGATCACGGTTACCCGCACATCGTCGCGCTGCGTCAGGCGGTTGGCCGCCATCACGCCCGCGTATCCGCCACCGACCACGACGACTTCGTTCTTGTTGGTCATTGTCTTTCCTTCGTCCGCTGGGGGGTTCGGGCACAAGACACCGGTCACCCTCGCGCTGTGACATCCGAGTGAGGCAGGTCACAACGCGCCAGCACGACAGCCGGCACAGCGGCGAGGGTGAACAGCACACCCGCCATCGCGACGTAGAGGTAGACGCCGGTCGCCGTGCTCACCGGGGCGCCGTCGGCGAAGACGCCGGGGATTCGGGTGGCCTCGAGCACCTCACCCCCGGCGATGTTGAAGACGACCGAGCCGAGAGCGAGTACGACCGACACCAGACCGGCGATCGTGCCCTGGCGCTCGGGTGCGGCGAGATCGATCGCCAGGTTGTAGCCGGAGGCGCCGATCGCACCGGCGGCCATGCCGACCATGGCGCCGCACGCGATCGCCACCGGAAGCACCGATACGCCCGCCAGCATCGCGAACGTGCCCAGTATCCCGACGGCGATGCCACCGAGGAGGGGCAGTGCGGGACCGCACCGCCCCGCGACCCATCCGGCGATCGTGCCACCCACGACGATGCCGATATTGGGCGTGGCGAGTAACACCGCGATCGCCTCGCCGTGGCCCAGCCCGTAACCGAGACCCAGGTCGGGCGGCACCTGAGCGACGATGCTCGTCAGCTGCAGCATGCTCCGGAAGGAGCCCGCCGCGAGGACCAGGGCCAGCAGCGTCAACAGGATCGGGCGCCCCAGACCGCGAATGTCGATGAGGGGATTGTCTATTCGCAGCGCGCGCACGGCCCACCCCGCCAGCGCGGCAACACCGGCCGCGAGCAGCGCGATCATGCCCCGGGACAGCCATCCGACGTCGCTGCCGAGGCTGGCGTAGGCGAGCACCGCGCCGAGCCCGCCGCCGAGCAGTAGCGCCCCGCCCACATCGATCCGGCCGGGACTCCGGATCGGCGATTCCGGCAGGAAGGCACGCACGCAGACCGCGGCGACCGCGGCGAGCAGCGCCGCCGAGACGAAGACGCTCCGATAGCCGAAGGCATGGATGATCGGCTGCATCAGGAACGGCTCGATGATTCCGACCAAAGACGAGGCGGATGTCACGACCCCGACCACGGCCATCGCCACCCCCGGACGGCAGATCTGGCGCGCGAGGGCCACCGTGAGAAAGACCGCCGCGAAGGCCGCGCCCTGGAGGAACCGCCCCACCAGGAAGATCCAAACGTTCGGCGCGACAAGACAGATCAGCGCCCCCGCGCATGCGAGGAGCAGCGTGCCGAGCAGTACCCGCCGCTTGCCGTAGATGTCGGAACTCTTCGCCAGCAGCGGCGACCAGATGGCCCCGGCCAGCATCGCACCGGCATTCAGCCACGCGGCCTGATCGGTATCGAAATGGTCGAGCAATTGGGGCAGGACCATCATGGGCGAGCCGATGACCACATCGGCGAGGACATTGGCGAGGGTGAGCACGGCGACCCAGAGCACGAGCCGGCTACTCCAGTGCTGCTCTCGAACGCCGATGCTGGTCGTCTCCAGCGCGTCGGTCACAGTGAATTCTCTTCGGCGCGTGGGGAATCGGCGCCGGATGCTCGCAGCGCCCGGTTGCGTGCGGCGATGTCGGCCCAGGTAGCGGGCACTATGCGGTCACGACCACGCTCGACTCGCTGCTGAGCGAGCGTGACATGGGGCCGCTGCCGAATCTCGTACCGCGCGAAGGCAACTGCGTGATCGTCGCCGGACCGCTCGAATTCTTCGGCGAGAAAACGAGCGCCGGTCAGTGCGAGCGAGGTGCCCCGGCCGGACAGGTAGGCGGGGCAGTACCCGGCGTCCCCGACGAGGACGACGCGGCCGCGATGCCAGCTGGGCAGGTGAATCTGGCTCGCGGAGGTGAAGAAGAAATCGGGATCGGCGCGCGCCGCCTCGAGCAGTTCCGGAATCCGCCACGACCGGTAGCCCGCGAAGGCGTCGACGAGGATCTGCTTCTGGGCCTCCAAGTCGTGATGGTCGTAATCGACCGGCTCCGAACGGAATTGGAAGTTCGTAACGGCCCGGCCCCCGTACCGGAAGACGCCCGCCATTCGGCCGGGCACGTTGAAGATCGAGTTGGCGTCCTCGGTGTGCGCCTCGCCGGGGAGTTCGGCGAGGGCGAAGTAGACGCCGAGGTGCCGCAGGTGGTCCGGCTCGGGCCCGAATACCAGCCCCCGTACCGCCGAATGCTGGCCGTCGGCGCCGATCACCAGGTCGTACCGCCCGGTGCGGCCGGACGCGAAACGCACGTCCACCCCGCGCTCGCCGTCGGTCAGTGCCGCGACCGACTCGCCGAAGTGGATCTTCGCGGTGTCCGGGACCGCCTGCGCGAGAATGCGCACGAGATCCTCGCGGAGCAGTTCGATGTCGTCGTCGGAGTCGTTGACCTCCGCCATCGGGATGCGGGCCACCGGCTCGCCCCGGCTGTCGACGAACCGGGTCAGTTCGGACATCCTGACCCGTCGCTTCCGGATCTTCGCGAGCAGCCCCATCCCGTCCACGGCCTCGAGCGCCGCGCCGCGGATATCGATGGGTGTGCCGGTGAGCCGGAGCTGCCGGGCGGACTCGACAACGGTGACCTCGTGGCCGCGGATGCCGAACTCGAGCGCGCAGGCGAGCCCGGCGATTCCGGCTCCGGAGACAAGGATGTTCACGTGGGCGCTCCAAGGATTTCGCTGAGGATGTGCGGTCGAGCCCGACCACTAAAGCAACGATTTGTAGCTTTTAACGCAGACTACTTACGATCGGTTTGCACCGCAACGCCGCACCTGGCGACAATCGGCACCCGAGCGGAAACAGGAGGTGAGCGCGGCGATGGCCGACGAGACCGCTGACCGGTCGCCCGCGCGGCGCCCCGGTGGCCGCACCGCGCGGGTGCGAGCGCGCGTCCTCGCCGCGACCGCCGAACTCGTGGCGCGCGACGGCATCGCGGGCTTCCGCTACGAGGAGGTCGCCGAGGCCGCCGGCGTGCACAAGACCAGCGTCTACCGCAACTGGCCCGACCGCGAGCAGTTGGTCGCCGAGGCTCTGCTGCGGTATGCCGAGGACCTCGCCACCATCGCCGACACCGGCGACATCCACCGCGACCTGGTGGACTATCTGGTGGCCCTCGCCGGGGGCCTGAACACGCCGTTCGGCCAGGCGCTCGAACTGTCCACCCAGCCCGCCCGCGAAAACCCCCTCGTCCGGCAGACGGTGGCCAGGATCCTCGAACAGCGCGGCGCCGCCCTGCGGAGACGGGTGCGCCTCGCCGTCGACCGCGGCGAGCTACCACCGGTCGACAGCGCCCTGCTCGGCGAAATGGTGTTCGGCCCAGTGCATCTCATCGTCGTCCGCGGCATGCGCTCGTTCACCCGCGCCGACGCGGAACGCATCGTCGACGTGGTGCTGGCCGGGATCCGGGCCACGGCCCACACCTGAAGTCACAGACAGAGCCGCCCGCCCGGCGTGGCTCACTAGTCTGGACGGGTGAAGTTCACTACCGATGTCGAACGCGGCGGGTGGCTGGTGGCGCGCGCCGGCGCGGACGGGGTCGGCAACGTCGCCGGTACCGGCTTCGACGCTTATGCGCGAATCCTGCACCCGGTCGAGGCGATTCGCCGCGACGTCACGGTCACCGACGAGTGGGGCACTCCCGAGGTCGTGGCGGAGGCGATGTGGCCGTGGACCGAGGTCGCCGCGCGCAACGGCAGAGTGATGCATCCACTTGTGCAGTGGCGCAAGCTCACCGACGACGAGGACGAGTCGGCGATGTCGTTCGATGACGGCTGGGAGGTCGGCCAGTCCGTCGAGGGGTGGTTCGACCCGGGCCTGCTGGCCTCGCTCACTGTCCATCTCCGCGCGGCCACCGAGACACCGGACAAGGTGACGGCCGGGGTGTGGAATGGCTTCGGCGAGCTGAACGCATCCGCGGGGACGGTAGTCATCGCGTCCACCGACGACGATCCGCAGAGCATCGAGCGCGAGCGAGCCCGAATAGACGCCGAGTTGGCCGCCTCCGTCGCGCCGGAAATCAGACGAGCGGTCGAGGCAGGCCCCTTCCTGCGATGGCCTGGACGCGACTTCCTGCTGTTCGACACCAGTCTCTCCGAACTCGCCGACCCCGGCTGGGTGCACGCGGCGGGCCTGGGCTGGACAACCGACTTCCCCGGCGTGACACCCCAACTGCTCTGGCCCGCCGACCACACATGGGTCGTGGCGACCGAGATCGACTTCGACTCCACGATCGTCGCCGGCTCGCGAGCCCTGATCGACGCGGTGCTGGGCGATGAACGCTTCGAGGCCTTCGAGATCAGCGAGCGCTCCGATCTGAGCTGGGAGGGCGACACCATCAACTCCGCGCCGTGACCAGCCGAGTCACGGGGCGTTGACTATCCCGAACAATTGACCGGGCCAGGGGTGGTCGAGATACGCCCCCGGGTCGTCGACCGCCAGCGACGATGTGATGCCGACCTCGCTGTACCCGTAGCCGACTCGGAGATCCATACGCATCGGCTCCGGTCGTTCCGCGTCCACGTGCAAGAGGACCGATCGTCTCTCCTGGAAGAACGGGATCCCCGTCGGCGAATCGACCTCGGAGGTGGCAACACTCACTGTGAGCGGAACATCGCACGCCCGTTCCCAATCCGGGCTCTCGCCGCGAAACTCGCCGGGCTCCAATACCGCGGTGAGAATGGCGGGCTGCGCACCGTCTACCTCGAACCGAATATGCACCGTGCCTTGGCAGTTCGAGTTCACTCCGGGTGTTTTGATCTCGGCACCGGACCAGAAGAACACGGGCACAGACTGGACAGCGGCGGACGCGGTCGCGGTGCTCGCGAACACCGCCGTCGCACCGATCACGCATGCCGTCCACAGCCGGCGTCTGTTCATTGGCTTACCCCCTCCCTCACCCCGAGTCGTCGGGGTATCCCATCTTTCATAGTGTCGATCACGAACGCCGGTGTCGAGTCGGGAATCGGCGGTGTGAGTGCATCGGGCCGACATTGTGTCCGCACCGGCGATTGTGCCGATTCGGGATCCCGACGCGACGGTTAAGGTGCGGAACAATGACCGACTTGATTGACAAGACCGCTCTCGTCACCGGGGCTTCTCGCGGGATCGGCCGGGCGATCGCCCAGCGGCTCGCCGGCGACGGTGCACTGGTCGCCGTGCACTACGGCAGCAACGACGCGGCCGCGCGGGAAACCGTCACCGCGATCGAACAGGCAGGCGGACAAGCCTTCTCGGTGCGTGCGGACCTCACCGCCGCCGACGGCGTGGACCAGCTGTTCACCGCTCTCGATGGTCGTCCCCTGGATATCGTGGTGAACAACGCCGCCGTCGCGATGCCCGAGGCCACCGTCGAAAACGCTACCGCCGAACAATTCGATCGGCAGTTCGCGCTGAATGTGCGAGCACCGTTCTTCGTTGTCCAACGGGCACTGCCCCTGCTGCGCGACGGCGGCCGCATCATCAACATCTCCTCCGGCGTCACCTGGTTCGCCACACCGCAGATCGTGTACTCGATGACCAAGGGGGCGCTCAATGTGTTCGGCCGTTCGCTGGCGAACACGCTGGGGTCACGCGGCATTACGGTGAACAATGTCTCCCCCGGAATCACCGACACCGAAATGAATGCGTGGCTGCACGAATCCGACGAGGCCGCAGCGGGCGTCGCGGACATGACCGCCCTCGGCCGAGTAGGCCAAGCGGCCGACATCGCCGACGCGGTCGCCTTCCTCGCCTCCCACGACGGCCGATGGATCACCGGCCAGACCCTCGAGGTGAACGGAGGCCTGTTCCTAGGCCCCCGAACGCCGTAATTGCCTGCCGGACACCCACTTCCGCGCCGGACCGGTCGCGGATGATCGAGCGGTCGCTCATCCGGCAGGCTGCCGCGTCAGGTAATGATCTGTTCGGCGAGGGCATCCGCTACGGGCTTCGGGGCGAAGTTCTGCAGTCCGTGCCCGACGCCCGGCAGCATTCGGATGTGCCCCTCACGGGCGTGCTCACGCACGAGCATCGCGTCGGTGTCGGTGGTCAGGGCGAACACCGCCGGATCGGCGCGCAGGAGCAGGACGGGGCCGCGCACCGCGCTCAGCCAGGTCGCCGCCTCGTCCAGGCCGCCGTAGACCTCACGGGTGCTGTTCACGATCGCGTCGAGGAATACGGGATCGTGCCGGTGCAACGCGGCGGCCATCCGCCGCAGATATGGATGGCCGGGGCCGAGCATCTCGCCGGTGGTCCGGTCGCCCGCGGGCTCGGCGCCGAGCAACGTCAGCAGTTCGGATTCCGGCCGCCCGCACCAGCTTCGCCACGTACGCATCCGAGCGCCGGTGCGCTCGAACAGCGTCAGCATGCCGGACAGCATCAGTGGCGCGTCTCCGACAACCAACCCCGACACCACATCCGGATGCCTCCCGGCCAACGCCAGCGCGACCTGCCCGCCATAGGAATGGCCGTACCACCACGCCGGACCGCCGAGATTGGCGACGGCCCAGCTCGCAAGCTCGTCGGCAGCGTCCTCCAGGCGGTAACACCCGGTCCAGGCCGACTCTCCGTGCCCCGGCAGGTCGACGCCCCACCAGCGGACCGCCCGTGGCAGCTGCTCGAACAACTCCGTGCCCAACCGCCAACTGCCCGAACCACCGTGCAGGAAGACCAACTCCGGGCCGGTCCCGCCGCCGGACTGCCCCTTGATCGCGAGACGCTCGCGATGACCTGCCACGCCAACCTCCGTCATCTATGCACTCGGTGCAATAGTAGCTCGAGTGCAGAATCCGATAGGATGCGTCCGTGCCCGGACTCCGTGAGCGAAAGAAACAGCAAACCCGACAAGCGATTTCGGGTGCGGCCATCTCGCTGTTCTTGGATGCCGGATACGAACAAACCTCCGTCACCGCGATCGCCGAAGCGGCCGCGGTGTCCCGCCGAACTCTGTTCAGCTACTTCCCCGCCAAAGAGGACCTGGTTCTGCACCGGATCGCCGACCACGAGGGAGAGTCCGCACGCGTCGTCCGAGACCGCCCGACGCGATGGTCACCACTCGCCGCGCTGCGCGCCCACCATCTGACCGGCCTCGACCGCCGCGACCCCGTAACCGGACTCTGCGACGACTCCGAAGTACTCGCGCTGTACCGGCTGATCAACGGAAACCCCGTGCTGTCCAACGGATTACTGGCATTCCGAAGGCGCGACGCCGCCCTACTCGCCGATGCCCTACAGGACACCACCAACACCCAACCCCTCCGCGCACGCCTGGCCGCAGCCCAGTTCACCACCACCCAACACCTACTGGCCGAAGACAACGCAAACCACCTCGACAAGGGCCAGTCGGCCGAAGAACGCCACCCCGCCGCAGTAGCCGACGCCGAGACAGCATTCACACTGCTACACAACGGTTTACACAAACTCTGACCCGCGCTGTTATGTCAGCCGATCCGGCGTTTTCGAGCTTAGCGGAGATGGTCACCACGGCTCGAGCGGCCAACGGCGGGGCATCCCCGTCGGCGGCTGCTGCAAGTCGAATGGCAGCTGGCCGAGGTACATAGCAAGCCGATCAGGATCCCGCCGAAGGACGAGTCCTACAGGAACATCGACCTCCCACTGTTCCTGTGGAACCTGCTCAGCGCCCAAGTAGCGCGGACACAACCACAGCCGTGCCCATGCCATGGTTATCGGTATGTGTTCACGGGAAACCGCCGGCGACGAGCGGTCGGTAACCCGAACGGCGCGACACAGTCCGGTTCCTGTGAAATCCGGTGAGCTACAGGGTGTTCCGGTGCTTGGGTCGAATGTGTGGAATCGGGCAGCAACCGGCGCAGCCACCGCACCGACCTGGAAGCGGCACTCATCCCGCGCGTGCTGATCGACGAGCGGATCGGTCATGACGACGCATCGGTACACGCCAACTACACCCTTGTCACCGATGTCATGCGAGACGAACTCGTCGAGATGCTGACAGCACAGTGGCACGAGGCGCTGGATGCCCGGCTGGCTATGTGTCCGACCTCGGCCGTCCCGGTTCTGAACGAGCTGCTTGTCGCCAGGGCGCGGAAGCGGTCACTGCTGGTGGCTGTCTGAACGGATGGCCTGTCGCCCGGGACGCGCATTGCAGGGACCGTTGCCAACCCCGCGTTCCAGGGGCTAAATCCTCTATTCACGGAGACGTGGCACCAAGACCATCAAGTAGTCGGGGGTCTCCTGTCGTGCCACCCCAGGTTCGACCGGATCCATTCTGAACGAAATGGGGACGAAGATGTCCACGCCCGACCCGAATCCTCAGTACGTGCCGCCCGTCTACAACCCGCAGAGTGCGGCACCGAACAGTACGCCCGACGCTGCCCGCGTGGTGAAGGCCGTCAACCGCGCGGAGGCTCAAATCGTCAACCGTCACAACGTCTCTCTCGCCGGTTGCAAAGTCGATGGTCCCTTGTTCCGAATCGGCTCTCGCGCCTACCCGATCAACACGGTGTCCGCCGAAATGGAACTCGGAGCCTCGTCGTCGACCGGCCGCATGACCGCCACTCGGCTCGTCGCCGGCGCCGCCATCGCGGGAATCCCCGGCATGATGGTTGGTGGAGCCGCCAAGAAACGCACTGACACCACCCGCGTCTACCTGACGATCCGCGCCCCAGATGGCCGGGTCGAGGTCCGTGACGTCTCAGCGAAGAAAGAAGCGGCAGCACGCAATTTCATGGCTCGCCTAGAAATGGCCACACAACGGCAGTGGCCGCTCACATCCAGCGTCGGCACCGTGCTACCGCTCGACGCATCCTCGGTCCGCTACGACCCGCGCGGCATGTTCATGACGTCGACGATTGCCGTCGGTGTGCTCCTGCTCGTATGGGGTCTGGCCGTGCATCCCGTGTTGATCGCGTTCACTGTTTTCGCCATCGCGGCTCTCGTGTTTTTCGTGGTGTCGGGCAAGAGGGATGCGGAGGCACTCGCGCATCACAGGCGGAGCAGAGGTCTGGTCTAGACCGGCGATATGACGTCGCCAGCTGGCGCGTCCTGGATGTCCGGGCGTGTCCGTCGGATGCACGCTGGCTCAACGGTCACCGGTTGGACCGTGCGAACTTGCAACCGCATTAGGTCGAGGCTGCCGAGAGTGAGGAACGGAAAATGGGATGGCTTCTGGACGTCTGGCACTGGTGGACGACCGCACGGGTTGCGGCTGCGTCAGCTGCGACCGCTGGAGGCATGGCGATAGTCACTGGCAGCACCGCAGTCCGATCTCTACAGCAGAATCGCAAAGCCACCCGTCGAACCACCCGTCCGATGATGGTCGCGACGCTAAAACCGACCGGACCCGGGACTGCCGGCCTCGAAGTCACGAATGCTGGGCCATCGATAGCCCGCAAGGTCAAGGTCACCTTCGACCCCGCGCTGCCCGAGCACGAGCACGCAGAAGACGGCCAAGAGAGCCTCATACCGTACGTGCGTCGTCGGTTCGCAGAACCGATCGACGCATGGGCACCGGGTTACACCACGCGAAGTGAATTCATCCGCCGCGGCAGGAACCGCGACGACCAGAGCCTCAGAACAAATGTCGACGGCATCCCTCGACAAACGACTATTGTGTTCGACTACGAGGACGATGACGGGAACTCATATACCGACCGGATGTCCCTCGACCCCACGTTGGTCGAGGGTGAAACCTGGTCGGTGTACAAGCGCACCAAGGGCAGCCAGGAGACAGTCGTGCGCGACGGGGCGCCGTGGGGGGTGGGCTAGGGATTCCAAACTTGTGGCCGCGTGCCGGCATCACCAGCAGGCGGCTGCATCAGCGAAAAGGCGACCGCGTCTGGCTGCAGCGTACTCGCGCCGACTCGGTGAGGACTTCCTGAAGAACGACATTAAGAGCGCGTTCATGGGGGAACTGAACAAGATCCGAAACGACGTCATCCACAACAGATCTCGTGTTAAGCAGAGCACAACAAACAAGATTCTCGACTGGGCAACCAGCGACGGCCTCGTAGGGATGACAACTGAGCGGATGGTCGGGCTGCGAACGATGTTTCCCCGCGACGAGCTCCTGACCTCGCCGGTCCGTAGCGCCGCCCCGAAATCACAAAACCTGCCGTGGACAGCGGACGTCGAGTTGATCGATTCCGTCAAACAGCGCCTTGCTGACCTCGGCTTGTCCAAGCGTCAACAGAAGGAAGTCGGGGATGAGATGATTCGACTCTGGCTGGCGGAGAACCTCGCTACAGACGAAAACTCGGCCGCCTTATTGCTTCGCGAGGAATAGCCACGACTGGGACTTAGTTGACCTCAAGAGCTGCTGCACGGATAAGTGACACTGTCACCCGATCGTGCAGTAGCCACTTGCGTTAAATGAAGCAAGACTAGAACAGTCACTGAGCCCAACCGCTGCGGTTCATACGTTCGAAGTATTCGTCGTCTGCGGCTTGGATCTCCTCTTCGGTCTTCGGTCGGCTGTCAGCTTTTTGCTGATCTTGTGCGCTATGGAGATACTGAAGTTGATCCCGGATGCGCGGATCCGCTTTGGCGGCAAGGCGTTTGACCTTGCTCCGGGCTACGGTCCGTGCCTTGCGGTGACAGTCGATGATGGCAATGGTGAGGTGGCTGCTGGTCCACCGCATGGCTCCGGGCGCGATCTGCAGGTCTGTGATGTCACCATCGGCGTTCACCTCGACGACGACGCCGCGCATCTCACCGCGGCCCCGGACTGCCGATACCGCCTTGGCGAGTCGCTTACTGCTGCTGCGGATCTCGTTCAGTTCTTGCTGGAGCTGCTGTTCCCATTTCTGGATGTCGGTCATCGCGGTGGGTCGACTCCTTCCTCGACGGGTAGGGAGTAGATGACGTCGCCTGGTTCGACCTGCGCCGAAATCTCGGAGGAGAAGACGAAGGCTAACTTGCCTGAGACAGGCTGATGTACAGCGAGAGATTCAAGGGTTCCGCGATAGGCAGCTGACCCGTTCGTCTTGCGTAGCTCGACTGGCTGGCCGATGGCAAAGTCGCCGACCGCTTGTCCGACGGTAAACGGGTTCGGCTGGAAGCTGACCGGGAACAACCCTTCGACGTGGAATTCGCTCACCGGTTCACGGCCGTCGCTGGATGACGGTGCCGGCGTTGACGATCGGCCCGAGGTCGGCGTCGAGGACGATCGTTGTCTTGCCCGGCGGGCTGTGGATTTCGATGGATTTGATCGTCGTGGTAGCTGTCTCGTCGCCGTTCTGCACGGACACGGTGTCGCCGATACTGACGGGCTCGCCGGAGAGGACACCGGTGACATAGATCCGCCCGGCTCGACCCGGCAGGACGTCGACTCGCTCGACGACCAGGTGTGAGATGGAATTCGTCATTGTGCGTTCCTCCGCCAGGTGGCAACGAAGCCGTCTTCGGCGTCGTAGGCTTCTTTCTCCAACGCGGCTGTCCTCGAGCTTATGGTGCCGTCCGCGTACTGCCGAACATGCACGGCCTCGTGGGCCAGGGTCCGGACCAATGTTTCTTCGTCCTGAAATGCGGCCGGTCCGAGCTGGACGCCGAGGTCGTCGGTGCGGGCGATCGCTTCCTGGAAGTCGAGATACCTGATCGTGTCGGCGTCTTCGGTGATCTCGAGCTTGGCCGCGCGCAGGTCGACACCGGCCAGTTGCGCGTAGTGCTCGACGGTTTCCATGGTTCGCGGCAGGCCGATATTGCCTTCCAGAACTTCGCGATTCGACAGCGCACCGGAGCGCGAATACATGATGGCGGGCTTACCGCGGCCGAGGAACTTCGTGCGCGCCGCCCCGACCCACACGCGGACCTTCTCGAGCAGCGGTTTCAGCCGCTCGACCAGTGGGCGCACCGCCTCCGCGACGATCTTGGCCACCCGCGCCGCGAGTTCGGCAATGAGCGTGGTTACCCGCCGTGCCTTCATCGCGATCCGACCGGCCAGCGCCGCGTTACCGATCCACTCCGATGCAGTGGCGGTGAACGGTGCGAGAACCGCGAAGGCAGCCTCCGCGGCGGCGGTCTCGATGGCGAGCGCTTCGAGCTCGTCGAGGATCTGGTGATGCGCCTCGTCGAGGTGGTGGGCGTACTCGCCGCACGCATCGCCCAGCACCTGACATGCATCGGCCAGTGCGGTGAGGTCGGCCTGCCGGGTCTGGCAGGTGTCCACGGCGACCCCGATCTCGGGGGACTGCTGGTTGTTCAGCAGTTCGACCGCTCGCGGCACCTGACCTGCGATTGCCCGGAAATCCGCCGCGGCAGTGTGCCAGGCGGTCTTCGCGGCGTTGAGCTGGTCCTGGTGTCCGTTCGGCCAGGCAAATCCCACCATGTCCTTGATCAATGACCAACCGAACGGCTCCGGAATACCATCTCCCGCGGCCGTCGGCGTGTTCTCCGGCAGGCAGGGATCGACCGACAGTGGCGGCGTCGGCGGCGCAGGCAGCTCGCGATGCGCTGCCGCGGCCTCGGCCACCTGGTGGTTGTGGGCACCGACCACGATCAGGTCCCGGGTCTGCCCGCACGAGGTCGCCAGCTTCGACGATGCCGAGATGGCGAGCTGAGCGGCCTCGTCATAGGCGGCCGCCCACTGTGCGCCGACGCTGTCGCTGCCCGCCATGCCCGCATACGCCATCAGCACCACTGCGAGGGACGAATGCGTAGTCACCGCATCGGTGGACATCTGCCCGAAAACCTCACCGGCAGAGTGATATTCCTCGGCGCGATGCACGATCACCGGGACGGTCGGCGTCGTCATGTCGGCCACATTCCGACGTTCGTATGCCCTGCTTGGGTGTAGACGGTTCGCGCGTGCTCGAGCGCGGCCCGCAGCTCCGCGAGAGCGGTGTTCATCTCGGCTGCCCCGGTCGCCCATTCCGCGCTAGCGGTGCGGTGTGCCTCGGCGGCCTGGCCGGACCAGCCGATGTGCAGTTCGGCGACGCGAGCCTGGATGTCGCGGAGCCGGTCCTCGATCCGTTTCTCGAGACCGCCGGCCTGGTCGACCAGCAACTGCATCCCGGCCAGGTCGACACGGAAGTCGCTGCCGCTCATCTACACCGCCTCGGGTCGGGTCGCGGTGATCGAGGCAGCGCTGCCCTCCTCGGTACTGCGGAAGCTGCTCGCGGCCTGGCGCAGTGCCGCAGCGTCGTGTTCGAGACCGGTGACGACCTGGCGTGCGCCTTGTTCCCACTCGTCCCACGCCTCGCTGTGCGTTCCGGCCGCCGGGCCGTTCCAGTCGCCGCCGACAAACGACCGGACCTCACGCATCAGGTTGCTGAGATCAGTGCCGAACTCCCGCGCCGACGCCTCCAACCAGTCGGCCGCAGCGTGCACGTCCTCCGGTGTGACTTGTACAGGATCCGCCATACCTCCCCCTCAGTAGGTCATGCTTCCTTCGCACTATAAGACGACGTACACGTCGAGGTCGGCCCGCTTCCAGGGCTGCCAGATTGCGTGCCACAGACCCACGCATCGCTTCGTCGGCGGGCTCAGCATCGCACCCGTTGCACGCTGCCGATCACTCCTCCCCACCTGGGAAGTTGGGTGTCTCCCGAGATCGTCTGCTATCTTCTCTGCGGGTCCAGCGTGTCCCAACGCCGGTGTAGTTTAGTGGTAGAACATCAGCTTCCCAAGCTGAGAGTGCGGGTTCGATTCCCGTCACCGGCTCTCTCGAAACCCCTTCTCATCAGCGGTTTTAGCTTAGGTAACGATCCGAGGCAGACGGAATTCCCGTCAAAGTTCCCGTCTATTCTCACGCCGGGCGCACACGTCCGCCGTCGCCTCGAATCGACACGGACAGAACATCTTTCGGTACCCCAGCCAGAGGAGTACCCCCGATGGGCGCGACAACCGACACTCCGTCACCGATCAGCTCGCGAAGGTGCGCGCCGATCTGGCGAGGGCCGCTACCGCCGCCAAGCTCGCGGCCGCGAAGCGGGCTCGTCTCGCCGCGCTCGTGCGTGCGCTGGAGGCCGACGCCGAACTCGAGAACCTCAGACGAGCCGCGGAGCGCGAGCCCTCCGATTCCGAGACCGCCCCTGCGACAAGGACTCTGGCGGTCGTTCCGAACGCCACGCCACCGGGTCTGGATCTGCCGGCACCGATGCTGTGCCCAGGACCTTCGACCCTACTGGTTCCCCCTCGCCAGTGGTGCGCTGGACATGCACCGAAGTTCGGGCTCGTTGTGCCAGAACGCTGTTCAGCACCTACTCATCGAACGGGTTGGTTTTATGGCAATTCAGAAAGCTTGGCGCTTTTGCGGCAAGTGTCACGGTTTGTTCTTCGTCGGCAACGCATTCAAAGGCTCTTGTCCTGGCCCGCGCGGGGGGTTGGATGCCACACATCATCAGTCCGGATCCTCTGAGGTGTCGGGGCACTCGATACCAGCCGCGTCGGCGATAGATCCGAAACTCCTGAATCCGAAGGTGTATCCGACGGTCCTCGACCCGAAAATTCCCAGCCAGAGTGTGCGAGGGACTTTGCATCGAGTCGACTATCCGGAAGTTGTTGTGGGACCTGGTCCGGTTCACCCTAAACGAGGATCAAAGGTACCAGACCTATCGCCCCACGAAGTAGAGTTCGTAGCTTCATCACATGTAGCGGTCGGATACAAATATTTCATACCGTACGACATCCCGGAGTCTGCGGTCGCTCAGAAGGAGTGGCGGTTTTGCAGCAGATGCTGCGCCCTGTTTTTCGACGGTTACCCGGACAAAGGTGTCTGCCCCCAAGGCGGCGGACATCAAGCAACCGGATACAATTTTGCTTTACCTCATGGCGTGGCAGAAACAACAGCCGCCCAAATGGATTGGCGATTCTGCGCCAAGTGCAAAGGCCTATTCTTCGACGGCGATCCGAGCAAGGGTATCTGCCCGCTTGGTGAGGGGCACGAGGCAACCGGGGATAACTTTGTCATCCCACACACAGTAGATTCGACGGTCGCAAAAGCGCAGATCGACCAGTTCTATTTGGGCACCGGTGGCGCGTTGGGACCGCTTGGGGAGCCCAATGGTGACTACGTCGAGGTGAACGGCAACCTTCGACGCAACTACCTCTTCGGCGACATTCACTTCAGCGACATAGACCCCGAGCCGAAAGCGCAAACGAATTACACTGCAAACGTAGCTATATCGGCATTAAAATGCTTCGGCACGGACGATCCTAGTGGTGAAGACGAGATTTTCGCGGTCATCTCTCTGATCAGTCTCAATCCGAATTTCTCGGGTAGTGACCAGCTCGTGAAGACGATGCGGACCGAGATCAGAGAGCATGTTCACGGCAAAGATGTGATATTCAAGTCGAAAACAGTGGGAACCGTTCCATCAGTGACCGGATCAGGTTTTAAGATCCATGTCGCTCTATATGACCACGAGAACGGCGATCCCAATGCCCTCCGGACCCAGATACAGACATTCCTCGACGACGCCGCCCGAAAAGGCGCCGACCTCGTTGCCGGTGCAGCCAGAAGTGGCGATCAACGGCTGGCCGGCCCCGTGGGCGATGTGACGGAATTTGAGGTCGGCGGCGTAAAGCCGGTCAGGCTGTTAACGTTCGGATTGGCGGGATTACTGACAGATTGGCTCGCGGACGACTTCATCGCCGAACATGAATTTGTCGTTCCTGCTGCCGAAATTATCTCCTTGTCCGACCCTGTCAATTTTCAGAAGTCTTTCAGGCAGCATCGCGAATCCCTCGGAACCGACGTCCAATTCAACTGGCCCCCGGCGGATGACCAAGAGATACTGTTCAGTGGAGCGGGAGGATCATATAAGATCTATTTCACCATTACGGTTGCGCCGATGCCCGTACCCATTGCCCCGAAACTTCCTACGCACGGATAGCGCTCTGCTCGGAGATTGTCCGGTCTCGTCGACAGCTGCCGCTCGTCGCAGAGAAGAACGGTATCGCGAAGTACACGACCGGTTTTCGTGCAGGGCTTCCGAATACGTTCGGCCAGTCCAGGAAGCGATTCGGTCACATCGCCGGCAAGGTGACATCTGTACTCGAGGAGCGGGAGTTCGGGCCTGTATGGAACAACTCGGCCCGATAGCGGGTGGCATACCGGGTGCTATCGGGCTTGGAGTTGTTGGGGGGTGAAGGGTTTAGACGCCTGAGCCGACTGCGCTGCCTACTGCGCCGCCTACGATGCCGCCGGCTACGGCGGCGGGGACGCCGAGGGCTGCGGCGCCGACGGCGCCGCCTACTACTGCGCCGATGCCGGCGCCTGCGGCTATGCCGAGGGGGAGGCCGGCTACTTCGCCTACGCCGGGGACCAGGACTACGCCTGCGGCGGTGCCTGCGACGCCGCCGATGACGCCGCCGACTACTGCGCCGATCGCGGCGCCCGGGACGGCGCCGACTACTGCGGCGGGGATGCCTGCGGCGGCTGCGCCTGCTGCGGCGCCTGCCAGGGTGCCGCCGGCGATCTTGTCGGAGCGGCTGGCGTTGATGCCTACGGAGTTCAGGCCGGTGGCGATGTTTGCCTCGGTGACCGCAGCCGTGGTGTTGACCGTGTTCAGGACATCGTCGGGCAGTTCGGCGGGGGCCGGTGAGGTGAAGTCACCGACGCGGAGGGTGCGGGGCGGCGGGGCGATGGGGGCGACCGGCTCGACGGGGGTGGGGGCGTGCAGGCCCTGCCAGTTCACGCCGGGGGCGGGCTTGGACGGTTGGGGAATCGCCCGGAAGTTCGGGGGGACAACGTAATCCGGTGCATTGGGGGCGGCGGGCGGCGGGGCGGGCAGGACCGGCGTGGTGACGCCGGGCTGCGCCTGGCCGGGGCGCGGGGAGACCAGGTTGTCGGCGCCGCGTGGCGCCACACCGGGTTGCGAGGTGCTCGGGGCGGGGCGGTCCGGCTTCACCTGTTCGCCGCGGGTGGGCGGGATCGCGGTGTCGGGGAGCTTGGGGGCGGTGGGCTGGCCGGACGGTGTGCCGGTGGTGGAGGTCGCCGCGCCGGTCGTCGACTTGACGGCCTCGTCGGTGGAGCTGGAGCAGGCGACGGCCAAGGCCAGGGGAATCACGCCGATCGCGGGCAGCACCACGCGCCTCGTCGTCGTACTGTTGAACTTCCGATGCCGACCTTGCACGTCGTCCCACCACCCTCATCAGTTGTCTACTCGACGGCCCCCCGCAGCCGGGATGGCCACGTGCGCGGCTGATCGTATCCATGCCCCATCGCGTTAACGCAAATCCATGTGATCGAGCACACAGCAGCCATAGTCCGCCCCCCAGCGGGCTGTAATACCGCGAATAGTGCCATGCGGCAGCACGATTGGCCGCCGACAGGCGGTACGCGCACCGGATATCCGGTGGTCGTCCACGAAAAGCGTTGTGTCCGCACCGGACACGCGAACCGGTGATGGCATCGCGCGTGAAACACTCAGCCGCAGCTATGCGAGAACCACCGCGGCGAATTACACCGATGACGTGCGGACGCAGCGGTAACGTCCCGAAAAATGCTGGGGCGATACGCAATACGGACACCAGACCCGCCGACGCGAACGTGGACGGCTGCCGACGACACCCCGCGGCCGCAGCGGCCGAAGGAGCACCGCATGCAATACGACGGCACCATGCGACGCACCCCGACACCATCACCGCGTTGACCTACTCGCGGCAACAGAAATCCACCGCACAGGGCACCCCCACTAACCGGCCCCGTCATCAGCAAAACCTAGTCATCCGTCCAGCACAGCGCCCCCATCCGACCACGAGATCACCCAGCCCCCCGGGCGGCCAACCCGCGACAAAAGAAAGGCCCCGCGCGGTTGCCGGGTCGGGGGTCTGGCAACAGCGCGGAGCCGTCCTGAATATCGGTGCCGCGCGGGGAGCGTTACACGGAGGGCGGAGAAATTTCCGAACGGTCCACCTAGGACAATCGAGACGGCCCGCGGTGCGGGCGACCGCCCGCGTCACCACGTAGGGTCGCGGACAGCGGCTGCCAGGCACTGCCAGCAGAGCTCGGACCTGCCGAAGCTCGGACGACTCGAGGAGATGAGTATGCAGCTTGGAATGATCGGGCTCGGCCGGATGGGCGCCAACATCGTGCGGCGCATCGTCCGCGACGGGCACACCGCTGTGGGTTATTCGCGCCACGAGGACCAGATCAAGGAGTTCACCGCCGAACTCGGCGAGAGCTTCACCGGTACCACCGATTACAAGACCTTCGTCGCGCTGCTGGAGAAGCCGCGCATCGTCTGGGTGATGATCCCGGCCGGCGCCACCGGCGCGGTGATCGACCAGGTGGCGGAGCTGCTCGACCCGGGCGACATCATCATCGACGGCGGCAACAGCCGGTACCACGAGGACATCGCGCGGGCGAAGGAACTGGCTCCCAAGGGCATTCACTACCTGGACATCGGCACCTCCGGCGGCGTGTGGGGCCTGGAGCGCGGCTACTGCCTGATGATCGGCGGCGAGGCCGAGACGGTAAAGCACGTCGAGCCGCTGCTGCGGGCGATCGCGCCCGGCGTGGACGCCGCCGAGCGCACCCCGGGCCGCACCGGCGAGCCGTCCCCGGCCGAGCAGGGCTACCTGCACTGCGGCCCGGCCGGCGCGGGTCACTTCGTGAAGATGGTGCACAACGGCATCGAGTACGGCGCCATGCAGGCCTACGCCGAGGGCATGAACATCCTGCACAAGGCCAATATCGGCAAGAAGGTCGCCGACGAGCACTCCGCCGAGGAGACGCCGCTCGAGAATCCGGAGCACTACCAGTACGACATCGACGTGGCCGAGGTCACCGAGGTGTGGCGGCGCGGCTCGGTCGTGGCGTCCTGGCTGCTGGACCTGACGGCCGCGGCACTGCACGCCGATCCCGAGCTGAGCACGTTCGGCGGCCGGGTCTCCGACTCGGGCGAGGGCCGCTGGACCATCCACGCCGCGATCGACGAGGGCGTGCCCGCGCCGGTGCTGTCGGCAGCGCTGTACCAGCGCTTCTCCTCGCGCGGCGAGGCGCTGTACTCCGACAAGGTGCTGTCGGCCATGCGCAAGGCGTTCGGCGGGCACAACGAGCTGCCGGGTAAGTAAAGACACGAGTGGCCCCCGACCAGCACAGGTCGGGGGCCACAACTGTGTCCGGGGTCAGTCGAAGGTGCTTTCCAGCCAGTCGACCGTCTGCATACCGAACAGGTCGGTGCCCCAGCCGTAGAGGTCGGTGAGCATCTTGACCATGCTGCAGTCGGTCGGCTGGTAGGTGACGTCGGTGCCCTGCTCGCGATAGGTGTCGGCGAGCCTGCGGGAGTCGGCGGCCGGGACCAGCGACATGAACGAGTCGTCCTTGGCGCAGGAGGCGATCAGCACCTTCGACGTCGGCGCCCCGGCCCGGCCGAGTTCGTTGTCGTCGAACACGTGCTGGAACGCCGGTTCATCGGCGGGATTCAGCCCGGAGTTGAACATGGTGTTCAGCGGAATGAACGGCATCCCGAAATAGATGTCCTGGCACTGCTTCCGGAAGATGTCCGCCACCCCGCGACCGACCGGGTTCAGCTTCGAATCCAGGGCCATCTCCGGGTATTTCGGCTCCAGCCCGAGCAGCGTGGCAAAGCCGAAACCCGAGCCGATCGACCCGTCGGCGACGCGCATGAAGTTGCGCTGATTCACGACCATGCCTTCCAGCACAGTCGATTTCACGTTCAGCTCCGGTGCGTAGGTCGGTTGCAGTTCGGCGGCGAATCCCGCCCCGACCCCGCCGCCCGCGATACCGAACAGCGCCATCTGGGCACGGGGATCCAAGCCCGCTTCGGTGAAACCCAGTGCGGCACGGGCGCCGTCGAGTTGGGTGTGCGCGGCGTACTTGCCCGCGAACACCCCGTGCGGACGCGGATCGGCGTCGTTGCCGACGTCGGAGATCATCACCGCGAGACCCTTGCCGAACATCAGCGCCAACGGGCCGAGCGCGGACCAGGACGCCCCGTCGCCCGGATCGCCGCCGGTCCACTGCGTGCTGGGATGGCAGCCGGCGCCCACGCTGTCGTTGGCCTCCTGATAGGAGACCAGCTTCCGTTCCGCGGCGGGCTTGCCGTCGCGCGGGATCATCAGGATTCCGGTGCTGATGCTCGGGGTCACGCCGTCGAGTTCGGTGCTGACGTACATCAGCTTCCAGGCGTCCAGGTTGGCCGGTTTCAGGCCCGTGAACAGGACGTCGACCTTCTTGGCCTTCAGGATGTCGCCCGGCTTCTCGGCGCCGGTCAGCGGTGGTTCCTGATAGAACGGGTCGTTGGCCAGCAGCCCCTGGAAGATCTCCTGCGGCGAGCCCGGGGTGGCGCCGGTCAGCGCGCCGACGACGTAGCCGTTGAAGACCTGGTCCAGGCCTGGTGTCCGTGGCGGAACCGGTTCGGCGGCAACGGTTGCCGCACCCGCGCACACCATCGCGAACGCCGCGCTCGCCGCGGCGAGAGTCCGCAGACGCATCTCAGTTCTCCTGTCCGGCCGGGGTGATCTTCAGCTCCTGCACGGCCGAGGTCAGCAGCTGCGGGATGTTCAGCAGCGGCCGATGCGACTCCAGTTGCACCTCGTAGGGCGTGCGCAGGGTGGCTTCCAATGCGGGCCAATTGTTCTCGACCTGCCATTTGTACTTCGGCAGCAGTTCGGTGGTGATGTAGTCCCAGCGGGCGTCCAGCACCGACCAGTTCCAGTCCGGCAGTGGCATGGTCAGTTCCATGGCCCGGCCGTCGGCGCCGGTGAACGGGATACGCACCGGCCGGAATTCGCGCGGCGGCACCACACCGGCGACCGAGGGCGACCCGACGGCGCCGCTGAGGTAGGTGATGGCCTCGCCGACCGGGCCCTTGTAGTTGCGGACCTGGTCCCACTGATCACCGATCGCCCACTGCTGTTCGCGGCGCAGCAGCGTGCCGTTGCCCGCGGCGATCCGGTCGTGGTCGCCCGAGGCGACATCGCGCCACGCGGTCATGATGTCCGCGCCGAACAGGCCGGCGTCCTGGAACTCCGCCAGCGCCGGCAGGCCCCCGGTGACGTATGCGTCGTGCATCGGCATCAGGTCGGAGAAGATGTTCTTCTGCATCACCAGGATCATCCCGAGGATCCAGTGCAGGTCCTCCGGGGCGATCTGCGGCGCGGCGAGGGCGAGCGCCTTCAACCCCTCCGGCAGCAACTCGACCGCCTGCGGGCCCGCGGCCTGCTGCACGGCGCCGAGGACGGCGTGCGCGGCGTCGGCGATGCCGGGCAGGTCGTACACGCTGCCCATCAACTCGAAATCGACCAGCCCGCCGCCGAAATCGGCGCCCACCTGGCCGCCCATTCCGGCCCATTGCAATTCACGGTGATCCAGCTGCAAATTCTCGTAATAGCGATAGGACTTGATCAGGTTGTCGCGGTTGGCCTGTACGCCCGCGCGCGGGTTCCACGACGCCAGATCGATTCCGGCCTTGCCGGTCGCGTCCACCAGCCAGTACTGGTAGAGCAGGGCGGCGTATCGGGTGGGCGCCACCCCTTCCGCGCGGGCCTGGTCGAGCAGCCGGCCCAATTCCGCGTGATCGTAAGGGAGTTCGGGATTCACACCGCCCGGACTCTGCGCCGCGTCCCGGTTGACCAGCGGTAGATCGAGGTATCGATCCACGTCGCTCGCCGTCGCCGGGCCCGCCGCGACCAGGCCGAGTCCTACCAGTGCCGCGAGAGCCAGTCCCGCGCCGCGCACCTTTGCGCCGATACGCATCGTTGTTTCAGCCTTCCGCTTGTGCCGTGAGTCGGAAATGACGTCGAAAGCCCTAGCCGTCGATCAGCTGCCCTGTGTCGATACCAGTTCTCGACGATTTCGCGAACGTGGCGCGCCGAGGCCGCCGTCGACCGGGTAGCCGACCCGCGCTTTTCGGTGAGGCTACCAATAACCGATCGACCGACAGATATCTCGCCGGGACCGGACTGTCCCGGCGCCGCGCGGACGGCTACCGTCAACTCCCATGCGCACCGTTCCCGGGATCGTTCTCGCGGTATTCGCGGTCACCCTGACCGCTTGCTCCGGCGGCAGCAGCACGACCGCCGAAACCTCCAGCGCCACCGGCGCGCCACCGAGCCCGACCACGGCCGCCACCGGCACGCAACCCGATTGCACCGCAGGCTTTCTCGCGCAGTACACCACCCGGCAGAAGCTGGCACAGCTGCTGACCGTGGGCGTGAACGGCCTCACCGACGCGGAAGCCCTGGTACGCACCGAGCAGATCGGCGGCGTATTCCTCGGCAGCTGGACCGATCAGGCGCTGTTGAGCGAGAAGCAGATCGACCGCGTCGAGGCCGCCGCGCGCACTCCGCTGATGGTGACCATCGATGAGGAGGGCGGCCGGGTATCGCGGCTGAGCAACCTCATCGGCCCGGCGCCGTCTGCCCGGGCCAGCGCGCAGACGATGTCCGCCGAGGAGTTCTACACACAGAGCGCCGCCCGGGGCCGGGCCATGAAGGATCTCGGCATCACCGTCGACTTCGCACCCGATGTCGACGTGTCGAGCCAGCCCGACGACAGCGTCATCGGCGACCGCTCCTTCTCCGACGACCCCGAGGTGGTCACCCGCTACGCCGACGCGTACATCCGCGCCATGCACGACGCCGGACTGGGCGCGGTGATGAAGCACTTCCCCGGCCACGGCTCGGGTTCGGGCGACTCCCACACCGGCGCGGTGCGCACGCCGCCGCTGGAGCAGTTGCAGCAGGTGGACCTGGTGCCGTTCCGCAACCTGATCGGTTCGGGCGCCGGGGTGATGGTCGGGCATCTCGATGTGCCGGGCCTGACCACCGACGGCACCCCGGCCAGTATCAGCCCGCAGGTGATGACGCTGCTGCGGCAGGGCGCCGGTTACGGGGCCGCGCCGTTCGACGGCCCGATCTTCACCGACGACCTGAGCGGCATGGCCGCGATCACCAGCCGGATGGGTATCGAGGACGCGGTCGCCGCCGCGCTCGAGGCCGGCGCCGACAACGCGCTGTGGATCAGTTCCGACGCGGTCACCACGGTGCTGGACCGGCTCGAGCAGGAGGTCCGGGCCGGACGGCTGCCGATGAAGCAGGTCGACGACTCGGTGCTGCGGATGGCCCGCTTCAAGGGCATCCCGATGCACTGCTGACGGGAGCCGCGAATCATCGGCAATTGTCTCGCATGGAACTTACCTTGGAGTAAGATAGGGGTTTCATCATGGTCTAGGAGAGCGAATGGCAGGCGGTACGAAACGGCTTCCTCGGGCGGTTCGTGAACAGCAGATGCTGGACGCCGCCGTAGAGGTGTTCTCGCGCAAGGGGTATCACGATACCTCGATGGATGCCATCGCCGCCGAGGCCAAGATCTCCAAGCCGATGCTCTATCTGTACTACGGCTCCAAGGACGAGCTGTTCCGGGCCTGCATCGCCCGCGAGAGCGTCCGGTTCATCGAAGCGGTCGCGGTGGCGGGCAACCCCAAACTGACCCCGCACGAGCAGTTGCGCGCCGGGCTCGAGGCCTTCCTGTCCTATGTGGACAACAATCGGCTGTCCTGGCAGGTGCTGTACCGGCAGGCGCTGGGGCAGCAGCCGTTCGCCTCGGAGATCGCCAACAGCCGCGAGCGGGTCATCGAGCTGACGGGCAAACTGCTCGAGTCCAGCGCCAAATACGCCGAGCCCGGCACCAATTTCGACATCGTGGCGGTCGCGGTGATCGGCGCCGGTGAGGCCATCGCCGATCGGATCGCCGACGGTGAGGTCGCGGTCGCCGAGGCCGTCGACTTGCTCGACGATCTGGCCTGGCGCGGCCTGGCGGGCCGGAAGAAGGCCGAATAGCGAAGAGCCGCACATCTTCTCGGTACTCGCCGCCGATCGAATCCCCCTTGCGACTCGATCGGCGGCGGCCGAGAAGACGTGCGGCCGCCCCGCTCGGTCCCCCGACGAGACCGAAGATTGATTCAGCGCAGCGTAGCCGTCAGGTGCGGGTAGCCCTTCTTCGGGTGTTTCAGCGACAGGTCCCAGCCGCCCTCCACCTGGTCGGCGTAGGCGTTGATCGTGGCGGGCAACAGCACCGGCTTGCCGAACTTCACCGAGTAGGTGGCCTGCGCGGGGACGCGGCCCTCGATGACCCCGAGAATGGCGGCGGCCGACCACATTCCGTGTGCGATCGAGCGCGGGAATCCGAACGCCTTGGCGCTCAACGCGGACATGTGGATCGGGTTGCGATCGCCCGACGCCGCGGCGTACCGATGGATCAGCGCCTGATCCACGCGCAGCGCGCGCAGCGGCGGCGGGGGCGCCTCCTCCGGTTTGGGCTCGGGCTTCGGGCCGCCCGACAGCGATGTCCGCTGCTGGTGCAGGAAGGTGGTCACCTGTCGCCACACCAGCTCCCGGCCCACCCGGATCTCGCTGATCGCGTCGACCAGCAGGCCCTTCGGGTGCTCGCGCAGATTCTCCACGTGGGCGTGGATGTCCAGCGGCTCGCTCACCGAGATCTCGCGGGTGCGTTCGATGACGTTCTCCGCGTGCACCGCGCCCACCGCGACGAAGGGGAAGTCGCGGGCGACCACCAGTTGCATCACCACGGGGAAGGTCAGCACGAACGGGTAGGTCAGCGGCAGCGAGTCGCCGAAGCGCTGCCCGGTCGCGTGGCAGTACGCGGCCAGGTTGTCGACATCGACCGTGACACCGTTCAATTCGATGGCGCGGTCCGGGATCTCGGACTTGCGGCCGGAGACCAGCGGCAGCGGCACGGCCCCGAGCGCGGCCTTCATGTAGAGGTTGCCGGTCTTCGGCGGCTCGGTCAGCGAAATGGTCTGGGTCATGATGCTCCGATCAGGCGCCGATGAGGCTCTGGCCGCAGACCCGGACCACGTTGCCGGTCACCGCGTTCGAGGCCGGGCCGGCGAAGTAGGCGATGGTCTCGGCGACGTCGACGGTCTGGCCGCCCTGCGACAGCGAACTCATCAGCCGGCCCGCCTCGCGGGTGCCCAGCGGGATGGCGGCGGTCATGGCGGTCTCGATGAAACCGGGGGCGACCGCGTTGATGGTGATGCCCTTCTCGGCGAGCTTCGGGGCCTCGGCGTTCACCATGCCGATGACACCGGCCTTGGAGGCGCCGTAGTTGGTCTGGCCGCGGTTGCCCGCGATGCCCGCGATCGAGGAGATGTCGATGACCCGGGCGCCTTCCTTCAGCACTCCCTTGGACACCAGCGCCTCGGTGATCCGGTGCGGCGCCGCCAGATTCACGTTGAGCACCGCGTTCCAGCGGCCCTCGTCCATGTTGGCGAGCAGCTTGTCGCGGGTGATGCCGGCGTTGTGCACCACGATGTCGAGGCGGCCGAAGCGCTCGGCGGCCAGTTCGGCGATCTTGTCGGCGGCGTCGGCCGCGGTGACGTCGACCGCCAGCGCGGTGCCACCGACCTTGTTGGCCGTCTCCGACAGCGCCTCGCCGGCGGCCGGGATGTCGGCGACGATCACCTGGGCGCCGTCGCGGGCGAAGACCTCGGCGATGGTGGCGCCGATACCCCGCGCCGCGCCGGTGACCAGGGCGACCTTACCGTCCAGCGGCTTGTCCCAGTCGATCGAGGAGACGGCGCTGTCTTCCTTGCCGACCCGGAACACCTGGCCGTCGACGAACGCCGAGCGGCCCGACAGGATGAACCGCAGCGTGGACTCCAGGCCGGTGGCGGCAGAGGCGGCCTCCGGGTGCAGGTAGACCAGGTTCGCGGTGGCGCCGCGCAGCAGCTCCTTGCCGACGCTGCGGGTGAAGCCCTCGAGGGCGCGCTGCGCGATCTGCTCCTCCACGCCGGAGGTCAGCTCGGGTGTGGTGCCGACGACGAGGATGCGGCCCGAGGGGGCGATCGACCGCATGGCCGGCTGGAAGAACTGGTACAGCTGCTCGAGCTCCTCGACGGAGGCGAGCGCGGTGGCGTCGAAGACCAGGGCGCCGAACTTCACGCCCGGGGTGAGGGAATCGACGAAGGTGTAATCCGGCAACAGGGTGCGTGTCGCGTCGGCGACGCGGCCCTTGCCGCCCAACAGCACCGGGCCGGGCAGGGCCGGCTCGCCCGGGGTGTAGCGGCGCAGGTTCTCCGGTTTGGGCAGCCCCAGCTTGCTCGCCAGGAACGCGCCGGGGGCCGAGTGAACGAACGATCCGTACAGGTTGGGAGCGCCCTTGCTCTTGCTGGCTGCCACTGTTCCTACCTTTTCCTCGAGTCGAATGTGGACGTCTGCATCGGCGTGCCGCCCCGAGCGTTGTTGCGCACATCTACGGGGTACGGTGTCGACAACGAACTTACTCCAGAGTAAGTTTAAAGTAAACCGAGAGCGATGGGGCATCGGTGCAGAGCCGAGTTTCTCGGCCACGCCCCGAGCGCCGAACAATTCCCCGAACATCCCGACGAGACAGTGGAGACTCGAGTGACTACCAAAGCCCGTTCGGCGAAGGCCGCGTCATCGACCAACAGCCGGTCCAGCAAGCAGGCCCGCCCCGTCGCGGTATTGGGCGGTAACCGCATTCCGTTCGCCCGCTCGGACGGCCGCTACGCCCACGCCTCCAACCAGGATATGTTCACCGCGGCACTGAACGGGTTGGTCAGCCGGTTCGGGTTGCAGGGCGAGCGGCTCGGGATGGTCGTCGGCGGCGCGGTGCTCAAGCGCGTCGGCGAGCACGGGATGGTCCGCGAGAGCGTGCTGGGCAGCGAGCTGTCCCCCTACACTCCGGCTCACGACCTGCAGCTGGCCTGCGGTACCGGCCTGCAGTCGATCGTCACCGTCGGTGACGCGGTCGCGCTGGGCCGCATCGAGGCCGGCGTCGGCGGCGGCACCGACACCACCTCCGACGCGCCGATCGGCGTGAGCGAGTCGATGCGGGAGTGGATGCTCGACGCGAACCGCGCCAAGAAGAACTCCGACTACGTGAAGCTGGTCGGGCGGCTGCGGCCACGCATGGTGGGCATCGAGATCCCGCGCAACGCCGAGCCGCGCACCGGGCTGTCGATGGGCGAGCACGCCGCCATCACGGCCAAGGAGTTCGGCGTCGCCCGCGAGGCTCAGGACGAGCTGGCCTACCTGTCGCACCGCAACATGGCCGCCGCCTACGATCGCGGCTTCTTCGACGATCTGGTCACCCCGTTCCTCGGCCTGACCCGTGACGACAACCTCCGCCCGAACTCCACCATCGAGAAGCTGGCGACGCTGAAGCCGGTGTTCGGCAACAAGCTCGGCGACGCGACCATGACGGCCGGCAACTCCACCCCGCTCACCGACGGCGCCTCCGCGGTGCTGCTGGGCAGCGAGGAGTGGGCCGCCGAGCGCAACCTGAAGCCGCTGGCCTACCTGGTCGACAGCGAGGTCGCCGCGGTCGACTACGTCTGGGGTCCGGACGGTCTGCTGATGGCGCCGACCTACGCCGTGCCGCGCCTGCTCGCCCGCAACGGCCTGACCCTGCAGGATTTCGACTATTACGAGATCCACGAGGCGTTCGCCTCGGTCGTGCTGGCCACGTTGCAGGCCTGGGAGTCCGACCAGTACTGCAAGGAGCGGCTGGGCCTGGACGGCGCGCTGGGCTCGATCGACCGCGCGAAGCTCAACGTCAACGGCTCCTCGCTGGCCGCCGGCCACCCCTTCGCCGCCACCGGCGGCCGCATCATCGCCCAGACCGCCAAGCAGCTCGCCGAGAAGGGCTCCGGCCGAGCCCTGATCTCCATCTGCGCCGCCGGCGGCCAGGGTGTAGTGGCGATTCTGGAGCGCTGAATCCGGTGTAGCTCAGCACAATCGGTGATGCCGCCCGGTCCGCTGGGCCGGGCGGTGCGCCGGCGGGCAGCGGTGGCCGCCGTGCCGGGTCGGCAAGGGACAGCGCGGGCGCGCTCTACAGTCGCGGTGTGAGCCCTATTCGCGTCGGCGAGGAACTGATCACGCCGCGGCTGTCACTCCGGCGGCCCGTCGCGGCGGATGTCGAAGCCATTCTTGCCATTTGCGGGGACCCGCAGCCTTGGGTGTCGACGGTGGCGGACCGGGACGAGGCGCTGCGGCTGTTCGATCAGTGGGACGAGCAGTGGGGACGGCTCGGGTACGGGTACTGGGTGGTGCGGTATCGGGGGGAAGCGGCGCAGCTCGGGTTCTGCGGGTTGCGGACCGCGCGGTTCAAAGGGGAGCCGGGGCTGAATCTGTTCTATCGGTTCGGATCGGAGACGTGGGGACGCGGGCTCGCCACCGAAGCCGCCGGGATCGTGGTGAAGTGGGCTCGGCAGTGGTTGCCCACGCTGCCCGTCGTGGCCAGGATCCGGCCCGGGAACACCGCCTCGGTGCGGGTGGCGGAGCGCCTGGGACTGGTGCGCGCGGCGCATCTGGACGAGATCGACGCCGACGGGCTCGACTGGATCCACTACGCCACTGGGAGCGACTGACCTTCGAGACAGCCGATCAGCAGAGGCGGCCCATGTTCATCGTTCCGGGAGTTGTTCCCGGCGGGCAGGCCTGGTTCTGCAATTGCCGATCACGCAACCGATCCAGCTCGTCCTGCTGCTGTCGGCGCTGCCATTCCTGTTGCTCCTGCTGGGCCTGCCATGCCGGCAAGCCCTGCGCATTCCACAGGATGGGGTGCGCGCCCGGACCGCAGTCCTCGATGAACTGCTGCGTCGTATTCGCCTCTGCCACATAGCCGAGCCAGAAGATACGGAGATTCGTGCACAGCGCCTGCATGCCCACATTGCCGGGCGCGTCGTCGTCGTTGACACACGTCGTCACGATCCGGCTGTCCTCGGGCTGGGCGGCGCAGGTCAGCGGGCCGAACGGCCGGGCGGACGCGGCTCCGGCGCCGGACACCACCGCGGCTCCCACCGAAATCGCCACGGCCGCAGCACACGTCGACATCGCAAGCAGTTTCACCGCAACCCCCGTATGTGGTCTCGAGACCGACCGAGCCTGACACAGCTGTCAAGAGGTGTCAACGAGCCGCACGCCCCCTCACCCGCAGGCGACCTGCTGGCGGGCGAGATCGAAGGTGCGGCGGGCCAGTGCGGAGATGCTGACTCCGTCGTATCCGGAGACCGCGGTGCGCAGCCGATCGTGCAGGGGCGCGATCCAGTGCCGCGGGATCGCACCCGCGCCCAACAGGACTCCGGCCACCGAACCGGCGGTCGCGCCGTTGGAGTCGGTGTCCCAGCCGCCCTGCACGGTGAGCGCGACCGTCGCGGTGAAATCACCTGCGCCCCAGAGCAATCCGGCGCTCACGAGGCAGCAGTTGCCGATGGCGTGCGCCCAGTTGTAGTGCCCGTGCCGGGCGTGGATCGTCCGCACCGCCTGCTCCCAGCCGACGCCGCGGCGATGGTCGTCCAGCACCTGCGCCAGCGCCACCGCGAGCCGCGACCGTTCCGGGATCACCCGCTGCGCCACGGTCAGCGCGGCCGCCGGATCCGCAGCGCCGAAGGCCGCGGCGATCAGCGCGGCCGCCCACATCGCCGCCCAGACGCCGTTGCCGGTGTGTGAGACGGAGGCATCGCGGGCCGCCAGCGTCGCCGCGCGCACCGGATCCTCCGGGCACACATAGCCGTAGATGTCGGCGCGGATCATCGCGCCGGTCCATTCCCGGTACGGGTTGCGGTGCCGGGCGGTCGCCGGCGGAACCCAGCCGTCGATCAGGTTGCGGTAGGCGACCCGCTCGGCGGTGTAGGTCTGCAGGAACGGCAGCCGTTCCAGCCATTCGGCGGCGACGTCGGCGGCGGTGAATCCGGTGCCGTGCTGCTCCAGCAGGTCCAAGCCGAGCACGGTGTAGTCGAGGTCGTCGTCGCGCGGGCAGCCGTCCACCCGGCCGCGGGTCGACTCCGGCCAACTGCGCTGTAGCCGGAAGCCGTCCGGCATCGGGCTGAGCACCGGCACGTAGTCCGTCAGCGGATAGGCGTCGGCCCACTCCAGGTAGGCGCGGATCGACCGCGGACTCCACCGGAACCCGTTCTCCAGCGGTTTACCGAGCGTGCAGCCCACGCAGCGGCCCAGCCAGCCGCCGAGAACGCGGTCGTAGAGCCGGTTGCCCGATTGCGACGGGCTCGAGATCGGCTCGGCCGCGATGTCCTCGGCGATCTCGTCGTAGGGCCAGCGCGGGTCGCGCGGGGCCGCCTCGATGCGGTCGAGCAGCCGCCAGCACGCCGCGCTGTTGGGCAGCGCGGTATGCGTCAGGTCGCGCACCTCTTCCGCGAAATCGGCTACGGCGTAGCCGGATTCGCGCCGTTGCAGCCATTCGAAGTACAGCAGGGCGCGCGGGTCACCCTCGGGGTGGCCGAAGAAGGCCGATTCGATCGGTTCCATGACTTTCACAGGATGGTGATGACCGCCGCGACGACCTCCGACAGCAGCGGCAGCGATTCATCGCGCTGCGGCGCACGCGCCCACCAGCGACCCTCGTGGGTATGCCGCCCGAAACCGGTCGGCAGGATGACGTTGCTGCGATGCGGGCCGATATCCACGCCGTGACGCTCCAGTTGGACGGTATGTTCGAGGGAGGGGTACCCATCGAAGACCGCCAGGAACGTCCGGCGCGGCGGACGTTCGCGCACCAGCACCGGTCCGGGGATGCCGCGCACGGTCAGCTCACCGAGGATCAGCGCGCCCAGCGGTTCGGGGGTATTGACCGCCGCGATCGAGTCGACCAGCGGAAGCACCACGAATCCCGGCACGGTGACGTGCACCCGCGGTAGGCCGAACAGCGACCGATACGCCCGGGCCCAATCCTGGGGAGTAGCAAGTTCTTCCAACCGCAAGGTCGACCTCGTTCGGTTTCGATTTCCGGCACCGCGCCGCTGCCCGGCGTCGGGATAATCCAGTGAAGACCGAAAGTCCCGTCGTACGCAGCCGTTTCGGTGAATCACTCGCAAATTGTCAGATACGACTTCGTAGAGGCGGAATAGCGAACGGGCGGTCTGAAACCCTTGCGGCGCAAACCGTTCGGTCGCGACGGGGGGCTGCGGGTGGTTAGCGGACCGGTCGCATGCCCATCGACGGATACCCGAATTTCGGCAACCCGCCGGTATCGGTGACGGCACGCACAATCATTCGCGGCGCGGACGGCCGTCGGACCGGCCTCCGGCGCATGCCTGGCAAGCGGGCGCGAGATCCGCATTTCTACAGGTCGGCCGGGGTACTCTCGCAAACACAGCCGAGGCACGGGACCCAGGAGGTTCGCTATGCCCTGCGACACGATGCTCATTGCCTACGACGGATCGGAGAATGCCAAGCGGGCCGTCGAGTATGCGGGTCGGTTCCTGTCCGCGACCAGAGCGGTGGTGCTCACCGCGTGGGAACCGATGGTGCGTCAGGCCGCCCGGCTGTCGGGCCTGTCCGGAGTGATGCAGCCGGAGTGGATGCCCGACGAGGACATCGAGGACGTCGCCTACGTCGATGCCCGGCACATCAACTCCGAGGGCGTCCGGCTGGCCAAACTGGCCGGGCTCAACGCCGAGGCCCGCACCGCGGAATGCACCTCGACGATCTGGAATGCCATCGTCGATGTCGCCGACGAATTGAATGTCGACATCATCGTGGCGGGCACCCGCGGCGCCACCGGGATCCGCGCGCTGCTGCACTCCAGCGTCGCCGAGGCCGTGCTCAAGCATTGTCACCGGCCGATCCTGCTGGTGCCCCCGGGCCGGGATCCGGCCGAGGCGCACTGAGGGGTTGCCACACGCCACCGCCGGGTGCGCGCGAACACAGTGAGACCTCCGTCGCTTCCCCCGCGCCGGGCCCGGAGCCGCGGGCTATCGTCGGTGAATCATGGACGGTTTTCTGCTGGCTCGGCCCGGGAGCGTGATGCGCACCAGCGGCACCCGGCGCGCGTTCGACGACGCGCGTCGAGCGGCCGCCGCCCTGCGCGAGGGCGCCGAACTGGTCGTGGGCGCGCTGGCATTCGATCCGCGCCGGGCCGCCGCGCTGTGCGAGCCGCAACACGTCGAACACACCGCCGGACCCTGGCGCCCGGCGGCGCTCCCGGCGCTGCCCCGGGTGCAGGTGATCACCGAGATACCCAGCGCCGCAGAGCATATCGCGCGGGTGACCAAGCTGGTCGAGCAGTTGTCCGACGCCGCGCAACCGCTGCGGAAGGTGGTGGCGGCGCGGTCGCTGCTGGCCGAGGCCGACGCGCGGCTCGACCCGGTGGTGGTGGCGGGGCACCTGCTGGCCCGGCATCCGCGCGCCAATGTCTTCGCGGTGGATCTGTCCCCGGCGGGCCGCTCGGGGGCGACCCTCGTCGGCGCGACTCCGGAGGTCCTGGTGGCCCGCTACGGCGACACCGTGACGCTGCGCCCGCTGGCGGGCACCGCGCCCCGGCACCCGGATCCGGACACCGATGCCGAGGTGTCGCGGGAGTTGCTGTCCGACAGCAAGAACCGGGCCGAGCACGCCTTCGTCATCGACTGGATCCGGGAGCGGCTGGCCCTGGTGTGCGACGAAACGACCATCCCCGAGGGCCCCGAACTGATCAGCACCGGCGAGGTCTGGCACCTGGCCACGCCCATCCGCGGGCGGCTGCGCGACCCCGGCACCACCGCACTGGACCTGGCTATGCTGCTGCATCCGACGCCCGCGGTCTGCGGCACCCCCACGGACCTGGCCATGGAGACCATCCTCGAGACCGAGGAGGACCGCGGCTTCTACGGCGGCGCGGTCGGCTGGTGCGACGCGCGCGGCGACGGCGAGTGGGTGGTGGCGATCCGCTGCGCCGAACTGTCCGCCGACGGCCGCACGGTCCGCGCGTTCGGCGGCGGCGGCATCGTCGCGGCCTCGGATCCGCGCACCGAACTGGACGAGACCACCGCCAAGCTCCGCACCCTGCTCGGCGGGCTGCGCTGCGCGCTGCCGGACCGCTGACGCATCGTTCGGGGCCGCACCCGCCCCGTTCGCGGGTTCATGTTGTAGGTTGACTCGGAATACGCCTGCGTCGATGTATGGGAGTCCCGCGATGAAGTTTGCCGTCCCTGGTGCCGTGAGCGCCGTCGCCGGAGCGCTGCTCGGGCTGGTCGCGGTATTCGTCATCACCATGGCGGCACAGCAGAACTCGCGGCCCGAGGTCGATCGCAGCGGTGATGCGTCGTCGTCGCTGCTGAACAACGTTGAGTACGGCTCTCGCTGAGTCGCCGACCGTTCCCCTAGCCGCCGATCCCGACCGCGCCGCGCCGCTGGGCCGGCGCTGGTTCGCCGGTACGGTCGTCGTCGCGTTCCTGCTGACCTTTCTGCAGGCGCCCGGCCGGACCGTCGCGGACACCAAATACGATCTCGCCCAGAATCCGCTGGGTTTCCTGGCGCGCGCCGCGCATCTGTGGAGCAGCCAGGCCCCGATGGGGCAGGTGCAGAATCAGGCCTACGGGTACTTCTTCCCGCACGGCGCCTTCTTCTCGCTCGGGCACATACTCGGATTACCGGCCTGGGTGACGCAGCGAATCTGGTGGGCGCTGCTGATTCTGGCCGGGTTCTGGGGCATCGTGCGGCTGTGCGAGGTGCTGGGCATCGGTTCCCGGGGCTCGCGGGTGGTGGCGGCGCTGGCGTTCGCGCTGTCGCCGCGGGTGCTGACGACGCTCGGATCGATCTCCTCCGAGACGCTGCCGATGATGCTGGCGCCGTGGGTACTACTCGCGCCCTGTGCGCTCGGAACGGTTCGGGGGATGCGGCGGCGCGGCGCTCTCTCGCCCGCGGGCAGTGCGCTGGCGCTGGCACTGATGGGGGCGGTGAACGCGGTGGCGACGGCGGCCGCGTTCCTGCCGGCGGCGCTGTGGTGGCTGTCGTATCGGCCGGATCGCGGCTGGTGGCGCTTCACCCGGGCGTGGATTCCGCTGTTGGTACTCGCCACGTTCTGGTGGGTGGTGCCGCTGCTGCTGCTCGGCCGGGTGAGCCCGCCGTTCCTGGACTACATCGAATCGTCGGGCGTGACGACGCAGTGGGCCTCGCTCGGTGAAGTGTTGCGCGGCACCGACAGCTGGACGCCGTTCGTCTCCCCGGAACGCATCGCCGGAGCGGTACTGGTCACCCAACCGGCGGCCGTGCTGGCGACCGGACTGCTGGCCGCGGCGGGACTGGCCGGGCTGGCGCTGCGGTCGATGCCGTATCGGGGGCGGTTCGCGCTGATCCTGATCGTCGGACTGGTCGGGATCTGCGCCGGATACGTGGGCGAGATCGGCGGTCCGTTCGCCGAGCAGGTGCGGATCTTCCTCGATTCCGGCGGGGCGCCGCTGCGCAATGTGCACAAGCTCGAGCCGCTGATCCGGATACCGCTGGTAATCGGGATCGCGCACCTGCTGCGGCGGGTGCCGTTGCCCGCGTCGGTGCCGATGCCGGTGTGGCGGCGGGCCTTCGCGCATCCGGAGCGGGACCGGCTGGTCGCGGTGGCGGCGCTGATCCTGACCGCGCTGGCACTGTCGACCTCGCTGGCCTGGACCAGCAAGCTCGCGCCGCGCGGCGCCTACGACGAGGTCCCGCCGTACTGGCGGCAGACGTCGGAATGGCTGGCGCACAACGCCTCCGACACCCGGGCGCTGGTCGTTCCGGGCGCGCCGTTCGGCAGCCAGATCTGGGGACTGACCCGCGACGAACCATTACAGGCGCTCGCGCGGACGCCGTGGGCGGTGCGCGACGCGGTGCCGCTCACGCCGCCGGGCGCGATCCGGGCGATGGATTCGGTGCAGCGCCTGATCGCCGACGGCCGTCCGTCGACGGGACTGGCGCCGACGTTGCTCGCGCAGGGCATCGGAGTCGTGGTGCTGCGCAACGATCTCGACCCCGAGACCTCGCGGTCGACCCGGCCGATGCTCGCGCACCAGGCCGTCGAGCACTCGCCCGGTCTCACCAAGGTGGCCGAGTTCGGCAGCGACATCGAGGTCGGGCACGGGGACGGGCTGGTCGCCGACGGCGATCTGCGACCGGCGTATCCGGCTGTCGAGATCTACCGGGTCGAGGCCACGCGGCCCGGGATGCCCGCGGAGGTGCGCAGCGGACCCGGTGCGCCCCCGGCGTTTCCGGGCGCGTACAGCGTGCCGCTGGATTCGGTGCCCGTCGTGCAGGGCGGCCCCGAAGCGCTCGAGCGACTGCGCCGCGGTGAGTCGCGGATTCCCACGTTGCTGGCGTCGGACGCCGCGCGGGCCGGTTTGTCCGGTGGTGCGGTGACGGTCACCGATACCCCGATGGACCGGGAGGCCGACTTCGGCCGCGTCGACAACCACGACTCGGCGCTGCGCGCGCCCACCGACGCGCGGCGCACCCACAACCTGGTGCCGGACTATCCGGTGCCCGGCGCGGCCCCGGTGGTGGGCGAGTGGTCGGGGGCGACCGTCACCGCCTCCAGTTCCGCCGCCGACGCCACTCAGCTCGGTGGCGCCGCGCCCGGCAGTTCCACCGCGGCGGCGGTCGACGGCGACACATCCACGGCCTGGCTGAGCAACAGCGCCGAACACGCTGTGGGGCAATGGCTTCGGCTCGATCTCGACCGGCCGATCCGCTCCGGGTCGCTCCAGGTGACCACCACTCGGGCCGCGATCGGGGATCCGGTGAAGTGGATCGAGGTGCGCACCAACAACGGGACCGTCGCGGCACGCATCTCCGAACCCGGTGTGCCCGTGTCCGTTTCGCTGCCGCCGGGGCGCACCGACTGGCTGCGCATCATGGCGACCCGCACCGAGGGCGGTACGGCCGGCGGCCAGTTCGGCATCAGCGAGTTCGGGCTCACCGACTACTCGAATCCGGACGTGCCGGTGCCCGTCGACATCCGGCACCGCACCGTGCTGCCGCCGACGCCGGTGGGCGCGCCGGTCGCGGGATGGTCGCTCGGACAGGAATTCCCCGGTCGCAGTGGGTGTTTCGACGCGCCCGACCGGGTGCGGTGCAGCAAGGGGCTGGCGCTGTCCGCGGAGGAACCAGGGGCCTTCCAGCGCACCCTCGACGTTCCGGCGTCGACGGATGTGACGCCGCAGCTGACCGTCCGCACCCGGCAGGGTCCGGCGCTGGAGGCGCTGCTGACCGATCCGGACCGCCCGATCGCCCGCGGCCAGGCCGACGTCGGCGACCTGCGTGGTTCCGCGTTCGCGGCCACCGACGGCGATGTGCGCACCAGTTGGACGGCGCCCGAGGAGACGGTCCGCAACCCCGCCGGGCCGAAACCGACGCTCACCCTCGAGCTACCGCGACCCGAGCTGGTGACGGGTCTCGAGGTGACGCCGTCGCTCGGCGCGCTGCCCGCTCCCCCGACCTCGGTCGCGGTGAATCTCGGTGACGGACCGCAGGTTCGCGAGATCTCCGACGACACCGAGCCCGGCACGCCCGCGACACTGACCCTGCACCCTCGGGTCACCGACCGCATCGAAGTCAGCATCGACGCCTGGAAGTCGGTACTGGACCGCAACGCCCTCGGCTTCACCCAGCAGCAACCCCCGGGCCTCGCCGAAATCTCCGTACTCGGCCCGGACTACCCCCCGCCCGCCCCGCCCGACCGCCCCGTCACCGTCGACTGCGCCCACGGTCCAACCCTGGCGGTAGCGGGCAAAGTCCTCCACACCACCGTCACCGCCACCGCCGACGAACTCCGCTCCGGCGCCCCGGTCCCTGCCCAGGTATGCGCTGTGGACAACGTCGAGCCGGCCCGGGGGGATGATTCCGCGACAGAGGACCACCGCTCGACGGAACCGGGTGGCATGGGAGACCTTGTCGGGGAAGGGGATACCTCGCCGGACTCGGGTGATGTCGCCCTCCCCGGCGGACGGGTGGACGTGGCTGTTGCTCCTACCGATCTGTTCTCGGTCGATGAACTGCTTCTGAATCGGAGTGATGCCGTGCCGCAGGCGGTTTCGGCTGCGCCCGGCACTCGACTGTTGGTTCTTCCGTTGAGTTCGAATGTGGGCTGGCGCGCGCATACCGCCGATGGGCACAGTTTGCGGCCGGTCGTGGCGGATGGGTGGGAACAGGCCTGGCTGGTGCCGCCGGATGCGCGCGGCGCGATCACCGTCGAGTTCCCCACCGACCGCTGGTACCGCCTCGCCATCTTCGGCGGGCTGCTATTACTGCTCCCGCTACTGGCGCTGGCGGTTCCGTGGCGCGGTCGTGGCGCGACACCCGAGGCCGCCGATCGGCCGCCGCGTCCATGGCAGGGCCGGGTGCCGGGCATGGTCGCGCTGACCGCGGCGGTGCTGGTGATCGCCGGCCCGATCGGAATCGCCTTGGCCGCAGCCGGTCTCGTCGCCGGACGATTCGCGAGCGGGATCATGCCTCGCGTACTGGTCGGCGTCGCGGGCGCCGGGACGATGCTGTCGATGGCGGCACTGTCCACCGGCCCCTGGCGCTCGCCCGAGGGCTATCTGGGCGGTTCGGTCTGGGTCCAGCTACCCGCGCTGGCCGCGGTCGTCGCGGTCGGTATCGCCGCACTCCCCCCGCGCCGTCGCGACTGAGCGATCACCCGAAGCGCTGCTTCACCCAACGCCGGACAGGCTCCTCGATCAAGGCGTAACTGGCGGCCGCCAGCGGCAGCGTGAAGGCGACGGTCAACGCGAGTACATGCAGGAAACTGCGCTGGAAGGGGATGAAACCGAAGATCGGGAACACCATGGCGAGCACCGCCAGATGCCAGATGAAGATGCCGTAGGACCAGCGTCCGATCGTGGCCGCCACCCGGCTCTCCAGCAGGCGATGCGGCCGACCGCCCAGGACCAGCGGCGCCAGCAGCCCGAATCCGACGATCGCGCCCAGCCCCATCTTCATCGCGTACTGCCACGGCGCACCGCGTTCCAGCCCCTCCGGCCCGGCCAGATCGGTGGCCGACAAGAGGAAGGCGATCAGCGCCGATGTCCACATGACCCAGCGGTTTCCGGTGATCCGCCGCCACCTCGCCGCCGACGGCCGCACGGCACCGCCCTCGACCAGCTCCGCCAGCAGCATCCCGACCACGAACCACGGCAGGTAGCCGGGCAGCCAGTTGTCGGAGTGGATGGCGTCGGGCGTGGGCACGGGAAGGAAGTTCCATCCCAGACTCAGCACTCCCAGCGCCAGCACCACGGGTATTCGCCAGTGCGCCAACGGCCCTCGCAGTCGCAGCACCGCGAACGCCAGGATCGGCAGCACCAGATAGAAGGCCACCTCTACCGAGAGACTCCACATCTGGGTCAGCCCGTCGGTCAGCGTCAGCGGCACGAAGACTTGCAGCAGTGCGAGATTCGCGCCCCACACCCGCCACCCGGCCGAATGCGCCGCCGACGGCAGCAGGATCAGCACCGCGCACACCACCACCCAGTACGCGGGCAGAATGCGGGCCGCGCGATGCAGGAGATAGCGACGAGCGGACGGAGCCGTCCCGAGCCCGCGCGCTGCCGCGGCGTGTGGCCGCCACAGCAGAAATCCGGACAGCCCGAAGAACACAGCCACCGCCATGTCGAACCGGCCCCACACCCGGCCGAGCACGGGCATGCCCGTCGCCCCGGTCTGGAAGGCGACATGGGTGAGCACCACGCCGAGCGCCGCCAGCCCGCGCATTCCCTCGAGGGCGGGCACGAACGTCCGGCGTCCCGCGGGCGAATCGTGTGCGGCCGCAGGCGTCTCCGATGCCGCTGCCGCCGGGGAGTCGACGGCAGGAGACCCGGTATGCGGTGTCACGGACGTGCTCATCGGGCTCCAGTCTGCCGCCTCCGCGCACGCGGCGATATTCCGCCGTAGGATTCACCAAATTTCGGGCCTCAGCTCGGCAGGCGAACGGACCGGACTGTTAGTGTCGGGGCTCACGAACGCCGCGCGCGGCCGTAGTGTTCCCGGAACGACCTGTTCGACGACGAGGAGAGTTTGCATGGCACTCAGTGCCGGAACCAAGAGGACGGTGGCCTGCCTGCTCGTGGGACTCGGCACGCTGCTGATCGTGGCAGCGCTGCTGGTCCCGACCTACGCCGTCGGCCAGCTGGCCAAGACTCCCCTCGACATCGAGATCACCACCATCGCGAAGAACAAGGCCGACGCGCCCAGCGAGGTCCTCGACTCCAAGTCGCTGACCTCGGGCGACGGCGCCGCGAAGGTCGATCAGAACGTCCGGCTGCTCTCGCAGCGGTTCCTCACCGTCGAGGATCCGTCGGACAAGTCGGAGATGACCATCCAGGCCGGTCAGACCTTGCGCAACATCGACAAGCAGGGCGACACCGGCCTGCTGAGCGCCACCATCGACCGCGTCACCGTGGACCGCAAGACCGGCGAGCCGGTCGACACCGACCCGAACGGTTCGATCGCGTCGACGGTGAACAGCAAGGGCGAGAGTGTCGCGGAGCCGGTGCAGCACACCGGTTTGCAGTACCGGTTCCCGATCGGCACCGAGAAGCAGACCTACCCGTACTTCGACATCAACGCGCGCAAGACCTTCGACCTGAACTTCGTCGAGGAGACCGAGATCAACGATCTGAAGGTCTACCACTTCCAGCAGCAGATCCCGGCCACCGATCTGGCCAAGGTCGCCAACTCGCCGACCAACCGGCTGGCGCTGCCCGCCACCAAGTGGGGCGTCGAGGGCGGCGACCAGACGATCACCATGGACCGGTACTACACCAACACCCGCGACATCTGGGTGGAGCCCGAGACCGGCACCATCATCAAGGGCTCCGAGCAGCTGCACATGTACTACGGCCGCACCGAGAAGCCCGAGGTCACCGCGTTGAAGACCACCCTGGTCTTCGATGACAACACGGTCACGTCGCAGGTCTCCGAGGCGAAGAAGTACATGGACGAGCTGTCGCTGTACCGCCGCATCCTGCCGATCGTGTTCGCCGTCGTGGGCGTGATCGCGCTGATCATCGGTCTGGTGCTGGGCCTGCGGGGTGGCGGTGACTCGGGTCAGCCCGGACGGCTGGTGCAGCGGCGCCGGCCGAACGATCCGGGGCCGGGGGCCGATGTCGCCGACGCTCCGACGCAGCAGATCAATCTCAGCGGGAACCAGTAGGTCCTTCCGCTCACAGGTGGCTCCCCGTGCGAATGCCGGGGAGCCGCTTCGTTTTCCACGCCCGGCGGCTGTGGAATCAGTGGGCGGGATGGGGATCGCGGCTTCGGGCCGCGCGGAGCACGACCGTGACGATCACCGCGGTGGTGATCGCGGCGACCGCGGTGGCCGTGCCGATGAGCGCCGGTAGCGAGCGCGCGAGGGTCAGCATGATCGCGATCTCGACGGCCAGTCCGGCCCAGGTGACGGCGGCGGGCGCGGTGCGGTCGGCCGCGATCGCCGACAGGAGCGCGCCTTGCAGGAGAGCCAGCAGCGCGCCGTCGAGCGCGAACAACCACAGCCAGTTCTCGATCGGCGCGTAGTCCTGCCCGGCGAACAACGGAGCCAGCGGCGCACAGACGGCCGCGCCGATCACAGCCACCACGCCGATCGCCGACAGCACTCCCAGCGCGTCCCGCACCGCGCGAGTGGAATGCCGCGGCTGCGCCATCCGCGGATACAGCACCACCCCCACCGCCTGCGGCAACCAGAACGCGATCTTGGTAGCGATCGCGCCGAACGCGTACCGCCCGGCATCCGCGTCGTCCAGCACAATCCGGGCCACGATCAAATCGGCCGAAGACAACGCCATCAACGCCGCCTGCACCTGCGCGGCCCGCAGCACGGGCAGCACACCACCCCATCCCCCGGACCCGGAGTCCGTGGGCAAGTTCATGTTCACGGCAGCGCGTCTTGCGCCGACGGCGGCGGCCGCCAAGCCCAACGCGGTACCCCACAGGGCGACGGCCGCAGTACTTCCGAGGGCCAAAGCCACCAGCGCCGGGGCGACCCGGGCGATCCCCGCACCCCCGAGAACCATTGCCAGCGAACGAAACCGCCGCCCGCCCTGCAGCACACCCTGTTCCCCCGACAGCAACACCAACATCGGCGCCGCGGCCAACGCACCGGCCGCGGCAACCCAACTCACGTGCAGCACCACCGCGACAACGGGAACCAGCACCGCGGCGATACCCGCCACGATCGCCGCACACCGCCACCCCAGCACCCGTACCACCGCAACCGGCGCACCCCGCACCAACTCCCGCGCCACCACATTCTGCAAAGCCAACGCCGGGACGGCACAGAGCAACTGCACCGCCAGCAGACTCGCGAACTCGCTGTACCCCCCGACCCCGAGCCACCGCCCCGCCAGCAACTGCAACAAATACCCGGCAACATTCGCCGTCATCGCCCCCGCCGTAACCAACGTCAAATCCGCAACCACAGGCAGACGACGTTGACCAAGCATCCCGCCATGCTCCCACCCGCGCCCCACCCCCAACATCCGACCCGTCTTGGCCGACCCCCGCGGCCATACACCACCTGCTCCCTCTGCTCGAGGTCGGCATGCGTCGCCGCGCTCGAGCGGGCGGTGGCGATGCGATTACCGACGCGCACTCGCCGACGCAAGCGCGGCGGGTAAGACCCAGGCGCGCTGGGTATCGACCGGCACGTAGGGTGGCTGAGCGTGATCGCGGGTGGCTGGGTGCGGGGCGGGCGGATCGTGCCCGCTGCCTACAGTCTCGTGCTGGCCCTGATCGTGGCCGGGCCATTGCTCGGGCCTGGCTATCTGTTGCTGCGGGATGCGGTGAGCACGCCGCGGTCGTATCTCACCGATTCGGCGCTCGGGCTGGGGGATGCCGCGCCGCGAGCTGTACCGCAGGACGCGCTGCTGGCCGTGGTATCGACGGTCGTGGATGGCGGTATCGCGGTCAAGGTCATCCTGGTGGCGGCGCTGTGGGCGGCGGGCTGGGGCGCCGCGATCCTGGCCCGCCGACTCCTCCGGGTGTCGACCGCACCCCAGTTGGTCGCGGCGACCGTGGCGATATGGAATCCCTACGTCGCCGAGCGCCTCCTCCAAGGGCACTGGAGTCTGCTGACCGGATACGCCGCCCTTCCCTGGACAGTGCTCGCGGCTCAGCGCATCCGGTGCAGGGCAGATCTCCGCTCCCCTCGAAGCGGCGAGTCCGGCGCCTCCGAGGCCATCTCGACCACCGCACAAGGTCATTCGGACAAGACGACATCTCGTCCCGCTGCACGAAAACTGGTGGTTGAGGGCACTCCCGCGGTTTATGCGTGGCTGGGGTTGGGGGGCTGTCTCGCGGCGGCCGGGTTGACCCCTACGGGAGCGGTGCTTGCGGGGTGTGTGGCGCTTGTTGTGGCCGGGTGGCGAAATGCTGTTGGGGTGCTGGCGATTTGGTGTGTTGCCTCGGCACCGTGGCTGGTGGCGACCGCGTTGTCTGGAGCGGGGGCAGAGCCTTCTGATCCAGCGGGGGTTGCGGCGTTCGCGGCACGGGCCGAGCCCGGGTTGGCGACCGTGGGAAGTCTCGCCGGGCTGGGCGGGATATGGAATTCGGATGCCGTACCTTCCTCGCGCACAACGTTGTTCGCGCTGGTGGGGACGGCCGTGTTGCTCGCGGTGGTCGCCGTGGGTGCACGGCGGGTGGCCGCGGTAGGCGACGCCGGCACTCGGCACGTTCGCCGGGCGCTGTTGCTGGTGGCGGTCGTGGCCGTGGCGCTGCCCGCGCTCGGCGCCACCGGCTGGGGATTGCGCATCGGCGAGTCGCTGGTTACCGGGATTCCCGGTGCCGGATTGCTCAGAGACACACAGAAATACGTCGCCTTGGCGATGCCCGCCTTCGCCCTGTGCGCCGCGGCGGGATGCCGAACCGTCGCCGGCCTGGGGCGGCGTTGGGGCGGCACCCTCGGAACACCCGCGACCGCAACATTTTTCATTGCCGCACTGGTACTCACACTGCCCGACCTCGCCTGGGGTGTCGGGGGCGAGTTGCGCCCGGTGCACTATCCGCCGGGCTGGCAGCGCGTCGCCGGGCTGGTCGACGGGCCGGGCGATGTCGCGGTGCTGCCGGGCGGCATGTTCCGAAAGTTCCCCTACAGCGGGCATGCCCCCGTACTCGATCCGGCCCCGCGCATGCTGCCGCAGGACGTACTGCAAACCGGTGAGCTGCCGGTTCGCGGTCGCGTGGTCAGTGGTGAGGGCGACCGCGCGCACGAGGTCGAGCGGTTACTGCTGCACGGCGGTGCGGCGCCCGACCTGGCCGCCCGCGGAGTCGGATGGGTGCTGGTCGAACGAAACACGCCGGGGCCGCTGGGTGATTCGAAAACCACGCTTGCCCAACTGAATCCGGTCTACGCTGACGCCGATCTGGCTCTCTATCGAGTTCCGGGCGCGATCGATCCCACGACGAACTCCCAAGGCACGCACCGGCATATCGCCGCCGCGGCGCATCTTCTCTGGGCGCTGCTACTCGTCGTCGGACCTGCGCCCCTGGTCGGTCGGCGAATCCTGCGCCGTTTCCGAAATCCCTCGGCCCCGTCGGCGCAGACCCGAACGCGCACGTGAAGCCCGAGCGATGAGCTAATCCGGATCTTCCGAACGCCCGCCGACCAGACCCGACACATATCGCCCGCCGACCGCCGCCGCGAGCACCTCGAACACCCCGTTAGCCGTTTGCTCCCAGGAGAATTCGCGGGCACGAGCACGGGCCTTCTCGCCCATGACGGTGCGGGATTCGGCGGAGTCGAGCAGTTCACCCACCGCCTCCGCCAACTGAGCGGCGTCGTCGACCAGCATGCCGGTGACACCGTCCACCACCGAATCGGTGAGACCGCGCGAGCTGCGATAGCCAACCGTCGGTACGCCGTGCTGAGCGGCCTCGATCACGGCCAGACCCCAGCCCTCCTTGCGCGAGGGCAACACGTGAACCCAAGCGCGAGAGAGCAATTCATGTTTGCGGCATTCGTCCACATGACCGTGGAAGGTCACCGCGTCGGCGATGCCTAGTTCGTGCGCGCGACTCTTCAGGTTGTCGGCCCACCAGCCGTCGCCGACCACATCCAGCCGCAAGCCCGGAAGGGCGGGGCGCAACTCCGCCGCGACGGCCAGCGCGTCCTCGATCTGCTTGTGCGGCACCAGCCGCGACAGCACCACGATGCTCGGATGGGCGGTCCGGCTCCCCGGCGCTCCGGTCGGCGCCTGCCGCGGGATGGGCTCGGCGCCGTTGCGCACCACCGCGATTCGCTCCCGACCCACGCCCAGCCCCGCCAGTTCCTCCGCCGAGGGCAGCGACACCGTCAGATACTGGTTGCGCCGATGCACCCGCGGGGACATCCGCGACTCGATCCACCAGCCGATCCGCCCCACCAGCCGCCCCGCGACCGGCCATTGCTCGCGGTGCCCGTGATGCACGAGCACGACCGACGGCGCGCGGGTCGCGATCCGAGCAAAGAAGGGAATGCCGTTCTGCGTGTCGACCACCGCGTCGGGTCGCACCCCATGCAGCGGTCCGATACCGAACCGCCCCGCCACCATCGCGACCAGCGCCCGCGGATACACGGTGTAGCGCCCTCCGGCCCGGCTGATATCGATCCCGTCGACCCGCTCACGCCGCGGAGCGCCCGAGTAGCGAGCGGTCCGCAATGTCACCTTCACCCCCCGCGCGGCCAGGTGCGCACCGACCTGCTCGAGATACCGCTCGCTCCCCCCGCCCTGCGGATGCCCGGTGTCCCGCCAGCACAGCAGCAACACCTCACGCACGCCCGAGTCCCCCGCCGCGCCCCGATCGACCCCACTGGCGCCACGCCCGCGCCCGGATGCGCCCCGCGCAACCGGATCGAGTTCGCGGGAGCCGGTATCGCGCACGGCACATCTCCAGGTGGTACTCGCTCGGACGTCTGACAGTTCGCTCCACCCTATAGCCCACTCCCAAGATCAGTGCGATCACCAGGGCGACCAGTCCGCACCGCGTCATCCACGCCTCACCGACGTACCGGCGTCCGGCGAGCCGCGCGACCCGATGATGTCGTCGTGGTCGGGAAGTGGGATGGGCGGGTGTTGTGCGAGACTGATCCGCTGTGCGCGGGCTAGTGGGGATGTGGAGTACGGGGGTGCGGTTCGCGCGACGGGCCACCTTGCGGCGATCACTGCGGCTGCTCGGGAGTTTTCGTCATGAGCAGACCGATCCCGCATTGTTCTACGGCGGCATCGCCGTCGACACCGTCGAACTGACGCGAGATTTCTACGCCGATCTGACCGGCCGCGACCTCACCGGCACGACGGTGCTCGACGTGGGCGGCGGACCCGGCTACTTCGCCGACGAGTTCACCGCCGCCGGCGCGCGCTACATCCCGGTGGAACCCGATCCCAGCGAGATGCACGCCGCCGGATTGACCGTGCCGGGCGCGGTGCGCGGCTCCGGGATGGCGCTGCCGTTCCGCGACGACGCCGTGGACATCTGCCTCTCCTCCAACGTGGCCGAGCATGTCCCGCAGCCGTGGCTGATGGCCGACGAGATGCTGCGCGTGACCAAGCCGGGCGGGCTGATGATCTTCTCCTACACGGTCTGGCTGGGCCCGTTCGGCGGACACGAGACCGGCCCCTGGCACTATCTCGGCGGCGAGTACGCCGCACGCCGCTACCGGCGCAGGCACGGCCGCGAGCCGAAGAACCGTTTCGGCCGTTCACTGTTCGTCGTGACCGCCGCCGAGGGCATGCGCTGGGCCGACCAGGCCCGCGACCGGGCGCGGATCATGGCTACCTTCCCGCGTTACCACCCGCATTGGGCTTGGTGGCTGGTCCGGACGCCGGGACTGCGGGAGTTTCTGGTCAGCAACCTCGTCGTGGTCGCGGCGAAGCGCTGAGCCGCTAGTGGGCCGGCCGCCCGCGCCGCCAGAAGCGGCCCGTGCCGGTGTGTGACGGCTCGTTCCACGGTGGCTCCTGCATCGCCAGCCCGACCGTCTCCAGCGGAGTGAGCCCCACCCGGCCGGCCAACGCGCGCACGGCCGAGACCGCTTCGGCCGCCTGTAGCGCCGCGGTGGCCTGCTCCAAGGTCAGTGTTCGGCCCGGGAGGAACGAGACGACCCAGCCCCCTTGGCCGACACACCTCGCCTGATGTGGGGTCTGGTCGCTGGTCATCAATGACCGCCCGACCACTTGCACCGCCATGATTCGGACTCCCCTGCGATTGCATTTGAAAAATCAAACGGGCGAAGCAGATTGCTCTAAGCATGCTCTGCGACCGTCCGGAATGCAATAGTGCGTTCTGCGAAAAGCCAACCGGCAGGTAGGGTTTCGATATTCGGGTGTCTGCTGTGAACTGGCGTGGCGAATGGTGCGCGTCAGTCCTCGGGCATCCGGATCCGCAGCACGGGCTCCGGGCGGCGCCCGGCGCCCCGCGGCACATCCACGACCTCCACCCACCAGCCCGGCGGCAACACGTCCTGCAAACGGCCCGCAGCGCGGTGCAACGGAGTACTCGGGGCGTCCAGCCGAAGACCGGCTACCTCCGGGACAACCATGGCTTCGAACGTCGGATCGATCATGCCCACCACCCACCTCTCCACGTTCAGCCCCGTGCGACCGCGGCGGGGACCCCTCCGCGAGCAACCTCGAGGCTACCGGTGCAGTCGACCAGTCGATATCCGGCAGTCGAAACTGGTCAGTCCTGAGACGTAGAACACATCCAGGATAAAGCAGGCAACCGCGATTACCCCACAACGATTGCGGCACGGCGTACGAAACCGCCCGCCCCGTACGAACGACGGTGCGGGCGGCGGAGTTTCGCGATCGGCCGGGAATTACCCCAGTCGCTGCTTGAGCGCCTCGAACTCGTCGCGCACGCCGGAGGGCAGCTTCTCACCGATGAACTCGAACCATTCCTCGATGAGCGGGATCTCCTTGCGCCACTCGCCGATGTCGACCTTCAGCGCCTCGTCGACGTCGGCCGGGTTCACGTCCAGGCCGTCCAGGTCCATCTGCGCGGCGGTGGGCACGTTGCCGATCGCGGTGGCCTCGGCGTCGGCCTTGCCCTCGATGCGGTTGATGATCCACTCCAGCACGCGCGAGTTCTCGCCGAAGCCCGGCCACAGGAAGCGGCCGTCGTCGCCACGCCGGAACCAGTTGACGTAGAAGATCTTCGGCAGCTTGTTCGCGTCCGCGTTCTTGCCGACGTTGATCCAGTGGTCCAGGTAGTCGCCCACGTGGTAGCCCATGAACGGCAGCATCGCCATCGGGTCGCGGCGCACCGTGCCGACCTTGCCCTCGGCCGCGGCGGTCTGCTCCGAGGACAGCGTCGCGCCCATGAACACGCCGTGCTGCCAGTCGAACGACTCGGTCACCAGCGGCACCGTGGTCTTGCGACGGCCGCCGAACAGGATCGCGGAGATCGGCACGCCCTGCGGGTCGTCCCACTCCGGCGCCAGGATCGGACACTGCGACATCGGCGTGCAGTAGCGCGAATTCGGGTGGGCGGCAAGGGTTTCCGTCTCGCGGAGGTACCAGTCGTTGCCCTTCCAGTCGATCAGATGATCGGGCTCGCCCTCCAGGCCCTCCCACCACACGTCGCCGTTGTCGGTCAGCGCGACGTTGGTGTAGACGGTGTTGCCGGCGTCCATGGTGGCCATGGCGTTCGGGTTGGAGCTGTGGTTGGTGCCCGGCGCGACGCCGAAGAAACCGTATTCCGGGTTGACCGCGTACAGGCGGCCGTCCTCGCCGAATCGCATCCAGGCGATGTCGTCGCCCAGGGTCTCCGCGCGCCAGCCCGGCACGGTCGGCTGGATCATCGCCAGGTTGGTCTTGCCGCAGGCGCTCGGGAAGGCGGCGGCCACGTAGTAGTTCTTGTTCTCGGGCGAGATCAGCTTGAGGATCAGCATGTGCTCGGCCAGCCAGCCCTCGTCGTGCGCCATGGCCGAGGCGATGCGCAGCGAGTAGCACTTCTTGCCCAGCAGCGCATTGCCGCCGTAACCCGAACCGTAGGACCAGATCTCGCGATCCTCCGGGAAGTGGGTGATGTACTTGGTGTCGTTGCACGGCCACGGGACGTCGGCCTGGCCCGGCTCCAGCGGGGCGCCGACCGAGTGCAGCGCCTTCACGAACGGCTTATCGGCGCCCAGCTTCTCCAGCGCCGCCTTGCCCATGCGCGTCATCACCCGCATCGAGACGACCACGTACTCCGAGTCGGTGATCTCCACGCCCAGCTTCGGGTCGGCGGCGCCGAGCGGACCCATGCAGAACGGCACAACGAACATGGTGCGGCCCTTCATCGACCCGCGGTACAGGTCGGTCATGGTCTTGCGCATCTGGGCCGGGTCGACCCAGTTGTTGGTCGGGCCGGCGTCGGCCTCGTCGCGGGAGCAGATGAAGGTGCGCGATTCCACCCGGGCCACATCGGACGGATCGGAGAGCGCGAGGAAGGAGTTGGGGCGCTTGGCCTCATTGAGTTTCTTGAAGGTGCCGGCCTCGACCAGCTGGGTGGTCAGCCGGTCCCACTCCTCATCGGAGCCGTCGGCCCAGACGACGCGGTCCGGCTGAGTGAGTTCTGCGACCTCCTGCACCCAGGCCAGCAGTCCTGCGTGCGCCGTCGGTGCGGTGCCATCGGATCCGTGAAGACCAGGAATGGTCACTGAGGTCATGAAAACTCTCCTGAGACGGGCGGCTCTGAGGGGTGGATTCGAGGGCTGTGGCACAGCCCGCGACGCCGGGGGAGCCACCGTTGGCGGTGGGTACCCGCTCCGGCTTGCCGAAAGCACGCCCCGGCTGGGCGGCGTACAAGGACGAAAGCGGACGCCCAGGTTCCTTGATTAAGAGGTTAACGCGATGTGACCCCAGGTACGGAATGGGGTCGCTCACTCGGTACCCGGTCGAGATGCCCGGCAATCCTCCATATCGGAGGTGTGGACGGACGGATACTGATCGGTAATGCCGCACTTCCGGGGCTCATAGGTGGTCCGGGCCTATTAATAGGCGTCACGGCATCCGTACAGCGTGTGATGCGTCACACACGGGTACGCCGGCGTGGGGAGACCGCCACACGCCCTTTCGCGTCTCCCCGTATCGATCCTTGTTTACTCCGGGAAGGCTTTGTCGATAACGGCCAAGTCGCGTTCGCACGCGGCCACTTGGGCGGGCTGCTGGGCAGAGAGTTCGCGCAACTGTCGTTCCAATTCCGCGACCCGGCGATCGGTTTCCAGCACCCGCACGGTGGTGGCTCGCACCACCTGATCGGTGAGCCGGGATTCGGCCTCCACCAAGGCGGTCGCCACCCGCTGCTCCAGTTGCGCCTTGACGTTCACCAGCGCGTCCGACACCCATTGCCGCAGATGCGCGCGATCGGCGAGGTGGCCGCGCGCCCGGACGACCCAGTACGCCACGCCGCCGCCGAGGGCCAGGGTCACCGGGACGGTCGCGTAGTCGAGTTCGGGTACCAGGGCCAGCGGCGCGACGACCAGCCGTCCGAGCCCGAAACCGGCGGAGGCGCCGAGGGCGATCATCAACGTGTCCTCGAGGCCGCGATGCCGGGGCTCGAGGTCGGGGCCCAGGCGCGGCGGCGGATCCGATCGCGATCGGACGGGCTCACGGGCGGATTCGGCTGCCGGGCCGCCGGACTCCAGCTGGCGGGTCAGTTCCGCCAGGCGCTGCTCGACCACCGCATCCAGCTCGACGGTCAGCTGGTTCACCGACTGCTGCAGGTCGTCCGGGTATGCGCGGGCCGATCGGCGGGCGAGACGTTCGACGTCGGTGCGGGCCGCGGCGTTCAACGCCCGGATCCGGGCGCCCACATCGTGCAGCAGATCCACCCGGGCCAGGTGCAGGCGGTTGCGCAGCGCCGCCATGGCCTGCGCCCGGCCGCCGTCGCGCGCGGCCAGCAGAGTGGCGCGCTCCTCCCGCAACTGCGTCACGGACGCGCCCGAGCGCAGCGTTTCGGCCTGTGCGCGGATACGCCGACGGGTTTCGCCGAGCACTTGGGCGATGATCGCCGCCGCACGACCCTCGCCACCGGCCCCGACGGCCCGGGTCAGATACGCGTGCAGGGCGCCGAGACCCGACCGGTCCAGCAGCGCGGCGTCGCCGGAACCACGGGCGGCCACCGCGAGCCGCGCCGAAACCGCCACCAGGTCCGGGTCCGCGGCGAGCACCGGAACCAGCAGCGCCCGGTTGCGTTCGAAATCCGTACGCCAATCCGGATGAGCGTGAATCCCGTTCATAGCGAACACAATTCGCGTACCTCCGGTCCGCAACCGCCCCACCAGATCCAGCAGCGCGGCCCCGAGCGTGGTACCGGCATCGATCAGGACCAGCGCCACCGGCGGCGGCGCGACCAGCACCGCGGGATCGGTCTGCGGCTCGGACAGGTCGATATGCGGTTCGAACCGCGCGAGCTCGGTCCGTAACAACGTGGTGTTCGTATCAGCGGGCCCGATCAACGCGACCGGCACCGAATGCGCGACCTCCGGCGCCCCCGAAACCGGCACCGACTCCAACAACGCACTCCCCTGCGGATTCCACCGCGCCACCACCGCAGCCACTTCCAACGGCAACACCGGCTCCTCCCCCGCCCCGTCACCAGCGAGAGTCGATGCCCCAGCGGATGCGCCAGTCGACGGCACTGCGGACTCCGCAGGTGCGGAAGTCGATGGCCCAGAGGCTGACGGACTCGACGGCCCAGCATGAGCCGACTGCTCAGCAGCACCACCGGGACGCGGTGCTGCGGCCGGTACAGCCGGTGGCGCAGCTGCCGGCGAATCGGCGGGAGGCGCTGGTGCGGAAGACGAGTCCCCGGGCCGGAGTGTTGGCGGCTGGGGGTCGGGGGGTAGGGCGGCGGGGGGTGCTGGGTGGGTGGGGTCAGAGGCCGGCACTGCTCATTCGCTCCCAGATGCGGACGTAGCCGTTGTGGACTCGGACGGCGGCGCGGCGGGCGGGTGCGGGCATGTCGCTGGCGACGACGGCGCGCCAGCGCTGGGCTCGGGCCAGGGCGTCGTCGGCGTCGGCGGGTTGCGGGGCCGGGTAACCGGTTGCCAGGTGTTGGACGTCGGGGCAGGCCAGGCCGGCTTGCAGGCCGAGCCACAGGGCCTCGTCGCCGGCGAGGTAGTCCTCGATCAGGTCGCGGCCGCGGGTCGCGCTCGCGGAGACGCCCGGTACCGAGCGCGCGGCCAGGCGAGCGAGTTCGTCGAGGAACGCGCCGCCGCGCTGGGCGCCGATCTGCTCGTAGCGCCGATGCAGCAGATCGTGCACCGGATCGATACCGCTGACCGCGTGCAACAGCTGCAGCAGTTCGCGCGGGCCGAGTTCCGGCTCATAGCGCAGGGCCGCCAGCGCGCACGACACCCCGTACAAGCCCCAGCGCTGAAGCACCTCGGTGCGCTCGGCCACGTCGGGACCGGCGGCGGGGGCGGTGAACAGTTCCGGCGACAGGGTGAAGTTCGGATCGGTGTTGGCGGCGTGGCGACGCAGCGTGCGCAGATCGTCGTCGCTCGGCGTTCCGGCTCGGGTGCGCACCGCCAGCGCGGAGACCAGCGGCAGGACCGGCACGCCGAGGCCGTAGGCGATCTGGTCGGCGGTCGTGACGGCTTCGGACCACTGGGAACCGATCGCGTCGGCCTTGTTGAGCACCACGATCGTCCGGTCTCGGGGCAGTTCGGCCAGGATCCGGCGGTCGGCGGCCTGCAGCGACGCCGACACCACATACACCACGAGATCGCCGTCGAGTACGGGATCGGGACGGCCCGGCTCGTCCACCGGTTCGGTCTCCACCGCCGACATCAGCGCCAGCGCCTGCAGCAGCGTCGTCTTGCCCGCGCGGGCGCGGCCGGTCACCTGGATGCGCGGCGGGCGACGCCACTCGCTCGCGGCGGCCACGAGCTGGTCGGCGATCTGCGGATCGTGGCCCGCGCCGACGCGCAGGCCGGCGATCAGCTGATCGAGTTCGGGTGCGGGACCGCCATGATCGTTCACGCGCCCCGATGCGGTGGGTGTCGACACGAGTAACCCCCTTCCGCCGCGCAATTCTGTCAGAAACGGAACCGGTTGTCGGCATCGACCGCCGGGTTCGCCGGGAATGCGCGCGGGCCTCGCGGCCCGGTCCGCGCGCACCGTGTCAGCGCGAGCGGGCGATGCGCGCGTTGACGGTACGAACGACCCAGTTGGGAGCGTATTTCCCGGCCGCCGCAAGGACTTTGGCCTGTGCGCCGATCGAGTAGTGCACCCGCGGCAGCAGGCCGCGTCGCCGGGTGGCGTGCCAGATCCCTTCGGCCACATCGTCGACGGTCAGCCGCACACCCAATGATCGAGTCGATCCGGTCTGGACCCCCGCGAGCATTCCGGTCGCGACGAACAGCGGCCACACCGCCAGCACTCGGATGTCGTGACGACGCCACTCCAGGTCGAGGGCCTCGGTGAGGTTGCGCACCGCGGCCTTGCTCGCGCCGTACGTCGCGAGTTCGGCCTGGCCGTAGATCGCCGAGGCCGAGCACAGGTTCACCACCTGCGCCCCGGGCGTATCCCGCAGGTAGGGGAACGCGGCCTGCGTGCCCGCGATGACGCCGCCCAGATTCACCGCCACGATCCGCTGGTGCGCTGCCGAGTCGATGGTTTCGAACGGTCCCGCGCGCAGCACACCGGCGTTGTTCACCAGAACATCCAAACGACCTGTGCGGGAATGGAATTCGCCCAGCCGCTCGGCCCATTGCGCGCCGTCCGTCACGTCCAGCACCCCGACGTCGACCGTGCCCCCGGCCGCACGAACCTCCCCTGCCAACTCCCGCAGCCCCGCGTCGTCGAGGTCATAGGCGCCGACGTGATACCCGCGCGCAGCGAACAGCAATGCCGTCGCACGCCCGATCCCCGCGGCCGCGCCGGTAACGAAGACCACCGGTTTCTCCATGCGCCGCAGCATATGCGGCCCCGCCCCACCCCCGCCCCGAACAGCCTCCGCAAACCCGCTTCCCGCACCCCATCCCCATTCCCGCACCCATTCCACCGACGCCCGCACCCGCTACACCCCGCACCCGCACCGTTCCGCCCGCACCCGCACCCATTCCGCACACCCGCATCGTTCCGCCCACGTCCGCACCCGTTCCACACACGGCCGCACCTCTCCGCCCACGTCCGCACCCGTTCCACACACGGCCGCACCTCTCCACCCGCGCCCGCGCCCGTTCCGCCCGCACCCGCACCCGCACGGCCGCATCGTTCCGCCCACGTCCGCGCCCGTTCCACACACGGCCGCACCTCTCCACCCGCACCCACTCCACATCCATCCCACGCCCCCATCGGAGCAGCCGACCGATGCTGTGTGTCCACTCACATCGACCCTGGTACGGCTATGGCGGGCAGCGGGCGGCAAACGTATCGTCGCAGTTGGGAAGCCTGTGCGGAAGTCGGGAAGGCCCGCCGCACTGTGATGGTTCCCATTGTGGCACAGCACAATTGGCGGGTCATCCGCTGTTTGTGTGGGCGGTGGTCACCTATTCTGGAACGATCGTCCGCCGGTGTGGCGGCGGGGTCGGCCGACCTCGGGATCGCGCGCGCTCGCCGCCGGCCGTGGGGACAGTGAGGAGAGTGCGATGACCGTCACCGGCGTCGTCGAAAGAGTCGGCGGCATCGCGATACCCGGCGTCGCCACGCTCGCCGGATTCGTCAGGACCATCGGCCGCATCGATGCGGCTCGCCGGGGGACCGGAGTCGGCGGCGACGCGGACATCCGCGAGACCACCCGCCCCCTGCTGCCGTCGCAGGACCCGTTCCGCCACGCACCCGCCGACCTGGCCGACTACGCCCCCGGCACGATCCTGCGCAGCCGCCCGGTGCAGGTCGCGCTGTTCGGCCTCATCCCGCAGCGGGTCCGTGCCTGGCAACTGCTGTACCGCAGCACCGATTTGCACGGCGACCCCGAAGTCGCCGTCACGACGGTGCTGCTGCCCGCCGACGATGACCCGGGCACCACCGAGCGCCCGCTGCTGGCGTTCCAATCGGCCATCGACGCGGTCTGCGAACAATGCGCGCCGTCCTACGCCCTGCGCCGTGGCGCCTTCGTGCCCGGCTCCATCACGCAATTGGAATATCTGCTGGTCGCCAACGCACTGCGGCGCGGCTGGGCGGTGAGCATCGCCGACCACGGCGGCCCGAGCGGACACTTCGGCGCCCCGCGCGAGCCCGGCTACCGTTCGCTCGACGGCATCCGCGCGGCCCAGCGCTTCGCACCCCTCGGCCTGCACACCGGCACGCCGGTCGCGGTGTGGGGCTATTCGGGTGGCGGCATGGCCAGTTCGTGGCTGGTGGAGATGGCACCGACCTACGCGCCCGAACTCGATATCGTCGGCGCAGCGATGGGCGCGCCGGTCGGCGATCCCGGCCAGGTCTTCGTGCGGCTCAACGGCGGCCGCTACGCCGGTTTCCCGGCCATCGTGATCGCGGCGCTGCGGAAGATCTATCCGGTGCTGGGCCGGATCCTCGACGAACACCTCTCCCCCGAGGGGCAGGAGTTGGTCGACCAGGCGGCCCGGCTGACCCCGCTCGCCGCGTTGCGCGCACTGGCCCGGCGCAACGTCTCCGACTACCTGACCCGCCCGCTGGAGGAGATCCTGGCCGAACCGGAAATGCGCGCCGTCTTCGACGACCTGCGCCTGGGCACCGCCGCCCCGCGCTGCCCGGTGCTGGTGACACAGCCGGTGCACGACCGCATCATCCACGCCGACGGCGTCGAGGCCCAGCTCGACCGCTACCGCCGCGGCGGCACCACCGTCATCTACCTCCGCGACCGTCTCAGCGACCATTTCTCGCTGCTGCCGCTCTCCACTCCGCTCAGCCTGAACTGGCTCGCCGACCGGATCGCGGGCGTCCCGGTGACGGACACCACATCGCGGACTGTCTGGTCGGTGCTGGCGACTCCGGCAAGCTGGCGGGGCCTGCTCGAAATGGCAGGTACGGCAACACGAGTCGTCCTCGGCCGGCCGCTGCGCCAGCGGTCCGAGCCCGTCCTGCGCCGCGCCGACACCTTGGCGGCCTGAATGCAGCGCCACAGCCGTCGGTGCGGTCGATTGCTGCGCTAATCATCGAATACTGGACAATGGACGCCGTGAACGACGCCGCGAACCCCAACGCCGGGAGCGACGGGCCCGTGGGCGGCAGCCTGCGCCACGACGAGGGGCCCCGCGGACGGCGCATCGACACAGCCGGGAGCGACGGCCACCCGACCGGCTCGCGCCTGTATCCCCGGGTCACCAGTTTCCGCTCGCGGCGGGGCGCGCTCACCCCGTCCCAGCAGCAGGCGTGGGAGCGGACATGGCCGCGCATCGGCCGCGAGGTGTCCGACGACCCGCTCGACGCCGCCGCCTGGTTCGGCCGCGAGGCGCCGCTGATCGTGGAGATCGGCTGCGGCACGGGCACCGCCACCGCGGCCATGGCACAGGCCGAACCGCAGTTCGACCTGATCGGCATCGAGGTCTACAAGCCGGGCTTGGCGCAGCTGGTGCAGCGTGTCGAGCGCGAGCGCATCGAGAACATCCGGCTGCTGCGCGGCGACGCGGTCGACGTGTTCGAACACATGATTGCCAAAAATTCGCTCACGGGCGTTCGAGTCTTCTTCCCGGATCCGTGGCCCAAGGCGCGGCACCACAAGCGGCGATTGCTCCAGCCGGACACGGTGGCGCTGATCGCCGGCCGCCTGAAGACCGGCGGCGTGTTGCACGTCGCCACCGACCACGCCGGATACGCCGAGCACATCGCCGCGGTGGGTGCCGAAGAACCACAGCTCATCGGCATGAACGAGGCCACCGGCGGGGATCCGGAGCGATTCCGAGCGACCGCGCCGATCGGGTTCGACCGCCCCGTGACCAAGTTCGAAAGCAAGGCACATCGTGCCGGTAGCGCCATCACCGAGCTCATTTGGGGGAAGATCGACTTATGAGCGTGAGCGAGATGGCCCACGAGGTCATGGATGTTGCCGGAATAATGCACGGCACCTCCTCGGAGGGGCACGCGGGCGCACCCGGATCGGGTAATACTTCGGACGTGCGCCGGGTGCTGCTCGTCTGGGACGCCCCGAACCTCGATATGGGCCTGGGCGCGATTCTCGGTGGCCGGCCCACCGCGGCGTACCGGCCGCGCTTCGACGCGCTCGGCAGATGGCTGCTGGCCCGCACCGCCGAGCTGTCGGTGGGCAGCGTGCAGCGCGTCGAGGCGGAGGCGACGGTGTTCACCAACATCGCGCCCGGTACCGCCGACGTGGTCCGCCCGTGGGTGGAGGCGCTGCGCAACGTGGGCTACGCGGTTTTCGCCAAGCCCAAGATCGACGAGGATTCCGACGTCGACAGCGACATGCTGGCGCATATCGAGACGCGCCGCCGCAATGCCGGACTGGCCGGCATCATGGTCGCGTCCGCCGACGGCCAAGCCTTCCGCGAGCCGCTCGAGGAGCTCGCGGCGAGCGGAGTTCCGGTGCAGGTACTGGGATTCCGCGAGCACGCCAGCTGGGCGGTGACGTCCGATATCCTCGAGTTCATCGACCTCGAGGACATCCCGGGTGTGTTCCGCGAACCGCTGCCCCGGGTCTCCCTCGACTCGCTGCCCGAAGAGGGAGCCTGGCTGCAGCCCTTCCGGCCGCTGTCGGCCCTGCTCACCTCCCGCCCCGCTCAAGGAGTCGCTTAGTGTTCACCCGCTGGGGCGACCTGGTCTACAGATTTCGCTTCCTCGTTCTCGCCGCGGTCGTGGCCGCGCTGCTCGCCCTCGGCGGGTTCGGCTTCGGCATCGAGAAACACCTCAGCGCCAGCGGCTGGGACGACCCGACCTCGCAGTCGACGCAGGCCGCGCAGCTGAAGGACGAGGCGTACGGCCGCGACCACACCGGCGACGTGATTCTGCTGTACACCGCGCCGGACGGGAAGACAGTCGACGATCCCGAGTTCAGCCAGAAGATCACCGACAGCCTGATCAACCTGCCGAAGCAATATCCGGATCAGATCGACAAGGTCAACGTCGCGTACTGGCGGGCCACCGGCGGCGCCCAGTGGACGACGACGGGCGTCGCCTCCCCGGACAAGAAGAGCACCTTCGCCACCCTCGCCGTCAAGGGCTCCAACGACACCGAGATGGTGAACAACTTCCGCGAGATCAAGGATGTTTTCGACATCCCCGGCGTGGAGGTCCAGGTCGCGGGCATGCAGGCGGTCTCCGGCACGCTCAACGACACCATGGCGCAGGACCAGAAGCGGATGGAAGTCATCGCCATCCCCGTGGTCGCGGTGCTGTTGTTCTTCATCTTCGGCGGTGTCGTCGCGGCCGCGCTGCCGCTGATCGTCGGCGGTCTGACGGTGCTCGGCGCGAACGGCATCGTCATGGCGATCACGAAGTTCACCGAGGTGAACTCGTTCGTCAGTCCGGTCGTCTCGATGATCGGGCTCGGCCTGGCCATCGATTACGGCCTGTTCATGGTCAGTCGTTTCCGCGAGGAGATGGCCGAGGGGTACACCACCGCCTCGGCGGTTCGGCGCTCGGTGATGACCGCCGGCCGGACGGTCGCGATGTCGGCCACCATGATCATCGCGGCCAGCGCCGGCATGCTGCTGTTCCCGCAGGGCTTCCTCAAGTCGGTCGCGTACGGCACCATCGCGACGGTGCTGCTCGCGGCGCTGACGGCGCTGACCGTGCTGCCCGCACTGCTCGGCATCCTCGGTCGCCGCGTGGACATGCTGGGGCTCAAGTGGTTCCGCAAGACCAAGACCGCCGAGGAGATCGAGAACGGCTTCTGGGGCAAGAGCACGCAGTGGGTGATGAAGCACCCGCTGAAGGTGGCGATCCCGCTGTGCATTCTGTTGCTGCTGTTGATCATTCCGGTCAAGGACCTGAAGTTCGGCGGTATCAGCGAAACCTATCTGCCGCCGGACAATCCGACCCGCGTCGCACAGGAGCAGTTCGACCAGCTGTTCCCGCAGTATCGGTCCAACCCGCTGCAACTGGTCATGGTCACCGACAACCCCAGCGGCATCTACAACATCCTGAAGGAAGCCAACGAGGCGCCGGGGCTGGCGACCAAGTTCAAGACGCCGGATTCGCCGCCGGGCGACTCCAACGTGTGGGCCACGCAGGCGACACTGGTCGATGCCGACACCACGACCGCCGACGAGGCGATCGACTATCTGCGCACGAATATCTCGGTCCCCGACGACATGCAGTTCTTGGTGACCGGGCAGCCGGCCATCCAGAAGGACAGCATCGACGCGCTGCTGTCCCGCATGCCGCTGATGATCGCGCTGGTCGTGCTGGTCACCACGCTGCTGATGTTCCTGACCTTCGGTTCGCTGGTGCTGCCGATCAAGGCCGCGCTGATGAGCGCGCTCGGCCTCGGCTCCACGCTCGGCATCCTGACCTGGATCTTCGTCGACGGGCACGCGGCCGGACTGCTCAATTTCACGCCACAGCCGATCATGTCGCCCGTGCTCGTGTTGATCATCGCGATCATCTACGGCTTGTCGACCGACTATGAGGTTTTCCTACTCTCCCGCATGGTCGAAGCGCGCACGATGGGGGCGAGTACCACCGAGGCGGTCCGGATCGGCACCGCCCAGACCGGCCGCATCATCACCGCGGCCGCGCTGATCCTGCTGGTGGTGACGGGCGCGTTCGCGTTCTCCGACCTGGTGATGATGCAGTACATCGCCTACGGCATGATCGCCGCGCTGTTCATCGACGCGACCGTGCTGCGCATGCTGTTGGTGCCGGCGACCATGAAACTGCTCGGTGACGACTGCTGGTGGGCGCCGAAGTGGATGAAGAAGATCCAGCAGAAGATCGGTCTCGGCGAGCCCATTCTCGACGACGAGCGTCCGGGCACCGACGAGCTGGTCGACCTGGTGAAGACCACTCCGGTCACCGATCCGGTGACGCTGCAGATCCCCGTGCTGGCCGACGGCACTCCGGCCAAACCCGCGCGCAAGAAGAAGCCCAAGCGCGCGCGGTTCATCGGCGGTGTGGACGGCGAAGCGCCGACGCAGCGGCTCGGGGAAATCCGGACCGAGCCGGGGCGGCCGGGGGATACCGGCAATCTCTCCGGTTCTGATGCGGGGCAGGAGGATTCGGGTAGCGGCTCGGCCGGTGCCACCGCATTGCCATCCGACTCCACGCCGCAGTCGTCCGGTGCCAGGTCGCTGCTGAATCTCGGTACCGAGCACGACGATTCGGCCGGAGATGCTCCGGACGAGCGCTCCGCGTCGCCGGATTCGGGTACGACGCAACAGAATCCGACCACGCCGCGACAAGAGAGCCGCGGCCCGCAGCCGGGCCCGTTCGCGCCGCAGACCACTCCGCAGACCAACCTGAAACTACCGCGCGCCATCGAACCCCAGTCGGGCGTAATCGGCGTGACTCCACGCTCCGAGGGCATGCCGACGACCCCCGTCCGTACGCGGCCCTCCGCGCCGACGCCCCCGGACTCGCCCCGATCCTCCACGGAGACAACGCCGTCGAGGCCCGCTGCTCCGACGCCGATTCGGCCGCCGCTTTCCGGGCCGATTCCGGAGCCGCCCTCGGCCTCGGTGCCTTCCGTGTCGACTCCCTCGGTGTCGACGCCCTCCATCTCGACGCCGCAGACGGCGCGGCCCCCGCTGCCGCCACGGACAATCCGGTCGCAGGACCAGACTCGGCCTACCGAACCGGCGAAGCCCGCCGCGCCCGGTGAGCCGACGCAACCCACCGCACCGGTAGGCACCACACCCCGGGTGCTGCCGCCCCAGCCGAACGTAGCGCCGCATCCCGCCAGCCGCGCGCAACTGTTCCAGTCGAGCCCCGGCCACGAGACCGCTTCGCCGACAAAGGATTCCGCGCCGGCCCAAGAGCAGGCGTATCCCGGAACAGAGCAGTCGTTCCCTTCCTCGGAACGGAAGTTCACGGAACCTGAGCAGTCTTCCGGCGCAACGGAAGAGACCTACGGCTCCTCGGTAAACCCTTACGCCGGACCGGAACATCCGTTCCCTGCCTCCGAGCGCAAGTTCACGGCACCCGAGCAGCCTTCCGCAACGCCGGAACTGCCTTACCGCACGTCCGAAAAGCCTTACGCCGCACCTGAACAGTCGCGCGCCTTCGAGCGGAATTTCACCGCGCCTGAACAGGCTTCTCCGATGTCGGAACAGTCCTACGGCGAGTCCGAAGCGGCGGAAGACACCTACGACTCACTCGGAAACGCTTCCGCCCCGGAACAGCCGTACCGGCCAGCAGGGGATCCCTATGGTTCGCCCGAGTCGTCGCACACCACACCCGGGAAGCTGTACCCCGCTCCCGAGCGCACCTACAGCCCGACCGACGGCGCTTACGAAGCATCCGAACAGTCCTACGAGACAACCGAAAAGCCCTACGCCGCACCCCAACAGCCCTACGGCCCGCCCGGCACGTCGTTCGCCGATTCCCACCAGGCCTACAGCGCAACCAGCGAGCCCTACCCGGCCCCCAGCCAGGACTACAACGCGGCCGACGAGCCTTACTCACGCCAGCAGAGCCAAGGCACCAGCGAGCCCTACCCCGCACCTGAACAGGGCTATGGTTCCGCCGCCGAGCCCGACACCGCCACCGAACAGCGCTACGGTGCCGCCGAGCCCGACACCGCCACCGAACAGCGCTACGGTGCCGCCGAGCCCAACAACGCAACCGAACAGCGATACGGCGCCGCCGGCGAACCCAGCCACGCGACCGAGCAGAGCTACAGTCCCTCCGGCGAACCCAACACCGCAGCCGAACAGCATTACGGTGCGTCTGGCGAACCCAACATCGCGTCCGAGCAGAGTTCCGGCGTCTTCGGCGAGTCCCGCACCGCCTTCCAACAGGATCATGGGTCTCCCCGCGAGACCTACTCCGCGCCGGCACAGGACTACGGTGCCTCAGACGAGTCCGAGCATGGGTACCGTTCGGCCGACGAGTCCAGCACCTCGCCTGGGTACGGTGCCTCCAGCGAGGCCTACTCCGCATCCCAGCAGGGATACAGTGCGCCCGGCGCATACACCGCGCCCGAGCAGTCGTATGCGGCTCCCGAGCACCAGGACTACGGTGTGGCGGATCAGTCCCCCAGCGCGCCAGAGCAATCGGCGAACCCGAGCGAAGCGCCGGACGCCCCTGCCGACAACCCGCCGGACGACTCCGAGCGCAACACCATCGAACGCTGGATGGCCGACCTCCGCTCCTCCCGTCGCCGCCCCGAACACCCGGACCCGGACGAGGGCAAGCACTCCGGCGGCGCGGGCCGCACGGTCAGCGTGAACGAATTGCTCCGCCGCCAGAACCGGGACTGACCCCCGCCGCGGTCGCACTACGGGCCGGATATCCCGGCCCACCCGGTAGCGGCCACGACCTCGCGCGCGATATCGATGACGCTCCGCCCATCCGTCGCCACGCGTACGACCCCCGGAGGTACCCGCAAGTCCAGAACCCTTGCGGGCACTTCCGTCCAGGCTCAGCATGCCAGCGGGCGATCACTCCACGCGATCGGTTATCGGTCCGGCCGTGCGATCCCAGCCCGTCACCACACCCAGCCCCCGAGTTCGGGCTCAGCGCGAATCACATTGTGGGTCAAGGCGATTATTTCGATGCTGCTTGCCGTTCGGCCGCGTCGAGGGCCGGAGTGAGGGGCATGAGGGCGGAACGCAAGAGATCAGCGAGCGACCCGGATACCACCACCAGACTGCCGCTCGCGGGCTGAACCCACTGTTCGAGGGCGATGCGGATGGCAGCAGCGACCCCGGCCGCCAGTACGCGAGAGGTGAGGCCGGTGGGGTCGTCGAGGCGGGTGGCTATTACGGCGGTCAGCGGTTCGGTGATCACAGTGGTGGTTCGGAGGAAGGCTTCGCGTAGGGCGGGGGTGCGGGTGATCAGGAGTAGTGCCTCCCGGGCGGTGTCGGCGGGGGCGGTGTACTGCTCCACGATCGCTTCGATGACGGCCTCGGCAAGGGGGACCTCGGGCGGGCGGGCGGCGACGGCTGCCGCGACTCGTTCCTCGCGTTCGGCGGTGACGGCCGCGACGATCGCCTGTTCGCGGCTGGAGAAGTAGTTGTTGTAGGTGCGCGGCGAGACACCGGCCGCCTCGGCGATGTCGTCCACGCGCACATTGTCCGGTCCGCGTTCCATGGCCAGCCGCAGTGCCGCCGCGCGCAGTGCCTCGCGCGTGGCCTGCTTCTTCCGCTCACGCAACCCTGCCACGGACCCAGCTTTCCATGAATTGATGCACGCACGCAAACTTGCGTGCACGCAATTTTTCGTCTTACTCTGATCCCGAACCATCCGCATCAGAAGGGACAGCACACATGCGCGGCAAAGGAATGACCTACGACACCGGCTTCGTGCGCGCGGGCAGGATTTCCAGAACGGACTGGAATCCCGAGACCGTCGCACGCGAACTCACCATCATCCGAGATGACTTGCACTGCAACGCCGTTCAGGTCATCGGCGGCGACCCGGAGCGGCTGGAACTGGCCGCCCGCCACGCCGCCGAACTCGGTCTGGAGGTCTGGTTCTCGCCGTACCCACTGGATCTGACACCCGAGGAGATCCGAGCCTTGTTCATCGACTGCGCGGAGCGAGCAGAACGCCTGCGGCAGCAGGGAACCGAAGTGGTGTTCGTCGCCGGAGTCGAGCTGACCATCATGAACAAGGGCTGGCTACCTGGCGCGAATGTGGATGAGCGCCTGCGCCTCCTGCTGGCCGACCCCGACGGCCGAGCCGAGCGGCTCGCGGGCGTGAGCGCCCGTCTCGACGACTTCTTCGCCACGACCCTGCCCGCCGTGCGAGAACACTTCCGGGGCCGAATCACCTACTGCGCCATACAGTTCGAGCGAATCGACTGGACACCGTTCGACTTCGTATCGCTCGAACTCATTCGCTCCGCCGAAGTCGCCGATCGGTTCCGCGAGGGCGTGCGCGATCTCGTCGCCCAGGGAAAGCCGGTCGCCATCACCGGCTTCGGCACGGCGACCTGGCACGGCGCGGGCGACGTCGCACCACGCAGCATGGAGATCGTCGAATACGACCCCGAGACCGGCGACCCCGTCCGGCTGAACGGCGAGTACACCCGGGACGAGGCCGGGCAGGCCACGTATCTGAGCGAACTACTGGAGATCTTCGACTCCGAGGGCGTCGACAGCACTTTCGTCTTCCTCTTCGCGCTGTACAACTACCCGCACCGCACCGACCCCCGCACCGATCTGGACCTCGCCAGCCTGGGCATCGTGAAGGTCCTCGAGAACAGCCACGGCCACACCTATCCGGACATGAACTGGGAACCCAAGCGGGCCTTCACCACAATCGCCGAGCACTACGGCCGCGAACTACCGGCCATCCACCCGTAGCACCGATGTCAGGCCACGTCTGCAAGGTGGGTTACCCGAGCTGGTCGCGGCGACGGCTCAGGTAGGCAGTCTCCGCGGTGTTGCCCGCCAGCTCGATCGCTTTGTCGTACGCCGCGCGCGACTGCCGACTGCGGCCCAGCCGGCGCAGCAGGTCGGCCCGGGTGGCGTGGTAGGCGTGGTATCCGGCCAGCTTGTCCTCGAGGCGGTCCACGGCGGCCAACGCGACCTCCGGACCGTCCAGCTCAGCGAGGGCGATGGCCCGATTGAGGGCGACGACCGGGGAGGCGTCGAGGCGGACGAGCTGGTCGTAGAGGGCGAGGACCTGCGACCAGTCGGTGTCGCGGACGTCGCGGGCGGAGGTGTGCACGGCGTTGATCGCGGCGAGAATCTGATAGCGGCCGGGAGCCACTCCGGCGGCCAGACGCTCGCGCACCAGCTGGTGCCCTTCGGCGATCAGCGCCTTGTCCCAGGCGCCGCGGTCCTGCTCGTCGAGGGCCACCAGTTCGCCGCGGGCCGAGACCCGGGCGGTGCGGCGGGCCTCGATCAGGAGCATCAGCGCCAGCAGCCCGGCCACCTCACCGTCCTCGGGCAGGAGGGCGCGAATCAGGGAAGTGAGCCGGATCGCCTCGGTGGTCAGGTCCTGCCGTACGGGCTCGGTGTCGGAACCGGTGGCCAGATAGCCCTCGTTGAAGACGAGAAACAGCACGCTGAGCACGCCGGTGACCCGCGCCGGGAGATCCTCGGCGGACGGCATCCGATAGGGGATGCGGGCCGCCGAGATCTTGGCCTTGGCACGCGTGATCCGTTGCCCCACAGTGCTTTCGGTCGCCAGGAAGGCTCGTGCGATCTCGGGGACGGTCAGACCGCCGACCATGCGCAACGTGAGCGCCAGGCGGGCTTCCATTGCCAGCGCCGGGTGGCAGCAGGTGAAGATCAGCCGGAGCCGGTCGTCGTCGATGGCGCCCAGCGGCTCGGGTGGGGTGTCGTCGTACACGATCCGAGCCTCCTTGTGCTTGTCGTCGCGCTTGTTCTCGCGCCGGATCCGGTCGATGGCCTTGCGGTTGGCGGTAGTGGTCAGCCAGGCGCCGGGGTTGGGCGGTACGCCGTCGCCCGGCCATCGCTCGACGGCGGTCGCGAACGCCTCGGCCGTTGCCTCCTCGGCGATATCGAGATCGCCGAAGCGCCTGGTCAGGCTGGCGACCACCCGGGCCCACTCGCCGTGGTGGGCGCGGGTGATCGCCTCCTCGATGTCGTTCACTGAAACGGCCGCACCTCGATCTTGCGATCGCAGACCTTCGACGCCTCGGCGGCGAGCGCGAGCGCCACGTCCAGATCGGGGGCCTCCCACACCCAGACACCGGCGAGGTATTCCTTCGACTCCACGAACGGCCCGTCGCTGAACACCGCCTGCTCGCCGCGGTTATCGATGACCGTGGCCGTATCGGTGTCCGCGAGCCCGCCCGCGAAAACCCAATAGCCCTCGGCCATCAGTCGCTCGTTGAACTCGCTGATCGCGGGCTGCCGGTCCGTGCTGCCGGGATTGCTCTTGTCGTCGATGACGGAAACCAGATACCGCATGTGAAGATCATCTCCTGTTCGTCGAGGTGGTGTGGTCTATCGGTCGGCAACCGCGCCCTGGTCCTTCCGGGGCTGCGGCCCGACACCCTCGGGAATCTTGCCGTGCACGTGCGGGATGTACACGAGCTTCTGCGTCCGGCCGTCGAGCACCGTCGACTCGACCAATTCCAGATCCAACTCCGCTCCGCCGTGCAGCAGGCCCGCTTCGCCGGCGCGGCCCGAGACGGCGGGGAACATGATGACCTCGAGCCGGTCGACGAGGCCGGCGGCGAGCAGCGCGCGGTTCAGCGCGATGCTGCCGTGCGAACGCATCGGAACGTCCGTGGTGCGCTTCAGGCGCTCGATCGCGGTCACCGCGTCCTCGTTGAGAACCGTCGAATTCTGCCATCCGAGCGGCTCCTCGAGCGTGCTGGAGAACACGATCTTCGGCAGTTCGTTCAGGCTCTGGTAATACGGCTCGTCGAACGCGGTCACGAAGTGCCGGAACTGCCGGAACGTCGTCGCGCCGAAGACGAGCACCTGGTCCTGCGCGAAGGTGCGCACCCGGTCCTCGACGACCTCGGGCCCTTCCTTCCCCCAGTATCCGGGCCAGCCCTTCGCCATGCCGTAGCCATCGAGGCTGCAGAAGAAGTCGACAGTGAATGTGGTGCTCATGGTGTTCTCCCTGGTTCGCGCCGCCCCCGCTGGGCGGCCTCACTACTGCTACGAACGCCACCACCCCGATCCGACACCCTGCTCAAATTTTTTTCGAAAAACTTTTCAGCAACTCGCCCTGCCGCCTCCACCATCGTCCGCGCTGAGGTTCGCCCGAGGCGCTCAACGCGTCACCCAGGCACAGCATGGCGTCCGCGTTCGCGTTCTGCGCGCCGTATCCAGAACGTGGAAGGCTTCGTCCGTGTCGTGCCGCCACAGCAGCTGGGCCAGGCCGACCACCGCCTCGGAGCAATGCGGCGACCGCGAGTCCCCAGTGCCCCAGCGGATATCCCAGGGAATCACCGGATTTGGCCACCCTGGTGAACTCGCGGGCGGCGAGATCCGACTCTCCGCTCTGCAGCGCCAGTGCCCCGACCGCCACCAGGGCTATGCAAGCCGGGAGCGGCTTCTACCGATGACGCTTCGCATGCTGTTCGATCGGACCCGAAAGATCTTTTGCGGTCAGCAAAAGCATTGCCAGCGAACGAACCTCATTGAGGTTCAGGTCCTGTGACCATATGCCCCGCGGCGACCTCGTGCCATTCGCCACCTCGATGACGATTCGGCGCGGGTCGGGCCTCGGCATGAACAGCGCGCGTAGTGCCTCGGTGGTGAGCGTCGCGTCGGGATCCTCGAAGGTGAGCGTCAGGGCGTAATCGTCGCTGAGCGCGTACTCGATCTCGGGCTGTTCCTCCGCCAAGCAATCATTCGATCGCCCCACCCGAACCACCAGGCGCACACATTCGATATTCGCCGCCCCGCCGGATCCCTCGAATCCTAGGTGTGAGTGGGGATGCCATACCTCTTCCGGGATTCGCTAGCCGGGGAGGGTGGGGGTGCGGCCGCGGGTGACGGCGGCTCGGATCTCGGCGGCTACCAGTTCGGGTGCCTCGAGCATCGGGACGTGTCCTACGCCGGGAAGTGTTTTCGATTCGATGGGTGGAGTGGCGGTTGGGGCGCTGTGCAATCGCGGTGGTAGTACGTGGTCGTGCTCGCAGTACAGGATGGTGATCGGTACGGAGATCTCGTCCAATTTGGTGAAACCTGTTGTGAGGGTAGGGTCTTCGGCGAGATCTTCGACAATGTCGCAGTAGGCGGGGGCGGTGGCGACGGTGGTGGCGAGGCGGTGTGGCACGGCGGCGGGCCGGTGGGCCAGCAGCGGAATCACCAGGCTGCGGGCCATGGGGCGGGGCCTGCCCGTTCCGACTCCGATCACCGGAGCGAAGGCGCGGTACTTGCCGAGCAGCCGGGAGGCGGTCCGCGCCCCCTCCTCCCACATTCCGCCCGGCGCGATGGCAGTTACCGAGCGGGCCCGGCCGCGCGCCGCCAATTCCAGGGCCAGCCAGCCGCCCAGCGAGTTGCCGACCAGATGTGCTGTGCGCCAGCCTGTTTCGTCCATGGCCTGCTCGACGGCATCGGCCAAGGCGGCGAAGGTGGCGGGGCGGCGCAGCGCGGGGGCGCCCCGATGTCCGGGCAGCGTGAGTGCGAAAACCTCGTGGTCGTCGGACAATTCGTCGAGGACCGCGCCCCACGACTCCCACGTGAGCAGGAGCCCGTGCAACAGCAGCAGCGGTTCGCCCTGTCCAGCACGGTATTGCGGCTCCGGTTCGGTCGTGCCCGCCACGCCATCGGCCATGGCCCGACCTTACCCGCCGGTCAGAAACCCGACATCAGACGCCGCCACTGCGCGCCGAACGGCTGTTTGGCCGTGACGGACCCGAACCGCAGCCGCCCGCTGACGACCAGATGCAACGGCCCGATCGGCGGACCGGTACGCACCTTGTTGTTCGCGCTGGAACCGATGAGGTCCAGGCCGTTGAGATCCACCGTGGCCTCCGCGGGCACGATCAGGTTGAGCGAACTGCAGAAATCGTCCACCCGCAACTCCACCACCTGGGTGGACATGATCGCCTGCGTGAAATCCAAAGTGACGCCGGACAATTGGGTGTTCAGGTAGAGCACCGGCGGCACCTGCCATCGCCCCTTGCGGGTAATGCCCGACAGCCGGGACCGAATCCTGTCGCCGGAGGAGGCTCCCGCCACCGGACGGGCCGCGCCGAACGACGGCGCCTTCGCATGGGGCGGCGGAGCCGGCTGCGGCTGACCCACCATCCGGATACCGGGCAGATCGACCAGCACGGCGTTCAGCTCGCCGCGCGTCTTGGCGGCCAGCGCGGTATCCATCCGCTCGGTGAACTCACCCAGCGACAGCATGCCCAGGCCCACGGCCCGCTGGAGCAGCATCCCGACGTGCTCGCGCTCGGCATCGGACACTCGCAGGTCGCGGTCGCCCACCGCGCCGCCGGGCTCCGGCGCCGATCGCGTCCCAGGAGCCGAAACCGTCTCACCACCCATGCCGTCGAGGGTACCGACGGCGGCGTTCCCGCACATCAGGGCAATCCCTGATGTCGAATACGCCTTCGGGAGCAGCCGCGGTCTACTCCAGGCCCTGCTCGATCGCGTACCGGGTCAGCTCCACCCGGTTGGCCAGCTGGAGTTTGCGCAACGTGGCCTGGACGTGGTTCTCGACGGTGCGGTGACTCAGGCCCAGGCGAGTGGCGATCTGCTTGGCCGACAAGCCCTTGGCGACCATGCGCAGCACCTCGGTCTCGCGGTCGGTCAGCGCCGGGCGGTGCGGTTCGTCGCGGTCGGGGGGCGCGCTGGCGATGCGGCGGTACTCGCCGAGGACCAGGCCGGCCAGGCCCGGCGTGAACACCGCCTGCCCAGCGGCGGTGGCGTGCACCGCCGCGACGAGTTCGGCCACCGAGGCGCTCTTGACCAGGTAACCTGTGGCGCCCGCCTTGATCGCGTCCAGCACGTCGCCGCGTTCGGCCGAGGCGGAGAGCACCAGCACCCGGCTGTGCGGCGATACCCGCAGAATTTCGGTGGTGGCCTGGGCGCCGTTGCCGTCGGGGAGTTGCATGTCCATCAGCACCACCGTGGGGCGCACGGCCGCGGCGCGTCGGGTCGCCGACCCGACACCGTCGGCGGTGGCCGCCACGTGGAATCCGGCCTCGGTGAGATCGCGCGAGACGCCGTCGCGCCACATCGGGTGGTCGTCCACCACCATCACCGAAATACCTTCGGCGGCACCATCTTCCGTTCGTTCGCCAGTGCGGTCCTCGTCCGGCGCAGCGTCTCCGGTCATGATCGTCTCCTTTCCGGCCGGTCGCCCGCACCAGTCCGATCTTTCGCACCGGCCCCGATCCTCCGCACCTCCATACCAGCGCCGGTCGCCCACACCGGTCCGGTCTCCCCCGCCGGCCGTGCCACCGCTACTCGTTGCGGGGGCCGGATATTCGCGCCCTCTACTTCCGCCACGACGGCGCTCACCATCCGGCACCGGCGGTACGGGGCACCCGGAACTCCCATTCCGCGCCCTCGTCCGTGGTGAGCAGTTCCGCCTCGCCGCCGAGAGCCTCGATGCGGCCGACGATGGAGCGCGCCACACCCATTCGACCCTCGGCGGCCGCGTCGGCGAGCCGCCCGGGGGCGATGCCCGGACCGTCGTCACGAATGCTCACCACCAGAGCATCACCCATATCCTCCAGCAGCACATACGCTTTGGCGTCGGTTCCGGCGTGCAGTGCGGTGTTCGACAGTGCAGCCGCCACGGCCGCGGCGATTTCCCGGGCGGTCCATTCGCCGATTCGCACCGGGTCGCCGGGTGTGGAGACGAAGACCGACGGAGACGCCTGCGCGGTCAGCCAAGGGCGCAGATCGACGTGGGTGCTACTGGATTCGGAGCGCGCGCCCTGCTCGGAGATCAAGACCCGCAGGGCCACCTCTTGTTCCCCGGCCCGCTGCGCCAGTTCGGCTGTGCCGCCGCCGATCTCGCTGCCGCGACGCTTGATGTAACTGAGCACTTGGAGCACACCGTCGTGCACCTCCCGCGCCAGCCGCTCGCGCTCCTGCGCCGCCGCCGTCAGTCGCATCGCGGCCTCCAGTTGGCGCTGCGCTCGGCGCGCGGTACTGGCCGCGAGGCCGATCGCCAGCCCGACCGATACCAGCACCGGCGCGGTGGCGTCGTTCCACAGATCCAGTTCCCACTGCTCCCGAACGGCGATACTCACCGCCGAGATCAGCAATCCGGACAGCACACCGCCGACCGGACCCCACCGGATGGCCGCCGACATCACCGCGTTCGCGGCCCACAGCGTGGTGGGCAGCGTCTGGTGCCCGTGATACCAGTCGTAGTCGGCGACCAGCCGGGTCGAGGCCATCAACGCGATCACCACCGCGTGGTCCCCGAGCACCACCGCGGTGTGCCGCCGCGCCGATTCGGGATCGGCCCACTGCGACAACAGGATTGCCGACACCACCGACCAGACCACCAGTACCCCGATGAGCAGCCAGCTCAGCCCGGGCTCCCGATACGAATCCACCGAAGCGATCTGCTGCCCCACCGCATACAACACCGTGACCAGCCGAAACGCCTGCGCCGCCCGCCACAGCGGAGCCGTCGCCGCAGCATCGTCCGCGCGCCCAGCGGCCATCATCGCCCTCCCGCCGCACCGCGCCCGCCCCGGCGCCACGGACGACCGACGCCCGTGAAAACCGTTGCGGCCGCGATAAATTCGGTCCGCGCCAGGGTCGACATCGTCGCCCGCGACTCAGCCGTCGCCCGCATCGTCGGTCTTCTCCCGCTCCTCCGCGGCCGCCGCTCCGGCTCCGCCGCCGGGCGCGGGCAGGGAGTAGCGGCCCTCGTCCGGCGTATCGGGTTCGGCGTGGAACATCGGCTCGTCGGGATCGCCGGTGTTGAGGTCCTGATACAGCTCCTCCGGCGTGTCCGCCAGCAGCGATCGGACGGCCGTGTTGAGTACGGCGACGAACGGCACGGCCAGCAGCCCGCCCGCGATGCCCGCCAGCACCACACCGGCGGTGATCGCCAGCACCACGGCCAGCGGATGGATCCGAACCGCCCGGCCCAGCAGCAGCGGTTGCAGCACATGGCTTTCCAGTTGCATCACCGCGATCGTGATACCGAGCACGATCAGGGCGGTGACCAGACCCTTGGTCATCAGCGCCAGGAACACCGCCACCGAACCGGCCAGCACCGAACCGACGATCGGGATGAACGCGCCGATGAACACCAGCGAGGCCAGCGGCAGCGCCAGCGGCACGTTGAGGATCCCCAGCCCGGCCCCGATACCGATGGCGTCCACGCCCGCCACCACCACGGTGGCCCGCACGAACCCGATCAGCGTCCCGAAGCCCAGCTGCCCGGCTTTGCGCACCCGCTGCCGCTGCTCGGTCGGAATGACCCGGGTGACGAAATGCCAGATCTGATCGCCGCCGTAGAGGAAGAAGATGGTGATGAACAGCGTCAGGAAGATGCCGGTGAGGAATTCCCCGATCGCCGCCGCGGTGGTGAGCGCGCCGCTGGTGAGCGAATCCTGATTGGATTCCAGGGTTTTGATGATGGTGTTGCCCGCGTTGCGGATCTGGTCGTTGCTCAGGTGCATCGGACCGTTGATCAGCCAGTCCTGAATGGTATGGATGCTGGTCTTGAATTCGTCGGTCAACTGCGGCAGGCCGTTGACGAACTGCTCGATGACGAAAGTGAAGACCCCCGCCAGCAACCCGAGCGACCCGATCAGCGCGACGAGCACCGCGACAGAGCGGGGCAGCCCCATCCGCTGCATCCAATCCACCACCGGCGACAGCAGCGCCGCCAGCAACAACGCGATCGCCAGCGGAATCACCACCGTGGTCAGCCGATGCGCCAGATAGGCCACGGCCAGCACCGCGACCAGAATGATCAGCAACCGCCAGGACCATTCGGCGGCCTCCCGCACCAGCGGATGCACCGCCTCCGCGGCGCGCCGAGCGGACCGTTCCCGAACCGCCGCTCCCCCGCCGCCACTCACCGCCGGAGCCGAGGCGCCCCCGGCCGTATCCGCACCGTCGTCGCGGCTGCTCCCCACGTCACTCACGCCGCGAGCCTAACCGCACCGGCCGCTACCGGCACGTGTGCGCGCGGGACCGCACCGGCGCGAAACGCCGGATCGATGGCACGAATTCACCGTCCGGGTGCACGTTCGGCCAAGTACGAGCCTCTACCCCTGTGACAACACCGGATCGATGGAGGAGCGAAGCCGATGAACCTGATGCTCGCCGGCCTGACCGCGGGCCTGGTAGGAAACGCGTCGGCCGTCGCGGCCCTTTGGCTGCGGCTGCGATGGAAGACCTTGCAGCAGAATGGACACCGGATGCACATGGCAGAACTCGCCCGGACTCTGCCGGAGCACAGCCACGTGGATTCACACGACGGTCCTGGTGGTCTGCACACGACCTTGACAGTGGGCCGGGCGAGAGGGCAGCGATGAACGAGCCCGACCCGACCGGCGCCGACTTGCGCGTCCCGGCACGTCCACGCCCGACCGTCGCATACGTCGATGCCGAAGGCCTGGCAGAGTTCGGCGCCTTCTACCGCGAATTCACTCCACCGCTGATGGGATTCCTCATCCTGCAAGGCGCGCGGCCGGCCGACGCAGCCGACATCGTCCAGGAGACGATGGCCAAGGCGTGGCGGGCTTGGTCCACGATCACCTCGCCCAAGGCCTGGGCACGACGGGTCGCCGGGCGCGAGCTGGTCCGCCGCGTCGCCGCGCTCGACGAAGACCTCATTGCCGAACCCGAACAGTCGAGTCTGCTGCCCACGTGCTCCGACATCGACGAATGGATCCAACAGGACGACTATTACCGCGCGCTGACCGCACTCCCACCGCGGCAGCGACAAGTCATGGCCTGGACGATGGAGGGCTACAAACCGGCCGAGATCGCCGCCATATTGCGACTACATCCGGCCACCGTGCGATCGAACTTGTCGAAGGCGCGCCGCGCCATCGCGATTCACCTGAGCGGAGGTGCACAGCGATGACCTCTCGTTCGCAAGGAAACGACCGCTGGCTGACCACCCACCGCCGACGCTTCCTCGACGGACTGGCCGAGCGGCTCGATCTGGACGCCGGTTTGCAGGATGCCCTCCTGACCGAGCGGCACTACGGTCTCCTCGACGACCTGCGCGGCCGACTCGATCTCGAGGCTGGGCTGGCCGCCATCGTGCCCTCGACTCCCCCGTCGATCCCGTCCGGCACCGAGACCCCGGAGATCGGCGGTTCGCTGGAATGGGCCTCGCGCACCCTCGCGACCATGCCGCTGCGGGTCCGCCTGGAACTCCGCGCCTGCTACGCGTTCGAGCTGGGCGCCGTTGCCCGGCATGCGTCCTGGTCCGCCACGGCGGGCTACGTCACCGTGGAGCAATTCTCCGAGATCCGTGCGCAGTTCAACCGGCTCGCCCCGGTCGAGGGCAACGGTGGGGACACACTGTTCGAATTGGGCACGACCGTTGTGGATCCCGATTTCCCCTGCCGACGCGACCAGATCCGGATCTACCTGGTCGAGAGCGGCCGCGATGCCCTCGACCCTCGCAGCGACGATCCCGCCTCGACATTCGACCGGAAAGGACGGAACAACAAGCTGCACGCCGACGGACAGAACCTGATCGCACGTCTGCAAGCAGCCCTGTCAGGGAGGAGGGTGATGCCGAGCAGCGAGACACGCGACGCCGTGAACGATTGGATCCGCGTCGTCGGCGACTTCGCGCGCCGACGGCTCGACGATCTCGAGGATCTGGTCCTCGGGCTCCGCAGTCCGGAACAGCAGCTCGTCCGGCTGCGCAAGTCGCTGGGTGAACTCGCCGATCACTTGGCGTTCCTCGAACAGATGCTGAACGACTTCACCCACGCCGACCTGAGCGACGTCGAGCTGACCGGCATCCACCTCGACGGCGTCCGGTGGTCGATCCGGACCACGCGATGGCCTGAGAACTGGCGCGAGCAGATCGAGCACGACTCCGTCCCGCTGGGCGACGACATCTACGAGATCCATTACGGCACCGGCGCACATCAAGGCCAGGACACGCTGGTGTAGGCAGCGCACCGGGCCGCCGCGGGCACGTGCTCATATTCGCGAAACGCTAGATTGGTCCTCGTGTCGGCGCCCTTGGAAGCGGTCAAACAGACCATGCGAACGCGCTGGCCGCTGTACCTCGCATCGATGCTGGCGGCCAACGCCTTCGGTGCGATTCTGGTGTACGCGTTCATCCAGTACGGCCTGCCCTCGCCGGAGGGTTCGCCTACGGGTGTGCGGCGCACCGGCCTGTTGATTCCGGTGACGGTGTTCGTCGTCGGCGGCGCGCTGAGCGTGACCGCGTCGGCGCTGATGCTGCGCCCGGTGATGCGCTGGCAACTGCGTGGCGGCCCGCCGAGCCGGCAGGAGCAGATGGCCGCGCTGCACGCGCCGCTGCGGCAGGCCATCGTGCATCTGCTGTTGTGGCTGGTCGGCGGCGGCGTGCTGGCGGCGACCATCATCGTCGACACGCCCGAGCTGGCGGGTGCGGTCATCGTCACCGAATGTATGGCCGCCACCATCGTGTTCGGCTTCACCTACATGCTCGGTGAGCGCATCCTGCGCCCGGTCGCCGCGCACGCGCTGTCCACCGGCACCTTCGACCACACCCTCACCCCGGGCGTCGGCACGCGGATGGCGATGACCTGGGGCATGGGGACCTTCGCGCCGACCATCGCGATCGTGCTGCTGTGCGTCACCCAGATCACCTCGCAGGTGCAGTTCTCCGCACGGTCGCTGGCGGTGTCGATTCTGCTGCTGTGCGGCGTGGTGATCATGCAGGCGCTGGCGCTGTCGATGCTGACCGGCTCGAGCATCTCCGATCCGGTGCGCCAGCTTTCACGCGCCATCAACCGCGTCCAGGAAGGTGCGCGCGATGTGCAGGTGGAGGTGTTCGACGGCAGCGAGATCGGCCTGCTGCAGGTCGGCTTCAACCGAATGATGGAGGAGGCCGCCCAGCGCCGCGAACTACAGGAGCTGTTCGGCCAGCACGTCGGCGAGGAGGTGGCCCGGCGCGCGCTCGAGTTCGGCACCGAACTCGGCGGCGAGACCCGGTTCGTCGCGGTGCTGTTCGTGGACATGGTCGGCTCCACCGCGACCGCCGCCGAGCGGCCGCCCACCGAGGTGGTGAGCCTGCTCAACGAGTTCTTCCGGGTCGTCGTCGATGTCGTCGATCGCAACAACGGCTTGATCAACAAATTCGTCGGCGACGCGGCGCTGGCAATTTTCGGCGCACCACTGGATCGCCCGGACGCACCGACGGCCGCCCTCACCGCGGCCCGGGAACTGCGTGAGGCCCTGCGCGAGGTACCGGGCCTGGATATCGGCATCGGGGTGTCCGCGGGCCTGGCCGTGGCCGGAAATATCGGAGCCGCAAATCGTTTCGAATACACCGTGATCGGCGATCCGGTCAACGAGGCTTCCCGCCTGACCGAACTGGCCAAGGAACATCCCGGCCGGGTGCTCGGTTCGGGCAGCGCGCTGTATTTCGCCGATGCGCGGGAGCAGCAATTCTGGGAATCCGGCGACGAGGTGCAGTTGCGCGGCCGACGCCGTAAAACCCGTCTGGCCTGGCCGAAACCGCTGGGCAACCACCTCACCGAGGCCACCGGCGCGGAGGCCGAGCTGCGCCCCGATTCGATAGTGGACTGAACGGTCTGCGTGCGCGGCGCGAAACACGTGCCGAAACCAGGGGGCTGCATCCCAAAAGGACCGTTCGTTAGGCTGACGGACGTGAGGGCCCATGGTGAACTAGCCGGCGACTCCGAGTCGCCCGCCGAGCCGGGCCGCCGGGGGCGGTTCTGGTGGGCGAAATGGGTTCTCGGGGTGGGCCTGTCGGCGCTGCTGATCGCCGAAGGTGTTTATCTCTGGCCCCGTTTGCATGATTCGTGGCGAAATCTGACAGAAATCCATTGGGGCTGGGTCGCGGCCTGCGTCTTCGTGCAGGCAGTGTCGATGAGCGGTTTCGGGCGGATCCAGAAACAGCTGCTCCGGGCCGGTGGCGTGGCGGTGAGCCAGCGCAAATCCGTGGCGGTCGTGTACGGCGCCACCGCGATGTCGGTGACGCTGCCCGCCGGTCAGGTTTTCTCCACCGCCTTCACCTATCGCCAGACCCGGCGCTGGGGCGCGAGCCCGATCGTGGCGTCCTGGCAGCTGGTGATGTCCGGTGTGGTCGCCGCGGCCGGCATGGTGCTGCTCGGGGTGGGCGGGGCCGTGCTGGTGGGCGATCAGGTCGGGCCGTGGAAGCTGGTGCTGCCGGTGGCCGCGGTGATCGCGCTGATCTGGGCGGGCAACTACGTCTCGAACAACCCGGGCACGCTGGAGTCGCTGGTCCGCCGGATCCTGCGCCTGGTCAACCGGATTCGCCACCACGCGCCGGACAGCGGCATGGACAAGGTGCACGAGATCCTGCACCAGCTGGAGTCGGTGGAGTTGGGGCGGCGCGACGGTGGCCTGGTCGCCTGGTGGGCCGTGGTGCACCGGTTCGGTGACGTGGCCTGCCTGGGCGCGGCCTGTTACGCCGTCGGCGCGGAGCCGCGACTGGCCGGATTGCTGATCGCGTTCAGCGTCGGCAAGGCGGTCGGCACCATACCGTTCGCGCCCGGCGGCATCGTCTACGTGGACGCCACCCTGGTCTACAGTCTCACCGCCGCGGCCGGGCTGCCCGCCGCCCAGGCGGTCGCCGCGGCCTTCGTCTATCGGATGGTCAGCTTCATCCTGGTCGCGATCATCGGGTGGATCGTGTTCGCGTTCCTGTTCCGCAAGCCGCAGGCCGAGGACGCGGAGTTCGAGAAGGAGTTCGAGCGCCGCTCGGCCATCCTCGCCGAACAGCGTCTTTTGAACGAGAAGCGCCCGCGCGAGGGCGAGCTTTCCGAGTCCCCGGACAAGGCAACCCCGGCACCGGCCGAGGGCACACCCGCCGAACGCCCCGACGAGGGCTAGTACGTCGGGCGGGAACCTCGGAAGAGAGGCGTCACGCCGTCCCATTACCCTGTCCCGCGTGAGGAAACTGGCTCCGTTCGTGGTCGACCTGTTGCTGGTGATCGTCTTCTGCGCGATCGGGCGGCGCAGCCACGACGAGGCGGTGCTCACCGGGTTGCTGCGCACGCTGTGGCCGTTCGGCGCGGGGCTGATCGTCGGGTGGTTGCTGGCGGCGTGGTTCACCGCTCGCCCCGGAATCGCCGATGCGCCAAGGCGTTTCGATCCGCTACCGCTGTGGCCGACGGGTGTCGTGGTGTGGCTGTCGACGCTGGTGGTCGGCATGCTGCTGCGCGTGGCCAGCGGTCAGGGCACCGCGGTCAGCTTCATCATCGTGGCGGCGACGGTGCTGGCGCTGTTCCTCTTGGGCTGGCGACTGGGTTGGCGAGTGGTGCGCTGACCTCTATGCGCCATCCGGCTCTTTCGTGACACCAGCGCTCCGGCCCGCTTACTTGTCGTCCGGGGCGGCGAGGGCTTGCAGCATGCGGGCCGCCATGCGCGAGGTGGCGTCTCCGCTGTCTACGTTGTCGATGTGGATCGCGAAGGCCAGGTCGCCCATGTTCGCCAGTAACCAGCCACTCGTTCCGGCGGTCGCGGCGTAGGCCGTTACGCCTGCGTATCGGCGTAGCGCGGCCAGCTCGGGGCCGCCGGCGGCATCGTCGGTGAGCATGCGGCGCAATTGTTGCAGCACCGGGTCGGGCAGCGGCGACAGTTCGGCCTCGGTGGTGGCGGGGCGGCCGATCTCGATCATCGGCGGCGCGACCGAACCGCGGGCGATGGTGGACGCGGCGATGGCCATCCCGAACGGACTGGCCAGGATCGGGTCGGCCCCGCCCTGCCGCACCTGCTCCACCCCGCGGCCGCCGATCGGCAACCGGCCCGTCGTCTGTTCCAGGCCCGGCACCTTGAAGCCGATGCCCACCCCGAGCGTGGCCGCCACCTCGGCCGCGTCCTGCACCGAAACATCCTGCGGCGCCTTCTTCTTCGCGATCGCCGCGGCCTGCTTGAACAGCTCGATCATGCCCCCGGCCGGGTAGGCGCCGGTGAACGCGACCGGACCCTGCTCACTGGCGTAGGTGTTCTGCGCGGCGGCCACCACGGCTCCGGTGGAGGGCTGCACGGCCACGATCGAGGCCGCCGTCCCGGCACTCACCACCGCGTCCTCGGCGGCTCGCTGCAACCGTTGATCCAGCGTGGAGGCGATATCCGGACCGGCCGGTCCCTGCTGCCCGGCCAGCTGCGTCACCGCACGCCCGTCGGCCTCGAACAGCTTCACGCCCCAGCCCGCGTGGTTGTCCCGATTCTCCTGCCACACCTTGCGGAAGGCGTCGGTCAGCGGCGAGAAGATCCGGCGATCGGTGACGATCAGCCGCGGCTCCTTCTCCATGACCACGCCGGGAATGGGCGCCATCCGCGGCTCCAGGATCGCGAAATCGTCCTCACGCAACTGCACCGCGACCACCGGTTTGCCCTGCGCCGTTGCCAATTGCTGCATCAGCGACGGTCCGGTGATCAGCGGCGCGACCGGAGCGATGGCGTCGGCCAGCGCGTTGGTGGAGGCCACCGGGTCCGCGGTCTTGGCCGGATCGAGCTTCACCACGTTGATCACCTGTTCGGTCATCAGTGTGTTGCCCGCGTTGTCGTTGACCTTCGGGGCGGGGGCGTCGGTGCGGACGAGCTTGATACTGCGCTGGCTGTCCAGTTGCGGGGCCACCACATTGGGCTCCCAGGAGATGCGCCAGCCGATTGCGAGCTTGCGAATAGTGCCTTGCAGATCGTAGGTCCAGTCCTTGCCGGGCCCGAAGTTCCAGTCGGCCTTCAGGTTGAACATGCCCGAATCGCCGTCGAGGCCGATGTACTGAGCAACCTCGTAATCGGGTTTGCCGGGATTGAGCCCGTCGAACAACTTCTGCAGCGTGGCTTCCGCGCCATTGGGATATGAGGTCAGCTGGGCGGCGCTCTCGGCGTCCCGATCATCCAGCAGTTGAGTGAATTTCTCGACGATGGCTTGGGGGCTGTCCGGCTTGTCGTCCAGGCCGCACGATCCCAGCGCGACCACCAGGGCGACCGCGCCCGCAAGAGCCGCTGCGCCGCGAACGCGAAAGCGGCGGGATCCCCACACATCCATGTCGCCCACTCTTCACTCTTGTCACTCCAGTAACAAGACCAACGGTACCCGAATAAATCTGTCCCGGCGCCGGCTTGGCGCCGCCCGCATTCTCCATGCTCAGAGACCAGAATAGTGCCCGAACCGCGACATCCGGCGCATAGGGCGCCCAATCGTCTGCCGTGTTGATCATGCGTCCGTCTCGCAGCCGTTCTCCGACAGCGGAATTCATCAGGCGTTGCACGGCGTAATCTTGTAATCACTGTTACAACGCATCTAGCGCAAGCGAGGTAAGACCATGAGACACGGACCGCGTGGCCGGGCATTCGGACGTCCCGGCGGTTGGCAACAGGCCGATCTCCCCGACGCCGCCGACGCACCGGACTGGTTCGCCGGGAGGTTGCCGAGCGAGTGGTTCGAGGGCCCGCCGACGATCGAAATCGACCGCGACGAGATCATCGTCATCGGCGAGTTGCCCCTCCCCACCCCCGAATCCGATCAGCCCTCGGATCCCCAACCTGCCGCCGACCAGCCCACCGACCCCCAATCTGCCGCCGCGAAGCAGGCAGGCGACGAGCCGTCCACGACCGCAGTACCCCGCGCCACCTGGGAAGGGCTCGTCGCACGCTTCCGCGAATCCACCCGCCCGGCGCGTATGCAGATCGCGCAGGAGGCCCAGGGCCGCTACGGCCGCAGCGTCGCCTGGGGCGTCTCGGTGCAGGGCGAGCGAATCCTGTTCACCCACTCCGCGGTTCCCGTCATGACCCGCCTGCGCCAGCCGGAACGCAAGGTCCTGGACACCCTGGTGGACGCCGGCGTAGCCCGCTCCCGAGCCGACGCCCTGGCCTGGACGGTCAAACTGGCCGGCCAGCACGCCGAGGAATGGCTCGAGGAATTACGTTCGGCCATGCGCAAGGTCGAGGACCTCCGCGCCGAGGGTCCACGCGGACTTTGAGCCGCGCGGGCTCGAGCGAGAGCTGAGCAAGCTTCACGGCGAGAGCCATGCGGAACGCCCGAGGCAGGCTTGCGCCTCTCGTCAATCGGCACGCCAGCGATCGAGCGCGCGCCTGACGAGAGCACGGGCATCGTCACCGTAGACGGCCTGACGGGAGAGTATCGCGAACGCCTTGGCGTACATCCGCACCTCACGCGGCTGCGTGATGGTCAGCTCCGCAGTCGCGGTTTCCACCTGAACCATGCGTTCGTCATACATGAGGAAGCTGGTTGTCGGACAAAGGAATTTGGCCGCGAGGGGGACAATCCCGATCGAGAGTTTCTTGTTGCTCATGGCTTCCGACAGGTCCTCCAACTGTGCCGTCATAACCGTGGCGTCGGCGACGACTCGATACAAGCATTGCTCGCTGAGAAGGAAAGCGAACCGCTGAGCACTGCCCGGTTCGAGTACGCGCCGGCGCAGCATGCGGGTTTCGACGGCCTGATCGAGGTCGTCGGGTATCTCGCTGAAGTCGATGCAGACTGCCAGCACGCCACGGGCGTACGGTTCGGTTTGCAGCAGACCAGGGATGAGTTCGTTCTCCCAGCCGCGCACCAATCGCGCTGCACCCTCGATCTCCACCGACTGCTGCTGGCGACGGCTCAGGCCGGATGCTGCGATCCGTTGCCATTCGAGATACGCGGCGCGTACGTTGCGAACACTCGCGATCAGATCGGATGCGTGCAGGTTCGCGCCGGTGAGTCGGCACCACGTCTGGATGTCGTCCTCGGAGGGAATCTGATGGCCGCGTTCTATGCGGCTGATCTTCGCCGGATGCCACCCGGCGAGACCGGCGAGCTGCTGGCCGTTCAGCCGAGCGGCTCGCCGGAGTTCTCGAAGGCGGGCACCGAGATCGCGCTTCGCGTCGTTTACTGCTGTCACTGTCGGGTCGCGTACTCGCTCTGGACGTATTCGGCGTGCGGGATGGCCCTCGGCCAAAGCCGGTCGCGGACGACGCGACACCGCTCCACAAGGACGGGATCGCCGGTTACCGCAGTGCCAGCGAACCGGCCACTCGGCTCGAAAATAGTGAACCCGAGCAGGTCGTCGTCGAACAGCCACCAGTCGTCGAGGGTGTATTCGTGGGGCGTTACGAAATGCCTTGGCAACCAACGAATATCCTCGCCTGCCGCGATGTTCGAGTCCGACACAGCACACAGCCAGCGCGTGTAGTCGCTGTTCGGCACCGACACGATCCGCACGCGCTGAACCGCGACACCTCGGCGCACCGTCGTGGCCATGAGTTCGTCCCAGTCCGAATACCATCCGGTATCCGGATCGGGCTCGCCCGCCAGCCACCGCCGCAGCGGCTCAGCCTCCTCCGGTGTGCTGTAGACGTCCTGTGTCTCCAGGTGGAACGCACGCGCCTTCGTATCGCGGAACAACTGGTTGAACTCTTCGTCATGCAGGTACTGCATCTGGCCTCCGTTGGTCGCCGATAGCGACGACGATCGCGATCTCGTGCGCGGGAATCTGCAACTGCTCCAGAGCCTCCCGATCCGACAGAATCTCACCGGACACGAGGAAAGTGCCGTGCCCGGTGTCGTGCAGCAGCGAGCCCAGGCAGGTGTCGGGCTCGAGATATCCGAGGAGTCCGTGCGGGACCTCGATCGTTTGGGGTCTGTCGGTCAGCCAGCCCTGCACGACGTATCGACGCTCGTCATCCGCGATGAAGAGCTTCGGTGACCCGCCTTGCTTCGTATCGGTGCCCACTTCGAGAAGCGGAGTCCGAATTCTGATGGAGGACATCATGAGAATCCGAACCTTCACCGTGACTCTCGCCGCGGTGGGCATGCTGCTGGGAGGTGCCACGTGCCCCTTGGGCGCATCGCCTGTCGCCGAACGTGGTCCTTGCCTGCTCGGACATGTCGACCCATCCGACCCGAACAGCGCGTGCCGCCTCGGCGGTTCGCCGACACCGTCGGAAGCGGACCCGAACGGCCATCCGAGCCTGTCGTGCAGCCGTCTCAATGAGGGACAGAAAGTCGCGACCGAGGACGCCGACGGAGGACAACACCACTGGGTGTGCCGACAGTACAAGGATGCCTGGGGCCACACCTACTACGAGTGGACCGAAATCCTGGCGATGTGACAATGAGCGGAGGAGGTATCGCTATGGCCGACGACATCAGACGGGCCCCCGCGGTCGAGGAACTGCTCGCCGCCGCCGAGCAGATCGCCCGCGACCGCGGGGAGGACTGGGTCGGTGTCGAGCACCTACAGCTCGCGATCCTCGGAGACCCCCACGCCGCACCGGCATTCGAACTGCGGTATCGGATGGGCGTCGACACCGCCGAGTTCGCACGGCGGCTGCACGAGTTCCTCGACGCGCCGATCCCGGGCCCGGACGAGTACCGAGTACGGCCACTGGAGGGCCCAACGAGCGTGCGTCCACCGAAGACCTGAGCAAGGTCGCCGAGCCCTGAGACGGCGAAACGCGTCCCGGTCCGTGACAGGACCGGCACGCCCCGTACGGACGGGGCAGATACGCTCGACATCGACCCGGTCCGCCCCGGCGGGGCGGGTCTCGGCGTACCGACCGATCTGTCGGGCTAGGGTGGCGGGATGGCACCGATCCTTGTGGTCAACGGCCCGAATCTGAACATGCTGGGGACTCGTCAGCCTGAGGTTTACGGGTCGGACACGCTCGACGATGTTGTTGCGCTGTGCCGTAGGACGGCTGCGCGATTCGAGCGTGAGGTCGTGTCGTTTCAGTCCAATTCCGAAGGTGCGCTGATCGATCGCATTCATGCGGCTCGGGGGGCCGAGGGCGGCATCGTGATCAACCCGGGTGGGCTTACCCATACCTCGGTGGCGCTGCGTGATGCCCTGGTGATTCCGGAGGTGCCGATCGTGGAGGTGCATATTTCGAATGTGCACGCCCGTGAAGAGTTCCGGCATCACTCCTACATCTCGCCCATCGCCACCGCCGTGATCGCGGGCATGGGCATCCAGGGATACGCGGCCGCCGTCGAATTCCTCTGCACCACAACGTAACCGGTACGGAGCCTCGCGAGGTCCCGAAATTCCCTTGTTCGCCCCGAGATGTAGTAGATATGCTACATCCCATCTCTAGTGTGCTACGGAGGGTGGGATGACGGTAGGCGACGACGTGGTGCTCGATGTCCAGGGTTTGCGGATGCGGTACGGCAACCGGGATGTCTTGCACGACGTGACTTTTCAGGCCCGCGTGGGTGAGGTGCTGGTACTGCTGGGCCCCAACGGCGCGGGCAAGACCACCACGATCGAGATTCTCGAGGGCTTCCGGATGCGTTCGGCCGGAGAGGTTTCGGTACTGGGCATCGATCCCGCGCACGGCGACGAGGCGTGGCGGGCGCGGCTGGGTGTCGTGCTGCAGTCCTGGCGCGACCACGGCCGCTGGCGCGTGCGGGAGCTGCTGTCCCAGATCGGCGCGTACTACGCGCCGTACTCCACGGCGGCGATCGAAAAACCTTGGGACACCGACGAATTGATCGCGACCGTCGGACTGACCGAACATTCCGACGCCAGAATCAGCAGCCTGTCCGGCGGCCAGCGCCGCCGCCTGGACGTGGCGATCGGCATCGTCGGCCGCCCGGAACTGCTGTTCCTGGACGAGCCCACCGCCGGTTTCGACCCACAGGCCCGCCGCGAATTCCACGACCTCATGCACCGCCTGGCCGACGACGAGCAGACCACCATCATGCTCACCACGCACGACCTCGACGAGGCCGAGAAGCTGGCCGACCGCATCCTGATCCTGGCCGGCGGCCGCATCATCGCGAACGGTTCGGCCGACGAGCTGTCCCGGCGGATCGAGGGTGAGGCCGAGGTGAAGTGGACCCGCGACAACCAGCGGTTCGTCCACACGACGACCGAGTCGACCAAATTCGTCTACGACCTGTTCCAGCAGTACGGCGCGGCGATCGATGAGCTGGAGGTCCGCCGCGCCTCGCTGGAGGACACCTACATGACCCTGGTGCAGCGCTTCGAATCCGGGCAGACCGGCGCCGAGGTCCACACCCTCGAGGAGGTCACCCGATGACACCGATGGCGGCGGCGGTCCGGGCGGGCGCGACCCGCGGACTGATCGAGTTGCGCCAGCTGCACACCAACGGCCAGGACCTGTTCATGCAGTACTTCTGGCCGGTGCTCATGCTGGTGGCGTTGTTCTTCATGCGCGACGGCCAATTCGAGGGAACCGGAATCGGATTGGGTTCGCTGGCGTTGCCGAGCATCCTGGGCCTGCTGGTCGCCTCCACCGGGCTGATGGGCATCTCGCAGTGGCTGACGATGGACCGCGAAGACGGAACCCTGCTGCGCGCCAAGGTAACTCCCAACGGCATGGTCGGCTACCTGATCGGCAAGATCATCACCACCTCGGGCACCGTACTGGTGCAGGTGGCGGTGATGCTGGTGGCGGGGGCGGCCGTCGTGGGCGGAATACGCCTGGACAGCCTCGTCGGCTGGTTCACGCTGATCTGGGTACTGGTACTGGGACTGCTCGCGACGCTGCCGATCGGTGCGATCATCGGTTCGGTGTTCGAGAACCCGCGCGGTGTCGGCTTTGCGTCGATGCCGATCATGGGGCTGGTCGCGGTGTCGGGGATCTTCTATCCCATCACCTCGATGCCGGGCTGGGTGCAAGGGCTCGCGCAGGTGTTCCCGATCTACTGGATGGGCCTCGGCATGCGCTCGGCGCTGCTGCCGGACGAGGCGGCGGTGGTCGAACTCGGGCACTCCTGGCGGCACTGGGAGACCTTCGGCGTCTTCGCCGTCTGGGCCGCGATCGGGCTGGCGATCGCGCCGATCATGCTGCGGCGCATGGCTCGTCGCGAGTCTGGTTCGAGCGTGGCGACGCGTCGCGAGAAGGCGATGCAGCGTGCCTACTGAGGTCATCTACAACCGCATCGCGATGCTGCGCGCCGAGCGCGGCATCTCGCGGCGGCAGCTGGCCGAGGCGCTGGGCGTGCACTACCAGACCATCGGATATCTCGAACGCGGCGAGTACAGCCCGAGCCTCCATCTCGCCCTGCGTATTTCGGAGTTCTTCGGGGTAGCGGTGGAGGTGGTCTTCTCCACCACGCCGTTCCCCCGATTGGGTTCCGAATCCGAATCCGCTTGAGCCGCAACGCCGGAGGGACGCGGGTGTGCGCCGTCAGAGCTTCGCGAGACGGTCCTGTTCCTTCTGGTACGCGCGCCACGCCTGCTGAGTCGGGGTCGGCTTCGTGGTGAGGGCCGCCCAGTCGGTCGAGCGGACGAAGTTCACGACCATCAGCACCGGCACGAAGAAGGCCTGGAAGAAGATCAGGTAGCTGCCACCCTCGAATATGAACGCCAAATATGCCGCGTAGCCGAGGAATCCGGCACCGAAGGCGGCATTGAACCACTGGGCCGTCTCGCTCTGCCCACCCTTGACGACAGCCATCACGATCATGACGATGCCGCTGAACGCGAGCATTCCGACGTACCAATGGAACATGGTCTTCCTTCCGACACCTGGTGCGACCCGCTGTCAGCACCCGATGACCGAAAGGAAATCCCGAAACCCTTGGCAGACGCTTACCGAGCCCTTGCACCGCCGGAATCCCCTTGCAGCAACGGCCCTGATCCGAGGAACCGGATCAGGGCCGTCTGCTGTCGCGAAAACGCTTGCTGTCAGGGACGATCGAACTCGCCGTACCGCACGTCCGCTGTGAAGGCATCCCACTCGCCCGGCGCGAAGACGAGTGCCGGACCGGACGTGTTCTTGCTGTCGCGCACCCCCACCAAACCCTCATCGAGGAACGCGACCTCGACACAATCCTTCGCAGCCGAACTGCGAGTGCTCTTGAACCACTGGGCTTTGGTCAGGTCTACGTTCACTCGGCGAACTCCTTTGCGATCTCCAGGATGAGCGCGCGGCTCTTTGCCTCATCCAGCGCCAGACGCTCGATGTCAGCGCATACTCCACGATACTGCCGAACCTCGTCCGGCTGCTCCAGATACAGATCGCCGAGGAAGCCCTGGACGTAGACCACCGGCGGCATCGTCAGCTCGGCCTTCGGATGTGGCGGGAAGTCCAGTATCACGAACATCCCAACGACAACGGCACGATAGATGCCAGCCGACCAGGGGACCACCCGAATCGAAACGTTGGGAAGCATCCCGATCTCCGCGAGGTGTCGAAGCTGCGCCTCCATGATCGGCGCGCTACCGGCCACGCGACGAAGGACAGTCTCGTCGATAAACGCGTCCATGGTCAGCGGCCTGTCTTTACGGGTAAGCCGATCTTGGCGTTTGGCACCGACCTCCAGAATTCGCTCGAGTTCATCGGTCGGCTTGTTGGGGAACTCGACCCAGCTCAAAGCGCGACGGTAATCCGTTGTGTGGAGAAGTCCTGGCAGTAACGAAGACTGGTACGACGTGATTCGGTCGGCCGCATCCTCCAGACTCAGGAACAGCCCGAACTCCTTCGGGATCGCATCGTCGGCGAAGGCCTGCCACCAGCCGCTCGCCTTGGTCTCCTTGACGAGTTCGGTGATGACCCGTGTTTCCTTCGGGGTCAGTTGGTACAGCTCGCAGAGGTGTTGCATCAGGACCGGGTAGAGGCGGGCGTTCTGGCCGGTCTCGATCTTCCAGAGGGTGGATCTGGCCAGGCCGATCGCGTCGGCGGCGGCCTCGCGGCTGATGCCCGCCTGCTTACGCATGGCCTCGAGGGTGAGGCCGAGCATGCGGCGGGCGATGTTCGTATCGGTTGTCGGTGACATCGAATGGGCCTCCGGGGCGGCTCGTTTGAGAAAACGTGTTTTTACTCGAACAGAAATTCACCGGCTACTGAAACGGAGCCGGATTTCTGCCGAACATTCGTGCCCGAGCATTGCGTAGAAACCTGCGCGGGTGTGTTCTAGATGCACGCCCGACACCGACCGGACGTACCAGATCGCCACTGCAAAAACACTTTTCGGAGGTGCAGAGTGCTCGGAATCCCAGTCACCGATCAGAATGCGTTGCCCCCGGACGAGATAGCAGCCAGCGTACACCCGAACGCCCCTGTGCCGCATCAATTCTCGAACGCGAAACGAAAGAAGTGCGACGAATTCCCCACTGCCCCGGATGAATCACCCGCAGTGGACGAACCATCGCTGCGTACCCTGCGAGAAATACTCGACAAACTGTCGGAGCTGGCACAGCCGGAGCCAGGCACGCTCGACCACGACCGGCCGCCCCGGGAGCGGGATGTGTGAGCGCCGCACCGAAGCCGGGGAATGGCTGGCCGTCTGGCGGCTCGACCATTGGCGCATCCGCGTGCTGCTCGTGTGCGGTCGCGCCGGGGACGAGCGGCCGTTGCTGCGGGCACACGCACCGGCGCACGCGCCGGATCTCGCGGAGGTCCGCGAGAGATTTCCGGACCTGTCCATGCTGTGGAACGCGATCCGGCACGAATACTGGACGGAAACGATTACACCGCAGGCACATTCACAGAGGACGATTTGAACGACACGCCTACCGACGCCGACCGGGTAGACGCGATCACGACGCGCGCCGAACGGGCCGGCTACCACCTCGAGCACACGCCCGGATATTCACACGAATGGCAATTGCTCGACGCCGAGGACGGCACACCGCTCTATTCGTCCACCACCCTCACCCGGATAGAGCAGTGGCTCGACGAATAGCCCGGCGGCCGTGCCTCGGCGTCGGAACCTCATCGACGGGACGGTCAGGCCGTGCCGCCGCGCATGAGTTCGAAGATCGACACCGCGCGACCGGCCTGCTCGCTGGCGGCAATCGCCCTGCGCCAGAAGGCTTGTGCGGTGTGCGAGAGGGTCGCGTCCACGCCGACCTCGGCGCTGGCGTCGATAATGTGCTGCGCGCCGGCGTCCATCATCCGGAACGCGGACTCGTCGCCCCAGCCGCCCGCCTTCGCCGCGGCGGCGTACTCGGCCATGAAGAACGGGAACGCCTCGCTGGAACGCTGTGCGTACGGCAGGAATTGGTCGATGTCGTGGCCGGACCGCTGGATCACCGCCAACGCCTGGTCGAAGGCCAGCATCCACGGATGGAAGATCACGAGCAGGGCCTGGTAGAACACCTGCGCCACACCGTCATCCGCGCCGAGATACTCTTGCGGGCTGAGCGGGCGCAGGAGTTCGGCGTGCCGGTCGAAGACCTCGCGGGGCCCGCTGTAGAAGATGTACGAGGCCGGGTGCGTGATGTTGTCGCCCGCCGACATGAAGCCGCCGGACAGGAACTCCGCGCCGTGCGAGCGCACCCAGGCGGCGCCCGCGCGCGCCTTCTCCGGCGAATCGGAGGACAGGTTGACGATCACCTTGCCCGGCAGGTGGTCGGCGGCCGGGCCGAGCACGTCGTACATGGCGGCGTAGTGGGTCAGGCTGAGGACGATCACGTCGTTCGCGGCGAGCGCCTCGGCGACGGTGGCGGCCCGCTTCGCGCCGAGTTCGGCCATGGCTTCGGCCTTTTCGGGGCTGCGGTTCCACACCGTCACCTCGACGCCGGCCTCCAGGAACTGCCGCACCATGGCCCGGCCCATGGGCCCGAGCCCGACGACGGTGACGGAACGGGTCTGCTGAGACATCTTGCATCCTTCGCTGTGCTGGTCTGGTCGGGTTTCGGCGCCGGTTCCGATGGTCGTCGTCGCAGGTAGGCTCGGGAAGAGCGCACGTCGAGGTCGGGTTGCTTACCTCGAGGTTCGGAAACCGGTCAGGAGGTCGCAGTGGAAACCAGCCGTGACGCAGATCACGATGTGTGCGGGATGTCGATCGCGATCAATGTCGTCGGCGGTAAGTGGAAGCTGCATCTGATGTGGGTGCTCGGCGCGGGGCCGCAGCGGTTCGGTCAGATTCGGCGGATGCTGGACGGGGTGAGCGAGAAGGTGCTCGCGGAGAATCTCCGGCATCTGGAGTCGGCGGGAGTCGTGCACCGCGAGATCTACCCGGAAATTCCACCGCGCGTGGAGTATTCGCTGACTCCGCGCGGGGAGGAACTTCGTCAGGCGCTCGTCCCGCTGGAGATATGGGGCGACAGGCACCGTGATCATGTGTTGGGTTGCGAACTCAACCCTGTGTGAGACGCGCTTGACCTGAAGTGTGGTTCGGGTTTCAGGATGTTGTAGTGACTGACGATGGAATCATCCTGATCGACACGTGGGAACTGCCCGAGGACCGGATCGATGAGTCCGTGGCCCGCTGGCGCGAGCGTGTGGGACTCATCCACACCGCACCCGGTTTCCGGGACGCGCGGATGCACCGCAGGCTCGCCCCGGAGTCTCGGCTCGGGCTGGTCAACGTGGCGCACTGGGACAGTGTCGAGGCGCGGGACGAGGCGCTGTCGAATCCGGCCTTCACCGCCTCGGCGGCCACCACGACGAGCTATGCGACCGTGCACGGCGGGTGGTACCACGTCGCGGCCGAATTCGGCACGGCGGGAAGCGATGACGGCCCCGGCGTCACCTTCATCAATGCCTTCGAGATCGCCGCCGACCATATCGACGAATTCCTCCCGCACTGGCGTACCCGCGCGGAACTGATGAGTGCGGCGCCCGGGTTCCGCGACAACCGCCTGCACCGCGCGGTCGACCCCGACACCCGCTTCCAACTGGTCAACATTGCCCACTGGGACAGCCCCGAGGCCTGGGGCGCAGCGCGCACCAATCCCCGCTTCCAGCAACGCCTCTCCGCCGCCCCGGATTTCGCCACCGCCAACCCAGCCCTGTTCCGGGTAGCGGCCGAGTTCTGAGGCGGCGGGGAAGCACCTCCCTCGTCATCCCGGCATGGTGGGTCGGTGCTGAGTGCGCGTGGAGGGTCAGTGGTTCAGGTAGCGGGTGGCCAGGTCTGCGCCGACGCGTTTCAGCAGCGGGGCGGCTTGGGCGATGGAGCGGGCCGGGTCTGGTTCGAGGTCGGCGAGGGTGAGGGCCGATTCGAAACCGGCTGCGCGTAGGTCGGTTTCGGTGAGGAGGCAGCGGCCCGCCACGGCGATCACCGGGATTCCGGCGGCGCGGGCGGCGGCGCACACGCCCATCGGGGCCTTGCCGTGGAGGGTCTGCTCGTCCAGTGAGCCTTCCCCTGTGACGACCAAATCCGCTCCGCGAATATGGGTTTCGAAATCGATCAGGTCCAGCACGACGTCGATACCGGGGCGTTCCACCGCGCCGAGCACAGCCATCGCGCCGAAGCCCGTACCGCCCGCCGCGCCCGCTCCGGGCCGGTCCGCGCAGTCGGGGTCGATCAGCTTTGCCCAATTGGTCAGGGCCGCTTCGAGAGTCGCCCGCTGGTCGGCGTCTGCACCCTTCTGCGGCGCGAAGACCGATACCGCCCCGTGCGGGCCGAGCAGCGGGTTGTCCACATCGCCGGCCAGGGTGAACGAGGTGTCGGCCAACGCCGGATGCAGGCCGGACCGCTCCACCCGCACTGCCCGTGCCAGCGCCGCACCGCCCGGGACCACCTCGTCTCCGAACGCATCCAGAATCCGCAGGCCGAGCGCCTGCAACAGGCCCGCGCCGCCGTCGCTGGACGCGCTCCCGCCGACGCCGAGCACGATATCGCGCACACCACGATCGAGCGCGTGCGCGATCACCCGACCCAGCCCGAAAGTGCTCGCGCGCAATGGATCCGGCCGCCCGCCGGGAAGCCTCACCAACCCCACCACACTCGCCAACTCGATCACCGCGGTACCACCTCGAACCGCATACACCGAATCCCCCACCACCCCGGTAGGCCCCTCCGCCCGCACCGGCACCCGCTCCCACCCAGCGGCCAGAAACGCATCGACGGTCCCGTCCCCACCATCGGCCACCGGCACCCGCACCACCTCCACCCCCGGCGCCACCCGCCCGATCCCCACAGCCAGCGCCCCGACAACCTCGGGCGCCGCCAACGACCCCTTGAACTTGTCCAACGCCAACACCACCCGCCGCCCACTCGTCATCCCGCCATTCTCCGACGCCAACCACTCCCCCGCCGCCCGAAACGCGCCCGCACCGCTCCCCGGAACAGAGGGCGCATCACGACCACGGCCATGACGTCGAGCTCGTACACAGCAGTACAGCTCTGCCCACCTTCTCCGACGGCAGTTGTTCGAATCTCGAACGGCCCAGCGGCAGTAGCGGACGTTCCTTTACAGGTCAGGCGCTGTCTCGGTGAGCCCACGCGCGGACGGTGGGCGGGGCATACAGCCATCGGCGTTCGTCTGCCAGCTCCGCCCGCGCAGTGGCAATCACCTCTGGTGGAACACCGAGATCGACCAAGGTGTCGTGTGCCTGTACCCAGGTGAGGTTCCACATGCGCGCCATCGGTGAGCCTCCGCGAAACATCGGAATCTCCGCCTCGGCGTGAACATCGACGAGCCCGAGTGCCTCCAGCTGCGCGGGCAGGTTTCGAGCCCACGATTGGCTCGCGCCGGCGATTTCGGTCGAGCGTGCGAAGGCCCGCCAGACTTCGCCGAATGCACCGGGCATTTCCTCGAGTACGCCGAGCCCGTCGCCTTCTTCGAGCAGGAGGACGCCGCCCGGTGCCAGCGCTCGGGCCAAGCGCTCCACGGCGATGTCCCGGTCGGCAATGTGCAGCAGGACGAATCGGGTGTGGACGAAATCGAATGCGCGTTCAGGGATGTCGTCGGCGAAAAGATCGAGCTGGGCGACTTCGCCACCGAGGCCAGGCAGGTCGGCGAGGTGGGCGATACTCCCCGAGTCATAGGCCGCGCCGAGCAGCGCAAGCCGTTCGTCGGCGAAATCCCATTCGTTCGGCAGCGTGTAGTGCCGGTCATCCGGCGAGGAAGGTGGTGAAGACCAGCTCATGCCAAGACGCTAAGCCCGGTGACATGAGCCGAAGGTGGGTTCACCGATCTTATCCAGGCCTCCGGCCTCGGCGGACACAATTCGCGCCGGGACGGCGAAATATGCCGCTACGAAGGGATTTGTGACCGCTCAGGCCGATCGCGGCGGCACCCGCGACCATGACCAGCACGGCGGGCGGGTAGCAGCGTGGTCAGTTCCCTTGCGGTCGTGGTCTTTCCGGCACCGAGGGTCCGTTCAGCCAGACGATCATGGGATCGAGCGTATCGGGCGCGGGGGGACTCCAGGCTCGGTCTCAGCCCACTGCTGTCATTGCCCTCCACGCCTTTCTGGAACGTGAGCGGATCCGGGGTGCGGCGTATTCGATTCGACGGCGTGCCTCGGAGGCGCTGATTCGCAGTAGGTCGCTCAAAAGGTCTGCGGTGTCTCGGTAGCCGGTGTCGGCGGCCAGGCCGCGGCGCTCGGCTTCGGCGACGGCCGCGACCATGGCCGCGCCCAGGCGACGCCGGTGGCGTTCGGTTTCGACGAGGGTGCGCAGCAGGTCGACATCGGCCAGGTCCGACCATCTCCGTGCCGGAGCATCCGGTGCCAATGCAGTCGAATGTGTCTTCACGCGAGGCAGTCTAGCGCACTCTCGAACGTATGTTCGATGTTCAGTTCATCGGGGCCTGGTCGGCGTGGTCGATGGGGACCGTGCCGGTGCGGAGGTAGGTGAGGACGGCCTGGTCTACGGCGGGGTTGTTGCGGCCGAAGGTGCCGTGGTCGCCGCCTTCCACGGTGATGAGGGAGCCGTGCAGGGCGGCGGCCATGGCGGGGCCGCCGTCGTATTCGGTGACCGCGTCGTGGCGGCTCTGCAGGACCAGGGGCGGGGTGGACAGGCCGCGGCCGGCGATGGGCACGGGGGTGGTGACCGGGTCCCAGTCGGCGCAGGCCACGCCGGAGCGGACGAGATCGGCGCGGGCGTCGAGGGCGTTGCCGCCGGAGGCGACGGTGGCCGCGGCCGAGCCGAGCAGTTCGGGGCGGCCCGGCACCGCGTTCTCGTTGCAGGTGACGGCGGAGAAGACGTTGCGGCCCGTGCGGTCGATCGCGGCGACGCCCTCGATCGCGCGCAGTTGCCGGGTGTCGGCGGGGTTCGCGTCGGCGTCGGCCATGGCGCGGGCGAAGGTCGGCCAGAAGGAGCGGGTGTAGGTGGCGACCGCGGTCGCCGCCAGCAGCGGCACCTGCGCCGACATGCCGCCGGAGGCCAAGGTGCGCACCAGGTTCTGCAACTGTCCGATCTGGTCGCGGCCGCCGTTGAAGCCGTCGCGCGCCAGCTGTGCGATCGGCTCGGGCAGCTCGCCCGGCAGGTCGGCGGTCGAGGCCGGGGGCGGGGTCAGGTTGGCGTACCAACCGCCGCCCTGGCCGACCACCAGGCGTACCCAGTTCTCGTACACGCGCAGCGGCGTCGCGCCGAGGTGGTAGTCGCCGTCGTGGGCGGCGATCCAGGCGAACAGGTCGTCGAGGCGCTGCTTGCCCGCCAGCTGCTGCTGCGCGAACTGCTCGTTCCATACCCAGTCGGGATGCACGCTGGAGTCGAGCACCATGCGATCGATGCGCTGAGGGAACAGGGTGGCGTAGACCGCGCCCAGATACGTGCCGTAGGAGGTGCCGAAGAAGTCGATGCGGTCCAGGCCCAGCGCGGCGCGCACGGCGTCCATGTCGCGGGCGGTGTTCTCGGTGGTGACGGTTTCGACGTAGCCGGGCTGCGCGCTGTCGCAGGCGGCCTTGGTGGCCCCGCGATCCTGCGCGCCCGCGGTCCCGCACTCCAGCGGCGTGGCCCAGCGCAGGCCGCGCGGCTGCACCGCGATCCGGTCGTAGTGCTCGCTCAGTTCGGCGGGCAGGTCGGGCGAGCGCCGCGCCCAGTAGTCGAGGGCATCGGCGCCGGGCCCGCCCGGATTGGTGAAGAGGGTGCCGTACCGCTCCCCGGAGGCTCGAATTCGGCTGACGGTCAACTCGATTCGTGGCCCGTCGGCCGCGGCGTAGTCACGCGGCACCGCGATCACCGCGCAGTCCGCGCCGCGATCCGGCGTCACCGCGCCGTCGGGGCAGGCACCGAATACCGGCCGATCGTCGGCGGCGGCGAGACCGACCGGCTGCACCGCCAGGAATGCCGCACACAGCCACGCGACCGAGCGCGCCGTCCGTCGAGTCATCATCCGCGTCTTCTCCCCGATCCGGCCGGCCGACGATCGGCCGCGCTCGCATCCGACGTGAAGCATTCTCGGCGGCCGGGCCGCCGGTCACAACTCGACACTCCCCCGGCGGGAGAAAGCCGATAACCGTCACATTCGGCCACATTGTGCCCGAGACACAGTAGCGTCGAGCCATGTCGACCGATGTGCGCAACAACACGCAGCTCGATCGTTTCGAGATCTACGTCGACGGCGGACTCGCCGGCATCGCGGAATACCAGGACACCGCCGCCGAGCGCGCGTTCGTCCACACCGAGATCTACCCCCGCTACGAGGGCGGTGGCTACGGCCGGGCACTCGTGCAGGGCGCGCTGGACGCGAGCCGCGACGAGGGTTTCGGCATCCTGCCGATGTGCGGGATGGTGCAGCATTTCATCGAGACGCGGCCGGAGTACCAATCGCTGGTGCCGCAGTGGGCACGGGAACGTTTCGGCTTGCAGCGCTGAGCGATTCGGGCCATCAGTAGGCCGCGACCGCCCCGTCGAGCGCCAGCTGGAGTCGGTCGCGAACCACGCGGGCGATCTCGGCGGGCCGCGCGGGCAGTTCGGCCATCGGTACCCCGAAATGGAAGCTGGCCGATTTCACCTCGTCGGCGGTCGGTTCCACGGACGGGTCCGGCCGCGGTCCGTAGCTGAGCCCCAGGCTGACCAACGCGGGCCGGGCACCGAGTTTCATCGCCCGGAACGCGATATGCCCGATCCCGCTCCCGACCGCCTGCACCCGCGTCGGATCGACGTCGTTGCAGGTGCCCTCGGGAAATACCGCGACGCTGTCGCCGCGAGCCATCCGCTCGGCACAGATGTCGATCATGCGCTGCCCCGCCGCGTTCACCGCCCGAATACCGTGGTCCTTCCCGCGGAACACGGGAATCCCGCCCATCATCTCGACCTTGCGACGCTGATCCGGATCGATGAACAACTCGTCTTTCGCCAGCACCCGTGCCCGCCCGATCACCGGCCGCAACCCACTGCGCCACGCCGCGGCCGCCACCGTATAAGGATCCTGCTGCGACAGATGATTGATCGCGATCAGCAACGGCCGCCGCCGAGAGGTCAACTCCCGCAGCCCCTCCCGAGCCCCCACCGCATAACTGATCCGAGGCCGATACCGCCGCGCCAGCAACGCATAAGCACCCATAGCCTGCAACCGATTCTGCCGATGCTCCCGATAGAAGTCATAGACGGCGTCGCAATTGTCCAGAACCACCTCAGGATGCAGCATGCCGAAACCCTAGCGACCCGCACACAGCCCCCCAAAGCACCCTGTGATTTGCATTACACCCAACCCCAACCCCACCACGCCCAACCCAACGCAACCCCGCCCGGTTTTCGGCGCGTCTCGGTTTTCGGGTGCCGTTGCAATGCGACGAAGGAGCCAGCAACGGCACCCGAAAACCGAGACCAAGGGCGCCGAAAACCCGCCGGAGCGAAGCGGAGGCCAAAATTCCAGCCTCGAACTGCAACAAGTAAACCGAGCCATACACCTCCCCGCGGTGCGATGATGTCGTGGTGGCACGCGCAGAGGAACACGGCGACCGCTCCAGACGGGAATCCCGGCACGAGGAACAGACGGTGCGTCCCGGCACGCTGCTGGTCTCGGCTACCGAACTGACCGAGCCGTCGTTCCGGCGCACCGTGGTCTACATCGTGGAACACAACGACGCGGGCAGCCTCGGCGTCATCATCAACCGCCCCAGCGAGACGGCCGTGCAAGACGTGCTGCCACGCTGGGCCGATCTGGCGGCGGCCCCCGGCGCGCTGTACCTCGGCGGCCCGGTGAAAAGAGATGCCGCCCTGTGCCTGGCGACGGTCAAAGTGGGCACCGCCATCGATCGGTCGGCCGGCCTGCGCCGGGTCGACGGTCGCGTAGCGCTGCTGGATCTGGATTCGGACCCCGACGTGATCGGCCCGATGGTCGAGGGCATCCGCATCTTCGCCGGGTACGCCGGGTGGACGTTCGGGCAGCTGGAGGGTGAGCTGGAGCGCGGCGACTGGATCGTGTTGTCGGCGTTGCCGTCGGACCCGATCGCCCGTCGCACGGACCTGTGGGCCCAGGTGCTGCGCCGCCAGCCGTTGCCGCTGTCCCTGCTGGCGACGCATCCGATCGAACTCGAGCGCAACTGAGAACGTATCCCCCTGGTGTGGGCACTACACCCGGATCTTTGATCCGACGATCGACCTGGTGAGCAGATGGCGCGTTCACCCCGCTACCCCAGTGACGGAGCCGATACGCGGCCGTCGCGCAGCCGCGTTCCCGCGCTGCCCGTCGACAACGGTGATCCGGTCCAGGCGGAGTTGCTGCGGGCGCTGTACGACGAGCACGGTGCGGCGCTGTGGCGCTACACCTACAGCCTCGTCCGGGATTCGGGCCGCGCCGAGGACATAGTGCAGGAGACGCTGTTGCGGGCCTGGCAGCGCCCGCACGTACTCGACCAGTCCACGGCGTCGGCGCGGGCCTGGTTGTTCACTGTTGCCCGCAACATGGCGGTGGACGAATATCGCAGCGCGCGGCATCGGCGGGAGTACCGCACCGACAAGCCGCCCGAGCAGGCGACGCCGGACCAGGCGGATCGCGCCCTGGACGGCTGGTTGATCGCCGATGCGCTGGCCCGGCTGAGCATCGACCACCGGGACGTGATCGTGCGCGCCTATTACCGTGGCCTGTCGACACATCAGATCGCGACGGAATTGGCCATACCCGAGGGCACCGTGAAGTCCCGGATGCACTACGGCATGCGGGCGCTGCGTTCGACGCTGACGGAGATGGGGGTGACGAAGTGACGGAGACCGCGCACGCGGCGGAGCCCGAGGGCGACGATTACGCGACGTGGGACGGCCCGTATGTGCTCGGCGCCCTCGGCCGCGACGATCGGCTGGAATACGAGGAGCATCTGGCGGTGTGCCCGTCGTGCCGGGCGGCGGTGGCGGAGCTGGCGGGATTGCCCGGACTGCTCGGCCAGGTGGATTCCGGTGTGGCGATGTCGTTCATCGATCCGATCGCCGGACATCCCGAGCGGTCCGGCGCGGCGGCCCCGGCGCCCGAGATCCCGGAAGCGCCGCCGGTGGCACTGGCCCGGCTGGCTGATCGGACGCGGCGGCAGCGGCGGCGCGGGCGGTTGTTCGCGGTGACGGGCGCGGTGGCCGCGGCCGCCGCCGCGGTGGCCATCACGATCCCGGTGACGGCCTCGCTGAACGAGCGCGCCGAGCCGGCGGTCACGGCCGAGGTGGTGGCCGAGCGCAGCATGGTCGCGGTGGTGCCGTCGCCGATCACGGCCAGTTTCCGGTTGGTCGCGGTGCCGGACGGTACCCGGGTCGAGATGTCGTGCAGTTACGCGCCGTCGGATACCCAGTACACCTGGCAGGGCTCGATGTGGGTGGTGCATGCCGACGGCACCCAGTCGATGATCGCGCAGTGGACCGCCCGGCCCGGCGAGACGGTGGCTCCGGACGGCACCACCGCGGCCCCGCCGGACCAGGTCCGCTCGGTCGAGATACGTTCGGCCGCAACCAATCAGGTGATGCTCAGCGGTACCCTGTAGCGCCGCTGCCGATCACAGCAGGATCAGGCTCACGCACAGGGACGCGACCGCGAGCGCCTGCAGGCCGACCCGGATTCCGAGGATGCTGTCCCATTTCTCCTGCAGCGCACGGGCATCGGCGGGTATGACACCGGACTGCGCGGCCGCCGTCTGGACCGTATTGATCGGCTTGGCGATCCGGACATAGCAGCCGAGCCACACCACCAGCGCGATCAACGCGACGCCCGCCGCGATCGCCGCCGGTACCGCGCCCGCGAGCACGGCGGTCACGATCGTCAGCGCCGTGGCGATCACTCCGCCCGCGCCCGCGAACGGCATCCGGCGGTCGCCGTAGTAGTGGCCCCAGCCCGCGAACTTCGTCATCGTGGCGTCGTCGAAGTGCCGAAAGACCGACCGGGTGATGAGCGCCGCCGACGTGTCGGTGCCGTAGACGATGCCGTTGCCGAGTACGGCGACTACGGCCAGGACCTGGGCTGTGGTGGTGAGCATGTGCTTCTCCTACTCCAAAATCTAGCAGCGCTAGGTGATGGAGATGAGCGTAGCAATGCTTGGCTAGGTTGTCTAGCGATGCTAGATATCCTCGACGGCCCCACCTTCGCCCGGATCGGACGGCACGGTCAGCGCGCACAGGCCGCTGTCCTCCCCTGTCAGGCGACGCCGCTCGCCGTGCATCGGCGATTCGCCGAGCGCGCGGCGGACCGCGGCGTCCGCGGCCCGATCGCCGACCGCGATGCGGGCGCTGCCGTCCGGGAACGTCTTCGCCGCGATACCCGCGCGGGCCAGCTTGGCGGCGACATCGGCGCCCGGCAGATAGAGGAAGTTCGCGCGGCTGCGCGGCACTCGAATTCCGCTGCGCCGCAGTGTGGTCCGCAACAGCTCGCGTTCGGTGGTGATGCGCAGGACCCGCTCACCCAGCTCCATCCGCGCGGCATACGAGGCCGCCACGGCCACCACCGCCGACTCGGGCACGCCGAACGGCAGCTGCAACCGGCGCACCCGGCGCACCAGATCCGGATGGCCGAACGCGTAGCCGATGCGCATCCCGGCCAGCCCGTACGCCTTCGAGAAGGTGCGCAGCACCAGCACATTCGGATAGCGTGCGATCAGTTCCGCGGCATCGAGAATGTCTGTGGCGCCCAGGAATTCGACATAGGCCTCGTCCAGGATCACCGGCACGTCGCGCGGGATACCGAACAGGAAGGCCTTCAGTTCGCTGGCGGAGATCACCGTGCCGGTGGGATTGTGCGGGCGGCACACCGTGACCAAGCCGGTGCGGTCGCCGACCGCACGACCCAGCGCGACCAGATCCTGCCGACCGCGTGAATCCAGCGGTACCGCAACCGATTTGAGTCCTGCCATGTCGGCCAGAATGGGATAGCCGTCGAAAGTCGGTGTCGCGAACACCATCTCGTCGCCACGGCGGGTGAGCGTCTGCATGATCTGCAGCGCCACCCCGGTCGCTCCCGAGCCGACCACCACCTGATCGGTCCGCACGCCGAGATGCTCGGCGATGAGCCGCGGCAACCGGTGCGGCAGGAACTCCGGATACCGGTTCGCCCGCGACAGCGTGCGCTGGACCGCGTCGAGCACCGAAGGCAGTGGCGGGAACGGGTTTTCGCTCAAGGACAGATCGAACCGCACCGACCCCGGCTCGTGCCGCAGCGCCGCGCGCCACTCCGACAGCGCCGAAGGTTCCGCGCGCCGCAACGATATCGATCGACTGCCACTCATCGGGCGGCTCCCCAGCGCACGGCCGCCGCGGCGGCGAAGTCACCGGCGTGTGCGAAGGCCGACAACAGCACCACCGAGCCGTTGCGCAGCCGCCCCGCCCGGTTCTCGGCGTCCAGCGTGACGGGAATGCCCGCGCCGAACAGGTTTCCGCACCGGTCGAAGGTATCGGGGTGGCGCTCGGCGGGGAGCTCGAGCGCATCGTGCCAGTTGCGCAGGAACAGCCGGTTGGGCTGATTGGTGACGAAGGTGTCGATGTCGCGGCCCTTCACTCCGATCCGCTCGCACACCGCCAGTGCCACCTCGGGTACCAGCCGGTTGCCGCGCGCGAACACCTTGGTGATCCGGGATTCGCTGAAGCTGACGCAGCCCTGGCCCTCGCCCGGCTCCCAGTACTTGCGGTCGGAACCCGTGGAGAAGTCCATGTCGCCCGCGAATTCGGGGTAGGTGCGGGCTTCGATGTCCAGGATGGGCGCCGAGTCGTTCTTCAGCAACAGCCCCACACCGCAGCCGTCACCGGGAACCGGCGCCTGGGCCAGCCCGCGAATCTCGGACTGGGTGAACACCGGCCCCGCGGTGTTCTGCACCGTCGCGATCAGCGCGCTACGGGCGTCCGTGGTCTGCAGGATCATCCGGGCCAGCGACATCATGTGGACGAACGCCGCGCAGCCGCCGTTGTGCACGTCGAACACCCAGCCGGGCCGCATGCCGAGCCGCCGCGCCACCTCCGGGCCCGCACCCAGCACCGGGTTGGTCGGCAGCTGGGTATGGGTGATCAGCACATCGATATTCGAGATCGTCTGTGCCCCATGACGTTCCGCCAGCGGGGCGACCGCCTGCTCCACCATGTCCACCGCGGTCTCGTCGCGTCCGGCGTGGTGGCGGGCCTTGGGCGCCCGGAACATCACGTTCTTCGCCATGCGCTCGGAGCGGGAGAACTGCGTGAAGTATTCGGTGCCGACCGGATCGCCGGGCAGGTAGGAGGCCACATCGACCAGGCTGACAGGGGGCAGAGCGGGTGCGGTTGCGGTGGATTCCATCGGCGTGCCTCACTTCATCCAGTCGGGTTTGATCGGCAGCTCGTGGGCGGCCCGGTACTCACAGATCGCCTTGAGGTTGTCGATTTCGAGCTGGTGGCCGGCGGCGAACATCTCCCAGAAGTCGCCGACCCAGACCGGGCGCTTCGGTGGCGCGGCCTCGGGGTAGGGGTTCTCGTCGTAGAACGGGTGGTGGCAATTCGTCCACAGCACTACCGAACCAGGCTTGTTGAACACCACCTGCGCGTCGACCACGCGCATCAGATAAATCATCCACAGGTGCTGTCCCTGGTCCCAGGCGCAGTGGTAGTCGACGGTCATGGCGTCGGGGTTGGCGACGGTGCGGGTGAAGATCTTGGTCTCCGGTCCCAGCCGGTCGTAGGCCAGCCACAGTCCCGGCTCGTCGGTCGCCACGAACCCGCGCAGGCTGTAGGTCCATTCCTCGAGGCTGCGGGTGTCGGCGAGGTATTCGTACACCGCGCGCGGCGGCGCGTCGATGTAGGCCTGCACCGGGCAGTAGTCGCCGAAGATCTGGTCGTGCGGATACACCGACCGCAGCATGTCCATGATGATCGGCGTGGTCGCCTCGCGATCGGAGTTCTCGATACGCAGCACGCCCGGCAGTTCGTGCTCGGGGATATCGGTGAGCGCGGGCAGGGAACTGGTGGTCACGGGTTCCTCCTCGGAGTCGACAGAAACGGGGTGAACGGCGGGATCTCGTCCGGATCGCAGTCGATCGAGACGAACGACGGCCCGGGGGTTTCGAAGCAGTCGCCCAGGACGGCGGCCAGTTCGGCCGGGTCGGCGGGCGAGTAGGAGGGCAACCGCGGGAACATCGCGGCCAGGCCCGCGCCGAGATGGGCGGGGTGAAAGCGATTGAAGCTGTAGCGGTCTCCGTAGTACAGCTGTTCGCGAGTTATGCACATGGCATGTGCGTTGTTGTTGAGAACTATGAAGGTCACCGGCAGCTCGTGCTCGATCGCGGTGTGAATTTCCATGCCGTGCATGAAGAAGGCACCGTCTCCGGCGATCACCACGGTACGGCGTACCCCACCGTCGGGGCGACGCCGCCGCGCGCAGGCCGAGCCGATACCCGCCCCGAAGGCGTATCCCATCCCGCCCATCCCGAGCGCGACGACGAACCGGCCGTCGCGGGGAAGGCGCAGGTGGTGCACCACCGACGCACCCGTGTTTCCGGCATCGGCGAACACATCGGTCCCGTATTCCAGTGCGGTATTGAGGGTTTCGACAATCTCGCGATAGCGCAGGCCGGGACCGGTGGCGGGCGGCACGTCCAGCGCGGTGAGAAGGCTCGGCGGCGACGGAGCCGGGACGGGCGAGGGGGCCGGGGCGTCGGCCGGCGCACCCACGAGTTCGGCGAGGGCGACCCTCAGGTCGGTGGCGGTGGCGTGCAGCGCGTTCGGGTACGGCGGCTCTACGCCCACGCTCGCGACCACCGTCCCCGCGAGCACGTCGTCCAGCCCCGCTCGCGCGGTGACCGGCATCCGGGTGCCGACCAGCAGGCACAGTGCCGAGCGGCGCACGGCGTCGACCAGTTCGGGGTGGCCCATGCTGCCGGATACCCCGCAGAAACCCGGCTCGCTCTGGTCGTAGACGTCCTTGGCGTCCGGGGCCACTCCCACCGCGGCGTCGAGAATCGTTGCCAGCCGGTGTAATTCGACCCTGGCGTCGTCGCGGGCGACCTGGTCTCCGGCGATGATCGTGATCTTGCCGGTCGCCCGCGCCGCTTCCAGCGCCGTCCGCACCCGGTCGAGACCCGCCTCGTCGCGTGCCTGCGCGGGCAGCGGCGGGCGGAACGGCGGGATATCGCCGACGTCTGCCTGCTGCAGATCCTTGGGCAGCAACAGCACCGCGGGACCACCGTGCCGCGCGGCCGTCACGGCCCGGCTCAGGTGCCAGGGCAGCGCCTCGACGGTGTCCACCCGTGCGCAGTAGTGCGATATCTGCTCGAAAAGCCTTGCCGCGTCGAATGTTCCGGCGAGCCCACTGGTGTCCTGGAAGGCGCCGTGACCCTCCAGCACGGTCGGCGGCTGCCCGACCAAGGCCAGCACCGGCACTCGCGAGGCAAACGATTCCGCCAGTCCCGCAACGAGATTCATCGCCCCGCCGCCGGAGGTGGCGCAGACGACGCCGAGCCCTCCGGTGCTGCGCGCGTAGCCGTCGGCCATGGTGGCGGCGGAGAACTCGTGCTTGGCCACCACGCCCGTGATGTCCTGCGGCGTATCGAAGATCGCGTCGTAGAGGTCTTCGATATTGGCGCCGTCCACGCCGAAGATGTGCCGAACTCCCAGCGCCCCTACGGCTTGCACCAGATAGTCCACCGTTCGTGACGGCATCGAGACTCCTTTCGGCCGAGGCACGCGAGCGCCCGATAATCAATGCGCTCTGCCCGAGATACGAGCGGCACCACCCGATGGTTCATGTCTTGCGCCGCGGATCGATCCCTGATCCCGAATCGGACGACCCCTATTGCGCAGCGGCCGGGTGGTCGTTTCCGGAGAAGCCCCGTCTTGTGTGTATGTATACGTCTACGTATAGTGGAGCCATGCCCAACAAGACGGTCTACGTATCCGATGATGATCTTCCCCTGTTCCAGCGCGCGCAGGAGCTGGTCGGCGGCAATCTGTCGGGCGCGATCGTGACGGCGCTGCGCCGGTTCATCGAACTGGAGGAGGGCCGGCAGGAGGGCTTCGAGGAGGTCGTCCTGCGAGTCGGGCACAACGGCGCCCGGCAGGTCCGGTTCTCCGGCGCGCTGCTGGGCGAGATGAGCGACCTGAACGACCAGCACCAGCAGCACATCCGCGTATACCGCAGCCGTAAGGGCAAATTCGTGCTGCACATGCGTACCTCGGCCTGGGAGGACTACCCCACCGAAACCAGCTCCAACTGGATCAAGGACCTGACCAACTGGCGCAAGATGCTCGGCGTCGGCGATCCGGAATGGGGTGAGTTCACCATGGACCTCTACGACTCGGTGACAGATCTGAAGGGGAGGATCCCGAACAAGCTCTATCAGCGCGTGCAGGACATCGTCGAGCATCCGCAGATCGAGGATCTCGACATCTGACATAAGCCCCGCCGGTACGCGAACCGGCTCCCGCACAAGCGAATACGACCTCACACCTTGATCGCCGACATTGCGGTCACGGCGCGGTCGACGCATGCATTGATAAATATCTGTTGATGAGAGGACAGTTATGAAAAACGGATATCCCCCGCCGGCCATATCGGTCACCGGCCTGCGGAAATCCTTCGGGGATCAGGTCGTGCTCGACGGCATCGACCTCACCGTCGGCGAAGGCACGATCTTCTCGCTGCTCGGCCCCAACGGCGCGGGCAAGACGACGACTGTGCAGATCCTGTCGACGCTGCTGCGCGCCGACGGCGGCGAGGTCCGGGTGGGCGGGCACGACGTCGCCGGTGATCCGGATTCGGTGCGCGCGGTCATCGGCGTGACGGGCCAGTTCTCCGCCGTCGACGAACTACTCACCGGACGGGAGAACCTGCTGCTGATGGGCGACCTGAACCATCTGCCGCGCAGCGAGAGCAAGCGCCGCGCCGACGACCTGCTGACGCGATTCGACCTGGTCGAAGCGGCCGACAAGGCGGCGAGCGCCTACTCCGGCGGCATGACCCGGCGGCTGGATCTGGCCATGACGCTGGTCGGCGATCCGCAGGTGATCTTCCTCGACGAACCCACGACCGGGCTCGACCCGCGCAGCCGCCGCGCCATGTGGGAGATCATTCGCGAACTGGTCGCCGGCGGCGTCACCGTCTTCCTCACCACCCAATATCTGGAGGAGGCGGATCAGCTCGCGGATCGGATCGCGGTGCTCGATCACGGCCGCATCGTCGCGCAGGGCACTCCCGAACAGTTGAAGCGGCTGGTCCCCGGCGGGCACATCCGATTGACCTTCGCCGATCGCGCCACCCTGGACATCGCCACGCAGTTGCTCGGCGGCGTGCCACAACCCGAGGACCCGGCGCTCGCGATCCCGGGCGACGGCAGTGTGCGGACGCTGCGCGCGCTGCTGGACCGGCTCGACACCGCCGGGATCGAGCCCGAGGGCCTGGCCGTGCACACCCCCGATCTCGACGACGTATTCCTCGCTCTCACCGGACAATCCGTTCCCGAAAAGGAAATCGCGCAATGAGTACCGCTACCTACGCGCTGGCCGACACGGCCACCATGCTGCGCCGAAACATCGTGCACGCCAAGCGTTATCCGGCCATGACGGTCATGCTGGTCGCCATGCCGGTGGTGCTGCTGCTGATGTTCAACTATGTGTTCGGCGGCGCTCTGGAGAAATCGCTCGGCGCGGGCGAGAAATACATCGACTACATCGCCCCGGGCATGATCCTGATGGTTCCGGCGCTGCTGGTCACCTCCGTCTCGGTGTCGGTGGCGACGGATATGACCAAGGGCATCGTCAACCGCTTCCGCACCATGTCGATGTCGCACTCGTCGATACTCACCGGTGAGGTGCTCGGCACGATGATCCAGGGGTTGCTGGGCGTTGCCCTCATGATCGGCATCGCGCTGCTGCTGGGGTTCCGCCCGAACGCCGACCCGATCGAATGGGTGGTCGCCTTCGGACTGCTCGTGGTGGTGCTTTTCGCGTTCAACTGGCTCGGCGTCGGTTTCGGATTGTCGGCCGCCAGCCCGGAGGGCGCGAGCAACACGCCCACGCCCGTGGTCTATCTGCCGATGCTCGGCAGCGGCCTGGTGCCCACCGACACCATGCCGACGGGCGTGCGCCAATTCGCCGAGTACCAGCCGTTCACCCCGATCACCGAAACCCTGCGCGGCCTGCTCATGGGTAGCGAGATCGGCAACAACGGCCTCATCGCCCTCGCCTGGTGCGCGGGCATCGCGGTGGTCGGATACCTCTGGGCGAAAACCACATTCCGCCGCAAGACGGCCTGAGTCAGCAGATTTCGGCCCGCGCGAGCCAGTGCGGGAAGGCGGTCAGGTCGGGCAGGACGACGTCAGCGCCCGCGGCGCGCAACTCCTCGGCGGTGCACGGGCCCGTGGTCACGCCGACCGAGTACGCGTCGGCAGCCCGGGCGCCGCGGACGTCGCCGATATGGTCGCCGACGTAGATGCTCGCGCCCTCCGCTCGGAGGGCGCGAGCTTTGCCGTCGGCCCACAGGTCGCCGATGACGGCGTCGGCGGCAATGTCGAGGTGCTCGAGGTGCAGTTCGGCGTTGGGCTGGTACTTGGCGGTGACGACGATCGCCCGGCCGCCCGCCGCGTGCACGGCCTCGATCGCCTCCCGCGCCCCCGCCATCGCGGAGGTTCCGGTGACGGCGTGGCTCGGGTACATCTCGCGATACAGGTCCGCCATCGCGGCGACGCGCGCGGCGGGAAACCAGTTCGCGAGTTCGTCCTCGAGCGGTGGGCCCAGACGGGTGACGACCAGATCGCAATCGATGTCGGCGCCGGTGCGCTCGGCCAGCGCCACGTAGCAGGCGCGAATGCCGGGCCGGGAATCGATCAGCGTCATGTCCAGGTCGAAACCGACCGTGAACGGCCGCATCAACTCGCGGGCTGGCAGGCGTCCCGCAGCGAGCAGGCCCCACAGGCCTGGCCGCAGCCACCCGCCTCGGGCGCGAGCCCGGCGATCGCCCCCGCGGCGGCGTTCACTCCCGCACCGAGAACGAACACGGCGATCACCGCGGCCAGCAGCGCGCCGACCATCCCCACCACGCCACCGGCGAACAACGCGATGACGCCACCGGCGGCCAGCAGCACTCCGGCCCCGAAGGAAGTCGGCGCGGCCACCCGATTGGCGATGCGAAAGGACTCCTCCGTGCGCAACGCCTCGTCGGTGTGCACCCCGAAGAAACGATTGCGAGGCAGGGAGCCGGACAGCCCGAGTACCCCGGTGACAACGGCCACCACCGCCAGCACGAACAGGATCAGCGCCACCACGAACACCTCACTCACGCTACCCGGTGTGAAATGGCCGCGGCCGCCCGCGGGCGCATGATGGCCCCTTTTTGGGCTCTGACGTGCGCACGCTCTACGCTGGTTGGCAACGTTCACCCCGGGGATATGGCGACAAGAAGGCAGGATCGTGCAGGACACTCGTGCAACCGACCAAGCCGGTGCGACCGCGACCGGTGACAGCGACGTGCCCGCACACCGCTACAACGCCGACCTGGCCGGACGCATCGAGCGCAAATGGCAGCAGGCCTGGGACGAGCGCGGCACCTTCTTCGCGCCGAACCCGGTGGGTCCGCTGAGCGGCGAGACCCCGGCCGACAAGCTGTTCATCCAGGACATGTTCCCGTATCCGTCGGGTGCGGGCCTGCACGTCGGGCATCCCCTGGGCTACATCGCCACCGACGTGTTCGCCCGCTATCACCGCATGCGCGGCCGCAATGTGCTGCACGCGCTGGGCTACGACGCGTTCGGCCTGCCCGCCGAGCAGTACGCCGTACAGACCGGCGCCCACCCGCGCGTCACCACCGAGGCCAATATCAAGAACATGCGGCGCCAGCTGGACCGGCTGGGTCTGGGCCATGACCGCCGCCGCTCGTTCGCCACCACCGATCCCGAGTTCTACAAGTGGACGCAGTGGATCTTCCTGCGCATCTACAACGCCTGGTACGACACCACCGCGAACAAGGCCCGCCCGATCGCCGAGCTGGCGGCCGAATTCGATTCGGGCGCAAGAGACATCGGCGACGGCCGGGTGTGGTCGGAGCTGTCCGAGACCGAGCGCGGCGCGGTGCTGGACTCCTATCGCCTGGTGTATCAGTCCGATTCGGTGGTCAACTGGTGCCCGGGGCTGGGGACGGTGCTGGCGAATGAGGAGGTCACGGCCGAGGGCCGCAGCGAGCGCGGCAACTTCCCGGTCTTCCGTAAGCGCCTGCGGCAGTGGATGATGCGCATCACCGCCTACTCCGACCGACTGGTCGACGACCTGGACCTGCTGGACTGGCCGGACAACGTGAAGGCCATGCAGCGCAACTGGATCGGCCGGTCGCGCGGCGCGCAGGTCACCTTCACCGCGGCCGACCGCGCCATCGAGGTCTTCACCACGCGGCCCGACACGCTGTTCGGCGCAACGTATGTCGTGCTGGCGCCGGAACACGAGCTGGTCGATCAGCTGGTCGCCGCGCGGTGGCCCGAGGGCGTCGACCCGCGCTGGACCTTCCACGCCGCCACACCCGCGCAAGCCGTCGCGGACTACCGCGAGTCGATCGCCGCGAAGTCGGATCTGGAGCGCCAGGAGAACAAGCAGAAGACCGGCGTCTTCCTGGGCACGTACGCCACCAATCCGGTCGACGGGCGACAGGTGCCGGTATTCATCGCCGACTACGTGCTGAGCGGTTACGGCACCGGCGCCATCATGGCGGTGCCGGGCCACGATCAGCGCGACTGGGAGTTCGCCACGGCGTTCGGGCTGCCGATCGTGGAAGTCGTTGCGGGCGGCGACATCTCGACCGCCGCGTACGCGGGCGAGGGCGCCCTGGTGAACTCCGGCTACCTGAACGGGCTGGAGATCGAGGCCGCCAAGGCGAAGGTCGTCGAGCAGCTGGAGGCCGACGGCCGGGGCCGGGGCACCGTCCAGTACAAGCTGCGCGACTGGCTGTTCGCGCGGCAGCGGTACTGGGGCGAGCCCTTCCCGATCGTCTACGACGAGGACGGCCGGGCGCACGCGCTGCCGGATTCGATGCTGCCGGTGGAGCTGCCCGACGTACAGGATTTCGCCCCGGTCACCTTCGACCCGGACGACGCCGACTCCGAACCGTCCCCGCCGCTGGCCAAGGCCACGGACTGGGTGCATGTCGAACTGGATCTGGGCGACGGCCCCAAGACCTACCGCCGCGACACCAATGTGATGCCGCAGTGGGCGGGCAGCTCCTGGTACCAGCTGCGCTACACCGATCCGACCAATACCGAGACACTGGCCGCGCCGGAGAACGAGCGGTACTGGCTGGGTCCGCGCCCGGCCGAGCACGGCCCGAACGATCCGGGCGGCGTCGACCTGTACGTCGGCGGGGTCGAGCACGCGGTGCTGCACCTGCTGTACGCGCGGTTCTGGCAGAAGGTGCTGTTCGATCTGGGTGACGTGTCCGGGCCGGAGCCGTACCGCCGCCTGTTCAATCAGGGCTACATCCAGGCGTACGCCTACACCGACAAGCGCGGCGCGTATGTGCCCGCCACCGAGGTCGAGGAGCGGCTGGGCAAGTTCTTCTGGACCGACGGCGCCGGCGTCGAGCACGAGGTGTTCCAGGAGTACGGCAAGATCGGCAAATCGCTGAAGAACGCCGTGTCCCCGGACGAGATGTACGACCTGTACGGCGCGGACACCTTCCGCTTCTACGAGATGTCGATGGGCCCGCTGGACACCTCGCGGCCTTGGGCGACAAAGGATGTCGTGGGCGCGCATCGGTTCCTGCAGCGCGTGTGGCGGCTGGTGGTCGACGAGGAATCCGGTGGGGTGCGGGTCACCGAGGGCGAACCGTCGGACGGCACGCTGCGCCTGCTGCACAAGACGATCGATGGCGTCGACGGCGACTATGCCGCGCTGCGGGACAACACCGCCGGGGCCAAGCTGATCGAGCTGACCAATCACCTGACCAAGGAGTATCCGCAGGGTGCGCCGCGGTCGGTGGTGGAACCGCTGGTGCAGATGCTGGCGCCGCTGTCGCCGCATATCGCCGAGGAGCTGTGGGAGCGCCTGGGGCACAGCGTCGCGCTGGCGCACGGCCCGTTCCCGGCCGCGGATCCCGCACTGCTGGTGGAGGATTCGGTCGAGTACCCGATCCAGGTCAACGGCAAGGTCCGCAGCCGCGTCAGCGTCCCGGCCGACGCCGACACCGCGACCGTGGAGACGCTGGCGCTGGCCGACGAGAAGCTGCTGGAGTTCCTGAACGGCAAGCAGCCCCGCAAGGTGATCGTGGTGCCGGGGCGTTTGGTGAACGTGGTCGCCTAGCGGGCGATCGGGCGCAGCACGATCTCCGTCGGATGGGCGTCGCGCGGTGTGTGCACCGCGTTGCGCACCGCCCGCGCCACCGTCTCGGGGGTGAGGAATTCGTTCGGGTCGTAGTCGCGGCCCTCGCCGGCGACGATGGCGCGCTGCATGTCGGTGTCGATGCGGCCGGGGTGGATCGAGGTGACGCGCAGGTCCGGCTCCTCGAGGCGGAGGGCGTCGCCGAAGGCGCGCAGGGCGAACTTGCTGGCCGCGTAGACGCCCCAGCCCGCGTTCGCCCGCAGGCCCGCGCCCGAATTGATCAGCACCACATGGCCTTTCGCCGCGCGCAGCGCCGGGAGCAGCATCCGGGTCAGCTCGGAGACCGCGATCACGTTGGCCTCCAAGGTGTTTCGCCACTGCTCGACCGAGGAGTCGGCGAAGGCGCCCAACTCCGCGATACCGGCGTTGTGTACGAGTACCTCGAGCCGCTCGATCGGCGCGGTCGCGCGCTCGACGGCCGGGTAGTCGGTCAGCTCCACGGGCCATCCGGTGGCACCGGGCAATTCGGCGAGGACGGCGGTCAGCGACTCCGCGGAGCGGGCGCCGAGCAGTAGGTCGTGGGTGGGCGCCAGCTCCCTGGCGATGGCGGCGCCGAGCCCGCGGCTCGCCCCGGTGATCAGCGCTGTCGGTCGGGTTCCCGCGGAGCTGAATACGGCCATGCGACAACCGTAACCGGGTTGGTGCGTAACTCCGTGGACCGCGGCGGCGATGCACAGCATGGCCGCTGTGAGCAAACAGTCACTCCCCGGAGTGGCGACACCTGAGCGGCCGGGTGTATCAATCTCGGCAACCCGGAATCACGAACCGAGGCGGACAGCGTGAGAACTGCCGAACAGCGGCCGGCACCACAGCGGACGGCGGACGGTGCGCCCGCGCAGCGCGCATACCTGAGGGTGACGTCGCAGAATGGGGGGATGAACGGGCCCGGTTTCACCCCGACACAACTGGCGGCCCGAGCCGCGTACCTGCTGCGTGGCAACGACCTGGGCACCATGACCAGCGCCGCTCCGAAGCTGTATCCGCACATGTGGAGCTGGGACGCGGCGTTCGTCGCGGTCGGTTTGGCGCCGCTGAGCGTGGAACGCGCGGTGGTCGAACTCGACACGCTGCTGTCGGCCCAGTGGAAGAACGGGATGATCCCGCACATCGTGTTCGCCAACGGAGTGGACGGCTACTTTCCGGGCCCGGCCCGCTGGGAGTGCCGCCGCCTGGCCGCCAACGCGCCCGACGGCCCGGACACCTCCGGCATCACGCAGCCGCCGGTGCACGCGATCGCCGTGCAGCGCATCCTCGACCACTCCCGCCGGCACGGCCGCACCACCCGCGCGGTCGCCGAGGAATTCCTGAACCGCCGCTGGGTGGATCTGATGCGCTGGCATCGCTGGCTGGCACACGCGCGCGACACCAAGCAGAACGGCCGACTCACCCTGTACCACGGCTGGGAATCGGGGATGGACAATTCGCCGCGCTGGGACCGCGCCTATCAGAATGTGGTGCCCGGCGACCTGACGCCCTACGAGCGCGCCGACATCACCCTGGTCGACGCCTCCCAACGGCCCAGCGACCGCGAATACGACCGCTACATGTGGCTGGTCGAGCAGATGCGCCGGTGTGGATACGACGATTTCCAACTGGCCGCGACGATGAGCTTCGCGGTGGAGGACGTGTTCGTCACCGCCATCTTCGCGCTCGCCTGTGAGGTGCTGGCCAATATCGGCGAGGACTACCGCCTGCCCAATGCCGATGTGCGCGAACTGTACGAATGGTCGGACTACTTCCGCGCCGGCGTCGTCGCCACCACCGACCCGCGCACGGGCGCGGCCCGCGATTACGATGTGCGCCTGGGTCGCTGGATCACCACCGAGACCCTGGCCATGTTCGCGCCGCTGCTGTCCGGCGGTCTGCCCCGCGACGCGGAGCGCAGCCTGTTGCGGTTGTTCGAGGGCCCGCGCTTCTGCGGCCATCCGGATCTGCGCTACGCGCTGCCGCCGTCGACCTCGCCGGTGGCCAAGGACTTTCGCGCCCGCGAATACTGGCGCGGTCCGGTGTGGCCGGTGATGAGCTGGCTGTTCTCCTGGGTGTTCGCCCGCCGCGGCTGGGCGGAGCGGTCGTTCATGCTGCGGGCGGAGGGCCTGCGCCAGGCCAGCGACGGCAGCTTCGCCGAGTACTACGACCCCTTCACCGGCGAGCCGCTGGGCAGCATGCAGCAGTCCTGGACGGCGGCTTCCGTACTCGACTGGCTCGGCTGACTAGTCTCATAACCATGTATCGACGCACCGTGGCTCGTCCGAAAGTTCGTCGCACGCTTCTGGCCCTGCCCGCCTTGGCGGCAGTCGGCATCCTTTCAGCAACTACCGTGTCCGCCGAACCGAGCGGCCCGGACGTGTCGTCCTGGCAGCACATCGACGGCCGGATGATCAACTGGTTCGAGGTGAAGGCCGCAGGCAATCACTTCGCGATGGTGAAGGCCACCGAGGGGCTGAACTACGTCAACCCGTACTTCGTCCCCGACAGCGTGCTGATGCGCGCGGCGGGCGTCGCCCGGGGCACCTACCACTACGCGCATCCGGAACTGCCGCCGGAACCGCAGGCCGCGCTGTACGCGACGGTCGTGCTCGGGCAGAACGGCCCACTGGACCTGCCGCCGGTGCTGGACCTGGAGAATTCCGGCGGCCTGCCGCCGGCCGCGCTGATCGACTGGACCCATCGCTATCTGAATACGGTGCAGGCCCTCACCGGCCGCGCGCCGATCGTCTACACCTATCCGAACTTCTGGCGCACCGCGATGGCCGATACCAACGAGTTCACCGGCTACCCCCTGTGGATCGCCGATTACCGCGGCAACGAGCAGCCCGAGGTGCCCGGCGGCTGGCCCGCCTGGACCTTCTGGCAGACCACCGATTCCGGGCAGATCCCGGGCATCGCGGGCCGCACCGATCTCAATGTCTACAGCGGGGCGCAGGGCGATTTCGCCCGCTTCGCCAATATGCCGTCGTCCGGTAGCGGGTAGTTCCCGTTCAGTGCTCGTCGTAGTGGCCGTTGTGGGCGGCGTGGCGGCAGCCGTCGTGGACGTAGTCCACATGGTCGCCGTGCGGGACGGCCACATGTCCACAGCCTTCGCCGTGCACGTGGTCGTGGCCGCTGTGCTCGCGGTGCCCGGCCGGCTCGCACTCGTCGAAGTGGCCGTCGTGCTCGCGGTGCAGATGGCCGTCGTGCACATAGTCGACGTGGTCGCCGTGGGGCACCGACACGTGTCCGCACCCCGCGCCGTGCACATGGGTGTGATCGGTATGCGTGAGGTGTGCTGTGGTCATCGAGCTGTCCTCTTTCCTGTGGAGTGTCCATACCGAAAGGCATGTGTGACGATAACCACACATTAACAGGTGCGCATTAATCCACAGATCGAGCGACGCGCCCCGGCCTACACGCCGATGGTGCCGCCGTCCTTCCACACCGCTACCACCGACGGTCGCGGCTGCGCGGAACCGCCGTCGGGCCAGTGCGACGCGGGCTTGTCCGCCGAGGCGCCGTCGACCTCGCCCGGATGCTGCACGCAGACCATGACCCGCTTCTCGGTCACCACCGGTCCACAGGTCTCCGCCCCCTTGGGCACGGTGAGGAATTGCTTGGTCTCACCGCGCCGCTCGCCCTCGAGCACCACCGAGAACAGGCCGTCGTTGGATTTCAGCGCGTTGCCGTCGGTGGATATCCACAGGTTGCCGTAGGGGTCGAAGGCCAGGTTGTCCGGGCAGGAAATGGGGCTGACCTTGGTCTTGTCGAAGCCCGCGAAGTAGGTGTCGGCCGCCTGGGGATCGCCGCAGACCAGCAGCAATGACCAGGTGAACGCCGTGCCCCGGTGGTCGTCGGTGAGCTCGAGGATCTGACCGTTCTTGTTCTGGTTGCGCGGGTTCGCCTCGTCCGCGGCGGCCTTGCCCTCGGCGCCGCGGTTGCTGTTGTTGGTGAGGGCCACGTACACCTTGCCCGTCTTCGGGTTCGGCTCGAAGTCCTCGGGGCGGTCCATCTTGGTGGCGCCCACCTTGTCGCCGGCCACCCGGGTGAACACCGCGACCTCCTCGGCGGACATGCCCTCGACCAGCGACGTGCCCTTGCCGTCGGCGGCGGTCTGCAGGATCGGAATCCACCGGCCCTTGCCGGTGAATCCCTTGTCCGACGGCATCTTTCCGCTGCCGTCGACCTGATCCGGGTGATCGCCGGTCAGTTTCGCGACGTAGAGGGTGCCCTCGTCGAGGATCGTCATGTTGTGCTTGCGGGTCGCCGCCGTGCTGCCCTGCTGAATCTTCTTGGCGGAGACGAACTTGTACATGTACTCGAAGCGCTCGTCGTCGCCGGAGTACGCGACCACGGTGCCGTCGGGCGTGACGTAGATGTTGGCGGACTCGTGCTTGAACCGGCCCAGGGCGGTGTGCTTGATCGGCGCCGCGGTCGGGTCCCAGGGGTCGAGTTCGACGATGTAGCCGAAGCGGTTCGACTCGTTGGGTTCCTGCGCCACGTCGAAACGCTTGTCGAAACGCTCCCAGTGCCGGGGCATCTCGCCCTGGCCCGCGCCCGGATGCCCGAGGCCGTAGCGCTTGCCGCGGTCCTGCGCGACCGGGTCGGCCAGCACCCCGGCGAAGTACTGGTTGAAGTTCTCCTCGCCGGACAGCACCGTGCCCCACGGGGTGACTCCGCCGGAGCAATTGTTCAGTGTCCCCAGCACCTTGGTTCCGGTCGGGTCGGTGGAGGTCTTCAGCAGGGCGCTGCCCGCCGCCGGACCGGTCACGGTGAATTCGGTGGTGCCGGTGACGCGCCGATTGTAGCGGCCGAGCACCGGGGTCAGCTTGCCCGACCCCGACTCGCCCTTCACCTCGACGACCGAAAGGCCGTGCGCCGCAAGGCATATCTCGAATTGCTCGCGGGTCGGCGCGTCCGGGACGTAGCCGGTGAACATGTGCGGTTCGGTGGTGTATTCGTGGTTCACCACCAGCAGATAGGAGTCGGACTGCCCCTCGATGGGCAGCAGTGCCGCGAAGTCGTTGTTGTAGCCGAACTGCTCGGCCTGCGCGGCCGCGGTCTGTTTACCGAAGTCGAAGGCCGGCGCGTCCGGGAGCACGGGATCACCCCAGCGGATGACCACCGACTGTTGATAACCGTCGGGGGTCACCACCGCGTCCTGGGTATTGGGCGCCACGGCCGGGAAAGCCGTGCCCGTGCCGGGACTGCTGTTCCCGGCGGGCTTGGGCTCGTCGTCCCCGCAGGCCGCGAGGACCGTGCCCGCCCCCGCGGCCAGCACGACCGCCGCACTGCCCCGCAGCAACCGCCGGCGCGAGATCGACGCGACGATATCGCCGAAGTACTCACCGTCCGAGGTGTTGGGCACCTCGTGGAAACAGGCGTTTCCACACTTGTAGGCGCAGGTGGTCGAGGAGCGCGACGAGCGGCCGTCGTGCGTCACGAACAGAGACAAAGGCTTGAGATTCACAATCGCTCCTCGAATGGTCCGGCGATGCGCACGCTAAACGCATCGCGCGAGCCGCAGGAGACGAACGAGTGAACTTCCGACCAATTAGGCGACCCTCAGATCACAGCACCTGCGAGAGGAACTGCCGCAGCCGCGGGGTCCCGGCGTCGTCGAAAAGCTGCTCCGGCGCACCGGATTCGACCACGGTGCCCTGATCCATGAACACCACGCTGTCGGAAACCGAGCGGGCGAAACCCATCTCGTGCGTGACCACGATCATGGTCATGCCGCCCGCCGCCAGGTCCGCCATCAGCGCCAGCACGCCCTTGACCAGTTCGGGATCCAGCGCCGAGGTCGCCTCGTCGAACAGCATCAGCTCCGGTTTCATCGCCAGTGCCCGCGCGATGGCGACGCGCTGCTGCTGGCCGCCGGACAGATTGCCCGGGCGGGCGTCGGCGCGGGCGGCGAGGCCCACGGTCTCGAGCTGTTCGACCGCCACCGCGCGCGCCGCGTCCTTGGACAGGCCGCGCAGCTTGCGCGGGCCCAGCGCCACGTTGTCCACGACGGTCATGTGCGGGAAGAGGTTGAAATGCTGGAACACCATGCCGATGCGCTGGCGCAGCTTGTCCGGATCCTCGCCGAGCACCGAGACGCCGTCGATGAGCACATCGCCGGAGTCCGGCTCGTGCAAGCGGTTCAGTACGCGCAGCAGCGAGGACTTGCCCGATCCGGACGGGCCGATCACGGTGGTGGTCTTCCCGGCGGCGACATGGATGTCGACGCCGCGCAGCACCTCGTTGCCGCCCAGGGTGAGACGCAGATCGGTACCGGTCAGGGAGGAACTGCTCATGCTCCGCGTCCTTCCGTGACGACGGCCTGTTCGACGGGTTCGGCCGGATTCTCCCGCCGCCCGGTCCGCAGCCTGCGATCGATGTAGTTCACCAGATGGGTCAGCGGAATGGTCAGCAGCAGATAGACCAGACCGGCGGCGACCAGCGGGGACAGGTTGCCGGTCTGCGCGTTGAGGTCGCGCCCGACGGCGAACAGTTCGCGCTGCGAGGCCAGCAGGCCCAGGAAGTAGATCAGCGACGAATCCTTGATCAGCGCGATGAACTGGTTCATCAGCGCGGGCAGCACGCGGCGCACCCCCTGCGGGATCACCACCAGCGTCATCGCCTGCCGGTAGCCGAATCCGATGGCGCGGGCGGCCTCCAGCTGTCCTGCCTCCACCGACTGGATGCCGGACCGGAAGATCTCGCCGATGTAGGCGGCGGCCAGCAGTGCCAGCGCGACCGCGCCGAGCCAGTACGGGTTGTTGCCGGTGAGGTTCTTGACCACCGGCCCGATGCCGAGCCCGATCAGCAGGATGATCACCACCGCGGGCAGGCCGCGGAAGATATCGGTGTAAATCCTTGCGGGCCAGCGCAACCAGCGTGTCCGCGAGATACCGGCGACCGCCAGCAGCATGCCCAGCAGGGTGCCCAGCACGCCCGAAACCAGCGCCAGGATCAGGGTATTCGGCAGACCGGTCTTGACGAGGTCGGGAAAAGCCTTGCGGTACAGCGACCAATCGAAGAACGTGTCGCGCAGTTGCGCGAACGTCGACTTCGGCGCCGACTGCGCGGTGGCGGTGTTCTGGTGCTCGGCGGCGATCTTGTCGAAGTCCGGCAGCTGCGGCAGCGGGGCCGCCTTGGAGCCCGGCTTCCAGCCCGGCGGGAAGGAGCGCGGCGCCCAGTCGGAGTAGAGCCTCGCGTAGGTCCCGTCGGCGATGACCGCGTCCAGGCCCGCGTTGAGGGCGTCGATGAGGGGCTGGTTGTTCTTGCGCACCGCCCAGGCGGTGAAGTTGTCCAGGCTGAAGGTGTTCTGGACGATCGAGGTCGAGTCGTCCGGCTTGACCGCGCCGGTGGCCTGCGCCGACGGCGCCACCCACGCGTCGATCTGCCCGGATTTCAGGTTCGCGTAGGCGGTGTTGTAATCCGGGAACTTCACCGGATCGAGCTTCAAGGTGTTGACGACGTATTCGTCCTGCACCGTGCCCTGCACCACGCCGATCCGGACGCCGGATTTCAGATCCGAGAAGCCCTTGACGGGGCTGCCGTTCTGGACGACCAGCGAGAAGTACCCGAAGTCGTAGCCGTTGGTGAAGCCGACCAGCTGGCGGCGCGCGTCGGTGGTGGTGATGCTCGACGAGCCGGCGTCGAAGCGACCGTTGGCCACCTGAGCCAGCAGGCCCGCGAACTCGGTGCCGGAAAACTCCACCTGCAGGCCGAGTTTCGCGCCGACCGCCTTCAGCAGCTCGTTGTCGAATCCGGTGAATACGCCCTGGCCGTTCACGCAGATACTCGGCGGGGCGTCCGACAGGGTGCCGACGCTCAGCTTGCCCGGTGTGAGCAGACCCAACTTGCCGATGTCGATGCCGTCCAGCGGGACGGTGCGCTCGGTGGTGAACCGGTCGGCGCCCGCCTCGGGACCCGTGGCCAGGTTGGCCGGAGCCGCCGAGGCCGACTCGACACCCGGCGGGGCACACAATCCGCTGCTTGCCGATGAATTGCTGCTATCCGAGCCGCAGGCCGTGAGGAACAGCAGACTCAGCACCGACAACACCGCTAGCAGCGCACGGGATCGCGACACGGACACACGGACCATAGGCGAAAACATTAGCCGGAAACCCTACCCATCAGTCGACCACGCCCCAGTGCAACACCCGCACGGTGAACAGCACCAAACCCAGCGACACCGTCGCCACCACGACCAGCCCGACCACCGCCACCGCCAGCGGCCGCCATCCGCTGCGGCCGAGTTCACGGAAATCGGTGTTGAGACCGACCCCGGCGAAGGTGAGCAGGAACGCCCACTTCGACACATTGCCCAGATTCGCGAGCTGCGGCTTATCGATCCAGTGCACCGTCGCGAGCGCGGACACCGCCAGGAAGCCGAGCACGAACTTGGGGAACTTCGCCCACACGAACGCCGCCTTGGCGCGCAGTCCCGGGGCCAGCGTGTCGGCCTCGCCGCGCGCGGCCCAGTACAGGGCGAAGCCGAGCACCACGAACCCGATCAGCGCGTTGCGGGTCGATTTCACCAGCACCGCCAGCTTGCCCGCGGCGTCGGAGTAGGCGTAGCCGGTGGCGGTGGTCTCGGCGGTGTTGTCCACGGCCAAGCCCGCCCACAGGCCGAACTCGTGATCGGTCAGCCCGAGGCCGTGCCCGATCGCGGGCAGGGTGAACAGCGCCACCGCGCCGAGGGTCAGGATCGCCGCGATCGCGTAACCGACATCGGCGTTGCGGGCCCGGATGGCGCCGCGCGCGGCCACGATCGCCGACACCCCGCAGATCGAAGTGCCCACGGCCAGTAGCGAACCCAGCTTCCCGGACAGGCCCAGCAGCCGGGCGACGGTGAGGATGATCGCGCCTGCCACCGTCATATTGATGAGGATCAGCACGAAGCTGGTGCCGCCGAGTTTCGCGACGTCACCGAGCACGAAGCGGGAACCCAATGCGACGATGCCCACTTTGAGCCAGAACTCGTAGGTACCGATACCCGGCTTGAAGATCCGGGGCACGCCAACGGTATTGGCGATGATCAGCCCGAAAACGATGGCCCACAGCACGTATTCGATGTCGGGAAAACGCCAGTGGTGGTCGTGGGCCAGGTCGTTCACCCAGGTCTGGGTGTACTTGCCGAGCAGACCGACGGCGATCAGCAGGACGATACCCGGCAGATAGGCCAGTGCGCCGCGCAGTGCTCCGGATTCCGCTGCCGGAGTGGAGGTTTCGGTGGTCATCGAGTCACCACGGGAGCTTCGGCAGCATGTCGGCGACGGCGAGCAGCACGACGACCCCCGCGACGATCACCGCCCACCAGTCGACGCCGATCCGCCGCCATACCGAAGCGGACGCCGCCGCATCTTCCGGCGCGGGCGCAGCACCCGGTTCACTCATGGCCGAACTCCCTCATCGCGGCTGATCCCGGTGCATTCCCGCGACCAGCCGCCATGATGAACCGCATCACCTCCCGGGGGAAGTGATGGAATCAGCCCGATTCGATCGCCGAATCAGGCGATGCCGGTGACGGACTCGGGGTTGAATTCGTCGCGCCAGCGGATGGCCTCGACCAGGGTGGAGAGGTCGTAGTCGGGACCGTCGGTGCCCACGGTGAAGGTGGTGGCGCCCGCGGCCACCAGGGCCGGGGCCTTGTCGGCGCCGGGCCAGTCCACCGAGCGCTCGATGTCCTCCGGGTCGGTGCCGACGGCCGCGCAGTGGTCGGCGAGGATCTTCGACTTGCGTTCCAGCACATCGAGATCCGCGAAGGTGTGCCAGATGTCGCCGTACTCGGCGACCAGCCGCAGCGTCTTCTTCTCGCCGCCGCCACCGATGAGGATCGGGATGTCGCGCACCGGCTGCGGATTGAGCTTCTTCAATCGGCTGTCGATGCGGGCCAGGTATTCCTTCAGCAGGTTCAGACGCGTTCCCGCCGTACCGAATTCGTAGCCGTACTCGTCGTAGTCCTTCTCGAACCAGCCCGCGCCGATGCCGAGGATCAGGCGGCCGCCGGAGATGTGGTCCACGGTGCGGGCCATGTCGGCCAGCAGATCCGGATTGCGGTAGCCGCCGCCGGTGACCAGCGCGCCCAGTTCGACCCGTTCGGTCTGCTCGGCGATGGCGCCGAGCATGGTCCAGCACTCGAAGTGCGCACCGTCGGGGTCGCCGTAGAGGGGATAGAAGTGGTCCCAGTTGAACACGATGTCGACGCCCGCATCCTCGGCGCGGAGCACGGCGTCGCGGATCAGTGCGTAGTCGGGGGCGTGCTGGGGCTGTAGTTGAACTCCGATCCGAACGGGTCGGGCCATAGCTCCTCCTCGCGGTGTCGATGCTTCGCAGGCGAGGCTACCCGTCCGGGCAGTAGGATTCCCGACTGCGGCCGCGCCGCACCACCCCTCTACTCGGATCGTCCGGCACGTTCCTGCCGGTGAAGGGATTGATTCACGATGGCCACGGTCACCTTCGACCGCGCGACCCGGCTGTACCCGGGCGCCACCGAACCCGCCGTCGACCAGCTGAACCTCGAGATCGCCGACGGCGAATTCCTGGTCCTGGTCGGTCCGTCCGGTTGCGGCAAGTCCACCTCGCTGCGCATGCTCGCCGGGCTCGAGGACGTCGACGGCGGGCGCATCCTGATCGGCGACAAGGACGTCACCGCGGCCGAGCCCAAGGAACGCGACATCGCGATGGTGTTCCAGAACTACGCGCTCTACCCGCACATGACGGTCGCGGACAACATGGGTTTCGCGCTCAAGATGGCGAAGGTGGCCAAGGCGGAGCGGGACCAGCGGGTGCGCGAGGCGGCCGCGCTGCTCGATCTCGAGCAGTATCTGGACCGCAAGCCCAAGCAGCTGTCCGGCGGCCAGCGCCAGCGGGTGGCGATGGGCCGGGCGATCGTGCGGCAGCCGCAGGTGTTCCTGATGGACGAGCCGCTGTCGAACCTGGACGCCAAGCTCCGCGTGCAGACCCGCACCCAGATCGCGCAGTTGCAGCGGCGCCTCGGCACCACGACCGTCTACGTCACCCACGATCAGGTGGAGGCGATGACCATGGGCGACCGGGTGGCGGTGCTGAAAGACGGTCTGCTGCAACAGTGTGCGACGCCGCGCGACCTGTACCGGGATCCGGCGAATCTGTTCGTCGCGGGGTTCATGGGCTCTCCGGCGATGAACCTGTTCACGCTGCCGATCGAGGACGCGGGGGTGGTGCTGGGCGGTCACACGCTGCCGGTGCCGCGCACGGTCGCCGACGCCGTGCGGGAAACCGTCGTGGTGGGCATCCGGCCGGAGCACTTCGACCTCGCCGGATCCGGTGACGGTATCGCGATGGAGGTCGACGTGGTCGAGGAACTCGGCTCCGACGCCTACATCTACGGCCGCACCCTCGGCGCGGACGGCGCCACGGGCACCGGCGAGACCATCGTGGCGCGGGCGGACTGGCGCAATCCGCCGGCCAAGGGCGAAAAGCTCTCCCTCACAGCGACTTCCGAGCACATCTACTTCTTCGCGCCGGAGGACGGCAGCCGCCTGAACTGACCCTCGAACACGCCCTCGACGCCTCAGAGCGTCGAGGGCATTTCCCGCCTCCGCGCCGCTCGCCACTTCCGGTTGACGCGGATGCGGAGGTTTTCCAAGGGCACCTCGTTGCCCGACGCGCTGCGCACCTCGACGCGCACCGGCTCGCCCGTGGCGTCCTCGAGGCGCTCCAGCGGGGGTTCGCCGTCCTGGAGGTACTGGTCGCCCCACTGCCACAGCGCGAACACGACCGGTAGCAGGTCGCGGCCCTTGGCGGTCAGCACGTATTCGTCGCGGGTGCGCTTGCCGTCCTCGCGATAGGGCTGCTTGCGGAGCAGGCCGGCCTCGGTGAGCTTGCGCAGGGCGGCCGACGCGGCGGCGTCGGTGATACCCACACGGGCGGCGAAGCCGTCGAAACGCGTGGTGCCGTAGATCGTCTCCCGCAGAATCAGCAGCGCCGAGCGGGTGCCGACGATATCGAGCGCCTTGACGATCGAGCAGTCGTCGGGCTTCCACGACCTCAGGTCACGCAAGGGTCCTTCCAGTACAGCCGCCATGAGATCGATCATAGCAATTCTGACTTGTGGCAACTATTGCCAGCTCGTAATCTGACTATAGAACGGTTTAGTTAGAAGATCGTTCGGTGGAGACCGCGGCGTCGCGGCACTCGGAAGGAACCGTCATGAGAGACGCAGTCATCGTCGAGGCAGTGCGCACCCCCATCGGCAAGGGCAAGCCGACCGGCGCCCTGCACGACGTGCATCCGGTGGACCTGCTCGCGCACAGCCTGCGCGAGGTGGTGCGGCGCAGCGGAGTGGATCCGGAGCTGATCGACGACGTGATCGGCGGCGTCGTCACGCAGGTCGGCGAGCAGGCCGTCAATATCACCCGCCGGGCCGCACTGGCCGCCGGCTACCCCGAATCGGTGCCCGCGACCACCGTCGACCGGCAGTGCGGCAGCAGCCAGCAGGCCATCCACTTCGCGGCGCAGGGCGTCATCGCGGGCGCCTACGACGTGGTGGTCGCCGCCGGACTGGAATCGATGAGCCGGATCCCGATGGGCGCGAGCGTGCTCGGCGCCACCGATCTCGACGGGGTCGCCTTCCGCGAGCGCTATCCGGAAGACCTTGTGCCGCAGGGCATCAGCGCCGAGCTGATCGCCGCCCGCTGGGGGATCAGCCGCACCGCCATGGACGAGTTCTCCCTCGCCAGTCACGAAAAGGCCGCTGCCGCAACGAAGAACGGATCGTTCGAGGCGCAGCTCGCCCCCATCGCCGGGCTGACCACCGACGAAGGCATCCGGGTCGGCAGCACCCTGGACACGCTCGCGGGCCTGCGACCGGCCTATTACAGCGAGGCGTACGCAGCCCGATTCCCCGAGATCGGCTGGAATGTCACCGCCGCCAACGCCAGCCAGATCAACGACGGCAGCGCGGCCGTACTCATCACCACCAGCGAGAAGGCCGCGCAGCTCGGCCTCACCCCGCTGGCTCGGCTGCACAGCTTCGCCGTGGCGGGCGACGATCCGCTGCTGATGCTGACCGCCGTCATCCCCGCCACGCGGAAGGTATTGCAGCGGGCCGGTTTACAGCTGTCCGACATCGACCTGTTCGAGATCAACGAGGCGTTCGCGTCGGTGGTGCTGGCGTGGCAGCGCGAGACCGGCGCGGACCTGTCGCGGGTCAACGTGCACGGCGGGGCCATCGCGCTGGGACATCCGCTCGGTGCGTCCGGCGCCCGGCTGGCCACCACCCTCGTGCACGCCATGCGGGAACGCGACGCGCGGTACGGGCTGCAAACCATGTGCGAGGCAGGAGGATTGGCCAACGCCACCGTCTTCGAACGGTTGTGACGCGGGCCGGGCAGCGCGTCGCGTTCAGCCGGTGACCTGTCCGGCCAGCAACAGGCCGGTGACGAACGAGGCGGGCACCAGCAGCAGCGCGAGCGCCGCCCACCACCACATGTACCAGCGCTTGACCGCCGCGACGACCACCATCACCAGTCCGCCGCCGAGGGCCGCCGCGGTGCCGCCCCATGAGACCAGGATGCCCCAGGTGGCGAACTCCTCGCGGCATCCGGTGCCGTAGCCGCACGGGTCGGTGGCCATGACGAAGAACGGGGTGAACGACGCCGCGCACACGCCGACCAGGGCGGCGAGTGAGTACAGGACGATGGCCAGCACCAGATCCCACGTCCGGAGGGGCCGGGGCGCGGGCCGCATCGGCATCGGCATCGGCGGGTAGGCCATCGGGTCGGGGTAGGTCATCATGGTTCCAGCGTGGCCGACCGGCGGCGTTTCGGGATCCGCAGAACTACTCAGTCCGAGAACCGGGCCGAGGAGTTGCGGCTCGGCGCTGGTTAGGCTGCCGGGGTGAGCGATCTGCTGGATCCCGAGTCCGCCTTCGTCTACGCGATTCCGCTGCGGACGCGCTTCCGCGGGATCACGGTGCGGGAGGGGATGCTGGTCGAGGGTCCGCTGGGGTGGGGTGAGTTCTGCCCGTTCCCGGAGTACGACGACCGGGAGGCGGCGAACTGGCTGGCCACCGCGGTCGAGCAGATCACCGAGGGGTGGCCGGCGCCGGTGCGGGAACGAATTCCGGTCAACTGCACGGTGCCCGCGGTCGGGCCCGAGCGGGCGCACGAGATCGTCGTCGGATCGGGCTGCCGCACGGCGAAGGTCAAGGTCGCCGACCATCCCGACGCCCTCGCAGAGGACCTCGAGCGAGTGGCGGCGGTCCGCGACGCCCTCGGGCCCGGCGGGGCCGTGCGGATCGATGCCAACGCCGTGTGGGATGTGGATACGGCGGTCGCACACATCCGTCGAATCGACCGGGCCGCAGGCGGTTTGGAGTACGTCGAACAACCCTGCCGGACCATCGAGGAGCTGGCGGAGGTGCGCCGCCGGGTCGACGTCCGCATCGCCGCCGACGAATCCATCCGCCGCGCCGAGGATCCGCTGCGGGTAGCGGTCGCGGGAGCCGCCGACGTGGCCGTGCTCAAATGCACTCCGCTCGGCGGCGTGCGCCGCGCGCTGCGGGTCGCCGAGGCCGCCGGACTGCCCTGCGTGGTCTCCTCAGCACTGGAGACGAGCGTCGGACTGGCCGCTCAGCTCGCCCTCGCCGCCGCCCTGCCCGAGCTCGACTTCGCCTGTGGGCTGGGCACATTGCGCCTGTTCGACGGCGACGTCACGGCACAGCCTCTGCTCCCCGTCGACGGATTCCTCCCGGTACCGACGGCGCCGCCGCGGCCGGACCCCGAACTGCTGCAACGCTTCCGCCATCCGGACGCGGACCGGGTGCGCTGGTGGCGCGACCGTCTCGACCGCGTCCGCCGCCTATTGCCCTAGCTTCCGGCCGCGGCGGACACAATTCGCGCTGGGACGGCGAAATATGCCGCGACGGAGTGATTCGTGACCGCTCAGACCGAAGGCGATCTCAGCACCAGGAAGCGTGCGGGCGGCAGACCTGCCAGCCGGTACCGTCCGCGTTCGGGACCGCCGTCCAGGTGGAGGCGCCCCTCTCGGTGCCCAGGGCGCGTTCGGGCTGCTGGGGACCGTTGTTGCCCCGGCGATACTCGCGCCGGTTGTCGCGGATCTCGTTCTGGCGGAGCTGATTCGTTTCGAGGTGGTGGTAGCCGCGGGGGTCGATGTGCCGCCAGCCCGTGGTGTCGCGCGGGTCGGCGGGGCCGCGGTCGGAGTGGCCCGCCCGCGCGCCCGGATCGGCGGTGGCGGCGCCGGCGGCGACCACGGAGCCGAGCGCGGCGGCGCCCGCGATCAGGGCCAGTGCGGCCGTCCGGGAAGCGCGGCGACCGGCCGTCGCGCCGGGGTGAGGACTTCGGTCCGTCGCCGGATGTCGCCTCGGAAGTACACGTCGCATTGTCGGCCCCTTTGCCTCGTTGCTGTCGTGCGCCCTGTTCACCTGTACGCCAGAGCCCATCTACGTAGATTAATAGTACGTAGTTCGATCGTACGTACTTCGAACGTAGATCGCTCGTGGTTGTGGCTCGGGCCATAGGGGGAGGAAGGTCAGCCGAGGCGGACGCCGCAGCCCAGCATGGTGGTGCGCAGCAGCAGCGCGGCTTCCGGGCCGATCACGCCGTCCACCAGCTCCACGTAGCGAGAACAGAATTCGGGCCCGTGCGCGGCCGGTTCGGCGCCGCCGGGCTCCAGGTGATGCGCCACCTCGTGCAGGATCACCAGCTCCCGCAGCGCCCACGCGGCGCCGCGGGTGTGCAGCGGCACGGCCAGTACCGCGGTCTCGACCTCATAGTGCGCGGCCGACGCACCCGCCCGGGCCCGGACGGTCAACGGCCGTTGTGACCTTTCCCATTGCGCACGAACCCAATTCAGTGACAAGACACGATCTACGTAGGTCTGCACCGATTCCACCGAGGCGAAGCGCCGCTCGATCGGCAGGGTGAGTTGCGAGCCGTGCAGATCCACCGTCCGGGAGCCGTACTCGTCGGCGCGATCGAACATTCGCCGCACCAGGCCCTCGGCGTCATAGACCTTGGCGCGCTGGGCATCTCGCGCACTCACCAGGCAATCCCCGCCCGCCCGCTCACCCGTCGCCCGAGCCGAGTTGCCCGCGAGCCGCGCCCAATTCGGGCGACGAACCCAGTCGCGCCGCGCGCCCCGCGCGGTCCCCGGCACGTCGGGCGGCGGCGGAGTAGCCCGCCGACTCCTGCGGGCCGCGCCAGGTGCCGCGCGCCTCCGAGGTGCGGGTATAGAAGTCGTGCAGCTCGAGTTCCTTGTCGCGCAGGGCGAGTTCGGTGCCCGGGGCGGTGGTCGGCTCCGCGCGCACCTCGGCCTCCACGTCCGCGCGCACCTCGGCCAGCCGCTTGCCGACCCGGGCGGCGAAGGCCATCTGGAAGTTCAGCCGGGCCGTCACCGCCGCGACCGGGGCCTGCACGCGGCGCTGCACCTTACGGCCCCAACGGTTCTCGACGACGATCTTCTCCACCGTCGCCGACTTGTACCGGCCCGACTTGATGTACTGGTCGGAAGCCCGCACCATCTGCACCAGCAGGCTCGCGTACAGCGCCTCGCAGGTGGCGATGTCGGTGTCGAAACCGTAGGCGTACACCTGCGTGGACGAGCGGGCCACATCGCAGCGCACATCGTTGGCCGCCGCGATCGCCACGAACAACTGCACGTAGGTGCGCAGTCCGCGCTTACCGGCCGCGCCGATCGCAATCACCTTCTGCGTCGGCGTTTTCCGATGCTCACGACCGGCGATATGGGCGCGCGCCACCGTCAGGTCGATCGACGAACGGGTCGCCAGGCGCTGTGCGGCGGCGAGAAACGCCTCGGCCTCGTGCTCGTTGTCGGTCGACTCGGCCTGGCGGAGCAGCCCACCGATCCTTGTGAGCAGTTTGTCGTTTGTCAGCTGGGTCGACATCGAAGCCCAGGATAGAAGAACCGGCCGACACGACTCGCGCCGAACAATGTATCTTGCCTTGTGCAACCGGCTGAGTGTGCTGGCGCTCACGAGCACTCCTCGCTGGCGTTCGGCGTCACTCGTGCACCGGAGCGCGCTGTGTCGATGGTTCGCTCGCAAGCTCGCTCACGTCTCGACCCTGGAGTATCGATGGCTTTGAACAAGGTGTCGTCACGACGCTCGTCCCTGGTGTCACGCGCCGCGCTGGCCGCTGTTTCGGCCGCGCTGCTCACCGCGACCTTCACCAGTGCGTGCTCGAGCGGTGGGGGTAACGACGCCACCAGTCAGAATTTGAGTGGCCGCGGGCCCATCACCTACGTGGAGGGCAAGGACACCACCGAGTCGGGGGCGGTGAAGCAGCTCATCGAGCGCTGGAATGCCACGCACCCCGACGAGAAGGTGACATTCAAGGAACAGTCCAACGACGCCTCCCAGCAGTACGACGACCTGGCCCAGCACATGCGGGCCAAGCAGTCGGACTACGACGTGATGGCGCTGGACGTGCCGTGGACCGCCGAGTTCGCCGCGAAGGGCTGGATCCAGCCGCTGCAGGACTCCTTCGCCATCGACACCGCCATGCTGCTGTCGCCGACGGTCGCCAGCGCCACCTACAAGGGCACGCTCTACGCGGCCCCGCGCAACACCAACGGCGGGCTGCTGTACTACCGCAAGGACCTGGTGCCGAACCCGCCGAAGACCTGGTCGGAGCTGCTGAACGACTGCGGCGCCGCGCGTGACCACCAGATCGGTTGCTACGCCGGGCAATTCGCCCCCTACGAGGGCCTCACCGTGAACTCGGCGGAGGTCATCAACGCCTTCGGCGGCACCTTCGTCGGCCCGGACGGCAAGACCCCGACGGTGAACAGCCCGCAGGCCCGCGCCGGGCTGCAGGTGCTCGTCGACGCCTACAAGAACGGGGAGATCCCGAAGGAGGCCATCTCCTTCAAGGAGCCCGAGAGCCAGAACGCCTTCGCCCAGGGCAAGCTGCTGTTCCTGCGCACCTGGCCGAACTTCTACGGCGTCGCCAACGCCGACTCCTCGGTGGTGAAGGGCAATGTCGGCGTCGCGCCGCTGCCGGGCAAGGACGGCATCGGCGCCTCCACCCTCGGTGGGTACAACGCGGCGATCAGCTCCTACTCCAAGCACAAGGCCACCGCGCTGGACTTCCTGCGCTTCATGATCAGCGAGGACGCCCAGCGCATCGTCGCCGAGGGCGCGTTCCCGCCCGTGCGCCAGTCGATGTACGACGACCCGGCCCTGATCGCGAAGTTCCCCTACCTGCCGGCGCTGAAGGATTCGATCGCCAGCGCGGTGCCGCGCCCGGTCACCCCCTACTATCCTGCGGTGTCGAAAGCCATCCAGGACAACGCTTATGCTGCGTTGACCGGAGCCAAGTCCGTCGACGACGCGATCACCGGCATGCAGAAGGGCATCCAGGCGGCCGGATCGTAGCCGCCGGAGAAGCACCCACCGAGCCAGCCCCGTAGGAGAGAAGAACGTGTCAGATCCTTCGGGAGCGACCGACCTCGCGCCGCCCGCCGCACCGGCGGAACCGACTCCGAGTCGGCGGTCCGGATCCCGAAGTATTCCGGCGCGGCCGTGGTTGTTCGTCGCACCCGTACTCGTGGCGCTGGCCGTCGTCATCGGCTACCCCGTGGTGCGGGCGGTGGTGATGTCCTTCCAGAAGGACTCGGGGCTCAACGACGCCACCGGGATGTTCGAGGACGGCGGGTTCGCCGGGTTCGGCAACTACACGCACTGGCTGCTGCAGCAGTGCACCCTGCCCGGCGGGAGCTACGAGGCCTGCCCCACCGGCAACCTGGGCTCGCAGTTCTGGGCGGCCATCGGCATCACGCTGCTGTTCACGGTGGTGACCGTGGCGCTGGAGGCGACCATCGGGCTCGGCATGGCCGTGGTGATGGGCAAGACCTTCCGCGGCCGGGCGCTGCTGCGGGCGGCCGTGCTGATTCCGTGGGCGATCCCGACCGCCGTCACGGCTCGGCTGTGGGAGTTCATGTTTCAGTACGACGGGGTGGTGAACCGGGTGCTCGGCACCCACATCCTGTGGCAGACGGACCCGTGGTGGTCGCGGTTCGCGGTGATCATCGCCGACGTCTGGAAGACCACGCCGTTCATGGCGCTGCTGATTCTGGCCGGGCTGCAGGTCATTCCGGGCGATGTGTACGAGGCGGCGCGGGTCGACGGCGCCTCGGCCCGGCAGCGCTTCACCCACATCACGTTGCCGCTGCTGAAACCGGCGCTGCTGGTCGCGGTGCTGTTCCGCACGATGGACGCGCTGCGGCTCTACGACCTGCCGGCGATCATGACGCAGGGCAACCCGGCGACGCGGACCATCTCGATCCTGGTGGTCGACCAGGTGCGCCAGGGCCAGAACAGTGCCGCGGCGCTGTCGGTCATCACCTTCCTGTTGATCTTCGCGGTCGCCTTCGTACTGGTGAAGGTGCTGGGCGCCAATGCCGTCGCGACCCAGGAAGAACAGCGGAAGGCGCACTGATGACCACGCTTACCGACGCGCCCACCGGCGCCACCGCCGCCGCCCCCGTGCCGTGGACGAAGCGCCTGCGTTCGGCGCGGGTCTACGTCGGCGCGCTGATCGTGCTGGTGTGGGGGCTGGGACCGTTCTACTGGATGGTGGTCACGGCCTTCCGGGATCCGGCCTACACCTTCGACAACACGCCCTGGCCGACGCACGTCACGCTGGAGAACTTCCGCAACGCGTTCGACACCAGCCGCGGCAACGATTTCGGGCGGGCGGTCACCAACAGCATCATCATCGGCCTCGCCACCGCGGCCATCGCGCTGCTGATCGGGATGCTGGCCGCCTATGCCCTGGCCCGCCTCACGTTCCGGGGCAAGACCCTGGTGGCCGGGCTGGTGCTGAGCGCGTCGATGTTCCCCGTGGTGGTGCTGGTGACGCCGCTGTTCCAGCTGTTCACCGACATCGGCTGGATCGGCCACTACCAGGCGCTGATCATCCCGAACATCTCGTTCGTGCTCCCGCTGACGGTCTACATCCTGGCGTCGTTCTTCGCCGAGCTGCCCTGGGAACTCGAGGAAGCCGCGCGCATCGACGGCGCCTCCCGCTTCCAGGCCTTCCGCCTGATCATGCTCCCGCTGGCCGCGCCCGCCGTATTCACCACCGCCATCCTGGCCTTCATCGCCGCGGTGAACGAATACCTGCTGGCCCGCCTGCTGTCCTCGGACTCCACCGAACCCGTCACCGTCGCCATCGCCCGCTTCTCCGGCAACGACCCCCTGGTCCAGCCCTACGCCGCGATCATGGCCGCCGGCACCATAGTCACGGTCCCCCTCGTCATCATGGTCCTGCTCTTCCAGCGCCGCATCATCTCCGGATTGACCGCAGGCGGCGTCAAGAGCTGACCCCCGCGCGCGCTCTCCCGCCGCAACCACAACGGTTTTCGGCGCGTCTCGGTTTTCGGGTGCCGCTGCAAAGCGACGAAGGAGCCAGCAGCGGCACCCGAAAACCGAGACCAAGGGCGCCGAAAACCCGCGCCGCCGAAGGCGGCGCCAAAAACACAGTAGTCTGTGTTTCGATTGGGGTATTTGCGGTAGTTCGATCGTTGTTGCGGTAGTTCGAGCTTTGTTCGGGTAGGTGTTCGTGCAATAGGTCCGGCATCTCAGGAGATGATCGTGAGTTCGATCCGTAAGCGACGGCACCACGACAATCGGAACGACGCCCCGTACGCCTCGGTCGCCGGATGGAACGATCCATCGAGTGGCACGGCGCGGCGGCAGCGCGAGCAGCAGTACCGGCTCCGGCGGCGGGGGCGGCCGCCCACTCTCGAGACGCCGCAGGACCGGCCGCCGCGCACGCGGGCGCAGCGGGTGCGGCGGCTGCTGCTGGCGCTGTTCGTGATCTTCCTGGTGTTCCCGGCGCTGCTGGCGACGCTGGCGTACTGGAGCGCCGAGATCCCGGATCCGGCGGCGGTGCAGACCAATCAGATCGCCACCATCACCGCCTCCGACGGCACCACGGTGCTCGCGAAAGTGGTTCCGCCGGAAGGCAATCGGACGCCGGTGCCGCTGTCGGACGTACCGCAGCCGGTCCGCGACGCGATGCTCTCGGCCGAGGACCGCAACTTCTACACCAATCCCGGCTACTCGGCCTCGGCGTTCCTGCGCGCGGCCCGCGACAACGTGCTGTCGCGCGACGACGCCGGCGGCGGGTCGACCATCACCCAGCAGTACGTCAAGAACGCCTTCCTCAGCTCCGAACGCACCCTGTCGCGCAAGATGCGAGAGCTGATCATCTCCGCGAAGATGGCGCGGCAGTGGAGCAAGGACGACATCCTCGCCGCCTACCTGAACACCATCTACTACGGCCGCGGCGCGTACGGCATCGCGGCGGCGGCCAAGGCGTATTTCGACAAGCCGGTGCCGGAGCTCACCCCGGCCGAGGGCGCGGTGCTGGCCGCGGTGGTGCGCACGCCGTCGATCCTCGACCCGGAAACCCATCTGCCGCAGCTGAAGTCGCGCTGGAACTACGTGCTCGACGGCATGGTCGAGATGGGCACGCTGCCGGCGGCGGAGCGGGCCGCGCTCCGGTTCCCGGACATCGCGCCGATCACGGTCGCGGCCGACGATGCCGCGCGCGGCCCGGCCGGACTGGTCCGCACCCAGGTGCTGCGCGAGTTGCGCGCGGCCGGGGTGAGCGAGCAGGAGATCAATACCGGGGCGCTGCAGGTGGTGACGACCATCGACGCGCGCGCCCAGCAGTCCGCGGTGGACGCTGTGCGCAACCGGCTCGGACCGCAGCCGCCGGAGTTGCGCGGCGCGGTGGTGTCGATCGATCCGCGTTCGGGTGCGGTGCGCGCCTACTACGGCGGTGACGACGGCGTCGGCTTCGATTTCGCTCAGGCCCCGTTGCAGACGGGTTCGTCGTTCAAGACGTTCGCGGTGCTGGCCGCGTTGCAACAGGGCGTCTCGCTGTCGTATCAGCTCGACAGCGGGCCCGTGACCGTGAACGGTGTCAAGGTCACCAATGTCGAGGGTGAGTCGTGCGGAACCTGTTCGCTCGCCGAGGCTTTCAAGCGCTCGCTGAACACCAGTTTCTATCGGCTCGCCGATGTGGTGGGCCCGCAGGCCATCGCCGATGCCGCGCACCTGGCCGGGATCCCGGACCAGATTCCGGGGGTGCCCGGCAAGACGCTCACCGAGGAGGGCGGCGGCACCCCGACGCCGTCGATCGTGCTGGGCGTCTATTCGGTGCGGCCCATCGATATGGCCTCGGCGTACGCGACGGTCGCGGCGTCGGGGGTCTATCACCGGCCGTACTTCGTGCAGCGCGTCGTCGCCGGTGACGGCCGGGTGCTGCTGGACCGCGGCGCGCCGGGGCAGGGCCGGATGCCGCAGGGCGAACAGCGGCTGCCCAAACACGTGGCCGACGGCGTCACACAGGCGATGCAGCCGATCGCGGCGTATTCGAACCGGCACGATCTGGCGGGGCGGCCGTCGGCGGCCAAGACGGGCACCACACAGCTCGGCGATACCGGCGCCAACAAGGACGCCTGGATGATCGGCTTCACGCCGTCGCTGTCCACGGCGGTGTGGGTGGGAACCGAACAGTCCCAGCCGATCCGCACCTCGCGCGACGCCCCGATCTACGGCTCCGGACTGCCCGCGGACATCTGGAAGCAGACCATGGACGGCGCGCTGGCCGGCAGCCCGGTCGAGCAGTTCCCCACGCCCGGTCCGGCCGCTTCGGCGGGCCCGCTGTTCGGCGGCCCGCCGGCGCCACCGACGGAGGCGCAGGGACCGTTCGATGTGCTCGCGCCGCCGTCGGAGGGGCCGCCGGACCCGGTGATCGTGTTCCCGCCCGCACCCCCCGAGCCGGCGCCCGCACCGCCGGAACCGAGACAGGTCGAGATCTTCCCCGGTTTGAGCATCCCCGTGCCGGGCTGATGCGGAGGACACGCCGCATCGGTTGTGACAAAACGAATCCTCGTTGTGCGACCGTCGGCCAGTCGCCGCCGATAGGGTGGAGCCGGGTGCGAACCCGGTGCGCAGACCGCGTGACCGCCGCCGCGAACGGGCAGGTCTCGCGGAATCGATGACATGGCAAGGATCCGCCCGGATGATCATGGATGGTCCGAAACGATTCCGGATGGGTCGATATCCGACGGCGATGGCAGGATGCAGGAGGATGTGCGCACAGTGAGTAACCAGTCCGGCGTCGGTCCGAGCCGCGCGGGACGGCACACAGCACGAGACATAGGGGCGACACCGGTGGATTTCAATGTCGTTGACCGCCACGAGACGCTGGTGGCGGGGACGGTGCTACGGAGCCCGGCGCTGGCGGTCGAAGGACCGCGGCGGTTGCGGGTGGAGGAGGCGTGGAAGCGCAATCTGGCGCGCCCACTACCCGGCCCGCCGGCGACCGCGTACGTGGACCACGCACCGGAGATCGGATCGTATCTGACCCACATCGTCGGTTATCGCTGCGACAGCCTGGCCGATCTGCAGCCCGGTGACGTGCTGGCCCGGGTGCCGGCCGGCCGGTTCGCGCGGTTCATCCGCACCGGCGACGACCTCGGCGACACCATCGTGTCGGTGTGGCGCGCGGTGTGGGATCTGGAGGCGGCCGGTGCGCTGGTGCGCGCCTACACCGGCGATTTCGAGCACTATCCGGACGTGCGGACGGTCGAGGTGTTCGTCGCCCTGAAGGACGACGGCACGACCGGCGACGGCGACAAGTAGAGGGGGCACATCGTGGACTTCGAGATCGTCACGCTGGACGAGAGCCTGGTGGCCGGCCTCACCGTCCCGCTGGCGGGCCGCGAGGTGACCGCCCGCGACCTGGACCTGGTCAACTTCACCTGGGACCGGTACCTGTGCCGGGAGAAAAGCGTGCCCCGGGTGGCGGCCTACATCGGCCAGCACGACCACGCCGTCGCGGTGCTCGGCTACGCGCTGGATTCGCTGGAGCAGCTCGATGTCGGCGATGTCATGACCCGCATACCGGCCGGGCGCTACGCCAAGTTCGTCGTCTCCGACAAGCCCTACGACCTGCTGCGCACGGCGTGGGCGCAGGTCGCCAAGGCGGAGAGCGCCGGAACCATCACCCGCTCGCACACCGCGGAGGTCGAGCGCTACACCGGGCCGACGTCGGTCGAGGTATACGTCTCGCTGGACTAGTAGGGCGTAAAGCAAAGCCCGGCCGAATCATTCGAGCCGGGCTTTCCCTCGTCGCCGATACCGCTGTCGGCGGAAAAGCGGCTGCTATTCCGCTCCCACGATGAACGTTTCCAGCTCCGTGCGGGCGACGTCGTCGGCCATCTGCTTCGGCGGGGACTTCATCAGGTAGGCCGAGGCCGGGAGGATCGGGCCGCCGAGGCCGCGGTCCTTGGCGATCTTGGCCGCGCGGATGGCGTCGATGATGATGCCCGCCGAGTTCGGCGAGTCCCACACCTCGAGCTTGTACTCCAGGTTCAGCGGCACGTCACCGAAGGCGCGACCCTCCAGCCGCACGTAGGCCCACTTGCGGTCGTCGAGCCAGCCGACGTGGTCGGACGGGCCGATGTGCACGTCGCCCGCGCCCAGCTCCTTCTTGAGGTTGCTGGTGACGGCCTGGGTCTTGGAGATCTTCTTGGACTCCAGCCGCTCCCGCTCGAGCATGTTCTTGAAGTCCATGTTGCCGCCGACGTTCAGCTGCATGGTGCGGTCCAGCTGTACGCCACGATCCTCGAACAGCTTGGCCATCACGCGGTGGGTGATGGTGGCGCCGACCTGGCTCTTGATGTCGTCACCGACGATCGGGACGCCGGCGTCGGCGAACTTCTTCGCCCATACCGGGTCGGAGGCGATGAAGACCGGCAGCGCGTTCACGAACGCGGCGCCGGCGTCGATGGCGCACTGCGCGTAGAACTTGTCGGCCTCCTCGGAACCCACCGGGAGGTAGGACACCAGCACGTCGACCTTCGCGTCCTTCAGCACCTGGACGACATCGACCGCCTCGGCGTCGGACAGCTCGATGGTCTCCGCGTAGTACTTGCCGATGCCGTCCAGCGTCGGGCCGCGCTGCACGCCGACACCGCTCGGCGGCACGTCGGAAATCTTGATGGTGTTGTTCTCGCTGGCGAAGATCGCGTCCGACAGGTCGAATCCGACCTTCTTGGCGTCGACATCGAACGCGGCGACGAACTTCACGTCGCGCACGTGGTAGCGACCGAACTTCACGTGCATGAGGCCGGGGACGGTCGCTTCCGCGTCCGCGTCCTTGTAGTACTGCACGCCCTGGACCAGCGAGGAGGCACAGTTGCCCACGCCCACGATGGCCACGCGAATCTCGGTGTCGGATGCGGCGCTCGCGCCGTGCTCAGCCGTGTTGACATCACTCATGGCCGATATTTCCCTCTTTCTGTGGTGCCGCCTTCATTGACTGCTCCGCTGCAATCAACTCGTTGAGCCAGCGCACTTCGCGCTCGCTTGATTCGAGCCCGAGCTGGTGGAGCTGGCGGGTATAGCGATCCAGGGTTCCGCTGGCCCGTTTGATCGCCTCCCGCAGACCTTCTCGGCGCTCTTCGACCTGCCGTCGTCTGCCCTCGAGGATCCGCATCCGCGCCTCGGCGGGAGTGCGGCTGAAGAAGGCGAGATGAACGCCGAAGCCGTCGTCGGTGTAGTTCTGCGGACCGGTGTCGGCGAGCAGTTCGCTGAACCGCTCGCGACCCGGTGCGGTCAGTTGGTAGACCCGGCGCGCCCGTCGGGTGACCGCGCCGGCGGGACTCTCCTCCGCGATCAACCCGTCGGCCTGCATGCGGCGCAGGGTCGGGTAGAGCGATCCGTAGGAGAAGGCTCGGAACGGTCCCAGCAGGCCCGTCAGCCGCTTGCGCAGCTCGTAGCCGTGCATGGGCGACTCCAGGAGCAGCCCGAGAATCGCCAACTCGAGCACGGGCCTCACCTCCTGACTGTTGTCTGCAGACCTAACCGGTAGATGCGATTCCAAACTATATCGGAGCGATACATTGCGCGATAGGTTTGTGTGCAACGACTCCCCCGCGCGCTCCGCCGGGAGGGCAAACCGAGCGGTCGGACGGTGTTGGAGCCCACCCGTACGCGGGGCGCTCGATCGAACAGCGCGGCAGCGCTTGTCCGGTGTCCCCGCTACTCTGGGATGCGTGCGAATTCAGCGGCAGGTAGTGGACTATGCGCTCCGGCGCCGGTCGCTGCTGGCCGACGTCTATGCGGGCCGGGTGGGCGTCGCCGAGGTGTGCGATGCGAACCCGTATCTGCTGCGGGCGGCGAAGTTCCACGGGCGGGGGAGCGAGGTCACATGTCCCATCTGCAGGAAAGAGCAGTTGACTCTCGTATCGTGGGTCTACGGCGAGGGACTGGGCCCGGTGGCGGGTTCGGCCCGCACGCCCGAGGAGTTGGTCCGGTTGGCCGAGTCCCGCGAGGAGTTCACGGTGCACGTCGTCGAGGTGTGCCGCACCTGCAGCTGGAATCATCTGGTGCAGTCCTACGTACTCGGGCATTCGCCGACGCCTCGTCGCCGGCGTACCGGCACCCGTCGGACCGCCGCCGAGTGATGGGCACCGCCGACTGAAATGCGGAGCACAGGTGTGCCCGCCCGCGATCGATCGCCGGGAGGCGTAGCAGGCAGCGTGCGTAACCGCGTAGGCTCCCGCTTCGATCCCCAATCGAGCAGCGCAACGATCGCAACGAGCTACCCGGACCGTTTCGAGTTATGGAGATCCAGGCTGTGACTTCGCCCCACGACGATGGCCCCCACGGTGAGCGACCCCCACGCGGCACGCAACCGCGGCCCGGCGGCTACCCGCCGCCTCGGCCGTCCGGCCCGCCGCCCGGGCGTCCGCTACCGCCGGTCCGTCCGGGGCAGGGTCCCGGCCCGGCGCCCCGCGGCACGGGTGGTCCGCCGCCCCGCCGCCCCGGACCGCCCCCGCAGGGCGAGCCCCGCGGCCCGCAGCCGCCACGCGGACCGGGCGGCCAGCCACCGCGCCGCCCGGCGCCACCGCCGGGGCCGCGCTCCGGCCCGGTGCCGGTGGACCCGGCCCGCGCCACGCAGAAGATCAGCCGGCCCGACCAGACCACCAAGAAGATCTCGGCGGGCTCGCTGAGTGAGGCTGTCGCCCAGCGCAATCAGCGTTCCGGCACGGCCACCCGACCCCGCCCGGACCGCGAAGGCGGCCGCCCGGCCTCCGGCCCGACCACCGGCGGCCACCGCGCGGCCGACCGCCCCGCACCACCGTCCGGTCCCCCACCCCGCAAGAACGGGGGCAGCGGCGGCTCCGGTCCCGGTGGCCGCCGCCCGCAGGCGAAGAAGAAATCGCCGTGGCGGATCGTGCGGCGCGTGCTCTACGTGCTGGTGGCGCTCGCCATCGTGGTGCCGAGCGCGGTCTTCCTGATCGCGTACACCACGGTGTCGGTACCCCAGCCGGGCGATCTCAAAACCAATCAGGTCGCCTCGATCCTCGCCTCCGACGGCACCTCGGAACTGGCGAAGATCGTGCCGGACGACGGCAACCGCACCGACGTCACCATCGACCAGATCCCGCCGCACGTGCGCAACGCGGTGATCGCCGCCGAGGACCGGGACTTCTACACCAACCCCGGTTTCTCCATCTCCGGTTTCGCCCGCGCCGCGCGCGACAACGTGCTGGGCAAGGAGAGCGCCGGCGGTGGTTCGACGATCACCCAGCAGTACGTCAAGAACTCGATGGTCGGTAATCAGCGCTCACTCAGCCGCAAGATGCGTGAGCTGGTGATCTCGGCCAAGATGGCGCGCCAGTGGAGCAAGGACGACATCCTCGCCGCCTACCTGAACACGATCCCCTTCGGCCGCGGCACCTTCGGCATCGACGCGGCGGCGCACGCCTACTTCGACAAGCCGGTGCAGGAGCTGACCGTCGAAGAGGGCGCGATGCTGGCCGCCACCATCCAGCAGCCCTACGGCCTGGACCCGGAGAACAACCCGAAGGGCGCCGAGGCGCGCTGGAACTACGTCCTCGACGGCATGGTCGGCGCGGGCTCCCTCCCGGCCGCCCAGCGCAAGGGCATGGCGTATCCGCAGGTGCAGCCGTCGACCAAGGCCGGTGAGGAATCGGCCGGTTCCGGTCCCGAGGGCCTGATCAAGCGGCAGGTGCTGGCCGAGCTGTCCGAGGCCGGAATCAGCGACACCCAGCTCAACACCGAGGGCCTGCAGATCACCACCACGATCGACGCGAAGGCACAGCAGGCCGCCGTCGGCGCCGCCCAGAAGAACATGCAGGGCGAGCCCGAGAACCTCCGTACCGCGGTGGTGTCGGTCGATCCCAAGACGGGCGCCGTGCGCGCCTACTACGGCGGCGAGAACGGCCAGGGCTACGACTTCGCCAACGCGGGCCTGATGCCCGGTTCGTCGTTCAAGGTGTTCGGCCTGGCGGCGAATCTGGAACTGGGCAAGCCACTCTCGACGATGTACGACAGCTCGCCGCTGACGGTGAACGGCATCAAGATCACCAACGTCGAGGGCGAGCAGTGCGGCACCTGCACCATCGCCGAGGCGCTCAAGCGGTCGCTGAACACCAGCTTCTACCGCATGGAGCTGGACATGGGCCAGAACTCCGGCCCGCAGAAGATCGCCGCCATGGCACACAAGCTGGGCATCCCGGACACCATCCCGGGCGTGGGCAAGTCGCTGGTCGATCCCGACGGCGGCCCGCCCAACAACGGCATCGTGCTCGGTCAGTACCAGGCCCGGCCGCTGGACATGGCCTCGGCGTACGCCACGCTGGCCGCCTCCGGCGTCTATCACAAGCCGCACTTCGTCTCGAAGGTCGTGACCGCCGACGGGCAGGTCCTGCTCGACCGCGGCGAGGTCGCCGGTGAGCAGCGCGTCCCCGCGGCCATCGCCGACAACGTGACCTCCGCGATGCAGCCGATCGCCGGGTGGTCGCGCAAACACGACCTGACCGGTGGGCGCGCCTCGGCCGCCAAGACCGGTACCGCCCAGCTCGGCGACACCGGCGAGAACCGCGACGCCTGGATGGTCGGCTACACGCCGCAACTGTCGACGGCGGTGTGGGTCGGCACCGAGGAGGGCGAGAAGTTGCGCAACGCCAGCGGCTCCATGATCTACGGCTCCGGCCTGCCGGCGGACATCTGGAAGGACACCATGGACGGCGCCCTGAAGGGCACGCCCAACCTGAACTTCCCGAAGCCGGCGCCGATCGCCGGACAGGCGGGCGTGCCGTCGTGGACGGCGGCCTACACCCCGCCCTCGACGACGCAGGAGTACGTCCCGCCGGTAGTCGTGACCCCCTCGCAGATGGAGATCCTGCCGGGCATCACCATTCCGGTGCCGGGCCTGGCGCCCAACCAGCGCTCGCAGCAACAACAGCAGCAGCAAGGCCAAGGGCAGCAACAGGATCCCGGTGCGGGTCCGCTGCCGGGTCAGCCGGTCGCGCCGTCCGGGGAACCGGGCGCCCCCGAAGGTAATCAGCAGGGGACAGGAAACGGTACGTCGCCGCGGCAACGGTAGCCTCGGACGGCGTGATCGAGCAGCAGCTGGTGCATCCTCCGGCCACCGGAGACGCGAGCCCCGACAACGTCCGTGGCTACGCGTCTCCGGCGCCGGTGGCACCGGATCCGAGATCGGCCGACCGGCGGGACAAGCCGAGCCGGACCGATTCGCTGACCTCGCAGTTGTCCACCGTCATCGGCGGACCGGTCGGTGACCACGCGCTGATCGGCCGCACCCGGTTCTGGACGCCACTGCGGGTGCTGCTGGCGATCGCGGTGGTGTTCCTCGCACTGAGCTGGGCGGGCAAGGCGGGCTGCATCCAGCAGACGTCCGACGGCGAGGGCGGCCTCACCCTGGACTGGAACAACGGCCGCCAGTACGTGGCCATGTGCTATTCGGACACCGTGCCGCTCTACGGCGCCGAGCACCTCGACGAGGGCGCGTTCCCGTACAAGAAGCAGTGGACCGAATTCGGTTCCGACGGCAAGCCGCAGGCCCGGTACATGGAGTATCCGGTGCTGTCGGGTCTCTACCAGTACGCGGCGATGGAGGTCGCCACCGCGTGGGAGCAGTTGCGGTTGCCCGGGGCGCTGCCCGTCGTGGTGTATTTCAACGTCGCCGTGGTCGGTCTGGCGATGGCGTGGCTGGTCACCGTGTGGGCCTCGGCGCGGCTGTCCGGGCGCCGGGTGTGGGACGCGGCGCTGGTGGCGGCGTCGCCGCTGGTGCTGGTGCACGCGTTCACCAATTTCGACGCGCTCGCAACGGCTTTCGCGGCGACGGGTCTGCTGGCCTGGGCGCGGCGGCGGCCGGTGCTGGCGGGCGTGCTGCTCGGCCTCGGCGGCGCGGCGAAGCTGTATCCGCTGCTGCTGCTCGGCCCGATCCTGGTGCTGTGCCTGCGCTGCGACGGGCGGCATCGGCTGATCGGCCTGCGTGAACGACTGCGGCACCGCGCGGGACCGTGGCACGGCCTGCGGGAGTATCTCGCCGACGCGCAACTGAGCCCGCTGCGGTCCGCCGGGCTGGCCATCGGCGCGGCGGCCACCTCCTGGCTGCTGGTGAATGTGCCCATCCTGCTGCCGTTCCCGGACGGGTGGCGAGAGTTCTTCCGGCTCAACACCGAACGCCACGCCGACCCGGATTCGATCTACAACGTCATCACCTCGTTCACCGGTTGGGCGGGCTTCGACGGACCGCTGAAAGCGACGCAGACGCCGACCGTGCTGAACCTGGTGTCGCTGTTGCTGTTCGCGGCCGCCTGCGCCGCCGTCGCCTACATCGGGCTGACCGCGCCGCGCCGACCGCGGGTGGCGCAGTTGATGTTCCTGGTGGTGGCGGCGTTCCTGCTGACCAACAAGGTGTGGAGTCCGCAGTACTCGCTGTGGCTGGTGCCGCTGGCGGTGCTGGCGCTGCCGCATCGCCGAATCCTGTTGGCGTGGATGACGATCGACGCCCTCGTGTGGTTCCCGCGCATGTACTACTACCTGGGCACGGACAAGAAGGGCGTGCCCGAGCAGTGGTTCACCGGCACCGTCGTGCTGCGCGACCTGGCCGCGATCGGCCTGTGCGCGTTGATCGTTCGGCAGATCTATCGCCCGGCGGAGGACCCGGTGCGCGGCGACGGCGTCGACGATCCGGTGGGCGGCGTGCTGGATCGCGCGATCGACCCGCTGCTCCCCTGGTTGCCGTCGATGCTGCGTCCCCGTCCCGCCGCGGTCCCGGCCGCGCGGGGTGGTTCGTGATTTCTCGGGGCAGGTGGACCTGGCCTCGCGCGGGGCTGCTGGAAGGATCATGGTCATGACGACTCTGAGCGACAAGGCCACCACATTCCTCGCCCTGCACCGGCCCGGCGACCCCGCGGTACTGCCGACGGTCTGGGATGCCTGGTCGGCGGGGCTGGTGCAGGAGGCCGGGTTCGCGGCGCTGACCATCGGCAGCCACCCGCTGGCGGATTCGGTCGGCAAGGCCGATCAGGAGGGCATGGACTTCTCCGGCGACGTCCTGCGCCGGGTCGGCGAAATCACCTCGGCCGTAGACATTCCCGTCTCCGTCGACCTGGAATCCGGTTACGGCCAGGAACCGGCGCGGCTGATCGAGGGGCTGCTCGGCGCGGGTGCGGTCGGCTTCAACCTCGAGGACACCGTGCACGCCGAGGGCGGGCGGCTGCGCGCACCACAGGAGCACGCGGACCTGGTCGCCGCGCTGCGCCAGGCCGCCGACGCGACCGGCGTGCACGTGGTGATCAATGCCCGCACCGACCTGTTGCTGCGCCAGATCGGCGACGCCGGGGACCGCCTCGACCGCGCCATCGCCCGGCTGCGCCTGGCCGCCGAGGCCGGCGCCGACGTGCTGTACCCGGTCGGCCGCCACGAGCCCGACGACCAGCGCCGCCTCTGCGCCGAACTGCCCTTGCCGGTCAACGCCATCGGCCTCCCGGACCAGGACGACCCGAAGACCTTCGCCGAACTCGGCGTAGCCCGGATCAGTTTCGGCCCGTTCCTCCAGCGCACCCTCAACACCGAGGTGAACCGGCTGCTGGGGCGCTGGCGGTGAGCCCCTCTCCTACGCGGCAGAGGTGACCGTGCCGTCCCAGGACGGGTAATCGGTGTAGCCCTCGGCGGTGCGGCCGTAGAGGACGTGCTCGCGGATCGGGGCCAGCGGCAGCGCGTGGGTGATCCGGTGCACCAGATCGGGATTGGCGATGAAGGCGCGGCCGAACGAGACCAGGTCGGCGTGGCCCGAACGCAGCGTCTGTTCGGCGGCCGCGGCGGAGGTGGGCGCGCGGTTCTCCCCCACATTGGCGATCAGCGTGCCGTGCCAGCGCGGGCGCAGATCGGCGAGCGCGGGGTAGTCGTCGCTGTCGGTGAGATGCAGGTAGGCCAGCTCGCGGCGGTCGAGTTCGGTGACCAGCAGGCGGTACAGCGGCGCCGGATCCCGTTCGCTCATACCGAATTGCGGATTTCCGGGCGAGAGCCGGATCGCCGTGCGTTGCGAACCCGCCTCCGCCACAACGGCATCGGTGACCTCCAGGGCGAAACGCAGCCGATTGATCGGGGAGCCGCCGTAGTCGTCGTCGCGCAGGTTGGTGTTGTCGGCGAGGAACTGGTGCACCAGATAGCTGTTGGCGGCGTGGATTTCGACACCGTCGAACCCGGCGGCGACGGCGTTGCGCGCGGCCGCCGCGTAATGCTCGACGGCCGTGGCGATCTCGGCCCGCGTCATGGCGCGCGGCACGAGCGATTCGGCCTTTCCGCCGTCGATGAGATGCAGCACGTCCCCGTCCGACACCGCCGACGGACCGGCCGGCAGCGTCCCGTCGATGCGGGCCAGCGGATGTCCCTTGCGCCCACCGTGCATGAGCTGGGCGAAGATTCGGCCGCCGGCCGCGTGCACCGATTCGGTCACCCGTCGCCAGGCCACCACGTGTTCCGGCGTTTGCAGGCCCGGCACCCAGGCCTCGCTCTGCCCGCTGGAATGCGGCCATATCCCCTCGGTGACGATCAGTCCCGCCGTCGCGCGCTGCGTGTAGTAATCCACGACGTCCGACGTGGGCGAGCCGTCGGGATGCGAACGCAGCCTGGTCATGGGGGCCATCACCACCCGGTTCGGCAGGGCACGGTATTCGGTCAGCAGCTTCATGCGCGTACCGTAAAACCTGACATTGATGTCAGGTGCAAGGATTGATTCATGCGAATCGGTGAACTGGCGCACCGGACCGGAGTGAGCGTCCGGTCGCTGCGCTACTACGAGAGCCGCGGCCTGCTGGCCGCCACCCGCACCCCCGGCGGCCAGCGCGACTACCCGGAATCGGCGGTGGACCGGGTGGTCCGCATCCAGGAACTGTTCGCCGCGGGCCTGCACAGCGCCACCATCGCCGAAATGCTGCCCTGCATCCACGACGGCGACGGGACGCCCAGCGCGCTCGCCACCCCGTGGCTGACCGAGACGCTGACCTCCGAGCGCGCCCGCATCGACGCCTGCATCAAGGACATGCATCGCGCCCGGGAGGTCCTCGACGGTGTCATCCGCGCGGCCGAGGGCTCCCCGGCCGACTAAGTCCGGGTGCCGAGTCGCACGGGATCGGCGGCGTCATCGGCTCGCGACAGACTCTGCCGCATACCGGTTTTCGCTTGCGGGCGCGGCGTGCGAGTCCTTCCGACCGGCGCGCCGGGACGCCAGCACCATGCCCAGCACCCCGACCGCGAGACCCGCGATCGTCAAGGGCCGCAACGGTTGTCCGATCAGCAGCCAGGCCATGACGGCGGTGACGGCGGGCGTAGCGAAGAACAGCTTGCCCACCCGGGTGGTGTCCCAGCGGCGCAGCATGGCATTGAGCAGCAGGAACGCGCCCATCGAATTGATCAGCACCATCCAGACCATCGCACCGGCGAAGCGGCCCGGGTCACTGATGTGAAAGTCGTTGTGCAGCACGGCGATCAGTCCCGCGACGGGCACGCTCGCCAGCACGTGCACGGCCGTGGAGCTGCGTGAGTCGATGGTCGGCGTGAAGCGCTTCTGATACACGGTGCCCAGGCTCAGCCCGAGCAGCCCACCGACACACAGCAGCAGCCCCGCGAGCGAGAACGCGGACTGGTCCGCGACGGCCAAAGCCACTCCCACGCCACCGATCCCGAACCCGAGCCACTGCCGCGCGGTGACCGTCTCCCCCAGCACGCGCCCGGCGAACAACGCGATCACCACCGGGTTCAGCCCCTGCACCAGCGAGATCACCGCTGCCGAGACGTGGTCGGCCATCGCGGTGTAGAACGCGCCGAACTGGATCAACTGCATCAGCAGCCCGGCGACGATCGCGTGCCCCAACTGCCTACCGCGCGGCCACCGCGCGCCCACGAACCGCGCGTACAACGCCAGCGCCACCGCGGCCGCGCCGAATCGGACGAACAGCACCAGGAACGGCGGCGCCGCGCCCACGCCGATGATTCCGGCGATGAACGCGCTGCTCCACATCACGACGAAGGCCGCGGGCGCGGCCGTGTCCATCAGACGATTCTGCACCGGACCTCCCGAGGTAACCATCCAGACCGGTTACTACCGTCGCAGTCGCGGACGTAACCTGTCAAGGTGGTTACTATCGGTGGGGTGTTCACCTTCGTCAGCGGCAACCCGGCCTTGGACTTCGCCGGCACGGTCGCCGCCCGGACCACCGATCACCTGGATCGGCTGGTCACCCCGGCGGATCTGGCCCGCTGGCTGATAACCGCCGACCTGCTCGACGCGGTGCCCGACTGCGACGAGGCCGCCCTGCGGCGGGCCGTGGCGGTGCGCGAGGCCGTCTACCGCCTGGCACTGGCCGCGCTGCGGGGCGAGCCGTCCGACGAGTCCGACCGCGCGCTCGTCAACGACACCGCACGCGGCGAGCCGCCGCTGATCGCGCTGCTACCGGACCACACCGTGCGCCGCACCGGCACCGTGGATTCGGCCCTCGCGGCGCTGGCCCGCTCGGCCGTCGAACTGCTCGGCGGCCCCGACCGCGGGCGAATCAAGCAGTGCGGCCGCGACAACTGCACCCGGCTCTACATCAATACCTCGCGCGGCGGCACCCGGCGCTGGTGCGATATGGCCCGCTGCGGCAACCGCGCGAAGAGTGCCGCCTTCCGCGCCCGGCACGGCGGATCGTAGTCAGCGGAATACCGAAACCAGTTCGCCCCGAGGGTAATTGGGCACCGGCACGGGCTCGCGACGGCGACCGCGTGGCTCGGCCCACAGGAAGACGAAGAAGAACACCACGAGCAGCAGGGCCCGTCCCCACACGCCGAACTGCACGACATGCTTCTCGATATCGGCCGGGTCGCCCGACCCCAGGGCATAGAAGTAGCGGAAGACCCCGATCCCGATCGCCGCGTCGGCGAGCAGATACCCGCCCACCGCCGCCCACGGAACCCGCAGCAGCACCAGGAACGGAATCAGCCACAGCGTGTACTGCGGGGAATGCACCTTGTGGAACAGCAGGAATCCACACAGCATCGCGGCGCTGACCCCGACCCACGGGAAGGCCGCGCCCGCGCTGTACCGCTTCCAGCCCAGCCACACCGCCAGCAGGAACGACACCAGCACGAGCACCGGCGACGCCGCCGATACCACCTCCTGGAACGACTCCTCGCTGCCCGGCGCCTCGCCGAACAGGGGTCGCAGTCCCCAGTACCAGATCGAGTTGGTGGTGATATCGGCCTGCCGCAACTGCTGGAAGGTGATCGAGGCGCGCCAGCCCTCGTAACCGGCCAGGGCGAAGGGCAGATTGATCGCGACCACCGTGCCCGCCGCGGCGGCGGCCACCGCGAGCGCGCCGCGCACGTCGTAACCGCCGGGCCGGTCCGCGTCCTGCTCGTCGCCGCCCTGCCCGGCGCCGCGGGTCAGCACGTAGATCAGCAGCGGCAGCACGAAGATGCCGGGATACAGCTTCAGGCAGAAACCGATGCCCAGCAGCACGGCGGCCGCGATCGCGCGGGCCCGCAACGGGTATCGAGTCAGCGCGGTGACCACATAGACGGCCGCCACCGACGTCCACACGACCGGCAGCTCCCAGTTGTGGAACGCGTAGAGCAGCAGCGGCGGGCCCACCGACCACAGCAGCGCGGCCGGACCGGACAGCCGGCCCAGCATCCACGCCGTCGCCAGCGCGAACGGAGCCAGCAGCAGCGCCGAATGCAGCAGGAACACCGCATCGTCGGTGGCGCCCGCCGCGCCGAGCCACATCAGCAATCCACTGAGTACCGGGTATTCCACCGCCCCGCCGGTCAGCGTGCCGTCCGAGGTGATGCCGCCGCTGATGTACGGAAAGACGTGCTCGTTGATGCTGCGGCCGAGCCACAGGAACTGGATGTCGGAGTAGCAGACCTCGGCATCCTTGATCTTGTCGAACATCTCGCTGCGGCCGTCGGCGTCGAACGGGCCGACCGCGCAGCGCGCCTTGTTGAAATAGGCGAACACCAGCATCACGCCGCACAGCAGCGTCGCTGCGACGGCGGCGGCCCGGCCTCCCGGGCGCGCGGTATCCGCTCGGTTCGACATGGGACCACGATATGTGGCGCACCCCGTGCGCGTCCGCATTCCTTTTCGGACGGAGATCGATTTCGTCGGCGAACACCAGCTCATGTAGCCTTGGCGGGTTGCTGACGCGACGACCCTCCTGCCCACGGAACGTCCGTGGGCCGTCCTTAGTCCACAGGAGGTGATGGGTTCCCGTGCGTCAATACGAAGTGATGGTCATTCTCGATCCCAATCTGGATGAGCGCACCGTCGGTCCGAACCTGGACAAGATGCTCAGTGTGATCTCGCAGCAGGGTGGCAAGGTCGACAAGGTCGACATCTGGGGCCGCCGCCGGCTCGCGTACGAGATCGCCAAGCAGAACGAAGGCATCTACGCGGTCGTCGATCTCACCGCCGAGCCCGACACGGTGAGCGAGCTCGATCGCCAGCTGGGGCTGAACGAATCGGTGCTGCGCACCAAGGTGCTGCGCAACAACAAGAAGTAAGCCCCTCTCGGAGAGCGAACCGCACTCGTAGTCGTCGGTGCCTGTCTCTAGGCTCTAGCGCAACACACGAGTGCACGGCGGACTGCACCGAAGAGCAGGAGGAACCATGGCTGGCGACACGGTCATCACCGTCATCGGAAACTTGACGGCCGACCCGGAACTTCGATTCACGCCCGCGGGGGCCGCGGTAGCCAATTTCACCGTGGCATCGACACCCCGCGTGTTCGACCGTAATACCAACGAATGGAAAGACGGCGAGGCGCTTTTCCTGCGCTGCAACATCTGGCGTGAGGCTGCGGAGAATGTCGCCGAGAGCCTGACCCGAGGCTCGCGCGTGATCGTGAGCGGACGGCTCAAGCAGCGCTCCTTCGAAACCCGCGAGGGCGAGAAGCGCACGGTCGTCGAGCTCGAGGTCGACGAGATCGGTCCCTCCCTGCGCTACGCGACCGCGAAGGTCAACAAGACCTCGCGCGGTGGTGGTGGCGGTGGCTTCGGTGGCGGCTCCGGCGGTGGTGGGGGCTACAACAGCGGCGCCAACGGTGGCGGTCGCGGCGGGCAGCAGCAAGGCTCCGCCGGCGGCGAGGACCCGTGGGGCAGCGCTCCCGCAGCCGGCTCCTTCGGGGGCGGCGCAATGGACGACGAACCGCCGTTCTAGAACGGCTTTCATCGGGGCCCACGGGCTCCCAGGCATGACGGAGTAGAAAACAATGGCCAAAGCACCGGCGCGCGAAAAGGTGCTGAAGAAGAAGGCGTGTGCCTTCTGCAAGGAAGCGAAGAGCGGCACCGTCCAGATCGATTACAAGGACACGGCAATGCTGCGGAAGTTCGTGAGCGATCGCGGCAAGATCCGTGCCCGCCGCGTCACCGGCAACTGCGTGCAGCACCAGCGTGATGTCGCCGTCGCGGTCAAGAACAGCCGCGAGGTGGCGCTGCTGCCGTACGTGTCCACGGCTCGCTGAGAGGGAGGCACACGACGATGAAGCTGATTCTGACTGCCGATGTGGACAACCTCGGTGCGCCCGGCGACACCGTGGAGGTCAAGGACGGTTACGGCCGCAACTTCCTGCTGCCGCGCGGCCTGGCCATCCCGGCCACTCGCGGTGCGCAGAAGCAGGTCGAGGGCATCCGCCGGGCGCAGGACGCCCGCCGCGTGCGCGACCTCGACCACGCCAACGAGCTGAAGCAGGCCATCGAGAACCTGGAGTCGGTGTCCCTCGCGGTGAAGACCGCCGGCACCGGCAAGCTGTTCGGCTCGGTCACCCCGTCCGACGTCGCGGGGGCCATCAAGGCCGCCGGCGGCCCGGTCGTGGACAAGCGCAGCATCGAGCTGCCGAAGGCGCACATCAAGAGCACCGGCAAGCACGGTGTCGTGGTGCATCTGCACCCGGATGTGGCGGCCAAGTTCGATCTGCTGGTCGACGCCTCCGAGTAATACCGTTTGTGGGAAACCACCTCCGCGCCGATCGGTGCGGAGGTGGTGTTCCGCTGCGCGGGTGTCTGCGTTTGCTATTCGTTAGCTATTCTTGGGGCGCGCAGGCCTGGGTACGGTCGGCAGATATTCCGTATCGCTTTAACCCCAGTTCGGGATGGTTTGGGGAAAACTCGGCAAACCGACCATTCGCAATGTGATCCACGCCATATCCCGATAGAGCTCTGTTAACCCAACACGCCCGGCCGTTCATCTTGGCCGACACGCCGATGCACTGTTAATCCACAAGTGCACAGGCGCTATAAACGGTTCCTACCTGTGTGGTATCGGATATCCGCGCGCACTTTCCCCAGGTAATACACATGGGCTGCACAACAGCGGGTGAACAGTCCCCAGTTTGTCCACAGGTGGATGCACAGGGCGGTTTGGTAGTCCACAGTTCGGTCCCTTAGGTTCTTCCCGGTGTCGTGATCCCACGCCCCGTACACCGCGATTTCGCGAGCCTCGCAGAACGCTCCATCGGTTTGCTGATCGCCGCCCGCGAACTGCGGCAACCCCCGGCAGCGTCGCCGCGCGGCAATCCGAACGTGTCGGTGCCCGGGCGTACAAAGGGGGCTCGATACTCTCGGTGCCGCGAGCGTGATGAGAGAGGACGGTCGAGTCGGGTGGCAGTCGTCGATGATCGCGGGCACTCGGAGTACTCCGACTCGCAAGGGGAGGATTTCGGCCGCCAGCCGCCGCACGACATGGCGGCCGAGCAGTCGGTGCTCGGCGGCATGCTGCTGTCCAAGGACGCCATCGCCGACGTCGTGGAGGTGGTGCGCCCCGGCGACTTCTACCGCCCCGCCCACCAAGCCGTCTACGACGCCATCCTCGACCTGTACGGCCGCGGCGAACCCGCCGACCCCGTCACCGTGGCCGCCTCGCTCGACCGCCGCGGCGAACTCAAGCGCATCGGCGGCCCCCCCTATCTGGTCACCCTGACGCAGACCGTCCCCACCGCCGCCAACGCCTCCTACTACGCCGAGATCGTCGCGGAGAAGGCGATCCTGCGCCGTTTGGTCGAGGCCGGCACCCGCATCGTCCAGTACGGCTACGCCGGCTCCGACGGCCAAGACGTCGCCGAGGTGGTCGACCGCGCCCAAGCCGAAATCTACGAAGTCACCGAACGCCGCTCCAGCGAGGACTACATGCCGCTGGAGGAACTCCTCCAGCCCACGATGGACGAGATCGACTCCATCGCCAGCCGCGGCGGCATGTCCCTCGGCGTCCCCACCGGCTTCACCGAACTCGACGAGGTAACCAACGGCCTACACCCCGGCCAGATGATCATCGTCGCCGCCCGGCCGGGCGTCGGGAAATCCACGCTGGGAATGGATTTCATGCGGAGTGCTTCGGTGAAGCACGGGTTGGCGAGTGTGATCTTTTCGCTGGAGATGAGTCGGACCGAGATCGTCATGCGGTTGTTGTCGGCGGAGGCTCGGATCAAGCTCGGGGATATGCGGTCCGGGCGGATGAGTGACGACGACTGGACTCGGTTGGCGCGCCGGATGAGTGAGATCAGCGAGGCGCCGCTGTTCGTCGACGATTCGCCGAATATGACGATGATGGAGATTCGTGCGAAGGCGCGGCGGCTCAAACAGCGCCACGATCTACGCCTGGTCGTGGTCGACTACCTCCAGCTGATGACCTCCGGCAAAAAGGTCGAATCCCGCCAGCAGGAAGTCTCCGAATTCTCCCGAAGCCTCAAACTCCTCGCCAAGGAACTAGAGGTCCCCGTCGTAGCGATCTCCCAGCTGAACCGCGGCCCCGAACAACGAACCGACAAGCGCCCCATGGTCTCCGACCTGCGCGAGTCGGGTTGTCTGCCCGCGTCGACGCGGATTCTGCGGGCCGATACCGGTAGCGAGGTCACGCTCGGCGAGTTGATCGCCAGTGGCGAACAGCCTTTGGTGTGGTCGCTGGACGAGCGCATGCGAATGGTCGCCCGCCCGATGGTGAAGGTCTTTCCCAGCGGCCGGAAAGAAGTCTTCCGCCTGCGCCTGGCTTCCGGCCGAGTCGTGGAGGCGACGGGCAACCATCCCTTCCTGACCGTCGACGGCTGGATTTCGCTGGACAAGCTGCGAGTCGACGATCGCTTGGCAACACCCCGCCGGGTGCCCGAACCGGCACACACCGAGCGGATGCCCGAGGCCGAGGTAATTCTGCTGGCCCACATGATCGGCGACGGGTCGTGCGTGAAACGCCAACCGATCCGTTACGCGAGTGTCGGCGGGGCCGACCTGTCCGCCGTCGTCGCGGCGACAACGCATTTCGAAAAATATGTGCCCGCACGAGTATTCGCTCTACCGAACGACCAGGTAGCGCTGTTCCTCCGACACCTGTGGGCGACGGACGGTTCGGTCCGATGGGATGAGAAGGGTCGTCAAGGCCGGATCTACTATGCCTCCACCAGCCGACGTCTCATCGATGACGTCGCGCAGTTGCTGCTTCGGCTCGGTGTGCAAGGTCGAATCAGGCGAGTCACGAAGCCGGGCTACCGGGACTGCTGGCATCTGAGCATCGACGGCGCGGAGAATCAGGCGAACTTCTTACAGGACATCGGTGTACACGGCGCCCGCGGCATACTCGGCGAACAAGTACTGCGGGAACTCGAGTCGATGATCCGCAATACGAACGTCGACACGGTTCCCAAGGAAATCTGGAACAAGGTCCGAGACCTGCTCGCCACGCAGCACATCACGCACCGCGATTTCTCGGCGGCCATGGGGTCCCGTTTCTGCGGCTCTGCCATGTGGAAGAAATCCCCCAGCCGATCCAGACTGGCCCGGGTCGCCGCCGTCCTGGAAGACGCCGAGATCGAGATGTACGCGACGAACGACGTCTTCTGGGATCGGATCGTGGAGATCAGCAGCCTCGGCGAGCAGGACGTATACGACGGAACAGTCCGCGGGACGCACAATTTCGTGGCAGACGGCGTCTCCGTCCACAACAGCCTCGAGCAGGATGCCGACATGGTTATTCTTTTGCATCGGCCCGATGCGTTCGAGCGGGACGATCCTCGGGGTGGTGAGGCGGACTTGATTCTCGGTAAGCATCGAAATGGGCCTACCGCGACCATCACCGTGGCGCATCAGCTGCACCTCAGCCGTTTTGTGGATATGGCGCGCGGGTGAGTGGTTCTGTCGTTGGGCCAGGACGGCTCTCTGGTTCCGTCCGCTGACTGGAGCGGAGGGCTGTCAGTTGGTTGCGATCGGTGTGATGACGGGGATATGAAGCTGTGTTTCGATCGGGGTGTAGAGGTCTATGTGTTGTTCGGTGGTGGTTAGCGAGATTAGTAGTGCGTAGCGCACAGCGGTATCTCGTCTGTCGGGCGATTTGCTGTTCTTCCACCAGCCGCCGACGGGGTATACTGCGATCGAGTTGCATTCGGCGAGTTCGCTTGCCAAGCCGTGCCATTCATCTTGATGCAGCGAACCGAAACAGCGCTGTTGTTCCCCGAGGAGCCATCGGTCGGACTTGGGGCTGGTTCTGGGTGCGCCGTCTTCGTCGGATTGTGCATCTCGATTGATGCGTGCGATGAAATCGCTCCGCTTCTCCAGCGGTCCTTGCAGGTCGAATCGCAAAGAGTGTGATGGGTAGGCGTACCTTCTGCGCCAGCCCCGGCGCGACGCTGAAGGTTCTATGAAGTAGGACAGCGTTATTCGTAGGCGGACATCGGCAGCCGCGATTGCTCGGAGTGCATCGGCGGGCCAGGGCAGGGTATGAAGCCGGAACTGGCGCATGGTGTAGTCGTCGCCCTCGAACGGCACGAATTGGTCCTGGGTGACCATGGTGACAGCGCGATGTGTTGAGTTCAGGACCGCGTCTTCGGTCGGGACGCCCCATCCGTAGCGGCGAAGCAGTTGCAGGCGAGCGTTTTTCAGTTGATCGGCCTTCACCTCCTCACTCATTGCGGACGTCCATTCGGCACAGTGAGGGAGCAGCCCTCGCACGGTTTCGGGCCAGTAGTCGGGATAGCGGCACATGGCGAGAGACGCGAGCCGGGAGGCCTGCGCGGTAGCCGCGCTTGTGGCGTTGGCCGAGGTCAGTGCGCTGTCGTGGGCGTGGCCTGTGGTCCGCAGCGACAACAAGGCGTGTCGTGGTTCGAAGGTCTGTGCTCCGTCGGTGAGGACATTGCCGCCTTCCATGCAGATATCGGGTTTGATCGGCCACTTGCGTTGGTTGAACATCACCGACGTGCGGCTGTGCGGCGACAGCTGCCCGGCGCCCGCCATCACCGTCCAGCCGTCGTATTGTGGATGAGCCGGAGTCGCTGTCAGGTCTGTGTACGCGCCGACAGTCAGGGCATTCCACGCTTGCCCCGGGTCTTCGATCGCCGAGGTGTCGCTATTGACGCGGTGGTCGAGGTCGTACCGGTCGACGTTGCCGGCGGCGACGATGATTAGCCGCGCTGCATCGGGGTCCGGTGCGGAAAGCAGCCGGAATTGCTCGCCGACATGGGTCGAGTCGCTACCGACCGCGAGCGCATCGACCGCGGCCGACCACAGGGTCGGTTCGCCTGGGTTGTCGGGTTGTGTACTGAGTGTGAGGCAGAATACCCGTCGTCTGGGGTTGGTGATCTCGGGAAGCGTAACTGCCTGCACGGTGGCACTGCCGAAGTCGATTGGGGCGATAGCTCTTTCGTGCGGTGCCGGAGCCATTCGGACCGATTCGAGGCGATGCTGAAGTCTGATGACGCTGTTTCCGGTCAAATGTGGTTCCAGGTTTCCGAACAGCGCGAGGCCTGCCATGGACGTGCCATGCCCCGACGGGTGCACGTCTGTTCCGGAGGTGCCGAGGATGGTGTGGTGGTCGTCTTCGGACAGTGAGTCGCGCAGCAGTACGTGGCTCCGTAGCACCCCGGTATCGAGATGACATACTGCGGGCGCGTCATGAGGTGCGGCAGTCACTCGACTTGCCAGGTCCTGCACGTATTCGATGGTCTCGTCGGCAGAGAGGTCTTCGACGGTGTCGATAAACTCGGGTGAGCGGATTTCGGCGAGAGGGATGCGGGTGTAGGTCAACAGTTCGAGTTGTTGCCAGGTGGCTTGTACCCACACCACGACACGGTCGCGGAGAAGGATGGACCGATGGAGGGAACGCAGTCCGTTGGCTTCGACGAACCGGTCCAGGTCTTGCGCATGTTCGGAAGTCGCGTCGAGCCAGATCTCCCACCAGGTGGTTCCGTGCTGCGGGGGTGTGCCTGCTGAGGTCCATAGGTCATCGAGTACGGCACGGCGGATCCTGGAGATGTTTGCCACCAGTTCCCGGTTCTTGGGATTTCCTTGAGACGTTTCGGCGTCGAGGTAGTCCTGAAACAGCTTGAGGAATTGCTGGCGGTAGGCGTCAGCGACCCAGACCGTCGCCTGCTCGGGGGTATCAGGCGTCGCCGGGTGCACCGACAGCAGAATCCATCGTGGCCTGCGCTCCCGGTGGGAGGTTCTGCTGGTCAACGATTCGACCTTCAAGGGGTAGTCGGTGCCGGGGCTGCCTTCCAGCACGACGATTGTTCCCAGTGCCCGCAACTCGACATCGCTGAGGTTCAGCAGGTCGCGTTCGGCGTCGAAGGTCGCGAATGCCTGACCCGCCTCGCTCTTCAGTTTGCGACCGTGACGGCTTCGCCCGACAGACTGTACTTTGGCCTTACCTCCGCCGGAGCGTCGGAAGCGTTCGGATGCAGCGTGCCCGGATATGTAGAGGTGGTCCAGGTACTGGGGTTCGTCAGCCAAGGCTGGCCGTTCGCCGCGCGATGAGAGCAGCGATGATGTCTTCGCGTCCAACCTGCAATTCACGACGCATCAGCACGGCCTTCGCTGCTGACTCGGCGGCTTTCACCAGTTCGGCGTGGCTGAGCCCGGCCGTGTAATCGCCGAGCTTGTTCATCGCCGTCCCTGTCGCGAGCGAGCCAAGGCGAGCGCGGATGACTGCGGCAGCCTGTCGTGAATCGGGTAACGAGTAGGTCAGGACCACGTCGAAACGACGGAATAGAGCCTTGTCGAGGATCGCGCGGTGATTGGTCGCAGCGATGACGATCGACTCTGGACTGGCTTCCTCGAGGAACACGAGAAACGAGTTGAGTATGCGACGTGCTTCCCCCACGTCGTTGCCCGATCGGTCGGCACCCAGCGCGTCGAACTCGTCGAACAGATACACCGCCCGATGCTGAGAAACCGCGTCGAAAACGATTCGCAACTTGCCGGCGGTTTCTCCCATGAACTTTGACAGCAGGCTGTCGAGCCTGACGGTGAACATCGGCAGGGACAACTCGGTAGCGAGCACCGACGCTGTCATCGTCTTCCCGGTGCCTGGGGGGCCTTCGAGCAGCAGGCGGTGAGCTGGCGCAAAGCCATGATCGAGCAGGTTCTTGCGCTGACGTTGTTCTGCGATGACCTGTTTGATCTGGGTGAGCAGATCGTTCGGTGCGATGAGGTCACGGAGATGAACTTCAGGCCGGGACGTCTCGACCAGTTCGGCTAGCTCACCGCGGGACGGCACCAGTTTGGTCACATTGGCCAAAGGCGTCCGCTCGCGGGAGGCGTCGACAGCCTTCTTGATGTCGCCTGCGAGGACGTGATGGCCTCGCCGAGCTTCCCGGGCAGCTATCTGGAGCGCGACCGAGTAGAAGGCGGCGTCGTCGCCGGAGGCATGGCTACGGACCATGGCAGTGATGTGATCGCCTGAGGCAGCCACGCCGTCACCTCCTGCCTCGACGTTTCGTTTACTCTATTGTCCCTCATTGGAGTCGGGCCTCATCTTACGATGCCACGACAGCCAGAAACACAGCCTTCCGCTCGCAGTGGCCTGTCCGGTTCTTCACGCTGACTCCGGCTGGTGTCCGTGGCTGCGGTTCGGGGTCGCCTCAGGCTTTGTCGAGAGGCTCCAGATGCCGAGGAAATGCCACCGTTTTGAGACTGGAGGCGATGGCGGCCGCGTGAGACTGAACGTCAATCCCAGGTCACAGCATCGGGAGATGCCACGACTTTTGAGACCCTACAGTTAAACCGCAATGGCTACCGTTCGGTGAGGCGGCGCATGCGGGTGTTGAGGTATCGCTGTTCGGGGACGCTGGCGGTGAGTTGGGCGGCGCGGCGATAGCTGGCGATGGCCGCGGGGTGGTCGCCGATCATTTCCAGGAGGTGGGCGCGTACCGCGTGGGTGCGGTGGTGGCGGCGCATCGACGGGTTGTCGAGCAGGGGTGCGATCAGGTCCAGGCCTTGCCGGGGGCCGACGGCCATGCCGAGGGCGACGGCTCGGTTGAGGGTCACGATCGGGCCGGGTGCGACGCGGTCGAGCATGGCGTAGAGGATGCTGATCTGCCGCCAGTCGGTGCTCTCCCAGGTGGGGGCCTCCGCGTGCACGGCGGCGATCGCCGCCTGCAACTGGAATCGGCCGACATGGCCGCGCGGCAGCACGCGCTCCAGGATCGCGACGCCTTCCGCGATCAGGTCCCGGTCCCATCGGCTGCGGTCCTGTTCGCCGAGCGGGATCAGGTTGCCGTCCTCGGTGCGGGTCGCCGCTCGGGAACTGGTGAGCAGCATGAGCGCGAGGGCGCCGGCGACCTCGTCGTGATCCGGTATCGCGCAATGTAATTGGCGGGTGAGTCGGATCGCTTCATCGGTCGCGCTCCAATCCACCAGCGCCCCACCGGCCGAACGGGTGTGGCCCTCGGTGAACAGCAGATGGCACACATCGAGCACGGACGCGATGCGCGAGGGCAGTTCGGATCGGCTCGGGAGTTCGAACACCGCACCGGCCGACCGCAGCGTCGACCGGGCCCGGGTGAGACGTTGCGTCATGGTGCGTTCGGGAACGAGGTAGGCGGCGGCGATCTGAGCGGTCCCGAGGCCGCCCACGGCGTGCAGGGTCAGCGCGACCTGCGAGGAACGGCTCAGGCTCGGGTGGCAGCAGAGCACGAACATCCGCAGCACGTCGTCTTCGTCGCCCACCGCCTGGTCCGCCGGCGGCGCGAAGCGCGAGTCGCCGGGCTGTGCGGCGGTCACGGCCTCTTCGCGCCCGGCCCGTGCCCGGTCGGCTCGCAGCCGGTCGATCAATCGGCGCGACGCCACGGTGATCAGCCAGCCGCGCGGATTGGCGGGCTCCCCGTCGCGGGGCCACTGCGCCGTGGCCGCTTCGGCCGCCTCCTGGGCGGCGTCCTCGCAATCGCCGAGGTCGCCGTGCCGGCGCAGCAGGGCGGCGAGGACGTGCGGCGACTCCTGCCGCCACACGTCCTCCACCACGCTCATTGGTCGTCGCCGCCCGGCCACATCGCGGGCCGCAATTCGACGGTTTCACCCGGACCGGCGAATTGCGCGGTGATCTCCTCGGCGCGGGCGTGGTTCTCCACGTCGATCAGGAAGAACCCCGCCAGATGCTCCTTGGCCTCCGAGTACGGACCATCGGTCACCAGCGGTTTCCCGTCGGCCCACCGATACAGCCGCGACGACTCGGGCGCACCGAGGGCCTCGCCCGTCACCAACTCGCCCCTCTCTTGCAGCTCGCCGAGCAACTTCTCGAAATCGGAGTTCACCCGGTCTCGTTCCGCCTGCGACATCGCCTGGTACTCGGGCAGGTAGTCGCCCGTCGGATGTCCCCAGGGTTGCGGATTGGAGTGAATCAGGATCACGTACTTCATCACGGCTCCTTCACGATCGAGGATGCGCCCGGATGACCCATCCTTACCCGAAACGTCGGAGCGCACCTCCCGATGTCGACATCGCCGTCGCGATCGCCTGGACGAGTCGGGTTCGACGTGGGCCGTCAGGTGCTGTGCAGGAACAGTTCCAGTGCGGTCAGTAGTTCGTGGGGTGTGTCCTCGGGGGTGAAGTGGCCGGCGTGCGGGAGTTCGATGACGGGGGCGTCCGGGTAGGCGAGCCGGAAGGCCGGGATGATGTGGCGGGGCAGTAGCGCGGTGTCCCGCATGCCCTCCACGAGAATCGCGGGCTTCGCGCGTAGTGCGGCGACGGCCTGGGGATCGGGCGGGGTCGGCGCGGCGGCGGGGTCCGGGACGACCAGTTGCTGGGGAAAGCGGAGCACGCCTTCGCAGTCGGCGCGGCCGCCGAAATGTTCGGCGTAGGCGCGGATCCAGGTGGGCGTGACGATCTCCGGCCGGGCGATCGTCTGCAAGGCGAGCATGAGGTGGCAGACCGTGGACCCGGCATTGCCCAGAATCTGTTCCAGCGCGCCGGTTTCCTGGGAGGACATGGCCCACCGGAACCACGTGCTCTCGGCGAGGTTGGCGGCCATCAGCTCGTCGTATCCGGGAAAGCCCAGCGGCACAACGGTATTGGTGGCGAACAGGCGCGCTACCCGGTCGGGGTGGCGCAGCGCGAACCCGGCGCCGATGGGACCACCCCAGTCGTGCATGACCAGTGTGATGCCGGTGAGGTCGAGTTCGTCGGCGAGCAGCGCGGTGAGGTTGTCGATGTGCTCGTCGGCGAGATAGCCGCGGCCGGCGGGGGTGGCGCTCTTGCCGAAGCCCATGTGGTCGGGCACGACCACGCGGTGGGTGCCCGACAACGGGCCGATGAGGTGCCGCCACAGGTATCCCCAGGTCGGTTCGCCGTGCAAGAGCACGATCGGTGCACCGTCGCGGGGGCCGACATCGACATAGTGCTGCCGGAATCCGGCCGATTCGGTGAAGCGAGCGGGGAAAGGCCAGGTGCCGTCGAACGTTTCGGTTGCCGCGATCATTCGTTCCTCCGTGGTCGTTTCGGTCGGGACACACGGTAGGAGCGGGTCACTGACAGGTGCTGTCAGTGAAGGGCGCGGATGTTGAAGGAACTGTCGGTGGCGGCCGCCAGACTGGGGTGGTGCGAGCGAGCAGATTGCTGTCGATCGTGTTGTTGTTGCAGGCGCGCGGCCGAATGACGGCCGGACAGCTGGCACGGGAGTTGGAGGTGTCGGACCGGACGGTCTATCGCGACATGGAGGCGTTGAGCGCCGCGGGCATTCCGCTCTACGGCGAGGCCGGGCAGGACGGCGGCTACCGATTGCTGGACGGCTACCAGACCCGCTTGACCGGGATGACCGCCGCGGAAGCCGAGGCCCTGTTCCTGTCCGGACTGCCCGGTCCGGCGGCCGCGCTGGGGCTGGGCGCGGTACTGACCACCGCCCGACGGAAGCTGCTGGCCGCACTGCCGGAGCCGGTACGCGCCCCGGCCGAGCGCATGACGCAGCGATTCCACCTCGACACCGACCGGTGGTATGCCCGCCCGGAGGGTCTCGCACACCTGAACGACGTGGTGGCGGCGGTGTGGACACAGCACCGCCTGCACATCGAATACCTGCGCTGGGCCGAGCCTCGATGCGTGCGGCGCACCCTCGACCCGTACGGCCTGGTCCTCAAGTCCGGCCACTGGTATCTGATCGGCGCCGCCGGAGGGGACATCCGGACCTACCGGGTATCGCAGATCGTCACGCTGCGGGTCCTCGACGACACCTTCGAACGCCCCGCCGAGTTCGACCTCGCGCGGCATTGGCAGGACTCGCTGGGCGAGTTCGACGCCCGACGCCGGCGGGGAACGGCCACCGTGCGGATGTCGGCACATGTGCTGGACCGCCTCGACCATCTGCTCGATCCGGATCTGGTGCGTGCCGCGCGCGATACCGCCCGCCTCGAACGCGACGGGTGGTCCGTTGTGGAGATCCCGCTGGAGACCCTCGAGCACACCGCGGGACTGTTGCTGCGCCTGGGCGCGGAGGCCGAGGTGCTGCACCCGCCCGCCCTGCGGCGGTACCTGGGCGAGGTCGCCGCCGCGTTGGTCCGCACCTATCACCCTGGCCCTGAGGAGCCCGTTCATGTCGAGAGTTGATGCGACAGCCGGCGGACGAACTCGGTGGCCATCACCGCTTGGCCGGAGGTGGAGAAGTGAATCCGGTCGGCGCTCAACAGGTTTGCGCGGTCGTTGAAGGGGTGATCCCACATGTCGATGACCACGGCCTCGTATTCGGCGGCGAGGCGACGGGTCATGGCGTTGATCGCGCGGATGCGCTCGGACCAGTCCGGGAAGGCCGGGACGACGTAGGCGCGGCCGAGAGTGAAGGTCGTCAACAGGGCGCCGGTCCCCGCCGCGAGGTCGTACATGCGGCGCATCGCCTTTTCGATCATGTCGAAGTCCGGGTCGCGGCGCAGGATGTCGTTCGGTCCGCTCGGCAGGTGCAGCAGATCGGGGGCGAATTCGAGCATGCGGTCGAATTGGCCCGCTACGGTCCGGGCGGTGGTGACGCCGTTCTCCGCGGTGTTGAGGTATCGCAGGTCCGGGCGCACCCGTCGCAAGATGTTCGCCACCCGGTCGGACCAGCCCTGGTCGGCGTAGCCGGGCGTGGGGTCGCCGGTACCGGCGGACAGGCTGTCGCCGACCACGCCGAACCGGCGCCACGGGGCGTCGAACAGCAAGGCCGCGGAGGTCAAGGGCGGCAAGCAGAAAGGGTCGGTTTCTTCCGTCGATGTCGACCAGGTCATGATCATTTACCCGAGTTCGTCCGGGGCCTGATGCCGAAGGCCGTTATCGCGCTGACGGCGGCCGCGAGGGCGACAAACCACCAGCCGTGCCGGAAGGCGGTCAGCATCCGGTCGGAGGCGAGCGACCCGACGAGGGCGATCAGAACGGCGACGCCCAGGACATAGCCGAGCTGGCGGGCGGTGTTCACCACCGCACTGCCGGTCGCCGACCGGTCCGGCGGCAGATCGACGGCGGCGGAGGCGATCATGCTCGGCAGCGCGAGACCGATGCCGACACCGGAGATCATCCACCCGGGCAGTACCTCGGCGGCGTACCGCACGGGCATGGCGGCGCTGGTCGATACCAGGAGCACGCCCCCGGCGAACAGCAGATTTCCCACGGCGACAACGGTTCCCACCGGAATTCGCCGGATCAGTCGCTGGCCGACGGCGGCGAAGATCGGCACCATGATCGGCCCCGGGACGATGGCGAGCCCGGTTTCGATGGTGCTGAAGCGGGCCCCGTTCTCCAGCCACATGGCGATGCTGAGGAACCACGCTCCGAACGCGGTGCAGAACGCGAGCACGGTCACGTTGGCCCACAGGAACGTCGGCACCCGGAACAAGTCTGGCGACACCACCGGCTCCGGATGCGACCGCATCCGCAGCACGAACAGGACCAGGCTCGCCCCGGCGACCACGAGCGCGCCGAGCGTCGCCGCGCTGGTCCACGACCATTCGCCGCTCTGCACCAGACCCAGCGACAACGCGCCGATCGCGACGATCAGCAGCGCTACTCCGAGCAGGTCGGGCACCCGCGCCGACACTTGCGGGCGCAGGTCGGGCACCAAACGCAGCGCGGCGATTCCGGCCGCCAGACCGACCGGCAGATTGACCAGGAACACCCAGCGCCAGGACAGCTCCACCAGCGCGCCGCCGACCACGGGTCCGAACGCCGCGGCGAAGGAACTCGTTGTGGCCCAGACCTTTACGGCGCCCGGCACGCGCGCCGGCGGCAGCACCGTGAGCAACAGCCCCAGACTGGCGGGGGTGAGCGCGGCGGCGCCGACCGCCTGCAGCACTCGGAACGCCACCAGCGCCCACAGCGTCGGCGCGACGGCACAGGCCAGGCTGGCCAGCGTGAAAATGGTGAGTCCGACCAGGAATCCGGTTCTGCGTCCCCATCGGTCCGCGAGCCGCCCGGCCGGAATCAGCAGTGCCGCATAGACGATCGCGTACCCGTTGAGGACCCAGCTCAGGTCGGCCAGCGAGGAACCGCGGTAGGACTCGCCGATCGCGGTGAACGCCACGTTCACGACGAATACGTCCAGCATCGCCATGAACGCGGCCGAGCACAGGATCCACACGATCGCGGTCGAATGATCCCGTCCCGGCCGCTGTGCCGTGGGTTGGTCCGTCGCCGCCTCGGCCACTACGTCATCCATCAGGCGTCCCTTCTCGTCCGCGCCGTTCGTCGGCCAGCAAAGCATACGACCGTACGTACTTATAAAGCAACGGGCGATCAGTCGCCGAGAAAACGCACCAGCTCGTCGGTGACGAACCGCGGGTTCTCCTCGACCAGCCAGTGCCCGGCATGCGGGACGTCGACCGCGCGCACGATGGCGGTGATGCGCGGGGCCACGGTGGCCCGGACGGCGTCGAGTTGCCCCTGGGCGGTCATGAGCAGTGTGGGCGCCCGGGTGGGTGCCGCCGCCACGGTGTCGCGGACGTCTCGGTCGAGGGCGCGATACAGCTCGAACCCGCCCGCCAGGGCCTGCGGCGCGCTGTATGTGCGCGCGTACTCGTCGATCTCGGCGGGCGTGAACGGGGATCGGTCGGACGTTCCGCCGAATGCCGTGCCGCCGAAGGAAACCTGTGGATAGAACAGTGCCAGGTAGTCGCGGACGTCGTCGCCCACGACCGCCTCGGGCACGCGGCGCTGCGAGTGAAAGGCGATGTGCCAGCTCATGTTCCGGTATGTGGCGGCATCGACGGCCGGCCCCGGCAGCGGCAGGTCGAAGTAGCCCAGACGCGTTGTGTCCGAAGGGAACCGGCTGGCGTACTGGAACGCCACCGCGGCGCCGAAATCGTGCCCGACGACGGCCGCGTCCCGAATACCGAGCCGCTCGGCGATCAGCGTGTGCACGTACCGCGCGAGCGTGGCCTTGTCGTATCCGGTCGGCGAACCGGTGCTGTCGCCGAGGCCGGGCAGATCGACCGCGTAGACGGTGTGGTGTTCGGCGAGCGCGGGCATGATCGGCCACCAGCCGTACCAGGTCTGCGGCCAGCCGTGCAGCAGCACCACCGGACTGCCGGTGCCACCTGTCACGTAGTGCATGCGCACCCCGTCGACGTCGGTGAACTCGTGCCGAAAAGTGTTCTGGAACTGCGGATCAGCCCGGGTGGCGGCGGCGTAGGGCGCGACCCGTTCCGTAGCCGGTGCGCCGCATGCCGCGGTGCCGATCGCCACCAGAATGGCCACCAGCACGGTGACCGGAGTGCGTGCGGATCGAAGAGGGCGTGGTCGCGTGGTCATCGAGGCTCCTTCTGTCGGATGCGCTCGAGTCTCGCCAGACCCACAGCTATTTGGCACGCAATCTTGCGGTTTCGGCAACTCGCCGACCGCCGCGGATGTCAGCGTGAGCGGCGCAGGCCCGCGACGAGGAGCCCGACCAGTCGGCGAGCGTCGTAGCGCGGGTTGTTGCCCGAGCCCGCGCACAGACCGCCGATGCCGCGCATGAATTCGTACGCGTCCTGCCCGGCCTCGATCTCGCCGGATTCGGCCGCCGCAGTGAGTAATCGGGTGCACACCGGGACGAGCCGATCGAGGAAGTAGGAGTGCAGCGGGTCGAAACACGGGTCGTCGGACTGGAGTACGGCGGCCAACCCCTGCTTCGTGATCACGAAGTCGACGAACAGGTCCACCCAATGTTCCAGCGCCGCATACGCGCTCGCACTGTCGCGCAGCAGAGCGGGGCCGGTCTCCGCGAGGGATTCGACCTGATGCCGGTAGACGGCGACGATCAGGTCGGCTCGCGTCGGGAAGTGACGGTAGATCGTGGCCGTCCCGACACCGGCCCGCGCCGCGATATCGCGGATCGGCGCCTCCACACCCGAGGTGACGAAGACGGCCGCGGCCGCGTCAACGGACGGAGTACGAAACATGTCGACATATCTGCTGGTCCACGGGGCCTGGCACAGCGAGCAGTGCTGGGCTCGGGTGGTGCCGATGCTGGGGGCGGCCGGGCATCGGGTGAGCACGCCGACCCTGACCGGATACGGCGACCGGCGGCATCTGCTCGGCCCCGAGGTCGGGCTGGACACGCACGTCGACGACATCGTCACGCTCATCCTCGAGGAGGATCTCAGCGAGGTGATACTCGTCGGGCACAGCTATGCGGGACTGGTCGTCTCCGCCGTCGCCCACCGGGTTCCGGACCGGATCGCGCATCTGGTGTACCTCGACGCCATGGTTCCCCGGGACGGTGAAACCGCCGTCGACGTGCTGCCCGTCACTCAGGCGATGATCGATCGGGCGCTACGTTCCGGCAGCGGCTGGCGCGTGCCCCCGATGCCCGAGTTGCCGCCGCCCGCAGGGCTTTTCGGCGTCACCGAGCCGGGAGATGTCGCCTGGCTGCGCACCATGCTGTCCGATCAGCCGGTGCGCTGCCTGCAGCAACCGGTGCGGCTGGACAATCCCGCCGCCGACGCCATCGCGCGCACCCACATCCATTGCACCGCAGGCGGTTCGGGCGTGGAGCGCCGTCCAGTGCCCGCGACCCAGCCCAACGGCGCCCCGGCGGTGGTGTGGGAACTGCCGACCGGGCACGATTGCATGATCACCATGCCGGCCGAACTCACCCAGCTGCTGCTGAAGCTCGGCTGACCGGCGGCCCTGTGGTGGCAGAGGCAATGTGTGTCAGGTGTTCTCGGAGGAAGGCGAGGATCTCCGCGCGGGCGGACTTGGCCTGGGGCACCAGGCCGGGGAGGGCGAGGAAGGCGTGCGGGGCGCCGGGGTATTCGGTGCGGCGGGCAGGGGTGCCCGACTCCAGCAGCCGTTCGGCGTAGCGGCGGCCCTGGTCGGCGATCGGGTCGAGGGTGGGAATGACCACGAGGGCGGGCGGCAGGCCGCCGAGGTCGTCGGCATACAGCGGGGACACGGCCCGCGCGTCGGAATCGGCCGGGACGGCCAGGCGGTGGAACAGGCGCATCTTGTCGACCGTCAAAGTCGGGCTGTTCCCGTACTTTTCGAACGAGGGATAGTCGAGCATCGTGTCGGTCAGATCGGTGGCGGGATTGACCAGCACCTGCGCCCGCACGGGCAGGGCGGCGGCCTTGGCGCGCACCGCCACCAGCGCGCTGACCAGCCCGCCGGTGCTCTCACCGGCGATCGCGATCCGGGCCGGGTCGATGCCGAAGTCCGCGGCGTTTCGCACGAGGTGCCGCAGCACGTCCCAGCCGTCGTCGACGACCGCAGTCAGCGGGACGTCCGGCGCGAGCAGGCGGTGTTCGACCGACACCACGACCGCGGGCAGACGCGCGGCGAAATGGCTGTTCGCCCAGTCACATTGGGCCGCCGTGCCGACGAAACCGCCGCCGTGCACATGCAGCACGAGCGGCAGTGCGCCCGGCCCGCCGCGCTTGGGCCGGTACACGCGGATGCGGAGTACGCGATCGGGCAGCGTCACGTCCTCCCACCGGATCGTGACACCACGTGCGGGCAGCCCGGTGACCACCCGGAACAGCCGCGATCCCGCCTTGCGGTTCGCCGCCTCGCGGAAGGTGACCAGTTCCTCGGCCGTCATGTTCAGCCAGTCCGGGTCCTTCTGCAGACGAGACACCCACACGATGCCGCGTGGCATCCGCCCGTCACCGGTCGCGTCGTTCATGAGTCCTCCTCGATCGCCCCGCGCCGACCGGCACACGGGCCGCGCCCACGCGAGTTCCACACATGCCCGCCAGCATGGCCGGACCCGCCGGCCGCCGTCTTGGAGAAATGTTCCCGGCGCGCCGGGTCTACGGGCGCGGGGCGTACTCCGGGGCGGACCAGGCGACCGGGTCGACCTCGAGCCATGGTGCGTGGGCGATGGCCGTGGGGGTCAGCCCCGCGAAGGACATGACCTCTCGGTAGAGGTGGGATTGGTCGGTGTAGCCGCCTTCCGCCGCGACGGTGGCGGGGCTGTGGCCGCCGGCGAGGCGGTGGGCCGCGTGGTCGAAGCGGATCAGTTGGGCGGCGCGCTTGGGGGTCAGACCGACCTGGGACCGGAAGCGGGACCACAGTCGTTTGCGGCTCCAGCCCGTCTCGGCCGCCAGGCGCTCGACCCGAATCCTCCCCTGGCTCAGCGCGATTCGCTGCCAGGCGAAGGCGACCTCCGGGTCGACCGCGCGACCGGCCGCGGCGCGGCGGGTGAGGACGGACTTCGCGAGTGCGAACCGCTCGTCCCACGAGGCGGTCGCGTGCATGCGTTCCTGGATTCGCGCGGCGTCGCCGCCCCACAGGTCCGCGAGCGGCACCACCGAATCACCGAGATCACCGGGGACGCCGAGTATTTCGTGCGCGACCACGGGCGACAGCCGCACCTGCAACAGATCGATGACTCGCCCGGATCCGCGCATGCCGACGGGATGCAGACCGATCACGGCGCTGCCGCGCCGGCGCACACCGCCGGACGCATCGATGAACGACGCGTCGCCGAGATCGAGGAAGATCGTGAGGGCCGGGTACGGCACCACCGGAAGTTCGGCGCGGTCGCTCGCCCGGCCGCGGAACCCGGCCATGCTGATCCCCGCCATGCGGTTCGATCGCGCGGGAACCGCGATATCCAGCACGGCTCCCGCGACGTGAACCGGCTCGACGGGCATGTCGTCATGATACGAGCCGATCAGGCGGCGGGCTCCCACGCGAAACCGTCCGGGTCGACCAGGGAGCCGAGCCCGCCGGCGATGGCGAGACGGTGCGCACCGGCGCCCTCGGCGGAGACGCCCGCGTCCTTGGCGGCGGCGCGACGCCCGTAGAGCGCCAGCTTGACCGCGGACCCCGTGGTGTCGAACTCGACGTACTTGCTGCCGAAGCTCTTTGCCACGGTCAGGCCGTTGTCGAGGTAGAACTGCTTGGTCGCCTTCACCTTCTCGACGCCGAGGAGCAGCACGAACTCGTCGATCTCCCGGGTCGCGGGGCCGGTGTCCTTCTTGGCGGAGGTGGCGATCTTCCAGAGGGTGCCGTCCGGGGCCTGGACGACGGCGCCGTAACCCCAGAAGCTCTTCGTGGCGGGCTTCACCACCGTCGCGCTCGCCGCGGTCGCCGTGCCGACGAAGCTGTCGACGGTGCTCGGCTGCGACACCACGAGCGACAGGACGAAACCCCGGAACCCGGACGTCGGCGCCTCGGAGGCGCGCACGCGCAGTGTGTCGCCGAGGCCGAAGGCGGCGGTATAGAAGGCCGTGGCGGCGGCGGGGTCGGGCGATTCCAGGATGATGGCGTCGATAGCGGCCTGATCAGTGCTGATGTTCATGTCTGCAACGTTAGGCGGCGCATACCCGGCGGCGCTTCTCGATTCCTGACCGGCTGCGCGGGGCGGCGCGTGGCACAGTGCAGACATGTCTCTCGTACCGCAGTTCGAGCTACAGGCGAAGGCCTGCGCCAAGCTCGGGTCGCCGTTGTATGCCCGGTTGCTGAGCGAGATCGCGGCGGATCTCGCGGACGGCGGCGTCTGCGCCCGAGCGCTCTCGGGATACGAGGACATGCCGATGGTCGCGGCCGCACCGCTGCGGTTCCTGGGAGCCGTGCACGGGCTGGTGCTGACCGGGCGGGCGCCCGAACTCGCGGCCTACTATCCGAGCGCCACCGCGCCGGCCCGCGACGACGCGGACGGCGGGGCCTGGCGAGCCTTCCGCGAGGCCGTCGATGCCCATCCGGAGTGGATCCAGGATTGGATGTCGCGGCCGCCGCAGACCAACGAGGTGGGGCGCGCGGTGCCGCTACTGGCCGGACTGCTGGCCGCCGTCGCCGCGACGCCGCTGCCGGTGCGGCTGCTGGAGTTGGGCAGCAGCGCGGGACTCAATCTGCGGGCCGACCACTTCCGCTGGCACAGTGGCGATTTCGGCTGGGGTCCGATGGATTCGCCAGTGGCACTGGATGGTGCGTGGGACGGCCCGGTGCCCGGGTGGCTGGCCGAGGCGGTGCGCCGCTATCCACGCCTCGAGGTGATCGAGCGACGCGGCTGCGACCCGACGCCACTGAACCCGCTCTCTCCCACCGACGCACTGTCGCTACGGTCCTACGTCTGGCCGGACCAGCCCGAGCGCGCGGCCCGGTTGAACGGCGCACTGCTGGTGGCGCAACGGGTTCCGGCCGAGGTCGAGGCCGTGGGCGCGGCGGAGTTCCTGGGCGGTATCGAACCGATGCCGGGCACGCTCACCGTCGTGTGGCATTCGGTTATGCGGCAATATGTTCCGGCGGACGAGTGGGCGAAGGTCACCGCGGAACTCGACCGGCTGGCCGCCACGTCCGGGCCGGACGCGGCGTTCGCGCACATCGCCTTCGAGCCGGTGGCGCGGAGCGGCAGCGGTTTTCCGCTCACCGTCCGGATCGGCACCGGCCCGGCCCGCGTACTCGCCCGCGCCAAACCGCACGGAATCCCGACCTTCGACGCCGCGTGACCACCGCGCCGGTGACCTGTTGTCGCACAGGGAATTCAAGCTCGCTCGTGCAACAGCAGCAGCGAGTAGGCGGCCAGGGTTCCGGAGTCGGTGATCTCGCCGGAGCGAATCATTCGTTCGAGGTCGGCGCGGGCGAACCAGGCCGAGCGCATGTCCTGCTCCTCCGGCTCGCGTTCGGGTTCGCCGGGAGTGAGGTCGGTGGCGAGGTAGACGCGGCCGCGCTGGCGGAGGGTGGCCGGGGCCGCGTTCAGGGGGCCGAGGAGGGTCAGCCGGCCCGCGCGCAGGCCGGTCTCCTCGCGCAGTTCGCGGTGCGCCAGATCGTCCGGGTCCCCGACCGCGCGATCGGGCAGGGTGCCCGCCGGAAATTCCCAGCAGCGTCGTCCCACGGGATATCTGAACTGCTCGACCAGATGAAAGCGCTCGCCGTCGCGCGGCACCACCAGCACGAAATCGGGCCGATCGACGACACCGTAGATGCCGGTGGAGCCGTCGGAACGGCGAATCGTGTCCTCACGCACTTCCATCCAGCGATTGGCGTAAACCGTCTGCGAGCCGAGCGTCTCCATACCCCGGATTGTGCCGCACCCGCCCCTATGCGGTGCTCGAGCGTCGGCCCAGGAGTCAGTGCGCCTTGGACAGGTACTTGACCGTCGGTGGCGTGGCGTATCCCATCCGCCGCAGGAACCACCGCGTCATGGCCAGCCCACGACCCTCCGGCGGCACGCCGCCCATGGCGTCCATGATGCGGTTGATGGCGTGGAACGCGACGCTGATGCGCACCGCCTCCGTGAGCGCCTCGTCGGTGACGCCCGCGATGCGCACCCGCGCCACATCGACCGGGGACACCTCGTCGGGCGCGTCGGCCAGCTTGGCCAGAAAGTCCAGCACCACAACGACTTCGATGCGCTGACCGGACTCCGCGGGCCGCTCCAGCGCCCGGACCACCAGCTCGCGATCCTGGTAGCTCTCGGCGACGACCTGGTGGCAGGCGCGGCAGAACTCGCACTGGTTGCGCGCGGAGGTGAACGTGGCGAACAGTTCCCGTTCGCCGATGCTCCACGCCGAGGGGCCGCGCATCAGATCCTGGAGATAATCGCTGTAGGGAGTGCTGAAATAGCGGTGCCGGTACAGCAGCACCTTGATCACGTCGGGCACCTCGGTGCGGCCGAGAACGCGCATGACGCGCAGGGTCCAGCGGCCCGGCCGGTCGTGGCCGCGATCCACCACATCGAGCCTCATGCCTCGCCGCCCATCGCGCGCAGGGCGGCGCGGAGCCGGCGGTCGGCGGCCCCGACGGCGGCGACCACGGTGGCCTCGAACACCTCGTCCTCGGACCGGTGCTCGGTCAGCGCCGCGACCTGCTTGTCGGTGACGCGGTAGGCGTGCCGGGCCACGGTGTCCACGAAACGCTCGAGATCGGCCGGGACCGTCGCCGACTCGTCCCCGGCGGCCGCCCGGAATATCGATCTGCGGGTCACGGCGGGCAGGGCAGCGGGGGCCGCTTGCAGGTGCTCGACGAAGCTGTCCCAGTGCTCTGCGCGTGAAGCCATGCGCCCATGATGCAACACGGACAAACACCGCGAACCGCGTTCCGGCGGAACATCTTTCGGTGAACGGTCACAATGGTCCGATAACACCGTAATAGCGCAGGCCGCGAGCGGTCCGGCGGTTCGAGCGACCCGGCCGGTCGATGACGGCTATGAGACACCGCCCGGCCGGATTCGTAGACTTCCGGCGGTGACGGAACCGGAAGATGTGCGGCGGACCCGCCGCGGCTACGACGAGGTGGCCGAGCTGTACCACTCGATGTTCGAGCACGCGCTCGCCGCCAGCCCGTTCGACCGGGCGATGCTGGGCGTGTTCGCGGAGCGGGTGGGTGCCGGCGCCGTCGCCGATCTCGGCTGTGGACCGGGCCGGATCACCACACATCTGGCCGCGCTCGGGCTCGACGTGTTCGGTATCGATCTGTCCCCGGAGATGATCCGCCTGGCCCGCGCCGCCCGCCCGGACCTGCGCTACGTGGTCGGTTCGATGGAGAACCTGGCGGTGCCCGACGCCGCGCTGGCCGGAATCGTGTCGTGGTACAGCGTCATTCACACGCCGCCGGTCCGGGTGCCGATCATCGTCGCCGAGTTCCGCCGCGTGCTGACTCCGGGCGGGCAGGTGGTGCTGGCGTTCCAGACCACCGAGGGGGACGACGTGCGGACCCACGACCACAAGGTCGCGCCGAGCTACCTGTGGCCGCCGGACCGGGTCGAGGAACTGCTGGGCGAGGGCGGGTTCCGGACCGTGGCCCGGCTGGTGCGGGAGCCGGACGACGAAGCGCATCCGCAGGCGTACCTGCTGGCGGAGAAGTCGTCGGCGAGTTGATCGCCACGGCCCGCGGCCGCCGTGATATCCAGGGCAGATGCAGCCCACACGTGCCTCCTACGAGGTCGTCGTCGCCGGTGGCGGCCACAACGGGCTGGTCGCGGCGGCCTACCTGGCCCGCGCCGGACGTTCGGTGCTGGTGCTCGAACAGCAGGACCACATCGGCGGCGCGGCCGTGTCCGAGCGGGTGTTCGACGGCGTGGACGCGCGGCTGTCGCGGTACTCGTATCTGGTGAGCCTGCTCCCGCGGCAGCTGATCCGGGAGCTGGGCCTGCGGTTCGAGACGCGCCGGCGGCGGATCTCGTCGTATACGCCGGTGGGCGATACGGGACTGCTGATCGATACCGCCGACGAGTACCGCACGCGGTCGAGCTTTCTGCGAATCACCGGTTCCGAAGCGGACTTTCGGGCTTGGCAGGAGTTCTACGGCCGGACCGGACGGCTCGCGCAACGGGTGTTCCCGACGCTGACCCGGCCGCTGCCGACCCGCGCGGAACTGCAACGACTGGTCGACGATGCCGCCACCTGGGAGGCGATCTTCGAGCGTCCCCTGGGCGAGACGATCGAGGCCGCGTTCGCCGACGACACGGTGCGCGGCGTCGTCCTCACCGACGCGCTGATCGGCACCTTCACCCACGCCCACGACCCCACGCTGCGCCAGAACCGCTGCTTCCTGTACCACGTGATCGGCGGCGGAACCGGCGACTGGGACGTGCCGATCGGCGGGATGGGCGCACTGACCGACGCGCTGGCGGCGGCCGCTCGGGCCGCGGGCGCAGAACTGTGCACCGGCCGCGCGGTCACGGCCGTCGAAACCGACGGTGACACAGCGGAAGTCCGCTTCGACGGCGGCGCGGTCGGGGCGCGGCACGTCTTGGTGAACGCCGCGCCGCGGGAGCTGGCGCGCCTGCTCGGCGAACCCGTGCCGGAGCGGCCGGAGGGCTCCCAACTCAAGATCAACATGCTGCTCCGGCGCCTGCCGCGGCTGCGGGATTCGGTCGACCCCGCCGAGGCGTTCGCCGGAACCTTCCACATCGCCGAGGGATACGGGCAGTTGGATCGGGCCTACCTCGAGGCCGAGAGCGGCCGGTTGCCCTCCGCGCCGCCCGCCGAGATCTACTGCCACACCCTCACCGACCCCTCGATCCTCGCCCCCGAGTTGGCGGCACAGGGCGCGCACACCCTGACGCTGTTCGGTGTGCACACTCCCGCAAGCCTTTTCCTCGACGACCCGGACGAGACCAAGCGGCGACTGGTGACCGCCACCCTGGCACAGCTGGATTCCGTACTCGCCGAACCGATCCGGGACTGCCTCGCGGTGGACGCACAGGGCCGCCCCTGCCTCGAAGCGAAGAGCCCGCTGGACCTGGAACGCGAGATCGGCCTGCCCGGCGGCCACATCTTCCACCGCGACCTGGACTTCCCGTTCCGCGCCGACGACGCCACGGACCCAGCGGCGCGCTGGGGTGTGGCCACGGGTCACCGCAACGTGCTCCTGTGCGGCGCGGGCGCCGTGCGCGGCGGCGGAGTCAGCGGAATCGGCGGGCACAATGCCGCCATGGCGGTATTGGAAAGCTAGCGCGGTGCCGGGTCAGCGGGGGCCGTCGACGTGGGTGGCGGCAGTGCAGCAGTCGACGAAGCTGTGTACCAAGGGATTCGAGTCGGCGACCGCGGGCCATGCGACGCCGACGACCATCGGGCCGATACCCGTCACCGGCCGGTACTCCACGCCCGGCCGGGGGTAGTAGCGCGCCGAGGAGGCCGGGGTGAAGCTGATTCCGAAGCCGTTGCCGATCGCGGTGAGCCACTCGTCGGTGTTGTGCGCGAGCGCACCGACGACCACGGTCTCCGGCGGCCGCGAGTCGGCGCCGATCCAGAAATCGCGCCAGGCACCGCTTTCCGGTGGCGCCGCGACGAACGGCTCCTCCCACAGGTGCTCGAACGCGATCTCCGGGCGGTCGGCCAGGCGGTGGCCGGTGGGCAGCGCGATCCAGCGCGGTTCGGTGAACAGCTCCCGCAGCCGGTAGGAATCCTGGTCGGGGAACGGCAGCCACACCAGTGCGACATCCACGTCGCCGGTCGCCAGTCCCGCGCTCGGCTCGATCCAGCCGAACTGCCGCATATCCACCTGCCAGTCCGGATTGCGCCGCCGGAATTCGGCGACGATCCCGGCGGTGTGCTCGTTCGCCGCGCTGGCGATGAACCCGACCCGCAGCACCCGGGCTGCCCGCGCGGCGCCACCCTTGGCCGCCCGCAGTATCGCGTCCCAGTCGGCCAGCAGCCCCGGAATCCGTTCGGCCAGCACGCGTCCCGCCTCGGTCAGCGTCATCCCGGTGTGCGAGCGCTCGAACAGTTCGACGCCGAGCCTGGTTTCCAACTGCCTGATCTGCTTGGTCAACGCCGGTTGCGACACGTAGAGCCGCCGCGCCGCACGAGTCAGATGACCCTCCTCGGCCACAACGGCGAAGTACCGCAGCAGACGGGTGTCGATGTCCATGGCATCGATCGTGGTCTATCTCACCGGACGACAGGTAGTCCCGCGCCGGGTTCGGAGAGCCACAGCAGCCAGTGGGGGACGATCAGGGCGGCGAACTCCTCGTAACCGGCGGCGCTGGGGTGGTAGCCGTCGCCGGCGGAGACCTCGCGCATCCAGGTTCCGCTGTTGCGCAACGCCTGATGCACGCGGACGTACGAAACGCCTTCGCCGTCACAGGCTTCCGACAACGCGGCATCCAATTGCCCGGTGCGGTCGTTGTGTTCGTCGTCGTCCACCGGCGGCGGCGCGACGACCAGCGTCGGCCAGCCGTGCGCGCGGGCGCCGCGCAGCATGCCGGTCAGGTGGGCCACCGATTGCTCCGTCGGCAGCGGTGACCGGCCGTCGAGCAGCAGGGTGTCGTTGACTCCGAAGGAGAACACGACCCGGCCGTCGACGCCCGCCGGTAATCGGCGCGCGCATTCCGCCTCCCAGCGCTCCGCGATATCCGCGGAACTCTCCCGCCGCACACCGAGGTTGTAGTAGGTCAGCGGCTGACCGGCGCCGGCCGCACGCGCCGCGAGACGGCCCGCCCAACCCAGGCACTGGCGGTCCCCGAGGCCGGCCACCAGCGAGTCACCCACGAAGCAGATACGGACATCTCGAACCACCGTGTGATGGTTTCACGCCGCGCACCGGTTGTCGGGGCAAAGGCCGGAATCCACGCACGACGCGCACGCAATAAGATCGCGGTGGTTTGTCCGGGAGGGAGTACGTATGGCAACGGAGGCGCCGCTACCGCGGTGGTTCATCGATCTACTGGCGCATCGCCGCTGGATCCGCCGGACCCGTCCGTTCCCGCACGTCTATGTCCGTGATGTCTTCACCGAGGTGTTCTACCGGCGGCTGGCCGAGGAATTCGAGCGGGTGCACCGGGAGCCGGGCCGGTTCACGCCGGTCGCCGACGACTACAACGCGACCGGGCTGAGCCTGGCCGCCGTGCGCAACGGCCCCCTGGAGGTCTTCCTGTCCCGGGCGTGGCACGACGTGATCGAGCGGGTCGCGGGCGTGCGGGCCAGCGGCGACGTGGAGGGTTCGCTGCACCACCACGCACCGGACGGCCCGCCCGGCCGACCGCATCACGATCTGGCGCCCGCCTGGTTTCCGGGCACGCCGCCCGGACCGACCGCGGTCGGCCTGCCCGACAGCTCGATCGATCTGCGCACCGGCGCCCGGCCGCCGGGGACGCCGGCCCGGGAGCTGGTGCGCGCGGTCGCGGTGCTGTTCTATCTGAACAATCCGCAGTGGCGGCCCGGCCATGGCGGCGAGACCGGACTGTTCGCCGATATCGGCGCGGCGGATCCGCGAGCCACCCTCGCCGTGCCCCCGCTCGACAATTCGATGGTGGTGTTCGAGTGCACGCCGCGGTCCTGGCACACCTTCCTGGGCGCCAACACCGCCGCCCGCAACAGCGTGGTGATGTGGCTGCACCGGCCCAGGGACGAGGCGGCGCGCCGCTGGGGAGGAGACCGCATTGCCGAGTGGTGACAACCGCCGGGTGTGCCTGCTGACCGGAGCCGGCGGGGTGCTGGGCGACGCCTTCTGCCGCGCCTTCCACACCCGCTACGACATCGTCGCGGTCTGCCGCACCCGGACACCGGCGGCGCCGTCGCAGGAGGAGTGGTTCATCGACCCGCTGGAGCCGTCGAAACCGCTGCCGGACAACGACTCCCGCGTCTTCGTGGTGCGCGCCGACCTGACCCGCGACGGCGAGGTGGAGCGGGTGGTGGACCTGGCGCTGGCGAAGTTCGGCGCGGTGGACCTGCTGGTCAACAACGCCGGGCACGCCCGGATGCAGCCCCGCGGCATCGTCGACGGCGACGCCGCGCTGGACCAGTTCGATCCGCACTTCGCGCTGAATGTCGGTGTGCCGCTGCGGTTGTCGGCTCGGCTGGCGCAGCGCTGCTGGCTGCACAGCGACGCGGACAACCGCGCACGCAATCGCAACATAGTCAACGTGTCGAGCATCTCGGGTTCCCGCGTGTACCCGGGCGGGCAGGCCGTGTACGCAGCGTCGAAGGCGGCGCTGGATCAGCTGACCCGGCACCTCGCCGCCGAGTTCGCCGAGTTCGGGGTGCGGGCGAACGCGATCGCGCCCAACTCCTTCCCGGCGCTGGTGCCGACCGAGCAGGTGGCCGCGGCCGTCGCCGAACTCGACGCGGGCGACATGACCGGCGGGGTCTACAGCGTGGGCGTGCCGGACGCGGCGACCGGACAGCACGCCCGCACGGTGGCCGAGCGACCGGGGTGAACGGGGAAGGCGACGACGACCGGCGCGCTGCCCCGGACGCACCCGGCCGACGGCGTGTTGGCACCGGGCGCCCGGCAACGCTCCTGCATACTCACACCCGAGCCGACCCCGGGACCGCCGCTCCCTCGATCCGAAAGTTCCGATACGACATGCGAGTCGACGGGCGGGAGATCCCCGTCTCCGGCAGCCTGCTGCAACCGCGGATCCGGCGCACCAGCGACATTCTGCGCGTGGTGCTGTCGGCGCTGCTGGTGGCGCTCGTCATCGCCGGCTCGCTGATCACCCGGCCGCGCTGGGAGGCGCTGGAGCGCTCGCTGTCCGACATCGTCGGCTTCCTGACGCCCGAGCAGTCGAACCTGGTCTACCTGCTGTACGGCGTGGCGATCGTCGCGCTGCCGTTCGCGATCCTGGTACGGCTGATCTTCCGGTGGCAGTGGACGCTGCTGTTCGGCTATCTCGCCGCCGGGCTGATCACGGTGGTGCTGCTGTCGATCACCGGCACCGGGATCTCGGCGCCGCAGTGGCATCTGGTCGTGCCCGAACAGCTGGACACGTTCCTGTCGCAGTTCCTCGACGACCCGCGCTGGATCGCCATGCTCACCGCCATGCTGACGGTGGCGAGCCCGTGGCTGCCGGTGTCGTGGCGGCGCTCGTGGTGGGCGCTGCTGCTGGGTTTCGTGCCGCTGCATCTGTTCGTGAGTCTGGTCGTGCCGTCGCGGGCGATGTTCGGCCTCGCGGTCGGCTGGTGCGTCGGCGCGGTGATCGTGCTGCTGGTGGGCACGCCCGCGCTGGAGGTGCCGTTGGACTCGGCGGTGCGGGTCCTGGCCAAACGCGGTTACACCGTCACCGGCTTCACCGTGCTGCGTCCGGCCGGGCCGGGGCCGCTGCAACTGTCGGCCGAGACCGGACCGCAGCATCGGCTCGTCGTGGAGATCTACGGCCAGAACCAGCGCAGCTGGGGCATGTTGCGGCAGCTGCGCCGCTGGCTGACCTTCCGGGCGGGCGAGCGGACGCCGGCCTTCGCCTCGCTGCGGCGCGCGGTCGAGCACCGGGCGCTGATGGGCATCGCGATCGGTGATCTGGGCCTGGCGAGCAACAAGCCGCTCACCGTCGCCGCCCTGGAACGCGGCTGGACGCTGTACGCGCACACGGTGCCGCGCGGAACCACGCTGTCGGCCACCGACAGCGAGGCCGTGCTCACCAATGTCTGGTACGCGCTGCAGAACATGCACCGCGCCCAGATCTCGCACGGCGACCTGCGCGCCGAGGAGATCCGGGTGGTCGAGGGCCGGGTGCTGTTCGGCGGGTTCATGTCCGCCGAATTCGGTTCCTACGAGCCGCGCTTCTCCTCCGACGTGGCGCAACTGCTGCTGTCGACCAGCGCCCTGTTCGGCACCGAACTCGCGGTGCGCACCGCGATTCACGTGCTCGGCGCGGACGCCGTGCTCAATGCCTCACGGCGGCTGACGAAGTCGGCGCTGCCCGCGCACGTGCGCAAGTCGGTGCCCGATCCCGGGCGCCTCATGAAGCAGACCCGCGAACAGGTGCAGCAGCAGACCGGCGAGGACCGCATCGAGGCCGCGCGGATCACGCGGTTCTCGCGGGGGCAGTTCATCCAGCTGGTGTTGCTGATCGCCCTGGTCTACGTCGCCTACCCCTTCATCAGCCAGGTGCCCACGTTCGTCACCGAACTGCGCACGGCGAACTGGTGGTGGGCGCTGCTCGGGCTGACGGTCTCGGTGGGCACTTATATCGGGGCCGCCATGGCCCTGTGGGGTTGCACGTCGGAGTCGGTGAACTTTCCGAAACTGCTGCTCGCGCAGGTGGCCAACACCTTCGCCGCCACCACGACGCCCGCCGGCGTCGGTGGTCTCGCGCTGAACGTGCGGTTCCTGCAACGGAACGGGCTGGGCGCGGTGCGCGCCACCGCGGCCGTGGCGTTGCAGCAGTCGGTACAGGTGATCACGCACGTCGTGCTGCTGCTGTTCTTCAGTGTGGCAGCGGGGGTTTCGGCGAATCTGGGGCACTACGTCCCCAGCGCCACCACGCTGTACCTGGTGGCGGGCGCGCTGCTGGGGCTGGTGGGTATCGCCATGTTCGTGCCGACGGTGCGGCGCTGGCTGCGCACCGAGGTCCGGCCGCAGCTCGCGGAGGTCGTCACCGAGTTGCGCGCCCTCGCGCACAGCCCGACCCGCCTGGCGATGATCGTCGGCGGGTGCGCCGCCATCACGCTCGGCGCGGCCGGGGCGCTGTGGGCCAGCATCGAGGCGTTCGGTGGCAGCGCCACTTTCGTGACCGTGACCGTGGTGACCATGATCGGCGGGACGCTGGCGTCCGCGGCGCCGACGCCCGGTGGGGTCGGCGCCGTGGAGGCCGCGCTGATCGGTTTCCTCGGCGCGTTCGGAATCGACCTGTCGATCGCGGTGCCCGCGGTGCTGCTCTACCGGGTGCTGACCTGCTGGCTGCCGCTGTTCTGCGGATGGCCGATCATGCGCTGGCTCACCGCGAATCAGCTGATCTAGCGGCGGCGGTCGGCGGGGACGCCGAGTTCGTCCAGCGCTTGCTCCGCGGAGAGGCAGCCGGCGGTGGTGAGCCCCAGGTTCGCCAGTGCCGCCTCGTGGGCCTCCGGTGTGGCGGCGGTGACACAGTCCGCGATCGGATGCACCGTGAAACCGAGGTCGGTGCCGTGCCGGGCGGTCTGCTCGACGGTGAGATTCGTTGCGACACCGGTGATCAGCAGCGTGTCCAGGCCGCGGGCGGCCAGCCAGTCCGGCAGCGCGCTGCCGGCCAGGCCGGACAGCTTCTGGTTGTCGAACACCGCACCGCGCTCGGCCTGGTCGGCCATCGCCGGAATGACCTGCGACCCCGGCGCTTCCGGCCGGAACGCGGTCTGCGCCGCGGCCACCGACCGCATGAACCCGGTATTGCGCACCAGCCCGCCCTCACCGACGGGAATGGTGAACCTGGTGAACACGACCGGTAGTCCGGCCTGTTGCGCGGCGGCGTGAAACACGGTCGCGTGGTGCACGACTCCGCTGGTGGCGACGGGTTCGGCCAGCATCGGCCCGAAGAATCCTTCGGACTCGATGACATTGACCTGCCAGTGCAGGGCGAGTACCGCGGTGCGGGCGCTGTCGAGGGGCATGAATCCCATACTGCCCCAACTACATCGCCCGCGGCGGCGGAGCCGTCAGGACGAATACTCTTTGCGCAGTTGCACCTTGACGACCTTGCCGCTGGCATTGCGCGGCAGCTCCGGGACGAGCACCAGGTCCTTGGGGTGCTTGTAGCGGGCCAGGTTCTCGTTGAGGAACGGTGTCAGCTCGTCGAGGGTGAGCGTGTCGTCCGGGTTCGCCAGGGCGACAACGGCGACCGGCACCTCGCCCCACTTCTCGTGCGCGCGGCCGACGACGGCGGCCTCGTGAATCTTCGGGTGCGCGAACAGGACGTTCTCCACCTCGGCGCAGTAGATGTTCTCACCGCCGGAGATGATCATGTCCTTCTTGCGGTCCACCACGTAGACGAAGCCCTCGTCGTCGGTGCGAACCAGGTCGCCCGAGTGGAACCAGCCGCCGGCGAACGCCTCCGCGGTGGCCTCGGGCTTGTTCCAGTAGCCCTGCATGAGAGTCGGTCCGCGATAGACGATCTCGCCGATCTCGCCGGGTGCGACATCGTTCATCTCGTCGTCGACGATGCGGGCCTGGATGGTCGGGATGGGGCGGCCCACCGAGCCCAGCTTGCGCAGCGCGTCGCTGCCCTCCAGCACGCACGTGATCGGTGACATCTCGGTCTGGCCGAACACCGCGACGTTCTGGGCGTCGGGGAAGCACTCGGCCATCGCCCGCAGCACCGTGTCCGACGCGGGCGCCGCACCCCAGCTGAGCATCTTCAGCGCCGTCTTGCGCTGCTTGACCGTGGGCTCCTCGCAGATCAGCTGCCACTGCGCGGGTACGCAGAACGCGGTGGTGGCCTGCTCGGCCTCGACGGCGTCGAGGAACTGGGTCGGGTCGAACGCGCCCAGCGGATGCAGCACGGTCTTGCTGCCGAGCTGGAAAGCCGGTGCGAGACTGCCCAATCCGGCGATGTGGAACAGCGGCGAGGTGCAGAAGCCGACCGACTCCGGGGTGAGATCCATGGCCCGGATACAGGTCAGCGCCTGCGCGGTCAGGTTGGCGTGCGACAGGATCGCGCCCTTCGGGCTGCCGGTGGTGCCCGAGGTGTACATGATCAGGCAGGGCGTGTCCTCCGGAATGTCCAGCGGCACATGGGGTTCGCCCTGCTCCGCCAGCGCGTCGTCGTAGCCGAGCACACCCTCGGCGCTCTGCCCGCCGATCACGACACAGGTCTCGAGCGCCGGGGACTGCGCCATCACACCGGTGGCCAGTGGCTGCAGCACGGCATCGGTGACGACCGCCTTCGCCCCCGAGTCGGCGACGATGTAGGCCACCTCGGGCGGGGTCAGCCGGAAGTTGACCGGCACGGCGATGGCGCCGAGCGCGTTGATCCCGAACACCGCCTCCAGATACTCGGGGTAGTTGAGCGCGAGGATCAGGACGCGATCGCCGAACCCGACCCCTCGGCGGGCCAGCGCATCGGCGAACTTCAGCGAACGCTCGTGCAGCTGCTTCCAGGTGGTGTCCTGCCCCCGGAACCGGATCGCGACGCTGTCCGGGCGCATCAACGCGTGCGTGGCCAGCTGGTTGTTCCAGTGGTTGCGCCGCGACCGGATCGGCTCGTCGAGCGATTGGGCACCGGTGGTCATGCTGTAGTCCTCTCAGGCCGTCGGCTGAACATTTGCGAGAATACCAACTAACTTTTCACCGTGACAAGGGTTACAGAGAGGAATCGGCAGCGTGTTTCTCACCTGATCATACTCCAGTTCAGAGGGCAAATATCTGGAGATGAGGACAGCCTACGCGGCCGACAGGGCATCAGCGTCTGTCAGGCGTTTAGCAAACTGCGACTTACATCGAGGTTGAACTCGGCATCGTACCCGTGCCACCATCGAGCCCAACCGCGAGCGCGTGTGCCCGCGGGCGGACAGCAGGGAGGACAACCGATGTTGCGGACCAGGTTCACCGAGGAATTCGGCATCGAGCATCCGATCGTGCAGGGCGGCATGATGTGGGTCGGCCGGGCCGAACTGGTGGCGGCCGTCGCGAACGCCGGTGGCCTCGGCTTCATCACCGCGCTCACCCAGCCCACCCCCGACGATCTGCGCAACGAGATCGCACGCGCCCGCGAACTCACCGACAAGCCGTTCGGCGTGAACGTGACGATCCTGCCGTCGATCAACCCGCCGCCGTACGAGGAGTACGTCCGGGCGATCGTCGAATCGGGGGTGAAGATCGTCGAGACCGCGGGCAGCAACCCCGAGCCCTTCCTGCCGTACTACAAGGACGCCGGGGTCAAGGTGCTGCACAAGTGCACCAGCGTCCGGCACGCGCTCAAGGCGCAGAAGATCGGCGTGGACGGCGTGTCCATCGACGGCTTCGAATGCGCCGGACATCCGGGTGAGGACGATGTGCCGGGCCTGATCCTGATCCCCGCCGCCGCCAAGGCCCTGGAGATCCCGATCATCGCCTCGGGCGGCATCGCCGATGCCCGCGGGCTGGTGGCGGCGCTGGCGCTGGGCGCGGACGGGGTCAACATGGGCACCCGGTTCCTGTGCACGCAGGAGTCGGCGGTGCACCAGAAGGTGAAGGAGCGGATCGTCGCCCACAGCGAACGCGACACCCAGCTCATCTTCCGCACCATGCACAACACCGCCCGCGTGGCCGACAACGAGATCAGCCGCAAGGTCGTCGAGATCGAAGCGGCCGGCGGCACCTTCGAAGACGTCCGCGACCTGGTCGCCGGCGCCCGCGGCCGACGGGTATTCGAGGAGGGCGATCTCGACGCCGGGATCTGGTCCGCGGGGCAGGTACAGGGGCTCATCGACGACATCCCCACCTGCGCGGAGCTGATCTCCCGCATGGTCGCGGAGGCGGAGGGGCTGATCAACGATCGGCTCGCGTCTTTCGTGGGGTGAGCGGACCACGCCCCTACGCGCGGGCGAGTACCGCGTTGTAGTCGTGGCTGGCGATGACCTCGATGCCCGCGGGTAGCGCGTGCAGGCGCTGGACGGTTTCGAAGGTCTTGTCGCGGTCGGCGTCGAAAAGCCTGCCCGGCATGGGCGCCTTCTCTCGAATCAGCTCGATCTGCACGGTGTTCCAGATGGCGTCGCCGACCAGCAGGACGCGGGTGCCGTCGTCGACCGCGAGCAGCACGCCGATGCTGCCGGGGGTGTGGCCGGGCAGGTCGACCAGGATCACCGCGCCGTCGCCGAACAGGTCGTGGCTGCGGGTGAAGGTGAGCACGGGCGGACCGTCGAGTTCGATATTGCCGATCCGGCGGTCCCGCAGGGGCGCGCGGACCACGCCGTAGGGCGCGGTGTCACCGTTCATCGCCCATTCGTATTCCATTGCGGGAACGCGCAATTCGAGCGACTCCGGCATGTCGAGCAGGCCGGAGATGTGGTCCCAGTGCAGGTGCGTCGCCAGCGCGAAATCGATGTCGTCGCCGGACAGGTCGCGACCGGCCAGCGCGTCGGCGAGGCCGAGCACCGGTTTCTCGGGCGAGACCAACAGGCCGACCGGGAACGGCATACCGGGCAGTACGCGCTTGTGCACGGCCGCGCAGATCGCCGGGTCCACCAGGAACCGGGCCCGCGGATGCTCGATCAGGAAGGCGCCCATCGCCATCGGCAGCGAGCGCAGCGTGCGTAGCCCCTCCGCGACGACGGCGGCCGGCGCCGAGGTGCGGGCCTGCACCAGCGCGGTCAGCGCGACCTTCGCGCGGGCCGGCGGCAGCTCGGCCGCCGTCAGACTCGCGAGGAACACGGGGTCCGGGCGGCGCGGCCGCAACAGGCGACGCGGGGTCGCGAACAACGCGGAACAGCAGTCGGCCAAGGCGTGTGCGGTGGCGGGTCGCCCGGCGGCGAGGTCCGGCTGGATGGTCGGTTGGTCCACAGCGCCACGTTATTCGATCGGCGCGACGCCCCGGAAGCCTCTTCTCCGCAGGGCAAGTTCTCGGCATAATCGCCGGGGGACACCTGACGGCCGGTGATCTCCACCGGATGCGGGAGGGAGCACCCAGATGGGTCACAGCAAGACGATCGAGCCTTACGCGACGCCATGACGGAGCCCCCGCCCAGCCCGTCCACCGCACCCGCCGCAGCGGGCCGGAACGCGGCGCCAGCACCCACCGCCCCTCCCCCACCCACCTCCGCAAGGCCCCGGCAACAACCCCGCACACGCCACGTACCGCGGTGCCGCACTGTCACATTCACCGAGCAACGGCCGGACGGTGACCGGCGGGAAGTGCGGCGTCAGGCTTTGCCGTGCAACGGTTTTCAGCGCTGGGTCGGTGCGCTGTCACGGCGGTGGCCGCTGCGCGGTGGCTGCCCGGTGGTGTCGGATGAGGTATGCGGGGCGTATTGCGGGGCGCTGGGCCGGACGGCTGCCGGGGTGGGGCGATGAGTGGGGTGTTGTTTCTGTTCTCCGGGCCGGGTGGGGAGCAGGGTCGGATGGGGCGGGCGCTGGCGGCGCGGTATCCGGTCTTCGCGCGGACGGTGGATGCCGCGACGGAAGCCGTGGTGCGGGCCGGTGGTCGGCGCGTGTGGACGCCGCGGCACGGGTTCGCGAAGAGTCTGGAGACGGCCGATGCGGTGCAACCGGCGCTGTACGTCTATCAGCTCGCGCTCGCGGAGCTGGTGCGGGCGTGGGGAATTCGTGCCGACGCGGTGGTGGGGCACGGGGCGGGGGAGGTCGCGGCCGCGGTGGTCAGCGGTGCGCTGACACCGGCCGACGGCGCGCGTGTCGTCACCACCCGCGGGCACACCTTGGCGCGGCTGGCGGACCCGGGGGCGGCGGCCGTGGTGGAGGCGGCGGCCGAGGATGTGCGGCGGTTGGTGGAGCCGATGCGGTCGGCGATCTCGATCGCGACGGTGAACGGCCCTCGTTCGGTGGTGGTGACCGGAGTGCCGCGCTACGTCGAGACGCTGGTGCGGCGCGCCCGGCGGCGCGGACTGCCCGCCCGGCTCAGCACCGTCGACCCGCTGACACATGTCCGCACCGACCAGGATGCGCTGCCGGAGTTCGCCTCTCGGCTCGACGGGATGCTGGCGCGCACACCCCGCGTACCCTTCTACTCGACCGTGCGCCGCGGGCACGTCAGCACCGACGCCGACCTCACCGCCGAGTACTGGGCCGAGAACGCCTCGGGTGCGGTGGAATTGGACGCGGCGCTGGCCGCGGCCGCCGCGAACGGCCTGTCGACAGTGGTGGAGATAGCTCCCGACCCGACACTCACCTCCGCCGTCCGCGACAACCCGGCCTTCGCCGACTCGACATACCCCCTCGTGGTCGGCGACAACGAGGCCGAGTCCTTCCTGGAGGCAGTGGCCCGGCTGTACGCGGGCGGTCGGCTGACCGCACCCGCGCGCATCAGCACCGACATTTCTCCGGCCGATTCCCAGACCACCGAGCCCCGCATTCGGAGTGCCGACACCCGAGCCGACGATGGCCGAACCGACATTCGTTCGGCCGACTCGCGCGCCACCGACTCACGGGACGACGATGCTCGCACGGCGGGAGCTTCGTCCGCCTCGGGCTCGGAGGGCATCCGGCCGGTCGACGCTCGCTCCTCCCTCACGGAACCAGCGGCGGGCGAAAGTGCCGAAATGCCAAGGCATTCGGCCGATACGACGGAGGCTCTGCGCGGGGCGGCCGTATACGACCCCACGGTGGCGACCGCTACGGAGTGGGCGGCATCGATTCTCAACGAGGAGTGCTGGGTGCCGGTCGAGCGGTCGGATCGGGGCGTGCCGGCGGATCCGCCGTTCTATCAGGGACTCGTGGTGGGCGAGTCCGCGGCGGCGGCGGGACTCGAGGAGCACTTGAGTCGCCGCATTCCGGCGCTGCGGATCACGCGTGATCCGGTGGACGCCGGGCCGATCGTCGCGTCGATGCTGGCCGATCACGCGGTGCCGACGGCGGTAGCGCTGGTGTGGTCGACGCCGGAACTGCCGGGACCGGTGACCACGGGCGTCGCCGGGGCGCTCGATGTACTGCAGCGACTGCAGGACAGCACGGCGGTCGCGACCTTGACGGTGGTGCTGACCGATCGAGCCTCGCTGACACAGCACGCGATCGCCGGTCTGGTCCGGTCCCTGCAATTGGAGTCGCGAATACCGACCCGGCTGATCTGGACCTCCGACGACGACCCCGCGCCGGTGGCGGATCTCGTGCTGGAACCCGCTGGGCCGCAGGAAGTTCGGATCTTCGAGCATACGGTCACCGCGCGGCGTTTCCGGACCGCGCCCGGTGCTCCCGCGCCGATCGGCGTGCGGCCCGAGGGCACATATGTGGTGACCGGTGGTCTCGGCGCGCTCGGTTCGGTGGCCGCGCGCTGGCTGCTCGACGCCGGCGCCCGCGACCTGGTGGTGCTGACCCGCACGCCGCGCCCGCTGCCGCAGCTCCTCGAAGGTCTGGACGACCGGATCGTCGTGGTCCGCTGCGACGTGACCGATCGCGCCGATCTGGCCAACGCGCTGTTCGACATCCGGGCGTGCGGATCCACCATCCGGGGCGCGGTGCACGCGGCCGGTGTCCGGCGCGACGCCGAATTCGCCACTGTGACACCGACTCTGCTGGCGGAGCTGTTCGAACCCAGAGCCGGTGCGGCCCGCCATCTGATCGATCTCACGGCGGCCGATCCGATCGATTTCGTGCTGCTGTCCTCCTCGGCCACCGGTGCGCTCGGCGCGCCGGGGCAGGCCGCCGACGCCGCCGCGCACGCCGCCCTGGACGCGCTGGCGCGCAACCGCGTCGACGACCGGGTGCGCAGCATCGGCTGGGGCCATTGGATTTCCGGCCCGGTCACTCCCACGACCGACGCGCGCTGGCGCCGGGCCGGTGTGACGCCGTTCGACGTGGCGCGCGGCACCGCCGTGTTGTCCGTCGCACTCGCCCATCGCACGCCGACCCTGCTGGCGCTGGACTACACCCCGACCGGCGATACCTCACCGATGGCAACCAGACTGCGTGACGCGATCCCCCAACGCCCGGCCCACGTCCGCCCCCGCAGCGTGGCCGACGACCTCACCACCCTGCCCGGCCGCCCGCCGGTCGCCTCGCTGAGCGCGGCCCTCGCGGAGAACATTCGCCCTGCGCGCCACCGCGATTCGCCTTGACCGGGTCCAGCCGTAAGGAATGCCTTGGGTATCGCGGAATTATCGGCAAGGCGACATGCGCACAGCGAACCCGATCAGTCCGGATCGCGGCCGAGTAGGCGGTCCGTTTCACGCCGTTCGCGTTTGGTGGGGCGGCCGGAGCCGCGATCGCGGCGGGGCATGGTGGCGAGGATTTCCGGCGCGGGCGGCGGTGGGGACTTGTCGATCAGGCATTGGGCGGCGATGGCCGCACCCACGCGCTTGGCGATGACGCGTTCCACGACGACGATGCGTTCTACGCCGTGCACTCGCACGCGGACTTCGTCGCCGGACTTGATCTGGTGAGCGGGTTTGACCGCGACGCCGTTGACGCGGACATGCCCTGCTCGGCAGGCCGTCGCGGCCGCCGATCGAGTTTTGAACAAGCGCACCGCCCACACCCAGGAATTGATCCGGGCGGTGCCGAGTGTCTGATCCGTCTCTCCGCGCATACGTTCAGAAGATTACGCGCGGGCGGAGCGAGGCAATAGGTCAGGCGACGCGACGCGCGGTGACGATCGTGTCGGGGTTCAGGTGCGAGTACTCGACGGGCTCACCGGCCTGCGGCGCGTGCAGGATCTGACCGTCACCGGCGTACATGGCCACGTGGCCGCCGCCGTTCTGGATGATCAGGTCGCCCGGCTGCAGGTCCTGGAAGGCGACCGGCTTGCCGACGTGCGACTGCTCGAAGCTGGTGCGCGGCAGGTCGATTCCGGCCTGCTTGTAGGCCCACTTCACCAGGCCGGAGCAGTCGAAGCCGTTCGGGCCGTTGCCGCCCCAGACGTACTGGGCGCCGATCTTGCTGCGCGCGGCATCGAGGGCGATGTCGCCGTTGCTGTTCGGCTTCTGCTGGTCGAACAGGCCGCCGAAGCCGGGCGCGGCCGGGCCGGGCGCCATGGCCTGCGGCGCCGCCATGGACTGCTGGAAGCCCTTGATCTCGTCGGCGTGGTCGGCGAGTGCCTGGTTGGCCTGAGCGACCTGCTGGTCGTACTCGGGGCCGAGCGGCACGTCGAAGTTGCCGAAGCCGGGGACGTTGATGGTCGCTGCCTGCGCCGAAATGGCCGGCATAGCACCAGTGGAAGCGGCGACGGCGCCGAAAACCAGCGCACCCTTCACGGAATTCGGGAGCCGAGATTCCCGCTGCAAGCTGTGTTTACCCACCGAGCTGAGTCTCCTGTTTCTTCCTGCCCACCCACCGACCGGGTTAGCTGACGGGTTCGGGCCGGGAAGTTCGGCCCTACCCTTCGACCGTGTGGCCGAAAGGGATTCACCCCACAAACCTGGGTCCCCGGCTCGGTGATCGGGCTGCCCACCCGGCCACCGATTAGGCGGTAACTCGATGGGCCGCCTCGCCTGCGAAGCGACTGACTCCATCGGGTCACGAAGAGATTACGACGAGCGCGCCGTGTTGTCCACCCCACAGCGCAGCGTGTTCGGCAGCGTCCGCGAACCCCCAGGACAGCTTTCGATTTCGCGTATTCGGGCCGGTGATAACGACTCCGCATCACTGCTGGCAAGGGTGTTATCGAACCGAGAAGCGCCGGCGTTACCGTCCCGGACGCGCTCAGTTGTCCGAACCGCCACGCGTCTGCAATGTCCGTTCCAGCGCGCTGATCCGTTCGCGCGCCTCGGCCAGTTCGACCTCCAGCCGTCCCAGCGCCATCACCAGCGGGCCGACGGCGAGATCGGCGACCAGTTGGGGATCGTCGAAGCCCTGCGCGATCGCCGACAGGATGTTGCGGCGGATGTGAGTGGCCACCGGAGCGTTCTCGGGCACGTTCCAGGATTCGACGACCTCGACGACGGTGGGGACGGGTTCCTCCGACATGACTCTCCCTGCGCTGGGACCGGTTTCATGACATTCTCCAGCGTAGGTAGCCGTTCTCGATGCGCGCATGCCGGACGATAGCTATCTCTAGGGCTTTCCGTAGATGCCACGAGAATGTGGTCACGAGAGGCTACGGTGTACGGGCATGGACCCCGTGCGGAATCCGTATGCCCCCGGCGCCGGTCAGCGACCGCCCGAACTCGCCGGACGCGCCAAGCAACTCGACACCTTCGACATCGTGCTCGAGCGCGTCTCGCGCGGACGTCCCGAGCGCAGCGTGATGCTCACCGGACTACGCGGCGTCGGAAAGACGGTCCTGCTCAACCAGCTTCGTTCCATCGCCCGCTCGCGCGGTTGGGGCACCGGCAAATTGGAGGCCCGGCCCGACCAGGAACTGCGCCGGCCGCTGGCCTCCGCGCTGCACATGGCGGTGCGGCAGGTCGCCGTGGCGCACCGCAATCCGGAGATGGTGGACGATTTCCTGGGCATCCTGAAGGCCTTCGCCCTGCGGGCCACGGCCGACAAGGGCATGCGTGAGCGGTGGCAACCCGGCATCGACGTCCCGGCCGTCACCGGGCGCGCGGATTCCGGCGATATCGAGATCGATCTGGTGGAGCTGCTGATGGAGGCCGGTCAGCTGGCGCAGGACAGCGGCGTCGGCATCGCGATCTTCATCGACGAGATGCAGGACCTGGGCCCGGCTGACATCTCCGCGATCTGCGGCGCGTGCCACGAGCTGAGCCAGGAGGCGGCGCCGCTGATCGTGGTGGGCGCGGGCCTGCCGCATCTGCCCGCGGTGCTCTCGGCGTCGAAGAGTTACTCCGAGCGACTGTTCGGCTACCACAAGATCGACCGGTTGGACCGTGAGGCCGCCGACCTGGCCCTGATCGCGCCCGCCGAACGGGAACAGGTGAAGTTCACCGAGTCGGCACTGGATGTGCTGTACCACAAGGCCGATGGCTACCCGTATTTCGTGCAGGCCTACGGCAAGGCGACCTGGGATGTGGCGGCGCAGAGCCCGATCGGCGCCGAGGACGTCGAATTGGCCGCGCCCGCCGCCGAAGAGGAATTGGCGGTCGGCTTCTTCGGCTCCCGGTACGAGCGGGCCACCCCCGCCGAGCGAGAGTACATGCGCGCCATGGCCGATCTGTCCGGCGACGACGGTCCGGTGGCAACGGCGGCGGTCGCCAAGGAGCTGGGTCGCAAGCCCGCCTCGCTGTCACCGGCCCGCGACGGGCTGATCAAGAAGGGATTGATCTACTCCGCCGAGCGCGGCACCATCGGCTTCACGGTTCCGCACTTCGGGCGCTACCTGCGCAGCGTCAGTACCTAGACCGGAATCACGGCAGGTGGACGCAGCGCCCGTCGAAGCCGCCGTCGGATTCCCGGAATACGGGCCAGCGCAATGCCTTCGAGCGCGTTTCCGGCCCGTAGATGCCGTCGACCGCCGCGCCGGATTCGGTCTGCCGATGCTGCACGGCATTGCGGGTCGCGTTGTCGTAGGCGCTGCTCACGGTCAGCGGGATGTGCTGGCACAGCGTGAGCGCCTGCTGCAGGGCGGCCACCGAGTCGCCCTGGTCGCCGACGCCGAGCAGGCACCTGCCGTCGTCGTGATCGGCTGCGCCGCTGGGCAATTGCGCGTACGCGCCGCCGCCGACCGGGACGCGGGCGCGCCAGAAGCAGTGCTTGCTCGTCACCGGTGCGGCACTGCTGTGCGGCGCGCCGGACGACCCGGCGGGCTTATCCGGTTGTGCGACAAGGGCTCCCACGACACCGGCGACGGCCGCCGCGGTGACCGCACCGGCGATCGCCGTCCAGCGCGACCATCGCCGGGCACGGCTCGGAGCCGCCGTGCCGCCCGGCGCCGCACCACCGCGCAGGACCGTGGTCACCGCCGCCGCGAATTCGGTGCAACTCTGGAATCGCGCATCGGGGTCGTCCGCCATGGCCCGCGCGATCACGGCGTCCAGTCCGGGCGGCACCTCGGCCTGGGCGCGGGTCGGGGCGTGCGTGGCGTCGTCGGGCCGGGTGGACCTGGCCTCCGGGCGCGGCGACCGCCCCGCCGGGTGCCCGCCGGTGAGCAGTGCGAGCAGGGTGGCGCCCAGGGAGTAGATGTCGGCGCGCCGATCCGCGGAGCGGCCCGCGAGCACCTCCGGGGCCGCGTACGCGGGAGTGCAGTCCAGCCAACCGGTTTCGGTCACGGTGGCGTCCGCGTCGACGGTGCGGGCCAGCCCGAAATCGACGACCAGGATCCGGTCGCCGTCGTCACCGTCGGCCACCAACAGGTTCGACGGCTTCACGTCGCGGTGCAGCAGGTTCTGATCGTGGGCGTGCTGCAGTCCGCGCGCGGCCGCGCAGACGATGCCCGCGGCGCGTTCGGGGGCCAGCCCGGCGGGCTCGCGGCGGATGAGCTCACCGGCGTCGGTACCGGGCACGTACTGCATCGCTATCCACAGCGCGTCGTCCTCGGCGCCGCGGTTGTACACCGACACCACGTTCGGGTGATCGAGCCGGCACGCCATCTCCGCCTCGCGGCGAAACAGGCTGCGGTAGCGGGGATTAGCGCCCAGTCGCTCGTCCAGCACCTTCAACGCCACCCGCCGCGGCAGTTCGGGATCGTCGGCGAGGTACACCGCGCCCATACCGCCCGCACCGAGGGTCCGCACGATCGTGTAGCCCGCGAATATCTGCCCTGGCCGCAACAACATCCCGCCCTCCGCTGGGAACCGGTCGTCTCACCCGAACACACTGCCAGCACTCCACACCCGGCCGTCCCCTGTCAAGCGGCGGCACGGCGGGTGATGCCGGTTGCCAGGGCTATCTACAGCTATCTAGCAAAGTGCACAGATTGGCATAGAAAGACATCTCCACGTTCTAGGACGGAAACGTTCCTAGTTGATTTCTACCGTTGTTGCCATGAACAGCACGGAGATTCAGCCCTTCCACATCGACATCCCGCAGTCGGACGTCGATGACCTGCGTCGGCGGCTGGCCGAGACCCGCTGGCCCGCAGAGCTTCCCGGCTCCGGCCGCAGTCGGGGCGTGCCTGTCGCCGAGGTCCGCGAGCTGGCCCGGCACTGGGGCACCGCGTTCGACTGGCGCGCACAGGAGCGGCGGCTCAACGAGTTTCCGCAATACCGCACCGAAATCGGCGGTACCGCAGTGCATTTCCTGCACGTGCGCGCCGCGGATCCGGAGGCGCTGCCCCTGGTGCTGAACCACGGGTGGCCGAATTCCATCGCGGAATTCACCGAGCTGATCGGGAGACTGACCGATCCCCACGGCGACGCCGCGGCGCAGGCCTTCCACGTGGTGGTGCCGTCGGTCCCGGGATTCGGCTTCTCCGACGCGCCACACGACACGGGCTGGACCGTCGAGCGCGTCGCCTCGATGTGGGCGCGGCTGATGGCCCGGCTCGGCTACGACCGCTACCTGGTGCAGGGCGGCGACCTCGGCAGCTATGTGGCCACGGCGCTGGCGGAGGCGGCGCCGGAACATGTCGCGGGGCTGTATATCACCGGCGGCCTGGGCTTTCCGACCGAGGCCGACGTGCCGGAGCTGACCGACGCGGAGCGCGCGGCGTACGACGCCATGATGTCGGCGGACTGGGTGAACGGCGTCGACCACCACGCGCTGCTGCGGTCGGCGCCGCAGACCTTCGACTTCGGCTGGAGCGATTCGCCGGCGGCGGCGCTGGCCTGGATGTGGCAGAAGTTCCACGATTTCAGCGCCGCCGGCGCGCTCGCCGACGCGATAGACCGCGACGCCATCCTGACGAATCTGAGCGTCTACTGGTTCACGCGCTCGTTCGGCACCTCGGCATGGCCGTATTACGAGAGCACCGGCTTCGCCTGGCCGCGGGGTTCGGCGGCGGCGCCGACCGGCGTGTACAGCGGCCCGCCCGGCATCCGGCGGCTCGCCGAACGCACCGCGAAGGTCGTGCACTGGCCGGAGGACAACCCGTCGGGCCATCACTTCATCACCATGGACCGACCCGACGCGTACGCCGCCGACCTGCGGAGATTCGTCGCGGCCAGCGGGTAACCGGCCGTCGCGAGGTAAATCTTCCTATATCTAGTCAGATCATTAGATATAGGAAGATTGCCCTACGGCGCCGCCCCCGCGCGGGTCGACGGCAGGAACGGAGTCAACAGGTTCTGCTCGGTGGACGGGCCGAACTGCCATTCGGCGATCCACGGGCCGGTGCCCTCGCTCGGGTCGGACACACCCTCCTCGAGCCATTGGTACCGGCCGTCGAGCACCCCGCGGGCCACCGCGGTGTCGGCCTCGTCGGTGTTGTCCCACAACTCGTCGAACAGGCGCTCGATGCGCAGGCGCGACTGCTTGCAGAAGGTGTCGGCCAGTTCCTCGGCCGCCGCGGCCTCGGCTCCGTCCGCCACGCGCAGCGCCCGCGCCCGGACGCAGGCCGCCGACATCGCGAACAGTTCGGCGCCGATGTCGACGATGCGCCCCAGGAAGCCTTGCCGGTACTCGAGTTTCGCCTGCCAGCGGCCCATGGCGTACATCAGCGACCGGGCCTGCTTGCGCGACATCCGCTCGACGAACCGGACATGCTTGGCCAGCGGCCCGAACTCGGCGTAGGTCGCCGGCACCGACCCCGCGCCGACGGCCAGCTGCGGGAACCACTTGGCGTAGAAGCCGCCCGCGCCGACCGCCGCCTTCGCCTTGGCCTTGAACTCCGCGTTGCGGTCGACCAGGGCGCCGGCGGCGGCCATGTGCGCGTCGGCCATCTCGCGGGCGATCAGCAGCCGCATGATCTCGCTGGACCCCTCGAAGATTCGGTTGATCCGCAGGTCGCGGACCAATTGCTCGGCGGCGACCGCCCGCTCGCCGCGCGCCCGCAGCGACGCCGCCGTCTCGTAACCGCGCCCGCCGCGGATCTGCACCAGCTCGTCGGCGATCCGGCAGCTCATCTCCGAGGCCCACAGCTTGGCCAGCGCGGCCTCGATGCGGATGTCGTTGCGGTCCTCGTCGCACATGGTGCCGGACAGGTCCAGCGCCGCCTCGAGCGCGAAGGTCGTCGCGGCGATGTAGGACAGCTTCGCGCCGACCGCGGCGTGCTCGCCGACCGGGCGGCCCCACTGCACCCGGGCGGCCGACCATTCCCGGGCGATCTTCAGCGACCACTTGGCCGCGGCCGTGCACAGCGCCGGAATCGCGAGGCGGCCCGCGTTGAGCGTGGTGAGCGCGATCTTGAGACCGTCACCCTCGCGACCGATCAAGTTGGCCTTGGGCACTCGCACGTCGTGCATGCGGGTGACACCGTTCTCGATGCCGCGCAGGCCCATGAACGCGTTGCGCCGTTCGACGGTGATGCCGGGGGAGTCGGCCTCGACCACGAACGCGGAGATGCCGCCGCGGCGTCCTTCACCGCGCGGCACCCGGGCCATCACGACGAGCAGTTCCGCGACCACGCCGTTGGTGGTCCACAGCTTGACGCCGTTGAGCAGGTAGGCCTCGCCGTCCTCGGTCGGCGTCGCGGTGGATGCCATGCGGGCCGGATCCGAACCCACATCGGGCTCGGTGAGCAGGAAGGCGCTCACCGCGCCGCGCGCGCAGCGCGGCAGGAATTCGCGCTTCTGCTCCGGCGTGCCCGCCAGCTTCAACGGCTCCGGCACGCCGATCGACTGATGCGCCGACAGCAGCACGCCCAGGCTCGGGTGCGCCGACCCGACGACCATCAGCGCCTTGTTGTACCCGACCTGCGACAGGCCCTGCCCGCCGTACTCCTCGGGAATCTTGAGCCCGAAACAGCCGAGTTCGGCCAGGCCGCGGACGTATTCGGCGGGGATCTTCGCCGTCTCCTCGATCACGTCGCCGTCGATCGTGTCGACGTAGGCGCGCAGCCGGTCCAGATAGGCCGCGGTCTTGGCGCTGTCCTGCGCCGACGGCTGCGGGTACGGGTGGATCAGGTCGAGCCGGAACCGGCCGAGGAACATCTCCTTCGCGAAAGACGGCTTCGCCCAGGTGGTTTCGCGGGATTCTTCGACGAGAGCGCGGGCCTGTTCTTCGGTGGCGTCTACTTTCGCGGTGGCCGTCATGCTGTCCTCCATCGGACGTGATCAGAATCACATTCGAGTGTAGGAGGGTTTGTTACCCGCCGGTAGAGGTGCGAACGGCACCGTTTCGGCATCGTGTACATAACGGCAGGTTCGCGCGGTTAACGCGCTGGAAATCCCTATCGACAACCGGGCAGGAACGGATTTCCCCGGGAGACATGATGTCCACGATCGCACTACGCGCCGCCAACTTCGACGGTCACCATGTCACCGTCTGCGCGGACGACGGCACACCGCTCGCCGCGCGCGTGTTCGGCTCCGATACCGCACCGCTGACCGTCGTCTTCGTGCACGGCCACTGCCTGCGCACCGAATCCTGGTCATTCCTGCGGGAGCAGTTGCGGCGGCAGTGGGGCGAGGGCACCCGCATGGTGTTCTACGACCACCGCGGGCACGGCGAGTCGGGCTCGGCCGATCCGGACACCTACACCATCGATCAGCTCGGCCACGACCTCGACGCCGTACTGCGCACCGTCGCCCCGTCCGGTCCCGTGGTGCTGGTCGGGCATTCGATGGGCGCGATGGTGGTGCTGGCCTACGCCCGGCTGTTCCCGGCGGCGGTGGGCTCCCGCATCGTCGGCATCGGACTGCTGGCCGCGGCGGCCGGCGGCCTGACCACCGTGGGCTTGGCGCGCTTCCTGAACCGGCACGCGGTCAGCTCGCTGCGGGCCGCCGTGCGCCGCGCGCCGCGGCTGATGCAGACGTCGAAGCGGTTGTCCCGCAGGATCTTCGAGCCGATGGTGCGCGAGGCCGGGTTCGGAACGCGCAAGGTGAACCCGCACATGGCCGCGATCGCGACCGCGATGCTCAACGACACGCCGCTGCTGACCATGACCAGCTTCCTCGACTCGCTGATCCGCTTCGACGAGAACGCGACCCTGCGGCTGCTGTCCGATCTGCCGACGCTGGTGCTGGCCGGGTCGGCCGACATCATGATCCCCTTCGCGCACTCGGTGGTGCTGGCCTCCCAGCTCAGCGGCGCCGAACTGGTCCGCCTGGACGGCGCCGGGCACAGCGTGATCCTCGAACGCGCCGAGGAGGTGGCGGCCGCGGTGGCGGCGCTGGTCGAACGGGCCGTCGGCGTCGACCGCGCGGCCTATGCCGCAGCGGGCTGAAACGAACAATTTTCGAATTGGCACGAGCGCTCTCGCCGAAGATCACGTACTGTGTTGTAGATCACGATGTGCGGTCTGTCACACGGGCTCGAGGAGGTTTCGATGACACGCAGCGAGATTGCTGAGCTGCACTTCGCCGTGGGCCAGCTCCGGCAATGCCTGGGCGCACTGCGATCCCACTACGGAGACGCCAACTCCGTGCGGCGACTGGAGAACGACCTCGAGCGCCTCACCATAGACGCGGACGAATTCGAGAAGTCGCCCCCGCCCGAGGTCGCCGAGAGACGCGAGCAAGAGGTCATCTACGTCCCGGACAGCAAGTCCGACGAGGCCGCCTGGATGGGCGCACAGGACGAGGGCCTGGGCTTCCACTCCCGCCCCCGCACCAAGTAGTCGTTCGGAAGCCGCTGTTTCAGGCGCGGTGACGGCCCGAGCGGCGGCTCCGCAGGCCGTGGAATCGCGCTCCCCTGGGGGTATTCGCCGCCGGTGCGGCCGCCGACGACTCGAACAGCATCGCGACCCCGCGGTCAGCCGCCGAGTCCGCGGCGACCAGAGCGTACGCGCCACCGCGCCGGGCCAGCTCGTGCAGCAGGGTGGCCGTCATCCGAGCGCCGGTCGCCGCGCCCGGATCGCCCAGAGCCAGCGCGCCGCCGTTGACGTTCACCGTGTCGAGGTCGTGCCGGCCGAAGTGCCGGGTCAGCGCGAGCACCTCGACCGCCGACCGCTCCGCCACCTCCAGCAGATCGATGTCGTCGAGCGAGAGGCCGTTGCGCGACAACAGCTTCGCGACCGCCGCGGCGACGGCGGGCGTGCTGCCGTCGGTGCCCGCCGCCACCCAGTCGGTCACGTAGGCGAGCGGCTCCAGCCCGAGATCGACCAGCCGGTCCTCGGCCACCAACAGGCAGGCCGCGGCGCCCGCGCCGGGCACGCTGACGGCGGCCGCGGTGAGCACGCCGCCGGGCAGCAGCGGGGCCAGGCTCGTCAGCGCGCGGGTCGACATGTCGGCGCGCGACTGCTCGTCGCGACCCACCAGATGCGGTACGGCGCCTTCGGATCGGTGCCGCAACTCGTCCGGCGCGGCGGCCACCACCGGAACGATCTCGGCGTCGAAGATCCCCTGCCGCCAGGCGCGGGCGGCGCGGCGACGGCTACCCAGCGCGAACTCGTCGGAGTCGGTGCGCTCGAGGTGATACCGCACGGCCAGGCGCTCGGCATGCGCCGGATCGGCGGCGGCGAGCGCGGTTTCGGCGGGAACGGTGTCGTGCACGCCCCCGGCGACCACCACGGCCGCGGTCTCGGCGTGCACCATCGTGGCGGCGACGATCAGGGCGGACAGGCCGTCGCCGGATCCCACCTCGAAACCGGCCAGGGCGGACGGCAATCCGGCCCCGAGCGCGGCGGGGCGGGCGACGCCGGGCGGACCCGCCAGCACCACCTCGTCGACGCGGGCGACGTCGAGTTCCGCGCGACCGACGGCACCGGCGATCGCGGCCGCGGCCAGTCGCCACGGCGGCACGGCCGCCAACGCGCCACCGGCGAACCCGCTCGGCGTGCGCACCGGCGACACGATCGCCGCTCTCCTCATCGACTCTCCTTCTCGCGCCGCGCTGCCGACAGCTAACTGCCACGCGGCGGTGATCGCATCCGCTGACCGGCGACGCCACCGCGCCGAGCGCCCGGCAACCACCGCCGAGACGCGGCCGGGCAGGGGCGGCCGGGCCCGCCGGACACGCAGCCCACCACAGCGTTGTTGCTGGTATGTGACGTCGGGACCAGCGCCGACGCGGTGTGAAACGACCCAATTCCGAACATGCGGTGAAAGGCCCTGTGGTCCAGGACAGTTCGTGAGGGTTGCTTACGGTTCACTGTCGAGACCGCCACGCCACATGATCAGAAAATGTGGCGCAAATCATAGCCGTCCAGGCGGGTCGATATTGCCGGGACCGGGCGCGGGTCATAGCAGGGGTGACGTATGGTGCTCACCATCACATTCGATGCCGGAGGTAACGATGACGTTCCACGGGGTAGATCAGCGAGGCATCCTGCAGTGACCGCAGCACCGACACGCGCACCCGAACCGGGCACGGGGGTCTTCAGCGCAACCCGCGCGGCCATTTCCGACCGGACGCTCCGCACCGACCGATGGTGGATCCCACCACTGATCACGGTAGTAGGGCTGGGCGCGTTCATCATCTACGCGACCGTGAGAGCCTTTGTGCGCTCGGCCTATTGGGTGGCCGACTACCACTATCTGACGCCGTTCTACTCACCCTGCGTGAGCACCTCGTGCGTCGAGGGCTCGGCACACTTCGGGCACTGGGTGGGCGCGCTGCCGGTATGGATCCCGCTCGGGTTCCTGGTGCTGCCGTTCCTGCTGCTGTTCCGCCTGACCTGCTACTACTACCGCAAGGCCTACTACCGGGCGGTGTGGTTCTCGCCGCCGGCCTGCGCGGTGGCCGAGCCGCACGCGAAATACACGGGGGAGACCCGGCTTCCGCTGATCATCCAGAACGCGCACCGCTACTTCTTCTATGTGGCGTGCATCGTCTCGGTGGTCAACACCTACGACGCGATCGTCGCCTTCCACGGCAAGTCCGGCGGCTTCGGGTTCGGGCTGGGCAATCTGGTGCTGCTGCTGAACGTGGTGCTGCTGTGGGCGTACACGCTCTCCTGCCACTCCTGCCGGCACATCGCGGGCGGGCGGCTCAAGCACTTCTCCGCGCATCCGGTCCGGTACTGGTTCTGGACGCAGGTGTCGAAGCTGAACACCCGCCACATGGCGCTGGCCTGGACGACGCTGGGCACGCTGGTGCTCACCGACTTCTACGTCATGCTCGTCGCCAGCGGCACCCTCACGGATCTGCGCTTCGTCGACTGATCCCCGACCTCCCACAACCTCAGCATCTCCCTCTGTCTCCCAGGAGTATTCGGTTCCATGCCTGAAGTCGAACGGCACAAGTACGACGTCGTCGTGATCGGTGCCGGCGGCGCCGGCCTGCGCGCGGTGATCGAGGCGCGTGAGCACGGTCTGTCGGTGGCGGTGGTGTGCAAGTCGCTGTTCGGCAAGGCACACACCGTGATGGCCGAGGGCGGCTGCGCGGCGTCCATGGGCAACGCCAACGAGAAGGACAACTGGCAGACGCACTTCAAGGACACGATGCGCGGCGGCAAGTTCCTCAACAACTGGCGCATGGCCGAACTGCACGCCCAGGAGGCTCCCGACCGGGTGTGGGAACTGGAAACCTATGGGGCGCTGTTCGATCGGACCGCGGACGGGCGAATCAGCCAGCGCAACTTCGGCGGCCACACCTATCCCCGGCTCGCGCACGTCGGCGACCGCACCGGCCTCGAGATCATCCGCACCATGCAGCAGAAGATCGTCTCGCTGCAGCAGGAGGATTTCAAGGCGACCGGCGACTACGAGTCGCGGATCAAGGTGTTCGCCGAGTGCACCATCACCGACCTGCTCAAGGACGGTGACCGGATCTCCGGCGCCTTCGGATACTGGCGGGAATCGGGCCGGTTCATCCTGTTCGAGACCCCCGCGGTGGTGCTGGCGACGGGCGGAATCGGCAAGTCCTACAAGGTGACCTCGAATTCCTGGGAGTACACCGGCGACGGCCACGCGCTGGCGCTGCGGGCCGGGGCGACGCTGATCAACATGGAGTTCCTGCAGTTCCATCCGACCGGCATGGTCTGGCCGCCGAGCGTGAAGGGCATCCTGGTCACCGAGGGCGTGCGCGGCGACGGCGGGGTGCTCAAGAACACCGAGGGCAAGCGCTTCATGTTCGACTACATCCCCGGAGTGTTCAAGGGGCAGTATGCCGAAACCGAAGAAGAAGCCGATCAATGGTTGCGCGACAACGATTCCGCGCGCCGCACCCCCGATCTGCTGCCCCGTGACGAAGTGGCCCGGGCCATCAACGAAGAGGTGAAGGCCGGGCGCGGTACCCCGCACGGCGGCGTCTATCTCGACATCGCCTCGCGACTGCCCGCCGCGGAGATCATGAAGCGGCTGCCGTCCATGCACCACCAGTTCAAGGAGCTGGCGGACGTGGACATCACGAAGGAACCGATGGAGGTCGGGCCGACCTGCCATTACGTGATGGGCGGGATCGAGGTCGACCCGGACACCGGCGCCGCGACCGTCCCGGGCCTGTTCGCCGCGGGCGAATGTTCCGGCGGCATGCACGGCTCCAACCGGCTCGGCGGCAACTCGCTGTCGGACCTGCTGGTCTTCGGCCGCCGGGCCGGGCTGGGCGCTGCCAGTTACGTCGAACAGCTCGGCGGCGAACGTCCGGCCGTCACCGACGGCGACCTGGCCGACGCCGCGAAAACCGCACTGGCGCCGTTCGATCCGCCGGGCACCGGCGCGGGCGAGAACCCGTACACCCTGCACACCGACATGCAGCAGGCGATGAACGACCTGGTCGGCATCATCCGCAAGGAGCACGAACTGCGGGAGGCGATCGAGAAGCTCGGCCAACTGCGCGAGCGCTTCGACAGCGTCACCGTGGAGGGCCACCGGCAGTTCAACCCGGGCTGGCATCTGGCCCTGGATCTGCGGAACATGTTGCTGGTCAGCGAATGTGTCGCGCAGGCGGCGCTGCTGCGCACCGAGAGCCGCGGCGGACACACCCGCGACGACCATCCGCAGATGGACCCGGCCTGGCGGCACCGGCTGCTGGTGTGCCGGGTGGACCCGGACGAGGCCGACCGGACCGTGCCCGCGGTGACGGTGACACCGGCGGACCAGGATCCGATGCGCGACGACCTGCTCGCCCTGTTCGACCTGAACGAACTCGAAAAGTATTACACCTCGGAGGAACTCGCCGCCCATCCCGCGGCCACCACCTCCGCGAAAGGGGATGCGTAGCAATGGGTTACGACGCCCGGTTCCGAGTATGGCGCGGCGACACCGAGGGTGGCGAGCTGCAGGACTTCACCGTCGAGGTGAACGAGGGCGAGGTCGTGCTCGACATCGTCCACCGCTTGCAGGCCACCCAGGCGCCCGATCTGGCGGTGCGGTGGAACTGCAAGGCGGGCAAGTGCGGTTCGTGTTCGGCGGAGGTCAACGGCCGTCCGCGGCTGCTGTGCATGACGCGGATGTCGACCTTCGACACCGACGAGGTGATCACGGTGACCCCGCTGCGCACCTTCCCCGTGATCCGCGATCTGGTGACGGATGTGTCGCTGAACTATCGGAAGGCGCGCGAGATCCCGTCCTTCACGCCGCCGGACGACCTGAAGCCGGGCGAGTACCGCATGCAGCAGCGCGACGTGGAGCGCTCGCAGGAGTTCCGCAAGTGCATCGAATGTTTCCTGTGTCAGAACACCTGTCACGTGGTGCGCGATCACGAGGAGAACAAGGAGGCCTTCGCCGGCCCTCGTTATCTGATGCGCATCGCGGAGCTGGAAATGCATCCGCTGGACGTGGCCGACCGCCGGGATATGGCGCAGGACGAATTCGGCCTCGGTTACTGCAATATCACCAAGTGCTGCACCGAGGTGTGCCCCGAGCACATCAAGATCACCGACAACGCGCTGATCCCGATGAAGGAACGCGTGGCGGATCGGAAATACGATCCGATCGTCTGGCTGGGTAACAAACTGTTCCGTCGTTAGGCCGCAAGGCCTTTCGGGGAACTAAACGCCCGGGCTCGATCGGGGGACCCGGGCGGCGGGAACGGCGGCGCGAGCGTCAGAGTTGGGTCACCACGCCGATGGCGACCACCGCGACCAGCAATCCGACCAATAACGCCGACAGCACGGCCCCGGTCAACATGTACACACCCACCGCGGATACCACGAACAGCATCCCTACGATCAGGCGTTCCACCCAATCGCCGGGGAGCGGTTTGCGGTACCGGGAAGAGGTGTTCCTGAGCCCACGGTCCACAAAATGTCGGATACCCGTTCATTGCGCGGGCAAACATTCATTCGTTGCACAACGGCCGCCGATTCGTGATCATCTTCGCGCTGCTCGCACGCGGTGGAATCGGCGCGGCCGGACAATGCGGAGCGGGCCGTCGCCGGCACTCGGCAACGACCCGCCCGAGAGATGGTCAGGCGCGGCCGATTCCGCTGCCGCGCACGCCGTCGACGAATCCGGCCCACTCGTCGGAACCGAAGATCAACGCCGGGCCGCCGGGATTCTTGCTGTCCCGGACGCCGACGCGCCCGTCGGCCAGGAACGCGACCTCGACGCACTCCTTGCCCGCGCCGCTACGGCTGCTCTTGAACCATCGGGCGCCGACCAACTCACTGCTCATCCTGCGTCCTTTCCGAGCGGGGGCGTGTTCGTGCACACTGCCCTCGACCACTTATGCCGTGTAATCCTTCGCGACCTGCCGCAGCAGGTGCCTACTCGCGGGAACGTCCAGCGCGCAACGCAACAGGCTCTCGTGCGCCCGTCGATACCGCCGCACGTCACCTTGTCTCTCGAGATACAGATCTCCGGTGAAGCCCTCCACGTACACCACGGGCGGCTCCACCGGCTGCCCCTTGCTGTCGGTTCCGAATTCGAGGATCACGAACGGGCCGGTCGAAAGACCCAGGGGGACACCGGCCGCGAAGGGCAGGATGCGCAGCGTGACATTTTCCCTGGTACTCAGGTCGGCCAGGTGCCGTAGCTGCGCCGACATCACCCTTGCACTTCCGACGACGCGGCGCAAGACCGATTCTCCCAGTACGACATCCACCGTCGCGGGCTGAGTTTTGCGAGTGATCAAGGCCTGCCGCTGCAGTCGCAACTGCACGCGGCGCTCCACTTCGGCCTCGCTGTCGTCGGGATAGCCGAGGCCGTTGAGCGCGCGGGCGTACTCGGCGGTCTGTAGCAGGCCCGGCACCAGTTCGGACTGGTAGGAGGTCAGCCGTTGCGCCGAGGCCTCCAAACCCACATAGACGTCGAAGTTTTCGGGGATGAGGTCGCCGTAGGCGTGCCACCAGCTCTTGACGGCGGCCTGCTGGGCCAGGCCCTTGAGGCCCTCGGCGATGTCGTCCGGAATGCCGTATATGCGGCACAGCTCCTGAATGTCTATGGTGCGGATGCGATCTGCCTGGCCCTTCTCGAGCCGCTGCAGCGTGCTGGCGCCCCACTCCATCAGCCGGGCGGCCTCCGCGATGGTCAGCCCGGCCTGAGTTCGCCAGTCCCGCAGGTACCTTCCGAGCTGGCGGCGGGGGAGCGTCGACGACGCGTTCACAGAATTCTCAGACACAGCGCACTCCGTTCTCTCGGATGCCTTTCGTCCACTATGGAGAATCTTGCTCCCCCAGGTGGATTCGCTGCTGGAGATTCGCGCGAATTCCCTATGGATATCCAAATCGGGCTTGGCAACCGTCCAGTTGCGGGATGCTGGAAGTGTGCCAGCGACGGCACAGGATCTGGAATCGCACGCAGGAACGAGGAGTCATGGCTGTACACGTCATCGGGTCGTCGTTGATGACCAGCGACCTAACCCCGCATCGCGCCCGCAGCGTCGGACACGAAAGCTGGGTGGTGTCCTATCTTCCCGGCCGCACCCTCACCGGCACCCAGGCGGTCGCCGCGCTACAGGTTGCCGAAGTGGTGCCGCCGCTGCTCGACGCCGTCGGCGGGCTCGCCGACGAGTTCGGCCTGACCCCACTGGAAGCCGTCGGTATGGCTATTCACCAGCAGCCCTGGGACGACCCGGCGCCACCACCCGGCCGCCGGTCCCGGCAAGCCGTGGCGGGGGCGCCGGGGGTACCGGCATGCAACTGACCAGCCTGCACCTACCGGTCGCCGGATTGCTGCGCTGCGGCGTGGATCCGGGCATCCTCACCGCCGAACAAGCCCACGCCGCAATGCAACTGCACATCGACTGCACCGTGGACACCTGCAAGGTGCGCCGCCGCGCCCGCACCGTACTGGTGGAGCAGGGGCGCTGCGTGCTCGACGAACGGGCCATGCCGTGATCGCCCGGGAGAACGGCCGCACGGTGGTCCGGCTGCCCGAGACGCGCAGCGCCGTCCCCACGCGGCACGCGGCCCGCCGCGCCGCGCGGCCGCCTCGGCACACGCCGGCGCCCGGCCGCCGGGTGCCACGCACGACCGCCCGCGTCGGACCGGCCCGGCATGCCGCGTCCGCCCGGCGCGTGGGGATACGACACCGCCCCGCGCACGCCGGGCTGGACAACTACGACCGCCTGCTGCTGTGGTTCGCCGGGTGGCTGCTCAGCCTCCGGATCGCTCTGGTCGGAGAGCGCCCGATCGACGAAACCTAGTGTGCCGCAGGGCTACCCGGCGACGACGCCCATCAGGGCATCGACGAAGGGCTGACCGCCCATGATCGCGCCGCCGGCCAGCGCGCCGACCAGCAGACCGATCGGACCGGTGAGCCAGCTCAGGAAGAACATGCCGAGCACGGCGCCGATGAGGCCGCCGATCAGCCCGCCGGCGACCATGCCGACGACGTTGTTGTTGAGTTCGCTCACGAGCCGGCTCATCGGATCCACCGGCTGCAGCTCACCGATGTTCGCGCCCTTGGCATCCGGCGTCAGGGCGAGTGTGCGGCCGTCCGCGCTGATCTGCTGGGCCACCGGCAGGCGGTTGCCGCGAACCTCGAAAGTCAGTGGCACCTCGGCGATCACGGCGCCCTCGGCGGAGCGCAGCGCGACCTTGCTGCCGTTGTCGACGGTTTCGAACCGGCCGCCGTCGACGGTGGTGGTGAGCACGCGTTCGTCCTCGGACAGCGTGGAGTGATAGGCGACGCCCTGATCGACGCCCGACGACGTCAGTTCGCGAGTGGGGGCCGATGACGGTGTGGCGTTCACGGTTCCCGCTGTGATGCCCACGGCGACGACAGCCATGAGGGTGGTGGCGGCGAGCCTGCCGAGCTTCATCCTCTGATATCCTTTTTATACTCTTAATTCACACCGAGCCCTGGCGCGCCCGGTCGGCGACATACAGCGCCCGACTCTTGTTGCCGGAGGGTGCGATTGGCGAGATGCCGCGGAGCTTCGTTGCCGAATTGTGACCTTTGTGCGCCTTCGACTCGACGCGCGGCTCCGTTTGGTGTATGCACTACGTGTCTTCGACTTGCACTCTCACACTTCGGATCTCGCCAGTGATGGTTCGAAGCCGACACACTGGAGGATGGCACGTGTCGCGCCGACGCATCCATGCCGGATTCACTTTGGCGGGTTTCGTCATCGCGGCCGCGCTCTCGACGGCATGTCTCGCCGCAGCCGTGTTGTCGCTGATGGGCGACGACGAACCCACCCCCGTGCGGACACAGGCGGCCACCACCGCCACGCCGAGCGCGACCACGCAGGGACAACCGGGGCTCGTGGTCCCGAATCCCGCTGAGTCCTCTACCGAACCGGCGCCCACGGCCGCGCCCGCGGTCAACAAGGACGCCGCGCTGCGCAAGGACCCGGCCGAGATCGAGCTGAACGTCGGTGACTGCGTGGCCTTCGGCGGCGGCGACCCGGCCGTCAGCAAGTCCACCTGTGGCAGCACCGGTTCCAGCTACAAGGTCGTCGACAAGGCCGATCCGGCCAAGCGCTGCCCGGCCGACGTCGACCGGTCCTACACCGCCGCCGAGCCGAACGCCGGCTCGCTGTGCCTCGACATCAACTGGGTGGTCGGCGGCTGCATGGACATGAGCAGCGACACCCCCAAGCCGATCGAGTGCGGCGCCCGCCCCCCGAAGGGCGTGCGCGTGGTGGAGATCAAGCAGGGCACCGCGAACGTCAACGAGTGCTCGACCGGCGATCGCGGCTTCGTGTACAACCAGCGGAAGTTCGTGGTGTGCGTGGCGTCCCTGTGAGGCGCTGAGCTGCCACCGGTTGCGGCGGCGGGGCGTACCCCTATCCTTCTGGGTATCGGGGCGGGTCCGCTTGTCGAGGTTCCTGCACGAGTAGGTGAGAGGAACTTCTATGGTCCGCAGGCTACCCGCGGAGCCCGAGCACCGGCCGGTGGCGCCGGGCAACGAGCGCTGGCCTGTGGCCGAACCGGACGAGGACTGGAACGCCCGCCGCGCCCCGCGGAGCGAACCCGACGACGACTACTGGGATCAGCAGCCCGGTCGCCCGCCCGCACCGCCCGCCGACGACGGCCGCTGGTCGGCCGCGCCCGACGGCCGCTACGCGCCGGAAGCCGAGGCGGGCCAGGATCGCTGGGAGGCCGCGCGGAACCGGCGGCGCGCCCAGGCGCCCGAATCCGAGGACGAGTACTGGGAGGGCCCGCCGAACCGGCGCCGCGCCGATCCCGAGGACGAGGAACGCTGGGACAACACCCAGAGCAGGCGGCGGACGGGACGATTACGGGTCGAGGTTCCGCCGATCGTCAATCCGTACTCGATCATCGCGTTGATCGCGGCGCTGCTCGGGCTGTTTCCGGTGGCGCTGGTGTTCGGGCTCATCTCGTTCGGTCATCCGCGCGGGCGGGCGATGGCCATGTTCGCGCTGCTGATCGGGATTCTCGAGGTCGTGGTCCTCGCCGGGGTGCTGGTGCTGAGCGGAGTGACGGTGCCGCGCACCGTCTTACGTAGCGACCCGACCCCGGCGTCGGCCACCACCGTCGTCACCGTCACGGCCGCACCCACTTCGGCGCCCGCGCTCACCACGACCGTCGCCGCGGCCCCGGCTCCGGTCGCACCGCCCGCCGTCGCCAAGGGGGAGGCGTGCACCCAGGCCGATGCCGGTCGCATCGGCTCGGGGTCCGACGGCGGCACGCTGCTGTGCCTGCGCGGCGGCAGCGGATACCGCTGGGCCGGCCCGTACACGGTGACGACGGCCGTGCACGAGGGCGGAACGAAATGCATCCCCGGCACCGACACCACCGCCCGCACCACCGACGGCCACGCTCTAGTCTGCGAGGGGCGGGGGTCGGGAACCTGGTCGCTGTGGGTCGAGTGACCTGTCGATTCGAGAACGGAGGATGTCGATGGCCGAACGAGTGGCCGTAGTTTCCGGAGCCGCGCGCGGGATCGGCGCGGCGATCGCCACCCGGCTCGCCGCCGACGGCATGCGGGTCGGCGTGCTGGACCTGGACGCCGCGAACTGCGCCGACACCGTGCGGACGATCACCGAGGCCGGCGGCCGGGCCGTCGCGCTCGGGGCGGATGTCTCCGACGAGGCGGCCGTGGCGGCGGCGGTCGAGCAGCTGGAGCGGGAACTGGGCGCGCCGACCGTGGTGGTCAACAACGCCGGGGTGCTGCGTGACAACCTGCTGTTCAAGATGAGCGTCGACGACTGGGACACGGTGCTGGGCGTGCACCTGCGCGGTGCCTTCCTGCTGACCCGGGCGGTCCAGAAATACATGGTGGACGCCAAGTGGGGGCGCATCGTGAACCTGTCGAGCACCTCGGCGCTGGGCAACCGCGGTCAGGCCAACTACTCCGCGGCCAAGGCGGGCATGCAGGGCTTCACCAAGACGCTGGCGTTCGAACTGGGCAAGTTCGGCATCACCGCCAACGCGATCGCGCCCGGCTTCATCGTGACGGATATGACCGCGGCCACCGCGGCCCGCGTCGGCGTCTCCTTCGAGGACTTCCAGCAGGCCAACGCCGCGGCCATCCCGGTGCAGCGGGTGGGCCGCCCGGAGGATATCGCGCACACCGCGTCGTTCCTGGTCAGCGAGGGCGCGGGATTCGTTTCCGGCCAGGTGATCTACGTCGCCGGCGGGCCCAAGGACTGAATCCGGGACGCCCCGCGGGTAGCGTCGCGTGACATGAACCGACGGGCGGTTCGTCGTGTCGTGACGAGCTACGTACTGCTGTTGCCGAGTCTGGTGGGGATGGGCTGCTTCCTGCTGCTGCCGATCGTGGTGGTGGCGTGGCTGAGCCTGCACAGCTGGAACCTGCTGGGGCCCATGGAGTTCGCGGGACTGCGGAACTGGCGGTCGGTGCTGTCGGATCGGGAGTTCGGGCACGCGCTGCTGGTGACGCTGGCACTGACGGCGATCGTGGTGCCGGCGCAGACCGTGCTCGGCTTCGCGGTCGCGGCGCCGCTGGCCCGGCGGCGGGGCGGGGCGGTGCTGCGGGTGGTGTACGCGCTGCCGTGGATGTGCGCGCCGGTCGCGGTGGGCGTGGTGTGGCAGTGGCTGTTCGCGCCGACGGACGGCGCGCTGAACGCGGTGCTGGGGCGGCGGGTGGAATGGCTGTCCGACCCGGCGCTGGCCCTGCCTTCCGTTGCGGCGGTGAGCATCTGGATGAATTTCGGGTACGTGGCGTTGTTCTTCGTGGCCGGGATCCGGGCCATTCCTCGCGACATCCTGGAGGCCGGGGCGCTGGACGGCGCGACGGGCTGGCGGCGGACGCGCTGGCTGGTGCTGCCGCTGCTGCGGCCCACCATGTTCTTCGTCCTGGTCACCGGCGTGCTGACGGCGTTCCAGACCTTCGACACCGTGTACGCCCTGACCGGCGGCGGGCCGGGCGATCGCACCGAGGTGGTGGCGATGCGGATGTTCACCGAGGCGTTCGGCGCGGCGCGGCCGGGGCGGGCGGCGGTGATGGCGCTGGTGGTCTTCGCGGTGATGTTCGCGATCACGCTGGTACAGCACCGCTACTTCCGGAACAGGACCACCTATGAGTACTGAGAACTCGCGTGGGCCGACCGAGGCGATGCGCACCGGCGCCGTCTATCTCGCGTTGTGCGCGGGTGCGCTGCTGACCGTCGCACCGCTGGTGCTCAGTGCGCTCACCGCCGTGAAGACGCCCGGCCGGCTCGCCGCGGACTCGCCGCTCGCGCCGCCGAATCCGGTGACGGCGGACAACTTCCGGACCGTGCTCGATCAGGGCGGGCTGGGCCGGGCCGCGGTAGTGACCGCGCTGGTGACCGTGTTCATCACCGGCGGCCAGCTGATCACCTCGGTCCTCGCGGCATACGCCTTCGCGCGCACCGAGTTCCGGGGCCGCGAGGTGCTGTTCTGGATCTACCTGGGCACCATGATGGTGCCGCCGATGGTCACGCTGATCCCGCTGTATCTGATGTTCGCGAAGCTGGGGTGGCTGAATACGTTCTGGGCGTTGGTGTTGCCGTTCGTGTTCGGGTCGCCCTACGCGATATTCCTGCTGCGCCAGTACTTTCGGACCATTCCCGAAGAATTGCTCGGCGCCGCCCGGCTCGACGGCGCGAATACCGTGGATCTGCTGGTGCACGTGGTGGTGCCGATGAGCCGGCCGATCCTGGCCACCCTGACGCTGATCACGATCGTCACGCAGTGGAACAACTTCATGTGGCCCCTGGTGGCGAGCAGCGGCCCCACCTGGCGGGTGCTGACCGTGGCGACGGCGAATTTGCAGACGCAGTACAACGCGCAGTGGACGCTGGTGCTGGCCGCCACGACGCTGGCGATCGTGCCGCTCGTGGTGCTGTTCCTGGTGTTCCAGCGCCAGGTGTTGCGGTCGATCGCGTGGACGGGGCTGAAATGAAGACCTCCACGCGGGTACTGCTCGGGATCGCGCTGAGCGTGGTGCTGCTGGTCGCGGCGGCGCTGTGGCTGGGGCGCGCCGACGACGGCTCGGGTCGCACCGTGCTCCGGTTGCGCATCTGGGACGAGCAGTTCGTTGCCCCGTATCGGGAGTCCCTGGCCGCCTTCGAGCGCGCCAACCCCGATCTCGAGCTGCGGATCACGGTGGTGCCGTGGGCTTCCTATCAGCAGAAGCTGCGCTTGGACGTGGCCGGTGGCACCGCCGACGACCTGTTCTGGACGAATCAGTACGAGGATTACGCCGACGCGGGGCGACTCGTCGATGTCGGTGCGGCGCTGGGCCCGGACGCGGCGCGGCAGTGGGATCCGGCGGCGGTCACCCAATACACCCGGAGCGGAAAGCTCTGGGCCGTACCGCAATTCGTGGACGGCGGCACGGCGGTCTTCTACAACCGGGAGCTGCTCGCGGCGGCGGGCGTGGAGCCCGCGGAGCTGGACGCGGTGCGCTGGGGGTCCGGCAACGACGATACGTTCCGGCCGCTGCTGCGCCGCCTGTCCGCCGTCGCGCCGTGGGCGTACAACGCGGCCAACGACTTCCAGTCGATCGAACTGCCCTATCTCGGGTCGGCGGGCGGACGGTTCCAGCGCGACGATCGATTCGTGTTCGACAGCCCGCAGGGCGCCGCGGCCTTCACCTACCTGACCCGCCTGGTCGCCGACGGCCTCGCCCCCTCGGCCGCCGATACCGAGACCGACAGCGACTTCGCGAAAAACGCCTTCCTGCAAGGGAAGCTGGCATTGTTCCAGTCCGGGACCTACAACCTGGCGCAGATCGCCCGGCAGGCCCCCTTCGGCTGGGGCATCGCGATGCTGCCGCGCGGGCCGGTCGGCCGGGTGAGCACGAACAACGCCATCGGTGTCGCGGGCAATGCCGCGAGCGCGCATCCCGATGCCGTGCGCCGGGCGCTGGCCTGGCTGGGCGGTGCGGGCAACCGGTATCTCGTGCAGGGCGGCGCTACTGTCCCGGCGGTGGTCGCCGATCAACAGATCTACCGAGACTACTGGGCCGCCAAGGGAATCGACGTGTCGCCGTTCTTCGACGTGCTGGCCGGTCCGCGCATATCCTCCGGCGGAGGCCCGGGTTTCACCGCCGCGCTGGAAGCCATTCAGAACGTGTTCGGCGAGATGTTCCTCGGCCGGATTCCGGTGCCGGAAGCGCTCGCTCGCGCCCGCGCCGCGGCGGAGGCCGCGGTCAGATCCGGCTGATGTCGACCAGTGGGGTGCGGGGCGCGAATTTGGGTTTGCGGGCCTGGCCGGAGATCTCCAGGAGGCGGACGGCTCGATACCGGTGCGGGCGCAGCGGTTCCAGGTATTCGATCATGGCGGCGTCGTCGATCGCGTGGCCGAGCAGGGTCCAGCCGACGATGGCGGCCAGGTGGAAATCGCCCACCGACAACGCGTCCGGATCACCGAAGGCGCGCTGCGCGATCTCGGCGGCCGTCCACACGCCGATCCCGGGGACCGCGCACAGCCGCCGCGCGGCCGCGGCATGGTCCATCGCGGCGGCCTGCTCCAGCTTGTCGGCCATCCGCGCGGCGAGCACGATCGTCTTGGCCCGCTGCGGGTCGACATTGGCGCGGTGATAGGTCCACGACGGCAGGTAGCGCCAGGTCTCGGCGTCCGGGGCCACCCGCATCGGCGCGGGAGTGGGACCGGGAGCCGGGTCGCCGTGCGCCCACACCAGCTTGCGCCAGGACGCCCGCGCCGAGACCGTGTGCACCCGCTGCTCGAGCACCGAGGGCACCAGCGTCTCGAACACCAGGCCGGTGCGCAGCATCCGCAACCCCGGGAAGCGGCGGTGCGCCTCGGCGATCTTCGGGTGTTCCGGCGCGAAGCCGCCGAGGTCCTCGTCGAGGCACAGCATGTGCGGCAGCCGATCGAGGAACTCCGCCGCGCCCGCACCCCACGCCCGGGCCGCCACCGCGCACGGCCCGGCCTGGACCAGCCGGTAGGTGACCGGGCCCGTCGGCATCCGGGACGCGTGCCAGTGCGCTCCGTCCGGGGTCTCCCGATGGCAGGGGTCGCCGGGGCCGCGCCGCAGCGGCGCCACGGTGTGCGCCAGATCGATCGGGCGGTCCGCGGTCACCGTGCGCGCCGCGCCGTCGATCTCCGTTGCCACCGGGACATTGTGGCCCCGGTCCGGTTCCGGTGGCACACCGGGCCCGTCACAGAAAAGTGAGGTGCGCCATATGAGGTTTCGTGACATCCACTACTGGGGATAGCGGCGCACCATGACTGACCAGTAGCTTGTAACGGGACTATCACATACGGCGATCTCGATACCGATTGATCACACAGGCAATCGGTCGGCATATGCCGCGACGGAGGTTTCAATGATCACCAATGTTCTGAATTGGCTACTCAACGCCTGGGGCGGCGTATCCGCCGGCAGCTCCGGCTACCAGATCCCGCCGGGCACCCTGCCGTTCGGCAGCTGAGCCCGCACCACCCGCACCTACCGAAAAGTCATCGCCCCGTGAGGAATTGGGCCAGGTGGCGGCCGGTCCGACCGGCCAGCTGAGCGGCCTGGGTGCGGCAGGAGAATCCGTCGGCGAGGAATGGCGTGGCGGAGTCGGCGGTACGGAGGGCGGGCAGGAGTCCGTTCTCCGCCACCGCCACCGATATGTCGTAATGGCCCGACTGCATGCCGAAGTTTCCGGCAAGTCCACAGCAACCCGTGATTTCGGTGACCTCGGCGCCGGCTCGGCGCAGTATGCGACGGTCGGCGTCGAAACCGGTGACCGCGTGCTGATGACAGTGCGGCTGCACCAAAACTCGCTCTCCGGAGCGGTCGGGCGGCTGCCAGCCGGGCTGCTGTTCGAGGAATTCGGCGAGCGTGCGGACCGCGGCGGCGGTGGCCGCCACGCGCGGATCGCCGGGTAGCAGTTCCACCAGGTCCGAGCGCAGGACCGCGGTGCACGAGGGTTCCAGCCCGACCACGACGCCACCGGCGCGGACGTGCTCGTCGAGGGCGGTCAGCGTGGCGCGCAACCGCTTTCGGGCGCCGTCGAGCTGGCCGGTGCTGATCCAGGTGAGCCCGCAGCAGACCCGGCGGCGGGGAATTCGCACCCGATGGCCCAGCGATTCGATCAGTTGCACAGCGGCCCAGGCGATCTCGGGTTCGAACGCGTCGGTGAAGGTGTCGATCCACAACATCACCTCCGGTGTGCCGTGGGCACTCGGCGCGTCGCTGGTCTCGGCGGTCCGTTCCGCCCACATCGCACGAAAGCTCTTGTCCGCCAACCGCGGCACTTCGCGGCGCGGATCGATGCCGACCGCGCGCAGGCCCGGACGGCGGAGCGGCCCGAGTCCGCTCACGGCATTGAACAGGCGCGGCATGCGGGTGCCCAGCGCCAGCCAGCTCGGCATCCGGCCCAGGACATAGTGATCGAGCGGACGCGGGCGGTGCCGGTAGCGGCGGTGCAGCACCTCGGATTTGTAGGTGGCCATATCGACCCCGGCCGGGCAGTCCGAACCGCAGGCCTTGCAGGACAGGCACAGGTCCAGCGACTCCGCGACCGCGGCCGACCGCCAGTCCAGTGCGCCGCGCACGACCTCCTGGAGTACTCGGGCCCGGCCCCGGGTGCTGTCCTTCTCGTCGGCGGTCGCCAGATACGACGGGCACATGAAGCCGCCGGTGGCTCGGGTGTCCGCGCGGCACTTGCCGATTCCGACGCAGCGATGGACGGCGGCGCCAAGCTCGCCGTCCGCGAGGAAGGCGAAACCGCCCCGCGGGGGAACCGGCGGCACGCCCGTCACGCGCAGGTCCGCGTCGATCGGCTCGGGCCGCACCAGCACGCCGGGGTTGAGGACGCCGTCCGGGTCGAACAGCGCCTTGAATTCGGCGAACGCGGCCAGCGCGGCGGGAGAGTACATGCGCGCCAGCAGTTCCGAGCGCGCTCGTCCGTCGCCGTGTTCCCCCGACAGCGAGCCGCCGAAACGCACCACCCGGTCGGCGGCGTCCTCGAGGAAGGCCCGGAACCGTTGCGGCGCATCGGCGATCGGCAGATCCAGGCGCACGTGGATGCAGCCGTCGCCGATGTGCCCGTACAGCAGGCCGTCCACCCCGTGCGCGCGCTGCAACTCCTCGAAGTCACGCAGGTAGTCGCCGAGCCGCTCGGGCGGCACCGCGGCGTCCTCCCAGCCCGGCCACGCCGGATTGCCGTCCGGGGTGCGCCCGGCCAGTCCCGCGCCGTCGGCCCGGATTCGCCACAGTCGCGCCGCCTCTTCCTGATTCGTGACGATCCGGCTGTCCAGCGCGTTCGCTGCCGCGCACAGCGCCGTGGCCCGGTCCCGCGCCTCGTCGGCGGTGTCACCGGCGAATTCGACGAACAGCCAGCCGCCGCCGGCCGGTAACTCGGGGACCCGGCCGCGGTGCGCGCGCACGACGTCGACCAGCTTCGCGTCGATGCCCTCCACGGCGATCGGCGCGCCCGCCATGACCGCGCCGACATCGTCCGCGGCCGTGGGCATGTCGGGGTAGCCGAGGACCACGAGCACGGTGGCCCGCGGCACCGGCACCAGCGCGACGGTGGCCTCCAGCAGCAGGCCGCAGGTGCCCTCGGTGCCGACGAACGCCTTGGCGGCCGACGAAACTCGTTCCGGCAGTAGATGTTCCAGCGCGTAGCCGGAGGCCTGCCGCTCGAATCTGCCGAATTCGGTGCGGATCAGCGCAAGCCGGGCACGTCCGAACTCGGCGAGGCCGGGCACCGCCGCCAGGCCGTCGGCCAGTGTCCGCTCGGCGCCGGCGCCGTCGAGAATCCGCAAGGCGCGCACGGTGTCCGAGGTCCGGCCCCAGGCGACCGCGTGCGGCCCGCAGGCGTTGTTGCCGATCATCCCGCCCAGCGTGCAGCGGTTCTGAGTGGACGGGTCGGGGCCGAACCGCAGGCCGTGCGCCGCGCCGCGCCGTTGCAGCGCCGCCAGCACGACTCCCGGTTGTACTCGCGCCCAGCGGTTCTCGGCATCGACCTCGAGCACGGCGTGCATGTGTCTGCTGAAGTCGAGGACCAGTCCGGCGCCGATGGCGTTGCCCGCCACCGAGGTGCCCGCACCGCGCGCGGTGACCGGCAGCCCCTCGGCACGGGCGAACTCCAGCGCCGCCGCCACGTCCTCGTCGCGGCGGGGATACACCACGGCGGCGGGGAGCACGCGGTAGTTCGAGGCGTCGGAGGAGTACTCCGCCCGGCGGCGTTCGGAGTCGTCGACCTCGCCGCCGATCCGGTCGCGCAGCGCCTGCACCCACGAGTCGGTCATATCGCCACACTATTCCCGGGGCGCGCGCGGCGGCCGGTCCTGCGGCGCGAGCCCGTTTTGCCTGTTTCGGTCGTGGCCTACGCTGCTGTTCCGGCCTCGGGCGTCTATCGAGAGCGGGAGAGCGGAGGATCGATGTCGAGCGAGAACGCGCCGAGCGGCCGGAAACGGGACGCGGCCGCGACCCGGGCGGCCATCCTGACGGCCGCCCAGGAGCTGTTCGCCGAGCGCGGGTACGAGCGCGCCACGGTGCGCGACATCGCGGCGCGCGCCGGGGTGAACCAGGCCCTGCTGTTCCGCTACTTCGGCAGCAAGGACGACCTGTTCCGCGCCGCGATCGCCGACCGCGGGCGGCGGGTGCTGGCGGATGGGCCGGTCGACGGGCTGCTGGCGCGGTTGCTGGCGCGCTCCCTGACCCCGGCCGATACGACGACACAGGGGTACTGGTTGCAGGCCGCGTTGCGCTCCGGCGGACACGATGAGGGCGCTTCGGCCATCCGCCGGGAACTGGGCGAGGAGTACATCCGGGCGCTGTCCGAACTCACCGACGAACCCGACGGCGCGCTGCGCGCCGACCTGCTGCTGTCCTGGCTGTTGGGCATCGGGCTGATGCGGTCCGTGCACCGCCGCGAGCCGCTGGCCAGTGCCGATCCGGCCGATGTCGCCCGGCACGTGCTGCGCGCCGCGCACGCGCTGCTGCCCGGCGTGGATACGAATTTCCCACCGGCGTAAGGGGATTGGCACCGTTGACGCGGAATGTGAGATCCCTTACCTTAGGTAAGTAAGCGAGCGCTTACATCGGTGGGCGACCCACCGGCGTCGGGAAGGGAGAACGCATGACCGTGCCGACCGAGGTCCGCCGATACCCGTTCGGTGAGCCCGTCCGTCTCGACATGCATCCGCTGATGACGAAACTTCAGCGGGAGGAACCGGTTTCGCGCATCCGGCTGCCCTACGGCGGCGAGGGCTGGCTGGTCACCCGCTACGACGACGTCAAACTGGTGCTCGCCGACCGGCGGTTCAGCCGCGCCGCCGCCGCGGACCGCGAGGACGTCCCGCGCACCACGCCGGTGCCGGCCCGCTCGGATTCGCTGCTCAGCATGGATCCGCCCGAACACAGCAGGCTGCGCAAGCTGGTCGTGAAGGCGTTCACCGGCCGCCGGGTCGAGCAGCTGCGCCCGCGCACGCACGAGATCGTGACGGAGCGGCTGGCGGCGCTGGAACGGTCCGGCGCACCGGCCGACCTGGTCCAGCACTTCGCGTTGCCGCTGCCGGTCACCGTGATCTGCGAGATGCTCGGCGTGCCGCCGCGCGATCAGCACCGGTTCCGCGACTTCTCCGACATGATGCTGTCCACCACCGCCTACACCCGCGAGCAGATCACCGCCGGGCGCCTCGGATTCGAGGAGTATCTCGCCGAACTGATCGGACAGCGGCGCGCGCGGCCGACCGACGATCTGCTCGGCGCGCTGGTCACCGCCCGCGACAATGACGACCGGCTCAGCGAGAAGGAGCTGGTCAATCTGGGTATCACGCTGTTGATCGCGGGGCACGAGACGACCGCCAACCAGATCGCCAACTTCGTCTATCTGCTGCTCACCGAGCGGCGGTACTGGGAACTGCTGCAGGTCCGGCCGGATCTGCTGCCCGGCGCGGTCGAGGAACTGCTGCGCTTCGTGCAGTTGGGGGCGGGCGGCGCGTCGCCCCGGATCGCCACCGAGGACGTGCGGCTCGGCGAGGTGACCGTGCGGGCGGGCGAGGCGGTGTTCGTCAATACCCCGACGGCCAATCGCGACGAGTCCGTGTTCGACCGCGCCGACGAGCTGGACCTCACCCGCGCGCACAATCCACACGTGGCCTTCGGGTACGGCGCGCACCACTGCCTCGGCGCGCAGCTGGCGCGGCTGGAGTTGCAGATCGCGATCGGCGCTCTGCTGCAACACTTTCCGACATTGCGGCTGGCGGTGCCGAGCGAGGCGGTGCCGTGGAAGTCCGGCCTGCTGGTGCGCGGCCCCAAGTCCCTCCCCGTCGCCTGGTAGGGCGAGCCCCACTCTGCGGGCATCACATCCCGCTCCCCGCACACCCTCCGGTGCACACCCATCCCCTCCCCGCCCTCCTCGCTGCGCGCTCCGCAGCTACCCGCCGCCCGCACGTTCGCTGTGCGCTCCACTGCTATCCGCAGCCCGCCCTCCTTGCTGTGCGCCACAGCTACTCGCAGCCCGCCCTCCTCGCTGTGCGCTCCGCTGCTACCTCCTGCCCGCCCTCCTCGCTGTGCGCTCCGCTGCTTCCCGGTGCCCGCACGTTCGCTGTGCGCGAACTTCTGTGCGGGCGGGAAGGGTTGCTCTCAACCAATGTTGAGGTCTTAGTGTCGGTGCCCTCGGGTTGAATGGCCGGAGTGGAAGGAGTGGCCGGATGAGTATCGAGTCGGAGGCGTGGGGTCAGCTCTATCGGCAGGCGCACGCGCCGCAGGAACGGCGCGCGCTCAGCCGCGCCACGGCTCGGCGGATTCTGCGTTTCGCGGGGCCGCACCGGCCGCTGCTGATCGGGTTCCTGGTGTTCAGCGTGGTGTCGGCCGTGTTGTCGGTGGCCAACCCGGTGCTCGCCGGGCAGGTGGTCGACAAGATCGTCGGGCAGGCGGCCCCGGGTTCGGTGGCGCTGCTGGCGGCGGTGATCGGCGCGGTCGCGGTGGTCGACGCCGCGCTCGGCATCGTGATCCGGTGGCTGTCCTCCCGCATAGGTGAAGGCCTGATCCTGGACCTGCGCACGGCGGTGTTCGACCACGTCCAGCGGCTGCCCATCGCCTTCTTCACCCGCACCCGCACGGGCGCACTGGTCAGCCGCCTCAACAACGACGTGATCGGCGCCCAGCGGGCCTTCAGCACCACGCTGTCGGGCGTCGTCACCAATGTGGTGACACTGCTGCTCACGCTGGCGGTCATGGTGCGGCTGTCCTGGCAGATCACCCTGCTGGCGCTGGTCCTGTTGCCGCTGTTCATGATTCCCGCGCGACGCATGGGGGTCCGGGTGGCCGCGATCCAGCGCGAGGCCGCGCAGCTCAACGCCGCGATGAGCACCCAGATGACCGAGCGGTTCTCCGCCCCGGGCGCCACGCTGGTGAAACTGTTCGGCCGCCCGCACCAGGAGTCGGCCGAGTTCGCGACGCGGGCGGGCCGGGTGCGCGATATCGGCGTCCGCACCGCCATGCTGCAAACCGTCTTCGTCACCGCGCTGACGCTGGTGTCGGCACTGGCCGTGGCGCTGGTGTACGGGCTCGGCGGCTGGTACGCCCTGCGCGGACAGCTCGACGCCGGTTCGGTGGTGGCGCTGTCGCTGCTGCTGACCCGCCTGTACACCCCGCTCACCGCGCTGGCCAGTGCCCGGGTCGACATCATGTCGGCGCTGGTGAGTTTCGAGCGCGTATTCGAGGTGCTGGACCTGAAACCGCTGATCGAGGACGCTCCCGACGCGACATCGGTTCCGGCGGGCCCCGTCTCGGTGGAGTTCGAGGACGTGCACTTCGGCTATCCCTCGGCGGACAAGGTGTCGCTGGCCTCGCTCGAGGATGTCGCGACCCTCGACGGCCGCGGCGGAGTCGAGGTGCTGCACGGGATTTCGCTGCGCGCCGAACCGGGGCAGACGATCGCGCTGGTCGGCTCGTCCGGCGCCGGGAAATCCACGATCGCCCAGCTGGTTTCGCGGCTGTACGACGTCGACTCCGGCGCGGTCCGCCTGAACGGCAGCGATGTGCGCGGGCTGACGGCCCGCTCCGTGCACGACACGGTCGGCCTGGTCACCCAGGACGGTCACCTGTTCCACGACACCATCCGCGCCAACCTGCTGCTGGCGCGCCCGGAGGCGGCCGAGAGCGAGCTGTGGGACGCGTTGCGCCGGGCCCGGCTCCACGATCTGGTGGCCACACTGCCGGACGGGCTGGACACGGTGGTCGGCGAGCGCGGCTACCGGCTCTCGGGCGGCGAGCGCCAGCGCCTGACGATCGCGCGCCTGCTGTTGAAGCAGCCGCGGGTGGTGATCCTGGACGAGGCCACCGCCTCGCTGGACTCGACCTCGGAGGCGGCCGTGCAGGAAGCGCTGACGGAGGCGCTGGACGGCAAGACGGCGCTGGTGATCGCCCACCGCCTGTCCACCGTCCGCAATGCCGACCAGATCCTGGTCCTGGAGGACGGCCGCATCGTCGAGCGCGGTACCCACGCCACCCTGCTCGCCGCCGGCGGCCGCTACAGCGAGCTCTACCGCACCCAGTTCGCCGACGACCCGGAACCGGTGGCCGCCTAGGGCTGTCGAGGCCGCGTGCCCGGCGAACACGACCGCTGCGAGCGAAGACCGGCCACCCCGTCGAAAGACGGGGTGGCCGGTCTTCGCTCGAAATCTGTTGGGAGAAGGGGTCTCCAGCCGGAGTCAGGCTTCGGCCGCGGCGGGCTCGCGTTCCGATAGCGCACTCGCGCCGCCGGATTCCTTGCGGGCCAAGGCATTCGACCAGCCGACCACTCCCAGCGCCGCTACCCCCAGCACCGCGCCGATCCACGCCACCGCCGGGTAGCCCATGCCCGCTCCGATGGCCAGGCCGCCGAGCCAGGGACCGGCGGTGATGCCGACATTGAACGACGAGACATTACCCGCGGCGCCCAGCGTCGACGCGGCCGGAGCCAGCGTGAACACCCGGCTGTTCAGTACCGGGTTGACCCCGAAACCGAAGGCGCCCAACAGGAATACCAGCACCACGACCGGCACGACGAAGTGCGCGGTGAGCGCGAGCAGCACCGAGGTCAGGGTCAGGCCCGTGACACCGACCACCAGCGTCCGCGACGGATGCGCGTCGGCGGTGCGGCCGCCGAGGACGATGCCGATCACGCCGCCGAGGCCGTAGACGGCCAGCACGACCGGAACCCAGCCCTCGGCCAGTCCGGTCGTCTCGGTCAGCATCGCGCCCAGGTAGCCGAAGGACACCAGCAGGGCGGAGGTGGCCAGCATGGTGGTGCCGTAGAGCAGCCACACCGGCGCGGTGGCCAAGGCGCGCAACTCTTCCCGGATCCGCGGCACCTCGGTGCGGCGCGCATCGGGCACCTCGAGGAGCACGCCCACCATGGCGAGCGCCGTCAGCACCGCGACCGCCCAGAACGCCGCGCGCCAGCCCAGATGCTGTCCGATGAAGGTGCCCGCGGGAAGTCCGGCGATGGTGGCGACCGTGAGGCCACCGGCGACGACGCTCATCGCCTTGCCGCGCGCGTTGCCCGGCACCAGGCCGACGGCGGTCGCGGCGGCCACCGACCAGAACCCGGCATAGACGAACGCCGCCACGGCGCGCGTGCCGAACAGCACCCAGTAGTCGGAGGTCAGCGCGCCCACGACATGCGCGGCGAGGAATACCGCGAGGAAGGCGAGCAGGGCGGTGCGCCGCGGCCACCGCTGCGTCGCGACGGCCAGGACGGGCGCCCCCACCAGCATGCCCAGCGCGAAGGCGGAGATCAGCAGTCCGGCCTGTGGCACGGAAACCCCGAGGTCGCTCGACATTTCGGTGAGCAGTCCCGCGAGCATCAGCTCCGAGGTGCCCTGGGCGAAGATGGACAGCCCCAGGATATAGACGGCCAACGGCATGGCAACCGGCCTCCCTTTCTTTTTGGATCATTCAGTTCAAAATAAGGGCGCGCGAAAGCGCCCGGCTCCCATCGGATTTCAGCCTGCCGGACGGCGACCTACCGTGGCATCACAGACAGCTCAGCGCGACATTCGCGATGGCCTCCAGCGTCGGGCGGTCCGCGCCGCCCCGCGCCGACACCCGCATGCCGCCGATCGTCGCGACCACGAAATGCGCGAGATCGGTTGCGCTGCGGGCATTGTCGATCTCACCGGCGCGCTGCCCGGCCTCGATCATGGCGGTGATCGCCGTCATCCGGCGCTCCAGGTCGGCCCGCAGCAGCTTCGTCACTTCCGGATCGCGCCCGCCGAGTTCGACGGTCGCGTGCACGACCAGACATCCCAGTGGGTCGTCCGCCGGGGCGTCGACGATTTTCCACAGCAGTGACCGCACCTTGTCCCGCACCGTCCCGGGCTGGTCGACCAGGGCGAAGGTGTCGGAGTTCTTGCTCGCCATGTACTGCCGCAGCGCTCGCTCGTACAGCTCGTGCTTGCCCGCGAAAGTGTTGTAGATGCTGCTGCGGCCCAATCCCGTCGCGGCGCACAGGTCCTGCGTGGAGGTGCCTTCGTAACCGGCCTCCCAGAACGCGCGCATCGCCGCGTCCACCGCGCGCTCCTCGTCGAATTGCCTGGGTCGTGCCATACGAGGAGGGTAGCAGTTTTAGATAGATCAGTCCAAAACTGTCAGAACTCCCCGGCGACGCCGAGCACCGTGCGGCCCGAATGGCGTCCCGCGCGGATCGCGTCGAGGACCTCGGCGGCCCGGGTCACCGGCGCGTAGTTCTCGTAGTCCGAAAGATGCCGCGGTTTCAGGTCTTTGCCCAGGCGAGCCCACAGTTCGCGACGCTGGTCGATGGGGAACTGCACCGAATCGATGCCCAGCAGCGCGACGCCGCGCAGGATGAAGGGCATGACGGTGGTGGGCAGTCCCGTGCCGCCGGTCAGGCCGCTCACCGCCGCGGTGCCGCCGTAGCGGATCGTGCTCAGCACGTGCGCGAGCGATTTGCCGCCGACGCTGTCGACCGCGCCCGCCCACTGCGCCTTGGCCAGCGGCCGCGGCTTCGCGTCCGGATCCTCCGGCAGCCGTCCGATCACGGACTTCGCGCCGAGGGCGGCCAGCCGCTCGCCCGCATCGGCCTTGCCGGTCGAGGCCACCACCTCGAAGCCGAGGCCGGCCAGGATGTCCACCGCCACGGTGCCGACGCCGCCGGTCGCGCCGGTGACCAGCACCGGGCCCGCGTCGGGTGTCAGGCCGCGGTCGAGCAGGGCCTGGACGCTCAGTGCGGCGGTGAAGCCCGCGGTGCCGAGGGCCGCGGCCTCCCGGGTGGTCAGCCCGTCCAGCTTCACCACCCACTCGGCGGGGACACGGGCGTATTCGGCGAAGCCGCCGTTGTGTGCGACGCCGATGTCGTAGCCGTGCGCGATCACCTGATCGCCCGGTGCGAAGGCGGGATCCTCGGAGGCGACCACCTCGCCGGTCACGTCGATGCCGGGGATGATCGGGTAGCCGCGCACGACGCCGCCGCCCGGGGTGACGGCCAGCCCGTCCTTGAAGTTGGCACTGGAGAAGTGCACCTTGATCGTCACCGTGCCGGGACCGAGGAAATCGTCGCCGACCTCCTCGCGCACCAGTTCCACGCCGCCGTCGGTCTCGTGTGCCACCATCGCCCAGAACTGCATGGGTCCGAGGATAGAGGGTCCGCGCGCCTCAGCGGTCGTAGGACGCGACGCCGACCGGCCCCGCGCCGACGCAGAGGTCGAGTCCTGGTGTGCGCGAGGCGATCCGGAGCGCGGACCCGCCGCCGACCAGCCGGACGAACACCGTGTGCAGGCCCGCCCGGATCGGCACGGAGACGACGCGGCCGTGCTCCATGCCCGCGACGACGCGGCCGTCCCGGTTCGCGAAATAGTTCAGCTGGGCGGTCCAGCCGTTGTCGAGCATGGGCCCGTCGAGGGCGAGTTCCACCGATGCCTCGCCCTCGATGCGGTATCCGCAGCCGGGCTCCGGACCCGGCCGGATGCCGCGATTCCACCACACCTGCGCCGGGACGATCTCGCCGCTGTCGGTGATCATTCGCAACTGCGGCGTCGAGTCGGCGAACGCATCGGGGGCGACGGGCGCCAGCACTCGGCTGGCCAGGTTCTGCGGATACGCCAGCGGCGTCAGCACCGCCCACGGCACCTCCTGGTCCAGCAGCGCAGGCCCACCCTCGGCAAGATCCGCCCGCACGGTGGTGAGATAGGTCCGCGCCGGGCTGACCGCCCACGATCTCGTGAAGGTCCCCGTCGACCACAAACTGCTCGCCACGAAAGCGATCGTCAAAGCCACGACGCCCACCCGAGCCCGGGCACGCCATATCGTCCGGCGGGCGCTCGCCGAATCGTCGGTATGGAGGGGCGCCGCGCCGGCCTCGGGACCGCTATCCGTCGGCTCGGTGGCGGTGCGGCGGGTCCGGGGGTGGGCACGGAGTAGCAGGGCAGCGGCGGCGGCGAGGACGACCGCGACGTCGGCGAGGTAGCGCAGGGACTGCATGAGTTCGGCGGCGGTGTTCGGGCCGCCTCGGATCAGGGCGATCGGGAGTTGGGCGGCTATTACGTAGGCGGCCAACAGGATCCAGACCGGGATTACTCGCGCGCGGATCCGGATCGAGAGCAGGACCGCGCCGCCGAGGGCGATCCACGACAGCACGACGGCCCAGCCCGGCGGCACGGCCCACGGCGTGGACGGCAGCCACCGGGCCCACGACCACGGTCCGCCCAGCAGGGTCGGCACGATGCCCAGTGAGGTGGCGCTGTGCAGCAGGTCCCGCAGATTCGCGGGGTCGCCGCGGACGGCGGAGGTGTCGAGCACCGCGAAATACGCGGCCGCCCAGCAAGTCAGCACCACCGCCGAACCCGCCCACAGCGGGGCGGCGCGCCGGACCACCGCCCGCATCGCCCCGGACCGGTGGTCGATATGACCGGCCAGCGCGGCCACGGCGAACGCGACGAACGGGATCACCACGCATTTCTCGAAGAACAGCAGACCGGCGGCGAAGACGGCGATGCCCGTGAGCGCGTAGCGCCGCCGTCCGGTGCGGACCAGCAGCACCGCGTCGCCGATCACCCAGGCCAGCGCCGCCTGCAGCGGCAAGGCGTTCAGCGCGGCCGCCCACCAGGCGAACGACGGCAGTGTCAGCGGGCAGAAGAGGTAGAAGACCAACGGCAGCAGGATGATCCAGCGGGCATTGCGCCACCCCGGAGCGCTGGACGCCCCGGTCCGGCCCGTATCGAGCACGATCAGCATCCGGAGCACCGCCACCGACGCCGCCGCTTGCAGCACCAGCAGCGAGACCACCGGCCCGGCCCAGTCCAGCGGGGCCACCGCCGTGACCACCCAGGCGACGACGAAGGCCAGCGGCATGAAATGCCCGTCGTGGCTGTGCAGCAACAGGTCCGAGGACAGCAGCGGTTCCGTCCCGGCGCGGCCGACAAGAATGAGGTCGTCCCAGTAGAAGAATCCGCTGCCCGCCACCCAGCCGCGCACGCCCAGTTGCGCCACGACGAGAACGGCCGCGACCGCGATCGGCGACACGTGCCGGACGGCCGCCGTCCCGCGCCGGACAGACCCGTACTCCGGTGCCACGGCCGGAGCGACGCTCATGGCCACCCACCGTAGTGCGTCCGAATCCCCGTCACAGCCGGGCGGCGACCCCGGAAGCGCTTGATGTGCCGCCGTCGAGTTCAGTCGAAGCTTGGGGTGCGCTTGTTCAGGAAGGCGTCGATACCCTCCTGGCCGTCGGGGGAGTCGGCGCAGGTGGAGATGAAGGCGGACTCGCGGGCGAGTTGTTCCTCCAGGTTGTGGCTGGAGCTGACCAGTAGCAGCTTCTTCACGTTGGCGTTGGCGTGCTTGGGGCCCGCGGCGAATCGCTCGGCCAGTTCCGCTGTCGCCGTGGGGAGTTCGTCGTCGGGGACCACGCGGTGCACCAGGCCCCAGTCCAGCGCTTCCCCGGCGGAGAGAGCGCGGTTGGTGAGCATCAGATCCTGGGTGCGGCGCAGCCCGATCAGACGCGGCAGATAGTAGGAGGCGCCACCGTCGGGGCTGAGGCCGGCGCGGGTGTAGGCCATGGTGAACGAGGCCGACTCGCCCGCGATCACCAGATCGCCGGTGACGGCCAGGCTGAACCCGGCTCCGGCGGCGACACCGTTCACGGCGGTGATCAGCAGCGCGTCCATGCGCGCCAACGAGGAGATCGCCTGGTGCAGATCGTCGGCCAGCCCCTTGACGTACGCCCCGGCGCCACCGCCCTGCGCGGCCATCGCCTTCAGATCACCGCCGGCGGAGAAGAACTTGCCCGCGCCGGTCAGCGTGACCACCTTGAGCGCCGGGTCGTCGGCACACAGGCTCGCCAGCTGCGCCAGCTCCTTGCCGAGCACGTGGTCGATGCCGTTGGCCGAGGTCGGCCTGTTCAGGGTGATCCGGGCGATACTGCCGCTCTGTTCGAACCGCAGGGTCTGGTACTCGGTCATGCGCTGCCTTCCATGAAGTGTCCTGCTGTCTGATCTTGCCGCACGCATACGGTTCGAAACCGCGCCCGGGCTCGATCCGTTCGGATCGGCGGGGCGGCCTCACTGCGGGACCAGTTCGAGGCGAACACCTAGCAACCGGATCGGACGATCGAGCTCGAACCGGTCCAGCACCTCCCGGGCGACTTGCACGATCTCGTCCACATCGGTGGTGGGAGCGGGCAGCTTGCGCTGTTTGGTGCGGGTGTAGAAAGTGTTGCTACGCACCGTGACTCCGACGCGATGGGTGACGCGCCCGGCCGCCGCCATCTCCTCGGCGACCTCCGCGGCGAGCCGCTCGACCTGGGCCCCGATCTCGGCGCGATCGGTGAGATCCCGCGGAAAGGTCTCGGACTTGCTGCGGCCCACCGGAATTCGCGGTTCGGTAACCACATCGGTGTCACCGGCGCCCTGGCCGAGCAGCCACAGATACGGCCCGGTGGACGGCCCGAACTCGGCGGCCAGCACCGCGCGATCGGCCGCGGCCAGCTGCGCCACCGTCTCGATGTCCAAGTCCGCCAGCCGTTTCGCGATGCGGGCGCCGATGCCCCAGAGCGCGCTGGTCGGGCGGTGTGCCATCAGTTCGGTCCAGTTGTCGGCGGTGAGCCGGAAGACACCCGTCGGCGAACCGGCCGGGGCCCCCGCGCCCGGATCGCCCTTGCCGACGGACTTGGCGAAGCCGGTGGCGAGCTTGGCCCGGAGCTTGTTGTCGCCGATGCCGATCGAGCAGGTCAGGTCCAGGGTGGCGACCGCGGCGCGGATCTCGGCGGCCAGCCGCTCCGGGTCGTCGACGTCGGCGGCCAGGAACGCCTCGTCCCAGCCGAGCACCTCGACCCGCCCCGGGAAGGTCCGCAGCAGCGACATGACCTCCTCCGACGCCTCCTCGTAGGTGGCCATGTCCAGCGGCAGGAAGACGGCCTCGGGACATTTGCGGGCCGCCGTGCGCAACGCCATCCCCGCCCGCACCCCGAATGCCCGAGCCGGGTAGGACGCGCAGGTCACCACCTTGCGCGGTTCGTCGGGATCGCCGTTGCCACCCACGATGACCGGCCGTCCGCGCAGTTCCGGGTGGCGGCGGAATTCCACCGCGGCCTGGAACTGGTCGAGATCCACGTGCAGCAGCCATCGAGGCATGAAAACAGTCTGCCCGGTCCGTAGGTATTGCACTATCCGTGATTACCGAACTAAATTCTGTTTGTGAAGATTCGAGATCGGTTGCTGCTGGCGGCCGAGCGGCAGTTCGCGGAGAACGGGGCGCTCGACGCCACCCTCACGCAGATCCGCGATGCCGCCGGGGCCAGCGTGGGGGCGCTGTACCACCACTTCCCGGACAAGTCGGAGCTGTATCGGCAGGTGTGGGCGCACGCGCTGGCCGATTACCAGCGCCATTTCTGGGCGGCGGTCGGCGTCAGCGCCGACGCCCGGGCCGGGGTGACCGCCGGGGTGGTCGAGCATCTGCGCTGGGTGACCGAGAACCAGTACCGCGCGAAGGTGCTGACCTCGGCCCGGCCACCGGGTGTGCGCGAGAGCGACAGCAACCGCGAGTTCCTGCGCGATGTGGCCCGCTGGTGGCGCACCCACGCCGGCTACGGCGCGGTGCGTGACCTCGAATTCGATCTGCTCTACGCGCTGTGGCTGGGCCCGGCGCAGGAGTACTCCCGGCACTGGCTGGGCGGCGAGATCCGCACGGCCCCCGCCGAGGTGGCGCCCGAGCTGGCCCGCGCGGCCTGGCAGGCGCTGCGCGCACCCCGACCCGACGACGAACCCGGAGCCGACCGATGACGACCGCCCTCGATATCGACACCGCCCGCGCGGTGCTCGCCGCCCAGCCGTTCAGCCGCCTGGTCGGCGCCGAGATCACCGCCTACGACGAGAACGGGATCACCCTGGTGATTCCGCTCCGCCCGGACCACGGCCAGCAATTCGGATACGTGCACGGCGGCGTGCTCGCCTACGCCGCCGACAACGCGCTGACCTACGCCGCCGCGCTCGCCCTCGGCCCGAACGTGCTCACCGGCGGCTTCACCATCACCTATCTGCGCCCGGCGAGCGGTGTCCGGCTGCGCGCGCAGGCGCAGTGCACCGGCGCCACCCGGCGGCAGGCGGTGTGCCGGTGCGAGATCTTCGCCGAGACCGAGGACGGCGAATCGGTGCTGGTCGCCGTCGCCCAGGGCACCACGCGCGCGGTGGAACGAGAACTGTCCGGCGGCAACTGAATTCCCGCACCCCGGCCGTCGCCGGCGTGCCGGTGGCGTACGCCACGATTCGGCCCCCGGCAACCGGGGCATGTAGAGATCCGACCGAGTAGTTAGGTTGGGAACTCGGCAACGGACATGCGACAGGTCGGGGAACGAAGTGATAGCAGGTGAGTGAGGAAAAAATCGAATACGGCCCGCGGCCGGCCGAGCTGTCGCACCTGCGCATCACCCTGTTCGCGCTCGCCGGCACCGCCGTGCTGGCGGTCGTGCTGGTGTTCACGATGGTCGACCCGTGGCTGGACAGGGCGGGCATCCTGGACGGCGGGCTCGACGCCCACATCTATCGCGACGGCGCCTGGCGGATCCTGCACGGCCATCCGCTCTACACGGAGTCCACGTTCTTCGGCCTGCTCTACACCTACACGCCGTTCTCCACGCTGGCGTTCATCCCCATCGCCCTGTTTCCCTGGGGCTGGGTCACCAATACGTGGATGGGGATCAATCTCGCGGTGCTGTTCGCCTGCATCGTGCTGAGCTGGCGGATGCTCGGTTACCGCTTCGACCGGCGGCTCGCGGCGATCAGCGCGCTGCTGGCGCTGACCCTCGTGTTCATCGAACCGGTGCGGACCACGCTGTACTACGGGCAGATCAACCTCATGCTGATGGCGCTGGTGCTGTGGGACTTCTCGCGCGGCGACCGCAGCCGATTGCGCGGGATCGGCGTCGGTGTGGCGGCCGGGATCAAGCTGGTTCCGCTCTATTTCGTGGTGCAGTTCGTGGCGATGCGGCAGTGGCGCTCGGCCCTCACGGCGGCGGGCACGTTCCTGGGCACCATCGTGCTGTCGGGGCTGGTGCTGCCCGGAGATTCGCGGCAGTACTGGACGTCGACGTTCTTCCAGTCCAACCGGATCGGCGAGGACGCGCATCCGGCGAACCAGTCCATTCGCGGCGCGATCGCGCATCTGCTCGGTACGCATTGGGCGCCGATGTGGCTGTGGATCCTGGTGGCGGGCGGTGTCGCGCTGCTGAGCCTGGCCGTCACGGCGGCCCTGCACCGGCACGGTGAACGGCTGCTCGCCGTCACCGTGGCGGGGATGACGGCGTGCGCGATCTCGCCGTTCGCGTGGGGACATCACTGGGTGTGGTTCGTGCCGCTGCTGGTCTATCTGGCGCATCGGGCGCAGACGCGGCCGGTGTGGTGGATCGCCGCCGTGGCCCTGGTGCTCTCGATCGGGGCGTGGACCTATCAGTGGAGCCCCACCTGGGTCAGCGTCGGGATATTCCTGCTGCCGCCGTGGTGGACGATCGCGCCGGTGCTGATGAACGCCTACGTCCTGATCTACGCGGTGGTGCTGGCCGGGTCGGGGGTGTTGCTGTGGCGGCTGCGGCGCGAGAAGCGCAGTGCCGCAGCGGCTTCCGTCGAGACCGTGGTCCCGGCGCCCGAGGTGGTGGCCGTCCCGCAGGGGACGGATGTCGCTTAGGTCAGCGTGAAAAGGGGCCGTGCACTCTCGTGCACGGCCCCTTTTCGGTTTCCGGACCGGTGATCAGGCGGAGGCGGCCAGCGGCCGATCGTAGGCCGGTTCGGCGACCGGCTCGATGGCGTAGGCCAGGATCTCCGCCACGTCGGCGACGGGCCGGACATCCAGCGCCGCCAGCACTTCCGCCGGGACCTCGTCCAGATCCGGCTCGTTGCGGGCCGGGATGAACACGGTCTTCAGCCCGGCGCGCTGGGCGGCCAGCAGCTTCTGCTTTACGCCGCCGATCGGCAGCACCCGGCCGTTCAGCGTGACCTCGCCGGTCATGCCGACATCGCCACGCACCTGCCGGTCCAGCGCCAGCGACACCAGGGCCGTGACCATGGTGACGCCCGCCGACGGACCGTCCTTGGGCACCGCGCCCGCGGGGAAGTGGATGTGGATGTTGCGGTCCAGCATCTTCGGCTCGATGCCGATCTCCTCCAGGTGCGAGCGCACATAGGTCAGGGCGATCTGCGCGGACTCCTTCATGACGTCGCCCAGCTGTCCGGTCAGGGTGAGCGCGCGCTCGCCCTCGGCGGCGTTGGCCTCGATGTAGAGGACGTCGCCGCCCGCGCCCGTCACCGCCAGGCCCGTCGCCACGCCCGGGACCGCGGTGCGTTCCACCGAGTCCGGGATGAACCGGGGGCGGCCCAGGTAGTCCTTCAAGTCGCCGAGACCGATGGTGAGTGGCTCGGAAGGCGAAGGGACAGCGGGTGTTTCGGCTTCGACCAGTGCGTCGTAGCCCAATTCCGGGTCGTAGCCGAGGGTTTCGCCGCCCGACAGCCGAGTCGCCGCCTTGCGCAAGGCCTTCGCGATCAACCGCTCCATCTGTCGTACGCCCGCCTCGCGGGTGTAGTTCGCGGCGATTTCGCGCAGTGCCTCGTCGGTGATGGTCACCTCGTCGGCGGTCAGCGCGTTGCGTTCCAGCTGCCGGGGCACCAGGAAGTCGCGGGCGATGGCCACCTTGTCGTCCTCGGTGTAGCCGTCAACGGTGATCAGCTCCATGCGGTCCAGCAGCGGGCCGGGGATCGTCTCCATGACGTTCGCGGTCGCGATGAACAGCACGTCGGACAGGTCCAGATCCAGATCGAGGTAGTGGTCGCGGAACGTGTGGTTCTGCGCCGGGTCCAGCACCTCCAGCAGCGCGGCCGCCGGGTCGCCCCGGAAGTCGGCGCCGACCTTGTCGATCTCGTCCAGCAGGACAACGGGATTCATCGAACCCGCCTCCTTGACCGCCCGCACGATGCGGCCGGGCAGCGCCCCGACGTAGGTGCGCCGGTGCCCGCGGATCTCCGCCTCGTCGCGCACACCGCCCAGGGCGACGCGCACGAATTTGCGGCCCAGCGCCCGCGCCACGCTCTCCCCGAGCGAGGTCTTGCCGACACCGGGCGGGCCGGTCAGCACCAGCACCGCGCCGGAACCGCGACCGCCCACGACCTCCAGGCCGCGCGCCGCCCGCCGGGCCCGTACCGCCAGGTACTCGACCATGCGATCCTTGACCTCGTCCAGACCGTGGTGATCGGCGTCCAGCACCGCGCGGGCGGCCGAGATGTCGGTCGAGTCCTCGGTTTTCACCGTCCACGGCAGTTCCAGGACGGTGTCCAGCCAGGTGCGGATCCAGCCCGCCTCCGGGCTCTGGTCGCTGCCGCGCTCGAGCCGGTCGACCTCGCGCAGCGCGGCCTCGCGGACCTTGTCGGGCAGGTCGGCGGTCTCGACCCGGGTGCGGTAGTCGTCCGCGCCGTCGGGCTCGTTCTCGCCCAGCTCCTTGCGAATCGCGTTGAGCTGCTGGCGCAATAGGAACTCGCGCTGGGACTTCTCCATCCCCTCGCGCACGTCCTCACTGATCTTCTCGGTGACCTCGACCTCGGCGATGTGGTCCTTGGTCCAGCCGATCAACGTGTTCAGGCGGGCGGCGACGTCCGGGGTGTCGAGCAGTTCGCGCTTCTGCTCGTCGGTCAGGTAGGGCGCGTAGCCGGCGGTGTCGGCCAGCGCGGAGGGGTCGGTCAGCCGGTTCACCGCGTCGATGACCTGCCACGCCTCGCGGCGCTGCAGTACGGACACGACCAGCTTCTTGTATTCGGCCGCAAGCTCTTTCGTGCGGCCGTCGGGCGCGGCGGTCTCGACCGGTTCGGCCTCGACCCAGAGCGCGGCGCCCGGACCGGTCACGCCGTGCCCGATCTTCGCGCGCTGCTCGGCCTTCAGCACGGCGGCGGGTGCGCCACCGCGCATCCGGCCGACCTGCTCGATGGTCGCGACCACGCCGTAGGCGGCGTAGCCCTCGGACAGGCGCGGCGCGAGCAACACGGAATCCAGGTTCGCGGCCCGCGCCGCGTCGATGGCGGCCTGCGCCGACTCGTCCAGCTCGATCGGCACGACCATGCCCGGCAGCACGACCGGATCGGTCAGGAACAGCACCGGTAGGCGTTGTGGGGTAGTCACAGTTTCAGCCCCTTCCAGAGTTGAGCGTCACCTACTCAACCTCATACCCCCCGTCCTTGTTCCGACCTGCTGTTCGCCCCCGGCGAACGCCGGTCCGAAAAATATTCGAAACTTTTTCGCCGGGGCTGTCGAGAACGCCCGAACGGCTCCGTCCCAGGGGTACGAGCAGCCGAACGGGCCTCGACGACACCGACGAAGGAGCGACCATCATGCAGCAGAACGAGATCACCGCGATCCTGAACCGACCGATCAGCCAGGAGCTGCTGGCCCGCGATCTGCTCCGGATGGCCTACGTGGCCAAGGACGGCACGCCCCGCAATATTCCGATCGCCTTCGTCTGGAACGGCTCCCGGATCGTCGTCTGCACCACGAAGAATGCCCCGAAGCTGGCTTCGCTGCGGCACAATCCCGAGGTCGCGTTGACCATCGACACCGAGGTGCATCCGCCGCAGATCCTGCTCCTCCGCGGTCGCGTGGAAGAACTGGATGTGGTGGACGGCATCCCCGAGGAGTACCTGCAGATGAACGGCAGCTACGAGATGACGCCCGAGCAGCGGGTGGTGTGGGAGGCCGAGGTCCGCTCGCTCTACGACGGCATGGTCCGGATCGTCATCACCCCGACCTGGGCCAAGCTCATCGACTTCGAGACCACGCTGCCCAGCGCGGTCGAGGAACTGGTCCAGCGGCGGGCCGAACGCCAGCACGCCTGAGACCGACCGAAACCTGAGACCGACCGAAATAGCCCACAGCGAACCGAGGAGAACATCATGGCCAAGTACCTGCTGCTCAAGCACTACCGGGGCGCCCCGGCACCGACCAACGAGGTGCCGATGGACCAGTGGACGCCGGAGGAGGTCACGGCCCACATGCGATACATGGAGGACTTCATCAAGCGACTCGAGGGCACCGGCGAGTTCGTCGACAGTCAGGCGCTGGCCCCGCAGGGCGCGTTCGTGCGCTCCGACGGCGCGGGCCGACCGCCGGTCACCGACGGCCCGTTCGCGGAGACCAAGGATCTGATCGCCGGATGGGTGACCATCGACGTCGAGACCTACGAGCGGGCGCTCGAACTGGCCGGGGAGCTGTCGGCGGCCCCGGGCGCGGGCGGGCGGCCGATCCAGGAGTGGCTCGAGGTACGACCGTTCTTCTCCGAGTTGCCCACGGTCACCGAGTGAACGAGGCACTGCTGCGGGAACTCGTGCCCGCGGTGATCGGCGTCCTCGTCCGCCGCGGGGCCGACTTCGCCGCGGCCGAGGACGCCGTGCAGGAGGCGCTGATCCGGGCATTGGAAACGTGGCCGGACGATCCGCCGCGCGATGCGAAGGGGTGGCTCGTCGCGGTCGCGTGGCGCAAGTTCCTCGACGCGAACCGCGCCGAAACATCCCGGCGCGGAAGGGAACTCGCCGTGGAGGACGAGCCCCCGGCAGGTCCGGTGCCCGCCACGGACGACACGCTGTGGCTGTACTTCCTGTGCGCGCACCCCGCCCTGCCCGCGGGGTCGGCCGTCGCGTTGACCTTGCGCGCGGTCGGCGGTCTCACGACGCGGCAGATCGCCACGGCCTATCTCGTCCCCGAAGCGACCATGGCGCAACGGATCAGCCGGGCCAAGCGGCGCATCGCGGACCTGCCGCTCGACCGGCCCGGCGACCTCGCGACGGTGCTGCGCGTGCTCTACCTCGTCTTCAACGAGGGCTACGGCGGGGACGTCGACCTGGCGGCCGAGGCCATCCGGCTCACCCGCCAGCTCGCGGCCACGACCGACGAGCCCGAGGTGTCGGGGCTGCTCGCGCTGATGCTGCTGCACCACGCGCGCCGGGCGTCGCGCACCGCGCCCGACGGCCGCCTGGTGCCGCTCGCCGAACAGGACCGAACCCGTTGGGACACCGGCCTGATCGCCGAGGGCGTGCTGATTCTGCAGGCCGCGCTGGCCCGCGACCGGCTGGGCGAATACCAGGCCCAGGCCGCCGTCGCCGCCCTGCACGCCGACGCCCCGAGCACCGCCGAGACGGACTGGGTGCAGATCGTGGAGTGGTACGACGAACTGCTCCGGCTGACCGACAGCCCGGTGGTCCGCCTGAACCGCGCGGTAGCGGTCGGCGAGGCCGACGGTCCCCGGGCCGGACTCGCCGCCCTCGCCGAACTCGACCCGGACCTGCCCCGCCACACCGCCGCCCGCGCCTACCTCCACGAACGCGCCGGCGACCTCGAACAGGCCGCCGCCCTGTACGCCGAGGCGGCCCGAGCCGCCACCACACTCCCCGAACACGCCCACCTCACCCGCGAAGCGGCCCGCGTCCACCACCTGCTGAGCCCCTGATCCCAGCGCTGTCCGTTTCGTTCAAGACCGAGGTGGGACGGGTCTGGTCGACTGGGCGCATGACTCCTCGTATCAATGCCATCACTCTCGGGGTGAGCGATCTCGAGCGGGCGCTCGCGTTCTATCGCGACGGGCTGGGGCTGGACACTGCCGGGATCATCGGGACGGAATTCGAACGGGGTGCGGGGGCGCCCGGTGGGGCGGTGGCCATGTTCACGCTCGACAACGGGGTTCTGCTGTCACTGTACGCGCGGACCGATCTCGCGCTGGACGCCGAGATCGAGGTGGCGCGCGTGGCCGGGTCGCCGATCAGTCTGGGGTGGTTCGTCGAGAATCGGGCGGACGTGGACCGCGTGCTGGAACAGGCGGAGCGCGCCGGGGGCACGATCGTACGGGCGGGAGCGGAACGGCCGTGGGGCATCTATGCCGGGTATTTCGCGGATCCGGACGAGCACCTGTGGGAGGTCGTGTACTTCCTGGCGGGGTGAGGTGTTGAATCGGGTGCGGACGGAAATGTCCAGCGCCGCACACGGGTACGGCGACCGACGACCACCGCGAGGAGCCGATGATGCTGGCAGGACGCCTTCACCTGGGACCGGAACGTCGACTGGAGCTGGCGGAGGTCCCGGTGCCGGAGCCGGGGCCCGATCATGTGCTGATCAAGGTCGAGGCGGCGGGCGTGTGCCTGTCCGACGTGCACCTCATCGACGGAACGCTGACACCGCTGTTCCTCAACGGCGACACGGTCACGCTGGGCCACGAGGTGGCGGGCACCGTCCACACCCTCGGGCCGGGCGTGACCGGGCCGAAGGTCGGCGACCGGGTGTTGTTGCAGGCCGGTGAGCAGCGCAACGGCGCGGTCTACACGCGCGGCGTCGACTACGACGGCGGCTGGGCCGAATACGCGCTGGCCCGCACCGACACGCTGGTGCCGATTCCCGACGATCTGCCGTTCGAGCAGGCCTGCTTCATCCCCGACGCGGTGTCCACGCCGTGGGCCGCGATCACCACCACCGCGGAGGTCCGGCCCGCCGAACCGGTCGGCGTCTGGGGCGTGGGCGGGCTCGGCGCGCACGCGATCCAGTTGCTTCGCCTGGTCGGCGCGGCCCCGATCATCGCGGTGGATCCGCTCCCGGCCGCGCGGCAACGCGCCCTGGAATTCGGGGCCGACCTGGCCTTCGATCCCGCCGAGCCGGATCTGCGCACCAAGATCTACGCCGCCACCCACGGCACCGGCCTGGCCGCGGCATTCGACTTCGCGGGCGTCGCGGCGGTGCGTGAGCAGGCGGTGGTGTGCCTGGGTCCCGGCGGGCGGTTGGTGCTGGTCGGGCTGACCGACAAGCCGATCACCGTCACCGGCGGCACCGCGTTCAGCTTCTTCGGGCAGCAGTTGCGCGGGCACTACGGCTCGTCGCCGGAGCACGTCGATCAGCTGGTGCGGTTGCAGAGCCTGCACCGCATCGATTTCGCCCGCTCGGTGAGCGCCGTGGTGCCGCTGGCGGACGCCGAGAAGGCCGTGCACGCGCTGGAAGCCAAGCAGGGCAACCCGATCCGCATCGTGCTGAAGCCGTAGCGGCCACTCGTGCCCGCCTGTCCGGTTTCGGGATAGGCTCGTCCGAAATCTCCGTACGGCTCTAGGGGGACCCAGACGATGACGACACTCGCGGCTGGAGTGTTCATCGACTGGGAGCAGTTGACCGGCCAGTCGAAGTTCGTCGTGGATCTGGTGACGTTCCCGGTCTTCAGCGCGATCGCCGGTTGGCTCACCAACTGGACCGGCGTGCTGATGCTGTTCTGGCCGGTCTTTTTCCGCGGCATCCGGATTCCCGGTCTGCCCCTGCTGTATCCGTACTTCCCGCGCCGGGTGCAGGTGCTGCCGACGTTCTCCGGCGACGGGAAACGGCTGGGCTTCCAGGGGTTCATTCCGGCCCGCGCGGAGAAGATGGCCAGCATCTGCGTCGACATGGCCATCATGCGGATCGGCAGTCCGCGGGATTTCATCCACGAACTCGACCTGGAGGGGATCGCCGACTACATCGCCGAGGTGGCCCGCAAGCAGGTGCGGGCGATCGTGGACGAGGTGATGTACCGGGAGAATCCGGAGCTGTGGCGTGCGGTGCCGCGCTCGGCCCGGCAGATCCTCTACCAGCGGGTGGAGCGAGAGCTGCCGGCGCTGACCCGCCGCGGTTTCGAGCGGCTGGGCGACAATGTCGATCAGCTCATCGACATCAAGAGCTTCGTGATCCGCTACCTGCAGACCAATCCGTTCATCCTCAAGGACCTCACCACCACGATCGCGGCGCCCGAACTGCGCTTCATGGTGCGCATCGGGCTGCTGGGCGCGCCGTTCGGGCTGCTGTTGGCGCTGTATCTGCAGGTGCACCACGACATTCCGGTGATCGGCTGGATTCCGGCGTGGCTGATCATCCTGGCGGCGGCCGCGGCGATCGGCGTGACCGTCAATGTCTTCGCGATCAAGATGGTGTTCGAGCCCGGCGATCCGCAGCCGCGCTACCGATATCTGTGGAAGCAGGCGCTGCTGGCCAAGCGGCAGCCGCAGGCCGCGGCGGACCTCGCCCACATCCTGGCCTATCAGGTGCTGACGCTCCCCAACCTGGCGAACGAGCTGCTCGACGGGCCCAACGGCGACAAGACCCGCCAGCTCATCGAGCGTCTCATCGCCGACGAGATCTACCGCCAGCTCGGCCCCACCACGTCGGTGGTGCGGGCGGCGTTCGGTCGCCGCCAGTTCGACAACCTGAAGGTGGGCGCGGCCGGTGCGGCGGTCGGCCTGGCGCCGAGCCTGGTCGAGGACGAGGCGTTCGCGCTGGAGCAGGCCGAGAAGATCGACGAGTTCGCCGCCCGCAAACTGCAGGAACTCACGCCGGGCGAGTTCATGGAGATGTTCTACGCGTCGGTGGAGCAGGACGCTTGGCTGCTGTACCTGCACGGCGCACTGCTCGGTTTGGCCGTCGGCGGCGTGCACCTGGTGTTGTTCGGCTGGTGAGGCAATAACAAGCACGCGCGCTTGCATTTTTCGAGCCCGATTGCGATGCTGAGGCGCGTGAACGAGGACCGACCGCGCACGACGGGTTCCGCCGACCTCGAGGCCCTGCTCGCCGACTTCGACGCCGAATGCGCGGAACTCGACGCGCTGGTCGCACCGCTGCCCGAGGCGCGGTGGGCCGACCCGACGCCCGCGCCCGGCTGGACCATCGCCCATCAGATCGCGCACCTGACCTGGACCGACGAGGTCGCGACGGTGTCGGCGACCGATGCCGCGGCCTTCGCCGAGCTGGTCCGCGCCGCCGAGCCGAAGGCCTTCACCTTCGTCGACGAGGCCGCCGAGGAGGCCGCCGCGACACCGCCGCCGGCCCTGCTCGAGCGCTGGCGCCGCGGCCGCGCGGCGCTCACCGACGCGCTGCGCGCCGTGCCCGCCGGGACCAAACTGCCCTGGTTCGGGCCGCCGATGAGCACGGCGTCGATGGTCAGCGCCCGGCTCATGGAGACCTGGGCGCACGGTCAGGACGTGGCCGACGCGCTGGGTGTGCGCCGCACCGCGACCGCGCGGCTGCGCAATATCGCCCATATCGGCGTGCGCACCAGGAACTTCGCCTATCTGGTGCACGGGCGGACCGCGCCCAGCGCGGAGTTCCGCATAGATCTGGCCGGACCGGGCGGGGAGACGTGGAGCTGGGGCCCGGCGGACGCCGCCCAGCGAGTTTCCGGCACCGCCCTGGATTTCTGTCTGCTGGTGACGCAACGCCGCCACCGCGACGACCTGACGCTGACGACCGTCGGGGCCGAGGCCGCCGAATGGTTGACCATCGCGCAGGCCTTCGCCGGGCCCGCCGGATCGGGCCGTGCCGCAGGGCAATTCGCGTAAGGCCGGTCCGAAGGCGGGGTCGCGGGGCGGTTGCGGCACGCTGGGAGCTGGCGGGCGCCGACTTTGGGTGCGCCGTGCCTGTGCCGACCGGACGCCATTGGCCGGAGGTAAGAGTTGGCAGTCGAAGCAAGCGCTCCGCCAGCTAGATGACTGTTTACCCAGGCGTTCTCGACTGGAAACGCCTGCCACACAAAGTAGTCGGATTTCTCCCGATATCGGGATTTTGCCCTTCGACGCCGGAGATTGCCGGGTCAGCGGGCGGAAATTGCACTCCGAAGGACGCATGTGCGGCGGATGGTGTTGTGATCTTGACCGCACCCGCCCGATGAGGTACTGCACGGCACAGTAGCCTGGACATGCGTACGACTTTCAACGGTGTGGGTCGACGCCCGTAGCGGGGAACAAGGGGAACGGAAAGGACGCACCGTGATGTCGCAACACCCAGCTACGCAACGTCGCAGCAGTCGGCAACCGGCCCAGATCTTCCAGCACACCGCCATCGTCTTCGCCGGCATGGCCTCCATCGGATTGACCGTCGCCGCCGGCACCTACATCGTCAATCAGATCGCCGAGTCCACCCGGCCGCCCGCCGCCGCACTTCCCGCGCCCGCGGCCGCGCCGCCCGCCGGGACGCCGGAATCCGCGCCCGCCCGCGAATTCCCGCGCGGCACAGCGGTTTCCGGTCTCGTGGGCTTGGTGGCCGAGAGCCGCCCGCTCCCGGCACAGCCGGTCGCGCCGCCGCCCGCCGCGGAGCCGGACCGCGTGCTCGATCGGGCCGTGGCGCCCGCCGTGCCCGCGCAGGCGCCGGTGCGGCGGCCCGGAATGGGCGGGCAGTTGCCGCTGCCCGGCAATACCTACGTCGGCGCGAATGTCGCCACCGGCCAACCGGATTCGGTCTCGATGACCGTGGACACGAATGTGTTCACGGTTTTCGCCGACCGTCTCGGCGACGGTTCGCGGCGCACCACGAACGAAATCACCCGGCTGCGTACGGATCTCGACACCAAGAGCGGCGAAGTGACCTTCGCCGTGTCGGATCCGCGGCTCGGTCAGCACGACGTGCGGTGGCAGCGGCACGCCCGCCCCGCCATCGTGCCGGAGGGTGACAACGAGACGGCCTGAAGCAGTCGGCCCCGCCCGGTCTTGTGTGAGACTGCTGGCGTGTACGACTACTGCGTGATCGGCGGCGGCATCGTCGGAGTGGCGACCGCACACCGGATCCTCGAGCGGCGGCCGGGCGCGAGCCTGCTGCTGGTCGAGAAGGCAACGGCGCTCGCCGCACACCAGACCGGCCACAACAGCGGGGTGATCCACTCCGGGATCTACTACGAGCCGGGCAGTCTCAAGGCGCGCTACTGCCGCCGGGGTGCGCGGTGGACGAAGGAATTCGCTGCCGCGCACGGCATTCCGCACCGGGTGTGCGGAAAGTTGCTGGTCGCCACCGATGCCGCCGAACACGAGCGCATGCTGGCGCTGTACGAGCGGTCGGTGACCAACGGCGTCGAGGTGGAACGGATCGACGCCGCCGAACTGGCGCGGCGGGAGCCGCATGTCACCGGTGTCGGCGCGCTGTACGTACCCGACACCGGCATCGTCGACTACACCCGCGTGACCGAGGTGCTGGCCGAGCGGGTGCGCGCCGCGGGCGGCGAGATCGTGCTCGGCGCCGAGATCACCGCGATCGACGAGAACACCGACGCGGTAACGGTTTCCGGCCCCGCCGGTACCTGGCGGACCCGCCGCCTGGTGGTGTGCGCCGGACTCCAGGCCGACCGCATGGCGCGGCTGGCCGGATTGCCGATCGCCCTACGGATCGTGCCGTTCCGCGGCGAGTACTACCAGCTGCCGCCGGAGCGCTCGGATCTGGTGCGCACGCTCATCTATCCGATTCCGGACCCCGAATTGCCGTTCCTCGGCGTGCATCTGAGCCCGACCGTCGACGGCGCGCTGACCGTAGGCCCGAACGCGGTCCTGGGCCTGGCCCGCGAGGGCTATCGCAAGGGCAGCCTCGATCTGCGCGATGCCCGAGAAGTGCTGGGCTACCGGGGTTTTCACCGCGTCGCGGCCGGTAATGTGCGCACCGGACTGCGGGAACTGCGCAATTCGCTGTTCCGGCGCGGCTATCTGGCGCAGTGCCGAAAATACTGTCCGGAGCTGACCCTCGCCGATCTACTGCCGCGCGAGGCGGGCATTCGCGCACAGGCGGTGCTGCCGGACGGCACACTGGCACACGACTTCCTGATCGAACGCACCCCGCGTTCGGTGCACGTGCTCAACGCGCCGTCTCCGGCGGCCACGTCGGCGCTGCCGATCGCCGACCACATCGCCGATCGATTGGACGATTGATCGGTCATCCCCGGTTTGCCGATAACCGTCCAATAAAGAGGACTCCTGTAGTACTTTTGTCGGCAGCCGTGGAACAGGGAGCAGCCTATGGGCCACATCAGGTACGCGAGCGATGTCGGTGCGCCGGTGGAGGTCGCGTTCACGTACACGGACAACCACGTGTACGTGCCGGACTGGATGTTCGGCGTCGCGGCCTTCGAGCCGGTCGGCGAGACCGGCCACGGGCCCGAGGCGCTGTTCACCGCCACCGTCCGCCTGGGCCTATGGCGTTCCGCGGTCGAGTGTGTCATCAGCGAGTACCGCCACAACGCGGTCATCGGGTACACGCTGCGCAGGCGCCGGCCGGGGAAGGTGGCGCCTGCGCTGGGCACCCTGACGCTGCGTTTCGATCCGCTCGGCTACGGACGGTCCGTACTGACCTCGGAGGCCGACTACCGTCCGGCCCGCGGCGTGACCGGGCGCTCGAGCGCGCGGCTGATCGACGCCGCGGTCCGTACGGCGGTCCGGCGCAGCGAATCGCAATTACGCAGGGAGATAGAGCAATTCCACGATACCGATCTTGTCGGTCGGATTGCGTAGGGTACCGGTCATGATCATCGTGAGCACGGACGGATCCTGCCTGCGCAATCCGGGCGGCGCCATCGGCTGGGCCTGGGTCGATCATCAGGGCACCACGGCCAGCGGCGGCGCGGCCAGTGGTACCAATCAGGTGGCCGAGCTACGTGCGGTACTGGAGGCGATCGTCGCGCACCCCGGGCCCGAGCCGTTGCTCATCGAGAGCGATTCGCTGTACGCGATCAAGTGCGCGTCCGAATGGATCTCGGGCTGGCGGCTCAACGGCTGGCGCACCTCGACGGGCGGCGCGGTCAAGAATGTCGAGCTGGTACAGCACATCGACCACCACATCGCCTCCCGGCCGGGCCCGGTCCGGTTCCGCTGGGTCCGCGGGCACGTCGGCAACTACTTCAACGAGCAGGCCGACAAGCTCGCGGGCGAGGCCGCGCGGGCGGCCGCGGCGACACCGGATGCCGCCGCGTCCGGCATCTCCGACCTGCCCCCGCTGGTGCCGGTCGGCGCGGTGGCGGCGCCACCCGCACCGGTGGCGCCGAAGCCGGCCGCGCCCGAGCGGCCCGAGCCGTCGGAATCGCTCACACTGTTCTGAAAAACGAAGGGGTCCCACCGGATTTCCGGTGGGACCCCGTAACGATCGATCTAGCCGCCCGGCTGGGGTGCGGGCTGCTGCCCGCCGGTGCCCGGCGCCGGCTGGTCACCGCCCGGCGCGGGGACCGGGCCCATGTCGTTCATCATCGGCGACTGGAAGCCGGAGGCCAGCCACTTGTCGCCCTTCTTCTCCATGGTCGCCACCACACCGATGGTGATGTGCTGCGGCTGCGGCGACGCCGCCTTGGACTGGTTCTGCGTGATGAGCATGATCACGGTGGCCTTGTCCTCGTCACCGCTTTCCCACGCGCAGTGGATCTCGTCGATCCCCGAGCGCGCCTGCGCCTGGGTGGTGATGTCCTTCAGCGCGGAGGAGGCGGCCTCGAACTGTGTCGCCCAGTCGCCGGTGGACCGGTCCTTCACGCGCTTGACGTAGTCGTCGAAGTTCTTCGCGTCGTAGGTGCCGACCTGGCGGCCGAAATCGCAGGCGGCCGCGGTCGATTCGTCTCGCGCGTCCAGCTGTCCGCCCCGGTCGCTCGCCTGCAGAGCGAACACCACCACGGCGGTGATCGCCGCGACCAGTAGCACGCCCGCGGCGAAGGCCGCGACGATCGGCAACCAGCTGGGGCGACCACTGCCGCCACTGCCGCCGGACGGCGCGGCCGCGGTGGCCGCCGCGGCCTTCGGCTGGCTCAGCTTCACCGTCGGCTCGTCCGCGGCGGCGGGCTTGCTCTCCGCGCCCTTGGTCTCGGCAGGTTTAGTCTCCGCGGCCTTGCTCTCCGCAGGCTTGTCCTCGGCAGGCTTACTCGCGGCCGCCTTGTCCTCCGCCCCGCCGGATTCTAATTTAGCCGTCACGTCCGCGTCGGTGCTGTCTTGCGGCCGAGCATCGTCGGCCTTCGCCTCGGCGTCGGTATTCGTGTCGTCCTTGGCAGCGTCTTCATCGGACATGAACTGATGCGTCACTTTCCCGGCGTGCTGGGCACACCGCGTAGCCGGATCGGCCCGAATACGTCCGGACCGACGGATTCTGTCAGCGAGTATGCCCGCACCGGCGGTGTTGCCGCCGGGCCGGGTGCACTCACCGCACCGGGGGCAGGGTCCTCTCGTTCGGATCGGCTCCCGCCGGCATCTGGGCACCGTTGTTGGGCACATCGGGCCGCGGCGCGTTCGCCGAACCGCGGATCTGCTGGTCCGGCGGCGGGTTGGTGCAGTAGTTGTACTTCGGCAACGAGCCGTCCTGAATCACGTAGGGAGCGGTCGGCTTGTTGTTGTACTCGCAGAACGGGCGCGGCCAGATATCCAGAATGGTGTAGAACTCGTTGTCGTGCGCCGGGACGCCGATCGCCGACGCGCCGGTGACCAGCGACGGGAACAGCGCCCGCAGCGCCGGGACCCGCAGCTGCGCCGCCTTGGTGATGGCCGCGAAGTTGGTCGCCAGGCTGGTGATCGGATCCGCGGTCTTGTCCAGCACGGCCCCCAGCTGTTGCATCTGGCCGGGCGCGGTGTCGAGCACCTTGCGCAATTCGTCGTTGGCGCCGTTGAACTGGTTGAACAGCGTCTGCGAATTGGCGGTCAGGGTGCTCAGGTCCGGTTGCGCGTTGGAGGTCGTCGCCGCGATCGTGCGCAGGTTCGCCAGCAGGTTCGTGGTCTGCGGCAGCAGGTTGTCCAGACCGGCGGTGACCAGGCTGAGCGCATCGATCATGCTGCGCATCTGGTCGGGCCCGCCGGACAGGGCGACGTCGAGTTCGTTCAGGATCGTGGTGAAGCGATCCGGGTCGATCTGGTCGAAGAACGCGCTGGCGTTGTCGAGCACCGACCACACCGGGGTCGGGGTGGTGACCTTCTGCGGGTCGTACTTGATGGTCGCGCCGTTGGCCAGGAACGGTCCCTGATCGGTCTCCGGCCGGAAGTCGATGTACTGCTCACCGGCGCCGGACAGGGCCTGCACCGCCACGCGGGTGTCGACCGGGATGCGGTAGCGGCTGTCGATCTCGGCCTCGGCGGAGATCGCCGCGCCGTGGTCGGACAGCTTGATGTCGTTCACCTTGCCGACGCGGTAGCCGCGCAGCGTCACATCGTTGCCCGGCTGCAGCCCGCCCGAGCGATCCAGCGCCACCGTGACCACGTAGGTCTGCCGCACCGGATTCACCCGCATCACGCTGATCAGCAGGTACGTCGCCCCGACCAGGAACACGACGACCAGGCCCACGCTCGACAGCAGCAATTTGTGCTGCTTCAGCCAGCTCACCGGTGGCCTCCCACTCGTCCCTGGACGATCTGCAATACCTGAATGAGGCTGCCCACCATGTCCTGTGCGTCGCGCAGGTCGTAGAACTTGCTGTGCGCCGGATCGGTGATCAGGCCGATGTCGAGCTGCGTGAGGGTCGCGGCGACGGCGAGGACGTTGCCCTTGAAGGACGCGTCCACCGCCGGGCGGATCTCGTGCATGGCGTCCAGCAGCGGACCGAAGTCGGTGCGGGTCTGTGCCAGCGCGCTCATCAAGTTGTGCACGTTGTCGAGCAGGCTCGACAGCTGCTCGGTGGACGTGTTCGCGTAGTCGCCCAGCGCCGCGCTGGTGGTCGAGACCTTGGTCAGCAGGTCACCGATCTGCTTGTTGTTCTCGGCGATGGTGCCGATCATCGACGGCAGCGTGTCGGCGACCTGACCCAGCTCGTTGTGCCGCGCCTCGATGGTGTCGGCGAGCGCGCCGAAGCCGCTGAGGGTCGAGTCGATGCGCTCGCTGTTGCTGTGCAGTGTCGTTGTCACACTGGTCATCTGGCGCAGCAGGTTGGCCAGCTGATCCGAGCGGCCGCCGACCACCGAATCCAGTTCCGAGGTGAGCTTGGTCAGCGACGCGATACCGCCGCCGTTGAACAGCATCGAGACCGACAGCAGCAGTTCCTCGACGGTGGCGCCGGCGGAGGTCTGCTCCAGGGTGAACGTGTCGCCGTCCTGCAGCATCGCCGTGCCCGGTTCGGACTTGGGCTTGGACACCGCGACGAAGACGTCACCAAGCGGCGTGGCCTGGCGCAGTTCGGCGGTCGACCCCTTCGGCAGTTCGATGTCCTTGCGCAGCGTCAGGTCGACGACGGCCTGGAAGTTCTTGGTCTCGATGCGGGTGACCACCCCGATGTCCGAACCGCCGATCTTGACCTTCGCCTGATCGGGCAGGTTGAGCGCGTTGGTGAACACCGCGTGCAGCGTGTAGGTGTCGCCCTGCAGGCCCGGCTTGGGCAGCGGCACCTTCTCCACCGTCAGCCCGCAGCCCGCCGTGGCCAGCACACCGACCGACGCCGCCAGCGCCACCACCGCGTGTCGTGCCCGTCGGGACAGGTGAGGAATCATTTCGTCATTCCCATCAGTGCCGCGGTCAATCCGAGGTCGGGACCGAGATCTTCGACCTTCCCGGTCCGGCAGCCGTCCGCGCGCATCTGGATGCGCTCGCAGAACACGCTGATGATCTCGCCCGTCAGGGCGGTGCCGAGCACACCGCGCAGCCGGATGAAGCCGCGCTGGCGGTCCATCGTCCGATCGATGTTCTGCAGCAGCAGCGGCGCGACATCGACGACCTCGGTGACACCGGCGGCGTTGGCGCGCAACTGATCGGTGACCGCGGTCAGCCCGGACAGGCTGGACGCCAGCTGGTCCTGGTACTGGGTGAACGCACCGCTGGTGTTGTTCAGGAAGTCGTTCATCTGGGTGAGCGTGGCCTGCAGGCCGGGGGACTGCTCGGCGAGCAGCGAGGTCATCTGCGTGACCTGGTTGCTGAAGTCGCGCACCGACTGATCGTTCTCCGACAGCATGGTCGTCAGCTCGTTGAGCTTGACGATGATGCTCGCGACCGCGTCCTTGTTGTCGACGCCGACCTTCAACGCGCCGGACAGGGCGTTGAGGGTGTCGCGGATCTTGGCGCCCTGCCCGTTGACCATGTCGTAGAGCAGGGTGCCCGACAGCGGACCCTCCGCGGCGCCCGGCGCGGGCTTGAGCGCGTCGGCGAACTGATCGATGGTCTTGATCATCGTGTCCAGCTCGACCGGCGTGCGGGTCTGCTCGACGGTCAGGTGCGACTTGTCGGGCAGCGTCGGCCCACCGGTGTAGCGCGGGGTGAGTTCGATGTGCCGATCGGTGACGATGGACGGCGAGATCAGTGCGGCCGTAAGGTCTTTCGGCAGTTTCACATCGCTCTTGACGACCATGTGGACCTCGACGAACTGCCCCTTGGGCACGATCTTGTCCACCTTGCCGACCTCGAGGCCGAGCACCGTGATCGGGTTGCCCTCGAACATGCCCGCGATATTGCGGAAGTCCGCGGTGATGTGCTGTGTCGTGCCGACCGCGTCCTGGACATCGGTCGGCACGACCGAACAACTGCCGATCGCCAGCGCCGCCACACCGAGCACCGCCACCTTCGCGGCCCGCATCACTGTCATCCCTGGCACCCCTCGTGAATTCGCGCGAAGCACAACCAGTTGTCCGGGAACAGCCACGGCAGGCCGACCTCGCCGTAGGGGCCGTTACCGAGCGCGTTGTTCAGCCCGCGGATGCCCACCGGCATGATCTGCAGCAACCGGTCCAGGTTGTCCTTGTTCTTCTGCAAGCCCTCGGCCATGGTGTTCAGCTGCTCGATGGTCGGGCCGAGCTGATTGTCGTTCTCGGCGCCGATCTCCTGCAGCTGCTTGGTCAGCGACGCGATGTTGTCGAGCAGCTGGCGCAGCAGGGTCTGCCGTTCCATCACCCGGCTCGCGATCGCCTGGCCCTGGGTGATCACCAGCAGCACGCTGTTGCGGTTGTCGCCGAGGATCGTGGTGACCCGGTCGAGATCCTTCAGCAGCTGGTCGACCTGGTCGCGGCGATCGTTGATGGTCTTGGCCAGCGCGCCGACGCTGTCGAGCGCCTGCGCGGTCAGCTGCGGCTGCCCGTTGATCTGGTCGCCGATCACCTGGAACGACTCGGCCAGCTTCTTGGTGTCGAGCGCTTCGAACTTCGGCGTGCCGATCTGCACCACGTCGGCCAGGTCGTAGGGAACCTGGGTGTTGTTCTTCGGGATTCGCTTGCCCTTCAGACCGGAGCCGTCGCCCGGATCCAGGTTGATGTAGCGAGCGCCGAGCAGGGTGGCCATCTTGATCGAGGCCTTGGCGTCCGGGCCCAGCTTCACATCGTTGTTCACCTGCAGGGTGAGCAGCACGTGGTCGCCCTCGAGTTCGGCGCCGGACACATTGCCCACGGACACGCCGGACACGTTGACCTTGTCACCGACCCGCACACCGGCGGTCTGGGCGAATTCCGCCTTGATGTCCTGGGTGCCGACGCCCAGCTTCTTGTAACCGCTGGAGGCGATCAGCAGCACCACGATGAGCACCGCGCCGAGCACACCCAGCCAGAAGTAGCGATTGTTGTCGAACCGGTTCTTGAGCTTGGTCATCATGGCCGGCACACCGCCGATTGCGAGTGGCCGCCGATCTGGGTGAGCAGACCGCGGGGGAGCAGGATGTTGTAGAGCGAGACGTCCAGGCTGCAGATGTAGGCCGACGCGTAGGCGCCGTTCTGCGTGAACTTACCGAGATCGGCCATGATGTTCGGCATGTCCACGGCGGCCTGGTCGAGCTTGGCGCCGTTCTCGATCAGCAGGGTCAGCGCGTCGGTGGTGGAGCGCTGCGCCTGCGCCAGCTTCGGCTGGACCTGTCCGACCATGTTCACCAATCCCGTAGTGGCGTCGGCGATCTGCACCGTCGACTGCTGCAGTGACTGGCCCTGGTCGTACAGCCCGCCGATGAGCGCGCGGGTCTGGGTCACCAATGTCTCCAATTCGTCGCCCCGTGTGGCCAGGCCCTGCATCGTCGCCGAGAGGTTCGTGATGACGTCGGCGAGGATGGCGTCGCGGCGCTGGAAGTCGCCCGCCAGCGCGGCCGCCTGGGTGAGGAAGGTGCTCAGCGACACCCCGTCACCCTGCAGGGCCTGGATGAACGTGGTGGACAGGTTGTTCACCTGCTCCGGCTGCAGCACCTGGAACAGCGGCTGAAAGCCGTTGAGCAGACCCGAGATGTCGAAGGACGGCTCGGTCTGGTCCAGCGGGATCGAACCCTTGTTCCGCAGCGGCGAGGCGTCGCCCTTGCTGCCGGGCGCGAGCGCCACGTAGCGCTGCCCGATCAGGTTCTGATACCGCACCAGGGCCTTGGTGTTGCCGAACAGCGTCTGGTTGTCCTGCACCACGAAGGTGACCTTGGCCTTGTGCTGACCGTCGAGCTCGATCTTCTCTACCTTGCCGACCCGCACCCCGGCCATCCGGACATCGTCGTTGACCCGCAGTCCGAGCACATCGCTGAAGGTCGCGGAGTAGGTCTTGGTGGAACCGGAGACGTTGCGCGCCAATGTATTCCATACCAGAACCGTCACCAGGACCGACACGATCGCGAAGATCCCGAAGCCGATCAGCGGCTTGCGAATGCTCATCGGGCTGCACCGCTTTCGGTGACTTGCAAGGTTCCACCCCTCAGGATCGAGCTCAGCAGCAGGTATTCGGCGGTGGTGGGTTTGCGGCCCAGCAGGGCCGTGACAGCGGCGTCACCGGTGTACGAACCGGCGATCGGCGCGGCGGCCGGATGGGTCGCCGTGGCCGCCGGGTCGTCGGCCGGTTCGGCGGCGGGCTGTGGCTGCACCGGGGCGGGCGCGGGCGCCGGGGCGGCGCCCGGAAGGAACTGCTGGAACAGCCCGCCCAGCGGCGTGCCCGCGAACGGGTTGAGCGGCTGCGGACCCGTGGGCTGCGCCGTCTGCTCGGGGTTCAGGCCCGGCAGGGCGGGCAGGCCCGGCATCGGGACCGCGGGCGGCAGGCCATGCGCGGCGTCCAGCGCGCGCGGCTTCATCGACTCCGGCAGCGGCGGCAGTTCGGCCACCTCGGGCGCGGTGTAGCAGCTGGGCGCCGCCATCCCGCCGTAGCGCGGGCAGTCCGACCGGTCGTAGGGCTTGTACGGGGTGAACGTGATGCCCAGGTTCCACACCATCTGCCGCTGCGGACCCCAGTGGAAGGTGGTGTTCAGCTGGCGGACCGAACGGTTGAGGCTGGCGATGGCCTGCGGGATGGCCGCCGGGTCGGAGGCCAGCGCACCGAACATGTCGCTGGTGCCGGCGGTGATCGACTTGCCGAGGTCGGGGTTGCGCGCGAACAGCGCGTTGACCTTGTCGACGGTGCCGGATGTGCCGGCGAGCAGATCGGCCAGCTGCTGGCGCTTGTCGGAGATGGTCTGCGCGGTCTTCACCGAATCGGCCAGCACCCCGACCAGTTCCGGCGCCGACTGGTTGAGCGCGTGGAAGGAAGAGGAGAAGTCGTTCAGGGTCTGGTCGACGTTCGGCACCGCGCCGCGCACCTGGGTCAGCCAGTTGTCCAGCCGCTCGACCGTCGAGCCGGGCACCCGGGAGCCGCCCTCGAGTGAATAGGACAGGGTGCTCAGCACGCGGCCCAGCTGCACCGGGTCGATCTTGTCGAGAATGGCGCGGACCGTGGTGAGGGTGTCCTGCAGGGCGATGGTGCCCTCGCTGCGGTCCTCCGGGATCTGCGAACCGGCGTGCAGGGAGCCTTCGTCGGGGCCGTTGTAGACCAGTTCGACGGAGGTGACCGCGAACAGGTTGCTGGGCACCACGCGGGCGGTGACGTTGGCCGGAATCTGGTCGATGTACTCCGGCTTCATCTCCAGGTTCACTTGCTGCAGTTCGCCTTTGGCGGCCACCGAGACTTCCTTGACCGCGCCCACCAGCACGCCGCGAAACTTCACGTCGGCGTTCTCGGGCAGGCCGTCACCGGTGGTGGTCATGTTGGCGGTCACCTTGACGACCGAATGCAGGATCTTGCCCTGGTAGCGCGCCATCAGGAAGACCAGAATCAGCGCGAAGACGGTCAGCCCGCAGGCGCCGGCGATGAGCAATTGCCGCATCGTCGGTCCGCGGCCACTCGGATCGATGATCATCTGCTGCCCCCTACCCCGAGATCCTGATGCCCGGGTTGATGCCCCAGACCGCCAAGGTGATGAACAGGTCGGCGAATACGACCGCGATGATGCACAACTTGATGGCGCGACCGGCCGCGACACCCACGCCCTCCGGGCCGCCGGAGGCGAAGAACCCGTAGTAGCACTGGATGAACGTCGTGATCGCCACGAATACGATCGCTTTCAGCAACGACCACAGCACGTCGTGCGGGATCAGGAACTGATAGAAGTAGTGCTGGAAGGTGCCGGTGGCGGTGCCGCCGATCAGCTGCACGGTCAGCGAGCAGGTGATGTAGGCGAACGGCAGGGCCAGGCAGTACAGCGGGATGATCGCGATCATCGCCGCGATCATGCGGGTGCTGACCAGATACGGCAGCGGCCGGATCGCCTGCGACTCCAGCGCGTCGATCTCCTCGGAGATGCGCATGGCGCCCAGCTGCGCGGTGAATCGACAGCCCGCCTGCGAGGCGAACGCCACCGTGGCGAGCATCGGCCCGAGTTCGCGCGTGGTGGCGAAGGCCGAGACCGCGCCGGTGATCGGACCGAGCCCGAGCAGGTTCAGCGAGTTGTAGCCCTGGATGCCGACGGTCATGCCGCCGAACGCGCTGAGGATCAGCACCACGCCGATGGTGCCGCCGCCGACGACGATATTTCCGTTGCCCCAGGTGACATCCGAGAGCAGGCGCCAGACTTCCTTCGGATAGTGCTTGAGCGCCAACGGCATCGAGCCGATCGACCGCAGGAAGAAGAACACCTGGTGACCGATGCGCGCCAGCCAGTCGCGCGGCGCGGTGGCCGACGACCGGATCCGCTGAAATGGCCGCAGTAGCGGCGGTACATAGGTTGACGACACCAGCTCAGACCATCTGTGAGGGGAACAGGGTGTTGTAGATCTGCGTGATGATCAGATTCACACCGAACAACATCACCGAGGACAGCACCACGGCCGTATTCACCGCATTGGCGACACCACCGGGGCCGCCGCGGGCGTTCAGCCCGGAATCGCACGCGATGATCGCGGCGAGCAGGCCGAAGATGAGGGACTTCAGCAGCGCGGCAATCAGATCCGCGACCACGGCGAAGGAGGAGAACGTACCGATATAGGAGCCCGGCGTGCCGTTCTGGGCGAAGACGTTGAAGACATAGCCGGTGAGGAAACCGACGAACACGACGAAGCCGCACAGCAGCACCGACACCAGCATGGCCGCGCCCAGCCGCGGGGCGACCAGCCGCCGCAGCGGGTCGACGCCCATCACCCGCATCGCGTCGATCTCCTCGCGGATGGTGCGCGAGCCCAGATCAGCACAGATGGCCGAGCCGACGGCGCCCGCGATCATCAGCGAGGTGACCAGCGGCGCGCCCTGCTGGATGATGCCCAGGCCGTTCGCGGCGCCGATGAACGAGGTCGCGCCGACCTGTCCTGCCACGGAGCCGACCTGGATGGAGACGATGACGCCGATCGGGATGGCGACGAGCAGGGTGGGGGCGGCGGCGACGCTCGCCATGAACGCGCACTGCCGCACGAACTCACCGAAGGGGAACCGGCGCCGGAAGATACTCACGAACAACTCGGCCACGGCGGCGATGCCCATGGTGATCTGGCGACCGAAGGTCTCCAGTGAGCGCTTGGGATGGTCCTGCCAGTACGTCTTGGTCCAGTCGACCGCCCCGCTCATCCGTGACTCCGCCGGCGGACTGTTGGTGAACTGCACTGACTAACCCCTCTCGACGCCGGTTACCTGCCCCGGCGACTGTTTGCTTGACGCACCTTACTACGGAGTTAGGAGAAACACACCATAATGTGTGGCTGGTGTCATAGACGCAGATCACGCCACTATGCGGGCTGTGATCCGTGACATGAAGTTGTGTTGGGCCACAATGGACACGGCATTTTTCTAGAACGAGTTACAGTTTCCTGAACCGATGCCCAACTTCCCTCCTCGTGTAATTTCCCGGAGTGAATTAATCGTAATTAGCGGCTCGACTCGAATCCTTCGCAAAGGCTATCCGCGACGCGGCGTGCTGTGCCGTCATCGTCGCCGGGGTGTCGCGACACGCGACGCGCCGGTCGACGAGGGCGAACCGAGGAGACCGCCGACCCCCGCCGTAACGGCGCGAACCGGGCTGTCGATCCGGGTATCGAGGCGGCAGTACGGAGCGCGCCCGGGCACGAATACTGACAGGATGTAGTACTACATGGCTGATATCGTGCGGACTTCCGACGTCTGGAGGGACATGTTCAACAAACTCGCCAGGGTGGCTCAGGCCGCCTTCGCCGTCGCCGTGGGTACGGCACTGCTCGGGACGGGGGCGGGCGTCGCGCACGCGGACCCCGGGCCGGTGATCGGCGGTGGTTCGGGAATCATCATCGACAATCAGTTCGAGTGCACGGTCACCACCATCGGCCACGACGCGGCGGGGCGCCTGGTCGGCCTGACGGCCGGACACTGTGGCGAGGCGGGCTCGAAGGTGTGGGCCGAGCAGGATCGCGGCGCCGGGGAGATCGGCACCTTCGCCTACTCCAATCACGATCTGGATTACGCCGTTATCGAATTCAACAGCAAGGTCGTTCCGGTCAACCGGATCGGCAATGTCACCATCGGCGCCGTCGGAGCGCCCGCGCAGTTCCCGATGATCGCCTGCAAGGAGGGCCGCACCACCGGCAACACCTGCGGCATCACCTGGGGTGACATCTTCCAGACCGACGAGACGTGGACCCAGATGTGCGTCGTGGAGGGCGATTCCGGCGCACCCGTGGTCATCGGCAACACCCTGGTGGCCATGGTGAACGCCTACCTGGCGGTGGCCTGCTTCGGGCCCGAGGTCGGCACCAACATGAGCGCGATCATGGCCGACATGAACAACCGCGGCCGCACCGGCGCGGGCTACGCGCCGATCTGATCGGAAGTCGTACGGCGATCCGCGGGGCGGTGAGGATTCCTCACCGCCCCGCGGCGCGTCCGGAGCGCTCCGGCTGCACGGCCGGACCGGTCACGCCGCAGTGCGGCAGGCAATCGACCGTGGCCGCCGCCTCCGGCCGCGCGCGCCGCGGCGTCCCGAGCAGCACCCCCGCCAGCACGGCGCCCGCGACCAGCAGTCCGGCGCAGATCCGCATCGCCACCGTGAAGCCGTGGTCGATCGCCGACACGTCCCCGATCGATCCGGAGATCCCCGCCAGGCCCGGCAGGGCCGCCACGGCGAGCAACTGCGCGGTGCGGGCCACGGCATTGTTGACCCCCGAGGCGATCCCCGCCTCGCCCGCCGGCACCGCACCCAGCACGGCGCCCGTCAGCGGCGCGACCAGCGCCGAGAGCCCGAGGCCGAAGATCACGACGCCGGGCAGCACATCGCGCACATACCCGGCGGCGGTCGCCGAATCCGGGCCGATGCGCAAGAGCAGTAGGACGCCGACCGCGGCCAGCAGCGGCCCGGCGGTCATCGGCAGCCGCGGCCCGTGCTGCTGCGCCCACCGCCCGGCCCGCGCCGAGAGCGCCAGCATCAGCACCGTGATCGGCAGGGTGGCCACGCCGGAGAACAAGGGGGAGTACCCGGCGACCTGCTGCAGTTGCAGCACCAGCAGGAAGAAGACGCCACCGAGAGCGGCGTAGACGGCCAGCGTCACCAGGTTGGCCGCGGTGAAGACACGGCCGGACCGCGGATCACGGGCTCGCGCCGGATCCGACCCCACGGCCGCACCCGTGAACAGCGCCGGCGGCACCAGCGGGTGATCACTACGCAGTTCGATCAGCACGAAGACGCCCAGCAGCGCCAGCCCCGCCACGCTCAGCCAGGGCATGGCCTGGATCAGCCCGAAGGTCAGCGCCCCCAGCCCGGCCGCCACCACCAGCGCGCCCGGCATGTCCAGCCGGTCCGGGGCGTCCGGGTCGCGGCTCTCCGGGACATGCCGCATCGACACGGCCACTACGATCGCGGCCAGCGGCAGATTGATAAGGAATATGGACCGCCAGCCCGCGACCTCGATCAGCCACCCGCCGAGGAACGGTCCGAGCGCGCTGGCGATGCCACCGAACCCCGACCACAATCCGATCGCCGCGCCCTGATCCCGCTCATCGATGGAGGAGGAGATCAACGCCAGGCTGCCCGGCGTCAACAGCGCACCGGCCACGCCCTGCACGATCCGCGCGAGCACCAGCATCTGGATGTTCACGGCCGCACCGCACAGCACCGAGGCGGCCGCGAAAGCGACTGTGCCCCAGACGAACATCCGCCGCCGCCCGAGCCGGTCGCCCAGTGCGCCGCCGAGCAGGATGAACGAGGCCAGCGTCAGCGTGTAACCGCTCAGTGTCCACTGCAATCCGGAGACGCCGGTGTGCAGCGACGCGCCGATCCGCGGCAGGGCGATGTTCACGACCGTCGCGTCCAGCGCCGCCACCGACGACCCGAGCACGGTGGCCAGCACGATCCAGCGGCCCGTCGTCGAGCTCAGCCGCGGCAACTCCGTCGTACTCACCGGCCCAGGCTACGGCTCCCGGGCCCGGCCGGCTCAGAGATCCTGCACGCAGACCACGAATCGGCGCTGGTCGTAGACGAATCCGCCGTCGTCGTGCGGGCAGGCGTCGACGCTGTCGGTGTTCCGCAGGATGCTCAGCACGCGCACGCCCTCGACGGCCGGGGCGCCGCAGTCGATGCGCTTGGTGACGCCGCCGCCGATGTCCATGCAGCCGCCGACCACCCAGTCCCGGTCCAGGCACAGCGCGCCGGTCTCGCGGCCGCGCAGTTCCTCGTAGTAGGCGTTGTCGGTGTCGGACGCGCATTGCTCGGAGGTCGGCGCCTTGCCGACCACCTTGTAATTGGACTCGCGGCTGCCGCACGCCGCCTTGGCGATGGTCGCCTCCTCGTTGGTGCCGCCCAGATTCACGCAGTCCCCGATCTCGGCGTGAAAATCGACATGGCCGCCGGTGGTCGGGACGGTGGTGGGAACGGCCCGGCCGGAGGTGGGCGCGGGCCGTGACGTGGCCGTCGCGGTCCGGGAGCCGGGGCCCGACGCCGTCGGGTGACCGCTGATGTCCGCGCCGCACGCGGTGAGACCGGCGGCGGCGACAACGACCGACGCGGCGAGCAGTATTCGCCTCGGAGACCACGAATGTGCCATCGAAACCTTCCCCGAGTCGTCCTGCTTCGAACTCGCACCCGGGATTCGAAGTCGCCGTTTCTGGCGTCATGCTAACCGGCCGAGGAGCACGGCCTGGCGCGCGAGTCGGATTCGGCGTTCCAGCAAACGATCTGGGTATGGTGGGGGTGGTCGGCCCGAAGGGAGTTCACCGTGAAGCTGATCAGCGCAATCGCTTGCTCGGCGGCCGCGGTCGGGGCCTGCGTCGGAGGTGTCGGAGCGGCCTCGGCAACCGACGTGCATTGCGACTCCGCCGCAGGTGGTGACATCACGGTCGTCGACGGGCGCACGGCCTGCCGGGCGGCGGCCGACGATTCCGGGCACGCCCGCGCCGCCGGGTTCGACGGAGTCGGCTACGCGAAGGCGGCCGCGGGCGCGACCGCGCTGGGGGTGGGCGCGTCCGGCGGCATCGGGGCCAGTGAGGGCGTCAGCGGCATGCCCGTGGCGATCGGCCTGGGCCCGGACGCCTACGCCTACACCTCGATCGGCGCCGTGCCGGACAACGGCCGGCTCGCGGTCACCCTGGCGATGAACGGTTCTCGCGCACAGCTGGATTCGCAGCAGCACGCGATCGCCTGCCTGGGATCGGCGGCGCTGGTGTGGGATTCGCGGAGCGGCGCCGCATGCCTGGCGACACCCGTGGGCCTCTGGCACACCGCCGCCGCCGCGCTACCCTGACCTTTCCGGGCCCGCCGTAGCGCGCGGCGGGCCGTGCACGACAACGGCCGCGCGGGCGGCGGTGACAGGAGGGCGGTCATGGTCGCGGGAACGCCCGAGGCGCCGGACGACGAACTGCCGCCCACCGAGTCGGCCGGGCAGATGGTGATCGATCCGCGCTTCGTCTCCGTGGTGCACCGGTTCTTCCGGATGTTCGGCCGTCCCGCCCGCGGCGGCGGCGCGTTCGCCGTGTACCTGCACGGACGTCCCGTGGTGGACGTGTGGGCCGGGTACTCCGCACCGAATCTGCGCTGGCAGCGGGACACCGTGGCGCTGAGCTTCTCCACCGGCAAGGGTGTCGCGTCGACCGTGCTGCACCGCCTGGCCGAGCGCGGGCTGATCGATTACGAGGCGGCGGTGGCCGACTACTGGCCGGAGTTCGCCGCCCACGGCAAGGACACCATCACGGTCCGGGATGTGCTGTCGCACCGGGCCGGACTGCATCGGGTGCGCGGTCTCGCCACCGACCCCGACGGCATTCTCGACTACGACGCCATGGTGGCCGCCCTGGCCGACGGCGTCCCCGATCCGCGGCGGCTGCAGACCTCCGGATATCACGCGGTCACCTTCGGCTGGCTGGTCGCCGAACTCGTACAGCGGGTGACCGGCGACGATTTCACCGAGGTGCTGCGCCGGGAGATCGCCGAACCGCTGCGCACCCCGGAATTCTGGTATCGGGTGCCGCCCGCCGAGCGGCATCGCATCGCCCGCACGTTCCCGCGGCTGAACGTGCCGGGGATGCGATGGGACACCGCCTCCTCGTGGATCGCCCGCGCCCGCGTGCTGGCCGCCGTCGCCGAGGCCGGTATGCCCGCCGGACTGGACCTGCTGGTGGTGGACCCGCGCGTGCACGATGCGGTGATTCCCGGGTTCAACGGCGTGTTCACGGCGCGGGCCCTGGCCCGCATGTACGGCGCGCTGGCCTACGACGGCCGCCTCGCACCGGACGCCCCGGCGCACGATCTCGCCGAGACGCCGCTGCTGCGGCCGGAGACGATCGAGACGATCAACCGGGTGCAGCGCACCGGCCACCGCGACTACGTGCTCGGTGTGCAGGTGCCCTTCACCCTGGGCTACCACCGGCCGCCCGTGCTCTCCCGGCATCCACCGCGGAAGGCCTTCGGCCACTACGGCGTCGGTGGCTCCGGCGCGTTCGCCGATCCCGAGCTGGGCATGTCGGTCGCCTTCGTCACCAACCGCCTCGGCAACTCGGTGACCACGATCGGCGACGGCCGGATGTCCCGGCTGGCCGGACTGGCGCGTGCCGCCGTACTGCGCGACCGCGGCTGACGGCGTCGTGCCGCCGGCGCGGGCATTCGAACCAGCCGGCGTCGTCGGTCGTGTCGACACACATGAACGCACGATCGATGGACACGCCGCCACGGGTACCGCGGCTGACGTTGTTCCACGCGGTGTGGGCCGGAATTGATTTCGAACGGTATTTCCGGTGGCGGCGAAATCGCGAGGGCGATCCGTTCTTCGTCCGATTTCCCGGATTCGGCGCGGTGCTGTTCACCGGAACGAGTGCGGGCGCCACGGAATTGTTCCGCGCGCCGCGCGAGATATTGACGCCGCCGCAACCGAATCCCATTGAACCGCTGGTCGGTTCGGCCTCATTGATTCTGGCCCGCGCGCAGCGGCACCGGCGGGAAAGGACGCTGCTCGCTCCCGCGTTTCATCGAGACCGAATTCGCCGGTACGGCAACACCGTTCGCGACGCGGTGCTGGACGAGATGGACGGGGCGGGGAGCACGCCGCCGTGGCGGCCGGGCGCGCGGATCGACGGCCGTGCGGCGGCGCGGGCGATCACCCTGCGGGTGATCCTGGCGGCGGTGTTCGGCGTGGACGACCCGGCCCGCCGCGCGGAGTACGTCGCCGCGATCGCCGCGTTTCTGACGGCGTTCACCGGACCGCTGATGCTCGTCCCGGCCCTGCGCCGCGGGGCATTCGGCCACGCGCCGTGGGACCGGTTCCGTGCCGCGCAGGACCGGCTCGACGGCCTGATCGACGCCGATATCGCACAGCGGCGGGCCACCGGCGCGACCGGGACCGACATCCTGGGCACGCTGCTGACGGCCACCTACGCCGACGGCGCCGCCCTCTCCGACGACGACCTGCGCGATCACCTGCGCACCATGCTCGTCGCCGGTCACGAGACCACCGCCACCAGCCTGGTCTGGGCGCTGTTCCGGCTGCATCGGCAGCCGGAGACGCTGCGGCGGCTGCGGGGCGAACTGGCCGCGGCCGGCGATCTCGGCCCCGACGAGCTGGCGCGGCTGCCATACCTGGACGCGGTCTGCCAGGAGACGCTCCGCTTGCATCCCCCGGTTCCGATCGTGTTGCGCCGGTTGACCGAGCCGTTCACGCTGCGCGGGGTGACGCTGGCCGCCGGGGACACGATGGGCCTGGCCCTGCCGCTGCTGCACTCCGACCCGGCGGTCTGGTCGGAGCCGGAGCGGTTCCGGCCGGAGCGTTTTCTCGCGCGCCACTACGGTCCGTTCGAGTTCGCGCCCTACGGCGGCGGGCACCGCCGCTGCCTCGGCGCCCCGCTCGCCGACTACGAACTCCGCATCGTGCTCGCGACGCTGCTGAGCCAGGTGGTTCCGGCGCTGTCGCCGAGGTATGCGCGCGGCCGAATTCCGCTGGCCGTGCCGCACAACATCGCCACCGGTCCACATGCGGGCATCACCTTCGACATCGTGTCGGCATGTCCGCGATCCGCCAGTCGAAAGTGATTTGCATCACAATGACGTTTGCTGGAGTATCGGTCCGGTTCGCACCCGCGGACCCCCACCGCGGTCCGACTCGCCGACCCGAACGGCGCATACACCCCGGCCGGGGAACCGGTCGGCGCGGGAGTGACGCAGCGCACAAAGTTTGATCGGTCTTCATAACCGCCAGAAGGCAATTGGCGTGTGACGGCGTGGGATGTAGTAATGGATGCCGGGTTGGGGTCCCGCTTCACGGTCGACCGTGGAGCCCACGCACCACAGATCTTCCTGCTCGCGTATCCGCGTGCGAAATGAGGATGGAGAGGACGAACGGCTGTGCGCACCACTTCCAGTCGGAGACCCGGACGGGGCACGGCGACCCGAGCGACCCGGATCGGCGTGCTATCGCTGGCCGCGGCCGCCGCCGGAGCGATCGCCTTCGCGCCCGCGTCCGCCGCGCCGCTGTGGCCGGGCGGCCCCGAGGTACCCGGCGCGCCCGCCGCGGTGCCGCAGCCGCAGCCCGAGCCGGGCGCCGCGCCGCTGAAGAACCCGCCGGCGCTGCCGCCGGCCAACTTCGCCGCGCCCAACATCGGTCCCGGTGACGGCGACGTCGTCGGCGTGGCCCAGCCGGTCGTCATCAACTTCAAGGAGCCGGTCGGCGACCACGCCGCCGCCGAGAAGGCCATCCGCATCACCTCGTCCAACCCGACCCAGGGCCACTTCTACTGGTACGGCGACAAGCAGGTGCGGTGGCGGCCGGAGAACTTCTGGCCCGCCAACTCCGACATCACCGTCGAGGCGGGCGGCACCAAGGTGGCGTACAAGGTCGGCGACGAGGTCATCACGACCGCGGACGACGCCACCCACACCATCACCGTCACCCGCAACGGCGAGGTGATCCGGGAGATGCCGACCTCGATGGGCAAGCCCAAGCACGAGACGCCCAACGGCACCTACTACGTGGGCGAGAAGAACCGGAAGATGATCATGGACTCCTCCACCTACGGGGTCGCGACCACCGATCCGGAGGGTTACAAGCTCGAGGTCGAGTACGCCACCCGCCTGTCCAACAGCGGCATCTTCGTGCACTCGGCCCCGTGGTCGGTGCCGCAGCAGGGTGTTTCGGACACCAGCCACGGCTGCCTCAACGTCAGCCCGGCCGACGCCCAGTGGTTCTTCGAGAACGCGCAGAAGGGCGACCCGGTGATCGTGCAGAACTCCACCGGCACCCTCAGCGCCAGCGACGGCATGGGCGACTGGAACTGACCCCTCGCTGACGCATCGTCATACGGCCCCGGACGGATTTCGTCCGGGGCCGTAGCGTTTTCGCCCGGCGACGCGCACCGACAGTTCCCTGGCCGGGCATCGGCAATTAACCGGGCGGTCGCCCGCGACCGTCACACTGCCGCGGTGGGATCCAGGCCCGGACGAGTGCGCCCATGGACCGACTACGCGCTGTTCGTGGTGCTCGTGGCGCCGAACCTGGCGCTGCTCGGGTTGTTCGCGTACCGGCCGCTGCTGGACAACATCCGGCTGTCGTTCACCGACCGGACTCTCGCCGAACCGGTAGCCCACTACATCGGCGTCGAGAACTATCGGGAGTGGTGGAGCCGGGACGATACCTGGCAGATCGTCACCAACACAATCGTTTTCGCCCTCGCGGCCGTTCTCGGCAGCCTGGCACTGGGACTCGGACTGGCACTGCTGCTGAATCGGAAGCTGTTCGGCCGCAGCGTCGTTCGCGCCGCGGTCTTCGCGCCGTTCGTGATCTCCGGGGCCGCCGTGGGCGTGGCGTTCCAGTTCCTGTTCGATCCCACCTTCGGCCTGATCCAGGACGTGCTGCACCGGCTGGGCGTGTCGAATGTGCCGGATTTCTACCAGAATTCGCACTGGGCGATGTGCATGGTGACGGTCACCTACATCTGGAAGAACCTCGGCTACACCTTTGTCATCTACCTGGCGGCTTTGCAAGGGGTGCGGCGAGAGTTGCTGGAGGCCGCCGCGATCGACGGCGCGGGCCGCTGGGCGAGGCTCACCCACGTGCTGCTCCCGCAGTTGCGGCCGACCACGTTCTTCCTGTCGATCACCGTGCTGCTCAACTCGTTACAGGTTTTCGACCTCGTCCATGTGCTGACCCGCGGCGGTCCGCTGGGCACCGGCACCACCACCATGGCCTACCAGGTGTACCTGGAGTCCTTCCGCAATTCCCGGGCGGGGTACGGCGCCGCGGTGGCGACCGTTCTGTTCGTGGTGCTGCTGATCGTGGCGCTCATCCAGGTACGGGCCATGGACCGGGGTGACCGATGACCGCCGACGCCTTCCGGCGCAGACAGCGCGCGGCCACGCTGCTCGGCTACGCCGCGATGGCGTGCGTGCTGATCATCGTCGGCGTGCCGCTGTTCTGGGTGCTGACCACCTCGTTCGAGGCCCGGCCGGACATCTACACCCGACCGGCGGTGTGGTGGCCGCGCATCTGGCAGCCGGGCAACTACACCGAGGCCGCGACCACGCTGCCGTTCGGGACGTTCCTGCGCAATTCGCTGATCGTCACCGCCGTCGTCGCCGCCGTGAAGTTCGTGCTCGGCGTGTGCGGCGCCTACAGCCTGGTGTTCCTGCGCTTTCCCGGCAAGACCCCGATCTTCCTGCTGATCCTCGCCGCGCTGCTGGTGCCCGACGAGGTCACGGTCATCTCCAACTACGCCCTGGTCGACCAGTGGGGCTTGCGAAATACCTTGCCGGGCATCATCGTTCCGCTGTGCGGCGTCGCCTTCGGCATCTTCCTGCTGCGCAATCACTTCCGGTCGCTGCCCGCGGAGGTGATCGACGCGGCCCGCATGGACGGCGCCGGCCGCTGGCAGCTGCTCACCCGGGTGGTGCTCCCGATGTCCGGGCCGACCCTGGTGACTTTCGCCGTGGTCACAGTCGTCACCGAGTGGAACGAGTACCTCTGGCCGCTCCTGATGGCCGATGACGCCGGGGTTGCCACTCTCCCGGTGGGCCTGACCCTTCTGCAGAGCACCGAGAATCCGTCGTTCACCAACTGGGGACCGGTGATGGCGGGGACAGTGCTCACGATGCTGCCGATTCTGGTGGTCTTTCTGATCCTGCAGCGACACATGATCAAAGGCCTGACCCTCGGCCTGACCCGGCCGACACCGAGGCCGGACGACCGATGAGTCTGCGTGGGCGCGATCGTCTGTATCCGAGAACGATGAACCGCGCGATCGACGTTGCCGAGATCGCGGCTCGGTCCCGCAGCCGGTCGGTCCGGCTCGAACTGGAGGAACACCTTTGTCGGATGTCATGTCCCGTGCGGACCTCTGGGCCATGGCCCACGCCGAACGCGCCGCCCTGGCCGATGATCTCGCCGACCTGGACGACCGGCAGTGGGCACAACCGTCGCTGTGCGGGGAGTGGGTGGTCGAAGAGGTCGTCGCCCACCTCACCGCGGCGGCGAGCGTCGGCCGGTTGCGCTGGCTGGTCAGTGTTCTGGGTGCTCGTTTCGACTTCGACCTGCACAACAGCCGACGCCTCGCCGAGCACCGCGGTGCCACCCCGGCCGAAACCCTCGAGCGGTTCCGAGCGGTCGTCACGAGCACCGCGGCCGCATCCAGCCACACGACGGCCTGGCTGGGCGAAGTCGTCGTCCACGCCCAGGACATCCGGCGGCCGCTGGGCCTGCCGCGCACACCGACCGTCGCGGCCGCCACCGCGGTGGCCCGCTTCTACGCCTCCCGAAACTTCACCGTGTCCAGCCGCAGCGCGATCGAGGGCCTGCGGCTGGAGGCGACCGACGGACCCTTCGCGGCGGGGAGCGGGCCGTCGGTCCACGGCACGACGATCGCGCTGACCATGGCCATGGCCGGCAGGCTCGCCTACTGCGACGACCTCACCGGCCCCGGCGTACCCACGCTGCGCGCGCGGTGTGCTCAGTCGGACGCCGCCTGACCACCAGCGACGTCGACAGGGGACGGATCTACCAGATCCGCACGCGCTCGGTCGGATCCAGATACAGGGCGTCGCCCTCGGTGACCTCGAACGCCTCGTGGAAGCCGTCCAGGTTGCGGACCACGCCGTTGCAACGGAACTCCGGCGGCGAGTGCGGGTCGACGGCCAAGCGGCGGATCGCCTCCTCCTTGCGGGCCTTGGTGCGCCACACCTGCGCCCAGCCGAAGAACACTCGCTGCAGCCCGGTGAGACCGTCGACGACCGGCGGCTCGGCGCCGTCCAGCGCGATCTTGTAGGCCTGCAGTGCGATCGACAGGCCGCCGAGATCGCCGATGTTCTCGCCGATCGTGAATTCGCCGTTCACCGTGTGGTTGTCGGGCAGTTCGGCGGGGGAGAACCCGCTGTACTGGTCGATCAGGGCCTTGGTGCGCTTGGCGAATTCGGCGCGGTCGGCGTCGGTCCACCAGTCGATCATGTTGCCGTCGCCGTCGTACTTGCTGCCCTGATCGTCGAAGCCGTGCCCGATCTCGTGGCCGATGACCGCGCCGATCCCGCCGTAGTTGGCGGCGTCGTCGGCGTTCATGTCGAAGAACGGCGGTTGCAGGATCGCGGCGGGGAAGACGATCTCGTTCATCCCCGGGTTGTAGTAGGCGTTGACGGTCTGCGGCGTCATGAACCATTCGTCGCGATCGACCGGACCGCCGAGCTTGTTCAGGTCGCGGTCGTGTTCGGCGGCGTAGCCGCGGCGATAGTTGCCGATCAGATCGGCCGGGTCGATCCGCACGGCCGAGTAGTCGCGCCAGCGATCCGGGTAGCCGATCTTGGGGGTGAACTTCTCCAGCTTGGCCAGCGCGGCCTGCCGGGTGTCGGGTCCCATCCAGTCCAGCTGGGTGATGTTGCGGCGGTAGGCCTCGATCAGGTTGGCCACCAGCTCCTGCATGCGCTGCTTGGCCTCCGGCGGGAAATGCTCGGCGACATACAACTTTCCGACCGCCTCGCCGAGCAGATCCTGCACCAGCGACACGCCCCGCTTCCAGCGCTCGCGGTTCTCCTGCGCGCCGGTGAGGGTGCGGCCGTAGAAGTCGAAATTCTCCTCGACCAGCTCGGGCGTCAGATACGCCGCCCGCGCGCGCAGCACCCGCCAGGTGGCCCACGCGCGCCACTCCGCGAGCGACTCCGAGGCCCACAGCCGGGCGAAGGTGCGCGCGTAATCCGGTTGGCGCACCACGATTTCGGCGAACAGCTCCGGACCGGAACGGTCCACACCCTCGGCCGTCGCGGAAGCCCATGCGGCCCAGTCGAATTCCGGGTTCTCCGCGGTGAACGCGTCGAAAGTGGTGAGGTTGTAACTCAATTCGGCGTCACGGCGGCGGACCACGTCCCAGTGCCCGGCCGCCAGCTTGCGCTCCAGTTCGAAGACCCGCTGCGGGTCGTGGTCGACGCCGGCGAGGGCGAACATGCGGCCGATGTGCTCGACGTACCGCGTGCGGATCTCGGCGTAGTCGTCGCCGCGGTAGTACGACTCGTCGGGCAGGCCGATGCCGGACTGGGTGGCATGGACGAGATAGCGCTGCGAGTCCTTGTCGTCGGTGTCGACGTAGAAGCCCAGCGCGCCGCCGACGCCGGTGCGCTGCAATCGGCCCAGCAGCGCCGCGAACGCACCGCGGTCGGTGACGTCGCGAATCTCGGCCAATTCGCCGGCGATCGGGGTGAGACCGGCGGCCGCCACGGCCTCCTCGTCCATGAAGCTGTTGTAGAGGTCGCCGATCTTGCGCTCGACGCTGCCGGGCGCGGCATCCGAGGCGGCGGCGTTCTGGATGATGGTCTGCACGTCGAGTTCCGCCTGGTCGTACAGCGTGCGGAAGGCGCCGTCCACCGCGCGATCGGCCGGGATCTCGTAGGTCTCCAGCCACTTGCCGTTGACGTGTGCGAACAGGTCGTCCTGCACCCGTACAGCGTCGTCGCGATAGGACAGATCGATTCCGGAGGGGGTCGTCACGTCGGCAGTCACGATCTCCAGTATGCCGATCCGCGCGAGCGGGCGCCCCCGCCGGACGGGTTACACCGGTACCCGGTCGAACTCACCGGCGCGGGCCCCGGCGACGAACGCCTCCCACTCGCCCGGCGTGTAGGTGAGGGTGCGGCGCCCGCGGCTCAGCGTGGTGGCCCCGTCGGCGGCCGTGCGCGCGATCAGCTCCGTGGCCGGTGGCCCGCTGCCCGCCACGGCGTCGAGGAAGACCATCCACTCGATCGCGGTGACGGTGATGACGGGCTCGTCCTCGGGGCGATGCGCCGGATCGCGGCGGAACTTGCTGTCCCGGATCAGTACCGCGTCGCCGTCGAACCGGACCTCCACGCACTGGTTGCCGTTGTTGGTACGGCTCGAGGTGAACCAGCCGGTGGCCTCGGGCCGATACCTGGCGGTGGTTGGCATGGGCAGGATCTTACACTCGGGCATGCTTCCTGATCAGGGCCAATGACTCAGTGCGACTGAGGGATTGGTCGAGCGCCCGGGCATAGGCGAACGCCAGGTCACGCACCTGTTCCGGGTTCTCGACCGCGCCGCCGAACACCGCGCTCTCCGCCCACGCGAACGTCGGCAGGGAGGCGCCGGCGAAGTCGAGCAGGTGGAAGCTGGAGCCGCCCAGAATCGCGCCCGCGGGGGCGCTGAACGGGATCACCCGCAATTCCACCGTGTCGAGGTCCTCCAGCAGATCCAGCAGATACTCCAGCTGGCCCCGCAGCACCGCTGCGCCGCCGATCTGCTGCAGCAGCGTCGCCTCACTCACCACCGCGGTCAGGCGCGCCCGCTCCGGACCGCGCAGCCGCTGTTGTCTGCGCATCCGGACCCCGACCAACTGTTCCACCAGCACCGGCCGGATCATGACGTCCGCGCTGATCAGCGCCCGCGCGTAGGCCTCGGTCTGGAGCAGGCCGGGCACGACCAGGCTGTCGTAGCTGCGGATGCTGTCCGCGCCGTACTCCATGCCGTAGTAGCGCTGCAGCTCCGGGCCGATCACGGCCGACGCCTTGGCCCACCACCCGCGATCCTTGCTCGCCGTCAGCAGCGACAGCAGTTCGTCGCGGTCGTGATTCCCCACTTCCAGCAGGTCCAGCACCGGGCCGATGGTGGTCAGGGTCAGGACCCGGCGGCCCTTCTCCACATGCGACCAGTTGGCGGGGGTGAAACCGACCCGTTTGGCGAAGGTGGCCGAATCGAAGCCACGTTGCTCGCGCAGCTCACGCAGGCGCAGCACCAATTCCCAGCGGGCGACCGTAGGCGACAGCGGAGCCATGGCAGGTGATGCTACGCCGCGACGTCCGACAATATGTGACTATTGTCATTTTAATTGCGCGGAACACCTGGTCTCTCAACGGGTCGGCGCCGGCGTGACGCTCAACTTGTTCTCCAGGGTGTCCCGGAAGTCGTCCTCGCACTGCTGCACCTTGGACTGGTCACCGCCGGCGTCCCTGATGCAGTCCATATAGTCGCGCCCGCCGTTGTCGACGAAGAAGCTGTAGCCGACGATCGCCTCGGCGACAGCACCGGCCAGGGCCAGCACGCCCAGCACGATGCCCGCGACGGCCATGCCGAATCCGCCCGCCGTGCCGCGCCGCGCCTTGACCGCCGCGATGATGCCGAACAGCAGCGCGAACGGACCGAGGATCACCGCGCCGAAGAAGATGAGCAGCCCGAGGACCGCGAGGATGCCGAGCACCAGCGACGTGATCGCCAGGCCCCTACGCTGCGGCGATTCCTGCCAATACTGCTGCTGGCCCGGGTAATTGCCCGGCGGCGGCGGATAATTGCCGGACGGCGGCGGGGGGTATTGGCCGGGCGGGGGCGGGTACTGACCGGGCGGGGGATACTGCTGACCGGACGGCGGGTGCTCCGACATGGCTGTCCTCTCGTTCGCCCAGGCGCGGTGCCAGGTTCGGGCGCTCTGAAATGTTATTGGGCGCCGAGCCGCGCGTGCATCTCCCACACCAGAACCTCCGACGGCGAGTTCGCCACGACGCGCTGACCGCCGCTGCGGGTCATCCGCACCGCATCGCCCTCGTAGAGGGTTCCGACGCCCTCCATCTCGATCTCACCGCGCGCCACGAACAAGTGAAGATAGGGGGCCTCCGGGACGGTCACCGGCGCGCCGTCCGCGGCGCCCGGCATGCGCGCGACATGCAGCGCGGAATGGCTGCTGTTGATCGCGATGGCGGTGCGGTCGCGGTATTGCGGCAGGCCCGAGGCCACCGTGACCAGCTCGCCGCCGGCCAATTCGGCGTCGATCTCCAATTGCTGATAGCCGGGATTCAGTCCGGGCTCGTCCGGCACGACCCACATCTGCACGAAATGCACCGGCTCGACGTGCTCGTCGGTACCGCCCTGGGCCGGCGCCAGCCGCCAGGAATCGTTCTTCTCCGAATGCAGAATTCCGGTGCCCGCGCTCATGCGCTGCGCCAGCCCCGGATAGATGATGCCGCTGTGCCCCAGCGAATCCTGATGCACCAGATTTCCGCTCAGTACCCAGGTGACGATCTCCATATCCCGATGGGGGTGGGTATCGAATCCCCGGCCCGGCGAAACAATGTCTTCGTTATTCACCAGCAACAGGCCGTGGTGGGTGTTTTCCGGGTCGTAATGCTCGCCGAAGGAGAAAGAATGCTTCGAATCCAGCCACGCCACACGGGTTTTCATTCGGTCGCCGCCGCGGTGGACGTCGATGTGCGGTGTCGTGAGTGTGGACATCGTGGTCCTCCTCTCCGGCCGAGCACCCATCACCTTTCAGGGTAAGAGCACATTACGAACCAGTCCCTGAATTCCCAGTAAATTCTACCGTGCGAGCCCCGGACATCGGGGCCCGTGACGCCACGGCCACCACGATAAGCTCCCCGGCGGCACCGCGCCCGATGGCAAATACAGGGCGCTCGGTACCGCCGCCGGATACGCACCGCGGCGCGCCGGCCGTGCGCGGCCGACCGTATCATGGTGTGCCGCAACCCGAACCGGAGGTGATTCGCGAATGCGACCCGAGGTGTTCGCGGGCATCGAACACATACTCCGGCAGCGGTCCCGCGCGCCGGGCCGCGACCGCGATCGGGTGGCGATGCCGGTCCGCCGCGACCGGAAGCCGCTGGTGGTACGGCGTGTCGCCGGTGACCGCGGATGACCGGCCACCTGACCTCGAGCCCGGACGGTCCGCCCGCACCGAACCCACCGCACCGGTTCGCCGTCGCGCGCACGGCGCTGACCGCCATCGCCCGCAGCCCCGGCATGCTCCGGCTGGCGCTGGTCCGTTTCGCCGGGCAGTTCGGCGACGGGATGTTCCAGGCGGCGCTGTCGGGCGCGATCCTGTTCAATCCGGAACGCGCCACCGATCCGCTGGCCATCGCGGCCGGATTCACCGTGCTGCTGCTGCCGTATTCGGTGATCGGGCCCTACGCCGGGGCGCTGCTGGACCGCTGGGACCGCCGGCTGGTGCTCCTGGTGGCGAATCTGGTGCGCGGCGTGCTGATCCTGGTGACGGCCGCCGGTCTGCTCGCCGGGATCACCGACACCCCGTTGCTGCTGCTCGCGCTGGCGGTGATCGGGATCAGCCGTTTCGTGCTGGCCGGAGTGAGTGCCGCGCTGCCGCGCGTGCTGGCGCAACAGTGGCTGGTCCCGATGAATTCGGTGCTGGCGACGGCGGCCTCGGGCTGCGCGGGCGCGGGCGCCGCGGCCGCCGTCGCGATCATCGGCGGCCTCGGCGCGGGCGACTTCGGCTCCGCCGTGGCGGTGGCCGTCGCCGCCGCCGGATCGGTCGTCGGTGCGCTGGCCGCGTACGGGTTCGGGCGCCGCGCGCTGGGCCCGGAGCGTGCGGAGTCCGCAGCGCGCAGTTCGGTGCGCGCCGTGGCGACCGGACTGCGCACCGGCGCGCGAGCGGTGTGGGAGTCGCGCGAATGCACCACCGCGATGATCGGCATCGGCACGCATCGCATCGTGTTCGGCGCCAACACCCTGCTGATGGTGCTGGTGCTGCGCCGCACACCCGCCGAAGGCGTGTCGCTGAGCAGCGGGCTGGTCGGGTTCGGGGTGGCCATCGCGGCCGCGGCCTCCGGGATGCTCGCCGCCGCCGTGATCGCACCGGTGCTGATCCCGCGGCTGGGGCGGCCGCGGACCGTGGCCGCGGGCCTGGCCACGGCCCTGCTGGTGCAGTTACTACTGGTCACGCCGATCACGGTCGCCACCGGCGCCGCCGAGCGGCACGCCCATCACCTGCTGCTGGCCGGCGCTTTCCTCCTGGGGTTGGCCGGGCAGACCATCAAGCTGACCGGCGACGCCACCTTGCAGATCGATATCGACGACGCCCGGCGCGGGCAGGTATTCGCCCTGCAGGACACCGTTTTCAACATCACCTTCGTGCTCGCGATCGCGGTCACGGCGTTGCTGATCCCCGACGACGGGCGGTCGCCGGGGGTGGTGCTGGCCGGTGCGGCGATCTACGGGCTGGCCATCGCCGCCGTCACGGTCAATACCCGGCGGCACACGCTCACTCGCTGACCTGGCGGATCTGCTCGTCCCAGACTCCCAGCCCGGCGGGATCGGTGAAGTAGGCGTCGAGCACGCCGTCGTCGTCGAGGTCCAGCGCGGACACGTCGGCGAAACCGTCGCCGTCCGAATCCCACAGCGCGTCGTCGATCGCGCCGTCGCCGTCGAAATCCAGCGCGACGCCGTCGAACACGCCGGTCCCCGACAGGTCCAGATCCGCCGGAGACGACCAGGTGTGGCGAACGCCGTCGCCGTTGCCGAACACGTACGCGATGTCGGTCATGACAATTCCGACGCACTCGAATCGATACGGGTTCCCCGCCGTGCCGTACTGCGTACGGGCAAATCGGTCGGTTAAATTGAACGGGCTGTGTTCGGCCCTAGTGACGATGGCGGCCGATTGTGCGATGTCACCGCAGCGCGGCCGGTACCAAGGAGAATTGATACTGCATGGGAAAAGGCACTGCGCCTGCGCTTTTCGGTGTCCTGCTGACCGCTGTCGGGCTGTCCGCGCCCGCCGCGGCGGCACCGGCGCCTTGGGCGCCGCCGCCGGTGAACGCCTGCGGTGAAACGGGATTCGACCCGCTGGCGCGCGAACCCGACCCGAACGCACCGCCGCCGCCACTGCTGCCGCCGCTACCGCCCACCATCGACATCCCGGTGCCGGTCCCGGAAATCGTGCCGGTGCCCGTGCCCGGACCACAGCCGGACAACACCCGCATCGAACCGGCGCCGCTGCCGCCGGATCCGTGCGGCAACCCGTGCCCCGACATCCGCGACAGTCCCAAGCCCGAGCCCGAAAAGCCCAAGGAGCCCAACGGTTCCAAGCCGCAGACCGCGCCGGAGCTGGAGCCGGAACCCGAACCGGCGCCACCGCCACAGCCCGAGCCGCAGTCCGGTTCGGGGTCGGGGTCGTCGGATTCGGGATCGGGATCGTCGGGTTCCGGGTCGAACTCCGGGCCGTTCAACCTGCCGCGCATCCAGATCAAGCCGGAACCGGAACCGATTCCGGTCCCCGTGCCCGGCGGCGAGCCGCCCGCACCGCAGACCCCGCCGCCGCCGGTCGTGCACCCGGCCGAGCCCGGTCCGATCGTGGCGCCGGTGGCGCCCCGGCAGGTGGAGTCGACGACGCTGGTGAACCAGGTGACCGGCCACGGCTCGGACAATCGCACCGATATGCGCTGGCAGGTCGACGGCACCGACCTGGGCATCCTGTGGGAGACCAAGCCGGGCGAGGTCGCGGTGCTGTTCGGCGACACCTTCGGCAAGGGCTGGGCGCCGGGCGGCGCCGGTGGCGCGGGCGCGGACTGGCGCAGCAACGTCATGGGTTACAGCACCGAGCGGGACCTGTCCAAGGGGCTGGTCATCGAGAACATGGTGCAGGACAGCCGTTGCCACGCCGCCGAACTGCTGGACAGCCGCAAAATCAAGAATTACGAGACCACGGTCATCCCCACCTCCGGTTTCGCGCTCGGCGGCCGGCAGTACATGAGCTACATGTCGGTCAATCACTGGGACCGCATCCCCGGTATGTGGTGGACCAACAACGGCGGGCTGGCCTACTCCGACGACAACGGCCGCACCTGGGTCAAGGACCAGTACGCCAAGTGGGACAACATGTTCGGCCTGAATCGCTTCCAGGTCGCCACCATGGTCCCGCACGGCGACTACGTGTACATGTTCGGCACTCCGAACGGCCGCATCGGCGTCATCGGCCTGGCGCGGGTGCGCCGGGACGAGGTGCTCAACAAGTCGGCCTACCAGTACTGGGTCGACGGCTCCTGGGCGCCGGCGGCCGAGAATTACGCCACCCCGCTGCTGCCCGGTATCGCGGGTGAGATCTCGGTGCGCTACGACGAGTCCAGCGGCCAGTGGCAGATGGTGTACCTGGATCCGGCGCGGGGCTCGATCGTGCTGCGGACCGCGGCCGAACCGCAGGGCGCCTGGACCGATGGCGTACCGCTGGTGAGCACCGCCGATTATCCGAAGGCGTACGGCGGCTTCATCCATCCGTGGTCGTCGGGGCGCGATCTGTACTACACGATCTCGGCGTGGGACAGCTACAACGTGTACCTCATGCACACGACCCTGGACGAACCCCGCTGAGCCATCGGAAGTTTCGCCTCCGCCGAGCGGTTGTCCGGCTGACACAAATGCGTCGATGACGTCAATACGCTTCGCGGGACGGGCGGTCAGCGCGGATAGACCTGGACCTCGGTGGCCTTCACGGCGAAGTACACCTCGAGGTCCGGCGCGAGTCGCAGTTCCGCCGCGGCGGCGGGCGTCAGATCGGCGGCCGGGCCGGGATCGCCGTCCGCGCGCTCCCCGGCCTGTACCCGGATGATGCCGCCGCGATCGGTGAGTTCCGCGACGCGCACCCGAAACACGTTGCGCGGGCTGCCGGTCGGCGGTTCCCGGTGGACGGCGACAGCCGAGGGGGAGAAGACGGCCGCGGCCTCGACACCGGGCCGCCAAGGATCCCCGCACCGGCCGTGCACGACATCCGCGCCGCACCGCACGGCGCGCAGCGGATGCGGGTCGTCGGCCTCCCGGTCTCGGCCCACGTCGGCGTCACCGGCCGCCGGGTCCGGGAACGGCACGGGCTCGGCGGTGTCGATCGCGGTGCCGATCATCAGGTTCACACCGGCGATGCGAGCGGCGAAGGCGCTGCGCGGCCGGGACAGCACCGCCGCGACCGGACCCTGTTCGACGATCCGGCCCGCCTCCAGGACGACCACCCGGTCGGCCAGTGTCAGCGCATCGACGATGTCGTGGGTGACCAGAATCGTGCTGGGGGCGTGGGTGTCCCGAGGTTGCCGGAGCACGCGGCGTAAGAGGGTGCGCATGGCCGGGGCCGCGGTCACGTCGAGTGCGGCCATCGGTTCATCCAGGAGTAGTACGCGCGGCTCGACGGCCAGGGCCCGCGCCAACGCCACCCGCTGCGCCTGTCCGCCGGAGAGTTCCCTGGGCCGCCGCTCGGTCAGCGCGGCGGCGTCGACCGCACCGAGCCACCGGCGAGCCACCGCCGCGGACCGCGCGCGCCCACCGCGGCTGCGCGGACCGAATGCCACATTCGCCGCGGCCGTCAGATGTGGGAACAGCAGGGGATCCTGTGCCAGCAGCGATATCTCGCGTCGATGCGGTGGCACAGCGACCCCGGACGCGACATCGGTCAATGTCTTTCCCGCCAGGCGGACATGCCCACCGTCCGGCGCCACCAGCCCCGCCACCACCTCCAGGACGGTCGATTTGCCCGCGCCGTTCGGACCCAGCACCGCCACGACCTCGCCGGGCTCAACCGAGAACTCCACGTCCAGCCCACGTTCGGCGACTCGGGCCGAAACCTCCAGTCCCGCACCATCGCCGGTGTTCATCGACCCGCCGCCGAACCGCCCCAGCGCCACAGCCCGCCCGCCCACTCCCGGCCCTCGGGCACGCCGACACGGCGGTACGCCACCAGCACGATCAGCACGGCGATCAAGACCAGCAGCAGGGAAAGTGCCACGGCCGCATCGGGATCGGCCTCGCGTTGCAGATAGATCTCGAGCGGCAGCGTGCGGGTGCGGCCCTGCAGGCTGCCCGCGAAGGTGAGCGTGGCGCCGAATTCGCCCAGGGCACGGGCGAAGGCCAGCACCGCGCCGGAGATCAGCGCGGGACGCAGCAGGGGCAGCGTGATCCGCCACCACACCGTGGTGGGCGCCGCGCCGAGCGTCGCCGCGATCCGCTCGTACCGATCACCGGCCGTGCGCATCGCTCCCTCGAGCGTGATCACCAGGAACGGCAGCGCCACGAAGGCCTGCGCCAGCACGACCGCGGTGGTACTGAACGCGATCCGGATATCGGCCGCCTCCAGATGCCGGCCGAGCATCCCGTACCGGCCGAACAGATACAGCAACGCCAACCCACCGACCACCGGAGGTAACACCAAGGGCAGCAACACCATTGCCCGCAGCACCGGCAGCACCCGCCACCGCGCGCGGGCAAGCAGCACCGCCATCGGCACCCCGGCCACCACGCACAGCGCCGTACTCGCCAGCGCCGTCCGCACACTCAGCGACAGCGCGTCCCGCGAGGCGGGCGACGACACCAGTCCGAAGAACCCCGACCAATCCACCGCCCCGGCCAACGCCACCAAAGGCGCTGCCACGAAGGCGAACCCGAGCAACGCGGGCACCAACAGCCACCCCGGCACCGCGAGCCCGGGACCACGCAGCACCCCGCGAACAACCCGCACGGTTCGCCGCCGAACCACACGACGTAAGGCCACGTGGCGGCGCTGCCCGGACCGGGGAGTTCGGGGAGGCGGGGTGTCGGCGGTCGGGCTCACGGTGTTCCGAAACCGGCCTTCGACAATGCCGCGCGGCCCTGTGGTCCGGTGACGAGGCTCTCGAATTGCTGCGCGAGGTCGGCGTGTGTCGAATCGGCCACCGCGGCAATGGGATAGGAGTTCACCGCGCCAGCGGATTCGGGGAAGGGGACCTGCTCGACCTTGTCGCCCGCACCGGCGGCGTCGGTGACATAGACCAGCCCGGCGTCGGCCTCGCCGGAGGTCACCTTGGCCAGCACGTCGGTCACCGCCGATTCCTCACTCACCGGAGCGGTCGGCACGTTTGCCGCGGTGGTCACCTTCTTCGTCGCCGAACCGCACGGCACCTGCGGCGCGCACACCACCAGACGCAGCCCCGGCCGGGCCAGGTCCGCCAGCGACGCAATGTGTTTCGGATTTCCCGGCGGGGTGACGATGGTCAGCACGTTGGTGGCGAACAGCTGTGGCTGCTCGGTGATCCGCCCGCTGCGCACGGCCTTGTCCATATTGGCGGTATCGGCGGAGGCGAAGACATCGGCGGGCGCACCCTGATCGAGCTGCGCCGCCAGGTCCGACGAACCGGCGAAGGAGAAGGTCACCTTCGTCTCCGGATGAGCGGCCTCGAACTCCGCGCCCAGCTCGGTAAAGACCTTGTTGAGCGAGGCGGCGGCGAAAACCGTCACGGTCGTGGTGTCGGAATCGGACGAACCACACCCGGCAGCCACCACCGTCAGCGCCACCGCGCCCAGTACGCCGACCGCGCCGCGCCACCCGCGCCGCATCAGCCGCGATCCGTGGGCGTCTCGACGACGACCGTGGTCGCCTTCACGCTCGCCACCGCCACGCTGCCCGGCTCCAGCCCGAGCGCCCGTACCGACTCGCTGCTCATCAGCGACACCACCGTGAACGGCCCGCATTGCATCTCCACCTGTGCCATCACCCCGTCGGCCAGCACGCGCGTGACCAGTCCGGGCAACCGATTGCGTGCCGAACTGGCACTACCCAGCCGCGTCCGCGGCGTCCGCGCGTGTTCGACGGCCAGGGCCGCCAGCTCGCCGCCGTCGATGGTCAATCGACCCGACTCGTCCTTGCGCGCGGCGAGCGCGCCGGTGTCGATCCACCGGCGGACCGTGTCGTCGCTGACGCCGAGCAGCTCGGCGGCGTCGCGGATACGGAGACTGGGCACGTCAGCAGCATAGGTCCGAATAATCGGACCAACAACGGCCGATCATCCGAAAATGCGGACTCGAGAGCGGTTGTTTTCGGAGACGTCACCGACGACGGGGTCGTGTTGTCACCCGTGCCCAGTACTCTCGAAGCAATCATGGCCACCTATTTCGACCCCAAGACCTGGTCGCCGTTGCGCGCCGTGGATGTCCGCAGACGCCTGCTCGACCCGGGTCTGCTGGATCAGGTCGCCGATCTGGGCGCGGGCACCGTCACCGCGTTGCTGCCGGACGTGCTGATGACGCTGCTCAGCGAGGGCATCCTGAGCCAGTTCGGCGGCCGGGAGGTCAACGCCACCCTGCTCGGCCACGAGATGACGGCCACGCTGGACACGCTGAAGGCCCGCCGTCGCGGCGCCCACTTCCAGACCAAGACGGTGCTGACCGATCTGCGCTGGAACGGTCATCCGATCGAGGAGATGACCGTGATCGCGCACGGCGTGCGGCTGATTCCGGGCATGCCGACCAAGGTGCGCACCACGCATCTCGACGTCACCGGCACCGTGACCACCGCGGCGCTGGTCGGCTGGCTCAACGACGGGCGGCTGGACTGGCGGCTCGGGGTCGACCCGCACACCGGCCTGTTCACGGCCCGGCACCGGCGCCGCAATATCCGCGCCCTGGTGGATGCGTCGGTCGGGGAGAACCTGGTCGCCATCGCGGTGCACCGGGCGAGCTGGTTCGGTGTCCGCGTTCCCCGCCGGTGGATCAGGATCGCACCGGTGCCGCTGACCGAGTTGCCGAAGCACATCACCGTCGTGCGCGCCGACCGGGACGGCGACCGCGTGCGTTTCCGCATCGATATCCCGGAGATCACCGGCTCGTTCGATCTGGCCCAGATTCGTTCGGCCATCGTGGCGGGCACCACGCTGATCGTCTTCTAGGGCGCGCCCGCTTTCCACCATTCCAGCAGCGCCGCCTCGGCGTCGTCACGCGAGAGCGGCCCGCGGTCCAGCCGCAGTTCCTTCAGATACCGCCAGGCCCGGCCCACCTGCGGCCCCGGTTCCAGGCCGAGTAGTTCCATGATCGCGTTGCCGTCCAGGTCGGGCCGGACACGATTCAGGTTCTCCTCCTGTTGCAGGTGCTCGATGCGCTTTTCCAGGTCGTCGTAGGTGGACTGGAGTTGCGCGGCGCGGCGCTTGTTGCGCGTGGTGCAGTCGGCGCGGACCAGTTTGTGCAGCCGCGGCAGCAGCTCACCGGCGTCGGTGACGTAGCGCCGCACCGCCGAATCCGTCCATTGCCCCTTGCCGTAGCCGTGGAAACGCAGGTGCAGATAGACGAGCCGGGCCACGTCCTCGGTGAACTGCTTGGGGTACTTCAGGGTTCGCATCCGCTTGCGCACCATCTTGGCCCCCACCACCTCGTGATGGTGGAAGCTCACGCCGCCGCCGGGCTCGTTGCGCTTGGTGGGCGGCTTGCCGATGTCGTGCAGCAGCGCCGCCCAGCGCAGGACCAGGTCCGGATCGCCCTCCTCCTGGTCGATGGCCTGGCGCAGCACGGTCAGCGAGTGCTGGTAGACGTCCTTGTGCTGGTGGTGTTCATCGATCTCGAGCCGCATGGCCGGTACTTCCGGCAGCACGCGTTCGGCCAGCCCGGTCTCGCACATCACGTCGATGCCCTCGAGCGGGTGCTCGGCGCCGATCAGCTTGTCCAGCTCGGTGCGCACCCGCTCGGCGGTGATGCGATCGATCTCGTCGGCCATCACGGCGATCGCCGCCCGCACCCGGGGCGCGAGCTCGAAACCCAGCTGCGCCACGAACCGCGCGGCCCGCAGCATCCGCAGCGGATCGTCGTTGAACGAATCCTCCGGCGCCGCAGGCGTATCCAGCACACCCGCCAGCAGCGCGTCCATACCGTCGAGCGGGTCGACGAATTCCAGCTCGCCCGCGGCGCCGATGCGCACGGCCATCGCGTTCACGGTGAAGTCCCGCCGCACCAGATCGCCCTCGAGCGTGTCCCCGAAGGTCACCTCCGGATTGCGCGACACCCGGTCGTAGCTGTCACTGCGGAACGTCGTGATCTCCAGCTGCCACCCGGCCTTGGACGCACTCACCGTCCCGAACGCCAAACCCCCCGTGTCCCACAGGTTGTCGGCCCACCCCCGCAAGATCTCCTGCACGGTCTCCGGCCGAGCGTCGGTGGTGAAGTCCAGATCCGTCCCGAGCCGCCCCAGCACCGCATCCCGCACCGTCCCCCCACCAGGTACAACTGATGCCCCCGCGCCCCGAACATCTCCCCCAGCGGCGTAAGCACATCCGCCAGCCGCCCCACCGTGATCGCCGCCGACGCCAGCAAACGAGTACGACGATCCCCATTCGGATCAGACACTGTTGCATCCTCGGATATCGGCGAAACCACGAAAACGCAGCTTAGTTGGTAGCGAAAGACCCCCACGCAACCCCGCCCGGGTTTGCGGCGCGGCTCGGTTTTCGGCGGTCTCCGCGCAAGCGACGAAGGAGCAAGCGGAGGCCGCCGAAAACCGAGCCACAGGGCGCCGCAAACCCCGCGACGCCGAAGGCGGCGCAATTAGACCCAGCTAGACTGACGCAGTGTCTCCGGCCGATCGCGCGAACAGTCGACGTCGCCAGCCCCGGCGCCGCGGTTCGGCCGGCAATGCGGCGGACCCCCGCAGGGGCAAACCACGCATGCGCACGGTCCGGGAAACCTCCGCGGGCGGCTTGGTCGTCGACGGTCTGGACGGCCCGGGTGACCAGCGCTGCGCGGCACTGATCGGGCGCACCGACCGGCGGGGTCGGTTACTGTGGTCGCTGCCGAAAGGACATATCGAGGAGGGCGAGACCGCCGAGCAGACGGCCGTGCGCGAGGTCCAGGAGGAGACCGGCATCAACGGGGTGGTCGTCGCCGAGCTGGGCAGTATCGACTACTGGTTCGTCACCGACGGTCGCCGGGTACACAAGACCGTGCATCACTATCTGATGAGGTCGGTGGGCGGTGAGCTGTCCGATGCCGACGTCGAGGTCACCAAGGTGGCGTGGGTGCCGTTGAGTGAACTCGACACCCGGCTCGCCTATGCCGACGAGCGCCGGCTGGCGGAGGTCGCGAACCGCCTGATCGACCGGATGGAGAACGGCAGACAATGACGCGTGCGGGCAACAATCGACGCCGTTGGGTGCCGATGCTCATCGCGCTGGCGCTGGGGGTGCTCGCCGCACCGTCGACCGGGCCGGCGGGGGCGCAGCCGTCGGACAGCGGCGGCTCGGCGACCGCGGCGCCGAAGTTCGTCAAGCTGACTCTCGATTCGGTGGCGCCGAATACCGTGACCACGAGCAGTGATTCGGTATTGACGGTGACCGGGACGGTCACCAATATCGGCGACCGCGCCGTCGACGACGTGAGTGTGCGCATCCAGCGCGCGGGCGCCATCACCGCGCCCAGCGGGCTGCGTTCGACGTTGCGGCTGGATCAGATCAACTATGACCTCGTCGGCCCGTTCCAGGATGTCACCGAGCGGTTGAGTCCGGGTCAGCGCAAGCAGTTCACGCTGCGAGTCGGGGTGCGGGAGGGCACCGGCGGCAGTAGCGCCGCACCGATCACGTCCTCGCTGGATATCACCGACCCCGGGGTGTATCCGCTGTTGTTGAACGTCAACGGCGAACCGGCGTACGGCAACCAGGCCCGGCTCGACGACGCCCGTTTCCTGCTGCCCGTGGTGGGGTTGCCGCCGACCTCGACCGACACGAAAGACGGCGGGGCACAGGCGGTTCCGCCGACGACCGACGCACCGGTGGCGACCACGATGGTGTGGCCGCTGGCCGATCGTCCGCGGCGGGTCGGCGGCATTCCCGGCTCGGTCGACGGCGAGGATCTGCTGACCGACGACGAATTGGCCGGCGAGCTGGCGCCGGGCGGGCGGCTGGATCAGCTGCTGTCCGCGCTGGAGTCGACGCTGCGCCCGGATTCGGCGCGCGATCCGGCGCGGTCGGGGCCGGGCCTCACGGGCGCGATCTGCCTGGCCGTCGATCCCGATCTGCTGCTGACGGTGTCCGACATGATCGATGGCTACCGGGTGCTGGCGAGCCCGTCGGATCCGGACGGCCCGACGCGCGACGGCGCCGGTTCCGGCGCCGCCCAGTCCTGGCTGGACCGGCTGCGCACGCTGGCGCCGTCGATGTGCACGGTCGCGCTGCCGTTCGCGCAGGTCGATATCGGCGCGCTGGCCGCGGTGCACGATCCCGAACTGACCACCCGCGCGATCGAGGCGCCGGCCGACATCGTGGATTCGCTGCTGTCGGTGAAATCGGTGCGCGGGGTGAGCCTGCCGGCCTCGGGCAGTCTCGACGGCGACGGCGCGACCCTGCTCGCCGGGCATGGCTACAACACCGCGGTGCTCGCCGACAACGCCGTGGCACCGGCCGGATCGCTCGACACCGCAACGGGTTCGGAGTTGTCGCGCTCCGAGAGCGCGCGGGTCCGCAGCACCGCGTCGGTGACCGCGGAGACCGACGTGCCGAGTCCGGAACTCGTTCGCCTGCCGGGCATTACGGCACCGACGAGCGGCCCGGCCGCGACGCAGGCCGAAGGCGGCCTGCGGGCAGTCACATTCGACACCTGGTCGGCCACCGCGCTCGCCGCGGTCGGCTCCAACCCGCCGACGCCGCCGTTCACTCCCGACGGCGTGCGCTACGAGGTGACCAACGACTCCCGGGCGGCCCGTTTGCAGGACGCGCTCGGCGCGGTGTCGTGGTCGGCCCTGAACCCGCAGGCCGAGCGGCCACGGTCGGTGCTGTTCATGCCGCCGCAGCAGTGGGGCGCCGGTCGCGACGAGGCGACCGCCCTGCTCGGCCAGCTGGATCTGCTGTTCCGCGGCGGGCTCGCGACGCCGCGCTCGTTCCAGGACGTGCTGGCGCTGCCGCCGGATCCGCAGCCGTTCGAGGTGCACTACCGTGCCGGGGCCGCCGCGGCCGCGGTACCCGACCAGTTCATCGCGCCGATTCAGGAGCAGGCGCGGCGCATCACCGATCTGATGGGCGCGCTGGTCGAGGTGCCGCAGCAGGAGCCGACGCCGCGCACCTTCGTCACGCCGCTGCGCAACGATCTGGTGCGGGCGCTGACCATGTCGGACCGGACCGCGACCGGCACCCAGGCCGATACCGCCGCGCAGCGCCGCGTCGACCAGGTCACCCGCACGATGGACAATCTCTATCGCTCGGTCACCGTGCTGCCGCCGGGCGGCGTGTACACGCTCGCCTCCGAGCAGAGTCCGCTGTTGCTGGTGGCGCGCAACGAACTTCCGGTGGCGATCCGGATCCGGTTCCGGATCGGCGCGCCCGCCGAGACGAACATCACCGACATCGGCGAGCAGCAATTGCCGGCGGAGGGGACTCGGTCGTTCCAGATCCCCACGCAGGTGAGCGACAGCCGTAATCTGGTGATCCCGATCTTCATTACCACACCGGACGGCATCCCGCTCGGCAACGCCACGTCGGTCTCGGTGCGGTCCAACGCATACGGTCAAGCGTTGGCGATAATTACCGCATGTGCCGGTGCACTGCTGTTCCTGTTGGCCGGTCGCCGTCTGTGGCGCCGGTTCCGGGGAAAGCCCGATCCGGCCGACGAGGGGTTGGACCCGGGGAAGCGGCGCAGGCTGAACCGATACCTGCGCGCGCGGAAGCGGGTGCTGCAGCGACAGGAGGGACCATGAGCGACGCCGGCTCGGACTACCCGAGCACCGCCGCACGGGGCATTCCGTCGCATCCTCGGCCGGGTGCCGTTCGACGGCTACCCGCGCGGGTCCCGTCGACCCTGGGGGCGCGGTGAGTGAATACGACAACCGCCCTCGCGCAACAGGTCCCGCCGACGACGACCCGCCGCCCCGGCGCGCGCCCGCGGCGCCGTGGGAGCGCAACCGGCCGCACCCGGCCCCGCCGGCCGACGGCCCACCGGCCGATCCGCGACATCCCGGTCGGCCGGCTCCGCGCCGTCCGGTGCCGCTGAGCGGTCCGATCCCGCCGGTCCCCCCGGGCCAGAACCCGCAGCTGCCGCCCAGCGGTCCGATGCGGCGAGTCCCGCCGAACGACCAGGCGCGCCGCGTGCCCCCGGGCAACCCCGCACGCCCGGCGCCGCCACCCAACGGACCCAACGGCCGGATCCCCCCGAACGGCCCGTCGCGCCGAATACCGCCCCCCGACGGCCGCCCAGCCGGACAACAACCGCCGCACGACGGCCGACCCGTCCCACAGCAGCCACCTCACGACGGTCGCCCAGCCACACAACAACCTCCGCACGACGGACGACCCGCCGCGCAACAACCACCTCAGGATGGCCGCGCCGCCGCACAGCAGCCGCCTCACGACGGACGTCCCGCGGCGCAACAGCCATCTCAGGATGGCCGCGCTACCGCACAGCAGCCGCCTTACGACGGACGTCCCGCGATGCAACAGCCATCTCAGGATGGCCGCGCTGCCACGCAACAACCGCCTCTCGACGGACGACGTCCCGCCGCGCATCAGCCGACGCCCGACGGCCGTCCTGTCGCGCCGCAATCGGGGCAGCCGCCGCGCCGGAACATGCCGCCGGGCTCGGGACGTCCTGTGCCGCCGCCCGGTCGGCGGCCGCAACCGGTCGACCCGATCGACGGACCCACCCACAAGATCCCGCGACGGGACCTACCGGCCGACGCCCGGCACGCGGACGCCCGGCACCTCGAATCCGGACACGCCGATCCGCGACACCCCGACTACGAACACGCCGATCTACGGCATCCCGGCTCCGGGCGCCCCGACACCCGGCACCCGGCCGCCCGGCATCCCGACGCACGTCCGCCGGTCCGGCGCTCGTCCGCGCCGCCGGATCGCGAGGCCCGGCCCGCCCGCTCGGCTCCGCCGCGCACCGCGCCGCAGCCGGTCGCGCGGCGGGAGAGTTCCAACAGCCGTCTGGTCCGCGATTCCGGTTCCATCGCGATCGCCACGTTGATCAGCCGGATCACCGGTTTCGGCAAGCAGTTGCTGCTGGTGACCGTGCTCGGTCCGGCGATCGCCAGCGCCTTCGCGTCGGCGAGCCTGATGCCGAACATGATCGCCGAGCTGGTGCTCGGCGCGGTGCTGACGGCGATCGTGGTGCCGACCCTGGTCCGCGCGGAACAGGAGGACGCCGACGGGGGCGCGGCCTTCGTCCGCCGCCTGGTCACCGCGGCGGCCACCATCCTGCTGTTCGCGACGGTGCTCGCCGTGGCGGCCGCGCCGATTCTGGCGACGCACGTGTTCGTCTCGTCGGACGGCAAGGTGAACACCACGCTCACCACGGCGCTGACATATCTGCTGTTGCCCGCGATCCTGTTCTACGGTCTGTCGGCCCTGCTGACGGCCGTGCTCAACACCCGAGGCGCGTTCAAGCCGGGCGCCTGGGCGCCGGTTATGAACAACATCGTCGTGCTGGTGGTGCTGGCGCTCTACGCCCTCTCGCCGGGCGAGATCACCCTCGACCCGGTGCGGATGAGCGATCCGAAGCTGCTGCTGCTGGGCGTCGGCGTGACACTCGGCGTCATCACGCAGGCCGTGAGCCTGCTACCCGCCATCCGCCGAAACAATATCGACCTGCGCCCGCTGTGGGGACTCGACGCCCGGCTCAAGCAGTTCGGCGCGATGGCCGCCGCGATCATCATCTACGTGCTGATCAGCCAGGTCGGCATGATCATCGCCAACAACATCTCCTCGCACGCCGACGCCGCCGGTCCGACCATCTACCAGAACGCCTGGCTGCTACTGCAATTGCCGTACGGCGTTCTCGGCGTCACCCTGCTCACCGCGATCATGCCGCGGCTGAGCCGCAATGCCGCCGCCGACGACACGCCGGCCGTGGTGGACGACCTGTCCGTGGCGACCCGCCTGACCATGATCGCCCTGATCCCGGTCGTCACCTTCCTGACGATGGCCGGTCCGCAGGTCGGCGAGGCGCTGTTCGGCTACGCGCGTTTCGCCGAGGACGCCGAGCGGCTCGGACAGGCGGTCAGCTGGTCGGCGTTCACGCTCATTCCGTACGCGCTGGTGCTGATCCATCTGCGGGTGTTCTACGCCCGCGAGCAGGTGTGGACGCCGACCTGGATCGTCCTCGGCATCACCACGGTCAAGGTGCTGTTCTCGGCGCTGGCGCCGATGATCGCGAGTTCGGCCGAGCAGGTCGTGATCGTGCTGGGCGTCGCGACCGGCCTCGGGTACGCGGTCGGCGCCGTGATCGGCGGTTACCTGCTCCACCAGAGTCTGGGCGATCTGCGGATGGCCAATGTCGGACGCACCGTGACCCGCGTGGTGCTGGCCTCGGTGGCCGGCGCCGCGGTGGCGCTGATCGTCGATCAGGTGATCGGCCTGTCGAACCTGCATCACGGCATCGGCGCGCTGTTCCGCGTGGCCGTGGACGCCATCGTCATGTTCGGCATCGCCTTCGGGCTGATGCGTCTGGCGGGCATCCCGGAGATCGTGGCCATCACCGTCGCGATCTCGCGGCGACTCGGCCTCACGCCGCCCGCCCCGGACCTCGGTTTGGAAGACGGCGACGCGGATATGCACGACACCACGGTGCTGCCGCGGCCCGATTTCGACGCGCCCTACTACTACCGGTACGACCCATATCTGGACAGCCAGCAGACCATGGTCCTACCTGTTATCCGGCCAGGGGCCGTTGACCGCACCGGCGGGAGTGAGTTCCCGTACCCTGTTCCGCAGAGAAACGCAAACGCCGGTACCGGCACCCGCGGGGCCGGCGAGGCCGGTACCCGTGCGGAGTCGGAGGCCGGTCGAGTCGGCGACGTCCCCGGTGCGACGCCGACTTATCGAACTTCGACACACCAGGGCGAAGGAGGCACGAGGGTGAGCGACGACGCGGCGGGCGGCGTCCCGGCCGCCGACCCTGCCGATCCGGCAGGCGCAGTGCGCACCGACGATGTCCCGCCCGGGCAGGCCCCGGCCGGTCGCGCTGCGGACCCCGGCGACGCCGAGCGAGCCGCGGCCCAGCCGCCCGATGCGGAGTCGGAGGTATCGGAGGTAGGCGGCGAGCAGTCGCTGCCGCCGCGCGACCCCGCCTACGACACCGGCATGATGGCCCCGGTCGGCTCTCCCGAGATGCCGCCGATGCGGGTCGAGCCGCCGTCGCGGCGCGCTCAGCGCGGTCCGAAGCTGATGCCGGGCGCCTCGGTGGCCGGTGGCCGCTACCGCCTGCTCGCCGACCACGGCGGGGCCCGCGGCCTGCGGTTCTGGCAGGCGCTGGATGTGAAGCTGGACCGCGAGGTCGCGCTGACCTTCGTCGACGCCGATCAGACGGCGTCCGACAACTCCGGTCACGACGGACCGCAGGCCATCCTGTCCCGCACGCTGCGTCTGGGGCGGATCAATTCGCCCGGTCTGGCGCGCGTGCTCGACGTGGTCCGCGGCAGTTCCGGCGGCATCGTGGTGGCCGAGTGGACGCCCGGCCGGTCGCTGCGCGAGATGGCCGAAACGCGACCGTCGCCGATCGGCGCCGCGCGCTCGATCCGCGCCCTGGCCGCCGCGGCCGAACTCGCCCACCGCGGCGGTGGCTCGCTATCCATCGACCATCCCGACCGGGTCCGGATCAGCGCCTCCGGCGACGCCGTGCTGGCCTTCCCGGGCACGCTGTCCGATGCCGACGCCCAGTCCGACGTCCGCGGTCTCGGCGCGATGCTGTACGCCCTGATCACCGCTCGCTGGCCGATCCGCTCCGGCGGTGTCAGCGGCGCGGCGGCCACGGTCGGCGGGCTGCGGCTGGCCGATTTCGGGGCCGACGGCACCCCGGTGGAGCCGCGCCAGATTCGCCCCGAGACCCCCTTCGAGATCTCCGCGGTCGCGGTGCGCTCGCTGGAGTCGAACAAGGGCGTGCGCACGGCGGCCACCGTCCAGCACGTGCTGGAGCAGGCCTCGGTGGTGGATCAGAAGACCGATTTCATCCCGGTGCTGCGGCTGGGTCAGCGGGCGACGAGCGCGCCGGACGAGTCGCTGGCCGATCCGGAACTGCTCGCCGCGGAGAAGGAGCGGTCGCAGCGGATGATGTGGATCCTCGTCGGGCTCGGCGTCCTCGCGGCGCTGGTGGTCGGCGTCATCATCTGGTGGCTGCTGAGCATCTTCGCGCCCGGCGACGCCGAGGCGCCGCTCAACGAGCAGCGCAAACTCGGGCTCACCACCGCCAGTGTGGCGCCGGTGAATCCGAGTGCGGGCGCGCCGGAGGCGCCGGCGGCGCCGGGCGGCACCGTCCCGGTGCGGCCCACCGCGGCGACGGTGTTCTCACCCGAGGGCACGCCGGACAGTCCGGCGGCCGTCAACTCGGTGCTGGACGGTAACCCGACCAGCGTCTGGCACACCGACCAGTACTTCCAGCAGTTCCCCGCACTGAAGAAGGGCATCGGGGTCATGACCACCCTCGGCAGCCCCAGCAAGCTGAACCAGGTGGTCATCGATTCGCCCAGCCCCGGCACGGTGGTGGAGGTCCGCACCTCGCCGACCGCCACGCCCACGCTGGACCAGACGCAGCTGATCGGCCAGGCCACCCTGGCCGACGGCGCCACCGAGATCCCGCTGCGCGACGGCCAGCCGGCCCGCTACGTGTTGATCTGGATCACCAGCCTGGCCAACTCCGGCGGCCAGTTCCAGACGTCGATCGCTGACATCCGCTACGAGGCGACTCCCTGACGACCGCCGCCGTCGCATTTCCCGCTCTGCTTGCTGCTCATCTCAGACAGCCGATATGATTCACACCGCGCTCTCAGCAGGGGAGCTTCCCGGGATCTGGTTTCCTCGGTCCTGGACGACGCGGAATTTGTGGTGATGCCTCGCCCGTGGGCGCGGTGCCGCAGTGAGCCGGCATGGGCATCGTGAGCGCTGATCCGAGGGGTTTGTGTTGTCGTTTGATGCGGTCGAGCGCTCCAACGGGGGGATGTCCGAGTCATCTGCCGTCCGGCGCCGGCCGCTCGATCTCGACGAGGCCACCGACCGCGAGTTGCTCGGCGCGCACGTGGACGGCAACCGCGACGCCTTCCGAGTGCTGTTCCGCCGCCACTACAACCATCTCTGGCAGCTCGCGCTGCGCACCTGCCGCACGCCCGAGGACGCCGCCGACTGCCTCCAGGACGCCCTGCTGTCGGCCCACCGCAACGCCGCCCGCTTTCGCGGTGACGCGGAGGTCCGCAGCTGGCTGCACCGCATCGTGGTCAACGCCTGCCTGGACCGGATGCGCCGCAACAAGGCTCGCTACAGCGTCTCGCTGTCGGAGGAGGGGATGCCCGAGCCCGCGGTCGAGCGCGACGACATGGCGCACCGCGAGATCTCTATGGTGGTCGACGCCGCGCTGTTCCGATTGCCCGACGACCAGCGCGCCGCACTTGTCGCGATAGACATGGAAGGGTATACCGTGGCGGAAGCCGCGCAGTTGCTGGGCGTCGCCGAGGGCACCATCAAGAGCCGGTGCTCCCGCGGGCGCAAGCGGCTGCAGCAAGAGTTGGAATTCCTGCATGATCCGGGGAACCGGACGTAGTCGAGATGCGTCATTACTAGAGACGAACGAAAACCCTTTACCCGGCCGCAGCAGGCCCGACCCGGAGAGGCGATGGACGACAAGGGCGAAGCCGACCGGCGACGCCGGCCCGGGTCGCGAGTCGGTGAGGAAGAGACAGGAGGCGCGATGGCAGCCCGCCCGGTGCCGCAGCCGCCTTTCTCGACCGACCTGCTGGCCGACCTCCATGCCGACAATGTCTCCCCGGAGCTGTCCGAGCAGCTGTGGCCCCAGGTTCGCGAGGATCCGGAGTCGCTGCGCTTCCTGCGCTCGCTCGACGATGTCACCGCGGAACTGCAAGCGCTGGGCCAGGATTCGCGCATCCTGCACGAGATGCCGCCCGATGTCACCGCCCGCCTGGACAGTCTGCTCGACGATCTCTCCCGCGGCGAGCAACCCGGCGAGCCCGCCTCCGCCGAGCAATTGGCCACCGTGCACCCGCTGCCCCCGCGCCGAGTATCGGCCGATCCCGCGGACACGCCGTCGACGCGCCCCATGCCCGCGCTGTCCGACGAGCACGCGCCCGAGCAGTCCGAACCGCTCGAGCCGATCCGACTCGACGCCCGGCGTTCGCGGCGCTGGCAATGGCTCACCGCGGCGGCCGCGGCCGTGGCGGTCCTGGCGGGCACCCTGATCGCGATCGATGCGGTCCGCGGCCCCGACCAGGCCCCGAAAGCGTTGCCCACCAACGAAACACCGCCCCCGCTCGACGAGGACCTCCCCACCGCGACACTGCTGAGCGCCATCGGCCGCAACGATGTGACGGGCCCGCTGGCCGTCCCGGGCGCCATGACGGGCTGCATCGCCGCGGCCGGATACGAACGGCCCGTGCTGGGCTCGATGAACGTGACCTTCCGCGGCGCTCCGGCGGTAGTGATCATCCTCACCGGCCCGCAGCCGCCCAAGATCACCGCCCTGGTCGTCGGAACGGGTTGCGGCCCTGGAGATGCGCAGCTGCTCGATCAGCGCGACATCGGCTGAGGCGGGGCAGGGAACAACAGCGTTTAGGCTGTTGTTGATCCACAAGCCTGCTGACACACTCCTCGGAAGGGCCCCATGAACACCCCTGTTCGCGATCTGATCATCGTCGGCTCCGGCCCCGCCGGCTACACCGCCGCGGTCTACGCGGCCCGGGCCGAACTCGAACCGTTGCTGTTCGAAGGCACCCAGTTCGGCGGCGCCCTGATGACGACCACCGAGGTGGAGAACTTCCCCGGCTTCCGCGACGGCATCATGGGCCCCGACCTGATGGAGGAGATGCGCGAGCAGGCCAAACGCTTCGGCGCCGATATCCGCACCGAGGACGTCGACGCGATCGACCTGTCCGGCCCGATCAAGTCCGTCACCGTCGGCGGCGAGACCTACCAGGCCTACGCGATCATCCTGGCCATGGGTTCGGCGGCCCGCTACCTGAATGTGCCGGGGGAGCAGGAGCTGCTCGGCCGCGGCGTGAGCGCCTGCGCCACCTGTGACGGCTTCTTCTTCAAGGGCCAGGACATCGTGGTCGTCGGTGGCGGCGATTCGGCCATGGAAGAGGCGACGTTCCTCACCAAGTTCGCCGCCAGCGTCACCATCGTGCACCGCCGCGAGGAGTTCCGCGCCTCGCGCATCATGCTGGACCGCGCCAAGACGAACGAGAAGATCCGCTTCGTCACCAATGCCGAAGTCACCCGGGTGCACGGCGATACCAGCGTGACCAGCCTCACCCTGCGCGACACCAAGACCGGCGAGACCTCCGAGCTGGCCGCGACCGGCCTGTTCGTCGCCATCGGCCACGATCCGCGCAGCGAACTGGTGCGCGGCCAGGTCGACCTGGACGGCGAGGGCTACGTGCTGGTGCGTGAGCCTACGACGGCCACCTCGGTCGAGGGCGTATTCGCCGTCGGCGACCTGGTCGACCACACCTACCGCCAGGCCATCACCGCCGCCGGCACTGGCTGCCGGGCGGCCATCGATGCCGAGCGCTGGCTCGCCGACAAGGGCGACATCACCTCCAACACCCTGGATCACGCCGGTCAGCCGGTCGAAGTCTCCGCCAACTGATCACTCTCGTCATCGCAAGCCCGAGGAGTACCACCATGTCCGACACCGCCACCAAGACCGTCACCGACGCCACGTTCCAGCAGGACGTGCTGGGCAGCGACAAGCCGGTCCTCGTCGATTTCTGGGCGTCCTGGTGCGGTCCGTGCAAGATGGTCGCCCCCGTGCTGGAGGAGATCGCCGCCTCCCACGGCGACAAGCTCACCATCGCCAAGGTGGACGCCGACGCCAACCCGACCACCGCGAAAGACTACAACATCCTGTCGCTGCCCACGCTGATCCTGTTCTCCGGCGGACAGGAGACCAAGCGCATCGTCGGCGCCAAGGGCAAGGCCGCGCTGCTGCGCGAACTCGAGGGCGTCATCTGACGACGTAGGCCGGTTTCGGAGGCGGTATTCACCCGCGGTGCGGGCGTCCGCCTTCGAGCACCGGCACCGGCGCTGTAGTATTTCGGCGCTGACAACAGCTTTCGGTAGTTGCACAGGGCTACCGTCTCCGGGCCCGGACGCACTGTCGGGGGTTAGGATCTCTGCACTCGGAGGATTGCTGAAATTCGGTCCGGGTCTGAGACAATCGAGCGACGCTCCGGTCGTGCGAGGGTGTGAGCCGTCGTATGAGTGGGTACCCGGATTGGCGGAAGGAAAGGGCTCTCACGCATGCACCGACTTCGTCACGGCGATAGTGGACCAGCCGTCGCTGAGGTTCGGAGCACTCTGGCAAGTCTCGGATTTCTACACATTCGCCCCCACGGGACCGACCGGTCCGACGGAAACGGCGAGTACTGGAAGGATTCCGACGCCACCTTCGATCACGATCTCGATTCCGCGATTCGCGCCTTCCAGCAACATCGCGGGCTGCTCGTGGACGGCGTCGTCGGCCCGGCCACATACCGGGCGTTGAAGGAAGCCTCCTACCGCCTCGGCGCGCGCACGCTGATCTATCAGTTGTCGGCGCCGCTGTACGGTGACGACGTGGCCACGCTGCAGCGCCGTCTGCAGGATCTCGGCTTCTATGTGCACCGGGTAGACGGCTATTTCGGCCCGCACACCCACGACGGCCTCACCGCGTTCCAGCGCGAGATCGGCCTGTCCGCCGACGGCATCTGCGGTCCGGACACGCTGCGCTCACTGGATCTGCTGGGCGCCCGCGTCACCGGCGGCAACCCGCACCGCATCGCGGAGGAGGAGGTCGTGCACCGGGCGGGCCCGCAGCTGACCGGCAAGCGGATCGTCATCGATCCCGGAATGGGCGGGCCCGACAAGGGTTTCGCGGTTCCCACAGAGTTCGGCGACGTCTACGAGTCGGAGATCCTGTGGGATCTGGCCAGTCGCCTGGAGGGCCGGATGGCGGCCACCGGCATGGAGACCTTTTTGTCCCGGCCGTGGGGCGCCAACCCCTCCGATGCCGAACGTGCCGAAACCTCCAACACTTTCGACGCCGACCTGATGATCTCGCTGCGTTGCGCGAACAATCCCAGCCCGCTCGCCAACGGCATCGCCAGCTTCCACTTCGGCAATTCGCACGGCTCGGTGTCGATGATCGGGCAGGTGCTGGCCGGCTTCATCCAGCGCGAGATCGTGGCCCGCACCTCGCTGCAGGACTGCCGGACGCATCCGCGCACCTGGGATCTGCTGCGGCTGACCAAGATGCCGACGGTCCAGGTCGACATCGGTTATCTCACCAACGAATACGACGCGGCGGTGCTGGCCAATCCGCGCATGCGCGACGTGATCGCCGAGGCGATCCTGATCTCGGTCAAGCGCCTGTACCTGCTGGGCCAGGACGATCAGCCCACGGGCACATACACTTTCGCCGAACTGCTGGCCGAGGAGCTGGCCGCGGCCGACCGGATGTAGCCGGCCGCGGCTCGTCTCAGGGGCAGCCCACCCGCGACTTCGACTCCACCGACGCGGCCGCCAGCAGCTGATCCAGCGCCCGCTCCACGTCTTCTTTCCAGAAGTGATCGCTGTCGAGCTCCAGGCGCAGCCGCGGGAAGCGGTGATGCTGTGCCACCACGGTGAATCCGACGTCCTCCAGGAAGTCGGCGTCGATCATGCAGCTCTCGGGGGAGCACCCGGAATCGGATCGCCGCCGCGGCGACGACGGCACGCCCTGCGCCGGAGAGTCGATCCGCTCCAGCAGGAACATGGACGTGACCGATCGCGTGGACATCGCTGTCGCGGACGGGTCCTGGCGAATACCGAATGCCTCGATGGCCCGCACGCCGCGGCGCACCAGATCGTCGACCACCGCCTTGATCAACCTGGTCGCGATGTCGTTGTGCTGATAGGGCGGTTCGGACCGCAGCGTGGTCAGCAGCACGGCGTCCGGGCTGACCGGCGACGTCGGGAACAACGTCGCCCGCGGCACCGCGCTCGGCGGCGAGTACAGCGCGCAACCGGCGGGCCGGTCGTCGACCAATGCGATCTGACCGCACGAGCCCCAATCGAGCAGCACGGTGGACAACCAGGCCTCCTTCTCGAAGACCGGGTCGCTGAATTCACGAGAGTCCGCCGCCACGGCGGGATCGAGCTCCCAGAACACGCACCGCCGGGCGTGTGCGGGCAGCTTGTCGAGTCCGCCGAGGGTAAGTGCGGTAACGCTGGTCGACACCGCTCTACTCAGCCTCCAGCTTTCCGATTCATCCACACTCACGCCGCATCAATATCTTCTCGCCAGCAAGAATAAGCGATCAAAGCGAACCGCCTCATTTCCGATAGCTGTGCTGTCATCAGGATTGCAGCGCGGCGCCCGCGAAGGGCGCCGTCACAGTGACGTTTCGCTGCCAGGGTCCGGTATCTCCGCTGATCGCGCGGTTTTCGGCCGTGACACCCCGTCGTCCTAGCTCTGCTGCTCCATCATTTTCACGATGCGTTCCAGATCGGCGAGATCGCCGAACTCGACGACGATCTTGCCCTTCTTCTTGCCCATGCTCACCGTGACGCGGGTGTCGAAGGAATCGGCGAGCCGCTCGGCCAACCGCTCCAGACCGGGCATCTGCACGGGCTTGCGGTCGGCGGGGCGCCGCTCCTTCTCCTCATCGGGGTACCGGTTGGCGAGGGTGACCGCCTCCTCGGTGGCCCGGACCGAGAGTCCTTCGGCGACAATCCGTTCCGCCAGCTTCTCCTGCGCCTCAGCGCCGGACTCCAGCCCGAGGAGGGCACGGGCGTGCCCGGCGGACAGCACGCCCGCCGCGACCCGCCGCTGCACCGGGATCGGCAACTTCAGCAGGCGGATCATATTCGTGACGACCGGCCGGGATCGGCCGATCCGGTTCGCCAGTTCCTCGTGGGTGACGCCGAACTCTTCCAGCAGCTGCTGATACGCGGCCGCCTCTTCGAGCGGATTCAGTTGCACCCGATGGATGTTCTCCAGCAGGGCGTCGCGCAGCATCGCGTCGTCGGTGGTCTCGCGGACGATGGCCGGAATGGTCTCCAGCTTCGCGTCCTGGCAGGCGCGCCAGCGGCGCTCGCCCATGACGATCTGGTAGCGCGGGGTAGGGGAGGACTCCAACTGGCGCACCACGATCGGCTGCATGAGGCCGAATTCGCGCACCGAATGGATCAGTTCCTCGAGCGCGTCTTCCTCGAAGACCTGGCGCGGCTGCTTGGGATTGGGCTCGATCTGGTCCGGCGGAATCTCCCGATAGACGGCTCCGGCGTCGGATCCGCCGGCCGGGTCGGGAACCCGGTGCAGATACGCCGAGGCCGGATGCGGACCGATCGGGTCCAAGCCGATGACGGCATTCGCGGCGGCGCTGCCGAGCCCCTGGACGTCGGTCGGCCCGGTCGGGATGAGCGCGGCCAGCCCGCGCCCCAGTCCACCCTTCTTCGCCTGACTCATCGGCTTACCGACCCCTTTCCTCGTTCACTCCACCAGCCGTGCCCACCACAGCGCTCCGGGCGGCCATCTCCCGCCCGGCATCCAGATAGCTCATCGCACCACGGGAACCCGGATCGTAATCCAGCACCGTCATGCCGTAGCCGGGCGCCTCGGAAACCTTCACGCTCCGGGGAATCACCGACCGCAGCACCACGTCGCCGAAGTGCCCGCGCACCTCCTCGGCGACCTGATCGGCGAGCTTGGTCCGCCCGTCATACATCGTGAGGACGACGGTCGACACATGCAGTTCCGGATTCAGATGCGCCTGCACCAGACTGATATTGCGGATCAGCTGACCCACGCCCTCCAGCGCGTAGTACTCGCACTGGATCGGGATCAGCACCTCCTTGGCGGCCACGAGCGCGTTCACGGTGAGCAAGCCCAGCGACGGCGGGCAGTCGATCATCACGTAATCGATGTCGTAGCCCGCCAGGTTCGCCTCCTGGATCGCGGCCTTCAGCCGGCCCTCGCGGGCCACCATGGACACGAGTTCGATCTCGGCACCGGCCAGGTCGATGGTCGCCGGAATGCACAGCAGCCGTTCGTTGTGCGGGCTGCGCTGGATCGCCTGATGCACGGTCGCCTCGCCGATGAGCAGCTCGTAGCTGGAGGGCACCCCGGAGTGGTGTTCGACGCCCATCGCCGTGCTGGCATTGCCCTGCGGGTCGAGATCGATGACCAGCACGGTCATCCCCTGTAGCGCCAGCGCCGCGGCGAGATTCACGGCGGTCGTGGTCTTGCCGACACCACCCTTCTGGTTCGCGATGGTGATGATGCGTTGTTCGCGCGGCTTGGGGATGGTCATCGAACCAGGATGCAGTACTTGACTAGCGCGCTGCGCCTCAGCGGCTATGGGCGTGTCGGCGGAGATGCTTCCGAACGGGGCCTGGTCCAGATCGAAGCCAGTTCCGTCCAGCATTCCGGGCACCCGCGACGTTGTTTCCCGTGAAACATTCGCTGGACCGTTCGACATACAGGCTCCTAACCCCGAGAACTTCAGACACGTGCCCAAGCAGCATCGATGCCGCGTCGGCTCGAGCAAACGAAGCGCGGCACAGCGGAATCGAGACCGATGCCCATCCTGGCGAGCCTGTCGGGCACCGCGAATCTGTGCTCACGCTCGATGACACCTAGCTTGCCAGCACCGGACCCAATACGGAAGTTGAACCGCTGCGATCACACCGCGACACGCAAAGTTTCTTACTCGGAAGACGTTTCACACCCCATCGCGCGGCCCGAGCGCGCCCGAGACGACCGAAAAGCTTGCTCCCCAAGTCCGTACACACCTGAGGATGGCGCGGGGCTCAGGGAGGCATGGCGGTTCACGAAGGAGGAGTCGGCGTCATGTTTCACATGAAACACGAACCAGCACAGAGCCCGGCGCGACCCATGTTTCACATGAAACAAGGAGTGCGAGCGAAACGGTGTGTGCCGAGCCGTCTTCCGACTGACAGGCGATGAAGCACTCGCCGACGACCCGCGTGCACCGAATCCGCACCGGGCCAGTCTCTCGCGCACAGCATCCGCACCACCGGTCCGTCCTTGACGAGGGAACCAACCCTCGCTCGCGATTCGTCAATGAGCCCAGCCATGTTTCATGTGAAACCAAGGACGGCGGCGAGCCACCCGGATGCCAACTGCCGAGCAGACGTACCGCAGGGTGACTCGACGCAGAGCAACCGCCGCAGAGCAACCGCCGCAGAGTGACTCGACGCAGAACGACCGCCGTAAAGCGACTTATCGCCGAGTGGCCCTACCCGACGAAACCCGACAACCGCACAATGATTCACGTGAAACAACGCCCATGCGCCAGCGCGCCGACAGCCCGATCGCCAGGCACTGAGTGTGGAGTTCACCGTCGGCGCTTGGCCTGATTCCGTTCAGCCCTGCGCTCGGCCCGGGGGAGACGCTCGACGCTCAGCACGACCGTCGGCAGATCGACGATCCCCGCGCCGCACTCGAGCACCTGCGCGTTGCCGCCGCCCGCACGAGCCAGATCATCGCGATCGCGTTCGAGTTCCTCCGCCGCGCTCGATCCCTTGAGCGCGAGCATGCGGCCCCGGTCGTGCACCAACGGCAGCGACCACTTGGCGAGCTTGGCGAGCGGAGCGACCGCGCGCGAGGTGACGACGTCCGCCCCGCCGGCCACCTTCCGCACATCGGGTTGTTCGGCCCGGCCACGCACGACGGTCACGTTCAGTCCCGCCGACTCGATGAATTCGGCGAGGAAGATGGTCCGGCGCAGCAGCGGCTCGACCAAGGTGATTCGCAGATCGGGCCGCGCGATCGCGAGCGGAATTCCGGGCAGGCCCGCGCCGCTGCCGATATCGACGACCGCCGCGGACGCGGGGATCAGTTCGCCCAGCACGGCACAGTTGAGTATGTGCCGATCCCACAGCCGCGGCACCTCGCGCGGGCCGATCAGGCCGCGCTCCACACCGGCGGTCGCCAGCGCCGCACAGTAGCGCCGAGCCAGCGGCAGTCGATCCCCGAAGACCCGCTCCGCCGCGGCGGGCGGTTCCGGCTCCGCGCCCGGGGGAGGGGAGTACTCCGGGTCGGTCACACCGTTTCCTCGTTCCACGTGAAACATCCTTCCGGATTCGGCGTCGGATCGAGAACCCGACCCCGCACAAGGGTAGGGCCCCCGGTTCCGCGAACCGGGGGCCCTACACATTCCATTGCCACTAGGACGGCAGCACGACCACGTGCCGGTTCGGCTCGACGCCCTCGCTCTCGCTGGCGACGCCGTCGATCTCCGCCACCGCGTCGTGCACGATCTTGCGCTCGAACGGCGTCATGGCGGGCAGCGACTCCGGCTCACCCGAATCCAGCACGCGCTGCGCCGCATCGGTGCCGAGCGAACTCAACTCCTCCCGGCGCTGCGCACGCCAGCCGGCGACGTCCAGCATCAGCCGACTGCGCACACCGGTCGCCTGCTGCACCGCCAGGCGGGTCAGCTCCTGCAGCGCGTCCAGCACCTCGCCGCGGCGGCCCACCAACTTGGACAGATCCCGGCCGCCGTCGATGCTCACCACCGCGCGGTCGCCCTCGACATCCAGATCGATATCGCCGTCGAAGTCGAGGACGTCCAGCAGTTGCTCGAGGTAGTCACCGGCGATCTCGCCCTCCTCGATGAGCGCTTCCTCGGCGTCGGTCGCACCCTCCGCCGCGTCGTCCGCGACGGGCTCCGACTCGTCGGTCGTGGGCTCGTCCGCGATCGTTGTGCTGTTTGCGCTGAGGGCCACGGTGGCGTCCCCTCCGTCGGTTTCAACAGTCATGTGTGTCGTTTCCTTCAATCTGCGTCATCCGTCGTGTCCGGCGGTCACCCGCCGGGAAGCTGTGTCCGGCGACGCCGTCCGCATCCGTCACTCCCGTCCGACGGGGTGCGCTAACGACGTCGCTTCTGATTCGGGCGGCCGCGGTTTCCGGATCGCTTCCGATTGCCTTGTCCGCCTTGCTTGGACGAAGCTGTCGCCTTTCCCGGCTTGGTCGCGCCCGAACCGTTGCGCGTCGCGGGCGGCGTTTCGGTCTCGCCCTCGACCACGGGCGCGTCGGCGGCCGCGTCCGCCGGAGCGGTCGGCTGCTTCTTCTTCGGCTTGGCGCCCGGCTTCGGAGCATTGGCGGTCTGGCGCTCCTTGGCCTCCAGCTTCTTCTGCTCCTCTTCCTTCTCCATCCGGCCGAAGACGAGGTGCTGCTGCCCGTAGGTCCAGATGTTGTTGGCGACCCAGTAGAGCAGGATGGCGATGGGCAGGAACGGACCACCGACGATCACGCCGAGCGGGAACACCCACAGCGCCAGCTTGTTCATGATCGCGGCCTGCGGGTTGGCCGCGGCCTCCGCGCTCTGCCGCGCGACGGACGCCCGCGCGTTGAAGTGGGTCGCCAGGCCCGCGATGATCATCAGTGGCACCGCGACGTACACCAGGTTCGCCAGATGCGGGATGCCGCCGTAGTCGGCGAACGCCTCCAACTGCGCCTTGGGCGAGGTGATCGCCGCGGAGATGGGCGCCCCGAAAATGCGGGCCCGCAGGAACGACTGCACATCGTCGGCGTTGAAGACGTAGTTCGCCGTGTGCGCGTTGTCGTAGGCGGACATGTTCCCGCCGCCGCCGAAGCCACCGATACTGCCGCCGGTCCGGTTGAACGATCGCAACACGTGGTACAGACCGATGAAGACCGGCACCTGCGCCAGCACCGGCAGACAGCCCATCAGGGGATTGAAGCCGTGGTCCTTCTGGAGCTTCTGCATCTCGAGCGCCATCTTCTGGCGGTCGTTCTTGTACTTCTTCTGCAGCTCCTTGATCTGGGGCTGCAACTCCTGCATCTGCTTGGTCGTGCGGACCTGCTTGACGAACGGCTTGTAGAGCACCAGCCGCAGGGTGAACACCAGGAACACCACCGCCAGCGCCCAGGCGAGGCCATTGTCCTTGCCCAGGGCGAACCCGAAGACGCGGTGCCAGAACCACAAGATCCAGGACACCGGATAGTAGATGAAATCGAGCACGGCTCTATGCACTCCCGTCGGTCGTGTCGCCGGTCACCGAGGGCGGCGACCCCTTACAAGTCTGCTGCGCGGCCGGCTGATCGGCGGCTGCCCCTTTCCGTTTCGGCTCCGGAACGGGGTCCCACCCACCAGGGTGCCAGGGCGCACATTTGACCAATCGCACGGCCGTCAATCCGAGGCCGACGAACAGGCCCCGGGTGCGCAACGCCGTCACCGCGTACTCGCTACAGGTGGGAGTGAATCGACACACCGGCATACGGGTGGGGGAGACGTAGGTCCGGTACAGCTCGATGACGAAGATCAGCACATCGGACGGCAGCCGGGCGACCCGCCTCATGACGACCTGCCCGAGTCGTCCGGGTCCGCGCCGTCCGGAAGGAACTTGCGCAGCGCCGCGCGCAACTGCCGGTCGAGTTCGGCCGAGGAGGCGGCCGCGGCGCCGGGCAGCGCCCGGATCACGATGTCCGCCTCCGCCGGTAGCTCGGCGGCCAGCGGGGCGCAGATATGACGCAGGCGGCGGGCCACGCGGTGACGTACCACCGCGGTGCCCACCGCCTTGCTGACGATCAATCCGAAGCGCGGACCACCACGGCGGATCGCCGGGCCGGGCAGATCACCCTCCGCGGCAGTCCACTCCGGGGTCGGCAGTAATGCGTGCACGACCAGGTCGCGTCTCCCGATTCGTCGGCCACGCCGCACCGTCCGGGAGAAATCGGCACGATGATGCAGCCGATACGGCTCAGGCAACACCCGAGTGTCCGAGCGCGTATCGGATGACGTGGTACGGCGAACCGAACGGCGAACGGGACATGACGCCGATACCGGTGCCGATGAATCAGGCCGTGAGCTGGGAGCGGCCCTTGCGACGGCGCGCCGTCACGATCGCGCGGCCCGCACGGGTCCGCATCCGGAGGCGGAAGCCGTGGACCCGCGCACGACGACGGTTGTTCGGCTGGAACGTCCGCTTGCCCTTGGCCACGGTCAACACTCCTCGAGTTGGTGGGCGCCCCTCGGCGCCCGAAGCTTGTCGGTGAAACTCTTGTCGCGATGAGTGACCAGGTCCTCATCGGCGCAATACCCATCGCGGACCGGGCAGCACGCAGCCGCCACCGCGTCAATGGGTGACTGTACGAGAGTACTTACCGGGTCGGGCCAGGTCAAACCGGGGTCCGTGACCCCGGCCGGGCCACTGACCTCGGCCGATAGGTCGCCGTACCCAATCGCCGACCGACTCGGCAGCGGTACCGCGGTGACCAACGACACGGCCGTGAACGGGCCTTGCCGCCGTCTCGACACACCCACTAGGGTACTTAGCCAGAAGGTAGCTGTAGAAGTGCTGGTCGAGGCGCTGACCTGGGGGACACGGCAGCGCGACTCACATCCCTGCGGTTCTCCACATCTGTGGATAATTGTGTGGAAAGACCCCTGGAGTGGCATATTCGTATGGCCGACGGCCACGCCGACACTCGCGCTGCGGGGGGATCCGCGGGTGGTGTCCGACCGTCTGCTCCTATCTACCTATTCCGGGGAGGAAACGTACGTGGACGACGAGCAGAACGCGTTGACCGCCGTCTGGCCAGAGGTGGTCGCCGAGCTCACCACCGGTTCCGCAGACGGTGCCATCCCGCCGGTGACCAACGCCCAGAAAGCATGGTTGGGCCTGGTCAAGCCGCTGACGGTGGCCCAGGGGTTCGCTCTGCTCTCGGTCCCGTCCTCGCTCGCCCAGGAGGCTATCGAACGCGATCTGCGCGAACCGATCCTGCGCTCGCTGGCCCGTCGGCTGGGCCCGCAGGTGGAGGGACTCGGCGTCCGGATCGCCGCGCCGGCCAATCCGCCGGGTGATCGTCCCGCCGGTCCGCCCCGCCACGCCAGGCTCACCTCCCGGCCGGAGCGGGTCCGCGAGACGCCCCGGGAACCTGTGGGTTATCCACCGCAACCGGAGTATCCGGCGGCGTCCGAATACCCGACTCCGCGCTATCTCTCCCCAGGTGACTATCCCGCGCGGCCCGACTATCCCCAGCCCCAGTTCCCCGGTCGGCCGGTGGCCGGAGAATTGCCGGACGATCCCGCCCCGGAGCGTCACGCCCCGCCGCGGCGGGAGATGGACCTGCCGCCCGCCCCCGTCGGCGGCCCCCGGTCCGCGGACCAGGACTCCCTTTTCGCCTCGGACCAGGACGACCCGCCGCCCCGCCGCCCCGTCCCCGCCGAGGAGCGGCCCGACGACGAACCGGTCGTCAACGTGCGCAACTCGTGGCCCACCTACTTCAACAAGTCCCCCGAGCCGACCTCGACGGCCCCGGCCAACTCGGCCGCGAGCCTGAACGCGAAGTACACCTTCGAGACGTTCGTCATCGGCGCCTCCAACCGCTTCGCGCACGCCGCCGCGGTCGCCATCGCCGAGGCGCCGGCCCGGGCGTACAACCCCCTGTTCGTCTGGGGCGCCTCCGGATTGGGGAAGACCCACCTCCTACACGCCGCCGGGCACTACGCCCAGCGGCTGTTCCCCGGCATGCGGGTCAAATACGTCTCGACCGAGGAATTCACCAACGACTTCATCAACAGCCTGCGCGACGACCGCAAGGTGGCATTCAAGCGCCGCTACCGTGAGACCGACATTCTGCTGGTCGACGACATCCAGTTCATCGAGGGCAAGGAAGGCATCCAGGAGGAGTTCTTCCACACCTTCAACACGCTGCACAATGCGAACAAGCAGATCGTGGTGTCCTCCGACCGGCCGCCCAAGCAGCTCGCCACGCTGGAGGAGCGGCTGCGCACCCGGTTCGAGTGGGGCCTGATCACCGACGTGCAGCCGCCCGAACTGGAGACCCGCATCGCCATCCTGCGCAAGAAGGCGCGGATGGATCGGCTGGACGTGCCGCACGACGTGCTGGAACTCATCGCCAGCCGAGTGGAGCGCAATATCCGCGAGCTGGAGGGCGCGCTGATCCGCGTGACGGCGTTCGCCTCGCTCAACGGGCAGCCGCTGGACCTGTCGCTGGCCGAGGTGGTGCTGCGGGATCTGATGCCCGACACCACCACCATCGAGATCACCGCGTCCACGATCATGGCCGTGACCGCAGAGTACTTCAACACCACACTCGAAGAACTCACCGGTCCCGGCAAGGCGCGGCCGCTGGCGCAGGCCCGGCAGATCGCGATGTACCTGTGCCGCGAGCTCACCGACCTGTCGCTGCCGAAGATCGGCCAGGCCTTCGGCCGCGACCACACCACGGTCATGTACGCGGAGAAAAAGGTCCGCAAGGAGATGACCGAGCGCCGTCGCGTGTACGACCAGGTTCAAGAACTAACAGCCCGGATCAAGCAGCGCTCCCGCTGATTTACTCCCCAACGCCGATCCACCCGTTCACCTGGGTGGATCGGCTTTTTCGTGCTGTGGATTCCTCGAGGAATCCTTGGGGAGTCCTCGAGGAATCCCATGGTTCTCCACCGGTTTACGCACAGTTCGGCGGCAGGGGTGTTGACAGAGCCACCCACAGCCATCGGTGCACAGTTCACACAGGCGGATCCGTCCACCGGCACGGACCTGCGTCGATGCCGAGTTGTCCTTGTGGATTCCTCGAGGAGTCCCTGTCAGCTCCTCGAGGAATCCTCGAGTTGTCCACTACTTTGCGCACACATGTGCACAAACCCGGCATAGGCATGGAACAACTCGAGGACGACTCGAGGACGGGCGTGGGACAGATTCGTAACCTCCACAGCGCCTCCCCGTTCATCCTCGAGTCACCCGCCGGACATCCCCATGGCGGCACGCGCTCCGAGCAGCGGATTCGCGGGGAGTCCACAGAATCCACAGCGCCTACTACTACTTCAGTTCTTCTCCTTCAATAACTTCTTTCAAAACAGGGTGTGTGGAAACTCGGTTCGGGACGTGACGGTGCGGCGGCGAGTTCGACGGCACTCGAACGAATGGCAGGGAGAAGATCGGCGCCCGGACACGAGGCGACGCACCGGGGGAGGGGTGCCGTAGTCAATCGCCGCGCTCGCGGGTACGGTTTGTTGTCGGTCGCCTGTGCCAGACTTCGAAGTCGGGGTGGCCGTTCCAGAACACCCCTGCATGAGCCGGCGCTGAGCCGAACGGATCACGACCGATCGAGACTGGGAGAGGACATACCGGGCGATGGAGCTTGCAAGCATGAAGTTTCGGGTCGCTCGCGAGGATTTCGCGGAATCCGTCGCCTGGGTGGCCCGTAGTCTGCCGTCGCGCCCACCGGTTCCGGTGCTGGGCGGCGTCCTGCTCGTCGCGGGCGAGGACGGGCTGACGGTCTCGGGGTTCGACTACGAGGTCTCCGCGCAGATGCGAGTGGCCGCCGAGGTGGCGGGTCCTGGGCAGGTGCTGGTCTCCGGCCGCCTGCTGGCCGACATCACCAAGGCGCTGTCCAACAAGCCGGTGGACGTCTCGGTGGACGGCACCCGCGTGCTGATCGCCTGCGGCAGCGCCAAATTCTCGCTGCCGACCATGCCGGTCGAGGACTATCCACAGCTGCCCGAACTGCCCCCGCAGACCGGCGAGCTGGGTGTCGATGTCTTCTCCGGGGCGGTCGGCCAGGTCGCCGTCGCCGCCGGCCGGGACGACACGCTGCCGATGCTCACCGGCATCCGGGTCGAGATCGACGGCTCGAAGGTCGTACTCGCGGCCACCGACCGCTTCCGCCTCGCGGTGCGGCACCTGGAATGGCAGCCGGGCCGCGACGACGTCGAGACGGCCGTCCTGGTGCCCGCACGCACGCTCTCGGAGTCCGCGAAGACGCTGGGCCCCTCCGACTCTCCGGTGCAGCTGGCCTTCGGCACGGGCACCGACGGACTGCTGGGCATCGTCAACGGCGGCCGCCGCACCACCACCCGCCTGCTCGACGCGGAATTCCCCAAGTTCCGCCAGTTGCTCCCCAAGGAGCACACCTCGATCGCGACCCTGCAGGTGAGCGTGCTGATCGAGGCCATCAAGCGCGTCGCCCTGGTGGCCGAGCGCGGCGCCCAGGTCCGGCTGGAGTTCTCCGAGCAGGGGCTGCTGCTGTCGGCCGGCGGCGACGACGCGGGCCGCGCCGAGGAGTGGCTCGAGGCCGAGTTCCGTGGCGAGCCGCTGACCATCGCGTTCAACCCCGGCTACCTCAACGACGGTCTGTCTGCGCTGCATTCGGACCGGGTGACCTTCGGGTTCACCACCCCCAGCCGTCCCACGGTGCTGTGCCCGACCGGTGAGGAGGAGCCGGAGGTACTCGACTCGGGCGCGTTCGCCGCACTCGCCGGCAACTACACCTACCTGCTGATGCCGGTTCGCCTGCCGGGCTGAGTCCCGGCGGCCCGCGGTCGCGGCCGGGACTTGTGAACAATGTTGATAACTCTGTGAAAAACTCTGGGCGCGACCACAACTCGGGCCCCGCGCCGGGTTCTCCACAGGGACGACCCGCGGGGACGGTGAACTGAGCGATGCACGTCCGGGCCTTGAGCCTGCGGGACTTTCGCTCCTGGGAGCAGGCCGAACTCGAACTGCCCGTCGGCCGAACGGTTTTCCTGGGCTCCAACGGCAACGGCAAGACGAACCTGGTCGAAGCGCTCGGCTACCTCGCGACCCTGGGTTCGCACCGGGTATCCACAGACGCGCCCCTGATCCGCCTGGGGGCGCAGCGCTCTCGGATCGGCGCGACCGTGGTGAACTCCGGGCGCGAGCTCCGTATCGATATCGAACTCAATCAGGGCTCGGCCAATCGCGCGCAGATCAATCGCTCGCCGGTGCGGCGCACCCGGGAGATCCTGGGAATCCTCCAGACGGTGTTGTTCGCCCCGGAGGATCTGGCGCTGGTGCGCGGCGACCCGTCCGAGCGGCGGCGCTTCCTCGACGAGCTGTGCACCGCACAGCTGCCGCGTCTCGCGGGTGTGCGCTCGGACTACGACCGGGTGCTCCGGCAACGTTCGGCACTGTTGAAAACCGCGGGCCGCCAAGCCCGCTCGCGGTCGGGCACGCCCGCCGAGCTGAGCACGCTGGACGTCTGGGACGGCCATCTCGCCGCGCACGGCGCCGAACTGCTGGCGCAGCGCCTGCGATTGGTGCACGAACTCCACCCCTACCTGGCGCGGGCGTACGGCTCGATCGCCCCGGAATCGCGTCCGGCCGCCATCCGCTACCGGAGTTCGCACCTGCCGCCGGAATTACTGGCGCCCGAGCGGATTCCGCAATCCGACGACGCCGCGGTGCTGGAGTCGGTCCTGCTGCGCGAGCTGGCGGCCGCGCGGGCCAAGGAACTGGAGCGCGGCGTCTGTCTCGTCGGCCCGCACCGCGACGACCTGGAACTGATGCTCGGCTCGGCGCCGGCCAAAGGCTTTGCCAGCCATGGGGAATCATGGTCCTTCGCCCTGGCGCTGCGATTAGCCGCCTTCGAGCTGCTGCGCAGCGTCGGCACCGACCCGGTCCTGCTCCTCGACGACGTCTTCGCCGAACTGGATCGCCGCCGCCGCGCCGCCCTCGCCGCCGTCGCCACCACGGCCGAACAGGTACTCATCACCGCGGCCGTCCCCGAGGACGTCCCGCCCGAACTCGAGGCCACCCCCGTGCGTATCGAAACCACGGGCGAGGCCGACCAGCGCACCTCCCAACTCGGCCGTCCGTAACGACGAGATCCGTGGATATCCTCCGCGGCCGGTAGCCATGGCGGACCGGCTGAGGAGGTCGCCACGCGAGTATCCGGTCCGGACAGGCGGTTCTCCTTTGTGGCCTGCGGTGCACGTCGGTGGATCGGTCACGGTCGGCGTGGCGTAGTTCCAAGTCGATTAATCTGCGTAGCAGGAGTTCTGTTTCCTGGGGGTGATAATCGCCTGGCATTTACGATCCGTAATGATGTCTGCCTTTTTGCGGGCGCCGAGTAAAAATCCCTCAACATCCAGGAGAGTCGTCATGACCGAAAACCTGCACTCATCGGAACAACTGGCCGAGGCCGCGAATGCGGCGAAAACTATGGAGGCGATGATCGGTCGTCTCACGTATGACAGCGCATTCGCCGCGGATCTCGCCAACAACCCGTTCCGGACCATCGAGAAGGCCGGATTGGTGATGGACAAGGAGGGAGTGGAGATTCTGATGACCGCCGAGCCCGAGCGGTTCGACAAGATCTGCGAGACCCTGTTCGATCTCGTCGATTCGGACTTCCTGCACAAGATCGTGTCGCCTTCGTGTGACCAACCCGGACTCGAGCCGGCGTTCATGGAGCACCGCGGCGTCGCCGTCCAGGCGTAGCCGGTAGATATTTACTGATCCGCCACTCACAACGGGGGTTGGAATGGCTCGTGTTGCGCTTGTCAATCTTGCAAGTCTGCCGATGCCCGGGAACGAACCGATATTTCCGATCGGCTTGCGATGTATCCAGAATGCATTGGACCGGGCCGGGCATACGACGCGTCTGATCGACTTCGTCGAGGATCCGGACGCCTCCGCGGACCTTTCCTGGGCGAGCGAGCCCTGGGATGTCGTCGGATTCACGATTCGCAACATCGATCCGATCGACCTCGCGTGTGGCGGGCACGTCGAGCACTACGCTCGGTTCGTTCATCGGGTATGCGATGCGACCGGGGACCGAACTCCACTACTGGTAGGCGGAGGCCCAGGGTATAGCCTGTTCGCGGACGAGCTGCTCCGGCGGCTGGGGTTCGATGCCGGAGTGGTCGGCCCCGGCGAACAGGTTATGCTCGACATCGTTGCCGACCCCGAGCGATACCGGGGAAAGCGCAAGAATATTCCGGGGCGTCGCTACGACGGTTTCACCACAGAACTGCTCCGACATCCGGCCGCATTGATGGCCGCCTATGCCGCGACCGACGATCCGATGATCGGCGTCGAAACCCGCCGGAAGACCTGTTATCAAGGTTGTGTGTACTGCCCGTACGCCTACATCAGCGGCGATAATGCGGGCGATCTCAAGCCGGTGGACCTGATCGCTGCCGAGCTACAGGAAATTTACGACTCCGGAATCAGGCGGGTATTCTTCACGGACGGCATCTTCAATGCCGAGATCCGGTATGCGAAGGAAGTCGCGCGCACGATCGCCGACCTGCGCCTTCCGGGCCTCCGATGGTCGGCATATTTCACCCCGAAGCCGTTCGACGATGAATTCGCACAGATCCTCGCTTCGAGTGGGGTCGACTATATCGTCATATCTCCCGACAGTCTCGACGACCGGATGATGAAGACATTGGGGAAGAGTTTCGATATCCGGCACGTGGACCGGTGTATCGATCGGTGTCGGCGGCACGGTCTGGATCTGCGTGTCAATATCGTGTTCGGGGGCCCCGGAGAGAATGTGGACAGTGTTCGCGCCTCCGCGGAGTACGCGAATCGAAAGCTGCGCACCGGCGAATTGATCATGCACGTCGGATACCGGGTGCTGCCCGAGACCGCCCTCGCCAGACAGCTCGCGATGACCGAGGACGACCTGCTGGATCCCACCTTCTATCCCTTCGACGAAAACCTGTTCTCGTGGGTCGTCGAATTTCTCGACAAGCGTTTCATCCCGACCGGCGTCCTGTTGAATCTCATGGCGGGCAAGACCGCGAGCCGGCGGATGACGAAGGTTCCCGTCCCGGCCGGGCCGACCAACAGCAACGTGGTCGATCTGCCCTTCCTGGCGCTTCGCAACAGCCCGCGCGCGGCCTCGCAGGTGGGCGGTGAAACGGCTTGAGTACCGTCCTCGTGCGCCGGTTGCGGCCGTCCGACGCCCCGGCGATCACTCGCCTCATCGGGGCGGCTGCCTACAGCCCGCGGACATTGGCCCGCGAGCTCGCGTCCGGCACCGACTACCTGTGGATGGGCACCGTCGATCAGGACGGCACGTTGTGCGCGGTGCACCGAGCCATGCGGTGGGGAAACCACCTGCTGCTCAAGGGCATCGTCGTGCGCGAAGACCGGCGTGGCGGCGGGACGGCCCTGGAACTGGTCTTCGGCCTGCGCGAGGAGGCCCGCGTCGCGGGCTTCGCCGGCCTGGTCGCCTGGGCCGAGCCGCATCAGCCCGAGTCGGTCCTGGCGCGGCGATTGCGATTGCGGATCGCCGGACCGCTCCTGCACAGGTTCGAGGTCCCGGCCGCGGCGGCGACGGAACCCGAGCCGGACGACGCGCCGCCGCCCCCGGACAGTGGCTCGATCGGATTCGAGAGCGACTCACCCAGCACGGCACATCCGTTGCTGCCCTGTGTGCTCGACACCGACGTGCAGCCGCTCCGACAGCGGGACCAGAGCATCCTGCACTGGGTCGCCGACCGGCACAGGCTCGTTGTCAGCGGCTATCCGTACGCCTCCGTCGCGGATCTCCCGGAGTTCGTCCGTGCCGTGGAGACGGTGACGCGAGCACGAAGTCTGCGAAGTATCGAAATACCGCTGCCCGCCGCGGATTTGGCGACAGCGCTGGCACTCACCCGCACCGGGGCGCGCCGGCTGAGTCGTACCCCGGTCCGGGTCGCCCGCCTCGACTTCGATGTCTCACGCGTACCCGAGCAGCCGTCCGACGATCTCAGCGGACGGGTGAGCCGGCGATGATGCCGCATGAAGCACGGTCGCTGTGCCTGTCGGCCGAAAAGGACGCGGCGGTACGCCATTTCCGCCACCGCGGAATCGACGCGCACGACCTCGCCCGCCTGTTGCGCCGCCGCGAGCCGCTGCCGCCACGGCTCGTCCCCACCGAGATCGAGGTGGAGGACGGCGCCGGCGGCACGGGAACGGTCGCGGTTCATGTGCCGTCGCGGACTACATCGCGCCGCGATCTCGGCGCCCTGATCGTCCTGCACGGCGCGGGCGGCAGCGGCGACCGGATCCTTCCCGCGTTCGCGGCGCTCGGCGAACGCCTGTCGATGGCCGTTCTGTGCCCGACGGCGACTTCGCTTCCGCCCGGCGCGGCGAATCTCGATCTGGCCGGGCTGTTCGGCAAACGCTTCACCCTGCCCCGATGGGACCTCGCCGCGCCGGGGTTGCCGATGGCGGCATTGCGGTGGGCGCGCGCCGAACTCGACGTCGACCCCGACCGATGCGTGCTGGCCGGCGTATCCATGGGCGGCTTGGCAGCATGGAATCTCGGCCTGCGCTACTGGGACCAGTTCGCGGCGGCCGTGCCGCTCAACGGCGCTCTCTCGGTGTGGGAATCATTCGGCACCGACCGCCGGACCAGGGCCTTGCTCGAGAACGCGCTGGCGCTCCCGCTGTTCGTCGTGCACGGCGGCCGAGACGAGCAGATCCCACCCCGATCCGACCGCGAATCCGTCGCGGAGTTGCGGCGCCTCGGCCACTCGTGCGTGGAGTACGCCGAGGTGCCCGACGGCGAGCATCAGCTCTCCACACTGGGCCTGGCGGCGTCCGAAACGCTGCACGAGCGACTGGCGGCCTGGTTGCGGATGCGGCGGCGGCGCAGTCAACCCTCGGAGCTGCGGCATCGCGCCGACGCCGACCATCACGGCCGTGCGCATTGGGTTCGGCTGCATGGCATCTCGGGCCGAGCGCAGGCCGAGGTGCGTGCGCGCCGGACGGCACACCACCGGCTCGACGTCGAGGTCCGCGGCGCGGATTACGTGACGGTCGACCTCACCGGTCGGTGGTTCGAGCCCGGTGCGGAGGTGACCGTCTCGGTGAACGGCACCGATACGGTGGTCCGCTTCGAACCCGACCTGGAAACGGTGATCGGCACCTACCGCGAATCGGCCGATTCGGGGATCTTCGCCGAGCAGTCGATCTCCCTCCCGGTCCGCAGATCCGACGGCGCATACATCGCGAGCGAAATGGGGAGCCACCGATGCTGACTCGATCCGAGATTCGTGCCGCATTGCGGGCCACGGGCACCGCACAGCGGGAGTTGTTCGCCGAGGCTCGCCGGCTGCGCGCACTGCACTTCGGAGACACCGTAATCCTGCGCGGGGTTGTCGAAATTACCAATGTATGCAGGGTGAATTGCCGGTATTGCCCCATGCGCCGGGAAAATACTCTGGACAACGACCGCTACTTCATGAGTTCCGACGAGATCGTCGAACGAGTCGGTGCGATCCACGCGGCAGGAATCGATATCGTCCTCCTCCAGGGTGGCGAGACAACGAAGAACATCTCCATTCTGGAGAAGGCGATACCGGCGATTCAAGATATGTACTCGAACCGGGTCGAGGTGCTTCTCAACCTCGGAAATATGCGCCGTGACCAGTACGAACGACTCAGGCGGGCCGGTGCGACCAGCTACATCCTGAAGCATGAGACGAGTGACCCGGCGCTCCATCAATTGATGCGCGAGGATTCCCTGCAGCAACGGTTGCGCTGCTTCGACGATCTCCTCGATCTCGGCTACCGGGTCGGCACCGGAATCATCTCGGACCTACCCGGGCAGACGCTGGAAAGTATTGTCGACGACATCGAATTGGCGCACGCGATGGGCGCGCACATGTGCAGCGTGAGCCCGTTCGTGCCCGCGCCTCGCACGCCTCTGGAATCGGCGCCGAGCGGCTCGGTCGATCTGGCTTTGAATATATTGGCCTGCTTGCGGATCTGCTGCCCCGATATCCTGATCCCCTCGGTCAGCGCACTCGAGAAGAACAGCTCGGGCGGCCAGGCTCAGGGCCTGATGGCCGGTGCGAACGTCATGACGGTGAATTTCACCGGCGAGCTCGAATCGCAACCGTTACCTGATCTACGGGCAGGACAGGTTCGTCGTCAAACTGCAGCACGTGCGCGACCTGGTTCGGTCCAGTGGCCTCGAGACTCGCGGATCGGTCTTCCTCGAACCGGTCGATTCCGTGCCCGGTCCGGGAAGCAACCGGCAATGAGCCCGATGCCGGGCGTATCCACGGACTTCGGCAGGTTCTGGCTCGGGCAGACCCTGTCGGTTTTCGGTGCGCGGATCGGTGGCCTCGCGCTGTCGGTGACGGCGGTGGACGTTCTGGGCGCGAGCAGCGGCGAGGTCGGTATCCTGACCGCGGCATCGACCGCGGCCACCCTGATCCTCGGTCTCCCCGCCGGGGCCTGGGTGGACCGAATGCGCAAACGCGGCCTCATGGTGCTGTGTTCGTCGGTCCGGACCGTGCTGATGCTGGTGATCCCGGTGCTGTGGTGGTCCGGGCACCTGACCATCGAGGTCATGTACGTCGTAGCGGTGACCGTCGGGATCGCGGCGCTGTTCTTCGATATCGCTTATCTGTCCTACATTCCGCTCCTGGTACCGGCGGACCGGATCGCGACGGCCAACTCCCGGCTGGAAGCCTCCGCACAGGTGTCCATCCTCGGTGGGCCCGGACTCGCGGGGATGCTGATGCGGGTGCTGAGCGCGCCCGCCGTGCTGCTCGTGGATGCCGCCTCGTACCTCGTGAGCGTGTTCGCGCTGTTGACCATCGGGGACCGGGAAGTCCGTGCGCCGCGGCGAGATCGGGCGAGACCTCGCTTGGGAGCGGATATCGCGTCGGGTTTGCGATTCGTCCTGAAAGAGCCTGTGATGCGACGCCTCGCGGTGTCGGTCGGGGTCTCCAACTTCTTCGCGACCATCGTCACGACGCTGATACCCCTGCTGGTGCTGCGCGTGCTCGGCTTCGACGGCCTCATGCTGGGCGTCATCATGATGGCGGGCGCGGCCGGCGGTGTCCTCGGCGCGCTGCTCGTTCCCGCCCTACAGCGCCGGTTCCGCGACGGTCGGGTGATGGCGGGCGGATTGCTGGTCGCGGCGGGCTGTTCCGCGTTCGGCCCGCTCGCCGCGCTGAACGGTTCGCACGGTTCGGCCGTGGCGGTCACCCTGCTGCTGGTCGGCGAATTCGGGACGGGATTGGGAGCGGTGTCGTTCCGCGTGCCGCAGCTGTCGGTACGGCAGCAGCGCTGCCCGCGGGAGATGCAGGGCCGGATGAATGCCACCCTGCGCTATGTCGTGCGCGCGTCGATGCCCTTCGCGGCGCTGACGGCGGGCTGGCTGGGCACCGCGGTGGGCATCGTCCCGGCGCTGTGGATCGGCGTCGTCGGTGCGGTCGTGACCGTTTTGCCGATCGTCGGCATCGACCGACTCCTCTCCGTGCCCGCGGTCCATTTGATCGAGCCGGGAAAGGCACCCGTATGACCGCGCTACGCCGCCGTGACCTGGCCATGCGAATTCTGGGACACCGGCCGTTAGTCAACGGCGCGCCGCTGGACGAGCGCAGTACCGACCTGCGGGACATGATGCGAACCGTCGGGGATGCCGGTGTGCGTCCCGATGACCTGGTCGCACTGGGCGGGCTCGAGGGCCGCGAGTTCGTGATCGCGGTGCTTGCCCTCTGGTCCTGCGAAGCGATACCGGTCCCCGACGCCGCACGCGACGCCGCGACGGCCGGAGCGCACAGCGCGTGGCTCGTCACCGGCGATCTGGCGATTCGCCGCGGGCGGGCGTCCCACCGCGCGCCGAGGCTGAGCTCGACCGCCGTGGTACACACCACCTCGGGTAGCACCGGACGGCCGAAATTCGTTCGGCGTGGGATAGCCAGTGTGCTGCTCGAGGCGGCGGGTTATCGCGAAAGTCTGGGCCTCGGGCCGGAAGACCGTGTCGCCGTGCCGATCCCGCCGGCGCACTCCCTGGGATGGGGAACACTGACGAGTGCGTTGCTGAGCGGATCCGCTGTCGAGATCAGGCCGTTCGTCCGGCCGAGTAGCCTGGCCGGCTCAATCGACGCCGGTTCGGTGTCGGTGGTCGTGATGACGCCGCCGATTGCCCGACTCCTGGTCGACACCCGCCGGACCGGAACGGCCACGCCGAGAACGGCGCTGGTGGGTGCGGGTCCGGTGAGCGACGGGCTCGACCGGTCCTTCCGCATGCGCTTCGGGCGAGAGTTGTTGCGCGGCTACGGGTCCACCGAAACCGGCGGCACGTTCGTCGGCACGACCGGTATCGGAGCGCCGCTGTCCGGGGTGCGGATCGCGGCGCCGCCACGCGGGTCGGAAGGCGAACTGCTGCTCGAAATCGCGGCCCCGGTCGAGGGATATCTCGATGAGCAGGCACCGGCGGGCGTGTGGAACACGGGGGATGTGGTCCGGCACGAGGAGGACGGCACAGTGCGATTCGTGGAGCGTGCGGCGGGCGGTCTGCGGTTGAACGGCCGGTTTGTCGACGTCCGGGCGGTCCGGGAGGCGGTGACCGGCGTGCCCGGCGTGGCCGACCTGCACCTGCTCGCGCTGGCACGTCCGGACGACCCGGAGATCCAGGACTTCTACGCCTTCGTAGCCGGCGCTGCGAGCACCGACGAGGTGCTGGAGAGCCTGACCGAACGTGCACCCGGCGAGCCGATTCCGCGTGTCGTCCGATGCGACCGCATTCCTCGGACCGTTATCGGCAAGCCGGATCGCAGGGCGATGATCGAAATGATCGGAGAGGGGGATGCGCATGACGGAGAAGGCATCCGATAGCGCCCGGACCGGGGCATACGAATTGCTGGTGGCTACCCATGTGTTTCGAGTGATGTCGAAATACGACACCCGGGTGGCGAGTGCCGAGGAATTGGTTTCCGATGCGGACCTGCGCACCCGGGACCTGGCCGTACTGGGGCTGGGATCGCTCGACTGGATGGCACTGGCGACCGCGCTGGAGCAGGCGACCGATCGAGAACTTCCGGATCGGGTGCTGGTCGATCCGCAACAACGGTGCATTGCCGGTTGGGCCGCAGCGCTCGCGACGGCCGAACGAATCGGAACGGGAGGGAATTCATGAGAGAGACTCAGCGTGGCGACAGATTCGTCGTCATCGATGATTTTCTGGATCCGGCGGAGCTGACGGCCGCCCGGCGGATGCTGCACCGGGCATCCTTCGAGTCGATCGAGAGCGTGGTCTCCCCGGCCGACGATGGGCGGGCATTTCGTTCGAGAGGAACGTATTTCGGTCCGGAACTGGGCCGCCCGGACGTACGTGGCGGCCGGCCCGCGGTATACGAAAAGCTGGGCGGGGTGGTGCATTCCGAGCCCGGCCTGTACGGCCGCGCCGAGCGGGATTGGGACCGAGTGTCGTTCGCCTTCTGGAAGTATCCGGCGGGCAGCCGACTCGGCTGGCACAACGATGCGGGCCAGGGGCGGTGGGGGGAATTCGTCCTGTTCCTGCACGAGCGCTGGCCGGCGTCCTGGGGCGGTGAGTTGTTGTTGCTGGACGTGGACGCCGAAAGCCTGGTCCGGCCGGACGACGCCGCGCCCGACAACCTGTTGCGGCGGATGGAGGTGTTGGTCGAACGATGCCCCTCGAACCCCGTCGCCATCGTCCCGAAACCGAATCGGCTGGTGCTCGTGCGTACGGGGACGATTCACACGATCTCCCGGGTCGACCCGGTCGCCGGTGACAACCTGCGCTGCACGTTGACCGGATTCGTCTCCGCTCACGGCGAGCGCGAGACGAACCGGCACGGTGGCCGGCGCATGGTGACCGAGGTATTGGCAGGATCGGCGACCAGGTGAGGTAGCGATGCAACCGTGGGTTCTGAGTGGTCCGGAACAGTTGAAGAGCTGGTCCGACCGATACGACGTGGATCGAGCCGACCTCGCCCGGCTGTGGCAGGGGCTCGAGATAACAGCCTGCGGTGAGATCCCGCGGCACGTGCCCGCCGGGCAACTTCCGACCGTCTATGTTCCGGGACTGTCGGCTGTTCCCTGGTGGGAACGCGAGGCGTTTCCCTGGCTGTCCGGACTGGAGAGCGCCGCGCCGGCGATTACCGCGGAGTTCGAGGCGCTGGGCGGTGTGGCGGGAGCCGGTACCGTGCGATCACCCTCGACGGGTTCGGTCGACCGGGGCAGTTGGTCGGCCAGATATCTCTACAACGTCGGCCGTCCCCAGGCCCGGCACCTTCGTTCGTGCCCCCGGACCGTCGCGGCGCTCGGCCCGATCCCGGGTGCACTGGGCTGCGGCATGTGTTATTTCTCCATCGCTGGTCCGCAGACGCACATCACCGCGCACACCGGATATACGAACGCGCATCTCAGATGTCATCTGAGCCTGGTCGTGCCGCCCGGCTGTGCGATCCGCGTCGGCCGGGAGGTGCGGGAGTGGGAAGAACGCACGGCATTCGTGTTCGACGATTCATTCGAGCACGAGGTCTGGAACAACAGTGACTCCGCGCGGGCCGTCCTACTCTTCGATATCTGGCATCCTGACCTCACCGCGATCGAACGAGCCGCGCTCGGACACCTGATGGATGTCTGGCGACGCCAGATCTACCGGACCTACTGGGCCGGTGCGCTGGCCGGGTCGACGGCCGCGACGATGTCACGTGACACCAGCCGTGGACGCGCCCGGCACTCTGTCCCGAACGGATAGCCTTTCCCGCGAAGGAAGTACCGAACAGGACGAGTGAAGGGAGCCCCCGATGGCGGATGGTGCCGACCGCGACGCCGCGCCCGCCGGTGAACCGGAGGGTGAGCTGCACGGAGTCGATCTGGCCCGCCGGGCGCTCGAGGAGGCGCGAGCCGCCGCGCGGGCGAGCGGCAAGGCGGTCGGTCAGGGGCGCGCGTCGCCGCGCAAAGGCGGTGTCCGGGCGCTGCGCCGCCGCTCGGGATGGTCGGGGGCCGGGCCCGATCAGCGCGATCCGCAGCCGCTGTCCGCGCTGGCGGGCGCGCTGGCCAAGAGCCGCGGCTGGTCCGCCAAGGTCGCCGAGGGCATGGTGTTCGGGCGCTGGGCGAGCGTGGTCGGCGAGGACGTGGCCGCGCACGCGAACCCGGTATCGCTCACCGACGGCGTCTTGAGCATCCAGGCGGAATCCACCGCCTGGGCGACTCAGCTACGCATGCTGCAGGCCCAGATCCTGGCGAAGATCTCCGCGGCTGTCGGGCCGGGTGCGGTCACGTCGCTGAAGATCAGCGGACCGGCGGCGCCGAGCTGGCGAAAGGGTGAACGGCACATCAAGGGTCGAGGCCCGCGCGATACCTACGGGTGAGGTTTCACGTGGAACCAGTTCGGCCAGCGCGGTTTTCGTCGTCCGGCACGGCGATCGCCGGAAGATCGCCAGCACGTTTCCGCAAACTTCGTACCGCGCCACTCGTCGAGCCGCTGAGGCCCACCGGAGCGGTGAAACCTATAACCGGACTCGGCGGCGATCGATTTCACGCACTCACGACGCTCTCAGGGGTGTCATAGGTGCATCCTGGGCCGGGTGTACCAGTAGGATGGTGGAGTAACTAGCGGCGATACCTTCGGCGCGTTCCGGGCAAGCCCGCGCGAAGATCCGTAATTCTCGAGCAGTTCGTGGTCTCGAGTAGATGTCTATCGGGTCTCGCGTGTGCTGTCCGACGCTGTGCCGAGGGATCAGCAAGTAAGGAGAGCTACCGAGCAGTGGCTGCCAACGACTCCAACGCAAGCGGCTCTACCAGGGCGAAAGCGGGCAATCAGGACTACGGTGCCTCCAACATCACGGTCCTCGAGGGCCTCGAGGCGGTTCGCAAGCGTCCCGGTATGTACATCGGCTCCACGGGTGAGCGCGGTCTGCACCACCTCGCCTGGGAGGTAGTGGACAACTCGGTCGACGAGGCGATGGCCGGCTACGCCACGCGAGTGGACGTCACTCTGCTGGCCGATGGCGGCGTCGAGGTGCGCGACGACGGCCGCGGTATTCCGGTGGAGATGCACGAGCAGGGCATCCCGACCGTCGAGGTCGTCATGACCCAGCTGCACGCCGGCGGCAAGTTCGACTCCGACGCCTACGCGGTGTCCGGTGGTCTGCACGGCGTGGGTCTGTCGGTGGTGAACGCGCTGTCCACCCGGTTCGAGATGGAGATCGACCGCGACGGCCACCAGTGGAGCCAGGAGTACAAGGACGCCAAGCCCGGCAAGCTGATCCAGGGCCCGCCCACCAAGCGGACGGGTACCACGCAGCGGTTCTGGCCGGACCCGGACATCTTCGAGACGACGACCTTCAACTTCGAGACGGTGGCGCGACGGCTCCAGGAGATGGCCTTCCTCAACAAGGGCCTCACCATCACGCTGACCGACCAGCGGGTCAGCGACTCCGAGGTCACCGAGGAGATTGTCAGCGATACCGCCGACGCTCCCAAGCTCAACGCGGAGGTGGCCGCCGAGCAGGCCACCCACAAGGTGAAGACCCGGACGTACTACTACCCCGGCGGGCTCGAGGACTTCGTCAAGCACATCAACCGCACCAAGCAGCCCATCCACAACACGGTCGTCTCGTTCACCGGCAAGGGCACCGGCCACGAACTCGAGGTGGCCATGCAGTGGAACTCGGGCTACTCCGAGTCTGTGCACACCTTCGCCAACACCATCAACACGCATGAGGGCGGCACCCACGAGGAGGGCTTCCGCGCGGCGCTCACCTCGGTGGTGAACAAGTACGCCAAGGACAAGAAGCTCATCAAGGACAAGGACGGCAACCTCACGGGTGACGACATCCGCGAGGGCCTGGCCGCCATCGTGAGCGTGAAGGTCTCCGACCCGCAGTTCGAGGGCCAGACCAAGACCAAGCTCGGCAACACCGAGGTCAAGTCGTTCGTGCAGCGCGCCTGCAACGAGCACCTGGCGCACTGGCTGGAGGCCAACCCGGCCGACGCGAAGACGATCGTGCAGAAGGCGGTGTCCTCGGCGCAGGCCCGGATGGCCGCGCGCAAGGCACGGGAGCTGGTGCGCCGCAAGAGCGCGACCGATCTGGGCGGGCTGCCCGGCAAGCTGGCCGACTGCCGCTCGAAGGATCCGCGCCTGTCGGAGATCTACATCGTCGAGGGTGACTCCGCCGGCGGCTCGGCCAAGTCCGGCCGCGACTCGATGTACCAGGCGATCCTGCCGATCCGAGGCAAGATCATCAACGTCGAGAAGTCGCGCATCGACAAGGTCCTCAAGAACAACGAGGTCCAGTCGATCATCACGGCCTTCGGCACCGGTATCCACGACGAGTTCGACCTCTCGAAGCTGCGGTACCACAAGGTCATCCTGATGGCCGACGCCGACGTGGACGGCCAGCACATCACCACGCTGCTGCTGACGCTGCTGTTCCGGTTCATGCGCCCGCTGGTCGAGCAAGGGCACGTCTACCTGTCCTGCCCGCCGCTGTACAAGCTGAAGTGGCAGCGCAGCGAGCCCGAGTTCGCGTACTCCGACCGGGAACGTGACGCGTTGATGGAGCAGGGCCTGGCCGCCGGGAAGAAGATCAACAAGGACGACGGCGTGCAGCGCTACAAGGGTCTCGGTGAGATGAACCCGAAGGAGCTGTGGGAGACCACGATGGATCCGGCCACCCGGCTGTTGCGCCTGGTGACGCTGGACGACGCGGCCGCCGCGGACGAGCTGTTCAGCATCCTGATGGGTGAGGACGTCGAGGCCCGGCGCAGTTTCATCACCCGTAACGCCAAGGACGTCCGCTTCCTCGATCTGTAGGCCCCGCCGCCGTCCCGGTCCGCCGGGACGGCGAATGACGTGCGCCCGCAAAGACTTCCAACGGAGACGATTCCATGACCGAGACCACCCTGCCCCCCGAAGGCGGCGACCGCATCGAACCGGTCGACATCCAGCAGGAGATGCAGAACAGCTACATCGATTACGCGATGAGCGTGATCGTGGGCCGCGCGCTGCCCGAGGTGCGCGACGGCCTCAAGCCGGTGCACCGCCGGATCCTGTACGCGATGCACGACAACGGCTACCGCCCCGACCGCGGTTACGTGAAGTCGGCGCGCCCGGTCGCCGAAACCATGGGTAACTACCACCCGCACGGCGACTCGGCGATCTACGACACCCTGGTCCGCATGGCGCAGCCGTGGTCGATGCGCTACCCGCTCATCGATCCCCAGGGCAACTTCGGCTCGCGCGGCAACGACGGCCCGGCCGCCATGCGCTACACCGAGTGCCGGCTCACCCCGCTGGCCATGGAGATGCTGCGGGAGATCGACGAGGAGACCGTCGACTTCACGCCGAACTACGACGGCCGCTCGATGGAGCCGGTGGTTCTCCCCAGCCGTGTCCCCAACCTGTTGATCAATGGTTCAGGTGGCATCGCGGTCGGTATGGCCACCAACATCCCGCCGCACAACCTGCGCGAGGTGGCCGAGGCGATCTACTGGGCGCTGGACAATCACGAGGCCGACGAGGAGTCCACGCTCGCGGCGTGCATGGAGTTCGTCAAGGGCCCGGACTTCCCGACCAGCGGCCTGATCGTCGGCGGCCAGGGCATCCAGGACGCCTACAAGACCGGGCGCGGCTCGATCCGCATGCGCGGCGTGGTGGAGATCGAGGAGGACAACCGCGGTCGCACCACCATCGTCATCACCGAGTTGCCGTACCAGGTCAACACCGACAACTTCGTGAACTCGATCGCGGAGCAGGTGAAGGACGGCAAGATCGCGGGCATCTCCGATGTCCACGACGAGTCCTCCGACCGCGCGGGCCTGCGCATCGTGGTCACGGTCAAGCGCGACGCGGTCGCCAAGGTCGTGCTGAACAACCTGTACAAGCACACCCAGCTGCAGACCAGCTTCGGCGCCAACATGCTGTCCATCGTCGACGGTGTGCCGCGCACCCTGCGGCTGGATCAGATGATCCGGTTCTACGTCGCCCATCAACTGGACGTCATCATCCGGCGCACCCGCTACCGGCTGCGCAAGGCCGAGGAGCGCGCCCACATCCTGCGCGGTCTGGTCAAGGCGCTCGACGCGTTGGACGAGGTGATCGCTCTGATCCGGCGCTCGGCCGACACCGAGACCGCGCGCACGGGCCTGATGCAGCTGCTCGACATCGACGAGATCCAGGCGACCGCGATCCTGGACATGCAGTTGCGCCGGCTGTCCGCCCTGGAACGCCAGAAGATCGTCGACGAACTGACCAAGATCGAGGCCGAGATCGCCGACCTCAAGGACATTCTCGAGAAGCCCGAGCGGCAGCGCGCGATCGTCCGCGACGAGCTGAAGGAGATCGTCGACAAGCACGGTGACGACCGGCGCACCCGGATCATCGCCGCCGACGGCGATGTCAACGACGAGGACCTGATCGCCCGCGAGGACGTGGTCGTCACCATCACCGAGACCGGCTACGCCAAGCGCACCAAGACCGACCTGTACCGCAGCCAGAAGCGCGGCGGCAAGGGCGTGATGGGCGCCGGCCTCAAGCAGGACGACCTGGTCAAGCACTTCTTCGTCACCTCGACCCACGACTGGCTGCTGTTCTTCACCAACCTCGGCCGGGTGTACCGGGTCAAGGCCTACGAGCTGCCCGAGGCCAGCCGCATCGCGCGCGGCCAGCACGTGGCCAACCTGCTGGCCTTCCAGCCGGAGGAGAAGATCGCCCAGGTCATCCAGATCAAGACCTACGAGGACGCGCCCTACCTGGTGCTCGCGACCAAGAACGGCCTGGTCAAGAAGTCGAAGCTGACCGATTTCGACTCCAACCGCAGCGGCGGCATCGTCGCGGTGAATCTGCGCGACCGCGACGAATTGGTCGGCGCCGCACTGTGTTCGGCCGACGACGACCTGCTGCTGGTGTCGGCGCACGGCCAGTCGATCCGCTTCGCCGCCAACGACGAGGTGCTGCGCCCGATGGGCCGCGCCACCTCCGGCGTGCAGGGCATGCGCTTCAACACCGACGACTGGCTGCTGTCGCTGAACGTGGTCCGCGACGACACGTATCTGCTGGTGGCGACGTCGGGCGGCTATGCCAAGCGCACGGCGATCGAGGAGTACACGGCGCAGGGCCGCGGCGGTAAAGGCGTATTGACCATCCAGTACGACCCGAAACGTGGCACCCTGGTGGGCGCGCTCATTGTCGACGACGATGACGAGATCTACGCCATCACATCCGGCGGCGGTGTCATCCGGACGGCGGCCAACCAGGTGCGGCGGGCCGGCCGACAGACCAAGGGCGTGCGATTGATGAACCTCGGCGAGGGCGATACGTTGCTTGCCATAGCCCGAAACGCCGATGAGCCCGATCAGGTTTCCAGTGAAGAGGAGGCCGACGGTCTTGACAAGCAGTAGGTTCGGTTAGCAGTTAGTTTTTACAGGCAGCGGCACGAAGGATCTAAGGAATCCCAATTGACCACTCCGAATCAGCCGAACGACGAGCGGCACCACGCCAACGGTGTGACCGAGCGAATCGCGCCGTCCCCGATTCCGCCGCGGCCGATTCCGCGGCCGGGGTCGACGGGAGACAACGGTTCGGGTGGCGCACCCGAACGGTCCGACCAGCAGGCCGAGGCGGGTAAGTCGCAGGCGTCCGCCGAGGGCGGTGATGCCTCGCGGTTCGAGGATGGCTGGTCGCAGCTGCCACAGCGGGAACCGCAGTCGAATCTGCACCGGCCGGGTCAGCCTCCGGTGGCGGGGCGGCCGCCGACGGCCCCGGTCGGGCTCGGCGGCGGTCTCACCAACGCCCGCACCACGGCCGACCTGGCGGCCAAGGCGGCCCGCAAGGAGGCCGCCATGGTGAAGTCGGTCGGCATCGACGGGCCGACGCGCAGCATCTCCCGACCGGAACTGGTCAAGGACATGCCGGACCTGTCGGAGCTGCGGCATCCGCTACCGCCGAACCAGGCCGCACCGGTCGGCGCGCATCCGCAGCCCGTCGCGGTGTCGCCCGCGGTGCCCGCCGCGGTGGCCGCGGCCGCGGGCGGTGATCCACTGCGTGCGACCGTGCAGATCCGCCACATCGACCCGTGGTCGACACTGAAGATCTCGTTGGTGATCAGCGTGTCGATGTTCTTCGTGTGGATGCTGGCGGTCGGCTTCCTGTACATCGTGCTGTCCGGCATGGGTGTGTGGGACCGCCTGAACAGCAGCTTCACCGACATCATGTCGAACGGCAGCTCGTCGTCCTCGGCTCTGATCGACGCCGGCACGGTGTTCGGCTACGCCGCGGTGATCGGCTTGATCAACGTGGTGCTGCTGACGGCCCTGTCCACGGTCGGGGTATTCATCTACAACCAGTGCACGGACCTGGTGGGCGGCGTTCAGGTCACCCTCGCCGATCCGGACTAGATCCGTCCCGCGAACGGCCGGTGCCCACTCGGGCGCCGGCCGTTTCCGTTCCCGGCCTCCAGCCCTCCTACCAGCCGTTTTGGTTGTTGCAGGCCGATTCGGGTAGTCTTTGCTCTCGGTTCGGAGACACGGTCCGAGAGCCGATACGGGTCTATAGCTCAGGCGGTTAGAGCGCTTCGCTGATAACGAAGAGGTCGGAGGTTCAAGTCCTCCTAGACCCACTTCCCGGACATCGCGGTCGGGTGGAATTCGAGAACCCAGGGGCCATAGCTCAATTGGCAGAGCACTGCCTTTGCAAGGCAGGGGTTAGGGGTTCGATTCCCCTTGGCTCCACCTTTCGACTCCGCAAGTCATCGACTTGCGGAGTCTTGTTTTCCTTACCTTTCTTCGTAGGTGGCCGAGCCCGCATCCAGTGGGTGTCGAATCACCTGGGAGTGGCGGGTATGGCTTTCATGTTTTTGCTGAGGTTCATGGCCGAGGAGGATTGGCCGCCCGCCGCTCCACGACGACCCGACTGCTGATTGAGAAACGCGAACCGATCGCTGTGTAAGGACACGACAGCGTGGTCGTCGGCCATCCGAACAACCAGTGCGAACCTGATGGAGGTGGTTGTGCCGCAACAACTGTGGGTGGGAATCGACGCGGGAAAGACGGCGCATCACTGCGTGGTGATCGACACCGACGGCACACGACGGTTCTCGCGGCGGGTCGGCAACGACGAGACCGAGCTGACCGGGTTGATCGACCAGGTCACGACACTGGCCGACGGCGCGGACCCGACGTGGGCGATCGACCTCAACCACGGCGGCGCGGCCCTGTTGATCACGTTGCTGCTGACTCGGGACCAGCGGCTGCTCTACATCCCCGGCCGGGTCGTGCACCACGCCGCCGGCAGCTACCGGGGCAACGGCAAGACCGACGCCAAGGACGCCGCGATCATCGCCGACCAAGCCCGCATGCGCCGTGACCTGCAACCGTTGCGTGCCGGTGACGAGATCGCGGTCGAGCTGCGCATCCTCACCGCGCACCGCACCGACCTGTCGTGCGACCGAACCCGGGCGATCAACCGGCTGCGCGCTGCTCTGGGCGAGTATTTCCCCGCGCTGGAACGCGCTTTCGACTACAGCAAGTCCCGCGCCGCGCTCATCCTGCTCACCGGCTACAACACCCCCGACGGACTGCGTGGGCTCGGCCGTGACGCACTGACGCAGTGGCTGCGAGACCACAAGGCCCGCAACGCAGCCACGGTCGCGGCCACCGCTGTCGCCGCTGCCGATGCCCAGCACACGCGAGTGCCCGGACAGCAGGTCGCCGCGGCCATGGTGGCGCGGCTGGCGAAGGAGGTGATGCGGCTCGATGACGAGATCGGTGACACCGAAACCGTGATCGAGCAGCGATTTCGCCGCCACCGCCACGCCCGGATCATCCTGAGCATGCCCGGCTTCGGGATCCTGCTCGGCGCGGAGTTCCTCGCCGCCACCGGCGGCGACATGGCCGTGTTCGCCAGCGCCGACCGGCTCGCCGGCGTCGCCGGCCTGGCACCAGTGCCCCGCGATTCCGGGCAGGTCAGCGGCAACCTCAAACGCCCCCGCCGCTACGACCGCCGCCTGCTGCGCGCATGCTTCCTGGCCGCCATGGTCGCCACCCGGCACGACCCAGCCTCGCGCGCCTACTACAACCGGAAGAAGACCGAAGGCAAACGCCACGTCCAAGCCGTGCTCGCACTGGCCCGCCGACGCCTCAACGTGCTGTGGGCAATGCTGCGAACCGGAACCCTCTACCAAGCCCCCGCACCGGCGACAGCCACCGCCTGACCACATCAGCGGTCCCCACACCACTTCGAGTCACTTGACAACTTCATTGAGAATCCTCCTCCGTTAGGTGGTGGCGAGGTGGAGGTGGGTTTCTATATCGGTGGGGGATCCGGTGTAGGCCCGACATGATCGGGCGACCGTAGGCGTCCTGGCAGCGCACCGCCGCGGCGTTCAACCCCACGTCCAGCACACCGTGCGCGACGCCGAACAGCACCGCGGCAAGTCCCGCGGTATTCAGTCCGGCGGATTCCTGGACGGCCGGAATCCGCGTACCCCAGACGGCCATCACGACGCCTAGTCCGGCGAAGTAACCCGTCAACAAAACACGACCGCGCGCTGAGGCGTCGGGTAATTCTCGCGCGCGGTCCGAGACCTGCGCGACGGTGCTGATCATGAGTGCTCCATCGAAGGGGAATGACGAATTACGCCTCCCCGCTACGAAGGAGGCGCACGAATGGAGGGGAATCGAAGGGAACGTTGCGTGGGTCAGAGGCGCCGAGTTGCCCGAATGTGTTGAGCCGCAGCATCGCTGACTCCGCGAGGGTGGCGATTCGACGGCTTCCAGTAGGCTGGGCGCCATGAAACTTCTCCTCACATTCGGTGTCGTGATCGCGGTTGTCGTCGCTGTCAGCAAGTTCCGCCAGCGCAACGATTCGGATACGTGGCACGAGGTGACGACCCGCTAGGTCGTCCGGGGCGCTCAGGCTCCACTGCCGCCCGGCCGGTCAGGCGATCGCGACCGGCCGGGCGTGGTCGTCGAGGGGGAGTGGGCCGTCGACGACGGCGTTCACCGACAGTTCGGTGACCGTGATCGCGCCGCCGTGGTTGTCCAGGAAGGCGACGTCGGAGGCATCGCGGCCGGTGGCGATGCGGACCAGACCGGCGCGCGGGGCGAGGTAGGACGGGTCGTGGGCCCACCAGGCGCCGTCCACGTAAGCCTCTGCGACGCAATGGAAGTCCATCGGGACGCAGCCCGGCGCGTAGACCGAGGCGACCCGGGCGGGCACGCCGATCGCCCGCAGTAGCGCGACGACCAGGTGGGCGTAATCGCGGCAGACGCCCCGGCCGGACAGCAGGGTGTGCACCGCGCCGTCGCTGGGACTGCTGCTGCCCGCGACGTAGCGAACGCGGCGGCCCACCCACTCGGCGACCCGGCGGGGAACATCCGGATCGCCTGCGCCGTAACCGAATTCGGTGGCCGCGTAGGCGAGCAGCCGGTCGGACTCGGCGAATCGGCTCGGTCGCAGATATACCGCGCGGTCGTAGTCGGACCCGGGTTCGGGGTGGGCGGACCCCCATACCGACGCGTGGTAGCGCGCCCGCAAAGTGCCTGTGGGCGAATCGAATACGTGGATGCGGGTGCCGTGCGGACCGTGCACCTCGCGGGCGTCGATGTGCTCGCCGTCGAGCGTGAATTCGAGCGTCTCGCTCAGTTCGACACCGGGTTGCCGCGCGACCGCGATCTGGAATTCCACCGCGGTGGGCGCATGCACTTCGACGTCCAGACGAGCGGAGACGTCGCGTTTCATCGCTCCATTGTGAGCCCGCTCGGTCCCCGGTGCGCGCGCCGACCGGCGGGCGTGTCCGACTCCTCGGCGCTCACCCGCTGCCGAGGGCGGCGAGGACCGTGTCGACGCTCTGCTCGGCCAGGCGCTCGGTGAGCGGCAGGTGACCGAACAGGACGCGGTAGTACAGGGGAGCGGCCAGCGCGTCGAGAACGAAATCCAGATCCGTGTCCGGGTCGACCTCGCCCCGGGCGATCGCGGAACGCAGTGCGGCGGCGGTGGTTTCGCGGCGCGGATCGAAGACCCGCCGGCGGAACTCCGCGGCCAGCTCCGGGTCGGATGCCAGATCGGCGACGAGGGCCGGAAGCGCGCGGCCCAGGGCGGTCCCGGCCAGCGCCCGGACCAGCGTCGACATTCCCGTGACGAGATCGCTTCGGAGATCGCCGGTGTCGGGCGTCGGCGTGACGCCGAGCTGCCGGGCCACGGCCTCGACCACGAGGTGACGCTTCGACGGCCAGCGCCGGTACACCGCCGGACGGTGCACCCCGGCCCGGGTCGCCACCGCGCCCATCGTGAATTCCCGGTACCCGACCGCACCGAGCAGCTCGACCGTCGCGGTGAGGATCGCGTCGTCGATGCGGGTGTTTCGGGTCCGGACCATGCGCCGAACTCTAGAAGACCGGCCGCGGCACCAGGACGACCCGCCAGCCGTCGGGATCCTCGAAGGTCAGCGCGCCGACTCCGGCCCAGTACGGGTTCTCCGCCTCGACCGGCTCGTGCCCGGCCGCGGCGAGCCGCTCGACCACCTCGTACATCTTCGCGTCGCCGTGGAAGTAGAGGACGAGGAGATTGTCCGTGGTCGGCGCCGGCCCCGGGCTGCCGTCGATGTGCGTGGTGAATTCCAGGTGGTACGCCGTGCCGGGCAGTCCGAGCATCACGCCGTCGTATCCGGCGTGCCCCTCGAATCGGTAGAGCACCGGCAACCCGATGACCTTCGTGTAGAACTCCTCGATCCGGTCGAGCTGGTCGGTGGGCCGGGCCACCCGCACCTGGGCCACCTCGAGACCGGTCGGCCATTCCGTTGTCGTCATGATTAAACGGTACACAATGTACCGATATGCGGCCAGGTGTCAGCGGACGGCGGTCAGCTTGTCGGGGTTGAGCACCAACCGCACCGTCCGGATCCGGTTGTCCGCATCGATGTCCAGGGACAGCACGGCATACGGCTCGGCGCCGGTCCGCAGCACCGCGCCGGGACCGCCGTTGACCTCGGTGAGGTGGCGGTCGAGCGGGTCGGGCCAGGCCCAGGTGACCGAGCACAGGTAACCGGCGACCGCGGTCAGGCCGTGCAGCGGCGTGCGCGGCGTCTCGGACCGGCCGTCGGCGTCCGCGCAGAAGACGACGTCGGGTGCGAGCAGGCGGGTGAGCGCGGTGAGATCGCCGCCGGCCGCGGCGACGAGGAAGCGTTCGGTCAGTTCGCGGTGCGCGTGCGGGCTCGGCCGGTGCCGCGGCCGCCGGGCGTCGACGTGGCGGCGGGCCCGGTAGCCGAGTTGGCGGGTGGCGCGTTCGGTGCGCCCGAGCACCTCGGCGATCTCGGCGTGCTCGAAACCGAACACCTCGTGCAGCACGAAGACGACGCGTTCGGCGGGATCCAGTGCCTCCAGCACGACCAGCAGCGCCATCGATACCGATTCGGCCCGTTCGGCATCCGCGTCGGGGCCGGTGAGCAGCGGCTCGGGCAGCCACGGACCGATGTAGGTCTCCCGCCGCGCCTTCGCCTTCCGCAGCTGGTCGATGGCCAACCGGGAGACCAGCCGGAACAGGTAGGCCCGCGGCTGTGTCACGGTGTCGTGGTCGACGCCGCGCCAGCGCAGCCACGCCTCCTGCACCACGTCCTCGGCCTCGGCGCGGCTGCCCAGCATGCGATAGGCCGCCGCGAACAGTTCCGGCCGGTGCTGTTCGAACTCCACGCTCATACCTCTTCGACGTCGTGGGCCGGTCGTGCGTCACGCGCGTGACGCGAACCGCGTGAGATCCGTCCGATGACTGGAACCCGACCGAGAGGACCAGATTTCCATGACCGTCGACAACGAGCTGTCCCGCGCCGAGGCCAACCGCCGGACCGTGCTGGAGCTGTACCGCCGATTCGACGCCGGTGACCTGGACGGCGCATTCGCGCTGGTGCACGAGGACTTCGTCACGCACAATCCGCGGGTGCCGCACGACCCGGCGGCGAGCACCGGCAAACAGGCCTTCCGAGACTTCTTCGGCACTCCGGCCGGGCGGGCGCTGGCCGCGGCGCGACAGGAGGTGATGCGCGTCGTCGCCGATGACGACCTGGTCGCCGTGCACATCCGGCTCACCGTGGGCGAGGCCGTCAACGCGGTGGTCGACCTGCTGCGGCTGCGCGACGGAGTGATCGTCGAGCACTGGGATGTGGTGCAGCCGGTGCCCGACCGGCTGCCACATCCGCACGGAATGCTCTGAGCGCCAAGGGCTTCCGGTGCGCCCGCTATGCCGGGTACACCTCGGCGGCCCACGCCCCGGCGGCCGCGGTCGCACGGGCGTAGTCCGCGAAGTCCTTGGGTTTGCGGCCCAGGATGCGTTCCACGCCGTCGGTCGTGGCCGAGTTGCGGCCGTCCAGCACGGTGCCGAAGAGGTAGTCGAGGAGGCTGATCTCCTCGGCGGGCACCTCGTAGGTCGCCAGTGCCGCAACGAAATCCGTGCGGCTGATGGGGATGTAGGCGATCTCGCGACCGGACGCCCGGGCGATCTCGCCGACCGCCTCGGCGAAGGTGAGGGCCCGGGGTCCGGTGAGTTCGTACACGGCGCCGATGTGCCGGTCGTCGGTCAGCGCGGCGACCGCGGCCGCCGCGATGTCGTCCGCGTCGATGAACGGTTCGGGCACGTCACCGGCGGGCAGCGCCACCTCGCCCGACTGGACGAAATCGGCGAATCCGCCCTCGCTGAAGTTCTGCGCGAACCAACTGCACCGCAGGACGGTCGTTTCCAGGCCGGAGTCCCGCACGATCTGTTCGCACTCCGCGGCCTCCGGCTCGCCGCGCCCGGACAGCAGCACCAGCCGCCGGACGCCGTTGTCCCGGGCGGCGGCGGTCAGCGCGTTGATCGCCTCGGGGGCGCCGGGCGCGGCGAGATCCGGCTGGTAGGCGATGTAGACGGCCGACACACCGGCGAGCGCGGCGGACCAGGTGGTGCGGTCGTTCCAGTCGAAAGGCGGTTGCGCGGAACGGGATCCGAGCCGTACCGGAATCGAGCGCTCGCGCAGTTGCGCGGCCACCCGGCTGCCGGTCTTGCCGGTGCCGCCGAGAACGAGGACTGTGTTGTTCGAGTTCGTCATGTACCAAGTACATCGCCGATGGCGTGGACGCGACATGGCCGAGAAGCGCGGGAACATTCGCGAGCGTCTGATGTGAGAAATCACTACCCGGCAAACGCGTAGCGGGCCGCACCGTAAGGTCGAGTCATGGCCTCCGCGGAGTTGTCGAAACTGGTGCAGTCGGTCGTGGAGCCGTACCTGCTGGACGGCCCGCGCCGCTATACCCGCGAGGATGTCTCGCGGCAGTCGGGCGTGCCGCCGGAACTGACCCGCAGGCTGTGGATATCGCTCGGCTTCCCGGCCAATCCCGACGACGACGCGATCGAGTACACCGACGCGGATGTCCAGGCGGTCAACAACTTTCAGGGCCTGGCGGCGCTGGCCTCGACCGATCTGCGGCAGCAGTCGGGGGCCGCGCGCACCCTGGGGCAGGCGATGGCGCGGCTGGCCGAATGGCAGGTTGACCTGGTGGCCGAGGAGATCGTGGACCGGATCCGGGCCATCACCGCCGCTGACCCCACCGCGGACGAGGTCACGGTCGCGCAGGAGGCGACCGAGGAGGTCGTGTCGAGCCTGCAGGAATTGCAGGCCTACGCGTGGCGCCGGCACCTGGCGGCCGCCCTCGCCCGCTCGCTCGACGGCGACGGCAGCGGCGGCGACACGCTGCGGGAGGTGGCCGTCGGTTTCGCCGACATGGTCGGTTACACCCGGCTGACCAGGCACCTCGACCCGGACGAGCTGACCCGGCTGCTGGAATCGTTCGAGACGATCACCACCGACGCGATCACCGCGCACGGCGGCTGGGTCATCAAGAACGTGGGCGACGAGGTGATGTTCGCCGCCGAGTCGGCGGTGGTGGCGGCCCGCATCGCGCTGGCCGTCCAGGACGCGACGATGTCCGCCGGAACCACGCCGGAACTGCGGGTCGGTCTGGCCTACGGCGAAGTGCTGCAACGGTTCGGGGATCTGTACGGCTCGGTGGTCAACACCGCGGCCCGGCTGACCGGCGTGGCCCGGCCCGGCACGGTACTCATCGACGACGGCGCCGCCGCGCAGCTGGCCGGGGAGCGGGAATTCGCGCTGCGGCATCTACGCAGTGTGCGAGTGCGTGGCTTCAATCGGCTGCGCTCGCACGTGCTGCGGCGGGCTTGATCCCCAGCGACGTTCGCTGAAAGTGCCCGGGAATTAGGAGCGGGCCTCGGCGAAGGGGGGGAGTTAGCCGAGGCCCGCGTAGGGTCGGCCCGGGGGGAGGGGCCGACCTGAACGATCCTACGCGACGATCCCCGATTGTGTGTGTATGAGGGCTGCCACTTTCGGAAAGTTTTTCGGAGGTACTCGGATGGGGTAGTCCGACGTGGTGTGCGGGGGTCGGCATCGTGGTACCTCGGTGGACTCGAAGCCGTTGGGCGGCAATCGGTTACGTGGCCCTCAAGGCGGCCGTCGAAGCAGCGATCGAGGGGCCCCGAGCGCCCGTTTTCACCCCTCTGTACGTCCGATAAGGGGGCGACGTTCCGGATTGCGTGGATTCGCGGCGTGTCGATTGGGAGACCCACGATCGAGGCGAGTACCGGGAGGCGCTCCGGAACGAGTAGCGCACTACTCGCGATCCGTTCCGCGCGCTGGGCGACGATCGTATCGGCCGCATCCCGCCGGCACCCCCGAGCACCGCCGGATCCCGGGATGCGGCCTCCTGCTGTCCGCGTCGTGCCAGGTAGGGGTTGGTGCGGCGGGGACGGCCTCAATCGAATGAACTTGTCGGTGCCGTGGGCAATACTGGGCAGCAGTGTCGATCAGGTCACTGCACAATCCATTACCAAAGGCAGGAGCATCATGCCCGACGCCATCATCGCCGAGGGTCTGGTCAAGACATATGGGCGGCTGACCGCCCTCGACGGACTCGACCTCACGGTACCCGAGGGTACGGTCACCGCCCTGCTGGGTCCCAACGGCGCCGGCAAGACGACGACCGTCCGGGTACTCACCACCTTGCTCATCCCCGACGCCGGGCGCGCCACCGTGGCCGGTATCGACGTACTGCGCGCGCCGCAGCGGCTGCGTGCGCACATCGGCGCCTCCGGCCAGTACGCGGCGGTCGACGAATACCTCACCGGCTTCGAGAATCTGGAGATGGTCGGGCGGCTGTACCACATGGGCGTGCAGCGCAGTAAGGACCGCGCCCGCGAACTGCTCGAGCGGTTCCGGCTCAGCGACGCCGCCGACCGGCCCGTGAAGGGCTACTCCGGCGGCATGCGCCGCCGCCTCGACCTGGCGGGTGCGCTGGTCGCCAATCCTCCCGTCCTGTTCCTGGACGAGCCGACCACGGGCCTGGACCCGCGGGCCCGTCTCGACCTCTGGGATGTCATCGAGGAACTGGTGGCCGGCGGCACCACGCTGCTGCTGACCACGCAGTACATGGAGGAGGCCGACCGATTGGCCGATGCCATCGCGGTCATCGACCGCGGCAAGGTCATCGCCCGCGGCACCGCCGACGAACTCAAGACCATGGTCGGCGGCGACCGCATCGAACTGACCGTCGACCACGCCGACAGCCTCGCGGTCGCACAACAGGCCCTGTCCGCGCTCGCGGTCGGGGAGATCCATCTCGAGCCCGGGCTACGACGCATCACGGTGCCCGTCAGCGAGGGATCGCAGGCCCTGGTCGATGCCATCGGGCGGCTGGCCGAGCACAAGGTCCAGATTCACGACGTCGGGCTGCGGCGCCCCTCGCTCGACGATGTGTTCCTCACTCTCACCGGCCACGAGGCGGAAGAAATGATCAGCGAGAACGGCCACGCCGACGGTAAGGGCGCCGCCGAGCGAGTCGACGCGACGAAGGGACAGCAGAGATGAGCACGGCCGTAGCCATCGCCGATCAGCCGACGTTCGGCACACGCATGTCGATGGTGGTCAGCGACAGCCTGACGATCACCAAGCGCAATGTCATCAAGATCAGGCGAGTACCCGACGTCCTGATCTTCTCGACGCTGTCGCCGATCATGTTCGTGCTGCTGTTCGCCTACATCTTCGGCACGGCGATCGAGGTGCCGGGGTTGTCGGGCGGGTACCGGGAGTTCCTGATCGCGGGCATCTTCGCGCAGACCTCGGTCTTCGGCGCGACGTTCACCGGCCTGAGCCTGGCCGAGGATATGCAGAAGGGGATCATCGACCGGTTCCGGTCGCTGCCGATGGCCTCGGTGGCCGTGCTGATCGGCCGCACCGCCGCCGATGTCGTGATCAATGTGGTGAGCCTGGTCGTGATGTCGCTGACCGGCCTCATCGTCGGCTGGCGGATCCGCGGGTCGCTGCTGGACGCGGTCCTGGCCTATGTGCTGCTGTTGCTGTTCGCCTATGCGATCTCGTGGATCATGGCCGTGGTCGGCCTGATCGTGCGGGCGCCCGAGGTGTTCAACAACGCCAGCTTCATGGTCATCTTCCCGCTGACGTTCCTCGCCAATACCTTTGTGCCGCTGGACAAGTTGCCCGGGCCGTTGCAGGTGTTCGCCGAGTGGAATCCCGTGTCTGCGGTCACCCAGGCCACCCGCGAGCTGTTCGGCAACACCAGCCCGGCGGTTCCGACGCCGGACGCCTGGCCGATGCAGCATCCGGTGCTGACCACGCTGATCTGGGTGGTGGCCATCCTGGTGGTGTTCGTGCCGCTGGCGGTGCGGCAGTTCAAGCGCTCGGTCAGCCGCTGAGTTGCCGGCCACTGTGACCAGCCTTTCCTGCGCGAAGCGGGTGGCTGTGCCACAGTGGTCGCATGCAGTTGGGGAGCTCTGGGAAGTCCGGTCGGTTGCGCAACCGGCTCATCGTCGCCGCCCTCGTCGGATTCGCGGGCAGTGCCGCCTGGCTGGCGGCGCGCCGCCGTCCGCAGCTGCCCGCACCCGCCGCCGAGCCGCCGCGCCTGGGCTACTCCACCAACGGATCCGCGCCGGAGGAAGCGGCGCGCTTGCCGTAGCCGGCTCCGGCACGGCCCGAAGGCAGTGGGATACAACTCGATTCGCCGCGTACATGGCACGATGTTCGGCGTGACCTCACCGAATCAGACCGCCGTGGCCACGCTGCACACCAATCACGGCGACATCAAGATCTCGCTCTTCGGTAACCATGCCCCGAAAACGGTGCGCAACTTCGTCGGCCTCGCCGACGGCTCGGCGCCGTACACGACGGAGAACGCCGCGGGCGGCAAGTCCGGGCCGTTCTACGACGGCAGCACCTTCCACCGCGTGATCGATGGCTTCATGATTCAGGGCGGCGACCCGGCCGGCACCGGCCGCGGTGGGCCGGGGTACGAATTCGGCGACGAATTCCATCCCGAGCTGCGTTTCGATCGCCCGTATCTGCTGGCGATGGCCAACGCCGGGCCGGGCACCAACGGTTCGCAGTTCTTCATCACGCTCGGCCCGCAGCCGCATCTCAACCGCCGCCACACCATTTTCGGTGAGGTGGTGGACCCGGATTCGCGCAAGGTGGTCGACACCATCGGCGCCACGGCGACCGACCGCAACGACCGCCCCAAGGATCCGGTGGTCGTCTCCTCCATCACCATCGACTGAATCTCGACGGAGTTTCGTGAATCCCCAACCGCCCGCACCGACCTGCTACCGCCATCCCGATCGCGCCACCGGCCTGGCCTGCACCCGGTGCGGCCGGTCGGCCTGCCCGGAATGCCTGCGCCCGGCCTCGGTCGGCCAGCACTGCGTGGACTGCCTGCGGCAGGGACAGGCGGACCTGCGCCCGGTGCGCACCGTGGCGGGCGCGCCCGCGACGCAACGGGCGGTCCCGTACGTGACCTACCTGCTGATCGCCTTGAATGTCGCGATCTTCGCGATCACCGCGGCGCAGGCGAACAACGTCGCGGACAACCAGCGCTCGCAGTTGTTCTTCGACTGGGTGCTGGCGCCGCCGGCGGTGGCCGACGGGCAGTGGGTGCGGGTGCTCGGGTCCGGATTCCTCCACTACGGCCCGATTCACCTGCTGGTCAACATGTTCGCGCTGTACATCCTGGGTCGCGACTGTGAAATGGTGCTCGGCCGCCTGCGGTTCGTCACGGTCTACCTGGCGTCGCTGCTGGGTGGTTCGGCGGCGGTCATGTGGCTGGCCCAGGACACCTCGACGGCCGGGGCCTCCGGAGCGATCTACGGCCTGTTCGGCGCGATGACCGTGATCCTGCTGCGGCTGCGGCAGAGTCCGGTGCAGATGCTGGTACTGATCGCGGTCAACGTGCTGATCAGCGTGTCGCTGCCGGGCATCTCGCTGTGGGGGCACCTCGGCGGCCTCGCCGCGGGCACCCTGGCCACGGGCGGCATTCTGTTCCTGCCGCAATGGCTGCGCGCCAAGACCCCGCAGGCCGCCCGCGCCGTCGGCTGGACGGCGTCGGCCGGTGTCGCGGTGATCGCGCTGCTGCTCATCGTCGCCGCGGCGGCGGAGCTGGCCTGAGTCGTTCGCCGCGTGCGTTATTCGCCGCGGGTCAGGCCGTGCACGATCATCGCGTCCAGCACGTCCTGGGGGTGAGTGCCCAGATCCCAGCGGCCGAAGATCAGCAACCGGTCGTGCCCGTCCTGCTGGACGTCGAGTTCCAGATTGGGCACTTTGCGGCCGAGCCGCCGGAAGCCCACCACCCGGGCCCGCAGGATCCGCTCCGGCGGATACACGACCGGTCCGAGCAGCCCGCGGACGATCAGCGCGGGCGGGGTTCCGGGGACGACGGTCAGCCGCGGCCGCTGGCGCAATCCCAGTGCGGTCAGCCCGAGCAACAGCACCGCGGCGATCCCGACAAGCAACCGGCTCGGCGCGTCACCGGTCAGGACGGCGGCGGCGATGAGCGCCACTCCGCCGAGCGCTGTCACCGCGAGCGCGGCCGGGGGAGTGGACCAGGTGAGACGGGACGTCGAGTCGGATGCGGTCACGGTCCCCAATCGCTCCTCGAGTTGTCCACAGATCTATCCACAAGTGTGCATGAACTACATCGGTGTAGTGCTGGTCAGCGCCACCGCATCGTCATGATCAGGCCGATCACCATGAGGCCGAAGCCGATCAGGAAGTTCCATGCGTTGAGGTTGGCCATCCACTCGATCTTGTCGTTGGCCAGGTAATACACCAGCAGCCACACCAACCCGGCCAGCATGAAACCGAGCATGATGGAGACGTACCAGACCGGTGACGGGCCGCCCTTCACCTTCACCGGAGTACGGCTGGCGGGGTTGATCGTGTAATCGGTCTTCTTGCGGCGGACCTTCGACTTGGGCATGACGTCCTCGTATTCGGCGTACAGGTCGTACCGGCGGGGTAGGCAGCCGAGCATGTCGGCTACGCCGCGCACGCCCCGCCGGTCTGGGTAAAGGCTATCCCAGCTGGGTATACCCGGGCGTTCCGGACTGTTGTCGGCGCACCGCCCGGGTATTCCCGCGACGCCGATCGGGCGGCCACGTACCCTCGAACCATGCGCGTACTGGTCGTCGACAATTACGACAGCTTCGTCTTCAACCTGGTCCAATACCTGGGCCAGCTGGGCGCCGAGGCGACGGTCTGGCGCAACGACGACCCGCAACTGGATGACACCGACGAGGTTGTCACCCGCTTCGACGGGGTGCTGATCAGTCCCGGCCCCGGCACTCCCGACCGGGCCGGGAAGAGTATCGATCTGGTGCACGCGTGCGTCGCGCATCGGGTTCCGCTGCTGGGCGTCTGTCTCGGGCACCAGGCCATCGGCGCCGCGTTCGGCGCGACCGTGACCCGGGCGCCGGAACTGCTGCACGGCAAGACCAGTGCGGTATTCCACATCGGCGCGGGCGTGCTGGCCGGACTGCCGGACCCGTTCACCGCGACCCGGTACCACTCGCTGACCGTTCTCGAGGAGACGCTGCCCGCCGATATCGAGGTCCTCGGCCGCACCGAGAGCGGCATCGTCATGGCGATGCGGCACCGCACCCTGCCGGTCCACGGCGTGCAGTTCCACCCGGAGTCGGTGCTCACCCAGGGCGGGCACCGGATGCTGGCGAACTGGCTGGAAGTCTGCGGCGAGCGCCCGGCGGAGCACCTGGTCGAGCAGTTGGAGGCGGAGGTCGCGGCGCTGGTATGAGCGCCAGGCCGTATGTGCTGCTGTCGGTGGCCGTGAGTATCGATGGCTACCTCGACGACGCGGGCCCCGAGCGGCTGCTGCTGTCCAACCCCGAGGATTTCGATCGGGTCGACGCCGTGCGCGCCGACTGCGACGCGATCCTGGTCGGCGCCGAAACCCTGCGCCGGGACGACCCGCGGCTGCTGGTCCGCAGTGATACTCGCCGTGCCCATCGCATCGCGGCGGGGAAACCGGAGTGCCCGATGAAGATCGCCGTCACCGCGGGCGGCGAACTGGATCCGAGCCTGCGCTTCTTCCACACCGGAGGCGTCAAGCTGGTCTACACCACCGACCGCGGCGCCGCGCGGAGCGCCGGACGGCTCGCCGGCCTGGCCGAGGTCGTATCCCTCGGTGGCGGTATCGATTTCGGCGCACTGCTCGACGACCTGGGCAGGCGCGGCGTGGGGCGATTGATGGTGGAGGGCGGCGGCCGGATCCACACCGCCTTCCTGGCCGGTGATCTCGCCGACGAACTGCTGATGGCCGTGGCGCCGGTGCTGGTGGGCGATTCCCGAGCGCCGCGATTTCTGCGTCCGGCCGACTTCCCCGGCGGACCGCGGCGCAGAATGGAATTGGCGGACGTCGGCCGCGTGGGTGATGTCGCGCTGCTGCGCTATCTGCCGAGATACGCCGAGCCCCGAACCGACGGAGAGCCGCACGACATGGAAACACCACAGTGACATCGCATTTCGCGGAGCCGGGCACGGAAGGCCGTAAGTCCCACCGGTTCTGGATGCATCACGCGATCGGCCTGGCCCGGCTCTGCCCGCCCAGTTCGACCGCCTTCTCGGTCGGGGCGGTGGTGGTCGACGCCGGGGGAGTCGAACTGGCGCACGGCTATTCGCGCGAAACCGACGCCAAGGTGCATGCCGAGGAGTCCGCGCTGAACAAGCTCGGCGACGACTCCCGCCTGACCCGGGCCACCCTCTACAGCACCCTGGAGCCGTGCTCGCGGCGCGCGTCCCCCGACCGCGCGCCGTGCACCGACCGCATCCTGGCGGCGGGTCTCGCGCGGGTCGTCATCGCCTGGCGCGAACCCGCCACGTTCGTCGACAACTGCGTGGGCGTGGAAAAACTCCGCGACCAGGGCATCGAGGTGATCGAACTCCCCGACCTGGCCGCCGAGGCCATGTCGATGAACCGCCACCTCGACCTCACCTGATCGGCCGCCGGGAGATCACGGTGGCGCGATCACACCCGTCGCGATCGTGATGGTGGCGTTCTTGGGGATCGAGGAACCGGGCGCGGGTTGCTGACTGAGGATGTGGCCGATGCTCGGCGGATCGAAGGTGCCCTGGGTGGTCTGGTTGATCTGGCCGACGCCGCCGGTCCAGCCGGCCGTGCGCAGCCTGTCCACCGCCTGCGAGGGCGTGAGGCCAACGAGGGGCGGCATCGTGATCTGATCGCTGGAGACCTGCACCGTGATGGTGGAACCCTTGTCCGCCGAGGTGTTTCCGGCGGGGTCGGTGGAGAGCACCTCGCCGCTGGGACGCGAGGACGGCACCTTCTGAACGACCACCTTGAAACCACCGGGGTTCTCGAGGTTCGCCTGCGCCACATCGATCTGCTGGCCGACCACATCGGGCACGCGTACCTGCTCGGGCCCCTTGCCCAGGGTGATCGTGACCAGACCCTCGGCCTCGGCCCTGGCGTCGGCCTGCGGGCTCTGCCTGATCACCTTGTCCTTGTCCTCGGGACTCGACCAGTCCCGCTGGATATCCGGATTCAGCCGCAGATTGCCGGACGAGAGCAGCTGCTCGGCCTCCTGCTGGGTGCGTTTCGCCAGGTTCGGTACCGGAATGATCTCCGGACCGGTCGAGACCTGCACCGTCACGGTGCTGCCCTTCGGCGCCCGGGAACCGCCGAGCGGCTGGGTCGAGATGACATTGCCGACAGCGACCTTGCCGTTGGGTTTCGGCTGCGTGTTGACCGAGAATCCGGCCCGCTGCAACTCGTCCTGCGCCACCTGCGCCGGCTTGTTCGCCAGATCGGGGATGGCCACCTGGTCCGGCTTGCTGCCGGGACCGATCAGGAACCAGAACAACGCGAACAGGGCCGCGATACCGGCCAGCACCGCACCCGCGATCATCGCGGTGCGGCGCGGGTCGCGGGGCTCGTCGTATTCGGGTTCGTCGACATCCTCGCGTTCGACGGTGCGGTAGCCGCGCGCCGACGCGTCCATGCTGCCGAGGATGGTGGTGCGGTCCTCGTCGGTCATCACCATCGGGGCGTGCGGTTTCTGGCCGCCCAGCACCCGGATCAGGTCGGCGCGCATCTCCGCGGCGGTCTGATAGCGGTTGGCCGGATTCTTGGCCATCGCCTTCAGCACGACCGAATCCAGCTCGCGCGGCACCCCGGTATGCACCAGGGACGGCAGCCGCGGGTCCTCGCGCACGTGCTGATAGGCGACCGCGACCGGCGAGTCGCCGGTGAAAGGCGGTTCCCCGGTGAGGATTTCGTAGAGCACGCAGCCGACGGAGTAGACATCGGAGCGGGCGTCGACCTGCTCGCCGCGGGCCTGCTCGGGCGAAAGATATTGCGCTGTACCGATCACCGCGGCGGTCTGCGTCATCGGGTTGGAGCTGTCGGCGATCGCGCGCGCGATGCCGAAGTCCATGACCTTCACCGCGCCCTGCCGGTTGATCATGATGTTGGCCGGCTTCATGTCGCGGTGCACGATGCCGTTCTTGTGGCTGAAATCCAGTGCGGCACAGACGTCGGCGATGACTTCCATCGCGCGCCGCGGCGGCAGCGGGCCCTTGCCGCGCACGATATCGCGCAGCGTGTCGCCGTCGACGTACTCCATCACGATGTAGGGCAGCGGCCCGCCGTCGACCTCGGCCTCGCCGGTGTCGTAGACCGCGACGATGGCCGGATGGTTCAGCGCGGCCGCGTTCTGCGCCTCGCGCTTGAATCGGAGATAGAAGGTGGGGTCGCGGGCCAGGTCCGCGCGCAGCACCTTGATCGCGACATCGCGCCCCAGGCGATTGTCGCGGGCCTTGTGTACCTCCGACATTCCGCCGAACCCGATGATCTCGCCCAGCTCGTAGCGCTCGGAGAGATTCTTCGGGGTCGTCATGGCAGTCCTTGCGGTGCGGTGGCCGGGGAACTACTGCTGTCGTCGGTCTGGTTCTCGGTGGTGCCGCGGGGTTCGCGCCCGGTGGTGCCGTGCGTGCCGTTCCTGCCGTAATTGCCATCGACACCCGGAATATTCGGCAATGGTATTTCGAATGTGGTCCGGGGTACGCGACCCGTGGTCGTCGGCGCGGTGGTCGTCGGCCGCTGCTGGGTGGAGCTGGGCGGCTGGGTGGTCGTGGTCGTCGGCGGTGGCGTCGTGGTGGGCGGCTCGGTCGTGGTGGTGACCGGCGGCGGCTGGTAATAGGTGGTCGTCGGCGCCTCGGTGGTGGTCGTCGGCACCGGTGGCGGCGGTGCGACGACCGATGTCGGCGACTTCGGCGTCACCGACGATTCCGGCGGCTTGCCGCTGAGCAGGACCCACGCGGCGATGCCGCCGATCAGCAGCGCGCCGACACCCAGACCGGCGAGGGCCTTCTGTCCGTTGCTGAACCGCGACCCGTCCTCGTCGCCCGGCGGAACCGTGCCGGTCCGTCCGGCCATGACCGCGGTGCCGGGCGGTTGTGCTTGCGCCCGACCGGAATTCGCGTAGCGGACGGTGGCGTCGTCGTAGTCGCCGCGCGGCAGCACCGTGGTCGGGCCGGGCGGCAGCACGCGCGCCGCGCCGGACTGCGGCGTGGCGAGCCCGGCGGTGCGCGGCGGCGGGGGACGGCGGCCGGACCGGACCGCGGCCACGGCGTCGGCGAACTCGCCGCCGCTGCTGTACCGCCGATTCGGCTCCTTGGCCATGGTGATCTCGATGAGTTCGCGCACGTTCGGCGGCAGATCCGCGGGCATCGGCGGCGGTGACTCGCGCACGTGCTTCATCGCGACGGTGAGCGCGCCGTCGCCGGTGAACGGCCGCTGGCCCGACAGCGCCTCGTACCCGACCACGCCGAGCGAGTACACGTCGCTGGCCGAGGTGGCGTCCTCGCCGGTAGCTTGCTCGGGCGCGATGTACTGGGCGGTGCCCATCACCATGCCGGTCTTGGTGACCGGCGAGGCGTCGACCGCCTTGGCGATGCCGAAGTCGGTGATCTTCACCTGACCGGTCGGCGTGACCAGGATGTTGCCGGGTTTGACGTCGCGGTGCACGACGCCGGCGGCGTGTGCCACCTCCAGCGCGCGGCCGGTCTGCTCCAGCATGTCCAGGCCCTGCGCCACCGACAGCCGGTTGAGCCGGTTCAGCACGGCGTTGAGCGGTTCGCCCTGCACGAGTTCCATGACCAGATAGGCGGTTTCGCCGCCCTGCGGGTCGAAGGTCTCGCCGTAGTCGTAGATGCCGGCGATGCCCGGATGGTTCAGTTGCGCGGTGGTCTTCGCCTCCGTGCGGAACCGGTGCCGGAAGGTCGGATCCGCGGAGAACTCCGCCTTGAGCACCTTCACCGCGACGCGCCGGTCCAGCCTGGTGTCCAGGGCCTCCCACACCTGTCCCATGCCACCGGTGGCGATCAGCCGTTGCAGTCGGTAGCGGTCCGCGATCATCGCACCGTTGTTCAGCATTGCAGCCCCCGTAGGCTCCGTCTAATTGCGCCTGACCAGGGGCCCTGCGTGGTGACGCAGGCCGCTGCCGGGCCTCGATTGTTCAGGCGTGAAAGCACGTTCATGTGGGTCAGCCCCCCTGCAGTCCGGCGTCGAGTACCGCACGGGCCACGGGTGCGGCGACCGATCCGCCGGTGGCCGCGAGCGCGCGATCGCCGCCGTTCTCCACGATGACCGCGATCGCGATCTTCGGGTTCTGGGCCGGCGCGAAGGCCGTGTACCAGGCGTGCGGCGGGGTGCTGCGCGGGTTGCTGCCGTGTTCGGCGGTGCCGGTCTTGGACGCGATCTGATAGGGGCGTGACTGGTTCCCTCCGGCCGTGTTCTTCTCCGAGGCGATCATCAGATTGGTCAGCTCGGTCGCGACCGGTGCGCTGATCGCCTGCCCGACCGAGACCGGCTTGGTCTTGGACAGCTCGCTGAGATCCGGGCCCTGCAGCTGATCGACCAGGTGCGGTTCCATCCGTACCCCGCCGTTGGCGACGGTCGCCGCGATCACCGCGTCGTCCAGCGGAGTGAGGGCCACGTCGCGCTGCCCGATGCTGCTCTGCGCCAGCGACGGATTGTCCGGGATGGCGCCGACGGTGCTGTCGGCCCACTGGATCGGGATGCCCGCGTGCGGCCCGATGCCGAACGCGGCCGCCTCGTCCTTCAGCTTCGCCGCGCCGACCTTCATGCCGATCTCGGCGAACGCGGTGTTGCAGGACAGCCGGAACGCGTCGTACAGCGAGGCCGTGGCGCCGCCGCCGCAGGTGGAACCGTTGTAGTTCTCCAGCGTGGTGCTGGTGCCCGGCAGCGTGATGTTCGGCGCCGCGGTGAACTGGTCCTCGGGCTTGATCCCCATCGACAGCGCGGCCGCGGTCGTCACGATCTTGAACGTCGATCCGGGCGGATAGGTCTGCGAGACAGCGCGATTGAGCATCGGCTGATCCTCGTCGGAGGACAGCGCCTCCCACGTCTGGGTGCTCTTGGCGCCGTCGTGGCCGGACAGCTGGTTGGGGTCGTAACTCGGGGTGGACACCATGGTCAGGATGCGCCCGGTGCTGGGCTCGATCGCCACCACCGATCCCGTGTAGCCCTTGCTGGTCAGCTGCTCGTAGGCGACCTGCTGCATCGCCGGGTTGATGGTGGTGACCACGTTGCCGCCGCGCGGGTCGCGGCCGGAGATCATGTCGACCAGCCGACGCCCGAACAGCGCGCTGTCGGAGCCGTTGAGCACCGAGTCCTCGGCGCGTTCGAGTCCGGTGCTGCCGTACTGCATCGAATAGAAGCCGGTGACCGGGGCGTAGGCGGCCGGATCGGTGGGGTAGGTGCGCAGGTACTTGTAGCGGTCGTCGGTCGCGATCGAGCTGGCCAGCACGGCGCCCGCGCCGGAGATCTGGCCGCGCTGGCGGGAGTACTCGTCCAGCAGCACCCGCGAGTTGCGCGGATCGTTGCGCAGGCTGTCGGCCTTGATCACCTGCACATAGGTGGCGTTGGCCAGCAGCGCGACGATCATGACCATCACGGCGATGGCGACGCGGCGCAGGGGGGTGTTCACACCGCTTCTCCTCTCGACCGGATGAGTTCCGTCTGCGCGTCGGCGATCGGCGCCGGTTGATCCTTCCGGCGGGCGGGGGCCGGGGCCCGGGCGGCGTCGGAGATCTTCACCAGCAGCGCGACCAGCGCGTAGTTGGCCAGCAGCGAGGATCCGCCGTAGGAGACGAACGGGGTGGTGAGACCGGTCAGCGGGATGAGCTTGGTGACACCGCCGACGACGACGAAGACCTGCACCGCGATGGTGAACGCCAGCCCCGCGGCCAGCAGCTTGCCGAAGCTGTCGCGCACCGCCAGCGCCGTGCGCAGGCCGCGGACCACGAAGATCGCGAACAGCATCAGCACGGCGGCCAGCCCGATGAGGCCCAGCTCCTCGCCGATGGTCGCGACGACGAAGTCGGTCTTGGCGAACGGCACCTGCGAGGGCCGTCCGCTGCCCAGCCCGGTCCCCGCGAGCCCGCCCGTGGCCAGGCCGAACAGCGACTGCGAGATCTGATAACCGGTGTTGTTGTAGTCGGCGAACGGATGCAGCCAGGTCGCGACGCGCACCCGCACGTGCCCGAAGGCGTTGTAGGCGATGAAGAATCCGAGCGCGAGCAGCAGGCTGCCGACGATCACCCAGCCCACCCGCTCGGTGGCGATGTACAGCAGCGCCAGGACCGTCGCGAAGATCAGCAGCGAGGTGCCCAGGTCCTTCTCGAACACGAGCACCAGCAGGCACACCAGCCAGACCGCGAGGATGGGCCCGAGGTCGCGCCCGCGCGGCAGTTCCATCCCGAGGAAGCGGCGGCCCGCGGCGGTGAACAGTTCGCGCTTGGCGACCAGCACCGAGGCGAAGAAGATGATCAGCAGGATCTTCGCGAATTCGCCCGGCTGCATGCTGAATCCGGGCAGCCGGATCCAGATCTTGGCGCCGTTGGTCTCCGACAACGCGCTGGGCAGCAGCGCCGGAATGACGAGCGCGACCAATCCGAGCAGGCCCAGGGTGTAGCTGTAGCGCGCGAGAGTGCGGTAGTCGCGCAGCAGTATCAGCAGTCCGACGAACAGCGCGATGCCGAACGCCGTCCACAACACCTGCTGGTTGGCGTCGGGCGAGGGCATCGGCCAGGAGTTGTAGGCGGCGGTCTGCTCGTCGGCGAGATCCAGGCGATGGATCAGCACCAGCCCGACGCCGTTGAGCAGCGCCACGATCGGCAGCAGCAGCGGATCGGCGAACGGCGCGAACCGTCGCACGGCCAGATGCGCCACACCGAACAGCGCGAAGTAGGCCAGGCCGAGCTTGGCCAGATCCCAGGTGACTTCCTGATCCTGGCTGGCCTCCACCAGCACCAGCGCCACGGTGGTGATCACCACCGCGCCCGCCAGCAGCAACGCCTCGACGTTACGCCGCGTCGTCGGTGGTGGCGCGGGAGCGAAGCCGCCCGGTGGGCTGGGGAAAGCCCCAGCCGACGGCGGTGCCGGTGCGGACATCAGTCCGCCTTCCTGCAGTTCTCCCCCGGAGTCTGCGGGGCCGGCGCGGAGGCGGTCGGCGGGACCGGCTGTTGAGCGGGAGCGTTGGTGGGTCCCGGCTCGACCGGGGTCGGCGTCGGGGTGGCGCCGTTCTCGCCCGGCGCGGGCGCCGGAACGGGCGTGGGCACGGGCACCGGCGTCTTGACGCAGGCCGGGAGCAGTTCCGCGGTGGTGAGCTTCTCGAGCTGGCGCTGGGCATCGGCGAAGGTGCCCGGCTGCAGGCCGTTGTTCACGACCTTGTCGCGGCCGGTCTGCTTGAGGTCGGCGACCTGCAGCTGCTTGCAGCCGGAGGGGAAGTTGTTGCCGGGACGCAGCAGGCTGAGCCGGCCGTCCCGGTCGATGCAGGCGAGCTGGTCCACATCACGGATCGAGTAACCCAGCACCGAGCCGGGGAGCCCGCGCATGATCACCACGCTGCCGGCGTCGGTGCCGACGTAGTAATTGCTGCGAATCATCTTGTAGCCCACCACGAGACCGATCACCACGGCGAGGAGCAATGCCAGCGACAACACGATCCAGCGCAGCTTGTGGCTCTTGCGCGGCGCGGGCGGCTCGGCGGCCACGGGGGCGCGGCGGGGCGCGGCGCGCGGCGGGCGCATCGCCGCGGCGCGTCCGGCGGCGGTGTTCGGGGGCGGGACGTCCTCGTCCTCGCCGGAGGCGGCGCCGGCCACGATCGGATGACTCTGGCCGTAGTCCAAGTCGATGACATCGGCGACCACAACGGTGACGTTGTCCGGTCCGCCGCTGCGCAGCGCCAGCTCGATGAGCCGGTCGGCCGCCTCGTCGGTGTTGCCCTCGCGCAGCGTGTTGGCCATCGTCTCGTCGCTGACCACATCCGACAGGCCGTCCGAGCACAGCAGGTAGCGGTCGCCGGCGCGGGCCTCCCGCATCGTCAGCGTGGGCTCGATCTCGTTGCCCGTGAGCGCGCGCATGATCAGCGACCGCTGCGGATGGGTGTGCGCCTGCTCCGGCGTGATGCGGCCCTCGTCGACCAGCGACTGCACGAAGGTGTCGTCGCGGGTGATCTGGGCGAGTTCGCCGCCGCGCAGCATGTAGGCGCGGGAGTCGCCGATGTGGGCCAGGCCGAGTTTCTTGCCCGCGAACAGGATTGCGGTGAGCGTGGTGCCCATGCCGTCCAGTTCGGGTTCTTCCTCGACCTGATCGGCGATGGCGGCGTTGCCCTCGCGCACCGCGCGGTCGAGCTTGCCGAGTAGGTCGTCACCGGGTTCGTCGTCGTCCAGGTGGGCCAGCGCGGCGATCATCAACTGGGAGGCGACCTCGCCCGCGGCGTGCCCACCCATGCCGTCGGCCAATGCGAGCAGGCGCGCGCCGGCGTAGACGGAATCTTCGTTGTTGGCCCTGACGAGACCACGGTCGCTGCGCGCTGCGTAGCGGAGAACAAGAGTCACGATCGCAGCTCGATCACTGTCTTACCGACACGGACAGGGGTACCGAGTGGAACTCGGACCGGGGTGGTGACCTTCGCTCGATCGAGGTAGGTCCCGTTGGTTGAGCCTAGGTCTTCGACGTACCAGTCGTCGCCGCGCGGCGAGAGTCGCGCATGCCTGGTCGACGCGTAGTCGTCGGTCAGCACGAGTGTGGAGTCGTCGGCACGCCCGATCAGCACCGGTTGGGTGCCTAGCGTGATACGCGTGCCTGCGAGTGAACCCTGAGTCACCACGAGATGTCTGGCGCCCTTCTGGCCGCGACTGAAGGATGGCAGCACCGCGGAACCGCGTGCGGCCCGGGGCTGGATCCGGATGCCGGATGCCGCATAGATATCGCTGCGCAGGGTGCGGAGCACCGCCCAGACGAACAACCACAACAGCAGCAGGAACCCCGCACGGGTCAATTGCAGGATCAGTCCCTGCACGGCGTTCCACCTCCTGTTCGACCGGTGCCGTTGGTACGGTTCGACCCCCAACCGGCGTGCTGGTCAGCACGGCCCGGCTGCCGAGCGAATGGTGGCAGCATAATAGGGTCGACGACCGGTTGCGATCACGATACGGCCGAGGACTTCTCGTGCCCCACCGTGACCTGCACCGGCGAGCTTACGGGATCAGACGATTCGGATCAGGATCTCCGAATGCCCGGCGCGGATCACATCACCGTCGGCCAGTTGCCAATCCTGCACGGGAGACCCGTTGACCAGCGTCCCGTTGGTCGATCCGAGGTCGGACAGCATCGCGACCTGGCCGTCCCAGCGGACCTCGATGTGGCGTCGGGAGACCCCGGTGTCGGGCAGCCGGAAGTGCGCGTCCTGGCCGCGGCCGATGATGTTGCTGCCTTCCCGTAGCTGGTAGGTCCGGCCGCTGCCGTCGTCGAGTTGCAGCGTGGCCGAGTAGCCCGAACCGCTGCGCGGCGGCTGCTGGGGCTGCGCCGGAGCGGCGCCGTACGCGCCCTGCTGGCCGTAGCCCGGCTCGGCGTAGCCCGGCTGCTGGCCGTAGGCGGCCTGGTCGTACCCGGGCTGTTCGGCGTAGCCCTGTTCGTATCCGGCCGGCGCCTGGCCGTAGCCCTGGCCCGCGTAGCCCTGCTCGTATGCGGCGGGGGCCTGACCGTAGGCCTGCTGTGCCTGGCCGTAGTCCTGGTTCGGGTAGCCCTGCTGGCCGTAACCCTGGTCGTAGCCCTGATCGGCGTAGCCCTGGTCGTACCCGCCCTGCTGGCCGTAGCCCTGGTCGGCGTAACCCTGCTGGGCGTAGCCGCCCTGCTCGTACCCGGCCTGCTGGCCGTAGGCCGGATCGGCGTAGCCCGGCTGGCCGTAGCTGCCGCCACCCTGCTGGTAGTCGTAGCCGTTCTGATAGTCGCCGTAGGCCTGCTGCGACTCGGGCGCTGCGGCGTAGTCGCTCGCGGCGGGGTACTGCCCACCGCCGCGGCCGTAGTCGTAGTTCCCCGGACCGGGGCGGCCACCGGGCGGCGCGTACCCGCGGTTGCGTGGATCGGACTCCGCGGGCTCACGGCTGGGGTCGTAGCCTGAGTTCTGCGTCATGGGGCCAGCTCCTGGTTGCGGGTTTGCGGTTCGTTGTGCGGGTTGTCCAGGCCGGTCGGGCGGCCGTCGGTCCGGCTTGTCCCGGCGGCCCGCGTCCGGGTCGACCCGGCCGCGCGTTCTGAACTGCCCGGTGTGCAGCGTAGGGGATGCCTGGAATTCGACGTGCACTTCGCCGTAGGTCTGCCAGCCCTGCTCACGGATGTAGTCCTGCAGATGTTTGGCGAAGGCACGGCTGGTGAGCTCGTGATCGGCGTCGAGTTCTCGCAGGTCCGACGTGTTGATGGTGATCACGTAGCTGTTGGGAGCCAGCAGATGCCCGCCGTCGAGTTCGGTGACCCGATCGGTGGCCTCGCGCTGCAGCGCCGCCTCCACTTCCTGCGGCACGACGCTGCCACCGAAGACGCGGGCGAAGGCGTCGCCGACAGCGCCCTGCAGGCGGCGTTCGAAGCGTGACACGATCCCCATCCCGGCCTCCCTTCGGTGTTGCGCTCGTCCTGTCCTCTGTCGCAGATCCCGTCTGTCATCAATCCGCGACACGCCAATAGGGCGTGTCGTCGGACGGACACGGTCCCTGCATGATATCCACGATCGTCCACACCTGTAACTCTCGGCGGCCTGCCGGAGTTCCCCCACCGCAACAGGGTGACCACATATTCGTTGACCAGGCGATTTCATATGCACAACGGGTGCGTGATAACGTTTCCGAGTCGCTCGGGCGAGTGGCGGAATGGCAGACGCGCTGGCTTCAGGTGCCAGTGTCCTTCGGGACGTGGGGGTTCAAGTCCCCCTTCGCCCACCAGGCATCGAGGGCCCGGATCATCCGATCCGGGCCCTCGATTTTTTTCGTCCGGACCCGTCTCGCCCGGATCGTAGCGGGTGTACGAGATATCACAGTCTCGGCTCGCCCGCCGGGCGTGCCGCGCGGGTTTCCGTCAACCCCGGTTTCGAACTCACAGTGCCAGCAGGACCACCGCGAGAGCGGCGGCGAGCAGCCCGGCCCACTGGGCGCGGGTGAGGCGCTCGTGCAGCACGGTGATGCCCAGCAGCACCGGGATCACCGGATACAGGGAGGACAGGGCGACCGCGACGACCGGCAGCTGGCGGTGGGTGGCGTCGAGATAGGCCGCCAGCGCCAGCGCGGCGGTCGCACCCGCGAGCGCGGCCAGGCACAGCGGGCGGACGGCGGCCGTGACCGCCGCGCGGGTCCAGAACACCAGGGGGACAAGGGCGCACACGGCCGCGACCCGGCCCGACGCCACCGGCCAGAACCCCGACACCGGATCGGCGTGTGCCAGCGCCAGATATTGGATCGCGATACCGACTCCGGCGAGCAGGCCGTCGAGCACGGCCGCGCGGGATGCGGTCGGCGCGCTGTCGGGCGTGCGCGACACCAGCCACAGGGCGGGCAGCGCCACGACGATGCCGACGCCCGCGGCCAGGGTCGGGCGTTGTCCCTCGGCCACCACACCGAACAGCACCGGCAGCCCCATCCCGGTCAGGGTGCTGGTGGGCACCACCGTGCTCATCGTGCCGCGGCCGAGCCCGCGGAACAGCGCGGCCATCCCGGCGGCGGTGCCCAGCCCGGACAGCGCGCCCCAGGCCAGGTCCGTCGCACGCGGCGCGCCCGTGCCGGTCGCGGCGGCGAGTAATAGGGCCACCAGCAGCCCGACCGTCTGGCCGAGTATCGCGGTGACGGCGAAATGTATTCGGCGCGAGGCGATTCCGCCGACATAGTCGGACAGCCCGTACAGGACCGCGGAGGCCAGCGCGGTCAGCCACGCCATCGCGCTCACTCCGCCCTATCGCGCGCGGCCTGTCCGACGGGACAGACCCGCTCGTGCGTGCACGCCCGCCGGTCGCAGAGCCGGCAGAGCAGGTCGGCGTCCGGTATCTCGTCGTAGATCCTGGTCAGCAGCGTGCCGAGGATCCGTTCGAGATGCGCCCGGTCCGGCTCGTCGAGTGCGCCGGTCAGGGTCTCCAGCCAGCGCACGCGTTCGCGCAGAACCGTTGCGGCGCCGCGGCGCCCGGCCGTCGTCAGGGCGATGGTGCGGACGCGCCCGGTCCTGGTGCGGCGCACCAGACCGGCGTTTTCCAGCGAGTCGAGGGTGCGGGTGGCGGCCGACTGGGTCAGGCCCAGGCAGCGACCCAGGTCGGTGACGCCCATCGGACCGGCCTGGAGCAGGACGACCAGCGCCGCCGTCGCGCTGGGGTTCGTCTTCGTCCGCGCGGTGACATCGCGAATCATCTTGTCGCTGACCGCCAGCGCGGTGGCGCCCAGCAGATTCGCCAACCGTTCTATATGCATGACTCATGCATTCCCACGGAGCCGTGCGGTAATCACGGCCGTCCGGATCGGATCAGTTCTGATCGACCTGTGCCGACAGCGGGACTCCGGTGTGGAAGAAATGGATCAGCCGCTCGATGCGGACGCAGTGCTCGGCGCAGCGTTCGTAGTGATGCGCCACCAACGCGAGATCGACGGCCATGGCGCTGCCGTGCTGCCATTCCGCCGCCGAAATGGCGTGCAGCACTTGCTGTTGCAGCGTGGTAAGCCGGGCGTGGGAGTCCTCGGAACCGCGATCCGCCGACAGATCGGTGTCGGTGATGGCGCGGCCCGCGGTGGCGGCGAGGTCGGTGACGATATCCCCGATCGCGCCGAGCAGCCGCAGAATGTCCGGGGGCGCTACGGGTTCCGGGTAGCGGTGCACCACGCTGTCGGCGATGCGACTGGTCAGCCAGCTCATCCGGGACAGGTCGTCGGCGATCTGCATCGCGGTGACCACGTGTCTGAGGTCGCGGGCGACCGGGGCCTCCAGGGCGAGCAGGATCACCGCCCGGTTCTCGCATCCCCCGTGCAGGGCCTGCAGCTGCTCGTCGATGGCGAGGACCTCGTACGCGGCGGTCAGATTGGCTTCGGCCACCGCGACGGCGACGCGTTCGGTGGCCTCGTGCGCCAAGGCCGACAGGCGGGCCAGCTCGTCGGTGAGCGCTGCCAGCTCGGAGGAGAATTTCGTCCGCACGGGCTTATCTTCTCCGGTCGCCGCCGTACGTGCCAGCAGTTCGGTCACGAAACCCGTTGTCGCTACCGGCAACCCGGCGTCCGTTCGCGGTGTGGGGCGCCGGAATCCTTGCGGGTGAACATGATCGGGGCGGGGCACGTGTCAATGGGTCATGACAGGACCGAAGGGTCTCCGACGAGCGCGACTGTGGGTCGAGGCGGGGCTTTCGCGTGGCCGCGAACTCGCTCTGTGCCGGGTGTCGGCGGTTATGGAGGTGTGATCTTCGCCGCACTCTCGACGCCACTGTTCGGCCGGTGAAGTGCGTTCGAGGAGGTTGCGGGTCGCGCCGTATCAGTACCGCTGTGTCGCCGAGGCGGCATCGAGCTGGTGCGGGCTCATGAAAACAGTGTCAATACAGTACGCAGCTCAAGTATTCCGCCGAGATAACAAACTTCGGGTCTGTTTAATGTGTCGGCAATTTGCCGGTCATCGACCGTTTGATGGGCATCCATCGAGATAGGAGCGATTCCGGAGACTCTATCGGATCGTGCCCGCTGGCACAGCAAACGCGCGATACGGACCTTATGGACGTGACCGAACGGCCGTTCCGGACAGACGGGAGGGACCGGATGGTTTGGTGGCGGCCACTATTTCGACCCCCGAGCCCACGGGACGCTACAGATTTGCGACACCGGGCGTGGCGCGCCTCCGAGCCACTGTTTCCGGTCCGTTACTTATACGCCCGGGTGTCGAGTGGCTGGTTGCATAGCGATAACGATTGTGTAGAGTTGACGGTAACGCTGGCCGCAGCTGAGCTGGACTCGCTGCGGCCAGTGGATCTCAAATCCCCCGCCATGATCATGGTCGGCGGTCACCCTCCCCGCAACCGAATTTCGGCTTATCGGTCGGTCGTGCGCCGATCGGTAGCTGCCGTACCCGTCGCCGCCCGGCGACCGGCGGTGCACACGTACCCGAGGAAACAGAGTTCGGCCACCGCGCCGATAGCGATCCGGATCGGCGCGGGCAGGCCGCTCGGTGTCACGAAGCCCTCGATGAGACCCGAGACCAGCAGCACGACCACCAGACCCAGCGCGATGGTCGCGGTCGCGCGCCCCTGTCGGGCGAGCGCCTGCGCGCGGCTGAGCCGGCCCGGATCTATCAGCGTCCAACCGAGTTTCAGCCCGGCGCCCCCGGCCACGAAGACCGCGGTCAGCTCGAGCATGCCGTGCGGCAGGATGAAGCCGAAGAAGGCGTCGATGCGCCCGGCGTCGCCCATCAACCCGGCGGAGATGCCGAGATTCAGGGCATTCATGAACAACACGTAGGCCGCGGGCAGGATCAACAGCCCGGTGAACAGCGCGACCGCCGCCACCCACGCGTTGTTGGTCCACACCTGGGCGGCGAAGGCGTCGTGCGGATGCTCGGAGTAATAGGTCTCGAAGCGGCCGCCCGGTCCGGTCAGGACATCGGTATCGGCCGGAATGTCCAGGGTCTTGCGCGCGGCGGCCGAACCGGACACCCAGATACCGAGGCCCGTCGACACCGCGAGGAATACCGCCGTCACGCCCGCCCACCACGGCCAGGCGCGATAGACCGCCGCGGGGAAGCCGTGGGTGAAGAACAGGCCCACCTCGCGCCACACGTCGGCGCGGGTGCCCAGCGCCCGGCCGCGCGCCCGCGCCAGCAGCGCGCCGAGTCCGCGGATCAGTTCCGGATCGGGGGAGTGCGACTGCAGCCGCGCCAGTTGTTGCGAGGTGCGGCGGTACAGGCGCACCAGCTCGTCGGCCTCGGCGCCGGACAACTTGCGCTGCCGGGTCAGCTGATCGAGTCGATCCCACGATCGCCTGTGCGCGTAGGCGTACGCGTCCACGTCCATCGGTGCCCTCCCGCGGTTCCCTCGAGAGGCTAGTCTGTCTGCAGCATGGCCGTTTTCACTACCGGCGAGGCCGTCGCCCTGGACCTGCCGATCGCGCGCATCCCGACCCGGGCCGCGGCATTCCTCATCGATGTGGTGCTGCAGCTGGTGGTGGGGTGGCTGATCGTGCTCGCGGTGTCGGCGGCGGTGGTGTGGTCGCGGCCGGATCCGGCGTGGCTGGATGTCGCCATGCTGGTGATCATCGTGTCGGTGCTGGCCGGTTATCCGATCGCGTGCGAGACGCTGCTGCGCGGTCGTACCGTCGGCAAGCTGGCGCTCGGACTGCGGGTGGTGCGCGGTGACGGCGGGCCGATCGATTTCCGCCACGCCCTGACCCGCGGCCTCGCGGGGGCCATCGTCGACTTCTGGGCGCTGGGTGGTTTCGGGGCGGTCGCGGTGGTCACCTCGCTGTGCTCCCCGCGGGCCCGCCGGGTCGGCGACGTGCTCGCCGGCACCGTCGTCGTGCACGACCGCATCCGGCTTCCGTTGCCCGCCTTGGCCCTCGCGCCGCCGTGGTTGCAGGGCTGGGCGCAGCGGCTGGACCTGTCCGCGCTGACCGAGGAGCTGGCGCTACCGGCCCGGCAGTACCTGACCCGCGCCCGGACGCTGACGCCGGAGGCCCACCACGCACTCGGCCACGCCTTGGTCGTCGCCGTCTGCGCGCAACTGCGAGTGCCGCCCCCGCCCGGCTACCCACCGCTGCACATCCTGGGCGCGGTCATCGCCGAACGCCAACGCCGGACCCTCACACCCACACCGGCGCAGTCCGTCTCGAACATCGGGTGGTCCCGCACCGCATAGCTCCCGGGGACGGGTCCTGTCGGGTGGGGGACTAGCTTGCTCCCGAGCGCTTGAGTTCCAGGTATTCGTCCGCTAGGGCTTCCGGGAGATGGTCGGGGGAGGCGGTGACGACGGCTACTCCCATGCGTCGCAGGGATTCTCGGGTCAGGGCGCGTTCGGCGAGGAGGGTTTCGGCGGCGGCCGCGGTGTAGATGTCGGTGAGGGTGTCGCGGCGCACCGCGGCGGCGGCGACGTCCGGGTCGGTGACCGAGACGATGAGCACGCGGTGGCGCTGGGTCAGGACCGGGAGGACCGGGCGGAGGTTCTCTTCCACCATCGCACCGTCGAGGCTGGTGAACCATACGATCAGGCTGCGGCGGCGGGAACGGTGCACGGCGGTGCGGACCAGACCGGTGGTGTCGGTGTCGACCAGCGCCGGGACGACGCCCGAGAGCGCGTGCATCAGCTTGGGCTGCAACCTCTTTCCGCCGGAGCCGAACACCTCGGCCCGTACCCGCCGGTCGTAGGCCAGCAGGTCGACGGTGTCACCGGCCGCCGCGGCGAGCCCGCCCAGCAGCAGCGCGGCCTCGATGCTCACGTCCAGCCGGGTGCCGTCGCCGACGCGACCGGCGCTGAGGCGCCCGGTGTCCACGATCAGCAGCAGCCGCCGGTGCCGCTCCGGCCGCCAGGTGCGCACCAGCACGTCGGCGGCGCGCGCGGTCGCCCGCCAGTCGATCGCGCGCACGTCGTCGCCGGGGACGTACTCGCGGAACGAGTCGAACTCGGAACCTTGCCCGCGGGCGTTGACGACCGTGCTGCCCTCCAGCAGATGCAGTTCGGCGACCTTCGCCGCGAGCGCGCCCTCGCTGCGGAACGGTGGCAGTGCGCGCAGCCGCGCCGGCACGTCGCGGCGGACCTGCCGCCCGGCCAGACCGAGCGGGCCGAACAGCCGCAGGGTGACCGGACCGGCCACCCGATCACCGCGGTACTCGGGACGCAGCGTGGTGGCGAGCCGGGTCTTGCTGTTCGGCGGCAATCGCAGCACGTGACCGTGGTGCGAGGCGTGCGCGCTGCCGGGCCAGTCGTCCCACAGCCGCCCGCGCACCGTGCGGGGCCCGCGATTGACGACCTCGAGTTCGATCGTCGTCGCGCGACCCGACCGGACCGTGGTGAGCGGGGCGCGCGACAGCTCCAGGCCCGTAATGCCGCCGAGCGCAACGAGATCGGCGATGACCAGAGCCACGAGCACAGCGGTCGCCGACAACACTCCCCACCACAACGGCAGCGCGGCCATCACCACCGCCGCCGCGACCGCGGCGAGGGCGGCCAGCCGTCCCGTGACGACCATCGGCTACACCGGGACCGGCACCGAGAGCAGCAGCGACGACAGCACACTCTCCGTGGTCGCGCCGTCCAGCTCGGCCTCCGGACGCAATTGCAACCGATGCCGCAATACCGGCACCGCAACGGTTTTCACGTGGTCGGGGGTGACGAACTCACGCCCGGTCAGCCACGCGAACGCGCGTGCGGCGGCCAGCAGGGCGGTGGCGCCGCGCGTCGAGGCGCCGTGCCGCACCGCGGCCGCGGCCCGGGTGGCGCGGCACAGATCGACGATGTAGGCCAGCACCTCGGGATCGACCCGCACACCCGAGACCGCGTTGCGGGCCGCCGCGATGTGATCGGGCCCGGCGACCGGCCGCAGGCCCGCGGCGGTCAGGTCGCGTGGATCGAATCCCGCCGCGTGGCGCTGCAGCACCCGGAACTCGTCGTCGCGGCCGGGCAGTTCGATGTCGACCTTGAACAGGAATCGGTCCAGTTGCGCCTCCGGCAGGGGGTAGGTGCCCTCCTGCTCGATCGGGTTCTGGGTGGCGACCACCACGAACGGGTCCGGCAGCGGCTGCGGTTTGCCGTCGACCGAGACCTGCCGTTCCTCCATCGATTCCAGCAGTGCCGACTGGGTTTTCGGCGGCGTCCGGTTGATCTCGTCGGCCAGCAGCAGATTGGTGAACACCGGGCCGCGCCGGAAGGTGAACTCGGCCGAATGCGGATCGTAGATCTGTGAACCGGTGACGTCACCGGGCATCAGGTCCGGAGTGAACTGCACCCGGGCGTGATCCAGATCGAGCCCCGTCGCCAGCGCTCGCACCAGCAGCGTCTTCGCCACGCCCGGAACGCCTTCCAGCAGCACGTGCCCGCGGCACAGCAGCGCCAGCACCAGGAACATCACGGCCTGATCGTTGCCGACGACGGCCTTGCCGATCTCGGTGCGCAGCGCGCCGAACGCCTGCAGGGCCTGCTCGGCGGTCGGGGTGTGGTCGGTGTCCGCTGTGGTCATTCGATCTCCGTCATCCGATCTCCGATTCGATTCGTCGCAGTTGCGCGGCAACCTGGCGCAGGGTGTCGTCGTCGTGCACCGGGCCGAACAGGGTGGCGCCGACATGGTCCGCCGGTGTGCGTGTGCGCGTGGCGATGGCCGTCACCAGGTGATTGACGGGCGCCTCCGGCGTCAGGCCCAGGGCGGGCCGGACGCGGCGCAGCGTCGCCGCGCGCAGCAGGGCGGCGACGTGGTCGCGATCGCCCGACTTGCGGTACAGCGCCGCCTGTCCGCCGAGCAGCTCGTTCGCCGCCACCTGGACCGGGCGCGGCTCGGCGACCAGCGCACCGCGCCGACGACCCCGCCACCACACCACGATCACGCCGCAGAGCAGCCATTGCAGGCCGCCGTAGGCCAGCCAGTCCGGCAGGCGCCCGAAGATCGAATCCGAGCCTTCGCCGAAATCCGGTGGGGGCGGGGTGTATCCGTCCGGGTCCGGTGGGGGTGGCGGGATCTCCGGCGCCGGGGGTGCGGTCGGTGCGGCCGACAGGTGGATCAGTACATAGACGAGCAGCGCCAGAACGAGCGCGGCAACCAGCACGGCCCAGAATCGTGGATCGCGAATGAGCTGTGGCAGTGGCGGAATGCGCAGTGAGCGCCGGGTCGGCGCGGTGGTCTCCACCGGTTCGGGCGGTGGCGGCGGGGCCAGGGAGAAGACGTCGGCCTGTGCGAGCCGCAGGTACTCGTCCGCGGTCGCGGCCCGGCCGCCGTATACGACCTCGTCGAAACCGTGTGCCGCCGTGGGTAGTTCGGCGGCGCGGTCGGGTATCGCGGTGACGGCGGCCGTGGCGGTCTCCTGCGCGGTGCGCGATCGCCGGACCTCCAGTACGCCACCCTGTTCCAGGCCGCGGACCACCGCGCGGTAGCGCTCTCGCAGCGCGGTGTCGTAATCGTGCTGTCCCGCGGCGGTTTCCGCGGCGACGCGATGGTCGGCGGCCGGGCCCAGGCGCGGCGGCGCGGGGGCGGGCGCGACCGGTGGCCGGTCGTGGTCCGGCCGGTCGGTCATCGGGTGACCGCCCGGGGCGCGTTGTCCAGGGGGCGAGTTCGATCGTCGTCGGGTATTCGGATGTCCCAGCCGTCGCGGCGGCATCGCCGGTCGACGTAGCCGACCACGTCGGCCGCCGACTCCACCACCTCGGTGAGTGCCGCGACGAGCAGTACCGTCGCGGTGATCAGCACGATCGCCGCCCAGCGGTGGGTGCCGGAGATCTCCGTGACGAACAGCGTGAGCCCCGCCAGCGGCACGACCAGCACCAGCAGCAGGCCGCGCAGGCACAGCCACAGTCCGGCCAACCGCCATTCCGCGCCCGCGGCAAGCGTTTTCGCCCGTGCGATGGTGTCGCGGTACCGCATCGGGTGCTCGAACAGCACCGGGGTGGACAGGCAACGTCGCGACCGCAACCACCCCAGCCAGGCCAGCGCGGGCAGCATGGTGAGAATCAGCACCGCGCCCAGGATCGCTACGCCCAGGCCGATCAGTGTGGTCATGATCCGGTAGCGCAGCAGCGGTCCCGCCGCCGCGCCGAGCCGCCGCAGCGTCTCGCGCCAGGTGATCGGCCGCCGGTGCACGCTCGCCAGGACGACCGGGACGGTCACCCCGCGCGTGAACGAGCGCAGCAGCCAGGCGAAGCACACTGTGGAAAGCACTGCGGCCCAGGCGGTCCCGGCATCGGAGCCGTCGGTGGCCACCGACCCGGCGGCCGTGATCGCCGCGACCGCGCCCGCGGCCGGCACGAAGGCGACACCGACCAGCCCCGCCAGCAACCGCACGTGCGCCTGCATCGCGGCGAACGGCAGATCCAGGTTCTCGCGGAACGACAGCGGCCGGATCGGCACGGCCTCACCGATTTCCCAGTCGTCATGGGTAGTCCCCGGCGAGCCCGCCGAACCTCCCGACCCGGCCCCGATCGGCGCGGCGCCGGACACGCCCGGACCCGGCACAGGACCGGCCCCCTCGGCCGCAGCGGACAACACGCGCCCGAGTTTATCCGTGGTGACCCGCCGCGCACGCCTTCCGAGCCGAGGGACCCGCGATCCCCACGCAACCTGGACCGAATCCGCTGCGGCGGATGGCCGGACCGGCCGGCCCGCCTACCGCGGATGCGGCGGTCGTCGCATCGTGCGGCTTTGTCGGCTGACAATGCTCCGAAGCCGGATGTCCGGGTGCGTAGCGGTCAGGGTTGGAGGAGGCGGGTGACGACGGCGCGGTAGCGGGCGGGGTCTATCGGGGGGAGGCCGAGGAGGGCGCGTAGGTAGACGCCGTCGCCGACGAGGCGGACGATGTCGGCGCGTACCGGATCCTCGATTTCGTTGTCCAGGCCCGTGCTCCAGCTGTCGAGGACCTCGATGAGGGCGCGCTGCACCTCGTCGTCGCGCTCGTCGTGGGCGGCGTCGACCGTGCGCATGGCGGCCACCATGGAGCGGTACAGCGCCAGTTCCAGGGCGTCGGTGTCGTTGTCGGCGCTCGGTGTCTGCAGGTACCACTCGGTGACCGACTTGCCTTGGGCCGCAGCGGTGTCCAGTTGCTCGGTCGTGCGCTCGCCCAACCGGCGCACGAGCCCGGCCAGCAGCGCGTCCTTGCTCTTGAAGTGGTAGAGCAGCCCGCCCTTGGAGACGCCGGCGGCGGCCGCCACGTTCTCCAGCGTCACCTGGGACATGCCCTTGTCCAGCAACAGCGATTCGAGCGCGTCGAGAATCCGATCGCGGGTGGTAGTTGTCACGTCCGCGACTGTACCGTCCGGACGGTTATCTCTGATACTGTACCGTCCGGACGGTAAGAAAATCGACCATGGAGTAAGGATCATGAACACCCACGACGGCACCGCGCTCCCGCACCGGGCCGCCGCCCGCGACTGGGCCGGGCTCGGCGTTCTGGTGCTCGCGCTGCTGCTCATCTCGGTGGACGCGACCGTGCTGGACATCGCCGTCCCCGCGATCAGCGCTCATCTGGCCCCGACCACGCCGCAGCTGCTGTGGATCATCGACGTGTACTCGTTCGTGCTGGCGGGTCTGCTGGTCACGATGGGCGTGCTCGGTGACCGCATCGGTCGTCGTCGGCTGTTGCTGCTCGGCGCGGCGGGATTCGGCGTGGCCTCGGTGCTCGCCGCGTGGTCGGTGAGCCCGGAGATGCTGATCGCCGCCCGCGTGCTGCAGGGCGTCGCCGGCGCCACGCTGATGCCGGCGACCCTGGGCCTGATCCGGGCGATGTTCACCGACGCGCGGCAGCGCACCACCGCGATCGCGGTCTGGAGTGCGGCCGCGACCGGCGGTGCGGCCTTGGGCCCGGTGCTGGGTGGCTGGCTGCTCGAGCACTTCTGGTGGGGCTCGGTGTTCCTGATCAACGTGCCGGTCATGTTGGTGCTGGTGGCGCTGGGACCGCTGCTCGTGCCGGAGTCGAAGGACCCGAATCCGGGCCGGTTCGACCTGGCCAGCGCGGGATTGTCGATGCTGGCGCTGGTGCCGGTGGTGTACGCGGTCAAGGAGACCGCCGCGCACGGCGCGCGCCCGGTCGTGCTGGGCGTCGCGGCGGCCGGTGTGCTCGCCGGCGTGCTGTTCGTGCGCAGGCAGCGCCGTCTCGCCGATCCGATGCTGGATCTCGGGCTGTTCGCGCTGCCGCGCTTCCGTACGGCGGTGCTGACCAGCCTGCTCGCGGTGTTCGCGCTCGCCGGTGTGCTGTTCTTCGGTTCGCAGTATCTGCAGCTGGTGCAGGGCCGCTCGCCCCTGGACGCCGGATTGCACCTGATGCCGGGGATGCTCGCCAGTATGGTGTCGGCGCTGATGTCGGCGTGGCTGGTGCGGGTGTGGCAGCCGGGCCGGGTGCTCGCGGGCGCGCTGGTGGTGGCCGCCCTCGGCGCGGCGCTGTTCGTCGGGCTGAGTGCGGATCCGGCGGCGGGGGTCACCGCGTTCGTCGTGGGCTTCCTGCTGATCGGCGCGGGTGTCGGTGTGGCGCTGACGGTGTCGTCGGATCTGGTGGTCGGGTCCGCCCCGGCCGAACGCGCCGGTGCGGCGGCCGCCGTCTCGGAGACGGCGTACGAGGCCGGTATCGCGCTCGGTGTCGCGGCGCTCGGCAGCGTGGTGATGTCGGTGTTCCGGCACGGCGTGGACGTGTCGCGGGTGCCCGCGGCGCAGCTGTCGGCCGCGCGGGAGTCGCTCGGCGGCGCGGTGGACACCGCGAGCGGGCTGCCCGACGAGGCCGCCGCGGCCCTGCTGAATTCGGCGCGCGAGTCGTTCGTCGCCGGAATCCATTGGGCCGCACTCGCGACCGCGGTGATCCTGCTGGTGGCGGCGGTCGTCGCGTACCGCATGCCCACCGCGCGGGCCGCCGGCACGCGCGAGTCGCGCGGCCGGGCGGATGTCACTGTTCGGGCATGAGCGTCGTCGGACGCTTCGCCACGCAGGTCGATCGTGCCTTACCTGCGGTTCGAGGTGGATGCCATCGCCGTCCGCGGCTGACCGGTCACCGTGCCGGTCGGCCGGAAACCGTTGGGACCAGGCGGTTTACATGTTCTACGTGAAACATTCGGCAAACCGGCCGGGGCGGGGCGGTCAGTTCTTGTCGGCGGCGGGAGGCAATTGCCGGGGCCCGCGGTATTCCAGTTCGGGGTTGCCTGTGCGCGATGACAGGGCGTCCTGCCGGTCGGTCGTGCCCAGGCTGTAGGCCGGGGACGACTGGGCGGTGGACAGCGCGGCATGACGAGGGTCCTGCGCGTCGACCACCTGCTGGGCATACTGCGGCGTCCCCGGAGCGCCGGACTCGTCGGAGTGCACGGTGACCTTGCGGGTGCGCCGCAGCGTGAAGGTGATCTCCTCGGCCTCCTCGAAGACCTGCCGGACCGTGCGCAACGGGTGCGTGGCGGTATCCACGGCGCTGGTGACGAAGGACGGCACCAGCGGGCGGATCCACCGGGCCGCGGTATCGCTGAACGGCACGGTGCCGATCACCGGAAGTTCCAGTCCGCCACGGCTTTTCTCCGGCGCCCGGTCCCCGGACTCGGCCGGTGCGAGCGCATCGGACGTGCGCTGGGCGGGCAGATTGCGCGGTGGTGTCACATTCCCCTCCTGGGGCGCGGGGTCGGTCGATTCGGCGGCGGGGAGTGCCGCGAGCGATTCGAAATCGGCGACCGCCCGGCGCGCGGGTTCGGTGACACCGAGCTCGAAATTGCCGATGGCGGCGATGATGCGCCTGCGCTGCTGTTCGCGGTCGATGGCGGTGTCGGCGTGCGCGGTCAGCCGGGCGGCGGCCAATTCCTGGTCCGCACGCAGGTTTTCGGCCTCGGTGCGTACCTCGGCGCGCTTCACCGCGATGGCGGCCGCGGCGTGCTGCTCGGCCCGGTCGGCCACGGCTCGCGCCGCGATGCGCCGCTCGAACGACGTTTCCCCGCGCCACCAGCGCAGCAGCAGCGGCAGCAGGGCCAGCGCCACGGCCACCAGGATGGTTGCCAGGCGCAGCAGCAGACCACCGGCGTGACCGGTGGTGTAGTCGTGCATGGCCAGCCAGCGCGCGCCGAGCCCGCGGTCCCCGGTGTCGAAGGCGTCGGAGCGGGCGCTGTCCAGCGCCCGCTGCCGCTCCGTGACCCGCGCGTCGAGCGGCTGCACCCGCGCCTGCGCCGCGGCCAGCCGCGCCCGAGCGTCGGTGAGCATGTCCTCGGCGGTCTGCGATTCGGGCCCGCGGCCCGGCACACCGGTGATCTTCGTCTGCGGGCACTCCGGTGTCGGGTTGTATTCGCAGCGGGCGATCACCAGCGACTGCTCGATATCGCCCTGCGCCTTGGCGACGGCCTGATCCAGGCCGGCCCGTTCCGTGCGCGCCTGCTCCAGTTCGGTGCGGGTGGCCACTACGGCGGGCGCGGATTCGCCCTCGCGCCTTGCCTTTTCGTCCAGCACCCGGTTCACGGTGCCGGCCAGCAGCACGGTGCTCGCCAACTCGGCGACCACCACACCGGCCAGCACGGCGACCGCGACGCGACCGATCAGTTCGCCGGCCCCGCGGCGCGGCGCGGTCACCGTGGCCAGCGCCCGCGCGCCGAACGCGACCAGCGGCAGCACGATCAGCGCCGCGAACACCACGAGGAGCGGTGGCCAGTGCGCCGCCACGGTGGCCGCCGTCACCGCCGCGGTGGAAACCACGGCGAACAGCAGTACCGCGACGCCGCCGACCGCGTAGCCGCCGTGTTCGTGCCGGTCGACGACCTCCGCTCCGGCGCCGCCGAACCAGGTCGGTACCGCTGCCGCGGCCCGACCGAAGGTACGGTTACCGGAATCGGGCTGGTCAGGGACGCGGGGGTCGGTCATGGGAGCTCACATTCCTCTGGGTCCCAGGCGTTTCCGAGGCTCGCCGAAATTGTCGCGCATTCGTGGTCTCAGCGTGACAGGCTGGGGCGAGTTCTACCGAGCACGGCACCGGGGATGTGGTCAGCCTCACAGATCATCCGCGCGGCGAGGGCGCGAATCCCCGGGAACGACAGGATGTTTCGGCCGGGAAGCGGTTCCCGGGCCCACGGACCAGGAGGTGGTCGGGATGCGCGGCACTGTTTTCGCGCTGGCTGTGGCGTTGTCGCTCGGAGTGGTCTCGGTCGATGCGCTGCCGGTGACGGGGGAGCGGACGCTGCCGGTGGCCGCGGCCGAGGTCCCGACAGCCGCGCCGGATCCACTCGTGAACCTGGTGCTCGAGCGCCTGAACACAGCCGACGCGGTGGCCGCCGCCAAGTGGTCGACCGCCACCCGCACCGGGCAGCCGCCCGTGATCGACGACCCGGCGCGGGAGGCGGAGGTCTACGACTCGATGGCCACCGCGGGCGCCCGGCTCGACCTGCCCGAATCGTGGGTGCGGCAGGTTTTCCAGGGTCAGATCGAGGCCAACAAACTCGTGCAGCGCGGCCTGCACGCCGAGTGGCGTTTCCAGCCGGGCGCCGCGCCCGCCACCGCTCCCGACCTCGCCGCGGTGCGTCCGGTGATCGACCGGGTGAACGGCGAGATCCTCGGACAGCTGGCGGCCGTGCGGGCGACGCTGTCCGGCCCGGCCTGCGCCCAGCGGTTGGCGGCGGCCGTCGCCCCGGTGGTGACCTCGGGTGAGGTCGACGTCCTGCACGCCGCGGCACTCGCCCGCGCGTCCGCCGCATTGTGCCGCTGACCTGCGCTCGAGTCCCCTCGGCCGAGGGTGTGAGAAACCACACTGAACAATGTTTGCTGAAACTGTGCTGAACTACACATCAAGGAAACGAAGCCGTACGGTCTGAACGCAGCCGTCAGCCCGCTGCCTGCGTATCCGGAACGTCTCCGCGGGGTGTCCGGGAAGTTAGCCGTCTTACAATCGGTTTGTCCGTACCGGGCCGTGGGAATTCTCTGTTGATGCAGGTAAGAGGGCATCTTGCGGCGTACGTGCAGGCTCGGCGAGCGGACCGGCGCGACGATGGCGAACAGTGGCATACACGACTCAGTGATCATCCAACCCTGCTTTACACTGGAGAACGCGCAGGTAGTGGAGGACCGATGAAGAAGCCCAGGTAGACGCCGTTATTAGCACAACCTAAGTTGGTTGGGCTCAGGTCCTGACTTATCGTTTGCTCTTATGTCGGGCACGAAATGTCCGACTACATCGCCCGATTCGGCCACAAGCCGTGACGACAGCCCAACGGGCGATAACGGCGCGGCGGCATGGAACACGTCAGAGTTCCGTTACCGCCGAGCACCCGGCTACGACATCGAAGCGGGTAGGACAACTGGAGAGTTGACTGCACGGGATGACCATCAGCGCCGCTGGTCTCCGAAACGTCCGGGCGCAGTCTAGACGGAGGCGTTCGACGAAGGCCCGATTTCATCGAAGGCCTGATTTTCTTGAAGGCAGAGGCATGACGCAACTTCCTGGCCACCGGCCCGCGGGGCGCACTGGGTCGCACCGCAACCCGGGACCCACCGGTCTCTACGACCCGGCGTACGAACACGACGCCTGTGGTGTCGCGTTCGTCGTCGACATGCACGGCCGCCGCAGCCGCGACATCGTCGACAAGGCGATCACGGCGCTGCTGAACCTGGAGCACCGCGGCGCCGCGGGCGCCGAGCCCAACTCGGGCGACGGCGCGGGCATCCTGATCCAGGTCCCGGACAAGTTCTTCCGTGCCGTAGTGGACTTCGAGCTGCCCGCCGTGGGCTCCTACGCCACCGGTATCGCCTTCCTGCCGCAGGCCCGCCGGGAGGCGGCCCGCGCGCGCTACCACGTCGAGAAGATCGTCAAGGAAGAGGGCCTGGCCGTCCTCGGCTGGCGCGAGGTGCCCATCGACGAGTCGTCGCTGGGCGCGCTGGCACGCGACGCCATGCCGACCTTCCGGCAGCTGTTCATCGCCTCGCCGCCCGAGGGGGCCGAGCAGCTGACGGGCATGGACCTGGAGCGCCGCGCCTACGTGGTGCGCAAGCGCGTCGAGCACGAACTCGGCAAGCAGGGTCCCGGCGAAGGCGCGGTCGGCCGCGAGACCGTGTACTTCCCGAGCCTGTCCGGGCAGACCTTCATCTACAAGGGCATGTTCACCACGCCGCAGCTGCGCGCGTTCTACCTGGATCTGCAGGACGACCGGGTGGAATCGGCGCTCGGCATCGTGCACTCCCGCTTCTCCACCAACACCTTCCCGTCCTGGCCGCTGGCGCACCCGTTCCGGCGCGTCGCGCACAACGGTGAGATCAACACCGTCACCGGCAACGAGAACTGGATGCGGGCCCGCGAGGCCCTGCTGAACTCCGACGCGTTCGGCACCGACCACGAGGGCCGCAACCGCCTGGAGAAGATCTTCCCGGTGTGTACCCCGGGCGCCTCGGACACCGCGCGCTTCGACGAGGTGCTGGAACTGCTGCACCTCGGCGGCCGCAGCCTGCCGCACGCCGTGCTGATGATGATCCCCGAGGCCTGGGAGCGGGCCGAGTCGATGGATCCGGCCCGGCGCGCGTTCTACCGCTATCACTCGTTCCTGATGGAGCCGTGGGACGGCCCGGCCTCGGTGTGCTTCTCCGACGGCACCGTCATCGGCGCCGTGCTCGACCGCAACGGCCTGCGCCCCTCGCGCGTCTGGGTGACCGACGACGGCCTGGTCGTGATGGCCTCCGAGGTCGGCGTGCTGGACATCGAGCCGTCCAAGGTGATCAAGAAGGTCCGCCTGCAGCCGGGCCGGATGTTCCTGGTCGACACCTCGCAGGGCCGCATCATCGGCGACGAGGAGATCAAGACCCAGCTCGCCGGCGAGCACCCGTACCAGGAATGGCTGGACGACGGCCCGACCAAGCTGTCGGACCTGCCCGACCGCCCGCACGTGCACATGTCGCACGACCGCGTCCTGATCCGGCAGCAGATCTTCGGATACACCACCGAGGAACTGAGCCTGCTGATCTCGCCGATGGCCAAGACCGGCGGCGAGGCGCTCGGCTCGATGGGCACCGACACCCCGATCGCGGTGCTGTCGGCCCGGCCGCGGCTGCTGTTCGACTACTTCTCGCAGCTGTTCGCGCAGGTCACCAACCCGCCGCTGGACGCCATCCGCGAGGAGATCGTCACCAGCCTGCGCAGCATGATCGGCCCGGAGGCCGACCTGCTGCACCCCAGCCCGGACTCCTGTCGCCAGATCACGCTGACCTCGCCGATTCTGGACAACGACGAGCTGTCCAAGCTCGTCCACATCAACGACGACGGCTCGCATCCCGGGCTGCGCTCGGTCGTGGTGCACGGCCTGTACCCGGTGAAGAAGGGCGGCAAGGGCCTGCGCAAGGCGCTGCAGGCGATCAACGAGCAGGTGTCGACCGCCATCGACGGCGGCGCGCGCATCATCGTGCTGTCCGACCGGGAGTCCAACGAGAAGCTGGCGCCGATCCCGTCGCTGCTGCTCACCGCGTCGGTGCACCACCACCTCGTCCGCGAGCGCACCCGCACCAAGGTCGGGCTGGTCGTGGAGGCCGGTGACGCCCGCGAGGTGCACCACATGGCCATGCTGGTCGGCTTCGGCGCGGCCGCGATCAACCCGTACATGGCCTTCGAGTCGATCGAGGACATGCTCGAGCGCAACGCGCTCCAGATGCCCGGCAGCACCGGCGATCTGGCCGTCGACTACGACACCGCGGTCAAGAACTACATCAAGGGCGCCGGCAAGGGCGTGCTGAAGGTGATGTCCAAGATGGGCATCTCCACCATCGCCTCCTACCGCGGCGCGCAGCTGTTCCAGGTCGTCGGCCTGTCGCAGGAGCTGTGCGATCAGTACTTCACCGGGCTGAACTCGCCGCTGAACGGCATCGGCCTGGACGAGATCGCCGGCGAGGTCGCGGCCCGGCACCGGGTGGCGTTCCTGGAGAACCGCAACGAGCGCGCGCACCGCGAACTCGAGGTGGGCGGCGAGTACCAGTGGCGGCGCGAGGGCGAGTACCACCTGTTCAACCCGGACACGGTGTTCAAGCTGCAGCACGCCACCCGCACCGGGCAGTACAAGATCTTCAAGGAGTACACCCGGCTGGTCGACGACCAGTCCGAGCGGCTGGCCTCGCTGCGCGGCCTGTTCAAGTTCAAGTCCGAAGGCCGCCATGCCATCCCGATCGAGGAGGTGGAGTCGGCCCGCGATATCGCCAAGCGGTTCTCCACCGGCGCGATGAGCTACGGCTCGATCTCCGCCGAGGCGCACGAGACCCTCGCGATCGCGATGAACCGGCTCGGCGGCCGCTCGAACTCGGGCGAGGGCGGCGAGTCCCCGGCCCGCTTCGAGCCGGAGGAGAACGGCGACTGGCGGCGCAGCGCGATCAAGCAGGTGGCCTCCGGCCGCTTCGGCGTGACCGCGCACTACCTGACCAACTGCACCGACATCCAGATCAAGATGGCGCAGGGCGCCAAGCCCGGTGAGGGCGGCCAGCTCCCGGCGCACAAGGTGTACCCGTGGGTCGCCGAGGTGCGGCACTCGACGCCGGGCGTCGGCCTGATCTCCCCGCCGCCGCACCACGACATTTACTCGATCGAGGATCTCGCCCAGCTGATCCACGACCTGAAGAACGCGAACCCGCAGGCGCGGATTCACGTGAAACTGGTCGCCGAGCCGGGCGTCGGCACGGTCGCCGCGGGCGTCTCCAAGGCGCACGCCGACGTGGTGCTCATCTCCGGTCACGACGGCGGCACCGGCGCCTCGCCGCTTACCTCGCTCAAGCACGCGGGCGGTCCGTGGGAACTCGGCCTCGCCGAGACCCAGCAGACGCTGCTGCTCAACGGCCTGCGCGACCGCATCGTGGTGCAGGTCGACGGTCAGATGAAGACCGGCCGCGACGTCATGATCGCCGCGCTGCTCGGCGCCGAGGAGTACGGCTTCGCGACCGCGCCGCTGGTGGTGTCGGGCTGCATCATGATGCGCGTGTGCCACCTCGACACCTGTCCGGTGGGCGTGGCGACGCAGAATCCCGTGCTGCGCCAGCGCTTCTCGGGCAAGCCGGAGTTCGTCGAGAACTTCATGCTGTTCATTGCCGAGGAGGTGCGCGAGTTGCTGGCCTCGCTGGGCTTCCGCACCCTGGACGAGGCCATCGGCCGGGTCGACCTGCTCGACACCACGCAGGCCAAGGAGCACTGGAAGGCGGCCAAGCTGGACCTGTCGCCGATCCTCGACGATGTCGAGACGGCGTTCATGTACCAGGACCGCCGCCGCACCAAGGAGCAGGACCACGGCCTGGACAAGGCGCTGGACAACCAGCTCATCGCCCAGTCCGCCGACGCGCTGGAGCGCGGCAAGCCGGTCAAGTTCGAAACCAAGATCACGAACGTGAACCGCACCGTCGGCACCATGCTCGGCCACGAGGTGACCAAGCTCTACGGCGGCGCGGGCCTGCCCGACGACACCATCGACATCACCTTCACCGGTTCGGCGGGCAACAGCTTCGGCGCGTTCGTCCCGGCGGGCATCACGCTGCGGGTGTTCGGCGACGCGAACGACTATGTCGGCAAGGGTCTTTCGGGCGGCCACCTGGTGGTGCGGCCCCCGCTGAACGCCCCGGCGGCGTTCGTCGCCGAGGAGAACATCATCGCGGGCAACGTGATCCTGTTCGGCGCCACCAACGGCCAGGCGTTCATCCGCGGTGTGGTCGGGGAGCGGTTCGCGGTGCGCAACTCGGGCGCCACGGCGGTCGTGGAGGGCGTGGGCGACCACGGCTGTGAGTACATGACCGGTGGCCGGGTGGTCATCCTCGGCGAGACCGGGCGCAACTTCGGCGCCGGTATGTCGGGCGGCATCGCCTTCGTCTACGACCCGGAGGGCAAGTTCGGCGATCATCTCAACGCCGAGCAGGCCGACGCGGTCGAGGCGCTGTCGGGCGACGACTTCACGTGGCTGCGCGACATCATCACCCGGCACCGCGACGAGACCGGATCGGCCGTCGCGGAGCGGATTCTGGGTGACTGGTCGCAGCAGGTGAACCACTTCGTGAAGGTTATGCCGCGCGACTACAAGAAGGTACTGCTGGCTATCTCCGAGGCTGAGAAGGCCGGCCGGAATGTAGATGAAGCAATCATGGAGGCCGCCCGTGGCTGAGATGAGACGCACCGGATTTGTTGGGTGCGCCGGACAGGCGCGGAGGTCAGAGGCCGTTCATGGGTGACGCACAAGGATTTCTGAAGCACACGAAGCGGGAGCTGCCCGAGCGGCGGCCGGTTCCGTTGCGGCTGATGGACTGGAAAGAGGTCTACAAGGAGGGTTTCCCGCACGAGACCCTGCAGACCCAGGCCAGCCGCTGCATGGACTGCGGAATCCCGTTCTGCCACAACGGGTGCCCGCTGGGCAACCTGATTCCCGAGTGGAACGACCTGGTGTACCGGGGCAATTGGCGCGAGGGCATCGATCGCCTGCACGCCACCAACAACTTCCCGGAGTTCACCGGGCGGCTGTGCCCGGCGCCGTGCGAGTCGTCGTGCGTGCTCGGCATCAATCAGGACCCGGTGACCATCAAGCAGGTCGAGGTCGAACTCATCGAGAACGCCTTCGACGAGGGCTGGGTGGCCCCGGTGTACCCGACCCGGCTGACCGGTAAGAAGGTCGCCGTGGTGGGTTCGGGTCCGGCCGGTCTGGCCGCGGCCCAGCAGCTCACCCGGGCCGGGCACACGGTGACGGTGTTCGAGCGCGACGACCGCATCGGCGGCCTGCTGCGCTACGGCATCCCGGAATTCAAGATGGAGAAGCGCTTCATCGACCGCCGCCTGGCGCAGATGGAGGCCGAGGGCACCGTCTTCAAGGCCGGTGTGAACGTGGGCGTGGACATCACCGCCGCGCAGCTGCGCGAGAAGTTCGACGCGGTGGTGCTCGCCGGCGGTTCGACCATCGCCCGCGATCTGCCGATCCCGGGCCGCGATCTGGACGGCATCCATCAGGCGATGGAGTTCCTGCCGCTGTCCAACCGCGTGCAGCTGGGCGACCCGATCACCGATGAGGACGGGCTGCCGCCCATCAACGCCAGGGGTAAGAAGGTCGTCATCATCGGCGGCGGCGACACCGGCGCCGACTGCCTGGGCACCTCCCACCGGCAGGGCGCCGCCAGCGTGCACCAGTTCGAGATCATGCCGCGGCCGCCGGAGGAGCGCGCCGATTCCACGCCGTGGCCGACCTATCCGCTGATGTACCGGGTTTCCTCGGCGCACGAAGAGGGCGGCGAGCGGGTGTACTCGGTGAACACCGAGCGCTTCGTCGGCCAGGAGGGCAAGGTCACCGCTCTCCAGGCGCACGAGGTGCAGATGGTCAACGGCCGCTTCGAGAAGATCGAGGGCTCCGACTTCACCCTCGAGGCCGATCTGGTGCTGCTGGCCATGGGCTTCACCGGGCCGCAGAAGCCGGGCCTGCTCGAGGACCTGGGCGTCGGCTACGACCAGCGCGGCAATGTCAAGCGTGACAACGAGTTCCAGACCACCGTTCCCGGCGTGTTCGCCGCCGGTGACATGGGCCGCGGCCAGTCGCTGATCGTGTGGGCCATCGCCGAGGGGCGGGCCGCCGCGTCGGCGGTGGACAAGTTCCTCGAGGGCGACACGGCGCTGCCCTCGCCGATCGCGCCGACGACGGTCGCCCAGCGCTGACGAAGTATCGGGAGAAGTGCCCGCGGGTCGTGGCCCGCGGGCACTTTCGTTTCTGTGCCGCGGGCGAATTCGACGGAAATCGGACGTGTTGGTGTGGCCGAATGGCACTTTGGGTAAGCGCCCCTTATTCTTAGCAGCGGTTAGCCCGGTGTTCACCGATTGGAAATACGGTGGGGCCACCATGATCGGCGAAGATAAGTCGAAATGTCCCCGTGCCGGGGCAGGCTTGAACTGGAGCGGTATGCGGTTGAAGAAGTTGGTCGCGGCTGCGGGGGCAGCGGCAGCGGTGTTGTCTGGTGTCATGGTGTCCGGCGCCGTGCTCGGAACCGGCTCCGCCGCAGCGGATCCCGGTTGCCCGGGCCTGTACGTGGTCGCCATCCCGGGTACCTGGGAGACCGGTGAACACAAGCCCGAGGACATGACGGGTCCCGGCATGCTGGCCGGGGTGACGCGCGGTCTGCCGAGTAACACCGACGTCGACTACGTCTCCTATTCGGCGACGGCCTTCCCCTGGGAGGGCGACATCTACGGCGCCTCCAAGAAGCAGGCCATCGACGGCGCGCGCGGGCTGATCCACGACATGGCCGGGCGTTGCGCCGCCACCAGGTACGCGATCGTCGGCTACAGCCAGGGCGCCGACGCGGCGGGCGATCTCGCCGCCGAGATCGGCACCGGCCTCGGCGTGGTGTCCCCGGACCGGATCGCGGGCGTCGGGCTGATCTCCGACCCGCGGCGTTCGCCGGCCGATGTGCAGGTGGGGCCGATCGTCGGCGGCGCCGGCGCGAGCGGGCCGCGGCTGGGCGGGTTCGGTTTCGTCAGCGACCGGGTCCGGACCATCTGCGCCGAGGGCGACCTGTACTGCGCGACCGCCGACAACGACTTCGTCACTCGCTTCGCCGGTTTCCTGGCGCAGGCGTCCGGCGCCAACGCGGCGAACATGTGGCGCTACCAGCTGGAGGCGGGCTCGATCATCGGCGACCTGATGGCGCACGGTGGCATTCCGACCCTGCAGGCGCAGCTGTCCGAGGATTCGAACAAGCAGCGTGTGACGCAGCTCGAGGACTTCTACGGGTCCGGCGCGCACACCTCCTACGGCAACTACCGGGTCGGTGGCGGCCAGACCGCCGTCACCTGGATGCACAACTGGATCGCCGGAATGGCGTGAGCGTGGCCCGGCAACGGGTTTCGTGAACTTCGAGGGCCGCTCCCCATGGGAGCGGCCCTCGCTCGTCCGCGAGTGGCCGCGCACAAACCGTCGCCGGGATGACTTTAGGTGGCGATCACAACTAGCCCGCCGAGCCTGTGGAGGGAAGCTGCACTCCCGGGAACGGGTTCTGGTTCGGGGCATCGGGTCGTCGGTTGTCGCCGTCGTCGCCGCGGCGGTCGTCGCCGCGGTGGTCACCGTCGTTGCGATGGTCCTGGTCGCCCGGCGGGCGCTGGCCGTCCGGTTGCCAGGCGATCGAGGTGGCGCTCGCGTCCGCGTCGGTGGTGGCGGCGAAGGCCGGGACTGCGACGGCCGTCAGGGAGACGGCGGCCAGGGCGCCCGCGGCGGCGACGCGGATCACCCGGCGGCGAGCGCGGGTCGGCTTGGTGGACGAGGTATTCGCGGTGTTCGACAACGCAATCTCTTTCTGTCGGAAGATGAATCGCCGCGGTCGGCGTTCACGCTTCCCATAGAAGTCGCGGAGGCTGGGACGGGAATGCGATCCGCCTGGCAACCGTCTGGGAACGGACAGCGTTCGCGCCCGCCGACACGACCCGCTGGCCGACAACGCACGAAGGGCCACTCCGTGGCGGAGTGGCCCTCGTCTCGGGAACTGTGCGGTGGTCAGCCGAAGGAGCCGGTGGGCGGCAGCTGCGGGCCGTCGGGGCCGGGGTGGAACGGGCCGGGACCACCACCCGGACCCGGCCAGCCGGGACCTTCGCCCGGTCCGTGGTGGCGGTGGTGATGGCCGTCGCCGTGGTGCTGCGGCCAATCGACGTCGCCGGCCGCGGGCGCGTCGGCGAAGGCCGGAACCGCCACCGCGGCGATCGGCACCGCGGCCAGCGCACCGGCGACGGCGACCCGGGCGACGGCGCGCCGGGAACGGGTTGACTTCCTGGTTGAGAGCAACGGAATGCCTTTCTCTAGGAACATGAGCCGCCACGAGCGCACGGCCCACGAGATCCCATCGAACGGGTCGTTGCTGAGACCGGAATCCGACCCGACTGGCAGTTTCCTGGGAGTTTCAGGCCCCGCCGGCGAGATTGCGCGGCAACAGGTCCCAGACGTGCCCGTTCTCGTTGACGGTCGCCGCGGTCCGGGTGCCCGTGCGCGAGTACAGGATTCGGGTGATCGAGCAGTAGTCGATCGGGAAGGTCAGCGGGCGCGCCAGGCCCAGCACGTCCTGCAGCAGCACATTGATCACGCCGCCGTGCGCGAAGACGACCACCGTGTCGGAGCGGTCGGCGGCCGAGACGAGCCGATCGACCGATCCCAGCACCCGGCCGATGAACGCCGGGCCGTCGATCTGCTCGGGCAGATACCCGGATTTGATGCGGTCGTAGGTGGCCCGGAACTCCCGGCGCGCGTCCTCGATCGGGATGTACACGGGCAGGTCGCGGTCGTACTCGGCGAGGTCGTCGATGGTCTCGACCGCGAGTCCCAGCTTCTCCGCCGTCGGAGCGGCCGTCGCCCGGGCGCGGCGCTGCGGACTGCTGACCACGCGGGTGACGCGGTGCGGGCCGCCCTCCATCCGGGCCAGCACGTCCGGCACCCGCGCCGCCTGCTCGGCGCCCAACTCCGTGAGCCCCGGATCGGCCGGGCCGGACGTGGTGAACACCCGCTCCGGCTGGGCATGACGTACGAGAACAAGCTGCACCCGTCCTACTCTGCCGTACCGGGCGGGCAGCGGGCACGGCGGCTCAGCCCCGCGGTTTCACCAGGGGGAAGGGCAGGGTTTCGCGGATGCTGCGGCCGGTGATCAGCATGACCACCCGGTCCACGCCGACGCCGAGACCACCGGTCGGGGGCATGGCGAATTCCAGCGCCTGCAGGAATTCCTCGTCCAGTTCCATCGCCTCGGGGTCGCCGCCGGCGGCAAGCAGCGACTGCTCGGTGAGGCGGCGGCGCTGTTCGATCGGATTGGTCAGCTCGCTGTAGGCGGTGCCCAGTTCCACGCCCCAGGCCACCAGGTCCCAGCGTTCGGCCACGCCCGGGATGGCACGGTGGGCGCGGGTCAGCGGCGACACCGAGGTGGGGAAGTCGATGTAGAACGTGGGTTCCTCGGTGCGGTCCTCGACCAGGTGTTCGTACATCTCCAGCACGATCTGCCCGGCGTCCCAGCCGAATTGGTACGGCACGTCGGCCTTGTCACACAGCGTGCGCAGCCGTTCCACCTCGGTGTCGGGGCCGATCGTCTCGCCGATGGCCGCCGAGATGGCGCCGTGCACGGTCTTGACCGGCCAGTCGCCGGAGATGTCCACCTCGGTCAGGGCGCCGTCCGGCCCCGGCCGCAGCGCGACGCATTTCCCGTTGGCGGCCACCGCCGCCTCCTGGATCAGCTGGCGGCAGGCGTGCATCATCCGCTCGTAATCGCTGTGCGCCTCATAGGCTTCCAGGATCGTGAACTCCGGGTTGTGGCTGTAGTCCACGCCCTCGTTGCGGAACACCCGGCCCAGCTCGAACACCTTCTCCATGCCGCCGACGCACAGCCGCTTCAGGTAGAGCTCCGGCGCGATGCGCAGATACAGGTCGAGGTCGTAGGCGTTGATGTGGGTGGTGAACGGCGTGGCATTGGCGCCGCCGTGCACCTGCTGCAGCACCGGCGTCTCCACCTCGAGAAAACCCCAGCCGTGCAACGTGTCCCGCAGCGACCGCACCACCGCGCTGCGCTTGGCCAGCACCTCGCGGGCCTCGGTGTTGACCGCCATGTCGACGTAGCGCCGCCGCACCCGCGCCTCGGGATCGGCGAGGCCCTTCCACTTGTCCGGCAGCGGATGCAGGCACTTGCCGATCATCCGCCAGTCCTGGGCCAGCAGCGACAGCTCGCCGCGGCGGCTGTGCCCGACCTGGCCGCTGACCTCGATCAGGTCGCCGAGATCGAAGTACTCGTCGAAATCGGTGGCCCGGTCGGCGCCCACCCGGCCGCGATCGATGACCAGCTGGATGTCGTCGGACCAGTCGCGTAGCACCGCGAAGATCACCCCGCCGTAGTCGCGAATCCGTAACAGCCGCCCGCACACTCGCACCGTGGTGCCCTTGGGCGAGCGCCGGGCCGCGGCCACGGTGTGGGTCGGGGGATAGGCGACCGGATAGGCGTCCACGCCCGCGGTCTCCAGCCGCCGCACCTTGTCCATCCGGACCCGCACCTGTTCGGGCCGCCGCGCGGCCTGCTCGAGTTCGGCGGGCGGGAGCTCGGGCGGGCTGCCGTCGGCGTGCAGGCCGGTGACCATCGGCGGCACCGCCGAATGTAAGCCGGTGTGCGCCATGGCATCCGGTTGCTTGCCGAAGCGCGGCAGGAAGCCCTCGGCCAGCGCGCTGGCCATCGCGACGCGGGGCAGTTGGCGGCGGTCCTCGAACAGGAAGAACCGCGGCACCCACTGCGGCTGGTATTTCACGTTGGACCGGTACAGCGCCTCCAGTTGCCACCAGCGCGAGAAGAACATCAGCACACTGCGCCACAGCCGCAGCACGGGCCCGGCCCCGATCCGCCCGCCCTCCTCGAACACCGAGCGGAAGACCGCGAAATTCAGCGACACCCGGGTGATGCCGTACTGCCCGGAGCTGAGGGCCAGCTGCGAGATCATCAGTTCCATGACCCCGTTGGGGCCCTTGGGATCACGTCGCATCACATCCAGCGACACCCCCGTGCGCCCCCACGGCACCAGCGACAGCAATCCCCACACCCGGCCCTGCTTGTCCACCGCCTCGACCAGCAGGCAACAGCCGTCCAGCGGATCGCCGAGGCGACCCAGCGCCATCGAGAAGCCGCGTTCGGTCTCGGTGTCGCGCCAGGCGTCGGCGCGCGAGATCATCTGCTCGGTCTCGTCGGGGGTGAGTTCGCCGTGGCGGCGGATGCGCACCGAGAAGCCCTGCTTGAGCAGCCGGTTTCCGGCCTGGCGGACCTGCTTCAGCTCCGGTCCGGCCAGCGAGAACGAGCGGGTGTCGAGGATGGCCTCGTCGCCCAGGCGCAGGGCCGAGAGACCCGCGCGCCGGTAGGCGGTGGCGCCCTGTTCGCTCGCGCCCATGACCGCGGGCGCCCAGCCGTACTGGTCGGCCAGCCGCAGCCAGGCGTCGATCGCCTGCGGCCAGGCCTCGCGCACCCCGATCGGATCGCCGGAGGCCAGGCAGACGCCCAACTCCACGCGATAGGTGAGCGCCGCCTTGCCGCTCGGCGCGAACACCACCGCCTTGTCGCGGCGGGTGGCGAAGTAGCCGAGCGAATCCTCCACGTCCGAACGTTCCAGCAGCCCGCGCAGCGCCGACTCGTCCGGTCCGGTCATGGCGTTCTCGGCCCGCTGCGAACGGAACAGCACGACGACCGCGGCCATCAGGGCGAGGAAACCGAAGAAGCCGAGCAGCAGGTTGACCAGGTGCGGCGGATGACCGTCGAAATTGTCGTTGCTGACCAGGATCGTCGCCGTCACCCGGGAGATCGCCCACAGCGGGCGTTCGGCGCCTCGCGGCAGGTTGCCCGGGAACAGTTCCACCAGTCCCCAGCCGACCAGGCATCCGATCGCCAGCCCACCGGCCAGCACGCCGAGCGCCCGCCACGCCGCGCCGCGCCGCACGTGGGTGTAGAACTCCGACCACGCGGCGATCAGCAGGCCGATCACCAGGGCGTGCACCACGAGCGCGACGAGATCGTGAATATTGCCCTCGTCGGCGAATTCGAGCGCGTTGGCCAGCGCCAGCAGCGCCATGTAGACGACCAGCAGCCACCACGCGACGCGCTTGCGGCTGGCGGTGGCGCCGGCCAGCAGGCCGACGATCAGCGCCCACACCAGGCTGGTGTCGGGGGCGTCGAAGTAGTAGGCGTCGAGGTAGCGCCGCGGGACCTGGGTGATGAAGCGCAGGCCGGGGGAGATACTCCACAATCCGCACAGGACGGCGAACACGCCCAGGACGAGACCGACGATGTGGGGCACCTCGCGCAACCGCCCGTGCCCGCGATGCGGCACCTCCGGCGACCGCGGTCTGTGCTCGGTGTCCTGGTGTTGCCGGTCCTGCGTCGAAGTCACCGAATCAGTGTGAATGTTGTCCGCGCTCGTGCACAGAACGTAGCCGGGCATGTCCGTGCCGTGAGCCCGGGATGCGTCACACCGGATCGGAAAGGTAATGATGTATGCATGTCGGATCCAGTCGATGTACCGATCGATGACGAAGTCATTCGGCTCGGGCAGTTTCTCAAGCTGGCCAATCTCATCAATACCGGCTCGGAGGCGAAGACGGTCATAGCCTCCGGCCTGGTTCGCGTCAACGACGAGGTCGAGTTACGTCGCGGGCGTCAGTTGCACGCGGGCGACGTGGTCGCGCTGGCGGGACACGAGGCCCGCGTGGTCAACCCCTGACGCAACTACGACAGTGGCGCAGTTGCGCTCACGGCTCGGCCCGGACCACGATGCCGTCGGCATCGCTGTAGAGCATCTCGCCGGGCACGAAGGTGACGCCGCCGAACTCGACCGGTACGTCGCGCTCGCCCGAACCGGTCTGGGTGCTCTTGCGCGGGTTGGTGCCCAGTGCCTTGACGCCGATGTCGAGGGTGCGCAGGATCGCGGAGTCGCGCACCGCGCCGTGGACGACGACGCCGGACCAGCCGTTGTCCACGCCGCGACCGGCGATGATGTCGCCGACCAGCGCGGTGTGCACACTGGCGCCGCCGTCGACCACCAGCACCCGGCCCGCGCCGGGTTCGCTCAGCGTCTGCTTGACCAGCAGGTTGTCCTGGAAGCATCGAATGGTGACGATGCGCCCGGCGAAGGCCTCGCGGCCGCCGAACTGCGTGAACTGGGTATCGCAGCTGCGAATGTCGGGGCCGATCTCGTCGGCCAGGTCGGCTGTCGCGACATGGTGTGCTGATTCGGTCACGGATGCCAGCTTGCCACGTTACGCGGTCACGGCCAGGGAGGCCGCCAGCCCGAACACCACCGCCATCGCCACCACCTCGAAAATCGCTCGGCGCAGCGAGGATTCGGCGGTCATGCGGTGGTCACCGGCGAGTGGCACCCAGCGGCGGCGCCACCACCAGCCCAGCGCCAGCAGTCCGGCCAGCAGCGCCGTCTTGGCCAGCAGGACGCGGCCGTAGCCGGTGTCGAGCAGCGGGCTCAGCCCGCCCAGCCGGACCAGGCCGTTACACACGCCGGTCACCGTCACCACCGCCAGTGCGGGCAGTGCCCACGCCGAGTAGCGCGGCAGTACCACCGCCCACTCGCCGCGGGTGCGGGTCACCAGCGCCAGCGCCAGCAGCAGCCCGAACCAGACCGCCGCGGCCAGCGCGTGGCCCGCGGCCAGCACCGAGCCGAACGCCTGCTGCGACATGTGCCCGGTGATCGGGCGCAGCACCAGCGCGACCGCCGCGAACACAACCACCAGATCGGCGGTGGCGTGCCGCGGCCGCCGATAGGCCAGGGTGCAGTAGCCGGTGATCGAGCAGGTGCCGATCAGGATCGCGATGCCGACCTGTCCGCCGCTGATGTGCGCGAGATAGTCGCCGAACTGCCCGATCCGCAATCGCAGCACCGGGACGCCCACCACCTGCGCGGCCTCGCACGCGAGCACCGCGAATTCCGTTGCGGCCCAGAGCCCGCCGATTCCGGCCGCGAGCCGCCACGGCGGCCGCAGCCGGTCGTGCAGCCGGGGCAGGGCGGCCAGGCCGAGAACCACCGCGCCGGCGCAGTCGGCCAGCGCGCGCACCGGCGCCTCGGACTGCACCGGATCCGGTGCGGCCAGCGCCCACGCCAGTGCCGCGCCGAGCAGCGCCGCGGGAACGACCAGCAGCAGCGCCGCCCGCAGGGCGGTCGAACTGCCGCCGGTCGTCTTGCTCACTGCTGTCTGCGGGCGCTCCCGCGGCCGAGCAGCAGCACCGCCAGCACCCCGCCCAGGATCACGACCGCGGCGACGATGAACACCCACACCGGAATTCCGCCGGACTCGCCGTCGCCGGACTCGCTCGCCGCACCCGCCTTCGCGCCGGGAGTGCCGTTGCCGGGCGTGGTCAGGGTGAAGGTCCGGGTGCCGCTGACCGGGTGGCCGTCGGCGGAGGTGACCCGGTACGCGATCGTGTACTGCCCGACCGGTCCCAGCTCGCCCACCGCGACGCTGACGGCGGGTCCGCTCACCTCGGGTTGTCCCTTGTCCCAGCGATTTCCGTCCGGCCCGACGACCGTCAGCGACGGGAAACTCGGCTGTAGATTCTCGTTGAAGGTGAGGGAGACGCGGGCCGGTCCGGCGGCGAGCTGCGCGCCGTCGGCCGGATCGGTGGCGATCACCGCGGAATGCGCGGCGGCCGGACCGGCGCTCAGTGCGGCCAGGCCGCCCAACAGCAGGGCGGCCACGACGCCGGTGAGCAGCCGCCGGATCACGACCGCCGGCCTCGGAGCAGGGCGCCCAGCCCGAGCAGCGCGCCGACCGCGCCGAGGGCGAGGCCGATGCCGCCGAGCCAGCGTGCCGTGTCGTCGGTCTCGTGCTCATCGTCGTCGCTGTCGCCCGCCGCGACGCCGTGCGCGTCACCGGAACCGCCCGCGGCGAGGGTGATCTCGGGGGCGGGGTGTTCCGGCTCGGCGCCGTCGGGGCCCATCGGCTGGTTCCACTCGACGACCTTGCCGTCGCTGTAGGTCTGGGCGGCGGGGAAGCTCACCGTGTTCTGCGCGGGCAGCGGTCCGACGGCGAGCACGAAGCGCTGGAACTGGGTGGCGTTCACGCCGGGATTACCGGGGTCGGCGGTCCAGGTGACGGCCACGATCTGGTTCTGGTCGTTCTTGTCGATCCGGGTGCTCCAGCCCGGCAGCGGTTCGGTGCGTGCCGAACTCAGGCCCGGCAGCTTGACGGTCAGGCCGGTGGTGGCCGCGGTCGCCGATTCGGTCGGGACCCGGAAGGTGACGACGGCGTAGCCGCCCTGCTTGGCGCCGGGCGCGTCGGCCGTGACGTGTGCGGCCGCGGTGCCGGTGGCCAGCAGGGCCAGTCCGGTGGCGGCGCCGGCCGCGACGAGGGCGCGCGAGATCCGCGAGAGTGTGGACATGCGAAAGACTTTCTCGGTGAGGGAATGAGTGTCGGCTGGTCAGGCCCACACCGGCGGCGCGCGCGCACCGATCGCGCCGGGACGGAGAAAGCGATACGTCCGGGTCGTCGCGCCGGGCCAGCGGGCCGCGCGGGCCACGGGCGGCGGGCACGGCACGCTCGTGCTGCTCCGGACGGCTTGCGAGACAGCGCGATACAGCCGCTCGGCGGCGGCGATCAGCACCGCGCACAGCAGCGCCGCGAGCACGTGCGCGAGCAGCATCCAGCTCGACGGCAAGGGGATCTCGCCGCCGAAAAAGTCCGCGGCAGGGGAGTTTTCGCGGGTTGCCGCACCGTGGTCGTGACCGACGGCCGCGGTGAGCGCCACGTGCCCGGCGAGCTGCCCGCCCACCAGCATGGCGAAAAGCCATGCGCGAGCGCGAGTTCCGGCCGTCCGCCGAACTCCGGTGAGCGTGCCGATCACCGCCGCCGCGAGCACCAGCAGCATCGACGAGGTCGACCCCGGATAGCCGCCCCCGGCGGCCCCGTGCGCGGCCACCGCCAGCACCGCGACGGCCGCACCGGTCAGCGTGCCGCGAATCCGGCCCGTGGGTGCGGAACCCACCGGCCGGGGTGGAGGCGGACCGGGGTGGAGCATGGGAGGGGTCGGAGTCAGCGAACGCCGAGGCGGGCGAGGACGTCGGCCTCGATGCCGGACAGTTCGTGGGAGATGGAGGTGTGCACGGCGCGGCGGCGCTGGGGCGGCATCTGTTCGGCGGTGCGGACGGCGGCGGTCAGGCTCTCCAGGCGATCGCGGGTGGCGGTGACGAACTTTCCGGCGTCGTCATCGTCCTTGCCCTTGGCCGCGATCTTGTCGAGTGCCGCTTCGGCATTGGCGACGCGGGCCTGCAGTTTCGCGCCGTGCCCGCTGAAGTCGGTGAGCTGATCGAGTCCGATGCCCAGCCGGTGCGCCCGGCGGGTGTCGAGCTGCCCGCGGACGAATGTCGCGGCGCGATAGGCCAACGGGGCCAGCACCGGGATCAGCACTCGGGCCACACCCAGATACTTCTTGACCTGACCGGCCGACAGCAGGTCGCGCTCGGCCTTCTCGGCTTTCTTCAACGCGGCCTTCTCTTCTGCCTTCAGCGTCGCGATCTGCTGTTTGGCGACATCGCGCTGGGCGCGGATCTCGGCGCGGTTGCGCTTGCGTTCGTTGCGGGCGCCGAGCTTGGCCTCCAGGGCGGCCTTGTGCTTGAGGGCTTTCGCCTCGGCCTTGCGGTCCGCCCGCCCCTTGCGCTTGGTGAACAACCCCATCCGAAGGCCCTCCATGTAGTAATGCCGGTCCGCACAGGCAGCCACTACCTGCCGTGTCTTTCGATGCACACACAGTTTGCGCCAACCCTAACCGGTCGGTGTGACCGCCTGCGAGGGCACGCGGCGCCCGATCGCCGAGCGCCGGTTCGAGACCGCGCGTGCGGTGCGGTTCGCGAGGGTGTCGGGGGTCTGGACCATACTGCTTACGTGTATTCGGGCAGCGGCGATCGGAACGGTCGCGATGACGACGGCGGGAGCGCCGAGCGGCGGGGGGCCGCGGTGCCCGGGGCGCGGGCGGTCGCGCCGGGCGTGGAGCGGGAAACACGTTCCGCCGCAAGCCCTGTCGAAAGACAGCGGGTGGCCTACGTCGACGCGCGGGCGCTGATCGGTTGCCGGCACCGGTTGCTGCTGGAGGCCACTCATCCCGAGGTGCTGACGGGCGTGGCCGAGGACGCGGGAATCAAGCAGCGCCGCGAGGCGGCGGTGGCGCATCGCGCACACGTGCGCGACACCCTGGTGTCGGCCGATCCCGACGGCTGGGTCGTCATCGATCCCACGCTCCCGGCCGCCGAGCGCGCCGCGGCCACCCTGCGCGCCTGTGCCGAGGGCGCGAGGCGCATCTGGGGCGCGCTGCTGCCGCAGGAGCCGGAGACCGGTCGGCGCGGCGGCTCGGAGATCCTGCTGCGCGATACCGACCGCGGCGGCTACATCCCGGTGATCGTGGTGAACCACAAGGTCACCGACCCACGCCAGCCCGACCCGGCCGACCACCACCCGCTGACCTCGGACCTGTACCGCTGGGATCCCCAGCCGGACCGGCACGTCCGGGTCCGCACCCAGCCGCGCGACCAGCAGCGGCTGGCCCATCTCTACCGCATGCTCCAGCGCCACGGCCTGGCCGGCCCGGCTCTGGTCGGCGGCGCGATCGGCTACCACTTCGACCGCATCCTGGTGCACGAGCTGGGCCCGCTGCTCGACGAGTACGACCGCCGCTACGCCGACCGCATCGGGGTGGTGCGCGGCGAGCTGCCGACGATCCCGTCCAAGGTGCCCGAATGCCGCCGCTGCCCCTGGTGGAGCCGTTCCGCCGCGCCCGAGATTCCCAGCTGCGAGCGCTGGTTGACCGAGCATCGCGATGTCAGCCTGGTCGCGCCCGGCTCGCGCGCCGAACTGCTGCGCCGCCACGGCGTGCAGACCATCGAGGATCTGGCGAGCTGGACGGGCGACGACCCGGACGACTGGCAGCACGAGCCCTTCGCCGAGACGGTGGTCACCGCGCGCGCCTGGATCTCCGGCGCCCCGCTGGTCCGCCGCTTCGAACAGGTGCGCGTGCAGCGCGCCGACGTGGAGGTCGACGTCGACCTGGAGAGCTTCCAGGAATACGGCGCCTACCTGTGGGGCACGCTGCTCGACGGCGTGTACCGCCCGTTCGTCACCTGGGACCCGCTGCCCACGACCGACGAGGCCCGCTCGTTCGCCGAGTTCTGGGCCTGGCTGATGGGCGTGCGCGCCGAGGCCGCGGTGGCGGGGAAAACCTTTGCGGCGTATTGCTATTCGCGCACCGCCGAGGACAAGTGGCTCTACGAGTCGGCCCGCCGGTTCGCGGGCATGCCGGGCGTGCCGACCGAGCACCAGGTGCGCGATTTCGTCGACGGCCCGCAGTGGGTCGACATGTTCCAGGCCGTCTCCGAACAGTTCATCTGCCCGAACGGCAAGGGCCTGAAGAAGATCGCCCCCGTGGCCGGGTTCTCCTGGCGCGATCCGGAGGCCGGCGGCGAGGCGTCGATGAGCTGGTACCGGCACGCGGTCGGCTACGACGGCGAGCCCGACCTCACCCAGCGCACCCGCCTGCTCGAATACAACGAGGACGACGTGCGCGCCACCCTCGCGCTGCGCGAGTGGATGTCGCCGCGCCGCCCCGGCGCGCGGAGCGCCGAGACCGAGGTCCCGGCCATGATCGACTTCCGGGGACCCAGCCCCGTGCCATCGACCGCGCGGCCGTCGTAATATCTGGTCGTGACTGAGCACGTCGAACAGCTGGAGTTTCAGGCCGAGACTCATCAGCTCCTGGAACTGATGATCCACTCGGTCTACTCGAACAAAGACACTTTCCTCCGCGAATTGATCTCGAACGCCTCCGATGCGCTGGACAAGCTGCGCCTGGAGTCGTTCCGGGACAAGGATCTCGAGGTGGACACCTCGGATCTACACGTCGAACTGGAGGTCGACCAGGAGAACCGGATCCTGACTGTCCGCGACAACGGCATCGGCATGTCGCGGGCCGAGGTGGTGGACCTGATCGGCACTCTGGCCAAGTCGGGCACCGCCGAGATGCGCCGGCAACTGCTGGAGGCCAAGAAGTCGCAGACCGAGGCCGAGGAACTGATCGGCCAGTTCGGTATCGGCTTCTACTCGACCTTCATGGTGGCCGACAAGGTCATCCTGACCACCCGCCGCGCCGGCGAGACGACCGCCACCCGGTGGGAGTCCGCCGCGGGCAGCTCCACCTACACCATCGAAACCCTGGACGAGGCGCCGCCGGGTACCGCGGTGTCGCTGCACCTCAAGCCGGCCGACGAAGAGGATCACCTCTTCGACTACACCCAGGAGTGGAAGCTCCGCGACATCGTCAAGAAGTACTCCGATTTCATCGCCTGGCCGATCCGCATGCAGGTGGAGCGGACCGTCACCGAGGGTGAGGGCGAGGACAAGCAGGAGAAGACGATCCTCGAGGAGCAGACGCTCAACTCGCAGAAGGCGCTGTGGACACGGCCCAAGAGCGAGGTCTCCGAGGAGGAGTACAAGGAGTTCTACAAGCACGTCTCGCACGCCTGGGACGATCCGCTGGAGACCATCCCGCTCAAGGCCGAGGGCACCTTCGAATATCAAGCGCTGCTGTTCATTCCGTCGCACGCGCCGTTCGATCTGTTCCAGCGTGACCACCAGCGCGGCGTGCAGCTCTACGTCCGCCGCGTATTCATCATGGACAACTGCGAAGAGCTGATGCCGGAGTATCTGCGCTTCGTCAAGGGCGTGGTGGACGCGCAGGATCTGTCGCTCAACGTCTCGCGCGAGATCCTGCAGCAGGACCGGCAGATCCAGATGATCCGCAAGCGCCTGGTGCGCAAGGTGCTGTCGACCATCAAGGAGATGCAGTCCGCCGCGTCCGAGAAATCCGAGGACGAGTCGAAGTACGCGACCTTCTGGAAGGAGTTCGGCCGCGTCCTCAAGGAGGGCCTGCTGTCGGACTTCGACAACCGCGAGACCATTCTGCGGGTCTCCTCCTTCGCCTCCACGCATTCTGACGAGCAGCCGACCACGCTCGCGGAGTACGTGGAGCGCATGCGGGACGGCCAGGACGCCATCTACTACATGACCGGCGAGTCCCGGCAGCAGATCGAGAACTCGCCGCACATGGAGGCCTTCAAGGCCAAGGGGCTCGAGGTGCTGGTTCTCACCGATCCGGTCGACGAGATGTGGGTCGGCTCGGTGCCGGAGTTCGACGGGAAGAAGTTCCAGTCCATCGCCAAGGGCGAGGTGGATCTGGAGAGCGAGGAGGAGAAGAAGGCCTCCGAGCAGCTGCGCGAACAGCAGGAGAAGGACTTCGGCGACGTACTGAAGTGGATGCAGGAGACGCTCAGCGACAGTGTGAAGGAGGTGCGGCTGTCGAGCCGCCTGACCACCTCACCGGCGTGCGTCGTGGGTGACGTCTTCGACTTCACCCCGCAGCTGGAGCGCATGTACCGGGCATCGGGCCAGGCGCTGCCGGAGACGAAGCGCATCCTGGAACTCAATCCGGGTCATCCGCTGGTCACGGGTCTGCGCGACGCGTACGGCGAGCACGGATCCGATGCCGACAAGTCCGCCGATCTCGCTCAGACCGCCGAATTGCTGTACGGCACGGCGGTTTTGGCCGAGGGCGGCGAGCTGAAGGATCCGGCGCACTTCGCTCAGGTGCTGGCCGAGCGGCTCACCCGCTCGCTGTAAACCGACCGACCGATCCGCTCGGGGCGGCTGTGATCCTGGTCATGGCCGCCCCGGCACCGGAACCTTTTCGGTGCCGATGCGTTACTGTAGATGGTCGCATCTTTTGTGTGTTCGTGTTCATCATGCTCGCGCGGAGCATTGTGCGGGCGTCGCTTCTCCTTGCCAGGCAAGTTGCAAGTCGCCGTCTGGATGCGACCCGGACGCCGCAGCCGCGGCGCCGGCAACAACCCTTTCAGGAGAAGAAAATGGTTCAGGGAACCGTGAAGTGGTTCAACGCGGAGAAGGGCTACGGCTTCATCGCGCACGAGGGCGGCCCGGACGTGTTCGTCCACTACTCGGAGATCGAGGGCAGCGGCTACCGCGGCCTCGACGAGGGCCAGCAGGTGAGCTTCGAGATCACCCAGGGCAAGAAGGGCCCCCAGGCCTCCGGCGTCCGCGCCCTGTAAGCGCAGACCACCACATCAAAGCCCACACCGATAACGGTGTGGGCTTTGTGCTGTGAACCGGTGTGGGCCTTGTGCTGTCGAGCGGCGTGAGCCTTTGGGCTGTCCGCTCGGCTCGCGGAGCACCGCCGTGTGTACCTCATCATGGAGGTATGAATGTGCTCGATTCGGTGGGGGCGAGCCTGGTGCACGTGGCTCGTCGAGATTTCTTCTGGATGGCCTGGAACTCCGTGCTGGCGTGGATCCCGGTGGCCTTGGCGCTGCTCGTGTTCCGCACCGGCCGCGGGGCCGGGACGGCGGCGCGGTCGCCGTTCTGGTGGGCGGGTCTGGTGCTGTTCGTGCTGTTCCTGCCCAACGCGCCGTACGTGGTGACCGATCTGGTGCACCTGCGCTACGACATCCACGCGGTCGGCGACGGGCCCGTGGTGACGACCGTGCTGCCGCTGTACACGGTGTTCATCGTCTGCGGCTTCCTGGCCTACTATCTGGCCCTGGCCGAGGTCGGCCGTTTTCTGGACGCGAGCGGGCTCGGCCGTTATCGGCTGCCCGTCACGCTCGGCCTGCACCTGTCGTGCGCGGTCGGCGTGTTCCTCGGCCGGTGGGCCCGGCTCAACAGCTGGGAGCCGGTGGTGCAGCCGCACACCACCTTCGACCGCATCCTGCTGGCCCTCAGCTGGTCCTGGGCTCCCGCCGCGATCGTGGTGCTGTTCCTGGTCAACGCCGTCGGCCACTTCGTGACGAAGGCCGTCGCCGAGGCCACCATCGACAGCACCCGCCGTGTTCTGGTCCGTTTGCGCCCGGCCTCGGACGCTTCCTGACAGCCGGGCGCGGTCCGCGGCCTCGCGTCAGCGCGGCGCCATGCGCAGGGCGCCGTCCATGCGGAAGACCTCGCCGTTGAGGTAGTCGTGTTCGACGATGTATTGCGCCAGCTGCGCGTACTCGTCGGGGCGGCCCAGGCGCGAGGGGAACGGCACGCCCGCCTCCAGGCCCTTGCGGTACTCCTCGGTGACACCGGCCAGCATCGGGGTGTCGATGATGCCGGGGGCGATGGTGTCCACCCGGATGCCGAACTGCGCCAGGTCGCGGGCGGCCGGGATGGTCATGCCCGCCACGCCGCCCTTGGACGCCGAATAGGCGATCTGGCCGACCTGGCCCTCGAAGGCCGCCACCGACGCGGTGTTGATGACGACGCCGCGCTGGCCGTACTCGTCGACCGGCTCGGTCTTGGCGATGGCGTCGGCGGCCAGTCGCATCACGTTGAAGGTGCCGAGCAGGTTCACCGTGATGACCGTGCGGAACAGCTCCAGATCGTGCGGGCCGTTCTTGGACAGGATCCGGCCGGCCCAGCCGACGCCGGCGCAGTTCACGACGATGCGCGGCGGCACGCCGGACTCGACGACCGTGGCGACGGCGGCGGCCACCTCGTCGCCGCTGGTGACATCGGTCGGAATCAGGGTGACGCCCGGCGGCACGCTGTCGCCGGCGCGCTCGATGGACTGCTGCAGGTCCAGCCCGAATACGGTGGCCCCCAGGTCGGCGAAGCGCGCGGCGGTCGCGGCGCCCAGGCCGGACGCAGCTCCGGTGACGATTGCGGCGGATCCCGAAATCTCCACGGTGTTTTGGTCCTCTCGTTTGTGACGGCCCTCGCTGGCCTTCCGTCAACAAGCACCATAACCGGCGTTCCGGGCGATTCGGCCGGGGGCCGCCGCCGAACCGTTTGTGAACAGGGGTGTTCCCCGGTGCTACCGTCGTCGGTATGCCAGAGTCGGCCAGCACCGTTCGTCAGCTGCCCCGCGGCCGTCACGGCCTGCCCCGGGCGACGGTGGTCGCGGCGCAGCGCGACCGCATCCTGACCGCGATGGCCGACGCGATGGCCGAGAACGGTTACGTGGGAACGTCGGTGGCCGCGATCATCAAACGGGCCGGGGTGTCCCGGGAGACCTTCTACGAGCAGTTCCGTTCCAAGGAGGACTGTTTCGAGGCGGCCTACGAGCGGGCGGTCCGGCTGTTGCTGGACCGTCTTGCGGAAGCGGCTGGGGCGCTGCGGGATTCGGCCTCGGGGCTGGAGGGGCGGATGCGCGTGCTGCTCACCGCGTATCTCGACGGCCTGACGAGCGAGCCCGCCTACGCGCGGCTGTATCTCGTCGAGGTGTATGCCGTGGGCCCGCAGGCGGTCGCGCGCCGCGCCCTGCTGCAGGAGTCGTTCGTCGAGATGCTGGCCGAGACGCTCGACGCCCGGACCGAGCCGCAGCGTTTCGCGTGTCAGGCCCTGGTGTCCGCGCTGAGCGCCATGGTGACGACTCGCATCGCCGCCGACGACACGGCCGGGCTGCACGCACTGCGCGAACCGATGCTGGAACTGGTGCGCCGCAGCGGCGACCTGTTCGGCGCGGCCCCCGCCGCGGCCACCCAGCCTGGTCTTGTCCCGGGCTGAGTAGCGCCCTCACCCGTCGCTGTCGAGCGGTGTGCTTACGGCGTGCTCATCGATGGGTGTCGAGATGGTCGGGTGTGCTCTCCGCAGCGGTGCGCGCGGTGGTCCGGGCGAGTCCCCACAGCACCGCACCGGCTACCGCGGGTGCGATCGCCGCGAGGGCCAGTTCGGGGGCCCGGCCCAGGTCCGGCGCCAGCGCGGACAGCAGGGTGGCGGTGCCGATGTAGAGGAACAGCAGGCCCGATCCGATCGCGATCAGTCGTTCGGGCAGATGCTTGCCGACGGTGATGCCGATCGCGATGGCGAGCGCTCCGGCGGCGACCATGCCGAGCACCGACCCGGTCCACACCGCGAGCCAGCTGTGGTTGGACGACAGCGCGACGGTGGCGAACATGGTCCGGTCGCCGAGTTCGGCGAGCAGGAAGGCCGAGACCACGACGAAGAAGGCCCGTCCCGGTGGTTGCGCCGCGGTCTCGGGCGCCACCTCCGACTCGTCGCCGGCGGTGTGGGCCTCGCGCAGCGTCCACAGGCCGACGGCCAGCAGGATGACACCGGTGCAGATCGCGATCAGCTCGGTGGGCAGCGCGGCGCCGAGGAAATGCCCGACGCCGGTGGCGATCAGGTTCACCGCGACGCTCGCGACGGCGATGCCGGACAGCACGATCCACCACCGGTAGCGCAGGGCGAAGGTCAGCGCCATCAGCTGCGATTTGTCGCCGAGTTCGGCGACGAACAGCACGCCGAAGCTCAGCAATATCGTGGCGATCATGAAACGGCTCCCAGGTCTCCGGCCTGCCGGCCGAAGACGGAGCGCGCCCTCAGCCGACAACGCATCCGAATGCTCGGTTGGTCTTGTCGTCGGCCGAAGGTCTCGCCCACCGGCACGGAGCCGGTTCACGTGCCCGGACCCGACGCGATATCCGCCGCGGGTCAGTATGTCGATCACGTGATTCGGGGCTACTCCCCTTCGCTGTCCAGAAGCCTACCCTGAGTTACCGGGGCGCGCCAACATCCTTTCGTCGAAATCGCAATGCGCGCAATAAGTTTGGCGATCCACGCCGAACTTTTCGGGTACCCGTCCCCGGTCGGCAGGGGACCCGTCCGGGGGCGGCAGCCGACCCGATTCAGGCGGCGAGCAGCATGGCCAGCACGGCGGTGTCGGGGTCGCTGTTCGGGTCGACGCCGACTCGGCTCACCATGGTGGTGACCGTGCCGTCGAGTTCCGTCTCCACCCACGCGGCGCGATGTTCCAGACCCAGATGCGGGACGCCGGGCAGCAGTACGCAACCCGAAGCCGCCGCCGCGCACTCCGGCAGGGACGGCCTGGTCTCCGACGGCGGGTGCAGCATGATCAGCGCGGGCGGCGCGTGCTCGGCGAATCGGCCGGGCTCGACGGCCTCGTCGCCCAGCACCGGACCCTCGGCCAGCACCAGGCCGACGGTGCCCGGATCCGGGTCGTCGGGCAGATCCTCGCGGGCGCCGAAGACCGTCGAGGTGGACAGCAGGCCGGGCAGGCTGGCGACCCGCACGGCGAGCACGAGCAGCTGTGCCCACTCCTTGGTGGTGTCGGGCCAGCGGCCGCCGATGAGAAAACCCCGTAGCAGGCCCTGCGCCTGGAAGGGCGTGACCAGTACCTGATCGTTACTGCGCATGGATGCCTCCCGGGGTGCTCACCGAGCCTGTTCATTGCTTGGTGAGTACCCGAGAATGACGCAAACAATGTCTGGCACACAAGTACCAGAGAGTGCCAAATGCCTGGTAACAGGCCTGAAACACGAAGCGGGCCCGCGAACCGTCCGGTTCGCGGGCCCGCTCGCGCGGGGATCAGCCGAAGATGAGGCCCTTGCCCTGCGCGACGGCCTTGGCGAAGCGCTCCTGCACGTCGGCCCAGTTGACGACGTTCCAGAAGGCCTTCACGTAGTCGGCCTTGACGTTCTTGTACTGCAGGTAGAAGGCGTGCTCCCACATGTCGACCTGCAGCAGCGGGATGATGCCCAGCGGCACGTTGGCCTGCTGGTCGTACAGCTGGAACGTCAGCAGCTTCTGGCCGAGGGTGTCGTAACCCAGCACCGCCCAGCCGGAGCCCTGCAGGCCGTTGGCGGCGGCGGTGAACTGCGCGCGGAACTTGTCGAACGAACCGAACTGGTCGTCGATGGCGGCGGCCAGTTCCCCGACCGGCTTGTCGCCGCCGTTGGGGGAGAGGTTCTTCCACCAGATCGAGTGGTTGACGTGCCCACCCAGGTGGAAGGCCAGGTTCTTCTCGTGCAGGAAGATCGCGCCGTGATCCTCGGCTTCGCGGGCGGCTTCCAGCTTCTCCAGCGCGGTGTTCACACCGGCAACGTAGGTCGCGTGGTGCTTGGAGTGGTGCAGCTCGTTGATCTGCCCGGAGATGTGCGGCTCCAGGGCGCCGTAGTCGTAATCCAGATCTGGCAGCGTGTACTCAGCCACGATGTCCCTTCCTCATGATGTCGGGCCGTGTGCGCTCGTAAGGTCTCGAGCGCACCCAACCATCATTCGTACACCCGCTCCGTTGCAACCGGGTTCCATGCCCCCGGATTCCAATTGCGCCGTGCGAGTGCGGCGTCGCTACATCGGCGGTGCGACATTCGGCAGCATGGTGCGGGGGTCGCAGGCGTCGTGCGCCTTCCACCAGCGCTGCCCGCCCGCGACGAAATCGGCGGCGGTCAGCGGACGGCCGTCGGCGGTCTCGACCACCAGGCCCTCGAACCACACCCGGACGTCGAGTTCGCGCGGATCGATGCCCTCCTGCTGGGAGAATTCCAGGACGTGCCCGGCCGGGCGGTCGCTGACCGTGGTGTCGAAGCTGAGCAACTCGCGCCACAGCGACCAGCCGCTGTCGTCGACATCGATGAAATCCCAGCCGTGCAGGGCGCCACCGCCGAAAGCGGCGATGGCCTCGCCGAGGGTGTCCAGGGTGAGCGGAAAGATCTTGGGCTCCAGATCGTCCCACTCCTGTTTGCGCAGCGACGCGGCGACGCGGCTGACACCGGTCAGGGTCAGGAACACCCGTCGGTCCGTGGCCGGCTGGCCGTCGAGCGGCAGCGTCAGCACCTCCAGCTCGAGTCGCAACCGGGCGGCCGCGACGTCGACCGCGGCGCCGAGGCAGGTGGCCTCGGCCAGTGCGGTGTTCAGTCCGGTCGCGTCCAATTCGTCGAGTAACCCCCTGCTCGCGTCCATGGCACAAGGCTACCGACCGGCCCGCTCGCAGCCCGGGATTTCGGTTTTCTCGCCGGTGTTGTCGTTTTTTCGAATCGATGGGAACCGGACGGCCGGACACTCCGTCCAAGTAGTTGTCGGTATCCCGCCGCGGAGCTCGAATATGTACTCGACCTGCGGCGTGGTCCCGCCTCGGCGGCGGGTGACCGCTCCGGGATGAGGAGGGGAGTCTCGGATCGGTCACCCGCGTGTTCGTATCGGGCGGGGTTTCCCGGCGGTCGCTCGGCAGGCTTCCCTCAACCTGTGGATCAGGTTGTGGATTATGTGGATAACTGGGAGCGCGAGAGGCTACGCCGGACCGGAACAGACCGCGCGTTCGGTACGGCCTCCGGTGGGAAGGACCATGGAACTCCGCGTCTGTCGGGCGGTCGTGGCAGGATCGAGACCGTGACGAGCCCCGAAGTCCCGTCGGTGCCGGTCGATGAGGTACCCGCCGAGCCCGGCAGTGCGGCCATCCTGCTCGACGTCCGCGAGGACGACGAGTGGCAACTCGGGCATGCGCCCGGCGCCGTGCACATTCCGATGGCCGATGTGCCCGCCCGGGTGGACGAGCTGGACTACGACTCCGAGATCTACGTCGTCTGCCGGCAGGGCGGCCGGTCGATCCAGGTGGTGCAGTATCTGACCCACGTCGGGTTCGACGCGTTCCACGTCGTCGGCGGCATGGTGGCCTGGCAGCGGTCCGGCCGCCCGTTGGCGACCGAGGGCGGCGACGAGGCGAAGATCTACTGAGGTGGCTCTACTGATGTGTCCGAGGAGAGGGGGATGCGCCCGGTGAGTACCGTCGTGCAGCCCTGTGCCCGCTGCGGCGCGCGGTGGGCCGTGCAGGGCAGGCCGAACCACTGGTGCCCGCGCTGTCGCGGCGTGCTGCTGTCCCCGGCGCCGGTCGACGCACCCGCCGAGCGCCGCAACTATCGCTGGGTGGCGCGGCCGCCGGGCCGTCAGCCCCGCGACGGCCGCCCGGCTCGCCCCGCCCGGCCCACTACTCCGGCGACTCCGCGCTACCGCGAGACACCGCGCTGGGGGCTGCGCGACGAACCGCCCCGCCCGGCTCCGGCCGCGGGCGGCAGGCTCGCCGCCTTCATCGAACGCCGCGATCGCCTGCTGATCACGACGGCCGTCGTGTTCGGTCTCGCCGCGATGGCCGAGTTCGTCCGCTATCTGATCCTGCTGCACAACCGCACCCGGCTGATCCATCCGGCGGCGCTGCTGCTGTCCGACCTCGCGGTCTACGTGACGGCCTGCCTCGCGCTGCTGTTCGCGCTGGCGGCCGCGATCGGGTCGATCGGCTGGCTGGTGCACGCGCGCCGATCCGCGTACGCCGGGGTCGGGCGGCGCGACCCGCGATCGCCGCGAATCCTGTGGGGCGGCAGCCTGATTCCCGTGGTCAACCTGGTGTTGCCGGGCGTCTTCCTGACCGAACTGGCCCGCCTGCGGGGCGACGATCCCCGGCTCCCGCGCGCGGTCCGGATCTGGTGGTGCGTATGGGTGCTCAACGGTCTGCTGGTGGCGGGCGCGCTGCTCTGGCGCACCGCGGACTCGCTGCAGGGCCAGGCCGACGGTGTGGCGTTCACCGCGTGGACCGATCTGGCGGCCGCCGCGGTCGCCGTGCTCTCGCTGTGGCTGGTGCGTCTGCTCGAGGGTTGTGACCTGCGCGGTCGCGTCCGGCTGCCGAAGCGCTGGGTGGCGTCGGTGGGTCCGGTCGTGCCGGTCATCGAGCCGGTGCACCCGGCCGCGGAATCCGCTGAGCGCGCGCCGGATCCGGTGGTCGGAGACAATGAGCACGAGGAGGTCATGGCCAAGTGAGCCGAGACAGTCGCGCGCCCTTCGTGGTGGCGCACCGCGGTGCCTCGGGTACGCGTCCCGAGCACACCCTGGCGGCCTATGAACTCGCGCTGCAGGAGGGTGCCGACGGTGTGGAATGCGATGTGCGGCTGACCCGCGACGGGCATCTGGTGTGCGTGCACGACCGCACGGTGGACCGGACCTCCTCGGGCACCGGTCTGGTCAGCGAGATGAGCCTGGACGAATTGCGGGAGCTGGACTTCGGCGCGGGCGGCGCCGAGGCCGGTGTGCTCACCCTCGGCGAGCTGATCTCGCTGGTTCTGGATTGGCGCAGCCGTCCCACCAAGCTGTTCATCGAGACCAAGCACCCGGTCCGCTACGGCGCGCTGGTGGAGGCGAAGGTGCTGGCCGAGTTGCAGCGCTTCGGCATCGCGACGCCCGCCTCGGCGGATCATTCACGCGCCGTGGTGATGTCGTTCGCGGCCACCGCCGTGTGGCGGATCCGGCGTTCCGCGCCGCTGCTGCCCACCGTCTTGCTGGGCGAGTCGTCGCGGTATCTCGGCGGCAGCGCCGCGACCACGGTGGGCGCCACCGCGGTCGGGCCCTCGGTGCGGACCCTGCGCGACCATCCCGAACTGGTCGACAAGGCCGCCGCCGCCGGGCGCGCCACCTACTGCTGGACCGTCGACGACCCCGCCGACGTCAAGCTGTGCGCCGAACTCGGCGTCAGCTGGATCGCCACCAACCACCCGGGCCGCACCAAGGCCGTGCTCGCCACAGTGTGAGCGGCCGCGCCCGAACGGGCGTGCCCCTGCCGGTGGACGCGCTCCGACACGGTAGGTTCACCGTTCGTGGGTAAGAGCAAGCGCAACAGTCCCAAGCCCGGCGGTAACCGGGCCCAGCGTCTGGCCGAGCGCCGCGCGGCGCAGGAGCAGGCGGCGCAGGTCCCGACGCGCCCGTTCGCCGGCCTCGCGGCCGAATGCGATCTCGTCGCGCTACGGGAGTTCGTGCCGTCGGCGACCGCGACGCTGAAGCTGTCCCCGGACGTATCGGCGGAGCGGCCCGTTACCCTCGCCACCGTGCTGCCCGGCGCGGTCGCCGCGCTGGTGCGCGCCGGTGACGAGCCGACCGGTTTCGTCGCGGCCCAGGTGCAGTTCCAGTCCGACGACCCGGCCGCCGACCTGGCCGCCGCGGTGTTGTGGACGCAGAGTGCCGAGCCCGGCGCGTCGCTGCCGGCCGCCGCCGAATCCGAGACCTCGGCCCCGGCGCTGACCGAGGTGCTGGATCCGGGTGCGAGCCTGGATCTGACCGTGCACCAGAATTTCGACTGGTGGGTGCCCGCGGGCGTGACGCCCGATCCGCAGGTCGCGGCGACCATCGAGCAGGCGAACCAGGCGATCATGCCGTCGGACCGGCTGGAATTGGGCGCCGACGCGGTCGGCGCGGCCTGGTGGGTCGACGCCGGCGAGAAGGCGCATCTGCGCTGGGTCCGCCCCGAGGACGAGGACGCGCTGATGCTCGCGCTGGCCCGGGTACACGCGGCCGGTGGTCTGCAGCTGGGCGAGGGTTCGCGGTTCGCGGGATCGTTCCGTACCCACGGATTGCTCGTCCCGGTATTCGATCTGGACCCGGAGCGGCACGCGAACGAATGGGTCGCCCCGGCCGCAGAATTCGGTGCGCGGCTGGCGCAGGCCCTCGCCTCCGACACGCCGCTGACATCGGACGAGCGGCGTTCCCGCGACGGACTGCGGTCGCGTCAAGTCACCTTGCGATAGCGCACCACAGCGAAAAGCTCGGCCCCGCAGCGGTTTGCGGGGCCGAGCGTCGCTCACCCGGTGGCTTGAGTCAGACGGAGCCGCCCGCCACGTGCGGTGCGCCCGACGCGTCGCTCGGGCTGCTCATCTCCCGGGCGACGAAATTCTCCAGATCGAACAGGTTGGCACCGGCGCGGTCGGTCACGGTCAGCAGCGTCGTCATCCGCGCGACCTCCTCGACCTGCTCCTTGAGGAACCACTGCATGAACTGCTCGCCCAGGTAGTCGCCCTCTTCGCGGGCGGTGCCGGCCAACTGCACGACCTGCTCGGTGACCGTCTTCTCCTGCTGCAGCGCCAGTTCGATCGGCTCGCGCACGTTCTCGAATTTCGACTTCGCGCCGTCGACACCGGACAGTTCGATGCTCATGTCCCGATCGAGGAAGTACTGCGCGATCATCAACGCGTGATTGCGTTCCTCGACGGCCTGCTTGTAGAAGTACTTCGCCAATACGGGAAGGTCGGCATTGTCGAACCACACGGCGATTGCGATGTACTGGTGCTCGGCATTGAATTCGTGCCGAATCTGATCGTGCAGCAGGTTGTGGAACTTGCTGCGAGGGGGCTCGGGGTGAGTGGACATGAGCACGACATTAATGCTGGTCATCGTGCTTGTCATCCAAGTACACCCTTATTGAGCCCGACCTAATTGAGGCAAGTATTGCCTAATCAATTACGGCTCGTGCCCGCCATTTTCGGCGCCGCCGGATCGGGTTTCGCGGAAATTCGCAGCTCGCGCACGACGAACTCCTCGACATCGAACATGTTGCCCTGTGCGCGATCACACACCGCGAGCAGCGTCGTGATCCGGGCGACCTCGTCCAGTTGATCCTGGAGGAACCACCGGATGAATTGCTCGCCCACGTAATCGCCGGTCTCCCACGCGGTGCGGGTCAGCACATTCACCCGGGCGGTGAGCCACTCTTCCCGCCGGACCATGAATTCGATCGCCGCCCGCGCGGATTCGAACTCCGGCACGATCTCGTCCAGGCCCCCGACGCGGACCGGATGATCGCGGTCCAGCAGATATTGGATCATCCGCATCGCGTGCGCGTGTTTGTCCTCGGCGCCGCGATAGCAGACGCCCGCCAGCCGGGGGAGCCGCTGCGTGTCCAGATAAACCGCGGCGGCCAGATACTGCCGCGCCGCGGTGAATTCGTGCCGGATCTGATCCTGCAGCAAATCCGGGAACGGCCGTTCGTCGTCCGGGGTGTGACCGTCACTCGGCATGCGCCCGAGGTTACCGGGTGAGCAGATCCTCGGGGACCGGCTTGTCCGCGGCCAACGCGTCGAAGAACCGGCCCGCTCGCTCCTTGTCCCACAGCAGCACATTGCCGCTGCCGGACACGTCGTCGAAGCCCCCGATCGGGACGGTCGTCGACACCGTGCCGGAGCGCAGCGCCCAGCCCAGCCGGGCCAGATCCCAGAGATGGTCGCCGTCGTCGACCCGCAGCGAGTCGGCCAGGCCGCGGGCCAGCGGCCACAGCCGCAACGGGTTGATCAGGGTGCCGGTGCTGGTCGCCTTGTGCAGCAGCGCCGACAGGAACAGCTGCTGGTTCTGCATGCGGTCCAGGTCGGCGCGCGGGGTGGCGCGGGTGCGCACGAAGCCGAGCGCCTCCGGACCGGACAGGTGCTGGCAGCCCGCCGGCAGGTCGATCCCGGCCAGCGGGTCGTCGATGGCGTAGGGCAGGCACATGTCGATGCCGCCGACCGCGTCCACCATGCCCGCGAAGCCGCCGAAGCCGATCTCGGCGAAATGGTCGATGTGCAGGCCGGTCACGGTCTCGACGGTCTGCGCGAGCAGCTTCGGGCCGCCCGCGGAGAAGGCCGCGTTCAGCTTGTCCCGGCCGATGCCGGGGATCGGCACGTAGGAGTCGCGGGGCAGGCTGACGATCGTCGCGGCGCCGGATTTCGGGACGTGCACCAGGATGATCGTGTCGCTGCGGTCGCCGCCGGCGTCGGAGGTGCTGCCGGTGGACAGCGCGCTCTCCTGGTCGGCGGTGAGGCCCAGGCGACTGTCCGAGCCGGTCAGCAGCCAGTTCGTGCCGGGGGTGTCGCCGACGCGGTCGGAATAGTCGGCGAGCACGTCGATGCGGTGCAGCGAGCTGTCCAGATAGAGGATGCCCGCGATCGGGGCGATGACGATGATCAGCAGCAGCACCAGCAGCCAGCGGCCCCAATGCCGTTTGCGGCGCACCCGCGGTTCGCGGGGCGGGCGATCCCGGCGCCGGGCCGGGGCGGCCGGAGGCGGCGGCGGGGGAGGTTCGCGATACGGCTCCGGTCGTTGCGTGGGCGCGTGTGCGGGCACGTCGGGCCGCCGCCCGCCGGGACGGTAGCGCGGGGGCGGCGGGTTGCCGCCGGGCGGCGCCTGTGACCAGGCCAGCGGCTGGTCCGGCCGGCCGTCGCGGCGCAGCACCTGAGTGGGTTCGATCGGTGGTCGCCGAGGCGGTTCGCCGCCGGGGCGCCGCCGGTCTCCCGGGGGCGGTCCGGGGCGTCCGGGGCCTGGCGGCGGCACCCGGCGCGACCGCGCGTATTGCTGGGGGTCGTCGCCGTTCATCATCGAGATGCTACTGATCCGCCGCGCCCGCGGGTTCATCTCGAGTCGATGACGATTCTCACGGTGCGTGTCGAGCGGTCACGGCAGCCACGAAACATGGTCGTGCAGAAGCGCGTAACCGATATAGGCGACGGTGTCGATGGTGGCGTGCGCGAGCACCAGCGGCCACAACCGGTTCGCGCGCTGCCAGTATTTGCCGAAAACCAGGCCCATCACGAGATTTCCGAGGCCGCCGCCGAGCCCCTGGTACAGGTGGTAGCTGCCACGCAGGAGCGCCGACGCCGCCAGCGATCGATTCTCCGTCCAGCCCAGCCTCCGCAGCCGCGTGATGAGATAGGCCACCACCAGCACCTCCTCGGCCACCGCGTTCGCCACGGCCGACAGCACCAGCACCGGCAGCCGCCACCAGTGTTCGCCCAGCGAACTCGGCACGATGGTCACGCTCATCCCCAGCGCGTGCGCGATCAGATAGAGCCCCAGTCCCGGCAGCCCGATGATCGCCGCCAGCACCAGGCCCGGAACCACGTCCCCCCGCAAGCGAATTCGCGCCAGCCCGAGCAAGCGCGGACCGATTCCGCTGCGCCACAACAGATACAGGCCGAGCGCGCCCCAGCCCAGCAGGCGCAGCACGCCGAGCAGCTGGAACAGCAGATCGATGGTCGACTGCGCCGCCCGCGACGGATTGAGCGCCACCGTCTGCCCGCCGACGCCGCCGGGGGCCAGCGCGCTCTCGAGCAGCGACAGCGCGGCGTTCGCGCCGCTGAGCCCGAACGTGACCACCAGGACGATCGCGATCTCGATCCGGAGGGCCGTGCGTTCCCGGCCGGTCGCGGGTTCGCGCCGAGCGGGTACGGAATCAGCGGAGGACACCATGCCCGCCAATGTAGGTGGGCGCGAGCGCGCCTATATGCGGCGCATGCCGTTCAGGAACGGGCAGCCCGCGAGGATCCGGACGGCCCGGCTCAGCGCCTGCACGTCGTCGGCCGGGGCCTCGAAAGGCAGTCGCACGTCGTGGTCGCCGTCCGTGCTCTCCACGCGCAGCGTGACGCCGTACCGATCGATCGCCAGCGGGTGCACCGCGCCGCCCCGCAACCGGACCGGCAGGTGCCGGGCGAGTTGCGCGACGACGTCGGCGTGGTCCGCGTCCATGTGTTGCAGCCAAGCCGATTCCAGCTCCCAGAACGGGTCGGGCCGGGCCGAACGCAGCTCGTCCAGGCAGGCGGCGGCGGCACCGCTGGAATCGGCCACCACCGCCGAATCGACCACCACGCGCAGCAGCGTGGTGGTGTGCCCGACGTCCAGCAGGGCCGGATGCGGGTGGTCCTTGGCCACCTCGCCAGCCAGGGCGCGCTGGGCGTACTGCGGCACCGCGCGGACCCGGCCGCGCAGCCACACCAGCGACCGCACCGGCTCGCGCAGCGGCAGCGGGGCCATATCGGTCAGTTCCAGTACGGCGGGCGAGCCGAGTGGGCCCCACGCCGCGGGCACCGCGGACGAGTCGATGGGCACGGCGATGACGGCGTCGCCGCAGGCACGCAGGTGGTGCACGGTCGTCGGAACCGGGTCGGCGCCGGGCAGGGCGAGTACCGCCTGTTCGGCGTGTGCGCTGGCACTGCGCACCCGTTCGGCCGTGGACGGTGCGGCGGTCGTGGTCGTGCGGGGCATGCTGTCCTCCCAGATGTCCGAACCCGGCGCTATATTAGGTAAACCTAAGCTAAGTGACTGCGGAAGGTTGTGCAAGCGTTGCGATCGCTACGGTGGAAACTGTGCCGCACGAATCGAGTTCCGCCGCCGAGCCGGTTTTGGTGCCTCTGACCGTTCCCGGCGCCGCGAGAGCGAGCCTGGTGGACGGTCTCGTCCGCGCCACCGCCGCGGTGCCGGAGGCTCCGCTACTCGACGGCAACGCTCCCGACGAGCAGGTGGCCGCGTTCCTGGTCGGCGCGGCTCACACCGAGATCGGCTTCGTGGCCCGCACCTCGTCGGCCGAGCGGGCCCTCGCGATCGTCGCGGCCACCGCCGCCGCGCTGTGCGGCGAGGACATCCGAGCAGCTCTGCGCGAACCGGATATCGGTTTCCTGCGCGGGTTGAAACCGCCGGCCGTGCGGGCGTTGCGCGAGGTGCTGCTGGCGGTCGAGTCGGACGCTCCGGACGACGTGGAGCGGGGCCTCGGCGTCCTGGCCACCTGACTTCCCACAAAATCCGAGCGTGTCCCCGACGCCCAGTAATGTCGTATCCGTGCCGCGTATCGCGTATTTCGGGCCGTCGGGAACATTCACCGAGATGGCCCTCGCCCAGTTCGAGTCCGCGAACCTGTTCGACGGACCGGTCGAGCGCGTCCCCGCGCCCAGTCAGGGTGCCGCGCTGGAACTGATCCGGTCCGGCGCGGTCGAGGGCGCGGTGGTGCCGATCGAGAGTTCGGTCGAGGGTTCGATCTCGGCGACGCTGGACGCGCTGGCCGTCGGCCCGCGGCTGCAGATCGTGGCCGAGACCGAACTGGACGTGGCCTTCACGATCGTCGCCCGCGACGGCATCGCCCTGGACGAGGTCCGCACGATCGCCGCGTATCCGGTGGCCGCCGCACAGGTGCGGATATGGCTCGCGGAGCATCTGCCGGCCGCCCGCCTGTACACCTCGGCCTCCAATGCCGCCGCCGCGGAGGATGTCGTGAACGGTCACGCCGAGGCGGCCGTCTCCACCACGCTGGCCGGGGAGCGCCTGGGCCTGGCGGTGCTGGCCGCCGGGGTGGCCGACCACGACCAGGCGGTGACCAGGTTCGCCCTCGTGACGCCCCCGTGCCCGGCGCCGCCGCGCACGGGCGCCGACCGGACCTCGCTGGTGGTGCTGGAGCTGGTCAACGAGCCAGGTGCGCTGATGCGGGTGTTCGCCGAATTCGCCACCCGCGGAGTCGATCTGACCCGCATCGAATCCCGGCCCACCCGCACCGGAATGGGCAGCTACCGCTTCTACCTCGACTGTGTCGGCCATATCGACGACACCGCCGTCGCGGAGGCGCTCAAGGCGCTGCATCGCACGGCCGGCCGGATCCGCTACCTGGGTTCGTGGCCCGCCAACTCGCCGAGCGGCACCCCGCCGCCGCCCGACGAATCGGCGACGGCCTGGCTGGAGGACTTGCGAAAGGGGGCAGCGGACCTGTGACGGCCACCGCGGACACCGGCGAACCGAACCGAGCCGGCAAGCTGATTCTGGTGCGGCACGGCGAGACCGAGGGCAATGTCGCGAAAGTACTCGATACCCGGGTGCCGGGGCTGCCGCTGACCGAACGCGGTGTGGCGCAGGCGAAGTCGTTCGGCGCGAGCCTGCCGGTGCCGCCGCGCCGGTTGTTCAGCTCGCCGGCGCTGCGCGCCCGCCAGACCGCCGGTCACATCGAATCGGTGACGGGGGTGCCGGCGGAGGTGCTCGACGGCGTGTACGAGGTGCAGGTCGGTGACCTCGAGGGCGCGAATTCCGATGCGGCGCATCGGCTTTTCCAGGAGGTGTACCACCGCTGGCACCACGGCGAGCTGGAGGTGCGGCTCCCCGGCGGAGAGACCGGCCAGGAGGTACTGGACCGGTACCTGCTCGTGCTGGAACACCTGCGCCTGACCTATCTGACGCCCGGTGACCTGCGCGAGGAAGGTGACATCCTGCTCGTGAGTCACGGCGCCGCAATGCGTTTGGCCGGACGGGTGCTCGGGAACGTGGCACCGCCGTTCGCGACGAACAATCACCTCGACAACACCGAGACGATCGAACTGGTCCCGAACTACGCGTCCGGCGGCGACGGAGATCCCTTCTCGGGCTGGGAATGTGTGCGGTGGGGCCGCTACACCCCGCCGTTCGAAACGGATATCGAACCGACCGCCGACGATCCGATGGGTTAGGTGCCGAGCGGCGAGGTGCTGCCGTGCGGGAAGTCCGCGCGCAGCGGCATCGAATCGATCAAGTCCTGCACGGCGATTCGCAACCGGGCCGAGGTGCCGGAACTCAGCGACGACCACTTCACGTCGTCTTCGGACATGCTGGCGGTCGCGATGAAGCGGCCGTGCCGGGTGTTGAAGACCGAGATGTGGTTGGGCGTGAAATCGCGGGTGCCGTCGCCGTAGATGACGCCGATGATCTCCGCGGCGGACTCGATGTCCACCAGGGCGGCCGCCAGCGTGGGCGCGTCCTGGTCGGGCTTGCCGATCTTCGCGAGGCGCTCCGCCGTGGCGGCGCTGTCGCCGGTGTCGCCGAGGATCGGGGCGAGTTCCTCGGTCGGCGCGTTCATGCCGTACAGCTCGAGCGGGACCGCCGGGCCCAGCGCGGCGATGACCGTGCCCGGCAGGTCGGGGCCCGCCTCGTCGATGACGTAGGTGTTCTGCCCGCGCAGGGCGACGACCTCGAGATCGTCACCCTTCGCGATGCACAGCCGGTTCACGGTGTCGGCAACGATCCAGCGCATCTCCAGCGCCCAGTGTGGCCGGTTCAGCGCGCCCATGCGCTCCGCGAGTTCGGGGAGCACCTCCTCGCCGAGCAGCAGTTCGCGCTCGGCGAGCGACCGGGCCGCGGCGGTCATGGCCTCGGCGTAGGTGACCTCGTTGTCGTAGTACCGATTGGCGGCCAGTACGACCGGGATATCGGCGAGTTCCAGCTGCTGCTGGAGAAACCGGAACTCGTCGAACGACAGCACGACCGCGTCCAATGTGGACGGTCCGTGCCCAGCCCCGAGCACCGTCACCTAGCGCTCTCCGCGGCGGAATCGGCTCCGATGACCCCGGGCGCGATGAGGCCGCCCTGGCCGAAGTGATCCCCCCGCAGATAATCGTTGCCCTTGTCCGCCGACTCGTCCTCGTCGTCGGATGCCTGGTGGCCGAGCAGCGGATTGCCGCCGACGCCCGTCGAGCGTCCCGCCGCGGGCGTGCCCAGCTGACCCGGAGTCACCGGCTCGGCGGTCGCCGCGCCCGCCGCGCCACCGGCCGAACCGCCGCCGATGGCGCCGCTCGAACCCCAGCCCTCGGGCAGCTTGAGCGAGCCGGCGTTATTGCCGATACCGACGCTGGAGCCACCGGTCAGCGACACCGTGCGCGTGGCCGCCGCGGCGCCGCCGGCCACACCGGCCGCGCCCATCGACGACATCATCGGAGTCGCGAAACTCGGGACGCCGGAACCGGCGTGCACGGCCGAGGTGATCGCGGTGCCCGCGACGTTGCCCGCGGTGCTCACGCCGCTGACGGCCATGGACGCCGCCGACTGCGCGGCCTGCGTGGCGGCGCTCACCACGGCCGGGTTGCTCGCGGCGGCCTGCGCCGCGGCGATGGTGGCCTGTAGCGGGTCGCTCGGGGAGGCCTGCAGCGTCGCGCCCTGGGCGGCCTGCCCGCCCTCGACGGCCGACCCGGCGCCCGGGACGATCGGGGGCGGCTGCAGGAACTCGCCCGGCGCCGTCACGATCGCCGTCGTCGCGGCCTCGTAGGTCTCCATCACCAGCGCGGCGCGGGTGTCCATCGCAAAGCGGGCGGCCTCCGCCGCGGCGAAGCTGCCGGTCGCGATCCCGGGCGGGGTGTGCGCGGCGACCACGGCGGCGTTGGTGGCCGTGATCTCCGGCGGGCTCGGCATCGCCAGCGCCGCGACCGCGTAGGCCGTCGCGTTGCCGGCCGCCTTGGCGCCCATCGTGGCGGCCATGGCGGTCTGCTGACCGGCCCAGCCGAGGAAGCCCGTCAGCTTGCCCAGCGCGGCGAGACCGCCGAGGCCCTCCATGCCGACGCCGAGTTCCGCCATCGTGCGGGCGACGGTGACGCCGGCCTCGGCCCAGACGGCGGACAGCGCGCCCCATGCCGTGCCGGCGGCGGAGATCGGAATGGCGTGCGCGCCGCCGTGCAGTGTGGCGCAATTGATTTCGGCCGGGCGAGCTTCCCAGATAGCCCCGGTAATCCCTGCAACCATGGTCGTTACTCCCCTGTGTATGGCTCGAGATCGCTGTGGTGGTAGTGGAATCCGGAGCTAGGCTTGGATGGCGGCGCCGACGGCGGCGACGCTGGCGGCCTGGACGGTGTCGTCGGCCAGGAAGCTGGCGCATTGCATGCGCAGCGTGTGTGCGGCGTGGTGCAGTTCGAGTGCCCCCTGGGCGACCGCGCCGTCGTGAGTTGCCGCGGCGTGGTTGAAGTGTCCCGCGGCGAGCAGGGAGACCTCTTCACAGCCGGAAGGAAGCACATGGGTCGCCGGGCCGCTGAGCGTGGACGCCGCGACGAGGCGTTCGGCGAGCAGATCGAGTTCTGCCGCGGCTGCGAGCATCAGTTCGGGTGAGATGAGTACGTGGCCAACCATGACTCGAACTCCTTCTAGTGGCGGCTGTGCGACAGTCGGGCCGGCATCCGCCTGCCCTTCGGTGGAACCACGAGAATTCCCCCTACGAGTTGATTGGACGCGACGGCCCGCGCTGCGGTTCCCTCTAGTCCAAAGTTTATTCGGCCTGACCCGCTTCGCGGGTCAAGACTAGCCCCATCCCAGCTCATGCAGGCGGTCTTCGTCAATGCCGAAGTAGTGGGCAATCTCATGAATGACGGTGACGGCGACCTCCTCGACCACCTCCGCCGCGCTACCGCAAACATCGAGCAGCGCCTCGCGGTAGATGGTGACGGTGTCGGGCAGGGCGCCGCCGTACTGGCTGTCGACGCGTTCGGTCAGGGCGATGCCGTGGTAAAGGCCGAGCAGCCCTGGGTCTTCCGGGTTGCGCGGTTCGATCAGCACCACGACGTTGTCGATGGCGCGGGCCAGCTCGGGCGGGATCAGATCGAGCGCCTCGCCGACCAGTTCCTCGAACCGCTCGTCGGACATCGAGACCGGCATATCAGTGCTTCCCCACGGAGATTCGCCTACCGGGGCGGAGCGGGCGCGGGGGCGGCGCCGGGCAGCGGCGTCGGTGTGGAGCGGCCGTCGGTGGGCGGCGGTACCGGGGCCTGGCCGTCGATCAGGACGTCGCCGCGGGCGGTGCCGGTGATGGTCGAGAAGCCGTCCTGAGAACCCTTGCCCACCAGGCAGTTCAGCTTGTGACTGCCGACCAGCCAGCTGCGGGTGTCGAGGTTGTCCCAGAAGATGGTGAGGGTCTTGTTGATCAGCGCGTCCTGCCCGCCGAGATAGTCGCCGGCGGCGTGGGCGCACTCGTCCTGCATGTACTTGTCCTGGTCGGCGTTGTTCGGCGGTCCGCCGCTGAAGTGCGCGCCCAGGTCCACCACCGACATCACCTCGTAGGCATGCGGTTTGGCGCAGTCGACCGGTTCGTTGGTGGGCAGGCTCTGGTTGATGCCGATGCAGGTGCCGGACTCGAAGGTGCGGGACTGGTCGCTGTCGCGGATCTTGCCGACGGCCTGCTGGGTGGCGTTGCCGGTGGCGCTGACCAGTTGTAGCCCGCAGCGGATGGTGCGATCGCCGTTGCGCCAGCCCGGTTCTCCCGGATTGATCATCCCGACGACGAACCGGCCGCGCGGATCGAGCCGCCCGCCCAGATAGGCGGCCGCGGCGGGCGCGCAGTGCTCGTCGCGCAGCTCGGCGAAGCGCAGCGAGTCGGGGAAGCGGGAGCCGGGGCCGAATTCGCGGCCGGGGTACCGGCTCAGGTCGATGTCGGCGGTGACCTCGAACAGATGCTTGTCGCCGCAGTTGACCTTGTTCAGGTCCAGCGTCTTGGCGTTGGTCCAGGACAGGCAGTCGCCCGGGTGCGCGCTGCCGAACGCGCTGCCGGCCCGCCCGCCGAGTTGCGGGGAGGCCGGGTTGTGCGCCTCCAGCCCGTGCGAACTGCGGAAGCCGGAGATGAACAGCGTCACCAGCGCGGCCACCACCGCGCCCACCGCCACCGCCAGCAGGCCCCAGCGCAGTTTGTGCGCGGGCAGATGCATCCGGCCGACCGCGGCGAGCGCGGGCGAGCGTCGCTTCGGCGCCCGCCGCCGGCCGGAGTGACCGGGGGTGGCGGCCGGTTCGGCTTCGGGTTCGGGCGCGTGGGGCGCATCATCGGTGGACATCGCGCTCCATCATGACAGCGCCCGTTCGGCCTCGCCACGACCCTCCCGCGGGCGGGTCCCGTGGTGCCGCGCCCCGTGCCAGGTTCTAGGCTGGCTACCCATGATCGACCTCCGATTCCTGCGCGAAGATCCGGATGCGGTGCGCGCCTCCCAGCGGGCTCGCGGCGAGGATCCGGCGCTGGTGGATGCTCTGCTCGAGGCCGACGCCGCCCGCCGCGCCGCGGTCGCGACCGCCGACAATCTGCGCGCCGAGCACAAGGCGATGGGCAAGAAGGTCGGCAAGGCCGCCGCCGACGAGCGGCCCGCGCTGCTCGCGTACGCGCAGGAGCTGGCCGCCAAGGTGAAGGAGGCCGAAGCCGCCGAGCACGCCGCCGACGCCGAGCTGGACGCCGCCCAGCGCGCCCTGTCGAACGTCGTGCAGGACGGCGCGCCGGCCGGTGGCGAGGACGACTACGTCCTGCTCGAAACGGTCGGCACGCCAACCGAATTCGACTTCGACGTCAAGGATCATCTCGAGCTGGGTGAGGCGCTCGGCGTGATCGATATGGAGCGCGGCGCGAAGGTCTCGGGCTCGCGGTTCTACTTCCTCACCGGCTACGGCGCGCTGCTGCAGCTGGGCCTGTTGCAGCTGGCGGCGCAGCGGGCGGTGGCCAACGGCTTCACCATGATGATCCCGCCGGTGCTGGTGCGCCCGGAGATCATGGCGGGCACCGGATTCCTGGGTCAGCACGCCGCGGAGATCTATCACCTCGAGGAGGACGACCTGTACCTGGTCGGCACCTCGGAGGTGCCGCTGGCGGGCTACCACTCCGGCGAGATCCTCGACCTCGGCGCCGGTCCCAAGCGCTACGCGGGCTGGTCGTCGTGTTTCCGGCGCGAGGCCGGCAGCTACGGCAAGGACACCCGCGGCATCATCCGGGTGCACCAGTTCGACAAGGTCGAGATGTTCGTCTACTGCAAGCCGGAGGACGCCGACGCCGAGCACCGGCGGCTGCTGGGCTGGGAGCGCGACATGCTGGCCGCCATCGAGGTGCCCTACCGGGTGATCGATGTGGCCGCCGGCGATCTGGGCAGCTCGGCGGCGCGCAAATTCGACTGCGAGGCATGGGTACCGAGCCAGCGCGCCTATCGCGAGCTGACGTCGACCTCGAACTGCACCACCTTCCAGGCCCGCCGATTGTCGGTGCGCTACCGCGACGACAAGGGCAAGCCGCAGATCGCGGCCACCCTGAACGGGACCCTGGCGACCACCCGCTGGATCGTCGCGCTGCTGGAAAACCATCAGCAAGCCGACGGATCGGTGCGGGTACCGGCGGCGCTGGTGCCGTTCGTCGGCCGCGAAATTCTGGAACCATTGCGTTAACCAAGAATTCGCGGGAACGGGCTTACTGCCGCACGTGCGGCGGCACGTGCGTTGCGAACACGTGAATCGGCGACTTTGCCGGTCGATTCCTGCGGATGTGACTACTGCATGGGACAACTGTGTCTAGGCTAGGCAGCGTGCGAGGAATCGGGTCTCGCGGCGATACCCGCACGCGGGTGCGGACGGCATCGGCGCTTGCGACGGCAATGGTGATGGCTCGGACCACCGGAGCGTTCTACGTGATGGGTGGGGTGCTGGGCCTGCTCATCACTGTCATCGCACCGGGTGACGAGGGGAATCGGCCACTGGTCGGCATCGCGGCGGCGATCGCGCTGGTGCTCGGGGTCAGTCTGCTCATCTGGGGTCCGCGGCTGCCGCATTCGATCCACCACGCCTATGTCGCGATGGCCACGGTGCTGGTCACCGTTGCGGTGCACTGGTTCCCGAATACGGTCGGCGGTATCAGCCTGGCCGCGTTCTATGTCTTCGTCGCCTGCGATGCCGCGATCTTCTTCGCCTGGCAGTGGGTTGCCGCGCATGTGCTGTTCGCCGTCGTGCTGTGTCTGTGGGCGGTGCCCTCGCGCGGCCTGCCGTGGTGGTCGGGAATGATCCCGGCGGGTGTGACCGTGGGCGCGGGCATCGTGGTCGGAATCCTGACCCGGATGGCGTCCGACGCCGACATCGACGTGCTCACCGGGCTGCTCAACCGCCGCGGGTTCGACCGCGCCCTCAACGCCGCCATCGCGCACGCCACCCGCAGCGGGCAGGGCCTGGCGCTGGTGCTGGTGGACCTGGACCGGTTCCAGAAGATCAACGACCATCTCGGCCACCGCGCCGGTGACGCCGTGCTGCAACGGGTCTCCGACACCTGGCAGAAGCTGCTTCAGCCGGATCAGCGGCTGGCCCGCTACGGCGGCGACGCCTTCGCGCTGCTGCTGCCCAACACCACCGAGCAGGCCGCGATCCTGCTCACCGAGCAGCTGCGCGCGGCCGTGACCACGGGATGTTCGGCGGGTGTCACCTCCTGGCAGCCGGGCGAATCAGGATCGCTGCTGGTCAGCCGCGCCGATGTCGGTCTGTACCGGGCCAAGCAGGCCGGGCGCAACCGCACGGTGCTGGAGTCGTCGCGGCAGCTGCCGCTGGCGGTCGAGCTGCGCGAGGCCATCGACAAGGGTGCGCTGGACGTGCACTACCAGCCGATCGTCAGCCTGACCGAGGGCGGCGGCAAGGCCGTAGGGGTGGAAGCGCTGCTGCGCTGGTCGTCGAATGCCCAGCCGGATGTCACCACCGAGGGGCTGATCCGGGTCGCCGAGGAATACGACCTGATCTCCGACCTGGACGAGCTGGTGCTGCGGCGCGCCTGCTCCGACGCCGCCCGCCTGCAGGAGACCTTCGCCCAGCTCGACCTGACCCTGAACGTCAATGTCAGCGGGCTGGAACTGGCCGAAACCGATTACGCCGACCGGGTTTCCGGCATCCTGACCGATACCGGCTGGCCCGCCGACCAGCTCGTCCTGGAGGTCACCGAGAGCGAGCTGGCCGCCGAATCCCAGACCGCCATCGCCAATCTGCACACCCTGCGCGAGCGCGGCGTGCGGATCGCGATCGACGATTTCGGCACCGGGTACTCCTCGCTGAGCCGCCTGGCGACCATTCCGAGCGACATCCTGAAGGTCGATCAGTCCTTCGTCGCCGCCATCCGCTCCGATACGCCCGCCCCGCCGCTGCTGGGAGTCATTGCGGCGCTGAGCAAGTCGCTGGATCTGCAGGTGATCGCCGAGGGTGTGGAGACGGAGTACCAGGCGGCCGTGCTCACCGAGCTGGGCTTCGCGCTCGCCCAGGGCTACCACTACAGCGATTCGCACCCGGTGTCCGAACTGATCGACGACCTGAACGAACGGCGCGGCCTGGTCGGCGCCGGCGCGGATCGCGAATTCTCCACCAACGGGTGGGTTCCGGTCGACAATCCGTACGACACCGGGACCCTCGGCCAGAACTGAGCCGGGTGCGCAGGGAATGGGGGATCGCGGCCGGACTGTGCATCGGTGCGGGGGTGGCGGTACAGGGTCGGTTGAACGGGGCGCTCGGGGAGCAGTTGCGCGATGGGGTGGCCGCGGCGGTGATCAGCTTCGGTTCCGGGCTGCTCGCGCTGGGCGTGGTGTTCGCGGCGAGCGGCCGATTGCGGGCGGGGGTGGGGCGGGTGTGGCGGGCCGTCGCCGAGGGCGGCCTGCGGTGGTGGCAGTTGCTGGGCGGGGTGTGCGGGGCGTTCTTCGTTGCGTGCCAAGGGCTTACGGTGGCGGCGATCGGGGTGGCGGCGTTCACGGTGGCGACGGTGGCCGGGCAGTTGGTGAGCAGCCTGGTGGTGGATCGGCTGGGGCTCGGCCCGAGCGGGCGGACGCCGGTGACCGCGCCGCGCGCCGCCGGGGCGATGCTGGCCTTGGCGGCGGTGTCCGTGGCGGCCGTCGGTGGCTCCGGTGCCGAGCATCCGGCGTCGGCCGCCGGTGACCTGCTGCGGAACGTGCCTCCGGTCGCGTTGATCGGGCTGCCCGCGCTGTCCGGTATCGGGCTGGCCTGGCAGCAGGCGATGAACGGGCGGATCGGCGTGGTGGGCGGTCCCTACTCGGCGACGCTGGTCAACTTCGCCACCGGTGTGGTGGCGTTGGTCGCGGTCGAATCGCTCGTGCTGGCCCGGACCGGATGGCCGGACCGATTCCCGACGACGCCGTGGCTGTATCTCGGCGGCGTCATCGGTGTCGTGTTTATCGCGCTCGCGGCCTTGGCGGTGCGCTGGATCGGGGTGCTGCTGCTCGGCCTCACCTCGGTGGCCGGGCAACTTCTCGCGGCCGTCGTCCTGGATCTCGCGCTGCCCACCGGTTCCGGACTGTCCGCCGCGACCCTCGTGGGCAGCGCACTCACCCTCCTCGCGGTCGGCGTCGCGGCGCGTCGTCCCACCACGGGAGCATGATGTCCGGAGACCGACGACAGGAGAGGAACGGTATGCGCGAACTGGGTGTCGCGGTGATCGGGTACGGGTTGGCCGGGTCGGTGTTCCACGCGCCGCTGATCGCCGCCGAGCCGCGGCTGCGGGTGGCCGCGGTGGTGACCTCGTCGGCAGATCGAGCCGAGCAGGCGCGTGGCGAACATCCGGGTGTCCGGGTGGCGCCGCGGGCCGACGAGCTGTTCGCCGACCCGGACGGCATCGACCTCGTCGTGGTGGCGACGCCCAACCGCACCCACGCGCCGCTCGCGACGCAGGCGCTGGCGGCCGGTCTGCCGGTGGTCGTGGACAAGCCCTTCGCCCTCACCGCCGCCGAGGGCGAGCGGCTGATCGCCGCCGCGGAACAGGCCGGGAGGCCGCTGACCGTATTCCAGAACCGCCGCTGGGACAGCGACTTTCGCACCGTCCGCCGATTGATCGCGGACGGCGAGCTGGGCACGGTGCGGCGCTTCGAGTCCCGCTTCGAACGGTGGCGACCGGTGTCCAAGGGCGGCTGGCGCGAGGTGGGCGGCGTGGCCGACGGCGCGGGCATCCTCTACGACCTCGGCAGTCACCTGGTCGATCAGGCGCTGACCCTGTTCGGCCCGGTCACCGACGTGTACTGCGAACTGGATTCCCGGCGGCCGGACGTGCCCACCGACGACGACGCCTTCCTGGCGCTGACCCATGCGTCGGGCGTGCGGTCACACCTGTGGATGAGTGCCGTGGCGCCGCAACTCGGCCCCCGGTTCCGCGTCCTCGGCTCGGACAGCGGCTACGTGACCTACGGCCTCGATCCGCAGGAGGACGCACTGCGCTCGGGCCGCCGCCCGGACGACGGAAAGCCGTGGGGCACGGTCGAACCCGAGCGGTGGGGGCTGCTGGGCACCGACGGTGACACCCGCCCGACGCCCACGGAACCCGGCGACTATCGCGCCTTCTACGCCGCCGTGGCCGCCGCCCTGCTCGACGACGCCCCGGTGCCGGTCGACCCACACGATGCGGTCGCCACCCTGCGCATACTCGAAAAAGCCCGCGCGTTCGCCGGACGGCGGCCCTAGCCTCGCACACGTGACAGGGCGGCGCGAAAGATGTTGCGCTGTCCCGGTTTCGCGCTCAGACCAGTTTGCGTGAGCGCAGCTCGTGGCCCTTGGAGGTCTTGCAGCGGCCTGTCTCCAGATCCCACTGCCAGCCGTGCAGATTGCAGGTCAGCGTATTGCCTTCCACCACACCGAACTTCGACAGGTCGGCCTTCAGGTGCGGGCAGCGACGCTGCACCTCCCAGCCGGCGATCTCGCACGACGCCGAATCGTCGTGCGCCTCGGCGAACCAGCCGTCGGCGTAGGCGATGCGCTCGTCGGTGAGGCATTTGAAGAAGGTGTACAGGTACTCGTTGTACCCGCCGATGCGCCAGGCCTGGAACCGCGTGGAGAGGAAGATGGTGTTCACCCAGTCCGGCTCGCCGTCGCGCAGCACGGTGCGCACCAGCTGCGGTTCGATGCGGAACCCGTAGCGGTACTTGCCTTCTCCGTCGATCGGCCCGCGCACCACCCGCTTGGGGAAGTCCAGCACCACGGTCTCGTCGCCGAGCACCAGGCCGACGGGGTAGCCGATGCCGTCGCAGATCAGGTCGCTCTGCGCCATGATCGGCTCGAACAGCTCCTTCAGCCGCGGCAGCAGCGGGCCGTCATCCGTTGCCCAGGTGGCCTTCTCGGCCGCCAGCACCGGGGCCAGTCGCTGGGCCATCCGCTCGATGTACCCGGCCTTGTCGTCGTAGATCTCGCCCGGATCGACCGGGTGGGTGAGGTTCAGTTCGGCGCCGCGCACGTCGGCGGTCGAGCCCGGGATCATCAGCACCCCACCGGCATTGCCGTGGATGCGCATCTGCTCCAGGAACACCATCTGGTCGGGGAAGATGTTGCCCTCGTCGCCGCGGTCGTCGTTGAGGTAGCGCAGTTCCGGGTCGAGGAACACCGGCGGCCCCGCGGACGGCACCACCCAGGTCGCCCCGACCTGCTCGATGTAGCTGCGCGCCCGGTCCATCCCGCGCTGGCGCTTCTGCTTGCCGAAGTTCGACTTGGTGCGATTCGGGATGTCGTAGACCATCGGGTACCAGATGGCGCCCGAGTACTGCAGCAGGTGGATGTCGATGTGCCCGAACTGCTCGTGCAGCACGTCCATGTCCACCGGCCGGGCGTCGTTCATGTTGAAGCACACCGTCTCACCGTCGGCGACCACCAGACCGGAGTCGCCGATCGGCCCGTCGGCGGGCGCGCGCAGCGCGATGATCATCACATCGAGGTCGCCGCCCGGACCGTGCACCGTGTGCTTGACCGAGTCCTCGGTCTCGAAGAACTTGTGGAAGCCCAGTTTCTCCAGTTCCCGCCGCAGATCCGGCACCGGGTAGTCCGGCAGCAGGACGGTCGCGTCCTTGTTGACGTGGTCGATCAGATTCCGCGCGTCGAAGTGGTCGCGGTGCAGGTGCGAGACGTACAGGAAATCGCAGTCGCCCAGCTCGTCCCAGTCCAGCCCGGTGTTGTCGGGAAACGGGAACCACGAACCGAAATACGCCGGGTTGACCCACGGATCGCAGAGGATCGTCCCGGCCGCGGTGCGGATGTGAAATCCGGCGTGTCCGACGCTGGTGATCTGCACGAAGAAAGTCCCTCCTGAACCGTTACCAGCCAACCAGGGTAGCCGTTAGGAGGAGACGTCGCCGACGCAGTAACCCTGGTCCGTCGCCTTCACGGTGAATGTCCGTTCCTGCTGGGCGCCCGTGCTGTCGGTGACCGGCGCCGACACGGTCAGATAGCCGGTGCGCAGCTGCTCGGAGGTGATCGAGTCGTCGACGAAGGACTTCACTCCGGTGAGTTTGTTCGGGTTGGTGGCCAGCGGCGGCGTCGCGGCCCGGCCGGTGCCGGTGGGATCCCAGTTCGCCGCGCAGACCAGCGGGTGGGTCGCCTCCCGGTCGGCCGGGTCGAGCGGAGTGCCCGCGGCGCGGGCCAGATAGCGCCGGACGGTGTGGCGGGCATCGGCATCGGTGAAGCCGATCTCGGTGCCGGACGGGAACACCCGCGGGCAGGCGTAGCCGGTGTCGATATCGGAGCGTTGCGCGACGACGGTGACGGCGGACCGGCTCGCGGTGGTGGCGGGACTCTTCCAGACGAGGGCGGTGCCGTCGTCGACGCCCGGTTCGGCGAGTGCCGCCAGGATCGCCTGCTTGTCGGCGTACATCGTTTCCACATTGCGCGGGGCCATGGTCCAGCACTTGTCCACCAGCCGGGCCTGCGGCAGCTCCTGCAGATCGATCGCCCAATGGGTGAGGGCGTCCGCGGCGGCGGAGTCGGCGGTCTCCAGCGAGACGGTGACCGCGGTCTCGCCCGCGGCGGGCACCACCGGCTGCGCGGCGGCCGGTGCCGCGGCCGCGGTCTCGCCGTCGTCGTAGTCGGTGCCCTCGATCCCGACGCGCGAATCACATCCGGTCGCCGCGGCGACGGCCAGCGCGGCGAGGCCCGCGAGTAGCGCTCCCCGGCCTGCCCGGCGGCGTCGTTCCCGCGATGCTGGTCGGGGGCATTTCACTGCGGTGAACCTCTTTCCTGTGCGTGCGCCGGGAGCGTCGTCTGTGACAGGGACTACGCTAGCGGAATTGTGGAACCCGTCTACCGGACGATCATCGGCCTGGCCCGGACCGTCTTCTTCGCACAGGGACTGAAGTTCGAGGTCAGCGGGGATGAACACATCCCCGCGACCGGTGGCGCGGTCATCGCGATCAACCACACCGGGTACATGGACTTCACCTACGCCGGGCTGCCCGCGCGGACGCCGAAGCGCTACATCCGTTTCATGGCGAAGAAGGAGGTCTTCGACGACAAGATCTCCGGTCCGATCATGCGCGCGCTCAAGCATATTCCGGTGGACCGGACGGCGGGGGCGGATTCCTATCAAGCCGCGGTGGAGTATCTGCGGCGGGGCGAACTGGTGGGCGTGTATCCCGAGGCGACCATCAGCCGCAGTTTCGAGATCAAGGAGTTCAAGTCGGGCGCGGCCCGGATGGCGATCGAGGCCGACGTGCCGATCGTCCCGATGGTGATCTGGGGCGCGCAGCGGGTCTGGACCAAGGGACATCCGAAGCGGCTGGGGCGGACCAACACTCCGATCTCGATCGCCGTCGGCGAGCCCATCCGGCCGCCCGCCGTCACCGACGGCGACATCGCCGCGGCCGCCGCGGAGCTGACCGGCACGCTGCGCACCACCATGCAGCAGCTGCTGGCGCGATTACAACAGAACTATGTGCACGAACCAGGGGCATACTGGGTCCCTGCCCGGCTCGGCGGCAGTGCCCCGACGCTGGCCGAGGCCGACGCGATGGATGCCGCGGAGGCCGCGGAGAAGGCCGCGCGCCGGGCGGCCGCGGACGACGCCGTGGAGTAGGACCGGCGGCAGTAGGTACAGGGAGTTTCGACAATATGGCGCGGGAACCGGTCTTCGATGTGCTCACCGGCTTGGTCCGGACGCTGTTCCGGGCGCAGGGGCTGCGCATCGATATCGCTGGGCAGCAGCACCTTCCGCGCTCGGGCGGCGCGGTGCTCGCCGTGAACCACACGGCCTATCTGGATTTCATGGAGGTCGGCCTGGTCGGCCGCGAATCGGGCCGCAATGTCCGGTACATGATGAAGGCCGAACTCGAGCGCGGCATCGTGGGCTGGCTGATGAAGCACTGCAAGGCGATCGGCGTGGACCGCAGCGCCGGCGCGGAATCCTTCGCGCGGGCCGTGGCGGCGCTGCGCGACGGTGAGATCGTGGTGGTCTACCCGGAGGCGACCATCAGCCGCAGCTTCGAACTGAAGGAGTTCAAGTCGGGCGCGGCCCGCATGGCGATCGAGGCGGAGGTGCCGATCGTCCCGATGGTGATCTGGGGCGCGCAGCGGGTCTGGACCAAGGACATGCCCAGACGGCTCGGCCGCCACCGCTTCCCGATCAATATCCGCCTCGGCGAACCGATCCCCGCGCACGAGCCCGTCGACGACCTCACCGCCGAGTTGCGTTCGCGCATGCGAGAACTGCTCGACCGGGCCCAGCAGTCCTACGACATGCCCGCGGGCGCGCGCTGGGTGCCCGCCCGCCTCGGCGGCAGCGCCCCGACCCCCGAGCAGGCCGCCGTGCTGGACCAGCGGGAACTGGAACGCCGGAGGGCGAAGAAGGCGACGCGCGAAGCTTGACAGCGCCGCTGGGTCACGCCGGTTCCGCACCGAGAAGCAGTGCGGCCCCGGCGATTCCGATGCCGGTCGCGATCCGGAACGCGGTCGGGAAGCCGCCGGTCGCCGAGCCCGCGACGAGCGCCGCGCCCAACTGGCTACCCAGCGCACCGCCGACCGTCCGGGACACCGTGTTGATCCCGTTGGCCGTGGCCGCCCGGCCCGGATCGACGACGCGATGCAACTGCGAGGGCAGCGCCGTCATCACCAGGCCCGTGCCGAGGCCGATCGGCAGCGCGCACACCGCCGCCTGCCACATCGTCCCGTGCGCCACGGCGAGCAGCGCGGCGCCCGCGGCGACCAGCAGCAGCCCCGCGGCCAGCGGCAGGCGCGGTCCGCGGCGCGCGATCACCCTTCCCGCCACCGCCCCGGCGGGCAGCACCACCAGCGTCGACGGCAGCATCACCAGCCCGGCCGCCGTGACCGATCCGCCGAAACCGCCCGCCGCCGAGGGTGTTTCGACCAGCTTGGGCACCAGCACGTAGTACATGAACTGCATCGCGCCCAGTGTGAGCGCCGCGAGATGGGCCACGCCGATCGGCCGATGCAGCACCAGGTCCATATCGATGAGCGGCTGCCGCGAACGCCGCTCGACCCACCCGAACACGAGCAGGAGCAGCACGCCACCGGCGGCGAGCGTCAGCGTCGGCACGGACAGCCATCCGCCGGTCGGCCCGACGGTCAGCGCCAGCAGGACGCCGCACAGTCCGCCCGCCAGCAGCGTGGTGCCCGCCGGGTCGAGCCGCCCGGCGCCGGTGCCCGGACCATCCGGCACATACCGCTGGGTCAGCACGAGCGCCGCCGTGATCAGCCCGGCGCCGACAACGAAAAGCCAACGCCACGAGGCATGGTCGACGATCAGCCCGCCGCACACCAGCGCGATGCCCGCCGCCCCGCCCACCAGGCCGGACAGCAGACCCAGCCCGGCGTGCACGCGCTCGGGCGGCAGGATGTCCGGCACCGAGCCGAACGCCAGCGGCAGCACCGCGAGGCTGATGCCCTGTCCCGCGCGCGCCGCGATCAGGACGCCGATGTGCGGGGCGAGCATCGCCGCGACGGTCGCGGCGAGATAGAGCGCCAGCACGACGAGCAGCGTCCGCCGCCGCCCGTACCGGTCGCCGAGCCCGCTCACCAGCGGCGTGAGAATGGCACTGGCGAGCAGCGGCGCACTCATCACGGCCCAGGTCGCGGCGGTCGTGGTGGTGTGCAGCGCCGCTTGGAGCACGCCGATCGCCGGTACCAGCATGGTCTGCATCAGGCCGTAGGACAGCACGCCGAGCGCCAGCGCGAGCATGGCGGCGCGGTGCGTCGGCGCGGACGTGGTGGTCGGGGTTCGGGTGGGTGCGGCCGCGCCCCGCCGCCGGGTCCATGTCGCCTCCGCCTAGGCTCGGCGGCACGGCTGAAGGGAGTGAGGTGCGCGCACAACCGCTGACCCGGGACGCCATCGTCGCCGCCGCGCGCCGGGTGGCCGACGCGGAGGGCTTGGCCGCGCTGACGCTGCGGCGGCTGGCGCAGGAACTGAACACCGGCCAGGCCTCGCTGTATCGGCACATCACCGACCGGCGCGAACTGCTGGCGCTGTTGAACGAGGATCTGGCGCAGGCGTTTCCGGTCGTGCGGACCGGCCGGCCTCGGGAGCGGATCCTGCGCCTGTGGCTGGGATCGCATCGGGTACTGCTCGACCACCCCTGGGCGGGCCGGGTGATCATCGAGGCCACGTCGGTGACGGCCACCGCCCTGCCGTTCGCCGATGCCACGCTGGACGCCCTGCTGGCGGCGGGCCTGACCCCGGACGTCGCGGCGCGCACCTACCGCGCCGTCTGGCATCTGCTGCTCGGCTACGTGGTCAACGAGCACCCGCTGGGGCATCCGGGCTTCGACATCGATGCCGGGCGGTATCCGGCTCTCGTCACCGCGCGACCCCATCTGGCCGCCGCCGACGCACCCGCCGAGTTCGAGTGGGCGCTGCGGCGGTTGCTCGACGCCGTGCTGGGTCCCGACGCCGAAACCGATTGAACGCCAGCGGATTCGTAGTTTCGAAACGGGAATTGCAAACGCACTATTGCATTTTGGGCCCCCGGCGGGCGTGCCCATCCGTGCCTCGGGAGACATTCTGTCTCAGTCACGGAATTCGAGGGCGCGAATATGTCCATGTGATTGAAGATTCAGCCGCCGAGAATGTTTCCGGAGCGAAAGAGTGGCCGCTTCGCCGAATTGCGAACTTCTTTTGGTGCGTGCCCGGAAAGTCGGTAGCGTCGAGCGCATGACGCGCTATGTGATGCCGGCGGAAACCGCTCCGCACGCCCGAACCTGGCTGGCATGGCCGGCCAAGGAATCGGTGTGGGAAGAGCTGCTACCGCTGGTGCGCGCCGACATCGTGCGACTGGCCCGCGCGATCGCCGCACACGAGCCGGTGACCCTGCTGGCCCGGCGCGAGCAGGTCGACGAGGCGCGCCGGGCATGCGGTACGACAGTGGAGGTGGTCCCCGCGCCACTGGACGATCTGTGGATTCGCGACACCGGGCCGATATTCGTCACCGGTCCGGACGGACCGGCCGGAATCGATTTCAACTTCAACGGCTGGGGACAGAAGTCCGAATACCACATGGACGCGAAGGTCGCGCGAAAACTGCTCGAGCACGCGGGTATTCCGCGAGTGGTCGCGCCGATCGTCGCCGAGGGCGGCGCACTGGAGGTGGACGGCGAAGGGACCCTGCTCACCACGGAGAGCGCGCTGGTCAACCCGAACCGCAATCCCGGATTCGCGCACGAGGAGATCGAAAAGGCGCTGCACGAAATGCTCGGCGTCACCAAAGTCGTATGGCTGCAGGGTGTCGCGGGCGAGGATGTCACGGATTGTCACGTCGACGCCGTCGCCCGTTTCGCCGAGCCGGGCGTGGTGCTGGTGGATTGGCCGGTGCACCCGGATCCGGGCGACGTCTTCGCCCGCGCCGCGGTGCGGGCCCGCGAGATCCTGCGCGAGGCCACCGACGCCGCGGGCCGCCGCTTCGAGATCATCGAACTGCCGCAACCGGATGCGACCGCACTGACCGGCGACCGCGGCCCCGACTTCCTGTACTCCTACGTCAATTTCTACGTCGGCAACGAGGCCGTCTATATGCCCGCCTACGGTGACCGCCGCGGCGACGACCGTGCCGCCGGGATCCTGGCCGACGCGTTCCCCGGCCGGGAGGTGGTGCCGGTGGAGTACAACGCGGTCGTCGAGGGCGGCGGCGGCATCCACTGCTCCACGCAGCAGCAACCCGCGGTGTGATCGAAAAGAAGGGTCAGCTCGGATCCGAGCCCCGGATCGCCCCGAGCCACGTCACGACGGCCGCGGCCACCGTGGTCGCGCCGAGGAACGCGACGAAACCGCCGCCCGCCACATAGACCCACAGCAGTCCGGCGAAGGGCGCGGCGATGGCCGACTGGGCATCGAGCAGCAGCCGCCGGCCGAACCGGGCCGACTGTTCGGCGCGCGCCGGGCCGTCCGGATCCGGTCGCGTGGGATTGTCCGCCAAGCGGCCCGGCGGCTCCGAATCCCGCGGCGGGCCGGACGGATACAGGCGCAGACTCCCGATACGCAAGGCCCCGCTGCCGCATCGGGCCGTCGCCGCCTGGAGCGTGACCAGCGCCGGATCGAAATAGACCGGCAGCCACCGGGTCCGGCCGTCCGCCGCCAACTCCAGCCAGGAACGGCTGACCAGCCGGTGCTGCTGGCGGACCCGCCTGCAGTCCGCGATACCGGGGGCGAGGCCGCGCACCGGCAGGACCGCGAACGCGACGGCGAGCCGCACCGCCGTGTACCCCAGCACGACGAATCCCACCGCCGCCAGCATGCTCAGCTGCTCGGAATCGGCGAACGGCGCCCAGGCGAGGCAGGTCACCAGGGCGCCGATCGTGGTCAGAACCGGATAGGCCAGGGGATGGCCCGAGCCGGAAATCACTTCAGGAAGCCGACTTTCGTCCAGTTGTAGGTCGCCAGGCCGCGGGCGCCGTAGTTGGCGAGGTTGGCGCGCACCGCCACGATGCCCGGCGTCTGCAGCAGCGGGAGCGAGTGCCCCTCCTCGAAGATCTTGCGGTCCACCTGATTGGCCAGCTCGATGGCCTTGGCCGGATCCAGTTCGGAGACCGTCTTCTCGATGAGATCGTTCAGCTCGGGAGAGCCGATGCGCCCGTAGTTGCCCTGCAGGTCGTTCGGGTTGTAGCCCCAGATCTGGAACAGGTTGGTCAAGGGGAACGGGTCGCCGACCCACGACCACTGCGCGACATCGAAATCACCGGGCTGGATGAAGTCGGTGAAATATCCGGTGCCCGGCTTGGTGTCGATAGTGAGTTTCACGCCGATGCGGGCGAGGTTCTGCTGCA